>NZ_AYTM02000002.1:147500-2645000 GCF_000507185.2 Pseudomonas syringae KCTC 12500
GCAAGAAGCCATATGGCACTAGCATTTGTTACGCGCATGCGCCATGTTTGTACCTGACCGATTTATATTCGGTGGCTATGCGTTACAGTTCAAACGACTCATGGTCCAGTCAATCGGATGGATCGCGATCAGCAATGGCCCGCTAAGGAAAGGAATGAAATACATTTTTGTCGTATTGGCCATATTGGCTGTGGCAGGTTGTGCAGCCACATCCAAACCCGTCACGCAAAGCAAGCGAGGCATCCACATCAACTGCTCAGGCCTCACGTCGTCTTGGGCAAAATGCTACGAACTGGCTACCAACTCTTGCGCTTCCAGAACATTCAAAGTGATCGCAAAGTCCGGCGATGCCACCGAGGAGCCCGAAGACTATCCGTTCGGCCTGAACCCGGCGGGTTACACCAGCCGCAGCATGATCATCGTGTGCAGGAAAGCTGCACCACTGGCGAATCCGTCGCCGCAGGACTGAGCCCGCGGCAACGTGAAGGCTTGATCAGACAGGGATCGTGCGGGCCTGCAGCCACAACAGCGCAGTGCCCTGCAGAAACGGGCTCAAGCGCGTCAGAACCTGCACATGGTAGTCGTTCAGCCAGGCGCGTTCTTCTGCGTTCAACATCGACACCTCGAGGCAACGGGTGTCGATCGGGCACAGCGTCAGGGTTTCAAAGCGCAGGAACTCGCCGAACTCGGTTTTGCCTGCTTCCTGGTTGATCACCAGGTTTTCGATACGCACCCCCCAGCGTCCAGGCCGGTACGTACCGGGCTCGATGGACGTGATCATCCCTGGCAGCATGGCCGTCTGCGGCGTTGCAGGTGCCTGATAGGCAATGACTTGCGGCCCCTCGTGCACATTCAGGAAATACCCCACACCGTGCCCGGTGCCGTGGCCGTAATTGACACCCTCACTCCAGATCGGCGCTCGGGCAATGGCGTCCAGCAGCGGCGACTGAATGCCCTTGGGGAAGTGAGCACGTGACAGTGCGATCACACCCTTGAGGACGCGCGTACAGTCCTGCTTCTGTTCGGCACTCGGTGTTCCGATCGCCACCATCCGCGTGATGTCAGTGGTGCCACCAAGGTACTGGCCGCCCGAATCGATCAGCAGCAAACCATCACCTTCTATCCGCGCATGCTCCGCCTCCGTGGCGCGATAATGCGGCATTGCGCCATTAGCGTTGAAACCCGCAATAGTCGCAAAGCTGGGCGAGACATAACCCGGACGTCGCTCACGTGCCTGCGTGAGTTTTTCATCGATGGTCAGTTCGCTGACAGGCTCTCGCCCCAGTGCACTGTCCAGCCAGGCGAAGAATTCGCACAGCGCCGCGCCGTCCTGCTCCATTGCCTGACGGATATGAGCCGTATCGGTCTCGGTTTTTCGCGATTTCAGCAACGTGCTCGGGTTAAGCCCTTCAACCAGCGTGACCTCACTGTCCAGGTAATCGAGCAGTCCGCAGGTAACCCGCGCCGGATCGACCAGCAGTCGCGCATCCTTCGGCAGTTCACGCAAGGCGGCTCCAATCTGCGTGTACTCCATGAGGTTGATGGCCTCGCGCTCCAGGCGCGCACGCACCGAGTCCGGTACTTTCTTCGAGTCCACGAACAGCGTGACGCTTTGCGGACCGATCAAGGCAAACGCGATGAACACCGGATTGTAGGAAACGTCTGCGCCACGCAGATTGAACAGCCAGGCGATATCGTCCAGCGTTGCAATGAAATGCCAGTCAGCTTTTCGCTCGACGATGATCTGACGAACCCGCGCGATTTTTTCGCTACGGTCCAGTGACGCCTGGGGAGGCAAATGCTCGTAAATCGGGTGGGACGGCAACGCCGGGCGGTCCTGCCATAGCTCGGTAAGCAGGTCGATGTCGGTTCGCAGCCGCGCGCCGCGCTCGTAGAGCTTGCTTGCCAGGGTTCGCGAAGAAGCAACGGCCAGAACCGCGCCATCAACGGCAACCACGCTTTCGGCCTTGGCTTCATCTGCCAGCCATTCGAGCGGACCTTGCTGGCCAGGCATCAGTTTCACCAACTCGATGCCGCTGCCGGCCAGCTCCTTGGTGGCCTGCTCCCAATAGCGGCTATCAGCCCAAATGCCGGCAAAATCCTGGGTGATGATCAGCGTACCGACCGAGCCGTGAAAACCCGACAACCACTGGCGCCCCTGCCAATAGCCGGGCAGGTATTCGGAGAGGTGCGGATCCGCTGACGGCACCAGATAGGCATCGATGCGCTCCCTGCTCATCAAGGCGCGGGTTTGCGCCAAACGTTCTGCCACGTCTGAACTGGCATTGGATTGCGTGCTCATTGACTCTCCTGCTGACCCGGAAATTGACTGCTTTCACTGGTTCAGATAATGGAGCACTCATCGAGCCTGAGCAACCGCCCAGAACGCAGGCT
Source organism: Pseudomonas syringae KCTC 12500 (assembly GCF_000507185.2). NCBI lineage: Bacteria > Pseudomonadati > Pseudomonadota > Gammaproteobacteria > Pseudomonadales > Pseudomonadaceae > Pseudomonas > Pseudomonas syringae. The sequence goes on from NZ_AYTM02000002.1 coordinate 149,895, forward strand.
GAACAAGAGAGGCGCGAATCGAGTCGACCGCACGCTCTATGTCCTGCTCGCGGGTGAAGCGCCCCAGGCTCAGACGTATGGTCTGGCTGGCGGCCTGCGGGCTCAGCCCAAGTGCGAGCAGGACATGCGACGGCAGGTTTTTCGCCGAGTTGCAGGCTGAGGTGGACGAAAAGGCCAGACTCTCACCCAGCGCGGCGACGTCCAGATCGTTATGGGTGAAGGTAAAACTGAGTGTGTGGGCAATCCGCTGCGTGGGACTGCCGTTGATACACACCCCGGGGATCTTGGCCAGGCGCTCACAAAGAAGATCGCTCAGCCGCTGTACTTCAACCACTTCTTCTTCGAGCACCTCTGCCGCCAGGGCAAAGGCAGCGCCCATTCCGGCGATCTGATGCGTCGCCAGTGTCCCGGAGCGCAAGCCACATTCGTGGCCTCCCCCATGAATCTGAGCGAGTACACGCTGCTGCGCGCGCGGACCGACGTACAAGGCGCCAACGCCCTTGGGCCCATAGATCTTGTGTGCCGAGAGCGACATCAAATCCACCGCGAGCTGGCTGAGGTCAATCGGCAGCTTGCCCGCGCCTTGTGCAGCGTCGACATGCAACAGCGCCCCGTGCCCACGTACACGCCTGCCGATTTCGGCGATGTCGTTGACGGTACCCAGTTCGTTATTGACCAGCATCAGCGAGACCAGAAATGTATCGTCACGCAAGGCTGCACTGACCGCATCGGCACTGATAAGGCCCGCGCTGTCCGGCGCCAGCCAAGTGACATCGACGCCCTCTTCCTCAAGTTGACGGGCGGTGTCGAGGGTAGCCTTGTGCTCAATCAGGCTGGTGATGATATGACCGGGTCTGCCTCCGAAGACCGCTGCCTGGCGCTTGGCACGTTCCTGAGCTACCCCCTTTATTGCCAGATTGCTGGATTCGGTCGCGCCGGAAGTCCAGATGATCTGCGAGGCTTGCGCACCCACCAGGTGCGCAACCTGCCCACGGGCAAACTCCACTGCAAGGCGGGCTTTCTGGCCGAACGAATGGGAGCTGGAGGCGGGATTACCGAAATTGCCTGATGCCCCCAGGCAATCGACCATCACTCTGATGACGCGCTCGTCCACAGGCGTGGTGGCAGCGTAATCGAAATACAGCACTGGCTCGTTCATACACGTTCCTCGTTTACAGACCATGAGGAAGATCATGCACGAAATCAAATAGAACCAAAAATTATCAATTAGTATTTATATAGATCAAAATTGAATATTTAAAAAGCTGCTGTCGTAAAATCTGTTGATCTCTCGACGCCGGACAGAGGTCGTGAGCTGTGTCTTTAAAAAGACATCGACGGATGATATTTTTTTGACACACTTATAAATCAGTACGTTAGATTCTCCGCTCTACCATTTATCAAAAATCTAACAGAAACCTGACGAAATAATTTGACAGATACCCTGCCGCCACCGATATATAGGACCGTCAGGCACATTCCGGTTTTACGCACATGCCGCAGAGCATGGCGTCGGAATCATCCGCCGAAGTTGACTGCTGTCCCGTCTCACCCTGTCAGTTATTTCCACGGCGCTTACCCGGCGCTGGCGGATGTCTGTTGACTCTCACTTCCTTTTTAAACTGCTGAATGCGTTCGGTGTGGCGGTAGCTTTGCCTGTTGCAATGCGACCCACTCGACGCTTACGCGTTGGTTCTGTGTAAGCAGCGCCCTGACTGGATCGACACGATTCGGCGGTAGCGTGCCCGGCAGTCAACGCACGTCTGCGAAAGATGCCCGGTCACCCGCTTGGCAACGCGCTGATTCAAAGAAACATGGAGGCTTCGATGATTAACGTGACCAAGACATATCTGAGTGATATCGACCAGTTCAAACGCTATGTCGAAGGCATCTACGCACGTGGCTGGCTGACCAATCACGGTCCGCTGGCCAGGGAGCTGACGGATCGACTCAAGGACTACCTGGGCGTCAGGCACATTATTCTGACCAATAACGGCACCCTGGCCCTGCAAGTGGCCTATCGGGCGCTGGGGCTGAGCGGCAGCGCAGTGACCACGCCATTCAGTTTTGTCGCGACCAGCAGTTCGCTGCAATGGGAAGGCATCCGGCCGATCTTTGCCGACATCGATGCGCACACCTGGAACATCTCGCCGAAACACATCGAAAACAGTATTGCCGAAGACACCACTGCGATCGTCGCCACCCACGTGTTCGGCAATCCGTGTGACGTGCAAGCCATCGAGCAAATAGCCCGCGAGCATAAGCTCAAGGTCGTCTATGACGGCGCACATGCATTCGCCGTGCGTCACGCAGGCCAGTCGGTGCTCAATCACGGCGACATCAGCACCTTGAGCTTCCATGCCACCAAGCTGTTTCACACCATTGAAGGTGGCGCGATCATCACCAACGATGACGAGCTGGCCAGACAGGCCCATCTGATGTGCAACTTCGGCATTTCCGGCGTCGACCGGATCGACGGCATCGGCATCAACGCCAAGCTCAACGAATTCTCTGCTGCGATGGGTCTGTGCATTCTCGACAACATCAGCAACATTCTCGAAGAGCGTGCGGAGATAGCCGATCACTACACCTCGTCGCTGCAGGACTATCTGGATCTGCAGACACCGCAGGCCGACAGCCAGTTGAATCACAGTTATTACCCTGTGGCCCTGCGCGACGAGCAACAATTGTTGAGCGTGCGTACGGCACTCAACCAGCACAAGATCAATCCTCGCCGCTACTTCTACCCCTCGCTGGACACCCTCGAATACCTGCAGCCGCAACCCGGCCAGCCGGTGTCCAGAGCGTTGAGCGAGCGAGTGCTGTGCCTACCGATCTATCCCGGTCTGCTGAGAAGCGAGCAGGACCTGGTCATCCGCACCCTGATCGAAGCCTGCAACGGGACTGAAACTGACTACCGGGCCTGCACCGTTGCGCGGGTCTGCTGACGACCATGCCAGGCAAACATTCCCTCATTCGCAACACCCTCCTGAATTATGGCGGGCAGGCTTACGTGCTGCTGGTCGGGATTCTGATCATGCCGTTTTATCTGGGCCATCTGGGTGCCGAAGCGTATGGCCTGATCGGCTTCTTCACCCTGCTGCAGGCCTGGCTGCAATTGCTGGATGCCGGCCTGTCACCCAGCCTGGTGCGGACGGTGGCGCATCAGCGAGACACCCCTGCAAGCAAACAATACCTGGGCCGTCTGCTGCGCTCGTTCGAACTGGTTTTTCTGCCGATGGCCATGTTCTGCGCCCTGCTTGTCTGTATCGCCAGCCCCTGGATCGCCGCGCACTGGCTGAACGCAAACACGCTACAACCCGACACGCTGACCCATTGCATCACTTTGATGGGCATCATCATTGCCCTGCGCCTGTATTCGACGCTGTACAAAAGCGCGATTCAGGGACTTGAACAGCATGGCTGGCTCAACGTCGCCAATGTGTTGATCGCGACATTGCGCTACTTCGGTGGCCTGGTGCTGGTCAGTCAGTTTTCCCGGGACCCACGAGACTTCTTTGAATTTCAACTTGCGGTGGGGCTGATCGAAACCCTGTGGTTTGCCGGCAAGGCCCGCGGGCAGATGCCTGCGCCGCATTGGCTGACCGGTCTGGACTGGCCATTGATTAAGCCGATCCTGCCCTTCGCCGCCAGCCTGTCGCTGAGCGCTGTGCTGTGGATCGTGCTGACTCAGGTGGACAAGGCTCTTCTGTCGAATCTGCTGCCGCTGGGCCAGTACGGCTACTTCTCACTGGTGGCGTTGATCGCCACCGGCATCGTGATGCTGACCAACCCGCTGGTCCAGACGCTGCTGCCGCGCCTGACAGTGTTGATGGCCGAGGGGCGGCGCGACGAGATGCACGCCTTGTTCCTCGCCGCCAATCGCTTCGCCTGCACCTTTGTGTTTCCTCTGGCGGCGGTCATTGCCCTGTATGCAGAACCGTTGATTCTCGCCTGGACCGGCGATCCGGTCGCCGCAAACTGGAGTCGCCCGGTACTGGGCTGGTACGCACTGGGCAGCGCCATCATGGCCGCCAGTGCCTTTCAGTTCTATTTGCAATACGCCTATGGCCGAATGCATTTGCACCTGTGGTACAGCCTGATATCGACGCTGGTCAGCGTGCCGGTGATGGTGCTGGCGATTCATTACCAAGGCGTGTACGGCGCGGCGTTGGCGTGGTTTTTTCTGCGCGCGACGTCTTTCGCGATATGGCCAGCCATCGTGCATCGACACCTGGCCCCCGGCCTTCATCGCCAGTGGCTGAGCGACATCCTGCGTATCAGCGTCATGACCGCTGCTGGCCTGGTGGTCAGCACTCCCGTATTCAATCTGATTGCCGGTGAAAGCCGCAGCAGCGTGCTTCTGGCACTCGCGCTCAGCGGGCTTGTCACCCTGACGCTGGTGGCGACGAGTCACCGGCCGCTGGCATCGAAACTCTATGTTCTGTTCAGTAAACCGAGTACTTGAGCCATGGACGACACTGTAAGAAATACCGAGGAAACCTGCCTGGCGCCGCCGCTGCTGAGCATCGTATGCCCCGCCTACAATCAGGAAGGCTTCATCGCCCAGACGCTGGACGGGCTTTTGTCACAGCAGACCGATTTCAGGTACGAAATCCTGATCAACGACGACGCCTCCACAGACGCTACCGCGCGCATCATTGCGCACTACGCCGAGCGGCATCCGACGATCATTCGGCCCTTCTATCAACAGATCAACCAGTACAGCCAGGGCAGAGCTTGTGTCCCGGGCCTGTTTGGCGAAGCGCGCGGTCGCTACATCGCCTACTGCGAAGCCGACGACTACTGGACCGATCCGCAAAAACTGCAGCAGCAAGTGGACTTTCTCGAAGCTCATGCGGATTACGTCATCACTTATCACGACGCGTTCGTCTTCGATGATCACGGCCAGTATGGAGTGCAATTGCAAGGCCACCTGCGCGCCGATGCCTCGGCGCTGGAGTTGCAACAGGCAAGACGCCTGTCGACCCTGACCGTCTGCTTTCGCAATGTGTTCAGCAAGATGCCACCCGAACTGAGCCTGTGCAGCGCACCATTGAACGATATGTGCTGGTGGTCGTTGCTGGGGGCCTACGGCAAGGGCAAGTTCATGGCCGGGATCAAGCCGGCCGCCTATCGCGTGCACCCTGGCGGGGTGTTTTCGATGCGCAGTGACAAACGCAAGTTGCACATGAACCTGCAGACCTGCTCAAGCCTGGCCAACTATTACAACCGCTTGGGCAATCAGCCGCTCTACCAGTATTTCCTGATGCAGACGGTGTGCCTGTCGCTGGCCGCACTCCCCCCCCGCCACAAACTGCAGACGCTGTGGAAAGTGGCGGTCAACATGATCGGCAATCTGCGCAGGCGCCTGCCGCCCGCCACTGGCAAAGCTCATGTTCAGTAGTGTGCTGGTGTTGTGCGTCGGCAACGTCTGCCGCAGTCCGATGGCCGTGGCGATGCTGCATGAACGCCTGCAGGCCACGCAGGTGCGCATCCAGTCGGCAGGCATCGCCGCGTTGTCGGGTTCATCGATCGACCCGACGGCACATGCAGTGCTGCAGTCGCACCGGGTACAGCCCCGGCGGCATGCCGCTCGCCAGATGAGTCGCGAGCTGCTGCGTCAGGCCGACCTGATCCTGCTGATGGAGCAGGCGCATTTCTCCGACGTCCTCGAACTGGCCCCTGAAGTGCGCGGCAAAGCCTTTCTGATCGGCAAATGGCAGGACCCGCTCGACATCACCGACCCTTACCGGCGGCCCGCGTCAGCCTTCGAACAGACCTACGCGCAGCTCTCGCGCTGCATCGACGACTGGCTCCCTCATTTTCAGTCAGGAGCAACAGGATAAATGACCGTCATGAACCATCCTTCCCTGAATTTCCAAGCGGACTCCCGGATCGATCTGGCAACAGTCCTGCGGATGCTGTTCGATCACAAGACCCTGATCCTGTGGACCGTCGGCGTGTTTTTCCTGATCGGCCTGGGCTATGCCATTCTGGCCACACCGGTGTATCAGGCCACCGCCATGATTCAGATAGAGCCTCGGAAAATCGGCATCGAGGGCACGCCGGAAGTCAGTGCCAAGCCACTCTCGGTGTCGCAGGCGACCACCGAGATCGAGCTGATCAAGTCCCGCGCGCTGCTGGGCAAGGTCGTCGACGATCTGCAGCTCAATAGGCTCCAGACACCTGATTTGTTTCCTGTGATCGGTGCTTATCTGTATCGCACCTTCAAGCCCGCACGCGACGGTGAACTGGCGCAGCCTTTATTCGGCCTGACCCAATATGCGTGGGGCGGCGAAAAAATAGAGGTATTCCAACTGGAAGTGCCGGAGCACCTGCTGGGTGAAAGGCTCACCCTGACCGCAGGCAAACCCGGCCAGTTCTCGCTCTACGACAGCGAACACAATCTGCTGCTCGGCGGTGCGATCAATCGCGTGGTCGAGGGCCACGGAATCAAGATCCAGGTCGCTACGTTGCAGGCACGGCCTGGTACCGATTTCACTGTCTCCAGACAGCGCACGCTAAGCACCGCGCTGATCTATCAGAACCGCCTGAAGATCGCCGAGGCCGGCAGGGACTCGGGCATCATCTACCTGTCGATCGAGGACCAGGACGCACAACGGGCCAACCGGATTCTCGATGAGGTCAGCCATCTGTATGTACGTCAGAACGTCGAGCGCAGTTCTGCCGAGGCCGCCCAGCGCCTGCAGTTCTTGCGCTCGCAGTTACCCGCCGTACGCAAGCAGCTCGAGGAATCGGAAACCGCGCTGAACACCTTCCAGACCAGCGCCCGATCGGTGGACCTGAGTATCGAAACCAAGGGGGTGCTTGACCAGGTGGTCAGTCTTGACTCGATGCTGTCCGAACTGAAACTCAAACGCGTCGAACTGGAGCGGCTGTATACCCGTGAGCACCCGACCTATCGCAGCCTGATGAGCCAGATGAACCAACTGGAACAACAGCGCCAGGGCCTGCTGAAAAAAATCGACGCGCTGCCCATGACTCAGCAAGAGTTGTTGCGTCTGACCCGCGATATGCAGGTCATCAGCCAGACCTACACACTGATGCTCAACAAAAGCCAGGAGCAGGACATTCTGCGCGCCGGCAACATCGGCAATGTACGGGTCATCGACAACGCCGACACCAATGTCGAAAGACCCGTCAAACCGATGAAAACGCTGATTGTGCTGATTGCCACGCTGCTCGGCGCACTGGTGGCGATGACCATGGTTTTCGTGCGTCAGGCGTTCTATCGCGGCGTAGAAAGCGCCGAGATCATTGAAAATCTGGGCATGCCAGTCTACGCGTCGCTGCCCTACTCGCGTCAACAGGAGCATCTGGACAAGCGCGACCATGCTGGCCAGGAGTCGAAGCTGCTGAGCATCGCCGCGCCCGCCGAGCTGGCGATCGAGTCATTGCGCAGTCTGCGCACAAGCCTGCACTTCGCCATGCTTGAAGCGCGCAACAACGTGTTGATGATATCCAGCCCGACACCGGGTGCAGGCAAGTCTTTTGTGTCGAGCAATCTGGCGACCATCATTGCCCAGACCGGCAAACGGGTCCTGCTGATCGATGCCGACATGCGCAAAGGCTACCTGCATCGCCTCCTCGGGCTGCAACCCAAACACGGGCTGTCCGACACACTGGCGGCGCGCCTGCGCTGTACCGAGGTCATCAACACCACCCGTGTCCGGCATCTGGATTTCATCTCCTGTGGTTTCGCCGCGCCCAACCCCTCGGAGCTGCTGATGCATGACAACTTCCACAAGATGCTTGCCGAACTGTCGCCGCTGTACGACCTGATTCTGATCGACACCCCGCCCATCCTCGCCGTGACCGATGCGACGCTGGTTGGCCGTCAGGCGGGCACTTGCCTGCTGGTGGCGCGCTTCGGCATGACCACCGTTCAGGAAATCGAAGCCAGCAAACGACGTTTGGGTCAGAACGGAATTCTGATCAAGGGCGCCATTTTCAACGCGGTGGTGCGCAAGGCCACGACCTCCGACTACGACTGCGCCGCCTACGGCTACAACTACCACCCCGCGCCTCGATAGACGGGACGCTGCTTGCCGCTGACCGAGCTGTTTCATTTAAAAGGAATTAACCATGTCCCACTCCGACCAGGATGTCCGCTGGTACCTGATCCAGACCAAACCGCGGCAGGAAGCCCGCGCCGAAGAACATTTGCGGCGTCAGCAGTTCGAGTGCTATCGACCGTTACAGGCCGATGTAAAAAAAACCGGCGCGAAGGCTCAGGCCGGCGAGCCCTTGTTCCCCGGCTATCTGTTCATTCACATGGATCAGGTGCAGGACAACTGGTACCCGATTCGCTCCACCCGCGGCGTCTCGCGCATCGTGACCTTCGGTGGTCATCCGGTGCCGGTTCGGGATCATCTGATCGAGCAGATCCGCCAACGACTCGCCACACCCGCGCCGAAAACACAGTTTACCCAGGGCGACGCAGTGCTGATCACCCATGCCAGCTGGGGTGACGTCGAGGCCATCTTTCTGAGCGAAGACGGCGCGCAGCGCGCGGTGATCCTGCTCAATATGCTGCAACGCCAGCAAAAAGTGGTGCTGCCGATCAGCAGCCTGTCGCGAATCGAGGCGAGCGCCTAGCGCTCGAACCCGCCGCAACCTGCCGCACGACGTGTACTGAAAGCATGCGTCGCACGCCTGTTCCACCAGCCTCGGAATCGCACCATGCCGCGCCAGACCACCCTGGTGACGCTCACCTATGGTGACCGTTTCAGCTATTTGCACACCCTGATCAGCCGCTCGCTGGAAAGCCCGCTGATCGGCCGCGTGATCGTTGTCAGCAATGCTTCCACCGCGCCGCTGCAAGCGCTGTGCGATAAGTGGCCCGATCGGGTTCAGGTGATCTGGCTACCGCACAACACCGGCTCGGCCAATGGCTACTCGGTGGGCATCAACGCCGCGCTGCAAACCGGAGACGACTGCATCTGGCTGATGGACGACGATAACGCACCGACCGCGCATGCCATCGAGGCATTGCATCGATCCTTGCGTGAACGGCAACTCCTCGACGGCCAGGACAACTGCGCGGTGCTCGGCTTTCGCCCCACGCATCAAGCCGACATCGCCGCAGGTGTGCCACTGCAATACGCAATCCAGCGGCGCTCAAGCTTCTTCGGCTTTCACATCGCCCAGTTGCCTTACAAGATCTGGCGACGCCTGCCGTGGGGACAGCCCGATGCGACCCGGCTGATGCCGGAACGCGTGCAACTGCCCTTTGCCACTTACGGCGGGCTGCTTGCCCATCGCAGCCTTTACGAAAAGATCGGCCTGCCACTGGATGCTCTCAAGCTGTACAGCGATGACAGCGAATACACCTGGCGCATCACCGACGGTGGCGGAAAGCTGTTTCTGGTGCCCGATGCGCGGCTGGATGATCTGGAAGACTCCTGGAACATCAAGGCACGGACCCGCAATGTCTATGAAAGCTACCTGCTGGGCGGGTCGGATCTGCGCGCCTACTACGCAGCGCGTAATCAGGCCTGGTTCGACAAACATGTCTGGGCAGCTTCCACGCTCAGCTATCGGCTCAATCGCCGGGTGTTTCTCTGCCTGCTGAACCTGTATGCCTGGCGCCATGACGCGGCCCAGCGTCTGGACCTGCTCAACGACGCCATTCGCGAAGGCGAAGCCGGCAGGCTGGGCCTGAACAGGGCCTACCCACTATGAAAATCCTTTTCATCAACAGCCTCTACGCGCCCGATATCGGCGGCGGCGCAGAAATCATTCTGCAGCGTACGGTCGAGGGCTTGCAGCAGCGCGGGCACAGCGTCGCGGTATTGGCCACCACTGACCGGCCTGGCCTGCAACTGGCGGAGGTCAACCGGGTCAAGGTCTATCGGGCCGGCCTGCTTAACCACTATTGGCACTTCATCGCCCAGCGTCCGGGCCGTCTGGCGCGCTTTGCCTGGCACTGGCGCGACCGCTACAACGCAGGCATGCGTGAGTACGTGGAGCGCGTGATGGAGCTGGAGCAGCCAGAACTGGTGGTGTGCCATAACCTGACGGGCTGGTCGGTCTCGGCATGGGACCCGATCACCCAGGCCAATTGCCCGATCGTGCAGGTGCTGCATGATTTCTACCTGCTGTGCCCGGCAAGCACGATGTTCAGAAAAGGCAAAAGCTGTCAGCGCCAGTGCACGACGTGCACACGGTTGCGCAGTCATCATGCACAACAGTCGGAACAGGTCAGCGCGGTGGTCGGCGTCAGCCGCTTCATGCTCGACACGCTGCGGGCGCAGGATTATTTCAAGCATGCCAGAGGCTATGTGGTGCATAACGCCAGCCCGTTTACGCCAGCGCTTCGCGAGCAGCCCAAAGCACTTGTCGATAACGCACCGTTGCGTTTCGGTTACCTGGGCACCCTGTCGACCAACAAGGGGCTGGAGTGGCTGATCGAGCAGTTCCAGCGCCTGCCGTTCAAAGCCACCTTGCAGATCGCCGGGCGCGGACAGCCATCCGATGAAAAGCGCTTCAGGGCCATGGTCACTTCCCCTGACATCAGCTTCGTCGGTTTTCAGAGGCCTGAGCATTTCTATCGCCAGATCGACGTGGCGGTTGTGCCTTCCCTGTGGAATGAGCCATTCGGCATGGTCGCGGTCGAGGCGTGCGCGCACTCGCTGCCGGTCATCGCCAGCCGCATGGGCGGGCTCACGGAAATCATTCAGGAACCGCTAAACGGCTTGCTGTGCAGCCCCGATGACCCTGACTCACTGGGGCTGGCGATGCTCAAGCTGCATCAGCAGCCCGAACTGCTGGCACGCCTCGGCAGCCAGGCACGCAGCAGCGTCGCGTCATTGATGAACCTGGACTTGATGCTGGACCAGTACGAAAGCATCTTCGCCCAGACCTTGCAGGATCGCAGCACGTAGCACCTGGCAAGTAGCACGGCGAACGGGCGCAGTCGCCCCGTTCGACGACATCACGGACACGGTGTGGCACCCGCCAGTTCACCTTCATCAGCAGGATGCTCAAGATGATTTTCATCAATGCACGGTTTCTTACCCAGGACATCAGTGGTGTACAGCGCTACGCAGAGCAGATGTGCCGAGCGCTGAAGCGACTGCGCGACGATCTGGTATTCGTTGCCCCGCATAACATCAGACTGCATGACTGCGCCAGCGCATTGGAGGCGCACTGCATCGGGCGCTCCACCGGGCATGTGTGGGAACAGATCGACCTGCCGCTGTACCTGAAACGTCGGGGCAGTCCGTTGCTGATCTCGATCAGCAACACCGGGCCCATGCTGTATGGCAACCAGATTGCGACTCACCACGACATCAACTATGTGCGCTACCCGCAAAGTTACACCCGGTTGTTCCGGCTGGCCTATCGGACCATCACCCCGATCCTGCTGTCGCGCGCCAGAACGCTGATCACCGGCAGTCACTTCTCGCGCAGAGAAATATCCTCGTTCTATGGTTACGCAGAAGACAAAGTGCTCGTCGTACCGGCTGCGGTCAGCGACGATTTCATCCCGGGGCCGACCGCTGTGAATCGTCCGAACTACCTGCTGGCCGTGTCCTCGCCGGCCGTACACAAGAATTTCAGACGCATGATTCAGGCCTTTCTCAGCCTGCGTGGCCACCCGGATCTGCAGTTGCATATTGTCGGCGCAGCCAGCGCGCTGTTTGCCGACCCGAACCTGCAACACATCGCCTGTCGTGACCCGCGTATCCGTTTTCTGGGTCGCCTCAGTGATGCCGAGCTGATCGCGCAGTACCAGGGCGCGACTGCGTTCGTCTTCCCTTCGCTTTACGAGGGCTTCGGCATCCCGCCACTCGAAGCCCAGGCCTGCGGCTGCCCGGTGCTGGCGGCCAATGCCGCGTCGATCCCGGAAGTTCTGCAGGCCAGTGCGCTGTATTTCGACCCGCTGGACGTCAGCCACATGGCCGCAGCCATGCAGCGCATTCTGCTGGATGCGCCCTTGCGCAACGCGCTGCGTGTCCAGGGCCTGCAAAACGTGCAGCGTTTTTCCTGGGAGCTTTCCGCACAGCGTCTTTCCCAGCACATCGATACGTTGCTGGCGTCCGACCCCGCGCAGCAAAGCAGACTGAACATCGCTACCGAATCATCCACCGGCAAACCCTGAATCCACAACAGCAACGCCAGGATGCGCGCCGTCGCGTCCGCAGTAACGCGGGCCATTACAGCAAGGAACGCCCATGAGAATTGCTATCGTCCACGACTGGCTGGTGAGCTACGCCGGCGCCGAGCGCGTGCTCGCGTCATTGATCAACGTCTGGCCCGCTGCGGACCTGTTTGCGGTCATCGACTTCCTCAGCGATCAGGACCGCGCGCACCTGCATGGCAAGGTCGCCAGAACGACGTTCATCCAGAAGCTGCCCGGTGCCCGCAAACACTATTCGCGCTACCTGCCACTGATGCCGCTGGCCATCGAGCAACTGGATCTGTACGGCTATGACCTGATCATCAGCAGCAGCCACGCAGTGGCCAAGGGCGTGCTGTGCGGCCCGGACCAATTGCACATCAGCTATGTGCACTCGCCGATCCGCTATGCCTGGGACTTGCAGCATCAGTACCTTCAGGAGTCAGGGCTGAGCAAGGGAATCAAGGGTGGCCTGGCACGCCTGGTCCTGCATTACATTCGCTTGTGGGACCAGCGCACGTCGACCGGCGTGGATGCCTTCATTGCCAATTCCGGGTTTATCGGTGCGCGCATCAGCAAGGCCTATCGACGCGACTCCACCGTCATCTACCCGCCGGTGGACACGCTCGGCTTCACCGCACAGGGCACACGTGGGGACTTCTACCTCTGCGCCTCGCGAATGGTGCCTTACAAACGCATGCCGATGATTGTCGAGGCCTTCGCCGCGATGCCTGACAAACGCCTGATCATGATCGGCGACGGACCGGACCTGGCCAAGGCACAGGCCATTGCCAGCCAGGTGAGCAACGTGACGCTGCTGGGTTTTCAGCCAGGTAACGTGCTGCTCGAGCACATGCGCAGTGCCAGGGCGTTTGTCTTCGCCGCCGAGGAAGATTTCGGCATCAGCCCGGTCGAGGCCCAGGCCTGCGGCACGCCGGTCATCGCCTTCGCCAAGGGCGGCGTCATGGAAACCGTGCGCGGTCTGGATCACCCGCAGCCGACCGGCGTGTTCTACCGACAGCAAACAGTCGCATCACTGATTGCCGCCATCGGCGAATTCGAAGCGGCGCAATCACGCATCTCTCCCGAGGCCTGCCGGGCCAATGCCGAGCGGTTTTCGGTCGCGCGCTTCGAGCAGGAGATCAAAGCCTTCGTCGAGGACCGTCTGGCCCTCTCAAGCAGGGTTCATCTGGCGCGCCTGCCTCAATCGCAATGTGCCGCCCAGACATCTCCCGGGCCTGGCAGTGAACTGCCTGGCCGTGTCGTCTCCCTGAAAACCGTCTGAACGAGCCCTTCCCATGCGTACTTCAGTTCGCGGCATTCTGCGTGCCCACCAGTCAGCGCTTTCGCTCGCCCATCGCTTGCTGGACCTGACCGTCATTGTGCTGATCGGTTACTGGCAAACCGGGCTGACGGTCACCGACAGCACAGAGGCCTGGTCGCACATTTTCCTCGCGGTGCTGGTCTTTCACTGGGTCAGCGAGTACCACCAGTTGTATGGCTCATGGCGCGGCGAGCGCATCCTGCGCGAGCTGACCAAGGTCTTCAGTTACTGGGCGATGACCTTCATCACCCTGCTGTCGCTGAACAGCCTGCTGCTCAACCAGACGCAATTGCCCGATAACGGCCAGATGAGCTGGTTCGCGCTGGCCCTCGCCGTGCTGTGCGGCTACCGGCTGCTGATTCGCCTAGCCCTGCACACCCTGCGTCGGCGCGGCTTCAATACGCGCCGGGTGGCGATCGTCGGCACCGGGCAGGTCGGCGAGCGGCTGGCCCGGTCCATCGCCCTGGCGCCCTGGATGGGCCTGATCCTGCTGGGCTTTTACGACGCGCATCCGCAGCAGATGAATCTGCAGGCGCACAAGCGCCGACCGCCCGTACTGGGTGACCTGCAGCAGTTGATCGAAGATGCCCGCGCTGGCCGGATCGACAAGGTGTACATCACCCTCGCCTTCAGCGCAGAACCGCAACTGCGCGAGTTGATTACGGGCCTGAGCGACACCACCGCCTCGGTGTACCTGATTCCGGATGTGTTCATGTTCGACCTGCTGCACGCGCGCAGTGAAAGCATCAACGGCCTGGCCAGCATCAGCATTTTCGACTCGCCCATGGACGGTGCCTGGAGCCTGGCCAAACGTGCCGAAGACATCGTGCTGTCGAGCCTGATTCTGTTGCTGATCGCCGTGCCCCTGCTGACCATTGCGGCAGCCATCAAGCTTACCTCGGCCGGCCCGGTGCTGTTCCGCCAACGTCGCTACGGGCTGGACGGCCGCTCGATCATGGTCTGGAAATTTCGCAGCATGAGCGTCCAGGAAAACACCGATGTGGTGCTTCAGGCGACGCGCAACGACGCGCGGGTAACACCGCTGGGCCGCTTTTTGCGCCGGACGTCGCTGGATGAGCTGCCGCAGTTCTTCAACGTGCTGCACGGCGACATGTCCATCGTTGGCCCACGCCCCCACGCCATTGCCCACAACGAGCAATACCGCAGACAGGTCAGCGGCTACATGTTGCGCCACAAGGTCAAGCCCGGCATCACCGGCTGGGCGCAGATCAACGGCTGGCGCGGCGAAACCGACACGCTGGACAAGATGCGCATGCGCGTCGAGTTCGACCTGGAATACATCGAGCACTGGTCGATCTGGCTGGACCTGAAAATCATTCTGCTGACGCTGCTCAAGGGGTTCGTCAACAAGAACGCCTTCTGATGCCAGCGCTGACCTGAGCACACACCGAACACCCTCGGTACGCAACAAGAACGGAGCAATCCCATGAAAGGAAAAACGTCATGAATCGAAGCGTTACTGCGTTACTGCTGGTCAGCCTGGCGCTGCAAGGCTGTGCATTCGCGCCGGGGCAACATATGACGCCGGATGACGTCACTCTCGACAAACCGGACGAACCCCGTGCACAGCTGATCGAGGTCACGCCGAAGACCGTGCAGCAACAGCAACTGCGCGCCACTGCAGAGGCCAAGGCCCTGCCGCAGGTGCTGCTGGACTACAGGACCCCGGAATACGTGATCGGTGCTGGCGATACCTTGCTGGTCACCGTGTTCGAACACCCCGAACTGACCGCGCCGGGCTCACAGGACCAACTGGATGCCAACACCCGGGAAGTGCTCAACGACGGAACGCTCTACTTCCCCTATGTAGGCAGAATCCGCGCGAGTGGCAGAACGGTCAGCGAGGTTCGTGAGCAGTTACGCATGGGCCTGGCGCCGCAATACACCGAGGTCAAGGTCGACGTCAAAGTGCTGCGCTACAACAGCCAGCGAATACTGCTGTCCGGCTCTTTCAAGGTCCCCGGCCCGCAACCGATTACCAATATTCCATTGAGCTTGGTGCAGGCGGTGAGTGTCGCTGGTGTCGACCTGACCGATGCCAACCTGGCCGGGCTGACCCTGCGCCGGGAGGGCAAGGATTACCTGATCGACATCGACTCGCTGAACCGCCGGGACTCGCAGTTGAGCCGGATCTTCCTGAAGGACGGCGATTACCTGCACCTCAACAGCAACTCGCGAAACAAGATCTATGTGCTGGGCGAGGTCCTTAACCCTCAGGTGATCTCGTTCGGCACCACCCGCCTGACGCTGCTCGAGGCGTTGGGAAACTCCGGTGGCCTCAGCCCCGACAGCGCAGACGGCGATGCGGTGTACGTCATACGCGGTGCGGAAAACTTCGCCCAGGCGCCTTCCACCGTCTACCACCTCAATGCCAAGAAGCCCACCGCGTACCTGCTGGCGGGGCAGTTCGAGCTCAAGGCGCAGGATGTGGTGTTCGTCGGCCCTGCCGATATCACCCGCTGGAGCCGCTTCATCAGCCAGCTGCTCGGCTCGGCCAGCGTGATACAGACCGGTGCGGCCTTTCGCAACTGAACCGCGCGGCTGTTCGCCAATCTCCCTGCACGCGGTTGTGCAGGGATTTTTTTGCCTGTCGCACTGCGCCAGACTGTTGCCAGAGCAACAGCGGTTCAACAGTTGACGGCTTTTGCATCAGCGCGGCGAACTCTCTCCCCCTGCGTGAAAGACACGCAGACCCAACGGCTGCGGGCCATCGCCAGACACACAAGAAGGCTGGCACATAAGCTGCTTTGCAGGCTTACGTTTATCGCAAGGACATCCCACATGCGCGTCGTTTCACTTTCAGGCAGTCCCTCCCCCAAATCCCGTTCCGGCGTTGTGCTGGCCCACGCCGGCCGCTGGCTGCAGAGTCACGGCGTCGAAGTCACCACATTGCGCATACGCGACTTCAATGCAGAGGACCTGCTTTTCGCCCGTTTCGACAGTCCGCAGGTGCTCGAATTGATCGAAGCGGTCAGTCAGGCCGATGGCCTGCTGATCGGCACGCCGGTATACAAGGCGTCATTTTCCGGCGCACTGAAAACCCTGCTCGACTTGCTGCCCGAGCGCGCGCTGCATGGCAAAGTGGTCTTGCCGCTGGCCACCGGCGGCAGTATCGCGCACATGCTGGCCGTGGATTACGCGCTCAAACCGGTGCTGTCGGCGCTCAAGTCGCAGGAAGTGCTGCACGGCATCTTCGCCATCGATACCCAGGTCAGCTACGACGACAACGAATTAGGCGGTACGCTGGACGAAATCCTCACGGAGCGTCTGCATGAAGGGCTGGAACATTTCCACCATGGCCTGCAACGTCGCTTGCAGGCGCGTCACCAGCAGGCTGGCGGGCACTTGCAACTGGCGTTGTAGTGCCGGAATAGCAAAGGCATCAATGCTCGATAAACAGCGGATACAGCGAGGCCACCAACAGCGCTGCCATCACGCCGTTGAAAATACGTAACCCGAGCGGATCGCGCAGAACGTTGCGCAGCAAACTGCCAAAGCCTGCCCAGACGCCCACGCTGGGCAGGTTGATCAGCGCAAACACTGCCGAAATCACCAGCACATTGTAGAAGTAGCCCTGCATGGGGGTGTAAGTGCTGATCGCGCCGATCGCCATGATCCAGGCCTTGGGATTGACCCATTGAAAAAGCGCGGCGCTCATGAAACTCAGCGGCTTACCCTGGCTGTCGACGCTATCGGAGGCCGGTCCCGACGTGGCGATTTTCCAGGCCAGGTACAGCAGATAGGCAGCGCCCACATAGCGCAGGATCGTGTAGAGCACCGGCCAGGTCTTGAACACGCTGCCCAGACCGAAACCGACGGCCAGCACCAGAACGAAAAAACCGACACTGATACCCAGCATGTGCGGCAGGGTGCGACTGAAACCGAAGTTCACGCCCGAGGCCAGCAGCATCATGTTGTTGGGGCCGGGAGTGATGGAGGTGACGAATGCGAAGAGTGTGAATGCCAGAAGCAAATCGAAAGAGAGAAACATGCTGCCTGTCCGGATCAGTGAGTCAGGTGCTCACCCTATCGAAGGCGGTGCAGGAAACACACGGACAGTTGACGGCCAATTACAGCAGTACAGTTCTTACACAACGCACTTTTCAAGCCGACTGTTAACCTTGTGGCTGCTGACCGGTGACACCCAGATCGACGCTTGTTTCGCCTGTTTCATCGAAGTCCCGCGCCTGCTGGATCTGCGGATCCGCCATCAATTGCGCCTTGCGTGCCTGATACTCATCAAATGACAGGCCTCGACGGTTGAGGTCTTCAAGGGCCAACTGATGGCTTTCTTCAGCGCTGAACGCCCGCTGCTCGACAGCGTGGTGAGTGGAGCAGCCGGAAACCAGCGCAACAGTGAATGTCAGGACAAGCGCAAGGGCGAGCATACGGTTCATCGGGGGCCTCCGGTCGGGCTTCATTTCAGGAATGAAGCAAGGTTACGCCTGCCCCTGATGCAGCAAAAATCATCCGCCGTGATAGTCGCTATCGACTGTTGCGAGCATTCTCGATCAACACCTCGCGCAACGCCTGAGCCGCCGCTGAAAGCTTGTGATCGGCGAGCATCATCAGGCCGATACGCCGTTCGATCAGCGGCTCCACCAACGCCACGCAGCAGGCCCCCAGTTCCTGCATCTGCCCGATGCACAGTGACGGCACCGCGCTGACGCCCAGGCCGTTGGCAACCATGCGCCCGATGGTCGACAACTGATGGCTCTCGAACGCGACCGCCAGCTTGCCGTGGCGCGGCTCGATGGCCTGTTCCAGCAGCAAACGTACCGCCGACGGGCGTTGCAGGGCGATGAAGTCTTCACGCAGCAGTTCTTCCCAGGTGACCTCACGCCGCTCGGCCAGCGGCGACTCACGGGGCACCACGGCGACGAAGCGGTCCATATAGAACGGGGTGAACGACAGGGCACTGTTCGACTCGGGCTCAAAGCCGATACCCAGTTCGACACGGCGATGGCGGACCATCTCCAGCACTTGCTCGTTGATCACGTCATGCACCGCCACGTTGACGCGCGGGTAGCGCCCGCGAAACACCTTCAAGGCCGCTGGCAGCAGATTACCGGCAAATGACGGCATGGCGGCGACCGACACCCTGCCCATTTGCAAAGTAAAACGCTGACGCAGCAGTTCTTCGGTGTTGTCCCAGTCGGCCAGCAACTGGCGCGCCAGCGGCAACAGGGTCTCGCCTTCGGGCGTCAGACCGACGTTGCGTGTGGTGCGCGTCAACAGCTGTCCGCCAAGGTCCTCTTCGAGGCTCTTGATCGTCAGGCTCAAGGCTGGTTGCGACACGTTGAGTCGCTCGCCGGCCTGAGCGAAGCTCAGGTACTGCGCAACGGCCAGAAAAGCGCGAAGCTGCTTGACGTTCATATATTTGCTTTTCTTATGAATTGATCAGAAAAACAAAATTAACAAATCAGTCCCATCGAGAGAAGATGCAGGTCACCCGATCCTCCGGCAGCGCGACTGTCGGTCAACAACTATAAAAGGCGGATCATCATGGCTGGACTCGATAAACGAGTAGCGACCTACGAAGAAGCCCTCGCCGGGCTGACCGACGACATGACGGTACTCTGCGGCGGCTTCGGCCTGTGCGGCATCCCGGAAAACCTGATCGCGCAGATCAAGCGCATGGGTATCAAGGGCCTGACCGTGGTCTCCAACAACTGCGGCGTTGACGGCTTTGGACTCGGCATCCTGCTTGAAGACCGGCAGATCCGCAAAATGATTTCATCCTACGTCGGCGAGAATGCCTTGTTCGAAAAGCAGCTGCTCAGCGGCGAGCTGGAAGTCGAACTCACGCCACAAGGCACCCTGGCGGAAAAACTGCGTGCCGGTGGCGCAGGCATTCCGGCGTTCTATACCGCAACTGGTTACGGAACGCCGGTCGCCGAAGGTAAGGAAACCCGTCAGTTCAACGGCCGCAACGTGATTCTGGAAGAGGCCATCACCGGTGACTTCGCCCTGATCAAGGGCTGGAAAGCCGACCACTTCGGCAACGTCATCTATCGTCATACCGCACAGAACTTCAACCCGGTGGTGGCCACCGCCGGACGGATCACCGTGGTCGAGGTCGAGGAAATCGTCGAGCCGGGCGTGCTGCTGCCTACCCAGATCCACACCCCAGGCATCTACGTCGACCGGGTCATCCAGGGCACTTTCGAAAAACGCATCGAACAGCGCACCGTCAGAAAATCCTGATAGCGCAGCCTTGGCCCTACTACAATAAAGAGGCTTCAGACGATGGCACTTTCCCGCGAACAAATGGCTCAACGTGTCGCCCGTGAGCTCAAGGACGGTTATTACGTGAACCTTGGCATCGGTATTCCGACCCTAGTGGCCAACTACGTGCCCGATGACATCGACGTCATGCTCCAGTCGGAAAACGGCCTGCTGGGCATGGGCGCCTTCCCCACCGAAGACACCATCGACGCAGACATGATCAATGCCGGCAAGCAGACGGTCACCGCGCGCATAGGCGCCTCTATTTTTTCGTCGGCCGAATCCTTTGCCATGATCCGCGGCGGCCATGTCGACCTGACGGTGCTCGGCGCTTTCGAGGTGGATATCGAGGGCAACATCGCTTCGTGGATGATCCCCGGCAAGCTGATCAAGGGCATGGGTGGCGCGATGGACCTGGTGGCGGGGGCTGACAACATCATCGTCACCATGACCCATGCGTCGAAGGACGGCGAATCCAAACTGCTCACCCGTTGCAGCCTGCCACTGACCGGCGCAGGCTGCATCCGCAAGGTGCTGACTGATCTGGCTTACCTGGAAATCGAAAACGGCGCGTTCATCCTCCGCGAACGCGCGCCGGGGGTCAGCGTGGAAGAAATCGTGGCCAAAACAGCAGGCAAGCTGATCGTGCCGGATGACGTGATCGAGATGACTTTCTGAGTGCAGGCCAACGCGGAGCATTGGCAAGATACTCATGGCCAGCCACCCTCGTTTCCAAGCTCCAGTTTGGGGACGATGGTTATCAGCTCACAAGCCGGGGCTTTGGCCAAATTGCTCTAAAGCGCTTTTCGAGCACGATGGCACAGACGACGCAGAGTGCGACGTAAGTGACGGCTGAGTCCTGGCGCTGATCCGGGGGTAGCCTGGCAGGACGCCAGGCTAGCCGCACCGGACCATGGATGGTCCGTTGCGGCGACCCCCGGAGCAGTGACAGGGCGAAGGAACCCGACGAAGTCGGGCCGGAAACGGAGCTTGGGGGTTTGCCTACTTTGGCCCCATCAAAGTAGGTCGCCGAGGGGCGAAAAGGTGACCTGAGTCGAACTTCAATCCACCTGACAAAGAAAAACCGCCGTGTGACGCAGAGCGTCCGCAATAGTCGGCTGTTCAAGTAACTCCCCGATAATAATTACAAAAAAAGGTGCCCCAGATGGCCGCCAACATAGAAGAAAGCCGCTCCGCCCGATTTGCCTTGCGCTGCGCCGCGTGGGCTGAACGCTGGTTTCCTGATTCATGGGTATTTGCCGCACTGGCGGTGGTCATCGTCACGCTGGCGACACTGGCGATCGGCGCGCGCCCGGCCGAGGCTGCCAAGGCGTTCGGTGACGGGTTCTGGAGCCTGATTCCGTTCACCATGCAGATGGCCTTCGTGGTAATCGGTGGTTACGTGGTCGCCAGTTCACCGCCTGCGGTGCGCCTGATCGACCGCCTGGCCCGGGTGCCGCGCAACGGCCGTTCGGCGGTGGCCTGGGTGGCGCTGATTTCCATGCTCGCTTCGCTGCTCAACTGGGGCCTGTCGCTGGTGTTCGGCGGCTTGCTGGTGCGTGCCCTCGCCCGCCGCACTGACCTGCGCATGGATTACCGCGCAGCCGGCGCAGCCGCCTATCTGGGCCTGGGTGCAGTCTGGGCGCTGGGGCTGTCGTCTTCGGCCGCGCAATTGCAGGCCAACCCGGCCAGTCTGCCGCCGTCGATCCTGGCGATTACCGGCGTGATCCCGTTCACCGAAACCATCTTTCTCTGGCAATCCGGGGTCATGCTCGCCGCGCTGGTGGTCATCTCACTGATCGTTGCCTACGCCACCGCGCCAGGCCCGAACAGCGCCCGCGACGCCAAGGCCTGCGGTGTCGATCCGGCCTTCAACCTGCCGCCACTGCCGCCCCGCACACGGCCCGGGGAATGGCTGGAATACAGCCCGCTGCTGATCATCCTGATGGTGCTGCTGGGGGTTGGCTGGTTGTTCAGCGAGTTTTCGAGCAAACCGGCGATCACGGCGATTTCCGGGCTCAACACCTACAACTTCCTGTTCATCATGCTCGGTGCCCTGCTGCACTGGCGACCGCGCAGTTTTCTCGACGCCGTCGCACGGGCGGTGCCCACCACCACCGGCGTGCTGATTCAATTCCCTCTGTACGGTTCGATAGCCGCGCTACTGACCACGGTCAAGGGCGGCGATGCGCAAACCCTGGCGCATTACATCTCGACGTTCTTCACCAGCATTGCCTCCCACGACACTTACGCAATTCTGATGGGCGTCTATTCGGCCATATTGGGCTTTTTCATTCCGTCAGGCGGCGGCAAGTGGATCATCGAAGCGCCCTACGTGATGCAAGTTGCCAACGACCTGCAGTATCACCTCGGCTGGGCAGTACAGATCTACAACGCAGCCGAAGCCTTGCCCAACCTGATAAACCCGTTCTATATGCTGCCGCTGCTGGGTGTACTGGGCCTGAAGGCGCGTGACCTGATCGGCTTCTCGTTCGTGCAGCTGCTGGTCCACACGCCGCTGGTGCTGTTTCTGCTCTGGGCACTGGGCACCACGTTGGCCTATGTGCCACCGGTAATGCCCTGAATGCCTATGCGTCGAACGTGTAGTCACGCTCGACCCGGCAGATTCGCGTGGTAAACGCCTGATACCAGCGCGAACGTCCCTGCTCGCGGACCTGGGCATGATCGGCCTGCTGTTTCCAGGCGAGAATCGCGGTTTCGTCGGTCCAGTAGGACACGGTGATGCCCAGGCCGTCCTCACCGCGCGCCGACTCAACGCCCAGAAAGCCGGGCTGTTGTCGGGCCAGACTCACCATGCGCTGCGCCGCCTCCGCGTACGCCTGATCATCGTCAGGCGTACGCAGCGAGGTGAACACCACAGCGAAGTAAGGCTTGGCAAACCGGGCGGCCATCATGCCGGGTTGCTCAGGCAGGCGCGGACAAACGCGGCCACCACAGGTGGCGTCTGGCCCTGCAACGCAGCGCGCTCCGGCTGGAACAGTGTGGCGACGTAGAACGGGTGCCCCTGCAATTCCATACTGCGCACTTCGCCCTCGGGACCGCGCCCACTGACCTTCAGATGCTCGCCGAACAGCGCCGACTCCAGCTCGCGGCGCAGACCGTAGCGGCAGTGATAGCGCTCTTCGATGTCGAGCCTGCCATAGGCTTGGGCAATCAGCGTGTCGGGTTGCAACTGAATCGCTGCCACCGATTCAACCAGCGAGCAACTGAGTGGCTCGATAATCACGTTTGCCGCGTGCGGCGCAGTTTCGCCATGCTCGGCGTCTGCCCAGCCCAGTTGGTGGCGGGCGTACTCGACCAACGCGTGCTGAAAGCCCCCGCACGTCCCCAGAAACGGCACCCGGTGCTCACGAGCGAAACGAATGGCCGTCAACGCGCCCAGCATGTCCCGATACGGGCTGGCCGGAACGCACCACAGGCCGTCGAATTCGGCGAGCTGCGCACCACTGCCAATCAGCGGCGTCGGCAGCCATTCGAAACCGACCTGTACCTGCGCGGCCTCCGCCGCCCTCTGCAAGGCCAACGGAATGGCCTGATGCGCGGGGACATCCGCACTGAAGTCCCCTACCAGACCGATCCGTATCCCGTCGCCTGTGTTATCTGCTTTGCCCATGCCCTGCTCCCTGTTTGATGTCGTACAGCCCGGGGGACTATAAACAGGCAGCAAAATCAGCAGAATGGGCGTTACAGCAATGCCTCGCGTGCAACGCTGCACGGTTGCTCATTCAGTCACAGGCGTCAGCACCGGTTGCCCGGCGAAAAACGCCAGCAGGTTATCGTTGACCATTTGCACACTGTCTCTCGAAGCCTCGGGGGACAGGCCTGCCACGTGCGGTGTCAGCACCACATTGTCCAGCGTCTTGAGCACATCCGGCACAGTCGGTTCATCGTCGAACACGTCCAGCGCGGCCCCGGCAATCTGCTCATGCTGCAGTGCACTGACCAACGCCTGGGTATCCACCACGCTGGCGCGGGCAATGTTGACCAAAAACCCGTCAGGGCCCAGCGCCTCAAGCACCCCAGCGTCGATCAGATGCTGCGTGCCGCTGCCACCGGGCGTGGCGATGACCAGAAAATCCGATGCGGCCGCCAGCGCCTGCGCTGTCGCATGCCAGGTGTAATCGCAGTCGCTACGCGGCTTGCGGTTGTGGTAACCGATGGCAATATCGAAGGCGGCTGCACGCTTGGCAATCGCCAGCCCTACCGCCCCCAGCCCGACGATCCCCAGACGCTTGCCTGCCAGCGACGGGCGCACCACCTTGCGCCATTCGCTCCGTCGCACCGAGGCATCGGCCTGCGGAATGTCGCGCACCAACGACAGCAGCAACGCCAGCGTATGATCGGCCACCGTGGCGGCGTTGACGCCTGCACCATTGGTCACGACGATGCCACGTGCCTGCGCGGCAGGCAGATCGACCTTCTCGTAACCGGCGCCGCTTACGCAAATGATGCGCAGCTGCGGCAGTGCATTCATTTCCTCGGCGAAAAATCCCAACGGCCCGCGTGTCACCACGGCAATGATGCTCGGCCCGTGCGTGGCAATCGCCTCGGCACGCAGTTCGGCCGTCGGGGCGCGAATCAACTGAAAACCGCTGCTTTCAAGAATCGGCAAATACGTGTCCAGGTTTTCCACCAGCACCAATACCGTTGTCATGCGCGCTCCCGTTCGATCAGCAAAATGCTGACCTTAACGCGACTCGACGCACTTGTGCAGCGCCGCTGACGCTGGAACTGAAAAAAGCCTTCCCGAATAAGCCAGGCGTTCATAAAGTGGACGCATTTGCGGGACAGACTAATGCGCAAGCAGACTTGGCAGTCAGCAGAGTGCGTTATGGTTGCGTGCAGTGACGCGACCAGTGGTTCTAAGGTCTGGCGCGCAGGCTGCTCATAAAACAGGCTTTCTCAAAAACAAGGAAACACCCGCCCATGCAAGGATTTCCCACCACCCTGTTGAAAAAGACCCTATTGGCTGCGGCTGTCATGTCGGGCCTGATGCTGTCGTCAGGCATGGCAGCGGCGGCGGACGCCCCAGGCAAGGTGCTGAGCGAGAAATACGGCCTGCCCTGGCCAGCCGTGATCGCCCATCGCGGTGCTTCGTTCGACGCACCGGAAGAAACCATCCCGGCCTACACCCTGGCGCGGGACCTGGGCGCGGACTACCTGGAAATGGACATCCAGCGAACCAAGGACGGCGTGCTGATAGCGCTGCACGATGACGTGCTGGAACGCACTACCAACATCGCTCAAGTGTTCCCGACACGGGTGAAAGACCCGGTCAGCACCTTCACTCTGGCGGAGCTCAAGCAACTGGACGCCGGTTCGTGGTTCAACAAGGCTTACCCGGACAAGGCCCGCGACAGTTACAACGGGTTGCAGATCCTGACGCTGGATGAGGTCATCGACATCGCCGAGGGCGGCGCCAACAAACCTGGGCTGTACATAGAGACCAAGGTGCCGAACAAGTTTCCTGGTGTCGAAGCCGACCTGAAAAAACTGCTGGCCAAACGCGGCTGGCTCGACCAACGCCCTGCGGCAGCGGCCGGCCATGTCAACGTCGCGCACATGCCAGGACGCGTCGTCCTGCAGACGTTCGAGAAGCAAAGCCTGGAACTGCTGCAGAAAGAAATGCCGAAAGTGCCCAAGGTCATGCTGTTGTGGGTTGGCGAAGGCTCGATAGAGCCCAAATCCAGCGTCGCGTTCAAGGACTCCGGAGCCAAGGACAAGGCCAGCTATTACGCGACCCAGGAAGTCAAATCAGCGCAAGAGTTCGAGCAGTGGATTGACTGGGCCAAGGCCCACGGCGCCATCGGCACAGGCCCTTCGTCGCAACTGGCCAAGGGTGGCGACCAGAGCTACATGGACCTGGTCAAACCCTGGATGAACAACCTGACCCACGAGAAAGGCATGGTCATCCACCCGTACACGGTGGATGACGCAGAGGACTTCAAGCGGATCAGCCATGATGGCGCGGACGGCTTCTTCACCAACCGCACCGCCGAACTGTTGAAGTTCTACGAGCGGCCGGCAAAAGAAAGCATTGAAACGATTCTGAAGCGTAACGGCTACTGATCCAGCGGCTGGCTGCATCCTGCGATGCGGCCAGTCGATCAGAAGTCGATAGTGCCCGACAGCTTGAGGGTACGTGGCTCGCCCTGAGTCAGGTAACCGCCATTGGCTGATGCCCAATAATCCTTGTCCATCAGGTTCTCGACGTTGGCGCGCAGGGTCACGTCCTTCTGCGCAACGTTGAAGGTGTAGCGTGCGCCCAGGTCGAAGCGGTTCCAGGTCGGGATGCTCAGGTTGTTGGCAGCATCGACATATTGCCCACCGGTGCGCAGCATGCGCGCATTGATGGCCGCGCCTTCGATCCCCGGAATGTCCCAATCGGCACCCGCATTGAACTGGAAGGTCGGCACACCCACGGCCCGATTGCCGTCGTTGCTGCCACTGGCCGTACCGCTCACCTCGGTGTCCATCAGGGTCAGACCGGCCAGCAGACGCAAGCCGCTGACAGGTTGGCCAAAGACGTTCATCTCAACGCCGCGGTTGCGCTGCTGACCATCACGGACATAACGCGACCCGGTGCCTTCCAGAACCTGATAGCCGTCAGCCGGTTGCTCGATGCGGTACACGCCCAGGCTCGCGCCGAACGTGCCCATGTCCAGCTTGACGCCCGCTTCCACCTGTTTCGAACGCGACGGCGCAAAAACTTCGCCAGGGTTGATGGTGACGGTATCCGGAGCCGTTGGACCTTGCGCCAGACCTTCGATGCGGTTGGCGTAGAACGACACATAGTGCCAAGGCTTGAATACCACCCCGTAGACCGGCGTGGTGATCGCTTCGTCGTACAGCGCATTGCGCGGGCCGCTGCCGTATTCATACCCCTGAACACGCAGTTGCTGGCGACGCAGGCCTGCGGTCAGCAACAGGCGATCATCGAAAAAGCCCAGCGTGTCTGAGAACGCGACGCTGCGCATGCGGCTCTTGCCGACAATGCCGGGATCATTCAGATCGCCTGCGGTGAAACTGTCGAGTGCCGGGCGCTCTTGGGAGACAGGGTCGTAAAGGTTGTTGCTGGAGGTGCCGCCAAACAGATACGCACTGCGCTGTTCGGTCCAGATACCGGACAGCCCGAAGTTGACCTTGTGGCTGACCGCGCCGGTCTGCAGCTTGCCGTTGATGCCGGCCATGGCGGTCTTGTTGTCTTCGTCATGCGGGATGAAAGACGGTGCGGCCGTGGTATTGCCTGCGGCATCGTGGACAGTTGGCGAGCCATATACGCCGACCTCACGGGTGTGCTTGGCGCCCACTGCGGCGTACAGCGTCCAGTCTTCGTTGAGGTCGTACTCGGCGCGGCTCATGCCGAAGGTGTCTTCGGTTTCGGTCCAGGTCCAGTTCGGCGCGTAATTGGTATCCGAGTCCGGAGCATGCGGCACGCTGGTCAGGGCGCTGTCGACAAACACCGTGTTGCGGCTCTGGTTGATGCGCTGCTTCTGGTAGGCAAAATCGCCGGACAAACGGAAGTTGTCACCTCGATAATCGAGCCCCAGCGCGAACAGCTTGCTGCGATGCTCTTCATCCTCGACGCCGGTCTCGCCTTCGCGCTGCGACAGGTTGAGACGCGCGCCGAAGCGATTGCCCTCGCCAAAGCGCTGCCCCAGGTCGAGATGCTCGCCGACCCGGCCGTCGCTGCTGATGTCGGAGGTAAAACGACGCGTCGGTGTGTCCTGCGCGCGCTTGGGCTGCAGGTTCACGCCGCCGCCAATCCCGGAACCGGTCGGCGTCACGCCGTTGATGAAGGCGTTGGGGCCCTTGAACACTTCAACGCGCTCCAGCGCATCGGTCGATATGATCTGGCGTGGCAGTACGCCGTAAAGGCCGTTGTAGGAGATATCGTCGGTGGTCAGCTTGAGGCCGCGAATGACGAAGATATGCGAAGCGTTGGCATAACCACTTGACTGACGCACCGATGCATCATTAAGCAATACGTCGCCGACGGTTTCAGCCTGCTGGTCCTCGATCAATTGTTCGGTGTAACTGCTCATGGTGAACGGCACGTCCATGATGTCGGCATTGCCCAGAACGCCCAGTTGCCCACCGCGCGCCACCTGCCCACCGGCATAAACCGGCGGTAGCGCGTGAGGGTCGGCCTTGTCGGCACTGATGTCAGTCTCGCCCAGCACCACAGGGCCGTCCTGCCGAGTGGCAGCCTCTGCAGCGGCCCAGGCCGGAGATCCAATGGAACAGCAAAACGCGAGCAACGTAAGGCGCATCGGGAACGATGGGGAGTTCATCAGTAGGTCCTGAAGACAAGTTGAACGAGATCGGAAGCAACTGTCCTGGACATCACCGATCGGGTGGATGCGAAATGATATCAGATGTTACTGGTAATGCTTATCATTTGTTTATGCATAAAAGATGATAAGTCAGCGACGCGATGCGGTTCGTTCCGGCGCTGCATCATGAAAAATCAGCGCGCATGGCGGCCCGTGGCGTTCCGCAATGCTTTGAAACAGGTTGGCGACAGCCACAGGAGGCCGACTGTCGTGTAAGCTCACAGGCTATTGGTTTTCCCATCGAGAGGCCTATGCAGTCCACTTTCCGACGCTCGACCCTGGCAGCACTTCGTGGTTTTGCCTTGCAGAGCGATGCAATCTCCATTGTTCCTTCTGCCGCAGACTATCGACGCTGCCTGCTGGAAAAGATCGCTTCGGCCACCCGGCGCATCTATATCATCGCGCTGTACCTGCAGCAAGATGAAGCCGGCCAGGAGATTCTCGACGCGCTGTACGCTGCCAAATCCGCGAGGCCGGAGCTGGATGTGGTAGTGCTGGTCGACTGGTTTCGCGCGCAACGCGGCCTGATCGGTGCAGGACGCCAGCCCGGCAACTCGACCTGGTATCAGGCGCAGAACCTCGAATACGATGAAGAAGTGCCGATCTACGGCGTGCCGGTGCAGACCCGCGAACTGTTCGGCGTGCTGCACCTCAAGGGCAGTGTGATCGACGACTGTGTGATCTACAGCGGCGCCAGCATCAACAACGTTTACCTGCACAAGCTCGACAAATACCGTCTGGACCGTTATCACCTGATCGAAAACGCAGCATTGGCCGACGCTTTCCAGAATCTGGTGCAGCGGGAAATACTTTCGTCGCCGGCCGTGCACCGCCTCGATCTGCAATCGCCGCCCAGCTCGCGCAGTTTGCGCAGCGAGATCCGTGCGTTTCGTAGCGACCTGAAACGCGCCGCCTACGACACCTCGGCGGGCGAAAAGGAAAACGGCGAGATGCGCGTGATTCCGCTGCTCGGCGTCGGCCCGCGCAACAATCTCAACCGCGCCATCTGCGATCTGATCGCGTCAAGCAAGATCCAGCTGACCATCTGCACGCCGTACTTCAACCTGCCGGTGGCCGTCACTCGCGAGATCAACCGGGCGCTCAAGCGCGGCGTACAGGTCGATATCATCATTGGCGACAAGACCGCCAACGACTTCTTCATCGACCCGGATGAGCCGTTCAAGGTGATCTCGGCCCTGCCCTATCTCTATGAAATCAGCCTGCGGCGCTTTGCCCACAAGCATCAGAAGGCAATCGCTCAGCATCGCCTCAATGTGCACCTGTGGAAACACGGCGATAACACCTTCCACCTCAAAGGCATCTGGGTCGACCAGCGTTATACCCTGCTGACCGGCAACAACCTGAACCCTCGCGCCTTTAATCTGGACCTGGAAAACGCCTTGCTGATCGACGATCCGAAGGGTCAGTGGAGCGAGCCACGGGAAGCGGAAATCGCGCATTTGATGCGCAACACGCAGCGCGTCAACCAGTATGACGAGCTCGACACACTGGCCAACTACCCCGAAGGCGTGCGCAAGTTTCTCAAGCGTGTCAGCCGCGTGCGGGTCGAGCGACTGCTGTACCGGATTCTCTAAGCCCCAGTGTGCGGCCGGCATGTCAGTTATTGCTTGGCGTGCCGCCCACGTTTCCCCTTGCAAAACCCGGACAGCGACCTTGCCTCAAGGCCGTTTCGCACCCAGTTGCTTCCACATCTTCAGCGTGATTTTACGCCGGTTGCTGTAGCCAGCCCACGGGTCGTCCTTGAGCCGCTTCAAACGCTGCTCAAGGTTGGTGATGTCCCACTGTGCCGACGACTTCAGACCCACCAGCTCATCCAGCGCAATCGGCACCGAGACCGGCAACCCGGGCCGGGCGCGTACCGAATAGGCGGTCACCGTGCTGCCGCCGCGGCTGTTGCGCAGGTAATCGATGAAGATTTTTCCGACGCGGTTTTTCGGCCCCATGGTGGCGGTGAAGCGTTCCGGCAACTGACGGCTGGCAAACTCGGCGATGGCCTTGGCGAACGCCTTCACGGTGTCCCAGTCGGCCTGGCGCGCCAACGGCACGATGATGTGCATGCCCTTGCCGCCGCTGGTCTTGAGAAAGGCTTCCAAACCCAGCTCTTCCAGCACGGCGAGCACCATTTGTGTGGCCTCGATCATGCTGCGCCAGGGCAGTGCCGGATCGGGATCAAGGTCCAGCACGAAATGGTCCGGCGTTTCGATCCTGTCACGCGTAGCGCCCCAGGTATGCAGCTCTATAGCGCCCATTTGCGCAGCACCGACCAGCGCCTGCAACGAATCTATTTCCATCAGCGCGGCGTGCCCGGGGTCCAGGGCACGATCCAGTTGCCTGATGTGCGGGATCGCCAGATGCTCGGCATGCTTCTGGAAAAACTGCTCACCGTCGATGCCCTCAGGACAGCGCAGCAGGGCCACGGGACGCTTGCTCAGGTAGGGCAGAATCCAGTCGGCGATGGACTGGTAAAACTGTGCAAGTTCGATCTTGCTGGTGCCCGTCTTGCTGTCGATGACGCGGTCCGGATGACTGATGCCGGTGCCCGCCACATCAACTTTCCCCTGCGCGGCCTTTTTGCGCGCCTTGGGTACTGCCGTTGTGGTTGGGGTGTCGCTGGCCACGTTGGCAGGCTGTGCGTCTTCACGCACCACGTCCTTGGCGGGCTTGTCGCTGCGCAGTCCGACAAAGGCGGCCTGGCGCACAATCCCTTCGCGAGTCCACTGGGCGAACTCGGCTTCGCAGACCAGTTGCGGTTCCACCCACTGCACGCCACGGGCCTGGGACGCGGAGAGCTTCTTGGCCAGCGGTGAATCCTTGCGCTGCAATTTCTTCAGCTGTTTATGCAGTTGCTCAAGGTTCACTTCAGTGAACCCGGTGCCGACCCGCCCGGCGTAGACCAACCCATCCTCACCAGCATTGACCGCCAGCATCAGGGCACCGAACGCTGATCGGCTGCCCTGCGGCGCCGTGTAGCCGACGACCACGAATTCCTGTCGCAAGCGACATTTGAGCTTGATCCAGTCGGCATTGCGCTTACTGACGTACGCACTACCGGCACGCTTGCCGATCACCCCTTCCAGGCCCATTGCCGCAGCACTCGCGACAATGTCCTGATGGCCCGCCTGAAAAGCATCCGAATAACGCAACAGGCGACTTTTCTGGGCGTCGAGGACTTGCTTCAAGGCATCACGACGCTGCTCAAGCGGCACTTCACGCAGGTCCTCCGCGCTCAGAAACGGCATGTCGAACAGGTAATACAGAATGTCCTTGCTGTTCCCCGCGTCAAAGGCATTCTGCAAGCCCTGGAAGTCGGGCAGCCCTTGCTCATCGAGAACCACCACTTCGCCGTCGAACCAACTGTCACGCAGTTTCATGCCCTTGAGCGCCTTGACCAGCTCCGGCAGCCGCTCGGTCCAGTCATGCCCGTTGCGGGTGAACAGCCGCACATCGTCGCCCTGAATGCGGGTCAGCATGCGGTAGCCATCGAATTTAATTTCGTACAGCCAGTCCCCGGCTGGCGGCGCTTCCACCAGCGTTGCCAGTTGCGGCGAAAGCGTATCCGGGAAAGCCGCTTTCGCTTTCCTGCGGGTCGGCTTTGCAACTGGCGTCGGCGCTTTTGATTTTGATGTGGCGGCCTTGGCTTTGCCGCTTGCAGCACTGGCCCCGGACTTTTTCGAGGCGCTGCGTTGCTTGCCCACATGAGCACCACTGATCACGCTTTGCGGCTGCTCATGGGTGATGTCGTATTCGGCAGCAGGTCGCGCAATGTCATCCTTTTCCTTGATCAGCAGCCACTGCTCCTTGCTGCCGCTGCCCTTGAGCCGGGTACGCACCAGCGCCCAGTCACCGCTGAGCTTCTCGCCGACCAGAGTGAACTTGAGTTTGCCCTCCGCGTAGGTCTTTTGCGGATCGCCGTGCGGTTGCCAGACACCGCGGTCCCAGACGATCACATCACCGCCACCGTACTGACCCTGCGGGATACTGCCCTCGAAGCCGGCGTAGTCCAGCGGATGGTCTTCGACATGCACTGCCAGACGCTTTTGCGTAGGGTCCAGGCTCGGGCCTTTGGGCACGGCCCAGCTCTTGAGCGTGCCATCCAGCTCCAGTCGAAAGTCGTAGTGCAGGTTACGTGCGTCATGCTTCTGGATCACGAAACCAAGCGCACCGGGCTGCGACTTGCCTTTGCCCTTGCCTTTGCCCTTGCGTTTGCTTTCCGCAGGCTCGGAAGTGATGTCGAAATTGCGCTTGCGGGTGTATTCACTGGCGGGCTTGGCCATCACCGGTCACTCCGTAGGGCTCAAGAGGCTTTGCTGGTTTTCTTGCGCGCGGCGGGCCGCTTGGGCCTGGGGCTGTCCTTGTCGGCCGGTTTTTCCTTCGCCGCGGGCGTGCTCGCCTTGCCTTTGCTAGCCCCGCCCTTGCCCGCCAGACTGCGCCGTAGCAGGTCGGTGAGGTCGATGACATCGGCGCTCTTGCGTTCTTCCTCGGCCGGATCGGTCTCGACATCCTCGATCTGTCCTTCGTCTGCCTTGGTCTTGACCAGGTGCATGATCTTGTCCTGAAAGGTGTCGCGGTACTGCTCAGGCTGCCAGTCAGCGCTCATGTCCTTGACCAGACGCTTGGCCATATCACGTTCGCTCTTGTTCAACTTGGCGTCAGTCACCGCATCGCTCAGTTCCAGCGCATCCAGCTCACGCACGTCGGCAGGCCAGCGCAGGATCACCATCACCAGCGCCGATTCCAGTGGCATGACCGCCGCGAGGTGTTCGCGGGTATGCAGCACAACATTGGCCAGCGCGACCTTTTTGGTGTCGACCAGGGTTTCGCGTAGCAACGCATAGACTTTCTCGCCGCGCTTGTCGGGGGTCAGGAAATAAGGCGTGTCGATGTTCTGCAAGGGGATCTGCTGGCTGTCGACGAACGCGAATATGTCGATGGTCTGCGTCGACTTGGGGTGCGCAGAACGGATTTCCTCCTCGCTGAGCACCACATAGCGATCCTTCTCGTACGCCACGCCCTTGACGATGTTTTCGCTAGTGACTTCCTTGCCGGTGACCTTGTTGATTCGCTTGTAGCCGACCGGGTCCATGCTGCGTTTGTCGAGCCAGTCGAAGTCGACACTGGTCGACGTTGTCGCCGAAACCAACGCGACCGGTATATGCACCAGCCCGAAGCTGATTGCGCCCTTCCAGATTGCCCTTGCCATGGTCTGACTCCTGTTGGTCCTGGAAAAGTGACAGGGCCGGTCGGAGAAAAGTTTCGGCAGCCTGACGAGCGCCGGGAAACCTGCCCAACCGGAAACGTTTTTTACCCTGAATGCCAGACTTTCACCGCGTCGGCGCTCGGCAGGCGCCTTATTGACGGGGCTCTGCCACCGTCAAAAGCCTTGTGTTCAAAGGGCTGGCGCAGAAATGTTAGCGGGGTCGCGGAGGACATATGCATTTAGGATCTAAAAATATGGTTTAACGTTCTTTTGCGGAATAAAAAAGACGTTCTATAAATGGCCCCACCCCGAACGCTGTTGGTGAGGTGTCTGCCAACCGACAGCGGATCCCATCAGCTTCCATCTGGCTGATTACTTCCAAGGATTTGTCATGAACGTTTTCTGGTTTCTTCCGACTCACGGCGACGGCCATTATCTGGGCACGACAAAGGGCGCACGTCCCGTCACCCTCAACTATTTGAAACAGGTAGCGCAGGCCGCCGATGACCTGGGTTATTACGGCGTATTGATCCCTACCGGTCGCTCCTGCGAAGACTCATGGGTCATCGCCTCGGCGCTGGTGCCGCTGACCGAGCGGCTGAGGTATCTGGTGGCGATCCGTCCGGGGATTATCTCGCCAACCGTCTCGGCACGCATGGCAGCCACGCTGGATCGCCTGTCCGGCGGCCGGCTGCTGATCAACGTGGTGACCGGTGGCGACCCGGATGAAAACCGTGGCGATGGCAGCTTTCTCGACCACAGCGAGCGTTATGAAGTCACCGACGAATTTCTGAAAATCTGGCGTCGCGTCCTGCAGGGCGAAGCGGTCGACTTCGAAGGCAAGCACTTGCGCGTGCAGAACGCCAAAGCGCTTTACCCGCCGATTCAAAAACCCTACCCGCCGCTGTATTTCGGTGGTTCCTCCGACGCGGCGCATGACCTTGCGGCCGATCAGGTGGACGTGTACCTGACCTGGGGTGAGCCTCCGGCAGCCGTGGCGCAAAAGCTCGCCGATGTGCGTGAACGCGCCGCGCGCAAGGGACGTACCGTGAAGTTCGGCATTCGCCTGCACGTGATCGTGCGCGAAACCAGCGAAGAAGCCTGGAAAGCCGCCAGCACGCTGATCGAACACATCAGTGATGACACCATTGCTGCGGCGCAGAAGTCCTTTTCGCGCTTTGATTCCGAAGGCCAGCGGCGCATGGCGGCACTGCATGACGGGCGTCGCGACAATCTGGAGATCGCGCCCAACCTGTGGGCCGGTGTCGGCCTGGTACGCGGCGGTGCAGGCACGGCGCTGGTCGGCAATCCCGAAGAAGTCGCGGCACGTATCAAGGAATACGCCGACCTGGGCATCGAGAGCTTCATTTTCTCGGGTTACCCGCATCTTGAAGAAGCTTACCGCTTCGCCGAACTGGTCTTCCCGCTGCTGCCTGAGCCTTACGCCAGCCTCGCCGGGCGCGGCATCACCAACCTGACGGGCCCGTTCGGCGAAATGATCGCCAACGATCTGCCCCCGCAGGCCAAGTGATGTCCGGACAACTGCTGACCTTACCGCACTCGCCTGCGCTGGCCACCTCGATCAGGGCCACTGCGCAGGTGTTCGAAGACCCCAAGTCCCGAGCCCTGCTCGCTCACGTACGCCAGGTTGCGCCCAGTGATGCCAGCGTGCTGATCATTGGCGAGACCGGCACCGGCAAGGAACTGGTCGCACGTCACGTCCACGAACTGAGCGCCCGCCGCGACAAACCGTTCGTGGCGGTCAACTGCGGCGCGTTCTCCGAGAACCTGATCGAGGCCGAGTTGTTCGGCCACGAAAAAGGCGCGTTCACCGGAGCGATCAGCGCCAAGGCGGGCTGGTTCGAAGAGGCCAACGGCGGCACGCTGTTTCTCGATGAGATCGGCGACCTGCCCATGTCGCTGCAGGTCAAATTGCTGCGCGTGCTTCAGGAGCGTGAAGTGGTGCGTCTGGGCTCGCGCAAGAGCGTGCCCATTGATGTAAGGGTCCTCGCAGCGACCAACGTGCAGCTGGAAAAGGCCATCAACGCCGGGCATTTTCGCGAGGACCTTTACTACCGGCTCGACGTGGTCAATCTGGAATTGAGCCCGCTGCGCGACCGGCCGGGCGACATCCTGCCCTTGGCCCGGCATTTCATAGAGATCTACAGCCAGCGGCTGCGGCATGGTCCGGTACGGATCAGCCCAGAAGCCGAGCACAAGCTCAAGACCTACAGCTGGCCGGGGAATATTCGCGAGCTGGAAAACGTCATCCATCACACCCTGCTGGTGTGCCGTGAAGGCGTTATTCAGCGTGATGACCTGCGCATGTCCAACCTTAGAATCGAGCGCCAGGATGAACAGAACCCGCCTGACGAATCAGCCGAGCAACTGCTCAACCGGGCGTTTCAAAAGCTCTTCGAAGAACAGGCCGGTGCCTTGCACGAGAAGGTCGAGGATACGTTGCTCAGAACCGCCTATCGCTTCTGCCACCACAACCAGGTGCACACAGCCAGCCTGCTGGGCCTGACCCGCAACGTCACGCGCACACGCTTGATCAAGATTGGCGAACTGGCGGTCAACAAACGCAGACCGGGTGAAAACGTCCAGGGCGACCGCATGCTGCACCTGTCGGTGTGAAGGTCAAGACCGATGACGCAGAGCGTCATGAACGGCATTCCCACGCTGGGGCGTGAGGAAGGATCGCTGTCCGGGAGAACACTATCGTGCCCATGCTCCGCGTGGGTATGCGTTTCCGGACGCTCTGCGTCCTCTTCTGAGCAAGCGGCGCTTTACGACAAACGCATCGCCAGCGCCTTGGCCTGGATCGCTACATCGGTCACTGCGGTGCTTTCCCACCACATGCCGCGCAATGGCGGGCCCATGGCGAACAGGCGTGTCGAGTACTGACCGTGTGCGTCGAGCACAGCGCCAGCGGCGTCGGCGGCGATGCCGAGTGCCAGCGGGCCGGGCTGTATCAGACCGCGAACCAGCAACTGCCGGGGCAACGGGCGATCCACGCGTCGCCAGTCGTATTCGATGCCGGTAGAGTTGATTAACGCATCACCAGTAATCTGCGTCGGCTGACTCTCACCGCGCCGACGCACGCTGATCTGTACCTGACCTGACGGCAGACTGGCCACGCCCTGCAACGAGGCCGCGTCAATGCTCAACCGCCCTTGCCTGATCAGCCGCGCAAGCAGCGCAGCGCTGGGTGGCGGGGAGCGATGGTGGTGACTCTCCCACCACGGTCGTACATGACGGACGAACTGGCGGCGCTGCTGATCGCTGGCCTGATTCCACAGCCTGCCCACATTGGCACGCACGGTGTCCAGCGGTGCCTGCCAGTCAATCCCGCTCTCGATGGCCAGCTCGCACTGTTCACGTACTTTGCGCAGCAGTTGCCGAGTACTGCGGATACTCGGGTCCTGAGCGAGAAAATCAGACCATTCCGGCGGCTGACGCCGGACATGCGGCAACAGGCCGTGCCGGGAAAAGATCTGGATGGGCCCACGATGCCCGGCCGTTTCCAGCGAGACCAGCGCATCGACCATAGTCAGTCCCGAGCCGATGATCAGCACACTCGACTGCGGATCGAGCTTTCTCATCACCGCCACATCCCAGGGATCCAGCGCAGCCGTGTTCAGCTCGTTCGAATCACGTCGCGGGGTGCGTGACGCCGCGTACATACCGGTCGCCAGTACGGCGCGGCTGCCGCGCAGCATACGACCGTCAGCCAGCGAGACACTGACACCACCTTCATGGACCTGCAGGTCCACTGCCTCGCCGGACACATGCACGGCGGTCGAGCCAAAGGCTTCGCCAGCGCTTCGGGCTTCACGCAGCCGCTGCTGGACGTAAAGCCCGAACACCCCGCGCGGCGGAAACAGTTCGGCGACCGGGACCCTCTGCTTAGCGGCTTCAGGCCAGCCACCAGCGGCCAGATAGTCAGTCAGCCATTGGGTAAGGTCATCCGGGTTATCGGGATCGACGCTCATCCGCGCAGCGTTGCCATTGAGTGTATGGCCCGGCTCCGTCGCACTGTAGGCCTCGCCCCTGCCGAGTTCGCTACGGGTTTCGATGATCAGGATTCGCCGCTGGCCCGGTCTGCGCAGCAGTTGCGCCGCCAGCATGGTCCCGCTCAGACCGCCGCCGATGATCAGAATGTCAGCCGTCTGGTGGGAATCTTCGGTCATCGAACAGTGCCTCGGTCGGATTGCGATAAAGAATCGGAAGGTCAGAGCGCGACGTTACGCACGAAACGCAGCGGCACGTCGGCATCGTTGCAATAGCGGTGCGGCTGATTGCTGGGGAACATGAAGAACTCGCCCGCTCCTATCTGCTGCGTGGCCGCAGGGTCGGAAAAACGTATCGTCAGATGCCCTTCGACGACGTAGACCTGTTCACTCCAGCCATCGGGATCGGCCTCCGAGACATAGGCGTCCCCGGGCTGCAGACAGAACTCCCACAACTCCACCT
Organism: Pseudomonas syringae KCTC 12500; assembly: GCF_000507185.2. NCBI lineage: Bacteria > Pseudomonadati > Pseudomonadota > Gammaproteobacteria > Pseudomonadales > Pseudomonadaceae > Pseudomonas > Pseudomonas syringae. The sequence goes on from NZ_AYTM02000002.1 coordinate 187,667, forward strand.
CGCGCCGGGCAACGGCCCTGGCCAGCAGCACCGCCTTGCTGCCGGCGATCGTACCGGCCCAAGCCAGCTCGTTGATGCGGCTGTAATCGTGATTTTCGGGGGCCTGGATCAGGTCGCTGAACGCCACTTCCAGGGCTTCGGCCACGCGGTCCAGAGTCGCCAGGCTGACGTTTTTCTCGCCGGCCTCGATAGCGACCAGCATGCGTCGGCTGACCCCGGACTTTTCCGCCAGCGCCGTCTGGCTGAGGTCCGCACTGTTACGCAGACGCCGTACGTTCTGGCTGACGTGCTGCAGCACCGGAGGGCGCTGGGAATTTTCTTTGTGCATGCTGGTGCTCACATCAAACCGTTGCGCATTATACTGCCCAGCCCAGGGACACTGTCAGGGTGTTCAGCCTCACACCGCGCGAATGGCAATTAACAGGAATCCGGAGCTGACATGAAGTCTATCAGCCGCATACCCCGCATCAGCAAGGCAGAAGCCGTACTGATTCTGATCACCATGCTCTGGGGAGGCACCTTTCTGCTGGTCCAGCATGCGATGACCGTCAGCGGGCCGATGTTCTTCGTCGGCCTGCGCTTTGCCGCCGCAGCGCTTATCGTAGCGCTGTTTTCAATGAAGGTGCTGCGCGGTCTTACCTTTCTTGAGCTCAAGGCCGGCGTCTTCATCGGCATCGCGATCATGCTCGGTTATGGCCTGCAGACGATCGGACTGCAGACCATCCCCAGCAGTCAGTCGGCGTTCATCACGGCGCTCTACGTACCCTGCGTACCTTTGTTGCAATGGCTGGTACTGGGCCGGCGACCAGGGTTGATGCCGACACTGGGCATCATCCTCGCCTTCACCGGGCTGATGCTGGTCGCCGGGCCGCAGGGCGCTTCCCTGCAACTCAGTTCCGGCGAGATCGTGACGCTGATCAGCACAGTGGCCATCGCCGCCGAGATCATCATGATCAGTGCCTATGCCGGTGAGGTCGATGTGCGTCGAGTCACCGTGGTGCAACTGGCTACCGCATCGGCACTGGCATTTCTGATGATCGTCCCGACCGAGGAACACTTGCCGGATTTTTCCTGGTTGCTGGTGTTCAGTGCTGTGGGGCTTGGGACCATGAGTGCGGCGATCCAGATCGCCATGAACTGGGCACAGAAAAGTGTTTCGCCGACCCGCGCCACGGTGATTTATGCCGGTGAACCGGTCTGGGCCGGAATTGTCGGAAGACTCGCCGGCGAGCGTTTGCCGGGCGTCGCCCTGCTGGGCGCGGCACTGATTGTGGCCGGGGTGATCGTCAGCGAAATGAAGCGGCGTTCGGCGTCTGATGATCAGAGCATTGTCGACGAAGAGGGAAATGAACAAGCCGTGCGCAAAGCTGAGTGAACAGCGGGCTTTGCCAGCCATGAAACACCTTGCTTCTTCAAAGCTATTTCAAATACATATCGCTGCATCAGAAGTAATTATTTACCGAATTAAAAAAGCAGACACTTTTTGTAGGAAATTTCGGAAACCGTCCCTTTGGTATCGGAGTGTCTGACACGTATGATGCTTGACATTCCCCTGCAGATTAGAAGCCTATGTCCCTGATAGTTCTACTGCTTCTGCCTTTCATCGGCAGCTGTCTGGCGGCCTTATTGCCGCACAACGCGCGTAATGCGGAATCGTTTCTGGCCGGTCTGATCGCCCTCATCGGCGCGGTGCAGATGGCCTTGTGGTTCCCGCAGATCGCCGACGGCGGCGTGATTCGTGAAGAGTATTTCTGGCTGCCAAGCCTGGGCATGAACTTCGTTCTGCGCATCGACGGCTTCGCCTGGCTGTTCTCGATGCTGGTGCTGGGCATCGGTGCGCTGGTCTCGCTGTACGCGCGTTATTACATGTCGCCGGACGATCCGGTGCCGCGCTTCTTTGCGTTTTTCCTGGCCTTCATGGGCGCCATGCTCGGACTGGTGATGTCCGGCAATCTGATTCAGATCGTGTTTTTCTGGGAGCTGACCAGCCTGTTCTCGTTCCTGCTGATCGGCTACTGGCACCATCGGGCCGATGCCCGACGCGGCGCTTACATGGCGCTGATGGTCACCGGTGCGGGCGGTCTGGCGCTGCTGGCCGGCATGATGATCCTCGGCCATGTGGCCGGCAGTTACGACCTGGACCGTGTCCTGGCCGCCGGTGACGCGATTCGTGCACACGCCTTGTACCCGGTGTTACTCACCCTGATTCTGATCGGCGCACTGACCAAAAGCGCCCAGTTCCCGTTCCATTTCTGGCTGCCGCACGCTATGGCGGCCCCCACGCCGGTGTCGGCGTATCTGCACTCGGCGACCATGGTCAAGGCCGGGGTGTTTCTCATGGCGCGCATGTGGCCGGCGCTGTCCGGCACCGAGCAATGGTTCTGGATCGTCAGTGGCGCGGGTGCCTGCACGCTGATTCTCGGCGCCTACGCGGCCATCTTTCAGAATGACCTCAAGGGCCTGCTGGCCTATTCGACCATCAGCCACCTGGGCCTGATCACCCTGCTGCTCGGCCTCAACAGCCCGCTGGCTGCGGTGGCTGCGGTGTTCCATATTCTCAACCACGCGACCTTCAAGGCGTCGCTGTTCATGGCCGCCGGCATCATCGACCACGAGAGCGGAACCCGCGATATCCGGCGTCTCAGTGGTCTGGTAAGGCTGCTGCCCTACACCGCGACACTGGCGATGGTCGCCAGCGCCTCGATGGCCGGCGTGCCGCTGCTCAACGGTTTTCTATCCAAGGAAATGTTCTTTGCCGAAACCGTGTTTATTTCCGCCACTGCCTGGGTCGAGATTGCCTTGCCGGTGATCGCGACCATCGCCGGGATCTTCAGCGTTGCCTATTCGCTGCGCTTCACGGTCGATGTGTTTTTCGGTCCGGCGGCCAAGGATCTGCCGCACTTGCCCCACGAACCGCCGCGCTGGATGCGTGCGCCGGTCGAACTGCTGGTGCTGACGTGTCTGGTGGTGGGGATTTTCCCGGCGCAATCGGTCGCGCCCCTGCTCGCCGCCGCTGCGCGTCCGGTGGTCGGTGGCACACTGCCCGAATACAGCCTGGCGATCTGGCACGGCTGGAACCTGCCGATGGTCATGAGCCTGGTGGCAATGGCGGGCGGTATCATTCTGTATCTATTACTGCGCAAGCCGCTCAAGCACGAGCGCATCACCGCCCCGCCGCTGGTGGGACGTCTCAATGGCAAGCGCTTTTTCGAGCGCAGTCAGGTGGTGATGATGCACTGGGCACGCCGTTTCGAACGCAAGGTCAGCACTCGCCGCCTGCAGCCGCAACTGTTTCTGCTGGTGCTCGCGGCGGTACTGGGCGGTTTCATTCCGATGTATTTCAGCGGCCTGACCTGAGGCGACAGACCGAAGATTCCGGGTTCCGGGGTGTTTGTCACGCTGTGGCTCATCGCGATTGCCTGCGCCATAGGCGCGGCCTGGCAGGGTAAATATCACCGTTTGGCGGCACTGGTGATGGTCAGCGTCTGCGGGCTGATGACCTGCATTACCTTCGTCTGGTTCTCGGCCCCTGATCTGGCACTGACGCAACTGGTCGTGGAGGTGGTGACCACCGTGCTGATCCTGCTCGGTTTGCGCTGGCTGCCGCGACGCAATGAAGACGTCGCCCCGCTCAGCGCACGCCTGCGTGCCCGCACCCGACGCATCCGCGACTTCGGCCTGGCGGTGCTCGTGGGACTGGGCATGGCGATACTCTCCTACGCCATGCTGACCCGCCAGACGCCCAACGCCATCTCGTCCTTCTACCTGAGTCGTGCGCTGCCCCAGGGCGGCGGCACCAACGTGGTCAACGTGATGCTGGTGGATTTCCGCGGCTTCGACACGTTTGGCGAGATCACCGTGCTGGCGGCGGTCGCCATGACAGTGTTCGCTCTGTTGCGACGCTTCCGCCCACCGAAGGAAAGCATTCTGCTGCCCGCACAACAGCGCCTGCTGGCCCGTGACGTGGTAACGGACCTGGTCAACCCGCGCAGCGCCAGCGATACCGCGCTCGGTTTCATGATGGTTCCGGCAGCGCTGGTTCGATTGCTGCTGCCGATTGCCTTCATCATTTCGATGTACCTGTTCGTCCGCGGCCACAACCAGCCTGGCGGCGGGTTTGTTGCCGGGCTGGTGATGTCGGTGGCGTTCATTCTGCAATACATGGTGGCAGGCACCCAGTGGGTCGAGGCGCAAATGAGCCTGCGCCCGCTACGCTGGATGGGCACGGGCCTGTTATGCGCGGTTCTGACCGGCGCAGGCTCGATGGCGCTGGGTTATCCGTTCATGACCACCCACACCGCCCATGTCGATCTGCCGATCCTGGGTGATATTCACATTGCCAGCGCGCTGTTCTTCGATGTCGGCGTGTACGCCGTGGTGGTCGGCTCGACGCTGTTGATTCTCACCGCACTGGCTCACCAGTCGGTGCGCAGCCATCGGCCGACGCAGTTGCCCAAGCCTGTCGCCAACCCGCAAGGAATCCTCTGATGGAAGAAGTCATTGCAATCGCCATCGGTGTACTGGCCGCCTCGGGCGTCTGGCTGATCCTCAGGCCACGTACCTTCCAGGTAGTGATGGGACTGTGCCTGTTGTCGTACGGGGTCAACCTGTTCATCTTCAGCATGGGCAGCCTGTTCATCGGCAGAGAGCCGATCATCAAGGACGGCATTCCTCAGGACCTGCTCAATTACACTGATCCGTTGCCACAGGCGCTGGTGCTGACCGCGATTGTCATCAGCTTCGCCATGACCGCGCTGTTTCTGGTGGTCTTGCTCGCCTCCAGGGGCCTGACCGGCACCGACCATGTAGATGGCCGGGAGCCCAAGGCATGAGCTGGATGAACCAACTGATCATCGCGCCCATCCTGCTGCCGCTGCTGACCGCCGGGCTGATGCTCTGGCTGGGCGAAAAGCACCGGCCGCTCAAGGGCCGTATCAATCTGTTTTCCAGCATCCTCGGGCTGGGCATTTCCGTAGCGCTGTTTCTCTGGGTGCAACACAGCGGCAGCAGCGGCTCGATCGGTGTCTATCTGCCGGGCAACTGGGGCGTGCCGTTCGGCATCGTGCTGGTGGTCGACCACCTGTCAGCGATGATGCTCGTCCTGACCGGGATTGTCGGAGTCTGCGCCCTGCTGTTCGCGCTGGCCCGCTGGGACAGGGCCGGTGCCAGCTTCCACGCGCTGTTCCAGATCCAGCTCATGGGGCTGTACGGCGCGTTCCTGACTGCGGATCTGTTCAACCTGTTCGTGTTCTTCGAAGTACTGCTCGCGGCGTCCTACGGCCTGATGCTGCACGGCTCCGGCCGGGCACGGGTGTCGACGGGCCTGCATTACATTTCGATCAACCTGCTGGCGTCGTCGCTGTTTCTGATCGGTGCAGCGTTGATTTACGGGGTGACCGGCACGCTGAACTTCGCCGACCTGGCCATCAAGATCCCGCAGGTAGCGGAGTCCGATCTGGGCCTGCTGCACGCGGGGGCTGCAATTCTGGCCACGGCGTTCCTGGCCAAGGCTGGCATGTGGCCGCTGAACTTCTGGTTGGTTCCCGCCTATTCGGCAGCCAGCGCGCCGGTGGCGGCGATGTTTGCGATCATGACCAAAGTGGGGGTCTACACCCTGCTGCGCCTGTGGACCCTGCTGTTTTCCGGTCAGGCCGGTGCGTCGGCCTTCTTCGGCGGCGACTGGCTGATCTACGGCGGCATGGCGACGATTTTCACCGCGGCCATCGCCATCATCGCCGCCCAGCGCCTGGAACGACTCGCCAGCCTGAGCATACTGGTGTCAGCAGGCATTCTGCTGTCCGCCGTTGGCTTCGCCCAACCGAGCCTGACCTCGGGCGCGCTGTTCTACATGGTCAGCTCGACGCTGGCATTGAGCGCTATGTTCCTGCTGGGCGAACTGATCGAACGCTCCCGCTCGGCCAACGAGATCCCTCTGGAATACGACGTGGATCAATTGCCTCGTACCCTGGAGTCTCTACATCCGCCGCCCGGCGCTAACCTGGACGACGAACAGAAGGTCGTGGTCGGTCAGGTCATTCCCATGACCATGGCTTTTCTGGGCCTGAGTTTTATCGCCTGCGCCTTGCTGATCATCGGCATGCCGCCGCTCTCGGGGTTCATCGGCAAGCTCACCTTGATCAGCGCCCTGATGAACCCGCTGGGCCTGGACGTCGCGAAGGATGAGGCGCTTTCCACTCAGGCGTGGATGCTGATCGGCCTGCTGATCTTTTCTGGACTGGCGTCGCTGATCGCTTTTTCAAGGCTCGGCACGCAACGTTTCTGGACGCCACACGAGCGTCCTTCGCCGATGCTGCGCCGCAACGAATGCCTGCCGATCATCATTCTTCTGGGTCTGTGTATCGCGCTGACCTTCAAGGCCGAACCCTTGTTGCGCTACACCCAGGACACCGCTGCAGCGCTGCATGAGCCCAAGCAGTACGTGCAGTCAGTGCTCGCCACACGCCCGATACCGGGCCCCACCAGTCAGGAAGTCGATGCGGAGGGACAGCCATGAAACGCCTGTTTCCCGCACCTCTCCTCTCGTTGGCACTCTGGCTGCTTTGGCTGGTATTGAACCTGTCGATCAGCCCCGGTCACCTGCTGCTGGGCGCGGTGCTGGGTTTTCTCGCGCCGCTGTTGATGGCTCCTTTGCGCCCGCTGCCGGTACGTATTCGCAAACCCGGCACGATCCTGAAGTTTCTATGGCGGGTGGGACGCGACGTGGTGGTCTCCAACGTGCAGGTCGGCCTGAGCGTCTGGCGGCTCGAAAGCCGTCCGCCACGCTCGGCCTTCGTGCGTATTCCACTGGAACTGCACAACGCTCACGGCCTCGCCGCGCTGGCGATGGTCACCACGGTAGTCCCCGGAACGGTGTGGTCGGAGCTGGCACTGGATCGCAGCGTGCTGCTGATGCATGTCTTCGACCTGGAGGACGAAGCGCAATTCATCGAGCACTTCAAAACCACCTATGAGCGACCGTTGATGGAGATCTTTCAATGAGTGCACTGCTCGACAACGCCATCCTGATCAGCCTGCTGATCTTCGCCCTGGCGATGGTGATCACCCTGCTGCGCCTGCTCAAGGGGCCTTCGGCCCAGGACCGGGTACTGGCGCTGGACTATCTGTACATCATTGCCATGCTGATGATGCTGGTGCTTGGCATTCGCTACGCCAGTGACACGTATTTCGAAGCGGCCATGCTGATTGCCCTGTTCGGCTTCGTCGGCTCGTTCGCTCTGGCCAAGTTCCTGCTGCGCGGAGAAGTGATCGAATGACCGGACTGCCGAACACAGTACCTTTCTGGGTGGAAATAATGACCGCCGGGCTGCTGATCGCCAGCAGCCTGTTCGCCTTGACCGGTGCTCTGGGACTGCTGCGCCTCAAGGACTTTTTCCAGCGCATGCATCCACCCGCCCTCGCGTCGACGCTGGGCGCCTGGTGCGTTGCGCTGGCGTCGATCATCTACTTTTCGGCGCTGAAGGCGGAGCCGGTGATCCACGCCTGGCTGATCCCGGTATTGCTGGCGATCACGGTACCGGTGACTACGCTGTTGCTGGCGCGGACGGCGCTGTTCCGCAAGCGCATGGCCGGTGACGACGTACCCGCGGAGGTCAGCAGCGGTACCGGCAACGGAGAATCGGCAGGCGGCTGAATCAACGTCTGGCCAGTGTTACTCGCTGGCCTTGAACGTCAGCTCGCCCTTGCGCCATTTGGCAGCCTTGCCGACGGCGCCTTTGAGAAGCTTGCTCATGCCGATCTGCAATTGCTCTTTCGCAGCGAAAACCATGAACACGGTCTGACCTTCCTTGAACACGATACCGTGACCTTCTGGGATGTCGACGAAAGCATATTCGCCCAGCCCGTACACGGTGGTCTTGATTTCACGGAATTTCAATTCGAGCTTGCCGCCCTCGCGGCTGGGCAGAACAGAAGCACGGAAATGATCGCCCACCTTGAGCTCAAGGCGAGGTTTGTCGTCGACGACCAATGCGCTTTCGGTGTCGATTTCGGCGATATAGATGCCTTCGGCTGATTGCTCGGTGATGTAGACAAAACGGGATTGGAACTGCTTGACCAATTGTGCGCGGAGATCGCCGAGCACGAACAAGGCATGGGTATCCAGATTACTTACAGCCAAAGTACAAACCCTCAAACATGAAATGAGGCTGCCCGATGTCAGGGCAGTCGAGAAAGTGATTCATCCATAGACCGCTTCATGTGGCCGGAAATTCTCCGGCATGCTGCACGCAGAAGCGCAGACAGCGCCGCCGCAAACCTTGTGCAGGCGGGTGGCGGATTCTACCGGCTCATGGCAGCTACGGGATATATACCTTTTGTACACAGCAGTGTCGCGCAAGCGCTGGGGCCCCGAAAATAAAGGTCAGCCCGGGCACGGCGCAAAGGCTGGACGGGTTCCAGCCTGCAATGTGTGCGTCCTGCGATAGCAGAAACATATCATTTATAGCCGCTGTAGAAAAAGCCATCTTTTCCTGCACAGCCAAATGCATCGAACTCTTGCCTGTGCCCACTACTCCCATAAGAACTGATGAATACGGGGATAACCCCCGGCGAGGAGATGACATGGAACAGACTACAACTACCATCAACGACCTGTTCGCCCAATTGGCGCTGGACTCCGATGATGAGAGCATCGAAAAGTTTATCGCCAGCCATCCTCTGCCCGACGACGTCAAACTGATCGACGCAGAGTTCTGGACGCCGCGTCAGTCTGACTTTCTCAAGGAGCAGCTGCACGAAGATGCCGAATGGGCGATGGTGGTCGACGAACTGAACGTGCGTCTTCACAAAAAGCCCGAGTAAGCCACTCGGGCGTTGAGGCCTATTGCGGATAACCGGGCTGGCCGATATTGGGATGCAATATCCGGCCGCCTGACTGGGGTGCGTGGACGAAAACAGCGTCGCCTAATGTACCCACTCTGCCGACCACTGCATTCCAGTGCGCAGACTGATGGATATAGCGCCAGCGCAGTAATGCCTCTTCATGACTGTCCAGCAGGTAAGGCCCGCCTCGCGCGTAGTCGATCAACCGGGTAGAGATGTTCTCGAGCTCGGGAGGCAACTGGAATTCGGGGGTCAGTGGCACCGGATTGAAAGGCACGCCCTCATCACACGCCAGTGTGTGCATCACCAGCAACGATACTCTCGACAGGTGGCCAAATACCTGGCGGCCCATCCCCACTGCGGCAACAACTGTACTCATGCCATTCAGGCTTTTCCTGCACGGATAACACTTGCTCTCGCAAGCCTGAACCCTCAGCCAGGCCTGACTATCGAGCGGGTCGATCCAGTGATCGCGGTTCATTCGGTTCAATTCAGCCTGTGCCTCCTTCCAGCTTGGTGCCTCCTCGCACGGGCTGCCACGGCTGACCACACTGCTGCGGGGACGCGTGAGCAATACGCTTTCCTCCATCTGTGGAGGGTAACCCCCACCGATATCGGAATGTGCACCGGGCAGAACGATTTCCCTGGGCCACACGGGCCGAACGCTGTTCAGCGCAAAGTTGCGCCGTGACTCATCGCGGGCCACCAGATGCAACACCTGCTGCGCACACCCCGGCGGCAGGTAAAGATTGACTCTCCTGTTGCTCGCATCGCGGGTATTGCCCATGTCCTTGAAGCTGCCGATGGCTGCAACGGTGTCGAACAGACCGATGACCTTGAGCCGTACGCTGCCGTTGCTCCAGCTGAAACTGTCGCTCAGCCTGGCCTTGCGGCTTTCAAGTATCGGCTCGAGCATGCCCGAACGCTGCTTGAGTATTTCATTGACCAGATGCCTGGCCGACGCTGCACCTCGGCTGAAGCCGAACACGTCCAGTTCCAGCGCTTCGAGCACACAATCCGGGTTGTCGCGGGGAAACGCTTTCAATACCGATTCCAGCTTTTTGAATGCGTTTTCCACCTTGGAGATCACACCGGTGGCCCCGCGACCGAAACTCTGCCCCGGCCATACCGAATCACGTCCACCGGAGGTGGTGCCGGCCCCGCTTACATAGATCGGGTAATACACCTTCAGGCCTTCACCGTCATTTTCGGCAACAGGTTGCAGACGGTAGATATCGACCAGTCTGGCTATATTGCTTGGATCATTACTGTAACTACTGCCAGGCTGAACATGACGACCCGCGCACGCTTTAATATGCTGCCCCTCATTGATCTCCATCAATGCCTGGCAGTCGGCTCCGATCTGACTATTGACGCGATTATTTCCCGTCCCATCGAAGAAAATCCCTACCCGCGCCGTGACGCGCCGTGTCACCACATCTGAAAGGGCTGCCGACTGTTGAAAATTCCGTTTATCGCTCATAACACTTCCGTCCCTAGAGGCAAGCCATGAAAAGGCTGCGCTTAAATCAAAACGTAAATAACGTTGATTTAAACAGCTTGCTTAAAGACAGTGAGCAGTCAAGCCATGTTGCACGTTTTCAGACAGCTCCTACAACTTCTATCGCCATGACTTTATTACCTTCAACTAAAAACCTACACACGCGCCAGCAACTTTGCTGATTAGTTATTTCTTTCAAAAAAACCAACTAACAGGCCAGCCCTTTTGCCGGCCTGAATGATCGGTTACGCGTCTCAGCGGCCTTGCGGCCTGTACCCCAAGCGCAGGCCGCCCCAATGTCGGCCGTTGACCAGGATCGGCACGGACAGGTCGTGCATCAGTTCACCGGTGTCTCGCGTGTAAGTTTGCAGCAGGACCGGCTGTTGGTGGCTGCCACAGCGAATGCCGGTACGGTCATCGAACTTGCGCTTGCTCCGATTGTGCGCATTATCCGCCGTGGCATCGCCTGTCAAAGGCTGACTGAAGGCGTTGTTGTGCGTCGGCACATAGCCTTGCTGGGTACAGGCGATGGCAAATACCAGACCTTCGCGGCGCGACAGCAGCGGTTCTTGCAGTGCTGGCAATACCTGATCGGTATAACGGTCGAAACGTGTTGTAAAGCGAGTGGGTGAAGTATTGGCGACGGGTTTGTAATTGCGGTCGAACAGGTCATCAAGGCTGACGCGTCCCTGTTCGATATCGGCCTCGAATTTTTCGCTGATCATTCGCGCGCCTTCACGAGCCAGGTCGTAAATGCGTTGGTGGTATTCATCCAGACCGACCTGCGCCAGGCGCTGACTGATAGTCTCGGCCTGCCCCTCCATCTGCACTGCGGACTTGGCCAGTTGCCGGGTCTGCTCATCGCTGACAGAAAGATCACTGCGCATGTGCTCGACAGCGTCGAACAGGCTCGCCAACTGATCCTGATTGCTCCTCGCGCCCTGCGCGATTTCGCCGACCTGGCTTTCCAGTTCGACCGCAAGCCGGGCGATATTGCCCAGGTGCTCGCCGGTCAGCTCGACCTGCTCGACCCCCACATCCAGATCGGACGACAACTCGCGAATCTGCTCCACGACTTGTGCGGTGCGCTGCTGGATATCCGCCACCATCTGCCCGACCTCGCCCGTGGCACTCGCAGTTCGGCCAGCGAGCCCGCGGACTTCGTCGGCAACCACCGCAAAACCGCGTCCGTGCTCGCCAGCCCGCGCCGCTTCGATGGCGGCGTTGAGCGCCAGCAGGTTGGTCTGGCTGGCAATCGACTGAATGACCAGCGTCACACGCTGGATCTCTTCACTGCGCTGGCTGAGTGCCTCGATCAGCGCACGGCTGCCGACGGCACGCTTGCTCAGGCGGTGCATGCGTTCAATGGACTCATTCAGCACGCTGCTGCCCGATTCGCTGCGCTGGCGCGCCTCGCTGGCGGCAACCAATGCCTGCTGACTCAACTGGGCTGTCTGTTGCTCGGTGGCGATCATCTGTTCGGCACTGCTGACGATCTGTTCGGCAGCCCCCAGTTGCGACTGCACCTTGCCAGCCAGTTGCCCGACCGAAAAGGCCACCTGGGCCGCAGACAGCGCGTTATGACTGGTGGTGCGCGACAGATCGCGGGTCAGCAAGGCGATATCGCTGTCGCCCACCGCGCTGCCTGGAAGCGCTTGCCTGCTGCGCACCAGGCGCGGCAACCAGACCACCAGCAACGCCAGCGGAACGACGACATACAGCGACAGGCCTGCAACGCTCATGGCGGCGAGCAGCAGGCACAGGACCACGCTTTGCACCGCCGGCACCCACCACCTCGATGCAGCCTCGGGCGTATCGGCCAGCGGTAATCCGGCTGCCATGGATAGGTTGTCGGCCATGTTGCGTCACCCCGTCTGTCATTGTCGTTATGGCGCTATTAAACGCCAGATAACGGCCTTGTGCCATGCGCTGTTGGTCGTAGCGACCGGGCGATGGACGTCAACGCGTTTTCGACAAATTCCGGGCACAACAAAACCGGGAGGCAATTGCTTGCCTCCCGGTCTGGACACTCAGTCGCTGTTACCTGTCTATCAGGCCTGGCGCTGGTGCTTGTCGATCTGCTCGTGGCGCTCTTGCGCTTCGATGCAATACTTGGTGGTCGGGCTGATCAGCAGGCGCTTGAGGCCGATTGGCTCGCCGCTGTCGTCGCACCAGCCGAAGGTGTCATCGGCAATACGCGAAAGGGCCATTTCCAACTGTGGCAGCATGCGCTGGTCGCGATCGATCACGTTGACCAGCCAGTGACGCTCTTCTTCGACCGAAGCAGCGTCAGCCGGATCGGCAGGCGTGTCCAGGCTCTCGATCGCAATGCGGCTCTGCTCGATACGCTCATGGATCTCGACCTTCATGCCCTGCAACAGCTCGACGAAGAAAGCGTGCTGCTCGGCGTTCATGTAGTCATCGGCCGGCATGGCCAGCAACTTTTCCTTTGTCATTTATTTCTCTATAAAAAAACGTGCATTGAGGAGCGGCCTGACGTTGCCGTACAAACCAATAATCTCCAAGCGCCACCTGGCACTCAATTTACGAGGGGCGGCAGTCTAAGGCCGGCTAGCGGGCTCGGCAACACAATTGAAGGATTTTTGTACAGCGAATACCGTAAAACCCTTCAAATGCGGGCGAAAGACCTGGCCAGCAGGTTGCTTGATGAGGCTCTGACCCACTGACAACGAATCGGTTCCTGCAAACTCCAACGCACAAAAGGGCCTTGAAAGGCCCTTCGATGCAGGTGATGGAATCAGCGCTTGGTCTTGCGCTTGTTGCGATACTGATCGATTACCACGGCCACGACAATGATCAAGCCTTTGATAATGTCCTGAACATAGGCGTCCACGCCGACAAAGGTGAAACCGCTGGCCATCACGCCGAGGATCAGCGCACCGATCACCGTACCGGTAATCCGCCCGACCCCTCCGGAAAGGCTAGTGCCGCCGATGACCGCAGCGGCGATGGCGTCCAGCTCGTAGGACATGCCCATCCCGGCCTGCCCGGTTGCCGCTCGCGCCGAGGCAACCACACCCGCCAGCCCGGCCAGCAGCCCGGCGATGCTGTAGACGATGACCAGATGGCGCTTGACGTTGATCCCCGAGGTGCGTGCCGCCTGCATGTTGCCGCCAATGGCGTAGGTGTACTTGCCGTACTTGGTGTAACGCAGGGCTATGTGAAAGATGACCGCCACCACCAGGAAGATGATCACCGGCATCGCGCCCTGGCCAATGGCCGTGTACGAGTCGGAGAGCATGCTGACCGGCTGACCTTCGGTGTAGAAGCGTGCAAGGCCGCGCGCAGAGACCATCATGCCCAGCGTGGCAATGAACGGCGGAATACCGGTTATGGCAATGATGCTGCCATTGATGGCGCCCGCCAGCAGCCCGACGCCGAGACCGACAACGACCGGAATCCACACCGGCAGGTCGGTCAGCGACGGAAACACCGCCCGGGAGAAGTCGGAAGTCTGAGCCAGGCTCGCGGCAATCATCGCTGAAAGCGCAAGCACCGAGCCGGAGGAGAGATCGATGCCGGTGGTGATGATCACTTGGGTCACGCCGATGGCCAGCAAGCCGATGATCGACACCTGCAGGATCATCAGTACCAGACGCTGGGAATTGAGCAGGAAGCTCTGATCACGGACGATCCAGCCGAACAGTTCAAAGATCAGGCCGATGCCGATCAGCACCAGAAAGATGCTCAGTTCGGTGGGCAGCCGCCGTTTGCTTCTGGTCGGCGTCATGGCCGGTTTATTTTGCAGAATCGCGTCGCTCATGTTCGTTATCCTCTTGTTCTTCTTCTACCGAGCCCTGTAGTGCGAACTCAATGAACCTTGTGGCCGGAGGCCAGATGCATGACTTTTTCCTGGGTCGCTTCACTGCGATCAAGGATGCCCATCATTTCGCCTTCGTGCATGACCATGACCCGGTCACTCATGCCGAGAACCTCCGGCAGCTCAGAGGAAATCATGATGACCGCCATGCCTTCACTGGCCAGCAGGGAGATCAGGCGGTAGATTTCTACCTTGGCACCCACGTCGATACCGCGTGTCGGCTCATCCAGAATCAGTACCTTGGGGTTGGTCATCAGCCAGCGCGCCAGCAGCGCCTTCTGCTGGTTACCCCCGGATAATGTGTCGATGCACTGCTCCAGTGACGGCGTCTTGACCCGAAGCTTTTTGCACATGTCTTCGCACAGGGCGCGCAAGGCCTTCTGTTGCACGAAACCGTTGCCGGCATAGTTGGCCAGCACGGCCATCTCCATGTTTTCCATCACCGACAGGCATGGAAACAGACCAGTCAATTTGCGGTCCTCCGTGAGTAGCGCAAAACCCAGTTCGATGGCCTGATGTGGATCGCCGATGTGCACCGTCTTGCCATCGAAGCGCACCTCGCCGCTGTCGCTGGGGGTTATGCCAAACAGCGTCTCGGCTACATTGGTGCGCCCGGAACCCATCAGCCCGGCAATGCCAAGCACCTCCCCGGCACGCAGGTCGAAGCTCACATCCTTGAAAATGCCGTTCAGGCTCAGCCGGTTGACGGACAGCAACACATCGCCTGCCGGTTTCTCCCGCTCGGGGAACAGCTGGGTCAGTTCCCGGCCCACCATCATGGTGATCAGACTGTCGCCATCCATGCTTTCAGCGCGCTGCAGACCGATGTAGGCACCGTCGCGGAACACCGCCACCTCGTCGGCGATTTCGAAGACTTCGTTCATCTTGTGGGTGATGTAGATGATGCCTTTGCCCTGGGCACGCAGGTCGCTGATGATCGAGAACAGGTGAGCGACTTCGGTTTCGGTGATGGCCGAGGTCGGTTCGTCCATGATCAGCACGTCCGAGTTGTATGACACGGCCTTGGCGATCTCCACCATCTGCCGCTCGGCAATACTCAGCGTGCCGACCAGTTCCTCGGGATCGAGGTTGATGCGCAGGCGCTCCAGCAGCTCGGCAGTGCAGCGGTGCATCTCGCGGTGATCGACCATGTGCAGGCCGTTGAGCTGCTCGCGACCGATCCAGATGTTCTCGGCAATGCTCATGAACGGCATCAGGTTCAGTTCCTGATGAATCATGGCGATGCCTGCCTGCAACGCGGAAAGAGGTGTATCGAAGCTGACCGACTTGCCACGCAGACGTATTTCGCCCGCGTCCGGCTGATAGATGCCCGCAATGATTTTCATCAGGGTAGATTTTCCGGCTCCGTTCTCGCCCATCAGCGCCAGCACGCTGCCAGGGCGAACACGCAGTTGCACATCATTGAGCGCAACCACGCCAGGAAAGCCCTTGGTGACATGGCTGATTTCCAGCAGATACGGGGCCTGGGCGTCAGGCGCCCCGCCATCCCCGTCGCCGGACGGCAGATCGCGTTGCGCGGGCGGATTGGCAGTAGCAGAACCGAACATGATCACAACTCCTCAAGCGGCAGGCTGCGGCAGAGCATTTGCGTGCCCTGCCGGGCCTGACGATCGTTGTTATTTGAAAGTGGCGACGTTTTCAGGGGTTATCAGGCGATAGGGAATGATGATCGCCTGGGGCTCGACCTTTTCCTTCCTGGCCAGTTTCACCGCGGCATCTATCGCCCCGTCGGCCTGCCCTTTCGCGTCCTGATAGACCGATACGGCCAGATCGCCCTTGGTCACGGCGTTCAGTCCGTCTGGCGTACCGTCGACACCGGCGATCAAAATGCTGCCTTTCTCCACACCTGCCTGCTTCAGCGCCATCGCCGCGCCAATGGCCATTTCATCGTTGTTGGCCAGCACCGCATTGAATTTGCGCCCTTGAGTGAGCCAGTCGTTGGTCAGGTCCATGCCCTTCTGGCGCAGGTAGGTACCCGTCTGCTCCTCTTCTATCTTGATGTCCGGGTACTTGTCCAAGACCTCCTTGACGCCCTTGGTGCGGTTTTGCGTGGAGTTGTTGGCCAGGTCACCCAGGAGAATCATGACATCGCCCTTGTCTTTCATTTTGTCGGCGATGTATTGCGCCTGAAGTCGACCGGCTTCCACGTCATCCGACGTCACGGTGGCGACGCCTGCTGGCAGATTCAGATCGTCCGGGCGGCGGTTGACGTAGACCAGCGGGATACCGGCGGCGACCGCTTCCTTGGTGATCCGCGCAGTGGCGGCAGTGTCGACCGGGTTGACGATCAGCGCGTCGACTTTCTTGTTGATCAGGTCCTTGACCTGATCGAGCTGCTTGTTGACGTCCGCGCGGGCATCGACGAACTGCAGGTCCACTTTCTCGGTCGTGGACATGACCTTGGCCTTGGCACTCATATCGTCACGCAGGTAGGTCAGCCAGGTGTCATCGAACTGCGACATGGACACACCGATCTTGATATCGGCCAACGCTGCACCGCTGCCCAGCATCAGCGCCATCGCCAACGAGGTCAAAGCAATCTTGGTCTTCATGAGGATCTGTCTCCAAATTCTTGTTGTTGTGTGGATGCAGCAAATCAGCGTGACAGGCGGATCCCGGTAGCACCGGGGATGCAGAACAGTTGCGCATCCTTGTGGCGCACGCACAGGCCCCGGGCGACGACGGTGAGAAATCGCTCCAGGGTCCGGATCCAGAATGACGGGGTGGCAGAGCGCTTGGCGGTGACGCCAGAGGTAGGGGTTTTCATCGACAGTACCTATCTTTTGTTTTGTTTTGTTTTTGTCGGGCTTGCTTCTCGTGATCTGAAAAACCTTCAAAACGCGAGTGATTCGATCGTCGGTAACCTGAAAACGACTCTATTGGAAAATATTTTCCAATTCAACTGATTTTAGGATTTTATTCCATTTCATTTTATTCGGTTGCAGAAACGACAGAGCCCGACGCATGGCAAGCGTCAGGCTCTTTTCGATAACGGACTGCTGGATGCGCTGCAGTGCGCAATGGCTATAGCGCCACAACGCGCCCTTCTCTGGCACTCAGGCGCGCGGCATCCATGATTTGCGCCGAGGCTATCGCATCATGCGGATTGACCGGATTACTGCCCTGCTCGTCGACGGCGCTTTGCAGCTGGCGGTAGAACTCCAGCCAGCAACCGCGCTCCGAGGGTACACGCTCGCGATGCTCACCCTGCTCGAACCAGCCCCAGCGCCGATGCTCCTCGACACCCCAGCGCTCGCCCTCGGACTTTGGCGTGAGCCCGGCAAAGGCGGCCTCTTCCTGGCCGTCCAGCCCGTCCACGCTGTAACAGCCCTTCGCCCCACTGACCCTGAAACGCGGTTTGGCACTGTTTTGCAGGCAACTGCCGGACAAGTGTGAAGTCACGCCGCTGGCATGCCTCAGGGAAACGAAGAACGTGTGGTCCAGTTCGTCTTGCGGCGCAGCGAATTGCAATTCGGCATACACCCGTTCGACCGGCCCGAACAGCACCAGCGCCTGATCCACCAGATGACTGCCCAGATCACGCAGCACGCCACCGCCGCTGGCTTTGCCGACAGACCGTGGCGAATAACGCTCGATGCTGGACTCGAACCGGCTAACCGCGCCCAGAGCCTCACTGTCGAGCAATTTGCGCACGGTGAGGAAGTCCGAATCCCAGCGGCGGTTCTGATAAACGCTGAGCAGTACGCCACGGCGCTCGGCCGCGTCCACCAGCTCGCGTGCCTGCGCTGCATCACTGGCGAAGGGCTTGTCGCTGACCACTCCGACACCCAGTTCTATCGCTTCGAGGATCAACGCTCGGCGCGAGGCCAACGGTGTGGAAATCACCACCACATCAACCCCGGCAGCGACCAGCTCGGCCAGCGTGTCGAAGGTCGCCACGCCGGGATGGTCTTTGGCCACTTCCTGTTTGCGCTCGGGTGAACGGGTCACCACACCCACAAACGTGGCACCCGGCAAACTTGAAATCAGCGTCGCATGAAAGTAACGCCCGCCTTTGCCATAGCCCACCAGCCCTGCTCGCATGCATGTCTCCTGTAGTCCATGAACCTCATGGCCGCAGCCGTCGGTTGTGTAGTTGATGCCGCCGTTTCAACGGAGCAGCTCGCTTTTGACCCGCTCCAGCATGAATCGGCTCGATTCGTCTGCGCGTTCCTCCCAGGCAAATACCGCCACTGTGGCAATGCCGTCGAACTTGATGTCCCGCAACGTCGAGAAGAACGCCTCCCAGTTCACCTCGCCCTGGCCGATGTCCAGGTGCTGATGCACCGTCGCCGTCACGCCGGGCGGGTTGACGATGTAGCGCAGGTTGGAAGAAGCCCGGTGATTATAGGTGTCGGCAATGATCAGATGCGTGAGCTTGTCGCCGGCATAGCGCAGCATCGAAGCGATATCGCCAACGCCATCGTCGTAGAAGAAAGTGTGTGGTGCCGCGTACAGGTAGTTGATCCAGTCGCGATCGAGCCCGCGAATGATATCCACCGACTCGTTGTTGCGCTCGCAGAAATCGTAGGGGTGCGCCTGAATATCGAGCTTTATGCCTTCGCGCTCGAAATGCGGCATCAATTCATCCATGGATTTCATGAACTGGTTTTCACAGACCAGCGCATGGTCGGATTGCCCGCTGAACTCGGTATTCATCAGGTCGCAGTCCATTTCAACGGCGACCTGAATGGCACGTTTCCAGTTGCGAACCGCTGCAATACGCAGGTCTTCATCTGGCGCAGCCCAGTGGTACAGCGGCAGCAGCGAGGAGAGTTTCACCCCGGCATCGCTCAGCGCCTTGCGAAACTCCCTGATCCGCGCCCGATCCACCCGTGGGTATTTGTAAAACGGCATGAAATCTTCACGCGGCGACAGCTCGATATAGTCATAACCCAGCTCCGCGGTTTTATCGACCATCGCCCCCAGAGACAGATGGCGATACATGTAAGGGTCCAGTGCAATACGCATGATGCCTCCTTTTATTCCTTTCAAGAGATGTACTGGTTAAACGCAGAATGGTCAGCTATAGAACACCGGACGCATGGCGAGGGTGATCGGCACGACTGCACCCGTGTTCTGCGCCAGCACGCAGGCATCGGCGGCCACAGCGGCGGCATATCCGTCCCAGGCCGAAGGGCCGTAGAGAGTCCCCGCTTTGACGCCATCGATGAAGTCCTGCAACTCGACGTCGTAAGCAGCGATGAAGCGGTCTTTCCAGTCCATCAGAATCGCGTTGGACAGCTTCGCCTCGCTGCGCAACTGGACCTGAGAGGGCTCCGGCAGTCTGGCAATGCCAGTCTCGCCGACGACTTCACACTGGATGTCGTAGCCATACTGACAATTGACGAATACTTCGACGTCGATGCGCGTGCCCTTGACCGTTTCCAGCATCACGATCTGCGGGTCCTTCAGGTGCGCCAGGGCCTTGCTGGTCTTGCGCGGGAATACCACCTGCACCGACACGTAGTCATCGTCGAGCAGCCAGCGCAGTACGTTGAGTTCGTGAATGAGCGTATCGGTGATGGCCATGTCGGTCTTGTAATTCTCGCCCACACTCGGGTTGCGGTGCGCGCAGTGGAGCATCAGCGGCTCGCCGATCCGGCCGCTGTCGATCACTGCCTTGAGCGCGCGATAGCCCTGGTCATAAGGGCGCATGAACCCCACCTGTACCAGACGCCTGCCACTGGCGATCTCGGCTTCGACAATGTGCCGGCAGCCTTCGGCAGTGACTGCCAGCGGCTTTTCGCAGAACACCGGCTTGCCCGCAGCGATGGCTGCCAGCACATATTCTTCGTGACTGGGCCCCCAGGAGCAGACCAGGACCGCCTCGACATCCGGCGCGGCGATCAATGCGTGCCCGTCGGCATACACTTCGGCGCCGAGGTCCAGATCGCGCACCACCTTCGCTGCCTGTTCGAGATTGATGTCGGTGACGGCCACCACCTGACTGCCGACCAGCGTCTTGCTGCAACGCCGGATATGATCCTGACCGATTGCGCCTGTACCGATCACGCCGAGTTTCAATGCCATTTTCATGTTCCTTTTTTGTTATTGGATGTACCCGTGAAGGGATCACGGGCGCTGAACGATAAAAGTGATCAGTACTGACGAGCCTTGAGCAGCTCGCGATTGAGCTTTTTATACACCTGAGCGGTAGTGCCGGTGGTCGACACTTCGGCAACCCCGACACGCCACCACGACAGGTATTTGTGGATCATCGTCTTGGGCAGGACCTTGATGTCGATCAGCGTCGACACGGTCTGACGTTGCGCATCGGCGAGCGCCTGGCGCAGTTGTTCGGCAGTACTCACCTTGTAGGTCTTGCAGCCATAGGCGGCAGCACTCATGGCGAAATCCACTGGCACAAAGTCACCGTCGAGCTTGCCGGTTTCCGGATTGCGGAAACGGAACTCGGTGCCGAAGCTGTTCATGCCGTGCTCCATCTGCAGATTGTTGATGCAGCCGAAAGTCATGTTGTCCAGCAGCACCACGTTGATCTTGCGCCGCTCCTGGATCGAGGTGGCCAGTTCCGAATGGAGCATCATGTAAGAGCCATCGCCGACCAGCGCAAAGACTTCGCGGTGCGGCGCTGCGAGCTTAACGCCCAGTGCGGCGTTGACCTCATAACCCATGCACGAATAACCGTATTCGACGTGATAGGTGTCGACTCCGGTACTGCGCCAGGCGCGCTGCAGATCACCCGGCAAGCTGCCCGCTGCTGCAACGATCACCGCATCGGCAGGCAGGCTCTGGTTGAGGATGCCCAATACACCACTCTGAGTCAGACACGAACCCGTCAGCTCGATGAAATCGCGCAGCACGGCAGGGTCCAGGTGATCGTTGATTTCCGGGACAAAATCCTCACGCTGGTACTCGACCGCGTACAGGCGATCCACCTCGGCATCCAGCTCGGCACGTGCCGATCGCGGTGCATCGCCCCAGGCCGCACGATAACCGCAGGCCTGGAGGCTTTCGGTCAGCGCCTGCAATGCCATCTGCGCATCGGCCAGGACCTGCACGCCGTCCAGTTTCTGCACATCAAAGGCACCGACATTGAGGTTGAGAAACTGCACATCCGGGTTCTGAAACAGCCATTTCGACGCGGTGGTGAAATCGCTGTAACGGGTGCCTACGCCGATGATCAGGTCAGCCTCTTTGGCCAGCCGATTGGCCGCCAGCGTGCCGGTTTCGCCGATGCCGCCCATGTTCAACGGGTGCGCCGAAACGATGGCACTTTTGCCGGCCTGAGTTTCGGCGAACGGGATATCGAAGCGCTCGGCAAAGGCTTGCAAGGCATCCGCCGCGCCGGAGTAACGCACCCCGCCGCCGCAGATCAGCAACGGCTTGCGCTTGCCGACAAGTAGTTGCAACGCGTCGTCAAGCATGGCCTTGCTTGGAGGACGCCGGTCGATACGGTGCACGCGTTTTTGCAGGAAGCTATCCGGATAGTCGTAGGCTTCAGCCTGCACATCCTGAGGCAGCGCCAGGGTAACGGCGCCCGTGTCGGCCGGGTCGGTCAGTACGCGCATGGCATTGAGCGCTGCGCTCATCAACTGCTCGGGCCGGTTGATGCGGTCCCAGTATTTGCTCACCGCCTTGAACGCGTCGTTGGTGCTGATACTCAGGTCGTGAAACTGCTCGATCTGCTGCAGCACCGGATCGGGCTGGCGGCTGGCGTAGACATCGCCCGGCAACAGCAGCAACGGAATACGGTTGGCCGAGGCCGTTGCCGCAGCGGTGACCATGTTCGCCGCGCCAGGGCCGACCGATGAACTGCACGCGTAGATCTTGCGACGCAGGTGCTGCTTGGCAAAACCGATGGCGGCGTGGCACATGCCCTGCTCGTTACGGCCCTGATGGACCACCAGGTCGCCGCTGTCCTGCTCCAGCGCCTGCCCAAGCCCCAGCACGTTGCCATGCCCGAAAATGGTGAAAATGCCGGCGACGAATTTGCTCTGTACGCCGTCGACTTCGACGTACTGGTTATCGAGAAACTTCACCAGGGCCTGGGCCATGGTCAGTCGGGTTGTACTCATGTTCGCACCTTGTTCTTGTTTGAGGTGGCCAGGGTTTAAGCCGGCCTGACGGCTGAAGTCAGTGACGCTGCGAAACGGCTCGTGACAAATGCGTCATGCTTGCCGCTATTGCCTGAGGAATGTCATCCAGCACGTGAACGCTTTCAGCAAACGGTTCGAACGACAGATGTCCCTCATAGCCGCTGTCCAGCAAGCGCTCGATCTGCGACGCATTACCCAGAATGTCGCCTTCGCCGACCAGCACGCGATGACCATCGCGAATGCTGTTGAGCGGTGTCTGCGCATCCTCGACACCGGAGATATGTACCAACCCGGTCAGCTCCGGGAACAACTCGACCTCGCCGGCCAGATGGTGGTGAAAGGTATCGTGAACCAGTCGGTAAACATCCAGCCCGCCGACAGCTTTGATCGCATCCACCGCTTGACGCTTGAGTCGCAGCGAGCACTCCTCAAAGCCGAGGGGTTCGACGAAGCCGAGAATTCCGTGCTCGCGAAGAATCGGGGCCAAGGCCGTCAATGCGGTGCGTAATCCCGCAGCGCGCTGCGCACCGTTGCGCGGGTCGGCACGGTCATTGAGCGGGCACAGCACCAGACCGCGGGCACCGCAGTCGCGGGCGTACTGCGCCAGCTTCGTCGCCTGGGCAGCGCGCTCTTGGTTCCAGACATCGAACGGGTACAGGGCGTTGATGGACAACACCTCTACCCCCCTGGCCGCACAAAGATCACGGACGACCTCGGGGGCAGTGCCGTCTTCGATCTCGATGCCCTTGAGGTCGTTGCGAATCTCGATGGCATCGGCACCCAGCTTGACCGCCAGGTCGACGAAACTTTCCAGAGACAGGCGCGGCGCGACCATTCGATTAAGGGCGAAACGCAGAGGGTGGTTCATTGTTTTTGTTCTCCGCAACATTCCATTGATGAAGACTATTTGGCAGTCGGCATACTGAACTCGGGGCCTTTGGCGATGCTGTCCGGCCAGCGTTGCATGACGCTTTTGTAGCGGCTGTAAAAACGCAGGCCTTCTTCGCCATAGGCATGGTGATCGCCAAACAACGACCGCTTCCAGCCGCCAAACGAATGCCAGGCCATGGGTACCGGGATCGGCACGTTAATGCCGACCATGCCGACCTTGATGCTGCGAGCGAACGCGCGGGCCACGCCGCCATCGCTGGTGAAGCACGACACACCATTGCCGAACTCGTGTGCGTTGATCAGCGCCACGGCGCTGGCGAAATCCGCAACGTGGACGATGCCCAGCACCGGGCCGAAGATTTCTTCCTTGTAAATCTGCATCTGCGGCGTGACGTGGTCGAACAGCGTCGCGCCGACGAAAAAGCCCTGCTCGGCACCCGGCACCTTGAAGTTGCGCCCATCGACGAGCAGCCTGGCGCCCTCTTTGACGCCCTGATCGATGAAACCCTCGACCTTGGCCTTGTGCACGGCGGTGACCAGCGGCCCCATGTCCGAATCGGCCTGCATGCCGTTGCCGACCTTGAGCTGGTCGATGCGCGGCAGCAGCTTGTCGATAAGACGCTGGCCGACATCGCCGACCACCACGGCAATCGAGATCGCCATGCAGCGCTCCCCTGCCGAGCCATAGGCCGCCCCGATCAACGCGTCGGCGGCCTGATCCAGATCAGCGTCGGGCATCACGATCATATGGTTCTTGGCCCCGCCCAGCGCCTGCACGCGCTTGCCGTGGGCAGTGCCTTGCTGATGGATGTATTCAGCGATCGGGGTCGAGCCGACGAAGGAAATAGCCTCGATGTCAGGGTGCTGCAGCAACGCATCAACCGCCACCTTGTCACCCTGCACCACATTGAAGACGCCATCGGGCAGACCGGCTTCCTTGAGCAGGCGCGCCATCAGCAGGCTGGCCGACGGATCGCGTTCGGAAGGTTTGAGGATGAAGCAGTTGCCGGTCACCAACGCCATGGGGATCATCCACAAGGGCACCATGACCGGAAAGTTGAACGGCGTGACCCCGGCGCAGACGCCCAGTGGCTGACGCAGGTTCCAGTTATCGATACCGCCGCCGATGTTGTCGCTGAAATCGCTCTTCAACAGGCTGGGGGCACCGCAGGCAAATTCGACGATCTCGATACCGCGCACCACCTCGCCGCGTGCGTCGGACAACACCTTGCCGTGCTCGCGGCAAATGATCTGCGCCAGTTCGTCGTGGTGCTGGTCCAGCAGTTCCTTGAACTTGAACATCACCCGCGCACGGCGCAACGAGGACTGCTCGGACCAGGCCGGAAACGCCGCCTTGGCCGCCGCAACCGCTTCATCCACGGTCTTCACGCTGGCCAGCGCAACACGCGCCTGGACCGTGCCGATTGCCGGGTTGAAGACATCGCTGTAACGCTCGCCCTCGCCCGTGTCCAGGTGTCCGTTGATGTAGTGGCCGATTACCGGTGACTCGTTCATCTCATGCCTCCAGAACAAAAAGGGGAAATCAGAGATCCAGCAGCCAGCTGTGCTGCGGATCGTTGTGGAACTGCCAGGCGCGCGTCGGGCCGGCCATTACGTTCAGGTACCAGGATTCGTAGCCATAGGGGACGGAGACCGGGTGGTAGCCCTTGGGCACGGTCACCAGGTCATTGTTTTCCACGGCCATGGCCTGATCGATGCTGCGGTCGTCGGTGTACACCCGCTGGAAAACGAAGCCCTGCGGCGGGTTGACCTGGTGGTAGTAGGTTTCTTCGAGGAAGCTCTCGTGCGGCAGGTTGTCCCGGTCATGCTTGTGCGGCGGGTAACTGGAGGAATGCCCGGAAGGTGTACGCACCTCGACCACCAGCAGCGAATGCGCCGCTTCGCTGTCCGGCAATATGTCGCACACATAGCGGGTATTGGCGCCCTTGCCGCGTACGCTGCGCTTCATGCTGCCCGGCATGATCAAGCGTGCCGGAAAATGTTTGCCGGCATCGCCCGGCGCCGTACATACGGCAAGCTGCACCGCGCCACGCGCGACAAACTGCGCCTGGCTATGCGGCGGCAGGTAGACCGCGAATGGCGATTTTTCTTCGAATACCGATTGTCGGTCGCCGATGTTTTCCCAGTTGAAAGCGCCCTGCCCCGGCGCTTCGCCACTGACGCTGGCGTGCCCGGTCAGCAGGACCACGCACAGCTCGTTTTCTCCTGCGCTCAGTGGCAGGGTTTCTCCGGACTCCAGCCGGTAGGCGGCAAAGTTCACGTATTCCAGCGAACCGGGGGCCAGCGCTACGACGTCGCGGCCAGTGGATTTACTCTTGGTCAGCAGATTCATGCTTGAGTCCTCCTTATCGTGCATCGGCCAGCAGTTGGCGCAGCGTGTCATAGCCTTTTTTGGCGTAGACATAACTCGGCGCTACGGCTGGGTCCTGTTCGGCCTCGACCACCAGCCAGCCGTTGTAATCGGCCTGCAACAAGACTTTGAGCAGCGCCGAGAAGTCGATGTCGCCGTCGCCCGGCACCGTGAAGGTGCCGTTGATGATGCAGTCCGGAAAGCTCCACAGATTGTTGCGCGCCAGTTGCACCACCGGCTTGCGCACGTCCTTGAAATGCACATGACAGATACGCTGGATGTGCTTGCTCAACACCTGAAGAGGGTCGCCACCGCCCATGTAGCAATGCCCGGAATCGAACAGCAGCCCGACTTCCTCACCCGTCAGCGCCATCAGCCGGTCTATATCCTGCGGCGACTCGACGTAAGCACCCATGTGGTGGTGATACGCCAGACGCACGCCCCGGGACAGGGTGAAGCGCGCCAGCTCGGTCAATTTTTCGGCGTACTCATGCCAGGCGGCATCGGTGTGAAAACGCGGTCGTTCGACCAGCGGAATACGCTGCCCCTGAATAGAGTCAGCCACCTCGCCATACACCAGCACCGAAGCGCCATTTTCGGCGAGCAGTTGCACATGCGCAGTGATGGCTTCGATTTCCTCGGCCACCGAACGCCGCGCCAGGCGGCTGGAGTACCAGCCGGACACCAGCGCCAGATCATGGGGCCGCAATACATCACCGACGCCCTTGGCATCTTTCGGAAACTTGCCGTTGAGCTCGAAGCCCTCGTAGCCAATGGCTTTGCCTTCGCTCAGCGCCGTGCTCAGCGGGGTTTCTCCGCCAAGGGCCGGCAAATCATCGTTGCTCCAGGAGATCGGATTGATGCCGATGCGGATCCTGGGTGTGGAAGTCGAAACGGGCATGGCTGCACCTTTTTTTGTTGTTATCGCGACGTTGTTGTCGTGACGTCGAAACCCGGAACCGATCAGGCGCGGCTTTCGCGCCAGGATTCGATCAACCAGTTGAAGGTGCTCTGCACCCGACTGATCAGCGTCGCATCGTCTATTTCGCCGGCCATCCAGGCCCGGCTTGGCTCACGGAATATTGTCCGGCCGACGGCAAAGCCCTGGCAGACGCGGCTGTGGCGTGCTTCAGCAAAGCCGGCGGCGAGCTCTTCGACAGGCGCATTGAGCCCGAGCAGCACCACGCCGCGGCAATACGGATCGCGTTGCTGGATCAGTTCGTCCAGTTGCTGCCAGACCTGCGCGCTCTGCGCCTCGATCTTCCACCACGCCGGGTAGATGCCCAGGTTGTACAAGCGCTTCAGCGAGCGAAGCATCACGTCCGGATGAGGCGACGGGTGATCCTTGGGCGGGATGATTTCCAGCAGCAACTCATGGCCGCTGACTTTCGAAGCGTCGTAGAGCGCCTTGATCTGCGCTTCCTGCTCCAGGCGCAACATCGGCTCGTCATCGGGGTGATATTGCACCAGGCACTTGATGATCTGCTCTTGCGGCCAGGCGAGCAGATTGCTGCCGATGGAGCGACCGTGCTCGAAGGCCAGCGGCCTTGAACCCTGCACTTCCACCGGACGCGCTACCCACCAGCCGCGACCGGTCGCCGCGTTGAGTGAATCCTGACCGAAGCGCTGGTCGGCAAGCAGACCGACATCGGCTTCGATGCCGCGCTTGCGCAGGTCGGCTTCGACCCGCTCGACCGCCTGCACGAACAGCTGCTTGAGCTGGCTGATGCTGCGAAGATCACGCCCGGCCTGTTGCGCCAGTTCGACCAACTGGCCGCGATGGTCGAAGGCAAAGATGAACAACTGTCGCCACTGCTTGCGCGGCACGCTGACCTGATGCAGCCGTTGCAGGGCGACATCCTGATCAGGGCGAGTAATGGGTTCAGGGCTGTTGAACAGGTAATCGAGTTCGGCCGGGGTCGGCATGGCGGGCGCACAGGCGTGCCGCGACACCACCAGCCCGCCACAGGCATTGGCCAGCTGGCAGCAGCGTTCGTCGCTGGCCTCCTTGAGCCAGCCGCTGAGAAAACCGGACATGAACGCATCGCCCGCACCGAGCACGTTGAGCACTTCGACCTGCACGCCGGGGTAGATGGCGCCCTCTTCCAGCCGCGCAGGAATGGCCCCGTGAATCACCGTGCAGCCTTGCGGGCCGAGCTTGACCACCAGCGTTGCGGCCGTCAGTTCACGCACCTTGCGCAGGGCAGCGAGCAAATCGGTCGAACCGCCGGCAATCTGAAATTCCTCTTCAGTGCCGACGATCAGGTCGAAACGCGGCAGGATGCGCTGCACATGCTGGCTGACCTTCTGATCGGCAACGAACCGGGTCTCGCCGTCGGCCTTGCCTGCCAGCCCCCAGAGCACCGGGCGGTAGTCGATATCCAGCACGCGTTTGACGTCATGCTTCTCGGCATAGTCGAGCGCCTGGCTGCTGGCCTTGAACACCTGATCAGTGGAGAAATGCGTGCCGGTGATCAGCAGCGCCTTGCTCGAGGCAATCTGCTGCTCGTCGATGTCCTCGGCGCGCAGGGCCATGTCAGCGCAGTTTTCACGGTAGAACACCAGAGGGAAGGTTTCACGATCCTTCAGCCCCAGCAGCACCATTGCCGTCAGGCGCTCGGGGTCGCGCTTGATGGCGCTGACATCACAGCCTTCGCGGGCCAGGGATTGGATCAGAAAGCGGCCCATGTGATCATCGCCGACCCTGCTGAGCATGGCCGACCTGAGCCCGAGCCTGGCCGTGCCGAAGGCGATGTTGGCCGACGAGCCGCCCAGGTACTTGGCGAAACTGGAAACGTCTTCCAGCCGCGCGCCCACTTGTTGTGCATAAAGGTCGACGCCCAGGCGTCCGAGGCAAATCAGATCCAACTGACGCCCAGTGGCAAAGCGTGTCTGGCCCATGGTGGCTCCTGTTATTTTTATCAGCCTGCAGCGCCTGCATCATGTGTACACGCTGCTTTGTGAATGCAGCGTAAAACGTAAGCGCGCATCAATCAATATTTTTTCTATAATTATTTTTATTGGAATATTTTTTCCATGCCGCCACTCAAGTGCTGGCACGCTGCACAGGCGGGTAGGATATAGTCGTCGCTCCTGCCCCAAGGCAGCCTCCACCGTCAGGCCCACAACAGTCGTGCTGTGCACGAAGTTGCCCTGAAAAAGAACAAGCAGATAGGATGTGAATATGACCAGCGCCGATCAGCCCACTTTGCCCGGGACGAGCGTCGACATGCCGCCGAACAGTGCCGAAGGCTTGTTGCGGCTGATCACTGATGAATACGAGGGACTGCCACGTCAGCTCAAGCGGATCGCCAGCTATATGAGCCAGCAGAGCGACCGGATCATGGTTGACCGGATCAGCGACATCGCCCGCGAGTGCGAAGTCCACCCTTCGGCCATCGTGCGATTTTCCCAGCGCTTCGGCTTCAGCGGTTTCAGCGAGATGCAGGCGTTATTTCGCGAGGCTTATACGCACAAGACCACGCCGGTGCAGAACTACCAGCAGCGTATCCGCAGCCTGATCGCCAACAAGTCACAGAAAGCCAACGCAGGCGATCTGGCACGCGAATGCGTCAGCGCCACCCTCTCTGGCCTGGAACGCCTGAGTGTCGAACTGGATGACGATGAATTCGAAAAAGCCGTGGACCTGGTGGTCAACGCCGACAACATCTATGTGGTGGGCGTGCGCCGCTCGTTTGCGGTGGCTGATTATCTGGTCTACAACCTGCAACACACCAACAAGCGCATTCACCTGATCTCTGGCCTGGGTGGCAGCTATCGCGAGCAAATGCGCAGTGTGCGCGCCAATGACCTAGTGATTGCCATCAGCTTCACGCCCTATGGCAAGGAGACCCAGCACTGCCTGCGCATTGCCCAGCATCATCAGGCCAAGACGCTGATCATCACCGACAGCAACCTGTCGCCGCTGGCCAAGCGCGCCAACTCGGTGTTGCTGGTCAACGAGGGCAGCTCGTTCGCCTTCCGCTCCCTGAGCGCCACGCTATGCCTGTGCCAGGCGCTGTTCATTGCCGTGGCGTATCGCCTGGAACTCAAGGTCGATGAAATACACGAGCAGGTCGGGTTTGATGACTGAGGGCTGAGCCCTCAGGATTTGGCTTCCTCGCCCATGCGCTGCTGGTTCTTCTCGCCCATTTTCTTCGCGCGTTTTTCCAGCACCAGATACACCACCAGCGCCAGCAGCAGCGGCAGCAGGAAGTAGATCGCGCGGTAACCGATCAACGCTGCGAGCAGGCTGCCCTTGGAAAACTGGTGCGCCAGCAAGGTGATAAACACAGTCTCGAGCACGCCGAGGCCTGCTGGAATGTGAGTGATCACCCCGGCGATGCTGCTGATCAGCAACACACCGAGAATCGCTGGATAAAACGCCTTGTCCGGCAGCAGGGTGTAAATTACCGCAGCCATCAACGACCAGTTCAGAGCGCCCAGACTGGCCTGCATCAGCGCCTGTTTCATCGATGGCAGATTGAATTCCTGATCACGGATGGTCCATGAGCGTTTCTTCGAAAACCGGCAGGCCAGCAGGTACGCAAAACACACGGCCAACAGTCCGAAGCCGATCAGTTGCAGCGTTGTGGTGCCGATCGACCACTCCTTGGGCAACTCCAGAAAACGCATCGAAAACACAAAACCGGCCAGCAGCATGTAGCCCAGCCAGTTGGTAATCAGGCTCAGGCTGAGAATCCGCGTGATGGTCGAAACGTCCAGCCCCAGTCGCGAATACAGGCGGTAACGCAAGGCGATGCCGCCGACCCAGGAACTGAGATTGAGGTTGAACGCGTAGCAGACAAACGTCACCGGCACGATCTGCTTGATCGACAACTTGTGCCGGGTGTAATAGCGCGCCAACACGTCAAAGCCGCAGTAGGTCGCGTAGCTGGCAAAAGCCACCGCCGCCGCGATGGCCAAGGTGCTGGCCTTGTAGGACGCCAACGCCTGTTTCACCTCTTGCCAGTCAAGCTTCTTGACCAACATAAACAGCAGAACCGGGACGGCGATGAAGAAAAACAGGTTGAACACCCGCTTTGCCCACTTCCACTTGGTTCCCTGCGCACTTTGCGGCGCTGCCTGCGTGGCTTGGGTCATAGGGTTTTCTCCTGGTCCATCGGATGGTTGTTCTGCTGCTGTTCGATCACTTTCGCTTCGGGCACTACATCACCGGCACGCAGTGGCTTGAGGCGCACACCGTGAACCGGGAACAAACCGGCAATGGCCGGGAAACGGCGCAGGAAAAAGAAACTCAATACGATCATCGGCGCACGCCACCACTGGCCACGCGCCGCCCCCTTGAGGCTCATTTGCTTGCTGTGCGCAGCGGCAAGTTCCATCAGATGGTTTTGCAGATGCTCATTGAGCGCGCGATCACGAATGAACAGGTTGGCTTCCAGGTTCAGCGCAAGGCTCAGCGGGTCGAGATTGCTGGAGCCCACGGTGGACCAGTCCTGGTCGATCAGCGCGACCTTGCCGTGCAATGCACGTTGCTTGTATTCGTGAATGGCCACGCCATCGCGCAGCAGGTAGGTGTAGGTCAGCCGCGAGCAGACCCGCACGAACGGCATGTCGGGCTGCCCCTGCAGAATCAGGGTGACCTTGACGCCCCGCCGTGAGGCATTACGCAGCTCACGCAGAAAGCGGTAGCTGGGGTAAAAATATGCATTGGCCAGGGTGATGCGTTGCGTCGCAGCGCGAATCGCCTCGAGGTACTGCTCTTCGATATCGGTGCTGTGCTCGTCATTGTCGCGCTCGGCGAGCAGCATACTGGCGTCACCGGCGCGGTCCAGCTTGAGTTCAATGGGTGGCAATTTGTCACGAACGACCTTGCTGAGCATATTCAACGCGCTGTGGTGAATATCGCCAACAATCGGCCCGCGGACCAGAACGGCGTAGTCCTGTTTGGCCGTCACCCCGGTGTCGGTCATATGATCGACGCTGTAGTTGATGCCGCCGATGAAACCCAGTTCGCCGTCGATCACCACCACCTTGCGGTGCAGGCGACGGAACAAGTTGGTGCGCATGCCCATGAACCGCGGGCGCGGATCGAACAACTGGATCTGGATACCGGCGTCGATCATGGTTCTGACAAACGTCGAACTCAGGTCCGAAGTGCCATAGTCGTCCACCGTGACGACCACCTTCGCGCCATTCGCGGCGGCTTCGAGCAATGCCTGTTGCAAACTTTCGCCGATTCGGTCTTCAAAGATGATGAAGGTCTCGATCAGCACCTCTTTGCGCGCGGCACGTATGCACTCGAATACCCGGGCGTAGAAATCCTCGCCATTGATCAGCAACTCTACCGAGTTGCCGTCACGCCACTGCCCTGTCGTATCGCTCATAAGGTCAACTCCACCGCCAGCGGTGCATGATCGGAAAGGTGGGACCACGGTCGGCTGGACAACACTTTCGGCCGGTGCGACGTCGCATTGCGGACATAGATCCGGTCCAGGCAGAGCAAGGGCCAACGGGCCGGAAAGCTTTTGGCCGGTGCCCCGAAGCGCTCGACGAAAACCTCATGCAGCCCGCTGCCCTGCAGCGATGCATCGGCGCGCCGGCGCCAGTCGTTGAAGTCACCGGCAACGATCACCGGCTCGCCCTCGGGAATACGTGCCATCAGCTCGTTAAGCAGTTTGAGCTGCTGACGACGATGGCTTTCACGCAGCCCCAGGTGCACACAGACCGCATGCACCCGGCCCGCGTGTGGCACCTCGAGAATGCAGTGCAACAAGCCGCGCTGCTCGGTGCCATGAATGGAAATATCAAGGTTTTCATGCTGGATGATCGGGTATTTGGACAGCAACGCGTTGCCATGATCGCCATCCGGGTACACCGCGTTGCGGCCGTAGGCAAAATCACTCCACATGCTGTCGGCCAGAAACTCGTACTGCGAAATCGTCGGCCAGTCCTTGACCTTGCGCGCATGGCTCTGTTGTTCGCCGTGCACTTCCTGAAGAAACACGATATCGGCCGATACAGTGCGCACAGCTTCACGCAACTCCGGCAGAATGAAGCGGCGATTGAAAATGCCAAAGCCCATGTGCATGTTCATGGTCAGTACATTCAATGAAACACTGGCGGACACTGGTGTTGCTGGGCCGACAGGCGGATTGGCACTGGTCAAGACTTGCTCCCGGGTGAATATTCACGGCATATGAAGCCACCCGTGGGCACAGGTTCCGTCGCGTATTTCACGTGCTGTGTATTTGCCATATTTAGTGGCCGGAGAGGCACGTGAAAAAAATCAGGCCAACATGAAACGCAGGCGCCCGATCGACAGCCTAAGCTGTGCACCAGACCTGCAAACAAAGAGACAAGGAATCAAACCGTGGATGCATCGACTTCTCAACGCTACACCGCCCGGGCCAGGTGGCTGCACTGGTCAATGGCCATTCTGATCGTGCTGGCGTACACCCTGATTCTGAGCCGCACCCAGTTCAGCAAGGGCTCGGAATACCGTTTGCTGGTCGTGCAGAGCCATTACTGGGTCGGCATTCTGATTCTGATCATGGCGTTTTTCCGTGCCGCCGAGCGTCGACGTCATCGTCCACCCGGCATTACACCGCCGCTTGAAGGGGCGTTGCGCATCGTCGCAACCCTGACCCATTACGCGCTGTATGCGTTCCTGTTTGCTCAGCCGTTACTGGGCCTGCTGACGGTGATGGTGGAGAAAGGCGCACTGCCCATCCCCCTCACCGACCTGCAGATTCCCTGGCCGCTGGCCACCTCGGACCACCTGGCCGAAACGTTCGAAGACGTGCACAAGTTGCTGGGCTCGATCTTCTACTATGTCATCGGTCTGCATGTGATCGCTGCGCTCTGGCACCACCTGGTGCGCAAGGACGATACCCTCAAGCGCATGCTGTAACTCAGGACGCCGAAAGAACCTGGGCAAGCGTAGCCTTCACCTTGCCCATCCCCTCGCGCAGGGCCTGTTCGATTTCCGCCATGGTAATGACAGTCGTCGATTTGCCCGCTGCCGGATTGACCACCAGCGCCAGGCAGGCGTATTCAAGCTCCAGTTCACGCGCCAAGGCGGCTTCGGGCATGCCAGTCATGCCGACGATGTCGCAACCATCACGCTCCAGGCGAATGATTTCGGCAACAGTCTCCAGACGCGGTCCCTGGGTACAGGCATAGACGCCCCGATCGGAGAACGCGCATCCCTCTGCCGCCAACGCCGCAATCAGCCGAGCACGCAGCGGTTCGCTGTACGGATAGCTGAAGTCGATGTGCGTGACCGCTTCCAGATCATCGGCAAAGAAGGTGTGCTGACGACCGCTGGTGTAGTCGACCAGATCATGCGGCACACAGAAATGCCCGGTGCCCATGGCCGGATGAATGCCACCGACTGCGTTGACCGCAAGAATCGCTTCGGCACCTGCCTGCTTGAGTGCCCAGATATTGGCCCGGTAGTTAACCTGATGCGGCGGCAAGCGGTGCGGGTGGCCGTGGCGCGCCAGAAACATCACTTCACGACCGGCATAGTCGCCGATCTGGATTTCGCCGGACGGTGCGCCATAAGGGGTGTTCATCGGCAGGGATTGCCGAATGTTCAGGCCCTCGAGCTGGGTCAGGCCAGTACCGCCAATAATCGCGTAAACAGTCATCGCAAATCCTTAATCGATCAGTTGAGCAGCACGCAGAGCCTGGAGCGCGGCCTGCCAGCGCGGGTGTTGCCGA
The DNA here is from genome assembly GCF_000507185.2 of Pseudomonas syringae KCTC 12500. Taxonomy (NCBI): domain Bacteria; kingdom Pseudomonadati; phylum Pseudomonadota; class Gammaproteobacteria; order Pseudomonadales; family Pseudomonadaceae; genus Pseudomonas; species Pseudomonas syringae. Next base: position 221,884 of record NZ_AYTM02000002.1, read on the forward strand.
TAGTCGGTGCTGGCCGACGCCTGACCGCGCATACGCGCGATACGTGGCGAAGGCTTGACCTTCAGACGCTGCGCAGCGCCCAGCGCAAGCTCTGCGGCCGCCCGGTCGTTGCACACCAGGCCCATGTCGCATCCGGCTGTCAGCGCTGCCTCGATACGGCTGGCCGCATCACCGACGACATGAGCCCCGGCCATCGACAGGTCATCGCTGAAAATAACACCGTCAAATTGCAGTTCGTCGCGCAGAATGTCCTGCAACCAGCGCCTTGAAAAGCCTGCGGGCTGCGAATCGACTTTCGGGTAAATGACATGCGCTGGCATCACTGCAGCCAGCTGCTGACTCAGACGAGCAAACGGCACCAGATCACTGGCGCGGATCTCTTCCAGGCTACGCTCGTCATTCGGGATAGCCACATGAGAATCGGCTTCAGCCCAGCCGTGGCCGGGAAAATGCTTGCCGGTGGCAGCCATGCCCGCAGCGTTCATCCCACGAATGAACGCCCCTGCCAGCAACGCCGCCCGCTGCGGATCGCCTTCGAACGAACGCGTGCCGACCACAGCGCTGCGCTGGTAGTCGAGGTCCAGTACCGGAGCGAAGCTCAGGTCCAGTCCGACCGCCAGCACTTCGGTCGCCATCAGCCAGCCACACTGTTCAGCCAGAAGCTCGGCGTCAGGCTTGTCGGCGATGGCGCGCATCGGCGGCAGGCGTACGAAGCCCTCACGCAGGCGCTGCACCCTGCCGCCCTCCTGATCGACGGCCAGCAGCAGGTCCGGGCGCACAGCACGAATCGCGGTGCTCAACTCACGAACCTGACGGGGATGCTCGATGTTTCGGGCAAAGATGATCAAACCGCCCACTTCGGGCTGGCGCAAAAACTGACGGTCTTCGCTGGTCAGCCAGGTGCCGGCGACATCGACCATCAAGGAGCCTTGCAGGCCAGAACTCATAGAAAAACCCTTACACACCAGTGCTCGTTCACAATCCGGGCATGGTGCTTGATCCTGAAGCCCGACGCAATCCGACACGCCGCTACAGCCGGATCAATACAGAGGCTTCAGGCCTTGGCGACCGCAGGCGCGCTGGTGCTGCTCTTGGTCCGCGGCCTGAGCTGGGCGGCGATCATCGCAGGGTCGCTGACCCCGGTGTCGGCGCGCATGCCGGCGGCCAGAAACGGCACCATCAGGCGCATGACCTGCTCAATGGAGGTATTGACGCCGAAATCGGTCTCGGCAATGGCGCGCAGGGCCTTGATACCGGACATGCTGAACGCCGCAGCGCCGAGCATGAAGTGCACGCGCCAGAACAGCTCGATGGGTGGAATGCGCGGCGCGGCTTCGTTGACCAGCGTCATGTAGCGACGGAACACCTTGCCGTACATGTCTTCGAGGTAGCGGCGCAGGTGGCCCTGGCTCTGACTGAAGGCAAGCCCCAGAAGGCGCATGAAGATCGACAGGTCGTTACCGCTGCGCGGCTGCACCACAAGCGCCTGCTCGACGAGAATCTCCAGCAGTTCCTCAAGGCTTGGCTTGTGTTCGGGTTTTGCCTGGCGACGCTCCAGCTCGCGATCGAGACTGATGCAGAACGGTCCCAGAAAACGCGAGAACACGGCCTGAATCAACGCCTTCTTCGAGCCGAAGTGATAATTCACTGCAGCCAGATTGACCGACGCCTTGCTGGTGATAAGACGCAATGACGTTTCGGCAAAGCCTTTCTCTGCAAACAACTGCTCTGCAGCATCAAGAATGCGTTCAACGGTTTCCGACTGGGCCATGGCTCTCTGCCTAACAAACGAACGTTTGAAACATACGTATCAAACGCCTCGGTTGTCAAGTCGGCGCGTTCACTTTGTGGCCGAACAGTCACGGTAATGGATGTTAAATGACAAACCTCAGGTATTGCCGAGGTTTTTGACGGGAGGCGCTGCATGAGTAGGGCCACCGCTCGGCAGCGAAAATGAAATGGATGATTGCCAACGCGCCTTCACTGTATATAATCCCAGTCACTGTATAAAAAGCCAGAGCGCCCCTCATGATCAAACTGACGCCACGCCAGGCTGAAATCCTGGGTTTCATCAAACGCTGCCTGGAAGACAACGGGTTCCCGCCGACACGTGCGGAAATCGCTCAGGAGCTGGGCTTCAAATCGCCCAACGCGGCGGAAGAACACTTGAAAGCCCTGGCGCGTAAAGGCGCCATCGAAATGACCCCAGGTGCTTCACGCGGTATTCGCATCCCCGGCTTCGAAGCGCGGCCGGATGACAGCAGTCTGCCAGTCATCGGCCGCGTTGCAGCAGGTGCACCGATCCTGGCCCAGCAACACATCGAAGAGTCCTGCAACATCAATCCTTCCTTCTTCCACCCCAGCGCCAACTACCTGTTGCGCGTTCACGGCATGAGTATGAAGGACGTCGGCATTCTGGATGGCGACCTGCTCGCCGTGCACACCACACGCGAGGCCCGCAACGGCCAGATCGTGGTTGCCCGGATTGGCGATGAAGTGACAGTCAAGCGTTTCAAGCGTGAAGGCAGCAAGGTCTGGCTGCTGGCGGAAAACCCTGATTTCGCCCCCATCGAGGTCGATCTCAAGGATCAGGAACTGGTGATCGAAGGTTTGAGCGTCGGCGTCATTCGCCGCTAAGGAGACGTTATGCAGTTCCATCAAGCACCGCATTCGCAATTGCCGCTGTTCGAGGCGTTTCTGGCTCAGCCCATCGCCCCGCTGCTCACAGATGCAGTCGAAACGCCGTGGGGCGATGAACCAGAGCCCTTCAGTGAACTGTCATTGCGCGGCGCTGCCGGGAACTGCCTCAACCTTCTGGCCCCTATTCTTCGGGAACTGAGTGAGGAGCTGGATGCGCGCTGGCTGACACTGATCGCACCGCCATCCAGCCTGACGCAGACATGGCTGCGCGATGCCGGGCTTAACAGGGAGCGGATTCTTCTTCTGCAGCCACGCGGCACGCAAAGCGTACTGGAGTTGACTCGCGAAGCACTTAGACTGGGGCGTAGTCATACGGTGGTGAGCTGGATCAACCCGCTAGGCGCCATAGCGCGTCAGCAACTGATCAGTGCAGCAAAAATCGGGGAAGCACAGAGCCTGAACATCCGGCTGGGCTAAGGCCCAGTCGTCGATCAATGCAGAACGTGAGGCACATCATCCTTTTCGATTTCGCCTTCCGCCAAGCGGCCAGCCATCTGCACACCCACACTCAACATGGCTTTGGCGACTTCGACATGCTGACCCTGCATGAACGCTTTGGCATCCGCAGAGAAATCAAGCGTTACCAGAGAACCCTCGTCATCGGCACGACGCAGCTCGATACGTCCGTCAGGTAGTTCGACAATTTCCAGGAAAGAGGTAGGCATTGGTACAGTTACTCCGCGATAAGCCGGCATTGTAACAGCCTGCCAGCCCTTACTTCATTGGTTTTCAGCACTCGCTCAGGCCTTCACGAAAACGGATGGCCAACCCTTTAAGCTGTTGGCGCCAATTTTCGAGCTCTTCACGTGAGAGTTCAGACTCCGGCTCTGCGTCCAGGTTCACTGCCTGTATCATCGGCTGCGTGACATCACCCTTGAGCTTTTTCGGCGCTCGTGGTGGCTCATACAACGCGTTATAGGCTGCCAGCAGTTGCGCAAGCCATGTCTGGCGATTCTGGGCGAGCTCTACCAGCTCGGCCATTTCCGGAATGGCGATGGCGTTCAGCACCTCTTGCGTCAACAACTCTTCCGCACGTCGCGCACTGGCTTGCGGCAGACGGTAGTAACCTGCGATCTCATGACACAGGCCCAGCAGCGCACCATACAGATGAAACAGCGCGGACTCGCGTTCTGCCTGCAGCAACGCAGGAGAGTTCACCGCCTGCCCCTTCTCCGCCCTGCCCAACGCGTCGAGCGAGAGCCCTGCGAAATAGATTTTCTGGTTGGTACGGGTATAGAGCTCATGAGCCATGGCGACACTCTCCATAACGATAGGATAGAGAACAGCATAGCCTGCGGCACTTGGGCCGTCCGGCGAAACAGGCGGATGCCTATCGAAAACAGCGCCCGGCTCACTTGAGCCGGGCGCTTGCGATCAACGCTTGTCTTCAACCTTCCAGGCGCTGCCGTCATAGAACGCACGCCAGCCGGTAGGCTTGCCTTCTACTTCGGTCTGGACGTATTGCTCTTTGGTCTTGCGGCTGTAGCGGATCACTGCTGGACGACCGTCCGGATCCTTCTTCGGCGCTTCGCAAAGGAAGTGATACTTGGGATCGATTTCGTCCTTGTGCGGAGCGATTTCGATGACCAGCGGTGCGCGGGTTTCGCGATTCTTCGGGAACTGGCTGGCAGCCAGGAACAGACCCGAAGCACCATCACGCAGGATGTAGGTATCGTCAACCTTGTCGCACTTGAGCTCCGGCATTTTCACCGGGTCCATCTTCGGCGGCGCCGCGTCACCGCTTTTCAGCAGTTTGCGGGTGTTCTTGCAGTCCGGGTTGGTGCAGCCGAAGAACTTGCCGAAACGGCCGGTCTTGAGCTGCATCTCGCTGCCACACTTGTCACACTCCAGGCTCGGACCTTCATAGCCTTTGATGCGATAAGTGCCTTCCTCGATCTCGTAACCGGTGCAATCGGGGTTGTTGCCGCAAATATGCAGCTTGTGCTTCTCGTCCAGCAGGTAGGCGTCCATCGCCGTGCTGCAGATCGGGCAACGATGCTTGCCGCGCAGAACACGCGACTCGGACTCACCCTCATCATCGTCGGCAATTTCGTCGCCGGGAGTCAGATTGACGGTCGCCTTGCAGCGTTCCTTGGGTGGCAGGCTGTAGCCGGAGCAACCCAGGAAAACGCCCGTCGAGGCCGTACGGATCTGCATTGGACGGCCGCACACCTTGCACGGGATATCGGTCATCACTGGCTGGTTGGCACGCATACCGCCATCAGCGGCCTCGGCCACCTCAAGCTTTTTACGGAAATCGCCGTAGAACTCGTCCAGCACGTTCTTCCAGTCGCGCTCACCCTGAGCCACGTCGTCGAGGTTTTCTTCCATCCCGGCGGTAAAGCCATAGTCCATCAGGTTGGAAAAGCTTTCGGACAGACGTCCAGTGACAATGTCGCCCATCTTTTCCGAGTAGAAGCGGCGGTTATGCAACGCCACGTAGCCACGATCCTGGATGGTCGAGATGATCGCTGCGTAGGTCGACGGGCGACCGATGCCACGCTTTTCCATTTCCTTGACCAGGCTCGCTTCCGAGTAACGCGCAGGCGGCTTGGTGAAGTGCTGGCTTGGGTCGAGCTTGTTCAGTTTCAGGGTTTCGCCCTGGGCCATGTCCGGCAGAACGTCGTCATCGCCCGGCTTGGCCATCTGCGGCAGCGCACGGGTGTAACCGTCGAACTTGAGGATTCGGCCCTTGGCGCGCAACTCGAAATCGCTCGCGGCGACCGTAACGGTGGTCGACAGGTATTGCGCGGGCAGCATCTGGCAGGCCACGAACTGACGCCAGATCAACTCGTAAAGACGCTCGGCGTCACGCTCCATCCCGGTCAGTTTGCTCGGGTGAGTGTTGACGTCGGAAGGACGAATCGCTTCGTGAGCTTCTTGCGCGCCTTCCTTGCTGCTGTAGACGTTGGGCGACTCCGGCAGGTACTTCTTGCCGAATTCGGTTTCGATGTAGTCGCGCGCCATGCTGACGGCATCAGCCGACAGGTTGGTCGAGTCGGTACGCATGTAAGTGATGTAGCCCGCTTCGTACAAGCGCTGAGCCATCATCATGGTCTTCTTCACGCCGTAGCCCAGACGATTGCTCGCCGCCTGCTGCAGGGTCGAAGTGATGAATGGCGCCGACGGCTTGCTGCTGGTCGGCTTGTCTTCACGCTTGACGATGCTGTAGCTGGACGCCTTGAGCTTTTCAAGGGCGGCCATGGCCTGGCTTTCATTCAGCGGCTTGAACGCTTCGCCATTTTCACGCGCCACTTCGAAACGCACATTTGCGCCCTTGGCAGTGCCCAGATCGGCGTGGATCTCCCAGTACTCCTCGGGGTTGAACGCACGGATTTCACGTTCGCGCTCGACTACCAGTTTTACTGCGACCGACTGCACACGTCCGGCAGACAAGCCACGGGCAACTTTCTGCCAGAGCAGCGGCGAGACCATGTAGCCGACGACGCGGTCGAGGAAGCGACGCGCCTGCTGGGCGTTGACCCGGGCAATATCCAGTTCGCCTGGCTTGGAAAACGCTTCCTGAATGGCTTTCTTGGTGATTTCGTTGAACACCACGCGCTTGTAGCGGCTGTCATCACCCCCGATGGCTTCGCGCAGGTGCCAGGCAATAGCTTCCCCTTCGCGGTCCAAGTCCGTCGCGAGATAGATGATGTCGGCATCCTTGGCGAGCTTGCGCAGCTCTTCAATGACCTTTTCCTTGCCGGGGAGGATCTCGTACTTGGCTTTCCAGCCATGTTCCGGGTCGACTCCCATGCGCGAGACCAGCTGGCGTTGCGCCTTTTCTTTCGGCGTCAGCACCGGGCCTTCGCCCGCGGCAGCCTTGCCACGCTTGGCGGCAGGATCTTTGGCGGCACTCGCCGAACCGCTGGTGGGCAGGTCTCGGATATGGCCGATACTCGACTTCACCACGTACTGGTTGCCCAAATACTTGTTGATGGTCTTGGCCTTAGCCGGGGATTCCACGATGACCAGCGATTTGCCCATGGATCAGAAAATTCCTGAATACTAGATGAAAGACAGTGAGGAGCTTGTAAAGGCCACGCTATATATAGTGGCTACAAGGTGAGGTCAAGCACAGCCTGTTGTGCAATCGCCTCTCACGTTCGGGAAAACAGGCTGGGTTCAGCCTCAACCAGAGCAAAGCGCGGGACGTGCTCGCCGTCAACCTCGACCGACTCCAGAAACATGCTCAAGGGACGTATCCACATGCCGAAATCGCCGTACAAAGCCTGATAAAACACGACTTCCTCTTCGGTTTCGGAATGTTTTGCAACGCTGAAAACCCGGTAGTGCGGGCCCTTGTAATGGCGATAGAGCCCTGGTTGCAGCTGCATGTTGCGGTCCCCTTGTAACACGTCCAAAAAATTTGCCTGAAACCATTTTTTCAAAAAACAAAAGCCGGGGCACCAAGCCCCGGCTCGCATCACACTCGGGAATCAGACGCGTTCGAAAACGGTCGCGATGCCCTGACCCAGACCAATACACATGGTCGATACACCAAAGGTGCCGCCATTCTGCTTCATGACGTTGAGCAGAGTGCCGGAGATGCGTGCACCGGAACACCCGAAAGGATGCCCCAGAGCGATGGCGCCGCCGTGCAGGTTAACCTTCTCGTTCATCTTGTCGAGCACTTTCAAATCTTTCAACACCGGCAAGGCCTGTGCAGCGAAGGCTTCGTTGAGCTCGAAGAAGTCGATATCGGCAATACTCAGGCCGGCGCGCTTGAGCGCTTTCTGGGTGGCCGGAACCGGACCATAGCCCATGATTGCGGGGTCGACACCGGCCACTGCCATGGAGCGTATCACCGCCATCGGCTGGATACCGAGGTCCTGGGCACGCTGGGCCGACATGACGATCATGCACGATGCACCGTCAGTGATCTGCGAGGACGTACCGGCAGTCACGGTGCCACCTTTTGGATTGAAGGCAGGCTTGAGTGCCGCCAGACTTTCCAGGGTCGTGTCCGGCCGGATGGTTTCATCGTAGTCGAAGACCTTGAGGAAGCCGTTCTCGTCGTAACCCTGCATCGGGATGATCTCGTCCTTGAACTTGCCTTCCAGCGTCGCCTTGTGCGCCAGTTGGTGGGAACGCAGACCGAAAGCGTCCTGCTGCTCGCGGGTGATGCCGTGCATTTTTCCGAGCATTTCGGCGGTCAGGCCCATCATGCCGGAGGCCTTGGCAGCGTGCAGGGACATGTGCGGGTTCGGGTCAACGCCGTGCATCATGCTGACATGGCCCATGTGCTCGACACCGCCGATGACGAACACATCACCGTTGTTGGTCATGATTGCCTGAGCAGCCGTGTGCAGCGCGCTCATGGACGAACCACAAAGACGGCTTACCGTCTGGGCGGCCGAGGTGTGCGGGATCTGGGTCAGCAATGACGCCATGCGCGCGATGTTCCAGCCCTGCTCCAGGGTCTGGTTGACGCAGCCCCAGATCACGTCCTCGACTTCAGCCGGGTCGACCTTGTTGTTGCGCTCGAGCAACTTGCTGATCAGGTGCGCGGACATATCTTCGGCGCGGGTGTTGCGGTGCATGCCGCCCTTGGAGCGGCCCATCGGGGTGCGACCGAAGTCAACAATCACGACGTCTCTTGGATTAAGGCTCATTGGTTCATTCCTCGGAAGACGCTTGACCGAAGAAGCTCTGGCCTTTGGCGGCCATCTCACGCAGCTTCGTGGTCGGTTGATACAGGGCACCCAGCTCGGCGTATTGGTCAGCCAGGGCAACGAATTCGGCAACACCGATGGAATCGATGTAGCGCAGCGCGCCGCCACGGAACGGAGGGAAACCGATACCGTAGATCAGGCCCATGTCAGCCTCGGCAGCGGTTTCGACAATGCCGTCTTCCAGGCAGCGGACCGTTTCCAGGCACAGCGGGATCATCATCCAGTTGACGATGTCTTCATCGCTGACTTCGCGCTGCTCATAGACAATAGGCTTGAGCACGTCCAGCACTGCCGGGTCATTGACCTTCTTGGGCTTGCCCTTCTTGTCGGTCTCGTACGCGTAGAAACCCTTGCCGTTCTTCTGCCCGAGGCGCTTGGCGTCGTACAGAGCATCGATCGCAGAGCGACGATCATCTTTCATGCGATCAGGGAAACCTTCGGCCATGACATCACGACCGTGGTGGCCGGTGTCGATACCGACCACGTCCATCAGGTAGGCAGGGCCCATCGGCCAGCCGAATTTCTCCATGACCTTGTCGATGCGCACAAAATCCACGCCCGCACTGACCAGTCTGGCGAAACCACCGAAGTACGGGAACAACACGCGATTGACCAGAAAGCCCGGGCAGTCGTTGACCACGATCGGGTTCTTGCCCATTTTCTTGGCGTAGGCAACGGTCGTGGCGACCGCTTCTTCACTGGATTTCTCGCCACGGATCACTTCCACCAGCGGCATCATGTGCACAGGGTTGAAGAAGTGCATGCCGACGAAGTTTTCCGGGCGCTTGAGGGCCTGGGCCAGCAGGCTGATCGAGATGGTCGAGGTGTTGGACGCCAGAATGGTGTTTTCACCCACGTTGGCTTCGACTTCGGCCAGTACCGCCTGCTTGACCTTGGGGTTCTCGACGACTGCTTCGACGACCAGATCGACATTGCCGAAATCGCCGTAGGACAGCGTAGGACGAATGGCGTTAAGCGCTTCCGCCATCTTCGCCGCGGTCAGACGACCTTTCTCCAGGCGACCGCCAAGCAGTTTGGACGCTTCGTTCAGACCCAACTGAATGGCTTCTTCACGGATATCCTTCATCAGGATCGGCGTACCTTTGACTGCCGACTGATAGGCGATACCGCCGCCCATGATCCCGGCACCCAGTACGGCCGCCTGCTTCACGTCCTTGGCAATCTTGTCGTAGCCCTTGGCTTTCTTTTTCAGTTCCTGATCGTTCAGGAACAGGCCGATCAGACTCTGCGCGGCTGCAGTCTTGGCCATTTTCACGAAACCGGCGGCTTCGATCTCCAGTGCCTTGTCACGACCGAAGTTGGCGGCTTTCTGGATGGTCTTGATGGCTTCGACAGGGGCCGGATAGTTCGGGCCGGCCTGACCTGCGACAAAACCTTTGGCGGTTTCGAATGCCATCATCTGTTCGATGGCATTGAGCTTGAGCTTGTCCAGCTTCGGCTGACGCTTGGCCTTGTAATCGAACTCGCCGGAAATGGCGCGCTGGATCAAATCAAGGGCGGCGGCCTGCAGCTTGTCGGGCGCTACTACCGCGTCCACGGCACCCACCTTGAGCGCATCTTCCGCAGCGTTTTCCTTGCCCGAGGCAATCCACTCGATCGCGTTGTCGGCACCAATGATGCGTGGCAGACGCACGGTGCCGCCGAAACCCGGGTACAGGCCCAGCTTGACCTCGGGCAGACCGACGCGAGCGCTGCTGGCGATGACTCGATAGTCTGCGGCCAGGCACATTTCCAGACCGCCGCCCAACGCGATACCGTTGATTGCCACGACAGTCGGCACGTTCAGGTCTTCGAAATCACTGAAAATCCTGTTCGCTTCCAGATTGCCGGCGACCAGCTCAGCTTCCGGCAACTTGAAGTTGTCGACGAATTCGGTGATATCGGCGCCGACAATGAATGAATCTTTGCCACTGGTGACAATCACGCCCTTGATCGATGCGTCGGCCTTGACCGCATCGACTGCCTGGCGGAACTCATTGAGGGTGAGACGGTTGAACTTGTTGACGGACTCACCCTTGAGGTCGAAATTCAATTCGACGATGCCACTTTCAAGAGCCTTAACCGTGATGGCTTTACCTTCGTAAATCATCAACTGATCTCCACAATATGGAAGCTGAACAATACCCGCCGGACCTCAATGTCCGACGGGGCTACGACGTCGCCGTCGATGAACACGCCAAATCACACGCTTACCGCCGCGACGTGGTAGTCGGGATTCTGTCAGAGCTATCTGACGACCAAACGCTCATTTCATACGCCCGTTTGATTTGGGTACGCACACCATCAGGCATAACCACACGATTGTCAATTCGACAAAACGCCTGAAAATCCACGTTTTAACAGGAGCATGCGCAGGCTTCATAATGCCCACGAAGACCTACGATCCTCCATCATTCGCAGTAATGATAGTGGCCATTCGAATGCCATGCAGCTGCCGCATGGGGCACGCGGTAATACGCCGCCACGCAAGGCCTGGCGGGCATCTGTATGACGATAGCCACGCCGCGTGACATTCGATAGGCGCAGCGAACAATTAGCCACGAACGCACCGTACGAGGGCACGCGCAAAAAATATTTGCAGGAATCGCGACAAAAAGGAGCAAAAGGTCTAGAGTCGCAGCACTGCGCCACAAGAGGCTCGCAATGCAGCTGATTTGCGGGTGCGCAACAGCGAAAGCCGACATGGCGGCGAAAGCCTGTCGGCACGCGACGAATTATCGGCCTGCCTGGCCAACCCCGGCCCGATGTTGTTATCGGGCTTTTTAATGCCTGCGATTCAGGATCAGGCCAAGGCCTTGAGCAGCGCATCAATACGCTGTAACACTTCTGCCTCGCCCCGCTCCGCCCAGTACACCGCAACCAGCTGCCCGTCAGCCTCGACCTTGTAGGCATCCACGGGCAATGTTTGCAGGTAAGGCAGCAGCTTCGCGTCTTCGCAAGGCTCGCGCCAGCGGTTGCGCCACACGCCCGGCTCGCTTTGCCAGTACACCCAGGCATCTGCATGTGAGCCCAGGCGCGGGCGATGGTACTGCGCGCAAGGGCTGGGCGGCTCCTTGCTCAGCCAGTGCGGCCACTCCTGCGGGGTCAGTTGCATGCCCATGCCCAGGCGCCGCGCCTGCATGCGCAACGCCATCCTGCCGCTCTGCTGGCGCGAGGGACGCAGCCACACCAGTGGACTCAACATCACACCAATGATTGACAGGACTATCCAGACCGTCATATTTCTTGCCCCCAGCCGATTTCAGGCTCGTTACAACATTCTAGAAAACAATGACTTGCACATGGGTCTGCCCAGATGCGAACGAAAGAGCCATACTCTCATCATTGCAATTCTCCCGGAGGACACCCTCATGCCATACAAACACATTCTGGTTGCCATCGACCTCACCGATGAGTGTGACCCGGTCATACTTCGCGCCAGCGGGCTGGCCAAGGCCAGCGGGGCGAAACTGTCGGTCGTGCACATCGTCGAACCGATCGCCATGGCGTTCGGCGGCGACGTGCCGATGGACCTTTCACAGTTACAACAGCAACAGATCGACCAGGCCCGGGAGAAACTCGATAAGTTGAAGCTCAAGCATCCGCAACTGCAAAACAGCGAAAGCGAGAGCAAAGACGAAATGGTGTTCGGCCAGCCACGCCAGGAGATCCACAAGCTGGCCAAAAGCAAAGGATGCGATCTGATCGTTGTCGGCAGCCATGGCCGTCACGGCCTGGCCCTGCTGCTCGGCTCGACCGCCAACGACGTTCTGCACGGCGCACCCTGCGATGTGCTGGCGGTGAGCCTCAAGAAGCCCGAGTAAGCTGACCCGCCACAGCGAAAAGCCCGGTCAACCCGGGCTTTTTTGCATGTCAGGAACGCGCCGGACGATCACTCGTCCAGCTCGGCCCAACGTTCCAGCAGCTTGTCCAGCTCGGCCTGCAGGTTTTCCAGTTGCGCCAGCACGGCTGCAGTCTGCTCCGCAGAGCGCTGATAGAAGCCCGGCTCGGCCATTTCCGCGTTCAGCGCGGCCATCTTGCCTTCGACTTCATCGATCTGCGCAGGCAACGCCTCCAGTTCGCGCTGAAGCTTGTAGCTGAGCTTCTTCTTCGCCACCGGCATGTCCTGAGCGGCGACCGGCGCGGCCTGCACCACAGCGCTGGCCAGCTCGGCCTTGCCCGACTTGGTGTCGGCGACGCCCAGCAGACGCGGCGAACCGCCCTGACGCAGCCAGTCCTGATAACCACCCACGTATTCGCGAACCTTGCCCTCGCCTTCGAACACCAGAGTACTGGTGACGACGTTGTCGAGGAATGCCCGGTCGTGACTGACCATCAGCACGGTGCCTTTGAAGGTCAGCAGAACCTCTTCGAGCAGCTCCAGCGTTTCGACGTCCAGGTCGTTGGTCGGTTCGTCGAGCACCAGCAGGTTGGCTGGCTTGCTGAACAGCTTGGCCAGCAACAGACGGGCTCGTTCACCACCGGACAGCGCCTTGACCGGCGTGCGGGCACGCTGCGGGCTGAACAGGAAGTCGCCGAGGTAGCTCAGCACATGACGGCTCTGGCCGTCGATGTCGATGAAATCACGTCCCTCGGCAACGTTGTCGATTACGGTCTTTTCCAGATCGAGCTGGTGACGCAACTGGTCGAAATAGGCCACGTCCAGACGCGTACCGACTTCAACCTTGCCGGCAGTCGGCTGCAGGTTGTCGAGCATCAGCTTGAGCAGCGTGGTCTTGCCGGTACCGTTGGCACCGAGCAGACCGATACGGTCTTCGCGCTGCAGGACCATGGAAAAGTCCTTGATCAGGGTCGGCCCGCCCGGATGAGCGAAGCTGACGTTCTCAAGGATCATGACCTGCTTGCCGGATTTCTCGGCAGTGTCCAGCTGAATGTTGGCCTTGCCGGTACGCTCACGGCGCTCGCTGCGCTCTACACGCAGCTCCTTGAGCGCCCGCACGCGACCTTCGTTACGGGTACGACGCGCCTTGATGCCCTGACGGATCCAGACCTCTTCCTGGGCCAGACGCTTGTCGAACAGTGCGTTAGCGGTCTCTTCGGCAGCCAGCGCGGCTTCCTTATGGACCAGGAAACTGGCGTAGTCGCCGTCCCAGTCGATCAGGCCGCCGCGGTCCAGCTCAAGGATGCGGGTCGCAAGGTTTTGCAGGAATGCCCGGTCGTGCGTGATAAACAGCACTGCACCCTGGAAATCCTTGAGGGCTTCTTCAAGCCAGGCGATGGCGCCGATATCCAGGTGGTTGGTCGGCTCGTCGAGCAACAGCAGGTCCGGCTCGGACACCAGCGCCTGGGCCAGCAGAACACGGCGACGCCAGCCACCGGACAATTCGGCCAGGGTCTTGTCGGCAGGCAGCTGCAAGCGGCTGAGAGTGCTATCGACCAACTGCTGCAGGCGCCACCCATCACGGGCTTCAAGGTCCTGCTGAACATGCATCAGCTTGTTCAGGTCTTCCTCGGTGACGCAGTTCTGCGCCAGGTGGTGGTACTCGGCCAGCAAGGCACCGACGCCATCCAGACCTTCGGCAACCACGTCGAACACCGTCCGTCCGTCGGCTACCGGCAATTCCTGGGGCAATTCGCCGATCTTGAGCCCTGGCGCGCGCCAGACGGCTCCTTCATCAGGCTTCTGAACGCCTCTTACCAGCTTCAACATGCTGGATTTGCCTGTGCCGTTACGGCCGATGATGCACACCCGCTCGCCACGGGCGATCTGCCAGGACACCTTGTCCAATAACGGCATGGCGCCGAAAGCAAGGGACACATCGCTGAATTTGAGCAGGGTCATGAGCTTCTCCAAAAACCGGGCGCGCATTCTACCTGAGATAGCAGGCAGATGTCGGCATTCATGGCACCGCCGCGCGCCTCGACAAGACTTTATGACCGCCAATTATTTCCATATGAGACAAGCTCGTCGGCAATGCTTTCACCAAGAGCTGGCAAAAGGCTAAGCTAGCAATACTTTTCACCGACTCATCTGCTCGGAAGTCTCATGCGCAGTCGTTTGTTCAGCTTTTTATCGTGCCTGCTCCTCTCCGCCACCGCCGTCCAGACTGCTCATGCGGTAGACCTCAACCAACAACGCAAGTATTACGACGAAGCCAAGCGCGCACTGGCCAAGGGCGATTCAGGCCCCTACCAGATGTACGCCACGGCCCTGGCCGACTATCCGCTGGAGCCTTACCTCGAATACGACGAACTGACGGCGCGCCTGAAAACGGCAAGCAATCCCGAAATCGAGAAGTTTCTTGCCGAGCACGGCGACCTGCCGCAAGCCAACTGGATGAAGCTGCGCTGGTTGCGCTGGCTGGCCGAGCGTGGCGACTGGCAAACCTTCGTCAAGTATTACGACCCGAAGATGAAATTCGTCGAGCTGGACTGCCTGTACGGGCAGTATCAGTTGAACAGCAACAAGCGCGCCGAAGGTTTCGCCAGTGCCGAAAAGCTCTGGATGACCGGCAAGACATTACCTGCTGCCTGTGACGGTTTCTTTGCCCAGTGGGCGGCCGCAGGCCAGTTGACGGAACAGAAGCGCTGGCAGCGTGCCAAGCTGGCGGCGCAGACGCGCAATTACAGTCTGGCCAGCACGCTGGTGGACAGCCTCAACTGGCTGGCACCGCAAGGACGCCTGCTGCTGGCTGTCGCGCAGAAACCCGAGATGGTCAACAACCCGGCGCAATTTACCCCGGTAGACGAAGCGATGTCCGACGTGGTCGGTCTCGGCCTGCGCCGACTCGCCAAGCAGGACCCGCAGAAAGCCCTGTCGATGCTCGATGGCTACGCCGCGACCATGCATTTCTCCCGCGAAGAGCAGGTCGAGATTGCCAAGGAAATCGGCCTGACCCTGGCACGTCGCTATGACGATCGCGCGCTGGAGGTCATGACCAAATACGACCCCGAATTGCGTGACGACACCGTGACCGAGTGGCGCCTGCGCCTGCTGCTGCGTCTGGGTCGCTGGGAAGATGCCTACGAGCTCGCGCGTCGACTGCCCAAGGATCTGGCAGCGACCAATCGCTGGCGTTACTGGGAAGCCCGCTCTCTGGAACTGGCACAACCCAACAGCCCGCTGATTGCCGCGCTGTACAAGGATGTCGCCAAAGAGCGTGACTTCTACGGCTTTCTGGCTGCCGACCGCACCCAGAGCCCTTACCAGCTCAACAACAAGCCGCTGGTGCTGAGCCAGGCGCTGATCAACAAGGTACGCAACACGCCGGGCGTGCGTCGCGCGCTGGAGTTTCACGATCGCGGCGAGATCGTCAACGGTCGGCGCGAGTGGTATCACGTGAGCCGCCTGTTCAATCGTGACGAGATGGTTGCCCAGGCCAAGCTGGCCTACGACATGCAATGGTATTTCCCGGCAATCCGTACCATCAGCCAGGCGCAATACTGGGACGATCTGGATATTCGCTTCCCGATGGCACACCGCGACACGCTGGTACGCGAAGCCAAGGTGCGTGGCCTGCATTCGAGCTGGGTGTTCGCCATCACGCGCCAGGAAAGCGCCTTCATGGACGATGCTCGCTCGGGCGTCGGTGCCAGCGGGCTGATGCAACTGATGCCTGCCACTGCCAAGGAGACCGCGCGCAAGTACAGCATCCCGCTGGCCTCGCCTCAGCAGGTGCTGGACCCGGACACCAATATCCAGCTGGGTGCCGCCTACCTGAGCTCGGTGCATGCGCAGTTCAACGGCAACCGGGTGCTCGCCTCAGCGGCCTACAACGCCGGCCCGGGGCGCGTGCGCCAATGGCTTAAAGGTGCCAACCATCTGGCCTTCGATGTCTGGGTAGAGAGCATTCCGTTCGATGAAACCCGTCAGTACGTGCAAAACGTGTTGTCGTACTCG
This sequence comes from Pseudomonas syringae KCTC 12500, assembly GCF_000507185.2. NCBI lineage: Bacteria > Pseudomonadati > Pseudomonadota > Gammaproteobacteria > Pseudomonadales > Pseudomonadaceae > Pseudomonas > Pseudomonas syringae. The sequence continues at coordinate 238,120 of NZ_AYTM02000002.1, forward strand.
GTGATCTACGGCCAGAAGCTCAACTCGCCCCAGCCTCTGGTGGACTGGCACGAGCGGTTTTTCGACGACCAGTGACCGGTCGGCAGGAGTGCTGCGCTCAGCACTCCTGCCGGACAACGGCAGTCCCCGCCCCTACTCCAGCACTTCGACGGACATGCCCACTTCAAGCTCGCCCAACCCCTCGTTGGCCACGTTCTGGCCGAACAGCACGTTGCCTTCCACTTCCCGATAAGTCTTGAGCGTGGCGAACGGTTCGCGATCTGCACTGCGCTCGCCGGTTGCCGGGTCGACAGTGGTCAGGATGCAGCGCGCGCAAGGCGTGAGCAGCTGGAATTCGATATCGCCGATGCGGATGCGCTTCCAGCCATCCTCGGCAAAGGCCTCGGCCCCTTCGATCACCAGATTGGGTCTGAAGCGCAGCATTTCCTGAGGCCTGCCCATACGCGCTGACAGGTCATCGAGCGAGCCCTGACCGATCAGCAACAGTGGAAAACCATCGGCAAAGCTCACCCGATCGTTGACCGTCTGATAGCCGCCAGGGATCCAGCGTGCACGCTCCGCCGGCAGATAGACCATACGCGTGGGCTTGCCGATAAACCGGCTGACCCATTCGGCTGCCTCATCGCCCGCATCCGGTACCTGCAACGAGTCGCGCCAGACGGTGACGCCACGCAGATTCAATTCGATATTCAGCGGAACCGCGACGTCCAGGGGTTCGAAGCCAGGTGCCGAAAGCGTCACACCGCCGCCAGCGTTCCACAATACCGACAGTTGGGACATGTGCGGCAGCGCGCGTTGAGTGAAGAACCGGCCATTGCTGGCGTCGACCAGCATCCAGCGTCGATCACCCGCCAACCCCAACGCATCGAACGATGCACGCTGCATCGACTCGGCCTTGCAGGATTTGAGCGGGAAACGATAGAGCGAGCTGAGGCGTAACATGGGCGCCGATTCCTTTGAGGGCTGGATAAGCTTTGATGCAGACAGCAAAGCTTATCCGAAGCCGGAGCCGACGGCACTCGCGATGAAGAATCGAGCGCGGCGTCAGACAATCATCAAAAGACGTTCGCGCACCACCTCGACCAGCTTGTCGGGTTGGAACTTGGAGAGGAAGTTGTCACAGCCGACCTTCTTGACCATGGATTCGTTGAAACTGCCGGACAATGAGGTATGCAGGACGATGTACAGACCACGCAGACGTGCATCGTTACGAATCTCGGTGGTCAGGCGGTAGCCGTCCATTTCCGGCATTTCCGCATCGGTGAACACCATCAGCAGCTTCTCATGCACGTTCTCGCCTGCATCCGCCCAGGCCTTGAGCATGTTCAGCGCCTTGAGACCATCGCTGGCGACGTGCAGCTTGAGGCCCAACTGAGACAGCGTGTCGCGCAACTGCGCCAGCGCAACCTTGGAGTCGTCGACCAGCAACACTTCGCGGCCACGGGCGTTTTCCAGCACCGGGTCTTCGAGCTTCTCGCGGGACACCTTGGCGTTGTAAGGGACGATCTCGGCGAGTACTTTTTCAACGTCGATGATCTCTACGAGTTGATCATCGACCTTGCTGATCGCGGTCAGGTAATGCTGACGACCGGCGCTGACCGGCGGCGGCATGATTGCATCCCAGTTCATGTTGACGATGCGGTCGACACCACCAACCAAAAAGGCCTGAACCGATCGATTGTATTCGGTGACGATTATCGTGCTGCCCGGACCCGGCACCAGCGGGCGCATGCCGATGGCCTGGGAAAGGTCGATGACCGGAAGGGTCTGGCCGCGCAGGTTGACCACGCCACACACAAACGAATGACGTTGCGGCATGAGGGTCAGTTTGGGTAGTTGCAATACTTCCTGGACCTTGAACACGTTGATCGCAAACAACTGCCGACCGGCAAGGCGAAACATGAGGATTTCCAGGCGATTCTCGCCCACCAGTTGTGTGCGCTGATCTACTGTGTCGAGAATGCCTGCCATTATTAGCTCCTGAAGCGATGGTCACATTGATTCTGTTGAGCATGTATCGGCTGAAATCAGCCGGACCTTAATGGCGATGAACGGCCACTCTCAAGCATTGATGTCATTTTACCATCATGCTTTACTGATGTCGCTTTCAAGACACGCAAATGCAGCTCCAAACCAGCACCGAAAATGCCTCGGTGCCTCTCTGCGACCAAAACCAAATCAAATATCTGCAAAAAGTCAATCAGGGATAACCTGATATGATCGACATCTAATTGCCACTATTGTGACGGCATTCTCACTACATGAATGGCGTTTGATTTGTGTCCGCGTCCCAATACTTGCAATCGAGTGGCGCTGGCAACATTCAGAAACGCCCTACATACTTTTGTTTGAAATCGACATTAACTGTCAGCCATTCGCCGCGGGCGGAAGTTCGCTATCCATGATCAGTGGAGACAAAGGATGCTGAGCCACAACGATTGGCAGCACAAGCACGACGAGTTCCTGAGCCTGTCTCAGGCACTTCTGCACAAGTCGGAAGAATGTCTTTCGCATCTGGAGCTGATCCCCAACGATGAGGACGCTACCGGCTGCCTGTTGACCACCCTGCGCAAGCTCGCGCAGGAGGCAGAAGCCGTTCCTGTGCCGTGTATCGCCGATTTTTCCCGCCAGCTGTGCCAGCTGTTGAAAACCGGCGGCCAGGCCAACGAGCTTTCTCAGGAAGCCCTGCTCGCCGTCAAGAACTGCCTGACACTGATGTACTGGCAAGTCGAGCTTCTCGATCCGCAAACCGGCGAGCTGACGATGGACGACAACGAACAGCTTGAACTGCTGGAAAAACTGGCCAGCGTCTCCGCGCAATCGGCTTCGCCGAAAGATGCAACCCGCCAATAACACTCGATCACATCCGGCCGTTGAGAGTCACATCGCGATGTCATTGAGGCAGCGTTGTCACGTCAGCATTTTCCGTTCATTGTCTTTATTGCAGCTAACATCCTATTCAAGTATGACCCGAGGCTGCACACACGTTTGAGCGGTCTCATTTGCACAAGAAATCACAATGACCTGCAATCTGTTATTGGTCGACGACCACTCCCTTATCAGAGCCGGCGTGCGAGCGCTGGTTGCAGACATGCCTGGATACACCATCCTGGGCGAAACGGCTGACGGCTCGCAACTGGCGAGTCTTGCGCAGCGCCTCAAGCCCGACATCATCCTGCTCGACATCTGCATGAAAAGCATCGACGGCCTGGTTGCACTTGAGCACCTGCTGAAGGTGCAACCGCACTGCAAGGTGTTGATCCTGTCGATGCACAATGATCCGGACATGATCGTGCGTGCGCTCGACATCGGCGCGCAAGGCTATCTACTCAAGGACACGACGGCTGCGGAACTCGAACAGGCACTGGAAGCGTTACGTAGCAACGAGCGTTACCTGAGCCCGGCCATTGCTCAATTGGTCATCGAGTGCGCACTGCGCGGTACACCCTCGAAAAGGGCTCAGGCGGCGAAAGAGCGCTATCACCTGACCGCTCGCCAACTTGAAATCCTGCGCCTGATCGTGCGCGGCAAGTCTACTCGGGAGATCGCCGATGGCCTGGGGCTGAGTGTCAAGACCATCGAGACTCACCGCGCCCAGGTCATGAAACGCCTGCAGATATTCGACGTGGCCGGGTTGGTGCTGTTTTGCGTTCGCGAACGGATTATCAGTCTGGACGACTGAGCTTCGGTGCACCGCCCAGTACCGGAGAGTCCGCTGGCAGGTGAACATGAAGCGCCCCCGGCCGGGCCTCGAAACGCAGGTCCTCGCCCGACAGCGGCTCACCGTCCAGATTGATATCCAGGCCTTGGGCGGACTTGAGCTCTACCCAAGGCAAACGCGCGCGAATGAACATATTGTCGATACCCAGCCCGCCCTCCAGAAGGCTCCTCAGCGTGCCGACCACTTCCTGAGGCGCTGGCAGGATGCTGATGTCGAGAAGACCATCATCGGCCATCGCGGTCGGGCACAGCTCGTGTCCACCGCCCGCCTGCCGACCATTGCCGATACCCAGTGCAAGCAAGTCACCGCGCCAATGAAAATCCGGCCCGGTGAGCTCACCATGCGCCGCATGCAGCTCGCTGAATCGGGTCAGGCCCGTAAACAGGTAGGCAGCACCGCCCAGCACCTTCTTCAGGTCCTCGGACGTGTTCGCCGTGACCTGGCTGCCAAACCCGCCGGTCGCCATATTGAGGAACAGCTTGCCGCCCACCTCACCCAGATCGACCGCACGCGGAGCCACGTCCATGAGTTGCAGGGCTTTGGAGACCTCGAGAGGCACGCCGGCCGCACGGGCAAAATCGTTCGCAGTCCCCAACGGCAGAATAGTCAGGCTGGCCTTGGTTTCGGCCAGTGCCAGAGCTTCGGCGATATCGCGCAAGGTGCCGTCGCCACCACCTGCGACAATGTGCCGATGACCGGCGGCCAAGGCTTCGTCGACCAGGCGCTGGGCATCGCCGGCTTCCCAGGTCAGTCGCACGTCCAGTTCCCAGCCCTGCTTACGCTTGTCTGCCACTGCGTCACGCACGTCTTCATTGAGTGCCTGTTTACCGTGAAGAATGAGCATTGCCCTGCGTTGTGTCATGACACCTCCTCTGCCGAACCCTACGAATTGAAACCTGCGAGCGACGCTCTTTTCTGTTATCGGCGCCCGCTTACATTTCGCACGACGCATGACTGTGACCCCGGGCGGTCGGAAAAAGCCCATCCGATGCGGAAATTTTTTTCACCCTGGCAACCGCTCGTTTTGCCCCGCAGGCACTGGCGAGAGCCACTTAACGGGCGGTCCGGATCAACGCCTGCGTCATGAATGAAGCACTTTTGTACTGTCGCTATTCGTTTCATGAGCTTTACTGACAGCATCACCCTCAACTGAGGGAAATTTCCTTCACAAATGATTGAAAAGGCTTAAATAAAATCCGGTCAGGGACGACATACATAAAGTGCTATTCACAAAAGACGATCTGGATTCCTCATCAGCACGATGTGTAACTGGCTACGCTTGGACACAGTTCACGCATAAACACCTCCAGGGTGTTGCAGGCAGACAGTAGAAAGCTGTCCTGAATCAGCAGAATTCAGGCGCATACAGGGAGTAGGGGATTTCTATGAGGTTGCAGCCCGTCGACAGTCTTTCGCTGACCCGCACCAGCCTGGTCGAATACTTTCTTTTCGGCATCCGCCTGGCGCATGGCATCGCCTGCATACTGCCGGGCCTGGTGATCATGTTATTGATCAAGGACGGCGGCACGGACGCTCATCAGAGCTACCTGACCATGCTGCTGTTTTTCGGCTGTGTCGGGGTGCTGGTATTTCAAGCCATGGGCGTCTATTCCGAAGCGCTGTTCAGCAACGATCTGCGCATGGGCGCGATGGCGCTGGCCTGGACCGCCGCTTTCGGACTGTTGCTGTTCATGCAGCAGGCAATGGGCCTGTTCGGCTACCTGCCACCCGAAGAACTGCTGATCTGGTACCTGACCAGCCTTGCACTGTTCGGCATCATTCGCCTGCTGTTACTGACGCTGTTCAAACATCAGATGCGCAAGGGCGTCTTCCTGCAGCACGCGGTGATTCTGGGCGCGACGGAGAACGGCCAGCGTCTGGCCGAATACCTGCTTGAACATCAGGACATTCGTTCAGGCGTGACCGGTTTTATCGACGACCGTATCGGCCGCATGCCCAAGACCGTGGCCAACCTGCCGCTGCTGGGCAATACCAGCGATCTGGAACGGCTGATCCGCGAAGAGAAAGTGACTCAGGTGCTGGTCGCCCTGCCCTGGACCGCAGAAAACCGCATGGACTACATCATCCGCGAATTGCGCAGGCTACCGGTCAACGTGTTGCTGGTGCCGGACATGATTGCCTTCCGACACACCCACAACCGCATCACTGAAGTCGCCCGGCTGCCGATGTTCAATGCCTCGGATCTGCCGCTCAGTGGCTGGTCGCCGTTCATCAAACGTGCTGAAGACATCGTGCTGTCATCGCTGGCATTGCTGGCGCTGTCACCCTTGATGCTGCTGGTCGCACTGGCGATCAAACTCGATTCCCCAGGCCCGGTGTTTTTCCGTCAGAAGCGCTACGGCTACAACAATCGCTTGATCGAAGTATTCAAGTTTCGCTCCATGCATCAGCACCAGGCCGATGCAACCGCCGAACGGCAAACCACCCGCGGCGACGCCAGAATCACCCGGGTAGGACGCTTCATTCGCAAGACCAGCCTTGATGAACTGCCACAATTGTTCAACGTGGTGGCGGGCAGCATGTCGATGGTCGGGCCGCGCCCGCACGCCACGGCGACCAAGGCTGCGGGGATTCTGTTCGAGCAGGCGGTCAAGGAATACACCTCGCGGCATCGCGTCAAACCAGGCATTACCGGACTGGCGCAGATCAACGGCTATCGGGGCGAAACCGACACCGTTGAAAAAATCGAAAAACGCGTCGAGTTCGACCTTGAGTACATAGAAAACTGGTCCGTCTGGTTCGACCTCTACATCCTTATGCGCACTGTGCCTGCAGTGCTATTCACCCGTGAGGCTTACTGATGAGCACTCTCATTCCCTGCATTATTGCCGGCGGCTCCGGCACTCGCCTGTGGCCGGTTTCGCGTGAAGCCATGCCCAAACCGTTCATGCGCCTGCCAGACGGTCAGAGCCTGCTGCAGAAGACTTTTCTGCGTGCGGTGGGTCTGCCCGGCGTCGAGCGTTTGCTGACGGTGACCAACCGGGAAGTGTATTTCCGTACGGTGGACGACTACCGCCAGTTGAACAAAGGCAATGCGCGCCTGGATTTCATCCTCGAACCCTTCGGCCGCAATACGGCAGCTGCGGTTGCCGCTGCGGCGCTGCACGTCAGTCAGTTGTATGGCGACGAGGCGCAACTGCTGGTTTTGCCTGCCGACCACCTGATCACCGACGTGGGGGAATTCTCCAGAGCGGTGAGCGCTGCACAGAAGCTGGCTGCCGAGGGCTGGCTGGTGACATTCGGCATTCTGCCGACCGCACCGGAAACCGGTTTTGGCTACATTGAGAAAGGCCCGGCACTCAATGCGGACGCCTGTCAGGTCGCCCGCTTTGTCGAAAAGCCCGATGCGATCACCGCCCAAGGATATCTGGACAGCGGTCAGCATTTCTGGAATGCCGGCATGTTTTGCATGCGCGCCGACGCCGTGCTGCGCGAGTTGCGCACGCATGCGCCGGACGTCCTGAGCGCCGTCAGCGCGTGCCTGGAATCGAGCCCGCGCAAGGAAGGCAATCGTGAGCTGCAAGTCGAGCTGGACGGTGAATCGTTTGCCCTGACACCGGACATTTCCATCGACTACGCGCTGATGGAACGCTCCGAAAAAGTCGCCGTGGTGCCCTGCCAGCTTGGCTGGAGTGATATCGGCTCGTGGCAGGCAGTGCGTGAGCTGTCTCCGGTCGATGCTCAAGGCAACTACTGCAATGGCGAAGCCGTGCTGCACGACGTCAGCAACTGCTACATCGACTCCCCAAAGCGTCTGGTGGGCGCTATCGGCCTCGACAATCTGATCATCATCGACACCCCCGACGCCTTGCTGATCGCCGACGGTCGCCGCAGCCAAGAGGTCAAGATCATCGCTCAGGAGCTCAAGCGCCAAGGCCATGATGCCTACCGCCTGCACCGCACGGTCACACGCCCATGGGGCACCTACACCGTCCTCGAAGAGGGCAAGCGCTTCAAGATCAAGCGCATCGTGGTTCGCCCGCAGGCGTCCCTGTCGTTGCAGATGCACCATCACCGCAGCGAACACTGGATCGTGGTCAGCGGCATGGCCACCGTCACCAACGGCGAGCGCGAGTTCATGCTCGATACCAACGAGTCGACCTTTATCAAGCCGGGCCACACACACCGTCTGGTCAACCCCGGCGTCATCGATCTGGTGATGATCGAGGTGCAGAGCGGCGAGTACCTGGGCGAAGACGACATCGTGCGTTTTACCGACATTTATGGACGTGTACCCGACAAGGCCGTGAAGAGCTGATCGGCGCAGCAACAAGCGTCGCTTGATTCAAGCGCCACGCAATCGACTGCACCCGGAACAGGTATGACCCGCCTACATGAATTTATTACCCGCGAGGGAGCCGTATTTGTGCATGACAGGAGCTCAGGAACAATGAAAAGCATGATGCTGATCGCCAGCTTATTGCTGTTGAGTGCGTGCAATACCCCTTCCAGGGTGGGCCTGCCCGATGACCGTGCGCAAATCGAGGCCGGCCAGGCTGCGGGCCGTGCACTGGCTGGCAAGCCACTGCCGCCGGAGCGAATCCGCCCCGGCGACACGCTGCGCATCGTGCGCAACAGTGGCGAGGCACCGTCGATTTCGGCGTTTACCGCCAACTCCATCTATGAACTGACCCTGTTTCAGGTGCTCAACGACGGCACCTTTTCCTACCCTTACATCGGCACGGTGAAAGCCGCGGGCCTGACCCTCCAGCAGCTTAACGACCTGCTGGAAAGCAAACTGCAGACCGTTTACCGCGAGACCGCGCTGACGATCAACATTTCCCAGTCGCCGGGCAACACGGTGTTTGTCGGTGGCGCAGTGCGCAACTCGGTCACCTTGCCGGTCAACGTCGCCACCAACCTAGACCAGGCCATCGTCGGCGCGGGCGGCGTGGCGCTCGATGCCGATGCCGGTCAGGTCGCGCTTCTGCGTCAGGAAGAAAACGGGCTCTACAAGACCTACTTCTTCGATTACAGCAAGTTCCTCTGGGCGGGCGGCGTCGATGGCCCTACCGCACCGGTCCTGTTGAAACGCGGCGATATCGTGTTCGTTCCCAAATCATCGGTCGGCAACAAGGTTGACGGCGTGTCCCTGTATTTCAACCAGTTGATCCCCTTCGCGAAGTCGATCGGCCTGGGCCTGAACTACGAGCTGCGCAATAACAATTAATTGTCAGGGAAACAGACATGATCAACATCCGCTCATTCCGCGACTTGCTGCGCCTGCTCTTCATCTTCCAGCGCGAAGTCAGGATTACCGTACTGGCGACGTTCGTCATCATTCTTCTGGGCGCGTTTCTGCTCCCCAACCGCTATGAGTCCACCGCCCTGCTGCTGGTCAAGCCCGGCCGCGACAGCAGCACGGTGCCTATCGAGTTGTCCGACCGACAGGCCATCGTGATACCGAGCGGCCTGCGCGATCCGCTGCTCGACGAGGAGCGCATGCTAAGCGGGCGGCCGATCATGCGTGCCGTTTCCGAGAAATACCTCGCCGAGCTGTCCATGGTGCCGCCTGAAACGGGCGCTCTGGCCTCGGTGAAGAACGGCATCAAGACCGTCGTCGGGGCGCTCGTCAACGGCGTGCGCAGCGTTCTGCAATTCATCGGGCTGGTGGAACACCGCTCCCAGGCCGAGCGCCTGGCGGAGGATCTGGAGAAAAACTTCAAGGTCAGCCATGAGCCTGGCTCGTCGGTGATGGAACTGAGGTTTACCTGGAGCGACCCGGAAGTCGCGCAGACCGTGCTCAAGACCTGGATCGCCGAGTACCAGACGCAGCGCACCAAGACGCTGGGCCGGGTCAGCCTGTACGCGTTCTACGAAGCGGAAGTGAAGGCGACCGGTGCGAACATCATCGAGTACAAGAAGCAGATCCAGAACTACCTGAACCAGTTGAGCGCGGTAAGTATTTCCCAGCGTCTGGCGGACACCTCGCAGGCGCTCAACGATCTGCGCACCGAGCGCAACAACACCACCCGCTCGATTGCCTCGACCAAGGCAGGTCTGGACCTGCTGAAAAAACAACTGGCAGAGCAGCCCAAGACCGTCTCGGCAGGCCGCGAACTGGCCCTCAACCCCAATCGCCAGGACTTGCAGAACCGCATCAACGGCAAGGAAGTGGAACGCCAGGAGATGCTCCGCTCGTTCAAGGACGAGGCGCCGCCGATTCGTGCGATCAATGAGGAAGTCAGTAACCTCAAAAAGCTGCTCAAGGAACAGGACGCCACCGTACAGCGCTCCGAAAGCATCACGCCCAACCCGATCTACAACCGCATGCAGAACGTGTACGCCGACCAGCAGACCAGCTACGCACGCCTGCAAACCCAGTTCATCCAGCAGAACGAGCAAATCGCGCAGCTGGAACGTGACCGCCAGCAGGCACTGAATCTGGAGCCGGAGCTGTCACGCCTGCAGAACGAGCTGGATGCGGCAGAAAAAAGCTATGCGCTGTACAAAAACAGCCTGGAAAAATCGCGTATCGACCGTGAACTGGACAACAGTCAGATCAGTAATATCGCGACCATCGAGGAGGCGACCTTCAACCCCAGCCGGGTATTCCCGAAAAGCCTGATGATGCTGTTTCTGGCGTTCCCGCTGAGCGTCGTGGTCGGTGCCGTGGCGCTGTACTCCTTCTACTTGCTGGACCAGCGCATTCATGACGGCGACAAGATCGAGAGCAGCTTCGGTGTTCCGGTCTGGACCAGCCTTCCCGACCTGGAACGTGCCCAGGAACGCAGTGCAGCCCTTACCTCGAACCTGCATCGGGTGTACGGCATTCTGCCGCTGGATCAGGTAGAAGAACGCGGTTTGACCATTGGCTTTACGTCGGTGAAGTACGGGGCCGGCGTGTCGTTCGTGATCGCGCGTTTGAGCACGCTGTTGATCGAACAGGGCCATCGGGTGCGTACCGAAGGCCGCAGTCCGGCCATTCCGGGCGAAATTGTGCTGATCAACGCTTCGGCACTGTCAGCGAATCAGGACGCCTTCGTGCTGTTGCGCAAGGCTGACCTGATCGTGCTGGTGGTTCGCGCCCAGGACACCACCGTGCCGATGCTGGAAGACACGTTGAACAACCTCAACACCGCGTTCAAGAAAGTCGACGGCATCATCATCAACCGTCGGCGCTTCGAAGTGCCTGAAAAAGTCTTGAGTTTTCTCAAGCGAATCGGGAGCAGAGGCTGATGCGAATAGCTTTGCTGGCGCCGCTGCCACCCGAGCAGAATGGCATCGCCGATTACGCCGGACATCTGCGCAACGCGCTTGAAGGCCTGGGTCTGCAGGTCACTACACCGCTGCAGGGCGTCGGCAACGATCCCCGTGCCGCAGAGCAGCGGGTGGCCGAAACTGACTGGAGCGGCATCGATCTGGTCCACGCTGAACTGGGCGGTGGGCGACTGGCAGAGTTTCAAGCGCTGCGCGCACTGCGTCGGCGTTTCCCCAAGCTGCCGTTGACCGCGACCGTACACGATCCCGAGCGGCTGGTCTGGCGGCGCGAAAAACTGCCCTGGCCGTTGTCGATGGTCAGCGGCATGCGCTCGCCGCTGCCGGAAATCGCCACGGTACTGGCCGACCCGCTGTGCCTGCATGAAGAACGGCAGCTAGCGCGGCACATGACCCGCCTGGTGACCCTGACCCAGGCGGGCAGCCAGAGCCTGCGCCAGCGCATGGGGCTGACAGCGGCGCAGATGGCGGTCATCAATCACGGCAACCTCGACATCGCCCCCGCGCCGTTGCCGCCATTGAATCCCCTGCGCCTGTTGTATTTCGGTTTCATTTATCGCGGCAAGGGTATCGAGGACCTGCTCGATGCGCTGTCCAGTGTATTCACTGCCCAGCCTGCGCTGCGCTCGACCGTGCGCCTGACCCTGGCCGGCGGCAGCGAGCCGGAAATGGCCTTCGGCCCTTCCGGCAGTTATCTGGAACAACTGCGACTGCGCATCCGCCAACTGGGCCTTGTCGATCTGATCGACTGGCAACTGGACCTGCCTGCCGAACAGATCCCGCAGGTTATCCAGGCCCACCACGTCATGGTCCTGCCTTATCGCGAGTCGAGCAAACTGAAGATTCTTGGCAAGCTGCGCGGCACCAGTGGCGCGCTGTCGTGGGCAGTGGCCTGTGGCAGAGGCGTCATTACCTCGGATGCACGCTCGTTTGCCGAAGAAGTCTCACATGGTAACGGCATGATCTACCCGCAAGGCGACGTCGACGGGCTGACGCAAGCCCTGGCCCGCGCCTGCGCAACACCGGAACTGGTCAGGCAATGGGCCGATAACGCTGCGCAGATGGGCAAGGCCAGGGTCTGGAGCCATACCGCAGAACATTTTCAGAATGTATTTCGCCAGGCTTGCCAGGAGAAGTGACATGCAGCGTCCATGCAGATTCGGGCAACTCGTCACCAGCGCACTGCTCGGCGCAGCGCTGAGCTGTGCCGCGCAAGCGTCAACGGTCCTCAAGGCTCCCCGCGAGGTAGTATGGGCAGACTTTCTGGGCGTCAACGTGCAGTTTCAGTACTTCGCGCCTGACATCTATCAACAGCAGATGAGCCGTCTGGATGAACTGGGCCTGAACTGGGTGCGGCTGACCATTCACTGGCCAGTAATCGAGCCGCAAAAGGATCGTTACGCCCTGACCGAGCTGGACGCCGCCATGGCCGCGATCAAGGCGCATAATTACAACACCTTGGCGTACCTGGTCGGGTCAGCGCCCTTCGCCAGCAGCGCGCCGGCCGGGGCAAAGGCCCGCGATCAATATCCGCCAACCGATTTCAACGTGTTCGCCGCACGCATGACCGCCCTGGCCCAGCGCTATCCTCAGGTCAACAACTGGCAGGTCTGGAACGAGCCGAACATCGTCTGGCTGCCCAAAGAGGACCCGGCTGCCTATAGCCGTTTGCTGACCACCACTGCCAACGCAATACGCGCCGCCCTGCCGGACAAGACGATCGTCACTGCGGGCATGGCTTACTACAGCCAGATGCACAGCACCTCCGGCTACATGCTGCAGACCCTGCTCGATAATGGCCTGGGCCAGCAGAATATCGTCGCGGCCTATCACCCCTACTCCGAGTACCCGGAAGGCGATTCCACACCGGATCGCGATTTTCTGGTGCGCGCCAATGCCATGAACCAGTTGTTGCACAGCAACGGCGTCAAGCAGGTGTGGGCCACTGAATGGGGCTGGTCGAGCTATGCAGGCCCGGTGGAGATGCAGCACCTGATTGGCACCTCCGGCCAGGCTGACTATACCCTGCGACGTCTGGCGCTGATGAGCGCCATGGATTTCCAGCGCATCTTCCTGTTCAACCTCAGCGATCTGGACGAGCGCGCCTCGGCCCGCGATCAGGGCTACGGACTGCTTGACCTGCAAGCCAGTCCCAAACCGGTCTACACCGCGCTGCAGAACTTTCTGAAAATCACCGGCCCGCGCCTGCTACCCGCCGAACCCCCAGCTGTAAGCAGCGTCCCGGACGACCTTTATGCCGTTCCGTGGACGCGTGCAGATGGCACGCATCTGCTGATGTTCTGGAGTGCGGCGGGCACGTCGCTGAATTTCCCGGCTATCACCGACGCTGTAGTTCACGATCCATTGACCGGTAGCCGCACCCCGCTGTCCGGCAGCCAGGGCGTCACCCTGCTGCTGAAGCCGACTCTGCAAATTCTGGAATGGAAGCCCTGAGCCATGCGAATCCTGTGGACGCTCCCCTACCTGCCCTGGCCCACCACCAGTGGCGGCAAGACCCGGGAATACCATTTGCTGCGCAACCTGGCAGCGCGTGGCCATCGCATCACGCTGCTGGTGCAGTCCAAGAACCCGCTGGACGACGACGCTCGTGCGGCACTGGAGCCGTGGCTGGAACGCCTGATCGTGATTGATCGCCGCCCTCTGCTCAGCCTGCGTACCCTGCTGGCCGTGGCGTTTGCCGCGCCACCGATGCTGGCCAGCGTGAACGGCTACGCGCCGCAACTGGAAAAGGTCTTCGAACAGTTGCTGGAGGAGGACTGGGACATTATCCAGTTGCAGCACACTTATGCCTTTCAGCCCTTCGAGCGCGCGCTCAAGCGCTCCGGCAAGCCCTTCGTGCTGACCGAGCACAATGTCGAATCGGACCTCGGTGCCGCCAGCTACGACCGTCTGCCTCGCTGGGCCAATGCCTTCGCGGTCTATGACCGCTGGCGCTACCGGCGCTGGGAAACCCGCGTGTTTCGCCAGACCGGCGAGTTGATCGCGGTCACCGAGGACGATGCCAAGGCGCTTTCGCGTCTGAGCGGCAGGGCCACGTCCTATGTCGTAAACAGTGTCGACTGCGATTATTACGCCAGCGTCCATGCGGACCGCCAAAGCCATCGCCTGCTGTTCATCGGCAACTATGAATACGGCCCGAATGTCGACGCCATCGAATGGGCGCTGGACGAAATCATGCCAAAGGTATGGGCCCTGGCACCTCATGTGCGTTTTGCCATCGGCGGCTTCGGTATGCCCCCGGCCTGGCGCGAGCGCTGGCCTGACCCGCGCATTGACTGGCTGGGTTTTGTGCCTGACCTGCGTGCCTTGCAGGCCACTGCCTCGATGTTCTTCGCGCCGCTGCGCCAGGGTGGCGGCTCAAAGCTCAAGACCCTGGAAGCCATGGCCGCTGGCCTGCCGGTAGTGACCACCGCGCAGGGGGTTTCCGGGCTGGTGGTGCGGCATGGCGAACATTACCTGGGCAGTGAGGATGCCTCCGGGCTGGCGGCACTGATCGCTGAATACACCGACAAACCACTGCAGCTCGAGCAGATTGGCGAAGCCGGCCGCGTTTATGTTCGCGCCCGGCATGACTGGTCCGTTTCGGCCGCTCAGCTGGAAGTGATTTACACCCGTTTTTCGTTCTCCAAGCAAGGATTGCGCTCATGCGTATAGGACTCGACTACCGCGCCGCAGCCGGCTACCCCACCAGCGGCATCGGACGCCAGAACCTGGCACTGGAACAGGCGTTTCGTGAACATCCGGACGTGCAATTGCAGCTGTTCGGCGTGGCCCCCTACGATCATCCGGTACGCCGCCTGATGCATGCCCCGCGCTGGGCCGCCCCATTGAATTCGGTGCATCGGCTGCCCGATCGCTTGCGCTTCGAAGGCCAGTTCCTGCCTGCAGCCCTGCGCGATGCCGGTATTCAGATCTACGTGGCCAATATCAACATGGGCCTGCCGCTTGGGCGCAAACCGGCCGGTATGCGCTACGTGCTGCAATTGCACGATCTGTTTCAGCTCACGCAGCACAACAGTCACGGCTCGCAACTGAAAGCCAGGCTCTACCGGATGACCGACTACCTGTCGATTGCCTGGTCGCTGAAGGTTGCCGACCAGATCTGGGTGCCTTCGCAATTCACGGCAAATGAAGCTGCTCGGATGTTCCCCAGGATCAAGGCCAAGCTGCGCGTCATACCGCTGCTGGTGGAGGCGTTCAAGGGTGAGCCGGCCGACATCGCGCAACTGCGCCTGCCGCTGCGTTACTGGCTGTGCGTGGGCACGCGCGAACCGCGCAAGAACATCAAATGGTTCGTGGATGCCTGGCAGACCGCGCGCATGCAATTCGTCGATACCCCGGAGCTGGTACTGGTCGGTGGCGATGATCCGCTGACCGAGGCCCAGCGCCAGTTACCGGGTCTGCATGTGCTCAGCGGCCTGAGCGACGCCGAACTGCACGCCGTCTACAAAAATGCCGAACGGCTCTGGCAACCCTCCAAAAGCGAAGGTTTCGGGCTGCCGGTGATTGAAGCACTGAACACCGGCACACCGGTTGCGGTGGCCACTGGCTCGTCGCTGGACGAAGTCGCCCCGCCCGACAGCCCGCGCTTTTCGCCAGTCGACAGCGGTAATCTGATCAGGTTGATGGGCTCACTTTCTCAGGCGCCCGAAGAGGATCCGGCGATTGCCAAAGACTGGACGCAGCGCTACCAGTTGGAAGCCTTTAGCGAACGCGTGCACGCGGCGCTGGAGGAATTGCGCTGATGCCAATGGCCTTACCCCTGGGGCTGCTGTTCAGCCTGCTGTTCGGCGTGATGATCTGGATGTTGCCCGCGCCCTTCGTGGTGGCGGCAGCAATCGGTATCGTGGCGGTTGCCACGATCATGCGTCGGCCGGTACGCGGGCTGCTGCTGTTCTGCCTGATCGGAACTTTCCTGCCCTACTCGACGGTTCAAATCGGCATTCGCACCACGGTGTCCGAAGCGCTGATCATGCTGACCTGGGCCAGCTACCTGCTGCATGCAGTCTTCCAGGAGCGCCAGCGTGTGCCCCATATGCTGCGACCCGAACGGCTGCTGGTGGCATTGATGCTGTTCAGCGCGTTTCCTTTTCTGGTCGGGCAGTTGACGGTTGTCGCCGAGGGCAACGGACCGATCAACTGGATACGCTGGTTGTTC
The DNA here is from genome assembly GCF_000507185.2 of Pseudomonas syringae KCTC 12500. Classification (NCBI taxonomy): domain Bacteria; kingdom Pseudomonadati; phylum Pseudomonadota; class Gammaproteobacteria; order Pseudomonadales; family Pseudomonadaceae; genus Pseudomonas; species Pseudomonas syringae. The sequence goes on from NZ_AYTM02000002.1 coordinate 254,259, forward strand.
AACCTGTCGATCCTGTTTCTGGTGCCACGCCTGCTGACCGACCTCAAGACGCTGGAAAATGCAGTCATCGCGCTGCTGGGCGGGACGCTGTTATTGCTGCTGCTCTCGATCGGAGTCTATGTCACCAAAGGCTCGGCCACTGCAATTATTCCGATCCTCGGCAGCCTGGGCTACAGCGGTGCCGACATCCTGAGCCAGAGCCTGCTTTCGCTCGCCAGCCGCATGGGCTCACCGTGGATGCACCCCAACGTGGCCGGGGGTGCGCTGGCGATGCTGCTGCCGCTAGCCTTCTGCTTCGGCATGACGCGCAGCGGCGCGGCTCGCAAGCTGGGCCTGACGGTGGCCGCACTGGGCGCGGTCGGCCTGTTGCTGACCGGATCACGCGGTGCGCTATTGAGCCTGATCGCGATGATGCTGCTGATGGCCCGGCGACGCATCCCGCACTTGGGGCGGCTGCTGATGGGTGGATTGGTGGCCGGCATTGTTCTGCTTATGTTCTACCCGCCTCTGCAAGACCGCCTGATGGGGCTGTTCAGCGATGACGACGCCAGTACCGCGATTCGCTTTCTGGAATACAGCCATTTCCCCGATGCAGTTGCCACCTTCCCGTTCGGCATCGGTTTCAAGACCGACCCGCCGGTACTGGGCTACACAGAGTTTGGCATTTCCAACCTGTGGCTGAACTACATCTACAAGATCGGCATACCCGGCATGCTGCTGTTCATCGCCATCACCGTCAGTTGGTGGAAGGAAGTGCGCCCCGGAAGCGGCCGGATCGTGCTGACTCGCGACAACGGCATTGCGCTGGGCTGCACCACCGGTGTGCTGGCAGCGCTGTTCAGCGGCCTGTTCGACCATTACTTCAGTTTCACCAGTGTGCTGGTCGCATTTTTCTGGCTATTTGTCGGCATCAGCCTGTACGAAACCAGACGCCTGCGCGCCAGCGCCTACACAACACCCAGACATCTTGAAGCCTCACACGAGCCGGGAGCCTCCTCATGAAACACCGCATGATGCATTCTCATAATCTCAGGGAGGCACTGCCCGATTACGCGCGCAAGATGGCGGTGCCGCTCGACGAGCTGGAAGCCGCCTACCAGTGGATGCTGGACAACGAAGTGTGCTTTGAAACGCGGATCAAGGATCGTACCCTGTCGTTCATCTGCTACCTCAATATCGAGCCAAGAATCGAACACCCGCTGGCGCGACGCTTCTACAAGCTGCTGGCCATCGAAACCAAAGGCCCCCTTATTCCACTGTACGGGATCAATTGGCCGACCCTGCGCGACCGCATGTTGCGGACCTGGGAGCAGGCGTACAACATCCTGATCTGCAAGATCCCCAGCCACACCCTGCGCCTGCTGTGGCTGCGCATCGGCGGCGCAAAGATCGGCAAGGGCTCGACGGTCTGGCGCAATACCGAGGTGCTGGGCGTCGACAGCCTGCGCATCGGCAATGACAGCACGGTGGGCTGGCACTGCCAGCTGGACGCACGCGGCGGCCTGGTGATCGGCGATCACGTCACCATCGCTTCACATGTGCTGATCATCGCTGGCGGGCACGATCTCAATGAGCCTGAATTCTGGGCAGTAGGCGGGCCGGTGTTCATCGGCGACTACGCCTGGGTCTGCAGCCGCGCGCTGCTTTCGTTCGGTGCCGACATCGGCGAAGGTGCAGTGGTGGGCGGTAACAGCGTGGTCTCCAAACCGGTTCCGCCCTACGCCATCGTCAGTGGCCCGAACGCGGAAATCAAGGGCGAGCGCGCTCGCGGCCTCAACTACAAGGTGGGCGGCAAAGGCCTGTTCACCTTGTTTCACTGATCAGAAGCGCAGGCGATGCTGGGTTCGACACTTTGGCTGACACTGGCCACCCTTACCGGGCTGGCTGCCGGATTTGCCCGCGAATGGCTATTGGTGGCGGCCTGGGGTGCCGGAGGCCAGAGCGACGCGTTTCTGGTTTCGATGTTCCTGCCCGAGGCGCTGCGCATGTCACTGGCGGCGGGCCTGCTCAGCGCCGCTGCCCTGCCCCTTTATCAGCAGCGCAGCGTTGAACGGCAACAGCGCTGGCTGGGAGGCATGGCACCGCGTCTGTTACTGACCGGGCTGGCAGTGAGTGTCATTCTGCTGTTGAGCGCCGGGGGGCTGGTGCGCCTGATCGGTCCGGGGCTGGACGCCGACGGCTACGCGCAGGCTGCCAGCGGCCTGCGCTGGCTGGCTTGGTGCGCACCGGGTTTCATGCTGCATGCGCTGTTTTGCGTACCGCTGCAGGCTCGCTCGCGCTTCGTGCTCGCCGGGCTCGGCTCGCTGCTGTTCAACCTGCCGCCGGTCATCTACCTCGCCACGTTAAGCCATGCCTCGACGTCGACCGGGCTGGCCGGCGCGTGCGTGCTGGGTAGCGTGCTGATGCCGGGTGTGTTGTTGCCAGCCCTGTATCGCTCGGGCTGGCGGCCTTGGCAGTGGCAATCAGAAGCCGGCGCAATGCGTGAGCTGTTGCAGCGCATCGGTCCGCTGCTGAGCAGCAACCTGGCCAGCCAGGGGCTTGCCCTGCTGGAGCGCATGGTGGCTTCGCTGCTCGGCGAAGGCGCGGTGACCTGGGTCAACCTGGCGCGCAAATTGATCAACCTGCCGCTGATTGCCTTGATGAGCCTGAATCAGGTGTTACTCGGCCTGATGAGCGGCAGTGCCGGCGATCAGCGCCTGTCGCTGCTGAAACGCGGGCTGGGCAGCGCGACATTGCTGACTCTGCCGGCGGTGGCCGGGCTGATCGGCGCGGCCGGGGCGCTGGTAACACTGTTGCTGCCCAATCAGACCCAGGGCGGGCCGCTACCGGAATTGCTGGCCTGGTTTGCCGTGCCGCTGATGTTCGGTGCCTGGAATGCCTTGCTGGCGCGCTATGCCTACGCCGCCGGTGACACACGCCTGCCGCTCAATTGCGAACTAGTCGGCAGTCTGTGCAATGCGCTGCTGCTCGGCGCACTGCCCTTCGCTTTCGGCCTGACCGGCATTGCCCTTGCCGCGCTGGGCGGCGCGCTGGTCACCGGCGTGCTGCTGATGCGCCGCCAGTCTTTGCTGAATGTCTTGCCGTGGCGCAGCCACTGGTTGCTGGCCAGCCTGCTGATGGCTATCGCCGCCCTGTTGCTGCATCCGTTGCACGACACCTGGCTGCAACTGGGCCTGAGCTGTGTTTATGGCGCGCTACTGCTGGTCGGGTTGGCGTTGTGGCTCAAGCCGTGGCGTAACGTGTCAGCCTGATCGGCGGCCTGACGGCAGGCTTCCCTGAAGCGCTCCAGGCTCGGCGAGATGAACTTGTCGCGGTGCCTGATCATGAAGAACCGGCGATTGAGCGGCGGCAGCGGGCTGGCGAGCGTGCGCAACTGCCCGCTGGCCAGCAGGTCGGCGACCACACGGCGGGACAGGCAACTGATGCCAATGCCTTGCGCGAGGGTGCGCATGATCGCTTCCGAGCTGCCTACCTGACGCATGTCCTGCAGGTCATGCAAATGCCTGAGCAGCAAGTGTTCGACCTCTTCGCGCGTTCCCGAACCCTGCTCACGCAGCAACCACTCCGCGCTCTGCAGTTCGCCCAGCGACACGTGTTCTTGCCCGGCCAGCGGATGGACGCAGCCGGCGACGATGAGCATTTCATCGACCAGCCATGGCTCGGCGATCAGCTCAGGCAGATGACAGGGAGCCTCGATGAGACCCATGTCGATTTCAAACTGCGCGACCTTGCGAGCAATCAGCGCGCTGTTGCCGATGTCCACATCGATTCGCAACTGAGGCGTCGAGCCGCGCAGTGCCCCGACGATCTGCGGCACAACGTAATTGCCGATGGTGCTGCTACTGCCAATGCGCAGGCGAGCATTCAACGCCGCGTCGGGCAACAGAAAGCTGTCCTCGATCTGCTGGGCGTTTTCCAGCATCTTCATGGCACGGGGCAGCAGTGCCTGCCCGCTGTCATTGAGCAGCAGACGCTTGCCTACCCGGTCGAACAAACGCGTACCCAGCGCGCTTTCCAGCTCGTTCAATGCCGCGCTGGTGGCTGACTGGGACAGCGCCAGAGCGCTACCTGCGCTGGTGGTGCTGCCACAGCGGGTGATCGCGCAAAAAATCTGTAATTGCCGCAGGTTGATTCTCAAGGCCGTTTTTCTCGCCGGGTAGACCTACCTGAAAAACAGGTAACGATGAGAGAGATTACCCATTTAGAAGATTGACTGTCGATCCGTAGACTGATGGCACGTCCCGAAATCACCAGCAGGAGACTGCCATGAGCAGACTCGCAATCCTCATCAAGGGCAACGCCCCCTTCGCAGCACTGACCAGTCCGCGGGAGGCGATTCGGCAATTCACCCCCAACTGGTTCGCCGTGACCATGGGCACCGGTATTCTGTCGCTGGCGCTGGCTCAACTGCCGGGTAGCCCTGCTCCGCTGCGCGCACTGGGCGAAGCGTTGTGGTTCCTGAACATCGCCCTGTTCACGCTGTTCAGCGTGATGTACGCCAGCCGCTGGTTGCTGTTTTTCGATGAAGCGCGTCAGGTCTTCGGGCACTCCACCGTATCGATGTTCTTCGGCACCATCCCCATGGGCCTGGCGACCATCATCAACGGCCTGCTGGTGTTCGGGCCGGCGCGCTGGGGCAGCGCCATTGTCCCGGTTGCCGAGGCCTTGTGGTGGCTGGACGTGGCGATGGCCCTGGCGTGTGGGGTGCTGATCCCTTTCATGATGTTCACCCGTCAGGAGCACAGCATCGAGAAGATGACCGCTGTCTGGTTGTTACCGGTGGTCGCGGCAGAAGTTGCAGCGGCCTGCGGGGGATCGCTGACAACGCATCTTGCGGGTGCTGACTCGCAGTTCACGGTGCTGATCACCAGCTACGTACTGTGGGCCTATTCGGTGCCCGTGGCGTTGAGCATTCTGGTGATTCTGCTGTTGCGCCTGGCGCTGCATAAACTGCCCCACGAAAGCATGGCCGCCTCCAGCTGGCTGGCACTCGGTCCCATCGGTACGGGCGCACTGGGCATGCTGGTGATGGGCAGCGACGCCCCGGCCGTCTTCGCCGCCCACGGCCTTGCATCCATCGGTACAGTGGCAGCAGGCATCGGTGTGCTGGTCGGTATGCTGTTCTGGGGGCTGGGTCTGTGGTGGATGGCGCTGGCCGTGCTGATTACAGCGCGCTACGTGAAACAGGGTATCGGCTTCAACCTGGGCTGGTGGGCGTTCACCTTTCCACTCGGCGTGTACGCAGTGGCGACGCTCAAACTCGGCGCCACCCTGCATCTGGGCTTCTTCGATGTCTTTGGCACGTGGCTCGTGGCGCTGCTGGCGCTGATGTGGTCGGTCGTGTCGATACGCACTCTGGCCGGCGCCTACCGGGGTTACCTGTTCGTCTCGCCCTGCATCGCAGCACAAGGGTGCATCCGTCGGTAAGTTTCCTTGAACTTACCTCGGCGGCGAGGCGCCTGAGAGGAATATCTTCATGACAGAGAGCCTCCATGCCCAACTCAGCATTTTCCGCCAGCCACTTTTCCGGCAACCACGCCGCTCGCGATGAAAACATCGTCATCAACTCCCACACCACCGTGCTGCGCAAGACGGGCGTTCCCCATGAGCTGTTCGCGACCTACTGGCGCGACGTTCATGGCCCGCTGTGCGCCAGGCTCGAAGGCCTGGGCTGGTATGTTCAGCATCACCTGACGCGGGAAAAGGACGGCCACCTGTGGCCAGTCATCGAAGGCGTTACGGCCTTGCCTGGCTACGTACTGGATGGTGGCGTGGAGATCGGCTTTCTGTCCGCCGAAGCGCAGAAACAATTCAAGGATGCCAGCGCCCTGCTGTTCTCCGACGAGCAGAACATGTTCGAGGAAACCATCGCCTACGACGTACCGGATGGCTCCAGCACGCTGGTGGATCGCCTGCCTGACCCGATCCCCAACGAAACCGCCACACTGGACAAGATGCATCTGCACTTTCATCTCGCCAGCGCTGACCTGCCTGCAGCGCGAAAAGCCATTGAGCAGCTGGCCCATGACATGGCAGGTTCCGATGCCGTGCTGAAACTGCGCCTGCACCTCGCACAACCTTACGATAACGCCAAACCTGCACCGCCTGCGCCGGATGTTAATCATGAGGTCGAAGCGTCGCGCCTGAACATCGTCATGATGGAGTTGGTGTTCGAATCGGCCTGGACGCGCCGGACCTACTATGCCAGTGAGCAGTTCAAGACGATCACTCAAGGCATCAGCAAGCATGTTCGCTACATCACGCCGTTCGGTGTCAGCGGTGTCTACACCTACGTACGCGATGCGCTGATGACCACTGCTGGTGTGCGTGGCAGCAGGCAGGCAGAGCTGATTCGTCAATTGGGTGCGATCAACCAGACCCGGCCCGAGATCGAAAGCCTGTTTGGTGCGCCGTCGACGTTTTAATATATCTGCCCCGCATGTCTGCTTTAACCGGCACGATTCGGAATCGTGCTTTACTCAGCAAAATGGAATTGGGTGATGCCTGTGAAAGCTTTGACGACTCGTGAGGTGTATCAGCAACTGCGGGATGCTGCGATGGGTACACGGTCGCTGAAGTTTACCGGCACACCCTCCGGCTTCGGGCTGCAACAGGTGGACATCGACGGCTGGCTACTGACGCTGGAAGTCACCGAGGGCAGCCCGACCCGCTGTCGGGCGTGCCGCTGTCCGCTGGGTCGGGAAGGCTCGTTCGAAAGCTGGCTGCGCACTGATCCGGTGAGTTTGCTCAGTGGCTGGGAGCATGCGCAGATCGAGCGGTTGCTGGGTGAGGCGGCAGCCGGGCAGCTTGGGCTCGATCAGGTTCCGGGGGCAGTCACCTGACTCTCAATGAGCGGTGCTTTAACTGCCTGGTTATGTTTGACCGAGGCACCTCTCGCTCCTCATCGTCCGTACTCATCGTTATACACAAGTCTGCTTTTGATTCTGGCCGAAGGCCGTGGGAGCGAACTTGTTCGCGAAGGGGGCTGTATAATCGCCGAAAATACATCGACTGAAACACCGTCTTCGCGAACAAGCGAAGCGTCACCCGGCTCACTTCCACGCCCTTCGGGCAGAAGCCTGTAAGTCCTTTATTCCGGGCATTCTAGAACTTGTATATAACGCTGAGCGCTGCGCGTGGGAATGCAGTTCGTGACGCTCTGCGTCACACAGCGGTTCTGCGATTTCAGGTGGACTGGGGTTTCGACTCAGGCCTCCTTTTCGACCATCAGCGAGTGATTTTGATGAGGCTAAAGTAACCTCACACTCTGTGCCGTCAGTGCCATTGTGGTTGAAAAGTGCTTTGCCTGGACTAAGCCCATTGCTGAATCGTTTAACTCGGCGTTAAATGGCTACTCAGACGATGTGCAACACCATAATTCCAATAATTACAGAAGGACCACCACCATGAAATCCCTTCCTATGCTCGTAGGCCTCGGTGCTCTTACAGCCGCTTCCAGTGTGTTTGCCTGGGATTACGTGCTGCTCGACACCGACAAGGCTGCGCAGAATCAGCAGATCACCAGTCAGCAACTGGGCGTCAAGACCGACAAGCCGTTCACTGTCACGATGCGTACGCTGCATGGCGGTCGTCAGGAGGGCGTGAGCATCATCGATATCGACAATGGCACGATGAAGCTGTCAGTCGTCCCGACCCGTGGCATGAATGTGCTGCAGGCGTCAGTCGGCGATGTGCGCATGGGCTGGGATTCGCCGGTCAAGGACGTGGTCAATCCGGCCTTCATCGAGCTCAATGGCCGCGGCGGCCTGGGCTGGCTGGAAGGTTTCAACGAGTTGGTGGCTCGCTGCGGCTACGAGTGGGTGGGCCATCCGGGGATGGACAACGGCGAGTTGCTGACCCTGCACGGCCGTGCCGCCAACATTCCGGCGAGCAAGGTGACACTGCAGATCGACGAAAAACCGCCGTACGCAATCCGCCTCAAGGGCGAATTGAAGGAGCAGGCGTTCAAGAAGGTCGACTTCTCGGTGCAGACCGAACTGGTCACCGAGCCAGGCAGCACAAGCTTTTCGCTCAACGATACACTGACCAACAATGGCGACTATCCGAAGGAATACCAGGCGCTGTACCACAGCAACTTCAGCACGCCGTTCCTTGAGCAAGGGGCGCGTTTCGAAGCGCCCGTCAAGCAGGTTTCGCCGTTCAACGACAAAGCCAAGGGTGATCTCGGCGACTGGCAGACCTACCGCGCGCCGACGCCGGATTACGACGAGACGGTCTACAACATCGTGCCCTACGGTGATGCCAAGGGTGACACGCTGACCGTGCTGCACAACAAGGCTGGCAGCCTGGGCGTGTCGGTCGGTTTCAATACCAAGCAGTTGCCGGTGTTCTCGCTGTGGAAAAACACCGACACCAAAGGCCAGGGCTACGTCACCGGGCTGGAACCGGGGACCAGCTTCTCCTATAACCGCCGATTCCAGCGCCCACTGAATCTGGTACCAACCATTGCCCCGAAAGAGCAACGTCAGTTCCAGATCAGTTACAGCCTGCTGGCTGACAAAGGCGCGGTCGACAAAGCCCTTGGACAGGTCAAGCACATTCAGGACGGTCGCGAGACCGAAGTGCGCAAAGAGCCGTTAGTGGACCTGACCAAAGAGCAATGATCATCATCTGACGTTTCTCCAACGCAGCGGTGAAACAGGGCCGGATGTCGACGCAAGCCATTACGTCGATATCCGGCCCTGCTCGTTCCGGTGGTGAAAAAATTCTCACAACACTTGAGGTTTTCGCCTGTCTACACCCTCTCAACCCCTCGAAGACGAGCACGCACATGAAAATCCTGATGGTTTTGACATCCCATGACCAACTGGGCGACACCGGCAAGAAAACCGGTTTCTGGCTCGAAGAGTTCGTTGCGCCGTATTACGCGTTCAAAGAGGCCGGTGCCGACATTACGCTGGTTTCTCCGAAAGGCGGTCAACCACCGCTGGACCCGAAAAGCGATGAGCCCGACGCTCAGACCGAAGACACCAAGCGCTTCTCCAAAGATGCTGATGCACAGAAAGCCCTCGCTAACACCGGCCTTCTGTCTGGCGTCAATGCTGCCGATTTCGATGCCGTGCTCTATCCGGGCGGTCACGGCCCGCTGTGGGACCTGGCTGAAGACAAGCACTCCATCGCGCTGATCGAGGCCTTTGCCAAGGCAGACAAGCCACACGGGATGGTCTGTCATGCACCTGGCGTATTGCGTCACGTAAAAGCGCCGGACGGCCAGCCGCTGGTCAAGGGCCGCCGCGTCACAGGCTTCACCAACAGTGAAGAAGAAGCGGTCGGCCTGACCAAGGTCGTGCCTTTTCTGGTCGAAGACACGCTCAAACAACTGGGCGGTGACTATTCCAAGGGCGACGACTGGGGCGTCTACGTGCTGACCGACGGCAAACTGGTGACCGGCCAGAACCCGGCCAGCTCGGCGCAGGCCGCCAAAGACCTGATCACTCTGCTGAGCTGATCGATCTGCGCGGTTCGGCGTCCGACGCTATCAGCATCGGGCAACGGACCGCGCGTCATTTAAATCGAATCTTGCACCCGCCACACTGACCAATAACCACACCCCCCGACAATAAGGAATACGGTCATGGCTGATGAATCCAAACGCGAAGACCTCGATCACAAGCCTGAAAACGCCGGCAAAGTGGGCGAGAAAAACAAACAGCTCAATCAGCAGGGTGAACAGGCCCGACCCGCCACCTCGCCCGACCCGCAGAAAGACAAGTCCGGCAACTGATACCGCGTCAGAGCAAGCCGCGTTCGGCACACACCTTCACGACTTGTTCACGCAGCCAGCCACTGGCTTCGTCTCGATCCGCCTGGGCGCTCCATAGCATGTCCAGACTGAAGCCAGGCAGGTCAGGCGGCAGTTCGAATACGGAAATCCACAGTTCATTACCCAGCAGCGTTTGAATACGGCGTGGCAGCACCAGCATGAAATCCGTGCCTTCCAGCAACTGCAAGGCTGCGCGGTAGCTATTGGCCCGTGCGACGATATTGCGCTCAAGCCCCTGCCGCTGCAGCCAGCCATCCACCATGTTGGTATCGGACGTCCACGGCGTCGGGTAGACATGGCGGTGCTGGATAAAGGTTTGCAGGTCGATCAGGGCGCTGAGCGGCGCGAACCTGGAGTCCATGACGCACACCAGATCATCCTCCATCAACACCTGCGAAATCAGGCTGTCCGGGACTCGGTGAAAACCAGGCCCGAAGCACAGGGCAAGGTCAAACAGGCCATCGTTCAATTGCTCGGCAGGCAACTGCTTTTCAAGCTTTTGCACATTGACCGTCACCGAGCAACCGGCGGCAGCGAAGTCACGCAGCAGATGCGGCAATACCAGCAGCTCGAAATACTCAGGGGCACAGACCGTGAAGGTGGTCTGTGCACGAGTCGGGTCGAACAGGTCGAGGCCGTTATGGCACAGATTGACCGAGCGGAGAATCTGCTGCACATGGTCGTGCATGGCCAGCGCCTTGCGGGTCGGACGCATGCCGTTGCGGGTGCAGATGAACAGATCGTCCTCGAAGTTCGCACGCAGCTTTTTCAGGCAGTAACTGACCGTCGACTGGCTGACATGCAACGCTTCCGCGACCAGGGTCAGGTTGCGCTGCTCATACACCGAGACAAAGACCATCAGGTCCTGCATGTCCAGCTTTCTCAGGGCATTACTGTTAAGCATCAAGGTATCTCGCTGGCGCTGTGACCGGGCGGTCAGGTCAACGCGCACAAGATAGCATCAAAATGCAATCATGCCGCCTCCCTGCCAGTGATGACAGGTTCGTCGAGTGCGTTGCGCAGATGATCAGCATAACGTCGGGGGTCGAGTCGCACCACCATCAACAGCATGATCGCGACCAACGCCATCAGTGCCCACCACGCCCCCTCAAAACTGCCCGTCAGGTCACGAATGACGCCGGCAAGCAGCGGCGACAGGCTGGCGATCAGATAACCCACGCCCTGCACGAATGCCGTCAGGCCACCCGCCTGCTGTGGATCATCGAAATGATCCATGGACACGATCAGGCTCAGCGGAAAAAGACCGCCAATCCCCAACCCCAGCAGGCATGTCCACAGCAGGCCCAGCTGTTGCGGCATCAGAATCAGCCCGGCAAAGCCAGTCGTCATCAACGTCAGCAGTACAACCAGCGCCACGCGCTTATCGCGACTGCGGTTGGCCAGCGCCGGAGCCAGCAGACCCGATACGACCTCCATCAGGGTCAGAAAGCCCAGCAGCAGCCCTGCACTCTGCTCACTCCAGCCATTCTCCAGATAATACGGCGCCAGCCAGGCCAACACGCAGGTATAGGACGCCGTGCCAAGGCCGAAGAAAATTCCCAGCATCCAGGCCCTGGGCGTGTGGAAGAAAGTCTGCCGCAGACCTGCAGCGGTTGACGCGTCGGAGCGCAATACGTGCCGCTGGGCCCACCAGAAATACAATGCCAGCAAAGCCATTAGTGACCAGACCGCCAGGCCGACGCGCCAACTGCCGCTGCTACTCATCACCAGAGGGCTGAATGAGGCGGCCAGCGCGGCACCACCCATAATCGCGGTCACATAAAATCCCATGCACAAGGACACGTTGGCCTTGAAACGCGATTTGATCAACGCAGGCATCAGCGCCTGAATCAAGGCGATACCCAGCCCCGCCAGCACAGCGCTGAGGATCAGTTCGGCAGCAGAATCGAGAAACAGACGCGCCACGGTTGCCAAACCGATTAATGCCAGTGAAAGCATGATGCTGCGATACGACCCCAGGTAACGAGCGATGCCCATGCCGAAAAACATTGCCAGTCCCATGGCCATGACCGGCAGCATGGTCAGCAACGACGCCGTTCCGAAACCGAGCGGAACGTCCAGCCGAATCGCCACCAGCAATGGACCGACCGCAGCCATCGACGGGCGCAGGTTCAGCGCCACCAACAGGACACTGATCATCAACCCCATATTCTGAACCGCCGAACCACGCATCTGCATACCGTCACCATCGCTATTGATGGTCACGATTAGGCCGGGCGCGTGCTCGAGTGACAAATCAAAATCTGGGCCATGCTATTTAAAAATCAGTTCACCGTTGCCAAAGATGGTTTTCAGGCGTTCTGGCGACGGCAACTACAGGATTCTGCGGCCTCCGGCTGGGCGGCTTCAGCTTCAGACTCAACCACCTCAACCACCTCATCCACGGCCAACCACCAGGTCAGACCGCGACACGGGTACTGCACATAGAACGGCTGGCCCATCATCGGCGTAGTGATCGAGACATTCTGCTCCCAGGCCAGAGCCAGAATGCGATCGAACGGCTCGTGCCAGGCATGCATCGACAGGTCGAAGGTGCCATTGTGGATCGGCAGCAACCAGCGACCGCGCAGGTCCAGGTGCGCCTGCAGCGTCTGCTCGGGCTGCATGTGCACATCGGGCCACTCGACGTTGTAGGCGCCGGTTTCCATCAGGGTCAGGTCAAACGGTCCGTATTGCTCGCCGATGGTTTTAAAGCCATCGAAGTAACCGCTGTCGCCACTGAAGAAGATCCGCTGATCGCCATCGATCATCACCCAGGACGCCCACAAGGTGCGGTTGCTGTCGAGCAGCGTGCGCCCGGAGAAATGCTGTGAGGGTGTGGCGACGAACTCGATTCCCGCCACCTCGGTGGACTGCCACCAGTCCAGTTGATGCACCTTGTGCGCAGGCACGCCCCACTCGATCAACGTATCGCCCACGCCAAGCGGTGCCAGAAAATGCTCGGTCTTTTCGGTCAGCGCCTTGATGGCCATGCGATCGAGGTGGTCGTAATGGTTGTGCGAAAGGATCACCGCTGTGATCGGTGGCAATTCTTCGAGGCTGATCGGCGGCTGATGAAAGCGCTGCGGGCCCGCCCACTGCACGGGCGAGGCACGCTCGGTCGGTCAGCCAGAACTGGTCGCGCAGTTTGAGCAGAACGGTCGAGTGCCCCAGGCGGTACACCGTATTGTTCGGTGCAGCCAGCAATTGCTGACGCGACAGCGGCTGTACCGGAATGTCGCCTGCCGGGCGTGTGTCCTTGGGCTTGTTGAACGCCTGATCCCAGAAAATACCGAGCGTGCGCAGCAGACTCGATGGCTTCATGGTGGCGTGATTGCGGTATCGCCCTTCGTGACGGGACAAGACAGGCAGTGAAGAAGAGTCCTTTTTCTGATGCGTCGAGGCCATGGTTCGCTGACTCCTGAGGGCAGGTTGAGGCTCCAGCCGTGCATACTTCGTACGTGATCCTGTTGCAGGATGTCCGAGGGAAAATATGTAACAGTGTTTTACACTACACGGTGTAGTTTTAAGCTTGCATGATCCTTGGCGACAAGTAAACTGCTGAGTGTAATTTTCTCTAAACGCACGTTTGAAGCGAACCTATGACCGAACCCATGCGCCTCACCGATCAGAAACGCGAATCCATCGTCCAGGCGGCTATCGCCGAATTCGGCGATCGTGGCTTCGAGATCACCAGCATGGACCGGATCGCCGCGCGGGCCGAGGTTTCCAAACGTACGGTCTATAACCACTTCCCCAGCAAGGAAGAACTGTTCGCCGAGATGCTGCAGCGCCTCTGGAGCTGCGCCCCGCCGCAGGCCGAAGTGGTTTTTCATCCGCAGATCGGCTTGCGCGAGCAGTTGCGGGAATTGCTCTGGGGCAAGATGCGCAACCTGACCAACAGTCACTTCCTCGACCTGGCCCGCGTGGTGGTTGGCGCGACCATTCACTCGCCCGAGCGGGCGCAGGTGTGGATGGCGCGGATCAATGAACGAGAAGAAACCTTCAGTGCCTGGATTCGCGCCGCGCAGAAGGACGGCCGTCTGAAACCAGTCGACCCGGCCTTTGCCGCGACGCAAATGCATGCGCTGCTGAAGTCGTTCGCGTTCTGGCCGCAGGTGACCTTCAGTGCGGCATTGCTTACCCCCGAGGAGCAGCACACGGTGGTCGAATCGACCCTGAACATGTTTCTCGGCTGGTACGAAATAGCCCGCTGAAGCAGCCGGACACGTTATTTTCAGTCGAGCACAACGCCCCGGCACTCGCCGAAGCCAATCGAGACGTGCCCTTCGCGATGACAACGGGCACGCAGAATCACCTCGTCGCCCCGCTGCAGGAACATTCGCGTTTCGCCATTGGGCAAGTTCACCGGTTGCTTGCCGCCTGCGGTCATCTCCAGCAGGCTGCCGTACTGACCTTCCTGGGGGCCGGACAACGTACCGGTGCCGAGCAGGTCTCCCGATTGCAACTTGCAGCCGTTGACGCTGTGATGCGCAACCATCTGCGCCACTGTCCAGTACATGTTCAGCGCGTTGCTCAGACCTAACCGATGAGGCGCCAGCCCGTCGGCTTTCATCTGTGCAGTCAGCAGCAGCACTTCCAGCTCGATATCCAGCGCCCCGCGCTGCTGATCGTGGTCATCCAGCAGATACGCCAACGGTTGCGGATCGCCTTCCGGACGCGGCGGTTGCGCGCGACGAAACGGCTCAAGTGCTTCGGCGGTTACCACCCAGGGCGAGATCGTCGTGGCAAAGCTCTTGGACAGAAACGGTCCCAATGGTTGGTATTCCCATGCCTGTATGTCACGCGCCGACCAGTCGTTGAGCAGGCACAACCCGGCGATGTGTTCGGCAGCCTGATCGATCCCGATGGCCTCGCCCTGGGCATTCCCCGGCCCGATCCAGACCCCCAACTCCAGCTCGTAATCGAGGCGTTTGCAGGGACCGAAAACGGGAACCTCCTGGCCTGGCACCAGGGTTTGCCCGTTGGGCCGCCGCACCGTCGTACCGGAGGGACACAAGGTCGACGCTCTGCCGTGATAGCCGATAGGCACGTATTTGTAGTTGGGCAGCAGTGGGTTGTCCGGGCGGAACAGCTTGCCGACATTCAGTGCATGATGAATACCGACGTAAAAGTCCGAGTAATCACCCACCCGAGCCGGCATGTGCAACGTGCACTCGCTCATCGGCAGCAACAAACCGCCAACAGCCTGCAGCCTGTTGCGCTGCGGGCTGTCTTCATCGAGCAACTGCAACAAGGCGGCGCGCAACGCCCGTCGGGCAGCGGCACCCAGCGCAAGAAAATCATTGAGCTGGTCGCGGCTGGCAATTTCAGCTACTTCGGCGGCCTGCCCCTGAAACACCCCGGACTCTGTTGCCACGCGCAGATCGAAAATCCTGTCGCCGATGGCCACCCCACCACGCGGAGCGGTCTGGCCATGGCTGAACACGCCAATCGGCAGGTTCTGCAAGGGGAAATCGGCATGCCCGTTGGCAGATTCGACCCAGCTGCGACGATTGAGCGCGGTAGTCATCAGCGTGGCTCCCTGGTGAACGTTCTGGCCATGTCCTTCCAGCAGGCATCGTAATCGGCTTGCAGTTGCGGGCAGTCGAGCGCGTGACGACTGGGGCGCAACACCTTGCCGGTCTCGAACATGAAGGCCATGGTGTTGTCGATCCTGTGCGGTTTCAGCTCGGCGGCAATGGCCTTTTCGGCGGTGACATTATCGGGGCCATGCGCACTCATGCAATTGTGCAGCGAAGCGCCACCCGGCATGAAGCCTTCGGCTTTGGCATCGTACGCGCCGTCGATCAGGCCCATGAATTCATTCATCAGGTTGCGGTGGAACCACGGCGGGCGGAAGGTGTTTTCCGCCACCATCCAGCGCGGCGGAAAAATCACGAAATCGATATTGGCCTGGCCGTGAATAGCCCCCGGTGAGGTCAGCACGGTGAAAATCGACGGGTCCGGGTGATCGTAGCTGACCGTACCGAGGGTGTTGAAACGCCGCAGGTCGTATTTGTACGGAACGTTGTTGCCGTGCCAGCCCACCACGTCGAACGGTGAATGCTCCAGTTGCGCCGACCACAGTTCGCCGAGGAACTTCTGCACCAGTTGTATTGGCTGGCGACTGTCTTCGAACCAGGCGACCGGGGTCAGAAAATCACGTGAATTAGCCAGCCCGTTGCTGCCGATCGGGCCCAGTTCCGGGAGGCGCAAGGCGCAACCGTGATTCTCGCAGAGGTACCCACGAGCGCTGCTGTCGAGCAGTTGGACGCAGAACTTCAAACCTCGCGGCAAGACAGCGATTTCCAGAGGTTCGATGTCCAGCAAGCCCAGTTCGGTGACGATTCTGAGTCGGCCCTGCTGCGGCACCACCAGCCATTCTCCATCCGCACTAAAGAACGCTCGCTGCATGGAGGTGTTGGCGGTGTACAGGTAAACGCTGACACCCTCGGCCTGCTCCGCCGCCGAGGTGCTGGCGAGGGGGATGAGACCGTCGATGAAATCAGTCGGTGCCGCCGGGATGTCGAAGGCATTCCAGCGCAACCGATTGGGGTTGATCGGCCCCTGCTCCTGACCGGCGATCTGCCGATCCATGCGCTGATAACGCGGATGGGCTGCCGATGGCTTGATCCGATACAGCCAGGTACGTCGGGCTTCACTGCGCGCGACCGTAAAAGCGGTGCCCGAGAACTGCTCGGCATACAGACCCAGCGGATGCTTCTGCGGCGAATTCTGGCCAACGGGCAGCGCACCGGGCAGCGCCTCGCTGCTGAACTGGTTGCCGAAGCCCGACTGATAAACCAATGCGTCGGAACTGGAGTGGATAGCCATCTGGACCTCTTGTTGTCATGGGGTCGGGCAGAGACAGGACGAAACATTATTTTACGTAAAGCGATTACGCATAACGTAATTTGAGTTTGCCAGCCGGTCAAGCTATAAAGCTGCCTTTCCCGATCGGCGCACAACACCCCATGACCCAGCAAACCGAAAGCCCCGCAGGCGGACGTCCGCAAAAGGTCCAGGCCGCCGAAGTCGGGCTGGGCGTGCTCAAGGCGCTCGCTGAACTCTCCCCTGCCACGTCCCTGTCGAGACTGGCCGAACACCTGGGCATGCCCGCCAGCAAGGTCCATCGTTATCTGCAGGCGCTGATTGCCAGTGGCTTTGCCGAACAGGATGCTGTCAACAATCACTATGGGCTGGGGCGCGAGGCGTTGCAGGTCGGGCTGGCCTCGCTCGGCAAGCTGGATGTCCTCAAGGTGTCGGCCCCCTGGCTGGCCAGCTTGCGCGACGAGTTGAATCAGACCTGCTTTCTGGCGGTATGGGGCAACAAGGGGCCGACCGTGGTGTACGTCGAGCCCTCGATGGGTGCGGTGACGCTGGTCACGCAGATCGGTTCGGTGCTGCCGCTGCTTGGCTCGTCCACCGGCCTGGTGTTCGACAGTTTTCTGAACGGGCGCGAAACCGCTGCGCTTCGCGAGCAGGAAGTGCCGTTGCTGAGCGCCAGCCAGTTGCGTGAGGTCGAGCAGCATGTCGAGCAGATTCGCACCACTGGCGTGCACCAGATTCAGGGCTTGCTGATGCCGGGTATCAACGCCGCCTCGTCACCGCTATTCGCCATGGGTAACAAGCTGGTGGGCGTGATCACGGTCGTCGGACCGGGATCGGTGTTGAACAACGAGACGCAGAGTCTGGCGGCCAGAAGGCTTTTGCAAACGGCGGTGACAATCAGCGAGCGCATGGGCGGCAGCCGTCCGTCAGACTGACATTGCGCCTGCGGCGACGTACGTTGGTTTGCCGAACATATTGATAGCAACCCTGTGCAGGTACAGATCCATGACGCTCGACTATCGAGTGGACGCTGTGGATACCCTGGCAAAATGACTATCTGCTTGCCCCCCTTGAATCAAGCGACCTTCGACACGGTTACGCCCTTTGGTTTTGGCCAGGTAAAGAAGTCGATCCGCTTCCTTCAGCGCAGCTGTGTGCGCATCCTTCTTCTCTGCTGCGTTGATCGCCACCACGCCCGAGCTGATGCTCAGCCTGCCCAGCGGGCTGGACGAGTGCTCTATACAACTGGCTTCAATGGATGATCTGATTTTTTCCGCAAGTTTCAGCGCCCCTGCCAGATCGGTTTCAGGCAACAGAATGACAAACTCTTCACCGCCGTAACGTGCTGCCATATCCCCGGACCGGTCAAGACTGTCGCGAATCAGCCCCGCCACTTGCCTCAGGGAGTCGTCACCCTGCAGATGGCCGTAGGTGTCGTTGTATTGTTTGAACCAGTCGATATCCAGCAAAATAATTGCGATGGTTGCATCATTCCGGCTCGCCCGCCCCCACTCCTGCTGCAAGGCCGTATCGAAGCAACGTCGATTGGCCAGGTGCGTCAGGCTGTCCGTGTGAGCGATGATCTCCAGGTCGTTCCTGGCGATATTCAGTTCACCCTCCGCCGTGATCAACTGCTGGATTTGTCGGTACAACAGCACGCCCAGAAAGACCAGCGCCAGGATAATGATGCCGGTGATGGTCATGGACCGCTGTGCATAGGCCCACCAGGGCGCGAACACATGCTGACTGGAGATACCGGCAGCGGCGACGATGGGCAATCCGGACACGCGCCGATAGGCGTATACCCTTTCCACCCCATCCACCACGGAGTTGATCACTGCGGTGCCGCTGTCGCTGTACGGTAGATAGCGAGTGAAGATATCGCCCTTGGCTACATTGGTGGTCATCAGTGCGGTTAATGTGGGTCGCCGCGCAAGCAGGTCGCCATTATTCAGAGCGAGGAAGATCACACCCTTGTCGTCTACATCCATACGCTGGAAAAACGCCTGGAAATAAGCCACCGGCACGGTGGCGAGTGCAACGCCTGCAAAACTGCCATCCGCCGCATTGATACGCCGACTGACCGGGATGACCATGTCCCCTGTATTGCGGCTTTCAACAATGGACCCTACATGAATGGACGGGTCAGGGTTGTCGCGGTGGTAAATGAAGTAGGCGCGGTCTTCGTTGTTCCTGGTCTGCACGCCCTTGGCAAAGGAATTGGCGACCCAGTTGCCTTGAGCATCATAGATGAACAGCCCCTGAAGCCCTTTGACGTTGACCAGGTCTTGAGCCATCAGTCTGGTCAAGCGGCTTTGCTGCTCGCCTGCGGCGCCATCTTGCTCAACCCGCTCGGCAAGGTCACGCAGCGTATTGTCAGCCTGCTGCAGGGTGTCCTGAGCCTGCTGTTCAGCAGCAAGCACGATATTGGACACCGCAATCCTGGCAGTGGCGACGCGCTCGAGCTTGGATTGGTTCATCTGCCAGGCGGTGGCCAGGATCAACGATAGACAGACCAGGGCAATGAAACCGATCAACGCCTTGCTGAGCGCCGAAGGTGCAAGCCTCGTCGAAATAGAGAAAAGCCGCTGCATAGGGTCGTCATCAAATTGGCAGTGAAAACCGCTATGCAGTTTCCATACCCTTGCGACGCCAAACCTGAACACTTCGTTACGATCGGGTAATACTGGCCTTAGTTGGATCCATACCCGCCACGCTAGTTGCTTGAGAAGTTGTTACAGGTATCCGGCTTTTTGACGATATAGCTTCTAAGCTGCCTTGGACAGCTATCGAGACGCTACCGCGAGAGGTGCTGCATGTATCTGACTTTCCTTTTCCGGCGTGGCGCAAGCGCATGCTGGCAGGGTACCTCCACCGGTGCCGACACAGCGGCGTTATCCATCGATCGCTTCGTGTCTCGCGTGCGATCGGCGTTTAGCGATGGCCTCAAATGAATAGTTACCCAGTCGGCGATGATGACGAAGAACGTATTCGTGTCTTGAATGCCTTTTCGTTGATGGATACCCCACCTGAGCACGAATACGATCAGATCGTGCAAATGGCATCGCGGATTTTCGATGTGCCCATTGTTCTGATTTCTCTGGTTCATCGAGACCGGCAATTCTTCAAGGCGCGCGTTGGCCTCGATGTCTGCGAAACGGGCCGCGACGTTTCATTCTGCAATTTTGCGCTCATGGGCCGTAACGTTTTTCTGGTGCCTGATGCATTGCAGGATGAGCGGTTCAGCTCAAACGCCTTGGTAGTCGGCGCTCCCCATATTCGCTTTTATGCCGGGGCGCCGCTGATAACCGCCAGCGGTCATGTGCTGGGCAGCCTGTGCCTGATCGACAATAAACCTCGGGAGACTTTCTCGGAGCGAGATCAGCGGGTTCTCCAGGACCTGGCGGTCATGGTCATCGAGAGAATGGAGTTGCGTCGGCTCACGCTCGAGAATGAAGACAGCCACACCCGCTTCATGAATATCACCTCGACTTCACCCGACGCGATCATCTGCTCGGACAGCAAAAACCGGATCATCTCATGGAACAACTCGGCCGAACTCATTTTCGGGCATCGATCCGAGGACGCCATGGGCAAGCCTCTCGACATCATTATTCCGCCCGAAATGCGCTCCAGGCACCATGCAGGTTTGTCGAGGGTGGCTGCAGGCGGCCCGGCCTCCATTATCGGAAAATCCATCAACCTGACGGCCATCCATCGCGACGGTCACACCCTCCCCATCGAGCTCTCGCTCTCACAATGGACGTATGCCGGCGAGCCACAATTCGGAGCGATCATTCGTGACATCACCCAGCGTGTCGAGGCGGACAAATTACTCAAGCATGCGGCCGAATACGATCACCTGACCGGGCTTGCCAATCGATCGACACTCAAAAGGCGGATCAAAGAGGCGTGCGACGCGCAGCTGTCAGCAGCCATCCTGCTGATCGATCTGGACGGCTTCAAGGACGTCAACGACACGTTGGGCCACGCTGCAGGTGATTTTGTGCTCAAGGTGACCTCTCACCGTCTTCGCGAACACGTACCGGCCTGCCATATGGTCTCGCGTCTGGGCGGCGATGAGTTTGTCGTGTTCCTGTCCGACACCGCAGATCCTGACAAGGCGATCAAGCTGGGCCTGGCGCTCATCGCGGTCATCGAGGAACCGATAGAGTTTGAAGACAATTCAATCTACATCGGCGCCAGCATCGGCGTCTCCGTAAGGTCTGGCGCTGATTACGACGATGAGCAAATGCTCGGCAATGCGGATCTGGCGCTCTACCAGGCCAAGTCTGACGGCCGCTCCCTGGTTCGCACCTTTACCTCCGAACATCGACAGACCGCTTCAAGAAGAGGAGCGCTCAGCTCATCGATGCGTCAGGCATGGGCCAACAAAGAGTTCGAGCTTTACTACCAACCTCAGGTACGACTTGCGGATGGTCGTATCACCGGAGCCGAAGCCCTTATACGCTGGAACCATCCGACACTGGGCGTCGTGTCCCCGGCGGTTTTTCTGCCCGCACTGGAAGCAGGCCTGCTTGCGGTGCCGGTGGGCGAATGGATACTGCGTTCAGCCTGTGAGCAGGCAGCGCAATGGCGAAATACCGGCTGCGAGGAATTCCGCATCGGCGTCAACCTGTTCGCCGCGCAGTTTCGCATGCGCGACTTTGCCGAAATGGTTGAAAGTGTGCTTGAAGACTTTTCCTTGCCTGCACACTCACTCGAGCTGGAGATCACGGAAAACATCATCTTGCGAAACGAGCAGCGCATTATGGAACCGCTGCGTCACCTTCGCTCGTTGGGTGTGGGCATCGCGTTCGACGATTTCGGTACCGGCTATGCGTCCCTGAGCCTGCTGAAAGACTATCCGGTGACACGACTGAAGATTGACCGCTCATTCGTAAGTGGCGTGGAGCGCAGCAAAAAAGATGAAGTCATCGTCGAGGCCGTTGTCAGGCTGGCAAACGGCTTCAATCTTCAGGTCACGGCAGAAGGCATAGAAACCCGTGAGCAGGAAAGTCTGATGCGCCATTATGTGTGCGACGAAGGCCAAGGCTATCTGTATGGCCGCCCCATGCCGGCGCATGACTTCACCGAGCGCTATATCTCTTCTCACAACCGGCAAGCTGACGTGCTCAAGCACAAATGACTCAGAACGAGCCTGGGCCGGCTCGTCTGATCGCGCAAGACGGACGCTTTTTATGATTGCTCAGTCCGGCGTCAGGACACCACGCTGAATCTGGTCGCGTTCGATGGATTCAAACAGTGCCTTGAAATTGCCTTCGCCAAACCCGTCATCGCCTTTGCGCTGAATGAATTCGAAAAACACCGGGCCCATCAGCGTTGCGGAGAATATCTGCAACAGCAAACGACGCTCGCCCCCTTCGGAAGAACCATCGAGCAGAATACCGCGTGACTTGAGCTCGGCCTCCGGCTCACCGTGATCAGGCAAGCGACCTTGCAGCATCTCGTAGTAGGTATCCGGCGGCGCGGTCATGAAGCGCATGCCGGTTGCTTTCAGCGCGTCCCAGGTCTTGATCAGGTCATCGGTAAAGAACGCCACGTGCTGAATGCCTTCGCCATTGAACTGCATCAGAAACTCTTCGATCTGACCCGCGCCCTTGGACGATTCTTCGTTGAGCGGAATGCGGATCATGCCGTCCGGGGCGGTCATGGCTTTGGAGGTCAGGCCGGTGTATTCGCCCTTGATGTCGAAGTAACGCAGCTCGCGAAAATTGAACAGCTTTTCATAGAAACCGGCCCAATACGCCATGCGTCCGCGGTACACGTTGTGGGTCAGGTGATCGATGAATTTCAGACCGGCACCAACAGGGTGGCGGTCAACGCCTTCGATGAAGTTGAAATCGATGTCGTAGATCGACGTGCCCTCGCCGAAGCGATCGATCAGGTACAACGGCGCGCCACCGATGCCCTTGATCGCGGGCAGGCGCAATTCCATGGGCCCGGTAGCGATTTCCAGCGGTTGTGCGCCTAGTTCCAGTGCCCGGTTATAGGCCTTCTGCGCATCTTTCACGCGGAACGCCATTCCGCATACCGAAGGACCATGCTCGGCGGCAAAGTACGATGCCAGGCTGTGCGGTTCGTTGTTGAGGATCAGGTTGATCGCGCCCTGACGGAACAGGGACACGTCCTTGGAGCGGTGCGTTGCGACTTTGGTGAAGCCCATCATCTGAAACACAGGCTCAAGGCTGTTGGGCGTCGGTGATGCGAATTCGATGAATTCAAAGCCCATCAGGCCCATGGGGTTTTCGTAGAGATCAGCCATGACTGGCTCCTTACAGGAAAGTGAGAGTGGGTAACCCTGGCAATCACTGTCCTGCGGGCGGCGCACACGGGATGCCTCGCACGCTGCGTGCGAGAAAATCACCGAATATCAGTTGCAGACCAAGAATCTTCATGAGGGCAGCCTACTCCGGCTTGTCCGATTGTGCATCAGGGTGTGCCTGGTAAAAGACCGAGGGCTGCCGGGCCAGATGCTCGACCCGCTGAATACGCACGAATGCAGTCAGGTCGACGCGGTAACGATGCGCTGCGTACAACTGGGGTAGCAGGTAAATATTCGCATGGATGCGGTATTTTTATTTTCGTAAACCTATTACGTCATGCGTAAATTGCGGGATCGGACCCTCGCTGTCAACTCAAGCCTCGCAGCGAATGAGCTAGGATGCATTAACCCGACAAAAACAACCCAGGGTGGCTTGATGAACATTCTGTACGACGAACGCATCGACGGCGTGCTGCCCGCCGTCGACAAGCAACTGCTGTTGCAGGCGCTGCAACAGCAGTTGCCCGACCTGGACATCCTGCATCGCCCCGAAGAGCTGCGGCCTTACGAGTGCGACGGGTTGTCGGCCTATCGCACCACACCGATGCTGGTGGCATTGCCGCGGCATGTGGAAGAAGTACAGACGCTGCTCAGGCTGTGCCACGCACGTCGCGTACCGGTGGTCGCTCGCGGGGCGGGCACCGGGCTGTCGGGAGGCGCGTTGCCGCTGGAAAAAGGCGTGCTGCTGGTCATGGCGCGTTTTAACCAGATCCTCGATATAGATCCCTCCGCGCGCTTGGCGCGGGTTCAGCCCGGCGTGCGCAACCTGGCCATTTCCCAGGCGGCAGCGCCCCACGGCCTGTATTACGCGCCGGACCCGTCCTCGCAAATCGCGTGCTCCATCGGCGGCAATGTGGCGGAAAATGCCGGCGGCGTGCATTGCCTCAAATACGGGCTGACCGTGCATAACCTGCTCAAGGTCGAGATCCTGACGGTGGAAGGCGAGCCAATGACGCTGGGCAGCGACACGCTGGACTCGCCGGGCTTCGACCTGCTGGCACTGTTCACCGGCTCCGAAGGCATGCTCGGCGTCATTACCGAAGTCACGGTCAAACTGCTGCCCAGACCGCAGGTGGCCAAGGTGCTGCTGGCAGCCTTCGATTCCGTGGAAAAGGCCGGGCGCGCGGTGGCCGATATCATTGCTGCGGGCATTATCCCCGGCGGGCTGGAGATGATGGACAATCTGGCGATTCGTGCCGCCGAGGATTTCATTCACGCAGGCTACCCGGTCGATGCCGAAGCCATCCTGCTCTGCGAACTGGACGGCGTGGAAGCCGATGTGCACGCTGACTGCGAACGGGTCAGCGAGGTATTGACACTGGCGGGCGCTACCGAAGTGCGCCAGGCCAAAGACGAGGCCGAACGGGTCCGCTTCTGGGCCGGGCGCAAAAACGCTTTCCCGGCCGTGGGTCGCCTGTCGCCGGACTACTACTGCATGGACGGGACCATCCCGCGCCGTGAGTTGCCGGGCGTATTGCGCAGCATCAGGGAGCTATCCGGGCAATACGGCTTGCGCGTCGCCAACGTGTTTCATGCGGGCGATGGCAACATGCATCCGCTGATCCTGTTCGATGCCAATCAACCGGGTGAGCTGGAGCGCGCCGAGGCACTGGGCGGCAAAATCCTCGAGCTGTGCGTCAAGGTCGGCGGCAGCATTACCGGCGAGCACGGTGTCGGTCGCGAGAAGATCAATCAGATGTGCGCCCAGTTCAATAGCGACGAGCTGACCTTCTTCCATGCCATCAAGGCGGCATTCGACGCCAGCGGCCTGCTCAACCCCGGCAAGAACATCCCGACCCTGCATCGCTGCGCGGAATTTGGTGCCATGCACATCCACGCCGGGCAATTGCCGTTCCCCGACCTGGAGCGTTTCTGATGAGCACGATGGACAGCGACGTCAGCCAGGCACTGCTCGAGCGGGTCAATCAGGCGCTGCGCGACGAAACGCCGTTACGTATTCAGGGCGGCAACAGCAAGGCTTCTCTCGGTCGTGAAACCGCTGGCGAAATACTCGATACCCGCGAGCACCGTGGCATCGTCAGTTATGACCCGACAGAACTGGTGATCACTGCACGCGCCGGCACGCCATTGAACGAACTGATGCAGACGCTGGATGCCGCAGGCCAGATGCTGCCTTGCGAACCGCCCGACTTCGGCGCCGCGACGCTCGGCGGCATAGTCGCTGCGGGACTCTCGGGACCGCGCCGACCGTGGAGCGGATCGGTGCGTGATTTCGTGCTGGGCACACGGGTCATCACCGGTCTTGGCAAACACCTGCGTTTCGGCGGAGAAGTCATGAAGAACGTTGCAGGTTATGACGTTTCACGCCTGATGGCAGGCAGTTTCGGCTGCCTGGGGCTGCTGACCGAGGTGTCGCTCAAGGTGCTGCCCAAACCACGTCTGTGCAGCAGCATCGCACTGGAAATGGACAGCGCGCTGGCCTTGGCGCGCCTTGCCGAGTGGGGTCAGCAACCGATACCGATCAGCGCGGCCAGCCATGATGGCCACGTATTGCGCCTGCGCCTGGAGGGCGGTGAAGGTTCAGTGGCCGCAGCCCGGGACCGGCTCGGCGGCGAGCTGCTCGATGCCGCGTACTGGCAACAGTTGAATGCGCATCACCTGCCCTTCTTCGATGACCCGCGGCCCCTGTGGCGGCTCTGTGTACCTGCCGACAGCCACCTGCCGGATCTGCCGGGCGAGCAGTTGATCGACTGGGGTGGCGCGCAACGCTGGCTCAAGTCGGACGCTGACGGACAGACCATTCGAGCCATCACCATGGCGGTTGGCGGCCATGCGACCTGCTACAGCCAAGGCGTCGTCGACAGCCCGTTTGAACCGTTGGCCGCACCTGTGCTGCGCTACCATCAGGCACTCAAGACCCGACTCGACCCGCAGGGGATTTTCAACCCCGGTCGACTGTACGCGGAGCTTTGAAACATGCAGACCACATTGAGTGAACACGCCAGAACCCTGCCGCGCGCCGAAGAAGCCGAACGTATCCTGCGCAGTTGTGTGCATTGCGGTTTCTGTAACGCTACGTGTCCGACCTATCAATTGCTGGGTGATGAGCTGGACGGTCCACGCGGCAGGATCTACCTGATCAAACAAGTGCTCGAAGGTCAGCCGGTCACCGAGAAAACCCGTGTGCATCTGGACCGCTGCCTGAGCTGTCGCAATTGCGAGACCACCTGCCCGTCCGGGGTGGATTACCACAACCTGCTGGACATCGGCCGCGCGGCGGTTGAGGCCCTGGTGCCGCGGCCACTCGCAGAACGCGTGCTGCGTGAAGGCTTGCGTCGCGTCATCCCCCACCCCGGACTGTTCAAATCCCTGACCGGCATGGGCCTGAAGTTCAGGCCGTTGCTGCCACAAACCCTGGCCACCAAGCTGCCGGCGACGGTCCATCCTGGCGGACTTCGCCCGCACACCGGTCATGCGCGCCAGGTGTTGCTCCTGGAAGGTTGCGTTCAGCCGGGCCTGTCGCCAAACACCAATAGCGCTACGGCGCGGGTGCTGGATCGTCTGGGCATCGGCATTACGGCGGTCAGACAGGCGGGTTGCTGCGGCGCCGTGGATTATCACCTCAATGCACAGGAGGCAGGGCTGGATCGGGCACGGCGCAACATCGACGCGTGGTGGCCCGCGTTGCAAGGCAGTGCTGAAAGCCTGATCCAGACGGCCAGCGGCTGCGGGGCCTTCGTCAAGGATTACGGCCACCTGCTGCGCCATGATCCAGCCTATGCCGACAAGGCCGGGCAGATCAGCGCGCGAACCAAGGATCTGGTCGAACTGCTGCGCGACGAACCGCTGGAAACCCTCGGCATCAAGACCGATCAGCGCCTGGCGTTCCACTGCCCGTGTACGCTGCAACACGCGCAAAAACTCGGCGGCGAAGTCGAGCGTGTCCTGACTCGTCTAGGCTTCAATTTGACCACAGTGCCGGACGGTCATTTATGCTGCGGCTCTGCAGGCACCTACTCCATCACCCAGCCTGCCATCGCCCGTCAACTGCGCGACAACCGCATGAACGCACTGGAGAGCGGCAAACCGCAGGTGATTGCCACCGCCAATATAGGCTGTCAGACCCATCTGGCCAGCGCCGGCCGAACGCCAGTGCGGCACTGGATCGAACTGATCGACGCGGCGCTTGGCACGCCTGAATCACACTGAACGCCAATCAATCATCACTACTCCGGAGAGCTCCATGAAGATCAAAGCCGTACTGACCCAGACCGAAGTCAGCCTGATGCTCGGTGCCGCACGCGAAGAGGCGCAGGCCAATGGCTGGGCCGTTTCCATCGCCGTCGTTGATGACGGCGGCCATTTGCTGGCATTCGAGAGACTGGACGACGCCGCACCGATCAGCAGCTACATCGCGATCGAAAAAGCCCGCACCTCGGCACTCGGCAAACGTGAGTCCAAGGGTTACGAAGAGATGGTCAATGGCGGGCGCACTGCATTCCTGAGTGCTCCGCTGCTGACTTCCCTGGAAGGCGGTGTGCCGGTCATCGTCGACGGCCAGGTGATCGGTGCGCTGGGGGTTTCAGGCGTGAAGGCCGAACAGGATGCTCAGGTCGCCAAGGCCGGCGTCGCAGCGCTTGACGCCGACTGACGGTCGACCCGGCTGGTAACACGCAAGCCAGGCCATTGCAGGAGTCTTCATAGCCGGTAGATCGAAATCCAGCTCATGTCCGGATGACTGGAATAGATGTACGTGCCGGTCTTATTGAGTACCGCACCGCCTACCGACGGAAAGTAAGCGATGCAGGTGGCGATGCCCTTCACCGTGTCGATCCGGTAAACGTCGTAATTACAGGTATAGATCGCGTAGACATAGCGGTCATCCGAGGTCACTCCGATGACTTTCACCGGGTAGCCTTGCGTGCCGATCCTTTCCCGATAGAAGGTTTTGTTGGTCGCCGCATCGATGATGTAGACCTCGTCGATGCCACCGACATACAGCCAGGCGCCATCGGAACTGAAGGCCATCGAACGCGGGTCGGAGAAGCCGGGAATGTCATGTTGCAGGTAATCGACCTTGCTGATCGCAAGAACATCGGTAGGCGCGGTCCGGTCAACCAGCATGGTTGCGTAAAACCTGTCGTTCAACGGGCTGATCCCGAGAGCCAGTGATGCGTTGGTCAGGGCACCCAGATCGAACTCGTTTTCGACCGTGTAATTCTCGGTCTCGATGAGGCGAATCAACCCGCCGAGCGCGTTCTGAAAGGACAGGCAGATAAAACGGCCATCGGCACTGCACAGGATCCTGTTGACGTTGGCTGCCGGCAGTATCCTGATCACTTCGCGCATGCGCGTATCGACCACGTAGCACCTTTTCTGGCCGATGGTGTAAAGCCTTTGCCATCGGGGCTCAGGGTAATCGCGCCTGCCCCTGCCCGCTTGATGGCACCCGTTACGCTGGCACTGGCGATGTCGACCACACTGACTTCGCGACCACTTTCATGAGCGACATACAGCGTGGTTTCATCAGGGCTGATA
The DNA here is from genome assembly GCF_000507185.2 of Pseudomonas syringae KCTC 12500. Lineage (NCBI taxonomy): Bacteria > Pseudomonadati > Pseudomonadota > Gammaproteobacteria > Pseudomonadales > Pseudomonadaceae > Pseudomonas > Pseudomonas syringae. Next base: position 282,722 of record NZ_AYTM02000002.1, read on the forward strand.
GCGATCTCTGCGGGTACGAAGCCCAGCGGGATAATGCCGGTCAGCCAGGCGATGTCCAGAGGGACACCTGAACCGACGGGGTCGACGATATGCGTCAGGGCTCTAACGTTCTGAGATGCTTTTTTTTGCATTTCTCTCACCTTCAATAGGTCTTGTAAGACCGCCAGAACGGGGAATAGATAAGAAGATATATCCCCGTCATCCAACGATGCGGCCAAGACACTTATGCCGCTCCGAGCCAAAAACGTAGGGTCATTGAATACTCAACACGGGGGGATGGGTACTGTCAGAAATAACAGTCGAAATGTGTCGAAACCGTTCGAATGAGGGTATCGACAACAGTGCAGGACAGCACGGTCGGGCACTCCAGCCCGGAGGCATCGAGCCCGCAGAGCGCCCCTACCATTGGTCAGTGCAATGACCCGGGGAAGGATCGCCAGGGCTGGTCGGGGAAAAGACTCAAGAGCTTTCCCGTACCACCAGTTCAAACCCTAGATCGACCTGCGGGTGCTGGGTGACCCCGTCCAGCAGGCCCAGCAAGACCTGAGCAGCACGCTGTCCGACTTCTTCCCTGGGTGTGCGAATCGAGGTCAGGCGCGGCACCATGTGCGCGGACCCAGGCAGGTCGTTGAAGCCCACCAGAGAGACCCGTTCGGGAATCGCGACCCCCAGGCGCAAGGCCTCCAGCGCAGCGCCCTGCGCCAGGTCGTCATTACAGAAGAACACTCCGTCGACATCCGGATGCTGGTCAAGCAGGCGCGCGAACAACTCCCCGCCCAGACCGATCGAGGAGGCCTGGCGTGTCGAGACCTGCAGTGCGGGGTCGAACAGCCCGGCGTCTTCCAGCACCCGACGGAACCCGGTGCCACGTTGCAGCACACGAGGGTCGAGCTGGGCGGCCATGTATGCCAGCCGATGGCGGCCACGCCCGAGCAGGTGCCGCGCAGCTTCGGCACCGGCCTGTTGCTGCGAGAACCCGACGCAATAGGCGCCCAGGCGAGTGTCGAGTTCCATCATGTGCACGCAGGGTATGCCGCTGGTTTCAAGCATCTGGCGGGACGCTGCCGTGTGGTCGAAACCGGTCAGCAGAATACCGCGCGGGCGATTGACCAGATGGTTGCGCAGCAGCTTCTCTTCCTCTTCGGGTGAGTAATGGTAGTTGCCGATGAGCACGTCCAGGCCGCGCACGCGCAACACGTCCTGAATGGCTTCCAGCGTCTCGATGAACAACTGGTTGGAAAGCGACGGCACCAGCACCACGACGGTCTGGCTGCAGGAAGAGGCCAGCGCCCTGGCGGCCGGGTTGGCCACATAACCCAGGCTCTGCGCCGCAGCACGGACCTTTTCGACCAACTCAGGCGCCACGGTGCTGATACCGCGCAAGGCTCGCGAGGCGGTGATCGGAGAGACGCCAGCCAGCTTCGCCACTTCATTGAGCGTGGGGCGACCAGTCGAGCGGGAACCAATGCGTATCATGCGTTGCCAACTAACATAGGGGTTGCCAAATGTGTCGAATGCCCCATAAGGTAGCGCTGTCTCATGGAACGTGACAATGCTTTATCGCTGGTTTCACAGGGGTTACCCGATTCGGGTCCCGCGGAGAACAGCCTCCCATGCTTATTGATGAGCCCAAAACAACGACAAATAACTGGAACAGTCCGGGATGAGACTTATGTCCCCCCGAAAGAAGACAGCGCTGTCTCCAGATGAGGTGCCTACTGTGACAACTGCGAATACTGCTATTTCCGCCCTTGTGGTGATGGGTGTATCTGGCTGCGGCAAAAGCGCCGTCGGTGCCGAGATTGCCCTGAACAGCGGCGGCCGCCTGATCGAAGGCGACGCGTTCCATCCTCCAGCCAACATCGAAAAGATGAGCGCCGGAACCCCCCTCAACGACGAAGACCGTGCCGGCTGGCTGACCCGCCTGGGCGAAGAGATGGCTGCCGCCCTCGCCAACGGTGAACACCCGGTTCTGACCTGCTCTTCGCTCAAGCTCATCTATCGCCAGCGCCTGCGTGATGCGGTGCCAGGCCTGGGTTTCGTTTTTCTGGAACTCAGCAAGGAACTCGCCAGCGAACGCTGCTCGCACCGGCCTGGGCACTTCATGCCCGCCAGTCTTGTAGACAGCCAGTTCGCGACCCTCGAACCGCCCTATGGCGAACCGCTTACATTGATCGTGGACGCGTCCCAGCCTATCGATGTCATCGGCAAACAAGCCGCAGCATGGTGGAAAGGCTCTCACGCCTGATAAAGGCGTGAGTGCAAAAGACAGCGCTGTCTTGCGCACACACGATTGAAGTCGGCGCTGTTAACAGTTCCTTAAAACAATAAACCGGAGAGACATCCATGTTCGGTATGACCCATGAGACGTTCCTGCTCGTCGATGCGTTGGTGACCATCGTCGGCCTGGTGCTGCTGATCACCACCTTCAAGGTGCACCCTTTCGTCGCGTTGACCCTGGCGGCAGGCTTTCTTGGCCTGACCTCGGGAATGCCGGTCGAAAAAGTCATGAAATCCTTCCAGGACGGCTTCGGCGGGGTGCTGGGCTTCGTCGGCATCATCCTCGGCCTGGGCACAATGCTCGGCAAGCTGATGGCTGACTCGGGCGGCGCGGACCAGATTGCGCAAACGCTGATACGCACGTTCGGCAAACAGAAAGTGCACTGGGCAATGATGTTCTCTGCCTTCCTGGTGGGCATCCCGTTGTTCTTCGAGATCGGTTTTGTCCTGCTGATCCCGTTGGTGTTCATTGTTGCGCGGCGCACCGGCGTGCCCATCGTCAAGATCGGCATCCCGCTGCTGGCAGGCCTGTCAGCCGTACACGGTCTGGTTCCGCCTCATCCGGGTCCGTTGCTGGCCATCGGCATCTTCGGCGCCGATATCGGCAAAACCATTTTCTACGGACTGATCGTTGCACTGCCGACGGCCATCATCGCCGGCCCGATCTTCGGTAACTGGATTTCCAAAAGCATCCCCGGTACGCCGTCCAAGGAACTGATGGATCAGATCGCCAAGGAATCGAGCACTGAAAACCTGCCAGGCTTCGGCATCACACTGGTGACCATCCTGCTGCCGGTCTTCCTGATGCTGCTCAAGACCTTTGCCGATGTGGTGTTGCCGGAAAACAACATGTTCCGCATCTGGATGGACCTGATCGGTCACCCGATCACCGCCCTGCTTGCCGCGCTGTTGCTGGCGTTCTACACCTTCGGCGCCGCACGTGGTTTTGATCGCAGCAAAATCATGAAGCTGCTGGACCAGAGCCTGGCTCCAGTGGCGGCAATTGTCCTGATTGTGGGCGCAGGCGGTGGCTTCAAGCAGATGCTGGTTGCCAGTGGCGTGGGTGACGTGATCGGACACATGGCTGTGCAGGCGCAGATCAACCCGATCATGCTGGCCTGGCTGGTAGCGGCGGTCATCCGTATCGCAACCGGTTCGGCGACGGTGGCAACCATTACCGGTGCTGGCATCGTAGCGCCGGTGGTCGGCCTGATCCCAGGCGTCAATCGCGAGCTGCTGGTGCTGGCAACCGGTGCGGGCTCGTTGATCCTGTCGCACGTCAATGACGCCGGGTTCTGGCTGGTGAAGCAGTACTTCAACATGACCGTTGCCGAGACCTTCAAGACCTGGACGGTGATGGAAACCATCCTCTCGGTCGTCGGCCTGATTTTCATCATGCTGTTGTCAATGGCGGTGTAAACCCCGAACGAGCCTTCGCGGGCGCTGAAACCCGCGAAGGCCTGGCCCTGCCTCACACCTGTGCATCCCTTCCCAGCCCCCCCGTGGTACCCAGCATCAGCGTGAACACCAAGGTGATCCGCAGACCCTTCCTACACACTCGCTCAGCACTTTCATTTGAATTTTCAGAAAGCCCGGGCAATCTGGTGCAGTCGTGCCTACGCTTGTACTCATATCGAAATGGCTCAGGCAGCACCGTCGGCTAAGATGATGATGACCCGGAACGGTGCAGCGGTTGACGTTACTTTTTATATGACGCCAGTAAATACGGGCATTTTCACGTCGAAACGGGCAGAATTGGCGCACTCGTCGTATCCGGGATGCAAATCTCGATGACAAGAAAATGAACCGAGGGAATTTAATTCACCTGTGCGACGTCATAAGACGGATGCATTTGGATGCACTCGGCAACAATCACCACGCAAAGGCAAACGCCAGCCTCTTGAGAGAGGCGTTTTCAAGAGGCCATCAAGGAAAAGATTATGTTGATACTCACTCGCAAAGTAGGCGAAAGCATAAATATCGGTGACGAGATCACCGTCACGATTCTTGGCGTTCAAGGGCTTCAAGTCCGCCTGGGCATCAATGCACCCAAAAATGTTTCAGTGCATCGTGAAGAAATCTACAAACGTATCCAGGCAGAACTGGCTCCCAACCAGGACCCACAATAATTCCCGCACTACCCCCTTATTCAATGCTGACCTGCCGTTTATTGGCAGACCGGCCGTACGGCGTCCCTGGGACGCCGTTTTTTATGACCACCGACCTGCGCTGCACCAGCCTAACCGGCCTGAAGGCCTAAAGCCGCTTGCATGAATCCTTCCGAAATGAACGTCTCGGCAGCTACAGGCTGATGAGCGAGTCTGCGCGTGACCGCCTCCAGTACCACTCGGCTGGCATCATGGTGAAACTGCCAGACGCCATATATCCGGCCGTCGAAAGCGGGTTCGCTGCCCAATTGCGGGTCGACGCCCAATCCGGCGCCCAGACCGAAAAGATGCATGCCCTTGATTCGACGACCGTGCTGGTCGAACGGGCAGCCGCCAGCGTCCGAGTCTAGTCCCCCCTTGGCCTCGCGCAGGCTGACAAGGTTGCCATCGGCATCCTTCAGTCTGGGCAACACGGGCTGATAACCAGAGCACTGCACGATCACAGCCGAATCGGCCAGAACGAGTCGGGCCTGCTCGTGTTCATCGGGGCGTCCGCCCAGTGTCTGCAGCATCTGCACGCGCACGCCGGTTTTGCCCACGCGACCGCTTTGCAACGCTTGGCGCCCGATCTCCAGCGCACGGTAACGCAAACCTCCGGAACGGTTGACCCGACCTGAAACCGGACAGACATCAAGCTGCGCGTCAAATACGTAACCGGCCGCGTGCGCCAGTTCAACACTTTCGTAAAACAGCCTGATGCTGCTGCGATGAACGAGTGACAGTTCCTGCAAGCCGGCAAACTCCAGTGCATCCGCCAGATTCTCCAGCGTCGAAAAAGCGCTGTGAGATCCCCCGACGATGGTGATGCGCCCGTTATCGACCAGCGCCGGGGCAAAGACTTCGCGCAACTGCACCGCGTTCATGCGCAGCAAGCGGTCAGCGCTCTGGACAGTGCAGTGGTCCGGCAGCGTCAGGCCTTGTCGAGCAAGATCATCGATCAAGTGTTGTGGATCCTGGCGCCCGCCCAGGTTGAGTACCAGCGCCTGACAGCGCACGCGTCTTTTGCCGTACACGCTGTCAACGTGCAGACAAAACTCGTCACCCTCGCATATCACCTCATCCAGGCGCGTGCCGGACCAGACTTCTACACCATAACGTTGCACGATGTGGTCCAGCACCAGCCTGGATGCCTCGGCCATGAGCAGGCCCACATCCGACAGTTGCGGCGCGCTCTGTGCCTGAGCCTTGATGCGCCAGTAAGCTGCGGAGTTTTCCAGGGGTTCGAATACCTCGCGCAATGCCGGATCGCGAAGACAATCAATGAACACATCGCCAACCGAGTTGGCAGTGATCCGGTAATCTCCCAGCGCACCCGCACCGGGCCGGTCACTTGCATCAATGACAATCAGTCCTTTGGCTGCGAGCCCGGGCATCGCGCCGCTTTTCAGGGCGTTGAACAAAAAGCCCATGCCCGCGAGCCCTGCGCCACCCACCACGCAACCGCAGGCTGTTTCCATACAGGTATCAAACATAATGATGCTCCATCGTCATTTTCATACGTGGGTGCAGTCCAGAAGTTCTGGAGGGTCGAATACCTGATTGATAAAGCGAATCAGCGTCCCTGCACGATTCGAGGCAAAACACATGCAGCACACTGCACACGCTCTCACTCACGGCACCTGTGAGCCGCCATGGTCAGAAAAAGTGTTCTTCACAAAAAATTACAATAGGTAAAACAGACACAGGCCTTAAGTTCAGACCTGACAGGAATAAGACGTCATGCTACCGCCCTTTTTAACCCAGCGCTTTTATCAACTTGAGAAGAGTGACAATGCGTTACAAGATAAGTCGGGCAATTGAATAGTTGCAAAGAAAAGCAAGAGTGTCAAATGGGCTGCAAGCAGCGGCAACGGCCCGGAACGCTTTATAACCTGATGATTTGAATGAGCTTGTATCTTTCAGCCGTGGAAGACCCCTTCAAAAGAGCATTTGTCGACGACATTACAGCGTTCAACGCGTTCAACTTATTTTTTATCGTCTGCGCTAAAAACAACAGGCTTTCGACGCTGTTAATTTGACGAGCACACTACCGATGTGCGCCACCCAAGGGTCCGCGCTCATGAAGAGCAGACGAGCCCCTCCCCAGCGCTGAATGCGATTGATAAATCGACCCATGGAAACGACAAGGCCCCGATCAGCGGTGATCAGGGCCAGGTAACGTAATGCCGGAGCATCAGCGGGGTGCAGCGGTATCAGGCAGCGCTGTAGTAAGCTTTCGCGACTCGAGTCGTCACCGGCTCTTCACGCAACTCGGCCACCAGCTCAGCGATGTCCCGAACAGTCTTGATACGGCTGAGCGGCAGTTTCTTCTGACGCTGGGTGCGCCCGGATACCGGGTGGCTTATCTGCACATTCATCTGCTCATCGGCAATCGTACAGGTGCAACGCAACGGCAGAAGCGCACGTTCAACCATACTCCTGAGTTCTAACTCGGACAGTCCACTCGCGATCATTTCGTTATCTCCTTATGTGTGTAAGCATGTCCCGATAGTGACAAAATCTTGATAATTTTTATTGTTGATGACTTTTTAAAAACGGCCCGCGCCAGCCCGCCAATTATCTGTCGCCACTCACGTGATGCTTAAACCCGTTATACACTGCGCCCTGCACTTGAGGCAACTTCCATAACTGAATATCGACAACCCTTTTAACGCAGTTTTTTATTGACGGCGTCAACAGAAAAAACGATTCACTGCCCTGTTCATCAACAAAATGGCACTTGAGGTGAACCCGCGTGGATAAACGGCACGTAAAAGAAGGAAGTTAAGACTGACGAACGGTTGAAGCCTGAAACGGATGCGGCGCTTGCAAGGCACGCCCGCTCCGTCGAAAAGAGTCGTGCGTGCCCTGCTCGAAACTTACTCTTGCGTGTCTTGCATGCTCTCTTTTGCGTCGGTGCCGGACAGCCGCAGATGAATCAACGCGACACGCTCGCCGCGCTTATCGCGCTTTTCTTCGATATGGAATGGACGGAATCCCATCCGCGGATAGAACAGCAGGCCAGGGACGTTATGGTTATAGCAGGAGGCGACCATTTCAGTGGCTTCATGCTTGTCGAACGCGATCCCCATCATGGTGGTGATCATGAAGCGCCCTACCCCTCTGGAGCGGGCTTTCGGTGCGATGATGACATTACCCAGCGAACAGCGGCCGCGAAAGTTGCATTGAGAAAAATTGGCAAAACCTACCACTTCGCCGTCCATTTCAATGACGGTCGAATCATGCCGTGTCTCAAGCGCTTGGCTGAGTTGCGAGGCGGTCAGCGGGTACGTTGCCCTGGGGAACATATAGAACAGCTCATCGGCATTCTGCGGCAGCTCGCAAATGAGAGGGACGTCTTTTTCTTCCAGGGGACGGTGAGTGAACATAGGCGGTAACCTCTTGAAGAAATTGAAGAAAGCGCGGGAATACAGCAAGCAGATCGGCGAATCCGGCGACGGTAGATGACAAAAACACAGCGCCCTCGCCGACACAGCATAATCCGCAGCTATCGAAAAGGGCTACCTCAATAACAAAACGTGCTAATAAGCGTCGTTGTCGATGCTGCCTTTAGGCCTCCTCGCGCAAGGTATTGAAGCCATGGGCTTTACTCGCCTCAACCTTTCGGTATTTGCGGCGCGGGTGCGCAATATCCTGTAACCCGGCGTTCGTCGGCTGGTCTTGCATCCCGGATGCAGATTCTGCATTTATTTCATTTTGTTGACCGGACTATTCCTCTTATGTCGATTTCGCCGCTGGCTCGCTTCAAAGCCCGTCCGCTCAGATGGATTAGCATGATAGCCATCATCCTTGGCCTGCCCGTCGGCTGTACAGTGCTTGAACACAAGGAGCGCGAACTGGTGTTTCGCATCGAGCCCGGTACCGCCAGCTGGTACAGCGGTCTGCCGGCAGATGTGCAGGAAATCGAACTCAGTACACCGGCATTCGGTACCTCGCAGAATATCCATGCATGGTGGTGGCCCGCTGCGGACAAGAACGCTCCGGCGGTGCTGTACCTGCATGGATCACGATGGAACCTCACCGGTCAGCTGTTCCGTATCCAGCAACTCAAGGCGCAGGGCTACTCGATACTGGCGATCGATTACAGGGGTTTCGGGCAAAGCATGGGCCAACTACCGTCGGAGAAGTCCGTGTATGAAGACGCACGTATCGCCTGGGAACGTCTGAAGCAGTTGCAACCCGACCCGCAGCGCAGACTGATTTATGGGCACTCTCTGGGCGGTGCGGTGGCAGTGGATCTGGCTGCGGAGCTGGGCGAAAACGCTGAAAAGGACAATGTGCCGATTCAGGCCCGCGGGCTGATCATAGAATCGACGTTCACCAACCTGGCCGATGTGGCCACCGCGCTGGCCAACACCTCGCTGCCGGTGCGCTGGCTGCTGTCACAGAAGTTCGACTCGCTGGACAAGATTGCAGACATCCATATGCCGGTGCTGATCGTGCACGGCACCGAGGATCGCTATGTACCGTCCCGCTTCAGCGAACAGTTGTTTGCAGCCGCGCGGGAGCCGAAGAAACTGTTATTGGTGCCTGGCGGTACGCATAACAACAGCATGCAGCTCGGACAGCCCGCTTACAGCCGGGCCATTCGTGCCCTGTTCGATAAACCTGCATCGCTGCCTCAGGTGACAAAACAGGGCGAGGACTCAAAGAACGCCGGTTAGACAGCGCCGGGCGCGTGGCAGTAGTCTTCGGACTCATGGCCTAAGGACCCCGCAATGAACTGTATTGTCGAATATTCAGACCCGCATCACCGCCTGGCGGTCATCCAGCTGTGGAAGACCGTCTTCAATGACGACATGCCACACAATCGCCCAGACCTGTCGATCGACAAGAAACGGGCTGTCGACGACCATTTGTTCTTCGTTGCACTCGCGGATGACCAAGTGGTCGGGACCCTCCTTGCTGGCTACGACGGGCATCGCGGCTGGCTGTATTCGGTTGCCGTCGATCCGCAACAGCGCGGCAACGGCCTGGGCACCCGGCTGGTCAGGCACGCAGAAAAGGCGCTTGCGGATCTCGGCTGCGTGAAGATCAACCTGCAGATCCATACCTTCAATGAAAGCGTGCAGGCCTTCTATCAAACCCTGGGCTACACGCCGGAGCTCATTATCAGCATGGGCAAGCGGATCGATGCCAACGTAACGGCTCAGTCCTGAGCCGAGCGCTCTCTGTTTGCCGAGGCGACCGAAACCATCGGGCGCCTCAATCATTTATTTACATGAGAATTAATATCAAATTACAATTATTGCTATTAACGTCCTAGCAGAGCATCTCCCTTGAGCACGTCCTTCCAATGCCCTCGCCGTCCCGGCTCTTTTCTGCTGTCCGCGCTTTCTCTGGCGATGTTCTACGGCGGCGCAGTGCATGCAGCCGAAACCGCAATGCTGCCCGCCACGCAGGTGTCGGCAACCGCGACCGAAGCGCAGGAAGGCTACAGCGCCAAAAGCGCCAGCACCGCGAGCAAGAGTGATGTACCACTCAAGGAAGAAGCGCAGTCGGTCAACGTGGTGACACCGCAGACCATCGCCGACTACAACGTGCGCTCGCTGGACGATGCCATGAAGTTTGTCAGTGGCGTCAGCCAGGGCAATACGCTTGGCAACACCAAGGACTCACTGGTCAAGCGCGGCTTCGGTACCAATGATGATGGCTCGGTACTGCGTGACGGCGTGCGCTCGGTGGTGTCGAAAAATTTCGGTGCCACGACCGAACGCGTTGAAGTGCTCAAAGGCCCGGCCTCGCTGCTGTACGGAGCAATGGAGCCAGGTGGCGTGATCAACGTGATCAGCAAACAGCCGCAATACGTGCAAAGCACCACGCTCAGTGGCTCGGCGTACAGTGAAGGCGGCGGCAGTTTCGGCGTCGACACCACCGGCCCGCTCGGCGACTCGGGGCTGGCCTACCGCCTTGTGGCCGAGCGTCAGAGCGAGGACTACTGGCGTAACTATGGCGTTGACCAGCACACGCTGGTCGCGCCGTCGCTGTCCTGGACCGGGGAGCGCGCCAGCCTGACGCTGGCTTACGAATACAACGACTACGTCAGCCCGTTCGACCGTGGCACGGTGTTCACGGGCGGTCACCCGGCCGATATCAGCTACGACAAGCGCCTGGACGAAAAATGGGCAAATACCGTCGGCATCAGCGAAACCGCGACCGCGCGCTTCGAGTACCAGCTCAGCGATGACTGGAAAACCCGCCTGACCTACGGCTGGAACAACGACCGCTACAGCCTCTCGATTGCCCAGCCGAGTACGCTGTCCAGCAGCGGCGTGCTGCGGCGTCAGGCCAATGGCGGCCATTACGATTATGAAACGCGTTATGCCAGCTGGGACTTCATCGGCAAGCAGGAAGTGTTTGGCCAGCAACATGATCTGCTGATCGGTGCCGAGCAGGAAGACTCCGACAAATACCGCGGCAAGACCTACCGCAACACCGCGCAGAACGGCTTCAAAATCTTTTCGCCCAGCTATGGCAGCCTGGCGGAGCCCAGTGTCGTCAGTGCGACCACCAGCAACCTGAGCAACCAACTGACCTCATCGTCCGTTTACCTCAAGGACAACTGGCACCTCGATGATCGCTGGATTCTGGTCCTGGGTGGCCGTTACCAGCATTACGATCAGTACATCAAACAGGGCCTGGGCGCGAACCGCACGGTGAACCTGGACAGCAATGACGATGTCTTCCTGCCAATGGCCGGTCTGGTATTCAAGGTCAATGAAGACCTGTCGCTGTACGGCAACTACAGCCGCTCCTTCGTACCCAACGATGACGTCAACGATGACGGCACCACCTTCGACCCGGAAGAAGGCCGCAGCTACGAAGTCGGGGCCAAATATGCACTGGCACCGGAACTCAACTTCAACCTCGCGGTATTCGACATAGAGAAGAAAAACGTCGTTACGCCTACCGGCGTGACCGGTGTCAGCGAAGCAGCCGGCAAGGTAGGTTCACAAGGCGTGGAGCTGGACGTGACCGGTCGAATTGCCGAGCGTTGGGACATGATCGGCACGTACGCCTACACCCACACCGAAGTGCTGGATGATCCAAGCAACAAGGGCAATCGTCTGAGCCAAGCCCCCAAGCACACAGCCAGCCTGTACCTCACCCACCACCTGCAAGTCCCGTCCGGTCTGGGCGACTGGCACGCCGGTGGCGGCGCACGCTATGTCGGCGAACGCGCCGGCGACGATGCCAACACCTTCTATATGAGCAGCTATACCGTGGCCGATGCGTTTCTGCGCTGGGACGTGCCTATGGCCGGTTATAAAACACGCCTGCAGTTGAACGTGGATAACCTGTTCGACAAGCAGTACTACCCGTCCAGCACCGGCAGCCAGTTGCAAGTCAATGTGGGTGAACCGCGCACCGCACGCCTGAGCGCCAGCGTCACGTTTTAAGACGTTGCCACAGAGCAGGCCTGCGCGGGCTTGCTCAGTGGCACTTGAAGGGATGAATCAGAACTTCATTCGGTAAAAGCTGATCAGCGCTTCATTGCCATACAGGTATTCGAACCTGCCGATGAACGCGCTCTTCTCCAGCCACTCGTTAGGACCCAGAGAAACCTGAAAGCGGGGTGTGCAAGTGCACTGGTAATGGCCTTCGCTGATTGGCCATACTCCGTTCTGCAGCTCGTGCTGGCCCGTTTCGTCAACGAGCAGAGCGCCTCTGCTTTCTACGTTGATCATTTCACCCAGTTGGGTGACCAGCGTGAAACGGGTTTCCAGAAAGGCCAGCTCGGATGACAACTCAACCAGCGTATTGCTACCGCCGGAAAGTACCGAGCCGCTGAAGTTTTCGCCGTAAAACTCCCCGCCCAAAACAGTGCTGTTGCTACGCAGTCCATCGCTGCATATCCCCATGAGCACAGGAGCATCGGTCTTCAGAATCACCGTCAGCATTTTTTCCAGCTGAGGAGCCGTTGCCGTATTACCACGAAAAGAGCGTTTGACGGATTTGTTGAAGTCGATAATGGTCATAGAACTGTTCACTCCATCTTTGAATGGATTCGGGCAACGAATGGCCGGGTGCAGTCCATCGGCATTTATCTACGCCTGCTTTTCCAGTAAGCTCCACGGAGTCGACTGAAATCGTACCGAACGGTTCAGTTCCAGTCTAGAGAATTTTGCACACGATCTGCCCACCGGAGAATTGAGGATATGAATGAAGGTCCGTACTGAAGCTCGCCGCGAAGCCATCATTGATGCCGCAGCAAGTGTCTTCCTCGAAATGGGCTACGAGCGTGCATCGATGAATGAGGTCACCAAACGAATGGGTGGCTCCAAGGCGACGATCTACAGTTATTTCCCTTCCAAGGAAGAACTGTTCATCGCCGTAGTCGACAGACTCGCAACCGCCCATTTGGCCGACGCGGTTTCAGAGCTGGCGATCCAGGATGACAGACCGATCGATTTGCGGACCCTGTTCACGCGCTTCGGGGAACGCATGCTGATGGTGCTTATCAATGATGACAAGGCACTGGCCGTGTATCGCATGGTGGTCGCCGAGTCCGGACACTCGGACATCGGCATGATGTTCTACGAGTCCGGTCCCAGCCAGTGTCTGCAGACAGTCACCTCAATGATGGCTCTGGCGATGCGAAAAGGCCAGTTGCGTGACACCGACCCGCATATCGCCGCGTTGCAGCTGACTGCGCTATTGACTGCCGAAACCGAGATTCGCCTTTACCAACAGGCGCCCATGCCGCTGAGCATCGAAGAAATTCGCGCCCTGGTCAAACGCGCAGTCGATACTTTCATGTTGGGCATGGAGAAACGTTGAGCGCACATAACAGAACCAGCCGGTACTGATAAGAACCGACATTGCAACCATTCTGAAACACCTTGTTACTCTTTTACAGCCAAGTTAATCCGAATGCGGGCGATAGGTGATTACCCCTTCGGAGAAACACTATGATCCTGCGAAAACTCAACCTGGCCGCTCGTTCGACGCTCTGTTTCGGCGTGTTCTGCCTGATGATCATTGCCTTGGGCCTCCTCGCCCTGCGTCAGGCGGCCGAGCTCAATGCGGCGGAAAAATTCATCGAGACCAATGTGCTTCCGAGCGTGAAACAGCTCGGGTCGATTGATCGGGAGTTTGTCAGTATCCGCGGCAACAACGCCCGTGTGCGCAATCCGATCGAACCGCAGGATCGAAAGACCAAGGCGCTCAGCGATATCCAGCAGTCTCGCTCGCTGATCGCCGGCTATTTTGATGCACTCGGCAAATTGATCGTGACTCCGCAAGGGCGCCAGGCATTCGATGAATTGTCTCAGGCACAGGCCGGGTATCAGGTGGCACAGGATCGCTACCTGGCCTCAGTGGCCGCCGGCAATCTGGAAGCTGCAGTGGCAACCTCCAATGGCGAAATGAAAAGCGCGGCCGATCAGGTTGAAGTCGGGCTGAAGAAACTCATCGGCGTCAACGACGCCAAAGCCGAGAAAGCCGGCGCTGCCGCTAACGCCGCCTACCAGCAGACGCTGTGGATGGTGGGCATTTTCATCACCGTGGGCGTCATCACCACGCTGCTCCTCGCCTGGATGTACACCCGCAGTCTGACGGGTCCGATTGGCGATTCGTTGAGTATCGCGCAACGCATCGCCAGCAATGATCTGAGCAAGGATATCCCGCAACATGGCACTGACGAGGCGGCGAAACTGATTGCCGCACTCGCCACCATGCAAACCAACCTGCGCGATGCCCTGATCCTGATCGGCGACTCCTCCACCCAACTGGCGGCCACCTCCGAGGAAATGCATGCCGTCACGGAAGATGCATCGCGCACCATTCTGCGCCAGACCAACGAGATCGAAATGGCAGCCACCGCCGTCAACGAGATGAGCGCGGCGGTAGAAGAAGTGGCCAGTAATGCCGCATCGGCATCGGAAGTGACCTCGCAATCCAGCACTGCCGCCATGGCCGGACGCGCGCAGGTCGATGAGACCGTCACCGCGATCAACCTGATGGTTTCCAAGGTGCAGATCACGTCCACCGAGGTACAAGGCCTGGCCGTCATGGCGACGGATATCAGCAAGGTGCTGGATGTGATTCGTGCCATCGCCGAACAGACCAACCTGCTGGCGCTCAACGCGGCCATCGAAGCGGCCCGCGCAGGTGAAGCCGGACGAGGTTTTGCGGTGGTTGCGGACGAAGTCCGGGCACTGGCGCATCGCACTCAGCAATCGACCCGAGAAATCGAGCAGATGGTCGGCTCGATTCAGACCGGTACCGGCAATGCCGTCAGCGCAATGGAGCAGACCAGCGTTCAGGCCCACAAGACACTGGAGATGGCCAATGGCGCCGGCAAGGCGCTGCTGGAAATCACCGAATCCATCAGCCAGATCAATGAACGCAACCTGATGATCGCCACCGCTGCCGAAGAACAGGCTCAGGTCGCTCGAGAAGTCGACAGAAGCCTGGTCAGCATTCGTGATCTGTCCAGCCAGACATCCGAGGGCTCCAATCAGACAGCCATCGCCACTGCAGAACTGTCGACCCTGGCTTCAAGCCTGAACCGTCTCACCAAGCAATTCCGCGTTTAAGCCCCTCTGCCGGGAAGCTCGCTTCCCGGCATCTTTCCTTGTCGAATGATCTGCCCAGGCTTGCCAGCCCGTTGCGCAGCGGTAGACGCTACTGCTGCGTGCCGAACATTGCCGTCCAGTAAATCCCTGCGTCACTTTTCGGGTCCATCGCGTAGGCTGCGCCCAGCTCGCGGAAATCCGGATTCATCAGGTTGGCGCAGTGGCCCGGGCTCAGCAGCCAGCCATCCACCACCTTGCGCGCACTGTCCTGACCGGCGGCAATGTTCTCCCCCACCTGCTGCCCCACATACCCGGCCAGTTCGGCGCGGTCGCCAGGTGTGCGGCCGTCACGATCCTTGTGATCAAAAAAGTTTTGATTGGCCATCGCCTGGGAATGACGTTGCGCAGCGGTCCCCAGCACCAGGTTCCAGGCCAGCGGTGTGGTTGCGGCGAAGGATTGTGTGCCGCACTGACGTGCCTGAGTGCGGGCATTGTTGATCATGTCCAGAATTTTTTGCCCCTCTGCCTGCCAGTCGCCAAGACGCGCCGCGACCAGCGAACGCGCCAGCACGATACGCCAGTCTCGTCCTTCACGGCTGACACCGATATCGACGAACTGCGGGTCCAGCACCACACGGCAGAAACTCTCCAGAACCGCCTTGAGTGCTGCGTCTGCATTGTTCGGACCGGACAGGCTTATCGCCTGCACAGTGACCATCGGATAGGAAGCACGCGTCAGCGCCTGTTGCAGGTCCAGATTGCCACTGGCCGGCAGCACCAGACGCGCGTCGCTGGTCAGCGGCGGCAGTTCCATGGACACCTGCTCGCCGCAGCGCTGTGCCTGGCTGCGATAGGCATTGAGGGATTCGATCAGTTGCGTTTCGTCGCCAGCCAGCGCAGCACTGGCGAACACGCCAGAGCACAGCACGGCCAGAAAGGATATCGACACTCGCGGGAGCGACAGGCGCAGAAGGTAATGAATGACAGGCATGAAAAGTCTCTCTCGGGCTGAGTCCGCCTATGATGCGCGAAATGACCCGGTCGGGCGCAACGCCTTTTTTATGCCTGACCGGAATTTCACTACCGATCGGGCCCAGACGTGCGCCAGACAATGCCCCGTGAGGGCGACTTACAGCTTGAAGTTGGCAACCAGTGAGTTGAACGAGGTGGCCAGTCGCGACAGTTCCTGACTGGACGCGCTGGTCTGGTTGGCACCGGCAGCGCTCTGGGTCGACAGGTCCTGAATGTTGATCAGGTTACGGTCTACCTCGCGGGCCACCTGAGCCTGCTCTTCCGAGGCAGAGGCAATGACCAGATTGCGCTCGTTGATGGTGGCTACACCCAGGGTGATTTTTTCCAGCGCCGCGCCCGCCCGCTGAGCCAGTTCCTGTGTGTTGGTGGCCAGCGACAGGCTCTTGCCCATCGCCGCAACTGCGCCGTCGGCGCCCGACTGCACGGTGCTGATCATGCCTTCGATTTCCACTGTCGATGCCTGAGTACGGTGCGCCAAAGCCCGAACCTCGTCAGCCACCACCGCAAAACCACGCCCCTGTTCACCAGCACGCGCAGCTTCAATGGCGGCGTTCAAGGCCAGCAGGTTGGTCTGCTCGGCGATACTGCGAATCACGTCAAGCACCTTGCTGATTTCCCGCACATGCCCGGCCAGCTCGGATACAGCGCCGGTGGATGCGGTGATCTCGTGAACCATGGTGGTGATGCCCTTGACTGTGTGATCGACCTGACCACGGCCATCGACAGCATCGTCTGTCGCAGACTTCGACGCTTCGGACGTGGACACCGCGTTGCGCGCCACTTCTTCCACTGCGGCGGTCATTTGATTGACAGCCGTTGCCGCCTGCTGGATTTCGTCGTTCTGGCGAGTCAGCCCGCGGGTGCTTTCATCGGTGACGGCACTCAGTTCTTCGGCAGCGGAGGCCAACTGGTCTGCGGCACTGGCGATCTGTTGGATGGTATTTTTCAGCCCGCCCTGCATGTCGGACAGCGCGTTCAACAGTTGTCCGGCCTCATCGCCACTGTTAGAAACAATAGGCTGGGTCAGGTCACCGCCCGCAATGCGCTGAGCACTGGCGACTGCGACAGCCAAAGGACGGGTGATCATGCGGGTAATCAGTACGCCCAGCATGATGGCCACCAGAAAAGCGATCACCACGCCAATCTCCAGCATCAATACCGAATTGGCCTTCAGGTCGGCAGCAGCGGCTGCGCCTTCCTTGATCTGACGGTTGTTGGAATCGATCATGGTGCGCATGTAACTGCGCACCTTGGTAAAGCTTTCCGAGGACAGGCTGTTCAACTGGGTCCGGGCAGCCGCGTAATTACCTGCCTTCATCAGGTCGACAACCTGTTGAGAGCCCGAAAGATAAGCGGGCAGCATCAGTTCCAACTGGTCCCCGGCGGCGCGCTCGTCATCTTCCAGAGGCGTGGCGCGGTAGATCGCGAACACTTTTTGCGCACGGGCCAGGTCATCACTCAACGCCTGACGAACGCGATCCTTGTCCGTTTCAGAGACACCGCCATTCTGCGCATCCAGCAAACGGTAAAGCCCGCGGTTGTGAGCGGTGAAGCTGGTCAGCGCTTCATTGGTGTTGCCAACCGAGACGAGGTTGTTGGAAAACGTAAGCTCAAGGTTATTGCCCAGGCGGGTCACTCCGACCATCCCCAGAGCGCCGACGGCCAGCGTGATCAATGCACAAATGATGAAAGCAGAGAGAAGTTTGGTAGAAAACTTGGACTGACGCAGGACGTTCATGGGGCTTACCTGTTGCTGAATGAGAAGTGGTGTCAGTGTCGGAATGAGTTGATCAAACAGCGATGATGTCATAATGACTTCACCTCATTTGGATCGTTCCACCCCCTCCTCGTTTTTTGATAGAAAACTTTGACAAGTCGCACTTGTGCGCCTGAAGCTCTCTATCGGTCCTGCCTCACTGGCACTCTTTGTCAGTGCAGGCGCGAGGTTTGCGACGCGCCATCTGCCAGCTGATTGTTACCAAGATGTTGCTCGGCGAACGTTCTCGCCTCAAGGGTCATACGGTCCAGATGGCGATCGCGTTGCTTCTCCGCATCGACCATAGCGCTGTTGCCGTGCTGTTTGAGCAGGTAAGCATGAATCTGCCGCACTTCCACCGAGTTGTAGATCGGCGCGATATCCATGACCGCAAGCAAGCCGTCAGTACCGTGATCACGCGTGTTCATGATGACCTGCGGACCACGCGCACCCAGCACTTGAAAGCCCATTGCCTCGAAATACGCGACTTTGCCGACCACGCAATACAGCTCTGCGTGCGGATAGCGACTGGTCATTTTCTCCAGCATCGAGCGTGCGATGCCCTGACGACGGTGGCTGTCGCGCACCGCCATGTAGGCTACGGCGCAGGCTTGCGGATCATCCTGGACAGGCAGGTACAGCAAAAAACCCAATACGGTTTCGGGGTCTTCATCGTCCAGCGCGACGATCAGCTCCGCGGTCAGCTGCTGCGAACCGTCCATGGCATTCAGGTACAAATGCACCTCGTAGCCCACGCCGTACTGGTAAAGGTTGTACAGCGGGTTGCTCGGCGCAATGGCCACCAGGCTGATGTCCGTCACGTAGTCGACAACCATCTGCTGGATCTGGCTACGGATGAATTCCGGCGGCGGGGTGTGTAGCAGCATGATCGTCGGCATGGGACAAGGGGCTCCATTTAATAGGTGTGTCTGTACAGGACGTGGCCACATGATAGCGCGTCGAAGCATTCAGGACCGATATTGTCATATTGCCAGCATCCAGCAGCGCGCCAACTTAGTTGCAACTTATACGATGACTTAAAAAAAAATATCAAATAGCCACCCACCTGAACGATGATCCTAACTACCAGTACGATCGTACCAACCCACTCGACAGCGACCTGATGGGAGCCAGACAACAAAGTTGATAATGATTCACATCTGCCTGATAGAGGGGCGAGACGGCAAGTTTAATGACTGTCGACATTCAATAAAAATCCATTTATTTCAGAGGGATACAGAACTAGAGAAAATACGGATATATAACTTGATCCACAACGTCTGAACGTGCATCAATGCACCAGGCGAATTCAGTGCAAACATTCTTTACCGGGTCTACCTTTTGCCCGAGTATTTATCTCAAT
Organism: Pseudomonas syringae KCTC 12500; assembly: GCF_000507185.2. Lineage (NCBI taxonomy): Bacteria > Pseudomonadati > Pseudomonadota > Gammaproteobacteria > Pseudomonadales > Pseudomonadaceae > Pseudomonas > Pseudomonas syringae. Next base: position 301,841 of record NZ_AYTM02000002.1, read on the forward strand.
CGCCCCGATACATTTTTATAATCACCGCATTTCCCTCACGCGCCTAAGATAATCCGGCCTACTAAAAATATGAGGGATTCAAAATGCCGTTATTAAACTGGTCCAGACACATGGTGTGTCTAACTGCAGCCGGTCTGATTACTATTCCGACCGCTTATGCAGCCGACACCCTGACCCGCGACAATGGCGCAGTCGTTGGAGACAATCAGAATTCTCAGACCGCAGGCGCCGAAGGGCCTGTCCTGCTGCAAGACGTGCAGCTGCTGCAAAAGCTGCAGCGCTTTGATCGCGAACGCATTCCTGAGCGCGTCGTGCATGCCCGTGGTACTGGCGTCAAAGGCGAGTTCACGGCCTCCGCCGACATCAGCGACCTGAGCAAGGCGACCGTTTTCAAATCCGGTGAGAAGACCCCGGTATTCGTGCGCTTCTCCTCCGTGGTTCACGGCAATCACTCGCCTGAAACCCTGCGCGACCCGCACGGCTTCGCCACCAAGTTCTACACGGCTGACGGTAACTGGGACCTGGTCGGCAACAACTTCCCGACCTTTTTCATTCGTGACGCCATCAAGTTCCCGGACATGGTCCACGCGTTCAAACCTGACCCGCGTACCAATCTGGACAACGATTCGCGTCGCTTCGACTTCTTCTCCCACGTACCGGAAGCCACCCGTACGCTGACCCTGTTGTATTCAAACGAGGGCACCCCAGCGGGCTATCGCTTCATGGACGGCAACGGTGTACACGCCTACAAACTGGTCAACGCCAAGGGCGAAGTGCACTACGTCAAGTTCCACTGGAAATCCCTGCAGGGCCTCAAGAACCTTGATCCCAAGGAAGTCGCTCAGGTCCAGTCCAAGGACTACAGCCACCTGACCAACGATCTGGTCGGCGCGATCAAAAAGGGTGACTTCCCGAAATGGGACTTGTACGTTCAGGTCCTGAAGCCTGAAGAGCTGGCGAAATTCGACTTCGACCCACTGGACGCTACCAAGATCTGGCCGGATGTTCCCGAGAAGAAAATCGGGCAGATGGTCCTGAACAAGAACGTTGATAACTACTTCCAGGAAACCGAGCAGGTCGCCATGGCCCCGGCCAACCTGGTGCCAGGTATCGAACCTTCCGAGGACCGTCTGCTGCAAGGCCGTGTGTTCTCCTACGCTGACACCCAGATGTATCGCCTTGGCGCGAATGGCCTGAGCCTGCCCGTCAACCAGCCAAAAGTTGCGGTCAACAACGGCAATCAGGACGGTGCGCTGAATACCGGTCACACCACCAGCGGCGTCAACTATGAGCCGAGCCGTCTGGAACCGCGTCCAGCGGATGACAAGGCGCGCTACAGCCAGCTGCCGCTCAGTGGCACTACCCAGCAGGCGAAGATCACGCGTGAGCAGAACTTCAAGCAGGCGGGTGATCTGTATCGCTCCTACAGCGCGAAAGAGAAGACTGACCTGGTGCAGAGCTTTGGTGAGTCGCTTGCCGACACCGACACTGAAAGCAAGAACATCATGCTGTCGTACCTGTACAAGGCAGATCCGGACTACGGCACTCGGGTAGCCGAAGTCGCCAAAGGCGATCTGAGCAAGGTCAAGTCCCTGGCTGCAAGCCTCAAGGACTGATGATCTGATACCCCGTCCCGGTGCTTTGTCGCCGGGACGGTTCCCGTCAGGAGAACGCCCATGAAAAATCTGATCTATGGCTTGCTGCTGTTTGCCGCAGCCGCGCACGCCACACCGCCGACATCGACACCCACCCCCACGCCACCGCCTTCGGAACTGAGCGCCGAACAGACTGCCAGCCAGCTGCGCACGCTGTTTTTCGATGCCTCCCGTGAAGGCAACAACCCGATGCTGGACACGTTTATCGAGGCTCATTACGACCTCAACATCCGTGACGAACAAGGCTATACCGGTCTGATTCTGGCGGCCTATCACGGCCATGAGGATTCGGTGATACGCCTGATAGACGCCGGAGCGGACCCATGTGCCAAGGACAATCGCGGCAATACGGCGCTGATGGGTGCGATTTTCAAAGGTGAACTGAGCATCGCCAAGCGTCTTGTGCAGGCAGATTGTGGTGCGAACGTCACCAACAATGCCGGACAGACTGCGGCCATGTACGCCGCCTTGTTCAAACGCACTGAAGTGCTCAAGGAACTGACCGACAAGGGCGCAGACCTGAGCATTCGTGACAGCATGGGCAATGACGTGGAAGGCTTGTCCAAAGGTGAATTCCAGGCGCCGCCTGTCCGCTGACGGCGGCTGGAATCAGTCTTCGCGCTCGATCATTTCGTAGATGCGGCTGGCAAACGCTTCCATGGTGAAGGGTTTGGTGAGCACCCACATCCCCGGATCCAGATGGCCGTTGCCAATGATGGCGTTCTCTGCGTAACCCGTAATGAACAGCACTTTAAGGTCGGGTCGAATGATGCGCGCCGCATCGGCCAATTGCCGGCCATTCATGCCACCCGGCAACCCGACGTCGGTCACCAGCAGGTCGATACGCGCATCGGACTCCAGCACCTTGAGCGCAGATGCGCCTTCGCCCGCCTCGATCGGAATGTAGCCCTGATCCTCCAGCACTTCGGCCACCAGCATGCGGATGGTCGGCTCATCGTCGACAATCATCACGGTGCGCTCGGTCTGTACCGACGTCGATTCAGAGGCATCCGCAGACTCGATCTCTTCCGGCGTCCCAAGGTAATGACGCGGCAGGTACAGGCACATGTTCGTGCCCTGATCAGGCTCGGAATAAATGCGCACCTGGCCGCCGGACTGGCGCACGAAACCGTACACCATCGACAACCCCAGCCCCGTGCCCTGCCCCAGTGGCTTGGTAGTAAAGAAAGGATCGAATGCCCGATTGATGACCTCGGGCGACATGCCGGTACCGGTGTCGCTGACACACAACGACAGATACTGCCCGGGGATCAGTTCGCGGCTTTGTGAGCCGCGCTCGTCAATCCAGCGGTTGGCTGTCTCGATGGTGATCCGCCCGCCTCGCGGCATGGCGTCCCTGGCGTTGATGCACAGGTTCAACAAGGCATTTTCCAGCTGCGGTGCATCGATGAACGTTGACCACAACCCGACCGAGGTCACCACCTCCACGGTGATGTGCGGCCCGACCGTGCGCCGAATCAGTTCTTCCATGCCGATGACCAACCGGTTGACGTCGACCGGCTTGGGGTCCAGGGTCTGCCGACGCGAAAACGCCAGCAATCGATGAGTCAGTGACGCCGCACGTTTGGAAGCATCCTGCGCAGCCCCTATGTAGCGGTCCAGTTCATTGAAACGGCCCTGGCTCACCCGCGTCTTGAGCAGTTCCAGCGAGCCCGTGATGCCGGTCAACAGGTTGTTGAAGTCGTGGGCGATACCGCCAGTCAACTGGCCTACGGCTTCCATCTTCTGCGACTGGCGCAAGGCTTCTTCAGCCTGGCTCAGGCGCTTCTGCTCGCGCAGCCGTTCGCTGACATCGTAGGCAAACAGGTAAGCGCCAATAGCCTGCCCCTGAGCATTGCGCAGCGTGCTGTAACGTATTTCAAAATGGCTGGCCGGATCGTTCGAGTCGCTGAAGCTGACGCTTTCGGCGAACTCTTCGCCCGCTAATGCGCGCGTCCAGCGCCGTTCAAGGTCAGCCTTGCTCTGCGGCCGGTCGTCGAGCAAGTCGAGCATACTGTCACCCACTTGCGGCCGGACGCCGAACAGGCGCTCGAACTCGCGCAGGGCAGCGCCATTGATGGCCATCCAGCGAAAATTGCAGTCGACGACATGAATGATCGCATTGGTGCCGTTGACGACATCGGCCAGCACATTGCGCTCGGCCACGGCTTCGACAATGCGCGCCTCCAGTGTTTCGTTCAGTTGCTTGAGCGCCAGCTCGGCGCGCTTGCGTTCAGTGATGTCTTGAAACAGTACCGCGACCTGCCGGCGGCTGGCCGGCTCGATGCGAAACGCGGTCAAAGCCAGATAACGCCCGGTGGCCACCAGCTCGCGCTCGAAACGGATCGGCTTGCCGGTCCGCAACACATCGCCGTAAAACTCCACCCAGCCATCAGCCTCCTCGCGAACCATCTCGCGCAGCTTCTTGCCCACCACGTTGGAAATGCCGGCGTGGTACTCGTAGGCCGGGTTGGCTTCGACGTGAAGGTAATCGCTCAGCGGACCGTGCGGCCCGTCAAAGAACTCGATGATGCAAAAGCCTTCATCCATCGCGTTGAACAGAAAACGATAACGCTCTTGGGATTGTGCCAGGGCGTATTCGGCCTCCCGACCGGTGATCCTCAAGCTCTCTTTAAGCGAAGCGTTTTCCTGCTCCAGAGCCGCTAACCGGCTCTGGAGATGTTGTAAATCTGTCGGGGTCACAGCGGCGGCACCGGAGGTATTGGTTGTGCCGCTTTCCCGTCGTGCGGGGCGACGCGAACACGCTACGAGAAAAAACGCTCGCTTGCAAAAATAATGGCTTTTTGAGTTCAGAAATTGGTGGTTTTCGTCAAATCAGATCGAGACATGCTTTTGTGAACAGTCTTCACCAGCACAGGACCTGCCGTGCGGGACCGGTCCCATTGCGGCGCACGCTGTCAGTTCGACACTGAGGTTGCCGCATGCAGGCGCAGCCATTGGTCTGCGACTTGCCCCATGTTCTTGGGCTCGCCATTTTTGATCCACGCCATGAATGGCCGATCGAACCTGAACGACGCCCCGCACTGCAAGGTCATGAAGCGCCTCACGTTCTGCGTGTTCCGATAGTCGTCATTCACCGGCGTGTCGCGCGTGATGAGGTCGGAGTGCCAATCGAAAGCCATGCCTGATTCCTCGTGCTGTCGGGTTGCAGACACTCTTTATAAAGGGATTCTGCTGCAGTCGCGAGACTGGAAAAGCTTGTGCCGTACAGGAAATTGCGCAAACCCGACTCACTCTCCCGCAAACGGCACCAGCGACTCCAGCAGCCACGCGCCCGCAGGCCCCAGACTGCGTTGGAACGACCAGATGACGTCCACCGCCGAGCGCCGCGGCCAGCCGGAGACTTGCAGCTCTTTCAGAAGGCCGCCCGAATAGCGCGACACCAGCCAGCGCGGTAATGCCGACCAGCCAAACCCGAACGCAGCCATGTCCATCAACAGCAGGTAATTGGGTGCCGACCAATGCCGATGGCCGCTGGTGGGCAGGTCGTCGGTGGGGATGCTGTGCTCGATCAGCGTATTGAGGCGCAAGGCGCGATAGCGGGCCAGCTGTTGATAATCGACCCGTTCCAGCGCGGCCAGTGGATGTTTGTGCGACACGAACAGACCGAAATCGGCACTTTCCTCGATGGTCGCGTGACCGATTTTGGTATGACCCCCGAAGGTTGGACGATTATTTCTACGCTGCCTGAGCGGCCTGCATTCTGAACTCCACAGGGCTCAGGCCGTTAAGTTTCAGTTTGATGCGTGACTGATTGTAATACTCAATGTACTCGTCGATGCCCGCATGAAGCTCATCCAGATTGTTAAATTTGTTCAGATAGAAAAACTCGGACTTCAGCGTGCCAAAAAAACTTTCCATAGCCGCGTTGTCGTAGCAGTTGCCCTTGCGCGACATGCTGCATGTGATCGAATGCTCATTGAGTAATCGTTGGTAAACAGGCATCCGATATTGCCAGCCCTGGTCTGAGTGCAAAATAGGCTTTTCATGCGGCTCAAGCTTCTTGAACGCTCCTTCAAGCATTTCGTCCACCATGGAGTACAGCGGGCGCCTGGCGATTGCATAGGAAATGATTTCGCCGTTGTACAGATCCATGATGGGCGACAGATAGAGCTTCTGGCCTCCCACTTTGAACTCGGTGACGTCCGTGGCCCATTTTTCATTAAGGTGCTGGGCCTTGAAATCACGCTTGAGAATGTTGGGCGCAGCCTTGCCTACTTCGCCCTTGTAAGAGCGGTATTTCTTCACTCGCACCAGGCTCTTCAGGCCAAGCTGCCCCATCAGTTTCTGCACCGTCTTGTGGTTCACAAGATGGCCTGCGCGCCGCAACGCCGCCGTGATACGACGATAGCCATACCGGCCTTTATGATCGTAGAAAACTGTCTGAATCAGGTCTTTCAGCCCGGCGTACTTATCGCCCGCTTGCAGTACCTTTTGTTGATAGTAAAAAGTGCTGCGCGCCAGACCGGCAAGCTTCAGCAGGCCACCCAGAGAATGCCCCAGTCTCAGTTCGGTTACGATTTGCGCTTTTTCTGTTGCGCTATTCGTTGCTTCTTCTGAGCCAAGGCATCGAGCTTTTTTAGATAGTCGACCTCCATCCGCAGTTGCTTCACCTCGGCAAGCAACTCGTCACGCGAGCGCGATTCATCGTCGATTGAGGGGGCGTTCACAGGCGGAAGTGCAGTCGTCATCTTTCTTGGGCGTCCGGCTTTTGTGGGTGGCTTGGAGGAGGCATCAAAGGCCCCTTCTTCATAATGGCGCTGCCATAGACCGATGATGCCGAACTGACGGATATCGAACAAGGCCGCTGTCTGGCGCAGAGATAAACGCTCATCATGCATGCGCTTCAAAACAGTCAGCTTGAACTCGTCACTGTAGCGCTGGCGTTTTTTCTCTTGCAGGCCCGCTACGCCATGAATCTGATAGGCCGCAACCCACTGCCTAAGGCAGGAAAAATCCACATCGTGGCGATGCGCAACATCCCTCAAACCTGCCTTGCCAGCACAATACTCTTTCACGGCTGCGAGTTTTGCCTGCTCTGTATATTTACCCATGACGCCTCCAAAGGTTGCATCCAACCTTCGGGGGTCACACCATTTCCGGTGGGTAGCTGGCTTGCGCCGACAGCAGCCCCAGTGAAGCCCTGCCCGACTGCACCAGGCTGATGGCGTCGCCATGCTCGGCGAACACGCATTCCATTTCCAGCTCTGGAAAACGTTGATCGAGCTCGGTCATCAGCCGTTCGAAATCGGCAAACTGGTTGGCATCCGACAGCACCAGCGTCAGCCGTGGCTCGACACCTGCCGCAAGCCGCGCCGCCGCGCGACGCAGCCGGTCCGAGGCGCACAGCAGATCATCGACACGGCCCAGCATGACCCTCCCCGCTTCGGTCAGGACCGGTTGCCTGGAAGAGCGATCGAACAGCTCCAGCCCCAGATCGATTTCCAGGCGGGCGATCGCTTCACTGATGGTCGATTGACTCTTGCCCAGACGGCGTGCGGCCGCGCTGAACGAACCCAGCGCGGCAATCTGGGCGAAGGCTTCCAGGGCTTCTGGCGAATAACTCATGGCGCTCTCATATCGGTTTAACCGATGGTATTGATTTTCAACTTAACGTAAACACCGATGATAATACCGCCATCAATCATCACCAAGGGCAGCGTAGTCATGAGTAACAGCCAACCGCACATCGACCGGCAACCCGGCGTCGCCAGCAAAACCCTGCGTGAGCGGGCGATGCATGCCGCGCTGTTCGAGATCGGCGGTGTGATTCTGGTCGCACCACTGCTGGCCTGGCTGATGGACCAGTCGCTGGCGATGATGGGCGCCATGACGGTGATGATCTCGACCATCGCCATGCTGTGGAACATGACCTACAACGCGCTGTTCGACCGCCTGCGCAACCGCTACGGATTTACCATGAGCCTGACGGTCCGCGTCCTGCACGCAACGGGTTTCGAAGCCGGACTGATTCTGGCCGTGGTGCCGCTGGCCGCATGGTGGCTGACGATCAGCCTGATGGAAGCGTTCTGGCTGGACATCGGTCTGCTGCTGATGTTTCTGCCCTATACCCTGCTGTTCAACTGGGCTTACGACACGCTGCGTGAACGCCTGGTACAGCGACGGGCGTCCAGGTGTGAGGTGCTTTGAGAAAACGGGTTTGCGCGGACACTTGGGAGTCTGCACTGTTAGTATGTGCGAACGTCGTACAGCCAGAAGAAACCTATGAATCTGACCAAGCTTTGCCTTAAGAACTATCGTCGCTTTGCCGAGTTTGATATCGAATTCGATCCGCAATTGACGGTAATTTCCGCACGCAACGGGCAGGGCAAGACGTCGGTTCTTGAAGCCATTGTTGCCGCTCTGGGCCCCTTCGTTGGTTCATTTGATCAGGGAGTGTCCAAGCATATCGAGCGCACTGACGCCCGTTATGCGCGGGTAGGGGAAGGTTTTGAAAGCGAGCAGCAATTTCCAGTGATCATCAATGCAGAAATGTCCAACCCTGCGAAGCGTTGGCAACGAGCGCTTAACGGTCCCAAGAGCCGAACTACCACCAAACAAGCCGAGCCGCTAGCGGCATGGGGGAAAGAACTTCAGTCAATGCTGCGCAGCGATTCGGCGACTTCATTGCCTGTTGTGCGCTATTACAGTTCGAGGCGACTCTGGGTCAGTCATAAAAATGTGTCCAGCAAAGCGATCCTGACCGAGAGTCGCACTGCCGGTTACGAAGATTGCCTGTCCGCGTTCTCTACTTATGTGCAGTTACAGGAGTGGATGAGAAAGGCGACCCTGGCCGTCATTCAACAAAAACAGCAGCCCGGCTACGAGCATTCCAATCTTGAGCCTCGCTTGCAGGGCATTAGAGACGCAGTGAACGAGGTGATGGCTGAAGAAGGCTGGAGCGACTTCCATTACAGTCTGACGTTTGAAGAGCTGTCCATGTTTCATGCCGATCACTCTGCACTGCCACTGAGTCTGCTGAGTGATGGTGTGCGCGCCATGATTACGCTGGTTGCTGATCTGGCGCTGCGTTGTTCTCGCCTGAATGGCCACCTCAAAGAGCAGGCCTCTCTGCAGACAACGGGCATTGTATTGATCGATGAAGTCGATTTGCACTTGCATCCGGCCTGGCAACAACGTGTGGTTGCCAGCCTTCGCAAAGCGTTCCCGAAAATCCAGTTCATTGTAAGCACGCACAGCCCGCAGGTACTTTCGACGGTAAAGCGCGAATGCATACGTATGGTATTTCAGGACGCAAATGAAAACTGGCAAGCTGCGTGCCCTCCGCAGGAAGTCAAAGGCGTTGAAAGCGCTGTTGCGCTCAACGACATCATGGGTGTGAATCCCATTCCGCCTGTAGATGAAGCACTTTGGGTGTCCGAATACACCGCAGAAATCGAGAGCGGTACGCATGAGGATCGCAACGGCCTGGCTCTGCGCAAAAAACTGCTCGATTTTTATGGAGCACAGCATCAAGTGATTCTGGACGCTGACAGGCTGATCCGCTTTCAGGCGTTCAAATTGCAAAAACACTCGAACACCGAGGGCTGACTGTCGTGCTCAAACTGGATCGTGCCTCTGTAGACGCCCCTCCCTGCCTCGCCGACTATGATCATCCGACTCACACATGGTCAGATTTTCGCGGAACCTGCAAGAAACAGCTGCGCGTTGCGCTGGTGCAGCTACAAGGCATCCCGGGTATTACCACAGAAGAAGCCACCGAGTATGGCGTCCGATGCGCATATTGCGAGACGCGTATTCTTCACGAAGGGCATATTGAACATTTTCGACGCAAGAACCGGGATCACTATCCTGAATTGACGTTCGACTGGAGCAATCTGTTTCTGGCATGTGGTAGCACGACGCATTGTGGACACCACAAAGACCGGCGGACGACATTGCCATACGACCCGAATGTGCTTATCAAACCTGATGAGCACGAATCTGAGTATTACCTTTACTTCCACTCCTCTGGCAAAGTGCACGCCCGCAATCACTTGAATGCCGAAGAGAATCACCGTGCCACGGAGACCATTCGCGTGTTCGGCCTGCATGAACCGGCGCTTGAGGGCGCCAGGGCCAACGCCGTGCGCAGCTACCGCAAGATGCACGATGCAGATCTGTGCGAGATAGCTTCGTGGTCGGACGCTGACCGTGGCGAGTATTTCCGGCAAGAGATTGAAGCCACCCGCTGGCTTCCTTACGCTACGACGATCCGACACTTCTTACAGAAGTGAGAACGATGTTTCTTCAGCCCCCTGCTTTCTCACTGGATTATCAAACTGCCCCCAGAGCACACTGTCCGCCTCGGATTAAAACGGCAAGGACCCCGACCCATGACTGAAATAATAAAACTGGCGGCGTTCAGCGATGGCGATCGCGGTGGCAATCCGGCAGGTGTGTGGATTGGCGATGCGTTACCCGAGGATGCCGTCATGCAGCAGATTGCCGCAGACATCGGTTTTTCCGAAACAGCGTTTGCTGCGCCTGTCGAAGGCGGCTGGCGGGTGCGGTATTTCTCGCCGCTGGCAGAAGTACCGTTTTGCGGGCACGCGACCATCGCCCTGGGCGCAGCGCTGGCGGCGCAGCAAGGCGATGGCGTGTTTCAGCTGACACTCAATCAGGCGCAGATTACGGTCGAGGGTCACGCACAGGGCTCGCTGACGTCGGCGGCGCTGCAATCGCCACCCACGTTCAGCAAGCCGGTCAGTGTGCCGTTGCTGGAAGAGGCATTGGCGCTGTTCGGCTATAACCATGCCGATCTGGATGAGCGCATTACCCCCGCGCATATCAATGGCGGTGCCGGGCATCTGCTGCTGGCGCTGAACAGCCGCGAAAAGCTCAAGGCCATGCGCTACGACCAGCAGACGGGTCACGACCTGATGGTCCGTGAAGGCTGGGCGACGATTCTGCTGGTGTGGGCCGAGACCGATCAGTTGTTTCACACCCGCAATCCGTTTGCGTTCGGCGGCGTCTACGAAGACCCGGCCACCGGCGCGGCCACGGCAGCGCTGGGCGGCTATCTGCGTGATATCGGCTGGCCGCATGGCGGTTTGATAGACATTATTCAGGGCGAGGACATGGGCAGCCCATCGCGTCTGCGCGCCGAAATCCCGCAGCAACCGGGAAGCTCGATCCGGGTGTCGGGGATGGCGCGCAGGTTGTAATACCGATCAGGTCCTGAGTTTGCTGCCCCCGATCGCCACGCCCACCAGCATCACGGCAACGATCATGAACGCCAGCTCAAGACTGCTGACATGGGCAATGAAACCGATTGCCGCAGGACCGATCAGAATCCCGGCGTAACCGACTGTGGTAATGGCCGGGATTGCCACGCTTTCAGGCATGGTCTTCTGCCGACCGGCTGCGCTGTAGCAGACCGGAACAATGTTCGAGCAACCCGCCCCCACCAATGCATACCCCAGCAGCGCCGCCTGCCAGAACGGGATCAATGTCGCGACGGCCAGGCCCGCCGCGGCACACAGTCCGCCGAGAATGATCACTCGATTGGAGCCGACGCGTTTTACCACTGCATCGCCAAACAGCCGTCCAAGGGTCATGGTCGCGGCGAATACCGCGTAACCCAGCCCGGCATAGGAAGGCTCGACACCACGCAACGAGGTCAGGAATACCGCGCTCCAGTCGAGCATCGCGCCTTCGGCCAGAAATACGGTGAAACACAGCAGGCCGATGAACAGCACCACGCCACGCGGGATTGCAAAGGCTGGCCCATCGGCCGGACTGCCGTAAGGCAACAGATTCGGCGCCGCTTTGGCCAGCGCGACCAACGTCAGGAAGACCACGATCAGCATCGCCGTGAATGGCGAGATACCCAGGCTGAGCAAACCGGCGACGCCCGCTGCACCGACAATCCCGCCAAGGCTGAACAGGCCGTGAAACCCCGACATCATGGTCTTGCCGCTGGCGCGCTCGACAATTACCGCCTGCACGTTGGCCGTGCAGTCCACTCCGCCCATGCTCGCGCCAAACAGAAACAGCGTGGCGATCAATAGCGGCAGACTGGAAATCGTCGCCAGCAGCGGCAGGCACAGGCAGATCAACAGCGTCGAACACACCAGCAGACGCCGACAGCCAAAGCGCGCCGCCAGTGCTCCCGCCAGCGGCATCGAAATGATCGAGCCCACCCCCAGACACAGCAACAAGAGCCCAAGCGTGCCCTCATCAAGGTCCATCCGCTGTTTGACGTAAGGCACCAGCGGCGCCCACGAGGCCACGCTGAAACCGGCAATGAAAAACGCGATACGCGTCGAAGACTGCTCCGCCCGAGCCTTGGCATCCTGGGCTGCGGTGCTGAAAGAGGTCATGTATGCTCCTTGTAATTTACCGAGTACGGTCACACCGGCCAGCGCGACAGCCTAACAAATCTGATCGGTTAGCCAAAACCTCTGATGCACTTGGAAAGGGCTCGTTCCATCGCCGTGCAGAGGCCGTCTGATTTGCAGCTTTTTGCACCTCAGGCCAGTAGACTGGCGACCACGCGCACCAGACAGGTGCGCAATCTGTCGAATCAGCTGTTGCGGAGGCCGTTGTGTACAAAGGTGTCGTGCTGTCGGTCCTGGCGTCTACGCTGTTCGGGGTCATGTATTTCTATACGTCACTGATGACCCCGCTCGACGGCGAAGAAATCTTCGGCTGGCGCATGCTGCTCACCGTGCCCTGCGCGACGCTGTTCATGCTGGTCAGCGGTGACTGGCGGCGAGTCCGCGAAGTGGCTGTCCGACTCAGGCAGCAACCGCTGCTGATCTTCGCGCTGCTGCTGTCTTCGGTGCTGCTTGGTGCGCAGTTGCTGATCTTCATGTGGGCACCGCTGCACGGGCGCAGTCTGGAGGTGTCGCTGGGCTATTTCCTGCTGCCGCTGAGCATGATTCTCACCGGCCGCGTGGTGTATGGCGAGCACCTCTCCTACTTGCAGAAAGTCGCTGCGGTGTTTGCCATGATCGGCGTGGCGCATGAGCTGTGGCGGCTGGGCAGTTTCTCCTGGGAAACCCTGCTGGTCGCGGGCGGCTATCCGCTGTACTTCGTGCTGCGTCGCACGCTCAAGACCGATCACCTCGGCGGGCTCTGGTTCGACATGCTGCTGATGCTGCCCATCGGCCTGTGGTTCATCGCCCACGGCCATCCGCAGGCCATTCAACAGACACCGCTGTTATACCTGCTGATTCCGCTGCTCGGGGTAATCAGTGCCTCGGCGCTGGTCAGTTACATCCTTGCCAGCCGCCTGCTGCCGTTCAGCCTGTTCGGACTGCTCAGTTATGTCGAGCCGATCCTGCTGGTCGGCGTCGCCCTGCTGCTGGGCGAGAGCATCGGTCGCGATGAATGGCTGACGTACCTGCCGATCTGGATGGCCGTCGTGGTCCTGATGATCGAAGGCGCCAAGCACATGCGGGCCCAGCGCCGCCGCGATGCGAGCTAAGCGTCAGGACTCGGTGAAACGCTCCAGCTGCATTTCCTGAAGTCGACTGAGGGTGCGCCGGAAGGCAAACGACAGGTAGCCCTCGGTGTACAGCTCGTCCATCGGCACCGGCGCTTCGACATACAGCGGAATGCGCCGGTCATAGCACTCGTCGACCAGCGCGATGAAGCGCCGCACGCCATCATCGTTGGGCGACAACTGCGGCAGTTCGCGATCGCCTGCGGTCACCTGCTCGACGCCATCCTCGGTGCCGCGGGCAATTTTCGCTTCGCGCTGCGCGGCCCCCAGCAGCGGCACCTCGCTGAGCAGAATCACCGAAAAGCGATCACACAAGGCGATGAAATCCATGGCCGCCAGCGGCTGTTCGCAAAGGTCGCGATAGCGGCACCACACGGCCGTGTCGGAATGCTGAACCACATTGATGCTGCGATAACCGAGCATGACCTGCGAATCGTGAACCGGCTGATCCGCGCTCAACGCTTCGAAGATGCCCTGCAAGGCGCTGGGTCGACCGGCTTCGGCAATCCAGTAGCGCTGATGCAGTTGCCCGGGGTGCAGCCGGTGATCCTCGCCGCCGTCGACGGCCACCACATCCATGTACTTCAGAATGGCCGCAACCGCTGGCAGGAAGCGCTCGCGATTGTGGCCATGGCTGTATAACTGCTCCGGTGGCTGGTTGGACGTGCAGACCAGCACCACACCCTCTTCGAACATCACCTGCAGCAGCCCGCCGAGGATCACCGCGTCGCCGATATCGGTGACGAACAGCTCATCGAAACACATCACCCGCACGTCACGCGCCAGCTCCCTGGCGACCACGGTCAGCGGCTGGGAAGTGCCCATCAACTCGAACATGCGTTTGTGCACCCAACGCATGAAGTGATGAAAATGCTGACGCCGGGCCGGTACGCTCAGGCTTTCGAAAAAGCGGTCCATCAGCCAGGTCTTGCCACGTCCGACCGGCCCCCACAGATAAACGCCACGAGCCCGACCGCGAGCGTCGGCCAGCCCCTCATAACACGCCTGCAATTGCCGGGCGGCCTGCAACTGCGCCTGATCGGGTTGAAAACCACGCTGGACGGCACGTTCGTAGGCTTGCAGAGGAGAGACGGCATCCATCAGGCACACACCCTTCGCTATCGGAGAAAAGACATCCAGCCTATACGAGGCTGCGCCGCGCAACTCATCAACTCAACTCAGGCATGCTGCACGCCGGCACGTTTTAGCAATCGCTTGCAGCGCTCGGACAGGTGTACCACACGCAAATGCTTGTCCGCTTTGGCGTAGCGCTCGCGCAGGGTTTTGAGCGCAGCGATGGCCGAGTAATCGACAAAGCTCAGGTGCCGGCAGTCCAGTGTCACCTGCGCCGGGTCTTCGGCCGGGTTGAACTGGTCGAGAAACGGTGTGGTCGAGGCGAAGAACAGCGTGCCATGCAGGTGGTAGACCTTGCTGCCGTCGGCTTCGACATGGCTGTCGGCGTACAGCTCGCGAGCCTGCTGCCAGGCGAAATTGATTGCTGCAATGATAATCCCGAACAGCACTGCGGTGGCCAAATCGGTCAGCACCGTGACCACGGTCACGGCAATGATCGCCAGGACGTCGTTGACCGGCACCTTACGCAGCACGCGCAGCGAAGCCCAGGCAAAGGTCTGCTGGGCGACCACGAACATCACCCCGACCAGCGCCGCCAATGGAATGCGCTCGATCAGCGGCGAGAGGAACAGCACGAACATCAGGATCATCAAACCCGCGACCACGCCCGACAGACGACCGCGGCCGCCAGAACTCAGGTTGATCACGGTCTGACCAATCATCGCGCAGCCGCCCATGCCGCCGAAGGCACCGGACACAACGTTGGCAGCACCCAGCGCCACGCACTCGCGATCCGGATAACCACGGGTTTCGGTGATCTCGTCGGTCAGGTTGAGGGTCAGCAGGGTTTCCAGCAGACCGACCAGCGCCATCAGGATCGCGTAAGGCGCGATGATGCGCAGCGTCTCCAGATTCCACGGAATGTCCGGCATGGCGAATACCGGCAAGCCACCGGCAATGTGCGCCATGTCGCCCAGGGTGCGGGTCGGCAGGCCGAGCAGGTAGACCGCCAGCCCGACGCTGAGGATAGCCACCAGCGCTGGCGGCACAACGCGGGTCAAGCGTGGCAACAGGTAGACAATCGCCATGGTCAGCGCCACCAGCCCGAGCATCACGTACAGCGGCGTACCGCTGAGCCATGATTCACCCACCTTGAAGTGCTCCAGTTGCGCCATCGCGATGACGATCGCCAGGCCGTTGACGAAGCCCAGCATCACCGGATACGGCACCAGCCGCACCAGTTTGCCGAGCCGCAGCAAGCCGAACAGGATCATGATCAGACCGCCCAGCAATACGGTCGCCAGCAAATACTGCACACCCTGCTGAACCACCAGCGCGACGATCACCACGGCCATGGAACCGGCCGCACCGGACACCATGCCCGGACGCCCGCCGAACAGCGCGGTCAGGGTACAGATGATGAACGCACCGTAGAGCCCCATCAGCGGATTGAGATGGGCCACCAGCGCAAAGGCGATGCACTCGGGCACCAATGCAAAAGATGTGGTGAGGCCTGCCAGGACTTCGGCACGTATACGGATCGTTTTCATGGGTTACCTGAGCGGCGCTCCATGGAGGAAGCGCAAAAAAGGGGGCATATTACGCAAACCTTTGACGACCGACCACCACGGTGGGGCTTCCAGGAAAGCTCTCTGATGATCGGCCCATGCCCCAAAACAACAAGGAACAATCCAATGCAATGGAATGGAGCGCTGCTCTGCACAGGACTTCTGCTGTTCAATGCGGTGGCTGTTGCCGACGATGACACAGCGTCTGTCGACGCATTCGTGCAGGCAGAAGCCAGCAAAGTGATGCAGGAAAATCATATCGCGGGCCTGTCGATCGCCGTTACTCGCCGGGGCAAACAGCAGTTCTACACCTATGGCGTCGCGTCAAAAGCCACCGGCCAGCCAGTCACCCGCGATACGCTGTTTGAACTCGGCTCGATCAGCAAGACCTTAACCGCCACCCTCGCTACCTGGACGCAGGCCAATGGGCAGCTGTCGCTGACGCAAAGCATCGACAGCTATATTCCGCAGTTACAGGCCACGCGGCTGGGCAAGGTGCCGGTTTTCCATCTGGGCACCCACACAGCTGGCGGCTTCCCGCTTCAGGTGCCGGATAAAGTGCAAAACACCCGCCAGTTGATGGAATATTTCAAGGCCTGGCAGCCCGACTATCTGCCCGGCACCCATCGCACCTACGCCAACCCCAGTGTGGGCCTGCTCGGCATGGTTGCGGCGCGCAGCATGAAACTGCCGTATGAACAGGCTCTGCAGCAGCGGCTGTTTCCGGCGCTGGGTCTGAGTAATACCTATATCAACGTGCCCGATGAAAAACAGGCGCTGTATGCGCAGGGCTACAACAAACTCGACGAGCCGGTCAGGGTCAATCCAGGTCCACTGGCGGCTGAAGCGTACGGAGTGAAATCGAGCAGCAGCGACTTGCTACGCTTCGTCGAAGCGAACATCGGGCTCGGTCAAAACGACGCCGCGCTGCAAAAAGCCCTGCGCGATACCCGGACCGGCTATTTCAAGGTCGGCGGCATGACTCAGGACCTGATCTGGGAGCAGTATCCGCTGCCGGTTCATCTGGATACGCTGCTTGAGGGCAATGCCAGCGCCATGCTGAACACGGTCAAAACCGAAATGATCGAGCCACCGCAGGCAGCGCAATCTTCGGTCTGGGTCAACAAAACCGGATCAACCAACGGTTTCGGCGGCTATGTGGCGTTCATTCCGGAGCAGCAGTTGGGGATTGCCATCCTCGCCAACAAAAACTACCCGAACGAGGAGCGGGTGAAACTGGCTTATCGGATTCTGCAGAAAATGGGCTGCTGCTCAACGCCCTGAAAACAGTCCTGTCCCCTCGGCCGCTTCGATTTCAAGCAGCTTGCGCTTGCGCTCGACGCCCCAGCGGTAGCCCGACAACGATCCATCGCTGCGCACCACGCGGTGGCAGGGAATGGCCACTGCGAGCTTATTCGCACCGCAGGCATTGGCAACCGCACGGACTGCACTGGGCAGTCCTATCTGCGTCGCGATCTGCGTGTAGGTGGCCGTCGATCCGGCAGGAATGTCCCTGAGCGCCTGCCAGACCCGCTCCTGAAACACCGTGCCGCGGATATCCAGTGGCAGCGCCAGGCCGGTCTCGGGTGATTCGACAAAACCCACGACCTCGGCAACCAGTTGTTCGAACGCTGCGTCTGCGCCGATCAGGTTGGCGTTGGGGAACTGGTCCTGGAAAGTTTCGATCAGCGCATGCGGGTCATCACCGAGCGAAATTGCACAGATGCCCTTGCTGCTCGTGGCCACCAGAATCGAACCCAGCGAACTTTCACCCAGAGCGAACCTGATATCGACATTGGTCCCGCCTGCGCGGTATTCGGAAGGTTTCATGCCGAGCATGTTCTGCGAAGCCTCATAGAACCGACTGTTGGCGTTGTAGCCCGCCTCGTACAACGCACGGGTAATGCTGACGTCCTGTGAGAGCTGGACTTTCACCCGCGAGCGTAACGAGGCAACACTGTAGGCCTTGGGCGTCAGCCCGGTCAGCCTTTTGAAAATACGGTGAAAATGAAAACCGCTCATCCCGACCTGCTCGGCGAGCTCGGTCAGAGTGGGTATCGATTCGGCGGCATCGATCAGTCTGCACGCCTGGGCGACGGCTTGCGCGTGCTTGAGCTGCAGCGCATGTGAATCGCCGGCATTTCGCAGGGACGGGCGAAACCCGGCGGCCTCGGCGTCGCGTGCACTATCAAAAAACACCACGTTTTCCGGACGCGGCAGCCGGGTCGGGCTGCACGGGTGGCAATAGATGCCGGTGGTCAGCACGCCGTAAACGAAGGCAGCGCCAGCGTCTGAACGCCGATTGACCAGGATGTCCCAGCGCGGATCGTCTTCAGTGCGCAGGGCGCGTGCCGGTTGAGTGCGTTCTGTGCTGTCCATGGTCGAGCCCGCCTTGAGTTTCGATAAGACTGCGCCTGTCAGAGCCACTGGGCACTCCGAGTCTTGCTTTCAAATTCGAGATGAGCCGAGTTCGCTGACATCGACCGGCACTCGCCACAGATACCAGGCGGCGATGGTTCGGTAAGGCGCGAAGCGCTCGGCAAGCCGGGCCATTTGCCGGTGCGACGGCTTGAGTTGCAAAGCATACAGTCGCCGGTAGCCTTCGCACACGCCGAAATCGCTGGCTGGCATCACATCCAGCTGACCGAGCCCGTAGATGAGCATCATCTCCACGGTCCAGCGGCCCACGCCCGGTAGCTGGATCAGGCGTTCGACCAGCGCCTCGTTGCCCATCGCCAGCGCAGCACTGACCTCAGGCACCAGACCGTCCAGCCGCGCCGCGGCAATCGCCTTGATCGCCCGGCATTTGGACGACGAGAAGCCACAGGAGCGCAGCGCCTGATCATCCAGATCGACCAGTGCCTGCGCGCCCGGAAAGCTGACCTCTGGAAGGCTGTCATCCAGAAACAACGCACGCAGCCTCCTGACCATCGCATCGCCCGCCCTGGCATGCAATTGCTGATAGGCGACCGCCTTGACCAGCGCCTGAAACGGGTCCTGCGCTGCGCTGACCGGATGCAGACAAGGGCCGACATGGTCGATCAACGACTGCCATTGCACGTCTATGGACCTAAGCGCCGCGACCGCCTCAGCATGCTCGCGGTCAGCGCTGTGTGATTTTGATGACATGATGACTTCCAGATTGAAGCGGCCAGGCGGGCAAACAGGGTTTACGCAGAGGCGGAAATGATCGCTGATTTGCGAAGACCGCGGAACGTTCAAAACACCATGACCGATTACCTGAACCTGACCTGAACGACCTGCCAAAAACGCAAGGCCGATAAAAAACAACTACCCGCATTCAAGAATGAGTATCATTATGTTACGCAGTGTTTCCGGCCTACGACCCGCTGAGACACGTTCACCCTACAGCTTTGACTCGGTGAGATATGCTTGTTCCCTTTTTGATCATGCTGCGCGAAGGCATCGAAGCCGCGCTCATCGTTGGCATTATCGCCAGTTACCTGAAGCAGACCGGCCGCGGCGAGTGGATGCCTGCGGTATGGATCGGCGTATTTCTGGCTGCCGCGCTCTCGCTGTTCGTCGGCGGCGGGCTTGAGTTGATGAGCGCCGAGTTTCCGCAGAAGCAGCAGGAACTGTTCGAAGGCATCGTCGGCCTGATCGCGGTCGGCATTCTCAGCTCCATGGTGTTCTGGATGCGCAAGGTCGCACGGTCGATAAAAAACGCGCTGCATGAATCACTCGACGCCGCCCTCACCGGCTCGAAAAACCAGACCTACGCGCTGATCGCCATGGTGTTTTTCGCCGTGGCCCGCGAAGGCCTGGAGACCGTCTTCTTTCTGCTCGCCGTGTTCCAGCAGAGCGACGGCTCCGGCGCGCCGCTGGGCGCCCTGCTCGGCCTGTTACTGGCAGTCGCTTTCGGTGTGGCCATCTACAGCGGCAGCATGCGCCTCAACCTGAGCCTGTTTTTCCGCTGGACCGGGTTGTTCATTCTGGTAGTGGCGGCGGGCATTCTCGCCAACTCCGTCCAGGCACTGCATGAAGCCGGGGTCTGGAATCACCTGCAGGAAGTGGTTTTCGACATCAGTGCGCTGCTGCCGATGGACGGTCCTGCCGGTTCGGTACTGGCGGGCATGTTCGGTTACCAGGACGCGCCGACGGTCAGCACCCTGAGTGCCTACCTGATTTACCTGATCGGGGCGCTGCTGCTGTTCTTCAAGCCGCACACCCCGGCCGCTGGCAAGGTCATGCAGCCAAACACATCTTCTGTTACGAACGAATAAGGGCCTCCATGTCTAACCGTCCCTCAGGGCCTTCCGGGAAAGCCCGGCCGCCCCGTGTCCTGCGATTGGCAGTCACCGGCTCAGTGATCCTGATGATCGCCGCAGGCGGGCTGTTCTACTACGCCTCGCAGGTCGCAGCCAAAAAGCGCGCGGCCAATGCCGGTACTGAGACCGTGGTCAATATCCACGCTCATAACTGCGAACCGAACGCCTTGACGGTCGCTGCGGGCAAGAACGCCTTCCGCATCGTCAACCGCTCGGAACGCGCCGTCGAATGGGAAATTCTCGATGGCGTGCTGGTGATTGAAGAACGGGAAAACATCGCACCAGGGCTGAGCCAGGTGATCAATGCCAACCTGACGCCCGGTGATTACACGATTACCTGCGGTCTGCTGAGTAATCCGCGCGGCACCTTGCATGTCACGCCGACGGCAGAGTCCGACGCCAAGGCCAAGGCGCGTCCGTCCATGACCGCCTTCATCGGGCCGCTCTCCGAGTACCGCGTGTACCTGAGCCTGCAAAGCTCGGCGCTGATCAAGGCCGTCACCGCCCTGCAACAGGCCATTGATGCCGGCGACCTGAGCGCCGCCCAGGCGGCCTACCTGCCCGCCCGCGCCGTCTACCAGCGCATCGCACCGGCTGCACAGCGCCTTGCCGAGCTGGACAATGCGATCAATGCCCGCGCCGACTATTACGAGAAACGTGAACAGGATCCTGGCTTCGGCGGCTTTCACCGCATTGAATATGGCCTGTACGAGCAACACAGCGTCGAGGGCCTGGCGCCGGTCGCGCAGCGTCTGCAAACCGACGTCACCCAGCTCAAGCAACAGTTGATGGCGCAATCGCTGGCGCCCGAACAGCTGGCGGCCATTGCCACGCGCACCCTGCGCAGCCTGGCTGAGGTACGCAGCAACGGCGAAGAGGAACGCTACAGCCACAGCGACCTCAACGGCTTTGCCGCCAACCTGGACGGCACCCGCAAGATCGTCGACCTGCTGCGGCCGTTGCTGGCCCGCAGTGCGGGTGATCTGTTGCAGAAGATCGACGCAGCCATGGCTGATCTGGACACCACGCTCGATGCGTTGAGCAGCGCCGATGGTGGCGTGCGCCCCTACGATCAGGTGAATGAGACGCAACGTCAGCAGATCGCCGCCAAGGCTGGCGCTCTGGCTGACGCACTCAATGGCATCGACCCGGCACTCGGCCTCTCCGGCCTTTGATTTACTGGAGCACAGCACGATGAAAAATCCGGACAGCAATTCAGACACGAGCAATGCTCCGGCCTCCCTGCAACGCCGCCGCGTTCTGATGGGGCTCGGCGCTGCAGGGGCCGCGCTGGCTGGCAGCAGCCTGAGTGGCAACGCACTTGCCGCAGCACCTGCGCAGGTCGCCGAAGCGCCGAACAGTGAGAAAACGCAGGACCACAACGAGTTTCACGGCCTGCATCAGAGCGGCATCGTCAACCCGCGCCCTGCTGCGGGCATGCTGGTAGCGTTCGATGTTCTGGCCGCCGACCGTGAGGACCTGGAACGTCTGTTTCGCACCCTGAACGAGCGCATCGCGTTCCTGATGACCGGTGGCCCGGTGCCGGAGATCGATCCGAAACTGCCACCGCCGGACTCAGGCATTCTCGGTCCGGTGGTGACCCCGGACAACCTGACCATCACCGTGTCGGTAGGCGAGTCGCTGTTCGACGAGCGTTTCGGTCTGACCCCGGTCAAGCCGAAACGCCTGAGCCGCATGACCGGTTTCCCCAACGATGCGCTGGATCCGGCCAGTTGCCATGGCGACCTGAGCATCCAGTTCTGCGCCAACACTGCCGACAGCAACATCCATGCGCTGCGCGACATCGTCAAGAACCTGCCCGACCTGCTGCTGGTGCGCTGGAAACAGGAAGGCACCGTGCCGCCCCAGGCACCGAAGAAACCCGGTCAGCCGCCGGAAAGCGCACGCAACTTCCTGGGTTTCCGGGATGGCTCGGCGAACCCGGATTCCAACAACCAGAAGACCATGAACGAACTGGTCTGGGTGCAGCCGGGCAGCGACGAACCGGCCTGGGCCGCCAACGGCAGCTATCAGGCGGTGCGCATCATCCGCAACTTCGTCGAGCGCTGGGACCGCACGCCCTTGCAGGAGCAGGAGTCGATTTTCGGCCGCAGCAAAAGCACCGGCGCGCCCATGGACGGCAAAGTCGAGAGCGATGTGCCCAACTACGCAGCCGACCCGGAAGGCAAGAAAACCCGACTGGATTCGCACATCCGCCTGGCCAACCCGCGTACCGCCGAAAGCCAGCGCAACCTGATACTGCGCCGCCCGTTCAATTACTCCAACGGAGTGAACAAGAACGGTCAACTGGACATGGGCCTGCTGTTCATCTGCTATCAGGCCGATCTGGAAAAAGGCTTCATTACGGTACAGAGCCGGCTTAACGGCGAGCCGCTGGAGGAGTACCTCAAGCCGGTCGGTGGCGGCTATTTCTTCACCCTGCCGGGGGTAACCGGCGACCAGGATTTCATCGGTCGCTCGCTGCTGGCGGCCGTATCGTCCACTCAAAACGCATGACCTATCCACTCCTGACCCGGAAGACACTCATGAAAAAGACGCCCCTGGCTTTGCTCCTGACCCTTGGCCTGCTCCAGACTCCACTGGCGGCCTTCGCCGCCACCGCGCCGCTGGATCTGGTAGGCCCGGTGTCGGACTACAAGATCTACGTGACCGAGAACATCGAAGAACTGGTCAGCCACACCCAGAAATTCACCGATGCCGTGAAAAAAGGCGACATCGCGACAGCCAAAAAGCTCTACGCCCCTACTCGCGTGTACTACGAGTCGGTAGAGCCGATTGCCGAACTGTTCAGTGACCTGGACGCGTCCATCGACTCACGCGTCGACGACCATGAACAAGGCGTTACGGCGGAAGACTTCACCGGCTTCCATCGCCTGGAGTATGCGCTGTTCTCGCAGAACACCACCAAGGATCAGGGCCCTATCGCCGACAAGCTGTTGAGCGACGTCAAAGACCTGGAAAAGCGCGTGGCCGAACTGACCTTCCCGCCTGAAAAAGTCGTCGGCGGCGCCGCAGCCCTGCTGGAAGAAGTGGCAGCGACCAAGATCTCCGGCGAAGAAGACCGTTACAGCCACACTGACCTGTATGACTTCCAGGGCAACATCGACGGTGCGAAGAAAATCGTCGACCTGTTCCGCCCGCAGATCGAACAGCAGGACAAAGCCTTCTCGAGCAAAGTCGACAAGAACTTCGCCACCGTGGACAAAATCCTCGCCAAGTACAAGACCAAGGACGGTGGCTTTGAAACCTACGACAAGGTCAAAGAGAATGACCGCAAAGCCCTGATCGGTCCGGTCAACACCCTGGCAGAAGACCTCTCGACCCTGCGCGGCAAACTGGGCCTGAACTGATCTGAAGCGCCGCGCCTGCCCAAGGTGCGGCTCTTTGCCGTGCCCGTGGTCACTGCACCTGAGTGTGACGCAGAGCGTCACGAACTACATTCCCATGCTGTAGCGTGAGGAACGATAATCTCACTACCGCCATCGTGCGACGCTCTGCGTCGCATGCCGTTCGAGACGCTCTGCGTCCGTTCCTAGATCCCGCTGAACCAGTTGTACCCCTGATCCTCCCAATACCCCCCAGGATTCTCGTTACTGACGAAAATCTCCACGATGTGCTTGGGATTCTTGAAGCCCAGCTTGGTCGGCACCCGCACCCGCAACGGGTAACCGTAATCAGGTGGCAGCGCCACTTCACCAAAGTCCAGCGCAAGCAACGTCTGCGGATGCAACGCAGTGGGCATATCCAGGCTCGAGTAATAGCGGTCAGCGCACTTGAAACCGACAAAACGCGCCGTCGTGTCAGCGCCGATATACTCCAGGAACGTCTTCAGCGGCACGCCGCCCCACTGCCCTATCGCACTCCAGCCCTCGATGCAGATCAACCGCGTGATGTCCGTGCGTTGCGGCAGTTTGCGCAGCGCCTCAAGCGTCCACGGCTGCTTGTCCCGCACCAGCCCCGACACCGCCAGCTGGTAATCGGAAAGATCCAGCTCCGGCACATTGTATTCAGGGTAGAACGCATTGAACGGGAACGGGTTGGTCAACTGCGCCTTGCTGTAGGTCGGCGCCAGCTTCTGGCCGTTGAACAGCCAGGCCTGAACCCGGTCATTCCAGCGCGACATGGCCCATAGCACTTTATCGACCTGATCGCCATCCTGCAGGTTGCAGCCTGTGAGCATCGACATCGCGCCCACGGTCAGCCCGGCGCGCAAAAACGAGCGGCGCTGAATATCGACCAGTTGGCGCTCTTGCGCGGGCTCAAGGCGGATACGCTGAGTGTTGCGTTTACGTGGTTCGTTCATGATTGCGCAGTTCCGTCTTCGTTCGGCTGGCGGCCGCCGGTAATCATCGGCAGCAAAGTACTGGGCACCAGCACGACCAGCAGCAGATGGACGATGACGAACGCGCCGATGGCGGTCATCGCCCCGAAATGTACCCAACGGGCGAAATCGAATCCGCCCAGCAGACTGACCAGCCCCTGAAACTGCACCGGTTTCCAGATAGCCAGACCGGAAAGCACCACCAGCACGCCCATGGCCAGCACCAACCAGTACATCAACCGTTGCACGGCGTTGTAACGGCCTTTGACG
Source organism: Pseudomonas syringae KCTC 12500 (assembly GCF_000507185.2). NCBI lineage: Bacteria > Pseudomonadati > Pseudomonadota > Gammaproteobacteria > Pseudomonadales > Pseudomonadaceae > Pseudomonas > Pseudomonas syringae. The sequence goes on from NZ_AYTM02000002.1 coordinate 326,512, forward strand.
TGGACCAGTCGAAAACGCAACGCGTCACTCATGTCACGCGTCACTTCGGACGGCCGGACCGGCAACAGGTCGCGTTTGAAATGGCGGCTGAACACGCCATACAACACATAAATCAGACCGTTGATGACCAACAGCCACATCACCGCGAAGTGCCAGGCAATGGAACCGCCCAGCCAGCCGCCGAGTGTCAAGAATTTGGGAAAGGTGAACGGCATCAGTGGCGATGCGTTGTAGATCGCCCAACCGCTCATAAACATACAGACCATGCCCACAGCATTGACCCAGTGGGTCAGGCGCACCGGCCACGGATGGATGGGGCGGGTTTTCATGTCGAGATCCCTCTGATCAGGCCTGGAAAAGGCTGTCAGGGGCAGCCTTGCGCCCCTGACAGCTATGGCGGTGATTACATCGGCGGGGTGAAACGGCCTTTGCCGACGGCCACACCACGAGCGGACTTGCCGTCGTCAGCCGGGAACACCACGACGTTGGCGCCCTTGGTCAACTGGTCGACGTTGCCTGGCTCGACGTAGGCGATAGGCACATCCTGCGGCACCACCAGTTTCTTCTCGCCACCCTCGTATTTGACGGTCAGCGTGCGACCATCGGTGCCAGCCAACGTGCCAACGGTGCCATTGGTCATGGTGCCGGTGCTGCCATCAGCGTTTTCCCAGCCATAGTGACCTTCGCCACTGCCTTTGAGGCTCGCCTCAAAAACGGTCACTTCCAGCGCTTTCAGTGTGCCGTCCGCCTGCGGGATGGCAGCCGAACCGACAAAACTGTCGCCTTTGATTTGCTTGAAGTCCGCTTCGGAAACAAGACGAATACCGGTCTTGTCAGTCAGCTTGATGCTTTCGTGCTGACCCGAACGGGTGGTGAAATCGAGGGTGTCGGCGCTGACGCTGTCGACGGTCCCACGCATCGGTTTGACCACCTTCATGTCGGCAGCCTGGGTCATGACAGCGGCACTGAGCAACAGCAGGCCGAACGTAGTAGAGAGTGCAGTCTTCATCGGTACTTCCTTGGCAGGTGAGATCTGAAACCCATCTTTGCACCGCTACCGGCACCGCAGAATGACCGGGCAATGACATTTTTGTCATTCGTCGGACACCTTGTCGGCAACTGGTTAGACTCCGGCATCGGCGCACCATGGGTGCAGGCAAAAGCGTAGCGGACAAAACGATGCATATCCTGCTGATTGAAGATGACACCAAAACCGGCGAGTACCTGAAGAAGGGTCTGGGTGAGTCCGGCTACAAGGTGGACTGGACCCAGCACGGGGCCGACGGCCTGCACCTGGCGCTGGAAAACCGCTATGACCTGATCGTGCTGGACGTGATGCTGCCGGGCATCGATGGCTGGCAAATCATCGAAGTACTGCGCGCCCGGCAGGACGTGCCAGTGCTGTTTCTGACCGCGCGCGACCAGTTGCAGGACCGGATTCGCGGCCTGGAACTGGGTGCCGACGATTATCTGGTCAAGCCGTTTTCCTTCACTGAACTGCTGCTGCGCATCCGCACCATCCTGCGCCGGGGCGTGGTACGCGAGGCGGACCACTTTCATCTGGCCGATCTGGAACTGGACCTGCTGCGCCGCCGGGTGACGCGCCAGCAACAGGTCATCGTGCTGACCAACAAGGAGTTCGCCCTGTTGCACCTGTTATTGCGCCGCGAAGGCGACGTACTGTCCAGGGCACAGATTGCCTCGGAAGTCTGGGACATGAATTTCGACAGCGACACCAATGTCGTGGACGTCGCCATCAAGCGCCTGCGCAGCAAGGTGGACCTGCCCTACCCGGTCAAACTCATCCACACCGTGCGTGGCATCGGTTATGTGTGCGAGGTGCGGCCATGCGACGCCAGCCTTCCCTGACCCTGCGTTCGACCCTGGCCTTTGCCCTGGTGGCGATGCTTACCGTCAGCGGCGCAGGCCTGTACCTGTATCAGTCCATCGAAGAAACGGTCATGCAACGCAGCGACCATGCCGTGCTCGCGCGGCTGGACCACTTTCGCAAGCTGCTGCGCTATGACTTGACCATGGACAACCTCAAAAGCAGTCCGCAGCTGTTCGAGAACATGCTCGACAGTGAAGAAGACATCTTCATCATCGGCGAGCCGGGCAAATCACCAGTGATCTCGGTCAACCCGCAGCACGCGCCTCTGCCGGAGCTGCCGACCGTGGCGCAGGACCAGCCGCTGCGGGTCGACGACCTGCGCAGCGGCATGAGCCTGCAAGGCGTGCCGTTGCGCGCGGCTGCCGTGCAGGTGATGTCCAACGGTGTCGAAGTACGCTTGCAGGCCGCACACCTGATGGTCAAGGAAATGGCCATGCTCGCCAGCTTCCGTCAGCGCATCTATATAGCCGTGGCCCTGGCGTTTCTGATAACCGCAGCCTTGGGGTATGTGCTGCTGCGTCGCGGCTTGCATCCGCTGCGAATAATGGCCGCCCATGCCGCCGCAATCACCCCGGCCAGCCTGCACAAACGCCTCGACAGCCGTGATACGCCCGTCGAACTGCAACAACTGAGCGACGCCTTCAACGCCATGCTTGACCGTCTGGACGATGGCTACCGACGCCTGATGCAGTTTTCTGCCGATCTGGCCCACGAAATCCGCACACCCGTCGGCTCGCTGATGGGCCACTGCCAGGTCGCCTTGCGCCAGAACCGCAGCGCCGATGAATATCAGGCGCTACTGGCCTCCAATCTGGAAGAGCTGGAGCGCATCTCGCGGCTGGTAGAAAGCATTCTGTTTCTGGCACGGGCGGACGAAGCCCAAGCCGCGCTGGAACGTCAGTCGCTGGATCTGCATGATGAGCTGCAACGGGTCGCCGGCTATTTCGAGGGGCTGGCCGAAGAACGCAATCTGACCCTGAGCACCAACGGACAAGGCACGTTGCTGGCCGATCCGATTCTGCTGCGGCGTGCATTGAGCAATCTGGTCGCCAATGCGATTCGCTACGCCGATGAAGACAGCGAAATTCTGATGCGGGTGACGGCTGTGGACAAGCACTGGAAGATCGATGTGGAGAATCAGGGACCGGTGCTGCCGCAAGCCACACTCGCGCGCTTGTTCGATCGTTTCTATCGCGGTGACGCCTCACGCCATGAGCGTTCGGATTCCAACGGCCTGGGGCTGGCGATCGTCACGGCAATCATGCAACTGCACGGCGGTCGGGTCGAAGTCGATCAACCCGCCGCCGGCAGAATCTGCTTCAGTCTGATATTCCCGGCGGCCTGAGGCCTGCGGTACGCGAGGATCAATTCTTTTTCTCGTGGGCAATGGCCAGCTTGTAGAAGGTGGCCGAGCCGCCTTCCGTGGTGTAGCCGGTATTGTCCTGGGTATAGACCCCTGCCTTGAAGTAGAACAGTTTGCTGGCCCAGGCTGAATCCAGCTTGGCGTACCAGACTGCGTCAAAGGCATTGACCGTCAGATCGCCAGACGGCGACAGGTTGATGGTGTAGTTGAACTGCTTGTTGAGCGGCACACCTTGCGCGATGGTGATGACCTCGATTTCCGAGTCCGGCGTACGACGAAACTTGGCGACGATGTTGCCGGTCTGCAGCTTCTCCTTGTACTGATACTCCACCTTCAGCAGCGGTTCGGTGCTCTGGTAGCAGTGAATCTGACCGATCACGATCTTGCCGCTGGAAGGCACTTGATCGACTTCCAGGGTCGCGCGCAGAAAGTTGTCGGCACTGGAGTAGGCCCAGTTGAAGACTCTTCCGTCTGAAGTCGTCTCGCGCAATTCGGAACGAGGGTACTTGGCGTTTTCGGTGGTTGAACCCGTCACCGGCGCCCAGAAGAACAGCGTATCCCCTGATTGAAAGTAGCCATCCCGATAGCCCTTTACCAATTTGGGGGTTTCGATGATGGTCGCGGGGCTTCCGACAGGTACGGAGAGATTCCAGGTAGCAAGGTCGATCATCGCGTAGCTCGCAAGGTGCGTATCACGCACCAACTGAATGGCTCTGGAACGGGTGTGCTGGCCCGTTTGGTCATCCAGACTATCGGCTTAATCGTTTATTTTTAAAACAGACCCGACAACGCTTTGGCGTCAACAAAACGTCTAAAAACAGCCAATGCCATCACCCCGATATCAATTGCTGCAGTGCGGCAATGTGCCACTGTCGAGCTACAAGCGTTGATTAACGTGAAGAAGTGTTTTGTGAAGCGCGTCATTTTTTTGAATGTATCGAGTCCGCCACAGCGCGAAAAACCCCAAATAACCGACAGACGGTAGCGGTTATCTTCAGGATAAATGAACTTCCGCCGCTTGAAGCACACCAAGGCGACCCTTTTAGAGCGTCACGTCGTCTCAAAACACGTTTTTAACGGTTAGAAAGAAAGCGCCTCCGCCGGGCAGCTTCGGGTTGACTGTAAGCAGTTGTTACGGGATATTAGTTAGCAAGCTATTTATATCCCTACTAACAATATTGCTCCTAACTAAATTCCTGGTGTTTCCATGTCTGTCGAATCCCTGCATCGGACAATCAGCAGTGGCCTGGTGGCCGCGTCTCGCCAATGGCGACGCATCTGCCAGAACACGCTGGTGACCTATGGCATTTCCGAAGCCTGCGCAGGTCCGCTGTTGGCCATCGCACGCCTGGGCGATGGCGCACATCAGGTAAAAGTCGCTCAGGCGGCCGGCATGGAGAGCCCGACGCTGGTGCGTCTGCTCGATCAGTTGTGCCAGGCCGATATCGTTTGCCGCACCGAAGACCCGAATGACCGCCGCGCCAAGGCCTTGAGCCTGACGCGCAAAGGTCGCGCACTGGCCTGTTCCATCGAAGCCGAGCTGACCCGCTTGCGTGCCGAAGTGCTGCAAGGCCTGCAACCTGCCGACCTGGAAGCCACCTTGCGGGTGTTACAGGCGTTTGCCGATGCGGCGCAGCGCGAACACGGGGGCCAGGCTTGAACGGATTTTTCTCCAGCGTTCCACCTGCACGTGACTGGTTCTACGGTGTACGCACCTTCGGCGCGTCGATGCTGGCGCTTTACATCGCATTGTTGATGGAAATGCCCCGCCCCTATTGGGCAATGGCCACGGTGTACATCGTCTCCAGCCCCTTCGTCGGCCCGACCAGTTCCAAGGCGCTGTACAGAGCGGCCGGAACCCTGGCCGGTGCGGCGGCATCGGTCGTGCTGGTGCCGATGTTCGTGCAGACGCCGTTGTTGCTGGCCATCGTGGTCGGGCTTTGGACCGGTACCCTGTTGTTTCTGTCCCTGCACTTGCGCACCGCCAACAGCTACGCATTGATGCTCGCCGGCTACACCATGCCGCTGATTTCGCTGCCGGTGGTCGACAACCCGCAGGCTGTATTCGACATCGCGGTGTCGCGTACCGAAGAGATTTTTCTCGGCATCATTTGCGCCGCTGTCGTGGGTGCGATGTTCTGGCCCAGACGCCTGGCGCCGGTGTTTCAGGCCACCACGGAAAAGTGGTTCAGCGATGCCGCGACCTACAGCCAGCGCTTTATCAACCGCACCTGTCAGCCCGAAGAAATCGGTACGCTGCGCAATTCGATGGTCGGCAGCTTCAACTCGCTGGAAATGATGATCGGCCAGTTGAGCCACGAAGGCGCCCGCAAGCAAACCGTGCGCAACGCCAATGAACTGCGCGGCCGGATGATCCACCTCTTGCCAGTCATCGATGCGCTGGACGACGCACTGTGGGCACTGGAGCGACGCTCGCCCGAGCTGCTGGCCAGCATCAAGCCCTTGTTGCAAAAGGCTTGCGACTGGCTCGAAAGCACTGCCGATGGGCCGCAGGTGGAGCAATGGCAGCAGCTGCACCGCGATCTGCAGAGCCTGCAACCGGACTCCGCGCAACTGGACGACCGCGACCAACTGCTGCTTTCCAATACGCTGTTCAGGCTGGGTGAATGGATCGACCTGTGGCTGGATTGCCGAACCCTGCAATACGCGATCAAGACCGACGACCAGTCACAGTGGCGCGCGGTCTATCGCCACTGGCGCCTGGGCCGGCTGACCCCGTTTCTCGACCGCGGTCTGATGCTCTATTCGGTGACCTCGACAGTACTGGCGATCATCGCCGCGTCGGTGTTGTGGATTCTGCTCGGCTGGAAAGACGGCGCAAGTGCCGTGGCACTGGCGGCGGTGTCGTGCAGCTTCTTCGCCGCCATGGACGACCCTGCCCCGCAAATCTACCGGTTCTTCTTCTGGACCCTGCTCTCGGTGGTGTTCGCCAGCCTGTACCTGTTTGTGGTGCTGCCCAACCTGCATGACTTCCCGATGCTGGTGCTGGCCTTCGCCGTGCCGTTCATATGCGTCGGGACCCTGACCGTGCAGCCGCGCTTCTTTCTCGGCACGCTGCTGACCATCGTCAACACCTCGTCGTTCATCAGTATCCAAAGCGCTTATGACGCGGACTTCATGAACTTCCTCAATGCCAACCTGGCGGGTCCTGCCGGGCTGCTGTTCGCCTTCATCTGGACCCTGGTGTTCCGCCCGTTCGGCGTCGAACTGGCGGTCAAGCGCCTCACCCGTTTCAGCTGGCGTGACATCGCCAGTCTCAGTGAAAACGCTTCGCTGGCCGAGCATCGGCGCATGGGCGTGCAAATGCTCGACCGCCTGATGCAGCAACTGCCGCGCCTGACGCTCACCGCCCAGGACACCGGGATTGCCTTGCGTGAACTGCGCGTCGCGCTGAACATGCTCGACCTGCTGGCCTACACCCGCCGTGCCACGCCAGCGGCCCAGGTACTGCTGCGTCAGGTGATCGAAGAAGTCAGCGGCTATTTCAAACAGTGCCGCAAGGCCGGTGAACGGCTGCCGGCGCCCAGAGGCCTGCTGATGGCCATGGACCGCGCACGCCGTTCACTGACCGATCAGGAGATGGGCGACAACCCGGCCCGACTGCACCTGCTGCATGCTCTCAGCGGCCTGCGCCTGGCGCTGCTACCGGGGGTCGAAATCGTCACCGTGGGCGGCGAACTGACCGAGCAACTGCCGCACAACATTGATGGAGCGCCCCTGTGATCGGTGATCTGGACATCAGCGGGATCTTCATCCCCACGTTCCTGGCGATGATGGGCATCGCCTATCTGCTGTTTCTGGTCGTGCACGCGGTGCTGTCGCGTGCCCACTTCTACCGTCTGGTCTGGCACCGGGCTTTGTTCAACGTAGGTCTATACGCTTTGTTGCTCGGCGCCGTGGATACTCTAAGTCGATACCTGATGACATGAAAAAACCGATACTGACACTGGGCCGCGTGGTCCTGACCCTGCTGGTTGTCACCCTCGCCGCCGTGGTCGTATGGCGCATGGTGATGTATTACATGTATGCACCGTGGACGCGCGACGGGCATATCCGCGCCGACATCGTGCAGATCGCACCGGACGTGTCCGGGCTGATCCAGAAGGTCGAAGTCACTGACAACCAGCCTGTGCACAAGGGCCAGGTCCTGTTCACCATCGATCAGGACCGCTTCCGTCTGGCACTGCGCCAGGCGCAGGCGACGGTCGCCGAACGTCAGGAAACCTGGGAGCAGGCACGCCGTGAGAACAAACGTAACCGGGGCCTGGGCAATCTGGTCGCCCGCGAACAACTGGAAGAAAGCCAGTCACGCGAAGCCCGAGCCCTTTCGGCACTGGGCGAATCAAAGGTTGCGGTGGATGCCGCGCAGTTGAACCTGGATCGCTCGGTGATCCGCAGTCCGGTGGACGGCTACCTCAACGACCGCGCCCCCCGCGAACATGAGTTCGTCACTGCCGGGCGTCCGGTGCTCTCAGTGGTCGATTCGACGTCGTTCCACATCGATGGCTATTTCGAGGAAACCAAGCTCGATGGCATCCATGTCGGCCAGGGCGTCGACATCCGTGTCATCGGCGACAACGCGCGGCTGACCGGCCATGTGGTGAGCATCGTTGCCGGTATCGAAGACCGCGATCGCAGCAGCGGCTCGAACCTGCTGCCCAACGTCAACCCGGCCTTCAGCTGGGTGCGTCTGGCGCAGCGGATTCCGGTGCGGATTGCCTTCGATGACGTGCCTGCCGATTTCCGCATGATTGCCGGGCGTACCGCGACGGTGTCGATTATCGACGACACGCAGGAGCGCAGCCGATGAAACGTGCTTTACGCGTGGCCGCGCTCGGCTTTACCGCCGTGCTGTCGGCCTGCCAGATGGTCGGTCCGGATTACCAGTTGCCCAAAGACGGCGCGATCAATCGCCCTGACTTGCAGGGTGAACTGGCTGGTCGCTCGGTCAACACGGTTTCGGCCCCGGTGCCTGCTCACTGGTGGCGCCTTTACCAGGATGCGCGTCTGGATGAGCTGGTGGGCCAGGCAATCGCTTCCAATACCGACCTGCGCATCGCTGCCGCCAACCTGCAGCGTGCCCGCTATCAGACCTCGGAGGCCGAGGCGGCCGGCGGCTTTACCAACGGCGCGAAGATCGGCGCGCAGCGCGTGCAGGAGTCTGGCGAGGCGTTTCTGCTGACCGACAAGGTGCCGGTGGCCAATGTCGGCGATGTGGGTCTGACCACTTCGTACCAGTTCGATCTGTTCGGCACCTTGCAGCGTGGCATCGAAGCGGCGCAGGCCAATGTCGATGCCAATCAGGCGGCGGTGGATACGGCACGTATCACGGTGGTCGCCGATGTGGTGCGCGCTTACACGCAGATTTGTGCGGCCAACGAAGAGCTCGACATCGCCCGCGAATCGCTGGAATTGCAAAAACAGAGTGTGTCCCTCAACCAGCGCCTGCGTGATGCCGGGCGTGGCGATGAAACCCAGGTCACTCGTTCGCAGACGCAGTTCAAGTCATTGCGCGCCGAAATGCCCCGTTACGAGGCGCGTCGTCAGGCTGCGATGTTCCGCCTGTCGATGTTGCTGGCCAAACCTGTCGAGCAACTGCCCGCCGGGGTCAGCACCTGCAACCAGCTGCCGCATATTGCGCAGGTCATGCCGGTGGGCGACGGCGCAGCACTGCTCAAACGCCGCCCGGATGTGCGTCAGGCTGAACGCCATCTGGCGATGTCGACTGCCGAGATCGGCGTTGCCACCGGCGAGCTGTATCCGGACATCAGCATCGGCGCGAGCATTGGCACCACCGGCCTGATCGAGAACCTTGGCAAGCCGGCGGCCAATCGCTGGGGCTTCGGGCCGCTGCTGAACTGGACTATCCCGTCCAACGGCTCACGCGCCCGCATCCATCAGGCCGAAGCCTCGGCGCAAGCTGCGCTGGCGCGCTTTGACGGTGTGGTGCTCAATGCCATCCGTGAAACCCAGACCGGTCTGGCGCAATACACCGCCCTGCTCGACCGCCGCGACGCGCTCAAAGACGCCGAGCAATCTGCCAAGGAAGCGGCTGACCAGACACACCGTTTCTATCAGGCCGGACGCGCCTCGTTCCTCGCCGATCTGCAGGCTACGCGCACTTACACTGACGTACGCGCGCAGATGGCCGAGGCCAACACGCAGGTGGCGATGGGGCAGATCAATCTGTTTCTGGCTCTCGGCGGCGGCTGGGAGAAGGATGACGTGGCGCAGCAGTAGGATGGGCGTTCGCCTCGCCATCAGGCCTCGTTCGGATGGATTACGTCGCACTCTGCGTCGTCAGTACCATCGCGATTGAAAAGCGCTTCAGAGCAATTTGGCTAAAGGCACGGCCCGGAAACTGATGACTATCGTTCCTCACTCCGCGTGGGAATGCAGTTCGTGACGCTACGCGTCACACAGCGGTTTTTCTTTGTCAGGTGTATTGAGGTTCGGCTCAGGTCACCTTTTCGCCCCTCGGCGAGTCACTTTGATGGGGCCAAAGTGACCAAAGCCCCTGGCTCCGTTTCCGGCCCGACTTCGTCGGGTTCCTTCGCCCTGGCACTGATCCGGGGGTCGCCGCAACGGACCATCCATGGTCCGGTGCGGCTAGCCTGGCGTCCTGCCAGGCTACCCCCGGATCAGCGCCAGGACTCAGCCGTCACTTACGTCGCAATTTGCGTCGTTAGTGCCATCGTGATCGAAAAGCATTTCGGTGGCAGTGGCTGCGATTTTGACTATCGTTCCTCACGCTCCGCGTCACACAGCGGTTTTCTTTGTCAGGTGGATTTGGGTTCAACTCAGGTCACCTTTACGCGGACTATAACGACCTTTTCGCCATCAAGCGAAGCGTCGCCCGGCTCGCTCCCGCAAGTCTTGTGCGCTTGCACTCAACCACCCAATGCTCCTAGGCTCTCCCGATCTTTGATTCGGGAACCACCATGGACAGCTCTCTCAGCCGCCGCGAGCGGCTGCATATTGTTATTTTCGAGGCCAATACGCCTGCCGGGCGGATGTTTGACAAGGCGGTGCTGGTCGCGATTCTGCTCAGTCTGCTGGTCACTATCATCGATAGCATCGAGAGTATTCATCGTGATTACGCGATGCTTTTCGCATGGATCGAATGGGGCTTCACGCTGATGTTTGCCATCGAATACATGCTGCGCCTGTATTGCTCGCCGCGGCCGCTGAAGTACGCATTCAGTTTCTACGGGCTGGTGGACCTGCTGGCGATCGTGCCGGGCGTGCTGTCTATCTATTACAGCGATGCGCAATACCTGCGGATCATCCGTATGCTGAGGATTTTCAGGGTGCTCAAGCTCGGCACCTACCTGCGGCAGGCCAATTACCTGCTGGCGGCGCTGCGTGGCAGCAAGCAGAAGATCATCGTGTTTCTGGTCACGGTGTCTACGCTGGTCACCGTGTTCGGCACGCTGATGTATGTGATCGAAGGTCCGGAGCATGGTTTCACCAGCATTCCCAAAGGCATTTACTGGGCTATCGTGACCCTGACGACGGTGGGCTTTGGCGACATCGTGCCCAAGACCCCGCTCGGCCAGATGCTCTCCTCGCTGGTGATGATTACCGGTTACTCGATCATCGCCGTGCCCACCGGGATATTCACCGCCGAGCTGGCCAACGCCATGCGCGGCGAGCAGTTGAAACACGACTGCCCGGTGTGCTCGAAAAACCTTCACGAGCATGGCGCGGCGTTCTGCTCACGTTGTGGCAATCAATTGTTTAAAAAAACCGAGCACAAGGCATAAGCAAAGATCTTTTCGGTCTTTAAACCGCAGGCGCGATGCTGATAGTGTCGCGGCATTACGCCATCAGGCTGATCACACGACTCTTCACCTCAAGGACCCTGCAGTGAATAAACTCTTCGCCGCCTCGCTACTGGCCGCCGGCCTGGCTTTTGCCAGCGCTGCCCAGGCAGCTCCAACGCTGCTCAACGTCTCCTATGACGTGATGCGTGATTTCTACAAGGACTACAACAGCGCCTTCCAGAAACACTGGAAAGACGAGAAGCATGAAGATGTGACCGTGCAGATGTCTTTCGGCGGATCGAGCAAGCAGGCGCGTTCGGTCATCGACGGGCTGCCGGCTGACGTGATCACCATGAACATGGCCACTGACATCAACGCCCTGGCCGACAATGGCAAGCTGGTGCCGGAAGATTGGGTCAGCCGCCTGCCAAACAACAGCGCGCCCTTCACCTCGGCCACGGTGTTCATCGTGCGCAAGGGCAACCCGAAGGCGATCAAAGACTGGCCGGACCTGATCAAGGATGGCGTGGAAGTCATCGTGCCCAACCCGAAAACCTCGGGCAACGGCCGCTACACCTACCTCTCGGCCTGGGGTTACACCTTGAAAAAAGGCGGCGATGAGGCGGCGGCGAAGAAATTCGTCGGTGATCTGTTCAGCCATGTGCCAGTCCTTGATACCGGCGGCCGTGGTGCGACCACAACGTTCATGACCAACCAGATCGGCGACGTGCTGGTCACTTTCGAGAACGAAGCGGAAATGATCGCCCGCGAATTCGGTCGCGATCAGTTCGAAGTGGTTTACCCCTCCGTGTCGGCAGAAGCCGAGCCACCGGTGAGTGTGGTCGACAAGGTCGTGGACAAGAAAGGCTCCCGCCCCCTGGCTGAGGAATACCTGAAATACCTGTGGTCACCGGAAGGCCAGGAAATCGCTGCCAAAAACTACCTGCGCCCGCGTGACCCGCAGGTACTGGCCAAGTACACCGATCGCTTCCCGAAAGTGGACTTCCTCTCGGTGGAGAAAACCTTCGGCGACTGGCGCACGGTGCAGAAGACCCACTTCATCGACGGCGGTGTGTTCGACCAGATCTATCCGGGCAAATAAACCGCTCAGGCGATGCAAAACGGCGACCTTCGAGGTCGCCGTTTTTATTGAGCCTGGATCATTTACTGAACTGTTTGCCCAGCCCTGCCGGCACGCCACTGACATCAGTCGCCTGCCACGGACCGTTGGGGCTGGTTGCCCAGCTCCAGCCGTCATTCCACTGGTAGTAAGTGCGCTGGCGATAGAAGGTATTAGGCTGATCGTCCATCACGTACACGCCCAGGCGCGGGTCCCAGTGGCTGCCGCCGCCCGGTGGCGGCGCGAAACTGGCCGAGGACTTCGGCGCTGCGGCAGGCGCCTTGGCAGGCTCCGAAGGCGCGCTACTCGGACGCGGTGCGCCGGGCTGCTGGCCACCCGGCAGGTTAAGGATAGGATCCTGGCTATGTGGCGGTGCCGGATGCTGGACAGCACAGGCACTCAGGCCAACGACCAGACCCAACAAGGTGATGCGTGCGGTACGGTACATAAGCGAATTCTCTAGGTTCTGTACGAAAAGTCGGCGAGCGAAGGTCAGGCAAGGCAAAAACAGGCGAGGAAGCGGAGTTTACGTGTTGTAAATGAGCATTCCGAGCCTGTTTTTAACGCAGCATCACCGAGCGCAGCCACTTTACGTACAGAGGCTAGTTATCCGGACTGTCAATGGTCAACGCCTGCTGCGCCGCAGCATCACTGGCCAGTGGCTGACTGCGGCCGACCCACTCACCGGTGGTTGGCTGCCCTGCGCGAGACACTCGCGCAACCAGTTGGACTTGCGCAAAGTTCGACAGGTTCAGTTGCGGCATCATTGCGTCGGCATCGCTCAGTTCCACGTCGGCAGGCAAGTCCGCCACGGTAATGCGTTTGACCGCCAAAGGCGCTGCCGGGCCATTGATCGCGCGGGCGAAGATGAACACGCTGTCGTTCGGCCTTACCTTGCCTTGAAGCGCCGCAGCCAGCTCGACATGAATTTTTATCGACTTCGCCTTAACCGCAGGAGCAGGCGCCGCGTCTGCAGGGCGTTTGGCGAGGTTATCTCTGGCGCGGGCAATGCCGCCTTCCAGCGCCGAACGCGATGCGTCATCTGCGGGCAGTGCTGCAAGCAACCGGGTCCAGTAATCCACCGCCGCCTGATAGCGCTGTGTTTCGAACGCGGCAATCCCGAGCAGGCCAAGGCTAGTGACTTCCTTGGGGTCAGCCAGCAGCGCTTCGTCGGTCAGCACCTGAACCTGGGGTGTGAAGTGTTTGTCACTGGCGAAATACAGCGCCTGAGCCCACTGCCCGAGCAACTCGGGCTGCCTTCCGGCCAGCGCCACTGAACGCTCGAACATCTGCGCGGCATCACCCGGGCGGTTCTGCGCCATATAGCTGCGCGCCAGAAAATACAGGTTTTCGGCTGAATCCGGTTGAGCCTGCACGCTGCGCTCAAGGCGCTGGGTCATGTCTGCCAGCGAGGTGGGTGGTCGAGCGAATTCGCGACTCAGTTCAACCCGGTCACTGGCACCCAGCTGGAGATAGCCCGCCAGCCCCAACACCGGGACCAGCAGCGCAGCCAGCACCAGCAAGGGCTTGCCCAGACGCGATGTGCGGGCGGGCTCTGCGCCTTCGGTGTCGGCAAGCAGCTCACGCGCTGCTTCGGCACGTGCAGACTGCAATTGCGCCACCGACAGCACGCCCTGCTCCTGCTGAACCTGCAACTCGCTCAGTCGCTCCTGATACAAGGCCACGTTCAGAGCTGTGCGGTCTTCTTCCCGTTGCGCGCGATGGCCGCGCAGCAGCGGAATCAGCAAAAAGCTCAGCGCGACCATCAGCAACAGCCCGGTAGCCATCCAGAAGTCGATCATGGGCGGTGCTCATCCAGCAAGGTGGCAAGACGCTGCTTCTCATCTTCGCAAAGCTCGTCGGTCTGTGCGGATTGTGCCTTGCGGCGGCGGCCAACGATAAGGCCGATCACCACAAACCCGCCAACCAGCAGGCCGGCGGGCCCGAACCACAGCAGCCAGGTGCGTGCATTGAGGCTCGGCTTGTAGCGAACGAAATCGCCATAGCGATCGACCATGAAATCGATGATCTGTTGATTGCTCTGCCCTTCGCCCAGCATGCGGTAGATTTCCTTGCGCAAATCAGCGGCAATCGGCGCATTGGAGTCGGCAATGTCCTGGTTCTGGCATTTCGGGCAGCGCAGTTCTCGGGTCAGTTCGCTGTAGCGCGCGCGCTCGGCATCGTCGCGAAAAGCATAAGCGTCGATGGCCGCGTGGGCGATGCCGGAACACAGCACGCTGAACAGGACGATCATCAGGCAGCGCTTCATGGCCGCGCCTCATCGACCAGTTGCTGATAGCGCGCGCCAAGCTTTTCGCGCCACACTGCGTCGTCGATGACCCCGACGTGTTTGTAACGAATGACGCCCTGAGCATCGATCAGGAAGGTTTCCGGCGCACCGTACACCCCCAGGTTAAGGCCCAGAGAACCGTCCTGGTCACGAATATTCAGCTGATAAGGATCATGGAATTCCTTGAGCCATTTCAGCGCGTCCGCGTTGACGTCCTTGTAATTCACGCCGTAGATCAGCACGCCCTGCTGCGCCAGCCGGGTCAGCACCGGATGCTCCACCCGGCAGGCCACGCACCAGGTGCCCCAGACGTTGACCAGCGCAGGTTTGCCGAGCAGATCGGCACGGCTCAACATCCGCTCGCCCTGCACCGCCGGCAGCGAGAATGCCGGAAAAGGCTTGCCGATCAGTGCCGAGGGCAGCTCGGCGGGGTCCAGATACAAACCGCGATACAAAAACGCTGTCACGCCCAGAAACAGCACTAATGGCAGCACCATGACCCAGCGTTTCATTGTGCAGCTCCCGACAGACCCAATGCCTCGCGCACCTTGTTCTTTACCCGGGTGCGATAACGCCGGTCCAGCGCCGCCAGCACCCCGCCCAGGCCGGTCAGCAGGCCGCCCAGCCAGATCCAGCGCACAAACGGTTTGACGTGAACCCGAACGGCCCACGCACCATCGCCCAGCGGTTCACCCAGGGCGACATACAGGTCCCGGCTGAAACCGGCATCAATGCCCGCTTCGGTCATCATCGACTGCTGCACGGTGTAGAGGCGCTTCTCCGGGCGCAGTTCGGTCAGTTGAACGCCGTCGCGCAACACGCGAACCGTGCCCCGATCAGAGGTGAAGTTAGGCCCTTCATAATGCCGGGCACCCTCGAAGACAAAGGTATACCCACCCAGTTCGGTGGACTCGCCAGGGGCCATGCGCAAATCGCGCTCGGCGCTGTTCTGGCTCGACAGCACCACCCCCAGCGCGCACACGACAATGCCAAGGTGCGCAAGCTGCATGCCCCAATAGCTGCGGGTCAGACCGCGTGCGCCGCTGAGCAAACCCTTGTGGCGGGTCTTGTCGAGCAGGTCGCGAACCCCGGCCAGCAGCACCCAGGCGGCGAGCATCAGGGTCGCCAGCACCGCCCACTGGAAATCGCCCAGCAGCAGACCGGCCAGCACCGCCAGGACGACGCTGCCGATCAGTACCGGGGCCAGCATGCCGAGCAGCCATTTCAGCGGCGTATCCTTCCAGCGCACCAGTACGCCGACCGCCATCACCACCAGCAACAAGCCCATCAACGGCACGAACAGCGTATTGAAGTACGGCGGGCCGACCGACATCTTGGCGCCGCTCATGGCATCGATCACCAGCGGATAAAGGGTGCCCAGCAGAATCATCGACGCGGCAACCACCAGCAACAGGTTATTGCCCAGCAGCAGGGTTTCCCGCGACCACAGGCCGAATCCGACCTGGCTTTTGACCACCGGTGCGCGAATCGCGAACAGGGTCAGCGAGCCGCCCACCACGACCAGCAGGAACATCAGGATAAACACACCGCGCGCCGGGTCCGAGGCAAAGGCGTGCACGGAGGTCAGCACCCCGGAACGGACAAGGAACGTGCCCAGCAGGCTCAGTGAAAACGCAGCAATGGCCAGCAATACCGTCCAGCTCTTGAATACGCCGCGTTTTTCCGTGACCGCCAACGAGTGAATCAGCGCAGTGCCCACCAGCCAGGGCATGAACGAGGCGTTTTCCACCGGGTCCCAGAACCACCAGCCGCCCCAACCCAGCTCGTAATACGCCCACCACGAGCCCAGGCTGATGCCGATGCCGAGAAAGGCCCAGGCCACTAGCGTCCACGGACGAGACCAGCGCGCCCAGGCAGCGTCGAGTCGACCGCCTAGCAAGGCCGCGATGGCGAACGCAAAGGCCACGGAGAAGCCGACATAGCCCATGTACAGCATCGGCGGATGCACGATGAGGCCAATATCCTGCAACAACGGGTTCAGATCACGTCCATTCGCGGGCATCTGCGGCAACAGACGCGCGAACGGGTTGGAGGTCAGGATCAGAAACGACAGGAAACCCAGGCTGATCATGCCCATCACGGCGAGGACCCGCGCCAGCATCACCTGCGGAAGTTGCCGTGAAGACACCGACACGGCGAAGGTCCAGCCGCCGAGAATCAAGGCCCAGAGCAGTAACGAACCCTCATGCGCGCCCCACACGGCACTGAACTTGTAGTACCAGGGCAGCGCGGTGTTGGAGTTCTGCGCAACGTAGGCGACGGAGAAGTCGTCGACCATGAACGCGTAGGTCAAGCAACCGAAGGCGAAGATCAGAAAGCTGAACTGGCCCCAGGCTGCCGGACGGGCAAGGCTCATCCACAAGCGATCACCGCGCCATGCGCCGATCAGCGGAATGATGGCCTGCACCAGCGCAAAGCAGAATGCCAGAATCATGGCCAGCTGGCCGAGTTCGGGAATCATCGATCAACCCTGTTTGACGGGTGTGGAAGGCGCAGCCGGTGCCGTCTGACCGCTGTCACGCAGCGCCTTGGTGACCTCGGGGGGCATGTATTTCTCGTCATGCTTGGCCAGTACTTCATCGGCCACCACTACGCCCTGTGCATTGAGTTTGCCCAGCGCCACGATGCCCTGCCCTTCACGAAACAGGTCAGGAAGAATGCCTCGATAGGTGATGGTTACCGACTTGTTGAAATCGGTGACCACAAAACGCACGTCCAGCGAATCGGCCGAGCGCTGCAATGAGCCCTTTTCGACCATGCCGCCAGCCCGAATGCGCTTATCCATCGGTGCCTCGCCATTGGCGATCTGGCTGGGGGTGTAGAACAGGTTGATGTTTTCCTGCAAGGCGCCGAGGGCCAGGGTCACGGCCAGACCGACACCGGCCAGCAGCGCGACAATGATCAACAAGCGTTTTTTGCGCAGCGGGCTCACGGGCGATTCTCCCGCTTCAGGCGACGTGCCTGCTGTTTCAGAAACCGCTGCCGCGCCCATAGCGGCAGCGCCACGTTGACCAGCAGCACCACAAGGCACAAACCGTAGGCCGACCAGACAAACACCCCGTGGCGGCCCATGGCAAGAAAATCGCTGAACGATGCAAAACTCAAAGCGTGTTCTCCGACTGCGCTGCTGTGTGGCCCAGGCTGCGCAGAATCTCGGCCTTGACCCACTGGGTGCGCGCTTCGCGACGCAGCACTTCAAGACGCATGCGCATCATCAACAGCACGCCGAACAAGCAATAGAAACCCAGCGTGGTAAACAGCAGCGGCAGCCACATTTCAGCCGGCATGGCGGGCTTTTCCGTGAGGCTGAACGTCGAACCCTGGTGCAGGGTGTTCCACCACTCGACCGAATACTTGATGATCGGAATGTTCACCACACCGACGACGGCCAGCACAGCGCAGGCCTTGGCGGCGCTGTCGCGGTTACTGATGGCATTGCCCAGCGCGATCAGGCCGAAATACAGGAACAGCAGAATCAGCATCGAGGTCAGTCGCGCGTCCCAGACCCACCATGCTCCCCAGGTGGGCTTGCCCCAGATCGCGCCGGTCGCCAGCGCCAGCGCGGTCATCCACGCGCCAATCGGTGCAGCGCAGTGCAGCGCGACATCGGCCAGCTTGATTCTCCAGACCAGCCCGACCAACCCGCACACGGCCAGCATGACGTAACAGGACTGGGCGAGCATCGCGGCAGGGACGTGGATATAAATGATACGGAAGCTGTCGCCCTGCTGGTAATCCGGCGGCGCGAACGCAAGGCCCCAGACCATGCCGATGACCAGTAACAGCAAAGCGGCAACACTCAGCCAGGGCAGCAGGCGTGCGCTGACGCGGTAAAACCCTTTCGGCGAGCCGAGCGTGTGCAGCCAGGCCCAACCGATGCTGCTTTTCATGGCGTTGCTTTTCATCAGGGTGCATCCAGGGTGTTGACCGGCATCGAAGTCTCGATCCCGGAACCTCAATTATTCGCCGATGCTGATTTTCAGGCCAGCGGCTATCGCAAAGGGTGTCAGGGTGATCGCCAGCGCCGCCAGGCTGCCCAGCCACAGCAGATAGCCGGTCGTCGGCATGCCCTGCAGTGCGGCCTGCAACGCGCCACTGCCCAGAATCAGCACCGGGATGTACAGCGGCAGAATCAACAATGCCAGCAGCAGGCCGCCACGCTTCAAACCCACGGTCAACGCCGCGCCCAACGCCCCCAACAGGCTGAGCACCGGGGTGCCCAGCAGCAGCGAAACCATCAACACCGGCAGGCACTGCACCGGCAGACCGAGCATCAAGGCCAGCAAAGGTGACAACAGTACCAGTGCCAGCCCGGAAAAAACCCAGTGTGCCAGCACTTTGATCAGCACCAGAAGGGCCAGCGGGTGCGGCGAAAGGACCCACTGCTCCAGCGAGCCGTCCTCGAAATCACTGCGCAACAGCCCGTCCAGCGACAGCAGCACGGCCAGCAGTGCCGCCACCCAGACCAGCCCCGGCGACAAGGTTTGCAACAATTGCACCTGCGGCCCCAGCGCCAGCGGGAACAGGGCGACCACGATCGCGAAGAACACCAGCGGGTTGGCCAGCTCTGCCGGACGCCTCGCCAGCAGCCGCACCTCACGGAGCATCAGCAGAACAAACACATTGCTCATGCTGACCACTGCCCCAGGTCGAGGTCCCGATAGCCCGCGGGCAGACGGCTCAGGCTGTGGTGGGTGGTCATGACAATCATGCCGCCGTGTTCACAGTGCCGGGCGAGGTGGTTTTCCAGTTGCTCGATGCCTTGGCGGTCGAGCGCGGTAAACGGCTCGTCGAGCAGCCAGAGTGGCGGGCCCGGCAGATACAGACGTGCCAGCGCGACGCGACGCTGCTGCCCGGCCGATAAAGTGTGACAGGGCACGTCCTCGAAACCTGCAAGGCCGACCGCATCTAGCGCGGTAGCTATCGCGCCGGCATCGGCTGGCTGGTGCAGGGCGCTGAGCCAGGACAGGTTTTCCAGCGGCGTCAGCACATCCTTGAGCGCTGGCGCATGACCGATCCACAACAGCTTGCTGCCCGGTGCCGCGGGCCCACGATCCACTGGCTGCGCGTCGAGCACCACCTGCCCGGCCGTTGGCTGCATCAACCCGCACAGCAGGCGCAGCAGGCTGGTCTTGCCGCAGCCGTTGGGACCGCTGATCTGCAGCATGTCGCCCGCGTGCAGATGAAGATCGAGGTTTTCGAACAGCATCCGCCCGTCCCGCTCACACGCCAGAGCCGTCGCTTGCAAAAATGGGGTGGCTGGGATCATGAAGCGTTTCCAGTGCTTTGCGTCGCGAAATGTGCCAAAACAGAGACATACGGAGTAAAACGCGGTTCAAGTCGGGATTGATACGGCCGTTACATGAAGAGAAGTTAATGGCGGCTGGTCCGGTTTCGGCCGGTATTATACATGCGAGTCCTGTTATCAAAGGGGCAATTTCCTCGGGTTGATAGTTCAATGACAGGCGACATCACCAGCGTTCCGGCAACAAACGCCACCCTGACACTGTTGCGCGCCGGCATCTCCCCCGCGCAAGTGCTGACCATGCTGCAATCAGCGGAAAATCTGATCCCCGAAGGCGAAATCGCTAACGCCGAGGTGCTGACCCTCAAGCAGGTCAACCAGAACTTCCAGCTGCTGTTGCGGCTGGTGCTCGCCAACGGCAGCCTGACCAATTTACCGGTCACCAGCAGCGTCCCGTTCACGCCCGGCAGCCTGCTGCAAGTGGCGCAGGCGTCGGCCAACGAGCTGACGTTGACGCTGCAGCAGCTCAACGGCGCGCTGAAAAACTCGATGACCAGCATCGATACCCAACAATTACCGGTTGGCACGCTGCTGCAAGGCAAAGTCATGACCAGCCAGGTGATCGCTCAGGCAGTCAATCAACTGGCCACCCAGAACCCCGCTGCGGCGACGCCCATCTACCGCTCCATCGTGATGCTGCTCAACACGGCGCTGGCGGGTTCCAGCCTGACCATCGAGAGCCCGCAGCCGCTGACGGTTGGCAGCCTCTTGAGCGCCCAGGTACAAGGCAATCAGGCACTCAACTTCGTGGCCCTGCCCGGTCGTTTCGACCAACTGGCCGTGGCGCAGCAACTGTCCGCACAGCAAAATCGTCAAGGCTCGCTGGACACCCTGATCAATGCCCTGCAAAACCTGCAGTCCGGCAGCCCGACCAGTACCAGCCCGGCCATCAGCGCGCCGCTGCAGGCCAGTATCAATCAGTTGCTCGCCGACCTGCCCGACGTCGAGCAGATGACCACCCCTAAAGGCGTGGCCCAGGCGCTGAACGCCAGTGGCGTGTTTCTGGAAGCCAGACTGCTGGCCGGATTGAACCCGGCGCAGCAGCTACCGGACATGAAGGCCAACCTGATGCGTCTGATCGCCCAGATCCTGCCCGGCCTGCCGGACAATATGTCTTACGGCGCAGCGGCGGCGTCCAACACCCTGGCGCGCACGATGCCCAATGCAATCCGCAATGCGCTGGGCACCCTCGGCCTGGTCGCGGCACGCACTCAGCCAAGCATTTTTCCGCTGCCGTCGCGCACGGTCAGCGGTGGCGAGAAGGAGGATGATCTGGAAATCCTCCTCAAGCTCGCTGCGGCTGCTGTCTCACGCCTGCAAAGCCATCAACTGGGCGGGCTGGAACAAACGCGCACCAACGCCGACGGCGCCCAGGTGACCACCTGGCAGCTGGAAGTGCCGATGCGCAACGCCCACGACATCGTGCCCTTGCAGGTCAAGGTGCAGCGTGAAGACACGCCCGATCAGGACGCGGCCGAAGACCGTGATGGTATCGAGATCAAGGACACCCGGGAAAAGCTCTGGAAAGTCGACCTGGCGTTCGATCTCGAGCCGTTGGGCCCCTTGCAGGTGCATGCGCAGTTACTGCGCGGCACGCTGTCCAGCCAGCTGTGGGCCGAGCGCCCCGACAGCGCGGCATTGATCGAACATGAGCTGGGGTATCTGCGCGAACGGCTGATAGCCTGCGGCCTGGCAGTGGGCGAACTGGCCTGCAGCCACGGCGCACCACCAAGCGGTCCGCGTACCGCGCTCGAACAACGCTGGATCGACGAGAACGCCTGATGAGCCTACCCGAACACACTCCGCGCCAGGCGATTGCCCTCAGCTATGACGGCCAGCACGCCCCGACGCTCAGCGCCAAGGGCGACGACCAGTTGGCCGAGGCGATTCTGGCCATTGCCCGCGAATACGAAGTACCCATCTATGAGAACGCTGAACTGGTCAAGCTGTTGGCCCGCATGGAATTGGGCGACAGTATTCCCGAGCCGCTGTACCGCACGATTGCCGAAATCATCGCGTTCGCCTGGCACCTGAAAGGCAAGTTTCCGGCTGGTCAGGACCCGAACGCGCCACCTGTCGAGCGCGATATTACGCCGCGCTACTGACTGCAGAAGCGCTGGCCGGTATCACATTGCAATCGGCTTGCGCCCTGCAAACGAATGCGCCAGCGTGCCGCCGTCGACCAGGTCCAGCTCGCCACCCAGAGGAACGCCGTGGGCAATGCGCGATGCGACCAAGCCCTTGTCATGCAGCAACTGGGCGATGTAATGCGCGGTCGCTTCGCCTTCCACCGTTGGATTGGTCGCGAGGATCACCTCGGTGAAGGTGCCCTGCTGGCTGACGCGTTCCATCAATTGCGGAATGCCAATGGCCTCCGGTCCCAGGCCGTCGAGCGGCGACAGGTGCCCCTTGAGCACGAAGTAACGACCGCGATAGCCGGTCTGCTCCACCGCATAGACATCCGTCGGGCCTTCGACCACGCACAACAGCGTGTCATCGCGACGCGGGTCTGCGCATTGCGGGCAGAGTTCCTCTTCGGTCAGCGTGCGGCATGAGCGACAGTGACCCACGCCGTCCATCGCCTGCCCCAGTGCCTGCGCCAGCCGCGAACCGCCGCTGCGGTCGCGCTCCAGCAACTGCAACGCCATGCGCTGGGCGGTTTTCTGACCGACGCCCGGCAGCACGCGGAAGGCATCGATCAACTGGCGAATCAGGGGGCTGAAGCTCATGGAGAAAAATCCGACAAAAACACAAGACGCGGTTTATACCCGCGCGTTGCCGTGAGCGTCAATTAAGGTGTTCAACACAGCGACCAACAGCGTGCCGGTGCTTTGCCGAATCAGGCTTTCAGGGCTGTCTCGAGAAACTCGGTCAACGCCTGTACCCGTGCGCTGCGATGCTTGCGTACAGGCACCAGCAGGTTGATCGGCGCACTGGCCAGTTGCCAATCGGCAAGCACCCGCACCAGCCTGCCGCTGGCAATGGCGTCGCTGACGTCCCACTGCGAGCGCAACACGATGCCCAGCCCCTGTTCGGCCCAACGCCGGGCGACCGAGCCGTCGTTGCTGAGCAGCGCGGGCTCGATGCGCAGGGTCTTTTTCGTCTGGCCCTTGCTCAGGTGCCAGAGGGTGACGTCTTCATCGTTTTCGCGAATGCAGATGCAGCGATGGCCAGCCAGTTGATTGGGCGTCGAGGGCACACCATGCTGCTCGATATATGCCGGGCTGGCGCACAGCCAGCGATGATTCTGTGCCAATGGCCTGGCGATCCACTGGCTGTCATTGAGGCTGCCGATGTGTATCACCGCATCGCTGTCGTGACGGTCCGGCCAGGGTGTTTCGCGCAGGTCCAGCTGCAGACACAACTGCGGATGCAGCCTGGCGAAGCGCGCCAGCAGCGGCGCAATGCGCTGGCGTCCATAACCGAACGGCGCTGCCAGACGCAATGTGCCCACCAGCCGTTCATCACGCTGCCTGAAAGACTCCGGGAGTGACTCCAGTTGCTCCAGCAACTGTGCGCTTTCGCGGGCGAAACGCTCGCCATCAGCGGTCAGACTCAGGCGTCTGGCGTCGCGACTGGCCAGGGTGATGCCCAGTTGCGTCTCCAGTTTGCGCAAGCGCATCGACAACGCCGGCGGCGAGACGTTGAGGATTCTGGCGGCAGCACTGAGCGATTCGCAACGCGACAGGGTCACGGCCAGACGCAGGTCTTCGATAGCGATCATTCACTTCAGCTTAATGATTGATGATCACGTATTGAACCACAGCTTCATCATCGCTGCGTAGAGTGGCTCCCGTACCCAGCCACACGAGCGCTTTCCATGTCAGCCTCCCTGTCTTCTCTCGATACGCCTGTCGCGCTGCTCGATGTGTCGCGCATGCAGCACAATATCCAGCGTATGCAACAACGCATGAACGAGCTGGGCGTGCGTTTGCGCCCGCACGTCAAGACCAGCAAATGCCTGCCGGTCATACAGGCGCAGATTGCAGCGGGTGCCAGCGGCGTCACGGTGTCGACGCTGAAGGAGGCTGAGCATTGCTTTGCCGAGGGCATCGACGACGTGTTCTATGCCGTCGCCATTGCACCCGGCAAGCTGGAGCAGGCACTCAGACTGCGGCGCAAGGGTTGCCGCCTGAGCGTCCTGACCGACAGCGTGACGGCTGCCCGGGCAATTGTCGCCTTCGGCCAGGCGCATGACGAACGTTTCGACGTCTGGATAGAAATCGATTGCGACGGTCATCGCTCCGGCCTGACCGTCGACGACCCCTCGCTCGTCGAGGTCGCGAGCACGCTGGTCAACGGTGGCATGCAACTGCGTGGGGTAATGACCCATGCCGGGTCCAGTTATGACCTCGACACACCCGCAGCACTGCAAGCCCTCGCCGAACAGGAACGCAGGCTCTGCGTCAGCGCCGCCGAGCGGATTCGTCAGGCAGGACTGCCCTGTGCGGACGTCAGCATCGGTTCAACGCCGACGGCACTGTCGGCGCAGAGCCTGCACGGCGTGACCGAAGTTCGCGCCGGGGTGTATGTGTTCTTCGATCTGGTGATGCACAACATTGGCGTATGCCAGGCAGATGAGTTGGCCCTGAGCGTGCTGACCACGGTCATCGGCCATCAGCAGGACAAGGGCTGGATCATCGTTGACGCAGGCTGGATGGCCATGAGCCGCGATCGCGGCACGCAGCGCCAGAGTGAGGATTTCGGCTACGGCCAGGTGTGCAGCGAAAGCGGTGAATGGATCGACGGTGCACGGGTCACCGGTGCCAATCAGGAGCACGGCATCATCACGCTTGCTGCGGGCAGCGAGGCCGACATCAGCGAGCGTTTTCCCATCGGCAGCCGACTGCGCATTCTGCCCAACCACGCCTGTGCCACCGGCGCGCAATTCCCGGACTACCACGCCTGCGACAGCGAAGGCGCAATCCATACCTGGAGTCGCCTGCATGGCTGGTGAGATGAAACCGATCAGTACGTCCCTGGCCGCAGCACCCGGTGGGCATTATTCGCAGGCGATGCTGCATCAAGGCACGCTGCATGTTTCCGGACAACTGCCGGTGCGCGCCGATGGCAGTCACAGCGTCGGCGAGCCGTTCGAGGTCCAGGCTGCGGTCGCGCTGGACAATCTGCTGGCCATCCTTGGCGCGGCGGGATGCAATACGGATGACCTGCTGAAAGTGACCATTTATATCGCCGGCGTCCAGCATTGGCCTGCCTTCGACCGCCTCTACGCGGGCTATCTGGGCGAGCATCGCCCTGCGCGCGCGGTGGTGCCGGTCCCGGAATTGCACCACGGCTACCTGATCGAGATCGAAGCGCTGGCGCGTTGTAGCCAATCCACATGAGCGGGAGCCCTTCATGACCCCACAAAAAAGCGATGTCCTGATTATCGGCGGCGGCTTCATGGGCGCGTCCTCCGCGTTTTTTCTGCGCCAGCACGGCCGCTCGGTCACCCTGCTGGAGCGCGACCAGATCGGCCAATATGCCAGCGGTGTGAATTTCGGCAACGTGCGCCGTCAGGGACGGTTTCTCGGCCAGCTGGAACTGTCCAATCGCTCCTGGGCACTGTGGAAGCGCCTGCCGGAGCTGATCGGCGAAGACCTGGAATTCATTCCCAGCGGGCATATGCGCGTGTGCTATCGCGAAGACGAAATCGCCGAACTGGAGGCCTATGCCGCCGCCCCGGAAGCCCGCGAGCTGGACTTGCAGATCCTTTCCGGCAAGGCGCTGCACGACCGTTTTCCGTTTCTCGGTGCGCAAGTCAAAGGCGGTTCCTATGCGCCCCATGACGGGCACGCCAACCCAAGGCTGGCAGCCCCCGCGTTCGCCCGCGCGGCGATTCGTGCGGGGGCAAGAATCGAAGAACGCACTGAAGTGACCGAGGTACAGAAGGTCGGCGGCGAGTTTCAAGTCACCACCGCCGATGGACAGCTATTCGTCGCCGAACAGTTGCTCATCACTGCCGGTGCCTGGGGTGCCAGGCTCGCCGAGCAGTTCGGCGAGTCTGTACCTCTTGAGCCCAACGGACCGCAGATGTCGGTGACAGAACCGGTACCTTACGCACTGCCGACGGTGATTGGGGTGTTTACCAAGATCAAGGAAGAAGTGATCTATTTCCGACAGATCCCGCGCGGCAACATCATCATCGGGGGCGGCAATCGCAATAGACCGGACATGCTCAACCGCCGCGCCTACTTCAAGCCGGAGAGCCTGACCAACCAGATGAAACAGATGAAACGCCTGCTACCGGGGGCAGAAAAGCTGAACATCATCCGCGTCTGGAGCGGCATCGAGAGTTACACACCAGACTCGCTGCCGATCATGGGCCGCAGCGGCAGAGTCGACGGCCTGTTCTACGCGTTTGGCTTCTGCGGCCATGGTTTTCAGCTTGGTCCCGGCGTCGGTGACGTCATGGCCGAGCTGATCAGCACAGGCAGCACGCGCACGTTGATCAGCCCGTTCGATATTCGCCGCTTCACCGACCCGACCGCCATCGAGATGCCGCTCATGTCCAGCCTGATGAGCACTGGAAAGCTGGTATGAGCCCAACCACTCACCCACCTCATCGCAACGGAGGCGCCATGCCTGCAACCTCAGACGCTCACTATCAGTATCGCCCCGTGACTGCGGCGGATATCCCGGCAGCCCATGCCCTTTCAGTGAGCCTCAAGTGGCCACACCGCGAACAGGACTGGGCGATGGTGCAACGTACTTCCGAGGGTTTTGTCGCCGAGCACGATGGCCAGCTGGTTGGCGTGGCGTTTACCTGCCATCAGGGCGACTGGTCCTCGATCGGGCTGGTGATCGTCCGCGATGATCATCAGGGCAAAGGCATCGGTCGCCGCTTGATGAAGCTGTGCCTCGACGCGACGGCACCGCGCACGCCGATCCTCAACGCTACGGAACTGGGCGCGCCGCTTTACCAGAGCCTGGGTTTCGTTGACTTCGCACGCATCCAGCAGCATCAGGGCGTTGCCGACCTGTCAGGGCTGGCGCCAGCGAAAGACGACCTGCCGATACGTACGCTGGGCACGACCGACCACGCAGAACTGATCCGCCTGGCCAACGCGGGCAGCGGCCTGGATCGCACTGCCGTGTTGACTGATCTGTTGCACGATGCAGAACAGGCGGTCGGCATTGAACACGCAGGCCAGTTGCAAGGCATCGCCCTGCTGCGCCGTTTCGGGCGCGGTCATATCATCGGTCCGGTGGTTGCCCGTGATGTCGATCAGGCACAACGATTGATTGAACACCTGTTGCAACAGATACCCGGTCTGTTCGTGCGCTTCGACATTCTGGCTGACTGCGGGCTGGCGCCGTGGCTCGAAAGCCTGGGTCTGCCGTGTGTCGACAGGGCACCGCGCATGGTGCTCGGGACGCCGCCCGCCTACAACCCGGATGTGCAGCAATTCGCGCTGGTGACTCAGGCGATCGGCTGAGTCACCAGCGCGGGTAAACGGCCGAAACAGGTCCGCCATGTTAGCGGGTTGCATACAGCAGATTATTCTTTGCAACCCGGCAGATCGGCGCTTTTTATCCAGACTGCTTTGTTAGCTTATGGGTATCGAACGGCCTGACCGTAAAGGGCCTGGCCTTGACCACTATTGCTCCAGGGAGCCCGCTGGATGACCTCACAGTCCTTGAACAGCCATCACGTTGATCCGGACACCGCGCTGAAACTCTATATTGATGGTGGTTGGTCCGCCCCGCTCGACCCGGTCAGTATCGCGGTGATCAACCCTGCGACCGAAGAGGTGGTGGCGCATGTCGCCAGTGGCTCGGCCGCCGATGTCGACCGTGCGGTTGCGGCAGCGCGGGCAGCCTTTGCCAGCTGGTCCGGCACCTCGCCACACGCCCGGGCACAGGTCATCGGCCGAATCTACGAGCTCATTATCGAGCGCAAGGAACAACTGGCGCAGGCGATCTCGCTGGAGATGGGCGCATCCATCAGTTCGGCGCGGGCCATGCAGGTGCCGCTGGCCGCAGAACACGTGCGTGTCGCACGTGACCTGCTGGCGAGCTACCGCTTCCACACCGTCGAAGGCGGCACGGCGATCGAACGCGAGCCCATCGGTGTGTGCGGGCTGATCACGCCGTGGAACTGGCCGCTGTATCAAATCACCGCCAAAGTCGCCCCGGCCATCGCGGCCGGCTGCACGGTGGTGCTCAAGCCCAGCGAATTGTCACCCCTGAGCGCCCTGCTGTTCGCGCAACTGGTGCATGACGCGGGTCTGCCGCCCGGCGTGTTCAACCTGGTCAATGGCAGCGGCCCCGAGGTCGGCGGCGCGATGGCGGCCCACCCTGATATCGACATGATCTCGATCACCGGCTCCAACCGGGCAGGCGCATTGGTGGCGCAAGCCGCCGCGCCGACGGTTAAACGAGTGACTCAGGAACTGGGCGGCAAATCACCGAATATCCTGCTGCCCGACGCCGACTTCGCCAAAGCCGTGCCGCCCGGCGTGATGGCCGCGTTCCGCAATGTGGGTCAGTCGTGCAGCGCGCCGACGCGAATGATCGTGCCCAGAAACCGACTGGCGGAAGTCGAGGCTCTGGCTGCCGAAACGGCCGCAGCCATTGTTGTGGGTGATCCGCAGTTGGATCAGACGGTGTTGGGCCCGATCGCCAACGAGGCGCAGTTTCACCGTGTCCAGGCGATGATCGATGCCGGGCTGAGCGAAGGCGCGAAGCTGGTGTGCGGCGGGCCGGGACGGGTGCAGGGCCATGAGCGAGGCTTCTATACCCGGCCAACGGTGTTTTCCGAGGTGGACTCGTCGATGCGTATCGCCCAGGAAGAGATTTTCGGCCCGGTGCTGTGCCTGATTGCCTACGATACGGTCGAGGAGGCTATCGCAATTGCCAACGATACGGTCTATGGCCTGGGTGCGCATGTCCAGGGGCAAAACCTCGAGCAGGCACGCGCGGTGGCTTCGCGCATTCGTGCCGGGCAGGTGCACCTGAACTACCCCGCCTGGAACCCGATGGCCCCGTTTGGCGGCTACAAGCGCTCGGGCAACGGTCGCGAGTACGGCGTGCAGGGGTTTGAAGAGTATCTGGAGACCAAGGCTATTGTGGGGTTTGGCTGAGTAGGGTTTGTGATGCGCGCTAATTTGGAATGTAGTTGACTATCGTTCCCACGCTCCGCGTCACACAGCGGTTCTGCGATATCAGTTGGATTGGGGCTCGACTCAGGTCACCTTTTCGCCCCTCGGCGAGTCACTTTGATGGGGCCAAAGTGACCAAAGCCCCAAGCTCCGTTTCCGGCCCGACTTCGTCGGGTTCCTTCGCCCTGTCACTGATCCGGGGGTCGCCGCAACGGGCCCTCCATGGCCCGGTGCGGCTAGCCTGGCGTCCTGCCAGGCTACCCCCGGATCAGCGCCAGGACTCAGCCGTCACTTACGTCGCACTCTGCGTCGTCAGTGCCATCGCGGTTGAAAAGCACTTTAGAGCACTAACTACGCACAACCAGCAGCACGGATGTGACGCAGAGCGTCACGAAAGACATGCCAACGCGGAGCATTGGCACGATAGCAGAGGTGTTTTTATAGTGAGAAATCACTTTCTCGCCGCTTTGGCCACGTCCAGCCTGCGCAGGTGGCAGGTGACTTCTTCGCGGTCGTGGTAGAGCTGTTTGCAGCCGATGGACACCCGTACCCCTCGCGCCTGAAAGCCCTCTTCGATGCGGTCGAGCAGTCGGCGTACTTCAGCGTAGCGCTGTTTCATCGGCAACTTGAGGTTGACCACCGCTTCGCGGCACAGGCCTTCACCCAGCCAGGTCTCCAGCAGCGCCGCATTGCGCGCAGGCTTTTCGACGATGTCGCAGACCATCCAGTCCACGGGCTGTCGAGGCTTGTAGGTAAAGCCGTCCGCCATCAGATGCTGCACCAGCCCGGTGTCCATCAGGCTTTCCGCCATCGGCCCGTTATCGATGGCGGTCACCAGCATGCCGCGGCGCACCAGTTGATACGTCCAGCCGCCCGGCGCGGCACCCAGGTCCACGCCGGTCATGTCGCCGGAAAGGCGCTCGTCCCACTGGTCTCTGGGAATGAAGTGGTGCCAGGCCTCTTCAAGCTTCAAGGTCGACCGGCTTGGCGCTTCGCGGGGAAACTTGAGGCGCGGGATGCCCATGGGCCACATGGCGGAGTTGTCCGCATCGGCCAGACCGAGAAACACCTCGCGACCACTCTTGAAGGTCAGCAGCAGACGCGGCTTGCGCGGGTCATCCACCAGTTTGCCCGCCTGAGTCAGGGCCTTGCGCAGCGGCGCTTCGAACTTCTTGCAGAAATTCGACAGTTCCTTGCCGTCGTTGGTATCCACGACCTCCAGCCACAGACTGCCGCAGGTCGGGAACGCCGCCAGCTGCGCGAGAATCACGCTGATGCGATCGGTTTCCGGCAACTCGAGAAACAGACCCCGCGCCCACTGCCGGGGAAAGATCAGCTTGTCGAAGCGCTGACCGTTCATCAGCCGTTCGGCGCCATCCGCCTCGGTGCAGATGAATTCGGCGCAGGCCGTGTCGGGACGGGCCTTGGCATACCCGGCCACGTCCAGGCGCGCGGCGTGATCGGCTATTTCCGAGCAGACTTCGCCCTCAAAACCGGGTCGGCAGTGCATAAACAGTGTATTCATGGGTTACTCCTGGGCAGTGGGCACTCGGGCGTAACCCCGCAGACTTGAAAGCCGCGCATGATAGCCCAATCCAGGAACCACTGGTGCGGCCGAACAGTCCACAGAACTTGAAGCCTGATGCGGCGCTCCCGACCTGATGCACATGGAGCCCGTAAACCGATGTTCGGAGAACATTCCTCAAAGGAGACATTCATGCCCTCCCTCGATAGCCTGAAGAGCCTTAAAACCCTCGAAATCGATAACAAGACCTACCACTACTTCAGCCTGCCGGAAGCCGCCCGATCACTGGGCGATCTGGACAAGCTGCCCATGTCACTCAAGGTGCTGCTGGAAAACCTGCTGCGCTGGGAAGACAACAAGACGGTAACCGGCAACGACCTCAAGGCCCTCGCCGACTGGTTGACCGAGCGTCGTTCGGACCGGGAA
Organism: Pseudomonas syringae KCTC 12500; assembly: GCF_000507185.2. Classification (NCBI taxonomy): domain Bacteria; kingdom Pseudomonadati; phylum Pseudomonadota; class Gammaproteobacteria; order Pseudomonadales; family Pseudomonadaceae; genus Pseudomonas; species Pseudomonas syringae. The sequence goes on from NZ_AYTM02000002.1 coordinate 357,344, forward strand.
ATTCAATACCGCCCTGCCCGCGTCCTGATGCAGGACTTCACCGGCGTACCGGCGGTGGTCGATCTGGCCGCCATGCGCGCGGCCGTGGCCAAGGCCGGCGGCGATCCGCAGCGAATCAACCCCCTTTCCCCGGTGGACCTGGTGATCGACCACTCGGTGATGGTCGACAAGTTTGGCAACGCCGAAGCCTTCGGCGAGAACGTCGATATCGAGATGCAGCGCAACGGCGAGCGCTACGCGTTCCTGCGCTGGGGCCAGAGCGCTTTCGATAATTTCAGCGTGGTGCCACCCGGCACCGGCATTTGCCATCAGGTGAACCTCGAATATCTGGGCCGCACGGTATGGACCAAGGAAGAGGACGGCCGCACTTACGCGTTCCCGGACACCCTGGTCGGTACCGACTCGCACACCACGATGATCAACGGCCTGGGCGTGCTGGGCTGGGGCGTGGGCGGTATCGAAGCCGAAGCGGCGATGCTCGGCCAGCCGGTGTCGATGCTGATCCCGGAAGTGATCGGTTTCCGGCTGACCGGCAAACTGAAGGAAGGCATCACCGCCACCGACCTGGTGCTCACTGTCACCCAGATGCTGCGCAAGAAAGGTGTGGTCGGCAAGTTTGTCGAGTTCTACGGCGACGGCCTGGCCGATCTGCCGCTGGCCGACCGCGCGACCATTGCCAACATGGCGCCCGAATATGGCGCGACCTGCGGCTTCTTCCCGGTCGATGACGTGACGCTGGACTACCTGCGTCTGTCAGGTCGCCCCGAAGAAACCGTCAAGCTGGTCGAAGCTTATTGCAAGGCTCAGGGTCTATGGCGCCTGGCGGGCCAGGAACCGGTGTTCACCGACAGCCTGGAACTGGACATGAGCACGGTCGAAGCCAGCCTTGCCGGCCCCAAGCGCCCTCAGGATCGTGTAGCACTGCCGAATGTCTCCAAGGCGTTCAGCGATTTCCTCGGTCTGCAGGTCAAGCCTGCCAAGGTCGATGAAGGTCGGCTGGAAAGCGAAGGCGGCGGCGGTGTCGCGGTTGGCAACGAGGCTCAGGTCAGTGGCGAAACCCAATATGAATACGACGGCCAGACTTATCACCTGAAAGACGGCGCCGTGGTGATCGCAGCGATCACGTCCTGCACCAATACCTCCAACCCCAGCGTCATGATGGCAGCCGGGTTGGTCGCGAAAAAAGCCGTCGAGAAAGGCCTGAAACGCAAGCCGTGGGTGAAAAGCTCGCTGGCTCCCGGTTCCAAAGTGGTGACCGATTATTACAACGCAGCGGGTCTGACCCAATACCTCGACGCCCTGGGCTTCGATCTGGTCGGTTACGGCTGCACCACCTGCATCGGCAACTCCGGTCCGCTGCTGGAGCCTATCGAGAAAGCCATTCAGCAGTCCGACCTGACCGTTGCGTCGGTGCTGTCGGGCAACCGCAACTTCGAGGGCCGCGTCCATCCGCTGGTCAAGACCAACTGGCTGGCATCGCCCCCCCTGGTAGTTGCCTATGCGCTGGCAGGCTCGGTGCGCATCGACATCAGCAGCGAGCCGCTGGGCGAAGGTGCAGACGGCAAGCCGGTTTATCTGCGTGATATCTGGCCGAGTCAGCAGGAAATCGCCGACGCCGTGGCCAGCGTCAACACCGGCATGTTCCATAAGGAATACGCCGAAGTCTTTGCCGGCGACGAACAATGGCAAGCCATCGAGGTGCCGCAGGCTGCCACCTACGTCTGGCAGGACGATTCCACCTATATTCAGCACCCGCCGTTCTTCGACGGCATCGACGGTCCGCTGCCGGTTATCGAAGACGTGGAAAACGCGCGCATCCTGGCCCTGCTGGGCGACTCGGTAACCACCGACCACATCTCACCCGCCGGTAATATCAAGGCCGACAGTCCTGCCGGGCGCTACCTTCAGGAGAAAGGCGTCAAGTATCAGGACTTCAACTCTTACGGCTCGCGCCGTGGCAACCATGAAGTGATGATGCGCGGGACGTTTGCCAATATCCGCATTCGCAACGAAATGCTCGGTGGTGAAGAAGGTGGCAACACGGTGTATGTGCCCTCCGGCGAGAAGCTGGCGATCTACGACGCAGCCATGCGCTATCAGGCAGAAGGCACGCCGCTGGTGATCATTGCCGGTCTGGAATACGGCACGGGCTCAAGCCGTGACTGGGCTGCCAAAGGTACCAACTTGCTGGGCGTCAAGGCTGTCATCGCCGAAAGCTTTGAACGGATTCACCGCTCGAATCTGGTGGGCATGGGCGTGTTGCCATTGCAGTTCAAGAACGGCCAGACGCGCAAGACCCTCGGCCTGACCGGCAAGGAGACATTGAAGATCACCGGGCTGACCAACGCAGACGTGCAGCCGGGCATGAGCCTCACCCTGCATATAGAACGCGAAGACGGCAGCAAGGAAACCGTCGACGTGCTGTGCCGCATCGATACGCTTAACGAAGTGGAATACTTCAAGTCAGGTGGCATTCTGCATTACGTGCTGCGCCAGCTGATCGCGTCCTGATACCCCCTGAATAGGGCCTGCACCCAGTTTCAGGGGCAGGCCCCTTGCATGAAAATTTCTATAATCTCGCCCCTGCCCTGCTGAACGCCGGATAGAATTCCCCGCTCTCAAGGCAGGACTTACTCATGACCACAAGGCACTGGCTGACTTTCTGCCTCCTGAGCAGCGGCTACGCGCTGGCGTTGTTCCACGGCAACCTTGCCCCTTCGGCAGCGCTGAGCTTTGGCGCATTGTTCATTGCCTGGTTCTGCGTGGCGCGATCCTCTTATTCCTCCATTCGCCTGTGTGGCCACGGATTGTTCATCGTGACCGGTCTGGCGCTGGCCTTTCACCTGGCGCCTGGCTTCAATAACGCCAACGTCATCGAAGCAACGCGATTCAGTGCCGATGCCGCGCTGTTCTCCATGGACCTGAGTCTGGACAAGCCGCTGATCGGCTTCTGGCTGATACTGGCCTGCCCCTGGATTCTGCCTAAGGTTGACGTCGCCCATTCACTGCAAACCGGGCTTCTGGCGCTGATTGTGACGTCGGCGTTCTGCATGACCGCTGCGGTCATGTTGAACGTCGTCGGCTGGACACCGAAATGGCCTGACCAGGGCCTGATATGGCTGCTCAACAATCTGTTGCTGGTGACCCTGACCGAAGAGCTGTTTTTCCGCGCTTATCTGCAAGGCAGCCTGATGCGCCTGTTCAAGGGCTCAAGGTATGCGACGGCATTATCGATCACCCTCGCTGCCGGCCTGTTCGGACTTGCGCACGCAGGTGCCGGCCCGCAGTGGGTAGCATTGGCGAGCATGGCGGGCCTGGGATACGGCATCGCATTTCGTTTCGGCGGGCTGCAGGCCGCCGTCATCAGCCATCTGGGCCTGAACCTCGTGCATTTCGGGCTGTTCACCTACCCCATGCTGGCCCGCCAGGGCTGACTCTACGGTCACTTGTCGCACGCCGCTCAATTTATCGACGTGCCCGCCGATAACCACGCCATAGTCTTCCGGATCGAAGGATCGAAATCCCATGCGCAACAACCAGCCCGTCACTCAACATGAGCGGACATTTCCTGCCGAACAACGACTGATTTCCACCACCGACACCCGCGGCACCATCACCTATTGCAACGATGCCTTCGTCGACATCAGTGGTTACAGCGAGGCTGAGTTGGTGGGTGCGGCGCACAACACGGTGCGTCATCCGGATGTACCGCCTGCTGTATTCGAGCACATGTGGACCACGCTCAAGTCCGGGCAGCCGTGGATGGGCATCGTCAAGAACCGCTGCAAGAACGGCGACCATTATTGGGTCAATGCCTACGTGACGCCGGTGCTGGAAAACCGCCAGGTGGTGGGTTTCGAGTCGGTACGTATCAAGCCGACCGCCGAACAGATCCGCCGTGCCGAGGCGCTTTACACCCGCCTCAACAAGGGCAAGAGCGCCGTACCAAACCGCGACAAGTGGCTGCCGGTACTTCAGGACTGGCTGCCGTTCATTCTGGTCAGCCAACTGAGCTTCCTGATCGGCGTGTGGCTCAACTCACACTGGGGGTTTGCCCTGGCTGCGGCACTGTCGGTACCACTGGGCCTGCTGGGGCTTTCCTGGCAGCAGCGTGGCACCAAACGCTTGTTGCGCCTGGCCGAGCAGACCACTTCCGACCCGTTGATCGCGCAGATGTACACCGACAGCCGCGGCCCGCAAGCGCGCCTGGAAATGTCGATCCTCAGCCAGGAAGCGCGCATGAAAACCTGCCTGACGCGTTTGCAGGACACGGCCGAACACCTGAACAGCCAGGCTCGTCAGTCCAACTCGCTGGCCAATGCCAGTTCGATCGGGCTGGAACGTCAGCGTGTGGAAACCGAGCAGGTTGCCGCCGCCATCAACCAGATGGCCGCCACCACTCAGGAAGTCGCCAGCCACGTAAACCGTGCCGCTGACGCCACCCAGCAGGCCAACGAACTGACGCGTCGCGGGCGCGATATCGCCGGTGAAACCCGCGAAGCCATTCAGCGCCTGTCCACCTCGGTGGGCGAAACCGGCCTGACCGTGACCCGCTTGGCCAAGGACAGCGATGAAATCGGCGGCGTGGTCGATGTGATCAAAGGCATCGCCGACCAGACCAACCTTCTGGCCCTTAACGCCGCGATCGAAGCAGCGCGCGCCGGTGAGATGGGTCGCGGCTTTGCCGTCGTGGCAGATGAAGTGCGCCAGCTGGCGCAACGCACCGCCGAGTCCACCGGGCAGATTCATGGCCTGATCGCCAAACTGCAGCAGACCGCAACCGACGCGGTACACACCATGGACACCGGTCGCCGTCAGGCCGAAGAAGGCGTTGCCCGGGTACTGGAGGCCGATCAGGCGCTGGTGGGCATCAGTGAGGCTGTCGCCAATATCACCGACATGACCACGCAAATCGCCACCGCCACGGAAGAGCAAAGTGCCGTGGCCGAGGAAATCAATCGCAACATCGCCACCATCGCCAGCCTGGCAGACCAGACCTCTGACGAAGCGCGTCGCTCTGCGGTATTAAGTGGTGAACTGACCGACACGGCCAACTCACAGTATTCACTGGTAGAGCGGTTTAATCGCTAAGGCCTGAGACTGTATGCCAAGCCTCGACAAACTTCGGTTGGTCGGGGCTTTTTTATGAGTATTAGTAGTATGCACTGTTAACACTCTATTCAAATCTGACGAAATCTTAAAAGCCATCTGAAGACTGTGTAGGATATTTCTTTAAAATCTTCAGTAGCAGCCATGCATGATTTTTGTCTATTGACAGTGAACACTTACTCAGATTAGTTGAAATTCAGGTGATGCGGTAGTTATCTATTACCCGTTACGCCGACATGCAGATCGTTTTCAACAAAGCGTTCCTGCTCGGCCTGGAGACCCCGGCACTTTCAATACAGATTTAAGCACAGTAGCCTACATTTTGGCTCACAACCTTGACGGCCTCGCATGCTAACGCGTGCGAGACCCTAATGATAAAGCTGAGTGAATATTCCTACGCAGGAGTGGGAATTCAGTCAAAACTTATTTTTTTACCTTTTGTAAGACTTATCTGTAGTTAATGTCCTACAAGTAATTCATGCCTAAAAAGCCCTGGAAAAATACCCAGATCAAGCCACACCCTTTATTTACAGCATCTCCGACACTAACTAGCGATAATTCACTATGCACATGATACCAAATGTAACTGCACAACCTCACACAACGTTGGCTTGGCTTTGACATCTGCAGACACTTGACCTGAACACTTATGTGCCTTGTAATATTTCCGTTGCCGACAACTGCCGGCACGCACATAACAACTCAACTTAATGTCAATAAAAGAGTTCACGATGGATAAAGAACAATCCACGGATGTAGCGGCGCGCACCCAAAAAGAACAAAACAATCCCGACAGCGCGATCACTGTTCAAGAAGCCCCGCCCCACGAGAGCCTCTACCGGCACGCGAGCCCCCTCCATCTTCCATCCGACATTTCCGATACGCTGAAAGCACCTGTGCTGCCCGACATCGATCCTGACTCCATCAGTCACGAACAGGCACATGCGGGCATTACCATTCATATCCCAGGGTCAATCAAAATGTGCTGGGGTGACGAAATCCGTTTTTATTGGGGAAAAAACCTGTCATCGACAACGCTTTTTCATCGGGTAGGCGAAAACAGCGTGATACGTGTGCTGTGCATTTCCTACACTTTTACGCCCTATATTCAGTACGGTCTGGTTGATCTGTATTACGAGCTTTATCGTGATCATCGACTGATCGGCACATCGCCAGTGCTACGGGTGAACGTCAACTACGCGGTGCCTGTCACCTCCCGACACAGACAACGCAAACGCAGGTTCACCGATCATTAACTGAAAAGCCCCCGGTGATCATTCACCGGGGGCTCTGGTGCTGCTCAGGCACTGGCCTTAAGGATCAGAATGCCAGGCGTAGCCCAACATTTGCCCCCCAAGGTTGCTCGATATGCCGCCCTTTCATGTAATCGAAGTCTGCGTGCAGTTTCATACGCTCGGACAGCGACACCGATACCCCGGCTCCCAGTTCGCCGCGCGAACCGAACAGGCTGTTATCGAATTTCACATCGTTGGCTTTCACCTCGTTGCGGCGCGAAAACTCCTGTGCAACGGCGACGCGCACATAAGGCTGCAATACCCCGCCATCCTTGAGCGCGACACTGCGGCCCAGCGAGGTGCCCACCTTGCCCAATACCGATTGGGTCTGGTCGTTCTTCGCCTTCATGCCGTTGTCCAGGCGCAGTTCCTGTCCCTGAACGACGACACTGGACAACTGAGCGAACGGTTCGAGAAAGTAATCGTCCGCCAGTTTTATGTGGCGGCCGAACTCTACCCATCCCCCTACCCCGTTGTTGGTGTAGTCACCCTTGGCCTTGCTTGCATCGCTCATGGCAACATCTGCCTTGTTGCGAAAGCGGTTGAGTTTGAGCACGCCGTCAACGTAGTAGCCTTCGTCCAACAGCCAGGTGGCATAGGCGCCTGCATAGTAGCTGTCGACTTTACCCGTAGTGCCACGGCTCAAATCGATACCGGACGTGCTGTACCCTCCCAGCACACCCACTACCAGTTGGCCGTTGCTGACCTCGACGGGCGCATCGGCACCCAGCGACAGGCCACTTTGTTTCTGCCGGTAGTCAACACCGTCACTGGTCGTGGCATTCAGCCTGTTGCCATAGGCACGCATCCAGCCGCCCGCCCTGCCGCTTGCACGAACCTCACCCATGCGCGAACGCAAGGTAGAGAGCTCACTCATCCAGATGGCAGGTGCCGCACTGTAAAGGGCTAGCGCGCTCTGGGTCGAAGGGCTTATGACCTTGTGTTTACCGACGATGAACCAGTCATTGCCCTGCCGCTCCAGCAAATACGAATAGGCGCCCAGGTCGACCCGTCCGCCCAGCAGGCTGAATTGCGCGTCGCCACCTTCGGTATGCACCACCTTGAGCGGTGCCATGTCGGCAGACACAATCTCCTCCCCCGTGTTGCGCACCCGCAAGCCGAACTGCCCACTGGCCTGGCCGTTGACGTCAATGAGGTCTCCGACGCCGTTGTCCAGATCCACGCGCAAGCCGAACGTGCCAGCCCCTGACAACTCATTCAGCGAAAGGGTATGAAACCCTTCGCCAGCAAACGAGACCCTGCCAGCCTGCAGGGAAAGCGACCTGACGGCATTGTCGCCATGCATCTGCCAGTGACTGCCCGAGGTAATCGCCAGACGGTTGCCATTGACGATGTCGCCGTTCAATTGCGCGCCGTTTTGCAGCGTGATGTTCAGGGTGCTGGTGTCATCGGCGACAAGGTTGCCATTGAGGGTGCTGTTGTCGACGTTGAAGTTGGCGGTGCTCTGGTTCAGAACCTCAAGAAGCATGCCATTGCCGGACAGCAGGAGGGTGTCGTTCTTGATCTCAATATCCGCAAGGTGGCTTATACCCTCACGCCCTTCCACCCTTATGGCGGCTCCTGTCAGCCCTTCGACGGTAGAGTTGTCGATGCTCAGTTGACCGTGATTGAACTGCGTTCCATCACCCACTGTGAGGCCTGGATGAGTGAACCATACCCCGTGAGACAAGCCTTTTATGTAGCTCCGGGAAGTGATATCAGCGCGAGCGCCAAAAATGCCAACGCCCCAGCCAGTGTGTCTACCAACTTCATCCTGCAGCGAGCTGACCTGTGTATTGCTGATCAGGGCCGAGGCGTCCTCGACAACGGTAATGCCGCCCCCTTTTCCCTCAACGACACTGTGTTCAAGTGTCACGTTCGAGTTGCCCTGCACGATGAGCGCTACCGTGCGATCGCTGAGGATGGTGGAGTCCTTAACTAAAGCTCGAGCGTCACGGTCAGACAACATTCCATCCTTGACCAGGGTATTACCAGTTAACTCGGTCCTTCCGCCGTAGGAATAAATATGTTTGATCGCAGCCCCGTCGGAATGAAGGTATCCAGTACCGTATACAGAGTAACTATCAAATGCGCTGGCCGCATCCACATACTCTGTCCGGTCTCTGACAATCTCCCTAAGCGGAGAGTCGGCCATCACGTGAGTCGACGCGAGGCAAGCAATAGCGCCCAGCCCTGCCCTGTAAAGCCCACACTTCCCAATAAAACACTCAGCCACAATAAGAAACCCTCAACATTCATAGGAGTTTTATTGTGGCTGCGACGCTAGCGGATACAATTAATTTCCACTAACAAACAAGTAGTCCAATTCCGAAATTTTAGTAGTACCCTTCCCACAAAACATTAAGTCCACCGGATTGGACAGCCAGCCTACATCCATAAGAATATTTATTTACAGAGCATTGACAGCCGCTCAAAAAGTCTATTACTTAAAAATCCAGATGAAGCCAAGAGCTTCTCTCTGACGGCCAAGCGCCCCTGGGTTTATCGTTATCGACTGACGACATCAGGACACTCCTGCTGGTCAATAAAAAATTAAATAGAGGAATTTCGACATGCGTCAAAAAAATACTTTTTACACACGCGGCCCCAATCAAGAACCGACGCTCATACCACCGTTTGTTCCTGTCGCAGACGAAGTGGACGGACTTATAAAAACAGCCGACCTTGCCAATGACATCATCGTCGATTTTCCAGTCTGGGAAGGTGCCAGGCTTCAAGACTCTTACCAGTTGCGATTGAATGGCGATGAAGTTGGTTTAGCAGGCCAACTGATACCTCTTCCACCGGTCGGAACGCTATTACGCTTGACCCTCCCCGTCGACACCGAACTGAAAGACGATGGCGCGTACGAACTTGACTACATGACGATCGGTTATCCCAGTGGTGCGAAGCAATCGTCCCAAATCAAAACGCTTGTTGTCGACCGCACCGCTCCGGGCGCCCATCAACTGGGTTACATGGATTTTCCGGCTGAGGCCAAAGATGGCCTGACACTTGAAGAGCTTCAGTCCATGGGCGGTGTATTGACCGGTAGCATTTTCGGATATTCGGGACTGAATCGCGGCGACGTTATCAAAACCTATTGGGGAAACGTGCCCGGTCCAGAGCTTGAACTGAACGGTCTGGAAGATGAAAGTCAAGCGATCGAAATCCTGTTTACCCAAGAGTTTCTTACTGCTCTCGGCAGCCCTGCAGGTGCAACCTATTACACGGTGACAGACCGAGCCGGCAACACGTCTGCCGAGTCTCAAAAAATTACCATCCCTCTGTTTCTGACCGAAGTGACGCCCGGCCTGCCTGCTCCGGTTATTGATAATAACGACGGCGTGGTTGATTACGCAGAAGCCATGGCCAGCGTCGAGGTGAAAATTCCTTTCTCGTCCTTTTTGATGGAAGGCGATCAGATTCTCCTGCACTGGGGTTCTGAAGAGTTAGGGCCTGCCGCTATTGCCGTGGAGGACCTGGGCGAGCCTTTCATTCTATTTTTTGATGTCCCGTATCTGATCATTGAACAGGCTCAGAATGGTCTGCGCGATATCAAGTATGACGTCATTAGAAACGGACAGGTTACCGGTACTTCAGACCCGCTTGAGGTGCTTGTCAACATCGAGCTGCCCGTGCCCGGCATTCTCGACAAACCGACGATCAAAGGTAGCAGCAACACGCCCAGCAATGAAGACAACTTTATTGATGAGAACGACTTTGAGCTTGACGCCACCGTATTGGTTAACTGGAACCCTCTCTTTAAGGCCAATCAGATCTTGACGGTCTTTTGGGGCGGCCAAGAGGTATTGGAACAACCCTACACGCTCACCAACAGCGACGTCGTCGCCGGCCGTACGCTGTTGCTCACTGCGCTGAACAGTAAGTTCACCGCCGTGGGCACAGGAAACGACATCAGAGTTTATTACACCGTCAAAACCGAGGGTAATCCCAATCTCTCCACGTCATCAGAGCAGGGCTTGATCGTGCGTTCAAAAAATGAATTACCGGGTGGCCCGGACGGACCAGAAGCGCCGCAATTTATGTCGCTGTCTGCCAACGGCACGCTCACCTTTGAAAACAGTGCGCAAGGCGCCCCCATTTTTATCCAACCCTATTTAAATATGGCCCCAGGACAAGTCATTGTCTTCACCTATGAAGCCTACAACGAGCTGGTGGGCGATGATAAAAAATTCGAATGGTCAGTCACGTCACCGGCCCTCACTCAGGAAGAGGTCCAAAACGGCGTTAATATTCTGGTGCCCCGCACTGTATTGAACCAGCACTGTTACGGGCATGCCGAGATCAGCTTCCAGGTAAGAAGCAGTATGGGCCAAGGTAATTCAAAACGCGCCAGCGCCTACGTTGATATGCGTGTCGGTGGACTTTGCAGAATTTGACCTCGCCTGAACTTCGCCATTTATCGTTAAACACAAAAAGAGAACATCCATGAATACACTACAGACCTTACCTGCACTGCCTGTTCCACTGCCCTTGAGCTATAACCCTCAAGGCATTGGCGATGTTGACGTAGCAGATCCGGCCAAGTCGATAGAAATACTGATCGGCCCTATCAACCTCAAGCCAAAAGACCGGATCGACCTGTTCTGGGGCACACACAATGAGGTTATTGATACCTACACACATTCTTCAGACTCACCGAACACCAATGGCTTTTTTTCATTGTATGTGGATACCCGCTGGGTCCAGTCAGGCCTTACTGATGTCAACTATCTCTATACACCGTTCCCCTCCAATATTCAGGAACATTCGCCTGTTAACAAAATAGTCGTCAAACTGGAAATCCCCGGTGGTCGGGATCCCGACCCAGCCACACCCTACGAAAATGAAAAGCTCGACATCCCGACCGTCAACCCGTCTGGCGTGATCACCTCACCTGAGGGGGTAAGCGTTACCCTCGACGCTTACGAAAATATGGCTGCAGGTGATTCGATTTTTATCTATTGGCACGGCATCAGAGTCGAACATCCTCCTCTGACAGCAGACCAGGTTGGTAAACCGGTCACTGTGAGTATCGACAAGCAGATCATTATCGAAGCAGGGGACTCGGAAAATATTGTTGTCCGGTACGATGTCAGGGATATCGTCAATAACTGGTCCCGCTTCTCTTTCCCAGCCTATGTCACAGTCGAAGCTGGCAACTCCAGCCTGCAGGCCCCCATCGCCCCGCAGGCGCCCAACATGGAGCTTGACCTCGATAAGCTGGCCGGCGCAGATGTTCAAGCGCTCGTGCTGTCACATGCCAGTATCGCCACCGGTGACATCATAAACTTCGTGATGGAGCGTAATACTGCAGAAGGCATTCAACTGGAGTCCTTCAGCGCATCAAAAGTGGTTCAGATACCTGGCAGCTTCGTGGAGTTTCTCATCCCCAATGAACAGTTCCATCCCATCGCACAGGGCCGGGCACGTCTGAAATACACAGTGATCAAAGGCACTGGCGAGGCGTTGCGCTCAAAGAGCCTGACTCTCGCAGTACTCGGTCAACCTCAGCAACTATCATTACCACATGTCCAAGGCGTCACCAATGGAGTTCTGAACCCTGATAGTCACAATGTGATCACTCAGGTGCCGCCTTATTACTTCATGGCAGACGGCCATGACATCAACCTGGTATGGATTGGCAAAACTGCTAACGGTGAGACGGTCATGCATCAGGAGGTTAAAAACCTGAATGCCGATGATATCGGCAAGAGCATCGAGTATTTGATCCCGGATGAAAAGGTTGGTGCATTGGCAGGCGGCTCACTTGAGGTTTACTACACCGTAACCACCTACGCGAAAGCGTTCTTCAAATCGCCCACACTACGGTTGCTCGTGGACGTGGATAACAGCACTCCGCTGGAAGCTCCTGTTGTAGATAAGCTGAGTGCGGACGGCATTCTCGACCCGGCCGATGTACCACTCGAAGCCATTGTTCGCGTGTCGCCTTATCGCGCAATGGCTGAGGGAGACAAAGTCACCATTCACTGGGAAGGCGTTGACGCAGAGGGTACCTATGGCACCTACACCGTTGTTAATTCCGGAACCGTCAACAGGGAAACCGTATTCCGCATTCCTAAACGGTACGTAGATGCCAATTTAAACAGGCTGGTGCAGGTCTGGTATACGGTACAACACGAAGACAGAATTGCTGAATCGGAGAAATCAGCAATTACTATCCGTGAGACGGTGGCACTGCCCCTCCCCACCCCCACCCTGAAAGAAGCCATCGGCACCGCGCTCGACCCGGCCAACGCTTCATCCGGTGCAACCGTGGTGATCGACGCCACGGCCAATCTGCAAGCGGGCGACCAGGTCATCACCCAGTGGCAAGGGCCCAACGGCAACGACACCCGGGAAAAAACCCTGACCGGCGCGGACGCGGGCAAGACGCTGGAGGTAGTGTTTGCTGCGGCGCTGGTGACGGCAAACGCCGGGCAGACGGTGGCGATTTCTTATGTCGTCAATCGCGTCAACGGTCTGGTTCAGGTATCCGGCACGCTGGCCTTGCAGATTCTGGCGGCGCAGCCCGAGCTGGTGCTGGACACTTCGCCGGTCACGCTGGGTGGCAAGGTGTATCTGCTTCCGGGCTCACCGGACCTGTTGCCGAACTTCCCGGCCGACACCACCCTTCTGCGTCAGGCCAGTGGCGGACAGGCACCCTATCAGTACGCTTCGAGCGACCCACTGGTCGCGAAAGTGGACAGCAATGGCCTGACCTCGGTTCGGGGCAAAGGCACGGCCATCATTACTGCGACCGATGCGCTGGGCGCGAGCAAGCAATACACGGTGACCGTCACCGGCGTCATCCATTGCATCGGCCTGGGCAGCGGCAGCTTTTCTCAGATCAGCAAAAACGCGGGCAACAACGGCGCGAGGATTCCAACCATCCACGAGCTGGTGGATATCCACGCCCTGTATGGCAATCGCTGGCCGATGGGCAAAGGCAATTATTGGTCGTCGACTGTTTCAAGCGCCGGTATCGGCGGATGGAACTGGTATTACGTGAAAAACATGGTCACTGGCGGCAACTTCAAACTGAAGAGTCACAATTCCAGTCTTGGCGTAGGCATCAGATGATCGATTGCTGAACCCATTGTTAATACGGCAGGGCGTTGCGCCAAAGGTGTAACGCCCTGTCGTCGTTTTCAGGAGCTTCTCAGGGCCAGCCCATGCACCGACCGACTCCCTCACCCAAACGCTGCGTCCACCCTGTTGTTCTCGAAGACCGCTTTGCCGCGAGCATCAACACACAACCTTTCAGGACGTCCTCACTGACAGGTCGATTGACACTGAGATCGGAGCTGGAACAGGCCCCCGCTCACTGGATATGGCAGGTCATCGCCGATGGCAAGGTGGGCAGCCGACGAACCACCATCGGCTTGTTTCTGGATCGCGATCTCGAGCCCGGCGGCCACGACCTGATCGGTCATGAGCAGATCAAGGTGATCTACACCGAAGCGCTGCACAGGAAGAACACCGTCTACCACTCGGCGCATTTCCAGGGCGGCCGGCTGGTTCTGTTTGAAGCCAACCCCTGCACACTGCGGATAAGGGCCGTGTTCAGTTTCAATATGTCATCCATCAACCTTGATGTGACCGACGGCGCCTTCGACCTGTATTGCCGGTGACTCAGCCGCGCAGGAACCCGGCAATCTCTCTCGCGGATTCAGCCAGGCATTGCTCGTGGCTGATACCCGCGACCTTCAGTGGCTTTAGGTCGTGATTGGCAGTCGGCAACCAGTGCAGCCGGATGGCACTGGACAATGCATAGCGCTCTACTGCTTCGCGATTGCCCAGCGCGTCGCGTTCGCCCTGAACGATCAGCGTGGGCGTCCTCAGTTCGGCCAGATGAGCCACGCGTGGTTTTTCTGGCTTGCCAACGGCGTAGAACGGATACCCCAGACACACCAGCGCATCGACCTCAAGCTCATCGGCGATCAAGCTGGCCATCCGCCCGCCCATTGATTTGCCGCCGATCGCCAGACGTCCGGGGATGTAATCACGGGCGCAGGCGAACACCGCTCTCCAGCACTCCAGCAGTTGCGCTTGTGGATTGGGTGGGCGCTTGCTGCCGCCCTGACGCCGCTGCGTCATGTAGGGAAACTCGAAGCGCAGCACGCTGATACCTTGCGCCGCCAGATCAGCCGCCATGCGATTCATGAAGTCGCTGTCCATGGGGGCGCCTGCACCATGTGCCAGCAGCAGGGTCGGTGTGTCCAGCACATGCGCAGGCTGCGCCGGCGTCCACAGCCAGCCTCTTTCACTGGCCAGTCTCAGCCATTGATCGGTACCGATAACAGGCTTCAAGCCGTTGCTCATGGTTGCCTCATTCAGTTGGGTCACAGAGTAGCCCGCTACTATAACGGCGAACAGGATTGTGCATCCCGCACGAATCGCGAGCGCACGGTGCATCGACATGCCCTGCCACGTCGGACAGCCACCATTCAGGTCTGCCTGGGTACTGTGTCAAGGTGCACAAGGTCAAGCACCGAGACAATGAGCGCCCCAAACTCGACACAGCCGGGCGGTTTCATTGACGGCACTGGACGCGCGCACGTGCAACAACACCGCTGAGTCGGTCACCAGAGTCATATGCCTGCTCAGGCCAACTTGCTGGGCAATGACAGGTGTTACTGCCGACTGAATAGACGTGACAGTCTTTGCGCGAGTCCTGATCAACTCGTCTGTACGCGAAGATCGCCACCGCTGTATTCCAGTCCAGCGGCGATGCGTGAACTCCGCACCCTGCAACGGGGTGCGGAATACCTTCTGAGCCTGCTCTCAATGCAGCATCACCCAGCACCGCCACTTTTCGTGCAGAGCCTGCGACTTCCCACACCCCTGTTTCAAAGTTAAACTCGCCAACACGCGTCTGCCGCAATCCTTTGACGCTCGTTGATGTGCCTGTCTGTTCCTGCCCCTGCCTTTTCGGTGTGCTTCGATGCCATTTCCAGCACTGCATCGCCCTGGCCCGATTACGTCTGCGGTAACCCTCTGAATCGTGGAAGTCTGCAATGAGCACAAGAATCAGTCCGACAACCTACAACTACACCGTGGTGCGCCAGTTTGCCATCATGACCGTGGTCTGGGGTGTGGTCGGCATGAGTCTGGGCGTGTTCATTGCTTCGCAGCTGGTCTGGCCAGGGCTGAACCTGGAACTTGAATGGACCACCTTCGGACGCCTGCGCCCGCTGCACACCAATCTGGTGATCTTCGCCTTCGGCGGCTGCGCGCTGTTCGCCACCTCCTATTACGTGGTGCAACGCACTTGCCAGACGCGGCTGATTTCCGATGGTCTGGCGGCCTTTACCTTCTGGGGCTGGCAGGCCGTGATTGTCGGTGCCATCGTGACCCTGCCGATGGGCTACACCACTACCAAGGAATATGCCGAGCTCGAATGGCCGGTGGCGATTCTGCTGGCCATCGTCTGGGCCGCCTACGCGGCGGTGTTTTTTGGCACAATCGTCAAACGCCGCACCCGGCATATCTATGTCGCCAACTGGTTCTACGGGGCGTTCATCGTCGTGACCGGCATGCTGCACATCGTCAACCATATCTCGTTGCCGGTCAGCCTGTTCAAATCCTATTCGGCGTATGCCGGTGCGACCGATGCCATGATCCAGTGGTGGTACGGACACAATGCCGTCGGGTTTTTCCTGACCACCGGCTTTCTCGGCATGATGTATTACTTCGTGCCCAAACAGGCCGAGCGCCCGGTCTACTCCTATCGTTTGTCCATCGTGCATTTCTGGGCATTGATCACCCTGTATATCTGGGCCGGTCCGCACCATCTGCACTACACCGCCCTGCCGGACTGGGCGCAGTCGCTGGGCATGGTGATGTCGATCATTCTGCTGGTCCCCAGTTGGGGCGGGATGATCAACGGCATGATGACGCTGTCGGGCGCGTGGCATAAATTGCGGACCGATTCGATACTGCGCTTTCTGGTGGTCTCGCTGGCCTTTTATGGCATGTCGACCTTCGAAGGCCCGATGATGGCAATCAAGACCGTCAACTCGCTTTCGCACTACACGGACTGGACCATCGGCCATGTCCACGCCGGAGCACTGGGCTGGGTCGCGATGATTACCATCGGGTCGGTCTACCACATGATTCCGAAACTCTACGCCCGCCCGCACATGTACAGCGTCAGTCTGATCAACACGCACTTCTGGCTCGCGACCGTCGGCACCGTGCTGTACATCACCTCGATGTGGGTCAATGGCATCACCCAGGGCCTGATGTGGCGCGCGGTGAACGACGACGGCACGCTGACCTACTCCTTCATCGAAACCATGCAGGCCAGCCACCTGGGCTATATCGTGCGGGCCATCGGCGGCGCGATTTTCACCAGCGGAATGTTGCTGATGGCCTACAACGTCGTGCGTACGATACGTGCCTCTGACCCGCGGGCGGCCGCAGCGGCCACCCGCATCGCAGTCGCAGGAGCGCATTGATGAAGCACGATGCGCTGGAAAAAAACATCGGCCTGCTGGCCTTTTTCATGGTGATTGCCGTGAGCATCGGTGGGCTGACGCAGATCGTCCCGCTGTTTTTTCAGGACGTCACCAACCAGCCTATCGAGGGCATGAAGCCACGCAGCGCGCTTGAGGTGGAAGGCCGTGATGTGTTCATCGCCAATGGCTGTGTCGGTTGCCACTCGAAGATGATCCGCCCGTTGCGCGCCGAAACCGAGCGCTACGGGCATTACTCGGTGGCAGGCGAAAGTGTCTGGGACCATCCCTTCCTGTGGGGCTCCAAACGCACTGGGCCGGACCTGGCAAGGATCGGCGGTCGCTACTCGGACGAGTGGCACCGGGTACACCTGAACAACCCGCGCGACCTGGTCCCGACCTCGATCATGCCGGCTTATCCGTTCCTGGCCGAGAAGACAATCGACAGCACGCAGACTGCAAAAAAGCTGCAGGTGCTGCGTACCCTCGGCACCCCTTACACCGACGCGGATATCGCCGGTGCAGCGGCTGCAGTGCAGGGCAAGACCGAAATGGACGCGCTGGTGGCCTATCTGCAAGGCCTTGGCACGCTCATCAAGAGCAAACGGTGATCATGATGGACATCGGAATGATTCGAGGCCTTGGCACACTGGTCGTGATGGTCGCCTTCATCGGCCTGATGCTGTGGGTGTTCAGCCCTGCCCGCAAGGCAGACTTCGACGACGCGACCTTGCTGCCTTTCGCGGATGACCCCGAGGCCATCGGCAAGGTCGAAAATGCCAAGGCTGAACGGGAAGGCCGGTCATGAGCACGTTCTGGAGCCTTTACGTCGCGGTCCTGACCCTGGGCACCCTCATCGCCATGCTCTGGCTGCTGGTGTCCACGCGCAAAGGTCAGCCCGACGAACCCACGGATGAAACCGTCGGCCATACATTCGACGGTATCGAGGAGTACGACAACCCGCTGCCCAGATGGTGGTTCTATCTATTCTTAGCGACCATCGTCTTTGCCCTGGGGTATCTGCTCCTGTACCCGGGCCTGGGCAACTGGCAGGGCTTGCTGCCCGGTTATGAATACCGGGACCAGGACAGCAAGACACAATTCTCCGACGGCCAGCAAGGCTGGACCAGTGTCCATGAATGGGAACGGGAAGTCGCAAACGCCGAAGCCCGCTACGGGCCGCTGTTTGCCAAGTACGCCGCCATGCCCGTCGAGGAAGTGGCGAAAGACCCGCAGGCGTTGAAAATCGGCGCACGCCTGTTCGCGTCCAACTGCTCGGTCTGCCACGGCTCTGACGCGAAAGGCGCCTATGGCTTTCCCAATCTGACCGATGCCGACTGGCGCTGGGGCGGCGATGCGCAGGCGATCAAGACGTCTATCCTCGCCGGGCGCATGGGCGTGATGCCGGCCCTGGGCGGCGCGCTTGGCGAACAAGGGGTGCGCGATGTGGCTGCCTATGTGCTGACGCAACTGGACGCGCGCGCACTACCGCAGGATGCCAAGGCTGACCCGGTGGCAGGACAGAAGACCTTCGCCAGCCTGTGCGTTGCCTGTCATGGGCCAGAGGGCAAAGGAATGCCGATTCTCGGCGCGCCGGACCTGACCCACCCCAACGCGTTTATCTACGGCTCCAGCTTCGCTCAGTTGCAGCAGACCATTCGTGATGGCCGCCAGGGCCAGATGCCTGCTCAGCAAGCATTGCAAGGCAATGACCGGGTTCATATTCTGGCTGCCTATGTTTACAGCCTGTCCCGCCAGGAGCCGCCAGCCGAATCCAGATGACAGGGCTCCGGTCAGCCTGGGGTTGTAGCATTCTGAAAGAACAAATTCCTTGTAGTTACATCTCTACATGACTAGACTCGTTGATGACCACGACACCCTGTCTACTCATTCTGGAAGTCGCACATATGACCACTACCCTCTCCAGCCGTGAATTCAATCAGGACACCAGCGGGGCCAAGAAAGCGGCTAATGAAGGCCCGGTGTTCATTACCGACCGCGGCCGCCCGGCCCATGTGCTGCTTTGCATCGAGGATTACCTGAAGCTGACCGGCAGCGCGGCAAGCATCGCCGACATGCTGATAATGCCCACTGACATCGATATCGAGTTCGAGCCTCAGCGCGCCGTGATCACGCCCCGACAGGTTGATCTGTCCTGATGTTCCTGCTCGACACCAACGTGGTTTCAGAGCTCAGAAAGCGCACTGCAGACGCCAACGTACTGCGCTGGTCGCGAACACAAATGGCCTCCAGTCTGTTCATCTCGTCCATCACGATTCTTGAACTCGAAACAGGTATCCTGCGCATCGAACGCCGCGAGCCGACACAAGGCGCAGGATTGCGAATGTGGCTCGACCAGCATGTATTGAAGGCGTTCGCCGGGCGTATCCTGACAGTCGACACCCAGGTCGCAAGACGCTGCGCTCAACTGCACGTTCCCGACCCGCGCAGCGAATGCGATGCTTTGATAGCAGCCACTGCGCTGGTGCATGGCATGACCGTGGTTACACGCAACACAATGGATTTTCAGTCGTCCGGGGTCGCGTTGCTCAATCCCTGGGTCAGCCAGTTGAATGAAGAAGCGGCCGCTTATTCACGTGCATCACGTTGAACGCGGATGTGAACCTGCCTGACCTGTATCGGTCGGGGCCAAGCCACTGCCGCTGGACTCATCGATGACCAAACAGATTCCAGTACACAACATCACCCCGGCATCCGAAACAGGCGGCGAATTCACCGACCTCTATGCTTCGCGCGAGAAGATCCAGACCCGCGCGTTCAAAGGCCTGTTTCGAAATGTGCGGATGCTCGGCGGCGCGCTGTTGCTGCTGATCTTTTTCGGCACGGTCTGGCTGAGTCGCAGCGGGCATCAGGCGGTCTGGTGGAACCTGCCGGAACGCAAGTTCTACATCTTCGGCGCAACGTTCTGGCCGCAGGACTTCATCCTCTTGTCCGGCATTCTGATCGTTGCAGCGTTCGGGTTGTTCTTCATCACCGTCTATGCCGGGCGGGTCTGGTGTGGCTATACCTGCCCGCAGAGTGTCTGGACCTGGATCTTCATGTGGTGCGAGAAAGTGACTGAAGGCGACCGCAACCAGCGCATCAGGCTCGACCATGCCCCTATGAGTGCCGGCAAAATGCTGCGCAAGTTCGCCAAGCACAGCCTGTGGTTGCTGATCGGGTTTGCCACCGGTATGACCTTCGTGGGCTATTTCTCGCCCATTCGCACGCTGTGCGTGGATCTGTTCACGGGCCAGGCGGATGGCTGGGCCTATTTCTGGGTCGGTTTCTTTACCCTGGCCACTTACCTTAATGCCGGCTGGCTGCGCGAACAGGTATGCATTTACATGTGCCCCTATGCGCGGTTCCAGAGCGTGATGTTCGACAAGGACACGCTGATCATCTCCTACGACCAGAATCGTGGCGAAGCCCGAGGCCCGCGCAAGAAGGAAGCCGATCCTCAGGCACTGGGGCTGGGTGACTGCATCGACTGCACGATGTGCGTGCAGGTCTGCCCGACCGGCATCGACATTCGTGACGGCCTGCAGGTGGAGTGCATCAGCTGTGCAGCGTGCGTCGATGCCTGCGATACGGTCATGGACAAGATGGATTACCCTCGCGGCCTGATTCGCTACACCACCGAGCACAACCTTGCCGGGCAACGCACCCGCACCCTGCGCCCGCGCCTGATCGGTTATGCGCTGGTCCTGCTGCTGATGATTGCGCTGCTGACGGCTGCTTTCTGGATGCGTACGCTGGTGGGCCTGGAGGTCAGCAAGGACCGCATGCTGTTCCGGGAAAACGCCGAGGGCCGGATCGAAAACGTCTACAGCCTGAAAGTGATGAACAAGGATCAGGTGGACCACACCTATGTCCTGCAGGCCAGCGGCCTTTCCGACCTGAAACTGCAGGGCCGTCGGGAAATCAGCGTCCCGGCGGGTGAAATCGTCAGCCTGCCGGTGGAGCTGTCCAGCGCGCCGGAAAAACTACCGTCGCACAGCAACGAGGTAACCTTTACCCTCAAGGACATCGACAGCGATACACAGGTCGAGACCCAAAGCCGCTTTCTTGGCCCACCTATTCGTTAAGAGCCCCGTCATGCCCGCTGCGACTGCTGCAAGCCCCTGGTACCGGCATCTCTGGCCATGGATCATCATCGCCATCCTGACCGGCTCGGTGACCTTGAGCCTGTCGATGGTGTTCATCGCCGTGACCCACCCGGATCCGCTGGTCACCGATAACTATTACGAGGCCGGCAAGGGCATCAATCGCTCGTTGAATCGTGAAGTGCTCGCCCAGACCCTCAAGCTGCACGCGCGCCTGAAAATGGATGAGCTGACCGGCGAAGTCGAACTTCGCCTGAGTGGCAACAGCAACCCGGAGCGTCTAGAACTCAACCTGATTTCGCCCACGCGCCCTGACAGTGATCGCCGGGTGTTCCTGACCCGCAGCCCGTCCGAACCAGGCCGTTACATCGGTCAGTTGCAGGACAAGGTCAACGGTCGGCGTTTTGTGGAACTGCTGGGTGTCGAAGGCGAGCAGACCTGGCGCCTGTTCGAGGAAGAACAGATCGGCACCAATGACGTGACCCTGGGTGATGAACCCCTGCAAGCCGCGCAACGCCGGAAAGACTGAACGTGGCAAAGCCCTTCTCCCCCGCGCCGGTGCACTGTTACCACTGCGGCCTGCCGGTTCCGGCGGGCAGCCATTTCAACGCGGTGGTGCTCGGTGCAACCCGACAGCTGTGCTGCCCCGGTTGCCAGGCAGTAACCGAGGCCATCGTCGCGAGCGGTCTGGACAACTATTACCGCCATCGCAGTGAAACCTCGGCCAACCCGGAAAGCCTGCCCAGCCAATTGCTCGATGACCTGGCGCTCTACGACCCCCCCGACGTACAGGCGCCGTTCGTGCGCCACGACGGCGACCTCTCAGAGGCCACCCTGCTTGTCGAAGGCATCAGTTGCGCGGCCTGCGGCTGGCTGATCGAGCAACGCCTGGGGCGATTGCCAGCGGTGACCGAAGCGCGGCTGAACCTGTCCACTCATCGCCTGCTGGTGCGCTGGAACGCCGACCAGCTTGCCCTCAGCCAATTGCTGAACGAACTGCACGCGATTGGCTATGTCGCCCATCCATGGCAGGCCGACCGCGCTACCGAACGCATGGCGAGTGACAATCGCCTGGCGTTGCGACAACTGGGCGTCGCCGGCCTGCTGTGGTTTCAGGCAATGATGGCAACCATGGCCACCTGGCCTGAGTTCAATATCGACCTCAGCCCGCAGATGCACACCATCCTGCGCTGGGTGGCGCTGTTTCTGACCACGCCGATCGTCTTCTACAGTTGCGCGCCGTTCTTTCGCGGCGCGTGGCGCGACCTGCGCAGCCGTCACCTGACAATGGATGTCTCGGTGTCGCTGGCAATAGGCGCGGCCTACGCCGCAGGGATCTGGACCGCCGTCACCGGCGCTGGCGAACTGTATTTCGATGCAGTCGGCATGTTTGCGCTGTTCCTGCTGGCAGGACGTTACCTGGAACGCCGGGCTCGCGAGCGCACGGCGGCGGCCACAGCCCAACTGGTCAACGTGCTGCCCGCCTCATGCCTGCGCCTCAGCGATGACGGCCAGAGCCAGCGCATCATGCTCAGCGAACTGCACCTGGCTGATCGGGTGCTGGTGCAGCCCGGTGCAGTGATACCGGCCGATGGCAAAATCCTCGAGGGTCACTCCAGTGTCGATGAATCGCTGTTGACCGGCGAATACCTGCCACAGATGCGCAGCGTGGGCGATGCGGTCACCGCAGGAACGCTGAATGTCGAAAGCCCGCTGACTGTTGCCGTGACGGCGCTGGGCCACGAAACCCGTCTTTCGGCCATTGTCCGACTGCTCGAACGCGCGCAGGCAGAAAAGCCCCGACTCGCGCAGATCGCCGACCGTGCAGCACAGACCTTTCTGCTGCTTTCGCTGATCGCGGCCGCGCTGATCGGAGTGATCTGGTGGCAGCTGGACGCATCGCGCGCGTTCTGGATCGTTTTGGCCATGCTCGTCGCTACCTGCCCCTGCGCACTGTCGCTGGCGACGCCGACTGCATTGACTGCGGCGACCGGCACGCTGCACAAACTTGGTTTGCTGCTGACCCGGGGTCATGTGCTCGAAGGCCTCAACCAGATCGATACGGTCATCTTCGACAAGACCGGCACCCTGACCGAAGGGCGCCTGACACTGCGCGGCATTCACCCGTTGCGCGAGCTGGACGCCAATCGCTGCCTGGAACTGGCGGCAGCCCTGGAAAACCGCTCCGAGCATCCCATCGCCCGCGCCTTCGGTCGAGCGCCAACGGCTGCCGAAGAGGTGCTCAGCACACCGGGACTGGGCCTGCAAGGTCGTGTTGACGGGCATCTGCTGCGCATCGGCGAGGCGGCCTTCGTCTGTGCGCTGAGCGGTGCTGAAACACCCTTGCCAACCGAGCGTTCCGGCCAATGGCTGTTGCTGGGCGATACGCAGGGCCCACTCGCATGGTTGGTACTGGACGACCGACTGCGCGAGGATGCAGGCACTCTGTTACACGCGTGCCGGGCGCGGGGCTGGAAGACGCTGCTTTTGTCTGGTGACAGCTCGCCGATGGTTGACCGTGTCGCGCAGGCGCTGGGCATAGACGAGGCGCGTGGCGGCATGCGCCCGGACGATAAGCTGGAGGTGCTGCGCCAGCTTCAGGCTCAGGGGCGCAAGGTGCTGATGATCGGTGACGGAGTGAACGACGTACCGGTCATGGCAGCAGCCGACATCAGTGTGGCGATGGGCTCGGCCACCGACCTCGCCAAAACCAGCGCTGACGCCGTGCTGCTGTGTAACCGTTTGCCGGTGCTGATCGACGCGCTGAATCTGGCCCGGCGCACGCGTAGCGTCATTATCGAAAACCTGCTCTGGGCCGGTCTGTACAATGGCCTCATGCTGCCCTTCGCGGCGCTGGGCTGGATCACTCCGGTGTGGGCGGCGATCGGCATGTCGCTCAGTTCGCTGACTGTGGTACTCAACGCCTTGCGCCTGACCCGCCTGCCGCGTCGTGCGCCCGTTTCCCCATCTGCCCCGGAGGTTTCATGCCCGCGCTTTACATCATGATTCCTGCCGCTCTGTTGCTGGTGGGCGTGGCGATCTACGTGTTCTTCTGGGCAGTGGACAGCGGTCAGTACGACGACATGGACGGTCCGGCACACAGCATATTGTTCGACGACACACCGCCTGTGGAGCATGCCCCGCCTGAGTCTCCCCAACCGGGCCCGGACGAGAAACGCGATGTTTGAACTCGCTTCGATGCTGTTCTCGGCGTTCATTCTCGGGCTGCTCGGCGGCGGCCACTGTCTGGGCATGTGTGGCGGCCTGATGGGCGCCCTGACGCTGGCCATCCCCAAGGAACAGCGCAGCCGCCGGTTTCGTCTGCTGCTGGCCTACAACCTGGGGCGCATTCTCAGTTACGCCGCAGCCGGCCTGTGTTCCGGACTGGTCGGCTGGGCTGTGGCGCAAAGTCCGCTGGCGACGGGCCTGCGCATCGTCGCCGCCGTGTTGCTGATCATGATGGGGCTGTACCTGGCCGGCTGGTGGAGCGGACTGACCTATATAGAACGTCTAGGCCGAGGCCTGTGGCGTTATTTGCAACCCTTGGCCAGTCGCCTGTTGCCGGTGTCCAGTGTGCCGCGCGCCTTGTTGCTCGGTGCCCTGTGGGGCTGGCTGCCCTGCGGGCTGGTGTACAGCGCCCTGCTGTGGGCCGCCAGCCAGGGCAATCCTCTCGACAGCGCACTGCTGATGCTGGCCTTCGGGCTGGGCACCTGGCCCGTTCTGCTGGCCACCGGCCTGACTGCCGAACGCATCACGGCTTTACTGCGCATACGTGGCGTGCGCATGGCGGGAGGCTTGCTGGTGATGGTCTTCGGTATCTGGACCTTGCCAGGCCCGCATCAGCACTGGCTGATGGCACATTGAGGCCGGCAACTCTTGCCATTTGATCCACATCAACGCCGACCCTCCGCCTCCTGCGTATGCTCGCGATATCGCCAGCCGGACCGGGAAACGCGCGCATGCTTGACGCCATTCGTTGGAATTCAGACCTGATCCATCGCTACGATGTGGCCGGACCGCGCTATACGTCCTATCCGACAGCGATGCAGTTTCATACCCAAGTGAGCGCCTTCGACCTGCTGCACGCGCTGCGCGAAAGCCGCAAGGCGTCACGTCAGTTGTCGCTCTACGTGCACCTGCCCTTCTGCGCGAACATTTGCTACTACTGCGCCTGCAACAAAGTCATCACTAAGGATCGCGGACGCGCTCAGGCCTACCTGCAACGGCTCGAGCACGAGATACAGATGCTCGCCTGTCACTTGGCGCCCGGTCAGGTGGTGGAGCAACTGCATCTGGGCGGCGGTACGCCGACCTTTCTCAGTCACGACGAACTGCGCCGCTTGATGGCGCAGCTGCGCTTGCATTTCAACCTGCTGGACGACGACTCCGGCGACTATGGCATCGAGATCGATCCTCGCGAAGCCGACTGGTCGACGATGGGGCTGCTGCGCGAGCTGGGTTTCAACCGGGTCAGCCTGGGCGTGCAGGACCTCGACCCGACGGTGCAGCGGGCGATCAACCGCATGCAGAGCCTGGAAGAGACCCGCGCAATCGTTGAAGCGGCGCGCACGCTGCAATTTCGTTCGGTGAATATTGATCTGATCTACGGTCTGCCCACACAGAATCCGCAAACCTTCAGCCACACCGTGGACAAGGTCATCGATCTGCAGCCCGATCGGTTGTCGGTGTTCAACTATGCGCATCTGCCCGAGCGCTTCATGCCGCAGCGGCGCATCGACGTGGCAGACCTGCCGGATGCAGAAAGCAAACTGCTGATGCTGGAGCGCACCGTCGAGCAATTGGGCAACGCCGGCTATCGCTACATCGGCATGGACCATTTCGCCCTGCCCGACGACGAGTTGGCCACCGCTCAGGAAGACCTGACCCTGCAGCGCAACTTTCAGGGCTATACCACGCACGGTCACTGCGACCTCATCGGCCTGGGTGTCTCGGCCATCAGCCAGGTCGGCGAGCTGTACAGCCAGAACAGCAGCGACCTGAACGAGTACTTGAGGCTGCTGGACAGCGACCAGCCAGCAACCCGACGCGGGCTGATCTGCAACGATGACGACCGCATCAGGCGCGCGATCATTCAGCAGTTGATCTGCCACTTCACGCTGGATTTCGGCGAGATCGAAAAGACTTTTTGCATCGATTTCAGGGACTATTTCAGCGAAGCGTGGCCGCAACTGCTTGGCATGGCGAGCGACGGGCTGATTACGCTGAGCGAGACGGGCATTGAAGTCAGACCGGCAGGCCGCCTTTTGGTACGCGCAGTGTGCATGGTCTTCGATACTTACTTGACCCGGCAGAACAGACAGCAGTTCTCCCAGGTGATATGACCCGCGGCCGGGTGCTACATTTTGGCCAGAACCAGCATCCCCGCCTTGGTCTTGTCGGCGTCACTGGAGCCCAGGCTGTTCATGAGCGACGACAGATCGGCCGTGGAATTGCTCACTTGCGCCTGCAACGTGCTGAGCACGGTCTGTAGCGCCGCAGCCTTGGTCCTTCGCTCCTCGGGGCTCAGGCTGGGGTCATTCAGCGCCTTCTGGATCTGCTCCATGGTTTCCTCGATCCTGCGCTGAAGTTCGCGAATCGCCTTGAGGATCTTCTGCACGGAACCAGGCAGGCCGCTCTGTTCGATATCAGCGTTTCTGGAAGACGATGACGCAGCCGCCTTGCCTTCTGCCGACAAATTGACCTGTACGCCCTTTGTCTCACTTGCCGACGCCGCGGTAGTGATTTGCTCAGCGTTACTGTAGGTGGTCTGCGAGGTCGCAGTCCGTATCGTAATGCTGCTGATCAACGGGAGTGTCGTTGACATGACGAGGCATCCTGGCTTGGCTGAAGGAATACGTGGTTATCGGCAGGCAACCTGTAACCTTGACGACGCCGACCGATTTGCAGGCTGGCCCCGACAAGCACGGGTGAGTTACCCTTACGGCTTATGTGTGATTTCCCACAAGGAATTAAGTGATGTCCGAGCCAGTCAAGTCGCGCGCGCAAAACCAGGCTCACTGCAAGGATTGCAGTCTCGCGCCGTTGTGCCTGCCCCTTTCGTTGAATACCGAAGACATGGACTGCCTTGACCAGATCGTCAAACGCGGCCGCCCGCTGAAGAAAGGCGAATTTCTGTTTCGTCAGGGGGACACCTTCGAGTCGGTCTATGCGGTGCGTTCCGGGGCGTTGAAAACCTTCAATATCAGTGACAGCGGTGAAGAACAGCTCACCGGTTTTCACCTGCCCAGCGAACTGGTGGGCATGTCCGGCATGGACGCCGAGGCTTACCCAGTCTCGGCCCAGGCACTGGAAACCACGTCGGTCTGCGAAATCCCTTTCGAGCGTCTGGACGAGCTTTCCGCGAAACTGCCGCAACTGCGTCGGCAGTTGATGCGCGTCATGAGCCGTGAGATCCGTGACGATCAGCAAATGATGCTGCTGCTCTCGAAAAAGACCGCCGATGAGCGTATCGCCACGTTTCTGATCAACCTGTCTGCACGCTTCCGCGCCAGAGGCTTTTCGGCCAATCAGTTCCGCCTGAGTATGTCGCGCAACGAAATCGGTAATCACCTGGGTCTGGCAGTCGAGACCGTGTCCCGTGTCTTTACCCGGTTCCAGCAAAATCAGCTGATTTCTGCCGAGGGCAAAGAGATTCACATCCTCGCCCCCATCGAGCTGTGCGCACTGGCTGGCGGGTCGATGCAAAGCTGAAACGTGCGATCTTTGGCGGGTCGGCTTAAACTGTCGGCCAAAACTGCCATGGAATCCCCTGATGACTTTCGATCAATCGAACTTCAAATCCCTCATCCGCCCGGTCGTGGACTTCCCCAAGCCGGGCGTGGTCTTCCGCGATATCACACCCCTGTTCCAGTCGCCCAAGGCCACCCGTCAGGTGATTGACAGCTTCGTGCAGCGCTACATCGATGCCGAGTTCAGCCATATCGGCGTCATGGACGCGCGGGGTTTTCTGATCGGTTCGGTGGTCGCGTATCAATTGAACAAGCCGCTGGTGCTGTTCCGCAAACAAGGCAAACTGCCTGCCGATGTACTGTCCGAGGCGTATCAGACCGAATACGGCGAAGCGTATCTGGAAGTGCATGCCGACAGTCTGTGCGAAGGTGACTCGGTCATCATGTTCGATGACTTGATCGCGACCGGAGGCACGCTGATCGCCGCTGCCAATCTGATCCGCCGTATGGGTGCCGAAGTGTACGAGGCTGCTGCGATCATCGACCTGCCGGAACTGGGCGGCTCCCAGCGTCTTAACGACCTGAAGATCCCGACGTTCTGCCTGACCGAGTTTGCGCTGGACGAGCAGTAACGGCACAGGCATGAGAGTTACAGGTTCCGAACGGTCCAGCACTCACGGCTATCGTAAACGCGCTTTTTTATCGCGATGGCGCTGACGACGGAGCGTCACGAACTGCATTCCCACGCGGAGCATGGGAACGATAGCCATACGACCGAGAAACTAGCTCGCTGTATTACCGTGCAGTTTGGTCATCAGTTGCGCTTCGGCCTGGGTCAGGCCGCAGGACTGGGTCAGCTCGTCGATGCTGGCACCCATGCCGACCAGACGGGCGGCCTGGGCGAAGGATAGCGTGGAGGGATCGCGCTGCTCCAGAGCGGTGAGCTTGTCCGGCAACGGCGCAACGACGGCACGCAGCTCATGCAACGCCTCGCCCATGCGCACCGTGCCGTTCTGGTAGTTGTCCAGACGCCTGGCCAACTCCTTGATCCGCTGATCCCGCAAGGCAGCCGCATCATCACGCTCGGCGTCGAGCTTGCGCTGACGCCTGGTATGGGCCAGGAACATAAACAGGGTCACTACCCAGAGAATGCCCAGAAAGACGACAGCTACCTCAAAGATCAATCAGATGTTCTCCAGATCGGACCACTCTTCTTCGGACATCATTTTGTCCAGTTCAACCAGAATCAACAGTTCGCCGTTCTTGTTGCAAACGCCCTGAATGAACTTGGCCGATTCGTCGTTACCGACGTTAGGCGCAGTTTCAACTTCTGACTGACGCAAGTAAACCACTTCCGCAACGCTGTCGACCAGAATACCGACCACTTGCTTGTCGGCTTCGATGATCACGATACGCGTGTTGTCGCTGACTTCAACCGGGTCCAGGCCAAAACGCTGACGGGTGTCGATCACCGTCACGACGTTACCGCGCAGGTTGATGATGCCCAGCACGTAGCTTGGCGCACCCGGCACCGGGGCGATTTCAGTGTAGCGCAGCACTTCCTGCACCTGCATTACGTTGATGCCGTAGGACTCGTTGTCCAGGCGGAACGTAACCCATTGCAGAATAGGATCTTCGGAACCTTGTGCAGACGACTTATTCATAACCCCAACCCCTCACGTGTGTTCTTTGCAGGTGACGCCACTGGCATCGACCCATGATTATTTCGACTTGTTCAACTGCTTGACCGCACCACTGGCTATCAGCTCGGCCAACTCTGCTACATCCAGCAACGCGCACATATGCTCGATGACCGTACCCGCCAGCCATGGACGATGACCTCGCTGCGCGCGCCATTTGATCTCGTTCGGATCAAGACGCAACGAACGGCTGACCTGATGCACCGCCAGCCCCCACTCGTATCCCTGCACCGAAATCACATACTGCAATCCCTGGCGAAAATCGTCGCGGTAGCGATCAGGCATGATCCAGCGCGCGGTATCCAACACTTTCAGGTTGCCTGCCTGACACGGCAGGATCCCGAGAAACCAGTCCGGCTGACCGAACAGCGGCGTCAGCTCCTGCCCCGCCAGCGGATATATCGACCCCAGGCACACCAGCGGCACCGCCAGTGTCAGACCGGCCACATCGAACAACAGGCATTCGAATGGCTCGGCAGCCCATGCCGGACGACCATCACTGGTCGGCGGTGGTGTAGGGGTACGCCGGGCTGCCAGCGTGCTCAACTCGGCGACCGGTTCCACCAGCGCAACGGTTGTCACTGCCTCTTCAACCTGAGCCACTTCAACCTGCACCGCTTCGGCAACGATCACCGGAGCGACTTCAACCACTGGCGCGGGCGCTGCTACCTGCACCTTGACAGCCACCGGAGCCGGCGCGGCAACCGCGACCGCCAGCGGCTTGATCTGCGCCTGCATCCGCGCATCAAAGGCCTGCTCTTCGAGCACAGCCGCCTGAAATTCATCGATGCTGCTGACGGGCTCTTCGAGCACTTCAGTCGCGTCGTACAGCAGTGCGTCCAGGTAGGACTGCAAAGCCAGTTTGGGTCGTGTTGCTACTTCTACAGGGCGGTTCATACCGGGGCCCAACGAAAAATGGAGCATGTGCAGCCTGATACAGTTATCGGCCGCATTGAGGCATCACTTGAGCAAACAATGCAGAAAGAGTAGACGTTCACGTCAGGCCACCTGCGCATTGAGCTGCTCGGCGAGCATATGCTTGAGCAATGCCCGGTAAGCGATCACACCGCGACTCTTGCTGTCGTTCTGCGACGGCGTAAGCCCCAGACGGCTGGCATCGCGCAGTCGTGTATCGACCGGCACGTAGGCTTGCCAGACATGCTCGGGGAAGCTGTCGCGCAACAGTTTCAAGGTGCCCATCGATGCCTGGGTACGGCGGTCGAACAAGGTCGGCACGATGGTGTAAGGCAACGGCACCTTACGCGAACGATTGATCATGGTCAGCGTATTGACCATGCGCTCCAGACCTTTCACGGCCAAAAACTCGGTCTGCACCGGAATCGCCAGTTGCTGGCTGGCCGCCAGTGCATTGACCATGAGAACGCCCAGCAGCGGCGGACTGTCGATCAACGCATAGTCAAAATCCTGCCACAACTGAGCCAGGCTTTTCGCGACAACCAGACCCAGGCCGCTCTGGCCGGGTGACTGGCGCTCCAGCGTGGCAAGCGCGGTGCTGGAGGGGATCAACGAGATGCGTTTATCGCTGGTAGGCAGCAACAACTGGCCGGGAAGACCGTCCGGTACAGCACCTTTATGCAGAAACAGATCGAAAGCGCTGTGTTCCAGCTCGTCCGGGTTATGCCCGAAATAACTGGTCATGGAGCCGTGAGGGTCCAGATCGACCACAACCACGCGCTTACCTGAGTCGGCCAGCAAACCGGCCAGGGCAATGGTCGTGGTGGTCTTTCCGACTCCACCTTTCTGGTTGGCTACTGCCCAGACTCTCATTAATTGTTTTCCTTGCGTACAGCGACGACCATACCGATACGATGTTTAGGGGGCGGGTGACGGAGAATTGACGGCGTTCGCGCGTACCGGCGGCTTTGCTGGCACCGGTGCAGTTTGTGTGCCAGCACGCCGCAATGCAGCATCAGGCTGCACATTGGCCGATCCAGCGCTGGTCAGGCTGCGGCGAACGTCCAGATTGCGCGAGATAACCAGCACTACACGGCGGTTCTTGGCGCGTCCGGCCGTGCTGGTGTTGGGAACGATCGGCTGAAATTCACCGTAGCCCACCGAAGCGAGTCGCGCCGGATTGACGCCGTCCATGGCCAACATGCGCACAATGCTGGCAGAACGTGCCGAAGACAGCTCCCAGTTGGTCGGGAATTGTGCAGTGCTGATCGGCTGGTCGTCGGTAAAGCCCTCGACATGGATCGGGTTGTCGAAGCGTTTGACGATTCCGGCGACCTTTTCGATGATGGTGAACGCCTTGTCGCTGGGCATCGCATCGCCGCTGCCGAAAAGCATGCTGGAGTTGAGCTCGATCTCGATCCACAGTTCGTTGCCACGCACCGTCATCTGATCGGACTTGATCAGGTCACCGAACGCATCGCGCACGTCCTGGGCAATGGTCTGCAACGGGTCATCGGACGCCTGACCTATACCGGCGTCAGTCTGCTCGCTGTCCTTGACCAGGGGCTCGGCAGGCTTGACCGAGACCGGGCGCTGCTCACCGATGGGGATCGGCTTCATGGTGCGTTCAGTGTCGTTGAATACGCCAACCAATGCCTGGGACAGGATCTTGTACTTGCCTTCGTTGACCGAGGAAATCGAGTACATCACCACGAAAAACGCGAACAGCAAGGTAATGAAGTCGGCATACGACACCAGCCAGCGTTCGTGATTTTCATGTTCTTCGACCTGACGACGGCGAGCCATGCGTTGTTACTCCATGAAGCCTTGCAGCTTGAGTTCGATGGAGCGCGGGTTTTCACCCTCGGCGATGGACAAAAGACCTTCAAGCAACATTTCGCGGTAACGCGCCTGACGGTGGGCAATGGCCTTGAGTTTGTTCGCCACTGGCAAAAGGATCAGGTTGGCCATGGCCACGCCGTAGATGGTGGCGACGAAGGCCACCGCAATACCACTGCCCAGCTGGCTGGGATCAGCCAGGTTGCCCATGACATGGATCAGGCCCATGACTGCGCCGATGATACCCACGGTCGGCGCGTAGCCGCCCATGCTTTCGAATACTTTCGCAGCCTGAATATCGCGGGTTTCCTGCGTGATGAAATCCACTTCAAGAATGCTGCGAATCGCGGCGGGTTCTGCACCGTCGACCAACAGTTGCAGGCCCTTGCGCGAATAACCGTCGGGCTCGGAATCAGCTACGGTTTCCAGACCCAGCAAGCCCTCTTTGCGAGCGGTCATGCTCCAGCCGATCACTCGATCGACACCGCCAGGCAGATCGATACGTGGCGGAAAAATGATCCAGTGGATAATTTTCATGGCACGCATGAACGCGTTCATCGGCGACTGCAACAGCGAAGCACCGAGTGTACCGCCCAACACGATCAGCGCCGCCGGACCATTGAGCAAGGCACCGAGGTGCCCGCCTTCGAGAAAATTACCACCAATGATTGCGACAAACGCCAGGATCAGACCGATAAGGCTCAGTACATCCATCAGAGACAGGCCTCTACCAGGTGCCGACCGATGTCGTCGAGACTGTAGATCGCATCCGCGAGTTCAGCCTTGACGATGGCCATCGGCATGCCATAAATCACGCAGCTCGCTTCATCCTGAGCCCACACGGTACTGCCAGCCTGCTTGAGCAAACGCGCGCCCTCGCGGCCGTCGGCGCCCATGCCGGTCAAGACCACCGAAAGCACTTTATCGCCGTAGGACTTGGCGGCAGAGCCGAAGGTGATGTCGACGCAAGGCTTGTAATTGAGGCGCTCGTCGCCCGGCAGAATCTTCACCGTGCCGCGTCCGTCAACCATCATCTGCTTGCCACCCGGTGCCAGCAGCGCCAGACCAGGACGCAGCACGTCGCCGTCTTCTGCTTCCTTGACGCTGATCTTGCACAGTTTGTCGAGACGCTCGGCAAACGCCTTGGTAAACGCCGCAGGCATGTGCTGAATCAGCACCAGTGGTGCCGGAAAGTTGGCTGGCAGTTGGGTCAGTACGCGTTGCAGTGCGACCGGGCCGCCCGTTGACGTGCCTATGGCCACCAGTTTGTAGGCCTTACGCTTGGCCGTGCCTGACGTCGTCGGGTGCGCCGGTGCATGATGGGCCGGGGCGGCCGAAGCGGCAGCAGGTGTTGCCGTGCGTGACGGCACCGCCCTGGCGGGTGCCGGGGCTGGCGCAGAAGCGCGGCTGGTCAACGTCGACGGAGCCGGTGCTGCCGGAGTTGCACTGGCTGAACCGAACCCGCTGGAACGACGATTGCTGCGTGAGATGCTGTTGATTTTCTCGCACAGCAGTTGCTTGACCTTCTGCGGGTTGCGCGAGATATCTTCGAAATTCTTGGGCAGAAAATCCACCGCACCGGCGTCTAGAGCATCCAGCGTCACGCGCGCACCTTCGTGCGTCAGCGACGAGAACATCAATACCGGGGTGGGGATACGCTGCATGATATGGCGAACTGCCGTAATGCCATCCATCATCGGCATTTCGTAGTCCATGGTGATGACATCCGGCTTGAGCGCCAGCGCCTGCTCAATCGCTTCCTTGCCGTTGGTGGCGGTGCCGACCACTACAATGTTGGGGTCCGAAGAAAGAATTTCCGTAACGCGGCGGCGGAAAAAACCGGAATCATCCACCACCAGGACCTTGACTGCCATAAACACTCCAATAGGTGCCGCAGGCAGCCAGGCTGCCCGCGACCCCGGGTTCAGATACGCCGTGCGGCGTAACGCTTGAGCATGCTGGGTACATCGAGAATCAAGGCGATGCGACCGTCACCGGTGATGGTGGCGCCCGACATACCCGGCGTACCTTGCAGCATCTTGCCCAGCGGTTTGATGACCACTTCTTCCTGACCGACCAGTTGATCGACGACAAAGCCGATGCGCTGAGTGCCGACCGTGAGGATTACCACGTGCCCTTCGCGCTGCTCCTCGTGAGCCGCCGAACTGACCAGCCAGCGCTTGAGGTAGAACAGCGGCAAGGCCTTGTCACGTACGATCACCACTTCCTGGCCATCAACCACGTTGGTAGTCGACAGGTTCAGGTGGAAGATTTCGTTGACGTTGACCAGCGGGAAAGCGAAAGCCTGGTTGCCCAGCATCACCATCAGGGTCGGCATGATCGCCAAGGTCAACGGCACCTTGATGACGATCTTCGAACCCTGGCCCTTGGTCGAGTAGATGTTGATCGAGCCGTTGAGCTGGGAGATCTTGGTCTTGACCACGTCCATGCCCACACCGCGACCCGACACATCGGAAATCTCGGTCTTGGTCGAGAAGCCCGGCGCGAAGATCAGGTTGTAGCAATCGGTGTCACTCAACCGATCGGCTGCATCCTTGTCCATGACGCCGCGCTTCACTGCAATGGAGCGCAGTACGTTAGGGTCCATGCCCTTGCCGTCATCGGAAATCGACAGCAGGATATGGTCGCCTTCCTGCTCTGCCGAAAGGATCACACGACCGCCGCGGGACTTGCCCGTGGCTTCGCGCTCTTCCGGCGTTTCGATACCGTGGTCGACTGCGTTACGCACCAAGTGGACCAGTGGATCGGCAAGCGCCTCTACGAGGTTCTTGTCAAGGTCGGTCTCTTCACCGACCAGTTCCAGGTTGATCTCTTTCTTGAGCTGGCGAGCCAGGTCACGGACCAGACGCGGGAAGCGGCCGAAGACTTTCTTGATCGGCTGCATGCGGGTTTTCATCACCGCAGTCTGCAGATCGGCAGTCACCACATCCAGGTTGGAAACTGCCTTGGACATGGCTTCATCGCCGTTGTTGAGACCCAGGCGCACCAGACGGTTACGCACCAGCACCAGCTCGCCGACCATGTTCATGATCTCGTCCAGTCGGGCGGTATCGACACGAACCGTGGTTTCGGCTTCTGTCGCCACCGGCTTTTCGCCGGTAGGCGCAGGAGTGCGCGCAGGGACCGGAGCCGCCGCGGGTTTGGCCGGCTCGGCTTTAGCAGCAGGCGCCGGAGCAGGCTTGGCTACAGGAGGTGGCGGAGCAGCCGCTGCGGTCGGAGCAGGCGCCTTGGCAACGATCGCCTCAGGCTCGAACTTGCCCTTGCCATGCAATTCGTCGAGCAGGCTTTCGAATTCGTGATCGGTGATTTCGTCCGAAGCAGCAGCGGGTGCCTTGGCCGCAACGGCTACAGGTGCAGCAGCTACCGGAGCCGCTACGGCGCCATCAAACGAGCCTTTGCCGTGTAGTTGATCGAGCAACGCTTCGAATTCGTCGTCGGTGATTTCATCACCGGCAGGCGCTGCACTGCCCTGCGCCACAGGTGCACGTGCCGGAGCAGGAGCAGCGTCAGCCGCAAACTTGCCCTTGCCATGCAACTGATCAAGCAGGGATTCGAATTCCTGATCGGTGATTTCATCACCCGCCGGCGCAGCCGCAACCGCTGCTGGCGCCGTTGCAGGCGCTGCAGATACCGGGTTTGAGCCGTGCAGCGAATCGAGCAACTGCTCGAATTCATCATCGGTAATCTCGTCGCCAGCGGCTGGCTCCGCAACCGCAGCAGCAGCCTGGACTTCAACCACCGGCTCAGGTTCAGGAGCCGCTACTTCATCGGCGGATTGTGGCTCGGCCAGACGCGCCAGCGCGGCCAGCAGTTCTGGCGTCGCCGGAGTTACATCAGTCCGTTCACGTACCTGACCGAACATGCTGTTGACGGTGTCCAATGCTTCCAGGACCACGTCCATCAATTCGGAATCGACGCGACGTTCACCCTTACGCAGGATGTCGAACACGTTTTCGGCGATGTGGCAGCACTCCACCAGCTCATGGAGCTGGAGGAAGCCGGCGCCCCCTTTTACAGTGTGAAAACCGCGAAAAATTGCATTGAGCAGATCAGCATCATCCGGTCGGCTTTCCAGCTCGACCAATTGCTCTGACAACTGCTCCAGAATTTCGCCGGCCTCTACCAGAAAATCCTGAAGGATTTCTTCATCGGCGCCGAAGCTCATGGGGTGCTCCCTAAAATTAACCGTCAACAGACCTTAGAAGCCGAGGCTCGATAGCAGATCGTCTACATCATCCTGTCCGGATACGACGTCTTCACGTTTATCGGCATGAATCTGCGGACCTTCACCCTGAGCGAGATGTTTTTTAGGATCTTTTTCATCGAGGATGGATTGTTCGTCATGTTCGATGCCTGCAAAGCGATCGACATGACTGGCCATGAGCACCAGTTTGAGCAGATTGCTCTCGACTTCAGTGACCAGTTGCGTCACTCGCTTGATAACCTGACCGGTAAGGTCCTGGTAATCCTGGGCGAGCAGAATGTCGTTGAGATGCGCGGAAACCTGATGGGTTTCCTTCTCGGTGCGCGTCAGAAAACCATCGACCCGCTTGGCCAGCTCGCGGAACTCTTCGGCACCGATTTCGCGGCGCATGAAACGTCCCCAGTCGTCGCTCAACGCCTTGGCGTCGGAACTCAGGCCGTTCATGACCGGCGTACTCTCCTCCACCAGGTCCATGGTGCGGTTGGCCGCATTCTCGGTCAGCCTCACCACATACGACAGGCGCTCGGTAGCATCCGTGATCTGCGACACTTCCTCGGCTTGAGGCATGTGCGGATCGATGTGAAAGTTTACGATTGCACTGTGCAGCTCACGAGTCAGCTTGCCCACTTCCTGATAAAGGCCGCGGTCGCGTGTCTGGTTGAGTTCGTGAATCAGTTGCACAGCGTCACCGAAACGACCCTTTTCAAGGCTGGTGACAAGTTCCTGCGCGTGTCTCTTTAAGGTCGACTCAAAGTCGGCCATCGAATCATTGTTATCCATAGCGCCCTCGCGGCTTGCATCAGCTATTGACGCGTTCAAAGATCTTGTCGATCTTGTCTTTCAGGGCTTGGGCAGTGAATGGCTTGACTACATAGCCGTTCACCCCAGCCTGGGCAGCTTCAATGATCTGCTCACGCTTGGCTTCGGCAGTGACCATCAGCACGGGAAGGCTCTTGAGGCGTTCGTCCTTGCGGACTTCGCGCAGCAGATCGATACCGGACATGCCAGGCATGTTCCAGTCCGTCACCAGAAAGTCAAAGGCACCGCTCTGCAGCATCGGCAATGCGGTCAGACCATCATCCGCTTCCGATGTGTTGGTAAACCCCAGATCACGCAAAAGGTTCTTGATGATCCGCCGCATCGTTGAGAAGTCATCAACGATGAGGATTTTCATGTTCTTGTCCAATTCGACCTCCAAGCAGTCTTTAACGCGTTCAGCACCTGAACACGCTGTTCACTCAATACTGGCACAGCACACCTCCGGCTGTACGAAACGACGACGGGCTTGGCACAACAACAGGCAAGGACCTGAGAAACAAGCCCATCAAGGCAATGCCTGACAGGCTTCTGACGAGTCCATCCTGTTACCACGTAACGCTCTGCACAGCCGGCTTGCAGCCAACGTGCGGCCAAGGACCGCACATTGCCTGTCAACGCGCTCGCCACTCCCCCAAACGCCCTCGCAAACGAGCTGCGCACTGGCTGTGTAACTGACTGACCCGAGATTCGCTGACCCCAAGAACCTCTCCGATTTCCTTGAGGTTCAGCTCTTCGTCGTAGTACAGCGCCAACACCAGACGCTCGCGCTCTGGCAGATTGGCAATTGCATCGGCCAACGCAGCCTGGAAACGCTCGTCTTCCAGGTCGCGCGACGGCTCAAGCGATCCGCTTGCGCCATCCTCGTGCAGCCCTTCATGATCGCCGTCCTGCAGCAGGTCGTCGAAACTGAAGAGGCGGCTGCCCAAGGTGTCATTCAAAATCCCGTAGTAATCATCGAGACTCAACTGGAGTTCGGCCGCAACCTCGTGATCTTTAGCGTCACGGCCGGTTTTAGCTTCAATTGACCGAATTGCGTCGCTGACCATGCGCGTATTGCGGTGTACCGAGCGTGGCGCCCAGTCACCCTTGCGCACTTCATCGAGCATCGCACCACGGATGCGAATGCCAGCATAGGTCTCGAAACTCGCACCCTTGGTGGAATCATACTTGGTGGAGACTTCAAGCAGGCCGATCATGCCGGCCTGGATCAGATCCTCGACCTGCACGCTGGCCGGCAAGCGCGCCAGCAGATGATAAGCGATACGCTTGACCAGTGGCGCATAGCGCTCGATCAACTCGTACTGTGAATTACGGGAAGTCTTGCTGTACATCTGGTAGCCGCTCGCAGTCATTGCACAGGCCCTGCACTGGTCTGGTGAACGAGTCGCTCAACGAAGAACTCGAGATGACCCCGCGGATTGGCTGGCAACGGCCAGGTATCAACCTTCTGGGCAATGGCCTTGAAGGCCAGTGCACATTTGGAACGCGGGAATGCTTCGTAAACAGCGCGCTGTTTCTGTACCGCCTTGCGTACGCACTCGTCGTACGGCACGGCACCTACATACTGCAGAGCAACATCGAGAAAACGATCCGTCACTTTGGTCAGTTTGGCGAACAGGTTGCGCCCTTCCTGCGGGCTCTGTGCCATGTTGGCCAGCACCCGGAAGCGGTTCATGCCGTAATCGCGGTTGAGCAGTTTGATCAGGGCGTAGGCATCGGTGATCGACGTGGGCTCATCGCACACCACCAGCAGCACTTCCTGAGCGGCGCGCACGAAGCTGACCACCGACTCACCGATACCGGCGGCTGTGTCGATCACCAGCACATCGAGGTTGTCGCCAATCTCACTGAACGCCTGGATCAAGCCCGCATGCTGGGCGGGCGACAGATGCACCATGCTCTGGGTGCCGGAAGCGGCGGGTACGATTCGAACCCCGCCCGGCCCCTGCAACAGCACGTCGCGCAACTCACAACGCCCCTCCATGACATCGGCAAGCGTGCGTTTGGGCGTCAACCCAAGCAGCACGTCGACATTGGCCAGACCCAGATCGGCGTCCAGCAGCATGACGCGACGGCCAAGCTCGGCGAGGGCCAGTGAAAGGTTCACTGACACGTTAGTCTTACCGACGCCACCTTTGCCACCGGTCACCGCGATAACCTGTACGGGATGCATGCTGCCCATGTTATTTCTTTACCTTGTCTTGCGTAGACCGAAACCACATCGAGGGCTGCACGTTCGCAAATGAACACTGTATGGCAGACCGTTGACGCAGGGACATTCCAATAATATCCATCACTTAACCCACTCTCTTGCCAGGGGTGTGATAGAGGTCAGCAAACATATCAGCCATTGCTTCTTCGCTAGGCTCGTCCTGCATCTGCACACTCACAGCGCGGCTTACCAACTGATGACGACGCGGAGTATGCAGGTCATCAGGAATACGTGGTCCGTCCGTGAGGTAGGCCACAGGTAGTTCGTGACTGATCGCCAGGCTCAGGACTTCACCAAGGCTGGCAGTTTCATCAAGCTTGGTCAGAATGCATCCGGCCAGGCCACAACGTTTGTAACTGTGATACGCGGCTGTCAGCACCTGCTTCTGGCTGGTGGTTGCCAGTACCAGATAGTTGCGCGACTTGATGCCGCGACCCGCGAGGCTTTCCAGCTGCATGCGCAGCGCAGGATCACTGGCTTGCAGGCCGGCGGTGTCAATCAGTACCACGCGTTTGCGCAACAGCGGTTCCAGCGCCTGAACCAGAGACTGGCCAGGATCGATATGGGTGACCGGTACGTTGAGGATGCGCCCAAGGGTCTTGAGCTGCTCCTGCGCGCCGATACGGAAACTGTCCATGCTGACCAGTGCGATATTCTGCGGGCCGTACTTCAGCACGTAACGTGCTGCCAGTTTGGCCAGGGTGGTGGTCTTGCCCATTCCGGCAGGACCGACCATTGCAATCACGCCGCCCTCTTCGAGCGGCTCGACTTCGGGTACGGCGATCATGCGGGCCAGGTGCGCCAGCAGCATGCGCCAGGCCTGACGAGGCTCGTCAATCTCCGGAATCATCGACAGCAGGTCGCGTGACAGCGGGCCGGACAGGCCGACACGTTGCAGGCGGCGCCAAAGGTTGGCTTGCTGCGGACGACTGCCCTGCAGCTGGTTCCAGGCCAGCGAGCCGAGCTGGACTTCCAGCAACTCACGCAGGCCGTTCAATTCGGAGCGCATCGAGTCATAGGCGCGCTGGCCAATGGCAGGCTCGGCGGCCTGTGCCGGTGCGTACGCGAATGGACGCGGCGGCTCTTCGAGCGTCGGCTCAATGTGCGTATCGGCAGGGTTGGCCGGCTTGCCGGAAAACAGCTGCAGGTTGATCGATGCGTCGCTGTCGCTGCGGTTGTTCAATTCGGCCTGGGCGGAGACGATGCGCGACTGAGTCTTGCGCAGCTCGTCTTCCAGTTCCATGTTCGGCACACGCGGTGCCAGGGCGGACAGCTTGTAATCCAGAGCAGCAGTCAGCTCTACGCCACCGGCAATGCGCCGGTTACCGATGATGGCCGCTTCAGCGCCCAGCTCATCGCGAACCAGCTTCATGGCTTGACGCATATCGGCGGCGAAAAATCGCTTAACTTGCATGACTCACTACCTCAGCCGTTTGGCCCGACAGTCGCTACGATGGTTACTTGCTTGTTGTCCGGAATTTCCTGGTACGCCAGAACATGCATGTTCGGTACAGCCAATCGTCCAAATCGTGACAGCATCGCCCGGACAGGCCCTGCTACCAGAAGAATTACCGGCAACCCTTGCATCTCCTGACGCTGGGCGGCCTCGATCAACGAACGCTGGAGCTTCTCAGCCATGCTTGGCTCAAGAAGAACGCCTTCTTCCTGACCCTGACCAGCCTTCTGCAAACTATTGAGCAATATCTGTTCCAACCTTGGTTCCAGAGTGATAACAGGCAGCTCCGGCTCAACGCCTACAATGCTTTGGACGATTGCGCGACTCAGACCAACGCGCACCGCGGCCACCAAAGCGGCGGTATCTTGACTCTTCCCGGCGTTGTTGGCGATAGCCTCTGCAATGCTGCGAATATCACGGACAGGTACGTGTTCAGCCAGCAGCGCTTGCAGCACGTTGAGCAGCGAGGACAGCGACAGCACGCCAGGTACCAGCTCTTCAGCCAGCTTGGGCGAGCTTTTGGCCAGCAATTGCATCAATTGCTGGACTTCCTCGTGGCCGATCAGCTCATGCGAATGCTTGTAGAGAATCTGGTTCAAGTGAGTCGCCACTACAGTACTGGCATCGACCACCGTGTACCCCAGCGACTGAGCCTGACTGCGCTGGCTTATTTCGATCCACACGGCTTCCAGACCAAACGCCGGATCTCTGGCGGTGATGCCGTTAAGGGTGCCGAACACTTGACCGGGGTTGATCGCCAGCTCGCGATCCGGGTAGATCTCGGCCTCGGCCAGAATCACGCCCATCAGTGTCAGACGATAGGCGCTTGGCGCCAGATCAAGGTTGTCGCGAATGTGCACGGTGGGCATCAGAAAACCGAGCTCTTGCGAGAGCTTCTTGCGCACACCCTTGATACGCGCCAGCAACTGACCACCCTGATTGCGATCCACCAGCGGAATCAGGCGGTAACCTACTTCCAGGCCGATGATATCGATGGGGGTGACGTCATCCCAGCCCAGCTCCTTGGAGTCTTGAACGCGGGTCGGTGACGGCAGCAGGTCCTGTTGACGCTGCACTTCGGCCAGCGCCTCGACCTTCACCTGGTTGTCTTTCTTCCACAGCAGGTAAGCACCACCTGCGGCCACCAGGCCAAGGCCGATGAAGGAGAAATGCGGCATGCCTGGCACCAGACCCATCACGATCATGATGGCGGCAGATACAGCCAGCGCCTTGGGCGAGGCAAACATCTGGCGATTGATCAGCTTGCCCATCTCTTCAGAACCGGAAGCACGGGTCACCATGATCGCGGCAGCGGTGGACAGCAGCAGTGATGGCAATTGCGCCACCAAACCGTCACCGATGGTCAACAGGGTGTAAACGCGACCCGCATCGGCGAAGGTCATGTTGTGCTGAAAGATACCGACCAGCATGCCGCCGATCAGGTTGATGAACAGAATCAGCAGGCCGGCAATCGCGTCACCGCGTACAAACTTGCTGGCACCGTCCATGGACCCGTAGAACTCGGCTTCCTGGGCCACTTCGGCACGACGGCGCTTGGCTTCCGGCTGGTCGATAAGACCGGCGTTGAGATCGGCGTCGATCGCCATCTGTTTGCCGGGCATCGCGTCGAGGGTGAAGCGCGCGCTTACCTCGGAAATACGGCCGGCACCCTTGGTGATAACCACGAAGTTGATGATCATCAGAATCGCGAACACCACGATACCGACGACGTAGTTGCCACCGATCACCACTTCACCGAAGGCCTGAATCACCTTGCCCGCCGCGGCGTGGCCGTCCTGGCCGTGAAGCATCACCACCCGGGTGGAAGCCACGTTCAGCGCCAGACGCAGCAACGTGGCGACCAGCAGAATGGTCGGAAACACAGAAAAATCCAGCGGCCGCAGGGCGTATACGCAGACCAGCAGCACGACGATGGACAGTGCAATGTTGAACGTGAAAAGTACGTCCAGCAGGAACGGCGGCATGGGCAACATCATCATTGCCAGCATGATCAGCAACAACAACGGAACGCCCAACTGACCACGGCCCAGGCCTGTGATGTTGCTGCGTGCGCTACTGAGTAATTGAGAGCGATCCACTGATTCGTTACCTGCGCACTAGATCAAAACATTGACGCCGATGGCGCCCTGTATCGACCCTGTTGCAAAAAGCTGTCCAACTTTTACAAAGCCAGCGGCGGTAAGGTTTTAGAGACACAAGCCAGGTTAAACCGGAGCGCGGACCGCCCGGAACGGCATGCCCACGCGGAGCATGGGCAAGATGGTGGTCTGCCGGCAACGAAGGGAGAGCGGGCTACGCGTCGCGCTGCAGGTCGGGAGGAATCTTGATGTCGCCCAGAGGGTCGGGGCGCTTGCCCTGACCGGCGCGGAACTGGCGGATCTGGTAGACGTAGGCCAGCACCTGTGCGACCGCCAGATACAGGCCGGCGGGGATTTCCTGGTCAAGCTCGGTGCTGTAGTAGATAGAACGCGCCAGTGCCGCAGACTCCAGAATCAGGATCTCGTTATGCGCGCCGATTTCGCGAATTTTCAGTGCCACCAGGTCAGTACCCTTGGCCAGCAACATCGGCGCCCCGCCCTGTTCGGGATCGTATTTCAGGGCGACGGCAAAGTGTGTCGGGTTGGTAATGATCACGTCGGCCTCGGGGACGGAGGCCATCATGCGTCGCTGGGACATTTCACGCTGCAGCTGACGAATGCGCTGCTTGACCTCCGGGCTGCCCTCGCTGTTCTTGTGCTCGTCGCGCACTTCCTGCTTGGTCATCAGCAGCTTCTTGTGCGCCTCATACAACACAAACGGCACATCCGCCGCCGCGATAAATATCAGGCCACACGCCATCCAGAAACTGCTCCAGCCCACCACCATCAGGCTATGGATCATGGCCTGCTCGAGCGGCTCGTGAGCAATCGCAACCAGGTCCTTGCGCTCGTTGTTAAGAACCACCAGCGCCACGGCCAGGATGATCAGAAATTTTCCGAAGGACTTGAGCAATTCAACCAGCGCATGCGGCGAGAACATGCGCTTTAGCCCCGCTGCCGGGTTCATCCGGCTGAACTTGGGCATCAACGATTTGGTTGCGAACAGCCAGCCGCCGAGCATGATCGGCCCCACCAATGCAGCGACCAGCATGGCGATCAGAAACGGCAGGACCACGATCAGCGCATGCATCCCGGAACTGAGCAGCGCCTTGCCCATGTAAGACTGATCCATCAGGGTTTCACGGGATATCGTGAAATTGTCGCGCATCAGCTCGGACATCATCAGGGCGATATCGGAGCCGAACACCAGTAAACCGCCCGCCCCCATCAGCATCACTACCAGCGTGGTTAGTTCCTTGGAGCGCGCGATCTGGCCGTCAGCCCGTGAGTCCTTGACCTTTTTTTCCGTGGGGTCTTCTGTTTTGTCCTGGCCATTCTCGTTTTCTGCCATTCAACGAGCCCTCACCATGTCGCGCAACGCCTGCAAGGCCTGCGTAGCGATCGGTTGATACTGATTGAGAATGTCGCCCATCGTCATCCACAGAATGACCATGCCCATGACCAGCGTAAGCGGGAAGCCGATGGAAAAGATGTTGAGTTGCGGCGCGGCGCGGGTCATGACCCCGAAAGCGATGTTAATGATCAGCAGCGCGGTAATCGCAGGCAACACCAGTCGCATGCCCGAAGCCAGTACC
Organism: Pseudomonas syringae KCTC 12500; assembly: GCF_000507185.2. NCBI lineage: Bacteria > Pseudomonadati > Pseudomonadota > Gammaproteobacteria > Pseudomonadales > Pseudomonadaceae > Pseudomonas > Pseudomonas syringae. Next base: position 401,866 of record NZ_AYTM02000002.1, read on the forward strand.
CAGCCCAACCCATTGGCCAGCTCCCAGAAGTTATTGACCAGCAAACCACTGCCGACCGGCATCGTGGTAAAGCTCTCGACGAGAATCTCCAGCACCACCAGATGGCCATTCATGGCCAGGAACAACAGGGTGACCAGCATCGTGAAGAATTGGCCGATGGTCGCGGAGGAAACACCGTTGGTAGGGTCGACCATCGACGCAAAGCCCATCCCCATCTGCGTCGAGATGATCTGCCCCGCGACCACGAAGATATGGAAGAACAACTGCAGCGACAGGCCCATCCCGGCGCCGATGATGATCTGCTCACCGATCAGCAACAACGCGCTCAGGTCGAGCGCCTGCACGGGCGGCATGGCAGGTAGCGCAGGCGCGACCACCACGGTAATCGCCACGGCGAGGTACATGCGTACGCGACGCGGGACCAGTGTGGTGCCGATGATCGGCATGGTCATCAGCAACGCGATGATGCGAAATAGCGGCAGCATGAAACTCGCTACCCAGGTACTGATCTGGGTATCGGTCAGCGCAAGCATCGGCTGCATGCAGTGCTAGCCGATCAGTGTCGGAATACTGGTGTACAACGACAGCATGTATTCCATGAATATTTTCAACAGCCACGGGCCGATGACGATGAGGGTGATGAGCATCACCAGCAGGCGCGGCAGGAAGCTCAAGGTCTGTTCGTTGATCTGCGTGGCGGCCTGAAACATGGCCACCAGCAGACCGCACAACAGACTTGGCACTACAAGAATCGCGACCAGCACAGTAGTCAGCCACAGGGCCTCGCGGAACAGATCGACGGCTACTTCCGGCGTCATCGGGCAGACTCCTCAGTAAAACGGCTCATACGCCACCAAAACTGCCAGCCAGGGTGCCGACAATCAGCGCCCAGCCGTCCACCAGCACAAACAACATGATCTTGAACGGCAGAGAAATGATCAGCGGCGACAGCATCATCATACCCATCGCCATCAGCACACTGGCCACCACCATATCGATGATCAGAAACGGAATGAAGATCATGAAACCGATCTGAAACGCCGTCTTGAGTTCCGAAATCACGAACGCCGGAACCAGAATGGTCAATGGCGCGGCATCCGGGGTCGGGATGTCGGTACGCTTGGACAAGCGCATGAACAGCTCGAGGTCACTGGTGCGCGTCTGGGCCAGCATGAAGTCCTTGATCGGCACCTGCGCCTTGGCCACCGCATCCTGCGCCGAAAGCTTCTCGGCCAGATAAGGCTGCAAGGCATCCTGATTCACCCGGTCGAAGACCGGCGCCATGATGAACATGGTCAGAAACAACGCCATGCCGGTGAGGATCTGGTTCGACGGCGTCTGCTGCAGGCCGAGGGCCTGACGCAGAATCGAGAAGACGATGATGATTCGCGTGAAGCTGGTCATCAACATGACGAACGCCGGAATGAAGCTCAGCGCAGTCATGATCAGCAGAATCTGCAGACTGACCGAATACTCCTGCTGACCATCGGCACCGTTGGACAGCGTGATCGCCTGGATCGACAGTGGATCGGCCGCCAACGCAGCAGGCGTCACCATGACCAGCAACAGCAGTATCAGGAAACGCAAGGCGCCCATTACTTCTTGTCCTTATCCTTGCCCATCAGCTCCATCAGGCGCTGAGCGAATTCAGGGGTAGCCTGCTCGCGCACCGGCACCTGTACGGGCTCCTTGAGCACATGCAGAGGCGTGATTCGCCCGGGCGTAATGCCCAGCAGCACTTGTTCATTACCGATCTGCACAAGCACCAGCCGATCACGCGGGCCCAGTGCGCGCGAACTCACCAGCTCGATCACCTGATTGCTGTTCGGCCCGACGCGCTGCACCCGGCGCATCAGCCAGGCGAGCACGAAAATCAGACCAATCACCAGGATCAGACCGAACAGCAATTGCACCACCTGCCCGCCCATGCCGCCGGAGACCGTGTTGGCCACTTGCGCAGGTGCCGCCTGAGCGGCGGGTTCGGCAGCCCAGGCCAGCGATGGCAGGGTCAGCAAAACACTCAGCCAGCGCCTCACTTAGCGCAGCTTCTTGATGCGTTCGCTCGGGCTGATCACGTCGGTCAGACGGATGCCGAACTTTTCGTTGACCACCACCACTTCGCCATGCGCGATCAGTGTGCCGTTGACCAGCACATCCAGGGGTTCGCCTGCCAGACGGTCCAGCTCGATCACCGAGCCCTGGTTGAGCTGCAACAGGTTACGAATGTTGATGTCGGTGCTGCCTACTTCCATGGAAATCGACACCGGAATGTCGAGAATCACATCCAGGTTGGGACCATCCAGAGAAACCGGACCGGTGCTTTTCGGCACGCTGCCGAACTCCTCCATAGCCATCCGGCTACCCGAATTGCCGGCGTCCGCAGCCAGCAACGCATCAATATCAGCCTGACTGTCGCCAGCTTCGCCCAATGCAGCAGCCCATTCATCGGCCAATGCCTGGTCTTCAGCAGACGTCATATCGTTTTCATCAGCCATCGGTTGTCCTCTGCACGCAGTATTTCAGTTACGCAACAATTTCCGACGCAGACCTGAAAGGTCAGCGTCGCGCTATAGGTTCGATTACTTGCAGGGCCATCTTGCCCTTGTGCGAGCCAAGCTTGACCTTGAATGAAGGTACGCCATTGGCACGCATGACCAGCGAGTCGCTCAGTTCCACCGGGATGACATCGCCAGGGCGCATGTGCAGGATGTCCCGCAACGGCAACTGGCGCTGGGCGATGGTCGTGGTGAGCGGCACGTTGACATCCAGCACGTCTTCCTTGAGCGCGTTGACCCAGCGCTCGTCCTGATCGTCCAGATCGGACTGGAAACCGGCGTCGAGCATTTCGCGGATCGGCTCGATCATCGAGTACGGCATGGTCACGTGCAAGTCGCCGCCACCGCCATCGAGTTCGATGTGGAAGGTGGAGATCACTACAGCCTCGCTCGGCCCGACAATGTTGGCCATGGCCGGGTTAACTTCCGAGTTGATGTACTCGAAATTCACTTCCATGATCGCCTGCCAGGCCTCTTTGAGGTCGACAAACGCCTGATCCAGCACCATGCGTACGACACGCAGTTCGGTCGGCGTGAACTCACGGCCTTCGATCTTGGCGTGACGACCGTCACCGCCGAAAAAGTTATCCACCAGCTTGAACACCAGCTTGGCGTCGAGAATGAACAGCGCGGTGCCTCGCAGCGGCTTGATCTTGGCCAGGTTGAGGCTGGTCGGCACGTACAGGGAATGCACGTACTCACCGAACTTCATGACCTGAACACCGCCCACTGCCACATCCGCCGAGCGGCGCAGCAGGTTGAACATGCTGATACGCGTGTAGCGAGCGAATCGCTCGTTGATCATTTCCAGCGTCGGCATGCGTCCGCGGACGATCCGGTCCTGGCTGGTCAGGTCGTAACTTTTGACACTGCCAGGCTCGCTGTTGTTGTCAGTCTGGACCATCCCATCGTCGACGCCATGCAGCAGCGCATCGATCTCGTCCTGGGAGAGCAGGTCTTGCACGGCCATGTGAGAGTCCTACTGCAATACGAAGTTAGTGAAGAGCAGCTGTTCTATCACAGTCTTGCCGAGTTCTTTCTGTGCGACTTCCTGAATACTGGCGGTCGCTTTCTGACGCAGCATTTCCTGGCCGATCGGCGAAGCCAGTGATTCGAAGGGAATGGCTGCGAACAGCATGACCAGATTATTGCGGATCAATGGCATGTGTACCTTCAGCGCTTCCATGTCGGCTGCATTTCGGCCCAGCATGGTGATGCTCACCTGCATGTAGCGTTGGCGGCCATTGGCGTTGAAGTTGACCACGAAGGCCGGGGTCATCGGCTCGAACACCGCCACGGGCTTGACGTTCGCTGCCGCTGCGGCCGCCGCTGGGTCTACCTTGCTTTCACTCTTGTGCATGAGGAACCAGGTCGCGCCCACCGACAAGCCTACCGCCAGCAGCAACGCCACGACGGCAATGATAATGAGCTTGAGCTTGCCTTTACCTTTGCCTGTGGTCGCGGGGTCTTTAACTTCTTCGCTCTGCGCCATGCCAATAATCCGTCACTATTCAAGAGGTTCTTCAATACGTGACAGAGGCAGAGCAAGTGTTATGCCAGAGTTGTACGAAACGGGGATGTATTGGACACAAACGGTTACGCGCTTGGGCGCAAGGGCATGGTGACTCTTGTACAGGCGTTGAAGGCGCGGCGCGGTAGCTGATGACTATCGTTCCTCACGCGCGTGGGAATGCAGGTCGTGACGCTCTGCGTCACACGGCGGTTTTTCTTTGTCAGGTGGATTGAGGTTCGGCTCAGGTCACCTTTTCGCCCCTCGGCGAGTCACTTTGATGGGGCCAAAGTGACCAAAGCCCCTGGCTCCGTTTCCGGCCCGACTTCGTCGGGTTCCTTTGCCCTGTCACTGATCCGGGGGTCGCCGGAGCAGCGCCAGGACTCAGCCGTCACTTACGTCGCACTCTGCGTCGTCTGTACCATCGCGTTCAAAAAGCACTTCTGCGCCAACACGTTCAGGCAATGCATGACGTCGCGTCGCGGTTGCCATGTGGCGCAGGAGCCTCACGCGTAATAATCGATCTCACTGGTGCCGATCACTCGTGCCGCTGGCTGGCTGACAGGGATGGCCGCATCGACGCCTGCGATTTCATCCGAGCTATCGCCAGAGCTCCTGCCCCCACCACGACCGCTGCGCTGGGCGCGACTGGCCTGCTCTTGAGCCTGTTGCTGGGCCTGCTGTTGCGACTGATCGGAGACATTCACGTCGACGTTGCCAAGCCCCTGCTGCACGAACGACTCACGCAACTTCGACATTTGGCTTTCCAGCGCATCACGGACACCCAGGTGCGCGCTCATGAAGGTCACCTGGGTCTGCTGCTCAGGCGCCATGTTGATCCGGATATCCAGACGGCCGAGTTCGGCAGGCTCAAGCTTGATATCCGCGGTCTTGAGGTTCTGGCTCGACAGGTACATGACGCGGTCGACGATGCCTTCGGTCCAGCCACTTTGATGCATGGCCAACGGCTGGTTCATCAAGGGCGCAGCCGGTGCCGCCGCTACACGTACGGGTTGCGCGGCCTGGCTGAGCGCAGCGAGGCGATCGGCAAAGTTGTCGACGCGCGTGTCACCGGCGGCGCCTTTTACATCCTTCAGCCCCTCACCGATCAAACCGCTGAACGACTTGTCGCTGCTTTCAGTGCTGCTGCCTTCGGACGGAAGCTGCTCGCTCAAGACCGACAGGTTATTGACGATATTTTGATTGGGGTCAGCTTCCGCATTGCTCGGCGTCGCCTTGTTGGCAGCCTGGGCATTCTGCGCAGCCAGTTGGGTTTTGGCAGTGGCGTTTTCCAGCGCCAACTGCACGGCATCCAGACCATCAAGCGGATCGGCGTCTGGGTTGAAGGCGTCTTCAACCACGGCCGGCGGTGCCGCCTGAGTGGTGGTGGTGAGCGCCGAGACCACTGGCGCAGTGACGACTTCCGAAGTGGGTGGCACCTTGGCTACAGGGGCCCCGGGAGCCTGTGCGACCATTGCCTGCAATGCCGGATCAAGGGCCGGATCGACGACCGCTTGGCCCTCAGTCAACGCCGGATCGGCAGAGGCCTGTGCATCATCCTGTTTAGCATCAGAATGCCCCGCGTCATCATCTGCAGCAGCCGGCTTGGCTGGCAAATCATTGCCGCTATCGGCAACGCTCGACTTGTCGGCGGCATTTGCCTGATCACTTGCAGGTTTGTCCTTGCCGGCGGCGACCTTGTCCTTGTCAGGCGCGGTCTTGTCGCGAGCTGGCTTTACTGGCGCATTTTCCCGCGCAGGGGCAGTGTCTTTGGCCTGCTTTGCATAGACATTGGAAAAGCTGGAGGCCCCGTCCTTGCTGCTGTCAGCAGACTTGACCGCATTATTGGCCACACCGGACCTGGCGGTCACAGAGGTTGTGGCCTGAAGAAGCGCATTGGTAGCAAGGGGCATTTCGGTCTCCGCATCAGCTGCTGGTTATCGCCTTACCGGAGTTCTTAGCAATATGCGGGCCAATTTTTTAAATGATCCCTGGTAACGGGAATCAACGGGGTGACGTCAGGACTCAACTGACGAACAGTTGCAGCTCGGAATTGAACAGCCCGCGAATCGTCATGTATTCGCTGTCGATCGTGCGAATCAGCTCTGCCAGGCCTGCGAACTGCTGCTGGCGAGCCTGGTCCTCGAGCTGACGACACAGCTCGGAAAGCTGCAAGGCGCCCATGTTGCTGCTGCTGCCCTTGAAACTGTGAGCGGTCAGGCTCAACTCCTGAAAATCAGGATCGTGCGACCCCACAGCCAGGCGCAGTTGCGCGATACGCTGCTCGGAATCCTTGAGAAAAACATCCAGCAAGGTCGGATATTCGTCCTCCATGACCTCCTGCAAGGCATTCAATACGCTGTAATCCAGATGAATCGACACTTGTTCACTCCTTGATCAAGACTCCAGGCGAGGATTATGCCACTCCCTTCCAGGAAAATTCCACGCAGGCGGTCCTGCCATCCCTGGACCACCTGGCCTCGCGGCTCAATTCGCAGACCAGATGCAGTCCGCGACCATACAGTTCATTGCTGGCAGACGTCGGCGTCCGGGTCTTTTCCACATCGAATCCCTGGCCGCTGTCCTCGACGCTGAGGGTCAGCCGACCGCCCTGCGCGACCGTTTCGACCTGCAGGGTCACCCGGATGAAGCCGGACTGCAGCCTGTCGAGACGCTCTGCGCGCTGCTGGTAATAAAGCGCGAAACCTGCTGCATCGTGCTTGAGCGACGAATCCAGCGCTAGCACACCATGCTCCAGCGCATTGCTGTACAGCTCGCCAAGCACCATGTGCAGTGCGGCCCCCTGATCACGCAGGCCATGAACCTCCAGCAGTAGTTGCAGCACATAAGGCAGTGGGTTGAAACGCTTGAGGGTCGAGGCACGAAACTCGAAGCTGGCCGACCAGTCCAGCGGGCTGGATGCGCCGCTGTCCGAATACATCATCGCTGGCAGACTTTTCAGCGGCGCCTCGACAGCGCTGACTTCCAGAAGGCTGACATCGTCACGCGCCTTGCCGCCAAATTCGTTGAGCGCCTCGAGGATCTCTTCGATCAGCAACGGCGGTTCGCGATTGGCAGACAGAACCTCTCGCAGACGCTGCGCACCGAACAGCTCCTCCTGGCTGTTACTGGTGTCGAGCACGCCGTCGGACAATAGAAATATGCGATCACCCGGTGCCAACGGATACACGTCAGTGCGCGCGTCGAAGGCATCGACGCTCAATACACCCAATGGCAGATGATTCGAAGCCAGCGGCACATGCTCGCCCTGCACGCCGCGCAACAGGTAACCGTCCGGCAAGCCGCCACTCCAGACCTCAACCTGCCGCTGCGGAAGATTGATACACAGCAGCGTCGCACAACAAAACATGTCGACCGGGAGGATGCGTTTGAGCTTGGCGTTCATTTCACGGAGGATTTCAACCAGACCATAGCCCTTGGCGGTCATGCCGTAGAACACCTCGGCAAGTGGCATGGCACCCACCGCCGCCGGCAAGCCATGTCCGGTGAAATCCCCGAGCAGCACCTGCATGTGCCCGGCTGGCGTATAGGCGGCGAGCATCAGGTCGCCGTTGAACAATGCGTAGGGAGACTGAAGGTAGCGGATATTGCTCGCCCCCAGGCAACCGGCGTGGGCGATCTGATCGAACACCGCCTTGGCGACACGCTGCTCATTGAGCAGATACTCATGATGCCTGGCGATCTGGTCACGCTGCTGGCGGACGGTTTCGTGCAATACCCGCAAGCGGTTCATGGCGTTGATCTTGGCGGCCAATACCAGCGGGTTGTAAGGCTTGGACATGAAATCGTCGCCACCGGCATCCAGGCAGCGTGCGAGCGCTTCGCCTTCGGTGAGTGAGGTCAGGAAGATGATCGGCACCAGCGATTCGCCGGCCATTGCCTTGATTCTTCGCGCCGCTTCGAAACCATCCATGACCGGCATCATGGCGTCCATCAGAATCAACTGCGGGCTTTCGGCCTTGAAAATGGCAACCGCTTCGACACCGTTGCCCGCGCTGAGAACCCGGTGACCCTGCCGCGCAACGATAGTTGAAAGCAGCAAGCGGTCACTGGTGCTGTCATCAGCGATCAGAATGCACAGTTTTTTCGGGGCTGACTGCACTGGGTATGCTCAATTCGAACAGCTTCGAGAAATTGGAAATGGCCAGAATCTTCAGCACATCAGGCGTGCAGTTGACCAGGCGCACCAACGCCTTGTCACCGCCAGCGTGATCGCGCAGCAGCAACAGCATCCCCAGCGCCGAGCTGTCCAGATAATGCGTACCGCGCAGGTCGACCACGTAATTCAATGACTGCGGATGGTCCTCATAGGCAGCGCGAAACGCCTGATGGGAGTTGAAATCGAAGCGTCCTTCGATTTCAAGGATCAGCGTCCGGCCATCGTCAGAAAGTTTGGAAGTGACTGTCATGGGAACCTCGAGGTGTTTCATCACCGAGACATTGATAGCGTAGACCAGCCAGAGAGATTGCTGCGGGTCTGATTGAGTCAAACGTCAGAATTGTTCATGGCGAGGCAGACGCTGCGACAACTCGTCGAGCAATTTCTGCTCGCGCTTGTCCTCCAGCCTGCGCGCCTCGTCCATGTAGCGCTGCACCAGCTTGCGCAAGCCCTCCACTCGCGCATAGCAATCCTGCCAGGCGCTGCGCGCCCGATCCAGATTGGCCTTGTGCCATTCGAGACTTTTGTATTGCTGGGCAACGGCGACATCGAGCTGACTGAGAAAGCGCTGGTAGCCCAGCAGCCATTGCCCGGAAACCCCGGCACTGCCGCGCTGCAACCATTGCTGCTGATAATCCTGACGAAACTGGTCAAGCTCCTGCAGCTTGTTATTGGCAAGGTTGACCTGCCCCTGGAAGTGCCCAAGGCGCTGGGCGGCGGTTCGCTCGGCGGCTTCTGCCATCTCGACCACCGGCGCCAGACGCGCCGCTCGACTCTGGGCCATGGCTTATCAGCCGCCAGGCGCTGGTGCGAAAATCGACGCCAGCGCCTCGCTGCTGCCTTCTATGCTTTCGTTTTCACGCAGGCCCTGGCGCTGGTAGCGCACCAGCACCGGGTGCAGCGCGATCGCCATGTCGGTTTCCCGGTCGCCACCGGCCACGTAAGCACCGACGCTGATGAGGTCGCGGGTCTGCTGATAGCGCGACCACAGCTGTTTGAAATGCTGGGCACGCGCCATGTGTTCAGGGCTGACCACCGCAGGCATGACCCGGCTGATGGACGCTTCAATATCGATGGCCGGGTAATGCCCCTCTTCGGCCAAGCGCCGGGACAGTACGATGTGACCGTCGAGCACGCCACGCGCCGAGTCGGCAATCGGGTCCTGCTGATCATCACCCTCCGAGAGCACCGTGTAAAACGCGGTGATCGAACCACCACCCGCCTCGGCATTGCCAGCGCGCTCCACCAGCTTGGGCAAACGGGCGAATACCGAAGGCGGATAACCCTTGGTGGCTGGCGGCTCGCCAATGGCCAGCGCGATTTCCCGCTGAGCCTGAGCAAAACGGGTCAGGGAGTCCATCAGCAACAGGACATTCTTGCCCTTGTCACGAAAGTATTCGGCGATTCGCGTGCAATACATCGCTGCACGCAAGCGCATCAGTGGCGCATCATCGGCTGGCGAAGCGACGACGACCGAACGCTTCAGGCCCTCTTCGCCGAGGATGTGCTCGATGAACTCCTTGACCTCACGGCCCCGCTCACCGATCAGGCCGACGACGATGATGTCCGCCTCGGTGAAGCGCGTCATCATGCCGAGCAGCACACTCTTACCCACGCCCGTACCGGCAAATAGCCCGAGACGCTGACCGCGGCCCACCGTCAATAAACCGTTGATGCACCGAATGCCGACATCCAGCGGCCGACTGATGGGGTCACGCTTGAGCGGGTTGATGGTCGGGCCATCCATCGGCACCCAGTCTTCGGCCTTGATCGGCGAGCGACCATCCAGCGGACGGCCAGCGCCATCGAGCACCCGGCCCAACATGCTCATGCCCATCGGCAGCCGACCGGTATCGGCCAGCGGCACGACCCGTGCGCCAGGCGCGATGCCGGCCACGCTGCCGACCGGCATCAGAAACACCTTGCCACCGGAAAAACCCATCACTTCGGCTTCGACTTCCACCGGGTGATGACTGTCGTCATTGATGACCACACAGCGGCTGCCCATCGCCGCGCGCAGGCCCTCGGCCTCAAGCGTCAGACCCACCATGCGCAGCAGGCGGCCTTCCACTACGGGCTGGACAGGCAGGCTGATCGACTCGGCATAGGAACCGAGGCGCTTGGCGAAACTGGTGCGATCAAGGCGCATCGAGGGTGTCCGCGTCGGATTCGTCAGCAGTGGGCACTGTACCTGGCGAGGCTTGCAGATCGATACTCAGATCGGCTGCCGCAGGATGGGTTACCTGCTCATGCAACTGGTCGTGCATCTTGGAAATTGCCAGGGCGATGCGCGTTTCGACGCTGGCGTCGATACGGCTATGTTCGGTTTCGATCCGACAACCACCCGGCAGCAGGTCTTCATCTTCGACGATCTTCCAGGACTCCTCGTGACGTTCGCGCATGGCCTTGACCAGCAGAAAGTCCTGAGGGTTTATGAAAATTCGCACATTCTGCGCGCCCATCGGCAAGAGCTTGAGGGCATCGCGCAGGACGCTGGCAATCTGTGCCGAGTCGGTGACCAGCTCACGCTGAATCACCTGGCGCGCGATGTGCTCGACCAGATGAATGACGGCCTTCTCGATCTGGGTGTCCTGCTCGGCGATAGGTGTCAGCAGGTTGCTCATCAGTTGTTCCAGGCTGGCGACTTTTGCCGCAAGAACGACCTCAGCCTCCTGACGCACTTTTAGTTGAGTGCTGTGGAAACCTTCCTTTTCACCGGTGGCAAAGCCTTCGTTCCAGGCCTCCTGACGGATACTTTCCAGCTCTTCCAGGGTCAGTGGCTGGACTTCATCCAGCGGCACTTCTTCCATCTCGGCCGGTTCGTCGAGCTGCTCGGGCTCCGGTTCAGGTTCGGGCTCGACGTGCGGATCGAAGCTGGGCAACGCCCAGATATCGAGCAACCCGGCGTCCTTGGCGCGAATGAGGTCGCTGGCCGATTCTTTATTGGAACTGGACATGAGTCGGCTGAATCCTTAGATCATTTCCTCGCCACCCTTGCCACCGAGTACGATCTCGCCGGCCTCGGCCATGCGACGCGCGATGGTGAGGATTTCTTTCTGGGCGGTTTCCACATCGCTGACACGCACCGGACCTTTTGCTTCCAGGTCGTCGCGCAGCAGCTCGGAGGCACGCTTGGACATGTTCTTGAAGATTTTTTCCTTGATCGCTTCGTCCGAGCCCTTGAGGGCCAGTACCAGCACGTCCGAGGATACTTCGCGCAGCAGCGCCTGGATACCGCGATCGTCCACATCGGAAAGATTGTTGAAGACGAACATGAGGTCTTCGATCTGCACCGACAGGTCTTCGTCGACCTCGCGGATCGAATCCATAAGTGAACCTTCGATCGAGCTGTCGAGGAAGTTCATGATATCGGCCGCACGCTTGATACCACCCAGTGTGGTACGCGACGTGTTGGCGTTGCCGGAGAACTGCTTCTCGAGAATCTGGTTCAGCTCCTTGAGAGCCGCTGGCTGTACGGTGTTGAGCGACGACACGCGCAGGATGATGTCGAGGCGGACCTTGTGATCGAAATGCCCAAGCACCTCGCCCGCCTGGTCGGCGTCGAGATAGGCGACCACGATGGCCTGAATCTGCGGGTGCTCGAAACGGATCACGTCGGCAACGGCACGCGGCTCCATCCACTTGAGGCTGTCCAGACCGCTGGTATTGCCACCCAGCAGGATCCGGTCGATCAGGCCGTTGGCCTTGTCCTCGCCCAGTGCCTGAGTCAGCATCTTGCGGATATAGCCGTCGGAACCGACGCCAAGGCTGGTCTGATCGCCAACGATGTCGACGAACTCGCTCATGACCTCTTCGACCTGCTCGCGATGCACATTGCGCATCTGCGCCATCGCTACGCCCACTTTCTGGACTTCCTTGGGGCCCATGTGCCGGAGCACCTGCGCCGCATCGGTTTCGCCCAGCGAGAGCAACAGTACAGCCGCTTTTTCAACTTTGGAGAGTTTGGCTACCATGGCTCGTTCATTCATCAGTGTTGATCCACTCTTTCACAACCTGAGCCACACGGCCAGGATCCTCAGCCACCAAACTCTTGATTGCATTCAGCTGTGCGTCATAGCCTTCGGTCGGGCTCGGCAGCAGAATGCTCTGCGGACCGCCCAGGCTTACGCGATCGTTGGACAATTCGCCGTCCAGACCGCCCATGCCACCCAGCTCGGCGTCGCCACCGAAACCTGCCAGTTCCTTGCGCTTGCCGTTGGTAATGTTGTTCAACACCGGGCGCAGCACACCGAACACCAGAATCAGGATGAAGATCACGCCAACAGCCTGCTTGACGATGTCCCAGAACCAGGGTTGCGAATAGAACGACGCTTCAGGCAGCACTTCAGCGCGTTCGCTGGAGAACGGCACGTTGATCACGCTGACGCTGTCACCGCGGCTGGCGTCGAAACCGACGGCATCCTGCACCAGACGCGTGAAGCGCGCCAGATCCGCCGCGCTCCACGGAGCACGGCTGACTTCGCCATTGGCCGCGTTGGTCTTGACCATGTCATCGACCACTACCGCGACCGAAAGACGGGTCAGACGACCCTGCTGCTGCTTGGTATGACTGATCGAACGGTCCAGCTCGAAGTTCTTGGTCGACTGCACGCGCTTGTCGGCCGGGTATGGCGCCAATGCGGGCTGACCGGTTGCCGGGTCCATGATCTGCTGACCATTGGCATCCAGCAGGGGCTGGCCTGGCGCGATGGGGCCGGCAGCACCGGCGGCACCAGCACCTGCAGTCTGCGGAGCCGTCGCCGGGCCGGGCGGCTGGTTGCTCAGCGCCCCCGGAACGCCGCCCGAGCTTGAGCTGCTGGAACGTTGTTCATTGACCGACTGCTCGCTGCGCAAGGCAGGCTGGTCAGGGTTGAAGCTTTCGGCGGTCGATTCGACAGCGCTGAAATCAACGACCGCCGAGACCTCGGCCTTGTAGCGGTCATTACCCAGGATCGGCTGCAGGATGTTCTGCACACGCTGGGTCAGCATGCCTTCCATGCGCCGGCTGTAGTCAAACTGCTTGCCAGCCATGGTCAGCTCGGAGTTTTCCGCCTGATCAGAAAGCAGCGTGCCCTTCTGGTCGACGACGGTAATCTGCGACTTGCTCAATTCGGGAACGCTGGTGGCGACCAGATTGATAATGGCCAGCACCTGGCTCGGCTCCAGCGAGCGACCGGCGTACAGCTCGACCAGTACCGAGGCGCTTGGCTTTCGGTCATCACGGACAAACACCGAGCTTTTCGGAATGGCCAGGTGCACGCGGGCACCCTTGACGTTGTTCAACGCAGAAATGGTACGCGCCAGTTCGCCTTCCAGCCCGCGACGATAACGCGTGGCTTCCATGAACTGACTGGTACCCAGGCCCTGATCCTTATCAAGGATTTCAAAGCCGATGTTGGCGTCGTTCTGTACCACGCCCGCCTGGGCCAGCTGGATGCGGGCACGCTGCACATCATCGGACTTGACCAGCAGCGCACCGGAGTTCGGCTCGACGGTGTAGTTGATGTTCGCTGCAGTCAGGGTGTCCATGATCTGCTTGCTGTCCATGCCCGCCAGACTGCCATAAAGCGGACGATAGTCAGGCTGTTGGGACCAGAGCACCACGGCAAAGCCGATGGCCACGCTCGCGGCAAGACCGACCATGAGGCCGATCTGCCGCAGCATGGTCATTTCGGAAAGATTTTCCAGAAAAGACATACCGAACAACGGTTTTCTTTCGGAAGCGCCCGCTCTTGCAGGAACGGTATCGGCAGCTGCTTCGGCCATGACTCAGTACGTCCCTTAAACCGGCATCTGCATGATGTCTTGGTAAGCTTGAACCAGCTTGTTACGTACCTGGGTCAACGCCTGAAAAGACACACTGGCTTTCTGCGACGAAATCATGACGTCGGTCAGATCCACGCCGCTCTTGCCGACTTCGAATGCATTGGCCAACTGGCTGGAAGCCTGCTGGGTCTGCGCGACCTTGTTGACGGCCTGACCAAGCATGTCAGCGAAGCTGCTGGCACCGGCTTCCTGCGCACCGGACACGGGCTTGGGCGCAGACATCGCATCCATCTGCATGGCCCGCATATCCAACATCAAGCGATTAAATTCAACACCTTGGCTCATGGACATATCTCTCGTAAGGCCCGCAAATTTTTGACACTGATTCAGCGGGTACAGAAGGTATAGCAACAACGATGCCAGCTAGATGGCGGCTATTTGCCACACCAGATAAGTGCATCATGTCACTTGACACGAGATCACGCCGAATCGCCCTTATTTACGGGGCGTCGGGTGTATTTCAGACTTGCATCACAGCAAAAATATTCAGTGACCGCCGATCGGGAACGGCAATCAGTGTGCCTCCTTCATGTGGCAAACAGATAGGCTTCCACATCCATTCCAGCGTCACGCATCTGCGCCAGCTTGTAACGCAATGTACGTGGGCTGATACCCAGGCGTTCCGCAGCCTCCTTGCGACGTCCCCGTTCAGAACGCAGGGTGTCGATGATCATTTGAAACTCATGACGCCTGAGGTCATCGCCCAGCGCGCCGGCAGATTCCGGACTGACGCCGGTCCCTGCATTCTCCGCCACGGTAGTGACGGTCACAGCCGCTGCAGCCTCGACGGGCGCGGCAACAGGCAAGCTGGTAACCGGCCCGGACAGACAGAAATCCTGCGCCTGAATCACCCCGCCTTGCTGCAGAATCAAGGCCCGCTGTACTGCGTTATCCAGTTCCCGCACATTCCCGGGCCATGGATAGCTCACCAGACACTGCTGCGCTTCTGCAGAAAGACGAACCGGCGCGTGCTTCATTTTATTGACGTGCTTGGCCAGAAGCCGCTCGGCCAACGGCAGAATATCGGCAGTCCTTTGACGCAACGCCTGCCATGCCAGTGGAAATACCGACAGGCGATAAAACAGATCCTCACGAAAGCGCCCCGCCGCCACTTCGCCCGCCAGATCGCGGTTGGTGGTCGCCACGACTCGAATGTCCAGAACGATCGGCTTGCGCGCCCCTACGCGCTCGACTTCGCGTTCCTGCAACACACGCAGCAATTTGGCTTGCAGCCCCAGCGGCATTTCGGAAATCTCGTCCAGCAGGATCGTCCCGCCGTCAGCCTGCTCGAACTTGCCGGCCTGCGCCGCAATGGCGCCGGTAAACGAACCCTTTTCATGGCCGAATAACGTGGCTTCCAGCATGTTGTCCGGAATCGCTGCACAATTGATCGCAATAAAAGGCTTATCGGCACGGGGCGAGTTTTGATGAATGAAACGCGCCAAAACCTCTTTACCAGTACCGGACTCGCCGGAGATCAACACGGTGGAGTCGCTTTTCGCCACGCGACTGGCCAGGTTCAGCAACTGGATACTGGCGGGCTCCACGGCAATCGGCCCGTCGCGCTCGGCAGGCTCCAGACGACCCAGTGCATGCCGCGCAACCAGTGCGATCAGCGCCTTGGGCTCGAAGGGTTTGACCAGGTAATCCGCAGCGCCCTGGCGCATGGCGTCGACCGCGCGCTCGACTGCGCCGTGCGCAGTCATCAACAGCACTGGCAATTGCGGATGCCGGCTGCGTAACAGACTCAGCAATTGGTGCCCGTCCATGCCCGGCATGTTGACGTCACTGATCACCAGGCTGAAGGGCTGTGCGTCGGCGGCCACTAGCGCCTCTTCGGCAGAACCGACCGCCTGATAGTCATAACCGGCCAGCTCGAGGGTTTCCCCAAGCGCTTCCCGGAGCGAAAGGTCATCCTCGACCAGCAGCACATTGATCGGCATCAGTTAGTACCTGTCGAACTGGAAGCCGGGATCAACGGCAGACTGATAATGGCGCAGGTACCACGGCCGACCCGCGACAAATAATGCACGCGTCCCTGATGCGCACGCGACACCGCCGTCACCACAGCCAGACCAAGCCCTGTGCCAGTGGTCTTGGTCGTAAAGAATGGCTCACCGATGCGCGCCAGCCCAGCCTTGTCAATGCCGCTGCCGTTATCGCTGAAGCAGATCCGCAGCTCATTGCCGCGACTGTAGGCGTGGACTTTCAGCAGCGTCCGGCCAGCGCTGGCCTGGACGGCGTTTTCAATCAGATTGAGCAGAGCGCCGACCAGTGTGTCGCGATTGCACAGCAGCTCGCCATCGATACTGTCGCACTGCCAGCGCACCGCTAAGCCCCGAACATGCGTCGCAGCAGCATTTTGCAGCGCCTGAAACAGAGCTCCGGGGGTCAGCCGATCCGTCAGCGGCAGCTCGCCCCGGGCGAATACCAGCATGTCGCGAACCTGATGCTCCAGCTCATGCAAACGATCCTTGAGCCGCGCGGCGAAACGCTGCTGGGTTTCCACCGGCAGTTCCCGCTCGGTCAAGTGGCTGGCGTAAATCATCGCAGCGGACAACGGTGTACGAATCTGATGCGCCAGAGAAGCGACCATACGGCCGAGTGACGACAGGCGCTCGTGACGAGCCAGCTGCTCCTGAAGATGACGGGTTTCGGTCAGGTCATTGATCAATACCAGCTGCCCCGGCTCGGCATCCAGCGAACGCGTGGCAATAGAGAGCCTGCGACCGTCCTTGAGCGAGACTTCGTGACCATCGTCCTCACGGGGTGCAAAGCAGCGGCTGATCACATGACGCCAGAGCATGCCCAGCAGCGGCTGCCCGAGCAGATCGATGGCAGCGGGATTGGCCTCACGCACGACGCCCATGCCATCAATAACGATGACGCCACCAGGCAACAGATCAAGCAGATTCTGCAGGCGGTTGGCCAGGCGTTCTTTTTCCGCCAGTTCCTGAAGCCGCTGGGCGCCGGCATGCGCCAGTTCGCCCTTGAGTTCGGTAACACGCGCTTCAAGCACGCCGTAGGAATTGGTCAGTTGCGCCGACATTTGATTGAACAGCGAGAATGCCTGCTCAAGCCCCTGACGACTTTCCAGTTCCGGGGAGTACTGAGCCTGAACAGATAGGGCGGAAGTCAGTTGGGCGGCCTGGGACATGATTCATCTCTCTCGTGGCGAACCGTCAGTAAACGGTGTGTTAAGAGAGACTTAGCAATCCCCGTGCCTAAAAAAAACCCCTGAAAAATCAGGGGCTTGGTTTTTTGCACAAAAAACCGGCGTCAATCATCTGCCTGTTCATCGCCCTCACGACGACTCATACCGTACTTGCGCATCTTCTCGACCAGCGTGGTACGACGAATACGCAAGCGCTCCGCAGCGCGGGCAACGATACCGTTGGCATCGTCGAGTGCCTGCTGAATCAGGCCTTGCTCAAGACCACCGAGGTAGTCTTTCAGATCGAGCCCTTCAGGCGGCAGCATCGCGCCAGAGGCGAAATTCGGGGTGCTGCTGTTGATCGCCACACGCTCTTCGATCTCGCTGCGCATGCTGTCGACCATTTGCTCGTCTTCGTCGTCGACGTAGCGAAACTTCTTTGGCAGCTCAGCCACGCCAATCACACCGTACGGATGCATGATCGCCATGCGCTCGACCAGGTTGGCCAGCTCACGAACGTTGCCCGGCCAGGCATGGCGACACAGCGACATGATGGCGGCGGAGTTGAAACGAATCGAACCGCGCTTCTCGTGCTCCATGCGCGAAATCAATTCGTTCATGAGCAGCGGGATGTCTTCGACACGCTCGCGCAACGGCGCCATTTCGATCGGGAACACATTGAGACGGTAGTAAAGGTCTTCGCGGAAGCTGCCCAGCTCGATCATGGTCTCGAGATTCTTGTGCGTCGCAGCGATGATGCGCACATCAATGCTCTGCGTCTTGTTGCTGCCCACACGCTCGAACGTGCGCTCCTGCAGGACGCGCAGCAGCTTGACCTGCATCGGCAGCGGCATGTCGCCGATTTCGTCGAGGAACAATGTGCCGCCGTTGGCCAGCTCGAAACGGCCGGCACGGCTGGTGATCGCGCCGGTAAACGCGCCCTTCTCATGTCCGAACAGCTCGCTTTCGAGCAGTTCGGCCGGAATGGCACCGCAGTTGACCGGCACGAACGGCGCATCACGACGCTTGGAGTGGTAGTGCAGGTTACGCGCAACCACTTCCTTGCCGGTCCCCGACTCACCAAGAATCAGTACGCTGGCATCGGTGTCGGCGACCTGCTGCATCATCTGCCGCACGTGCTGAATCGCACGGCTGGTACCTACCAGACTGCGAAACAGGTTCGGTTCACGATGACGGCCGCGCTCGCGGGCCTGGTCGTACATCTCGCGATAGACCTGGGCGCGGTGCAGCGAATCGAGCAGCTTGCTGTAGCTGGGCGGCATTTCGAGGGCAGAGAGGACTCGCCTGCGCAAATCCTCGGGCAATTCGACAGAGGAATTTTCGCTCATCAGCAGCACAGGAAGGAACTCATCCCATGCCGCGATGGTCTTAAGAAGCCCCTGCAGGCTGCCCGGTGCGTTTACGCTACCGACAAGTACGCACAGTACTTCTCGTGGAGACGCCAGAGAGCCGACCACCTGCTGCCAGTCCTGAGTGGAACAGGAGAGATTTTCTTCGCCAAGAAAATTCAGGATAACCGCCAGATCCCGGCGGCGCTGGCTATCGTCATCGATTAGCAGAATCTTGATTTCACGCCACATGCAATAGCAACTTCCCTAGTCAACTCAATGCCCATGATTGGGGGGGCAGCTTGGCTTTCTCAGCTGTATAAACTTTGAGACGCCAGAAAATAGTAAACATCACTAGTTAAGTCAAAAAAACGGGCACAGTCAAATTTATGGCGAAAATCTTGTCGAACAATAAAAATGACAATTAAACATTAACCAAACAGATGGTATACCTTCGTCGCGCTCTTCGCATTCTGGATTTGAGTCATTTCTTCGACAACCGCTTGACGCTCGCCGGTTGCAACATCAATCAGTTGCCTGTAGACACCCAATAACTCCTCAAGGTTGCTGCGCAGTGCTGGTTCGTCGTCGGGCGCTTCGCCGACCACCGCATCGACGCACTCGCGACATGCCAGGTCCAGCTTGACGATAGCCTCCCAGTCACGATCTGCCAGCGCGCCTACCAAGGCTTCACGGGTTTCTTCGATACGCTTGAGCGCAGCACTCATTATTGTTCTCCTCAGGCCAGCAGATTATTGCAGGGTGCCGATAGCGTCCCAGCCTTCCTTGACAGTGATCAACAGGCCGGCGACTTCATCGAGTATCTTCTGATCATTACGGGCGTTGGCTTCCGCCAGACGCGTCATCATGTAGTGATAGAGGCTGTCCTGCCTGGCCAACGCACCGCCGGGCGAGCTTTCCAGATCCAGTCCCTCACGCAGGCCGCCCACGATGTCGATGGCCTTGCCGATGAGCACGCCCTTGCTGGCGATATCCTTGCGCGCCATAGCGCCCTTGGCCTGAGCGATTCGGTCAAGCCCACCCTCCATCAACATCTGGACCAGACGATGAGGGCTTGCTTCCGAGGTCTGAGCCTGGGCGCCGATTTTCTGATACTGCCGCAACGCTAACATCGGATTCATAATGGGCCTCGTAACAAATCCAGAATACTGATACTCAAGCTATCGACGCAGTGCCCGGAAACTTTAGCCTAAAAGCAAGAACCCGACACAGGGTCGGGTTCTTGGCACTTCTGCACTCGTTATTTACGAGGCGTTTTTCTGGGCGTTCATCGCATCAAAAATCGACGTAATGCTTGAAGCAGTCGCTTTTAGCTGCCCGACGATCAGGTCCATTGCGTTGTATTTCTTGGTGAGGGTTGCCGTCAACGTCGTAATACGACGGTTAAGCGCCTCCTGATCATTGGCCAGTCGCGTCTGCACCTTATTGAGGATGGTGGTCTTGCCAGCGAGAACACCGTCAGCTTTCGTGTACGGCTCAAGCGCTTTGTTCATGCGTGTAATCAAGCCACCCGAGCTTGTGCCGTCAGCAGCGGTCGTACCGGTGAACATCGCCTGTATCTGGCTGCCCAGCTTCTTGTCGTTCAGCGCGGTGGTCAAGTCAGCCGCGTTCAACGACAACTTACCGTCAGCCTGCTGAGTCTTGATCCCCAACTGCGACAGGGAACTCAAGCCGGCATTCGACGTAGCCGTGGCAATCTGGTCACGTATCGTTGCCAGCAGGGCACGCGGCGTGGAATCGCCGGTCAGCGCAGCGGCAGTGTATTTACCCTGACTGTCGACAGTGCCCTTGGTCAACGACGACACCAGTGAAACCAGTGTGTTGTAAGAGTCGACGAAAGACTGCAATGACGTTTTCAGACCATCGGTGTTAGTGGCTACCGTGACTGTGGTCGATGCCGAAGGAGCAGAAGAAGCGCTGGGCGCGACCAGTTCGAACGTCAGACCGGAAATCGCCGTACTTACGGTATTGGTCTTGCTGGTCAGACTCAAGCCATCGACCGTGAATGCGGCGTCCTTGGCGGTATCGGTAATCGCACCGGCGCCAGTACCCGAGGCACTCATCAACTTGGTGCCATCAATGTTAAGTGCTTCCTGGCCGGAAGACCCCGTCACCGAAATGTCACTGCCCTTGCCGGTGGTCGTCGAGCTGAACACCAGCCTGGAACCGTTGTCATCGTTGATAATGTTGGCAGTGATGCCTTTACCCTGCAGCGTCGAGTTGACCTTGTCGCGCACTTCCTGCAGCGTCGAGGTCTTGTCGATCGCCACGTTGTAATCAGTGCCATTTTGAGTGATTTTCAGAGTACCACTCGGAATAGCACTCGACTGCGTCGAGCTCAGCGCGGCGGTAGCCACCTTCGAAGGCGTTGCCAGCTGGCTAATGTTGATCGCGTAGGTGCCGTTGACTGCCGTGTTGCCCGCTGTGGCCTTGACCACTGCTTCATTGGCAGACGTGGCAGCAAAGCCCTGAAAGGCAGGCGTGGTGGAACTGGCCAGTGTGTCCAGTGTTTTCTGGAACGCAGCCAGTGCAGACGTCAACTGACTGACACCCGACAGGGATGCAGTCGTGGACGCGCTCTGCTTGTCGATCTGGTTTTGCTTGGGCGCTTTTTCAGCACCAACAAGACCTTCGACGATGGCACCGATTGCCAAACCGGACCCAATACCATTTGTAGATGTAATCGGACTTGCCATGGTGCTTCTCCCTTCAAGAATGCTGTGGGGTTCGCTGCCCTTTCAAAAGGCGAGTGACCCGACAACACATGCCGTACCGGCGATCAGGCCTTGGCGCGGAACAACAAACTGTTCGCATCACTCAGGCTATCGGCCAGCTTCAGGATTTCTGCATTGGGAATCTGTCGTACTACTTCACCGGAATCGCTTGCAATCACTTTGACAATGACTTTGCCAGAATCTTCGTCAATCGAAAACTCGAGATTGCGCTTTACCTCGTGAAAGAACTTCTGGATGTCCTCAGCGGCTGCCTTGACTTTGGCATCGTCCTTGGAATCATCCTTGTGCAGACCGGAGCCTTTACTTTCGGCCGTTGCGGCAACGCGCTCGACGGGCGCCTTATCAGCAGGCTTGTCAACCGACGCATCCGGCACAGGGGCCTGACTCACCGGTGGAACGGCCGGATAAGTCACGTTCAACTTCACACTCATATCCATGACCATCACCTCAGAAAGTAAAAAAGCGAGAGAGCACTGTTAAGTACTCCCCCGCTAAAACTCACGACGCTATTACTGAAGCAGTTTCAGTACAGCGGATGGCAGCTGGTTAGCCTGAGCCAGAACAGAGGTGGAAGCCTGTTGCAGGGTCTGTTGCTTGGTCAGCTGTGCAGTTTCAGCAGCGAAGTCGGTATCCTGGATACGACCCAGTGCAGCACTGGCGTTTTCGTTGATGTTCTGCAGGTTGGAGATGGTGCTGGTCAGACGGTTTTGTGCAGCACCGAGATCAGAACGCGTGTTGTTGATGGTCTGCAGAGCCGAGTCGATAGCGGCGATTGCTGCGGAGAAGTTGGTCTCTGCAGTAGCACTGTCGGAACCGACGATGGTGATTGCCGAACCGACACCCAGGGTGTTTGCGTCAAAGCTGGCGCTCAGCGTCAGAGTGATCTGGTTCGAAGAGCCGGAGTTGGAGCCAACCTGGAAAGTCATGGTGCTGGCAGAACCGTTGAGCAGCGCTTTGCCGTTCAAGTTTGTGCTGTCGGCGATACGAGTCAGCTCGGAACTCATCTGGGTGAATTCTTTGTTCAGCGCAACGCGGTCAGTATCGCTGTTGCTGTCGTTTCGCGACTGAACAGCCAGTTCACGCATACGTTGCAGAATGTTGGTCGACTCTTGCAGCGCGCCTTCAGCGGTCTGAGCAATGGACATACCGTCGTTGGCGTTTTTGATCGCCATGGTCTGACCTTTGATCTGCGAGTTGATCTTGGTGGCGATGTTCAGGCCAGCAGCGTCGTCTTTGGCGCTGTTGATTTTCAGACCGGAAGACAGACGAGTCATCGAGGTCGAAAGGGCGTCGGAAGCGCGACCCAGGTTCTTCTGGACGTTCAACGATGCTACGTTGGTGTTTACTGTTAAAGCCATGATGAATTCCTCGTTGGTTTGGTACTACGTGGCTTCCGGCCCCTGCAAGCGCCGGGTGTGCCTAGAGAACCTTCGTAATAGTTATCGTCGCGATGGCAGGTTGCTTGAGTGTTTTTTTTTAATATTTTGCCATCACCGTGACACCCCTTATAAAACAAGGGTTTGGGGCAAAATCACACGACGAAAAAGAGAGGAATTGATGACAGTGAGAAACAGGGTGAGGCAAGCGTGTTGCGTAGCGAAGTTCAAAATGTGACGGAGATCACAGTTTAATTTAAAAACGCCCGGGGAGTTATCCGCAGGCGTTCTTTGTAAGACGAGTCGAACTCAGTCTTTATAGATAATTGCAGAGCCCCAGGAAAGTCCCACACCAAAGCCACTCAAGGCGACCCGCTTCCACGAAGATCCAAGCACATGCTTTTCGATCAGCAACGGAATACTGGATGACACGGTGTTGCCGGTTTCGACCATGTCCTTGAGAAACTTCTCGGGCTTGTCTTCGAAGCGCCGCGCGACCGCATCGACGATCGCGGCACTGCCCTGATGAATACAGAAGGCATCGATATCGTCTGGAGTCAGATCCGACTCGGCCAATAGCTCATGCAGATGCGCCGGCACTTTCAACAGTGCGAAGTTGAACACCTGACGACCGTTCATGAAGAAAATGCCGTTACTGACCTTCAGATGTGGCGCACCGGAACCATCGGTACCGAACTTCGCTTTGCCCAGCTGCCATTCGGCCCCCTCGCCCATCCAGGTAGCGGTCGCAGCATCACCGAACAGCATGGTGGTGTTGCGATCTTCCGGGTCGACAATTTTCGAATACGGGTCGGCAGTGATCAACAGGCCATTTTTCAAGCCTGCCGCTTCCATGAAGCCCTTGATTGCGTAAATGCCGTACACATAGCCGGAACAGCCCAGCGATATGTCGAATGCAGCGACATTGGTCGACAGCCCCAATTTGTCCTGAACGATGGCTGCAGTATGCGGCAGCCCTTCCTCGTCGCCATTCTGGGTGACGACGATCAGCACATCGATGCTTTCGCGCTTGAGCTGCGGGTTATTGGCAAACAGCGTGTTGGCTGCCTCAACGCACAGATCCGAGGTTTCCTGGCCGGCGTCTTTGCGCGGCAGAAAGGTGGAGCCGATTTTCCCAAGGATGAATTCTTCATCCTTGCCGAATTTGGCGCCTTGAGCGTAGTTATCAACACCTGCAACAGGCACGTAACTCGCTATGCTTTTAATGCCAATCATCATGGCTTCCCGATGAGTAAACAGGTCATTTTTCGTCCCGACGAAATCGGGGCGCTACCGAATAGGGGTGATTTACAGACATTTTCAGGGCGCTTGGCAGGTTAAAGCAAGTCAGGCGCATGTCGCTCCCTGTAAAACAATACAGTGGAGATGCACTTTATGACCCGCAGGTCACTCCCGTCTGCATGCTTTAGGATAATTTGCGTCGAGGGAACATGCACTTGATGCTTGCCGGCAGCTTCCTGCGAAGAAGCCTTCAAAGTGACGAACCGGCCGCGAAGCAGCCGGTTTTACGGGGGTGAACGACTCAAACGGCCAGAGTGAAGCCTTTGCCGTGGAGATCCAGATTGACGTTGTAGGCTTCATCCTGCGCGAACTGCGATGACCACTTGTCCATCAATGCTTCGCGCGCCTGCTGCGGGGCATGCAGCACACCGGAATGCACCACCTGCACATGCGGCGTCCATACGATCAGGTATCCAGCCTGCGCAGCCTTGAGGCACAGGTCGACATCGCCCAACGCTTCGGCGAATGCCTCCTCATCCAGGCCGCCCACTGCGTTGTACAGCTCCTTGGCAATCATCAGGCAGGCCGATGACACGGCAGAGTAGTTCTGCTCGACCACCAGCCGCTGCATGTAGCCGGTGGCGGTCTTGGGCTCGCCGACGAACCCAGAACCCACGCCGCCATTGAGTCCCAGCACCAGACCGGCCTGAGTCACTGCGCCTTCGCCATCCACCAGCTTGGCGCCTACTACGCCCACTTCCGGGCGCTGCGCCTGGTTGAGCAGTGATTCGATCCAGCCGACATTGACGATCTGACTTTCGGCATCCAGCAGGATCAGGTATTCGCCACCGGCTTCCTGGCTGATCAGATTGCGCAGGGCTGCGGGACTCATGCGCTGTTCGGCCCGGAACACCCGCACGCGACCCGACACCTGCTCCTGCCGGTCAAGCCAGGTCGACAGTTCGGCAGAGGTGCTGGCGTTGTCGCCGATCAGCACTTCATAACGCTGATAGCGGGTGCGTTGCAGAATGCTTTGCAGGCAACGCTGCAATTCGGGCAGGTTGTCCTGGCTGTGCAGCAGGATCGAAACCACCGGCCGATGGGCGTGGCGATAATCGATCTTGTAAGTACCAGGCTGCGCCGAGCTGATTTCTGCCTGATAACCGCGCTTGCCAAGGTGGCGCTTGAGCGCTTTTTGTTCGTCCGAGTTGTCTTTCAACTCGGGCGCATCACAGATCAGCAGCGGTTCGCTCAGATGGGCCAGGCCACTCATGCCGCCCTGCTCGATCAAGCGCAGCAACAGATCGAATTCCAGCGCCTCGGGAAACTCGCGCGAGTAACCACCCGCCTCGACCAGCAACTCGCGACGCACCAGCCAGTGACGAGCCATCAATGCCGGCAGGCTTTGCAGCAGGTCAAGGTTGAAACCAGGGCGGAACACCGGGGCCAGCGTGCCATTGGCTTGACGCTGAACCTCATCCACGGCAACAGCCCGGCACTGCGCCGCATCGATCAGCTCGGCGCTGGCCAGCAGCAGACCGCTGCGGGTGAACTCTTCGCCGGCCTGCGCGAGCATCAGCCAGTCGCTGGGCGACTGTTTGACGACCTGATTAATCTTGTCGACGTAATTGCTTTCGGTGACTTTCACAAAGTGCAGGGTATTGTGCAGCGTGGTCACGGCTGGCAATTCCCCGGTGGTGAACACCACCACCCTGAAGGCCTTGTAATGACTGTTGATCAGGCTGTCGAACGTGGACTGCAGCTTGAATACGTCAGCCTCAAGGTCCAGCAACAGGATACCGATCTGCGACCCGGCCGGTTTGCTGGCGAGCTTGTCGCTGATCTGCTTGAGGGCCTCAGGCGCCGGATCGCGCGAATCGAGCCAGTTGAGCAGTTGACCGGAAGCCATGCTATCGAGCAGCCGACCATTGTCGAAAGCGGATGCCGCCTGCAGACGCTGGCTCCACGCCGAAACCTGTTCGATCTGCTTTTCGCTGTCCTTGCCTTTGCCGCTGATCAATTCCGCGATCAGGCTCTTCACGACGCCCAGGTTGAAAGCGTAGGTTTCGTAGGCGTACCACAAGCGGCTGATGCGCGCCTCGGCGTCCGGGTTGCTCTGCTCGCGCAACAACTCGGCCTGCTTGAGCAGCGCCGCTTCCACCCCTTCCAGCTGCAGACGGCCCGCCGGCATCAGATGGGTGAGGAATTCGATTCTGGCCAGTTCATCGAACAGTGCCTGGTTGTAAAACGGCATTTCGACGAACTGGCGAGGCTCGAAGAGCGCGTCCGATTGCTCAAGGCCGACATTCCACACCGCGCTGATGATTTTCTCATCGCCCTGGAAGCCCTGAGTCTTGAGGCACTCGCCCATGGCGGCAAGACCGGCCTGAATCTTCTGTTCGCCCTGCGCGCCGTCGAAGCCCGCGCCTTCACCGAGCAGCGCGACCAGTTTTTTGGCGAACGCATCGCGGGCTGTCCTGGCTTTGGGATCAGTGTGCCTGACGGCGGCGGCAATGGCCGCGCCATGGCGCAGCTCGGCCTGCTTGCCCGAGGTGAAGTGCAGCGCATGAGGGACTGGCAGGATGCGCAGGCGAGCCGCCGCAACCAGATAGTTCATGTGGCCGATTTCCTGCCAATGCGGTTCGGTGTCATCGGTAACCGAGGTGAACCACTGCTGCGCCAGCTCCGTGCGCGTCACTGCGCTGAGCAGCGACAGGCTTTCGCTCATGAAACTCAGAACCCGCTCACCCGCGTCATCCGAGGCATAGTCTTCGCAGGTTTTGCGATCGCGACGGAAATAGTCCACCTGACCGACCTGCGCCTGATAGCTCAGGCTGTAGCCCTGACAGGCGCCGTAGGTCGGGTTGACCTCAAGAAAGCTCAGCGCTGCGCTCAGTGCATCAGGCAGCAAAAAACTGTCGACCGGAGCCTGAACCACGAAGGGGGTGGTCACCTGCTTGAGACCCTCTGCGATCCTGACGCCAAGGCTGGCACTGGCCAGCGCGTCACTGTGCAGGTAATGCAGGCCTGCTGTACCGGCAATCTCCGCATCAGGCTGGGCTGACGCATCGACCACTATGAGGGTGCACGGAAACTGGCTGTAATACTTCAAGGCGCGGCGCAGGAAGTCTGGCTGGTCCTTGGCCATCAACAGCAGGGTCAGGCGCTGATTCAAAGCGGTGTGTTCATTTCCCGAATGGCTTTGCATGATCTTTCCTTATAACGAATCGATTGCGCCTTCAACCGCAGCGGGCGTTGAAGCAAGAGCGTAGCGTGGCCGCACCAGCAGACAACCCGCTGGTGCGTGTTCAAACGGATCGGATCAGTCCGGCAACCAGCCGTTGGCCCAATATTGCAGGTTTTCGCCGCGCAACATGAAGTCACGCAGTACTGTCTCGCGCAACTCGTCGCCCATGCGGTAACTGGCATTGGGGTCGGACAAGTGCATGCGGATCGCCTGCAACCACTCTTCGGAGCTGTTGGTGTACACCCGGGTCGCTGGCAGATGGCCGCGATACGCCTCGGTGTCGGAGCAGATCACCGGGTAGCCGCAGGCGCCGTACTCAAGCAACCTGAGGTTGCTTTTGCAGTCATTGAAAATATGGAATTCCAGCGGCGCCAAGGCCAGATCAAGGTTCAGGCTGGCGAGCTTGGCCGGGTAGGTTTTCAGGCTGACCCCCGGATGGAACTCATGGATGTAGGGCTTGAGCAGGTCCGGGCACATGCCGAAGAACACCCACTCGACTTCATCAGCCAGTTCGCGCACCACATCGACAATCAGCTCCAGGTCCCCACGGTGGCTTGTGCCGCCGCCCCAGCCGATACGCGGCTTGTCGGAGCTGCGCCGCTGGGTTCTGAGGTTGCTCCACAAGTGGGTCGCCAGCATGTTCGGCACGACACGAATGTCGCTGTGCATGCTCGACAGCACCTCGGCCAGCGGATGAGTCGACACCACCACACGGTCACACAGGCCTATGCCTTTGCGAAGCATGGCACCGATGTTGTCCGGCATGTTGCGCTTGTGCTCGTTGCGCTCGGGGACATCGGCGATGTAGTCATCGAGTTCGAAAATACGCATGGCGCTGGAATAGTTCTTCGCCAGTTCGATGTCCGGAACCTTGGCTTCTGTGTAACGGCCCTGGAAAACGATGACATCGGGCGACTCACGCTCTATTTCGACCGGCGTTGCGGTCTCGTAAGTCATCCGGCCAACCACCCGCCCGGCCGCCATCAACTCCAGCAGTGGCTGGCTGACCCGGTAGTGACCCACCGCCGAAGAGTTGACCGCCATACCGAAAATGGACGGCAGATGGCGGGTACAGAACGGGCTCCAGCCTGCCAGCAGACCGGGGTCCAGAGCGAACGACAGCGCCTCGTTGAGGTACAGATTGGGGTTGTAGGCCTGATCCCTGGCCATTTTCGGCAGCCACTTCTGGAAGAACGATTTCTGCTCGTTGTCGAGTACCTGACGAGACGTCTCGTTACGTTCAGCGGCGGCAGGCTCGGCCAGTACCAGCGATGAATCCGGAGTACCGACGATCAGGTAGCCCTCGCGCCCGACGCGCATGCACAGGTCCAGGTCCTGCAGCCCCTGCGTGAAGGTCGTCGCCTCCAGTGCGTCGACGGCATCGAACACCTCTTTGCGCACCATCAGGCAATTGCCGCTGACCGCGCTCCAGTTCTGGGTCAATTGCAGACGCTGCATATAGCCGCTGGCCCCTGCGGGGAAATTGACGAACGGCCGACCGGCCAGGCCATCCATGCCCATGACCATGCCTGCGTACAGAATATTGCCTTGCGGATTGAGGATGCGTGGGCCGACGATCCCGACTTCAGGGCGCTGAGCATGGTGAACAAGCCCCTGCAGCCAGTCCGCCTGATGAATCAGGGCATAGGCGCTGAGCATCAGCAGATAATCGCCACGCGCCTGTCCGGCGGCGTGATTCTGGGCAGCTGCCTCGCTGCCTGCCGCGGACAGGGAAAAAATCCGCAGCTTGTCGCTGCCCAGCTCACTCATCGCCGTGAACCATGCCCGGGCTTCGGCGCTTTCGCTGGCGTTGTCGACGATCAGGACTTCGTAATTCGGGTAGGTGGTGTTGCTGAGCAGGCTGTCTATGCAGCGCTCCAGGGCGCCCAGTTGATCCTTGGCGGTGATGATGATCGAGACCAGCGGCAACGACGGGTGAACGTACTCGATGCGATTGAGCAACGGCAACTGATCGTGATGAATCACGTGTTCTCTGCCAATCCGTGACAGGTGGGCTGCAACCAGAGGCTCGCTGTGCTCGATGACACCGGGCAGTGACAGCCAGTCAGCGAATGCCAGACGCGACTCGACCTGCACTTCGGCAATGTGCTCGATGCTCTGCGGCCCTGCCCCCTCGACCAGACGCCAGATCACATCGTGCGGGGCGAGTTCATCGAAGGCCGGATCGAAACCGCCCATGTCGAGCAGATTTCGGCGCTCGAACGCCAGCGTGCGCCCGACATAAGGGTAGGCACGCAGCAGGTCCAGGTTGAAGCCGGGTTTGAATATCGGCTCTCTGGACTCGTCCTCGACCAGCGCGCCTTCGTCGCTGTAGACACACAGCAGCCCGGGGATCTGGGCGATACGCTCGGCCAGAATCAGCAACGCTGGCTGCGTCAGCCGGTCACCGGCGCGCAACAGGTAAACCCAGTCGGCACTGTCCAGCAGTGGCAATACTTCGTTCAGTTGCCGAGCCCAGTCCGGCTGCAGAGAAAAACGCAGCACCTGCGGATCGTCGACGCTGGCGTTGGTCAGCACCACCACCGAGTCTGCGGCATAGTCCTGTTCGGCCAGACTGCGCAAGGTGATATCGAGGGCCTCGGCATCGCCATCCGGGTCGATGATCACCGGCACGATCCGTGGCTGCCAGGCCCAACTGACAATGCGCTGTTCCAGCAACTTTTTTTGCGGCTCGGAAAACCGGCGGCAGGACAGCCACTCGGCGTAAAGCTCTGCGTAGCTGTCACTGTTGCTGCCGACGCGGCTCATCATGATGCCCTGACGACCAGCCATCACCCCGTAAAGACCGACCTCATCCCACTCGCGCGGCTCTTCTTGGGCGCGACGCAGAGGCAGAAAACGCACCCAGCCCTGGGCCGGTGCGTCTTCGCCGCTACGCGCCTGGAGCATTTCGTTCAGCCAGCCCCATTCGGTGGTGGCTTTCTGGTGCATATCGCCCTGACTGCTGAAGCGCCCCGGGTGCAAGCGTTCGGTGCTCTGAATACTGTGCAGCACAACGAGATTGCCGCGTCGCAGCAGGCAGATGAACAGCGTGAAATCCAGCAGCGCGACGAAACCCTGCGGCAGCGCAATGGACGGCAGGTATTCCTGTACATCAGCGCGGCGCATCAGCGCGCCACTGAAACCGCCCAGATAATTGCGCGGCGTGCGCTCGAAAATCGCCAGCATGTCCTCGCCCTTGAACACTGCGTCGTAGGGCACGAGGCCGACGTTTTCCATGCGGGCCGGCAATACATAATCATCGACGTCCACCAGATGGCGCTTGCTGACGACGAGTTGAACGTCCTTGTAGGTATCGAGGGTTTGCGCCTGATAAGCAACGCAGTAGTTATAGAGGCGGTCGTCATCACAGAGAAATTTGATGTACTCGCCACTCGCCTGCTCCAGACACTTGAGCAGATTGCCCTGAAACCCCAGGCGCTGAGGATTGCGCAGGTAACGGGCCCGGTCGCTGTCGGGAGCCACCAGTTCGTCGAAAATCGCCTTGATCTCGTCGGTACGGCAATCATCACAGACGATGACTTCGAGATTGTCGTAGACCTGGTCCAGCGCACTTTGCAGCGCTGCGCGGAAGAAGCGCGGATTGAGGGCGGGAATGACAATACTGACGAGAGGGACTGAATTCACTATGACTGACTCGCGAGCGGCTGGGGACCCTTCAGTCGAGTGGTCCCCCTCACCGCTGAAAAAAGACGGCGGATGCTCAACGTCAGAACTCAAAGCTGACTGAACAGGTTCAACTTGGATAGCATGGTAAACACCTGCTGAGAAGCGTCCAGCATGGTTTTCTGCAATGTCAGGCGGGTGGTCGCCTCGACAATATCGGCGTTCACGTAAGTGCCTTGCTCAGTGGTGTTGTTGCCTTTGAGCAGATCGTTGGTCGTGCCTTGTGCGGTTGCCGCCAGCTGACGCGCACCGCCACTGGAACGTGCCGTAGAGGCTTGTTCGATGGAACTGCTCATGTTGCCCAGCGCAGTGTTCAGCGCCGCCGTCATATTCTGCGAGGCCACCAGGTTGCCATCCGTGGGCGTCGACAGGGCTTTAATCGCAGCGGTCAGCGTATTCAGGATGTTCTCGGTCTGGTGTGTGCCGGATTCGACGATGAATTGGTCGCCTGCAGCCGGTGTGCCGCTGATATTGAAGTTCACGCCGGAGGCATTGGCCGTCGAACCGGTCATGGTGCCGCTGGACACTGGCTTGCTGTTACTGGTCAATGGCGCAGCATACAGGTCGTAATCGGTCGGGCTGGTGAACTTGAGGATTGCGCCTTCTGTGGGGAAGGTATTGTTGAACGCGGTACGGTCCGCAGCGGTATTGCCCACGGCAGAGCTGCTGACTGTCGCCGTCGAGGTATTGCCGGCGCTGCGCGCTGTGGAAACACTGTCCGGTGTCGACGCCAATTGGTAGCTGCGATTGGTCAGCGCCGCATCTGCGGTAGCGTCCGAGACCCGGTCAGCGGCAGGCAGGTTGACGTTGAGGGTCATTTCCACGCCGCGGAAGGTGAACGTCTGGGCATCGAACGAGCCGTGGGAAAACTTGCCACCCGACGACGTATCGGAACTCACGTCAGTGCCACTGGCATCAGTGATCTTGAACTGCGTGCCGCTGAGAAAGGTCAGCGTGTAAGGTTCGCCGCCCTGGTAGCTGGCGTTATAGGTCGGAGTGGACGTCACCAGGCCACCGCTGAGGCCGATCTTGCCGTCATCGGTTGCAGGAGAAAGCAGTGTGGCAGACGTACGGGTGGTGTTGACCGACTGCTCGAAAGCCTCGAAACCCGTGGTGTTGCTGGCCATTACCAGGCCGTCGCCTACCGCCAGATTGACGCTGGTCTGGTCGCCCTTGTAGCTGTAAGAGCCGTCAGCGTTCTGCGCATACGGTGGCGTCGAAGCCTTGGAACCTGAAAATATGTACTGACCATTCGGGTCCTGGCTATTCATCAAGCCCAGAATCTGGCTCTGGTACTGCTTGAGCGCCGAAGCCTTGGCGAGACGGTCGGAGTCGGTAAAGGCGCCACTGCCCGCCGAGACGATCTGCTCACGCGCAGCCTGCATCGTGTCGATGATGCTGGTCAGGGTCGTTTCGGTGGTCACAACGTTGGTATTGATCGTGCCGATATTGGTTTCGTACTGGGTCAGCATGGAGTTCTGCTGGGCCAGTTGCAGTACGCGCGCGGCACCCACCGGATCATCGCCCGCGGTATTGAGCTTGATGCCGCTGGAGACCTCTTCGCTGGTCTTGTTCAGGTTCGAATAGTTACGCTGATAATTGGTGTTCGTGGATTCGAAGAACTGGGTAGTCGAGATACGCATGGCTCACGATTCCTTAAAGACTGTTGATCAACGTGCTGAAAATGGTTTGTGCCGCCTTGATGATCTGCGAAGAGGCGGTGTAGTACTGCTGGTACTTGATCAGGTTGGACGCTTCTTCGTCGAGCGATACACCCGAGACCGAATCACGCGACGACTTGGCCTGGCTGACCACGGCCGCAGTGGCGGTCACATCGTTCTTGCTCTGGCTGGCCAACGTACCTACCACAGATACCGTACTTGCATACGCACCGGACAGGCTGGTGCCCACACCACCGTTGATGACGCCGACAGTCTTGGCGGTCTGCAGACCTGCCACCGCCAACGCATTGCGGTTATCGGACGAGCCACCACCGGTCATGCCAATGCTGAACGTGTCATTGGCAACCGGCGAGCCGGAGATAGTCATTTGCAGTTCAAAAGCGGTTTTGCTGCTTGGCGTCGTCGTAGTGTCAGTGTAGCCAACGTTCAACTTGACCGTGTTGGCCTGGCCCTGAATGATCGAACCGCCGACGGCGTTGCCATTCTGGTCAAGCACCGCACCGCCACTCGCATTGATCAGGGTGTAGCTCTGCACGCCGCTGCTGTTCGCAGCACCCATCACCAGTTTCATCGGGGTGGAGGATTTGAGCGCATTACGCAGATCAGCGGTCTGGGTGCTGTCGTAGATATTGGACTTGGTGTTCAGCACCGGCTGAGTGAAGCCACCGGTGCCGGAGTTGCTGCTACCCGCCGTTGCCGTCAGGGGCGCCGCAGCTGCAATGTCCTTGGCATCGGTCAGCGCCACCGAAATCCCCGCCGCGCCAGTACGGGTGGGGATGACCTTGAAACTGTCACCCGCCGCCAGCGTATTGCCGTTGAGGCTCACACTGAAGCCTTCGAAC
This sequence comes from Pseudomonas syringae KCTC 12500, assembly GCF_000507185.2. Classification (NCBI taxonomy): domain Bacteria; kingdom Pseudomonadati; phylum Pseudomonadota; class Gammaproteobacteria; order Pseudomonadales; family Pseudomonadaceae; genus Pseudomonas; species Pseudomonas syringae. The sequence continues at coordinate 435,272 of NZ_AYTM02000002.1, forward strand.
TGCTTGGGCGGATTGTCAGCCAGCGAACCGGCCCCCACGCTCTCGCCATTGGGCAGACGGCGCACGCTGAAATTCGATGAGTCGCTGAACGTCACTTCATAATCGTTGGCGGTCAGCTTGCTGGTGTCGCCGATCGTCACGTTGAGGTTGCCGGAGCCGACACTGTTGGTGGTTTTACCGATGCTGCGCTGGGTGATGGCATCCGCACTGTTGATGCTGGAGTACAGGTTCGAACCAAAGTTACCCTTGCTGTCGATGCCCTGATTCATCTGGCTGTTGACCTGATCGGACAGCACCATCGCGGTACGGCCCAATTCATTGGTCGCGGGCACCAGCACTTCGTTGCGATAACGCAACAGACCACCGATCGAGCCGCCAGTGAGCACTGAAGTCACATCCGTCTGGGTCTGGCCGTAGGCAACCTGCACGTTGTACTGCAACGGATCGGACGGGCTCGGGCTGGCCGACATCTTGTAGGACGTGCCGCCACTGACCAGTGATTGTCCGGTGCCGGTATAGATGTCGAAGTTGCCGTTGTTCTCGACAACCTTCACACCGACCAGCTCGTTGAGCTTACGAACCGCCTCGCTGCGCGAATCGAGCAAGGTGTTCGGCGTGGCGTTGCCCGCCGACGCTTGTGTAATCTGCTTGTTCAGGCTCGCCAGGGTGGTGGTCAGTTCGTTGACCTGCTTGGTGAACGTGTCGAGCTGCGTGTTGACGTTGTCGTTCTGCGTGGACAACTGCGACGACACCGAGTTGAAGCGTGCGCTCAACGCGCCAGCCTGGGTCAGGAACGACGAGCGTTCGGCCGACTGCGTGGCGCTGGTGGCGATGCCCTGCATCTTGGTGAAGAAGTCCGCCAGCTGCACAGAGATCCCCGTCGCACTGTCGGACAGCAATGTATCGGTCTTGCTGGCCTGACCGGAATAAGCCACTGCATCCGCGCTGAGGGCGGTGCTCGATTGCAATTGGGTGTCCAGATAGCCGTTGTAGATGCGACGTACGTCGGACAGCGTAGTGCCGGTACCGATGTAGCCTACACCCTGACCAAGAGCGATCTGCGCCGACGCCGTGGTCAGCACCTGCTGACGCGAGTAACCAGCGGTATCCACGTTGGCCGTGTTGTTACCGATGGTGTTGATCGCGGCACTGCTGGCATTGATACCTGAGAGCCCAATTGAAATCAGCGACATGAGTCAAACCTTATAAAGTCGTGGAAGAGCCCGCTGCAGCGGCGTAAGTCTGGTAACTCTTCATCTGCTTCGCAATCTGCGAAATCTTGCTGGCATAGTCCGGGTCAGTGGCGTAGCCGGCCTTCTGCAATTCTTTTACAAACTGTTCCGGTTTATCGGCCGAATTGACCACTTCTTTATACCGGCTGTTGTTCTGCAACAGACTGACCAGGTCGTGGAAGCTGTCGGCGTAGGAATCGTAGGAACGGAAGTCCGCCGTTTCCTTGACCATCTTGCCGTCGCGGAACTCGCTGGTGATCGCGCGTGCTTCGGCACCCTTCCAGCTGCCCGCCGCCTTGATGCCGAACAGGTTGTGGCTGCTGCTGCCGTCCTGCTGACGCATGATCGATTTGCCCCAACCGGTTTCCAGTGCCGCCTGCGCCACCAGCATGACCGGGTCGACGCCGATTCGTGCTGCGGCTTCCTTGGCCAGTGGCAGCATGGTTTCGACGAACTGATCGGCGTTGCTGAACGCACGCTTGGCCGGTGCCAGCGGTGGCTGGGCCATGGAGCGCACGTACTCAGGCGCGGGTGCCAGGTTCGGATCAAGAGTCCAGTCGCCGTTGTTGCCTGTGCTGCCGGCTGTCGCGCGAGCAGGTACCGGGCTGTTGCTGACCGCCGCTGTAGCGGAAGGCACGATGCCAGCCAGCAGACGATCGGTGAGCTTGGCGGGCAAGGACAGACGGCGCGAGTTGAGCATCGCCATGTCATTGCGCCCTTCTCCGGACGCCGATGCCGCAGCCGCCGCCTGATCGGCAGCCACCGAGCGTGTGGCCCACAACGGACGCTGGTAGACACTGGTCGCCAGGCCGGTCTTGGCCGGCGCAGCGTCGGTAGCGGCCGTTGCAGCCTTGGCGGCGTCGGTCGTATTGATCGGCGCGGCGTGGTTTATCCCCTTGTCTTTCGACAATTGGCGCATCAGCACGTCCTGCAAGCCGATACCGTTGCCACGGGTGGACAGCGTGACCGCCAGTTGCTGGTCATACATATCCTGATACTGCCGCGTGGCCGGGGTGTTCATCGGATTGTCCTTGGCTAGCACTTCGTTGGCCGAGCGCATGGCCTTGAGCATCTGGCTGACGAAGAGCGACTCGAACTCGCGGGCCACTTTCTTCTGGTTTTCCACACTGTCCTTGTCGCCATGCTTCAGCGACGCCAGACGGTTGACGTCGGTATAGGCACCCGAATCGACCGCCGACGAAATTCCGCTCTTGGGCATATCCATGCTCGAATCCTCAGATCACGATCAGGTCGGCTTGCAACGCGCCGGCCTGCTTAAGGGCTTCGAGAATGGCCATCAGGTCACCGGGCGCAGCGCCCACCTGATTGACCGCGCGAACGATCTCATCCAGCGTCGTGCCTGGACCGAACTTGAACATCGGGTGCAACTCCTGCTGGGCATTGACCCGCGAGCGTGGCACGACCGCAGTCTGACCACCGGACAATGCGCCCGGCTGGCTGACGATCGGGTCTTCGGTGATGGTCACGGTCAGGCTGCCGTGGGTCACGGCAGCAGGCGAAACCTTCACGTTCTGGCCGATGACGATGGTGCCGGTCCGCGAATTGATGATGACCTTGGCAGCGGTCTGGCCCGGATCGACTTCCAGGTTTTCCAGAATCGACAGGTAGTCGACACGCTGGCCCGGATCAAGCGGCGCGGTCACACGCACCGAACCACCGTCCAGCGCCTGAGCGACGCCCGGGCCCAGCAATTCGTTGATCTTGTCGACAACCCGCTTGGCAGTGGTGAAGTCGGAGCGATTCAGGTTCAGGGTCAGGGTATTGCCCTGATTGAAGCCGCTCGGCACCGAACGCTCGACCGACGCTCCGCCAGGAATGCGCCCCGACGACGGAACGTTGACAGTGATTTTCGAGCCGTCACGGCCTTCCGCGTCGAAACCGCCGACCACCAGGTTGCCCTGAGCGATGGCGTAAACGTTGCCGTCGACACCTTTCATCGGTGTCATCAACAGCGCACCACCGCGCAGGCTCTTGGAGTTACCGATCGAGGAAACGGTGATATCGACCGTCTGGCCCGGTTTGGCAAATGCTGGCAAATCTGCGTACACCGCAACTGCTGCAACGTTTTTCAACTGTACGGTGCCAGAGCCGGCCGGGACCTTGATGCCGAACTGCGACAGCATGTTGTTGAAGGTCTGCAGGGTGAACGGGGTCTGGGTGGTCTGGTCACCTGTACCATTGAGACCAACGACCAGACCGTAGCCGATCAACTGGTTGGCCCGTACGCCGGAGATGCTCGCGATATCCTTCAGACGCTCGGCGTGGACGCCGAACGCTGTGGACAACAACAAGGTCGCCGCTATCAGTTGCTTGAACTTGATCATGTTTATCCCGCTATCAGAAAGGGAACAACGGGCTGAGGAAGAACCGGTCGAACCAGCCTGGCTGGCTGGTATCGGCAAAGGCTCCGGTCCCCGAATAGGTAATACGTGCATCAGCGATACGGGTGGACGACACAGTGTTGTCGGTCGCGATGTCATCAGCCCGGACCAGACCGGCAATGCGCACCAGCTCGTCACCGGTATTGAGGGTCATCCACTTCTCGCCACGTACCGCCAGAATGCCGTTGGGCAGCACATCCGCAACCGTCACGGTGACCGAGCCGGTCAGACTGTTGCTCTGTGCGGCCTTGCCGTCACCCTTGGTGGTCCGCGCGCCGTTGTAACCGGCGTTGAGGCTCAAATCATTGCCGCCAATCGGGTTGTTAGTGGTCAGACCCGAACCGAAAAGCGAGGTCAGACCAATGCTGTTGTTGCTGTTCTTGGACATCGCCGAAGTGGCCGCCTTGCTCGCCGCCATACGCTCGGAAAGCGTGATGGTGATGATGTCGCCAATGCGGAAGGCCTTGCGGTCACCGTACAGGTTCTGCTCGAAACCGGCCTGATAGATGGCGCCATTGTTGGCAGCCGCCGACATGGGCGTACGCGGCAACACCGGAGCGTAATAAGGGTCATTGGGCTTGGCCGTCGGCGCAACACAGCCGGACAGCAGGGTGATCCCGCACAATGAAGCGATCAACACTGAAAAACGCGGAACACTAAGGCGGTTCATGACACTTGAAACCTCGCGGTGTAACAGGCGCTTATCAGGCGCCCCATCGGATTGAGCGGTTCTACGAGCAGCGACATCAAGGACTTACAGGTTCTGCGTCAGGTTTTGCAGCATCTGGTCAGCGGTCGAGATCACTTTGGAGTTCATCTCGTAAGCGCGCTGGGTAGTGATCATGTTGACCAGTTCCTCAACGGTGCTGACGTTGGAGTTTTCCAGAGTGTTCTGCAGGGTCGGACCCAGGCCGTTAAGGCCAGGCGTGCCGATCTGCGGCGCGCCGCTCGAACCGGTTTCCAGGTACAGGTTGCCACCCATGGCCTGCAGACCGGCCGGGTTGATGAAGTCTGCAGTCTGGATGTTGCCGATGATCTGCGGCGTAGCGGTTGCACCTGCCAGCGTGACGGAAACAGTACCGTCCTGGCCGACCGTGAAGGTCTGGGCGTTCTGCGGAACGACAATCGCAGGCTCGAGGGCATAACCGTTGGCGGTCACGATCTGGCCGTTGGCGTCGAGGTGGAACGTACCGTCACGGCTGTAGGCAATGGTGCCGTCCGGCTGGGTCACCTGAAAGAAACCACGACCGTTGACCGCCAGGTCCAGCGGGTTGTTGGTGGTCTGCAGGCTACCGGCAGTGAAGTTCTTCTGCGTGCCGACAATGCGCACACCGGTACCCAGTTGCAGGCCGGAAGGCAGTTCGCTGTCTTGGGTGGACTGGGCACCCGGCTGGCGTTTGATCTGATACAGCAGGTCCTGGAACTCGGCACGGTCACTCTTGAAACCCGTGGTCGAGACGTTCGCCAGGTTGTTGGAGATGGTGGTCAGGTTGGTGTCCTGAGCGGCAAGGCCGGTTTTGGCGACGTATAGTGCAGGAAGCATGTGTGTTCTCCTCGAGCGCCGGTTTGTCGGCGCAAGCTGTCATTGATTAGCCAAGTTGCAAGACGCGAGCCATAGACTGATCGTCTTCTTCGGCGGTCTTCATCATCTTGACGTGCAATTCGAATTGACGGGACAAGGCCAGTACCGAGGTCATTTCCTCGACCGCATTGACGTTGCTCGCCTGCAGAAAGCCGGACTCGACCTGAACGGTGGCGTCTGCGTCGGCAGGCCGGCCGGTCTTGGTGTGGATCAGGCCGTCAGGGCCCTTCTCCATGGTCTTCAGGTCAGGCCTGACCAGCTTGATGCGGTCAACCTGCGCCATCACCTGCGGACTCTCGCCCAGCGAACGAATGCTGATCGTGCCGTCGGCGCCGATCTCGATCTGCTGCTGAGGCGGCACGGCGATCGGACCGCCGTTGCCCATAACCGGCAAACCACTGCCGTCGCGCAACACGCCCAGGGCATCGATGTTCATGCCGGAACTGCGGGTATAGGCTTCACCGCCGTCGGGCGTCTGCACGGCGATCCAGCCATCACCCTTGACGGCGATGTCCAGCTCGCGACCGGTCTGCACCATGGCACCGGCGGAAAAGTCGGTACCGGGACGCTCGCTCATGGCGTAGGCGCGCGATGGCATGACCTCGCCAAACACCGGCATCGAGCGGGCCTGTTCAAGGTCACGCATGAAACCGTTGGTCGAGACGTTTGCCAGGTTGTTGGCATGAGCCTTTTGCGCGATCGCGTTTTCGGATGCACCGCTCATTGCGACGTAAAGCAACTTGTCCACAGTCTTCCTCCTCCGACAGACGCTTGCCGCCTGTAGCTGTTCTGAAAGGGTTAAAGCAATTTTTGAACCAACTTGTCAGGCTCGATACAAATGCCTGATTAACCAGTAAAAACTGGTGTTCGCCGATGACCTGAGGACAGAGCGCCAGCCAATAGCGGCGGCGGACTGCCGCCTGCCGCTTGCCAGGTAGGAAACACCGCCAAAAAAACTTCATCGAACTGCGCTTCCAACCGGATCGACAGTGATAATCTTGCCGACACCGCAACCCTGATCGGGAACCGTCATGCCTTTTCGTGCGTGCATCATCGGTATCGCGAGCGCGAGCCTGATGACCTTTGCCCTGCTCTCTCAGGCCGCTCCCGCCCACTATTACAAATGGCAGGGCGACAGCCGGATCGTCTGCGCCCAGGCCAGCCCGGGCCCAGGCTGGAAACGATTGAAAGGCCACTTCAGCAAAGCCGACTGCTCGATGTAATCAGGTCGACTGAATCAGCGTCTGCATCAGCGTCACTTCGGTGGATATCGCCTTCGAGTTGGCCTGATAGGCTGTCTGGGCCTGGATCAGCGCAATCAGCTCATCGGCCAGCACGACGTTAGAACCCTCCAGCGCGCCACTGACGATGCTGCCCAGCGTACCGATGCCCGGCACATCATATTCAGCCACTCCGGAATCAGCGGTGGCGGTCCAGCGTGTATCGCTACGCGGCTGCAAGCCATGCGGATTGGCGAAACTGGCGAGCATCACCTGACCGATAGACTTGGTCATGCCATTGGTAAACCCGGCACGCAGAATGCCGTCCCGGCCAACGTCGAGACTTTTCAGTTCGCCTGCCGAGTGGCCATCCACGTAGGCAGCCGAGCGCGAACTGGTAGCGTTGTGCTGAAGCAGACGGGTGAAGTCGATGGTGATGCCGTCAGCGCTGCCAGCCGCCCCGTTGGATATCCAGCGCTCGCGCGCGGTGCCAGGATCAACCGCCATCACAGGCGACCAGCCAGTGAGTTTCAGCTGAGTGCCATTGCTGCTCAGGCCCGGACTGCCGGTCAACGACGCGACGGCGCCATGGGAATCGAAGACGATGTTCGCCGTCAGCGGCGTGGTGGAAGCGGAGTTCTGCGGGTTTCGATCATCGATCAGTGCGTGCATGCGCCAACTGTTGGTGCCGTCCTTCACGAAATACTGTTTCAGCTCATGAGTGTTGCCCTGACTGTCAAAGATCTGGTTACCGAACATCCTGCTGTAGGTGTTCAGGTCTGCCGGATTGAAGTCTGGAACCGGCCGATGCATGACCGTATCACCGGGATCGAGCAGACTGGCCCCGGCATCGTTCAACGGCAACGAAACAGCCCCGCCGTTCAGCGAGCCATTCGCCGCCCAAGCGCCATTGATCTGCGCGGCAGGCACCCAACCCTGCAAGGCAAATTCGGTGTCCGAGACTTTGCTCAGGTGCTGATCATTGCCGCTGTACGACAGCGAGCCGTCAGGCTTGAGCTCAAGGCTTACCTGCAGCGGCGCTACGCTGTCGGGATCCACCGGATTGCGCCCGTCCACCAGCACATACATCGACCATTGATTGGCCTCGGTCTTGACGAAATACTGCTTGAGCTCATGATCGGCTGCGGGCACCGGAGTGATGCCCACATCCTGGATGGTCCGGGTGGCGACCCGTGTGTAGGTCGCGGGGTCGTCCGGGTCGAAGGTCGGCAAGCGAGCAAGCGAAGGCAGCGAGGCATCCAGATTGATAGTTTCAGCCACCGTGGTCGTAGCCCTGGCACCGACGTTGGACGTATCGATCTGCAAGTCCGTGCGGATACCACTGGCAATCTCGCCCTTATCGTTTGCGGCATACCCCTGCAAACGTCCGCCATCGCTGTCGACGACAAAGTTGGCAGCGTCTTTCAAAAAGGCGCCGGCCCGCGTATAGGCCAGCGAACCCTGATCACTGACCACGAAAAAACCGTTGCCCTGAATACGCATATCCAGCGCATTGCCGGAACTGATCACGGTTTCACCCTGATTGAAATTCTGCTGCACCGAAGCAAGTCGTACACCATCCCCGACAGCGTGCTGCCCGGCCCCCAGCTGTGCGGACGCATATAAAGCCGAAAACTGCGCACGGGACGACTTGAAACCCAGAGTACCGACGTTGGCAATATTATTACCCGCCACTTCCAGTCGTTTATTGGCAGCATGAATACCGCTGATCGCTGTATTGAATGACATGAGGACTCCCTTGCCGCAAAGGCAATTCATAGAGGAGTTTTATTCTCACATCATCGTGCGTAGGAAGTTTCCAAGTAGGGTGCGGGAGTAATCCGTAACTTTCAGCACTAAAAGATATAACAACGTACTGGGCAGGCAGGCATAAAAAAGCCCCTTTTACAGGGGCTTTTTCAATACAGTTCAAACAACGTTTGTTACGTCATCTGAATAGTGGTCTGCATGATGGTGCTTTGTGTGGAAATGGTCTTGGCGTTAGCCTGATAGTTGCTCTGCGCCTTGATCAGGTTAACCAGCTCCATGGTCAGGTCGACGTTGGATTCTTCCAGCGCCTGACCAGTGATGTAACCCAATGTACCCGACTGTGGAGCGCCGCTCACCGGTACGCCGGAAGCGAACGTTTCACGCCAGTTGGTGCCGCCGGCCTGCGCCAGGCCCTGCACGTTGGCAAAGCTGGTCAGCGAAGTCTGGCCGATGACCTGCGACTTGCCGTTGGTGTAGGTGGCGAACAGGTTGCCGCTCGAGTCGACGTTCATGCCGCTCAACTGGCCAGTGGCGTAACCGTTCTGATCCTGCTTGAGCAGGCCCGATACCGAAGCGGTCTGGGTAGTGGACGACATGTCCAGCTTGATCGAAGCTGCGCCAGCAGCGCCGTTGGCTGCCCAAGTGGCCGTCGTGCCAGTACCGACCTGCACGCCAGGTACCCAGTTGTTCACGGCAAACGTACCGTCAGCATTGAACTTGATGTTGGCGCTGTCAGTAGGAACAGCGGCGCCGGCGGTGGTCACCAGGTTGCCCGAGGAATCGAATGTCAGGTCATTCTTGTCCGGCGCGGTAGACGTCGGATCGGAAATGCTGCGCCCGTCCATCAGGGAATACATCGACCAGGTATTGGTGCCGGTCTTGACGAAATACTGATCCAGGGTGTGAGCATTACCCTGAGTGTCGTAAGTCGGGGTGCTGTACTTGTTGTTGTAACTCTTGGTGTCGGTCGCATCGAACGTCGCAACGGTCGGTAATGGCGTCGTCGAGTTCAAGTTGGCGGAGTTGGTGATCGTGCTCGTCGCCTTGGGGTCCAGGTTGGACGCGTTCACACGCAGATCGCTGAGCGCGCCGGTCACGACAGAGCCATTGGCGTCAACGTTGTAACCCTGCAGCTTCATGTTGCTGCTATTGACGACGTAGCCTTCCTTGTCGGTGTGGAATGCACCGGCACGGGTGTACAGCTTCTCGCCGTTATTGCTCATCATGAAGAAACCGTCGCCATTGATGGCAAGGTCCAGACTGTTAGCTGTTCCGGTAGTCAGGCTGCCCTGGGAGAACTGCTGGGAAACCGCAGCGGTCCTCACGCCACTGCCGACGCTGGTATTGCCGGAAGTACCACGAATCGACTGAGCGTATTGATCAGCGAACTCGGCACGTGACGATTTGAAACCGGTTGTCGCGACGTTGGCAATGTTGTTGCCGGTAACGTCGAGACTTTTGTTTGCAGCATAGAGCCCACTAAGGCCGATATTGAAAGACATGTTTCACTCCTGCGCCGTAGCGGCTCTACAATCCGATAGTTTGAACTTTGGACAGGGCAACACTGCCGCTGGCCAGGTTGAGCGTTGTTTCTGCGCCATTGACACCCATCGTGACACTGTTGACCGTGGCGGGCAGGTAAGTTGAAAGCTGTGTGTTCTTGCCTTCGACCGAGCCTTCAGCTTTGAAGGTATAAGTTCCCGATGGCAACTGAGTACCGCTTGAGTCCGTACCGTCCCAGGCAAAGCTGGTGGTACCGGCTTTTTGCGTGCCCAGGTCAACACTGTCTACCAGATTCGATTGCGAGTCGTACACCTTGACGGTCGTTAGCGAGCTTTCGCTCGGCACTACGATCGACCCGGTCAGGCCTTTGGTCGTATCGACCGAGGTACTGCTCGCATCGATGATTACCGAGCGTCCGACCAGTGACGAGGCCTGCAAGGCCTGCGACGACTTGTAGCTGCTGGCGATCGTGTCAACGGTCGAGGTCAGATTCTGCATGCTTTCAAGGCTGCTGAACTGCGCCAGTTGCGCAACGAACTGCGTGTTGTCCTGCGGATCCAGAGGGTTCTGGTTCTTCATCTGCGTCACGAGCAACTGCAGAAAAGAGTCCTTGCCCAGCGTGCCGGTAGAATTCGTCGCGGTCGGCGTCGGATTCTGCAGCGTATTCAAAAATGTCGATGAAACGCTGTTTGCTGTGGTGCTATCAACGGCCATAACGTTCGCCTTCTATCACTGACCGAGGGTCAGAACCTTCTGCATCATGGATTTAGCGGTGTTCATGATTTCTGCGTTGGTCTGGAAAGACCGGCTGGCAGAAATCATGTCGGCCATTTCTTCCACGACATTGACGTTGGGGTAATAGACATACCCGTCCTTGTCAGCGGAAGGATGATTGGGCTCGTAACGTGCTTCCAGGTTCGAGCTGTCTTCGATGATGCCGTTGACCTGAACGCCCTGCCCGGCTTCGCCCTGGTCCTGAAACAAAGAACCACCAGTCGACTGCTGACCCTGCATCACGGTGGCGAACACCGGGTGACGGGCACGATAGGTCTGGTCCATGCTCGAAGACACGGTCTCGGCGTTGGCGATGTTACTGGCCGTGGTGTTCAGACGCGTGGTCTGGGCACTCATGGCGCTACCGGCAATGTTGAACACATTGGCTAGTGACATGAATTATTCTCCGCGAAGGGCTGCAACCAGCCCCTTGAACTTGCTGTTGAGCAATGTGAAGCTGGCCTGGAAGCCCATGGCGTTCTCGGTGTAGCTGGCCTGCTCGACCTGGGAATCAACGGTGTTCTGGTCCAGCGAAGGCTGCGACGGCGTGCGATACATCAGCGTCCCGTCGTCATTGCCCATGCCCTCGGCTTCGATATGGCGGCTGTTGGTCTTGTTCAGCGCGAAGTGACCGTTCTGGGCCTTGTCGGTTTCGGCAGCCAGCACCGAAGAAAACTCCAGATCACGAGCCTTGAAGTTCGGGGTGTCGGCGTTGGAAATGTTGTTGGCCAACACCTCTGCCCGCTGAGCCCGGAAGTTGAGGGCCTTTTCATGTATGCCTAGCGCTTTATCGAAGCTGATGCTCATTTCGGGAAACCTTTGCCGGTTGACCTGATTCTGTTGTTACTGACAAAGCAATCGGCGTGCCATGTTGTAAAAGCCAATGTTTGCAGGGCCCGCAGGCGGCGGCGAGGCGGCAATGCCAGAAAAGCGGCAAGGCATTTCCGCTGTGGAGGGGTAAAGCGGCAAGGTGGGTGCCGTTTTTTTGCCAGTACCGGATTGCCGCCTGGCAATGGCGGCCATTCATCATTGCCTCAATCAGACACCCAATAAAAAAGAGACCCGAAGGTCCCTTTGACGATTGATCAGAGACCCAGCTCACTCAACCCCGGGTGATCATCCGGTCGGCGCCCCAATGGCCAATGGTATTTGCGCTCGGACTCGGCGATCGGCAAATCGTTGATGCAGGCAAAGCGCCGTTGCATGAGGCCGTTTGCAGCGAACTCCCAGTTTTCATTGCCATACGAACGGAACCAGTTGCCGGAGTCGTCATGCCATTCGTACGCATAGCGCACGGCGATGCGGTTATCCGTGAATGCCCAGAGTTCCTTGATCAGCCGGTAGTCCAGTTCCTTGCGCCACTTGCGTTCCAGAAAGGCCTGAGCCTCTGCGCGACCATTGACGAACTCGCTGCGGTTACGCCAATAGGTGTCTTCGGTGTAGGCCAGCGCGACTTTCGCCGCATCGCGCGAATTCCAGCCATCCTCGGCGCCACGGACTTTCTGGACTGCAGTCTCCAGGGTGAAGGGTGGCAATGGCGGCCTTGCTTTATCACTCATCTCGGCGTCCTCAGAACGGTTTGTAGGGCAGGAATTTTCCATCGAGGGTGATCACGGCTCGCTCGCCCCCTTCCGGATCATCGACTTTCTTGATGTCGAGCTTGAAGTTGATTGCGCTGATGATGCCGTCGCCGAACTGCTCATGCACCAATGCTTTCAGCGTTGTGCCGTAGACCTGAACCATTTCATGGAAGCGGTAGATGGTCGGGTCGTTTGAGACGTCTTCGACATTGCCGCGCAACGGGATGGTTTGCAGTTCGGCGACCGCGTCCCGGTCCAGCCCGAGACGCTCGGCGACCACCTCGGCCACCGCTTCCGGCAAAGGGTGCTGACCGAGCAAGGCAGCGGTGACATACACCACGCTCAACCCCGTACCTTCTGCGAGCCCCGCCCAGGTCAGGTTCTTTGCAGTCTTGGCCTGCAGCACACGTTCAGTCAGATGCTGGCGCGGCGCTCTGGAAATATTGCTGTGCGGCATAGGTAACCCTCCGGAATGAATTCACGTCAATCACAGCATCGGCAACTATCACCATAAGATCCAAGACTGATTTATGATCATCGCCATAACCCTGACTTATGGTGATGCTGTGCTGTTACGCCATATACGTTATTTGCTGGCAGTCGCCGACCATAGCAATTTCACCCGGGCAGCCGAGGCCCTGCATGTCTCGCAACCGGCGTTGTCGCAGCAGATCAGGCAGCTGGAAAGCAGTCTGGGTGTGCAACTGTTCGACCGCACCCGCCGCAGTGTCGTGCCGACCGATGCCGGCCGGGTGTATCTGGACCACGCGCGTCGCTGCCTGCTTGAGCTGGAGGCCGGGAAGCGTGCGCTCGACGATGTCAGCGATCTGTCACGCGGACAATTGCGCCTCGGCGTCACGCCCACCTTCAGTGAATACCTGATAGCACCACTGATCGACCGCTTCAGCGCGCTGTATCCCGGAGTGGCAATTATCCTCACAGAGCTGCCTCTGGAGCAGATTACCGAGGCATTGATCAGTGACGCGCTTGATCTGGCCATCGGTTTTGCCGGCAGTCATGCTGTCGAGATAGACAGCCAGGCTCTGTTCGATGAACAACTGTGCCTGGTCATGGCCAAGCCTGGCCCCGAAAAGCAGGCCGCTTTGACACTTGAGGACCTACAAGCGCTTCGCTTTGCCTTGCTCGCCCCCGGATTCGCCACTCGCCAGTTGCTGGATGCTTGGTGCCAGATGCAAAACTTCAAGCCGACAGTCGGCCTTGAGGCGAACTCGATTGCCATTTTGCTCAAGGTCGTCGCCCAGGGCCGCATGGCGACCATTCTTCCCGATGCCATCGTTCGCGAGCAGCCTGGATTGCGCGAAGTTCAGACAATCCCTGCCCTGCCTGGGCGGACGGTTGCGCTGCTGCGACGTAAAAACGGCTACCAGAGCGCCGCTGCCAACGCTTTTGCAAAACTGGTGAGCGGCAGCAGTACGCAAACATGAAACCGATGGGCAGACGATCAGAGCTGTTTTCGGCCGCGCACAAAAAAAGAGACCCGAAGGTCTCTTTTTTCATGACAGGCAACTGACAGATCGTCACTTGGCCTTGTAGATGATCCCGGGGCTGCACTGAACCATCTGGTAGTGATCCGGCAAACCGTTGAGTGCTTCGGAAGCCCCCAGAAACAGGTAGCCGCCTGGCTTGAGCGTGCCGTGGATACGCAGCAGGATGTCTTTCTTCACTTCGGCCGAGAAGTAGATCAATACGTTACGGCAGAAAACGATGTCGAACTTGCCAAGCGCCGAGTAGCTGTCGAGCAGGTTGAACGAGCGGAACTCCACGCGACTCTTGATCGGCGCCTTGACCACCCAGCGGCCCGGGCTTTTTACATCAAAAAAGCGCTGCAGACGATCCGGCGACAGGCCGCGGCCAATGGCCAGACTGTCGTATTCGCCGGTCTTGCAGTTATTGAGCATCAAGCCCGACAGATCGGTTGCGACGATCTGTACGCCCGATTTGAGCTGACCCTGATTGGCACGCTCGAACTCATCGATGGACATCGACAGCGAATACGGTTCCTGACCCGACGAACAGGCGGCCGACCAGATGCGCAGTCGCTGACCAGGGCTTGCCTTGATCTGCTCGGGCAACACCTTGTTCTTCAGCACTTCGAATGGATAAGTATCGCGAAACCACAGGGTTTCGTTGGTGGTCATCGCATCGACTACCTGCTCGCGCAAACCACTGCGCGGCTGGGTCTGAATGCGCTGGACCAACTCGCCAAGCGACTTGATGCTTTGCTGCTCCATCAATTTGTTGAGGCGGCTGGACACCAGGTACTGCTTGTTTTCCCCAAGCAGGATGCCACAGGCTTTTTCCAGAAATACCCGGAACTGATCAAAATCCAAATTACCTGTAGACAAAGTGCCGCCTCTCAAATCATGTGAATCACCGGGGACGACGCCCCCGGCTGGTTATTCTGCTGCCTTGATCCGCGCAACGACCCTGGCCGCCAGATCATCAGGCCTGAATTTCGCGAGAAAATCATCCGCGCCAACTTTCTTGACCATCGCCTGGTTGAATACCCCTGACAGCGAGGTATGCAAAGTGATGTGCATCTTCTGCATGCGTGGATCATTGCGTATTGCTGCGGTAAGGGTATAGCCATCCATCTCCGGCATTTCAATGTCGGAGATCATCATCAGGAACTCTTCTTCAGGTTTTTTGCCTTCTGCGACCATCTTGAGCAGGTAATCCAGCGCTTGACGACCATCGTTGAGCGCTACGACTTCCACCCCGACGGTTTCCAGGCAGCGGCTCACCTGCTTACGGGCCACCGACGAGTCGTCGACCGTCAGCACGCGCAGGGAGACAGCCTTGTGCTGAACCTCGGCATCAATGACACCGACCGAGATCTCTTCGGACACTGGCGCCACTTCGGCGAGAATTTTCTCGACGTCGATGATTTCCACCAGCTGGTTATCAACCCGGGTAACGGCGGTCAGGTAATGATCGCGCCCGGTGCCCTTGGGTGGTGGATGAATCTCTTCCCAGTTCATGTTGACGATGCGTTCGACAGAATGCACCAGAAAGCCCTGAACCTTGGTGTTGTACTCGGTAATGATGACGAAGGAATTAACCAGCGAAATCATGCCTGTGGAACCTGTCGCCATTGCCAGATCCATGATCGGGATCGTGCCGCCACGAATATTGGCCACGCCCCGAACGATCTTGCTCGATTTGGGCATGATGGTGAGTTTCGGGCATTGCAGTACTTCTTTTACCTTGAAGACGTTGATCCCATAGAGCTGCTTGCCGTCGAGACGGAACAAGAGCAGCTCCAGGCGATTCTGACCCACCAGCTGAGTTCGCTGGTTTACCGAATCCATTACACCTGCCATGCCGAACCCCCTTACAAAATGACCGCCGCCCAGACACCAGATCAACAAGCGGCACGGGCTTTGCTATTTATTACTTCATGAACGCAAAGACGACAATTTCTCGACACCTCGCATTAGAAACCCGCAGGCTTCTGTGCGCAATCGCCCTGCTGTGCCTTTCCAGCACGGTGACCCTCGCTCGTGCCGAGAATTTCACACTGCCTGAGCAGCTTATCGGCGTCACCCAAGGGTTTCTTGAGTTCACAGTAGAAGACTATTTGGCAACCAACCAGATTGACGGGCGTCATGAGATACAGGTCAAGCAACTCGACCCGCGTTTAAGGATGGGTGCCTGCGACAAGGATTTGACAGCCACACTGGAAAGTCCGCGCCCGGTTGGCCGGGTCACCGTGCGGGTGCGCTGCGAAGGTTCTTCACCCTGGACGGTGTTTGTACCCGCCCAGGTGCTGCTGTATCGCAACGTCGTGACCGTGATGCGCCCGCTCAAGCGTGACGCGATCGTCACCGAAGAAGACGTTGCGATGCGCGAGCGGGATGTCAGCAGCCTGGGTCAGGGTTTCCTGGCATCGCTGGATCAGGCAGTCGGTCAGAAGGTTGTCCGACAAATGGTCATCGACCAGGTCATCACCCCGGTGGCGCTTGAGCAGCCACAAATGGTTCATAAGGGCGATCAGGTTGTGATCATCGCCCGCAGCGGCTCGCTGGCGGTTCGCATGCCCGGCGAAGCGATGTCCGATGGAGGCTTCAACGAACAGATACGGGTGAAAAACCTCAATTCCCAGCGGGTGATCAAGGCAAGTGTCACCGGCCCAGGGCAGGTGGAAGTCGCTATGTAGTGCATTGATGGTGGCGCGAAGGGTGTGTTTTTTTTTAGACTGCGGGGAATGCCCGACGGCAAATGTCGTCTATTGGGAAGCTTTCTCACAATCAGCCTAAAGTTTGATAGGGGTTGGCCGAAAACAAGGCAAGCGTCCAAACACCCAGAGGTTTTTTCAATCATGGTCATAGATTTCAGTCGCCTTAACAACTCACAGTCTGTTGCCGGTGCTTCGCGTACCAGCCCCAGTAAAGACACCGCCAAAACCGCTGCCCCAGACCCTGCCGTCACCGCAGGCGTCAAAAGCACCGGGGAAACTTTTTCCTTGAGCAGTGAGGCTCAACAGTTGCAGAAAATCACGGACAAGCTGACCGATCTGCCAACCGTCAACAGTGCTCGCGTTGCCGAGCTCAAACAGGCCATCGCCGACGGTAGCTACACAGTGGACAGCAACCGTGTCGCCAGCAAACTGTTGAATTTCGAAACCCAACGCTAAGCTCAGGCTGGCGCTGGATATTCTGGACGCTTAAAAACCAGAGCATGCGATGCAAGACACTACTTTGCTGCAGATGATCACTGACGACATGGTTTCGGCCCGACAGCTCCTTGAGCTGTTGCAGGCCGAATCATTGATTCTTCACGGCCGCGACATGGGCGAGATGGAGCAGGTGCTGGCGCAGAAACAGGCGCTGGTCATTCTTCTCGATCAACATGGGCGCAAACGTAGCCAGGTGCTTGCGGGCATGGGGCTGCCAGCCAATCGCAGTGGTCTCCAGCAACTGGCCAGCCAGTCGGATATCGGTGAGCAATTGCTGCTGGCTGCCGACGAACTGAATACGTTGATCAATGAATGCCAGACGCTCAACGAGCGCAATGGTAGTCTGATCCAGATGCAGCAGGTCAGTACCGCTCACCAGCTTCGCATCTTGAACGGTGGCGATACGCCTACACTCTATGACAGCCGCGGGTCGACTGCACTTAGAGCAAAACCACGCCCTCTGAGTCAGGCGTAACTTCCTGTATCAAGGTTTCGTGCATGGTGGCAGAATGCCTGATGTTGCGTTGCCGTAGTATTTTGCCTGGAGATTCAAGAACGTGAATGGCTCAAGCGCGGACGATGCTCCGCAGCCCCCGAAGGTTCTCAATACACCTTTGGAAATTGCCGCTAACCTGCGGCTGCTACTCGAGAGTCATGATCCTCTGATCATTACCTTTCATGAGCGCCCCCAGCGCTTTCAGAGCTATATGCTTGAAGTCGACCGCGACAACAACGTCATGGCCCTCGACGAAATGATCCCCCGCGATGGCGAACGCTTTCTGAGCAACGGCGAATCCTTCCGTGTCGAAGGCTTTCACGACGGGGTGCGGATTGCCTGGGAAAGTACTGCGCAAATGGACATCCTCAGCACCGACGGTCAACGCATGTACCGCGGCCCGATGCCTGAGGAAGTGGTTTATCACCAGCGCCGCAACGCATTCCGGGCCGCGCTGAAGCTGGCGCAACTGGTCGACGTCGAAATCGGCGGTGACCGCCTGAAATTTACGCTGGCCGGCAAGCTGCTGGATATTTCTGCTACCGGTTGCAAGTTGCGCTTCGAGGGCGACGTGTCCGATCGCATGCAATTGGGCCAGGTATACGAACGCTTCGTTGCCAAGCTGCCTTTCGGCGCCATGACAGCGCCTGTCGAGTTACGCCATCTGCATTTCGAAGAAAGAATCAACACTACCTTTGCCGGCGTGCGCTTCCACAACATGAGTGGGCTGGTGCAGCGTCAGGTCGAACGTTTCGTCTATCAGTTACAGCGAGAAGCACGACGCTTCGACAAAGACGACGACTTCTGACACTCATCTGAATCGCCCAACGATTGCGGCATTGCTGCCGCAATCGTGAACTGCCCTGCGCTACTCGTCAGGCCTTCCAGGTCTCGCTTTCACGCTCGCGTTCATGCTCATCGGCTTCAGCCGTTTCCGCCTCGGCAGCCGGCTCGGCCTGAACCAGAACCTCGCTTTCCGTATCGACCTCTGCTTCGGACACGACCTCGGAATCCGGCTCCGGCTCCGGCTCCGGCTCAACGGTTGCCTGCATCTGTTCCTGAACCACCTGCTCGTCGACACGCGGGTCAAGTGCAACCACCAGTGGTGAACTGGACATACTGTCCGGCATCGCAACGTGGTGCAGCGGTGCGTTTTCGACCTGGTGCAGGTGAGTGACCGCCTTTGGCCTGATCAGCAGTACCAGAATCACACCAGCGCCACACACGAACGCATACAGCATGTGCCCGCCAAACAGCTTCATCACCACACCCGCAGCCAGCGGACCGATACTGGCGCCGATGCCGTAGGTCATGAGCAACATGGCCGTCAGCGACACTCGGCGCTCGGCCTCGACGTGGTCATTGGCGAAGGCCACTGCCAGCGGATAAAGGCAGAACTGCATCAGCGAAGCCAGAAAACCGACACCGAACAGCACCTCGACCGGCACGCTGGGGAACACCGCCAGCGGTAACGACGCCACCACCAACGCGGCGGCAAAGATACGCATCAGTACGGAGCGGTCATAGCGGTCGGACAGCAGGCCCAACGGCCACTGCACCAGAAAACCGGCCAGAATGCAGCAGCCCATGAACAGACCGACCTGCTCGGTGGACAGACCCTGCTCGGCGGCGTAGACCGGTGCCAGACCATAGAACGAACCGATGATCAGACCGGCGCCCAGTACCGCCGTCAGCGACTGCGGCACACGCTTCATGAAGAAGCGCGGCTCCAGTGGCGCCGGATGCAGCGGTGCCGGGTGAATCGCCCGGGTCATGGCGACGGGCACCAGACACAGAGCGAAACACATCGCCACCAGCATCAGCAGTTCAGGCCCCAGTTGCGGGTGAACCACCAGCACCAACTGACCCAGCACCAACCCCAGGTAGGACGCAATCATGTAGCCGCTGAAGACCATGCCGCGCTGTTTGGCAGCCGCCTGCTCGTTCAGCCAGCTCTCGATGACCATGTATTGGCACATCATGCCCAGACCGACGATCACCCTCAGCACCAGCCAGGCTGGCAACCAGCTGATCAGGCCATGCCCGAGCACTGCCGCACCGACGATGCCGGCACAGGTGGCGTAGGCGCGAATATGCCCGACACGGCCGATCAGGCGGTGACCGATCTTGCCGCCCAGTACCAGACCGAAATAGTTGGCAGCCATCAACGCACCCACCCACAGGCTGTCAACCTGATCGGCGGCCAGGCGCAGGGCCAGATAAGTGCTCAGCAGACCCGAGCCGATCAACATCATCAACGAGGCAAAATAAAGCGCTCGAAAGGACTTCCAGATTTGGCGCATCAACTTTCCAAAAATAGGGAGTCGCCCGACTGGGCGAGCCCGACACTGCGATTCTTAAACCTGAGCAGCCAGCACGCGCCGTTCCCAGGGGGTTATCTCGTCAAAAAAACTGGTCAGTTCCAGGGTCTTCGACGCGATGTAGCCTTCGATGAATTCATGACCAAACAGTTCCTTGGCCAACTGACTGCTTTTCAGACGCTCCAGAGCAGCGTGCAAGGTACACGGCAATAACAATTCTTCCGGCACCTCCAGTTCGCCCTGCAGCGGCGGCGTCGGTTGCAGTCGTTGCTCGATGCCATGCAGCCCGGCCGCCAGACTTGCGGCAATAGCCAGATAAGGATTGGCGTCAGCGCCCGGCAGACGATTTTCCACCCTTCTGGCCGCCGCTGCACTCGACGGAATGCGTAATCCGGCAGCGCGATTGTCGTAGGACCAGCAGGCGTTATTGGGTGACGCATAAGGATGGCACAGGCGCTGGTAGGAATTCACATTGGGCGCGAACAGCGCGGTGAAGTCCGCCATGCAGGCTTGCTGGCCAGCAATAAAATGACGAAACGCGTCAGTCGGCTCACCCTGCGCATCACTGAAGACGTTCACTGCGGTCTCTGCTGCCACTACGCTCTGATGAATATGCATCGAACTGCCCGCCGTATGGGCCAGCGGTTTGGCCATGCACACCACGATGAGCCCGTGCTTGAGCGCAACCTCCTTGAGCAAGTGCTTGAACAGAAAAGTCTGATCGGCCAGCAGCAGCGGATCGCCATGCAGCAGGTTGATCTCGAACTGACTGACCCCCATCTCGTGCATCACGGTGTCACGTGGCAGGCTCAGCGCGGCCATACAGGCATACACCTCGGCAAAAAAAGGCCGCAAACCGTTGTTGGAGCTGACACTGAATGCCGAGTGCCCCTGTTCGCGTCGCCCGTCCAGCCCAGTCGGCGGCTCAAACGGATAAAGCGGCTCGGGATTGGGCGCGAAGATAAAAAACTCAAGTTCGGTGGCCACCACTGGCACCAGGTCCTGCGCAGCGTAACGGGCGATAACCGCCTTGAGCTGATTACGGGTGGAGAGCATGCAGGGCTGGCCATCGAGGTCCTGCGCATCACAAATGGCCAGGGCACGCGGCGACGTGCTCCAGGGCAGACGGTGGAGCTGCTGTGGATCACTGATCAGAGCCAGATCGCCGTCGTCACTGCCGTAAAAGCGCGCCGGCGGATAGCCGCCCATGATGCATTGCAGCAACACGCCGCGCGCCAACTGCAAACGGCGACCTTCGAGAAAACCTTCAGCCGTCATCACCTTGCCGCGCGGCACACCGTTCAAATCCGGGGTTACACACTCCACTTCATCAATGCCCATCAGCATTTCTTTCTGCGAATGGGGTTCATTGCGTGTCATGGGTCAGTCCTTTTAGTTGAGCAGCAAACGCCAAGCTTCAACCTTCAGGCTGCAATCTTCAAGCACCGCGCTTCAGGCTGTAGGCCTGCCGCTCAACGCGTCAGAGAACCGGGTTGTGGAAAGGTGTCCCGGTCACTTCGATGAACTCTTTTCGGTAGTCTTCGTTTTCCGGGTCGACCACGAGGGCCTGGCGCAGGAATTCGACGCCTTCGGCCACATTACCCAATTGACGACTCAGGGCACCGGCGAGGTGCAGCCTGGTGGCATCGAAAAAATTGAATGACAGCATAATCTTGGTCAGCGTCAGCGCGTTCTCGAGCTTGCCCACCATCAACAATTGGTTGAACTGCGTGTTGAAGTCGCCGACGTCCTGCCACTTTTCGGCAGACAAGCCCTCCACTTTGCGCAGCACGACGGTGTGGCCGTTGCCTACTTTCGAATCGGTTTCTTCGACGCACTCGATGTACCAGCAACCCAGGCCTGACGAGTTAACGTAATTGACCGCGCGGAGCATACTTTGCAGGGAAAAGACCTGATAGTGACCGCGCCACTCGCCTTCAGTGACGGTGGTCATGTCGACCTTGTTTTCATAGTCCTCGATTATCTGCGCCAGCGTCGTCAAACGACGCGCCCGATCAGTCTTGGCTGCGGTGCGCTTGGGAAAGATGCAGAAGAATACCCCGCCGTTCTTCAGCACTCTGAAGGATTCGACGTAGGCAGAAAGCAGGTTGGGGACGTGCTCGATGACGTGCGAACTGATCAGATAGTCAACCGACGAGTCTGCCGTATGGATGCATTGAAAATCGCCCAGCATGTCGACCTTTGAAACGTCGCCCGACACTTTCATCTGCTCGACGAAGTACTGCTGATAGTCTTCCATGTCGCGAGGGTGCAGAAAATCCACACCGTTGCACGGCGCAACGTTCAGGCAATGGGCAAGATTGAACGCGTTGTGAGCCGCGGCGCCCAACTCTATACCATGCCCCTGGCAGTACTTTTTAGCTAACAGCATCACCCACCCACCGCTCATCGTGATATCGAATACAGCCTTTCAACGATTTCGGCGGTGTCCGCTAAAACTTTAACCAGCACCGCTCCAGGCCTTTGGCGTGCCAGCAATTGGCGCAAATATTGCAATCCACCGCGTACATACATCGATTTACGTCAGCGCGGGCTTGAACTGCCCGCCGAGCGGCGACGCCAATCAACAACAATCACGCTAACGCCCGAGAGAACAGAGGATCACCATGATCAATGGTCAAAAGGTTGGCTGCGGAATCGTCACCTACAACCGTCCTGCGCTGCTGAAAAAGCTTTACGATTCCCTGCCTGCCGAGATCATCGACTGCGTTGTCATCGTCAATGACGGCGAGGTGTACCCGGAGTTTTCCGCGTATGACAGCGAGGTCTTCTTCAACAACGAGACCAACCTCGGCGTTGGAAAATCCAAGAACAGAGCTTTGTCGCGACTCATGGACGCCGGGTGTGAACACCTGTTCCTGATCGAAGACGACATCTATATAAAAAGCCCGGAAGTCTTCGAGCTTTATATTCTGACCTCGACGCTGACCGGCATTCAGCACCTCAATTACAGCCAGCATGGTCTGATGAACAAGACGCCGTCCGGCGAGGCCAACGCGGTGTACCGGATTGACTACGGCAATGGCATCAACCTACCCTTGTACCGCCATTGCGTCGGTGCGTTTTCCTACTATTCCAGACGCAGCCTGGAAGCCGCCGGCCTGATGGACGAGACGTATCACAACGCCTTTGAACACGTTGATCACACACTGGCCATCATCAACCAGAACATGCACCCACCTTTCTGGTTTTTCGCCGACATCGATAATTCGCAGCTGTATCTGGGGGACGAGCCCTGGACGCTCGAGGGCTCAACGATTTCGTCCGATACCCTACACCGCAAAAACGCCCTCGCAGCCATTGAACACTTCACGCTCAAGCACGGCTGCGAACCGGTCAAACATCCGTTGGCGTCTGATCAGGAACTGATGGACAGCCTGAACAGTATCAAACAGAACTTCGGATTGAATATCTAAGCGCCGAGCCCGCCCCGCAATCCTGACAAGGCGTTGCGGGGCCCTCGTTGCAAGGCCGCTGCCTCAGGGCAGGGTCATACTGAACATTGCCCCGCCCAGCACGCCGCCGTTGGCGATTTCAATGCGCCCGCGCATGCCGTTGCGTATATGCAGCCGGGCAATGTGTGCAGCGAAGTACAAGCCCAGGCCGGTACTGCCGCTGCCCTGGTTGATGCCCTGCACATAGTCGGTCTGGCGCTCGATCAGATACGCCGGGTAGCCGGGGCCGTCGTCATTGATGGTGATTTTCAGCTGCCCGCCTTCATCGCCGACACTGACAACGATCTGCTCGCGGGCAAAACCGATGGCGTTGACGATGATATTGCCCACCACCGAGCCGATCAGTTCGCGGTCGAAAAAGCCCAGGGGACTCGCCACGTCGATCGCATGACGCGCGGCAATCCCGCGGCTGGCCAGCACGTCCTGATGATGGGCGAGTTGCGCTTCGATGAAATCGTCCAGTTCGTGGTAGTCCGGACGCAATGGCATCTGGTTGACACCCAGCTTGTAGAGGCCGAGCAACTGCACGAGCATGCCGTTGAGGTTGGCAAATTCATAGTCGATGATGCCATGCTCGGACGTTTCGCGCTGCTGGACCGAAAGCTTCGCCTGCCACTGGCTGTGTGCCTGGGTCAGGGTCGCCAGCGAGTTCTTCATGTCGTGCACCGTGGAGGCGATCACCATGGAAAAATCGAGGCCCTGCTCTGTCTCTTCATTCATGCGCTAAACGCCCTCTCCCTGAGTTTATGGTAGCGCTCATAGCGTGGATCGCTTTCCGGGATCTTGCCAAGCATGGTCAGGCTGGCACGACACTCGTCAATTCCGGCCTGGCCCAGATTCTGGCCAGGGTGAAGCAGCGACTGCACCATATTCAGCGCAATACTGATGTTCTTTGGCTGCAAGCCAAGCGCACTGCGAAAAAACGCTTGTGCTTCGGTGAGGTTGCCGGCCTTGTAACTGCGCACGCCTTGCAGGTTGAAATCGACAGCCGCCTTGCTGGCCCCCAGAATCGCCGGATCATCGGTCATGCTGGCAATGCTTTTCATCACTGCAGGATCGTCGCCGTAGGCCCCGGCACAACTCTTCAAGACGCCGGCACCGGCCTCTTCCTGACCGAGTTTCTTCAGTTGCGCAGCCACCATCAGTGCGGCGTCGGCACTGAGCACCTGCTCCATGCCATCCAGCCTGGCCATTGCCTGCTCGGTGAGCTTGGCTGCGGCTTCGGGGTCCGAATGCTGCAGGCTGGCCGCCTTCATTAGCCGGGTACGTACTTGCAGCCCCTCGTCATCACCATGCTCCTTGGCGACATCGACGAGGGCGTTGTTGATCTCGACACGGGTACGCGCATCGAGCCCCTGATCGCCACCTTTGCTGATCAACGCATGCGCCAACCCGAGGTTGGTTTCCGGATCCTTGAAACGCGAATGCTGACCTTGGGAGACGGCCTGGCGATAGGCCTTGGAAGCACTTTCGAAGTCATCGTTGCCGAGTGCCAGCTTGCCCAGCAGCTTCTGCCGACGCACCGCCAGCGGCGACAGGCGCACTGCGCTTTCCAGCACAGACTGCGCGCGCTTGCCATCGCCAAGCGCGACCAGCACATCAGCCAGGCCATCGAACAGCGCAGGCATGGTCGGAAATGCCTTGATTGCCTGTTCGTAGATAGCCTGCGCCTCGGCGGTCTTGCCGCGCTTGAGCAGCAGGCTGCCCAATGCGCCGTAGGCCCACGGCGTGGCCCGATCAGCCAGAATGGTCTTGAGGAACGCTTCCAGGGGCTCGTTCTGCTTCAGGTCACGCAAGGCATCGGCCTTGTAGCGCAGGCACAACGGCGCATAACGCGGGTCCTGCTCGATCAGCTTGTCACACGCGGCCAGCACCTCGGCCGGTTTGCGACGGTCGAGGGCCTGCAGAATCGGCTTGAGCAAGGTCTTGCGCTGCACCAGCTTTTCCAGCCGCTGGGCCAGCCCGGCGCGGTTGAACGGCTTGGTCAGGTAACCATCCGGCTCCCACTCGAGCGCACTCATGACCATCGCCTGACTGTTTTCGGCAGTGACCATGATGAATACGCTTTCGTAACTCAGCAGGCGCTCGATCATCAGGTCTTCCAGCACCTGCTGGCCGTTCTTGCGGCCATCACCCAGGTTGAAATCGTGCAGCACGAAGTCATAACGCTTTTGCGAGCACATGCGCAGAGCCTGCTCGCCGGAGTCGGCGGTGTCCACTTCCTTGACGCCCAGTTCACGCAGCATCGATCTCACTGAACTGCGAAAGTCAGAGAAATCATCAACGATAAGAAAGCTTTTTTGGTTGTACGCCAGCATCCGGATTCCTGCACAGGAGAGGGTGAAAATATGAGATCCGCGGCCTGAACATCATTCAGACCCGACTCGGCAGCCCATTTTTCAGGACGCACATAATAACTGATGGCAAAGAGCCATAACACAACTTGCCATGACCCCTCCCCGCGCATCAAAGCGCGAGGTTGAGGGCAACACTCAGTTTTTCGACCATCCACGCAGAAACTGTAGAACGAACATCAACTTCGCACACGAACCCTATGCCAGGCAGACATAAAGAGTGTGGGCTGGATCTTGATTAAGACGGGGTAAAGGCATTTTCGGAGAGGTCCGTCACACATCGGCTGCGCACTCGATATAACGCACAACGTGGTGGACAGCATGCCAGCGCGGGGCGCTGGCATGTGAGGTGGTCCAGGCGGTTTACACCCAGCCGTCGTTCTTCTTGCGGCCCTTGGTCAACGCCGGAAGGATCAGGCCGACCAGCAAGCCGGCACCGGCAATGCTGCCGCCGTAGACCATGTAACGCATCATCACCTGCTTGTTCTCATCGCCAAGTCGCGCCTGAGTCGCACGCAATTCAGCCTGAGAGTCGGCCAGTTGATCGTTGAGGGTCTTGGTGCGCGCCTCCAGTTCGTCGACCAGTTTCTTGCGCGCGTCCAGCGTTTCCTGCATACCCTGCACGCGGGTCTTCCAGGTATTGTCGATGCCCGCCAGTTGCTCGGTCAGATCGGCGACCTGCTGAGTCAGCTGTGGCACACGCTCGGCCTGCCCAGGGACTTCCTGCAAGTCGCTGCTCGGAATCCACACCGTGGAACCGCCTTCGCCACGCACCTGGCTGAACTTGCCCGAAGCGCTGAGCAGCTCGACCTTCTGCCCGGATTTCAGCGTCCCCACGATCCGGTGATCATCGGTTGGTCCGCTGCGTACATAGGTGGTGAGGCTGTCGCTGACCCAGCGATCGCTGCCTGCGGCCTGTGCGCTGCCAGGCATGACAACGGTCAATGCAGCGCCGACCAGGCCTGCGCCGAGCAAGCGACGCGAAACGGCGAACAGGCCAGGGGCTCGGGAAAGAAGTGCGGAAAAATGACGAGACATGGCGATAATTATCTTTATCTGAAATGAAAATAAAGCCTCGTTTAACGGGCCGGCTAAGGATGGGAGCGGCAAGTGATCAACGGTTTTGCAACTCCTGCCCGGACGGAATGTCTGCCTATCAGGCGCGTTGAAAAAGCACCTGATGATCCCTTTCATGCAGGCCGTCCAGAAAGTCCACCAGCTAACAGACTCCGTTAAAGGGGTCAGGTTCACTATTGCCCGTTGTCCGCGCCAAAATTCAGCCGCACGGTCAGCGAAGCAAGTGCCTGCTTTCAAAAGAATTCGCCTGCCGATTCAATCCTGCGATGACGCACAACGGCTCAAACAGGGGACGTCTGCGGTCCGGCGTTTGCTTTCCCGGCCAAGTGCTGTAGAAAAGGCTCCACAGGGGCGAATGTTCTCGATATTCGCCATCCTGATGCTCGACTGCATCGCTCTAATGGAAAATAGAATGATCCCAAGACAAGTGATTAACGCCACCGTAAGCCCGAAAGGCAGCCTTGAAACCCTGTCCCAACGTGAAGTGCAGCAGCTCAGCGCGGCCGGGTCAGGCAGCACCTATACCCTGTTTCGCCAGTGCGCCCTGGCCATTCTCAATACCGGCGCCCACGTCGATAACGCCAAGACCATTCTTGAAGCGTACGAGAGTTTTGAAGTCCGCATCCATCAACAGGACCGCGGCGTTCGCCTGGAGCTGCTCAACGCGCCGGCCGATGCATTCGTCGACGGCGAGATGATCGCCAGCACCCGCGAAATGCTGTTCAGCGCCTTGCGCGACATCGTTTATACCGAAAGCGAGCTGGACAGCCAGCGCATCGACCTGAGCAATTCCCAGGGCATCACCGACTACGTGTTCCACCTGCTGCGCAACGCTCGTACCCTGCGCGCCGGTGTCGAGCCGAAGATGGTGGTGTGCTGGGGCGGCCATTCGATCAATACCGAAGAATACAAATACACCAAGAAAGTCGGCCACGAGCTGGGCCTGCGCAGCCTGGACATCTGCACCGGCTGCGGCCCCGGCGTGATGAAAGGCCCGATGAAAGGCGCAACCATCGCGCACGCCAAGCAGCGCATCGTCGGCGGTCGCTACCTGGGCCTGACCGAACCGGGCATCATCGCCGCCGAAGCGCCCAACCCGATCGTCAATGAGCTGGTCATCCTGCCGGACATCGAAAAACGCCTCGAAGCGTTCGTGCGCGTCGGCCACGGCATTATCATTTTCCCTGGCGGCGCGGGCACTGCCGAAGAGTTCCTGTATCTGCTGGGTATTCTGATGCATCCAGACAACAAGGACGTGCCATTCCCGGTAATCCTGACCGGCCCTAAAAATACCGAACCTTACCTGCAGCAGCTGCACGCGTTTGTCGGTGCCACGCTGGGTGAAGAGGCGCAGCGTCACTACCAGATCATCATCGACAACCCGGCGGACGTTGCCCGGCAGATGACGCAGGGCCTGAAGGAAGTGAAGCAGTTCCGCCGCGAGCGTAACGACGCGTTTCACTTCAACTGGCTGCTGAAGATCGAGGAAAGCTTCCAGCACCCTTTCGATCCGACCCACGAGAACATGTCCAGACTGCAACTGAACCACGATGTGCCGACTCACGAACTGGCCGCCAACCTGCGCCGGGCGTTTTCCGGCATCGTCGCCGGCAACGTCAAGGACAAGGGCATTCGTCTGATCGAGCAGCATGGTCCTTATCAGATCCACGGCGACCCATCGATCATGGGCCCGCTGGACAAGCTGTTGCAGGCCTTCGTCGATCAGCACCGCATGAAGCTGCCAGGCGGCGCGGCGTATGTGCCGTGCTACCAGGTCGTGACCTGACCGCATAACGGCATGCTGCAAGCCGACGGGGTGCTCTTGAGCACCCCGTTTCTATTTCTGCTGGCGAAACGCCTTGGGCGACTGCCCGGTAGCGCGCTTGAAGAAGCGCGAAAAATACGCCGGCTCGGAAAAACCCAGGCTGTCTGAGACCTGATTGATGGTCAGGGTGGTGTAGATCAGGTTGCGCTTGGCCTCCAGCAACAAGCGCTCACTGATGATCTGCAAGGCCGACTGATTGCACAGCCGCCGACACAGTGCATTCAAGTGCGCGGCGCTGATACCCATCGCCTGAGCATGCTGGTCAATCGACCAGTGCTCGCGAAAACTCGCTTCCAGTTGATGCATGAACACCTGCAAATGCTCGCGGCCGCGATCCATCGCATGAGTCTCTTCGCCGGCATGCTCACTGCTGCGCCGACTGAGCCACACCGCCAGCACATTGACCAGCGAGTGCAGCATAAGATCGCGGCCCGCTCTGGGCTGCCGGTATTCATTGGCAATGGCATCGAACAGCGTGTCCACATAATCGCTCTCTGCCCCGAGCGCATAACACCGTGCGGTGCTGAGGGCTGAGACGTCGAGCGCAGCCTCGAGTTGCTCCACCAAGGGTCTGGCCAGGCTGAGAATATGGCCCTGAATATCTCTGGAAAACCTGAAGGTGTGCACGCTCAGCGCGGGCACGACCTGCAGCGCAGGCATCTCGACCTCGCTGACCCGGTCCTCGACCTTGAGCATCGCCTTGCCCGACTGCACGTAAAGCAGCTGGACCAGATCGCCATGCCGATGCGGCTTGATCTCCCATTCGTGAATCCTGCTGCGCTCGGGGATCGACTCGCAATGGATCAGGTCCGGGGTGGGCCAGGCCGTGGTTTCTCCGTAGAGCTTGAACACCGGTATCGCTGCTGTGGCAGGTCTGGCCATGTCGTCCTCTCTCGTCCGGACCCTCGAAAAGTCCAGATAATGCAGCGGATATTGCCTTCTTATCCAGACGGCATCCATTAAAAATGCAGGAGACAAAAACAAACACATCCCGCTGGCTAAACCTGGCAGGGATCAAAAGACAGGACTATCGCCATGAAGACCAAGGTTGCCATTATCGGTTCAGGCCCTTCCGGGCTGCTGCTGGGCCAACTGCTGCAGCGTGCCGGCATCGACAACGTCATCGTCGAGCGCAAGGACCCCGATTACATCCTTTCGCGCATCCGCGCAGGCGTTCTGGAACAAGGTATGACCGACCTGTTGCGTGAAGCGGGCGTCAGTGAACGCATGGACGCAGAGGGCATGATCCATGACGGTTTCGAGCTGGCGTTCGCCGGTCGCTGCGAGCGCATCGACCTGAAGAGTCTTGCCAATGGCAGGACGGTAATGGTCTACGGTCAGACCGAAGTCACCCGCGACCTGATGGCCGCACGCGCAGCGACCGGTGCAATGACGATCTATGATGCCGCGGACGTCAAAGCGCATGACCTCAAGAGCGATAGTCCGTACCTGACGTTTGTGAAAGACGGCGAGACCGTGCGCCTGGACTGCGATTACATTGCCGGTTGTGACGGCTTTCACGGGGTGTCACGGCAATCGATTCCCGCTGATGCTCTCAAGGTATTCGAACGCGTCTATCCGTTCGGCTGGCTCGGCGTACTGGCCGATACGCCGCCGGTCAACGAAGAGCTGGTCTACGCCAATCACCCGCGCGGCTTTGCCTTGTGCAGCATGCGCTCGGCCATTCGCACCCGCTATTACGTGCAAGTCAGTGCCGACGAGAAGGTCGAAGACTGGTCGGACGAGCGCTTCTGGGAGGAACTCAAATCCCGCCTGCCCGAGCATCTGGCAGAGCGTCTGGTCACCGGGCCGTCCATCGAGAAAAGCATCGCGCCGCTGCGCAGCTTTGTGGTTGAACCCATGCAGTACGGTCGCCTGTTCCTGCTCGGTGACGCCGCGCACATCGTCCCGCCAACCGGTGCCAAGGGGCTGAATCTGGCGGCCAGCGATGTCAGCACGCTATACCGCATCCTGCTCAAGGTGTATCAGGAAGGCCGCACTGACTTGCTGGAGAAGTATTCACAAATCTGCCTGCGCCGGGTGTGGAAAGCCGAGCGTTTCTCCTGGTGGATGACGTCGGTGCTGCATAACTTCCCCGACACCGACGCCTTCAGCCAGCGCATCCAGCAGACCGAACTGGACTACTACGTCGGCTCGGAAGCCGGGCGCAGGACCATTGCCGAGAACTACGTGGGCTTGCCGTACGAGGCGGTCGAGTAGAGCGCTGGCCCCGGCGCTGTGATGTTCGTTGCATACTGACGTTGGCGACAAGCCATAACCTCCCCCGCGTACCTGCGTTGTGCAATCACACAACGCATGCCCCCTTCCGCCGTGCAAACCCCCAAAGCGTTTTCGTCACCGGCCACCTATGATCAAGCGTGCATCCAATAGCTATCGGGCTATATAAAAACAACAAGCACAGAGGAACACCCGCCATGACACCTGTTTCGACCCACGAGGTGGGCGACGCTGAAGGCAATCTTGTCTACCGTCGCATCACCCTGCGCCTTATCCCGTTTATCTTCATTTGTTACCTGTTCAATTACCTCGACCGCGTGAACGTCGGCTTCGCCAAGCTGCAGATGCTCGATGCCCTGAATTTCAGCGAGACGGTCTATGGCCTCGGTGCCGGTATCTTCTTCATTGGCTACGTGCTGTGTGGCCTGCCCAGCAATCTGGCGCTGAACCGCTTCGGGCCGCGTCGCTGGATCGGTCTGATGATGATTACCTGGGGAATCTTCTCGACCTGCCTGCTGTTCGTCACCACGCCGGTCGAGTTCTACGTGCTGCGCTTTCTGACCGGTATGGCAGAGGCCGGCTTCTTCCCCGGCATCGTGCTATACCTCTCGCGCTGGTATCCGAATCAGCGGCGCGGGCGAATCATGGCACTGTTCATGTCGGCGATTCCGGTCTCCGGCCTGCTGGGCGGCCCGTTTTCCGGATGGATTCTCAATCATTTCGCTGCGGGCCAGGGCGGCATGGCCGGCTGGCAATGGATGTTTCTGATTCAGGGCGTGCCCACCGTAGCGCTGGGTGCGCTGGCCTTCGTTCTGCTGTGCGACAAGGTCGAGGATGCCCGCTGGCTGACGCCCGAGCAGCGTCAGCGGGTCAAGACCGATATCACCAATGATGAACTGAGCCGTCCGGTACACGGCAAAAGCTCGGTGGCTTCAGTGCTGAGCATGCCGTTCATATGGATTCTGGGCTTTATCTACTTCTGCATTCAAAGCGGCGTCTACGCGATCAATTTCTGGCTGCCGTCGATCATCAAGAACCTCGGTTTCAGCGATGCACTGGTAATCGGCTGGATCAGCGCCGTGCCGTACCTGATGGCGGGCGTGTTCATGCTGCTGGTCGGCCGCTCTGCCGACCTGCGCAATGAGCGGCGCTGGCATCTGGTGGTTCCGATGCTGATGGGCGCGACCGGCCTGCTCATTGCCGCCAACTTCGCGACGCTGCCCATCGTAGCCATCATCGGGCTGACTATCGCCACCATGGGTGCGCTGACCGGCCTGCCGATGTTCTGGCCATTGCCGACCGCTCTGCTGAGCGCCAGCGTTGCCGCAGGCGGGCTGGCGCTGATCAACTCGATTGGGCAGATGGCAGGCTTTCTCAGCCCTTACCTGGAGGGCTGGATCAAGGATCAAACCGGCTCGACTACCCTGGCGCTGTATGCACTGGCCGCGCTGACCATCGTTGGTAGCCTGGTGGCATTGCGGGTCAGTCGTTCGTCAGCGGTCAAGGTGGCAGGCCCCGCCTGATCGCCATGGCCGAAGACAGCGTGATCCTGCGTATTTGGCATGAAGCGGGATGCGCAGATTTTTGCGCACCCGATACCCGCATAAACTGACCAAGGCTCGTATTTAAAGCGCTGCAGCACACAGGTATGAGTCAGCGCATGTGCGCAGACGTTTGCGCACTATTTCACGTTTTTTTGCTCGATGTCTTTGCTTTAAATCTCTATCTATTTGTTTTTTATGGATAAATAGACAGTCGGCACATATCTTGGAATGCACCTCTGCATACAGCGGGCGATATCGCCCGTTTCTGCGCAGAGATTCCATGCATGACCGACAAATCCGGCACCCATACACAACGACGTGCTGCAACGTTCGCCAAAACACCCGCCACGGCCACCAGCCTGTGTCCCTTCCGAGGACCTGACGTGGCTATCGTGCCGGTGCGCTATGCGCTGGACCGCTCCCGCTACGATGCCGCTCCCGAGAAGCTGAAACCGCTACTCAAGGGCAGCCGCTGGGCGGTGATGCCGAAGTTGAAAACACGCAGCTATACCCTTCGCCAGCTGTATGACGGCTATGTGTATGTCTATGACGAAACGGCAGAGACGTTGCACGAGTACGCGGTGTCAGCCGCCACCGGCAACCTGAGCCGTATTGTCTGGACCGATGCGCAGATCGGCAGTGACCGGCGAAGCGGTACCGACGATGGCAAACCCTTCTTGCTCTATCCGCGAAGCAACCTGCTGCGCATCGCCTTTTCAGCGCAGCAGTGGACCTGGCGAATCTGCGAACACCTGCGCTCCAATCCGGCAAGCCGCGCGTCATGGATGAAAATGCTGGATCTGAAACGCTACTGCATGACCATGGCCGAGCCGGATACCTTGCCATTGAACCGTATCGCCGAGGCGGTGGCGGACATCGACAAGGAGCATGTGGTTGAAGATGACCGGTTTGCAGACTCGGCGATTCCTGCTGCTCGCCCGCCTTCGGATAGCGATGAAGGTAAGGCGCTGTTTTCACCAATCGGCGCTGACGTTTTCTGGCAGGGCAGCGTTGAAGATCAGGACAGCTCTCTGCTCATTGCCCTTGATGACCCGCTGGCCATTTTCAACGATCTGGGCATGCAACTGGCCGCCGATCAGGCCGCCTATCGTAACTGGCAAGCCGAGCACGAACACAAGCTCCAGATCGCCCAGACCGTCACCACGCTATGTGGCGCTGAAGGCGAACCGGAGAAACTGCCGGCATCGGTGCGCGACAATGCCGCGCTCACTCACCAGTACCTGAGCGACGTCGAAGCCTATTTTGAACAATGCATGTTTGAACAAGAGCAGATCGGTAACAACACCGCTCCCGGTGGCGTGCTGTTGCTGCCGGATATTTTCAAAAGCCCGGAGATGCGCAGATCGATTGAAATGCGTTACGGCAGCGCGCCCTCCGACGACGCCCTGCAAGCCTGGAAAGATCGCCAAAAATGGCGGCGCGAGGTCGATCTGAGCGGTGCGCGCCAGTACCTTCAACAGCACCTGCCAACCGGCGACACACTGCTGCAACAGGTGCGTGACACGCAAAGCGACTTTCGGCAATGGTCGACCCATCTGGGCACA
Organism: Pseudomonas syringae KCTC 12500; assembly: GCF_000507185.2. Lineage (NCBI taxonomy): Bacteria > Pseudomonadati > Pseudomonadota > Gammaproteobacteria > Pseudomonadales > Pseudomonadaceae > Pseudomonas > Pseudomonas syringae. The sequence goes on from NZ_AYTM02000002.1 coordinate 468,930, forward strand.
GAACCGCTCAAGCTGTTTGTCGACACCACCCACCCAGAAAGCCTGCTGTATCTGCAAACAGTCATGCTCAACCTGCAGATCATTTACGCTCAGGACAACGCCGCCAGCGCCTGGCTCGCCGAGCAGGAAGCCAACGACAGCAGCCTGTTTGGCACCTTGCGCTACGGCTTCTCACCGGCGCTCAAGCACGCGCTGCATCAGGAGGCCAACGCGCTGCTGAACGGCCTCGGCGACATCACCAACCTGGCCACCCGCATCGGCGAACTCAACGGCACGCTCAATCATCAGGGCTTTGCCGACAAGCCGTGGATGAAGGCGCTGAAACACCCCGTTCAGGACACCTTCAAAGCCCTCGGCCAACTGGCCAGCAACGCAGGCAAAGCGACGTTCGAAAGTCTCCTGCTGGCCTGGGTGCCCATCGACAGCCGTCTGGCGGTGGGCAAGCAGCAGAACATCGTTGCACTGATTCGCACGCTATTGATCGGCCAGATTTTGCTCGACTCGAAGGCGCGTATTGCGATCGATCACACCATGCTCGCGAAGCTGAAAAACTGGATCAGCGAATGGCGGGTACTCAACAAACAGATCAGTGATATCCGTCGCAGCTGGCTCTACCCAACCGCTTACAACCCCCGCAAAAGCATCGCCAGTCACCTGCGCGCGCTCGAGCAAGAACTTCGCCTGCACGAACTGAGCATGCCCGCCCTGCTCGACTATCAGAACAACCAATACGCCAAGCAGTTGCAGGACGAAATTCGCCTGCACTTCCAGTCCGGCAAAGCCATCACCAAAGAATGGCTGAGCACCGCCAGGCGCTGGCTCGATGGACTGGGAGGGATTGCCGGCTCGGTCACCTGGGGCGTGATAATGCTCAACTTCATCAACACCGCTTTCACCTATCGCGACCTTACTCGGGACGGAGACTTCAGTGCCAAGGATATTGGCAAGGTGACGTATGGATTGGGGTACAGCTTTAACCTGCTGATGGCGGTGTTTGTTGAAGCGCCGTGGGCGGTTATCAGGGATGCGAAGCCCCTTTCTATTGGCGGCTATAACATAGGCATTCTCGATAAATCGGCGGCTTACTGGAAAGCACGGGGTAATGCGGTTTGGGGGGATGCGATAAGGGGGTTTAGAGGTTCGATGGTGGCGATGGGGGCGTTTGGGATCGCGGCGGTTATATTAGAGCTATTTGACGCTTTGGATGATTTTTACGCAGCTAAAACTTCAGATGAAAAACACGGACTCCGTATTAAGAGAGTTGCTGTATTCCTAATGGGTTTAGGTTCTTCGGCACAGCTATTAGCAGGCGTTTTCCCTGCTAGCACTTTTACGATTATTGCGATGAGTTCGTGGTTCAGCGTAGCCCTGATGGCAGTTGGCTTTATTTATCTCCTTGCCACGATGACCCTAAACTATTTCAAGCAAGACAGTGTGGGCTGGTGGCTACGTAAGTGCTGTTGGTCAAGAACCATAGACTATCGCTACGACGAGACTGCAAAAGGTAAGAATGAAGAAGTGAGCGCGTTGATGGAAATTCAATTATCTCCGCAGGTTCATGTAAAAAGTACCGTGCATTATGAGGATCGTTACCTTGGCAAAGGCGACTATATGAGTATCGCTGTGCAAAATGGCGCTGGGGTACAGGTGTATTTCCCACACTTTTTACGCGGCAAATCTGTCCACTTCAACATTGTAAGTAGCAAGCGCCCGTGGGGCGTGCTACCTGTAGAAAAAATAGATACCCCAATATATGAAGCGTTTCTGAACCGCGGAAAATTCAGGAAGGTCGAGCAGTTCGGGATGCTCACTAACAAACCAACTGCCAAGGCTAGTGAAGACTTCACCTATCCTCTAACGCCCCCTGAGAACGAGGACCTCATCTGGGAAACCTGGGTGCCGCTTGATAAGGAAGCAACTTTTCTGGAGCTACAACTCTGGTATCCATCTGACCTTATAAATTCCGGCGAGGACGATAGAAGCTATCTTTTTCAGATGGAGCTTGGCACAAGAGGCGATACCTCTATTGACGGCTTGGCGGCCATGGAACTCGCGGTAAAGGCATCAAGCAGAACTGGTTCCCTTACCCTGGAAGTCGCAGAGGGCACACCTATATGACTCAGCAAGAAAAGGCTTTAGACCTGCCGAAAGGCAAAGACATTTTAAACTGGAAAGTCAAAACGCTGGCGAGGTCACCTAAAGAGATCATGATCACACAGCTTGGATTTATCGCCTTCTATCTGACCGCCAGCTCACTTTTTATTTGGGGAGGCTGGATAATGTTTTCGGATAGCCTTTATTCTTTGGTATACACAGTTCTTGCACTTGTAGGGTATCTTGCCTATTTCGTAGGCCTGCTCATCCGCCAAAAAACCATCTTCAACTACAACCTAAAAACCGATGGAGCCACGGTCGAGTATTACCTCCACTACCCCGACTTCGCCTCAAGCTTCTTCAAAGGCATCGCCATTTTCGTCATGCTGGTATTCGGACTCGTCGCCATCCTGACCGGATCGTTACTCTTTCTGGTCGGTCCGGTAGCGATGGCTTTCATCGCCGCCATCAAACTGCTGAACTGGGAAAACCCTGTCCACCATCGACAAACCGCCCCATGGCAACTGCACGAATTCGTCACGGTCGATCACAAACGCCTGATGGTCATCATCCATTGCGACGATGTCACCACCGGCTTTGCCGCGCGCTTTCCCAGCAAGGCGTTGATGGACAAGTACCTCGCCTTCCTGCGCGAGGTACTTCCAGCAAAGGTTGAATACATCGAAAAGGCTACCCACTGGTATCAGGGCTGATGCAACTCAGGCTTGAGTTGAAACTCACTGCAAGCCTGAGAAAGCGATCAAACTGCCATGGGCACCGTGAAGCGGAACTCGCTGCCCTCGCCCACGCGGCTTTGCGCTACCAGTTCTCCACCATGAGCCTTGACGATGCCCTGGGAGATGTAAAGGCCCAGGCCGGTGCCGGTCGGGTTGCCTTCCTTGACGGTCCAGTAGCGTTCGAAGATATGCGGCAACTGCTCGGGAGGGATACCCTCGCCGGAGTCCCTCACAGTGAACACGATTTCAGTGCCGTTGGACATGGCTGACACGTCAATCTTGCCCAGTTTCGGGGTGAATTTGATAGCGTTGCCAACCAGGTTGGACAGCACCTGAAACAGGCGCTCCGGGTCAGCATTGACCTTGATGTCCGGCTCGGCGCTGAAGGAAATCTCGACGGACTTGTCCATCGCCAGCGGGGCAAGCAAGGTGTAAGCCTCCTCGAATATCTGGCTGACCTCCAGCGGCTGCGGCGTAATGGTGTAACGGCCTGCTTCGATTTTCGAGGTATCGAGCAGGTCTTCCAGCAACACATTCATGCGGCTGGCGGCTTGCTGCATGGTATCGATTGCCGTGGAAATACGTCGCGACGTGTGTGGCCCATCGGAGCTGAACGACTTCTGCATCATTCCGCAGAGCATGGAAATGACCGTCATCGGGTTGCGCAAGTCATGGGATACAACCGCGACCAGCTCGTCGCGGGCGCGAACAGCCTGTTGCTCCCTGCGCACCTGACGGGCAAGGTCGTTTTCCAGGGCGGAGCGGCGCAGGTCATTGGCGGCGAACACATCGCCATAGCTCCACTTCGTAGCGATCCCGGTCATCTCGACCTTCCAGATCTCAAACGAGGTACGCGGCCGAAGACGCATGCCGCCTGCCGAGCTCTCCATATCCAGTGGTTTTTTCGGATTACCGCTCCACTGGACCGTTTCCTTGACCTCGGGACGAAACCAGATAACGCCGTTGTCGACCGGCTTTGGCAGGCTCATCGCCAACACGCCGCTAGCAATTGGCTGATAAGCCTCGGCAGGCGGATAGACACTGGATAGATGATGACTGGCATACACTGGTTCGCCACCAGCGATCATCCACGCATGCAGAGCACGTATGTCGGACGGCTCAGGGCAGATGCCGAAACAATGCGTTTGCCGGTCTTCGATGATGGCGACGCCGGTTGCGCCCACCATATCCATCAACAACTGTGGTTGCTGCGCCAGGCCATCGAAGACGTTTTCTTCGGACCCGGCCATGGCCAGATTCAATTGCTCGAGCGCCCTGACCTTCGCCTCTCGCTGACGGCTTATTTCCAGCGCTTCCATGGCGCTGATCTGCAGCGACAGCACCTGGCCTATCGCCTGGCAGGCACTGCGCAGCTCGTGGGACACGTACAGCGGCGTACGGTTGCCGCAACTGATCAATCCCCACAACTTGCCGCCTTGAATCAGCGACACACTCATGGATGACAGCACGCCCATGTTCTTCATGTACTGGCAGTGGATCGGTGAAACACTGCGCAACGTCGAAAAACTCAGATCAAGCTGCTGCTGAGTGTCCGGGCGCAGTTGAGGCACCAAGGGCACCGGGGTGTAATCGGCATCGGGAATAATGCGCAGCCAGTTGCGGCGATACAATTCGCGCGCCTGCTCGGGAATGTCCGATGCCGGGAAGAACAACCCGTTGAAGAGCTCCATGCTTGGCGCCGAGGCTTCGGCGATCACCTGACCATGGCCTTCTTCTTCGAAACGGTAGATCAGCACCCGGTCATAACCGGTCATTTTCTGGATCTCGCGAACGCTGACTTCATACAGGGTCTGCAGATCAGTCGCGGCGTGCAGTTGGCGCAACATGCGCCCAATGTTGCCGGTGCGCTCGGAATAACTGACCGATTGCGCATCCTTGCCCTGAATTTCGAGCTCCAGAACCAGAACGCCCTGATGGCGGTGCAACATGGCTTCGAACTCGATACCGTTGATCGACATCAGCAGGCGTTGCGCGTCAATGAACGAATCATGAGCACTGGCGCTTCGGATCACGTCGGCCCAGCCAGCGCCCAGCACACAGTCCAGCCCCTTGCCGAGCACCTGCTCGGGCATATGGCCCAGCACAGCCTTGACGTTGGCACTGACTTGCAGGATTTTCAGCTCGGGCTCTGTCAGTGTGAACAGCAGACCATGAGGTTGAATGGCACCGGGAAACTGAATGGGCTCATCTGCACAATTGGCCAGAAGGACTTCAAAGGCGTCTTTGTCGAGTTGGCTCATAACAGTACCTTTTGACCCTCGAGCCAGTGCTCGAAACATGCAAATGTGGAGTGCGCTGCAGAGGCGGCGGCATCAGTAAAGGCAACTTCTCGGGCTACTTCATCCAGATGATTAAGAAATGCCTTCCAGCGAGGTCCGGTGCGGGCACCATACACATCGAGAAAGGCCGTTCCACTTTGCTCATCCAGACCCAGACGCTTGTTTATTTCGCGTCGCAACACTTGCCCGCCCAATGTCGCCCCTTCCAGCACATACATCACCCCCATACAGGCGCCGGGAGAATCAACAGCGGGTAACTGGTCGCAGCGGGGCAATTGGCCAATGTCATGGTCGGACAGCCCCAATGCACGCAGATCCTCGACCAACACAGGGGTTTTGACCCTCTCGAGCGGGATAAGCTCCGCAGGTATCAAGGCACTGGCATGCAGTATCGCTTCAAGCGGTGCATAAAAACCGTAGTAAGCCTGTAGCAGACGGAGGTAAAGAGCGTGATCCAGAGTGGATGAAAAAAACGGCATGCGTTTTTCGAGCCCGACGTGCAACTGACTGGTTTCAGCACGCAATGCATCAAGCAGTTTGGGCGGGGGAACACGTGGAAAACTTGCCGGCATCCAGGAAGGCTCTTGAGTGTGCAATGGGCAGAAAACGCATCCGAGCGAAAACAGGCCGCCAAAATACAGATTCAGAGCAAAATCTGACAGGTCTTTCCTAGGCTTACGATGAAATACCACCGTTCACAAAGAAAAACAGTCAGCGTTACAAGACGACGGTTTGCAACTGCCCGCAAAATACGCGCTCAACTAACGACGATAGTCGAAACCCAGCCCATACGCGTTCGGCGCGTGCGCGGTTCGCGCAGGCAAGCACTTTAACATCATCCGATAATGATGCCATCCTCTCGTAAGCCACCGACTCGATCGGCGGCTCACGTGCCCCCCTGAATAAAGCTGGCTCGCTCTGTCAACGCACGTTCTGATACAGCATCATTCGCGAGGTTTCATGCAGGCCGCGGGTCAGGTCGCGCAGCCGTTCGAACTCTTGCGGGTTCTGTTCGGCAACGTTGTCCAGCGGCGTGGGGGAAGACAGGTCATGGAGCGTTGGCGAACTGCCGTCGTGCTCCATTTGCAGCAGGTAGTTGCGCGTGACACCGCCGATCAGCGGGAACGTACCTTCGCGCAGTACCAGCGGCACCACACGCTCACCTTCTGGAGCCGCTTGCTGGATGTCACGGCCCATGGTGCCGCTGGTGAAGTCCATACCGGCCATCCCGGCGACTGTCGGCAACAGGTCGGCAAGGCCGACCGCTTCGTCGACGACCCGTGTGCCCAGCAGGCCGGGGGCGTGAATCAACAGCGGGACGTTGTTGCTCTCCAGGCCCAGTTGCTCGAACGCCGGCGCCATGTGCGGGATCTGGCTTATCCGCGTGTTGTGATCGCCAAACAGCACAAAGATGGTGTTTTCGTAGTAACCGCCCGCCTTGGCCAGTTCCATCAACCGCCCGATATTGAAGTCCAGCAGGCGCACGGCGTTGTACTGTTCCACGCTGCGCGAACCAGCGGCCTGGACCTGCTCAACAGTCTTGTCGCTGACCTGAAAACCGTCGTTGTCTTTGGGGATGGTAAACGGCCGGTGATTACCCGCAGTCTGCACGTAGGCAAAGAACGGTTTGTCGGCTGGCAACGCACGCAGGATCCGGTCACTCTCCTTGAACAGGTCCAGGTCGGAAATCCCCCAGACATCCACCTGCGGTGACTTCCAGTCGCGCTCGTCATACAGCCGTACGTCGTCGATACTGCGACGGATCAAGGCGTTCATGTTGGCCCAGCCGGAATTGCCGCCAATCATGTACAGCTTCTCGTACCCTTTGAAGTCGTTGATGATGGTGTTTTGCCGTGTGAGCAGCGGATGGCGTGTGGCGGTCTCCTGTCGTGTCACGTCAGGCACCCCAGTGATGCTCGCCCAGACCGTTTTCGCAGTGCCGGTAACCGGCACGTAAAAGTGCTTGAAGAACCAGCTTTGGGTGGCCAGATGGTCCAGGTTCGGCGTCGGGTTCAGCGGGTTGCCGTAGGCGCCGACGGCACTGGTGCCCAGCGATTCGAGCATGACGAACATGACATTCGGCGGCCGCTCGCCCGGCAGCCGGTAAGGCTGCACGGTCTGGTGACGCTTGAAACTCAACCCCTGCACGTCTGGCTGGGGAACGCCCAGATAACGCGCGACCCGTGCATAGTGCTTACGCACCTCGGGTTCATCGAAGTTCGACTGCGAGACCTTGAGCGTGTCGTACAGAAACAGCGCTGGATTGAGCCCCAGCGCCGCCACCTGACTGTTGCCGGAGAAGAACGCATCGCTCCAGCGCAACGGTACCGGGTTTTCCAGATTGAGATTCTCGACCCGGCCCAGCAGGCCGAGGAAGGTTGCACAGACCATCAGCGCCGAACCCCAGACCACGGACCCGCGTTTGATTGGCCTGGCCTCACGGTCCAGGGTGACACGTTCAAGCCTGATCAATACCCAGCCGAGCACGGCGACCGTGAGCAGCCAGCCGACAGTGATCCACAACACCGGATAGGTCTGCCAGAGCATGTCCCGGGAAATCTGCGCATCCTCCAGATAGCGCAGCACGCTGGCGTTGAGCCTGACGCCGAGATAGGCGTAATGGCCGAAATCGACGATGTAAATCATCGTCAGGATCGCCAGCGCCACGATCAGATAGCCTCGCGCCAGCCAGCGCAAGGCACGCACGCTGATCAGGTTCCAGCCCGGCAACCAGAGCAGCACCGCGACCGGCAGCAGTATCAGCAGCGCCAGGCGCAAGTCGAAGCGCAAACCGATGCCCAGCGTCTGTGCGACCTCGCCATGCGTGAACAGCGTGCCCGGCTCGATGCCGGAAAACCCGAAGAAGAACACACCCCTCAGCAACGCCGACAGCAGGAACACCACCATGACCGCGCCCAGCCAATAATGCAGGCGTCGCGATTGCAACCAACTCATCGTCATTCCTCTAGACATTGCCGACAGACAGAGCGGCCGGACGGCGCGTCTCCATTGCCCGGCGATAAACAAAACGGACAGCCAGGATCAGCAATGCCCCACAACAGTAAAGGCCAAGCAGCGGATCGATCAGGTAATCCCAATAATTCTCCGATGGCTTGATGCGGAAAGTGAAGGCCAGCGTCGCAGCGCTGAGCATCACCGCGGCCAGCGCATTGCGCATAAAGACCAGCCCCAGTGCGATGACAGCGACAATCATGATCATCGGCCGCGGGTTGTAACCCCAGCGGTACGGATCGAAATACGTCAGGCCCAGTGTGGCCGGGTACAGCGTCAGTGCCAGCGCAGCAAACACCAGCAGCACCACCGCGCGCCTGGACACGGCCAGCGGCTGGAGCACACCCAGTCGCTGCAGGGTCAGCCAGCCCAGCAGCACCAGGCTGCTGATGGCCAGGTCATCGGTCAGGCTACGGGCATAAGACGCCATCGACAGACCGTCGATCGAGATCACACTCAATAGCGAGACGGCGGCGAGCAGGCCGCAGCGCCACCATAACGATGCGGTCAAGGGCGCCAACAGTACAAACAGGGTCCAGGCAAACGCCAGATGAGCCAATCCCAACGCGATCATAAAAGTTGCTCCGCCAGCCAGGCCTCGTTGAAGCTGACATGCTTGATGAAGGTGTTATTCCATGAGTAGACCAAGTGATACAGGCCGTCCGGGCTACGGATGAAGTACGGGTATTCGTATTCGAAGTCGCAGCCCTGGGGCGAGCAGACGCGTTGGTCCAGATTGCTCAGAAACGCCTCTTCCATCGGTTGACGCAGGGCGCCACTGGAACTGCGGAAGCCCTCGCCGATCACCTCCTTGTACGCCTCAAGGGTAAACGGCGTGCCCAGCGGATCGGGCGACTTGTCGAAATCCATCAAGGGCCTCCAGACGTTCATCTCTTCATCAGTGCCGTACAGGCTGAGCTTGAAGCGCCCCTCGCGCAGGTCATTGAGCGCCACCAGCAGCCCCCTGCCCGGCACACCCACCGCAGCCAGCGAAGAGTTGGGGTTGCTCGGGGTCAGCGGATACGGCTCGCTCCAGCTCTGCCCGCCGTCTTCGGTGCGGCTGGCCAGCACCCGGTGGAACGTCTCGCCGGCATAGCGCAACAAGGCCACGGCGCGCTGCCCATCCAAAGGCACCACGGTGGGCTGCAGGGAATTGTTGCCACGGCTGATGCGAAACTTGTCGATCACTTCACCGTCGGCACTCAGGTACAGGTATTCGGCAAACTTGCCAAGAAACTCATGATAGACCGGCAGGCCGATCGAACCGTCGGCATGAAACACCGGCGCGCCGCGCACCAGCGTACTGATGTTCAGGAACGGTGTTGTCACCAGTTGCCATGGCGGCGACCAGCTGGCGCCCATGTCGCTGGAGACCATGGCGTTGACCGTGCTGCCCGCCCAGCCGCCGACCGAGACTGAAACGTAGAACAGCCACAGGCGATTGTCCGGAGCCAGGGCGATCACAGGATTGCCCAGTTTGCGGATGTATTTACCGGTGCCTGACTGGGTGGACTCACGGGTTGCCAGCACCTGCTCGCCGCCCCACTCACCACTGGCCGCATCGAAGCGCGAGGTGCGTATTTCAACGTCGCCCGCCCCTTCGCGAGAACCGGCGAACCACACCGACCTCAAATCGCCGCCGGGCAATGCCGTCACGGCTGAGGAATGCACGAAGTCGTCAAGGTCGGAAGACGCGAAACGCGACATATAGGACGCCTTGGGCGCCACGCTCTCAGCGCCAACTGGCGCGGGGCTGACCGCAAAGGGCGCAATACGGTGCTGTGGATGGCTGAGCCACGCACTGAGAAAAATCGCCACAACAATCAGGCCTGCGCTCCATGCAGTCAGGTTTCGGGAAATAACACGCATCGGGAGGCATCACTGTAAAGAGGAACAAAGGTGTGGTTTCAGCGATGGCGATCTTCGGGCAACGGACGTCGCTTGCCTGTCAGCATCGACAAGGGCAGGTTGTCACGCACTTGAAAGCTTTCGAAGATGGCGGCGGCCATGTGCAGTACCACCAGGGCACACAAGGTGTTGGCGAGAATTTCATGGATGTCCTGCGGCCAGTCGGCGCCCCACAAGGCATCGACCTCTTCCATCAGAAAGCCGGTCAGGCCCATGCCGAAGATCAGCACCATCATTAGTACCATGACCAGCGCGCCGAGCGGGGAATGGCCGAGCCGATGGATCGGCCGCCGGTCGACCAGCGAGCGCATGTGCGCACGCAGGCGCGCCGGATGTGGCCAGAAATCGCTCCAGCGTGCGCTGCGCGGCCCAATGAATCCCCACACCACGCGCACCGCCAGCCAGGCAACCGCGTAATAGCCCAGCCAGATGTGCCAGTCGCCACCTGCTTCATTGAAGAAATAATTGGCAACAAAAACACCCGCGATCGAGACGTGAAACAGCCTGACCAGCGGGTCCCACAGGCGCAGGGAAACACGGCTCATTACTTGGTCTCGGTCTTCACCGCTTTACCCGTCACCGGATCGTGATAGATCTCGACCTTGCGCTTGTCCTTGTCGAAACCATAGATTTCGTAGCAGTTGCCGTCAGTCACCTTGAACTTGCTGATCTCGTAACCCTGAGCCTTGAGCTGCTCCTGGAATTTGGCCTGATCCTGCCATTGGGACTTGTCAGCCGTGGTGCATTGCGGGCCGGCAAGTGCCAGCGGGCTGGCCAGACACAGGGAAATCAGCAGGACTTTACGCATGACAGATACTCGCAAGCAGTTAAGGAGCGCCTACTGTGCGAAACGAATCTTAGGAAAAGCTTAATACGTAATAGCTCGTAACATCTTCCCGGACACACGGCACTTCGCGCTGCTGCCTGCTGACGGCATCATGGCGCCCTTCTTCCCACACTCACCGGTCAAACCCTATGCGCCTGCTTCTCGTCGAGGATGATCGAGCCATTGGTCAAGGCATCCGCGTGGCCCTGAATACCGAGGGCTACACCCTTGACTGGCTGGAGGACGGACTGAGCGCGCTGCACGCCTTGCGCAGCGAGCCATTCGACCTGTTGCTGCTCGACCTCGGATTGCCACGCATGGATGGCCTGGACCTGCTGCGCCAGTTGCGCGCTGAAGCGCTCACCCTGCCGGTGCTGATCCTGACTGCACGCGACGGGACTGCCGACCGTATTGCCGGTCTGGATGCCGGTGCGGACGACTACCTGATCAAGCCCTTCGACGTCGATGAATTGAAAGCCCGGGTCCGCGCCCTGCTCAGGCGCAGCCAGGGCCGTGCGCAACCGCTGCTGGAGCACGCGGGCATCAGCCTCGACCCGGCGTCGCAACAGGTCAGCTTCAAGGGCAGCGAAGTACCGATGACGCCGATGGAGTACCAACTGCTGCATCAACTGATGATCCGCCCCGGCAAAGTGGTCACCCGCGAGCGTTTGTCCAATACCCTGTACGGCTGGCAGGACAAGGTCGAAAGCAACACCTTGGAAGTGCTGATTCACAACCTGCGCAAGAAACTGTCTACCGAGCTGATCCGTACCGTGCGCGGCGTCGGCTACCTGCTGGAGCTCAAGGCATGACCTCGGTACGCGCGCGCATTCTGATCCCGGTACTGATGCTGTTGCTGCTCGGCGACCTGACCATCAGCCTGCTCGCCCTGCGCGACAGCCATCACGAAATCGAAGAAGTCTACGATGCACAACTGGCCCAGAGTGCACGCCTGCTGCAAGGTGTGCTGCGTCAGCGCGCAGCAGGTGAGCAGGACCTCGACAAGCTGTATCAGGCGTTCGATCAGGCCATGAGCCGGGTCGGCACCAGCGGCGTGGCCCATCCTTACGAAACCCGGCTGACCTTTCAGGTCTGGCGTACCTCGGGCGAGCTGCTGGTGCGCTCGGCCGAAGCGCCGCTGCTCAGTGCACCTCCGGCAACCGAAGGCTCCCATGATCTGGTCGAGAACGGGCACGAGTGGTGCGGCTTTCTCCTCGCCGATCCACAGCAGGGTTTTCTGATCTGGGTGGGTGAGCGCGATGACGTGCGCCAGGACCTGATTCAGCGCATTGTCAGTCACACGCTGTGGCCAACGCTGATCGGTGTGCCTCTGCTGGTGGTCGCGATATGGCTGGCCATAGGCTGGGGCCTGCGCCCGCTGCAAGCGATGGCCAGAGTCATCCGCAAACGCGATGCCGAAAGCCTCGAACCGCTTGATGTAACGCCCCTGCCCAAAGAACTGGAGCCCATGCAGTACGCGCTCAACCGCCTGCTGACCCAGATCGAGAGTGTGCTGGAGCGCGAGCGACGCTTCATCGCCGACGCGGCCCATGAACTGCGCACGCCGCTGACCATTCTGCGCATCCACGCGCAGAACGCACGCCAGGCCGAAACCCCGGAGCAACGCCTGGAAGCACTGGATTTCCTCGTGCATGGCGTCGACCGCGCCGCCCGCCTGGCCAGTCAGTTATTGACCATGGCACGCCTGGAACCGCGTCTTGAAGTCAGCCAGTTACAGACCTTCGAGCTAAACACACTGGTACGCGAGGAGATGGCCGAACTCACGCCACTGGCCCTGGAAAAGCGCGTCGATCTGGTGTTCGAGGAAGGCGAGGATTGCGTGATCCGCAGCGACCCGGCAGCCATCACCATTGCCCTGCAGAACCTGCTGACCAATGCGCTGAATTTCGCCCCGACCGCCAGCGAGATTCGCGTCGTCCTGCACACCCAGGAAGATGGCAGCGCGCACCTGTCAGTCGAAGACGCAGGGCCGGGTATCGACGAACAACAGAAGGCGCGCCTGTTCGAACGCTTTTACAGTCAGGGTCACAGCAATGGCGCAGGACTGGGGCTGGCGATCGTCGACATGATCGTGCGCAAACTGGAAAGCAGTCTGCACCTGCGCAACTCGGCCCAGGGCGGACTGTGTGCAGAGCTGCGCATCAAGAGCAGGACGAGCTGAACCCTGCTCGGCTCAAAGCACCACGCGCAGGCATTGCCCGGCGTGATACAGGGTGAAGCCCGCGTCGTAGGCCAGGCTGCGCAACGAACTGCCCGAGACCTTTTTGCCGCTTGAAAAACTCATCGGCAACGCAGTTGCATCGTCAGTCAGCAGGTAATCGGCAAAGCACTTGCCCACCAGCGTCCCGGTGGTCACCCCGCGGCCATTGAAACCGGTCGCCGCCAGCAAGCCTGGCGCTGGTTCGAAGAGGCGCAACAAGTGGTCCGGCGTGAAGCCGATGCGCCCGGTCCAGGTGCTCTGCCACTCGACCCGGCCCAGTTGCGGGAAGTAATGCTGCTGGACGCGATCCGCCCACTGACGAATGAACCACAGCGGATAATTGCCGGCGTTACCCAGGCTGCCCAGTAGCAGGCGCCCATGGGCATCACGACGAATGTTGCTGAGCACCGTGCGCGTATCCCACGAACCCTGCCCGCCGCGCAGAATCTGCGCCTGCTCGGCACCGCTGAGTGGCTGCGAAGCGACCTGATAGTAGTAGCCCGTGAAGATGTGATCCTTGATATCGGTCCACTCGCCTTCGGTGTAGGCATTGGACGCGATGATCACTTTCTCGGCGCTCACACTGCCCGCAGCAGTAGAGACCTTCCAGCCGTCAGCGGTGCGTTGCAAGCCGTTGACAGGAGAATCACCGAACACTTGCCCACCCTGCGCCACCACGTTGAGCGCCATGCCCGAGACATAGGCCATCGGGTTCACCGTGCCGGCGCGGTGATCGAGCAAGGCACCGCTGACCTTGTCGGTACCACAGGCGTCTTCGCAGGGTTTGCCGGTCAGTAATTCGACGTTGGCACCGCGCCGCTGCCACTGTGCGGCGCGGCTGCGCAAGTCAGCCAGGCCCTTGGCGTTATGCGCCATGTGCAGGTTGCCGGTGCGCGTGTCCTGGCAATCGATGCGGTACTGGTCGATGGTCGCAAACACCAGTGCCGGTGCCGCGCCCAATGCGCCATTCAGTCGACTGGCGTCGACGCTGCCCAGTACTTTGTCCAGCTGATCGGGCGCCACCCAGGTCCCGGCATTCACCAGGCCGACGTTGCGTCCGGAACCGCCATGCCCGACCTGGTGCGCTTCAATCACACACACCGACTTGCCGCCTTCCAGCAAGCGCAACGCCGCGGACAGACCGGTAAACCCGGCGCCGATGATGCACACGTCGGCGCTCCGCTCACCGCTCAGGGCCGGGCTGACCGGACGTTGCGGAGTCAATTGTTCCCACAGACAGCCTTCAGCAAACTGCACCATCGAAAAACTCCAGCAATGTCGGTGATAAGCGCCCGGTTCACATCAGTCGAACACGATGCCCTGAGCCAGCGGCAACTCGCGGGAGTAGTTAACGGTGTTGGTCTGCCGGCGCATGTAGGCGCGCCACGAATCGGAGCCGGACTCGCGGCCGCCACCGGTTTCCTTCTCGCCGCCAAATGCCCCGCCGATTTCAGCACCGCTGGTGCCGATATTGACGTTGGCAATCCCGCAATCGCTGCCCGCGGCGCTCTGGAAAGCCTCGGCCTCGCGCAGGTCGGTAGTGAAAATGCAAGACGACAGGCCTTGCGGTACTTCGTTGTTCAGGCGCAGGGCCTCTTCGAAGTCGTCGTAGGCCAGCACGTAGAGAATCGGCGCGAAGGTTTCGTGACGCACGACGTCGCTCTGGCCAGGCATTTCGGCAATGGCCGGCGTGACGTAGTAGCCGTTCGGGTATTTGTCCTGCAACTGACGCTCGCCACCGAACACCTGTCCGCCTTCGTCACGGGCCTTGGTCAGCGCGTTCTGCATGGCCGAAAACGCTTGCTGGTCAATCAGCGGACCGATCAGATTACCTTCACGCGGATCACCGACGCGCACCTTGGCGTAGGCCGCCTTGACGCGGGCGACCACTTCGTCCTTGATCGAACGGTGCACAATCAGGCGGCGCAACGTGGTGCAACGCTGACCGGCGGTGCCTACCGCACTGAACAGAATGCCGCGCACGGCCAGGTCCAGATCGGCGCTCGGGGCCAGAATCATCGCGTTGTTGCCACCCAGCTCCAGAATGCTGCGCCCGAAACGGGCGGCGACACGCGGACCGACTTCACGGCCCATGCGGGTGCTGCCGGTGGCGCTGATCAGCGCCACGCGCGGGTCATCGACCAGCGCTTCGCCGGCGTCACGATCACCAATCACCAATTGCGCCAGTGCTGCGGGGGCATCACCGAAAATCTTCAGCGCCTTGTCGAACAGCGCCTGACAGGCCAGTGCCGTCAGCGGGGTCTTTTCCGAAGGCTTCCAGATCACCGGATTGCCGCAGACCAGCGCCAGCGTGGTGTTCCAGGCCCAGACCGCGACCGGGAAGTTGAACGCGCTGATTACACCGACCACACCCAGCGGGTGCCAGGTTTCGCGCATATGATGACCGGGGCGCTCGGAGGCGATGGTCAGACCGTACAGCTGACGCGACAGACCGACGGCAAAGTCGCAGATGTCGATCATTTCCTGCACTTCACCCAGACCTTCCTGAGTGATCTTGCCGGCCTCGACCGACACCAGTTCGCCCAGATCAGCCTTATGCTCACGCAGCACCTCACCAAAGATCCGCACCAGCTCGCCACGCCGTGGGGCCGGCACTGTGCGCCACTTCAGAAACGCGCTGTGGGCGCTGTCGATACGCGCCACGACCTGTGCCTTGTCTTCAAGCGTGACCGAGGCAATGCGGCTGCCATCAATCGGGGTGTAAACCGGATAGTCCCCTTGTGTGTGGGCACTGTTCGCCACGCCCAGACGTGCTAGTAACTCGGCAACCATGTTGATTCTCCTGTCATGAAACCACGGTGGAAATCATCGATGACCTCAGTATCAAGCCACTCAGGGTCGGGCTACAAACGACGTTTTTGAAAAACATGATTCCTTTTAGGAATGAACTTCTGATCACTAGCAGCCAGAAAAGCCATTACATCGGGAATTATTGGAATGACCCGGTGATTTTATTTCGTTTGCGAGCGCTGCCCGATGTTTGTTTGGATAAGCCCATCATGATCACCCGGAGTCGGGGCCAGACCGATGAGCGAACACATCAGCGAATCCATTTCGTTTGTCCACAACATCACGCTGTCCCACGGCCGCAACGCTGAAGTCTGGGACACCGCCGGCAAACGCTACATCGACTTCGTCGGCGGCATCGGGGTGCTCAATCTGGGGCATTGCAACCCGCAGGTGGTCACGGCCATTCAGGATCAGGCGGCAAAGCTGACCCACTATTGCTTCAACGCCACGCCTCATGACCCGTACATCCGTTTCATGCAGCAGCTCACGCAGTTCGTGCCGGTCAGTTACCCCCTCAGCGGCATGCTCACCAACAGCGGTGCGGAAGCGGCCGAAAATGCGTTGAAGATCGTACGTGGCGCTACTGGCCGTACTTCGGTCATCGCATTCGATGGTGGCTTTCATGGCCGAACGCTGGCGACCCTGAACCTCAACGGCAAGGTAGCGCCCTATAAACAGAAAGTCGGCGTACTGCCCGGCCCGGTCTTTCACGTTCCGTTCCCCAGCAAGGATAACGGCGTGTCCACCGAGCAGGCACTCAAGGCCATGGACCGGCTGTTCAGCGTCGAGATCGACGTCAACGACGTGGGCTGCATCATCTTCGAACCGGTTCAGGGCGAAGGCGGTTTTCTGGCCATGCAGCCGGACTTTGCCCAGGTATTACGAGCGTTCTGCGATAAGCACGGCATCGTACTGATCGCCGATGAAATCCAGTCCGGCTTCGGCCGTACCGGGCAGCGTTTCGCGTTCAGTCGTCTGGGCATCGAGCCCGATCTGATTCTGCTGGGCAAAAGCATTGCGGGCGGCATCCCGCTGGGCGCCGTGGTAGGTCGCAAGCCGTTGCTGGACAACCTGCCCAAGGGCGGCCTGGGCGGTACCTATTCCGGCAACCCGATTGGCTGCGCAGCGGGCCTTGCGTCACTGGCGCAGATGACCGATGCCAACCTGTCCAGTTGGGGCGAGCAGCAGGAGCACGCCATCGTTTCACGCTATGAAGCCTGGCAGGCGAGCAAACTGTCGCCGTATCTGGGCAAGCTGACCGGTGTTGGCTGCATGCGCGGTATCGAACTGATCACGGCGGAGGGCGAGCCCGGCACCCGACAGCTCGCCGAGCTGCTGAGCTCAGCCAGGGACGCCGGGCTGCTGCTGATGCCCAGCGGCAAATCGCGGCATATTATCCGCCTGCTGATCCCGCTGACCATCGAGCCCGACGTGCTGCACGAAGGGCTGGATATTTTCGAGCGCTGCCTGGCGGCGCTGGCTTGAACCCGTACGGAGAAAACACCCTGATGAGCACAGCACGCTTTGCCGACCCGGATCAGATCCGCGCGGGTTTTTCTCGCGCCATGTCGCAGATGTACAAGCACGAAGTGCCGCTGTACGGGACGCTGATGGCGCTGGTGAGTGAAGTCAACGAACAGGTCATGACCCATGACAGCAGTGTGCTGGACAGCCTGCGCCAGACCGGTGAAATCCAGCGCCTGGACATGGAACGGCACGGTGCGATCCGCGTCGGCACGGCACAGGAACTGGCCACCCTCGCCCGCCTGTTCGCGGTCATGGGCATGCAGCCGGTGGGTTACTACGACCTGAGCGCGGCCGGCGTGCCGGTTCACTCCACCGCCTTTCGCGCCGTGCATGAGCAGGCGCTGCAGGTCAGTCCGTTTCGCGTGTTCACTTCGTTGCTGCGTCTGGAGCTGATCGAAAGCGACAGCCTGCGTGAATTCGCCGGTCAGGTGCTGGGCAAACGCAATATCTTCACGCCCGGCGCCCTGGCGTTAATCGACAAGCATGAAGCAGACGGCGGCTTGAGCGAAGCCGATGCGTCCGAGTTCATTCAGCAGGCGCTGGAAACCTTTCGCTGGCACAACACGGCGACGGTTTCGCTGGACGACTATCAGAAGCTGAACACTCAGCATCGCCTGATCGTTGATGTGGTGGCGTTTCGAGGTCCGCATATCAACCACCTGACGCCACGTACGCTGGACATCGATGCGGTTCAGGCCGGCATGCCTGGCAAGGGCATCACACCCAAAGCGGTGGTTGAAGGGCCGCCACGTCGCCAATGTCCGATCCTGCTGCGCCAGACCAGTTTCAAGGCGCTGGAAGAACCGATTGCCTTCATCGGCCAGGGTGACAGTCAGTCAGGTAGCCACTCGGCACGCTTCGGCGAGATCGAACAGCGTGGCGCTGCACTGACGCCCAAAGGCCGTGAGCTGTATGACCGGCTGCTGAACGATGCCCGCGAAGCGCTGGGCGAGTTCCCCAATGAGGCTAATGCCGTTCGCTATGCCGGGCTGCTGGAAGAAACGTTCAAAGCGTTTCCGGACAGCCACGCTGAAATGCGCAGGCAGGGTCTGGCCTACTTTCGCTATTTCCCGACCGAGTCAGGCATTTCCGCGCGCGCATCCGGCAGTCTGGAGCAGCTTGTCGAAGCAGGTCATGTGCGCTTCGAGCCACTGGTGTACGAAGACTTTTTGCCGGTCAGTGCGGCGGGCATCTTCCAGTCCAATCTGGGCGATAACGCACAGGCGCATTACGCGACGAATTCAAATCAGCAGGATTTCGAGCGGGCGCTGGGACGCGGGACGCTCAACGAACTGGACCTGTATGCCGACACCCAACGGCGTTCCCTGGAGAGATGCGCCAGGGAACTGGAACTGAGCAGTCCCGCCTGCTAATTAGTGGGAGCTTGCTCGCGAAGATGATGTTTCAGGCGATGCTTTTTTGGCGCCCATACCGAATCTTTCGCGAACAAGTTCGCTCCTACGGCCTTCGGCCAGAATCAAACGCGCACTTGTGTATAACGATGAGCGCTCTGCGTCACATTCCCGGTTCGCTACCCCTTGTCCAGAAGGCCGTCTTGGTTCTGCCCAACGGGCGTAGTAGCGGACTTGTCCGCGAAGGGGCCGCAAGCCTTCCCGAAAATATATCGCCTGAAACATCGTTTTCGCGAACAAGTTCGCTCCTGCGGCCTTCGGCCAGAATCAAAAGCGGACTTGTGTATAACGATGAGCGCTCTGCGTCACATTCCCGGTTCGCTACCCCTTGTCCAGAAGGCCGTCTTGGTTCTGCACAACGGGCGTAGGAGCGGACTTGTCCGCGAAGGGGCCGCAAGCCTTCCCGAGAATGTATCGCCTGAAACGTCGTCTTCGCGAACAAGTTCGCTCCTACGGCCTTCGGCCAGAATTAAAAGCGCACTTGTGCATAATGATGAGCGCTCTGCGTCACATTCCCGGTTCGCGACCCCTTGTCCAGAAGGCCGTCTTGGTTCTGCCCAACGGGCGTAGGAGCGGACTTGTCCGCGAAGGGGCCGCAAGCCTTCCCGAAAATATATCGCCTGAAACATCGTTTTCGCGAACAAGTTCGCTCCTACGGCCTTCGGCCAGAATCAAAAGCGGACTTGTGTATAACGATGAGCGCGCTGCGTCACATTCCCGGTTCGCTACCCCTTGTCCAGAAGGCCGTCTTGGTTCTGCCCAACGGGCGTAGGAGCGGACTTGTCCGCGAAGGGGCCGCAAGCCTTCCCGAAAATATATCGCCTGAAACATCGTCTTCGCGAACAAGTTCGCTTGTATGGTAAGACTTGAAGGGAGGAGGAGGGACTTAGTTCGCTTCTGACTGTTCGCGCAGTACAGACCCGTAGGAGATTTCACCCCTCCTCCTTTCACCCAAGCGCCGATAAAGAATGCTTAAGGCTCACAACCTACGATAGAAACAAGCCTGCGCCTCTGGGTGGCCCCTTCAAGTCTGTAAACCTTATCCCCGAGGAGGCGTTATGGCAATGCGGGTTACTCTGGAAAAACCGATCATCGGTGTAGATGTCGCCAAGAATGAGCTGGTGATCTACCACGATCAATATGATCGACTTGAGGCAATCCCCAATACCAAAGTCGCCATCACCCAATGGCTGAAGGCCTTGGCGAGCAGCTGCGCCATCGCCATCGAAGCCACTAACGTCTATCACGTCCTGTTCGCGGATGCGGCCCACGAAG
The DNA here is from genome assembly GCF_000507185.2 of Pseudomonas syringae KCTC 12500. Lineage (NCBI taxonomy): Bacteria > Pseudomonadati > Pseudomonadota > Gammaproteobacteria > Pseudomonadales > Pseudomonadaceae > Pseudomonas > Pseudomonas syringae. The sequence continues at coordinate 489,053 of NZ_AYTM02000002.1, forward strand.
CAGGCTGTGACATTTATATGGTGGATGGCTATCAGCTCAGTCATTACCGTAAAGGCGTCAACATACGCGCCAAAACCGATGCCCAAGATGCTCGTTTGTTGGCCCGATACCTGAAAAACGAGCTTGATGAGTTGCGGCCCTGGATACCTGCGAGCCCGCTTTATCGGCAGCTTCTGAGCCTGTTCCGACGTCGTGCAGCCTTGGTTCAGGCTCGTACTGGCCTGGTGCAAAGCTGGACCAACGAGCCTTTTCTGAGAACAGCGTTCGCCAATCAGGTCAACTCGATGAAACGATTTGAGGCGCTCGTTGAAAAGAAGATTCGCGATGTACTGCAGGAAGCCGGTCTGATGAGGCAGGTCAACCGCTGTATGAAAGTAGAAGGGATCGGCTTTCTGACTGCAGCTCGTTTGGTCACTTCTTTTCAGCGAGGCGAGTTCAGCGGAGCGAACGCCTTTATCGCGTTTCTTGGGCTGGACCTGAGAGTATCCAAATCAGGGCAAAGTGATGGACCTCGTCGATTGACCAAACGCGGCGATCCAGAAGCCCGACGGTTGCTGCACAACGCGGCTATGTCCGGGAGCCGTACGCCGGCCTGGAAGCCTTTTTATGAAGAGCAGAGAAAGCGTGGCTTTAGTACAACTCAAGCGCTGGTCATGCTCTCCCGAAAGTTGGCTCGAGTAGTCTTCGCTCTGTTAAAGAACCAGAGCGAATATCAAACAAAAGTGGCTTGAGGGCTTTGCCAAAACCATAGAATCTCCTACGGCCTTCGGCCAGAATCAAACGCGCACTTGTGTATAACGATGAGCGCGCTGCGTCACATTCCCGGTTCGCTACCCCTTGGGCAAAAGGCCGTTTTGATTCTGCCCAACGGGCGTAGGAGCGGACTTGTCCGCGAAGGGGCCTCAAGCCTTCCCGAGAATGTATCGCCTGAAACGTCGTCTTCGCGAACAAGTTCGCTCCTACGGCCTTCGGCCAGAATCAAAAGCGCATTTGTGTATAACGATGAGCGCGCTGCGTCACATTCCCGGTTCGCTACCCCTTGGGCAAAAGGCCGTTTTGATTCTGCCCAACGGGCGTAGGAGCGGACTTGTCCGCGAAGGGGCCGCAAGCCTTCACGAGAATGTATCGCCTGAAACATCGTTTTCGCGAACAAGTTCGCTCCTACGGCCTTCGGCCAGAATCAAAAGCGCACTTGTGCATAATGATGAGCGCGCTGCGTCACATTCCGGGGCGTTCTGTGTTCTGTTTAAAGCAACGATAAATAAAATTCGCAATATTGGTGTGCAACCTCGTGCTATGCATACTGCGGTTGCGTGTGGACAGCAAAGTGCCGTATTCAAAGGCTCATCCCTTCAAATAGCGCACCCTGTGATCCCCTTGCAAAGGCTCGAAGCAGCCTGGGTCTGGATCACATTCAGACCTCATAAAAATACCTGGCCGGATAACGGTCTCCATGACTTCATGGACTTTTCAACGCTGCCCTGGCGCTTCACCGCGCCGACCTGAAAAACAGAATAACGATTGATAAGGCCTGAAAAAGGCCATTCAGCAGGCAAGGGGATCATCATGCAAAACTCACACGCTGCAGTGTCGGGTGACAATCAGGCCGTTTCATCGACGGTGAAACTGTATGTCTGGGCCGCCGTTATCCTCACCATTGCCGAAATGATCGGTGCCGTCAGTATCCCGCTGGGCCCCGGCAAGGTGGTGTTGTTGCCGATGGTGTGGGCGCTGCTGCTGGGCGCGATGATCGGCCTTGCCAGCCGCCGTATGCCAGGCACCATTGGCATCGATCACGGCACGCAACTGCGCTCGGCCTCCATCCTGCAACCTGCCCTGCTGCTTTTCATTGCCAAGCTCGGCCTGGTGGTCGGCGGCTCGCTGCCGGTGGTGTTCGCCTCCGGGTGGGCGCTGATGTTTCAGGAGTTCGGCCACTTCGTCGGCACCGTGATGCTCGGTCTGCCGGTCGCACTGATGCTCGGTATCAAGCGCGAAGCCATCGGTGCGACCTTCTCGGTCGGCCGTGAGCCGAGCCTGGCAATCATCGGCGAGCGCTATGGCATGGACTCTCCTGAAGGTCGCGGCGTATTGGCCGAGTACCTGACGGGCACCCTGTTCGGCGCGCTGTTCATTGCCATCGTCGCCGGGTTTATCGCCAGCCTGGGGATCTTCCATCCCAACTCGCTGGCGATGGGCTCAGGCATCGGTTCGGGCAGCATGATGGCCGCCGCTGCCGGGGCGATTGCCGCACAACAAACACCGGAAGTCGCCAAGGAAGTCATGACGCTGGCGGCAGCCTCGAACCTGATCACCACCACCATCGGTACCTACTTCACCCTGTTCATCTCCCTGCCACTGGCGGTCTGGGGCTATCGTGTGCTCGAGCCGCTGATCGGCCGCACCACCAAGGCATCGATGAGCGAGGAAGGCCTGCGCCACAGCGACGTGTCGCTGGAGGTGCCGGAACTGGGCTGGTCGGGCAAGATCAGTGCGTGGCTGGCTGCGGGTGCACTGGCACTGATTGCCAACTATGTCGGCTACAAGACACTGTCAGGCGATGCCTTCACCGGCATGGGCATCATGATTTTCTGTGCCTTCGTGGGTGAGGTGTTTTGCAACCTGCTTCGCCGCAAGATCCCTGCGGTGTGCATGGTGTCGCTGGTGGCAATGTTCCTGACCTCGCCAGCTTGCCCCTGGGCCGCCGAGATTGCGCGGATCACCAGTTCGATCAACCTGTTGGCGGTCATTACTCCGATGCTGACCTTCGCCGGTCTGTCGATTGCCAAGGACCTCCCGGCCTTCCGCCGTTTGGGCTGGAGGATTGTACTGGTGTCGTTCCTCGCCAACTTCGGTACGTTCATTGGCGCGGTATTGATCGCTGAGCTGTTCCATTGATCCACACTGCCTGATTCGGCGCGAGTCAGCCCAGCGCCTCGTTCACCAGCCAGTCATGCACTGCGCGACGTGACGGGGTGCTCAGCGCCCCTTCGCGATAGGCCAGCACGTATTTCTTTCTGGCCTTGATCGGATGGCCGAAGGGCACGATCAGCAAGCCCTGCTCCAGCTCATCGGTGATCAGCGCCTTACGCGCAATGGCCACGCCCATGCCCATGCGCGCGGCGTCGATGGTCAGGTGATTACGATTGAACGTGTGACCGCGACGCACATCGATGCCATCGGCACCGATGGCCGTCAGGTAGAACTCCCACTCCGCATATTCATAGCTGCCGCGCCAGGCGGTGATGTCGTGCAGCAACGGGAAGTGCACCAGCTGACTCGGCGTATCCAGCGGCGGCTTGCCCACTAGCAAGTCAGGCGAGCAGACCGCAAACAGCTCTTCCTCCAGCAAGGGCGTAGTCGACAACCCCGGATAGCTGCCGTCGTTCAGGTCGATGGCCAGATCGAAATCGTCATCACGCAACGACCCGCTGCTGTCCTCGGCAATGATACGCAACTGAATGTCGGGAAACGCCGCCTGCAAGCGTGGCAGGCGCGGCATCAGCCATTTGCTCAAGAATGATGGAATGCAACGCAGCTTGAACACCCCGCCGATACGCCCGGAATACAGCAGGCGCAGTTCTTCGCTGATACGGCTCTGCACTTCGTTGGCGACCACCGCCAGACGCTGACCTTCAGCGGTCAGCTCAAGCCCGCGCCCGACCCGGTGGAACAGCGCAAAGCCCAGGCGCTCTTCGAGCTGGCGCATCTGCTGACTGATCGCGCCGGGGGTGACGTGCAATTCTTCCGCGCAGCGGGTGAAGGACAGGTGACGGGCCGCGCAGGCGAACACCTGTAGCCAGGCGTGCATCTGTGCGTTGAAGATTCTGCTCATTGAAGAGTTCCGCTAAAGCGTTGCATAGCAACAATCGTTTGTCGTTTCGACAGCCGAAGCCAAAGATGAGTAACAGAAAAAGGGGAATACCAAATTCCCGTGCATCATCTCACCTGAAGGACCTTCGTGATGGCTATCAGCGTCTTCGACATGTTCAAAATCGGCATCGGGCCGTCCAGTTCGCACACCGTCGGGCCAATGCGCGCCGGCGCACTGTTTGTGACCGAACTGCGCAATCACAACCGGTTGCACAGCGTAGAACGAATAGAGGTGCGATTGTACGGTTCTCTGTCGGCCACGGGCATCGGTCACGGCAGCGATCGCGCAACGGTCATGGGCCTGATGGGTGAGTGGCCTGACCAGATCGACCCTAGCCAGGTCAACCAGCGCATCGACGCGCTGCGTGCCGATAACCAGCTGATGCTGGCGGGCGAACAGGCCATCACCTTCGTCTGGGAGCGGGACATGTGCCTGCTCGATGAAAGCCTCCCCTACCATCCCAATGGCATGACGCTGTGCGCCTATGGCAAGAACGGCGAACTCCACGAGCAAACCTACTATTCGGTGGGCGGCGGCTTTGTAATTGACGCCGAGCAGGCAGCCAGTGGTGTACTGGACAGTGACACGACTGTGCTGCCTTATGACTTTTTCAGCGGCGCGCAACTGCTGAGGCTGTGCAAAACCCACGGCATGAGCATTTCCGAATTGATGATGGCCAACGAAAAGGTCTGGCGCAGCGAGGAAGAAATCCGCGAGAAAATCATGGTGATCTGGGCCGCGATGCGTGCCTGCGTCGACAAGGGCCTGGTGGAAACCGGCATCCTGCCCGGTGGCCTGAACGTGCGGAGACGTGCCTACCGCCTGCATCAGAACCTGCAGAACCTGGATAACCCCAACGTGATCGGCTCGACGCTGAGCGCCATGGAATGGGTCAACCTGTTCGCCCTCGCGGTCAACGAAGAAAACGCCGCAGGCGGGCGCATGGTGACGGCGCCCACCAACGGCGCGGCTGGCATCGTGCCCGCCGTGCTGCACTACTTCATGAAATTCAAACCCACGGCCAATGACGATGACGTGGTGCGCTTTTTCCTGAGCGCCGCTGCAGTCGGCATTCTGTGCAAGAAAAACGCTTCGATTTCCGGTGCCGAAGTCGGTTGTCAGGGTGAGGTAGGATCGGCCTGCGCGATGGCCGCCGCGGGCCTGGCAGAGATCCTCGGCGCGACGCCCGAGCAGGTAGAGAACGCTGCCGAGATTGGCCTGGAGCATAATCTGGGACTGACCTGCGATCCGGTCGGCGGGCTGGTGCAGATCCCCTGCATCGAGCGCAATGCGATTGCTGCCGTGAAGGCCATCAATGCCGCCCAGATGGCCCTGCGCGGCGACGGCGAGCACCACATCTCGCTGGACCACGCCATCCGCACCATGCGCGACACCGGCGCCGACATGCACGACAAATACAAGGAAACCTCACGCGGCGGCCTGGCGGTCAACCTGATCGAGTGCTGACAGGCATTCATCGGCGTCGCGACGTATTCGAGAGCGTCAGGGACAGTACATTTCCTGCGGATGTACCGTCCTTTTCGCGAACCGGTTAGCTCTATGGCCTACGGCCAGAATCAAAGGCTGGCGTAAGCGCGCGAGCCATTCAAGCCACCGGCAAACACTGCTCCACCAGCGAGGTCCACACCGCAACGCCGGGTTCGATGACCTGGTCGTTGAAGTCGTAGTAAGGGTTGTGCAACGCCGCCGACGGCTTCTCGCCGTCGACGCCCATCCAGATGTAAGCACCCGGACAGGCGTGCAGCATGAAGGCGAAGTCTTCGGAGGCCATCGACGGGTTGCAGCCCCACTGCACGTTGGCCTCGCCCACTGCAGCGACCGCTGCACGACGGATCGTGGCTGCCGCTTTGACATGGTTTTCGGTCACCGGGTAGCCGACGTTGTAGACCAGCTCGCCGCGCACGCCGAAGGCCGTCGGCAAACGCTCGACGAACTCGCCGATCAGGCGCTGGACCTTTTCCCGCACAGGGGTTTGCAGGCAACGCACGGTGCCACGCAGCGTGGCGGTTTCCGGGATCACGTTGATCGCCTCGCCGGCATTGAACTGAGTGATGCTGACCACCGCCGAATCGAGTGGCGACAGGCGCCGGGAGACGATGGTTTGCAGCCCCAGGACCAGTTCGGCCGCGGCCACGATCGGATCGTAGCCCTTGTCCGGCATGGCCGCGTGGCTGCCTTTGCCGGTCAGGATGATTTCAAAGGTGTCGAGCGACGCCATCATCGGCCCCGGATTGATCACCACCTTGCCCGCAGGCACACCCGGCCAGTTGTGCAGGCCGTAGATGGCTTCCATCGGAAAGCGCTCGAACAGCCCGTCTTCGATCATTCGCTGTGCGCCGCCGAGGTTCTCCTCGGCAGGCTGGAAGACGAAATGCACCGTACCGCGAAAGCGCCGAGTCTCGGCCAGATGCCTGGCGGTGGCCAGCAGGATCGCGGTGTGGCCATCGTGACCGCAGGCGTGCATGCAGCCCTTGTGGGTCGACTTGTGAACGCTGTCGCCCAGCTCCTGAATCGGCAAGGCATCCATGTCGGCACGCAGGCCGATGGTCGGGCCGTCGCCGTTACGCAGGGTGCCGACCACGCCAGTGCCGCCCAGACCACGGTGAATCTCGATGCCGAAACTGCTCAGCAGCTCAGCCACCTTGTCAGAGGTTTTCAGCTCCTGAAAGCCCAGTTCCGGCGCGGCGTGGAGCGTGCGGCGCCACACGGTTGCTTCGTCAATCAACGTTTTTGAAATGGACATGTGCTTACTCCAGACTCGCGCCGTAGCCAAAGCTGGCGGCTGGCTTGGCGGCGGTTTCGACCCAGACGCTTTTCACTTCACTGTACTCGCGCAGGGCATCCAGACCGGAAGACCGGCCATAACCACTCTCACCATAGCCGCCGAACGGCGAACTGACGTGAATAGTCTTGTAACCGTTGACCCAGAAGGTCCCGGCACGCACTTGTCTGGCAACGCGGTGAGCGCGGCCGACATCGCGGGTCCAGACACCACCGGCCAGGCCGAAACGGCTGTCGTTGGCGATGCGGATCGCATCCTCTTCGTCCTTGAATGGAATCGCCACCACCACCGGGCCGAAGATTTCTTCCTGCGCGCAATAGAGCTCGTTTGAGCCTGCCAGAACGGTCGGGTTGATGTAGTAACCGGGCTTTTCCGGGATCGGATCAGCATGCTCGCCCACCAGCTTCGCGCCGTCTTTGAGCGCTTGCTCGACCATGTTTTTCACGTGGTTGTATTGCTTGGCGTTGTTGATCGGGCCGATCTGGGTTTCAGGGTCGCTCGGATCACCGACCTTGAACTGTGTCGCTGCCACTGCCAGGGCATTGGTGAACTTCTCGAAGATCGATTCCTGCACCAGCAGGCGCGAACCGGAAACACAGCTCTGCCCGGCTCCGGAAAAGATCGCAGCCTGGGCACCGCGCAAGGCGACTTCCAGGTCGGCGTCGTCGAACACAATGTTGGCCGACTTGCCGCCCAGCTCCAGCACCGCAGGAATGCAACGCTGCGCTGCCGCCACGGCGATATGCCGGCCAGTGGCGGGTGAACCGACGAACACCACCTTGCGAATGTCAGCCTTGGCAATGAACGCCTGGCCGATGGAATGACCGAAACCGGCAATCACGTTGACCAGCCCTTTCGGCACGCCGGCACGTTCGATCAGCACGCCGACCATCAGCGAGCTGAGTGGGGTCAGTTCCGACGGCTTGAGAATGACCGCGTTGCCCGCTGCAATTGCCGGAGCGATCTGCCAGCCACAGGTGAAGATCGGCGCATTCCAGGGCGTGATCTGCAACACCGTGCCCAGCGGTTCGTAGGTCACGTAGTTCAGGTGCGTGGTCGGCACCGGGATGATCTCGCCGTGCAGCTTGTCCGCCCAGCCGGCGTAATACTCGAACATCTCAGCCACTTTGAGTACTTCGACACGGGCATCGCGGATCGGCTTGTTGGCGGTCAGGGATTCGATCTGCGCGAGGTTTTCCAGCTCGTCACGAATCAGATTGCCCACCTGATACATGGCGCGGCCACGTGCCTGAGCGGTCAGTGCCCACCATTGTTGTTGAGCAGCCCTGGCGGCCTTGTCGGCCACTTCGACCAACGACTCGTCGGCGTCCGGAAAACTCAGCAGCAGGCTGTCGTCATGGGCATTGCGCACTTCGACGGGCGCGCCGTGACCTTCGATGAACTGGCCGCCGACGTAGCTGGCGATGACACTGCGATCGCCCCAGTAAGGACGCATCAGTTCGAGGATTTTTACAGTGCTCATCGCTTATTCTCCATGACCGTAAAGTTTGCCATCGGTGCGTTGCACGATGGCGCAGAAGTCTTCGTTGTCCGCCAGGGTTTCACTGCTGGCCTGCCACAACTGGGCGACAACGCGCGACAGCGGCAGGTCCATGTCCAGGCTGTCCGCCAGATCGCTGGCCAGGCCGACGTCCTTGCGCATCAGGCCCATGGTGAAACCAGAGTCATACGCTTTGTTGAGTACCCAGGTCGGGAACATGACTTGCGTGGCACCACTGCGCCCGGAACCGGCATTCAGGCCCTGCAGAAGTTTTTCCGGATCCACCCCTGCGCGCGCGGCCATCGCCACGGCTTCGGCAGTGCTGATCAGGTGACAGGCGGCGAGCATGTTGTTGGCGATTTTGGCGACGTTGCCTGCGCCACATTGCCCGACGTGCACGCGTGTGCCGCTCATGCCTTCCAGGACCGGCATGGCGCGCGCCAGGTCAGCGTCCTCGGCACCGATCACCATCGACATGGTGCCGGTGGCAGCGCCTTTCGGGCCGCCAGACACCGGCGCGTCGATGAATGCGATGCCGTTTTTCGCCAGTTCGGCGGCGACCTTGCGGCTCATTTCCGGCGTCGACGTCGTGGTATCGACAACGATAAGGCCCTTGCGCCCCACCTCGTTGATGCCACCCGCGCCGAGGCACACCGATTCCACGTGCTCGGCCTTGGGCAGCGAGAGGACCAGAATGTCCACGCTTTGAATCAGTTGCGTGCGGTCGGCAACCGGCTTGACGCCCTTGCTTTCGGCCTGGGCCAGCGCGGCCTGCGACAGGTCGAAGCCGCTGACATCAAAGCCCTTGCCCGCCAGGGTGGCAGCCATGCCGCCGCCCATGTTGCCCAATCCGATCACACCTGCTTTCAGAGTCATGTCTGCATCCCGATCAAAGATTTTGTACGAATTAGAGGATGACGCTGCGAGCCCTTTCGGCCTGCAATGCGCTGATGATTCGAGTATGGACAGCGCTCTCCCCTCTCAGCAATAATCCAAAAATCGAATTTATGTTGCCTTTAGCGCAACACTGGAAGCCCATGAGCCTCGTTCAAGATCGACGCATCCTGTATTTTTTCGAAGCCGTACGATTGGGCAGCGTCCGGGCTGCCGCCGACTTCCTCAACGTTGCGCCTTCGGCGGTGAGCCGCCAGATCGCACAACTGGAACAGGAGCTGGGCTCTCCCCTGCTGGAGCGTCATCGACGCGGCGTCAAACCGACCGAGGCGGGCGACAAGGTGCTGGCCTACTACCGCCAGCGATTGACGCAGCAGGAGGTTTTGCTGGATTCGATTCAGGCCTTGAAAGGCTTGCACAGCGGCTCGGTGACACTGGTCTCCGGGGAGGGTTTTCTGGAAAGTCTCGCGCAGCCGCTGGCCCGGTTTTCCGAGCTGTACCCCAGGATCGAACTGATCGTGAACGTCTGTGGCAGCAACGAAGTGATTCGCCAGGTGGTCGAGGATGAAGCGCACATCGGTCTGGTCTTCAACCCGGCTGCCGACCCGAAAATCCGCTCGCATGCGCATCAGCGTCAACCGGTCTGTGTGATCACTGCGCCAGATCATCCGCTGGCCGAAGAACCTGGCCCGATACAGCTGCGGGCACTTGAAGACTACCGTGTTGCCCTGCCTGCCGTGTCTTACGGTATCCGCCAGATTCTGCTGCAAGCCGAGCATCAGTTGGGCATCACCGTGCAGCCGACGCTGACCTGCAGCACCTTCGCGATGCTCAAGCATTTCGCCATGCAGGGTGGCGTCACGCTGCTGCCGACCTTTGTCGTGGAGGAAGAAATAAAGGCCGGAAGATTGCGTGCCCTGCCCTTGCAGCATGAGGTGTTCAGCAGCCCGCAGACTCACCTGATCAGCCGATTGGGCCGTCAACTGAGCGTCGGCGCCAATCGCCTGATGGGCATGCTGTTGCAGAATATGACAGCATTCCGCAACTGACCTACCGTTAGTCCCCACGTCAAGCAATCGCGCTGAACCAACAAAAACCTCATGGTTCATCTTCAGTAACGGATCGGAATTTTCTGCTACCACTGAGGATTAACCATGAGAGCTTTGACTTACCACGGCGCGAACAGTGTGAAGGTCGATACAGTGCCGGACCCTGTGATCGAGCAAGCGGATGACATCATTCTGCGCGTCACGGCGACCGCTATCTGCGGTTCCGACCTGCACTTGTATCGCGGCAAAATCCCTACGGTTGAACACGGCGACATCTTCGGTCACGAGTTCATGGGCGTCGTGGAAGAAACCGGCTCGGCCGTCACGGCTGTGGCCAAAGGCGATCGCGTGGTGATCCCGTTTGTCATCGCCTGCGGCAGCTGCTTTTTCTGCAACCTCGACCAGTTCGCGGCCTGCGAAACCACCAACACCGGACGTGGCGCGATTATCAACAAAAAGTCGATTCCACCAGGGGCGGCGCTGTTCGGCTTCAGCCATCTGTATGGCGGCGTCCCGGGCGGCCAGGCTGAATACGTGCGAGTGCCCAAGGCCAACGTCGGTCCGTTCAAGGTGCCAGGCACGCTGGCTGACGAGAAGGTTCTGTTCCTTTCCGATATTCTTCCCACCGCCTGGCAGGCTGTACTCAACGCCGGGATTGGCCAGGGCTCGACGGTTGCCATTTACGGCGCTGGCCCGGTCGGCCTGATGAGCGCAGCGTGCGCAAAAATGCTCGGTGCCGAGAAGATCTTCATGGTCGATCACCATCCGTATCGTCTGGCTTATGCGCAGAAAACCTACGGCGTTATCCCGATCAACTTCGATGAAGACGATGACCCGGCCGACACGATCATTCGCCAGACCGCCGGCATGCGCGGTGTGGATGGGGTAGTGGACGCAGTGGGTTTCGAGGCCAAGGGCAGCACCACTGAAACCATTCTCGCCACGCTGAAACTGGAAGGCAGCAGCGGCAAGGCGTTGCGTCAGTGCATCGCGGCGGTACGCCGTGGTGGCGTGGTCAGTGTGCCAGGGGTTTATGCCGGGTTCATCCACGGCTTCATGTTCGGCGATGCGTTCGACAAGGGCCTGACCTTCAAAATGGGCCAGACCCACGTGCATCGCTTCATGCCTGAATTGCTGCAGCATATCGAGGCCGGCCGCCTGGAACCCGAAGCCATCATCACGCACCGGATGTCACTGGAAGATGCGGCGAAGGGCTACAAGCTGTTCGACAAGAAGGAAGAGGATTGCCGCAAGGTCATACTCACACCCGGCAACAACACCATTGTGGTGCCGGACGACAAGACCGAAGCCCTGGTCGGGGGTGGCGTGCCGGCTATGTAAGGTACGGGTTCGCCTTTAATTCTAGCTTAAGGCCGCAGGAGCGAACGTGTTCGGGAACGGTATTGCAGACGATGTATGTTCATCGTTCATACCGCCCCCTTCGCGAACAAGTTCGCTCCTACGCCCTGCGGGCAGAAGCCTGAAAACGGTGTTTCAGACGATATATGTTCATCGTTCATACCGCCCCCTTCGCGAACAAGTTCGCTCCTACGCCCTGCGGGCAGAGGCCTGAAAACGGTGTTTCAGACGATGTATGTTCATCGTTCATGCCGCCCCCTTCGCGAACAAGTTCGCTCCTACGCCCTGCGGGCAGAGGCCTGAAAACGGTGTTTCAGACGATGTATGTTCATCGTTCATGCCGCCCCCTTCGCGAACAAGTTCGCTCCTACGCCCTGCGGGCAGAAGCTTGAAAACGGTGTTTCAGACGATATATGTTCATCGTTCATACCGCCCCCTTCGCGAACAAGTTCGCTCCTACGCCCTGCGGGCAGAAGCCTGAAAACGGTGTTTCAGACGATGTATGTTTACCATTCATGCCGCCCCCTTCGCGAACACGTTCGCTCCTACGCCCTGCGGGCAGAGGCCTGAGAACAGTATTTCAGACGATGTATGTTCATCGTTCATGCCGCCCCTTTCGCGAATACGTTCGCTCCTACCCTACGCCCTGCGGGCAGAAGCTTGAAAATGTCACTACCACGCAGAGCGCTCATCGTTATGCGCACGTTCGCTTTTGACTCTGGCCGTAGGCCGTAGGAGCGAACTTGTTCGCGAACGGTATTGCAGACGATGTATGTTCATCGTTCGTGCCGCCCCTTTCGCGAACACGTTCGCTCCTGCGCCCTGCGGGCAAACGCCATCACCGGCTCAGATAGGCGAACCGGCCTATGAACGGTTTGCCGATCGGGTCGGCTAGGTCGCCGTGTTTGCTGGTGGTCAGGCCCAGATCCACCAGTGATTCGGCCAGTTTCACCGCCGCTGCCACGCCGTCGATGACCGGCAGGCCGATCGCTTCGCTCAACTGCCTGCCCAGATCCGCCATGCCGCCGCAACCCAACACAATGGCTCCCGCCCCTTCTTCGTCACGGGCGCGCCGGGCCTGTTCGGCCATGCATTCGATGAGCTCCGGCCCGCTTTCCTCCAGCGCCAGCACTGGCAGATTGATACAGCGCACCGATGTGCACAACTCACTGAAGCCATAACGCTGCAACAGATGCTCGGCAATGATCCGCGTGCGGGTCAGCGTGGTGACCACGGCGAAACGGGTGGAAATCAGGCTGGCCATATGAAAGGCCGCTTCGGCGATGCCGATCACCGGGGCGCTGGCGTACTCGCGTGCCGCCAGCAGGCCAGGGTCGCCGAAACAGGCGATGATGTGCGCGTCGACCTGTTGCTCGCGCCCCTTGCGCACTTCTTCGAGCACGCCCAGCGTCGCTATCGCCTCATCGAAATGGCCTTCGATGGACACCGGGCCATCCTCCGGACTGCAGGCGATGATCTGCGTGCCTGGGCGCGCCACGGCTTGCGCGGCCAGGCCGATCTTGTGGGTCATGGCTTCGCTGGTATTGGGGTTGATTACTTGAATACGCACCGGAACTCCTTCAGCGCCGTTTGAAAATGCTATGAAAATCCACTGTCTCGCTGAGCGGCGCATCTACATTCAGGCTGGCACGGATGCGGCGCAAATGCTCGGCCATCCACTCGCGCGCCTGTTCGCCCTGCCCGCTTTCGAGCAAGGCCAGCAAGTCGACATGCTGGCCACAATCACAACCGACACTGCGTCGCGAGCCGTAGACCGCCACAATCAACGACGACCGAGTGGTGAGCTGCGCGACCTGTTCGGTCAACACCTGATTGCCCGCCAGCGCGCTCAACTGAACATGAAAGCGCGCCGACAGTTGAATCGCTTCGCTGTGGCGCCCGGCGTGTTGCGCCTCATGCTCCCGATCACAAAGCGCGCGCAGTGCTTCCAGACGCCGGCCGCCGACTCGCGTGGCGATATCGGCCATCAGCGCGGGCTCGATCAGTTGCCTGGCACCCAATACATCCTGTGCTTCCTGAGCCGAAGGTTGCGCAACCTCTGCGCCGCGCTTGGGCCGTAGGGTAACCAGTCGCTCCAGCGCCAGACGCTGCAAGACCTTGCGAATGCCGGTGCGGCTGATCTCGAACACTTCGGCCAGGGCGTCCTCGGGCAAGCGCGTTCCCGGAGCGAGCCGGTGTTCGACGATGGCTTCCAGTACATGCTGGTAAATCTGTTCGTCACGGCCCTTTTCATCAGCGGCAGGCGTGAGAAACAACGGGGCACTGTCAGGTCGGATCATGGCTTCACATCACATTGGCATTACAGATCGTATACAAGAATAGTGCCTGATGCGGAACATGATGAGTAGCGCAATTTGATTAACAGGCCAGATAGCCACTCAACTGAAAACGAATTAATCGCACCGTAAATGAGCAAAAGCGCCCTGTTTACGTGCACTTCAAGCACCTGCTCGGACTTTCCTGATTTATCCGCCCGCCTGAGTAGAAACGCCCTAAAACAAGACTCGCAGCCATTCCCTACCAACGAGAAATCGTATGGCACATGTTTTGCGTACACAATCGTATACAAAAAAATCATCGATCGTACTCCGATCCCGTCACGACACACCGAGGGAGTCAGGCAATGACAGATCAACGCCCGGCCGGGTACAGCCCGCGCCTGCACAACCACGATCTGGGGCCGGTGCCGCAGAAGTGGACCTGGTACAACATTCTGGCGTTCTGGATGAGCGACGTGCACAGCGTCGGCGGCTACGTTTTCGCTGCCAGTCTGTTCGCCTTGGGACTGGCCAGTTGGCAGGTGCTGATCGCGCTGCTGGTGGGGATCTGCATCATTCAGGTGATCGCCAATCTGGTCGCCAAACCCAGTCAGCAAGCCGCCGTGCCCTATCCGGTCATCTGCCGCCTGGCCTTCGGCGTCTTCGGAGCCAACATTCCCGCCATCATTCGCGGGCTCATCGCCGTGGCGTGGTACGGCATTCAAACTTACCTGGCGTCCAGCGCCCTGGTAATCGTGGTGCTGCGTTTCTTCCCGGAACTGGCCGCGTATCAAAGCGTGACATTTCTCGGCCTGTCCTGGCTCGGCTGGTTCGGCTTTCTCGCGTTGTGGGTGGTGCAAGCCGCGGTGTTCTGGACAGGTATGGAATCGATCAGGCGCTTCATCGACTGGGCCGGCCCGGCCGTGTACGCGGTGATGTTCGCGCTGGCAGGCTGGATTGTCTGGCGCGCGGGCTGGGACAACATCAGTTTTACCCTGGCTGAAAAGGAGTTGTCCGGCTGGGCGGCGTTCGGCCAGGTGGTCATGGCCATTGCTCTGGTAGTCTCGTATTTCTCCGGGCCGACGCTAAACTTCGGTGATTTCAGCCGCTATTGCCGCAGCATGGCGGACGTGCGCCGCGGCAATTTCTGGGGTTTGCCGGTGAATTTTCTGGCGTTCTCACTGGTAACGGTGGTGATTGTTTCAGGCACGTTGCCGATTTTCGGTGAGATGATCCACGACCCGATCGCGACCGTCGCGCGCATCGACAACACCACGGCCGTGCTGCTCGGTGCCTTTACTTTTGTGACCGCGACGGTCGGCATCAACATCGTCGCCAACTTCGTTTCCCCCGCCTTCGACTTCGCCAACGTGGCGCCCAGCCGCATCAGTTGGCGTGCAGGCGGCATGATCGCTGCGGTGGCGTCGATCTTCATCACACCCTGGAACCTGTTCAACAACCCGGAAGTGATTCACTACACCCTGGACGTGCTGGCGGCCTGCATCGGCCCGCTGTTCGGCATCCTGCTGGTAGATTACTACCTGATCAAGAAGCAGCAGATCGATGTCGACGCCCTGTTCAATGACACGCCGAGCGGGCGCTACTGGTACACCAACGGCGTGAACTGGATCGCGGTCAAGGCATTGCTGCTCACCGCACTGGTCGGTCTGTGCTTCACCTTTGTCGAGTGGTTCAAGCCGATTGCCAACTTCGCCTGGTTTACCGGCTGCATCCTGGGCGGCGCAGTGTTTTATGCGCTGACTCGCTGGTCACCGGTGCAGGCTGCCAACCTGCCTGCGCCTGTCGGACAGCATTGAGGTGTTGGCAAGACGCTAAGTACTTGAATGAAACCAGCGCTTTCAGGTGATTCGCCAGCCCCGGCATGACCTGGAAGCGTTGCCCTGCCTGCTCCGCTGAAGCTTGCGCGCGCCTCAAATGATATTATTTTAATATCACCCCTACCTGAATCATGAAATGATCGAGTGTCACTGATCGCTTTGTCAGGCATCAGGCATAAAATAGAATAAATTTTGTACAACTTTCAGGCCGCTGCGCTGCCCTATGACTGAGTCTTTGTGAACCAGGCGTTCAAGTGGGTCGATAGTGATGAGCAATGATGTTTATGGCGGCAGGCCATTCGCCCCCCAGCCCCCCCTATCCTCGGCGCAGGAAGCGGCCGAGCGGCTGCAACTCACCCTCGATTCTGGGGCAGTTGTCGGCACTTGGGTGTGGGACATCATTGCCGATCAACTGACCGGCGATGAGCGTTTTGCCCGGACCTTCGGCTTGTGCCCGAAGCTGTGCGCCAAAGGCTTGCCACTGGAACTGGTAATTGCCTCCATTCATCCTGACGATTCGGCCAGAGTCGACAAGTCGATCGAGGAAGCGCTGCAGAGCAGCGAAACCTATCGATGCGAATACCGGGTTCTGCATGAAGACGGCATTTATCGCTGGATCGAAGCCAGCGGAAGAATCGAGCGCGACAGTCGCGGTAAACCTGTCCGCAGTCCGGGTGTATTGCTCGATATAGACAGCCGTCGTACTGCCGAAGAAGAGCGCGACCGGCTCAACGAGTTGTTGAGAATATTCACCGCTGCCGTTCCCGGCGTGGTCTACGCCAAGGATCTTGAGGGCCGCATGCTCGTTGCCAATCGTGGCACCGCTGACCTGATCGGCAAACCGCCCGAGTTTTTCATTGGCAAGACGGACCTCGATTTCCTGGATGACCAGCAACAGGCGCGGATCCTCATGGAAACCGACCGCCGGATCATGCAGAACAATGTCAGCGAACAGATCGAAGAACAGGTTAATCTGGCTGATGGCTCTGCAGCGATATGGCTCTCGACCAAAGCGCCCCTGCTCGATGAAAACGGCGAGGTGATCGGTCTGATCGGCTCATCCATCGATGTCACCGCCAGAAAAAAAGCCGAAGAGGCGGTCAGAGAGCTCAACCAGACACTTGAACAGCGCATCGAACAGGCGGTTTTCGAACGCGAGCAAATCGAAGATGCCCTGCGCCACTCGCAGAAGATGGATGCCGTCGGGCAACTGACGGGGGGCATTGCCCATGACTTCAATAATTTGCTGGCTGGCATTTCCGGCAGCCTGGAACTGATCACCAAACGCTTGGCCCAGGGCCGCGTCGGTGACGTCGACCGTTACGTGTCGGTCGCCCAGGGCGCGGTACGCCGCGCGGCGTCGCTGACTCACCGCCTGCTGGCGTTCTCTCGACGCCAGACACTGTCGCCGAGAGTCACCGACGTCAACGGCTTGATTCATGACATGGAAGAGCTGATCGCCCGTACCGTCGGCCCGGAGATAGACATAAAGGTCGTTGCGCAGAATGACCTGTGGCCCGCGCTGATCGATCATGACCAGCTTGAAAGCTCGCTGCTGAACCTGTGCCTGAACGCCCGTGACGCGATGCCCAACGGCGGGCGCATTATCATCGAGACCGCCAATGCGTCCCTTGAAGAGTGCACCGACCCGGACCACGGTATTCCCGCCGGCGAGCACCTGAGCATCCGCGTGACCGACACGGGCATCGGCATGAGCCCGGACATCGCCGCCAAAGCCTTTGAACCGTTCTTCACCACCAAGGCCATAGGTGCCGGCACCGGTCTCGGCCTGTCGATGGTGTATGGCTTTGTGCGCCAGTCCGGCGGGCAGATTCGCGTCGAGTCGATCAAAGGCCAGGGCACCAGCGTGGTCATGCACCTGCCCCGCCACACCGCTGAAAACGCTCCCCGCCCCGTCGAGCCGGAAGTCATCGAAGAACCGCCGCATCACACCGGCGAAACCGTTCTGATCGTGGACGACGAACCCTCGGTGAGGATGCTCGTCGCCGAAGTCATCAGCGGTCTGGGCTACAACTGCCTGGAAGCGGCAGACGCACAATCAGGCTTGCAGATCCTGCAGTCGGACACACGCATCGACCTGCTGATCAGTGACATAGGTTTGCCGGGCGGCATGAATGGCCGGGAAATGGCCGATGCGGCCGGTGACTGTCGACCAGGCCTGCCGACCCTGTTCATCACCGGTTACGCCAAGACGTCGGTGCTGGATGATTGCCACCTGCGACCTTGCACACAAGTGCTGACCAAGCCGTTCGGGCTGGACGCACTGGCCGGACGGGTGACAGGCCTGATCGGCGCTGACGCGGTCGCCCGCGGATATTCGTAGGGTGAATCCGACCACGCCAGATGGTCGGTATTTTGTGGTCAAGGGGCAACTCTGGCGATGCTCCAATCCCTCTTTGAGCGACGACGTCCGCCAGCATCTGGTGGATGAGCTGATGGCTGCGCGTCGTGCAGTCAAAGCCGCCAAGGCATCCGAAGACCCCGCAGCCCTGAAGGTGGCTCGTGCCAGTGTCGACAAGGCCAAAGTTGCACTGGGCGAGCGCGGTGAAGTCTGGTGGACCGATGGCGCCGAGGATTTCAATCGGCGCAAGGTAAAAAACACGCCTTACGCACAGTGGTATGCAGAGCACGAAGCGTCGGAACAACAGGCAAGTAGTGAGTAAGCACGTTCATGCCACAACACGTGATGATCGACACCATTGTGCTGCTCGCTCACTTGCTTATTTGACACGCCTTTTCTCTGCAGAGGGGCGATAGCCGAAGTAGGAGCTGTAACACTTGCTGAAATGGCTCGGCGATACAAAGCCGCACGCCACCAGCACTTCGGTTTGAGACAACTCGGTGTGCTGTAGCAACCGCCGAGCTTCGGTGATGCGAAGTTCCAGATAATAGCGCTGTGGTGTAGTGCCTAATTGCTCTTTGAACAATCGCTCGAGCTGACGTCGCGAACGCCCTCCATAAACGGCCAGTTCTTCCATTTCCAGAGGCTCCTCCAGATTGGACTCCATGAGTCCAATCACTTCGCGCAAAGGAGCGCTCACGGACAGTAACGGCGAGGTTTTGATACGCCGGTATCTGGACTCTTCGAATGACAGGATGTCTTCGATACCTTCTACCAGCGCCTTGCCATGCAGACCTTTGATCCACTCCAACGCCATATGATAAGCGCCTGTCGGACTTGATGCGGTCAGTCGGTCCCGGTCTGCGACATGCGCTTCACTGGTGACCTGGCCCACGCTGGCAATTTCCGCGAGAGCGGGTCGATGCTCGGGGTGAATCGCGCATCGGTAGCCATCCAGCAAGCCGGCCCGCCCCAGGAACCAGGCACCATTCCATAATCCTGCCAGGGTTACACCCTGAGCAGCAGCGTCGCGCAATAAGCGGATCAGGTTATCGCTTGCCTTCAACTCGGTGCGATAGCCTCCGCAGATGACCAACAGGTCCAGTCCTGCAAGGCTGTCACGCCCAAACAGCTCGTCCGGGCGAATCACCAGCCCAAGATCACTGACCACCTCGCCTTCGCCAAGACCAAGCGTGATGGTCGAAAACAGATCTCGTCGCAGCAGATTGGCCGTGACAATGGCGTCCAGCACCTGGGTGAAAGCAGGTAACGAAAAATGCTCCAGCAGAAGAAAACCGGCACACGTTTGCCGTGTGGACTCAGGCTGTTCCTCTTTCAGAAAGCGAAGGTTTTTCCCTTGCATTGCGTCGCTGAATTTACGCCTGGCGATCACTTGAAACCTCGCTTGATTCACGCCAATTGAGAACCACTCTTGCCGATGTACCCGCAGGCCGCAGTAAATGCGAGACGTCGGAGAGAGGTATACATTGAAACGCGCTCTGGATGCGTTCCATGCACTTCATTTTTGTTTTCGTGACGTTATCAAAACCTGATGAAAAACGCTGCGTTGCATAAATATCGGGGAATAGCGCCAATCTCTCGTTTTGCCGGTATGGTTAGGCTTTCCTATGAGGGTGATCCATGGCCGTCCAAAACCCCAACAGTTCTCAAAAGCATCTGGCGGTGCTGATCGATGCCGACAATGCGCCAGCAGCGATCGTAGAAGGCCTTTTCGAAGAGATCGCCAAATATGGCGTGGCCAGCGTCAAGCGCATCTATGGTGACTGGACCGGCCCGCAACTCGGCGGCTGGAAGAAAGTTCTGCTCGACTACTCCATCCAGCCCATCCAGCAGTTCGCCTACACCAAAGGCAAGAATGCCACTGACAGCTCATTGATAATCGACGCTATGGACTTGCTCTACACGCGTCGTTTCGACGGGTTCTGCCTGGTATCCAGCGACAGTGACTTCACACGCCTGGCCTCGCGCTTGCGTGAGGAAGGTCTGACCGTTTATGGCTTTGGCGAAGAAAAGACACCCAAACCCTTCGTCGCGGCCTGCGACAAGTTCATCTACATCGAATTGCTTCGTGAAGAGATCACCACACCGGCCACCGGAGACTCTACGCCGGATGCAGCTGCAACACCGAGCAACGTGAAATCAGTGGCAACCGAGCCGAGCAAGAAACCCAAAGCCCCTGTGGGCTTCATTGCAAAGATAATGGACGATATTGCTGATGAAGACGGCTGGGCGCCCTTGGGCGCCATTGGCACGAACATCACCAAACTGCGGCCTGAGTTCGATCCTCGTACCCATGGCTACAAGAAACTGAGCGATTTGATCAAAGGCTATCCACAAACGTTCGAGCTACAGGCCCGTCCGGCCTCTGGTGGAACGGCAGTGCTTTATGCGCGGCATAAACTGCAGGGCAAGTGAGGTTCGTCAGTCCGGGACTGACAGTTGCGACTGTCAGTTCTTTCCTGACGCTGTAGCTGGAACGGCACCGTCGAACACATGTAAAAAAGGTCAGCCTGAAAACTCCGGTCTTCCAGTACGGCCGCACCTGTTTCGGTAACACCAAGAACAATGTGCTGGACATAGGGAAACGAGATGTCGTGCTCCAGCACAGCGGCGGAAACCAGCAGACCCTCTTTGACCAGTTCATCAATCATGGCCATAAAATCCCCGGCCGCCGGAACGTCTGATTGAAGACGTATCAGCGCGAGATAAATTTGACCAGACGTCAACTTTCCAGGGCGGACGAAGTTCGCGCTGCGGACAATTTCAAGCACCGCCAATTCATCGGAAAAATTATTAAAACCCATAGCGGCCTCCCACTTCTGAAGACACTGACCCGCCTGTCCGGCTACGTCAGGACTTTTAAAAGAAGCTCAGCTCGTGATGAGCGGAAACGCATCTGGCTTCCGTTATTCATCTTGCAATTAAACGAGCCAGATCCAACTGGCACATACGGATTTCATGAAGCTGCGTGTAGACGCTTTAGAGTGGAATCGTTGAAAAGGCCATCCGTTGCGGATGCCGTTAACGATGATCCGGTGTCAGAAATTTCATCGCTTCCGTAATCACCGAAGGATGATCAATCAGCCGATTGTGGCCAAGCCCTTCAGTGGTAAACAGACGCGCTCCCGGCCATAGCTCTGCAAAACGAGCGCCCTTTTCCCACGGTGTTTCACGATCACGGCGGTCATGAATGACCAAGGCGGGACGATCAAGCAGCGGCAGTCGCGAACTGGCGTCGTAGTCTGCGAAGCGGCGACCGGTCAGCGAATGCAGGACGCCCTCGAAAGGTTTGAATACTGTGTGGGCAACACCGACTGAATCGAACAGTTGAAGGACGCTGTCCGTAGGTGCCAGGAACGGCGCAATCAGAATAAAACGATCAGGGCACCACGACTGCTCCTGAGCGAAAACAATCGATGAAGCGCCGAGTGAATGCGCTATCACCGCCGAAGGCTTTCCGAAATGGCGCCCCACGTGCTGCTGCACAGCCACGAACTGGGTCATATGACTGATGCTGCCCGCGCTCAACCCATGCGCGGGCTGATCGAACCCCACCACGGCGTAGCCCATCGAGCGCAGTAACGGCACCCATCCGATAAACCGCATCGCGTAACTTGACCAGCCGTGGGCCAGCAACACATACGGCTGGCTGGAGGGATCGCCCCAGACATAGGTGGCAATTCTGATGCCGTCCAGCTCAAGGCTACCGGTTTGCACATCCGTCGCTGTACTCAGAATTTCAGCAGCCTTGGCACGTCCGGACGCCTGCGGAGTCACAAAACGTCGAGCGAGATATCTTCCAGTGATGCCCGGTAGAATACGGCTGGTCAGCGTGAACGTGCCGCGCAGCGTCAATAGTCGAAGCCTCTTGATGATGTCGCTCATCGGTGTTCCCCACGCCCGTCAGATGATCTGGCACCATTAGAACAGCCTATCTTGTCACTGACAAGATAGGCTGAACCGATGGGAATATAACTTTTGTTTCATGATAGGGAGCCTTACATGTCGACTTCAGACGCCCCACGGACCTACCACCACGGCAATCTGCCCGCCGTCCTGCGTCAGGCCGCCTGGGATATCGTGGGGGAAGCGGGAGTCCGCGGCATGTCACTGCGCGAGTGCGCCAGACGGGCGAATGTCTCTCATGCCGCCCCCGCCCACCATTTCGGCTCTCTGGAAAATCTGCTGGCAGAGGTGGTGGCCGATGGATATGAGCGCATGGCCGACGTCATCATTGCCGTCCAAGAGGAACTTGACGACACCCTCCTGGGTTGCGGTATTGGTTATGTAAGTTTCGCCAAAAGTTACCCGGAGCACTTCCGATTGATGTTTAGCGCGGGTGTAAACCGCACGTTGCCCAGGCTTCTAAAATCGGGGGAACGTGCGCTGCAAGTGCTCCGCCAGTCGATACGCAATGCCTGGATAGCGAAATACGGTAGCGAGCCCGAGCCGGAACTGCTTGAACAGCGTACCTTCCTCGCCTGGAGCACCGCGCACGGCTACGCTTCCCTGACCATCGACAGAAAGACGAATACCCCCCCTATTCCCTCTGCCGAGTCGGTACTGCAATTGATGACATGCTCCGTGCTTATGCCCTCAGGCTGAAAACAGACGCACTGCCGCCACCCGATTGATAAACAACCGCCGTCGTGACTGCGCTTGCACAGAAGCGGTTTCGACGGTGTGCATGCCATTTGCCCGCACGTCTTGCCACGATGTTCCCCACGTCCCTTTCCGAAAACCGAGCAAGATCGGCATCGACCATTTTTGATGTCGATCAACATCAATGCGTTGACATTTTAGATTTGGATCGTAATCATAAGTGCGACTTCCTCAACGCACATTACGAGTATCTCCTCCATGACAACGCCATCCACTGTTCTCATTACCGGTGCTTCCAGCGGCATCGGCGCGGTATATGCCGAACGCTTTGCCCGTCGCGGTCACAATCTCGTGATGGTCGCTCGTGACAAGGCACGTCTTGATGCCCTGGCAACACGCCTTCGTGAAGAAAACGGCGTTGCCGTTGAAGTCATCCAGGCGGATTTGACTCAATCTGCCGATCTCACAGCTCTGGAAACCCGTCTGCGTGAGGACGCCAGCATCGATGTGCTGATCAACAACGCGGGCATTGCCCAATCCGGAGGGTTCGTTCAACAGAACGCCGAGTCCATCGACAAGCTTGTCGCACTCAATATCGTCGCCCTGACACGCCTTGCGGCCGCCGTGGCCCCGCGTTTCGCGCAGTCCAGCTCGGGCTCGATCGTCAACCTCGGATCGGTGGTGGGTTTTGCGCCAGAGTTCGGCATGTCGGTCTACGGTGCGACCAAGGCCTACGTACTGTTCCTTTCCCAGGGAATGAACGTGGAACTGGCGCTCAAGGGCGTATACGTCCAGGCGGTGCTTCCGGCGGCCACGCGCACCGAAATCTGGGAGCGTGCGGGGATCGATCTGAACACTATTGCAGAGGTGATGGACGTCGAAGAGCTGGTTGATGCAGCACTGGTGGGTTTCGACCGCCGCGAACAGGTGACCATTCCACCGCTGCATGTGGCGGGGCGTTGGGACTCGCTGGATGAGGCGCGACTAGGGCTGATGTCGGACATTCGACAGGCTCAGGCGGCCGAGCGCTATCGCCCGCAAGCCTGAAGCGAATCAAACCGCGGCAGATGCACATCCTTGTTCGACGACACTGGAATCAGAGCGTCATGAAAGCACTGACATTTGAGAATTACGGCAAGTCGCCTGAGATTGCGATTACCCACGTACCCATACCCGCCATCAAACCTGACGAACTGTTGGTGGAGGTTCACGCGGCCGGGTTGAACCCGATCGACAACATCATCACTACGGGTGTCTTCAAGTCGGTGGTGAAGATGCAACTACCGGCCACCATGGGCAGCGATCTGGCGGGCGTGGTCATTCAAGTGGGCAGCGCAGTCACTCGATTCAAGGCAGGCGACGCGGTATTCGCGAGCCTGTTCGAACTGGGTGGGGGCGCCATCGCCGAGTTCGCCGCCGTACCGGAACACGCTGCCGCGTTGAAGCCCGCCAACCTGGACTTTGTTCAGGCAGCCTCCATCCCGATGGTCGGGCTTACGTCGTGGCAGGCATTCAAAGATCGCGCCCCTCTTCAAGCGGGCCAGAAGGTGTTCATACCGGCCGGGTCTGGAGGTATCGGCACCTTCGCCATCCAGCTGGCCAAACACCTGGGCGCCACAGTGGCCACGACCACCAGCACAGGAAATATGGCGCTGGTTCGTAGCCTGGGGCCAGATGAAGTGGTGAATTACAAAGAGCAGGCATTCGAACAGGTGCTACACGACGTTGACCTGGTGCTTGGCACCACCCGGGGAGACGACCTTGAAAGAGCTGTCGGCATCCTCAAGCCCGGCGGCAGGATCGTATCCCTGGTCGGCCCGCTGGATACGGCATTCGCCAAGGCTCGGCGGATGAATGCCTTCTTCACCTTCGTATTCGGGTTGATGAGCCGCAGGATCACGCGCCTGGCCAGAAAGAAGAGTGTGTCGTACTCGTTTCTGTTTGTCCGCGCGGATGGCGCTCAACTTGGCGACATTGCCAGGTTACTCGAAAGTGGCCAGATAAAACCGGTGATTGACAGCGTCTTTGCGTTTGAACAGGCCCGCGAAGGGCTTGAATACCTGGGTCGGGGCCGCGCCAAAGGCAAGGTCGTTGTAAAAATCAGATAGGCACCTATTCGACGCCCCGCTCAACCACCCTTCAGGCCCGCGCCTGTCGAGCATTGGAGTATCAAATGAACACCTCTTCCGAAAGAACCGCCATCGTCACGGGTGCATCATCGGGCATCGGTCGCGCTACCGCCGAGGCCTTGGCGCGCTCGGGGTACACCGTGTTTGGCACCAGCCGCAAAGCCGGTGAAAGTGAGGCACAGGTCTCCATGCTGACCTGCGATGTCACGGATGACGATTCTGTCCGCGCGCTCGTTGCCACCGTCCTCGCGCAAACCGGGCGTATCGACCTGCTGGTCAACAATGCCGGCATCGGTATGCTGGGCGGCGCCGAGGAGTTCTCGATCCCGCAAGTACAGGCACTGTTCGACGTCAATCTGTTTGGCGTCATGCGCATGACCAACGCAGTACTGCCATCAATGCGCCAACGAGGTCAGGGCCGCATTATCAATATCGGCTCGGTCCTGGGACTGATAC
Organism: Pseudomonas syringae KCTC 12500; assembly: GCF_000507185.2. Lineage (NCBI taxonomy): Bacteria > Pseudomonadati > Pseudomonadota > Gammaproteobacteria > Pseudomonadales > Pseudomonadaceae > Pseudomonas > Pseudomonas syringae. The sequence continues at coordinate 514,217 of NZ_AYTM02000002.1, forward strand.
CGGCGCCCTATTCGGCTCATTATTCGGCCGTCAAACATGCCCTGGAAGGCTATTCGGAATCACTCGATCATGAAATTCGTGCCTTCAACGTCCGGGTCTCGGTCATTGAGCCGGCCTACGTACGCACCGTCTTCGATCAAAATGGCATCGAGCCTGACTCGCAGTTGCAGGCGTACGATCAGGCGCGAGCCAGTGTCCGTGCATTGCTCGCCGATGTCATGCCGACAGCCGACCTGCCCGAGGTTGTCGCAGCGGTGGTGCTGAAAGCGGCGAGCGATGTTCGTCCCCGGCATCGATACACCGCCGGCAAGACCGCCCGACAAATCAGCCTGCTACGGCGCTTCGCGCCTGCCGGGGCGTTCGATAAGAGCTTGCGCAAGCAGTTTCGCTTGCCGGAGTGAATGGCGTGGGTCGGGTTGGCAGCTTCTCGAATTCGAGTGTCAGCGCCGTTCCACACTCATTGGTTCGGCAACGGCCCACAGGCACGATAGGTGTCGATCAACGTGTCAAACAGGGAAATGTCCGACCTGCTTCTGGCAACCAGTTGAGCGCCCGCCACAGCGGAAAAAATGGCCTGCGCCCGCACCTCGCTGTCCGAGGGCGTGCAAATGTTCGCGGCCACCAGAAGCTTGCTCAGCCAGGCAATGTTGACTTGGGCAAACAGCTGCATTTCCTCAGTCATCTCCGGCGGCAGGTTGTCGGTTTCAGCGCCTACGAAAGTGCCCAGGCAAAGGCGGTTTTCAACCTCCAGCGAACGCCGGAAAATTTCCGGGAAACGCTGTAACGCTTCGCCGGGATCGGGGGTTTCTGCGGAGATCGTCTCGAGTGCAGCGGCACCGTCCTGCCAGTATCGCCTGGCAACCGCGACACCCAGATCAGCCTTGCTGGGGAAGTGGTAGTAAATACTGGCCGGCTTGATTCCGACCTGGGCGGCCAGATCGCGAAAGTTCAGGCCGTTGTAGCCCTGCGACTGGGCAATGTTTCTCGCAGCAAGCAGAATCGCCTCACGGGCGTTGATGGTCATCGTAGTGCCTTGTACTTCGGACGCGTTTCTGGAGACCGACACATGCTAATTCAAAAACCTGCCTTTTGTTAGGTAGAAAGACGGTGTAGCGCATGGCTGCTGAACGGCCATCGTCGGTTTCTCCCAAGCTGCAACGGCTATCGCCGGGAACATCCTGCTTGACGTTCCCGGCGATAAGGTGCGCGTACAACAGCTCAATCATTCGGCCGGGGAGTCCAGCTCAGGAATACCGCTGCTGCGATCAGCATAAGCCGCCTGGAAAGCCGGACGCTTCTGCCAGCGCTGCCAGTACAGGTCCAGGAACTCGAAACGCTCATCCAGTGGCGTGGCGTTGACCGGGAACTTGGAGAAGGCAATGGCGGTTGCAAGCGTGATGTCCGCGAACGTTGGCGCATCGCCGCCCAGCAGCCACTCGCGACCATCGGACAAATGACGATTGACCAATGCCGCATGGCTCAGCGCCTCTTTGCGGCAATGCTCGCCCCATGCTTCGTTCTTGGTCAGTTCAAGCTTGAAACCGAGGCCGGTGTGCAGCACGTGAAAGGCCGTAACGATCCGATAGAGGATATGCACCCAGATGCGGTTATCCCACATGTTGTCGAGGCCCTGCTCCAGAGCGCCCTCGCCCATGATCTTGCGGCCCGGATAAGCCTGATCCAGATAGCGAGCGATAGCGGCCGTCTCGGAAATGAAGCTGCCGTCTGCCAGTTCCAGGGTCGGTGTTTCACCCCACGGGTTCATGTTCAGGTGACGCCAGCCACGCTGCTCTCCGCCCGGCGTCATGTCATAAATGGTTTCGTCGAACTGATCGGCAATGCCTTTTTCGTGGATGAACAAACGCAGGCGTTGAGGATTCGGAAAAGCCGAAGGAGAGGTGAAAAGTCGCAATTTAGAGGTCATGGTCGGGCCTGTGAGGTAGGGTAGAAAACCTACCTAACTATCGTTAGGTAGCCATACCGTAGCGGTACTTTTGCACCGAGTCAACGTCTACCTAACATTTGTTAGGTAGACCATATTTGGCTCGGCTGATCAGCAAGCCTAGCAACCGGACAGAATTGTGCTGAAAATGCAGCCTTCAGGCATGGGTTGGCCCGCATTGACAGCGCTCAAACGTGAGCGCCTTGATATCCTGTGCGCCGATCTCGGGCGGCCAGTGAATGCTGCTCAAAAACGTACAAGACCCAGGCTCGAACCACAGGCCTTGCCAGGCCGCATCGCGCAGAGAAGAAGGAAAAAGAATGCAGCACGCTTCGCTGAACCGTTTTCGTACCGGGTTGCTCGCCTTGCTCTTGCTGTGCGTGACCTTGCCGGCCCTGGCCCAGAATGCCCCCGCGCCCCAGGCCGATAGTGCCAGCAGCGCAGCGCCTGCCGTGGTTGTCCCAAGCCTGGATGATCTGAACCAACAGCTCGATCAGATCCGTCAGAAAGTGACGGGCAGTGCCAACGATGACCTGCTTTCAAGCCTGCGTCAGGCGGCTTTGCAGGTTCAGAAACAAGCCGACAATCTGGTTGCGCAGCAAGCTGTCGACATCGAACACCTGAATGATCAGCTCAACATTCTCGGGCCGGTGCAACCGGACGAAGCGCAAAGCCTGACCAGTCAGCGCAAGACGTTGACCGCACAGAAAAACGCGCTGGTCAATGATGAACGTCAGACCAATGAGCTAAGCCAGTCAGCCCGGGATCTGGCCACGCAGATATTCAACCTGCGCCGCAGCCTCTTCGATTCACAGATCAGCACGCGCACGGCGAGCCCGCTCAGTTCGGCATTCTGGTCCACGCTGATTCGCCCGACCGATGACGACCTGGGACGCCTGAACAGGCTTCTGGTGGACGTGCGCCAGGTGCTCAATAACGCGATGGCACCGGACAACCGTGTGCAATTCATCAGCGTGGTGCTGGGCGCATTGTTCATCTGGGTGGTTGTCCGGCGACTGCTGGAGCGCCTGCTGATCTGGGCGATGATTCGCTGGCTGCCCGAAGGCCGCCTGCGCCGCAGTGCTCTGGCCCTGGCTGTCGGGCTGTCGACCATTCTTACCATCACCATTGCCACTTCCTTGCTGCGCTGGGGAATCGTCCACAACGCGGTGCTCAGCAATGACGTAGTCAATCTGCTCGATCAGGTGCAGACGCTGATTACCTTCTGCGCCTTCATCGTCGGTCTGGGCCGCGCGCTGTTGATGCTGGCACACGCCTCGTGGCGCCTGCCGCAAATTCCTGACCAGATCGCCACCGCATTGGGCCGCTTCCCCCCTGCCCTGGCGCTGGCACTGATGGTCATCGGCACACAGGAGCGAATCAACAGTGTGATTGCCAGCAGCCTGGCCCTGACGGTTGCGGTCAATGGCCTGACGGCACTGGCGGTTTCGCTGGTATTCTTCTACGCCCTGTTGCGCTACCGCCGTACCCGCCGCCGCTTTGAGCTGGAGCGCCCGGCAGGCTTCGCCGGGCTGATTCCGTTTATCGTCGCGGTGTGGGTCGGCCTGAGTTTGCTGGCGTTGCTGAGCGGCTACCTGACGCTGGCTTACTTTCTGGCAGTGAAACTGCTCTGGGTCAGCGTAGTGGCGTCCACTGCGTACCTGCTGATCGCCTGCTTCGGTGACATCTGCGAAACCCTCCTGTCGCCCAAACAACCTGGCGGCCTGGCGCTGGGCTCAGCGCTGGGTTTGTCCACTCGCCATCAGGCGCAGGCAAGTACCGTGCTGGCCGGCATAGGCCGCACTTTGCTGCTGCTCACCGCTGTCCTGCTGGCGTTCCTGCCCTCAGGGTCGAGCCCGGGCGATCTGCTCGCCAGCTTTACTCAGCTGGATGTCACGTCCAAATCCATGGGCAACCTGAACATTGTCCCCAGCGACATTCTGGTGGCATTGGTCTGCCTGGTCGTCGGCCTGCTGAGTGTGCGTGTACTCAAGGAATGGTTTGGAGAACGCCTGCTGCCCGAAACCAACATGGACGCAGGCATGCAGGCCTCGCTGGTGACCCTGATCGGTTACATCGGCTTTGTGCTGGTGGTGGCCGTGGTGATGTCCACACTCAACATCAGCCTCACCAACCTGACCTGGGTGGTCAGTGCGCTGTCGGTGGGGATAGGTTTCGGCCTGCAAGCCATTGTGCAGAACTTCATCTCCGGCCTGATTCTGCTGACCGAGCGTCCGGTCAAAGTCGGCGACTGGGTAAGCCTGGCGGGGGTCGAAGGAGATATTCGCCGGATCAACGTCCGCGCGACCGAAATCCAGATGGGCGACCGCTCGACAGTGATCGTGCCGAACTCGCAGTTCATCACGCAGAACGTGCGCAACGTCACCATGGGCAATGCGCTGGGCGTGGTCGGAATCACCCTTACGCTGCCCCTGGAAACAGACGTCCTGCAAATACGCGAACTGCTGTTGCAGGCCTTCACCGAGCATGAAGCCATACTCGATGCGCCAGCGCCTTCAGTCACCTTCAAGGACCTGACCAATACCGGTTTGATCATCAGCGCCAGCGGCTACGTGAACAGCCCACGCTCGGTGGGTGGCGCACGGAGTGATCTGTTGTTTACGGTCTTGGGGCGTCTGAGGGAATTGGGTGTAGCGCTGTCTGCACCGCAGAGCATGGTGTTGATTAATGAGGGGGCTGGGAAGGATGCGGCGGCGGAGGAGAGTCAGTGATGTCTCAAGGATAAGACGGCACGCAGGGCGCGGCGGTGGTACCGCCGACGTCGGTTCTTAACTGATTAAAACGAGGCAGGAGCTTAATAGGTGAGAATCGATTAATGGAAAAAGCGCTCATAGTTTTGCTTACGCTCCCAATCACTCACCTCTAACTCGGCATAAAAATCGGCCCAGTGCCCGCAAACTGCGCATCAGAACTACACACATTGGTGGCTCAATAGAAATTGAGCAACCAATAAGATTTAAATATTAAGCGCTATCAAAAGCTGAATCACTCCGAGTCTCGGGAAGCAAGCGATAATTCAATCAGCTCTATACGATAAGCGTCACGATTAGTGATGAAGCGAATGCACATTGCGCTGATGGAAATTAGAAAAAGGAATGCCATCATTATCGTTACGACTTTAGTCGAAAGCGGGCTATCCAAGCTTGTCGAAAACAGGGATGACCAGTTACCTTGCGTGAGCATGTTGCCTAATGTGAAATTCAGGACTAAAAGAGAGAACGCAGCAAATTTTTTACCGTCAGCCTCAATAAAATAACCCAAGCGACGCTCTAGGCGTTTGATTTTTAACTCCAGGTAGTTTTTGGCGCTTTTCAGGCTTTTCACCTCGTACTGCCTCAGTTGAATTGTATGATGCTGATCATGGTCAATCTCAGCGTCCCTAAGAATGCGTGATCTCTCCTTCCACATCCATATACTGAATACCATAAGAACAGGTGGGCATAGTAAAGACAGTGTTGCAATCAATTGTGAAAGCATGGCACTCCAAATGGCCAACGTCACCCATCCTTCCGACAGCGTGAAGATAAGCTTGTGCCACAGGGCGAGGAGCACAAGTAAAAAGAATGGTACAGCCGCAGTCATAATTCCATACTTAGAAATACGATCTACGACACTTTCAAACTTAGTCAACGCTGCACGAGGGCGATAAGGTTTCATCGTCTCTAAGACATCTAAAACTGTTTTTAGATCTTGCATAATTCTCTCTTAATAGTTTACGTTCTGGTTCTGTTGCATGACTATACTCCTAGTCTCTTCTTGTGAGCCCTAGGCCGCTATTACTGTAGCAGCCTAGTATCTTTCGCATGGACTCTTGTGTCTACCACTACAGCGAGATGCTCTAATCGCTGCCGATGACTTGCCTAGTTCATACCGAATGCCGACGGCTGAGCCAATACAGCCGAAAGATCAGTCGTTGGCTTGAGCCGCTCTATCCGCGCCATCTGTTTCCAGCACGATGCCAGGTCTAAACCAGCGATCGTCGGGGAGGACGAATCGAACGTTGGCATCGACTTCCGGGTTCAGTACCAAGGTGAGCGCCCAGCGAGGAATCGACAGGCTGGTGGAGATGTCCTCCAGAATATCTGTACTGCTATAGGTCATCCTATAGCGGGTCGACCAGCTATCCTCGTCTGGCGGCGCATCCACCAGAATTTGGCGTCCATTGAGGGTAATCGAGCTCAATTGTCTTCGCTTACCGGCGTCGAGAACGTCTTCAGTTTCGACTGGTTCCGACTGAACGGCCACCGTACGCTGTTGGTCGTCACCAGGGGAGAAGAAGAGGTGCGCACCAGCGAGCTCCAGCTTTGATCTGATAAATGCGCGCACATCCGGATAGTCAGCTTTGGCGAGTAGGGATAACGGTTTGGCTAAGTAGCCAGCTTTTGGCGAATCGCGCAGCGCGCCTTTGCTGTCGAAATAAATTTCGAAAACAATACCTGCTAGGACGTATTTCGAGATGGGGTGAGGGAACCATTTAAGGCGAGTATCCAGGTTAGATATGAAATCCATAGCCTTCTGTGCGTTCCCACACGCGGCCTGATAGATATTGCGACCTAAAACAAACCAAGAAGTAGGGGGGAACTCTTCGTGGATGATCGTTCTCAGCTTTTCTATAGCGGGATTCTGAACATACCAATTGTGTGATTGGAGAGCGCTGATTATGTCGTTGAGCTCACCAGGGGCATCCGCCTGATAGGTTGAATCTCGGTATCCTTCCAACTGGATGGCGCCTGCTATCTCATCTCCAGGGTCGGGAGCCGCATGGACGACTGGGTCTACCTGGACAGGCTGCTCTGGGGCAACATTAGGCACAATGTTAGCTGCGTCGATCCCATGATCACCGGCTGCATGTTCCGCTAGAGGATCAACTCCAGGTACTGCTTCGGGAACCGGAACCGGTGCAGGTTCGGGAGCCGGTACAGGTTCGATTTCCACTTCTGCATTTGGCAGTTCCACCACGGACGTATTTATTTCAGCCGCTAGCCCTTCGCTTGCTACCAATTCGATCTGGATCGCAGCGGCGAGCTGGGCGACAGTCGTAGGATCAGTTTTGGATAGGCCCTGCACCAAGGTAGATAGGGTGCAAATTGAGACATGCGGATGGCCGATCGTCTGTTTGAATTCAGAAACCAGACGAGGATCGATAATCTTCAGATTAGGATTATTGTTTGGAATCGGTTTTAGGCCGGTGCGCGTTGTATCAAGTCGTTTTGCCGGCACGTATACCCAGTCCGACTTCTCATCATTAGTCAAAAAGAGCACGTGAGAAAAGTCATTTTTTCGCACACGGCTATATTCAAGAATCTCCAACCAAATGATCAAATCGCCTAAGCGGTTTTCAGGTTTCGCTTCATCCCGAAAGCCAGGAGGTAACCGATGCTCAATCCGTGAAGGCCCTTCTTTGGCCGCTCGGTCGCAGAGTTTGGCAATGGGTGATTCAAGCACAGCCGGCCCCAGATGCTCCTCAATTTCAGCGTGGATTTTGTCCGGGTCAAATTGGTGCTTGAACGCCTGGGTGTATTGCTTGAGGCCGTCTATGGCTTCCCGGAAGCCCGCTAAATATTCGGTTCGGCTGCCGGAATAGGTGGTTGATCTGAGTACTGCGTCATCTACGAACAGTGAGGCAGTATCGAGCATCGCCTCAAGGGCCTTCCTCGGCTGGTCGTCACCCTTACTTTTTGGGGTGTAAGTGTGAAGCAGGTTTTCTCTAACTCTTGCCAGATATTCACCTGCGCACCACGCTGGTAGATAAAGGCGCTGCTCGCTAATCGCCACCACCGCCCAGTCAAAAAACTCTTGCCTCGCAGCGGAGTGGAGCTTGAACAGGTATGACAGGATGTTGGTATCGATGAATATCAGGGTGTCTTTCGCTTTGGCCAGATTGGCAAGATCTGTGAGAAATTCGTCCTTGGTTTTCTTTAGAAGATTGAGCCCGAGCAGCATCGCTTATTCCTTGGCGTATTCATGTCCGCCCGAGCTTAACCCCACTCCCTAATCATATCCATAGAGAATCGCTGCAACACCCAAGAGGTACGGGTTCATAGGAGACACCATCCCCTTTGGTGTCGGGGTCAGGAAGGTGTGTTGGCCGGACGCATACCCAATTTCAGGGGCTGAGGACTGTTCGCCTTACCTAGACTAAAGGGAAGCCCTACTCCTACCGAAAACAAACCAGCGTCTTTGCTGAATCCATCCTTTCGCTCGAGGTATTATGGATGCACCTGTACTCCACCCTTTTGCTAGCCCTAATGCCGCTGCATGAGTTTTGGATTGATTCCTAGAAACCAGGACCTGAAGGTGGTGCAGAACCCGCCACTTCTTTAGAAAGGAATTTGTGAGTGTATGTCAGGCAAAGGTACTTGACGTCACCACACGGAGCCTCAAGCTTGATGGAGGAGTCCGGCTTGTTCCAACTCAGAGTGGTCGCCTTGATTTCTTGCCCTAGCCCGTTTGTTGCTGTTGAAACGATCGATTTACCAGCTCCCCATTTTTGGGTAAGACCCGCCTCGGCAATAGCGTAATTTCTACGGTCAGCCATGAGCATAATCATGTAAAGACGAAGCTCACCGCTCTTGTCTTTGTCGAAATGATAGTCACCAAAGGCAGGGCCGTAGATTTGCCCAAATGGGTCATCGCCAACCCGGTGACAAACCAGTTTTCCCGCTCTCTGGTCACACCATCCGGCCTTGCCGTCAGGAGTCAGTTTTCCATTGATTATAAAACTCAGTGAGCCTCATTCCTAACACAGCACCATTGAAGTCAAATTCTTGGGCTTGAGAGACAGCGCAGAAAAAAATCCCTAGAAAAGCCGCTGTAGCTTTGTTCATCCTTGTCATACCCCTGTTAATACCCGCTGAAAAAACGGTGATATACCCAATTACGCCATCAGAGATCTAGGGGAAGCACATGCCGCCCTTGCGGCGGTATCATGGCGCCAAGCTCTTTTTTAATTCTGTAGACTGTGGCTTCGCCGACATTTGCAGCCTGGGCAATTTCTTTGATAGTCATGTTCGAGGCAGTTTGACCTTTGAGAAGCTTTTCTACCGTTGCCATTTCTCGGTGCTCTTCCGTTTCCCTACAGCCCTCCAGGAGGGATCAGCCGCCCTCTTGTTGGCGATACCCTGCCTGATCCGCTCGACACGCTTTTCTTGATCAAGGCGGGCCATCGTCGCCATCAGATCAATGAGCATGTTATTGATCACGTGCATGACAGAACCCGCAATGTCAATGCGCCCGCTAGAGGGACTGTCCAGATGTTCCCAACTAGTGGGTAAGTCAGCCACTACTAGCCTCAAACCTTTCGAATTGATCGTTCCTTTGAGGGTTTCCCAATCCGCTTGGCTGAGCCGAGAAAGACGATCCACCGATTTAACACACAAAACTTGTCCAGACTCTGCACTGGTCAGCAGCCAGTGGAGTTCAGACCGTTGCAATTTGGTGCCGGAGAAATTGTCGGCATAGATCCCTGCCACCTCATAGTGTCGGCTGGCTGCAAAAGCCAGCAAAGCAGCGCGAGCCCGATTCGCATCCTGATCTTGTGTTGAGGCTCGAAGATAGAGGTGTGCAAAGACCATAGAGGAAAACTCTCATTAAGACATATAAACGTATAGCCCAATAATAATCTATCATTTGGAGATACGCCAATATCTATTTGATAGTCAACCTAACTACTCAATCAATTCTCGCAGCGGTAGACTTATTTGATAGTTGGAAATGGGTTAGCGACACAGCACACTGATACCGCTTGCGGTCCCTTAGGCTGTTCAGCGGCACTCTTCCAGCTCACCCACTTGGATTCATTATCCCTACTCAGCCGATCGCAAAGCCGTTCGTCACCTCAAAGTTCTGTGAAACACTTCAAATCTGATCTTGTCTAGAATCGAATCCCTACCTTCGATAAAAGCGCTGATTTCTTTGAGTTGCGCAAACTGCGTCCGGTTAGCTTCCGAAGAAAATATTGGGTCTACTATAGATAGAGCTTCCTCAGTGCCTTTGCTCTTTACCCACTGAAGAAGCGCAGGAAATATTTTCTCACGCTCAACCCCATTCCTAGCCTGTTTTTCAATCCATTGGCCGTGCCAAAAACGCTTACCGGCCAGAGCCTCTTCAATATCCGACATGTCTACGGCTTCACGATTCAATAGGGCTGTTGACTTAGGAGAGCGCAACGCAAACAGGATAGGGTCTAGATTTTGTTTTCGAAACTGGAGCCAGTTGTTTTTGTTGCAGGTTTCCCACAGAACAAAAATATCACTTTCCGAAAGTAAGCTTAGATGGGGGCGAAGCGCGTCTAGCTGTGCACTTCGAGTGAGTACAGGACGATTAGACATAAACAAGCCCGCGGTAAAAGGAAAATGTTCCAAAAGTTTATGCGGGTCAGCGGCCTCCGCAATGGCCATGTTGGCGAGATTAACTAGCTTAGGTGTCGCCAAACACAGAGCTACGTGAACAAACTCTGGAATGCATTGAATTTTTGACCAAGAATTTAAGACCAATCGTTCCGCCGTTACGGAATCGAGTTGCAAGACAAGCTCCGGAAACATCCAAAGGCCATTCTCGTCTTCCTCTAACGTGGACTCTTCAAGAGCATGAAGTGATGCATCGAGCGCAGCAGTGAGCTCAACCGTCCAGATGTATCTTCCTGCCTGCCACCAATAACTTGGATCTTCTTCAATTTTCTTCAACAATTCCGGAATTACCGAAAAATCAGCTCTTCGCGCTCGAGCCCAGACCGCAGGATCGTGAAGTACATCACCGACTTTAACATTACGCGCAATATCGAGATCTCCCGGAGCAACGCAAACTTCCCAAAGGGAAAATGAGGACTTGCGGAGGTAGGGATCGTTATCGAGATTCATCGCTAAGTTAGCTAGATGCTGCTTGCTTTCAATGGACATGACCCGTCCATCTTTTTCTGTTTGACGACGCCACTCGTCCTTCAAAAAGTGGTCAACATATCCACCAGTTCCAGCCGATTCTCGCGTACGCCCGGCAACGTATTCGACCCCGTGTTGGAGTGCAATAGGGTCATCAACCCCGCGTAGCATGTAGGTTATGGGCCATTCTAGAGCTTCGGATTGTTTGGCTCGCAATACAAAGTACGGCAACGCGGCGCGAGGGACATGATCACGAAACTTCCAAGAGATGCCATGAGCGGCCAATGAAGTCCGGTTCGTTTTGCCAAAAACGCTATCTTCTCGTTCCGGTAGAGCTTCCCAAGCATCGCATACAGGGCCAAGCGTGGTAGCCACTTCATCACCACAGGTATGCGCAGCGGCCCATAAAAAAGCTTCCAAATCCCGCTCTTCAGGATCTAATTGTCGCCATGCTGTACGCACAGCAGCCGAGAGTCTTGGCTCCGCAAGATATCCGGCTAAATATAGTGCACTACTTTTCGTATTGAAAATCGACGACTCCGGATCTACTAGGACTTTCTCAATGGCCCGCTCAAGTCCGCGGCCATATTTATTACGAACATGCTCCACGAGTTTATCTCTGTCGTTGACATTCACCCCGAAAGAGTAACTCGAGACCCAATTTAAACCTGCTGATAAGTTTCCATTGCGGAACTGAGCCTCGTACATATATGGATTAAAATCGTCCTGCGGAAACATGTACGTCAAGTCAAGAACATCTGGCGAGTCAATCTCGGAAAGGATTTGCAAGCCACGAGCTCGCCGGCTGTAGTATGCATTGGTCCGGGTGGCCGCCATGTTAATCCAAGCATCAATAACAGACGCTGTATGAGCAGTATAATCGCTCTTTCGCTGTACAGAATTCTTAAAGGCATGAAAGGCGACCAGCGGACTTTCGGACATCAAAGCATACAAACGGTTTGGGTCGAGGGCCGTAAGCGAAGCAGCAGTGCCCACGAACTCCGCAAAGTAGGGATCTGAAAGATAGGCAGCTTGATGATCAGCATTTATTTGCGTGGCGATGAAGTTGGCGAGCAGCGTGTGTAGAATGCGTCCATGTCGCAACTCAATGACTTCTGACCCACCCGCTTTGCTTAATCGCAAAACTCCCCCTTTGGCAACGAGATATCGCAGAGCGCTCAGATCATAGGAATTCAACCAGGCTTGTGCTTCGCGCCAAGTTGGTACCAGACAACGTTGATGCAACATCCCAGAAAGGAGTGCATTCACGGCGTTTTCAAGGTCAGTCGCGGTCAGTTCAGATGACAAAGCCACGTTATCTAACTCACGGCTAACATACTGTGCAATTACGTCTTGTGCCCGCGCAGAATGGGCAAAATCGTAAAGTCCAATTAGCAGAGGGTCGTGACCCAGCTCACGAGCGACTGCAGCAGCTGATAGATCGTTTTGCGGATACCCCAATACCAAACCTCGGAGCCGCACTGCTTCTAAAGCCTCTTCTGTCGAATAAAGACCTACTACATGAACCATCCCGCCGTTTGTTAGCTCTTCTTTACTTTCCAGGCCTGCTAAAAACTTTGGCCAAATTGGACAAAGTAAGCGCCATTTCCGGAGCGGGTGACTATCGGATTGAGAGCTTCCTCGCAACGCCCAAGCAACCAGCTTATTCATCAAGCTCACAGTATTCTCAGCGCGGCTTATGTCCTCTACTACAACGACAAATGGCTTCAGCTCGCTACTTAGTTCAAGTGCTTTAAAACCTGCAAGCGGCTCCAACTCAGGGAGATAGCGTCGGAGCTCGATATCGATTGCTTCTTCTATAGAACCAGCGGCACGTACTGTTTGATCGCTCAGCACGATGCCTGGCTGCCCTTCAACTAAAGCCTGATGCAGGATTTCGAAACAGATAGTGGTTTTGCCCATACCAGAAGCGCCAGCGAGCAGTAAATGGCCCGCGCCTGCGAAACTTTGTTCTCGAGAAACCAAGGCATCTCTATTCGTAGCTGGCAGCCGCGCATTCAGACTTAACCTACCTATTCGAAGCAGTTCGCCCATCGACAGCAAGTTTGGCTGCACGCCAAGATAAGCACGACGTATCGCTTGCCCTTCTGATGTCGTATCCAAATACTGTGCAATTCTCGAGACTGACCAAACATCAAGAGTGACGTTGTAATCACTGGCGAGGGCTTGAGCTTTGAGGCGGACTACCGTCGGCTCCTCCCTATTGCAAGTCAACGCTAACGTCGCCCTCAAATTAGGGTGCTGCTTCCGTAGATTTACAATCTCCGCGAGTGCCTTGACCAAATCCCCGGGGGGCTGTGTTGGTTTGCCATTTTGTTTACGGGGCTTCACGGTAGAGGGGTTGTGCAGCCACTTTCTTTCAAGATCATCTCGGCTTGATGTTGTATGTGCCCCAGCAACAAACATGGACTCTCCATCAATGGTGACCCAGCCCAAGTTATCCAACGGCGCCTTTACAGTCTTACCATTAGTATTCACCCCCTGATGCGACAGATTCGCATAGAGGTCAGGGTCAGCAGAGCGAAGCACCGATGTAGCAATGCGTTCAAACTGAGCTGCGTCAGTAATGGTCGCCAGTTGCTGAATTGTTTGGGTGGCCATGCCGTTCTCCCTGTATTTTTCTCGGTATAAAGCTGGTTAGCATTTTTATAAGCAGTTTGATGGCTTTTCTGCGTGATAGCCGACTTTGATGCTAGACATACAAGGTTTGCTGTGAACTTTATCCACGCATACAGGCCGAGCGGTGAAATGGCTACTTCGACAATGGGTAGATTGCCTTCGGGAAACTCCGTGAACGCTTCGATGTTGAATTCTCCGGGATAATGCTGACGACTCACACACGTCCTTGGGTCTCGTCATGGATCGCAGGGCACTACGAACCAGGTGCTATAAATAGCTCGTGCCGTTAAATGAGGGATACACTGGTGCAGCTTTCACTGCACCGGTGCTACTACTCCGATCACCCAATTGCACTGGTAGGGGCTTTTTTTAACGCCTTGAATGCTGCATCCGCAGATTTCCTTCGAGTCGCTATATCAGCCGCGAAAACTCTCAACGCATCAATATGGTTTTTGATTTCAAGTGGAGCCGGTCTGTTTTCTGAAAGCGCCCTTGATTTATGGTGGCCATACATCCAGTTACTAGAGAGCGACATATTCGCAGTAATTTTAGTCGCATCCGTTGGTTCTATTGTGATGAGACCAATCCTGGTAGTCTGAACGCTATTCCTTCCTCGACTGACTATATCATAGAACAGATCCTGTTCGATTGAGGCCTCCCAAGCCTCTCTTAGTAAGCAGTAGAGCATAGCGGACTTATGATTATAGGCTAATATATCTATTTCATAGAGCCCTTTGAACGAGTTTAGTTCCTGCTCTAAGTTCTGCGCTCTATTGGCTGTGCTCATTCCTCGCCATGGTGCCTCTACATGACAAAAACCAGAGTCTCTGCCATTTCGTCTAACTGTAAAGGATGAGACGGCGGGACGATGACTAATTTCTAAAGCCATTTCGTCACACTTGCCATCGATTTCCATGATAAGCGCTAAATCATGGGTGAATATTATCAACTGCCTTGTTAGTGCTTCCCTGCATAACCTTGAAGCAATTTTTTCACGGTAAATATGATCAAGCGAACTAACAGGATCATCAAATACAATAGGAGCCGAATTAGAGAAAGTCTTTATCTCTGCAAGGTATGCCGCAAGAGATACTACTTTTTGCTCTCCTTCGCTGAGAACTTTCCCAGGCTTTTGTGCACCAATGGAAAAGCTGTGTGAAGTATCACTATCTCTGACGATTGGAGCTATTTGGACGTCCAACGCGATACCGAGCTCATCCAGCTCTGCTGTAAAATTTTTTATGAAGTCAGGTGTGATTAATTGAGAGATAATTGACTTAGCTTTGCTAGAGAATCGCGTTTTTGTCTGTCGCAGAGAGTTGGTAGCAACTTCGACATCTTTGTTGCGCTTGAGGTTATCTATATAATTAATAATTTTTTCGGATGCATTTGATAAAAGTTTTTTGTTAATTTTCTTTTCATGACTTGTTTTGTCGAGCTCATGTTTTTCCGGGGCGATATTTTCTTGAAGCTCTTTCAATTTATTCTGAAGGCTTTCCGAGATACTTTTATTTATATTTTCGCCGAAAATGGGGAGCCCTTTATATTCTATATCTGTAGTCTGGCCAGGTTTAAAAAAATCTTGTCTAGCCTTCAAGGTGCGAAAGGCTTCAGCCAGACCAAAGTCTGAGCCTAAGATCTCGACCAGTTCATTACACAAAGGCTCGTATGCCTCTGACTCGGGTAAAGCTAAATTGAAGATTTCATCTTTTTTATTTTTTAGATTGGTGCAGGCTTGGTCATAAGTTACTTTGCTCTTGTCTTGCATAAAACGCTCAAAGCGTTCAAGACGATCTTTTGCATGTTCGTCAAGTGACTGCATGCAAAGAACGCACAGGGCGTCGTCACTGGTGTTCGGAAACTCACTACTGGTGTACGCATGGGAAATAGAAAACTCTCGAGCTGATTTGAAGAGCTCTTTCCAAGGGTCGGAATGGACTCCTTCTAATGGATCAGCTTTGTCCAAGGTGATCAGGGAGAGGTCGTAGGTTTTTTTGGCAGCGGCTTCAGCCTCTTGTAAATCTGTAATCTCTGATGGTTTTGTTTCGTTTAATATTTTCGCAGCGGACGTTAGTTTTTGAATCGCTCTTGGTAGCCGTTCCGTTGAGATCTTATTTAGTTTAGCTATGGTTTTTACGGTCGTGCCGTTTTCGTAATCGGCGATGGAGCTAGTTAAGGTCGCTAGCTCAGTTGCGTCTTGTTGGCTCCAATTGAGGCTGTTCTTTACATCAGCAGTGTTAGTTTTGTCCGATAGACGGCCCAGCCAAGCTTGAGCTTCTACGTTATCTTCTAAACCTTTTATAGTAGGCTTACTCGCATCCCGCAGTTTCAATTGAATTTTGTTTTTTACACTTTCTACTACTTGGGATACGTGGTCAAAAACATCTGCACCTCGTGGCTTGTATGTCACGCGGTTATTGCTATCAAGTAGGGCTTTTCCGCAATCAGTATCAAACACATTGATTGATGCTAATTCAGCGTGGTTTTTTCCTGGGGTCCAGATCCATTCTTCCCTATTGCCATTTTTGAGAAAACTTATGCGTGCGGACTGTTTGGATGTTTTTGGCTTATAAATATTGCTGAGCAGTGATGTTTCTACATGCTTTGCGAAACAAGCGTTTTTCAGTATACGGCTGTATCCTGATTTTCCGGAGCCATTTTCTCCATATATTAATGTTATTCCAGAATGCCCAAAGGGTAGCTTGGCTTCTGAATGTATAGCGTTAATGTTCTCTACAAGGTCAATGCTACAAAGTTTTATAGGCTCGTCGGAAGTCTGGATATTTTGGCCGTCCAGCTCATAGACGGGCGGAGAGCAATCTTTATTTTCGCCTTGGTCGTTTATCCCGAAGGCGCAAAGCGCATTTTTCGCTACTTGTTCGAGCTGATCGGGGCTTAACGCTGGGTCTTGTAAAAGCCGACGGACAAGGTCTGCCTCCCATTCCGGCAGGTCGTTTGCCGCCCACTCCACGATTGCTTGGTAAGAGTTCATGCACAGTCCCTGTAGTGGCTTTTTGATACGTTGTACCTGTTGGAAGGCCCGCCGTCTAGATAGACGTAACGAGACGGCTCAAGCCTAGCAAAGAACGCTCACAGCTTTGCTCAGAATTAGATTCTGAGAGTAATGAGATTACGAACTGCAGAGACTCACAGGGCGGGTGCCCCCCCAGAAAGGCGACTCCCACGCCGCTAGTGAGTTGATGCTCCATATGGGCAAGGCTGTAGAAAAGGCGACGGCTTCAGAGGCCAGATGTGGTTGGGGTGATATTGTTGACGAGTAAAAACAACAAAGCCCGCACAGGGCGGGCTTTGAGGGGCGTTTCGTAGTCATCAGGAAACAACCAGAAACTTCATTTTGGTGCCCCTACGGGATTCGAACCCATGCCCCTTGTTTTCGGAGTGCGGACATGAGCGGCACCTTTCTTTAGTTTTAAGCTAGCGCCTGCACCCGCTCTGCACCCATGAAGTTTATAATCACTCCATGCTAACGGCTGAAGACCTTGAATTGTATGGTGTCCCAGGCGGGGTTCGAACCTTTATCTGTGGTGACTAGCTTAGAATCGATCTAATTAGGCATGTATGACATTGATTTATAATGATTTTTTAACAGAAACCAATAGCGCACCTAGGTGCGCTATTGAAGGTTACGCAAGTATTCCTTCCCGTGCCGATTTGCACGTCAGTGCGTGAGGGAAATCAGACCCGAGCCGACATTGCATGGCTGAAGCTGAGAATCTCAGGAATGTCAGCATGTGAGAAAATTGAATCGTTGAGATACCTAGAAATCACAGAGGCACCACACACGATCAGCTTTGGTTACTCTGAGAGAGCGCTATATGCTTAAGCCGCGTGAAGCCGAAGCTGACCGCCGGTGCAGGAGATGGGCTAAGAAAGACGCTAGCGCCCATTCACCTGAGCGCAGCATTAATCCACCCAACGCCTGCTCAGAGTGAGCTGCGCTGATGGGCTGATGGGCTGATGGGTTGAATAAATGTTATAGCAGGCAACGAGAGAATTACAAAACCATCAATTTGACGGAATATGGAAATGGTCAAAAGCATACTCATGAGGCTTCCGAGGAAACACTGCTTTCGGTCAGTGATCCGCAAAATTAAGCTAGCGATTCAATACTGACACCTTCCATTCTTTGTATTGATGAAGCATTTCGCTCGTCGCTATGACGCGCCGCATCGAATCCTTGCTGACCAGCGCACCTCCTTCTAGTAGCAAAAATTCTTGAAACTCCTTGAGAAGATTTTCGACAAAGCAATAAGCATCTGAAACGGGCGCAGCGCTGCGACTCTCCACGGTCAGACTACCGTTTTCGCCCTGGTTCAGCTCAGCCTCAACCTCACGAAGCTTTTCTTTTAGCGAGTGAATGTAACTACAGGCTTCAGAGTATTTTAAAAAATAATCGTACTTTCCAAGATCATCTGATGATGTAAGTGAATTTTTTCGCCACCACTCATCTAAGTAGCTACGATAAAGGCTGCCTCGTCTTAGAAACGTTTGATAGTGAACTGTTCTAGAGGAAGTTTTAATTTCTTCCAACCCAGAAAGCTCCTTGACTTCCGCCATTGAGACCATCTCACTATCTTGAACACGCAGCGCTATATATTTTGCAAGATCACTTATAAACTCAAACCTCATTCTTAACTGCGAGGCGTCGGCCAGCGCATGCTTAACTACCTCCTTACGTTTTAATACGGAATTCATTCTAGCTTGGTAATTCCTATTCATAACCTAGCAACTCTTTGACGAAATCCGAGTTACATTCATCTTCAGAACGTTGACTGAGAACAGCCGTACTCCACTCTTCTTGCGGCATGTTTATAAATTTTACCAAACTTTCAATTTCAATACCTCCAAAAGATGCACGCTCCCTCATCAGCGCTGCAAGCTTCATCTCGGGTGACACAGTAGAGGCATACATAACTGCCGCTGTCACATCGCCACTCTGGGCTAGCAAATAGCGAACGCCACGGTTAATTTTGTCTCGAAAATCCTCTGACATGGTCAACGGATTATCACAAACTTGCTCAAAGCGGTACATAAAAGCTTCCACACTGTCAGTCCTCACAACGTGGTTTGTTATTTCCATTAAAGCTTTTTCACGATCAGAGACTAAGTAGCTTGCAGAATTGAGGTTTTTTTGTTTATTTCGAATAAACATGTCTAGTGTTTTTTCGACTACATACCAACCCAACACGTCCTCGGCCATAGTTTTAGTCGTTTGAGACAGCATCTCCATCTCAGCAGCAGCTACTCGTTTTGTTGTCCTGTAATCGTCTAGCTTGCGTGTCACCCGGTATAACTCCTCAGCTAGATAATGGCGCTTGGCGGACACCTCGAATATTAGGTCAGTTGAAAAAATTGCATACGGGCACCACGAGCATCGAAACTTACCTCCTAAAATTGAAACAACATCAGCGCTGCAATTCATATTCAGAGAGCATAAATGAGTGTTCGCAACGCCAAGGCTTGAACTTTTCTCTCTGGCTATTATATGTATCCCCTCCTCACCCGAACGTGCAGGATCTGGATGAGGAAGAGATAGAAGAGAAAAATCATCAATTAGGTTCTGTACTGAGCCATGCACTTGTGCCTGTAAAATTTTATCAGATATATTTTTAGCCTGTGCACTTGGGAGAGTGGGGCCTGTCAACTGCCAGCCAGAATCGTTTTTGTTTAGCACTCCTTCGAGCTTACGAATGAGCGAAACCTCACCACGGTCATAATAGTCGGTCATATCTGCACTCTGACCAGTGGTCAAGCAAACTGAAGCCGCATCCGCGTGTTCTCTTAACAATGTTATATGAGTTACCCTTCCAGAATGCGGGGTTATCTTCGCACGCAAATTTACAGGGCAAAATGGCACAGCACCATCAGGATGATCCTTTGTATCGATTTTAACTGAACTCAGCGGAAAATCTTTTTTCTCCCAATCGTTCCAATTGAAGGATGTACGACGAGAATTGCTGCCTGTTTTAACTGGCATATAAGCAACAAAAGTCTCAGCGGCTAGCCCATTAAACTTCAACCAATTTTGAAAATCCAACAGAGTATAGACCCAAAGATTTGTATAAACTTTATCACTAATAGGAGCACCGCTACGAACATTGTTAGCAAAGAGACATTTTATTTGGCCCCAGCGCGTCCCTTTCTTACCTTCATAGTTCACACGTTTACTAAAAGCATCGCACCCCAACTCTAACAGGTGATCTCGCCAATCACGTTGTATATCTAACATATTCATAACGCTGGGCCGCACATAAGCGCAAAATGCTTTCTTTTGTATTTTATCTGTGTTCACCCAACACCAGTCAAGTTCTCGGGCATGCCTATTACTAGGTTCAGACATGCTGTCGTAGGTATCTGCGTCAAGCCATTGCAAATTTTGCCCCCTAAATCCACCTCGCAATAAACAAAATGGAAATACATAGGTAGCCGGATTGAAGTATATCTGATCTTCATAAGACGTAAATAGAAGTGACTCTACATGGAATTTTGATACAGGATAACTATGATTTTCATGATGAACTTCGACAACCGACCCTAGTTCACGCAGATCAATTTCAAATACTCTTCGACCGACACTTCTGACCTTCTTTCTTATCTCTGCCCAAACAATCTCTACATTCTCATTGATAAATTCAGCCTGTGACTGTTTCGCCAACAAATACTTGTGAAACAAGTTTTCTAACGGCCTGGATAAGGCGTGTTTTACTGTCTTGTCAGGACTAGTTTCCCTAGGAGTTCTATGGACAGGTTGCTTAACTGGCTTCTCATCACCAATGAGAATGTGCATCTTAACTAGGTGATCGAAAAACGTTCTAGCATTTCTCGCAACCGTGGCTGAGTAAGTGAACCCAGCGTACTCATAAAACTGTACAAGTGTTAACGGCCGGTCCGGAGAGGGGCCTTGTATACCTTCATAGAACAACGCACCCTCAAATTTAGAAGGAGTATCGGGGTACTCGATATTTGACTCAGGATTAGAATTAAACCAAAGTGGTAAGTATATAAAAACGTACATATTGAAACGCCCAAACAGCGTACCCCACGATTTTTCATTCGTGTACTGCTGAAATCGCATGAAAAGCTTCTGCGCTTCAAGCCAGCAACTATAGGAGTTGGAGATATCAACACCTAAAGATAGCAGTGCGCTTACGATATCGTACTCTGAAATATCTTTACTTGAAAACGACGCCATACCTCGGAGCGGGGATGCGAGTAGTTCATCAATTACAGCTAACGGGCTGGTTGTGTTCTCAAATATCCGAGGAAGATATTCGACTACAGAATGAGGTGCGACGCGAATTGTAGTGTTTATCTCTAACCTAACCTTTGAAACGTTAAAGCGTAGGCGCTCTCCAAAAGTGTTCTGAAGAAAATCAAGCAAATCGTTCATCGGAATGGGAGTAGTTTGGTGCGTTCCCCCGTCTCGTGATTCGACAACTTTAATGTCACGCCAAGCTAGAATGTCAGATGCGGTGATGTCTTCAGGAACAACCCAACCGGATGCAAACGCGACCTTTGTTGCTGTGGTAAAAAGTCGCCGATTGGTTTTCTCCTCCGCAGAATATGACCCACCTCTACTGGGGTCGGGCCATTTTTCGGTGTCGAGGCTTCTGAATGCTAATATCACTTCGGAATAACAGCTATCAGAATCTTTTAACTCACCTATCCAGGTAGATAAAGGTCGAGAAAACTCATACGGCAACATCAAAACCCCTGCCTTATGCAACCCCGCTAGTAAATATTTAAGAGCAGGTAGCAGCGACTTAATAGCGTCTTGACCTGGGGATTTGTAGCCTAGAAATTCAAATAGTTTGTTTACATTACTGTTTGCCGCCTTTCCGCTCAGGCATGCTCCTAATATCAAACTCAAAAAAACGTCTAGGTCTGACGAGCGCAGTACCATGCCAGATATATAAGCCAAAAATGGATGTTTTTTACGGCCACCTGCAAAAAGCTGCGGGACAAGACCTGTAGTTTTTTGTATTAAGTCTTTGGTAGACTTCAAAACAAATTCCTGATCTTTCAAATAGATTAATTTATTACTTCTATTTATCACGACATCTCCAAAGCCAGATGACCCGGCTAATCAGGCAGCAGCTTTCTCGTTTGCAACTTCATTCATCGTCAGATCATATTCTCTTTCAAGAAAACCTAACTTAAGCTCGTTAAAACTTTTCGAAAAGTCATCTGCCCTAACAAATGCAAATGCAATCTTAAGTTCTAATAGATAACGCATCATAACGGCGTAACGCTCGACGGCTTTGTCAGTTTTTTGCCCCGTTAACGCTTTGATCTCACTATTTCGCAAGCCAACCCCCTCAGTATGTTCCACAAAGTTTTTAAAGAACACACAGAAGCTATGCCTTAGGCTATGAGGCGTGTAGCT
Organism: Pseudomonas syringae KCTC 12500; assembly: GCF_000507185.2. NCBI lineage: Bacteria > Pseudomonadati > Pseudomonadota > Gammaproteobacteria > Pseudomonadales > Pseudomonadaceae > Pseudomonas > Pseudomonas syringae. Next base: position 536,103 of record NZ_AYTM02000002.1, read on the forward strand.
AAAACGTTCAAATTCAGTATTAGCCAATACGCGTCGAGACGACTGCCTAAAGGGTTCGAAAACCACACTACTGTAGTCAGAAAAGCATAGAGGATCACCATTACCAGTCTGAAAAATAAAATTGTGATAGGTCGGTTTATATTCATGCTTGAGATACAATGAATAATACTTAAAAAACATCGATCCATAAGGTTCAAGTAAAAGGGTGTGCTCCGTTGTGCGCCCCTTCCATGCCAGTTTATTGAAGCTTACTTCGTCTATCCCTCGGTAAGACTTGGAACAACGAGCGCTGGAGCGCGGACCTCTGGCATAGACTTTTCGATTTTGGATATCCACATCTTCCAAGAGGAACTGCATAGCTTCGGAAACGCGTATTGAGGTCGCGGCAAGAAGTGCCCACAAGGCGGAATTTCGATACGACGTTGCGCTCTCAATTAATGCAGCTATCTTATGGAGGGGAAAGAAGCTTTCTTTCGTAATTGGCGCATCTGAAAAATCTAGTGTAGGCACATGGCCCAGGAGGCTATTGGAATTTTTTCGATTGGGATAAGGACCATGATTGTGCCGAGATATCCACTTTCCGGCATTGTCGAGCAGTGCTGCCGCAGGGACGAGACTGAGTGCAAGAAAATCATCCACTTTTTTATCATGCTTTAAATTGTCTGACTCTAGGACTTGCTCCTCAGCATGATGGTCTCGGACGCTTTGAATGAATCTATTAATAGCAGCGTGATAGAGAGCTGCGGATCGAGGAGAGACAGTAGCTCTTGGTTTTACTATTGATATTTTCTGAACAGCGGAATCGTTAGAGTCTTCACCATGAACTAAATAACTGTAATATTCGCGAACAAGCAATGTTGCAGCCTGAGGAGTTATTTCGCCTTGAACTTCGAAACCAACGACTAGATAGTCCAATAGCTGTGAAACTGCATAAGCGTATGTACGACGAGTGTTGTATTTGAACTTATTCAGCACAAGTGCTTCCATGAAGGAGCGGAATGCTAGATTCTCCTCACCATCAGCCCCATACATTAAAAATGACTCATGCCCGCAATAAACGGTGGAGCGCATCTGAAATCTGACCAAACCTGGTTTTTTCATGTTTTTTCGCGATAGTAGCTATATCTAAAGGTTCTATATAGCTCATTCACTTAATTGCAGTCAAAACTCATTTCTTTTCCCGACTAATAATTCCCATACATTAATATCACGTAAAGTATCGTGAATGTTTTTTCCTGTAGAAGCTCTAGATTAAAAAAATAGCTCATGACAATCAGTTGGAGCGTCCAGCCTTCCAATGGTCAAAGCATTGTGCGATCAAAAAGACCGGCAATCGTGCATGGCTAATTAGTCAATGTGATAAACCCAACAAAATTGTATAAGAGATTTTTTATAAAAATAAGCGCCCCCTGCCAGGTTTTTTATAACCAATCAGTCTAAATGGAGTGCAACCTATTTAGTGACTCCCTTGATTGGGCTTTCGGCCGATTCGACCATATCGCGAAGCTGAGCATCAGCTAATGCTTCATGGATATTGATTTGCAATGTGCGAATTTTGCACATTGCCTTTCAGAATTTATTTATGCTGGTCGAAAGCGCTCTTAGCGACCGAGTAGTATGAACCTCAATCGCGCTTGCACTCCTCACGAAGGAGCCTAGATCAGCAAAAACTAATCCCGTCGGGGATGGATCAGAATTGGAGTAACCGGACTTCTTGACTCAGAGCTGTCAGGATACTCCGAAGAAGGGCAGCAATAGGGCGATTCTGTTGAAAACAGTCGGTCCTTCCAGGCTGGCTACGTGCTGACAGCCGAAAACGCGTTTTCTGCGTGCAGCTCCACAAATTCAGCGTCTGGAGACCTCTGCTCAAATTAAAGTGTTCAATCTCAAGCGCGTATTTTTTCGCTATGAGAACCATGGCGGTTTTTTTCAACAGTACGGTCAAAAGCGGACATTACAATAAAGTGGTATCACCTTAAACGCCACTGGGATCGGCTTCTTAAAGCGATAAGTACTAAGCATTGGTTGCTTCGATCTCAGACAAGCTCGCATTCATTACGTTTCGTACTGTAGCACTCTCGAAGTGCCCCTCATGTATGCGCTCATTATCTCGCATCCGCTCCTATCGGCTTGTGTCGTTCGTGACACGCTTAGATATCCGCAGCGTGCGCCTTGATTGGGGCCGTTCCATTAGCGATGTTGTCAGCACCTATAACACTGCTAGTAACTGAGACAATCCACTGTACACCGTCACGTCGCTTCGAGGTCCGCGCCTTAGAAACCAAGCCCAAGAAGAGAGAATCTGAATGGTCTTGAAAGCCTGCCTGATGAGATGGTTTTTTCGATCTGACTTGGTTCTAAACCGGCTAAGAATCAAATCAGAGTCTGCTCTGGAGGCGTTATGAACGGGTCAAAGAACCGTTCATTTAACAGTCACTAGTAATTATTGTTGAGCTGTTGCAGCAAGGCGTCATTTGCTTGATTAATCAAAGTCATCAAAAAGCCGCTACCTTCCTTGTCAGGATGAACTCTCTGAGAAAGCAGTTTCACTTTTTTCTTGAGTTCTTCCTTGGTAGGTATATTACTGAATCCTAATACATCCAATGGATTAAAATGACTGGCTTGTGGAAAGTTACCGAATTGGCTGCTGAATTTTAGATTATTATTTTCATTCAAAACTTTTTGATGCTCGATTCTCAAAGCTGTAAGCTCTGCTTGCAGGCGGCCAATCTCCGAGTTTATATTTTGTTTCGCTATTTCTACTGCTCCGTTAGCATTGAAAGCGGAAACATACATCAGAAAGATATAACCTTGCTCGTGATAGTGACCCTTTTCCCATTCTGTGTTCTGGTTAGCGAATACAGCCAAGAATTCATCATCTTTCTTAAAAATAGCAAAGTGATAGTACTGCACTCCAACCTCCTAGTGATCTGCCCTTTGATTTTTACTCCATCCCTGAGCTTTATGCTTGGCTTCGGTAACGGATTAACCTTTCCTACTCAACGTTTTTGCGGGTAGTTCGTGTCATGTACCACTATGTCACTTGGTCATCGTTCTAGGCAAGACACCATTGTGGTTGGTGGCGTAGCAGCTAGCTGAGAACGTTATGAACACGTTCAGAATGTAGTACGAGGCTCGTTCTTACGATTGGCCTCGGCCTGCTGGTACGTCGCGAGGCTCGATTTGCGTGTGCTCTTGATAAATATCGCGGGTCCGCCAAAGCGCATAGCGATCTCGAACAGCTCTGACGTGCGGGTGAGATCGCCCAGCGTCCGATTCCGTAATCGGCTGATGTGAACGAACAATTATAGAGGATGAACTCCTCTAACCGGCTGAGATGCTACCACCCGACATAGTCTGCTATTTTTCTCTGCTGCTGTACTAAGCAATCTGACAAGGGACGTGCGCTGAGCAGCTCGTTCCAGATCCGATTCTTGGATTGTGGTGGCTCGCCCTCAGCAGCTTCTCTTGATAGACATCCACGAATGATTTAGAAGTCTTCCTCTCGCCAAAGCCATAACCCATAAGCCGCTTTCAAGCAGTCGCAGCCCAAGAGGAGTGAAGTCGCTGCCGCTGGCCATAAGTGCGAGGGCATCGAGATTCTTGCTGTATTGCAAATCCATTGCGTCAAAGGCCAGTACAGAGTCAATGCCGTGCTTGCCTTACGTCAAAGCGAACTGCTGCATAGGTCGAATAGCTGATGGGGCCAATGCTCAACAGGCTATCTTTTGTCCGGCCTAACCCACGTGCTTGCAGATATCAAAATGCCAGCCTATGCTATCTGGTTTAGGTGGGCGACTATCCTCGCACGTCCGTTTGCGACACCATGGATTCTAAAGCATAGGGATTGAAGATGGCGGATGGCTACGATGAGGGCCAGATGGCCTCAGACTGCGTGCTCGATAACGAGATCGTCAACGTTATTGTTCATACCGTGAGTAAAAGCGACGGCGGCTTCGTCGTCGATGATCGAAAAGAAGTGTTGGAGGTCGGCGAGACCGTCCAGCGTCTGATTGATCAGCTGGCGAAAGTCTATGCGGCCAAAACTGGTAAGTCGCACGGCCGTTTTGAAGAGGACACTGATAATTACCCGGTGTCTAAATTTTTAGAAAGCTACTTTCAAGCCAGTACCAGCGACTTCGTAACTACGACCCTACACATGGTGCAGAGCTTAAGAAAGTCGGTGCAAGGTACAGCGTCTACTGGTGGCCACGTATTTTTCGCCCATTTCAGACGCACCTCTGACAAAACTGACTTTTTCATCGTTACTATTTTGAACGATGAGCTAGGTGCTGCACTCAACAAGTCCAAGGAAGTGGTGGACGCTCTGCACCTTGATATCAAAGGCTTCCGTTTGGCTGGGCGAGTGAATCTGACCAACTGGGCTGAGGGCGGCGACAAGTACCTGAGCTTCATTAAAGGGCGCGGACAAGATAAAGTCTCAGACTTCTTCAAGCTGTTTTTGGGGTGCAATAACTCTGTGGCCGCTGTATTGGAGACCCAAAAAATTGGAAAAGCCCTAGAGCAATTTTCCCAGTCCAAAGAGATGAGCGAAGAGCAGCGCGAAGAGTTCCTTAGGAACGCCTACTCTATATGCAAGCGCTACGCAGACAAGGACGTACCATTCGAAGTTAATGCGTTTACAAATGAGCTGTGGCCGGAGTCGCCTGAGGACTTGAGCGGCTTGTTTGAAAGCTCTGGGCTGGACATTTCGGATGGATTCATTCCGGATAAGCGCTCGCTGCGCAGCCTTATTAAATTCACTGGTGGTTCTAAGAACTGGCGCATAACTTTTGACCGTGCAGCCCTCAGTAATGGGGAGATCGAGTTCGACCTGGAGTCTGAGGCACTTGTTATAAAGCAACTGCCGACAGAATTGCTTGCACGCTTAAGAATGGAAGTTAGTCAAGATGGTAAAGAGGATTAAGTTTTCTGATCTGGTTCCTATCTACAGGGCGGTTGAGAGTACCGCAGGTGGCAAACACAGCATCAGAGTGACAAATGAATTGTTGCGGGACTCCCTCGTGCAGGCGGTGGATGAGCAAAACGCCGACGAATCAGGTATCACTGTTCTTCAGGGAGACTATAACCACATTAGCGTGGGTGATGCCTTCGTATTGGATGTTTCACAGCCTCGCGTTGGCCTGGGCATCCTAGCCCCCAATTTCGCAACCTATGTGACGGCCACGACTGGCGCGCGCGTGAAAGAAAGGGACAACTATTACTTACTCGCAGAGCGTTTTTGCTCAACTGATCAGCCTGCGCTCGTGGTCGTCAATCGGTACCGCCAGGTACTACGCTTGGTCAGGCTGCTAGTCGATTCAGCACATTACCTAGACACGCAAAAGGAAGAACTTATTTTCTATAAGGACGGGCGCTTTCTCGTACCGGTCATTTACGGTGAGGAAGAAGTAAATTTCCTGAATATCTCAGCATTCGAGCGGCTAGAGAATTTTGTACTGGATCACTATCATCATGAGCAGAAAGTACAAATGCTGGGTGATAATCTGATCGAGATGTTGGCGTTGACTCCGGAAAAGGAACGCTTCTCTTATTTGGTCAAAAATTTAAGCGAGCTACATCAGCGCATGCAGGCAAGTTATAATATATTTGCCTCTGATTACACCTACGATAAAGCGATTGCCGAAGTTCATACGTTCAAAGTCGACGCTATTACTAAGGCACACAAAGCCATTTCCGACATTCAGGCTCAAGTACTCGGCATACCAATAGCGACATTTATTGCCCTTAGTCAGTTAAAAGTAACTTATTACTTGAATGCGCAGTTTGCAGCCAACACCGCAATTTTTGCTGGAGTGATAATTTTTTGCATTTTGCTTGTGGGGTTTCTCGTCAACCAACATGCGACATTACGTACGATAAAATCCGAGGTAAACCGGCAGCGAAAAATTTTCGAAAAACGTTTTGAAGGTAACCAAGCCGCATACTCAGAAGAACTAAATTCGATTGATAATAGAATATGGTGGCAGTTCTTCGCTATAGGAACTATTTTTGTACTGGATGCTGCGATGTTGTGTTGGTGCGCTATCTATTATGTGGTTCATACTCGTCCAATTTTTAACTGGCTGTTCTGACGTAAACATATTAACTCTCTCCACTGCTTTGGCGTGTAATACGTAGGATTTTTCTATCCACTAATCAAGGACTAGAACAGCGTAACTCTTCAACTGCTGTAAACTACTCAGGACAGATCTGACCAGGCCGGGACCTCCCTTCTAGGGATCGGCAGAGATATGTATCTTCCCGCCATTTGAGCCATCGCCTCATGGGAATGAAGTTCAGATAGGTAACTATCGACGATGAGGTTATCGGCAATGATCACCTACCAGCCGCTTTCGCAGGTCATCAGAGGAAAAGCAGCGCCCAAAGAAATGTGAAACCCCGAACTTCTCCAGGGCAGAGACTTTGTTGCGTACAAAGGGCTGCGCAGCCTTCAGTCACGCCGATGTGGCTGAAGAGATCGGCATCAAAAAGGCAAGTATTCATCAACACTTCCCCACCAAAGAAGGTTTGGCGATTTCCATCGTCGAGAGCTATTTATTCCGATTCAAGGGTCAGCTCGAATCCATAAATGTCGAAAATACCGACGCTTCTCTCGTAACCGGCAGTGCAATAATAGCCGCTGCCGACACGAAGCTATTAATTTTCAATCCCAAAAACGCAGGCTGTGGTTATTCAATCCTCCACCGTACGTGCTTAGCTTCGCGTTGAACTGAGCTGGAATGTCATAGCCACTCCCGCCCTGCTTGAAAAAATCTTTCACCGAATGTAGAGCCAATCGGCGAAGGTGATCCCACTCACTGTAAAGTTCCATCTCCCTCTTCCTAGCCTCAGATGCTAGGCTCTGCTTCCTTTTAGGTGGATAAGAAAGGTCGGAGGATGTAGTCGAGTATTGGTGAATGAATTTAACGCCGCCATAGATCCAAGGATCGCTGATCTCTACACGCCAGCGGTAGCTGATCGACATTGACAGATTACTGCTAGAGCCGAAAGGCTGCATGACATAATCGTCTATAAAAAAGAACAAGCCTTCTTTCTCTTCCCTTTCGACTCTTTGTTGCATCTGTTGTACAGATGAAATCAATGCACCTCCTGCACGACGCACATCCATTTCCGTGTTTGCCCGTTTCTTTACTGACTTGGCTTTTGCATGTCCTGACAGCGCTCGTTCGAAAGCTCTCAGCTGCGTGGCTACGTAATCCCCACAAGCTTCCAGGTGTAACTCTCTCAGAGCGCTTGGATCTTCGTTATACAAGCTTTGATCGACCAGTTTATACAAGCTGTCGATACCCACAGCTTTTATGCACTCCTGCTGTTCAGGAGGGAGATTGATCTCACTCATTTTCATCCTTGTTCAGCCATCCACGACCTGGCTGGTAGTTTTTTGGATCAAAGGCTTGCTATTAATTGTCCGAACTGAGCCTTACAAATGGCAGGCTTGGTGCATTCAGTACTAGCACTTGACCAGTCGCTTCACCGATTTTATCAAATCAGTACGCGTTCGCTGGAAGGCGGTTGCGAATCAAGCGATAGCCTTCTACACAGAACCAATCCGAGTCTCTCAGCCCTTCATGCAACGCTGTTCTCCACGAATTTGAGTCTCGCGCCTGGCATGACTGAAACTGGATCTCTAAATGCTGGCGAACCCCATCGGGCCCTGCTGCGGCGCCTAATAATTCCAGCCCATAAGACATATCGGCCAGTTCACTAGCAGCTTGGGCGACATATAGCTCAGCTAAGCCCATCACGGCGAAATGATTTATTACTCGCGCTGTGAGCACCTCATCCCAAGCTCTCGCGGCGCGAATATCAAATGACACTGTAGGAGGAGTAGAGGGTTGGATATCAGCAATTAGCCAGCGCTCATTGCCGAGGTCATCGAAGTATGGGTGTAGAGTCTGATCCTCCGCCTTTGTAGGAACGCTGGCCAGCTTACGTTTGTTGCAGTCCGAGCAGGCGGGAATAAGGTTGGCAGGCGTGAGATTGAGCGCAGGAAAACGAGACTGGGGGAGATAGTGGTCAACCGTCGCGACAATTCGTTGCCCGCATAGCGGGCAGAGGCCGAATTCAGGAGCCATCCTGATACGGTCATAGAAAGTCCGTGACAGCGTGCCCTGACGCGCAAAATGACTTTTATAGATAACGCCCATGAGTGCAGCATCAATCGCTGGGGTCACACCGAGGCTTGGGAGTATCCGGTATAGCTGGCCGGGAGGGCCAAGCTCCAGATACTCGGCTTCGCATCTCTGTATCGTCGGTAGAGCTTCAGTGAGAGCTTGGGCACGTTGAGGGATGGTAATACCCTCAACACAGGCGTGAACCGTATCAGTCGCATGCATAGCGGGTGGTCGAAGTCTTTTCATCAGTTGCCCCTACCCGCGACCAAACTCCGTGCCAGCGCTTGCGCTTCTACCCCTAGCTGACCTCCAAAGTGATGGTCAACGCCCGCATAGGTAATACCGGGTCGTCGAGCAGCAGCAGCTACCAGCTTATGGAAGCCAGATTGACTTACTTCCAGGCCGAATACCTCCCGAGTCAGTACCCCTGCGCTCTCCCCAAACGTTTCAATAGAAGGCCGCTCAACCGTAGATTGGGTGCGCGTCCTGCGGAGCATCCAAACGCAGCTTCGGGGGACCTCCTGTAACACCACAGGTGAGTGAGTCGAAAGCAGAGCAACGCCATTTCGTGCTACCAACAGATCGGCGACTGTACGTATGAATGCAGCGAGCAAAGGCGGATGCAGATGCCCCTCAGGCTCGTCTAAAACGACCAGAGTTCGCTCATCCACCAACTCGACGAGGCGCGTCGCAGTGAGCAGCACTATTGCATGGCCAGAGCTTAACAAACCGAAAAAGCGGGTTGCTCGCTCTTTCCATTCAAAACCGCCTTCGATCAGCTGCTCCACGCCTGTTTCGCCAAAAAGCGGGTCCGTAGACAGCGTTGCCACAGCGGTGAGCCAGCGTGAGCGACGAGGTTCGGCTTGGCAGCGCTCAAGGCTTGCAACGAAATCCTGAGCCAGATCAGCAGCGCTCTTGAGCACATCGACAACATTTCCTTGGTCGTCTGTTCTCTGAGACCGCAGCCCTACAAAAGTCGCTGGCGTTCGCTGGAATGCAATAGATGGCAGTTCGAACGAGTCGAAAGCGCTAAAGGATACAGAGACCAAGCCTGAGAAGGTCCACTCGTCTTGATTCACACCGAGCCGCTGCAAAATCCCCCTAGGTGCACCTTGGCTATCCCGTTCCAATAGTGTGTTGATGATGCCCTGAATACATCGTGTTTTGCCAACGCCGTTGCGCCCCACCAGAACATGCAGGTTCGTTGGAGGCACAGCATCTGGGATGACCTGGAATTGCATTACGGCGGGTGCCAGCGGCGGTAGCCCGTTCGCCTCCGCAGGTGCTGACGGGAAAGTGTACTGAAACTCGAACCGAGTCAACTCGGGGTTTCCATGCGCGAGTCGATTCAAACGGTTTCGAACGTTGGGTTCATGGATGGATCGCAAGATCGACTCAGACATAACCAGCTCAGCCAGATGTCGCTCAAGGATCTCAAGGTTGAAGGCACAGTCGCACAGTGCTCTTAGAATCGTGATGCCCAGGCCATTGGGTAAAGATCGAAGTGTCGAGTAGTAGTCTTCATCTTGGCCAAGGGAAAAGAACTGGCGCTCATCCAGCTCAACAAAGGCGTTGGGAATCCCTGGGGTCCGGTTGCCGGGAGGAATATCTGCACCGGCAGGAGCGGGAAGCAAGCCTGCTTGGCCTATTTTAACGGAACCCACCCTGTGGCGAATGGAGCGAACATCAAACACGAACAGCGTGAACATCGTCCGAAACTTAAACCAGTCATCCCAATGATCGACGACCAAGTAAGCGCAGTTCGTCCCATGCTGAGGTAGCTGCTGCCCTGCGCCCAATACAGTAAACATCCGTTTTTACCTCACACAGTCCACAGGTCTTACGCCGATCCAGCGCTAGGGCAAATGCCTTAAGCAGCACAACAAAACCACCCGCTAGCCGACCTCCGCACAGCGGCTCAGTAGACTGAGGAAACCGGAGCGTTAAACGTGCTAGGAGTTGGGTTGCTTTGGCCGCATCAAGGCTGTTGGCGCTTCAAAAAAGGCTTTTTGCCACCACTTCCATATTAAGCAGCATTCGACCACATTTAACAACTCTGGGAAGCCCCTTTGCAAAAGGTTCTGACCTGCATTCGGAGTGGCGCCTGAGCCGTCCGACTAACTCGGTTTGTCGCTCCAAAGCCGCGTCTAAAATGCAGAAACTTAGCACTAGTGCCGATCAACAGATTTGGTGGCGATAGCGTATCTCTGACGACTGGCTGCTTTCGGCCAAGGGTGTTAAAAACGCGCAGATGCACTGCCGGCGCGCAGTGCCTGTGGCCGCTGATGCAGAATTGAGCTAGGTGTCGGAATTTCACTGCCCCGAGCTTCCACTTCTTAAAGCGTTAGCCGTTTTGACTTTGGGCTGAATGCTCATGAGCAACGCTAACTGGGCAGCAGGGTCAGTTCTGCATCAGCGATAACATCCAGACTTAATAATGGTCGGCACTACCCTCTTGCATCTCTTCCTGGTTCGTCCTCATCGACACGGACTCGCCAGTAGCGATCAGGCCTGACCCACACAACAGTAGCATCTGTGAGCTTTCGAAATGAGGTCAGCACATGCCTTCCCAGAACCTGATTCCCGTCAGCATTTTCTACCAAAAGGCCTTCCTGATTATTTTTAACCAAAAAGTCTACGACGTCGTCTTGGTAGACACATGACTCATTTCGAATCTTTTCCAGCATCCAAAGCGCAACGGAATCTGGAGTCATCGCCGCTACTCCTCTTTAGGTTTAATTAACTCCAAGGTTTCAGCGCGAAAGCGGCCACTGTCCAGCTTCTTGCCAGCAAACCATTGACAGTTGATCCACTTGCCATCTACGTAAGAGACGACCATGTCAGGGCCACCGACGGTTAATCGCACCTGCGCACCTGTTACCGCGTCCTCTATTTGCATGAGCTGCTTCTCCATCGTGCCTGGGTTTACTTCCCAAGGTAGCGAAATGATGGCAAAAAAGCTACTTCCGACCGGGTGGGCAGGCAAACGGGCCTCGCTTTTGGCTGACGGCTGCCGATTGCGGGGCCGCCACAGGCTGGTGACCGACAGTCGCCCATCGAAATTGCAGGGCAAGGAACGTGCCGTTCACAGCGAAGTGTTATTATCTTCTGTCAGTAGCAAACCCGATAACAAACGGCCATGATTGGGCCGAGCTGGCCCGAAAGCCCATGAGGGATGGGGCGAAGCGGTGAAGCAAATGGTCAGACTCGTAAAATCAAGGAAGCTATGCACCTTTCTCCCCACTTAGCATACATCCAAGCTTTTGTCTCGATGGCAGCCCCCCTTTCGATTTGCGAAGCGGCTAGGACAAAAGATTGTTATGGCAAAAATCATAGAATTTTGCCCCCTGCGCATATACATCACAGCATTATCGGAGTGTCAGGTGCTTAACCCTCTTTCATGCGAGCTTGCGACAGGCAGAGAACAGAAAGCTCAGAGTTCACAAGCGCACTCATCCGACTTAATGAAATCCAGCTCCGAATGTATTAATAATACTGCCATCGATTCATTCCAGGCCAAATCTGTTGAGTTTTCGCCCACTCAGACAAGTACTGTTTATCTTCCGCAAACACGGTATTACGGAAGTAAACGCAGGCTCGCTCAGTGGATGTTTAGTGAATTCACTAAATATAATTTCAATACCGCACTAGATGTGTTCGGTGGCACATCCACAGTTTCCCTAGCCTTAAAACATCTGAGAAAAAAAGTAACTTACAATGACTTATTAGAGTCAAATAGGATTATTGCAACAGCACTGATGTCAAACGAGCCTTGTGCAACTACACACCTAGACTTAAACAATTTTTTTGAGACGGTACAACCCCTACATGGTTTTATATCAAAAAACTATGAAGGAATATATTATACAAACTCCGAAAACATGTGGCTTGATGGTGCAGTCGAAGCATTAGGAAAAATCGAAAATCTTCTTCAGAAGGCAGAAATTCTATATTGCTTGATGCAAGCTTGCCTGCAAAAAAGACCTTTCAATCTCTTCCATAGAAAAAATCTTTACTTAAGAGAAAACAACGAAAAGAACACAAAGTTCGGGAACTGGGCGACGTGGGAAAGACCTTTTTCGGTATTGATGAGTCGTGCGCTGAGCGAAATACATAAAACCAGATGGGCTTCGGAGCTAACACCTACCATTCTCCCATGCACTGACGCAATCGATATACCGTCAGGGTACGATTTTGTTTATTTAGATCCACCTTATGTGCCAATAAAAAAACAAGATATTTCATACATGGACAGATATCATTTTCTTGAGGGAATATGCATGCCTGAAAAATGGAGCGAAATGATTGATCTTTCAAAACGAAATCATCCGATTCCTAGCCCGGAAAGCATGCTCAAATGGACCGACAAGAAGCATTTTAAAGAAAATCTTTTTATGCTAGTTGAGAAACATAAAAAGTCGATTGTTTGCCTTTCTTACGTTCATGGTGCTTTTCCCGAAATTGAAACTATATTTAAATTTTTCCAGACTCAGTTCAAAGGTGTGACCTTACTTGAGCATGACATGCCACACGCATTGAGCAGAACACCTAAAAAAGAAGTTATCGTTATAGGTACGCCATAATGGACATGTTGAAATTAAACTTTGTCGTGCAAGCACCTCGCATATATCTTGGGTTTCTCATCGCGCTGACGTTGACCTTAATGGTAATTCTGATGTATGCCGATCCAGCTGCGGACAGTCGATGGGTTGGCGTTTTAAGCGGGTTGGTGTCTGGTATTGGCATCGCTGCGCTCCAGTTTTTCACACAATATCTTGAGCAAAAGAGACTTGCTGAATATAAAAAGCACGGTCTTGTTGAGTTTCTCACAAATCGAAAAGACCCTGAGTATTATCGACAGCTGATCAAGACAACGAAGGTAAGCGACAAGATCATTGTCGTAGGCGTTACCTGCAATAGGTTGCTAGATGACTTTGCAAACCCAGATGTATACGAATCCCAAGACCTTTTAGAAGCGCTGGCCAGAGGAGTTGAAGTTACATTACTCGTCCCAAAATCCAAGTATTTAGATGATGACGATCGCGCAGACTTTACACATAAAACTCTTCCGAAATCTTCAAAAATCTCACAACAATATCCTGAACTATTTAAAATAAAATACTATGATTTCGAGCCCTCCCATAGCATATTCTTAGCAGGCTCCAACTGCGTGGTCGGACCTATATTTAAAAACAAGAAAAGCAAAGATACTCCGGCAATCAACTTTAACAAGGACGGCTTATATACTAGACTATATCTCGAACATATCAATGAGACCTTAGCCAAAGCGACCACTGACCATGTTTAAAAAAATAAAAATATCTGCACCTGCTCGAATACACGTAAATTTATTCGACATGAGCAACAACGGCTATAGGCAAAACGGCGGGATAGGTTTTTGTCTCAATGGGTTGGACACAGTGATTGAGTTCTATCCCGACCACGAGTTTCAAATCATTGACAATCGTTCGATCCCTTATACCAATGAAGAAGAGAAGCTCCTTACCGCGTTCTTGCAACAGATGTATGCTTCGCGTCAATTTCGACAAAAAATGAAGATAACCTTTCAAGCGGGTCCTCCTCCCCATAGCGGATTTGGCACGGGGACTGCGACGAAATTAGCTTGTGCTGAAGCTGCAAGCATCCTTAACGATACCAGACCTGATCAAGCAGAGTTAATAGCTGCATCGGGTCGAGGTGGCACCTCAGGCGTAGGTATTAGTACCTATTTCAAAGGAGGTTTGAATGTTGATCTTGGGGTGAAACAAGCAGGGTTAGCATTGGGCCCGTCTTCGGCGAGACAAGGACCAAAAAAGCCACCTGTCAGTCTAATCAATATCCATCTCCCGGAAAGTTGGTTTATCGGCGTCATAATTCTTCTAAACGAAAAGCGTATATCCTCAGATGAGGAAAAATATTTTTTTAATAAAACATGCCCTATAGATTCTGTTTCAGTTCACGGATCAATGTACCAAGCGTTATCAGGCCTTGCCTGCGCGGCTATCGAAAATGACATCTTTACTTTTTGCTCTGCGATCAATGCGACCCAAACCTCTCAATGGAAGATGGCGGAATGGATGACACAATCAAGTGACATCAGAAGCTTGAGAAATGATCTACACAAGGCAGGCGCTTCATGCATCGGCCTGTCGAGCTTGGGGCCTGCAATCTACTTCATGGCGCCAAATATCGATGATTTAGTAGGAAAACTAAACATCATGGATGATCATATCTTCGTTAAATCTTCACCAAACAACTCAGGCCGAGTAGTAGAAATTGATTAAAATCGTCTTCCTCTCATCCAACTTAACGAAGATAGCACACTTTGAATATCTGCTACGTGAGCAGCCAATTCTGCTACTGCCGCCGCCTAACTATGGAAAACCTTACGATGAGCCTCGGATTGAAGATAGAGACACTCTTCTTAAAAAAAGCATCCAAAGTGCAAATTTAAGGTTAGCTAAAACGTTAAGTGGTAATGACGAGGGACGTCAACCAGCCTTCTTTACAGACACAGAGAGTGAAGCTGAAAACGCCAATGAAAATACCTCTTTACTGGCACGCTTTGTCTCTAGGCATCAGCATAAGATTTTTTTTATCGAAGACACTTCCATTGCGATTGAAGCACTGAGTACGGAGCGAGAGTTCCCTGGAGTAGACGTAAAATACTGGATGCGAGAAACTTCCTTCTCAGATCTCGACAATCGACTAAAAGAGCTTGGAAATAACAGAAAGGTAATAGTGCGCTCTGATATAGTTTTGTATCTTCCGCCCAACCTTCGTAGCGCACCCGACGAAACTTATAAGATTTTTGTTGGAAAGTCTGAAGGTACTATAGTAGATATTGAAGTACCGTTTGAGACCAATAAATTATATCCTTGGCTGGACAACAAGACGTTCAATAAATGGTTTGTACCCAAAGGTGCGAAAAAACCTATAAGCCAGCTATCTTTGAACTCCAGCCTAAAGTACGACTTTAGAAATCTGGCACTACAACAACTTATTGAGTTCCTGAAAGAAAAAGATCTCCTCGAAGCTAAACATCTGTATGAAAAACCACTACAGGGTGAACTTTTTCCAAGACGCAATTATATAATTTGCGGGGCAACTTGTGCTGGCAAAACTGTCCTCGCTACTGCCCTAGCTAGGCTGCATGCTTACCGACATATCGAAGCTAGCGACTTTATGCGGTGCGCGCTTTATACTCGGCATGGCTATTCAAGTACAATGAAAATCCAAGATTTTGCTAAAGATGCCTTAAAAAAAGATCCTGGTATTGTCGCCCGGCAGATCTCTCAGTATGTTAAAAACTCATCCACCACGGGGCTAGTAATAACCGGCTTCCGCTCTCCTCAAGAAATTCAGATTTTACGGGAAGAACTGTCAGGAATTGATCTAGAGGTATTATATATTGATAGTAGCTTGAATATAAGATTTCAAAGAAATAAAACAAGAAACAGATCTGATGCCCTTATTAGCATTTCAGATTTTGAAAGAAAAAATGAAACACAGAACTCTATGGGGCTGGATGGCATTCGCCAGCTCGCGAAAATTATATCTAATGAGCAATCATTATTCAGATACATAAAAGACACCGTTAGCACCCTAACCAACAATGCACAGCTAATTCCTTTTAATTGCGATATTTCAAAGATGGTAGATTTCCTACCTCTTGAGCAAGCACTCCTAGTCTCTATGTTGATTGACAACAGAAAAAGATCACCAGCACTTACTACTACCCAAATTGCGAATAATGCACGTGCAAACATTCCTAACCTTCGCAAAAAAGGCAAGAAAACACTAGCCGTAGATAAAAACAATGTGAGCAGATTCTTTAATCAACGTTTCAGCCCTCATTTCGAAGCAAAATTTGAAAACGGAAAATATTATTACAGCCTATCGCACACAGGAATAAGTGCAGCTCTATCTCTCATCAGGAGGCTGGCTAATGAGACACCTTAAAGGAGCGTAGTCATGAAATTTTATGGCTACGACATGTTTTACTTTTTCAACCGATACCTTTTCGACTTCCCGAACTGCGCTGTTACTTTATCGTAAACTTCAGCAAATTTTTTGGCAATTATTAAGCGCTCCTCTTCACTTAAAGATGCATATGATAACCTCAATACTTCTAAGTCACGCTGACTTTCGTTTTGATTATGTGCTTTAAGCGCAACAACATCTACAAAAGCCGCGCGCCGCTTTTGTGTTTCTTCGTCATCCAACGGCACGTCAGTCATTTCAATTACCTAATCAAAGTATTATCGGCTTAAAGGGTCGGCGTCTACGTTATAAGTAGATAGTAATTCATATATGGCTCCGCACAACCTGGAGTCTCGCATAAGCTCAATTTCATTGTAGCTAACTGCGACCGCAACTTTAAGCTGTGGAAGATTCAATTTATATGGATTGAAAGGCCATACCTGAATTTTGATTACTGACCCATCTCTCAAAGCGTAGGACTCAACCTTTTCAAACATTGACTCATTTTTCTTCCACTCACCAAGTTCAATCGCTAGAGTTTTTTGCGGCCCATCTGCAAGCATGGTGTGCTTGCTGAGGAAGGTATCACCGACTGCACACAGACCATGCTTCCCTCGCTCACGCACATGGTATTCAGCTAGTCGCGGTGAAGATATTAGTGACCGAAAATGGAGCAAAGGCGTCCGACCGTCGTTGAGCACATAGTCGTTAGTAAGGTGAACTTTTAATTTTGGCAAAAGATCAGGATCATCCGCCATAATGATTTTTGGCTTATAGTCCGAACCCAAGTCTACTAATGAGATCATTGACTATCGTCCAAATAAATTCTGGAGTCTCTCAAATTGCTCATCACTTAGCATGTCGTGCGGCGCTAGGTCATGCAGTGATAGAAGCGGTGTCTTTACCCACGCCTTGGCGTCCTCGTAACATCCGTCGAATAATTTCACGGCAAAATCCATCACCCTTTCGTATCGCCTCAGGCACTCATCATCTAATTTCTCACCAACGTTGAAATTCGTTCGATAAACTTCTCTCGCATTTCCCCTTTCCCAAATACCGTCAGGAGGAACTGAGAACACGTACGTAGATACAGTTTCGAGAGCATAACGGTGCGGCTCACCGCCCTCGGGTCGATACTCATTGATTGCAACCAGCGGATGCATTTCCCAGTCCCTAGTTTGCTCATTTTTGCGGTGGACTGGCGTCACAAGGAAGACTTTCCCGAGCACAGAATCTTTCAAGGGACTGCGGACAAGCATCAGAAACTCCTGGATGTCACTGATCATGATCATCCGATCCGCCAATGCTTCGCCATCGGCGATAGATGTCTGTGTAACGTAAAACCAGCTGTCCAACCCTCGAAATGTAACGAATCGCCAAGGCGTCGCCTCGCTCGTGAAATCCGAACACGTTCGGATCTGAGCATCTGGCATCGTTTCAAACATTCTATTCTCCTCCTGTCGGCAGGAACGCCTCTCCGCTAATGCACCAGCTTCCGTGCCGCGAACACGCACCGTGACTGATTAGGGAATTAATAAAATCTGAAGGTTGGTAATTTTTTCACCGAACCGGAACTTTAGTTCCTGTTAATCTATTCCAATGCGAGATCAAATGCCAGCTTTTCTGGCACTCAACCGATGGATCTTACGCAAAGCTTCGGATTGGTATTCAAGCGACTACGTCTGGCGAGAGGCCTGTCTCAAGAATTTTTTTCGCCGGTAGTGACGGACCGGTATCTACGAAAATTAGAGAAGGGTGGAGCATCACCCACGCTCGATACCCTTGCGCGCCTAGCCGAGCTATTGGAAATTCACCCCTCTACCCTGATCGCGCTCTGTGAAGCAGACAGAATTAGCGATACGGATCTGGAATCATTTCTTGCGAGCATTAGTGAAGAAATTCGGATAGCTCGCGGTCTGAACGCCCCGCCATAAACCTCAGTACGCCCCAACGCGCCTAGCTGATCTAGGCGAGCGGACTAGGACGCTGACCGTGGTACGTAGGCATCTCTAGACGAAAGCATCCGTACGAAGCTGTAAGGCGTGCAGAAAACTACAGGGATGTGAGTCAGCCAGACATTATTGGAAACGGACGTTTCGCGATGGCAATCTGGCCTGGCAGGGGCGGCAGAAAAGGTTCCGTGGGGTAAAAAATTACAGGCCTGTAACCTAAAGTCGATCACTCGCCGGAAGGGTATTGCTCTCTGCTGGAGTCGAACCAGCATCTAACCCTTAGGAGGGGCTTGTTCTATCCATTGAACTAAGAGAGCACATGCGCAGACATTTTCCGGTTTTCAGGCGCAGCTATCAAGCATTTTTCAAATTTATCATTGGCTTACACTCCTCATCAGACTCAGTCTCCTGCCTTGAGCTGTCTGAAGCGGTCTTCCTCTGCGGATGGTGAAGCAAAAATGGTGTCCCTTGCTGGATTCGAACCAGCATCTAACCCTTAGAAGGGGTCTGTTCTATCCCTTGAACTAAAAGGACATGGCATCACTAGGGCTTCGCTTTATCGGTGGTTAGGTCCACTGCAAAGTAGAAGCAGTGCAGGGTTGCGCACCCAATACGTACCACAGATAAGAACCTGCAACCTTCCCCTTAGGAGGGGGATGCTCTATCCAATTGAGCTACTGAGACACTGCGTGCCGACACACCGATCGGTGCCAGCGAGGACGGCGTGCATCTTAGCGGCATGTGGCGCTTTTGTCATGTCGTCATTGCCCTTCGACCCTGTAGCCGATGTCGCCTGGAAACACGGTCTCATAAACTGATCATGCAATTTGCAATACCCCAAAAAGCCATCATTGCAAAACGCACTGTAGAGCACTTTTTTTAATTTAATAAGCCATTGATTTTAAAGGATTTTTTATCATTTTCTGATTGGCATGCAGACTGCATTATTGATATCTGTGGAACACATCTCATCCCAAACGGTCGGGCACAGGTACTGGAAAATGAACAAGACTCTCTCAGTGTTGAATGCGGCAGCTCTGGTGGCTCTGGTGGCATTTCATTTCCAGGATTCTGGTATCAAGGACGCTCAGGCCGCTATGCCTGCTCCAGTCCACCACCAGATCAGTCAGGCGCCAAAACTGGCAATCATGACTGAACGCGTTGCAAGCGCAGCAATGCTGGCCAATGACGATGATGAGTCACTTCAGTTTCCACGCGCCGAACAGCGCTGGGTTTTCTGATAACGCCCGCAACGACCCTTTCAAGAGAGAGTAGCCATGTCAAAATCCGCGTTGTCGTTTCTGGTCCTGGCGATCATGGCTTTCGTCGTCGACCTTTTGCTTCCTGTTAATGCACAAGCTATGAGTATCGCTGCAAACATCGCCGCCGGTGTGTTCGCCAGTCTGTTTGTCGTTGCGTTGTTCGTCGGTCGTCGCTTCAAATTCGACCCAGTGCTGCGCTGACAGCGAAGCTACTTGCAGCAATTTGCCCGGTCGTCTGACCGTTCGTATCCAGAATCTCCCCTCCTCCAAAAGAACCTTCCTGCATCGCAGCCAACCCTTTGTCGGCTAACCTCGCTCACGCTGAATTTCGACGCATACTTGGAGTCAAATGGCCATGACAGGAAAAAGCTCGGTGGCGTGCCCTTTTATCCCGGGACAAATGCGATGACTTTGCAAATTCGCTCGCATTTCTGATAATTGGTGCTGGCAATACGCCTCTACCTGAGTCAATATTTGTCACAGAATTGACGCCAAGGATTCGACGGAATGCGGCATTATGTCGGCCCCTTGGAACCCCGGTTGAACATTTGGCCAAAATGACTGTCTGACTGTGACAATCTTGCGGCCACTTGCTAGAACCGCTTCCCCTGAACTAACCGGTTAAATATATGAGCCCTATGAAACAGGCTACTTATTCCAGCCGCACGGCTGACAAGTTCGTCGTTCGCCTACCAGACGGCATGCGTAATCGCGTGCAAGAGGTAGCCAAGAATCATCACCGCAGCATGAACTCGGAAATCATCGCTCGTCTCGAACAAAGCCTGATTCAGGAAGGCGCTCTTGGTGATGAACCAAGCCTGCGTCTCGATAGTCCTGAGCTGTCCTTGCACGAACGCGAGCTGCTGCAGCGCTTTCGTCAGCTTTCACATCGTCAACAGAACGCTCTTGTTTCGCTGATTGCTCATGACACGGAACTCGCTTCCGAAGAGTCCTGAGATTTCACTTAACAGACAAAGGCCAGCGAAAGCTGGCCTTTTTCGTTATAGCCTTCTTGTAGTCTTTTTCTTTATTAGTCGTCGGCTTATCGCGTTACACAACGAGATGAAGACCTGGCCGAAGCATAAAAAAACCGCCTGATCACGGCGGTTTTTTTATTTCAAAAGACTGTAAGAGTCGCGAGGCTTAGAGCAGAAAGATCGTCGCCAGTCCAAGGAAGATGAAGAAGCCGCCGCTGTCGGTCATCGCCGTAATCATGACGCTTGCCCCCATCGCGGGATCTCGTCCCAGGCGAGCAAGCGCCATGGGAATGGAAACGCCCATCAGCGCTGCCAGCAACAGGTTGAGCGTCATGGCTGCGGTCATGACCACACCTAATGACCAACTGCCATACAGCATGTAGGCGACCACGCCGATCACCCCCCCCCAGAGCAGCCCGTTGATCAGGCCGACAGCCAGCTCCTTGCGCAGCAAGCGCGCCGTATTACCGGTATTGACCTGATCCAGCGCCATCGCGCGCACGATCATGGTGATGGTCTGATTACCGGAGTTGCCACCGATACCGGCCACGATAGGCATCAGCGCAGCGAGCGCCACCAGCTTCTCGATGGAGCCTTCGAACAGACCGATCACGCGCGAGGCCAGGAACGCAGTTACCAGGTTGACTGCCAGCCAGGCCCAACGGTTGCGCAGCGAACGCCATACCGACGCGAAGATGTCTTCTTCTTCACGCAGCCCCGCCATGTTGAGGACTTCGCTTTCGCTTTCCTCACGGATCAGGTCGACCATTTCATCGATGGTCAGACGGCCGATCAGCTTGCCGTTCTTGTCCACGACCGGCGTGGAAATAAGGTCGTAACGCTCGAACGCCTGTGCCGCATCGTAGGCATCGTCTTCCGGGTGAAAGCTGACCGGGTCGTTGGCCATGACTTCGCCAACCTGCTTCTCCGGATCATTGACCAGCAGACGCTTGATCGGCAGCACGCCCTTGAGCACGCCCTCGGAATCGACTACGAACAGTTTGTCGGTGTGACCGGGCAGCTCTTTGAGCCTGCGCAGGTAGCGCAGTACGACTTCAAGGCTGACATCCTCACGGATCGTCACCATCTCGAAGTCCATCAGCGCACCGACCTGATCCTCGTCATAGGACAGGGCCGACCGCACGCGCTCACGCTGCTGTGAATCCAGTGTTTCCATGAGTTCGTGGACGACGTCGCGGGGCAACTCGGGAGCAAGGTCGGCCAGTTCGTCGGCGTCCATGTCCCGTGCCGCCGCGAGCAACTCATGATCGTCCATGTCGGCGATCAGGGTTTCACGAACGGAATCGGATACTTCGAGAAGAATATCGCCGTCGCGATCGGCCTTGACCAGCTGCCAGACGGTCAGACGGTCTTCCAGGGGCAAGGCTTCAAGGATATAAGCGACGTCGGCAGAGTGAAGGTCTTCGAGCTTGCGTTGCAACTCGACGAGGTTCTGCCGGTGAACCAGGTTTTCTACACGGTCCTGATGCTGACCTTCCTGACGATGGGTCAGGTCCTCAACAATACGCTGGCGCTGCAGCAGATCGACGACCTGAGCCAGGCGATCCTGCAAGCTTTCCTGCGTTTTTTTTACTTCTCTTTCGGTCATAGGCGAACTCCACTCCCAGCAGCGGAGCACGCCGGGAGATCAATCAGTTAATTCATGATTGTTGAAAAACATTATTGAGTAACGACTGGGTATGTCCATGGAGGTGTTCCACAAGCCCCGGCGGAGCTGACGGGCGCAATGATACACCGCTTTGAGCGAAGCGCACGCGAGAAAATTCAGCTCAGAACAACCGTTTGCAGTGCAAACCTGCACAACTCCGTAAGCCAGCCAAGGTTCGACGTCACATTCAGCCAACAAAACACGCTCGCCCCTTGCAAAGGCGGGAGTTAGCCTTTGCTGACACCCGTCACGGAGGACCTTGGGCATGCGACCTGCCAATCACCTGCTGCTGTGGAGCACCCTGCTCTGCCTGCCTGCGACTGCAACCGCCAGCAACGTTCATCGCTGCGAGGATGCATCCGGAAAGATTACGTTTACCACCCTGGGATGCCCGGATGGGCACAGCACCCGCCTGCAGAGCGCCTTCAACGCACCGCCGGGAACCCGTATCGATGTGCTGCCGCCCTCTAACACAGCGCAAACCGCGCGTGGAAAATCGGCAGAACAGACAGTTGTCGTGGTGGGCACACGCGATGATGGCTGCGGCAACCGCTTGAGCGCCGAACAGCGCCGGGCTGCGATCATCAACCAGCGCACCCCTCCCGGCATGACGCAGCGTGATGTCGAGAGCCTGCTGGGGCGTCCCGACAAGGTCATCAACCGTAACGGGGAATTGCATTACGTGTACAACCAGAAAAAAGGCCGCAGCAATAAGGTGACATTCGACGAGCACGGATGCGTTAAAGGAAAACGCTAGAAAGCAAAAAGCCCACATCTTTCGATGTGGGCTTTTTGTTTGTATGGTGCACTCGACAGGATTCGAACCTGTGACCGCTCGGTTCGTAGCCGAGTACTCTATCCAGCTGAGCTACGAGTGCATTGGTGTTTTTAGACCAGATCACCTCTGGTTGGAGCCAGTTATCGGAAACCTTGTAATTGCTTACAACACTTCAAACAACTTTAAATGGTGCACTCGACAGGATTCGAACCTGTGACCGCTCGGTTCGTAGCCGAGTACTCTATCCAGCTGAGCTACGAGTGCATGTGTTGGTGCCGCGCATTATAGGTCGTAAAACTGTTTAGTCAAGCACTTTTTCTAGTAAATTCAACAACTTACAGATCAAGCCCAGTTTTACGCACTACATAAATAATGGCGGAGAACGGGGGATTCGAACCCCCGACACCCTTTTGAGGTGTACTCCCTTAGCAGGGGAGCGCCTTCGGCCACTCGGCCAGCTCTCCGCAACACGGGGCGTATAATAACCACCCTTTTCCCCGTTTGCAAACCAAAAATTCAATAAAAATTAATGGCTTGGTTCTTCGTCCTTCTCTTTCTTGATACGCAGGTAAATCTCTTCACGGTGGACAGCGACTTCCTTGGGCGCATTGACACCAATACGCACCTGATTACCCTTCACTCCGAGCACGGTGACGGTGATTTCACCATCCCCAATGATCAGGCTTTCCGCGCACCGACGAGTCAGAATCAGCATACTTTTCTCCTTACGCCTTTATTCAGGGACAACAGTCTGCAACCTATAGGCAGTGACACTAGCAAAACGCCATGACCACTACCTGTATATCGACTAACGCAAAGAAAACAAAAGCCCTTCTGCGCAGCACCCGAAAGACGCGGTCACGCCGCGCCCTTCGATGACAGGGTCATTCACCCTGCCGCGGAGCATCCAGCTCAAAGGCCGTGTGCAATGCGCGCACAGCCAACTCCAGGTATTTCTCTTCGATGACCACGGAAACCTTGATTTCCGATGTGGAGATCATCTGGATATTGATGCTCTCCTTGGCCAGCGCTTCGAACATGCGACTGGCAACGCCGGCATGCGAGCGCATGCCGACGCCAACGATCGACACCTTGGCGATCTTGGTATCGCCGGAGACTTCACGCGCGCTGATTTCACGTGCGGTAGCTTCGAGCACCTGCAAGGCCGCCTGATAGTCGTTGCGATGGATCGTGAAGGTGAAATCGGTGGTGTTATCGTGCGAGACGTTCTGCACGATCATGTCCACTTCGATATTGGCCGCGCTGATCGGGCCGAGAATCTTGAACGCCACGCCGGGGGTGTCTGGCACGCCACGGATGGTCAGCTTGGCTTCATCGCGGTTGAAGGCGATGCCGGAAATGATCGGCTGTTCCATGGATTCCTCTTCATCGATTGTAATAAGGGTGCCCGGCCCCTCTTTGAAGCTGTGCAGAACGCGCAGCGGGACATTGTATTTGCCGGCGAATTCGACCGCACGGATCTGCAGCACCTTGGAACCGAGGCTGGCCATTTCCAGCATCTCTTCAAAGGTGATCTTGTCGAGGCGCTGGGCCTGCGACACGACGCGCGGATCAGTGGTGTAGACGCCATCGACGTCGGTGTAGATCTGGCACTCGTCCGCTTTCAGCGCCGCCGCCAGGGCAACACCGGTCGTGTCCGAGCCACCACGCCCGAGGGTCGTGATGTTGCCGTGTTCATCGACACCCTGGAAGCCGGCGACCACCACCACGCGACCCGCTTTCAGGTCGGAGCGGATCTTCTGGTCGTCGATCTGCAGGATGCGCGCCTTGTTGTGCGCGCTGTCGGTGAGAATACGCACCTGATTGCCGGTGTAGGACACCGCCGGAACGCCACGCTTCATCAAGGCCATCGCCAGCAGCGCGATGGTGACCTGCTCGCCCGTGGAGACAATGACATCCAGTTCACGGGGAACCGGCTGATCACTGATCTGCCTGGCCAGCTCGATCAGACGATTGGTTTCACCACTCATGGCCGACAGCACGACCACCAGGTCGTCACCCGCCTCACGGAATTTCTTGACCTTGTCGGCCACCTGCTCGATGCGCTCTACAGAGCCCACGGAGGTGCCGCCAAATTTCTGTACGATTAAAGCCATCTCAAAGCCGCCTCAAATCCCGTTAAGAGCACCCATTAACATTCGAGTCCCAGTACGGCCTGCCGGTGTGCGGCAGGCACGCTGACCCGACTCAGATACCCTGCTCTACAAAAGGAACGGCCAGTGCCAGCGCTGAATCCAGCGCGCCGGCATCGACACCACCGCCTTGAGCCATATCAGGACGGCCACCACCTTTACCACCTACGGCGGCAGCTGCCTGCTTCATCAAATCACCGGCTTTGAGTTGGCCAGTCAGGTCCTTGGTCACGCCTGCGACCAAGACAACCTTGTCCTCATGAACACTGCCGAGCAGGATCACTGCGCGGCCGAGCTTGTTCTTCAACTGATCGACAAGCGCCAACAGCGCCTTGCCGTCCTGACCATCCAGGCGCGTGGCCAGAACCTTGACCCCTTTGACATCCAGCGCAGCTGACGACAGGTCGTCACCGGCGGCACTGGCTGCCTTGGCTTGCAGTTGTTCCAGTTGTTTTTCCAGCAGACGGTTGCGTTCAATCACCGCCGTCAGCTTGTCCAGCAGGTTGTCGCGATTGCCTTTGACCAGCGTCGCAGCTTCCTTGAGTTGATCTTCGGCCGAATTCAGCCAGGCCAGCGCCGCAGCGCCAGTGACGGCCTCGATACGGCGCACGCCTGCTGCAACACCGCCTTCACTGACGATCTTGAACAACGCGATGTCACCGGTGCGGCTGGCGTGAATGCCACCACACAGCTCGACGGAAAACTCGCCGCCCATGCTCAGTACGCGAACGCTGTCGCCGTACTTTTCGCCGAACAGCGCCATGGCGCCCTTCTTCTTCGCCGTGTCGATATCGGTTTCTTCGGTCATTACCTCGGTGTTCTTGCGAATCTCGGCGTTGACGATATCTTCCAGCGCGCGCAGTTGCTCGGGCTTGATCGCTTCGAAATGGCTGAAGTCGAAGCGCAGACGCTGACTGTCGACCAGCGAGCCTTTCTGCTGAACGTGCTCACCCAGCACCTGACGCAATGCGGCGTGCAGCAAGTGAGTGGCCGAATGGTTCAATTTGGTTGCATCGCGAACTTCATCAGCCACTTGTGTTTCAACCTGCGCGCCAACGCTCAGGCTGCCGGACGCCACAACGCCGTGGTGCAGGAACGCACCACCGGTCTTGGTGGTATCACTGACGTCAAAGCGCGCGTCACCGGCCTGCAGGAAACCACTGTCACCGATCTGACCGCCCGACTCGGCGTAGAACGGGGTGATGTCGAGAATCACCACGCCCTCTTCGCCTTCATTCAGGTGAGAAACCGACTGGCCTTCCTTATAGAGCGCCACGACGCTTGCGCTGCCAGTGGTCGCCGAGTAACCGGTGAACTGCGTGGCCACATCGACCTTCACCAGGCTGTTGTAATCCATGCCGAACGAGCTGGCCGAACGGGCGCGCACGCGCTGGGCGTCCATTTCACGCTCGAAGCCTGCTTCGTCCAGGGTCAGGTTGCGCTCGCGGGCGATGTCGCCGGTCAGGTCCATCGGGAAACCGTAGGTGTCGTACAGCTTGAACACCACTTCGCCCGGAACCACGGTGCCTTTGAGGTCGGCCAGATCCTGCTCGAGGATTTTCAGACCTTGCTCGAGGGTCTTGGCGAACTGCTCTTCTTCGCCTTTGAGTACGCGTTCGATGTGCGACTGCTGCTGCACCAGCTCAGGGAACGCAGACCCCATCTCGGCGACCAGCGCGGCAACGATCTGGTAGAAGAAGCTGCCCTTGGCACCCAGTTTGTTGCCGTGACGGCAGGCGCGACGAATGATGCGGCGCAGCACATAACCACGCCCTTCGTTGGACGGCAGCACGCCGTCGGCGATCAGGAAGCCGCACGAGCGAATGTGGTCAGCCACGACTTTCAGCGAAGCCTGGTTGTCATTGCTGCAACCAATGGCCTTGGCCGACGCAGCCAGCAGGCTCTGGAACAAGTCGATTTCATAGTTGGAATGCACGTGCTGCAGGACCGCACTGACACGCTCCAGGCCCATGCCGGTATCGACCGACGGCGCTGGCAGCGGGTGCAGCACGCCATCTGCAGTCCGGTTGAACTGCATGAATACGTTGTTCCAGATCTCGATGTAACGGTCGCCGTCTTCTTCCGGCGAGCCTGGCGGGCCGCCCCAGATTTCCGGGCCGTGATCGAAGAAAATCTCGCTGCAAGGGCCGCATGGGCCGGTGTCGCCCATGGTCCAGAAGTTATCGGAGGCGTACGGTGCGCCTTTGTTGTCGCCAATACGGACCATGCGCTCGGCAGGTACGCCGATCTCCTTGGTCCAGATGTCGTAGGCTTCGTCGTCAGTGGCGTACACCGTGACCCAGAGCTTTTCCTTGGGCAGGTTGAGCCATTTTTCGGAGGTCAGGAAGGTCCAGGCGTAGGTGATGGCATCACGCTTGAAATAGTCACCGAAGCTGAAGTTGCCCAGCATTTCGAAAAAAGTATGGTGACGAGCGGTATAGCCGACGTTTTCCAGGTCGTTGTGCTTGCCACCGGCACGCACGCATTTCTGACTGGTAACGGCGCGGGTGTAGGCGCGCTTTTCCTGGCCCAGGAAGCAATCCTTGAACTGGTTCATGCCTGCGTTGGTGAACAGCAGGGTTGGGTCATTGCCCGGAATCAAGGAGCTTGAAGCGACACGGGTGTGGCCTTGCTCTTCGAAGAAGCCAAGGAAGGCTTCACGGATTTCTGCGCTTTTCATAGGTTCTTCCACGGAGACTGCGGCCAGAGGCAAGTGCAAAACGTCAAATGACGTAGCGACGGCAAAGGGCCGCATTATATAGGCGTTGCGCCCTCGGTACAGTGTGTTTGTGCGATAGAAACAAGTAACTGGATTATCGGCATGTCATGAGTGTTCAAAGGCTGCGAATGCGGCGATGACCTGTTCGATCTGAGCGCGCGACACGTTCAGGTGGGTCACCATGCGCAGCCGCGACGAGGCCGTGAGTACGATGCCACGCTCGGCGCAGAACGCTTTGAGCGATGCCGCGCGCTCGCCGATCTGCACATAGACCATATTGGTCTGCACCGGCTCGACAGCGTAGCCGAGCCCGCTCAGGCCTTCAGCCAGAAACGCCGCGTTGGCATGGTCGTCTGCCAACCGCTCGACCTGATGATCCAGCGCGTAGAGCCCTGCCGCCGCCAGCCCTCCAGCCTGACGCATGCCACCGCCGAGCATCTTGCGCAAGCGGCGGGCCTTGGCGATCAATGGCTGCGAACCGCACAGCACCGAGCCGATCGGCGCGCCCAGCCCCTTGGAAAGGCAGACCGAAACCGAATCGAAGTGCCGGGTGATCTCGCGGACATCGACACCCAGCCTGACCGAGGCGTTGTACAGCCGTGCGCCGTCCAGATGGAGGGCGAGCCCCTTTTCCAGAGTCAGGGTACGCGCGGCAGCCAGGTAGTCCAAGGGCAGCACTTTGCCCTGCATGGTGTTTTCCAGGGCCAGCAGGCGCGTGCGGGCAAAATGAAAATCATCGGGCTTGATGGCGTCGAGCACCTGCTGCAGGTCCAGAGAACCGTCGGCCTGTACCTCCAGCGGCTGTGGCTGAATGGAGCCCAGCACTGCCGCACCGCCACCTTCGTATTTATAGGTGTGGGCCTGCTGACCGACGATGTACTCGTCGCCGCGTTCACAGTGCGCCATCAGCGCCAGCAGATTGCTCATGGTGCCCGACGGCACGAACAGCGCGGCATCAAACCCGAGGCGTCCGGCAAGCGTCGCTTCGAGCAGATTGACGGTAGGGTCCTCGCCGTAGACGTCATCGCCAACGGGCGCACGTGCCATGGCATCAAGCATGCCGGCCGTGGGCAGAGTCACTGTGTCGCTGCGCAGATCGATGACAGTCACGAAAAAGCTCCCTGAAGTTGAAGATCGATAATGCATGCAACCTTTGGCTTGCAACAAGGCATTACTGACGACGCGGTACATGATAATCAAGCGCGGCCGCTCTCGATACTCCGACTCCTTATAAGAAAAAGGCAGGTATACCGTACGAAAGTGTCCATGCATGATCCAGCGAACTATGATAAAAATCTCGCGCCGGCCACGTAAAGTGACGGCAACGTTCTCAGGGCGGGGTGTAATTCCCCACCGGCGGTAATGACGCGCAATGCGTCTAGCCCGCGAGCGCTTGGGGGTCGTGGCGTTGGCCGCGATCTGCAAGGTCAGCAGACCCGGTGTGATTCCGGGGCCGACGGTCATAGTCCGGATGAAGAGAGAGCGGGATTGGTGTCAGCAAGAACGTCTGTAAAACCTATCCATGAACGACATCGTTCAGGAGGCTTTCCTACGCAGCTTGAATCCCTTTCGATCCAAATGCCCTGTTTTTTCCATAAACAGGAGTCAGAACACGTGCAACCAACCGCAATCGACAGCAAAAGCAAAAGCCACGCAAACGAGCGTGTCGCGTTCATCCAGGCCTGCTGGCACAAGGATATCGTCGACCAGAGCCGCAAAGGTTTTATCGCCGAGATGGCCAATCAGGGCTACGCCGAAAGCGATATCGACATCTTTGAAGTGGGCGGCGCCTTTGAAATCCCGCTGCATGCAAAACTGCTGGCCAACACCGGCCGCTACGCTGGCATCGTCGGCGCCGCACTGGTAGTGGACGGCGGCATCTATCGTCACGAATTCGTCGCGCAGTCAGTGGTCAGTGCGCTGATGCAGGTCCAGCTGGAAACCGAAGTACCGGTGTTCTCCGTGGTCCTGACACCGCATCACTTCCATGCCGGCGAAGAGCATCAGAAGTTCTTCTTCGATCACTTCGTGCACAAGGGCGAAGAAGCAGCCAAGACCTGCGCTGACACTCTGAACAAGGTACGCAGCCTGCGCCGTCTGGATGCACAGCAGAAAGCGGCCTGCTGAGACGCAGCATCGGTAGGTGTTCTCCCGGACACCTATCGTTCTGGACGCTTTGCGTCCGATCCTGAGGGTGCCGAGCGATCAGCCGAGGCTATCCGCATCAGTGGGTACGATCAGAATCCCCGCCCGCAGGCCGTTTTTGACCTTGGGGTTGGGGAAGATGATCCTCGCGCCCTCTTCTTCCACTACCCAGCGTGAACCACCCGCGTCTTCGGCCAGCACGTAGCCCTTTTCCAGCGGGGAGAAGTTCTCGACGTCATCGGCCAGGTTGAAGGTGAACGCATCGGTGCGCTTGATCACTTCCCGCGCCACGCTGAACAGTTGCAACCCTTCAAGATTGTCATCCCGCTCGGGCTCGGTGCCCTCGATGAGCTGCTCGAGACACACGCGCAGCGGCCCAAGATTGACCTGCTGGTTCTGCCCGAACGGCCGCGCCTTGCCCAGTTCCAGAGTGAAAGCCTCGGCCCCCAATTGATCGTAGGTGTAGGCGCTGAACACAATGGACGGCTTGTTCTGCAGCAGCACCGCACTCATGCCCGCGGCCCGCAGCCGGGCCAGCTCAAGCCGGGAATGCTGACGTCCTTCCTTCCACGGGTACAGCGCGAACTGTTCGATCGTCGAGCCGCGAATGGCGGTGTGCAGATCGTAATGCAGCCGATAACGCTCCGGCAGACTGAAAAAGCTGGCGGCCAGTCGTTCCAGCTCGCAGGCCCGCAACGCCTCGGCGCCACCGCTTTGCAGATGACGGCCGTTGAACAGCCGATTGACGTCCTGCTCGACAAAACGCGCCCCGCGTCGCATAGCGTCGGGATTGCCGAACAGGAACAGAATTCGTGCGCGCGGTTTCAGGTCGCTGCGCGCAATGCTGCGGATCAATTCATCCAGCAGCTCGATGGGCGCAGTCTCGTTGCCATGGATACCGGCAGACAGCAGCAGGTCAGTGCCATTGTCACGAGCCTGTGGCGGGCGGACTTCCAGTGCGCCCTCGCCCATCCAGCGCATGCGCACGCCTTCGACGGTCAGTTGAGTCTTTTCCGCCGGCTCACGTCCAGCCAGGGTCAGTTCAAGCAGTTTGCCGAGGGCGAGCATGGCGCGCTTCCTTAGTGGTTGCAGTCAGGACCGTGAACGTGACCGTCTTCCTCGACGCCCATGTCGGCCGGCTCCATTTCCAGTTGCAGGCTGACCAGGTTGGTCGCCAACGGACGCAGCAGCAGGTTGGCGTATTCGGCATCGTCCTCTTCGACGTCAACGCCGATCAGCAACTGGCCACGGCCATCCTGCTGAATCCACAATTCCTTGCCCTGCCAGATGACGGCAACGCGGGTGCAGGACGTTTCCAGCTGGGTGCCATCAGTGTCTTCAAGGATCAGTTGCAGGGCGTCGCTCATATAAAAATGCTCTCTACAAAGGAAATAGTGCGCCGGACAGTGGCCCGACGCGCAGGATGCTTCAATTCAGTTGGAACGGATAAACCGCGCCCAGTTTAAGGATTTGCGTCAGTTCATCCAATGCCGCGCGGCATTCGTTGAGCAATCGAGGGTCGGCCAGATCGCTTTCACTCATGCGGTCCCGGTAGTGCCTGTCGACCCACTGCGTCAACGTTTCGTACAACGGCGCAGTCATGATCACCCCCGGATTCACCGCAGCCAGCTCGGTGTCGTTGAGCGCCACCCGCAAGCGCAGGCAGGCTGGACCACCACCGTTCTGCATGCTTTGTTTGAGGTCGAACACCTTGACCTCGGCAACCGGGCTGTCATCGGCGATCAATCGTTGCAGATAAGCCCAGACATTCGCGTTCGCCTGGCACTCCTGCGGCACGATCAACAACATCGAGCCATCGGGCCGCGACAACAGCTGGCTATTGAACAGGTAGGAGCGCACGGCATCCTGAACCGAGACCTCGGCATGCGGTACGCAAATCGCCCGCAACTGCCCGCCGACACGACTGAGTTTGTCGCGCAGCTCATCGAGCATCGGCTCGGTATTGAGGAATGCGTCCTGGTGATAGAACAGCACCTCACCGTTGCCGACCGCAATCACATCGTTGTGGAACACCCCCTGATCAATGACCGCCGGGTTCTGCTGACTATAGACCACGCCGGCTTCGCTCAGACCGTGCAGCCGCGCAACGGCGCGTGACGCCTCCAGGGTCTGACGCGCCGGATACTTCTGCGGCGCCGGGTAGCGCGTGTCGAAGGCACTGCGGCCAAACACGAAAAACTCGACACCGGCCTCTCCGTAATCACGACAGAAACGGGTGTGGTTGGCAGCGCCTTCATCGCCAAACTGCGCGACAGGCGGTAGCGCAGGGTGATGAGCGAAATGCTTTGCATCCGCGAACATCGCGCCGAGCACGCGGGTGGTGGTCGGATGCTCGATGCTGCGGTGGTATTTGCAGTTGAGGTTGGCCGCCGTGAAATGCACGCGCCCATCGGCAGTGTCGGCACTGGGGCTGACCGTGGCCGCGTTGGCCACCCACATGCTGGATGCCGAGCAACTGGCGACCAGCAACGGCATGTCCTGACGGGCCGCTTTTTCAATCACCTGCTCATCGCTGCCGGTGAAGCCCAGACGGCGCAGGCCGGACACATCAGGACGTTCCTGCGGTGCCAGCACGCCTTGGGTAAAACCCAGGTCCATCAGCGCTTTCATTTTCGCCAGGCCTTGCAGCGCCGCCTCACGCGGGTTAGCACTTTGCTGGCTGTTACTCTGGGAGGCAACGTTACCGTAGGACAACCCGCCGTAGTTGTGGGTTGGCCCGACCAGACCGTCAAAATTCACTTCACAGGACTTCATCGGCAAGGCTCCGTGGATCTGTTTTTATAAGCAATCGTGCGCACTGTCAGCTCAGCCTGATACCTGGGGTCAGTGTCGCAGGCAGCGTCAGGCTGCCGGCCTCCAGCGAAGCCACCGGATAGGCGCAGTAATCGGCCGCGTAATAGGCGCTGGCGCGGTGGTTGCCCGAGGCACCTACACCGCCGAACGGCGCGCTGCTGGCGGCTCCGGTCAACGGCTTGTTCCAGTTGACGATCCCGGCACGGCTGTTCAGCCAGAACTGCTGATAACGCGCTTCGGAGTCAGAGAGCAGACCTGCCGCCAGGCCATAACGGGTGGCGTTGGCTTCGGCGATGGCGGCGTCAAAACCGGCGTAGCGGATGACCTGCAGCAGCGGGCCGAACAGCTCTTCGTCGGGTCGATCGGGCACCGCGCTGACATCGATAATGCCCGGCGTCAGCAGCGCCGAGCCGGGCTGCGGCTGGCGCATTTCCAGCAGGGTCAGTGCGCCGTTGGCGAGCAGATTGCGCTGCGCGTCGAGCAAGGCGCGTGCAGCCTCCAGCGAAATCACCGAACCCATGAACGGCGCAGGCTGTTGATCGAACGCACCGGCTTCGATAGTAGCGCTGACGCCCACCAGTCGTGCCAGCAAGGCATCACCCCAGTCGCCTTCGGGCACCAGCAGACGACGCGCACAGGTGCAGCGCTGGCCCGCGGAAATGAAGGCGGACTGAATGATGGTGTACACCGCTGCATCGATGTCCTGAACCTGATCGACGATCAACGGGTTGTTACCGCCCATTTCCAGCGCAAGGATCTTGTCCGGCCGACCGGCGAACTGCTGATGCAGCGCATTGCCGGTCCGGCTCGACCCAGTGAAGAACAGGCCGTCGATACCCGGATTGGCCGCCAGCGCGATACCGGTTTCGCGACCGCCCTGCAGCAGGTTCAGAACCCCGGCAGGCAGTCCGGCTTCGATCCAGCACTTGACGGTCAGCTCAGCGACTTTCGGTGTCAGTTCGCTGGGTTTGAACAGCACCACGTTGCCCGCCAGCAAGGCCGGGACGATATGGCCGTTGGGCAGATGCCCGGGAAAGTTGTACGGGCCGAACACGGCGACCACGCCGTGCGGCTTGTGGCGCAGTACCGCAGTGGCGTCGCCCAGTGGCCCGCTCTTTTCGCCGGTTCGTTCGCGATAGCTCTGCACCGAGATGGCAATCTTGTTGACCATGCTGGTCACTTCGGTCGCCGACTCCCACAAAGGTTTGCCGGTTTCTTCACCGATGCACTGCGCCAGCGCGTCGGCGTGCTGTTTGAGCCGTGCAGCGAAGGCCTCCAGTACCGCGATGCGCTGATCCAGAGACAGCAGCGCCCAGGCGGGAAATGCCTGACGCGCCGCCTGCACCGCCTGCTCGACCTGCGCGGCGCTCGCCCCACGCCCGGACCACAGCACCTGCTGGGTCACCGGGTTCAGCGAATTGACCACCTCACCCTGCCCGTCCTGCCAGGCACCTGCGATGTAAAGGCTATTCATCAAACGCCCTCCCGCGCCGCAGACAAGGGTACCGCGCGCACATTGTCGCCCGCACTCATGCGCAGCCGCTTGGCGGTTTGCGGAGCGACGACCAGCGTACCGGCGGCAAAACGCGCAGCGCCTACCGTTACGCGGCAGTCTTCACGCTTGCGGTTGTAGATGAGGAACTGTGGAGCGTCGTCACCTGGCGTGCCGATGGCCAGCACCAGCGCCTGGCTGTCCTTGATTGCGCGAATCTTGCCGGTCTCGCACTCGATGGCCGGGCCGGCATCGAAGATGTCGACATAACCCTGATACGAAAAGCCTTCGCTCTTGAGCATGGTCAGCGCAGGCTCGGTGTCGGCATGCACCCGACCGATCACGTTGCGTGCGTCTTCGGAAAGAAAGCAGCTGTACAACGGAAACTTGGGCATCAGTTCGGCGATGAATGCCTTGTTGCCCACGCCGGTCAGGTAATCGGCCTGACTGAATTCCATCTTGAAGAAATGCCGCCCCAGACTTTCCCAGAACGGCGAACGGCCCTGCTCATCGGACATGCCGCGCATTTCGGCAATGATCTTGTTGCCGAACAGCCTGGGGAATTCGGCGATGAACAGCATGCGCGCCTTGGACAGCAGGCGACCGTTGAGGCCGTTACGCGAATCACTGTGCAGGAACAGCGAGCACAGCTCGGAATTGCCGGTCAGGTCGTTGGCCAGGAACAGGGTCGGAATTTCCCGGTAGATGTTCAGCTCCTGTGAAGCGCTGACGGTGAGACCGACCCGGTAGTTGTACCAGGGCTCGCGCAGACCGACCGCCCCGGCGATGGCGGAAATGCCCACCACCCGGCCGTCGTCGTCTTCCAGCACGAACAGATAATCGGCATCGCCGCGCTCGGCTTCTCCGCGAAAGGTCTTTTCGGCCCAGCCTACCCGGTGCGCCAGACGCTGCTCATTGGCGGGCAGAGTCGTCAGACCGGCGCCGGTGCTACGCGCCAGCTCGATCAACGCGGGCAGGTCGCTGCTGCGTACAGGACGAACGATCATGTTATCTCCTCAGCGGCTCATCAAGAGCCTTGAAACTCGCTAATCAGCTATCGAACGTCCGGTTCAGACCGCGACAATCCGTACACTGGCACCTTCACCAACACCCAGGGCATCGGCAGCCTGGAGGCTCAGCACCACCGGCCTGCCGGGCGCCCAGTCCAGTTCCAGCAGCACCGCGCGGTAGTCCTGCAACAGGCCATTGGCGATCAGATACAGACGCCCACCCTTGCCGACATCGCTGCCTTGCCCGGGCTCGACCTTGACCGGAACCAGACGGCTCTGGGCAATCGAACGAATTCCGGACACCCGAGCGTGCAGCGTTGGTCCACCGTCGAAAATGTCGATGTAGTGATCGGTTTCAAAGCCCTCGCGCATCAGGATGTCGAAGGTGATCTGCGCGCGCGGATGCACCTGCCCCATGGCTTCCTGCGCTGCGTCGGGCAGCAGTGGCACGTAGATCGGGTAATGCGGCATCAGCTCGGCGAGGAAGGTCCGGCTTTTCAGCCCGCACAGGCGTTCGGCAGCGGCGTAATTGATATCGAAGAAGTTGCGCCCGATGGCATCCCAGAACGGTGAGTCGCCCTGCTCATCGCTGTAACCGACGATCTCGGTCACCACCGAATCGGCAAAGCGCTCGGGGTGACTGGCGACAAACAGCAGCCGACCGCGCGAATTGAGCTCCGACCATGCCGTGCCGACCAGCTCCGGGACCACGTAGAAACTGGTCAACAAACTGTTGCCGGTCAGGTCATGACACTGCGACAGCACGTGAATCTTGTTATGGATCTTCAGTTCGCGGGAAGCATGCACGAAGGTTTCGTTGCGAAAACTGTAGAACGGCTCGGAGTAGCCCGCCGAGGCCACGATGCCCGAGCAGCCCACCAGCTTGCCGCTTTCGCTGTCTTCGAGCACGAAGAAGTAGGTTTCTTCGCCGTTGAAGCTGACTTCGGCGGCAAACGACGCCTCCGACGAGCCGATCTTGTCGGTCAGGCGGCCAGCATCGTCGGGCAAGGACGTGACACCGATAGGGCTGTCGGCAGCGAGGCGTTGAACCTCGGCCAGGTCAGCCATTTGCGCAGGGCGCATTACCAGCATGGTGCCACTCCTTGTAGATCGACCAGCCTTTACGACCGGCGCTAGTAAAAGCACCACATGGCGTCAGGCCGCATGGCGCAGGAAACAGGTGCGGCGTCCGCCATCAAGCGGACACCGCAAGGCTGCCATCGAATCAGGATGTCAGTTTGGCGATGGCGCGTTCGAAGCGGTTCAGGCCCTCTTCGATGTCTGCGTCTTCAATCACCAGGCTCGGCGCGAAACGAATCACGTCAGGGCCGGCCTGCAGGATCATCAGGTCCTGGGCCTCGGCCGCATTGAAGATGTCCTTGGCCTTGCCTTTCCAGGCATCGGACAACACGCAACCGATCAACAGGCCCAGACCGCGCACTTCGCTGAACACGCCGTATTGCTGGCCGATACTTTCCAGACGGGTCTTGAATTGCTGATGCTTGCGCTGCACGCCCGCAAGCACTTCAGGCGTATTGATGACATCGATGACCGCCTCACCGACCGCGCAGGCCAGCGGGTTGCCGCCATAGGTGGTGCCGTGCACGCCGACCGCGAAGTGCCTGGCGAGCTTTTCAGTGGTCAACATGGCCGCCAGCGGGAAACCGCCGCCGATGCTCTTGGCGCTGGAAAGGATGTCCGGGGTCACGCCGTAATGCATGTAGGCGAACAGATGACCGCTGCGGCCCATGCCGCTCTGCACTTCATCGAACACCAGCAGAGCGTTGTGCTCGTCACACAGCTTGCGCGCACCTTGCAGGTATTCCAGCTGACCCGGCAGAACACCGCCCTCGCCCTGAATCGGCTCCAGCACCACGGCACAGGTCTTGTCGGTAACAGCAGCCTTCAGTGCGTCGAGGTCGTTGTACGGCACATGGCTGATGCCGGTGATCTTCGGCCCGAAACCATCGGAATACTTCGGCTGCCCACCCACGCTGACGGTGAACAGGGTGCGGCCATGAAAGCTGTTCAGCGCCGCGATGATTTCGTACTTCTCCGGGCCGTACTGGTCATGCGCCACACGGCGTGCCAGCTTGAAGGCGGCTTCGTTGGCTTCAGCACCGGAGTTACAGAAGAACACGCGCTCGGCAAACGTCGCATCCACCAGTTTTTTCGCCAGACGCAGGGTCGGCTCGTTGGTGAAGACGTTGGACACATGCCAGAGGTTATTGGCCTGCTCGGTCAAGGCACCGACCAGCGCCGGGTGGCAGTGGCCTAATACGTTGACGGCGATACCGCCCGAGAAATCCACCAGTTCGCGCCCCGCCTGATCCCAGACCCGGGAGCCCGCACCGCGCACAGGGATGAACCCGGCCGGGGCGTAATTGGGGACCATTACCTGGTCGAAATCGGCGCGTTGCACCGCAGCATGCTCAACGGACATCGGAGTCTCCTGATGAGGAACGCCTGCCTGAAACTGGCGAGCGATGGAAAGATTGTAAGGACTGATTTGTGTTCGGCCTTGCCGCCAGGCGACAACTTGTTACAGCGCAAAACCGGGTTTTTTCAAGGTTTTCGGCAATGCGACAATTTGCGTCACAAAGGCGCAGTTTAAACGGATTGAAGCCGGCCTGTCTGGACCTGAGCTATCGCGGCAGCACTTTATCGCGACAAGACAATCAACCGCGTTCGGCAGGCACAGGGGAAAGTTCGAACGGGCTGCTACTGCGTCGCTGATTGCGGTCTTCGCGCGGCGTGGCACCGAAGAAATTGCGGTAGGCGCTGGAGAAGTGCGGCCCCGAGGAAAAACCGCACGAAAGGCCGATCTGAATGATCGACTTGCTGGTCTGCATCAGCATCTGGCGCGCCTTGTTCAGGCGCAGCTCCAGGTAGTACTGGCTGGGCACACGGTTGAGGTACTGCTTGAAGATCCGTTCCAACTGACGACGAGACACGCACACATGCTGAGCGATTTCGTCGGTGGTCAATGGCTCTTCGATGTTGGCTTCCATCAGTAGCACCGCCTGGGTCAGCTTGGGATGGCTGGAGCCCAGACGGTTCTGCAGCGGAATGCGCTGACGCTCGCCGCCTTCGCGAATGCGCTCGACCACCAGCTCTTCGGAAACCGCCCCGGCCAGTTCGGCCCCATGATCACGGGACAGCACCGCCAGCAGCAGGTCGAGCACCGACATACCACCACAGGCGGTCAGGCGATCCCGATCCCAATCGAACAAATGGCTGGTGGCAATGACCTTGGGGAAACGCTCGGCAAAGTCGTCCTGCCAGCGCCAGTGCACGGCGGCACGGTAGCCATCCAGCAGGCCCAGTTGCGCAAGCGGATAGACGCCCGCCGACAGCCCGCCAATCGAACAGCCGGCACGCACCAGTTGCTTGAGCGCGCTGCCCAGCGCCGGGGCCACACCTGCAGGAGGCTCGTCAGCCAGCAAAAACAGCTTCTGAAAGCCTTCCAGCCGGCCGGCCCAGGGCTCACCCGGCAATTGCCACGCGCCGGCGAGCGCCGAAGGCTCCGTGGCCTCGGCCTGCAGGAACGACAGCTCATAGACCACTTCAGGGTGAACGCGCTGCGCTACGCGCAAGGCTTCCTCGGCCAGTGCCAGGGTCAGGGCTTTGGTGCCAGGCCAGACGAGGAAACCTATTCGATGGGCAGTCATTGGGACATCCGATACGTATTGCCGCAAAAGCCGAGCCTTGGAAGATAGCTCGATCTGGAACATCCAGGTCGTGTCGCGCGTCGCGCAGCATGCCCTGTTCTGCCATAAAAAGGCATCGTCATGCGCTGCCGATCGTCACTTCAGGCTGCCGGACAGGAATTGCTGCAAACGCTCGGTCTGCGGATTGGCCAGCACTTCGCGCGGGGCACCACGCTCCAGAACGACACCCTGATGCAGGAAAACCAGCTGATTGGAGACCTCACGGGCGAAACCCATTTCGTGAGTCACCACCACCATGGTGCGGCCTTCCTGAGCCAAGCCCTGCATGACCTTGAGCACATCACCGACCAGCTCCGGGTCCAGCGCCGAGGTCGGCTCATCGAACAGCATGACCTCGGGCTCCATCGCCAGTGCGCGGGCAATCGCCACACGCTGCTGCTCACCGCCGGACATGTGCCCAGGGTAAGCGTCTTTGCGATGGGACACGCCGACTTTGGCCAGATAATGTTCAGCCTTTTCCAGCGCTTCCTTTTTCGACACACCCAGCACATGGACCGGCGCTTCGATGATGTTCTGCAGTGCCGTCATGTGCGACCACAGGTTGAAGTGCTGAAACACCATCGACAGGCGTGAACGCATACGCTGCAACTGCTTGGCGTCGGCAGCTTTCAAACCGCCTTCCTTGTTCGGCACCAGCTTCAGCTCTTCGTTGTTGAGCAGGATCTTGCCGGCATGGGGCTGTTCGAGCAGGTTGATGCAGCGCAGAAAGGTGCTTTTGCCAGAGCCGCTGGAGCCGATGATGCTGATGACATCGCCGGCCCTGGCGGTCATGGACACACCCTTGATCACTTCGTGACTGCCGTAGCGCTTGTGCAGGTCCTGCACTTCCAGTTTGTTCATGCTTTGGGTTTCCACAGAACGGTCAATCACTGAGCAGACGTCCGTGACGCAGCGCCGTGCGCCCCGCCACCTTGGCCAGCCAGAAACCGGGTTGAGCGTAACGAAGCCGCTCGATGGCGAACAACACCCCGGCAGTATTCGCACAAATGGTACTGACCTGATCGGACAGCGGGTCGATCACTTCGAACAGCGGATCGCCCACCTCGACCCTGTCGCCTGCCGCGCGCAGGAACGTCACCACGCCAGGGTGCGGCGCATAGAGCAATTCGGTGCCCTCGAACGGCAAGCCTTCGCAGGCTTCATGCGCCGGCTGCGGCCAGTCGCCGCTGATGAAGCCCTGTTCGGCGAGGAACGCCAGGATACCCTCGGCGTGCGCGAGGGCCTGCGGCTTGCCAGTATCGGCCTGACCGCCCAGTTCAAGGGTAGTCGCGAGGCAGGCCAGCGGGATCTGCGCCTGCGGGAAAATCCGCGAAAGGCGCAACCATGGCAGCGAGCAGGCTTCATCGAAGGAGCT
Source organism: Pseudomonas syringae KCTC 12500 (assembly GCF_000507185.2). Taxonomy (NCBI): domain Bacteria; kingdom Pseudomonadati; phylum Pseudomonadota; class Gammaproteobacteria; order Pseudomonadales; family Pseudomonadaceae; genus Pseudomonas; species Pseudomonas syringae. Next base: position 576,280 of record NZ_AYTM02000002.1, read on the forward strand.
GCCACCGGAATCCTCGGCGAGCAGCGCCACCTGGATATTCAGATGCGCCGACAGCGAACGCCATTGTGGCCAGTGCTGCGGCAAGGCGTACATGTGCAACGCGGCATCAGCATCACAATGCAGATCGAGCACCACATCAGCGACGCAGGCGTGACTGAGCAGGATGCGTTGCATGCCTTGCAATTCGCTCTGCGGCGCGGGCAGACCTTCGAGCGCAGCGCTCATTGCCTGGCGAATCAGCCGGGTATTGGCGCGCGGATCATCGCCCAGCTGACCTTCCAGCAACTCGGCGACCGGCTCGCTCAGCTCGGTGAAGTCACGGTTGAAATTCTTGCCACTGCCGAACTCGAAACGGCCCTGATGCGCACCTTGCAGCAACTGCCCCAGGCCCAGTGGATTGGCCACCGGCACCAGTTCGACAACACCTTTGAGGAGGCCCTGCTGCTCCAGCTCTGTGAGGCGTTTTTTCAGCTCCCAGGCCGTGCGCATGCCGGGCAGTTCGTCGGCATGCAGGCTGGCCTGGATGTAGGCCTTGCGCTCACCGGTGCCGAAGCGAAAGACGCTCAGCGTGCGTTGGGTGCCGAGGGTGCTCCACGGCAATACATGATTGGTTCTTTGCATTTCAGACCTTCCGTGGGGCGAGGTAGCCCAGCCAGCGGCGTTCGGCGATCTTGAACAGCCGCACCAGAATGAATGTCAGGCAAAGATAGAAAACGCCTGCGGTGATGTAAGCCTCGAAAGGCAGGTAGAACTGCGCGTTGACCGTACGGGCCGCGCCGGTGATGTCGATCAGGGTCACGATGGACGCCAGACTGGTGGTCTGCAGCATCATGATGACCTCGTTGCTGTACTGCGGCAGCGCCCGGCGCAAGGCCGAGGGCAGCAGAATGCGCCGGTACATCTTGGCTTTCGACATGCCCATGGCCCGCGCGGCCTCGATTTCACCGGCCGGTGTGGACTTGAGGCTGCCGGCGATGATCTCCGCCGTGTAGGCGCTGGTGTTGATGGTGAACGCCAGGCAGGCACAGAAGGTGGCACTGGACAGCCAGGGCCACAAAAAGCTTTCGCGCACCGCATCGAACTGGGCCAGCCCGTAATAGATCAGAAACAGCTGCACCAGCATCGGCGTGCCGCGAATCACGTAGGTGTACAGCCAGGCAGGGATGTTCACCCAAGGGTTTTTCGAGACCCGCATCAGGCCCAGCGGCAATGCCGCCAGCAGCCCGAACGCGAGTGAAATCGCCAGCAGCTTCAGGGTGGTCAGCAGGCCGCCGAAGTACAGCGGCAGACTGTCCCAGATCACGTTGTAGTCAAAGATCATAGGTCAGCCGCCCTCACGCCCACCGAGTAGCGTTTTTCGAGGTAACGCAAGGCGAGCAGCGACACGCTGGTGATCACCAGGTACATCGCCGCAACCGCCAGAAAGAAGGTGAAAGGCTCGCGGGTGGCATCGGCCGCCTGCTTGGCCTTGAACATCATGTCCTGTAGACCGACCACGGAAATCAGCGCGGTGGCCTTGGTCAGCACCAGCCAGTTGTTGGTGAAACCGGGAATCGCCAGACGAATCATCTGCGGCACCAGAATACGGAAGAACACCTTGCCGCTACTCAGGCCATACGCCATGCCCGCCTCGGCCTGCCCCTTGGGAATGGCCATGAACGCACCGCGAAAGGTTTCCGAAAGATACGCGCCGAAGATGAAGCCCAGCGTGCAGATGCCTGCCATCAACGGATCAAGGTCGATGTAGTCGTCAAACCCCAGCAACGGGGCGACGCGGTTGAGCAGGTCCTGGCCGCCGTAGAAGATCAGCAGAATCAGGACCAGATCGGGAATACCACGAACCACCGTGCTGTACAGGTCGCCCAGCCAGGCGATCCAGCGTACCGGAGACAGCCTCAGCGCCACGCCGATCAGACCGAGAACGATCGCCAGAGCCATCGACGACAGGGCCAGCTGCAACGTCAGCCAGGCACCTTCGAGGATGACAGCTCCGTAACCTTTCAACATGATGTGCGGTCCTCAAGCGTGGAATAAAAATGGCGCAATCCAGGCAATTCTGTTTGCGCCATTGGTCAGGGTAAGGACGACGACTTATTTGCCGTAGATATCGAAATCGAAATACTTGTCCTGGATAGCCTTGTACTTGCCGTTGGCACGGATCGCGGCGATGGCGGCGTTGAGACGGTCAAGGTCGGCCTTGTCGCCCTTGCGCACGGCAATGCCGATGCCGTCACCGAAGTATTTCGGATCGACGAACGACGGACCTACGAACGCATAGCCTTTGCCTGCGTCGGTTTTCAGGAAGCCGTCCTGCAACAGCGTGGCGTCGGCGACAGTACCGTCCAGGCGGCCTGCACCGATGTCCAGGTAGATTTCGTTCTGCGAACCGTACGGCGTCACTTCGACACCTTTGGGAGCGAGGACTTCACGGGCGAAACGCTCGTGGATCGAGCCACGCTGCACGCCGATCTTCTTGCCCTTGAGTTCAGCCAGGCTGTCGCTGATCGTAGTGCCGTCCTTCATGACCAGACGCGCCGGGGAATTGTAATACTTGCCGGTGAAATCAACGGACTTCTTACGGTCGTCAGTGATGGACATCGACGACAGGATCGCGTCGATCTTGCGCACTTTCAGCGCCGGGATAAGGCCGTCGAATTCCTGCTCGACCCAGGTGCACTTGACCTTCATTTCTTCACACAGCGCATTGCCGATGTCGTAGTCAAAGCCGACGATGCTGCCATCCGGGGCCTTGGACGCGAACGGAGGGTAAGCCGCTTCGATACCGATTTTCAGTGGTTTTTCATCAGCAAAGATCGGCTGGGCGAGCACGGACAACGCCATCGCGCCAATAAGCATGAGCTTTTTCATTTCCAGGGACTCCATCGGTAAAGCACGACAAGTGGCAAAGTGAGCAAGCGCCCAATGTGCGAAAGGACAATCTCGGGGAAAAGCGACGCCGGATACGTGACACCGCGCTGGCGGCTCACAGCCCTTCGGCGAATGAGGGGCATTTTAACGACAGGCTCGAAGTCGATATTTCTTCAATGCGACAACTAGTTACAGAAGCGCTTGAAAACCCACCACACGGTATTGACGGGGCCCGTTTCTGCTGATCCAGCAGCGCAGACTAAACCTGTCATAACAGCAAAAAGCGCGCCCATTATTGGCAAACCCTTTTAATCCGGCAAGCCCAGCGTGCCACATGGCGATTTAAAAGCCTTGCTGCGTCGTACTTTCCTACACAGAAACCCCAGACATGTCCCACAACGAAGCGCTGCGCGACAACGCCGTGTAAACCGGTAACAACCCGATATATATCCCTTTTCCCGTACCAGACGCCGAAAACGAAGGCGCCCCGTTCGGCTCTCACCAAACGGGGCGCTTCAGTCACAGGATCACTCAAGCAGCGTTCATGGCCTTGTGCGTGTCGATCAGATGCTGCACCACGCCCGGGTCGGCCAGGGTAGAGATGTCACCCAGCGCATCGTACTCGGCGGTCGCAATCTTGCGCAGGATGCGGCGCATGATCTTGCCCGAACGGGTCTTCGGCAGGCCGGGCGCCCACTGAATGAAGTCAGGCGAGGCAATCGGACCGATCTCCTTGCGCACCCAGTTGCGCAATTCGGTGCGCAGCGCGTCGCTCGGTTCTTCACCGCCATTGAGGGTCACATAAACGTAAATGCCCTGCCCTTTCAGGTCATGCGGCACACCGACCACAGCAGCCTCGGCGACTTTCGGGTGCGCAACCATTGCGCTTTCGATTTCAGCCGTGCCCATGCGGTGGCCGGAAACGTTGAGCACGTCATCCACACGCCCGGTGATCCAGAAATAACCGTCCTCGTCACGACGGGCACCGTCACCGGTGAAGTACATGCCACGGAACGTCTTGAAGTAGGTGTCGACGAAACGGTCATGATCGCCGTACAGCGAGCGCGACTGGCCCGGCCACGAATCGAGGATCACCAGATTGCCCTCGGCAGCGCCCTCGATGAGGTTGCCCAGGTTATCCACCAGCGCCGGAATCACACCGAAGAACGGACGTGTCGCCGAGCCCGGTTTCAGGGCGGTCGCGCCTGGCAACGGGCTGATCAGGATGCCGCCGGTTTCAGTCTGCCACCAGGTATCGACAATCGGGCAGTTCTGCTTGCCGACCGTGTTGTAGTACCAGGCCCAGGCTTCCGGGTTGATCGGCTCGCCCACCGAACCCAGCAGGCGCAGGCTGGAACCGTCGGCGCCTTCAACGGACTTGGTGCCTTCAGCCATCATGGCGCGAATCGCGGTCGGCGCGGTGTAGAGGATATTGACCTTGTGCTTGTCGATGATCTTCGACACGCGGGTGATGTCCGGATAGTTCGGCACGCCTTCGAACAGCAGCGTGGTCGCACCATTGGCCAGAGGGCCGTAGACAATGTAACTGTGCCCGGTGACCCAGCCGACGTCGGCGGTGCACCAATAGACTTCACCTGGTTTGTAGTCGAACACGCGTTCGTGGGTCAGCGCGGCATACAGCAGGTAACCTGCGGTGGTGTGCAACACGCCCTTGGGTTTGCCGGTCGAGCCCGAGGTGTAGAGAATGAACAGCGACTCTTCAGCACCCATCTCTTTCGGCGCGCAGGTGCTGGACGCCACTTCCAGAAGCGAGTGGTACCAGATATCACGGTGACGGTTCCATTCGATCTCGCCCCCGGTGCGCTTGCAGACGATGACCTTCTGCACGCTGCTGGTTTCCGGGTTGGTCAGGGCGCGGTCGACGTTGGCCTTGAGCGCTGTCTTCTTGCCGCCACGCAGACCTTCGTCGGCAGTGATGACCACTTTGGAACTGCAATCGATAATCCGGCCAGCCAGCGCTTCGGGCGAGAAGCCGCCGAACACCACCGAGTGAATCGCACCGATCCGCGCGCACGCCAGCATGGCGACCACAGCCTCGGGGATCATCGGCATGTAGATGGTCACGACGTCACCACGGTGCACGTCCTGGCCACGCAGCGCGTTGGCGAACTTGCACACTTCGGCGTGCAGTTCGCGGTAGGTGATTTCCCGGTGCTCGGAAGGGTCATCGCCCTCCCAGATGATGGCGATGCTGTCGCCGCGTTCTTCCAGATGGCGATCCAGGCAGTTGTAGGCAACGTTCAGCGTGCCGTCGGCGAACCATTTGATATCGACACGGTGATCATCGAACGAGGTCTGTTTGACCACGGTGAAAGGTTTGATCCAGTCGAGGCGCTGAGCCTGTTCACGCCAGAAACCATCAGGGTTGACCACCGACTGCTGGTACATGGCCTTGTAGGTCGCTTCATCCGTCAGCGTAGTCGCTGCGACTTCTGGGCGGACGGGGTACAGGGAAGCTGCACTCATCTTGGTTACCTCGGTGGATAGTTGTTGTTTTATGCCCCTGTTGTATCCCGCCCCACCCGCAGGGGCCATTCGACGTTGGTCTTACCGGGCGGGGCCGGAGCTGCAAGCCATAAGCTGCAAGCCATAAGCTGCAAGCCGCAAGCATTAAGCCCGAAAGCTTGAAGCTTGAAGCTTGAAGCTTGAAGCTTGCAGCTTGCAGCTTGCAGCTTGCAGCTTGCACCTGCCCTCAAGATTATTACCATTTTGATAAAAGCGCTTATCCAAAGTCTTTATATATGCACTGTCGCAACAGGCATAGAATTCGATCCGCCAACAAGGCAGACATCAACTGCCCCCACGCAGTGTTGTTCCAACTCGAAAAACGTATCAGACCGCCTTAGCCCATGATGTCAAAAACGTGATGCGACGGCGCTCACTTTGAAAAAGGTAAACGACAATGAAAGCTTTATTAGTGGCATTGGCCCTGTGCGGTATCAGCAGTTTCGCCATGGCCGAAGAATCGCAGACCAAAGTGGCTGCGCAACAGGCGCGTGTCGAGCAATATACCTACGGCACTCATCTGGATATCGCCCGGGTTATTTCCATCAGCCAGATCCCTAACGTCTGCGCAGTGGTCCCGGCGCGCATGGTGTATGAAGATTCGCAAGGCGCGCGCCACACCATGGGCTATCAGGTGATGGGCAACGGCTGCAGCAACGGTTGAGGCTTCTTGCCGTTGCAACCTGTGCACGACGCCTCGCCGCTATATTAAGGTGCGAGGCGCATGCACGAAGTGGCTGACACGACTAGCAATGAGCGAGTTATTTATCGACAGGATGCGGATCTGATTCGCGCCCTAATTCATAGTCGCGCAACTTGTTGGCAATCGTTGTATGAGACACCTCCAGGCGTTTACCTAATTGGCGACTGCTGGGATATTGCGCATACAGTTGTTCCAGCACCGACTTTTCAAAGCGCCCGATAATAGCGCCCAGCCCGCCCTCCAGCGACACTTCACTCAATCCTTGTCGCACGCCGTAATCCGGCAAACGAATGTGCTCGGCCTGCACCTTGCCGCCATCACACAGCGATACGGCCTGAAACAATACGTTTTCCAGTTGCCGCACATTGCCGGGCCAGTGGTACTGACTCAGACGCTTGATGGCCGCAGGTGATATGCCGGGCAGCGGACAGCCTATCTGCCGGCTGGCCTGATCGATAAAATGCTCCACCAGAGGCTCAAGACCGTCCAGACAGTCGCGCAGTGGCGGTATATGCAGCGACAGCACGTTAAGGCGATGATAAAGGTCCTGCCTGAACATGCCTTTGGCGCACAGCTCCGAAAGATCGACCTGGGTCGAACACATCACTCGCACATCAAGAAACATGTCCTCGTCACTGCCGACCCGGCGAAAGCTGCCGTCCTGAATGAAGCGCAGCAGTTTGGCCTGCATACGGGCGCTCAGCTCACCTACACCATCGAGAAACAGCGTGCCGCCCGCGGTCAGTTCCAACAGCCCCAGCCGCCCTTCCGCACGCGCGCCTTCGAACGCACCAGGGTCATAACCGAACAGCTCGATCTCGGCCATGGACTCCGACAACCCGGCACAGTTGAGTGCCATCAGCGGTGACTGGCCGCGCGGGCTTGCCAGGTGACAGGCGCGGGCCAGCAACTCCTTGCCGGTGCCGGTTTCGCCCTCGATCAGCAGCGGCGCATCGAGGGGCGCCATGCGCCGCGCCTCTCGAACCACAGCAGCCATGACCTTCGAGCTCTGAAAGATGCTGTCGAAGCCACGCAGCTCCTGCTTGCGCACATGGTAGATGCGCTCGCCGACCCGATCCGCGCGGTGCAGCGTCAGCACGGCCCCGGCCATGGCTTCGCTGTCGTCATGTTCCGATTGCAGAGGTGCGATGTCGGCAAGAAACACATCGCCACATACCTTTACCCGCAGCCCATTGATCCGCGACTGGCTGGCGCGCACCAGCTCAGGCAGGTCGAAATCTTCGGCGTAACGCGACAAGGGCATGCCCGGCACTTCATCGACCCGCACGCCCAGCAACTGCGCAGCGGCACGATTGGCCGCAACGATCGCCCCGCCCATGTCGATGGACAACACCGGGAATTCCAGCGCACCGAGCAAGGCATTGAGCTCCATGTGCCGGCGCTCGCTGGGCATCAGCCCGACGCGCTTGACGCCGAACACCCCGGTGATCGCCTCGAACTTCGGGCGCAAGGCCTGGAACTGCAGGTTGATCAGGTTCGGGCAATGCAGATAGATCGCGTCACCGTGTTCGCCCCCCACTTCGCCGCGCGCCACGTTGACGCCGTAAGCCACCAGCAGATCGAGAATGTCGCGAAGAATGCCGATGCGGTTCTGGCAGTGCACCTTGATGCGCATGAGTCATCGTCCCTGTGAGGGTATGTTTTTCATGAGTCGGCAAAATTAATGTCAACAATACGTTACGCATGCCCGCTTCGCGAGCGGCAGTATGCTTGATTTCAAGCCTCTTCCATCGCAAGCGTAAACTTTTCGTTACGAACCAGTGATCAAACCCATGCGCAACCCTGCCCACACCCGCTGACGCGCCCTCGAAACCGGGTTATTCCTGAACACAGGCTTTTACAAGAACACTCTAAAAACACCAGCCTTTCGAGGACATCAGCATGGCCCAGACGCTTTACGTGGCACGCGAGCCGGACGCTTCGGGTTTCATCGATTACACGGCGGACGAACATGCGGTATGGAACACCCTGATTACCCGGCAGATGAAAATCGTCGAAGGACGTGCCTGTCAGGAGTATCTGGACGGCATCAAGCAACTGGGCCTGCCACTCGATCGTATTCCTCAGCTAGGCGAAATCAACAAGGTTCTGGGCGCGACCACGGGCTGGCAGGTCGAGCGAGTGCCCGCGCTGATCCCCTTCCAGACGTTTTTTGAACTGCTGGCCAGCAAGCGCTTTCCGGTGGCGACGTTCATTCGTAGCGCAGAAGAACTGGACTACCTGCAGGAACCGGACATCTTTCATGAAATATTTGGCCACTGCCCGCTGTTGACCAATCCATGGTTTGCCGAATTCACCCACACCTACGGCAAACTCGGCCTGAGCGCGAGCAAGGAACAACGCGTGTACCTGGCCCGGCTGTACTGGATGACCATCGAGTTTGGTCTGGTCGATACACCGCAAGGACGGAAAATCTACGGCGGCGGCATCCTTTCTTCACCGAAGGAAGCGTTGTACAGCTTATCGGCAGCCCCCGAACACCAGCCTTTCGATCCGCTTGAGGCGATGCGCACACCTTATCGCATCGACATTCTGCAACCGCTGTACTTTGTCCTGCCGGATCTGAAGCATCTGTTCGACCTGGCGCAGCAAGACATCATGGCGCTGGTCGGGCAAGGCATGCAGTTGGGCTTGCACGCTCCCAAGTTTCCACCTAAAACCAAAAGCCACGCCGCCTGACGCTCGGCCCGCTATCCGAAAAGGACACTCTGCTTATGACCACCTTGAATCAAGCCCACTGTGAAGCCTGCCGTGCCGATGCGCCGCAGGTCAGCGAAGCCGAATTGCCGGAACTGCTCAAGCAGATCCCGGACTGGAACATCGAGGTCCGCGACGCGGTGATGCAGCTGGAAAAAGTGTTTCTGTTCAAGAATTTCAAATGGGCGCTGGCGTTCACCAATGCCGTGGGCGAAATTGCCGAAGCGGAAGGCCATCACCCGGGCCTGTTGACCGAGTGGGGCAAGGTGACCGTGACCTGGTGGAGCCACTCGATCAAGGGCCTGCATCGCAACGACTTCATCATGGCCGCGCGCACGGATGAAGTGGCCAAGGGTGCAGAAGGCCGAAAATAAAATGATCAACGGGCTGTGGACCCTGCTCATGCGGTCCGGCCCAATGAAATCAAGCTGCTCAGCGCCTCGCGAGGCGAAAAGCCAGACAGTGAAAAAGCCATTTTGTTTCACGATCAGGGCAATCGGGGTAAAAAAATATCCTGATTGTCATTTTCAGTGGGTTATCCTGCGCATGCTTTTTTAAAGCACGGTTCTATCTGCAACCCCTTGCGAGGAGCGACGACGATGCATGAAATCCCTAACTTCCCACCAGGCCAACAGGAACCACAACAGTCGACTCTGGCTCAGCAAGAGCTTGGTCAACCTGTCGCAATGAAAGCAGCACCCTCGGCTCAAGACAGCCAGAAAGCCGGACGCAAAGACTGAAGGCGATTGTTTTCAGGCGTATCGAAAAACGGTTTTGCCGGTTTTCAATACGCCTGGAAAACCAGCAACAGGCAAACAGCAGATTTTTATGAGCGACTTCACTGAAACCCAAGCCAGCGCCCTGATTGGCACCGCCGAGAAAATGATCGAGATCTGGTCACGCCTCAGCCCGGAAAAACAGAGCGCCCTGCTCGCCCGTTTCGGTACTCAGGAAAACGCCTTGGCCGCTCTCGTAACCACACACCTTGTGGCACCCAGGGACAAATAGCCCCCTCCATTCAGGTTTATTTCAATCTGTTGCACCTGCATCGCCCGATGCATCGGTATGATAAGCACTTCGAGAGCTTGCTAAGGGTTTTTCCCCGCCCGCTCGAACGCCATGCCCGCAAAAGAATGAAAGCCCGCCCCATGTCCGAGACACAGCAAAACACACCACAAACCCCGATGGCCGTTACCCTGACCGTCGTGTCCATCGTGATGTTCACCTTTATCGGCTACCTGAACATCGGCATTCCCCTCGCCGTTCTGCCCGGCTATGTCCACAGTGATTTGGGCTTCGGTGCAGTTATCGCCGGGCTGGTCATCAGCGTGCAGTACCTGGCCACGCTGATCAGTCGCCCCTGGTCGAGTCGCATCATCGACAATCTGGGCAGCAAAAAAGCTGTGCAGATCGGGCTGACCGGTTGCGGGCTGAGCGGTGTGTTCATGCTGGTGCCGGTGTGGCTGGACAGTTGGCCGATGGCGAGCCTGGTGATTCTGCTGATTGGCCGGGTGATCCTCGGTGCCGCGGAAAGCCTTGTCGGTTCTGGCTCGATTGGCTGGGGCATCGGCCGGGTCGGCGCGCAGAACACCGCCAAGGTCATTTCCTGGAATGGCATCGCCAGCTACGGCGCGCTGGCCATCGGTGCGCCACTGGGTGTGTGGATGGTTGACGAACTCGGCCTGTGGACAGTGGGTGTGAGCATCATGCTGCTGTGCGCGCTGGGGCTCTACCTGACGTGGCATAAAGAGCCCGCGCCGATCGTGCAGGGCGAGCGACTGCCATTCATGCATGTACTGGGACGAGTGTTTCCGCATGGCATGGGCCTGGCGTTGGGCGGTATCGGCTTTGGCACTATCGCGACGTTTATCACCCTGTATTACGCGAGCAACCACTGGCCGAACGCCGCGCTGTGCCTGACGCTGTTTGGTGGCAGCTTCATCGCCGCGCGCCTGCTGTTCGGCAGCCTGATCAATCGCCTGGGCGGCTTTCGAGTGGCGATTGTCTGTATGTCCGTGGAAAGCCTGGGGCTCTTGCTGCTGTGGCTTGCGCCCACTCCGGACCTGGCACTGGCTGGCGCGGCGCTGACCGGTTTCGGCTTTTCGCTGGTGTTCCCGGCGCTGGGCGTGGAAGCGGTCAATCTGGTCCCGGCGTCAAGCCGAGGCGCTGCAGTCGGGGCCTACTCGCTGTTCATCGACCTGTCACTGGGCATCACCGGCCCACTGGCAGGCGCCATTGCCGCCGGCTTCGGCTTCGTCTCGATCTTCCTGTTCGCGGCACTGGCGTCACTCACCGGGTTGGCGTTGAGCGTTTATCTGTACAAGCAGGCGCAGGTGCTGCGCCAGTAATGATCGGTGCTCATAGTCATACAGGTCCTGAAGAGCCCGGAAAGCAGAGTTTTCAGGCTGCTGCCCGCAGGGCGTAGTGGTGTGACCCCCGAAGGTTGGATGCAACCTTTGGAGGCGTCATGGGTAAATATACAGAGCAGGCAAAACTCGCAGCCGTGAAAGAGTATTGTGCTGGCAAGGCAGGTTTGAGGGATGTTGCGCATCGCCACGATGTGGATTTTTCCTGCCTTAGGCAGTGGGTTGCGGCCTATCAGATTCATGGCGTAGCGGGCCTGCAAGAGAAAAAACGCCAGCGCTACAGTGACGAGTTCAAGCTGACTGTTTTGAAGCGCATGCATGATGAGCGTTTATCTCTGCGCCAGACAGCGGCCTTGTTCGATATCCGTCAGTTCGGCATCATCGGTCTATGGCAGCGCCATTATGAAGAAGGGGCCTTTGATGCCTCCTCCAAGCCACCCACAAAAGCCGGACGCCCAAGAAAGATGACGACTGCACTTCCGCCTGTGAACGCCCCCTCAATCGACGATGAATCGCGCTCGCGTGACGAGTTGCTTGCCGAGGTGAAGCAACTGCGGATGGAGGTCGACTATCTAAAAAAGCTCGATGCCTTGGCTCAGAAGAAGCAACGAATAGCGCAACAGAAAAAGCGCAAATCGTAACCGAACTGAGACTGGGGCATTCTCTGGGTGGCCTGCTGAAGCTTGCCGGTCTGGCGCGCAGCACTTTTTACTATCAACAAAAGGTACTGCAAGCGGGCGATAAGTACGCCGGGCTGAAAGACCTGATTCAGACAGTTTTCTACGATCATAAAGGCCGGTATGGCTATCGTCGTATCACGGCGGCGTTGCGGCGCGCAGGCCATCTTGTGAACCACAAGACGGTGCAGAAACTGATGGGGCAGCTTGGCCTGAAGAGCCTGGTGCGAGTGAAGAAATACCGCTCTTACAAGGGCGAAGTAGGCAAGGCTGCGCCCAACATTCTCAAGCGTGATTTCAAGGCCCAGCACCTTAATGAAAAATGGGCCACGGACGTCACCGAGTTCAAAGTGGGAGGCCAGAAGCTCTATCTGTCGCCCATCATGGATCTGTACAACGGCGAAATCATTTCCTATGCAATCGCCAGGCGCCCGCTGTACTCCATGGTGGACGAAATGCTTGAAGGAGCGTTCAAGAAGCTTGAGCCGCATGAAAAGCCTATTTTGCACTCAGACCAGGGCTGGCAATATCGGATGCCTGTTTACCAACGATTACTCAATGAGCATTCGATCACATGCAGCATGTCGCGCAAGGGCAACTGCTACGACAACGCGGCTATGGAAAGTTTTTTTGGCACGCTGAAGTCCGAGTTTTTCTATCTGAACAAATTTAACAATCTGGATGAGCTTCATGCGGGCATCGACGAGTACATTGAGTATTACAATCAGTCACGCATCAAACTGAAACTTAACGGCCTGAGCCCTGTGGAGTTCAGAATGCAGGCCGCTCAGGCAGCGTAGAAATAATCGTCCAACCTTCGGGGGTCATACCATAGGAGCGTGGGAACGGGGCTTTTGTAGGAGCGAACTTGTTCGCGAAGACATTGTTTTGAACGCCAGATCTTCCGCGACGGTACGAGCCCTTTCGCGAACAAGTTCGCTCCTACGTTCGAGCGTGAGGGCGGGATGGCTTTTGTAGGAGCGAACTTGTTCGCGAAGGCATTGTTTTGAACGCCAAATCTTCTGCGACGGTACGAGCCCTTTCGCGAACAAGTTCGCTCCTACGTTCGAGCGTGGGAACGGGGCTTTTGTAGGAGCGAACTTGTTCGCGAAGGCATTGTTTTGAACGTTAAATCTTCTGCGACGGTACGGGCCCTTTCGCGAACAAGTTCGCTCCTACGTTCGAGCGTGGGAACGGGGCTTTTGTAGGAGCGAACTTGTTCGCGAAGACATTGTTTTGAACGCCAGATCTTCCGCGACGGTACGAGCCCTTTCGCGAACAAGTTCGCTCCTACGTTCGAGCGTGGGAACGGGGCTTTTGTAGGAGCGAACTTGTTCGCGAAGGCATTGTTTTGAACGCCAGATCTTCCGCGACTGTACGAGCCCTTTCGCGAACAAGTTCGCTCCTACGTTCGAGCGTGAGGGCGGGATGGCTTTTGTAGGAGCGAACTTGTTCGCGAAGGCATTGTTTTGAACGCCAAATCTTCTGCGACGGTACGAGCCCTTTCGCGAACAAGTTCGCTCCTACGGCCTGCGGCCAGAATCAAGCGTAGACTTTTGTATAGCGCTGAGCACTGCGTGGCACGAGACTGAAAAACACCTCAAAAATCCACTTTCCCGCGTCCGGCCTTGATCGAGCCGCGTTTGCTCTTGGACTCCAGGCGCCGGGTCTTGGAGCCGAGCGTCGGACGGGTCGGGCGGCGTTTCTTTTCGACCTTGGCCGCGTTGACGATCAGCTCACTCAAACGCAGCAAGGCATCGGCACGGTTCTGCTCCTGGGTCCGATACTGCTGAGCCTTGAGCACGATCACGCCGTCGCTGGTAATCCGGCTGTCACTCAACGCCAGCAGCCGTTCCTTGTAAAACGGCGGCAGCGATGAGGCGTTGATGTCGAAACGCAAATGCACCGCGCTGGAGACCTTGTTGACGTTCTGCCCGCCCGCGCCCTGAGCACGGATAGCGGTCAATTCGATCTCTGCATCCGGCAGATGAACGTTGTTGGAAATCACCAGCATCGGGGTCTCTTCTTCTCGGAAACGGGCAAGGCTATTTGCCAGACTGTGCAGATAGGACAACGCTACGCCTGTTTTTGGCCCGGTAACAGACCCACATCACCGCCAGCCAAACAGGTATCGCATAGACCGATATGCTGATGCCGGGGATCATCAGCATGATGCCGAGGATAAACACCACAAAGGCCAGGCACACATAGTTGCCATAGGGATACCACAGCGCCTTGAACAGCGGCACCTGGGCGGTCCGGTTCATGTGTTGGCGGAATTTCAGGTGCGAGTAGCTGATCATCGCCCAGTTGATCACCAGCGTGGCCACCACCAGCGACATCAACAGTTCCAGCGCCTGCTGCGGCACGAAATAGTTGAGCAGCACCGCGACCAGTGTCACGGCGGCAGAGGCAAAGATCGCCTTGACCGGCACCCCGCGTTTGTCGACCTGGGCCAGCGCCTTGGGCGCATCACCCTGCTCGGCCATGCCCACCAGCATGCGGCTGTTGCAGTAAGTGCCGCTGTTGTAGACCGACAGCGCTGCCGTCAGCACCACAAAGTTGAGGATGTGCGCCGCCGTGTCGCTGCCGAGCATCGAGAACACCTGCACGAACGGGCTGCCGCTGTAGGAGTCGCCAGACGCATTGAGGCTGGCCAGCAAGCTATCCCACGGCGTCAGCGACAAAAGCACCACCAGCGCGCCGATGTAGAAAATCAGGATGCGGTAGATGACCTGGTTGATCGCCTTGGGGATCACGGTCTTCGGCTGTTCGGCTTCGGCAGCGGTGAAACCGAGCATCTCCAGGCCGCCGAAGGAGAACATGATGATTGCCAGCGCCATCACCAAACCACTGACACCGTTGGGAAAGAATCCGCCATGCTCCCAGAGGTTACTGACCGAGGCCTGCGGGCCGCCGCTGCCACTGACCAGCATGTAACTGCCCAGCGCAATCATGCCGATGATCGCCACCACCTTGATGATCGCGAACCAGAACTCGGTTTCGCCGAAGACCTTGACGTTGGTCAGGTTAATGGCATTGATCAGCACGAAGAAGGCTGCCGCGGAGACCCAGCCCGGGATGTCCGGCAACCAGTAATGAATGTATTTGCCGACGGCAGTCAGCTCGGACATACCGACCAGGATGTACAGCAGCCAGCAATTCCAGCCCGACAGGAACCCGGCGAAACCGCCCCAGTAGTTGTGGGCGAAGTGGCTGAACGAGCCGGCGACCGGCTCTTCGACGATCATCTCGCCCAGCTGGCGCATGATCATGAAAGCGATGAAGCCGCAGATGGCATAACCGAGAATCATCGACGGCCCGGCTGATTTCAGCACGCCCGCCGAACCGAGAAACAGGCCTGTCCCGATGGCACCGCCCAAGGCGATCAACTGGATGTGTCGATTCTTCAGGCCACGTTTCAGTTCGCCCGAGGGTGAGGTTGTTTCACTCATTCAATAGCCACCTGATCGATCTTGTTCTGTGACGGAATAGAACCTGCTGCGCTCGTGGCGCAACAGAATTGCAGCGTTCGAGGCGGATGGCCCGGAGCGTTGAACAGCACTGTTTCACAGAAAAAAGCGCAGCATTGTACACGTGCATCCCGGCTGAGGTTCAAAACAGGGAGGTCGAGGTGCGCCGGCAGTGTGACAGCGCTTTTCAGAGCGACGAAAACGACAACGCCAGCCCTGTGGACTGGCGTTGCCATTCATTCACACCGAGCGATCACTCAGGCTTGCGACGACCGAAGCCCGGACGCTGACCTGAACCTGCCGGTGGGCCACGACGCTTGCCTGACGGCGCATCATCGTTGACCAGCTTGATGCCGACACGCTTCGGGCCCGGCTTGGCCGGGCGCTTGTTCATGTCGCTCGGACGCTCGGCGACCGGCGTACCACGGCTGTTGTCGGCCGGACGCGGCGCGCGTGAGCCGGGCTTGCCCGAATCCTTGCGCGGCGAAGGACGCTGAGTCGAATCGCCACCGCGCGGACGATCACGCTCGCTACCGGTGATCTGCGGCTGACGCGGTGCGCGCTCGCCGCCGGTCGCCGGAGCACCAGCGGCAGGACGGAGTGTACGGACAACGCGCTCGCCCTTGCCCAACGGACGGGACGATTGACGCTGCAGACGCTCCATCTTGTCTTTGGTCTTGGCATTCATCTGCGGCTGGGCCACAGGTTGCAGACCGACTTCGGCTGCCAGAATGTCGACTTCGTACTGGCTCATTTCGCGCCAGCGGCCCATCGGCAGGTCGGAGTTGAGGAACACCGGCCCGTAACGCACGCGCTTCAGGCGGCTGACCACCAGCCCCTGGGATTCCCAGAGACGACGCACTTCGCGGTTACGGCCTTCCATCACCACGCAGTGATACCAGTGGTTGAAACCTTCGCCGCCCGGCGCTTGCTGGATATCGGTGAAGCGCGCAGGACCGTCTTCGAGAATCACCCCGTTCTTGAGGCGCAGCAGCATGTCGTCATCGACTTCGCCACGCACGCGAACCGCGTATTCACGGTCCATTTCAAACGATGGGTGCATCAGGCGGTTGGCGAGTTCACCGTCGGTGGTGAACATCAGCAGGCCGGTGGTGTTGATGTCGAGACGACCGATGTTGATCCAGCGGCCTTCTTTCGGGCGCGGCAGACGATCAAACACGGTCGGACGGCCTTCAGGGTCGTCACGGGTGCAGATTTCACCATCGGGCTTGTTGTACATGATGACGCGACGGACCGTTTCGGCCGCTTCTTCGCGCTTGATGACGCGACCATCGACACTGATGGCGTCATGCAGGTCGACGCGTTGACCGAGGGTCGCGTCCTTGCCGTTGACCTTGATACGGCCCTGGGTAATCCAGGCTTCCACGTCACGGCGTGAACCCACGCCAATGCGCGCCAGAACCTTCTGCAGCTTTTCGCCTGCGGGTCCGATTTCCTGGCTGTCCTGCTTGTCTTTTTCACTCATCTGGGCACCTCCCGGTGTGTCGAATCAGGGCTGGCCGAGAACCGGCAAGACCTGTACCCGGCGCGCTGTGGATAGCGGCAAGGCGAAATACTTGAAAGCCCGGGCGACACTTGATCGCCGAGGGTCGGCCATCATACGCCCCTGCGCCGGTTTACGCATCCGGCGTCAACGGCAAATGCCCGAATCACTTCTTCTTTTTGCGACCGGCGGTCTTGAGCTTCGCCAGCCGCTTGGCAGACTCATCGAGCACCGTGCGCTTGTCGTCCTTGTCGAGCTTCTTCCAGGACTTGATTTCGCGCTTGCTGCGACCGCAGCCCAGACAAATATCATCATCGAACTTGCACAGGCTGATGCAGGGGTTCTTGGTCGAACTCATGGGCAGCGAATCTCATGGCGAGTGGTATCAGATGTGACCCTGGGCTGGCGCATGAATTCGACCGGAGTGCGCGGAACGTTGGCACGACAATTCTGATTATCGTTCCGCACGCTCCAGGACGAGGTATCAAGAGGACGCAGAGCGCTCATGGCTACATACAGGTCTTGTGGGAGCGAGCTTGCTCGCGAAAGGGCCCTTACAGAATCCGAAAATAGCGAGCCTGCACCATCGCCTTCGCGAGCAAGCTCGCTCCCACGAGACTTGTGTATCACGCTGAACGCTTCAGCGTGGGAGCGCTAGTCAATCAGACCTCATCGTCGCCTTTGTCGTCTTCAGGCTCTGGCTCCGCGCGTAGTAGGTCGTCGAAGTCGGTCTTGAGGCCCTGCTCCATCGAATCCAGTTCCACAAGCAAACTGCGGAAGCTGGTTTCGTCACGCGGGGCTTCTGGCTCTGCGTCCGGGTCGAGGCTGGCGTCGGCCAGGGCTTGCAGGTGCGCAGGCACCGGCGCTTCTTCGAAATCCAGCACCGGCTCGGTTTCCATCTCGCGCAGGTCGGCCAGCGGCGGCAGTTCGTCGAGGCTTTTCAGGTTGAAGTGGTCGAGAAAGCCTTTGGTGGTCGCGAACATCGCCGGTTTGCCGGGCACATCGCGGTAGCCCACCACGCGAATCCACTCGCGCTCGAGCAGGGTCTTGACGATGTGGCTGTTGACCGCGACACCGCGCACATCCTCGATCTCGCCCCGCGTGATCGGCTGGCGGTAGGCGATCAACGCGAGGGTTTCCAGCATGGCTCGGGAGTAACGCTGCGGCCGTTCTTCCCACAACCGCCCGACCCACGGCGAAAAGCGGTCACGAATCTGCAGGCGATAACCCGACGCCACTTCCTTGAGCTCAAAAGCGCGCCCCTCACATGACTTGCGCAACACCTCGAGTGCCTTTTTGAACACCGGGGGTTCAGGGCGCTCGCCTTCCTCGAATAGCTCATACAGGCGCTCCAGCGTCTGCGGTTTTCCGGAGGCCAGCAGAAATGCTTCAAGCAGCGGGGCCAGTTCGCGAGGTTCGTTGAGGTTCATGAATGTGTTTTAGCTCTACTCGGCTCGCGCCCGGACATGGATCGCCGCAAAGGGCTCATTTTGGACCAGCTCGACAAGTGACTCCTTGACCAGTTCAAGCACCGCCATAAACGTCACGACCACACCCAGACGCCCTTCTTCGGCGGTAAACAGCTCGGCGAACGGCACAAAACCGCCGCCCTTGAGACGTTCCAGCACGTCGCTCATGCGCTCGCGGGTGGACAGTGCCTCGCGGCTGACCTGGTGGCTTTCGAACATGTCGCCGCGGTGCAGCACTTCGGCCATCGACATCAGCACTTCTTCAAGGCTGACATCCGGCAGCAACTTGCGTGCACGGGCTTCGGGAGCGTCCAGTTTCGGCACGATGACATCGCGGCCTACACGGCTCAGGCCATCAATGCCCTCGGCGGCGGCCTTGAAGCGCTCATATTCCTGCAAGCGGCGAATCAGCTCGGCGCGCGGATCACCCTCTTCCTCTTCGACCTCCGCCGAACGCGGCAACAGCATGCGCGACTTGATCTCGGCCAGCATGGCGGCCATGACCAGATACTCGGCAGCCAGCTCCAGGCGCACGGTTTTCATCAGCTCGACGTACCCCATGTACTGCTTGGTGATCTCGGCCACAGGAATATCAAGGATGTCGATGTTCTGTTTGCGGATCAGGTACAGCAGCAGGTCGAGCGGCCCTTCGAACGCTTCGAGAAAAACCTCCAACGCATCGGGCGGGATGTACAGGTCCAGCGGCATCTGCGTGACAGCACGCCCATAGACCAGCGCGAACGGCAGCTCTTGCTGGGCGTCGGCCTGGCTGTCGACTGCCTCGACGGCTGTCATCAGGCGCGTTCACCGAAAGGCGTCGGATCACCACAGCCGACCCGAACGATCTGGGGTTCACCCTCAGCCAGGTTAATGACCGTGGACGCCGAAATACCGCCGATCCCGCCATCGATGATCAGATCGACCTGATGCTCGAGAATCTGGCGTATCTCGTAGGGATCGCTGAGCGGCACGCTGTCGCCCGGCATGATCAGGCTGACGCTCATCAGCGGCTCACCCAATTGCTCCAGCAGGGCCTGGGCGATGGGATGACTTGGCACACGAAGGCCGATGGTGCGGCGCTTGGGGTGCAGCACCAGACGCGGTACCTCGCGGGTGGCGTTGAGAATGAAGGTGTACGGCCCGGGCGTGTGCGCCTTCAGCGCACGGAACGCGCCGGTGTCGACCTTGGCAAACAGCCCCAGTTGCGACAGGTCGCAGCACATCAGGGTGAAGTTGTGCTTGTCGTCCAGCTGGCGCAGGCGGCGGATACGCTCGATGGCGCTCTTGTCACCGATCTGGCAACCCAATGCATAGGACGAATCTGTCGGGTACACCACCAGCCCGCCGGCCTTGATGATTTCAGCGGCCTGTTTGATCAGGCGCGGCTGCGGGTTTTCCGGATGGACCTGGAAAAATTGACTCACGATTACTTCCTGTTCAGACGGAGGCAGTAGGCTGTTCATGTTTGAATCTGCACCACAAAGGCGGTAGATCTTCAGGCACGGGGCGATAAGTGCCGATCTCGCCCCAGGTACCAGGACCGTGGAAGTCGCTGCCGGCAGAAACCAGCAGACCGAACTCGCGTGCAAGGATGGCCAGGGTGCCGACCTGATCGGCAGGCTGCATGCCATTGACCACTTCTATGGCGTGCCCACCAGCCTGGACGAAATCGCCGACCAGTTTACGCCGTTTACTGCGGGTAAAGTCATAATGTGAAGGATGCGCGAGGCTGACCCATGCACCCGACGCCCGCAAGGTGGCGACCGTGTCCTCCAGCGTCGGCCAGTGCTGCTTCACATCGCCCAGTTTGCCCGCCCCCAGCCATTTGCGAAATGCCTCGGCGCGATCCTTGACGAAACCCGAGCGCACCATGAAGTCGGCAAAGTGCGGACGCGCAGGCGCATTACCGCTGTCACCCAGTTCCTGCTGAATCGCGCGAGCGCCTTCCAGCGCACCAGGCATACCTTTGATCGCCAATTTACGGCTGATTTCTTCCGCACGCAGCCAGCGTCCTTCATGCAAACGGCTGATGGCCTCGGTCAGCGCCGGGGCCTGGGTATCGAATCCGTAACCCAGAATATGAATGGTCGCGCCGCCCCAGGTGCAGGACAGCTCCACCCCGTTGACCAGTTGCATACCCAATGAATGCGCCGCCGCACGGGCCTCTTCAAGCCCTTCAAGGGTGTCGTGGTCGGTCAGCGAAAGGACGCGCACGCCGTTTTCATGAGCACGCGTGACCAGTGCCGTGGGCGAGAGTGCCCCGTCGGAAGCGGTGCTGTGACAGTGCAGGTCTACATTCATAGTGAGGCTTTCGTGTTCATTGATGTTTGTTATTATGCCGCCACATCCTGCTTCTGGCTGCCATTGTGAAACAATTCATCGACTTCATCCCGCTGCTGCTGTTCTTCATCGTTTACAAGACCGAGCCGCGTGCCGTGGATATCCTCGGCAATACCTATATGGTAGGCGGCATTTTCAGTGCAACGGCGATGCTGATCATCAGTTCGGTGGTGGTCTACGGCATTCTCTACGTCAAACAGCGCAAGCTGGAAAAAAGCCAGTGGCTCACGTTGGTGGCGTGCCTGGTGTTCGGCAGCCTGACCCTGGCCTTCCACAGCGAAACTTTTCTGAAATGGAAAGCCCCGGTGGTCAACTGGCTGTTTGCCGTCGCCTTTGCCGGCAGTCATTTCATCGGCGACCGGCCGCTTATCCAGCGCATCATGGGTCATGCATTGACCCTGCCGGCGGCGATCTGGACCCGCCTCAACATCGCCTGGATCATATTCTTCCTGTTCTGTGGGGCAGCCAACCTGTATGTGGCCTTCACTTATCAGGAATTCTGGGTCGACTTCAAAGTATTCGGCAGCCTGGGCATGACCCTGATCTTCCTGGTCGGCCAGGGGATCTACCTGTCACGCCACCTGCACGACACCGCTCCCAATACGACCAAATCCGAGGACTGACATGCTCTACGCAATCATCGCCACCGACGTCGAAAACTCGCTGGAAAAACGCCTCAGCGTTCGCCCGGCACACCTGGAGCGCCTCAACGCGCTCAAGGATGAAGGCCGTCTGGTGCTGGCCGGTCCACACCCGGCAGTCGACAGCAACGACCCCGGCGCTGCCGGTTTCAGCGGCAGCCTGATCGTTGCCGAGTTCGAATCGCAGAGCGCCGCCAAGGCCTGGGCCGAAGCCGATCCGTTCGTGGCCGCAGGTGTCTACGCGAACGTCGTGGTCAAACCGTTCAAGCAGGTCCTGCCCTGAGCCTGCCCGACCGACTTTTTTAACAGCTCTGCTTTCTGATCGAGGCAGAGTCACGCGGCACCCCGGCAGTGGCCAATTGAGTGAGTCATGAGCGAGCTGTTACTAATTGATGATGATCAAGAGCTGTGCGAACTGCTGAGCAGTTGGCTGAGCCAGGAAGGCTTTCAGGTGCGCGCCTGTCACGACGGGACCAGCGCGCGTCAGGCATTGGCCGACGCCGCCCCCGCTGCCGTGGTACTGGACGTGATGCTGCCCGATGGCAGCGGCCTGGAGTTACTCAAGCAATTACGTGCCGACCACCCCGACCTGCCAGTGGTCATGCTCTCGGCACGCGGCGAGCCGCTGGACCGCATCCTGGGTCTGGAGCTGGGCGCTGACGATTATCTGGCAAAACCCTGCGACCCTCGCGAACTCACTGCCCGCCTGCGCGCCGTACTGCGCCGCAGTCACCCGGTGGCGTCGTCAAGCCAGCTCGAACTGGGCGACCTGACCTTCAGCCCAATGCGCGGCGTGGTCAGTGTCGACGAAAAGGAACTGACCCTCACGGTGTCCGAAAGCCGCTTGCTGGAAGCATTGATGCGCCAGCCCGGCGAACCGCTGGACAAGCAGGAACTGGCGCAACTGGCCCTGGGCCGCAAGCTGACCCTGTACGACCGTAGTCTGGATATGCACGTCAGCAACCTGCGCAAGAAAATCGGCCCGCACTCCGACGGCCGCCCACGCATCGTCGCGCTGCGCAGCCGCGGATATTATTATGCTCTTTGAGCAGCTACAAGCAGAGCGCTTCTGGCTTGAAGCTTGAAGCTGACAACTTGCAGCTGCCCTTACACAAGCTTTACCAAGCGCTGACTGCGCTTGACCTTGATCTCCCTAAACTGGGCTCATCGGCATCGAGCCGCACTAGAGACAAGGAGATACACAATGCGCAAGACCCTGATCGCTTTGATGTTTGCCACTGCCCTGCCGACCATCGCCATGGCCGCACCACCACCGCCACCTGCCGGTGGCCCGGATGCTGACGGACCTGCCATGCACATGGATCGCGATGACCGCGGCCCTGGCCCACGTATGGACCGCGGCCCTGGCCCGATGGGACCGATGGGTGAGCTGGACCTGACACGTGAACAGCGTCAGCAGATCGAACGTTTGATGCGCGAGCAACGACACGAGCGCCGCGAAATCACCCAAAGCTACCTGGAAAAAATGCCTGCTGCCGACCAGAAAGCAATGCATGACGAAATCGAAGCCAAACGCTCCAAGACCGACAGCGAAGTTCGTGCACTGCTGAGGCCTGACCAGCAGAAGCAGTTTGACGAAATCAAGAAGAAAGAAGATGAACGTCGCGCCGAATGGGCCGAGTTCAAGGCCTGGAAAGCGGCAAAAGCAGCAAAAACGCTGTAACCATCAGGCCTCGCGGCCCGATGAGTTGAACACAACCCGGCATGCGCACGCATGCCGGGCTTTTTTACTGAGACCGAGGAAATCCCGTGCGTTCATTGTTCTGGCGAATCCTGGCCAGCTTCTGGCTGGCCATCGCTCTGGTAGGCGGCCTGTCGGTGCTCATGGGGCATATGCTCAATCAGGATGCGTGGATCCTCAGTCGTCACCCGGTGCTCAACTCGTTGCCCGAACAGTGGACACAACGCTTCGAGGACAAGGGCGCGGATAACGCTCAGGAGTTTCTTCAGGACATCAAACGACGCAATCGTATCGACACTCAAGTGCTGAGCGAAAGCGGCGAGCCCATGGTGCGTGGCACCTTCCCGCCGCGCGCCGCAGCCCTGGAAGCACGGCAGCGGGAAGACGACGAGCAGGGGCGCAAACTGCCCTGGCGCCGTCTGGCCACCGAGTACAGCAGCCCGAAGACCGGCGAAACCTACCTGTTCATCTACCGCGTTCCGCACCCGGAGCTCGACGAGTGGCACCGTCAGAGTCTGATGTGGCCATTGAGCGCGCTGGGCATTGCACTGGTGGTCCTGACCCTGTTCAGCCTGTTCGTGACGCTGTCGATTACCCGACCGCTGAGTCGCCTGCGCGGCGCAGTGCACGATCTGGGGCAAACCAGCTATCAACAGCACAGCCTCGGACAACTGGCCAACCGCCGTGACGAGTTCGGCGTGCTGGCCAAGGACTTCAACCGCATGGGCGCGCGCCTGCAAAGCCTGATTGGCAGTCAGCGCCAGTTGCTGCGCGATGTGTCTCATGAACTGCGCTCGCCGCTGGCCCGGTTGCGCATCGCCCTGGCGCTGGCTGAACGTGCGGAGCCTGCCGAGCGTGAAAAGCTTTGGCCACGGCTGGGCCGTGAATGTGACCGACTGGAGGCGCTGATCAGCGAGATCCTGGCCCTGGCACGCCTCGACGCAGAGCTTCGCGGCCCGGAGCCCGTCGACCTCGAAGCGCTGCTGCAGCGCCTGAAGAGCGACACACAGCTGGACGGTGTCGACCAGAACATTCGCGTCGAGGTGCAGGACAACCTGCAGTTCAAAGGCTGGCCGGACATGATCGAACGGGCGCTGGACAACCTGCTGCGCAACGCGCTGCGCTTCAACCCGAGCGGCCAGCGCATTGATCTGCAGGCAACTCAGGTCGGCGATCACATCCGTCTGAGCGTTCGCGATCATGGCCCAGGCGTTGCCGACGAACACCTGACGCAACTGGGCGAGCCGTTTTACCGAGCCCCCGGCCAGACCACCCCGGGTCACGGCCTGGGGCTGGCGATCGCCAAACGCGCAGCGGAACGACATGGCGGCACTCTTATGCTGGGCAATCACCCGGACGGCGGGTTTATCGCCACACTGGATCTGCCCAGAGAGCCGCTCAGTTCGTCGGCTGTCTGATCAGCCCTGCCACTCGCTGACAAACTCGCCCACATCGACTTTTGGTGCTTCGCGCGGCGGGTTCAGCGGGGTGCCCAGGTACAGAAAGCCAAGCACTTCTTCGCCGGCTTCAAGGCCGAAGCCCTTGGCTACCTGTGGCGCATAGGACAGCTCGCCAGTCCTCCAGACCGCACCGATACCCAGTGCATACGCTGCCAGCAACACGCCATGGGCGGCGCATCCGGCGGTGATCCGTTGTTCCGAGCGCGTGACTTTGAAGTGGTCCTGCAAGCGCGCGATCACGACCACCACCAAAGGTGCGCGCAATGGGCCAAGACGGGCCTTTTCCAGCGCCTGCGGGGTCACTTCAACACCACTCTCCTGCAGCGCCTGCGCCAGCATCTCGCCCATGCGCTCACGGGCCGCGCCTTCGACCGTCAGAAAACGATACGGCTTGAGCTGTCCATGATCCGGCGCGCGCAATGCAGCACCGAACAGGATATCCCGCTGCGCAGCGTCCGGGGCCGGGTCGATCAGTCGTGGAACCGATACACGATTGAGCAAAACGTCGAGCGCCTGCATGGACTGTCTCCTTGAAAAGTGATCGAGCATTCTAGAGCCTGTTTAGCGTCAATAACGAGTGCGACGCACAATTCGTTACCTCTGCGCTTGCAGACGCTCCTCGGCCGCGCCGGTTTACATGCCTTCAAGCGCAGGTAGAATGGCGCCTTTCCTCACACCAGCCAGAGCCTGTCATGTCGTTGCCGACCTTGCGTATCATCGGTTTCATTATCGGCATCTTCCTGATCACCCTGGCTGTCGCCATGATCGTGCCCATGGCCACGCTGGTCATCTACGACCGTTTCGAAGATCTGCGCGAGTTTCTCTGGGCCAGCGCCATCACCTTTATCGCCGGTCTGGCGCTGGTGGTGCCCGGACGCCCCGACAACGTTCAGTTGCGCCCTCGGGACATGTACATGCTGACCGTCTCCAGCTGGATTGTGGTGTGCATTTTCGCCGCCCTGCCCTTTCTGCTGACCCAGCACATCAGTTACACCGACTCGTTCTTCGAGAGCATGTCCGGCATCACGGCCACCGGCTCGACAGTACTCAGCCATCTGGACAGCATGTCGCCGGGCATTCTGATCTGGCGCTCAATGCTGCACTGGCTGGGCGGTATCGGCTTCATCGGTATGGCCGTGGCGATTCTGCCCCTGCTGCGCATCGGCGGCATGCGTCTGTTTCAGACCGAGTCCTCGGACCGCTCGGAAAAGGTCATGCCCCGCTCGCACATGGTGGCCAAGTTCATCGTGCTCGCCTATGTCGGCTTTACCGCGCTGGGCAGTCTGGCTTTCTGGGCGGCGGGCATGAGTCTGTTCGACGCGATCAACCATGCGATGTCGGCGATTTCCACAGGCGGCTTCTCCACCTCCGACCAGTCGCTGGCCAAATGGCCGCAACCGGCGGTGCATTGGGTGGCGATCGTGGTGATGATCCTCGGCAGCCTGCCCTTTACCCTGTATGTCGCGACATTGCGTGGCAACCGCAAGGCGTTGATCAAGGATGAGCAGGTTCAGGGCCTGATCGGGCTGCTGTTGATCACTTGGCTGGTCATGACGGTCTGGTACGCCAATACCACGGACCTGCCGTGGACCGAGGCGCTGCGCCATGTCGCGCTGAACGTGACCTCGGTGGTGACGACGACGGGTTTTGCACTGGGTGACTACAGCCTGTGGGGTAATTTCTCGCTGATGCTGTTCTTTTATCTGGGCTTTATCGGCGGCTGTTCTGGCTCGACAGCCGGCGGAGTGAAGATCTTCCGTTTTCAGGTGGCCTACATTCTGCTCAAGACCAACCTCAATCAACTGATCCATCCGCGCGCGGTGATGAAGCAGAAATACAATGGCCATCGGCTGGACGATGAGATCGTGCGCTCGATCCTGACCTTTTCGTTTTTCTTCACGATCACTATCTGTCTGATCGCGCTGATGCTGTCGCTGCTCGGGCTGGACTGGATGACGGCGCTGACCGGCGCTGCCAGTACGGTATCGGGTGTAGGGCCAGGGCTGGGTGAGGTCATCGGGCCGGCGGGTAATTTCTCTACCCTGCCGGATGCGGCCAAATGGATTCTGTCCGGCGGCATGCTGCTTGGCCGTCTGGAAATCATTACTGTGCTGGTGCTCTGTGTACCGGCATTCTGGCGGCATTGAGGCCTGGCAGAGGCCGCGGGTAAGGCATGACGGTGTTTCGCATCTTGGATGTGTAACGCGGAACGTCACGAACTGCGTGCCAACGCAGAGCATTGGCACGATAGTCGTAAACATGAGCACGACTCGAATGCTCCATATCGGTAAGACAGTCGGCTAAATTTGTGTATAACAATAAGAACCCACACGAGGACAGGCACCGTGGATACCATCAGGCGTTTTTCGAGCTTTGCCGAGTTCTATCCTTTCTATCTTGCCGAGCACAGCAGCGCTACCAGCCGGCGTCTGCATTTTGTCGGTACGTCTCTGGTGATTTTCCTGCTGGCGTTTGGTGTGGGCAGCGGCCGCTGGGGGTTGTTATGGTTGTTGCCGGTCGCGGGTTACGGCTTCGCGTGGGCCGGGCATTTCTTTTTTGAGAAGAACCGTCCGGCCACGTTCAAGCATCCGTTTTACAGCTTGCTCGGCGACTTTGTGATGTACCGCGACATGCTCCTGGGTAAGGTGCCTTTCTAGGCAGACTGCTTCAGGCAAGCGTTTCGCTGGCGGGTTCTTCGACCGCAACCTGTTGCGCCTTCAAATGCGCATCCGCCAGACGGAACAGTTCGATGTTGCCGTCCAGATGTTCGATCAGGGCGGTACAGGATTCGACCCAGTCGCCGCAGTTGAGATATTCCACGCCGCCCACCTGGCGAATTTCCGCATGGTGGATGTGCCCGCAGACCACGCCGTCCAGCCCGCGCTTCACGCATTCGTGGGCGATGGCTTCCTCGAAATCGCTGATGAAATTCACCGCACTCTTGACCTTGTGCTTGAGGTACGCCGACAGCGACCAGTAGCCATAGCCGTATTTGGCGCGCCAGTGGTTGAGCCAGCGGTTGAGGGTCAGGGTGAATTCATAGGCCGAGTCGCCCAGAAAGGCCAGCCAGCGGTGGTATCGGGTGATCACGTCGAACTGGTCGCCGTGAATGACCAGAAAACGACGTCCATCGGCCGTCACGTGTTCGACTTCGTCTACCAACTGGATGTTGCCCAGCACCAGCTTGGAGTAACGGCGCAGGAATTCATCGTGATTGCCGGTGACGTAAATGACTTCGGTGCCGCGCTTGCTCATGGTCAGCAAGCGGCGAATCACGTTGGTGTGTGCTTGTGGCCAGTACATGCCGCCGCGCAGTTTCCAGCCATCGATGATGTCGCCGACCAGGTACACCTTGTCAGCCTGATAGCGCTTGAGAAACGCGGAGAGGTGCTCGGCCTGGCAATCACGTGTGCCCAGATGAACGTCGGAAATCCACAAGGTGCGCACGCGCTGTTTGCGGCTGGGTGTGGCGAGCTGAGCACTGGTCATGTGAAGACCTCCGGCAGGGTTTCCAGAAGAGTGGAGCATGCCGGTTAACCGAATGTGACACGTGCGTGGCGATGTCGTGACAGTTGCCCTGTATTACTGAGGGTCTGCCGGAGTATGGCGGTCGTTGTGGCCCAGATCGCGGGCCGGATCGATCTGGTCACGCAGCCGCTGCTTGAGCACCTTGGCTTCGGGAAAGCCGCCATCGGCCTTGCGTTCCCAGAGTTGCACGCCGTCACAGGTAATACGGAACACGCCGCCGGTGCCTGGCTGCAGCGAGACTTTACCCAGATCATCACTGAATGTGCTCAGCAGTTCCTGGGCCAGCCAGGCGGCGCGCAATAGCCACTGGCATTGAATGCAATAGGTGATGATGACTTCAGGCTTTTCGACAGACATGGGCGTCCCCTTCGGAAATTCAGACGACCATGATACGCAGCGTGCGCCGAATCAACGAGCGTTGGCGAAGCGGCGCAGTGCGCTGAGCGTTACGTCCTGCTCCGGTGCTTGCGGAGCGGTATCGGCAGCTGCGTTCACCTTGACGCCCAGCAAGCCCAGCAAGCCCAGCAAGCGGCTTCGAATCAGTTGGAACCCGGCCTGCCCGCTGTCGCGCTGACGCGGCAGGTCGACACGGATGTCGTCGGCAATCTTGCCGTCGGCCAGCACGATGACCCGGTCAGCGAGCAGGATCGCCTCATCGACATCATGCGTCACCAGCAGCACCGCCGGGGTGTGTTTGCGCCACAGGTCGATGATCAGTTGATGCATGCGAATGCGCGTCAACGCATCGAGTGCGGCAAAAGGCTCGTCGAGTAGCAACAGTTTTGGCTCACGGACTAGCCCCCGCGCCAGCGCCACACGCTGCGCTTCGCCACCGGACAAGGTGGCCGGAAAGGCATTCAGCCGATGCGCCAGGCCAACTTCGGTCAATGCTGCTTCAGCCCGAGCCTTGGCATCGTTGATGCGCAGGCCGAGAACCACGTTTTTCCACGCGCTTTTCCACGGCATCAGGCGCGGCTCTTGAAAAACCGCCGCACGCGCGACCGGCACACGGAGCTCACCGCTGTCGATCTCGTCCAGCCCGGCCAGAGTGCGCAGCAAGGTGGTCTTGCCGGAGCCACTGGCCCCGAGCAAGGCGACAAATTCGCCCGGAGCAATGTCCAGATTCAGCCCGTCGATGACCCGTTGCCGACCAAACTGACGCACCACGTCGCGCAGTTGTACAGGCGCCTGCCCCGCTTGGGGGACGACGAATGGAGTGTTGCGCAGATCAGGAGTCGCCATGTGTTCAATGCCTCACGAAGGTCGGTCGCCAAGCCAGCGCATAGCGCTCCAGCGTGCGAATGATGGCGTCGATCACGAGGCCAAGGACGCTGTAGATCAACAGGCAGATAACGATTACATCAGTGCGCATGAAGTCCCGCGCATCACTGGCCAGATAACCGATGCCCGCGGTGGTGTTGATTTGCTCGACAAAGACCAGGGCCAGCCACGAAATACCCAGTGAATAGCGCAGCCCGACAAAAAACGCAGGCAACGAGCCGGGCAGGATGACGTGCCAGATCAGCTCGCGGCGGCTCAAGCCGAGCGTATTGGCAGCCTCAATGAGTTTCGGGTCGATATTGCGGATGCCGGAAAACAGGTTCAGGTACACCGGAAAGGTGGTGCCCATGACGATCAGCGCCACTTTGGTGAACTCGCCAATGCCAAACCAGAGGATGAACAGTGGCACCAGTGCCAGCGAGGGAATGGTGCGCAACATCTGCATGGGCGAGTCGAGAACGATTTCGCCGCGTCGGGAAAGCCCGGTCACCACCGCAGCGACCACGCCGATGCTGACGCCAATGCTCAAGCCCAACAGTGCCCGTTGCAACGAAACCCACAAGTGGTGGGCCAGTTCGCCCGAAACGATCATCGACCAGAGCGTACCGCCGATCTGCGATGGCGCGGCAATCACGCGGACGGGCAGCAGACCGGTTTGTGAAGCCAGTTCCCAGAGCAGCAACAGCACCAGCGGGCTGAGCAGACGCAAGACAAAACCCGGCACTTGCCAGCGCAGGCGAACCGATTGCGAGCTGCGGCTCTGTTCGGGTTTGTTGACCACCAGAAAACCGGGTTCTGCGAGGTTCAGCGTTGTGTCAGGCATGGGCACATCCTTCCTGGACAAACCGGGCAGGACGCACCCGATACATTATGAGGGCAATGCTATTAGCATAAGAACGCTGCGTGAAATTCGATTTAGACCTAAGCTAATAGTCAAAATATTTGATCAAAAAAATAAATATAATGCATCTTTTTTATAATTAACTTAGACCGAAATCGAATTTCACAGCGTCTGCCCCTTGCCTTTATGGTGCCTCTCGACAAGGTCGAACGGACCTCAACCATTGGCAGGAGTTTTCATGAGCATCGAATTCATTGGCTATATCGCCACGCAACCCGGTTCTGAAATTCACCCGCGCAGCGGCGCGGCCATCCAGCCCGACTACGTGAAGACCGTGGCCAAGGCTCATGAAGATGCCGGTTTTGATCGCGCGCTGATCGCCTACCACTCCAACAGCCCGGACAGCACGCTGGTCGCAGCGCATGCCGCCAGCGTCACCACCAGACTGAAGTTTCTGGTCGCCCATCGCCCCGGCTTCATCGCGCCCACGGTGGCCGCACGGCAGTTCGCGACGCTGGACGTGTTCAATGGCGGCCGCACTGCCGTGCATATCATCACCGGCGGTGACGACAAGGAACTGCGCGCCGACGGCAGCCATATCGGCAAGGACGAACGTTACGCACGCAGCGACGAATACCTCAGCGTGGTGCGTCAGGAATGGACCAGCGACAAGCCGTTCGATCATAACGGCACCTACTACCAGCTTGAGGGTGCGCACTCGTTGGTCAAATCCCCACAGCAGCCACATATCCCTCTGTACTTCGGTGGTTCCTCGGCGGCGGCGATTGCTGTGGCGAGTAAACACGCCGATGTTTATGCATTGTGGGGCGAGACATACGAGCAGGTGCGTGACGTGGTGAAACAGGTCCGCGCCGAAGCCGCCAGACATGGGCGGACCATTCGTTTCAGCCTGTCATTGCGCCCGATTCTGGCAGAGACCGAGGAAAAGGCCTGGGCACGTGCCGACAGTATTCTGGAAAAGGCCAAGGCCCTGGCAGACCGCAACGGCTTTGTACGTCGCGAACCGCCGAATGAAGGATCACGCCGCCTGCTGGCCGCTGCTGCACAAGGATCGCGCCTGGACAAGCGCCTGTGGACAGGCATCGCCGGCCTGCTCGGCGCACAGGGCAACTCGACCTCGCTGGTTGGCACCCCGGAACAGGTCGCTGAAGCGCTGCTGGATTACTACGATCTGGGGATTACCACCTTCCTGATTCGCGGCTTCGATCCACTGGAAGATGCCATCGACTACGGCAAGAAGCTGATCCCGCTGACCCGCGCATTGGTGGCGCAACGTGAACAGCAGGCTCGCGAACAGGTCGCCTGATTCAACCTATATCCTGCGGGCCGGTCTGACGCCCAACGCCAGACCGCCTGCCCGCAATGCGGTGTTCAGGCGGCTGCCGAGACCGGCTTGAGCGACCGAGCCACCAGTGTGCCAAAGGCTTCCACCGGCGCTTGCAGGTTACCGAGAAAGCGCGGGTAGAACAGCCACAAGTCCATTACCGGCTTGAAGTCCTTGAGCGGCAGCGCCACCAACTGCTCGCGGTGCGCGCTGCGTTCCAGCAGCGGACGGGGCACCAGGCCAAGCCCCATGCCATCGGCCACCAGCCCAAGTTGCAGCTCGGTGCCGAAAGTTTCCAGATTGACCTTCATGCTCAAGCCCTGATCGGTCAGCGTGCGCTGCAAGCCTGCACGAAAACCGCAGCCGTCCGGATTAAGCACCCAGCCCTGCTCATAACAGTCCGCCAGCTTGCCGGGCTTTTTCGGGGCCAGCCCCTTGGCGCAGACCACCACCAGCTCCATCTTGCCAATCGACTGACCAACGATGTTGTCTGGAAATATCTTGCCTGCCGGAAACAGCGCAGCCGCTGCATCCAGCTCGCCGTTTTCGATCTTGCCGATCAGGTGGCTGCCCCAACCGGTGCTGACCTGGGCGCGCAGATCGGGAAACTCCCCACGCAACTGCTTGAGCGCATCGAGCAGCACCACGTCACCGATGGTTTGCGGCACGCCCAGACGCAACAGACCGCTGGGCGGCGTGTCACTGGCCACCAGCTCGCGCAACGAATCCATCTCGCGCAGGATCGCCAGGCACTTCTGGTACACCTGAAGACCCATCGGAGTCGGCTTGAGCGGCTTGGTATTGCGGTCGAACAGCTCGACCCCGAGGGCTTGCTCGAAATTCTGCACCCGGCGCGTGATGGCGGGCTGGGTCAGGTCCAGCGATTCAGCGGCGTGGCTGATCGACTGGCAGCGGATGACTGCAACGAACGCATCGATATCATCAATTTTCATTCGGACCGCACATAAAGAAGAGATTAAACATAGGCAAAAAGCATAGTACCAGCAGGCGCTCATGGATAGCCCGAGCGTA
Organism: Pseudomonas syringae KCTC 12500; assembly: GCF_000507185.2. Taxonomy (NCBI): domain Bacteria; kingdom Pseudomonadati; phylum Pseudomonadota; class Gammaproteobacteria; order Pseudomonadales; family Pseudomonadaceae; genus Pseudomonas; species Pseudomonas syringae. Next base: position 608,754 of record NZ_AYTM02000002.1, read on the forward strand.
GATTTCGCGGATTACGACAAACAAGTAACAGACGTTTTCGTTATAACCTAATCATTAAAAAATAGCATATTAAATATCTATATTATGCTTATATCGAACCATTCCCTGACTTTGATCTGGAAATGGACATGACTCAGAACCGACACCCGGAGCGACTCGGGGCCTTTATCGATGCACTCACCGAACTGCTTGGCAGCGAGCCGCATGAAGGCGATCTGTTACGCCGCGGCGGCAAGCTGCTGGCGCAACTGGTCAGCCACGATGACTGGCTGGCAGAAGAATTTACCGTACCCGACGCCAACCGCTATCAGCAATTTCTGCTGCATGCCGATCCACAGCAGCGTTTTTCGGTAGTCAGTTTCGTCTGGGGGCCTGGCCAACGCACACCTATTCACGACCACCGCGTGTGGGGGCTGATCGGCATGCTGCGCGGCGCGGAAGATTCCCAAGGCTACCTTCGCAACGCGCAAGGGCACCTGGAAACCAGTGGCCCGGCGATTCGCCTGCAACCCGGCCAGGTCGAGGCGTTGTCACCGCACAGCAACGATGTCCATCAGGTCAGCAACGCCTTCAACGATCAGGTGTCGATCAGCATCCACGTTTACGGCGCCGATATCGGCACTGTGAAGCGTGCGGTCTATGACCTCGACGGCACCGAAAAACTGTTCATCTCCGGCTATTCGAACGCCGCCACCGCCCATCAGGATCAGCCAACAGGGAGCCCGACCCCATGACCACACCTGCCACCCGATCATTCGCCGACATTCGCCAGGCCTTGCTGGACCGCCAGGAGCTGGTCTTGGTAGATGTCCGCGAAGAGGCCCCCTTTGCCCAGGCTCATCCGCTGTTTGCCGTGAACATCCCGCTGTCGAAGCTGGAGCTGGAGATTTTCTCCCGCATCCCGCGACGCGACACGGCCGTGACCCTTTACGACGATGGCGAAGGTCTGGCGCAGATCGCCCTGCAGCGCCTGCAGGCACTGGGCTACAGCGACGTGAAACTGCTCGACGACGGCCTTCAGGGCTGGCGCGCGGCTGGCGGCGAACTGTTCATCGACGTGAATGTGCCGAGCAAGGCGTTTGGCGAGCTGGTGGAGCATCACCGCGCCACCCCGTCGCTGGCCGCAGAAGAGGTCAAGCGCCTGCTCGACAGCAATGCGGACGTGGTGGTGCTCGATGCCCGGCGCTATGACGAATACCAGACCATGAGCATTCCAGGCGGCATCAGCGTACCGGGCGCCGAACTGGTGCTGCGGGCACGTGAGCTGGCACCGGATCCCTCTACTCGAATCATCGTCAATTGTGCGGGTCGCACGCGCAGCATCATCGGCACCCAGTCGCTGGTCAACGCGGGCCTGCCCAATCCGATCAACGCACTGCGCAATGGCACCATTGGCTGGCTGCTGGCCGGCCAGACGCTGGACCATGGCCAGAACCGGCGTTTTGCGGCAGTCAGTGAAGAGACCCGCGAAAACGCCAGTGCCGATGCGCGCCAGGTGGCCGATCGCGCCAAGGTCAAACGAGCCAGCCGTGCTGATCTGCAACACTGGCAAGCCGAGGCTTCACGTACCACTTACCTGTTCGATGTACGTACCCCGGAAGAGTTTGCCAAAGGCCACCTGCCCGGCGCGCGTTCCACACCGGGTGGGCAACTGGTGCAGGAAACCGATCATTTCGCCAGCGTCCGCGGTGCGCGAATCGCGCTGCTGGACGACGACGGCGTGCGCGCCAACATGTCGGCCTCCTGGCTGGCGCAGTTGGGCTGGGACGTGTCGGTGATTGATGACCTGGAGGCAGCGGATTTCAGCGAACAGGGCGACTGGGACGCACCCTTCCCGACGCCGCCGCAGGTCGAGGCGATCAGCGTCGAGACCCTTACTCAATGGCAGAAACAGGTAAACGTGGCGGTGCTGGATTTCACCGCCAGCGCCAACTATGTCAAACAGCATATCCCCGGTGCCTGGTGGACCTTGCGTGCCGACCTGAAGCAGGCGCTGGGCAAGCTGCCGGCAGCTGACCGCTATGTCTTGACCTGCGGCAGCAGCCGTCTGGCGCGCTTTGCCGTGGCCGACCTGGAAGCGTTGACCGACAAGCCGGTGTTTCTGCTCGAAGGCGGCACCGCCAGCTGGATCAAGGCCGGCCTGCCGCTGGAGCACGGCGAAAGCCGACTGGCCTCGCCACGCATCGATCGCTACCGCCGCCCGTACGAAGGCACCGACGCACCGCGCGAAGCCATGCAGGCGTATCTGGACTGGGAATTCGGCCTGGTGGAGCAGCTGGGACGTGACGCAACACACGGGTTTTACGTGATTTGATGCCGTTGAGTACACCGCGCAGCGCATTGGCACAAGCGCCAAGTGGGAGCGAGCGTGCTCGCGAAGAGGGCGCTACATTCAGTGCATTTTCTGCGTCTGGAACAGGGTCTTCGCGAGCAAGCTCGCTCCCACAAGGCTGCGTCCGACTCTAAAGGTGAGGCGTATTGGCACAAGCGTCAAAGGCTCATCAGGACTATTCATCACCCTATTGGAGACACACTTAAATGCTGCCTTTTTTCAAATCCACCCTGCCTTTTAAAACTCTGCTGCTCGGCGCGCTGCTCAGTGTGCTGGCAGGTCAGCAGGTGATGGCTGCCGAGCAGGCGCCGCTGCTGGTCGCCAATCAGAAGTCGTTGCTGAAAACCCTGCTGCAGGTTTCCGGTGAGCTCAAGGACGTGCCTTACGAGATTCAGTTTTCCGAGTTTCCCGCGGCGGCGCCCTTGGGAGAGGCGCTGAATGCGGGCGCGGTGGATATCGGTGCGCTGGGTGATGCACCCTATGTATTCGCTCTGGGGGCGGGTGCACCCTTGAAAGTGGTCAGCATCACCCACGCCCAAGGCCGCTTCACCACTGCGGTGCTGGTGCCGAAAAACTCGCCGATCAAGACCGTTGCCGACCTCAAGGGCAAGCGCATCGTCACCGGACGCGGCTCCATCGGCCACTATCTGGCGATCCGCGCCTTGCATGAGGCCGGGCTGAAAACCAGTGATGTTACCTTCATCAATCTGCTGCCCAGCGAATCGCGTCTGCTGCTGGACAGTGGCGATGCCGACGCCTGGGCGACATGGGACCCGTACACCACGATCTCCATCACACAAAGCGACGCGCGGGTGCTGGTCAGTGGCAGCGAGCTGCTGAGCAACCATCTCTACCTTGCCGCAACCAGCAAGGCCATCGAAGGCAAACGCGCGCAACTGGATGATTTCGTTGCCCGTGTGGAGCGCGCTTTCAACTGGTCCAACGCCCATCCCGAGGAGTACGCGGCGGCCCAGGCGAAAGTCACCGGCCTGCCCCTGGCGGTGCACCTCGCAGTGGCCAAGGCGACGAAAATGCAGCGCACGCCGATTGATGACCAGATTGTCCAGGGCCTGCAAAACACTGCAGACACTTACCTGGCTGAAGGCATTCTAAGCAAACGGATCGACGTTTCGACAGGCTTCGACAAAAGCTTCAACGCGTCGCGCGCGCAGATCGCGCAGGCCACCGCTCAATAAACGCTGCGAAAAGGACCCCGCATGACACTCTCGACCCTGCGCCCTATCCCGCACCAGTTGCATGAAGCGCCCGAGTCCGCCGAGGACTTCAGTAAACGGCTGGCAGAACTGACCGCAGCGCTGGCCGAAACCGCCGAGCAATACGATATCAGCGCGCAATTTCCCCATGCCAACTTCCAACTGCTGCACGCTCACGGCCTGCTTGGCCTGACGGTTCCGACCGAACTGGGCGGCGGCGGTGCCGACTTGCCCCGCGCTCAACAGGTGATCAGCGCGGTGGCCCGGGGAGAGCCGTCGACGGCGCTGATTCTGGTCATGCAATACCTGCAGCATTCGAGGCTGCAGGAGAACCGCAACTGGCCGAACCATCTGCGCGTGCAGGTGGCCGAACAGGCCGTGCGTGAGGGCGCGTTGATCAACGCTCTGCGCGTCGAGCCCGATCTGGGCACGCCCGCGCGGGGCGGCCTGCCAGGCACCATCGCGCGCCGCACCGCGCAAGGCTGGCGCATCAGCGGCAGCAAGATCTACTCCACCGGCAGCCACGGTCTGACCTGGTTTGCCGTATGGGCGCGCAGCGATGACGATGACCCGCTGGTGGGCAGCTGGCTGGTCCACAAGGACACGCCGGGCATCACCATCATTGAGGACTGGGACCATCTGGGCATGCGCGCCACCAGCAGCCACGAAGTCAGATTCGACAATGTGCTGGTGCCACTCGATCACGCCGTCAGCGTCAGCCCGTGGAGCGCACCGCAATCCGAGCTGGATGGATCAGGCCTGCTGTGGATGGCGGTGCTGCTGTCGTCGGTCTACGACGGCATCGCTCAATCCGCCCGTGACTGGCTGGTGCACTGGCTGGAACAGCGCACACCCTCCAACCTTGGCGCGGCGCTGTCGACCCTGCCGCGCTTTCAGGAAACCGTCGGGCAGATCGATACTCTGCTGTTCGCCAATCGCAGCCTGCTGCAATCGGCTGCTCAAGGGCACACACCTGCCCAGCACGCCGGGCAGATCAAATACCTGATAACCGGCAACGCCATTCGCGCGGTGGAGCTGGCCATCGAGGCTTCGGGGAATCCTGGACTGTCACGCAGCAACCCGTTGCAGCGCCACTACCGCAACGTCCTGTGCGGTCGGGTGCATACCCCACAGAACGATGCGGTGCTGGCCAGCGTGGGCAAGGCGGCGTTTGCGGCACGCAGCAAAGACCAATAAGACGCGTCAGAGCAGTGACGGCGGCTCGAACGCCGTCACCGGCGGCAGGTCCTGATCCCATTTGACGATGTCCACCGATGCTGTCTGTGCTGAACAGCCCTGCGACAGGCTGGAGGCGCCCACATCTTCGGTGATCACATTCGGGTTGCCGTGTTTTTCCAGGCTGCCCCGCTCGCCATGCACCAGCGGGTCGAACCAGGCCCCGGTGGCAATCTGCACTACGCCGGGGCGAATGCCGTCCGACACGATCACCCCGGCCAAAAACGCGCCACGCTCGTTGAACACCTTGACCACATCGCCATCGACCAGTCCACGGGCGCGAGCATCCAGCGGGTTGAGGGTCAGCGGCTCGCGCGCCTCAATTTTCGAAGAGCGACTGTAACTGCCGTGGTCGTACTGGCTGTGCAAACGGGTTTTCGGTTGGTTGGACAACAGGTGCAGCGCGTGGGTCGGCGCAGGCTTTTCCAGCCACACCGGGTGACCGGGACAATCGGCATAGCCAAAGCCTGCGATGCGCTCGGAGAAAATTTCGATGCGCCCGGACGGCGTCGGCAACGGATGCGCGTCAGGGTCATGACGAAAGGATTCAAGCAGCACGTTGTCGGTGTGCGGGTAGTCTATTTCCAGTACACCGTCACGCCAGAACTGCTCGAACTCCGGCAGGGTGATGCCAAACGTTTCGGCCCGTTGCCGAGACTCGTCATAGATAAAGCGCAGCCATTCCCCCGCATCCCGACCTTCGGTAAACGCTTGTGCCACTCCCAGCCGTTCGGCCAGCGCGGCCAGAATCGAGTAGTCGTCACGCGACTCTCCCACGGGCTCGATCGCCTGCTGCATGGCGATCATGAAACGGTCGGAGGCCGAACTGCCGATGTCATTTCGCTCCAGGGCCGTGGTGGCCGGCAGCACGATGTCGGCATAGCGTGCCTGGGCTGTCCAGAACTGCTCGTGGACGATGATGGTTTGCGGCCGCTGCCACGCCTCCAGCAGCCGATTGAGGTCCTGATGGTGGTGAAAGATATTGCCACCCGCCCAGTACACCAGGCGAATGTCCGGGTACCTGCGTTGCTGCCCGTTGTAATCGAAGGGCTTCCCGGGGTTGAGCAACATGTCCGTCACCCGCGCGACCGGAATGAACGCCTTGACCGGGTTGCTGCCCTGGGAAAAGCGCGGCCCCGAGAACGCTTTGCGGCCACTGCCGGTGTTGTTCATGCAGCCATACCCCAGACCGAAACCGGCACCGGGCAAACCGATCTGCCCCAACAGCGCGGCCAGAGTCACGGTCATCCAGAACGGTTGCTCGCCATGTAGCGAACGCTGCAATGAATAGGCGACGTTGATCATGGTGCGCTTGCTGGCCATGCGTCGGGCCAGCTCGACAATCTGCTGCGCAGGAATATCGGTCAGCGCCTCGGCCCAGCGCGGGTCTTTCGGCTGGCCATCAGTGTGGCCCAGCAGGTACTCGCGAAAACGTGCATAGCCCACGGTATAGCGCTGGACGAAATCCTCGTTGTGCAGCCCTTCGCTGATCAACACCCAGGACAGTGCCATCATCAACGCCGTGTCGCTGCCGGGACGTACCGCCAGCCACTGGTTATGCGTCGGGCCGACCAGATCGTCACGCAGCGGGCTGACATTGACGAACTGCACCCCCGCGTCGGACATACGCTGTAGCGCGTCGCCCAGCAGATGGTCGCTGGCACCACCGGGGCTGGTCTGGGCATTCTTGGCGGGCAAGCCACCGAACGCGACGAACAGCTCGCAATGCTCGGCCAGATTTTTCCAGGAGGTATGCGCCGCCAGCAGCCAGTCCATGTTGCCGACGATGTGCGGCATCAGTACCCGCCCGGCACCCAGACTGTAGCTGTCGGTGCTGAACACATAACCGCCGATGCAGTTAAGGAAGCGATGCAACTGGCTTTGCGCGTGATGAAAACGCCCCGCGCTGCCCCAGCCATAGCTGCCGCCGAAAATAGCCTGATTGCCGTGCTCGTGCCGGACTCGCTGCAACTCGCTGGCGACCAGATCCAGCGCGACCTCCCAGGAAACCTCGACGAACGGCTCCTGACCACGCAGATCCGGCCGTCCACCGGCCTGCTGAAGAAAACTGCGGCGTATCGCCGGGCGCCTGATGCGGGTCGGTGAGGTAATGGCCTCGGCAACCGAATCGCCGATCGGAGACGGGTCCTTATCCCATTCTGCCGGCAGCAGCCCGGTCAGCTTGCCGTCCTCGACCTGTGGACGGTAAGCGCCCCAGTGCAATGATGTGAAACTCATGGTGATGGCTCCCGGATAGCGCAGTGGCAGGCAGTCGGTCAGCGCACTACTTGCGCCTGATAGGCCAGCGCGGCACTGAACGACTCGTCAAACACGCTGGCAGCAGGATAACGCTTGGTCAGCCCAGCGTTGTTGAAGAAATCGATGGTCTGCTGCGCACCGGCCACCACTTGCGCAGTGATCGGCACGACCACTACCTGAGCACGGGAAAACCAGCGGCGTGCTACCTCGGCATCGGCCTTGGTCAGCGCGGCCCAGGCGTTGGCATAGCGTTCATCGTGCTGCGGATCGCTGACCGACCAGGCCCGGGCGGCCTGCAGGCGTTGCAGGAAATCGCTGATCTGCGCACGCTTGTCCTTGATGGCCAGATCGTTGGCGACGATGAAGCTTTGCGCCGGAATCAAGCCCTCGGCAGTCGCGATAATCCGCGCGCCCTGTCGTTCCTGTTGAGTGACGTAGGGCTCCCAGGTAGCAATCGCATCCACCGAACCGCCGTCCAGCGCATGGGAAGAATCCAGTGCGCTGAGGTAGCGATAGTCAACGGCATCGCGGGCGACACCTGCCTTGTCCAGTGCAGTGAGCATCAGTTGCTGGCTGAACGAACCTTTCCAGATGGCGACCTTCTTGCCCGCCAGATCCGCCACGGTCTTGATTGGCGAGTCCTTACGCACAACGATGGCAACGCCGTCGAGGTTCTGTCGCGACACACCGATGACCTTGATCGGAGCCCCCAGCGCGCCCATGAACAGCGCAGGCGAATCACCCAGCAAGCCAATATCCAGGCTGCCGACGTTCAAGGCCTCGGCGACCGGCGAGCCTGCGGTGAACTGCTTCCATTCCAGTTCGTAAGACAGATCCTTGAGGACCCCGGCGGCTTCCATCACGGTACGGGCGCTGTAGCTCTGATCGCCGACGATCAGATTGGCCGCCTGGGTATTGAGCGAGGCCACGAGGCCCAGCGACAGCCCCTTCAGCAAGCGTTGGCTCCAGCGGACGAGGGTCGTTGGCACAGGTAGGTTCTCCACAGGCATTGGGCAAATCGAAATGATCGGCAACGACCCTAACACCCGAACAAAAATTAGCTAAATTCATTTTTGTTCTAGCCTAAGATGCAAATTAATCATCAATAGATCGAGTGCCAGCCTGCTTCAAGCTTGCCGATCATTCAGTTCGAGACCTGACTCCAGACGCTCGCGCAGGAACTCGATGAATGCCTGCACCGGTCGCGACGCCTGTCGGTGTTGCGGATAAACCGCTGACAGCGTCAACGGCTCGGGACGCAGGTTGTCCAGCACACGAACCAGGCTGCCCTCGCGCAACGCCGCGCTGACAATGAAGGTAGGCAAATAGGTGATGCCCAGCCCGGCAATGGCTGATTCCCTCAGCAGCTCGCCATTATTGGCGCGCATACGCCCGCTGACATTGAGGGTCAACGGCTTGTCCTGCCCTTGAAAACGCCATAGCGCCTGACGGCTGTGGCCATAGGGCAGGCAATCATGGGTGTGCAGGTCTTCGGGCTTTTGTGGTGTGCCGCGCTCGGCCAGGTATGCCGGGCTGGCGCAGTACACCCGGTCGATCGAGGCAATGCGCCGGGCGATCAGACTGGAATCTTCCAGCACCCCGATACGCAGCACCACGTCGTAGCCTTCGCTGATCACATCCACCGGACGATCACTCAGGTCCACTTCCACCGCCACCTCGCGATAGCGCTGCAAAAACAGCGGCAGCAGGCTCGCCAGGTGTGTAACGGCAAACGACAGCGGCGCACTCACGCGCAGAGTGCCACGCGGTTCGTTGTTCTGCCCGGTGATGCCCTGCTCCACCTGCTCCAGCTCGGCGAGCAGACGCAGAGCCGACTCGTAGTAACTCTGCCCCAACGGCGTGACATCCAGACGTCGCGTCGAGCGGTTGAGCAGGCGTACGCCCAGACGCGCCTCCAGTTGCATCAGGCGACGACTGACGAACTGCTTGGACAGGCCCAACTTGTCGGACGCGGCGGTCAGGCTGCCGGACTCCATTACCTGGCAGAACATGCGCATGTCTTCAAAAGGGTTCATGTGTTGCGACCTGATCAAGCGTTGATGGCGTTCGACAGAGCGTAACGCAGCGTTGACCACTGTCAATCTCAGAGAGACAGTCATTCATATTTCAGCTACTTATTGCGACAGTCGATAAGCCGTACTCTTCGTCCTACGTGATCGATTGCTGAATGTGCAGCGTCGATAGATGGAGAAAGAATCATGCTGACTCTTCGCAAAGCCTCTGATCGTGGTGCAGCCGACCATGGCTGGTTGAAATCCTTTCACACCTTTTCCTTTGCCGGCTATCGCAACCCGCAGGAACAGGGATTTTCCGACCTGCTGGTGATCAACGACGACCGTGTCAGTGCAGGCAAAGGCTTCGGCCAGCATCCTCATCGGGACATGGAGATCTTTTCCTATGTGCTGGAAGGCGCGCTGGAACACAAGGATACGCTGGGCACCGGCTCGGTGATTCGCCCTGGTGACGTGCAATTGATGAGCGCCGGTACCGGTGTGGCGCACAGCGAGTTCAACCACTCGCACACCGAGGGCGTGCATTTTCTGCAGATATGGATCGTGCCGAATGTTGCAGGCGCGGCGCCCAACTACCAGGAAAAGCATTTCAGCCCCGAGCAGAAACGCGGTCGCTTGCAGTTGATCATTTCGCCGGAAGGCGAGAACGGTGCGCTCAAGGTGCGCCAAGACGCTCGCGTGTATGCCGGCCTGTTCGATGGCGATGAAACCGCCACCCTGGAGCTGGCAGCCAACCGCTATGCCTACGTGCACGTTGCCCGTGGCAGCGTGGTGCTCAATGGCGAGCAACTGGGTGAAGGGGATGGCGTGCGTGTACGCGACGAACAGACGCTGAGCCTGAGCGCAGGGGTTGACGCAGAGGTGTTGGTGTTCGACATGCGGCCAAATGAATTGCCGCAGATGCCTTGAGCCTGAAACGAAAAAACGCCGCTCTTAACAGAGCGGCGTTCCTTTATATAACGTTAAAAACCCGTGACGTTAAAATATCTGGCTTAAAACGCACAAACAAAAACGCCGCTCTGTTGAGCGGCGTTTTTGTGAATTTGGAGCGGGAAACGAGACTCGAACTCGCGACCCCGACCTTGGCAAGGTCGTGCTCTACCAACTGAGCTATTCCCGCAATATGGCGTCCCCTAGGGGACTCGAACCCCTGTTACCGCCGTGAAAGGGCGGTGTCCTAGGCCACTAGACGAAGGGGACACTGCCTGAAACACCATGGTGTGTGTTTCAGTTCCAGACATCATCCGAAGACGTGTTCTGGTTTCACTCAACCCTGCCCTAAGGCAAAGCTGCTTAAAATTGGAGCGGGAAACGAGACTCGAACTCGCGACCCCGACCTTGGCAAGGTCGTGCTCTACCAACTGAGCTATTCCCGCAATGGCGTCCCCTAGGGGACTCGAACCCCTGTTACCGCCGTGAAAGGGCGGTGTCCTAGGCCACTAGACGAAGGGGACACACGTACAACATTCACTACTTATTTGCGCTACGCTGTGTGCTTTACGCTGTAAGTGGCGCGCATTCTATGGATGGATTGAGGGGTCGTCAACCCCCATGTGAAAATTTATTGAAATCAATAACTTCGATGCCGTTCGGAGGATGACCGACCGTCGCCAGGCGCGCGGCTGATCAATCTTCCCTCATCTATATAGAAGAGATGCCGACAAACTCCGAGAGGGACATCTATGCGCAGTAGTGCTTAGCCACTACACTCGCACTAAAACTAATTGAACGAATGAGGTTTGCACAGTGACTCCACTCATGATCACGCTGATGGTAGTAGCAGGTATCGCACTGCTCATCGCGATCGGCTACCTGAATCACGTCGCTGAAAACGGCAAACTGGAGAAGGCTCGCACCAAGGTCGAACTCGGGGATCGCCTGCGTCGCTGCAGCGAGATCACCGAAGTGTTCCCGGGCCAGCTGATGTCCCCCGCCTTGAAGCTGTTGCTGGCGCGGCTGGAGCTGAACGTCGTGCAGCGCATGCTGAACATGGAGAAAGGCAACGCTCAGCTCAAGCACCGCATTGGCGAACTGGAAGAGCAGATTGCCAAGGGCGAAGGCATCGAGATACCCAACCCGGTCACACCGATCCAGACCGAAGCCAAGGCCAAGGACGTGCGTTTTCTGCTGGAAGCCCTGCACGGTCAGGTGACGCGCGCTGCGCATGACGGTTTTCTGCAGACCAGCGAAGCGAAACACTGGATTCGTGAAATCCGCACGATCCTGGTCAACCTGCACATCGAATTTTTCAACAACCTTGGCCAGACCGCACTTTCCCAGGATCAGCCAGGTCAGGCACGCCTGGCATTCGAACGCGGCGTACAGTACTTGCGCAACCAGCCGGACCCGGTCACTTATCAACAGCAACTGCTGGCGATGGAAAAACAGCTGGCCCGCGCCAACTCGGTGGTACTGACCAACACCGCACCGACCGAAGACGACGACAACGAACTGACCGAAGGCCTGAAGCAGGACGACACCGAATCGGAATGGAAGAAGAAAGTCATCTACGATTGATGACTGCCCCGCCGCTGCCGGAATTGTGCGCCGGGCAGCGGCAGGCCGACCGGCTCAGCAGTCGGTCGATGCCAGAAAGATAGCCGCAAGACGCTCGATCCCTGCCTGATCCTCCTCGTTGAAACGCCCCACACTCGGACTGTCCAGGTCCAGCACACCGATCAGACGCCCTTCCTTGATCAATGGCACTACCAACTCGCTGTTCGATGCACTGTCGCAGGCAATGTGCCCGGGAAATTCGTGAACGTTCTGAACGCGCTGGGTTTGCCGACTCTGCGCGGCCGTCCCGCAAACGCCGCGGCCGAAAGGGATGCGTACACAGGCGATCTGCCCTTGAAACGGCCCCAGCACCAGTTCTTCGTTACGATTGAGGTAAAAACCCGCCCAGTTCAGATCATCGAGCTGGGTGTAGAGAAACGCCGAAAACTGCGCCGCATTGGCGATGAAATCGCGCTCATCGGCCAGCAGTGCCTCAAGTTGTGCGGCCAGCAGGCCGTAGCCGTCCAGGCCCGCGCCGGTATTTTGCAAATCAATCATGTGTGTTGCTCCAACAATTCAAGTCCTACCCAGTAACGTGCAAATTGATAGGCGCAGCGGCCATTGCGATTGCCACGCGCGGTTGCCCAGCGAATCGCGGCTTTTTCCAGGTTTTCGTCACGCTGCCACTGCAATCCGGCTTTTTGCGCCAATTGCGTGATCCAGTGTTCGACCACGTTCAGATAATGTTCCTGAGTGAACGGATAGAACGACAGCCATAGCCCGAACCGGTCAGACAAGGCGATCTTGTCTTCGACGGCCTCACTGGGATGCAGTTCGCCGTCAACGTGTTTCCAGTCAACGTTGTCACTTTCCTTCTCGGGCACCAGATGACGACGATTGGAGGTTGCATACAGCAGCACGTTGTCAGGCGCCTGCTCCAGCGAGCCGTCGAGCACACTCTTCAGCACGCGATAATCACCCTCGCCCGACTCGAACGACAGGTCATCGCAGAACAATACGAAACGCTGCGGCAGCTTGTGCAGTTGTTCGACCACACGCGGCAAGTCGCCCAGGTGATCGCGTTCGATCTCGATCAGACGCAGCCCGGCCGGGGCGTACTCGGCCAGCAGCGCGCGGATCAAGGATGACTTGCCGGTGCCGCGCGAACCCCAGAGCAAAGCGTGGTTGGCAGGCAGTCCTTCGATAAACTGGCGGGTATTGCGCCCCAATTGATCGCGCTGCAGGTCGACGCCGATCAGATCGGTCAGGCGTGTATCCAGGCTTACTTGCAACGGCATCAGGTAACCGCTGCGCCCTTCTTGCACCCAGCGCGCGGCGAGAGCCTGCGACCAGTCGACCGGCTCGCGCAGCGCTGGCAGCAAGGGCTCCAGTCGGGCCAGCACGGCGTCGGCGCGCTGCAGAAAAGCATCCAACCGAGAATCCACGGGATCTCCTTATATTTAACTGATTAATCAGCAGTGCCGATCAGCTATGCTTGGCCGGCACCGGGCACCAGAAGTGGCAGTACTCATGGATATATCGCTCAAAAACAGGCTGTCGTTCAAGCAGGCACGCCTGGCTGTATTGATCGGCTTCGTGCTGGGGACCTTGCTGAGCCTGTTTCAGATTGCGATCGATTATGCCAGCGAAGACGCTTCCATCAATCGAGAAATCAAGTCGCTGCTGGAAATCATCCAGAACCCGGCATCGCGCATCGCCTACAACATCGACTCCGAGCTGGCCCAGGAACTCACACTCGGCCTGCTGCGCTCCCCTGCCGTGGTCAGCGCAAGGCTTACCGACAACAACGACGCCGTGCTCTCCAGCGTCGAGCGCCCAATGGCCACCGGGCGCTATCGGGTGTTGAGTGACTGGCTATTCGGCGAAAGCCGGCAGTTTCAGGAAAAGCTGCACCTCAATCACCTGCCCAATGAAACCATCGGCACACTGTACCTGACCGTGGACACCTTCGCGTTCGGCAGCCATTTTCTGCAACGCGCTGAAATCACCCTGCTCAACGGCTTCGTCCGCAGCCTGGCGCTGGCCGGGATTCTGACCATCCTGTTTTACGCGACCCTGACCAAGCCGCTGGTGAGAGTGATCCGCGAATTGAGCAGTCGCGATCCGCGTAACCCTGACCAAGGCAAAATCACCTGCCCGCCCTACCATGCCCAGGATGAAATCGGTGTGCTGGTCGAGACGTTCAACCGTCAGTTTGAAACCATGAGCAGCGAGTTTTCCAGGCGCCGCGCGGCCGAGGACCGGCTGACCGACCACCTCAACGAACTGGAAAACATCGTCTCGGCGCGCACCAACGAGCTCAAGGCCAGCAACCTGCGCCTGCGCGAGTCCAATGAGGAACTGCAGATAGCACGCAGCACGGCGCTGGACATGGCCCATGCGCGCTCGGCGTTTCTGGCGCACATGAGCCATGAGATTCGTACACCGCTCAACGGTCTGCTGGGCATGCTGGCGCTGTCGCTGGACAGTCCGCTGGGTGCCGAACAACGCCAGCAGCTAATGATCGCCCACGACTCCGGCAAGGTGCTGGTCGAGCTGCTCAACGATATTCTCGACATGTCCAAGTTCGATGCCGGCCACCTGGAGATCGAGCGTATTCCTTTCGACCTGGGGATGTTGATCGAGGACACCGCCAATCTGCTGTCGCAGAACGCAGCCCCCAGCGTGGAGCTGACCTGCCTGATCGCGCCGGACTTCCCGGCCATGGTCACCGGCGATCCGACCAGGGTGCGTCAGATCGTCAGCAATCTGCTGTCCAACGCCCTCAAGTTCACCCGTTTCGGGCGCGTGGATGTGCGTCTGACTCATCATCGGGACGCCAGCTCCGGTGAAAACCGCGTGCGCATCGAAGTCCGCGATACCGGCATCGGCATTGCGCAGGACGCCCAGACCAGAATCTTCCAGCCGTTCACCCAGGCTGAAACCGCCATCACCCGCCAGTACGGCGGCACCGGGCTGGGCCTGGCGCTGACCAACAACCTCTGCGAGGCCATGAATGGCACGTTGAGCATCCAGTCGCAGTCCGGTTTCGGCAGCCAGTTCTGCGCCGAGCTGCCGCTGCCGGTCCACGTGCCTGCGGTCACTCAGACCCCGCTCAAGGGCCGTGTGACGGTGGTCAGCTCGGCAGGCAGCGGCCTGGTGGAGCTGCTTGGCAGCCTGCTGCCGTTCTGGGGGGTCGACCTCAAGCGACGCAGCATCGACGACCGCCCGGAAGCAGTGGACCTCGACGGCAGTCCTGATCTGGTGATTACCGACTGCCCCGAGTGCCTGTTTGCCATTCGCCCCACGACGCCCGTGCCGATCCTGCTGGTGACCGCCTATGGCAACTTCATGCCTGGCGAACAGGTTGCCGCCCTGGCCCCGCTGCAACAGCAGGCCCGGCCACTGGCGCGCAATGCGCTTTACCACACGCTGCGGCGCATACTGGGTCAGGAAGAGACAGGCCTCAAGGACACGCAGGCGCTCGAACACACTGCGCCACGTCTGGCGCGGGTGTTACTGGTCGAGGACAACCCGGTCAATCAGCTGGTCGCTAAGGGCATCCTCGGCAAGCTGGGTTGCGAAGTGATCATCAGCAGCCATGGCGGCGAGGCCCTGGAACAGCTGGAACAAGGCCATTTCGACCTGGTATTGATGGACTGCAACATGCCGGTCATGGACGGCTATGAAGCCAGCCGCCAGATCCGCAGCAGTGGCCGCTGGCCGAACCTGCCGATCGTTGCCCTTACCGCCAATGCCATGCCCGATGAACGCGAGCGCTGCAAGGCGGCAGGCATGAATGACTATCTGGCCAAGCCGTTCCGGCGTGCCGAACTGGTCAGCATTCTGGATCAGTGGATACCCATTACCGGTATCGACTGAAGGCTCAGCGCAGCAGCGCCTCGATCTCGCCCGTCAGTTCCTCAGGCTTGGTCAATGGCGCGAAACGCTTGACCAGCCGACCATCCTGGCCAATCAGGAACTTGGTGAAATTCCACTTGATGCGCTCCGTACCCAGCAACCCCGGAGCCTGCTGCTTGAGCTGCACGAACAGCGGATGGGCCTGCTCGCCGTTCACATCGATCTTCTTGAACAGCGGGAAGCTGACGCCATAGTTCAGCTCGCAAAAGCCGGAAATCGCCCCCTCGTCGCCTGGTTCCTGCTTGCCGAACTGGTTGCAGGGAAAGCCCAGCACCACCAACCCCTGATCCCGGTAATCCTGCCAGAGCTTCTCCAGCCCCTTGTATTGAGGGGTGAAGCCACATTTGCTGGCCGTGTTGACCACCAGCAACGCCTTGCCGGAAAAATCAGCGAGGGTTTTCTGTTCGCCCTTGATCGTCGTGACCGGGATGCTCAGCAGGTTTTCACTCATCAAAGGAGGCCTCGATACTGGAATTGGAACAGGGCGGTGGCTGAATCTGCAGGGCGTTCAGGCGCGCGGCACCAGATCCAGGCATACCGAATTGATGCAATAACGCAGTCCGGTAGGTGGCGGTCCATCCGGGAACACGTGGCCCAGGTGCGCATCACATTTGGCGCAGACCACTTCAGTACGAATCATGCCGTGGCTCATATCGCGAACCTCGATCACTGCACTGCCCTCGAGCGGCGCATAGAAGCTGGGCCAGCCGCAGCCTGAATCGAACTTGGTGGTGGAATCGAACAGCGGCTCATGGCAGCAGATGCATTCGTAGATACCGTCTGTCTTTGTCCCGTTGTACTTGCCGGAGAACGGCCGCTCGGTGCCTTTCAGACGACAGACGTTGTACTGCTCCGGGTCGAGCATCTGCTTCCACTCTTCCAGCGTTTTTTCCAACTTGTCCACAGGTACACCTCCGAATTCGAAAAACCCTGATCTGTACCTTTTCCGCAGATCAGGTGGCACGTATCATTGCGCCAGGTCAGACGTCAGTCTGGCACCCGCGTTTGTCGTACACAAACCCATTTTCATGGCGAATGTAGCGACCTTCATTGCAAGCCGGCGACAGCTCGTCCATTTTCGGGATCATCACCATGCAGTTCAACAAATCGAACAAGCTCGCAAACGTCTGCTATGACATTCGCGGGCCGGTGCTCAAGCACGCCAAACGCCTGGAAGAGGAAGGCCATCGCATCCTCAAGCTGAACATCGGCAACCCGGCACCGTTTGGTTTCGAGGCGCCGGACGAAATTCTGCAGGACGTGATCCGCAACTTGCCGACTGCGCAGGGCTACAGCGACTCCAAGGGCCTGTTCAGCGCCCGCAAGGCGGTGATGCAGTATTACCAGCAGAAGCAGGTCGAAGGTGTCGGCATCGAAGACATCTACCTGGGCAACGGCGTGTCCGAGCTGATCGTGATGTCGATGCAGGCGTTGCTCAACAATGGCGACGAAGTGCTGGTTCCGGCCCCCGACTACCCGCTGTGGACCGCTGCTGTCGCCTTGTCCGGTGGCAGCCCGGTGCATTACCTGTGCGACGAGCAGGCCAACTGGTGGCCTGATCTTGAAGACATCAAGGCCAAGATCACCCCGAACACCAAGGCCATGGTCATCATCAACCCGAACAACCCGACAGGTGCGGTGTACTCGCGCGAAGTACTGCTGGGCATGCTGGAACTGGCCCGCCAGCATAATCTGGTGGTGTTCTCCGACGAAATCTACGACAAGATCCTGTATGACGACGCAGTGCACATCTGCACCGCCTCGCTGGCGCCGGACCTGCTGTGCCTGACCTTCAACGGCCTGTCCAAGTCGTATCGGGTTGCGGGCTTCCGTTCCGGCTGGATCGCCATTTCCGGGCCGAAACACAACGCGCAGAGCTACATCGAAGGCATCGACATTCTGGCCAACATGCGCCTGTGTGCCAACGTGCCGAGCCAGCACGCCATCCAGACCGCGCTGGGCGGCTATCAGAGCATCAACGACCTGATTCTTCCCCCTGGCCGTCTGCTGGAACAGCGCAACCGCACCTGGGAGCTGCTCAACGACATTCCCGGTGTCAGCTGCGTGAAGCCGATGGGCGCGCTGTATGCGTTCCCGCGCATTGACCCGAAGGTCTGCCCGATCCTTAACGACGAGAAGTTCGTCCTCGACCTGCTGCTTTCCGAGAAGCTGCTGGTGGTCCAGGGCACAGCGTTCAACTGGCCATACCCTGACCACTTCCGCGTCGTGACCCTGCCCCGCGTCGATGAGCTGGAGCAGGCCATTGGCCGCATCGGTAACTTCCTCAAGGGTTATCGGCAGTAAACAGCCACAGCCCTCCCGCCTGACCTGTCTGCCCCGACCCGCTCGGGGCAGTTTATTTCTGCGTGCCTGAAACATCATGAGCGCCCTGCCACAAACGCTTCAGGCATCGACCGCTCTGGCTCAGGCGCCGTTCAGCCTTGCGGGATTACCATTGATTGCGACAAGAGGACACAGTTTGAAATAGTCCCTCTGTTGAATAGCAGCAAGCATCACCTTATATACCCGGCATCGAGTTACATATTTACCTGAGGAGAACGTTTCGACCATGATGCGCATTTTGCTGTTTTTGGCCACTAACCTTGCGGTCGTGCTGATTGCCAGCATCACCCTGAGCCTTTTTGGCTTCAATGGGTTCATGGCGGCCAACGGGGTTGATCTGAACCTCAATCAGCTGCTGGTTTTCTGCGCTGTGTTCGGTTTCGCGGGCTCGCTGTTCTCGCTGTTCATCTCCAAGTGGATGGCGAAGATGAGCACCGGTACTCAGATCATCAGCCAGCCTCGCACTCGCCATGAGCAATGGTTGCTGCAGACCGTTGAACAACTGTCCCGCGACGCGGGCATCAAGATGCCGGAAGTCGGTATTTTCCCGGCGTACGAAGCCAACGCGTTTGCCACGGGCTGGAACAAGAACGATGCCCTGGTTGCGGTCAGCCAGGGCCTGCTCGAGCGCTTTTCGCCGGATGAGGTGAAAGCCGTACTGGCTCACGAGATCGGCCACGTTGCCAACGGCGACATGGTGACGCTGGCGCTGGTGCAGGGCGTGGTGAACACCTTCGTGATGTTCTTCGCCCGCATCATCGGTAATTTCGTCGACAAGGTGATCTTCAAGACTGAAAACGGTCAGGGCATCGCTTACTACATCACGACGATCTTCGCCGAGCTGGTACTGGGCTTTCTGGCCAGCGCCATCGTCATGTGGTTCTCGCGCAAACGCGAATTCCGCGCTGACGATGCCGGTGCACGACTGGCGGGTACGAGTGCAATGATCGGCGCGCTGCAACGCTTGCGTTCCGAACAGGGCGTCCCGGTGAACATGCCTGACAGCCTGACCGCCTTCGGTATCAATGCCGGTCTCAAGAAGGGCCTCGCCGGCCTGTTCATGAGCCACCCGCCGCTGGAGCAACGCATCGAGGCCCTGCGCCGTCGCGGTTGAATCAGATGGTCGCACCCACGCTCCGCGTGAGAAGCTGGTTTTCTTTGTCAGGCGAAATGAGGTCCGACTCACGTCACCTTTTCGCCCCTCGGCGACTCACTTTGAGGGACCAAAGTGAGCAAAGTCCTTGGCTCCGTTTCCGGCCCGACTTCGTCGGGTTCCTTCGCCCCGTCACTAATCCGGGGGTCGCTGCAACGGGCCATCCATGGCCCGGTGCAGCTAACTCGGCGTCCTGCCGAGTTACCCCCGGATCAGCGCCATGACTCAGCCGTCACTTACGTCGCACCCTGCGTCGTCAGTGCCATCGCGATAAAAAAGCGCTTTTATGTGCAGTGGCTATGGACAAGTCATGACGTTGTGCTGCCTCCCAGAACTGACTCAATGCACAGCCACGGAAGTGAGAGTCGGAAGGCTTGCGCGCTCAGAGTTACACACGCTCCAACACATAAACGTGCTCATCCATACGCTCCAATCCGGCCTTCAACCCCTTGGCACTGCTGTGCAGCGTATCCTGCCCACCAACCTTGGTGACCTCCCAGTTCCCTGACATGACCCTGTGCAGCCATGTTTGCGGGACGGAGAATGGCGGGCCTTCCAGCAGGGCCTGGTCGTATTCCAGGGTAATCAGTAAACCGCTGCACGTCTGCGGCATCAGCGCTTCAAGGTGCTGCACATAGCGTTCACGCATGTCCGCTGGCAGGGCGATCATCGCGGCGCGGTCGTAAAACGCCGCGCAATGACCGATATCGCGCACAGTCAGCGCGAAGAAATCACCGCACCAGATTTCGATACCCGGCGCTGCGTAGGCCTTGAAGTCGCCCTGCGACGTGATGTGCGGCTGCTCACCACGCTCGGTGAAATAGCGCTCTACCGCCGCCTCGGACAGCTCGGCGCCCACCACGTGATACCCCTGCCCGCTCAGCCAGCTCATGTCCTGGCTCTTGCCACATAACGGCACCAGAACCCGCGCTCCCGGAACAACATTCAGCGAGGACCAATATTGTTGCAGGTCCTTATTGACCTCTGACTGGTGAAAGCCGATCTGCCCGGCACTCCAGCGCTGCAGCCAAAAATCCGCCTGCATGAAACCTCCTGAAAATTCGATAAAAAAGCGCCAGAACTTATATTAGATTTAGATCATAAAAATGACCGACTATGAGTCATCCCACTATTCTGGAGCTTTAAATGTTCCCCAGCCTGTTTATTTCCCATGGCTCCCCCATGCTGGCGCTGGAACCCGGCGAAAGCGGCCCGGCTCTGAAGCGACTGGCTGCCAGCCTGCCCCGGCCTCGCGCCATCGTGATGGTGTCTGCCCACTGGGAAAGCCATGAACTGATCGTCAACGGCAATCCACAACCCGAGACGTGGCATGACTTCGGTGGCTTTGCGCCCGAATTGTTTGCAGTACAGTACCCGGCCCCAGGGCTGCCGGCACTGACGCGCAAGGTGGTTGAACGGCTTGCCGCCAGCGACCTGCCTGCACGCATCGACAGCAGACGTCCCTTCGACCACGGCGTCTGGGTGCCTTTGTCGCTGATGTACCCGGACGCCGATATTCCGGTGGTGCAGGTTTCGCTGCCCAGCCGCCAGGGGCCGGAATTACAGACCCGCGTGGGCCGGGCACTGGCCAGCTTGCGTGAACAGGGTGTGCTGATCATCGGTTCAGGCAGCATCACGCACAACCTGCGTGACCTTGACTGGAACGCCGGCCCCGACAGTATCGAGCCCTGGGCTGCCGCGTTTCGCGACTGGATGATCGACAAACTGCAAAACGACGACGAAGCCGCACTGCACCACTACCGCAGCCTCGCCCCTCACGCGGCCCGTGCGCACCCCAGTGAAGAGCACCTGCTGCCGCTGTATTTCGCACGCGGCGCTGGCGGTGTCTTCGGCATTGCCCATCAGGGCTTCACCATGGGCGCACTCGGGATGGATATCTATCGGTTCGGGTGAAGCCAATAGCGCCAATTTGCCTGAATACAAAGCAAAAAAATCCCCGAACCAGTCGGGGATTTTCTATTGGCCGATCAGCTCAAGAGCCGATCAGTCTTCGCGATAGCGACGCAGCTTGAGCTGCTTGCCAGCAACGCGGGTGTCCTTGAGCTTGGTCAGCAGACGCTCAAGACCATCTTCCGGCAGTTCAACCAGGCTGAAGCTGTCACGGACCTGGATACGGCCGATCGCTTCGCGGGCCAGGCCGCCTTCGTTGAGAATGGCACCCAGCAGGTTCTTGGCAGCGATACCATCACGCGCACCCAGCGCGGTACGGCAACGAGCACGGCCTTCGGCCAATGGAACCGGCGCACGACGCTCACGCTCAGGACGATCACCACGGTCGCTGCTGCGCTCTGGACGATCACCGCGCGGGGCGTTGTTCGGAACCAGTGGACGCTCGCGCTCGATGGCTGCCAGGGTCAGTGCCTGACCGTTGGTAGCCTTGCGCAGCAGTGCAGCGGCAAGAGCGCGAGGGCTGCAGCCGATGTCGGCAGTCAGACGATCGAGCAGATCACCGTGAGTCGATTCGGCATCGGCGACCAGCGGCGACAGGCTGTTGGTCAGTTTCTTGATGCGCGCATCCAGAACGGCCTGGGCATCCGGCAGGCGGACTTCCGCAACCTTCTGACCGGTAACACGCTCAATCACTTGCAGCATGCGGCGCTCACGAGGCGTCACCAGCAGCAGGGCGCGACCTTCGCGACCGGCACGACCGGTACGGCCGATACGGTGAACGTAGGACTCTGGATCGTAAGGCATGTCCACGTTGAATACGTGAGTGATACGCGGAACGTCAAGACCACGGGCAGCAACGTCGGTCGCCACAACGATGTCCAGACGGCCATCCTTGAGGGATTCGATAACGCGCTCGCGCTGGTTCTGGGCGATGTCGCCGTTCAGTGCGGCAGCCTTGTAGCCTTTGGCTTCAAGGGCGCTGGCCAGATCCAGGGTCGCCTGCTTGGTGCGGACGAACATGATCAGGGCATCGAAGTCTTCGACTTCCAGCAGGCTCAGTACAGCCGAGGTCTTCTGGTCAGCATGAACCAGCAGGTGAGCCTGTTCGATCGCGGTAACAGTCTGGGTCTTGGTCTGGATCTTGACGTGCTTCGGATCACGCAAATGGCGCTCAGCGATGGCACGGATCGACTGCGGCAAAGTAGCCGAGAACAATACGGTTTGCTTGGTTTCCGGCATGGCCTTGAAGATAACTTCGAGGTCGTCCATGAAGCCCAGCTTGAGCATTTCGTCCGCTTCGTCGAGAACCAGGTGGTTCACGGTCGCCAGGACTTTCTCGTCACGACGCAGGTGGTCGCAGAGACGGCCCGGGGTAGCGACGACGATCTGTGCGCCATTACGGATAGCCTTGAGCTGAGGGCCCATCGGCGCGCCGCCGTAGACCGCTACAACGGTCACGCCCGGCATTTGTTTTGCGTAGGTCTCGAACGCGGTGGCAACCTGAAGTGCCAGTTCGCGGGTCGGGGCCAGGATCAGTGCTTGCGGCTCGCGCTTGCTCGGGTCGATCCGATGCAGGATAGGCAGTGCGAAAGCGGCGGTTTTACCCGTACCGGTTTGCGCCTGACCGATCATGTCGTGGCCGGCCATGATGATCGGGATCGACTGCTGCTGAATGGCCGACGGCTCTTCGTAGCCAGTGGCGATAACGGCTGCGAGGATATTTGGATGAAGTTCAAAAGCGGCGAAGCCGCCGAATTCCTGGGTCATGGGTCTGCCTCTAGTGCATCCGCAAAGACCCATGCTCCAAAGCTGCGCGTGCCGTGTACGACCCTAAAGTCACCCTGGCTGCTTTGTCGGCGGGGATTTGCGAAAACGTTTGATGAATGGATCGCCTAGGATAGTCCGCAGAGCGAACAAGCAGCCGAAGCTGGCTTCGGGAAATTGCAATACCTTGACGAGGGTCCTGTTAAAGACCGGCGCGCACTATACCGGAAATACGCACCTTGGTGAGTCTTTTTTTACGAAACGTTGCGCCATTTTTGAGCGGCGGCAGGCCCTGAGTGCGGGCAGAAGACCGCTTGATCAAGGCGCGGGCCCGAGATTGCGGGCATTGCCGCTTAAACGTTTAATCTATTCTTGCACATGACCGGCATTCTGGCCTTCGAGGTGTGGCGAATTGTCCCACCCCGTTTTCAGAACAACCTACTCACCTGCCGCCTGCTCAGGTGGCGGAACGAATGGCCCTGATCAGCGACGCCAGCGAGTAGCCCAGATGCGGCGCAAGTGCCTCGGCTCGCCCGCTCAACGCGTCGATATCCAGCGTCTGATCCAGGTCGGCGGGCACGAGCAGGATGACGTTGCCCTCCTTCACCGGCAGCTCCCAGTAATGGCGGTGGTAAAGGCCGCGCAACAACGCCGCTCCCAGCGGTTTGCCGTCGTCAGTGGCCCACTGATTGATGATCAGCCAGCCGCCCGGGTTCAACCTCTGCTGACAGCTCTGCAAAAAATTCCAGGCCAGGTGCCCGACGCCAGGCCCGACATCGGTGTACAGGTCGACAAAGATCAGGTCGGCAGGCTCGGCGCTGTCCAGCAGGTCCAGCGCATCGCCGATGCGGATATACAGTCGCGGATCGTCGTCGAGCCCCATGAACTCCATGGCCAGACGTGGCACATCCGGGCGCAGCTCAATGACTTCCACGTCCTCGAGTGGCAGGAACTTCATGCAGGCCTGGGTCAGCGTACCGGCCCCCAACCCCAGAAACAGCGCGCTTTCCGGCACGTCATGGCACAGCGCGCCGATCAGCATCGCCCGGGTGTAGTCGTACTCCAGCCAGCTCGGATCGGCTGTAAAGGTGCAGCTTTGCTCGATGGCATCGCCAAACTCCAGAAAGCGGTAGTCCTCCACTTCCAGCACGCGAATCATGCCGAAGTCGTCGTGGACCTCGGCCAGGATTCGCTCTACGCGCTCACGCTCTTCCGTCATCACCGTTCCTGGTTGTCTGCGCCGAGCGCAAAATACGAATTGTCGGGCAAGCGCACGGCTTTGTCACACGTTGTGGCGTCCAGCACCGCTCCAGTGGTCTGCACCAGAATGGCAGAGCAACGGCGAACTGCTAACATGCCGATCCGATTGCACAACTCTAGAGCCAATAATGAGCCAACCCTGGAGCCCCGACAGCTGGCGGGCACTGCCGATTCAGCAGCAACCTCACTACCCTGATGCCGAGCACCTGCACCGGGTCGAACAGACGCTGGCCAGTTATCCGCCGCTGGTGTTCGCCGGCGAAGCCCGTGAGTTGCGCCGTCAGTTTGCCGAAGTGACCCAAGGGCGTGCGTTCTTGCTGCAGGGCGGCGACTGCGCAGAAAGCTTCATGGAGTTTTCCGCCGCCAAGATTCGCGATACGTTCAAGGTCCTGCTGCAGATGGCAATCGTGATGACGTTTGCCGCCGGCTGCCCGGTGGTGAAAGTCGGACGCATGGCCGGGCAATTTGCCAAGCCACGCTCGGCCAATGACGAAATCATCGACGGCGTGACGCTCCCGGCGTACCGCGGCGATATCGTCAACGGTATCGGGTTCGACGAGAAGAGCCGTGTGCCGGACCCGGAGCGCCTGCTGCAGGCCTATAACCAGTCCACCGCCACCCTGAACCTGCTGCGCGCCTTCGCTCAGGGCGGATTTGCCGATTTGCATCAGGTCCACAAATGGAACCTGGACTTCATCGCCAACTCGGCGCTCGCCGAAAAATACAGCCAGCTGGCCGGGCGTATCGATGAAACCCTGGCGTTCATGCGCGCCTGCGGCATGGACAGCTCGCCGCAATTGCGCGAAACCAGCTTCTTCACCGCTCACGAAGCGTTGCTGCTCAACTACGAAGAAGCCTTCGTGCGACGCGACAGTCTGACCAACGATTACTACGATTGCTCGGCGCACATGCTGTGGATCGGCGACCGCACCCGTCAGCTGGATGGCGCGCATGTCGAGTTCCTGCGCGGGGTCAACAACCCGATCGGCGTCAAGGTCGGCCCGAGCATGAATACCGACGACCTGATTCGCCTGATCGACATCCTCAACCCGGACAACGACCCTGGACGCCTGAACCTGATCGCCCGCATGGGTGCCAACAAGGTGGCTGATCACTTGCCGCAGCTGATCCGCGCCGTCGAGCGCGAAGGCCGCAAGGTGCTGTGGAGCTCGGACCCGATGCACGGCAACACGATCAAGGCCAGCAGTGGCTACAAGACCCGCGATTTCGCGCAGATCCTTGGCGAAGTGAAGCAGTTCTTTCAAGTCCACCAGGCCGAGGGCACTTACGCGGGCGGCATTCATATCGAAATGACCGGACAGAACGTCACCGAATGCATCGGTGGTGCGCGCCCGATTACTGAAGACGGCCTTTCGGATCGCTATCACACGCATTGCGACCCACGCATGAACGCCGATCAGTCATTGGAACTGGCCTTCCTGATTGCCGAGACCCTCAAGCAGGTCAGGCGCTAAACAGGAAAACCGGGCCAACTGCCCGCTCAATGCTTGAGCGGGTCGTCCCAGAACGGACGTTCGGCTTCCTGCTGAATGTCGGCACGGCTCAAGCCCAGGTCCTTAAGTGTTCCGTCACTCATTTGCGCCAGCAGGTGGCGCTGGCGGTGCAACTCCAGCCAGCGCTGCAGATGACCCTTGAGCACTGTGAACACCGCGCCCGCCTGCAAACACCCATCAGCCCTTTCCACCCCTACGCATTGTTTCTGACCTTTCATCATCTTGCCCTCCTTGTGGGATGACTGAAGTCTCGCTTCGGGCGTAGGATCAATCCAACGAATGTTCGTTATGCCTTCCATCTGGGAGATTGATGTATTGGCCACCTACCCGAGCATTGATACCGAACTGTTGCGCACCTTCGTGGCGATTGCCGATCACGGTGGTTTTACCCGTGCAGGCGAAGCCGTCAACCGCACTCAGTCGGCGGTCAGCATGCAGATGAAGCGTCTGGAAGAAGATGTCGTGCAGCGCCCGCTGTTTCAGCGTGAAGGTCGGGTCCTGAACCTGACTGCCGAGGGCCAGGTACTGCTCGGTTACGCGCGACGAATCCTCAAGCTGCACAGCGAGGTGTTCAACACCTTGCGCGAGCCGCACATGATCGGCGTGGTGAAAATCGGCTCGCCTGACGATTACGTGATGCGCTTCCTGCCCGGCATTCTGGCGCAGTTCGCCCAAGCGTATCCGCTGGTTCAGGTGGAAGTGCATTGCGAGCCTTCGGACCTTCTGCTGCAACGTCACGACCTGGATCTGACCATTGTCACGCGCAAGCCAGGCACCGAGATCGGCACATTGCTGCGTCAGGAACGTCTGATGTGGATGGAGGCCATCGGCTTTGCCCCGCATGAGCAAACGCCCATTCCCCTGGCGATGTTCAACACCCACTGCTTCTGTCGTGACTGGGCGTGCAATGCGCTGGACGGCGTCGGGCGTGACTACCGCATCGCCTACAGCAGCTCGAGCATGGCGGCGATCACCGCAGTGGTCAGCGCGGGCCTGGCAGTCACCGCGCAGTTCCAGAGCCTGGCCACAGCGGATTTGCGCATCCTCGGCGAGGCGGAACAATTGCCACAGCTGCCAACCGCCAGCATCGTCTTGCTACGCAAGCCTGAAAATCCCTCGCCCATCACCGAATGCATGGCCGATTACATCATCGCCGGCTTCAAACCTTGAGCGCGAGAATGACCGCACAGAGCACTAGAAACACGCAGAACATCAGGCGCAGGGTGCGCTCCGGCAACGAATGCGCCAGCTTCACGCCCCAACTGATGCTGGCCAGGCCGCCAATGGCCAGCGGAATGCCCATCGCCCAGTTGACGTGATCGTGCAGCGCGTAGGTGACGAGCGTGATGCCGGTGCTCGGCGCCGCCAGGGATAGCGCCAGCCCTTGGGCCACGACCTGGGTCGCGCCAAAGACACTGGTGAGGATCGGCGTCGCCACTACCCCGCCGCCAACGCCAAAAAGACCACCGGTCACGCCGGACCCGACGCCCAGCAGCCATAGCCACTTTTCATGACGCAACCCGCCCGCGGCCTGTTTGCTGCGCCAATACATCTGCGCAACGTTGAACACGGTCAGTACCACCAGAAAACCGACGAAGGCCAGGCGCATGCCCTGCGGGTCGACGCGGACCGCGAGCAGTGAGGTCAACCAGGCAAAAATGAAACTGGGGATGATCAACATCAGCGCATTACGCAGCAGAATCCGGTTGCGCTGGTTGTAACGCCACAAGGCAAGCAACACATTGGGCAGGACCATCAACAAGGCGGTGCCTTGAGCGAGTTGCTGATCCAGACCAAACAACACCCCGAGTGCGGGAATTGCCACAAGACCACCACCGATGCCGAACAATCCTCCCAGGGTGCCCATCGCTGCACCCAGCAATACAAACATTACAATTTCAATCACACTGCATCCCCACCCAATCAATGAGCAAATCCTACGCAGTCCTGCTCTGGACCGACACCCGATGACGGCGTTTTTTTCACGCGTCACGCACAATCCCAGCGCGTTGAGCGCACATGAGCAAAATTATCTGGCGCATTAAAGAGTGCAACACTAAGTTAAACTCATCCGACCGAGTTTGAGGACCTGATATGAGCGCCGATGAAAGCCCGACCCGCGCCGCACCTGCCGATTGCGATTCGCTGCTGCTGGATAACCAGTTGTGTTTCGCCCTGTATTCCACGTCGTTGATGATGACCAAGGTTTACAAGCCGCTGCTGCAGGCGCTCGGGCTCACCTATCCGCAGTACCTGGCGATGATGGTGCTGTGGGAAAGGGACGGGCTTACCGTGGGGGATGTCAGCACCCGCCTGCTCACCGATCCGGGCTCATTGACGCCATTGCTCAAACGCCTCGAAGGTGAGGGCTTCATCAGCCGTACGCGCAGCAAGGAAGACGAGCGTGTGGTGCTGCTTCACCTGACTGCGCAGGGCAGCGAATTGCAGCAGAAAGCCTTGACCGTCCCTGGCTGTGTTCTTTCGTCAAGCGGGCTGACCATGGAAAAGCTTCGCGACCTGCAAGCCCAGTTGCTGCAGCTGCGCGAGCACCTGCACCACAGCCTCTAGGAAAAAGTGCAGACCTGCCTCTCGTCACCGCGCGTGAGGTCTGACAGGTGCTCCAAGCATGTTTTCTTGCTTCCAACGACCATCCTCGACCTTTTTGCAAAATTAGCTTGCGCGCAAACTATCCTTGGAATACCTTTGCTTTGCGATTAGTTAGCGCGCAAGTATTTAGCGCAATCAAACCTTCATCGAACGAGGCAAAATCATGGACACTCTTTACACCGCAGTTGCAACCGCCACCGGCGGCCGTGATGGTCGTGCTGTTTCCGACGACAAGATTCTCGACGTCAAGCTGGCGACCCCGAAAGAACTCGGTGGTGCTGGCGGCGCAGCCACTAACCCTGAGCAGCTGTTCGCTGCCGGTTATTCGGCCTGCTTCATCGGTGCATTGAAGTTCGTGGCCGGTCAGAGCAAACGCAGCATTCCGGCAGACACCTCGATTACCGCCCATGTAGGCATTGGCCAGATTCCAGGCGGTTTCGGTCTGGACATCGATCTGCATGTCAGCCTGCCAGGCCTGGATCAAGCCGACGCTCAGCAACTGGTCGATGCCGCTCACGTGGTCTGCCCTTACTCCAACGCCACTCGCGGTAACGTCGATGTGCGCCTGCATGTAACGGTCTGATCCGGTCTGACGCCTGAGTAACGGCCACCTCACAAGAACCTCAGGCACAAAAAAACCCGCAGCGATGCGGGTTTTTTGCGTAACGGGGTTACAAAACCGTGCTTACTTCGCACGGCCTTTGTAGGAACCGCCTTCACGGGTATCGATCTCGATCATGTCGCCGATTTCGATGAAGTCAGCAACACTCAGCTCGGTGCCGTTTTTCAGTTTGGCAGGCTTCATGACCTTGCCCGACGTGTCGCCACGAGCGGAGCCTTCGGTGTAGTCAACCTGACGCACGATAGTAGTCGGCAGCTCTACGGAAACCAGACGGTCTTCGAAGAACACGGCTTCGCAGACGTCGGTCATGCCTTCTTCAACGAAAGGCAGAACGCTTTCGATGTCTTCGGCGTTCAGCTCGTACATGGTGTAGTCAGTGGTGTCCATGAACGTGTAGGTGTCACCGCTGATGAAAGACAGGGTGGCTTCCTTGCGATCCAGGATCACGTCGTCCAGCTTGTCGTCGGCGCTGTAAACGATCTCGGTCTTGTAACCGGTCAGCAGGTTTTTCAGCTTGGTCTTCATGATCGCGCTGTTACGACCGGATTTGGTGAACTCAGCTTTCTGAACCAGCCAAGGATCGTTCTCGAGACGGATCACGGTACCGGGTTTCAGCTCTTTACCAGTTTTCATTGCATATATCCGAATTTGGATGGAATTAACCAAAGGCTCTGTACGAGAAACAACCTGCGCAGGCCTTTTTCGTACAGAGCCTTGTATCAAGGCCGCGTATCATAGCGAATTTACATAAAACTGCACCAGCGCCGTGGCAAGATCAGTCTGTGCGGCTTGTTGCTGGGACCAGTGTTCGGCATGGTGCTGGATCTGCGGCCAGTGTTCTGCCAGCGCAGCCCAGCACTCGCCAAGGTCGTCGCCGACATTCCAGCGCTGCCAGAACTGATTCAACGCCTGCGCGGCCGCCGGCGAAAGACCCGCGAGATAGAGCGTTAAAAACGCATCGAGCTTGGGCAGATGCGCGTCGTCTTCCTGCTGGTAGATGTGCCAGAGCATCGGCCGCCCCGCCCACTGCGCACGCACGAACGAGTCTTCGCCGCGCACGATATTGAAATCGCAGCTCCAGAGCAGTTGGTCGTAAAGCTCCTGACGGATGAACGGCAGGACCTGAACCGTCAGCCCGCCGCAGGCCTGAATGAACCCGGCGCGCAGCGGATCTTTGGTACCCAGCCAACGCTGCAGGTCGCCGAGTATGCGCCCCTCTGGCACCAGAAGATGCGTCGGCCGGCTGTCGCAGACCAGGGCATCAAGCCAACTGCCGAGCGCGGGATTTTCATAGGCAAATACCGAGATCAGGCGCGCACCGGCCAACGCTTCGATACCCAACCCGCTCAGGAAGGCTTGCCTTGCCGCGCTGTTTTGCTGAAACGCCTGGCGCTGCTCGATGAGGTTTTTTTCGCGCAACAGGCCACCCGTGGCTTCGGAAAAACCCGGGAAGAAAAAGAACTTCTTCAAACCGTTCGACTGTGGCGAAGGCAGGCCGTGGCAGCCAGACACCCAGTCCTCGGCGCTGAGGTAATCGAGATTCAGCCACAGCGGCCTTGGCGAACGCTGCAGCATCGCTTCGGTGTAGCGCGTCGGCAGGCGGCAGGCGAACGCTTCGATGACGACATCAGGAATATCGGTGTTCAGCCAGTCGGTCGGCCACTGGCAGACGCTCACGCCCTCTTGCCATTGTTGCCGGGCCTGGGGATCGGCTCCGGGGCACAAGCGAACGAAGGCCGACAGATCATCGATCCATAAACGCACTTGCAGGCCATGCTCGGCAACCAGCTGGCGCGCCAGGCGCCAGGTCACGCCCGCATCACCGTAGTTGTCGACTACGCTGCAAAAAATGTCCCACGAGGCTTTCATCCTGGCTCCCTGAGGCTGGATGGCAAAAAACGCTGATTGTCGTTCAGAACGGCACGTTGTCACCAGCCTGATGCTGCCGGGCAAACAGGCGGCACCGTTTTCATGCCTGACCATCAGGCATGGCACAATCACATCTGTTGGCCTGCAAGGAGTTCAGCCATGTCATTCCCTACCCGCCGTCGCGACCTGTACGTGTCGTTGAAATTGATCGTGTGCATTGCGCTGGGCATCTGGCTGGGCGCCCTGGCGGTGTTTCTGACCGCCCTGCTGTATTACAAAAGCCTGCCACCGGCCCAGACCCAGGCGCTGGACAATGCCGCCGCACAGTTGACCACCCCGCCCGCGCAAAAGCCCGCCTCCCCGTCTGCGCCGGAGACCGAGATGTTTCGCAAATATGAGCAAAGCCTGCGTGAAAGCGAGGCGCGTCAGGCGCGTGAACAGGCGCAGGAGCAACAGCAGCGCACCTTCAACCGCTCGAAGTGTGACTTCTGGATACAGCAGGATCGCACCGCGCCTAGCGAAAAAAGCCGTGCCAGCATCAATCAGTACTGCGGATAAACCATGAACAAACAGGATGTACTGCAACGGATCATCGACAAACTGAACATCGATCTGGACATCGCCGAACGAGCGGCGCAGACCGCCTACGAAACGGCCACTCACGAAGAGAACATCGCCGAGAACAAGTACGACACGCTAGGGCTGGAGGCTTCTTATCTGGCAGCCGGCCAGGCGCGCCGCGTCGAGGAGATTCGTCAGTCGTTGACGCTTTATCGGAAATGGTCTCTAAAGCCATTCGATGAATCGCGTGGCATTCAGACCGGTGATCTGGTGGTCGTCGAGGATGCCGACGGGCAGACACACTATCTGTTTCTCGGCCCCGATGCTGCCGGCCTGAAGGTCAGTGCAGGGGATCAACTGGTCACCGTCATTACTGCCAGAGCCCCGCTCGGGCAGAGCCTGCTGGGCAAATTCGAAGACGATGCCGTACAGATTGTCATCAACGGCAGTCGACAATCCTACGAGATCACACAAACGTTGTGACACACCCGGCATCTGCAGGGTTGATCGCATCAAGTTTTTGTGGGTAAGGTTAACCGTCGCCATCACCACCGCAACCGGGGCAACATCAAAGCAAACAAGGACTAAAACCCAAGGAGATTTTTCATGACGAACGTCATCGCATTCCCTGACGCCCATGAACGTGATCGCCTGAAGTCCAGCCAAGATCCGGCGTTGAGATACTTGAACAAGAAAGAACGACAACTGATCGACCAACTGCGTTCGACCAGCCATGCGGGAAGGCAGTACGTTTACGACTATGCGAGCATCATGCACTTGTCCAGGCCATTGTATCCCGAGCCAGTGGACTGATCACGATCGCATAACCTTATCGAAGTCTGCGCCGCTGGATCGGCGCAGACTTCGAGGTTTCGCTTGCTGGCTTTAGCGGATCAGCGAAAAGATCAGTGCTGAAATCGCCACAACTCCGGCGGCCACCACAAAGTAGTTGGACCACGCGCCAGCGTATTTACGCATGGCCGGTACCTTGTGGATGGCGTACATCGGCATCAGGAACAGCAAAGCCGAAATCACCGGCCCGCCCAGGGTTTCGATCATGCCCAGGATGCTTGGGTTGAGTGTTGCCACCAGCCAGCACACCACCAGCATGAAAGCCGCCGTCATGCGGTCCAGCGCCTTGGGTGCAGGACGACGACCCGCCTTCAGAACCAGGCCTTTCAAGCCCTCGCTTGCACCGATGTAGTGACCGAGAAACGACTTGGAAATAGCCACGAACGCAATCAGTGGCGCGACAAAGGCGATGGTCGGGTTGTTGAAGTGGTTGGCCAGGTAGGACAGGATCGAGATGTTCTGCGCCTTGGCCTCGGCGAGCTGGACAGGCGACAGGGTCAACACGCAACTGAATACGAAGAACAGCACCATCACGACCATCAGACCGTGGGCGCGGGCCAGAATCTGCGAACTGCGCACTTCGGCGTTTTCGCCATACTGGCGCTTCTGATCGACGGCAAACGCGGAAATGATCGGTGTGTGGTTGAAAGAGAACACCATCACCGGAATGGCCAGCCACAGCGTGGGTATGAACGCCGATAGCTCAGGGAACGTAGTGGCGGTGCTCAGAATGCCGCCGGTCCAGTGCGGAATGAGGAATATCGCCAGAAACAACAGTGCGACGATGAACGGATAAACCATCAGGCTCATGGCCTTGACGATGAACCGCTCGCCACAACGCACCACGGCCAACAGCCCCATGATCAGCAAAAACGCCAGTGCGGCTCGCGGCGGTGGCGTGATGTGCAGCTGGTGCTCAAGAAAACTGCCCACGGTATTGGTGAGGGCCACGCTGTAGATCAGCAGGATCGGGAAGATGGCGAAGAAATACAGCAAGGTGATCATCGCGCCAGCACTCTTGCCGAAATGCTCTTCGACCACATCGGTGATGTCGGCACCCTCACGTCCTGAGAGCACGAAGCGCGTCAAACCGCGGTGAGCGTAGAACGTCATGGGAAACGCCAGCAGTGCCAGCGCCATCAATGGCCAGAAACCGCCGATACCCGCGTTGATTGGCAAAAACAGGGTACCCGCACCGATGGCGGTACCGAACAATCCGAGCATCCAGGTGGTGTCATTACGATTCCACGACGCGATGCTCTCGGGAGCTACATCCAGACGTTCTACGACGCCATTAGCCTGATCATTCATCCGGTCGACTCTCCGTGGCCGGTTTATCAAAAAGGGAAACGCATCGAAAAAACCGGCAGTTCAGCGCTCCCCTCGAAAACAGCGGGCGAGATTCTCCGGGATTGACGCCAGAAGTCAAAGGTTTGTAGGACAATAGTTTCTTCCACGACATGCCGGCATTCGAGCGCACGCCTTTTGCACAAAGGGCTGGAGGACGGTCGACCTCTTGTCGAGGAATTAGTGTTTCAACAGCTTACGGGCTCAATCGAGCCGCCCACGCGGCCTAACATCCGGGAACAGTTCTGCATTTTTCCTGGAGGGGCAGCAGCGATACCATGCCGCGCCTGTGCGGTACATCCGGCAAAAACCTCTTCAAGGACCAAAAACGATGTTGAGCATCAACGCCGGGCCGTTCGCCCTCGCGATATCCCATCTGTTGCTGTTGGGCGCCTTGATAACCGCCACATGGGTAGAGGCCCGGCTCGTCCGGCATACCCTGACCAGAAAGACCGCAGTATTCGGACTCTTCATTCTGGGTATTGCCACTGCACGTATCGCATTCGTCCTGACCTATTTCGCGCAATACAGCGACGCCCCCTGGAAGGCGCTGGACATCCGTGATGGCGGCTTTGTGGTCTGGCCCGGGGTTATCTGCGCTCTGCTGGGCGGCTTGATCATCGGCTGGCGCCGTCCCGGACAGCGGCGCGCCCTGACGTTCGCAATGAGCATCGGACTGGCGATCTGGGTATCGGGCGGTTTGATTCTGGACCACTATCAGAAGGGCAATTCGCTGCCTGATACAACCCTTCGAACGCTGACTGGCGAGCCGGTCAGGGCCTCCGACTATCGGGGCAAACCAGTGGTCATCAACCTGTGGGCCACCTGGTGCCCTCCGTGTCGCCGCGAAATGCCGGTGCTGCGCGATATGCAACGGGAACGCGAGGACATTACATTTCTGTTCGTCAATCAGGCCGAAAGCGCCGGAGAAGTCAGCGACTACTTGTCGAAACAGCAATTGGTGCTAAGCAACAGCTTTCTCGATCCGGACGGCGAGTTCGCCCGCCAGGTGGGTTCGGCGGCGCTGCCCACCACTCTTTTCTACTCACCAGACGGACGGCTGATCGACAGTCATCTGGGCGAGTTGTCCAGAGCCAGCCTCACTCATTACCTGGATAAATAGCTAGGTATTCACCTACCTGATTGAGATGAAGTTGTCATTGCGAGCGAAAGCCTGCTGCATCGTTTCACCTATCCATGTATAAATGCGCTTACACATTGGCCCTTCTGGAGACTCAGCGCATGCGTTACGCGCTTGATCATAAGGCCCAAACGCACCAACGCATCGTCAAGGAAGCGTCCATGCGCTTCCGTCGTGACGGCATTGGTGCTACGGGCTTGCAACCTTTGATGAAGGCACTTGGCTTGACCCATGGCGGGTTCTACGCGCATTTCAAATCCAAGGATGATCTTGTTGAACAGGCATTGAGTCACGCCCTCGACAATGTGAAAGGAATCACCAGCGACGTTTTCGCCAGGCAGGACTCGCTCAGTGAATTCATTGATCTCTACCTATCGATAGCCAGCCGCGATGCGGAAGACGGCGGTTGTCCGTTACCGACTATGTGCCTGGAACTAGGCCAGCGCGATCAGCCCAGCATGACGACGGATAAAATCATCCTTCATCTGCTGGAGCAGTTCGACAAGCCCCTGGCGGAGAATGGACTGGAGTCCAAAAGCTTGCCGGTGCTGTCCGCACTGGTAGGTGGTCTGGCACTCGCCCGCAGCGCTTTTGACGAGGAACTGTCACAGCGCATTCTGGACACGACCCGCGACTATCTCAAAAAGGAGATAAAAAAGAGCACCAACTGATCCTCTGGAACAGATACTCTCTCGGAGAGCTTCCCCGGTGAGAGTTTATAAACACACAGGCCGATCATCGATCGGCCTGTGTGTTTAGCGGATGAAACACTGATCAGTCGAGTGCAAGCTTTTCGCGATTCCTCTCCAGAATGGCCTTGCCGATTCCTTTTACTTCGATCAGTTCATCAATCGAGGTGAAATCGCCGTTGGCTTCCCGATAAGCCACAATGGCATCAGCCTTGTTCTTCCCGATCCCCGCCAGTTCTTTCTGCAGTGTCTGAGCATCGGCAGTATTGAGATTGACCCTGTCCTTGCGCTGCTCATGCGCCACAGCGGGTGCTGTTTCTTCCATCATCGGCGAATGGGATACCGCGGACTGGGGGATGGCGGGCTGGGACGCAGGCGCGGCGTTGACCGCAACCGAGGTACTGGTGAGCAAGGCAAAGATCAAGGCACTGAAGATAGGGGTTCGCATAGATAAAGCTCCATAGCAGTTCAAGGCAGCATCCACATGCTGTGCCTGAAACTTAGACCAGCGTCCCCTCCTGGAAAAGAAGTCGAGCGTTGCTGCCTGTTGCCGGATCGTTCAACGTATTTCCACCCCTGCCCAGAGCCCCGGCAGTGCTGATGAAATCACGTTTCGCCGCTGCGTTCCTGATACATCCAGTCAACGATTTCACCTTCTGGCGTATAACCGTTTACCGTTTCGCGCAGCAACTGACGCACGCTGGTGTAATCATCTCGGTCGACCGCATCCAGCAGCTTTGTCAGGCGGCCTTTCAATACATCCCATGACAGGCAATCTTCGTTTGCACTCATGATCATCGGGTGCTCGGTGGCAACCACGTTGTCGCCGATCAACAGCTCTTCATAGAGTTTTTCGCCGGGACGCAGGCCAGTGAACTCGATGGAGATATCACCGTGCGGATTTTTCTCCGAGCGAATGGCCAGACCGGAAAGATGGATCATCTTCTCGGCCAGTTCGACAATCTTGACCGGCTCCCCCATATCGAGAACGAAGACATCGCCGCCATGCCCCATGGAGCCGGCCTGAATCACCAACTGAGCGGCTTCGGGGATGGTCATGAAATAGCGGGTGATCTTTGGATGCGTCACCGTCAGCGGACCGCCTGACTGGATCTGCTTGTGGAACAGCGGGATCACCGAACCGGAAGAGCCAAGCACGTTGCCAAAGCGCACCATGGTAAAGCGGGTCTTGTTGACCTGATAGACGTTGGCCTTGTCACCGAAGATCACTGGCGCGGTTTCGCGGCTCAGTGCCTGCAATATCAATTCGGCAAGGCGCTTGGTACTGCCCATCACGTTGGTGGGGCGGACCGCCTTGTCGGTAGAGATCAGGACAAAGTTGGACACCCCTGCCTGCAACGCCGCCTGGGCGGTATTGAGCGTACCCACAACGTTGTTGATGACGCCTTCGGCAATATTGTGCTCGACCATCGGCACATGCTTGTAGGCAGCAGCGTGATAGACCGTATCGACCTTCCAGGTTTTCATGATCGACAGCAGCTTGGGGTGATTGCGTACCGAACCGAGTATGGGCAGCAATTTCACCGAGAGTGACTCTCGAGCCGAGCGCTGTTCAAGCTCGGAGAGAATGCTGTAGAGATTGAACTCGCTATGGTCCAGCAGCAGTAATTGGGTAGGTTGCAGCAGCAGTATCTGTCGGCACAGCTCGGAACCGATCGAGCCGCCGGCGCCGGTCACCAGCACCGTCTTGCCCTTGATGCAGTGCTCGAGCAGGTTATCGCGAGCCGGGACTGCATCGCGCCCCAGGAGGTCTGCGATGTCGACTTCCTGAAGGTCATCGACCTTGACCCTGCCAGCGGCCAGATCCATGAAGCCCGGAACGCTTCGTACGTGCAGCGGGAAGCCTTCCAGAAAGCCGAGGATTTCCCGACGACGCCCACGCGACGATGACGGGATTGCCAGGAGGATTTCCTGAGCTCCCGTGGAATCGATCATTCGCTGGATGTTTCGCGGCTTGTAGACCTGAAGACCGGAAATGACCCGATTGGAAATCGACTCATCATCATCGATGAACGCCACCGGATGCATCAGACGGCCCATGCGCAATGCGGCGACCAACTGGTTTCCCGCTGCACCGGCGCCGTAAATGGCAACCTTCTGCAAACCGTTGTCGCTCTTGGCGAAAGGCACATGCTGCGCCGCAGCGAACCAGTCGCCGAGAAAATACTGCCGCATGGCCAGGCGCAGACCACCGATCATGACCATGCTCAGCCACCAGTAATTGAAGATCACCGAACGCGGGACCAATTGCTGGTGGTTGCTGTACACGTAGACCATGCAACCAAGGATCAAGGACGACATCGTGACGGCCTTGATGATGGCAATCAGCGCATCATTGCCGAAGTAGCGCATGACTGCGCGATACATGCCGAATCGTATGAACAGCGGGATAGCCGCAACGGGCGCACTGATGAACAGCCACGTGTGCTTCTCGAGAGGATTGATCAGCTCATCGATACCCAGCCGTACCACAAACGCCATCCACAGAGCCAGCCAGACCAGGAAGACGTCGGTAGCAACCTGAATTATTCGTTTTTTGCGGCGTGGTAGAGCCAGTAATCTGGTCCGCAATCTGCTCATCAATTTTTTTATGCTCCGTTATGCTACCGGTTGCAACATGATCTGAAATCGGTACCTGTGAAACAGCTACGTGTCTGAGACAACCAGAAAAACACTTCGTTACCTTATTCTGCCTCGCCGGCGCCGAACCTCAACGCCAGCAGAATCAGCGGGCAGTAAGCAATGACCGCCCATATAAGCCCTTCCCCATCGCCCAGCGCAACCCATAGTGCAATGGGCAGCAACCACACCAGATTGATCAACCCCACCGCAAGCGTAACCGGCACATGCCTGCCGTAGTGACGCGAAGCAAACTGGTAAGCATGGCTGCGATGCGCCTCGTAGAGCCTTTCTTTGCGTAACAGGCGTCGCACGAGGGTTACGGTCGCATCGACGACAAACACTCCCAGCAGAATCAACCAGGACCAGAATAACTGAGGTGAAGCCCAGGAACCCTGAATGGATAGCACACCGAGCACTATGCCGAGGAAACCACTGCCCGCATCGCCCATGAATATCTTCGCCGGAGGGAAGTTCCAATAGAGGA
This sequence comes from Pseudomonas syringae KCTC 12500, assembly GCF_000507185.2. Taxonomy (NCBI): domain Bacteria; kingdom Pseudomonadati; phylum Pseudomonadota; class Gammaproteobacteria; order Pseudomonadales; family Pseudomonadaceae; genus Pseudomonas; species Pseudomonas syringae. The sequence continues at coordinate 647,005 of NZ_AYTM02000002.1, forward strand.
AACCTGCTGCGGCAGCGCCCAGCATGAGCACTTCCCAGGACAGCCCGGCCTGGCCGCCAAACGCGTAGATAATGCTCATGCCCAGGCATACCGTGACCGCCTCGATACCGGCGATGCCGTCTATTCCGTCCATGAAGTTGTAGAGGTTCAGAATCCACACCAGATAGAACGCCGCGAGCACCTGCCAGAGCCCCCCCAGGTCGACCGTCCAGCCCATGATGTCGAGCGGGGCAAGTCCGCCCAGCCAGAACAAGGCCCAGGCAGCCGCAGCAAAGTGCCCCAGCAGGCGCCACCGTGCGGCGATATGCCCGTGATCGTCCATGAAACCGATCACCGCCACCAGGCCTCCCGAACCGACAATTGCGGCAAGCGCAGAGGGAGGCAGATAACCCGCCCACCCCAGCACAGCGATCGCCAGGATGAAAGTGATGACGATGGCAACACCGCCGCCCCTGGGCGTGGGTATGGAATGCGAACTTCGGGCGTTTGGAATGTCGATCAGACTTTTGGCGAGCGCATACTTGCGCAGCAACGCCGTTAGAATCAGAGACAGAAAGGCAATAGCGATTACCGACAGCCACTCAATCATGCTTGTCGTGTTCCAGATAATATCGGGCAGTGTCCTGCATGGCGTGTTCAATACTCACAGGTGGATGCCAATCCAGCATCGTACAGGTTTTACTGATATCGACCTGCAGCGAGTTGCACAGCCGTTGTGAAAAAGCTTTCTTGCCTAACAGTGCTGCAGCCGCTTTCAGCAGTACGGCCGGCACCGGCAACAGTCGAGCAGGTTTGCCCAGGGCCTTGCCCATTTCGCGCAGCAGCCTGGTCGTGGACAAATCTTCCCCATCACTGACCAGAAACGTCTGGTCAGCCGCAGCAGGATGATCGACACAGACCGTCACCAGGTCTGCCAGGTTATCCACCGCCACAAGGCTTCTACGATTATCGATGGACCCGAGCGGCAACGGCAGCCCCTTGTCCAGCCAGCGCATCATGCTTCTGAAGTTAGCCTTGACCCCCGGACCGTAGACCAGTACCGGTCGAATGATCACCACCTGCATACCGGTGCGGGCAGACAACTCACGCAAGCCCTCTTCGGCCCTGTGCTTTGAAACACCATAGGCATCCAGCGGATTGCACGGGTCGCTGGCCGTGAATGGCGCACCAACAGGCGTAGACTCGCCATTGGCCTTGATGGAACTGATAAAGATGAAGCGTCTGACGCCTGCGGCTGCGGCCTGCTCGGCCAGATTCAGCGTTGCGGTGACATTAGCGCGGAAGTATTCCTGATCCGGCGCTTCAGCGGTCTCGTTCAGTACATGAACACGGGCAGCACAATGAATCACCACGTCCGCGCCAGCTACAAAACTTGCCCATTGATTGTCCGGTGCCAATGATTGCGCGCTGACAACATCGATGCGCGGACTGGAAGCGACATAAGCGCCTCGGACTGCAACCCTCACAGCAAAGCCTGTGCGCTCGATCAGCCGACGAACCACGGCACTGCCCACGAAACCTGTCGCACCTGTTATTGCAACCAATGCAACATCACCGCTCATGCAAACACGCCCTTCCAAATCGGCCAAATATTGCTCAAGTAACGCTTTTTGACAACTGAAATATGTCCAATCCATTTTATAACGTTCACGATGATGCTCAACGTGTACCAAGGTCAATGCACAATCATCATGTCCTGGCACTTACTTGCAAGAATTCGATTACCACGCCAGCCGACAACTAACGTGCTCATCGTGCCTTCAAGGGATAAACAGTTCCAACGGGCGTTTTTCGAGCGAGTACTTACGACTCAGAATATTACCCAGAACCTTTTTCGCAGCCGCTTCGCCATGCACCAACCGAATCTGCGTCGGCCACTCTTTCATCCCCGTGACGAATTCGACCAATTCGACCTGATCGGCGTGAGCAGAATAGCCTTTTGCGGTATGGACTCCGGCATTTATATCAAAGCGCTCGCGATCCAGCTCTACATAGCCGCCCGATGGGCCATGTAACTGAATGGCCTCGCCCGGTGTTCCCTTGCCCTGATAGCCGACAAATACCACGTTATGTCGCGTGTCGCCGAGCATGGCTTTCAGGTAATTGACGATTCTGCCTCCTGCACACATGCCGTTACCGGCAATCACAATGGCCGGACGCGCCGTACTGGCCAGGTAATTGACCGTACGCAAATGCTCTTCATGGGTGTCGACGGTAACCAGTTGCTCGAAACCCAACGGCTTTCTGCCGACGTCGAGCCTTAGCCGGGCGTCCTCATCCCAATAGTCTTCGAACGACTGATAGACCTTGGTAAAGCGACTCGCCAGAGGCGAATCAAGGATGATCGGCAACCTCGACCAGTCTGGGGCACTCTCACCCCGGTGCTCGCTGCTTTCAGTGCAATGATTCGAAGGCATCTTGCGTCGCAGTATGTCTTCCAGCTCGTAGAGCAATTCCTGGGTTCGGCCGATGCTGAACGCCGGTATCAGCACGGTGCCGTTATCCTCCAGCGCCTTGTCTACGATGCGCTCAAGTCCAAGCTGACGAATGTTGCGATCTTCGTGAACACGATTGCCGTAGGTGCTTTCCAGCACCAGCACATCCGCGCGCTCGGGCGGCTTCGGCGCAGGCAGAAAAGGCGTATGACTCGCCCCCAGGTCACCGGAAAACACCACCCGCACAGAACGCCCTTGTGCAGGATATTGAAGATCGCATTCTATATAGGCCGACCCCAATATGTGTCCGGCGCGCTGCAAGCGGACCCGGCAATGCAAGGATTCGTTGTCGATCAGGCTGAACCAGTCATCGAATGGCAGAGCGATAATTCTCTTGTTGATGACGTCCAGGTAGCGCGCGACTTGCCCGGGGTCGTGTGCAAATTCAATTTTCAGGAGATCTTCCATGACCAGTGGCAACAGATGGGCACTGGGCTCACTGCACAGTATCGGCCCCTTGTAACCGGATCCCAGCAACTCTGGAATACGCCCGACATGGTCATTGTGTACGTGGCTGATCAGCAGCGCCCTGATAGCCTCGGGATCGAATCCGAATGACGCGCGTTCGGACTGCCTGCCGCGCTCCTGCACCGACCCACAGTCAATCAGCAGGCTGCTCGATACGTCGATGTGCAGCTGATGACACGAGCCCGTTACTGTATCGACAGCGCCGTGATGAATGATTTGCGGATAAGACATGCAGTCACCTTTTCTTGCCAGCCTGCTCTGAATATCCGGGATATCCGATATCAGGGCTGAACATTAAGTTTCGGCGCATTCTGCACTTGAACGAATCATTTTCAAGCCTTGACACAAGGCTGTCAGGGCAGCAGTAATCGACGCTGAAAATCAATATAACCCGTACCCCCTTTAAAATGGGTACACGATTTAAAAAAGCGAATATTCCTACACGGCGTAGTAACTAATCTTCATATAACAGAAGAATAAACCGACAGAATTATAAGACTCTTTTTTCGACAAAACTGTTTGAAGACACAACAAAGCGTGCCAGCTCAGCAGCAGCGCATGCTGCTTCATGAACAGAAGGGAGTAAAAGACGCGCGCTATCGTGTCGCCAGATCGTTCTCCGACGACGCATGATCAGCGCTGCTCAGACAGAGCGAGGGGAAGGTGCGCGCTTTTTGCGAAGGCTGGCTATCCACGCCAGTATCGGGCCAATGACCATGCCCACGAGCAACGCGAGGACAACAGGCAATGCCAGCGGAAGCTGAGGCGCCGACCAACCGAAAAACGTCACGGCAACAGACTGCCGGTTCTCAAGCACAAACACAGTTGTTGCCAAAACAACGAGCAATACGGCGACGATCAAAATGACTCGTTTGAAGATACGCATCTGGTGATCCTGTGGTGAATGGCTTTAAAAGCCCTCTTCTTCATCTTCGTTGACGCGATCCCGCAGCTCCTTGCCCGGCTTGAAATGCGGGACAAACTTGCCATCGAGGCTGACCGACTGACCGGTCTTCGGGTTGCGCCCTACCCGCGGTGCGCGGTAATGCAGCGAAAAGCTGCCAAAGCCTCGAATCTCGATTCGGTCTCCGGTTGCCAGACACTGGGACATTTGTTCAAGCATGGTCTTGATGGCCAGCTCGACATCCTTGGATGAGAGCAGCCCTTGATGGGTGACAATTCGTTCGATCAACTCCGACTTCGTCATATTTTTCCCTTCTTTTTCAAGCAGCTAGATCAGCGCTTGGAAGGTTTTAGCATGACCGGATGAATTTGAACAGCCCATCTATTGACTTATGTTCAATCCCGTCTAACCAGGCATGAACAGATTACAGCGACATGACAGGGGCGAGGCAGGGGAAGGGAGCTGGAGCAATAGACGAAACGAGACAGCCTGAGAGGCCAATGGAGGCGTTTTGCGACTCACACTGTGCGTGAGAGCAAGCCAGGAAGACCTGAACCTGTAGGGCCTGAACGATAGAAACAAAAAAGGACGACCGAAGTCGTCCTTTTTTTGGTCAAGCAGAACTTAGTTCTGTTTTTCCATTTGCGCGCGCAGCAGGTCACCAATAGTGGTAGGACCAGTGCTTTCAGCGACTTCAGGCTTGCTACGCAGGCTCTGGATCGCTTCTTTCTCGTCTTCAACGTCTTTCGACTTGATGGACAAGCTGATTACGCGGCTCTTGCGGTCAACGCTGATGATCTTGGCTTCGATCTCTTCGCCTTCCTTCAGAACGTTACGCGCGTCTTCAACGCGGTCACGGCTGATTTCGGAAGCCTTGAGGGTCGCTTCGATGTCGTCGGCCAGAGTGATGATGGCGCCTTTGGCGTCAACTTCTTTAACGATACCGCGAACGATGGCGCCTTTGTCATTGACAGTGACGTACTCGGAGAACGGATCGCTTTCCAGTTGCTTGATACCCAGCGAGATACGCTCACGCTCAGGATCAACCGACAGGATCACAGTGTCGAGCTCGTCGCCCTTCTTGAAGCGACGTACGGCTTCTTCGCCCACTTCGTTCCAGGAGATGTCGGACAGGTGAACCAGACCGTCGATGCCGCCGTCCAGACCAATGAAGATACCGAAATCGGTGATCGACTTGATGGTGCCGGAGATTTTATCGCCCTTGTTGAACTGGCCAGAGAAATCTTCCCACGGGTTAGATTTGCACTGCTTGATGCCGAGGGAGATACGACGACGCTCTTCGTCGATGTCCAGAACCATGACTTCCACTTCGTCGCCAACCTGAACGACTTTCGAAGGGTGGATGTTCTTGTTGGTCCAGTCCATTTCGGAAACGTGTACCAGGCCTTCCACGCCTTCTTCCAGCTCTGCGAAGCAGCCGTAGTCGGTCAGGTTGGTAACACGCGCGGTAACGCGGGTGCTTTCCGGGTAGCGAGCCTTGATAGCGACCCATGGATCTTCACCCAGTTGCTTCAGACCCAGGGAAACACGATTGCGCTCGCGATCGTACTTCAGGACCTTGACATCGATCTCGTCGCCAACGTTGACGATTTCCGATGGATGCTTGATGCGCTTCCAGGCCATGTCGGTGATGTGCAGCAGGCCATCGACGCCACCCAGATCGACGAATGCGCCGTAATCGGTGAGGTTCTTGACGATACCCTTGACTTGCTGACCTTCCTGCAGGGACTCGAGCAGAGCTTCGCGCTCGGCACTGTTCTCGGCTTCCAGGACACTGCGACGGGAAACGACAACGTTGTTGCGCTTCTGGTCCAGCTTGATGACCTTGAACTCGAGCTCTTTGCCTTCCAGGTGAGTCGTGTCACGCACAGGGCGGACGTCAACCAGAGAACCAGGCAGGAACGCACGGATGCCGTTAACGTCGACAGTGAAGCCGCCTTTAACCTTACCGTTGATAACGCCCTTGACCACTTCTTCAGCTGCGAAAGCCGCTTCCAGAACGATCCAGCACTCGGCACGCTTGGCTTTTTCGCGGGACAGCTTGGTTTCGCCAAAGCCATCTTCGACCGCGTCCAGCGCAACGTGAACTTCATCACCGATCTTGATGGTCAGCTCGCCAGCGTCGTTGTGGAACTGCTCCAGCGGGATGAGGCCTTCAGATTTCAGACCGGCGTGAACCGTAACCCAACCTGCCTGGTAGTCGATATCAACGATGATCGCGGTGATGATCGAACCGGCCTGAAGGTTGAGGGTCTTTAGGCTTTCTTCAAAAAGTTCTGCAAAGCTTTCGCTCATTTTAATTCCTGTTGATCAAGGGCGAAGGATACGCCCATCTGCCACGCTCCAGACAACGTGGGTTTCGTTCAAGTAAAAGAAAGCCTGCGGGACTATGACTGGTCTCCCACATGCTTCTTCGTCACCCGGCAATACCGCGAAGCGCGATTTCGCTCAGAATGCGTTCCAGCACCTGTTCGATGGACAATTCAGTGGAATCCAGCTGTATGGCGTCGTGCGCCGGCTTCAACGGTGCTACCGCTCGCTGGGTGTCACGCTCGTCGCGTGCACATATCTCATCTAGCAGACTCGACAGACTAACATCATCGCCCTTGGCCTTCAACTGCAAGTAACGTCGACGCGCACGCTCCTCGGCACTGGCGGTGAGGAATATCTTCAGCGGTGCATCCGGAAAGACCACGGTACCCATGTCGCGACCGTCCGCGACCAGACCCGGCTCTTCCTGAAACGCTCGCTGACGCAACAGCAACGCATCGCGCACCGCCGGCAGCGAGGCCACCTGTGATGCGCCACTGCCGACCTGCTCGTTGCGAATGGCGTGGGTGACGTCCTCGCCTTCCAAAATGATGCGCTGCCCCTGCCCTGCCGCAGTCGCTTCGAACTGAACATCAAGATGAGCGGCCAGAACCTTGAGCGCTTCTTCATTGGTCAGGTCGACACCGTGATTGCGCGCCGCGAAAGCCAGCAGGCGATACAACGCGCCGGAGTCGAGCAGGCACCAGCCAAGTTTCCTGGCCAGCAATCCGGCGACAGTGCCCTTTCCGGAACCGCTGGGGCCGTCGATGGTAATAACAGGAGCTTTGATTTTCACTTTTTGTCCTCTTGCGCTACACGCATGCCAACTTGAGCGCACAGCGCCAGAAAATGGGGAAACAATGCGGCGGCATCCGCGCACGCCTGGATACGGATGGGTGCCGAAGCCCTCAACGATGCAACGCGAAACGCCATGACGATACGCTGATCACCGCGAGCATCCACCTCGCCGCCACCCGGCACACCGCCTTCGATAATGATGCCATCCAGCACGGGCTCGGCCTCGATACCGAGCGCCAGCAAACCGTCAGCCATCAGCCTGACGCACTCCGACTCATCGGCTTGCAGGGCCTGCGCGCCGCGCAGAATGGTACGCCCTTCTGCGCAGGCTGCGGCAACAAGAAGCACCGGAAATGCATTCAGCGCCAGAGGCACCAGTGCTTCGGGGATGTCAGCGCCTTTGAGCCGGGCCGAGCGAACATGCAGGTCAGCGACCGCTTCATTCGCCAGCTTGCGGACGTTCTGCAGCACGATATCGCCGCCCATCAGGCGCAAGATATCGATCGCCCCCTCGCAAGAGGAACTGACGGGAACGTCCTCCAGCAGCAGATCGCAGCCTTCACTGATCGACGTCGCGACCATGAACAGCACCGCCGACGTCACGTCAACCGGCCCCTTGATGCGATGACTGACACCCTCAGCAGACCCACCGTGGAGTGCACGAGGCTCCTCAGGTGCGGTATCGACACGCGCACGGCTGGCGAGAATTCTGCCGAAGTGCTCCCTCGCTGCGCGTGCACGGGTAAATACATCCATCAACTGCGCGCCATCACCGGCATCCACAGCCTCGCGCAAGGCGTCGAGATCGGTGCGAAAGCTGTCCAGGGTGCGCAGTACGGCATCACGATTGGCCATGAAAATGTCATGCCACATGGTCGGATCGCTGCCTGCGATGCGCGTGAAATCACGAAACCCGCCCGCGGCATACCTGAATATGTCCAGGTTCTCATTGCGCTTGGCCAGCGAGTCGACCAGACCGAATGCCAGCAGATGCGGCAGATGGCTGGTGGCAGCCAGCACCTCGTCGTGGCGCTCGACCTGCATGTGCTCAACGTCAGCCCCAAGGGCTGACCACAACTGGTCGACAATCGCCACCGCCTGGGGATCGGTTTCAGTCAGTGGCGTGAGAATGACCTTATGGCGACGAAACAGCGCCGCATTGGACGCCTCGACACCGCTCTGCTCGGAGCCTGCAATCGGATGGCCGGGCACGAAGCGCGACGGCATGTGCCCGAACGCCTGACGTGCAGCCCTCACCACATTGCCTTTGGCGCTGCCGACATCGGTCAGGATTGCATGACCCAGATCGATCGGCGCCAGCAGCGCAAGCAGCTTTTCCATGGCCAGTATCGGCACCGCCAGCTGGATCACGTCCGCACCACGGCAAGCGGTGGCAAGGTCAGCCTCACAACGGTCCACGACCCCCAGCTCTACCGCCAGCTGTCGCGACTGCGGATCGAGGTCGACGCCGACCACTTCGCCACACAGGCCGCTTTCGCGCACACCCTTGGCAAAGGAACCACCGATCAGCCCGAGCCCGACGACCACCAGACGACCGATCACCGGCCGTACTGACTGTTCTGCAATCACATCAACCACGCGAACACACCTGACAACCCGGCAAGGTAAAAAACAAACGAATCATGGACCACACCCTCAGAGCACCGCTTTCGGGTAGGAACCCAGCACCTTCAAGGCGACGGCTTCGCTGCTGATTCGCTCCAGCACGGCCTTGACCAGCGGATCCTTGTGATGGCCGACGAAGTCAATGAAGAACACGTAGGTCCACTTGCCACTGCGCGAAGGACGGGTCTCGATACGCGTCAGGTCCAGGCCATTCTCGTGAAACGGCACCAGCAGCTCGTGCAGCGCGCCCGGCTTGTTGCTCATCGACACAATGATCGAGGTTTTGTCATCGCCGGTCGGCGGGACTTCCTGATTGCCGATAATGAGAAAACGCGTGGAATTGTCCGGACGATCTTCGATCTTTTCCGCCAGTCGGGTCAGGCCATACAGACCTGCCGCCATATCGCCGGCGATGGCCGCCGAGTTCCACTCGCCCTTTACCCGTTTGGCAGCTTCGGCGTTGCTGGCAACGGCGACGCGCTCGACATTCGGGTAATGGGCATCCAGCCATTTACGGCACTGAGCCAGCGACTGGGCATGGGAATAAATGCGCGTGATGCTTTCCGTCTTGGTGCTTTCGCCCACCAGCAAATGGTGGTGAATGCGCAGTTCGACTTCGCCGCAGATCACCATGTCGTGTTCAAGAAAGCTGTCGAGGGTGTGATTGACCGCGCCTTCGGTGGAATTTTCCACCGGAACCACGCCGAAATTCACGGCACCGGCGACCACTTCGCGGAACACTTCGTCAATTGCAGCCATCGGCAGACTGATGACGGCGTGCCCGAAATGCTTCATCGCGGCGGCCTGGGTAAACGTCCCCTCAGGGCCAAGATAGGCGACCTTGAGCGGCTGTTCCAGCGCGAGGCAGGAAGACATGATTTCGCGGAACAGACGCGCCATTTCTTCGTTGCTCAACGGCCCGCGATTACGCTCCATGACTCGCCTGAGCACCGCAGCTTCGCGCTCCGGCCGATAGAACACCGGCACCTCGCCTTCAGCCAGCGAGGACATCTTGACCCTGGCCACCTCTTGGGCACAGCGGGCACGCTCGCTGATCAGTTCCAGAACCTTCTCATCGAGGCTGTCGATACGGACGCGAAGCGCCTTGAGTTCTTGCTCGGACATCAGCCGTGCTCCTTCTCGAAGTCTTTCATATAGGCCACCAACGCGTTGACGGCGTTGATATCGATCGCGTTGTAGATGGATGCACGCATGCCACCCACCGAGCGATGGCCCTTGAGGTTAAGCAGGCCGTTTGCATCGGCACCGGCCAGGAACGGCTTGTCGAGACGATCGTCAGCCAGACGGAACGGGACGTTCATCCACGAACGATCAGACTTGTTGATCGGGTTGCTATACAGCTCGCTGGCGTCGATGAAGTCATACAGCGTGCGCTGCTTGATTTCGTTGCGCTTGCCGATCGCTTCGACACCGCCCTGCTCTTTCAGCCATTCGAAGACCAGCCCGGACAGGTACCAAGCCAGGGTCGGCGGCGTGTTGTACATCGAACCATTGTCGGCCGCGACTTTGTAGTCGAGCATGGTCGGGCACAGCGAGCGCGCACGACCCAGTAAGTCTTCGCGAATGATCACCACCACGATGCCGCTGGGGCCGATGTTCTTCTGGGCGCCGGCGTAGATCATGCCGAAACGCGAGATATCGAGCGGACGCGAGAGGATGTCCGAAGACATGTCGGCCACCAGGGGCACGTCGCCGGTTTCCGGAATCCAGTTGAATTCCAGGCCGCCAATGGTTTCGTTTGGCGCGTAGTGGACGTAAGACGCGTCCTTGGACAGCTTCCACTCGCTCTGGCCGGGAATGGCGAAGTAACCGTAGGCCTTGGCGCTGGCCGCGACGTTGATTGCGCCATAGCGCGAAGCCTCGTCGATAGCCTTCTGCGACCAGATGCCGGTGTCGATGTAATCGGCCTTGCCATTTTCAGGCAGCAGGTTCAGCGCGATCTGGGCGAACTGCTGGCTGGCACCGCCTTGCAGGAACAACACTTTGTAATTCGAAGGAATGGACAGCAGATCACGCAGATCCTGCTCGGCCTTGGTGGCAATGGAGACGAACTCATCACTGCGGTGGCTCATTTCCATGACGGAAAGGCCTTTGCCATGCCAGTCGAGGAGCTCCGCCTGGGCACGCAGCAGAACAGCTTCAGGAAGCGCAGCAGGACCTGCGCAGAAGTTAAAGGCTCGCTTGCTCATATCCACTCTCGTCAAATACGTTGGGTCTGTACGCGCTTGTTTCTGGTTGCTTGCCACGAGCAGACAGACGCCGCAGCGACTGGCAGCTCCTTGCGGGAATCTTGATCCGGCCGCCGGGCTGGCCGAATACCGCAAGGGCTGGACTTGCCTGGAATGCAGATGCATGCACAGACGAGCCAGCCCTTACCTGATTTACGTTACCGCTTAGTTCTGTGGTTCGTCTTCGTCTGACGCAGCATCCGCCTGCAGGCCTTCACCGGCATCGTCCACTTCAGCAGCATCGACGATCACGCCGTCGACAAGCTCACCCTCAAGCTCTTCGCCTTCGACTTCCGACGGCTCCTGAACACGCTCCAGACCGACCAGTTTCTCGTCGCTGGCCAGCTTGATCAAGGTAACGCCCTGGGTGTTACGACCCAGACTGGAAACTTCACCGACACGGGTACGAACCAGCGTGCCCTGATCGGAAATCAGCATGATTTCTTCGCCATCGAGCACCTGAACCGCGCCGACCAGACGGCCGTTACGCTCGTTGCTGACCATGGCGATGACGCCCTGACCGCCACGCTTGTACTCGGGGAACTCGGAGATCGCCGTACGCTTGCCGTAGCCGCGCTCGGAAGCGGTTAGAATCTGGCTGCCTTCTTCCGGGATCAGCATCGAAATCAGCTTTTGCCCTTCTGGCAGACGCATACCACGAACGCCGCGGGCTGTACGGCCCATGGCGCGCACGTCGGATTCCTTGAAGCGGGTCACCTTGCCGCCGTCGGAGAACAGCATGATTTCCTGTTCGCCATCGGTAATGGCTGCGGAGATCAGGATATCGCCCTCGTCCAGTTCAAGGGCGATGAGGCCCGAGCTGCGCTGACGGCTGAATGCAACCAGCGGAGTCTTCTTGACGGTACCGTTGGCGGTGGACATGAAGATGAACGGAGCCTTCTTCTTGTCGGCCGCCTTGATACGGGCCTTGCGCTCTTCTTCGGTCTCGCTGCTGTTTTCCGCGTCGTCCAGCTCGCCTTCCAGCGCCTCGCCTTCTTCATCGGCACGCTTGCGCATGGCTTCGAGGTCGACCGGCAGCATGGTGGTGATGTATTCGCCGTCGCTCAAAGGCAACAGGTTGACCAGCGGACGACCACGGGCAGCGCGGGACGCTTCCGGAATCTCGTAGGTCTTGAGCCAGTAGACCTTGCCCTTGCTGGAGAACATCAGCAGCGTGGTGTGGCTGTTGGCAACCAGCAGGTGAGCAATGTAATCCTCATCCTTGATGCCGGTGGCCGACTTGCCCTTGCCGCCACGACGTTGAGCCTGATAGACCGCCAATGGCTGAGTCTTGGCATAGCCACCGTGGGAAATGGTGACAACACGCTCTTCTTCGGTGATCAGGTCACCCAGCGTCAGGTCAAGACGTGCATCGAGAATTTCGGTGCGACGGGCATCGCCGTATTCGGAGCGGATCAGTTCCAGCTCTTCGCGGATCACTTCCATCAGGCGCGTTGCGCTGTTCAGGATGCGGATCAGCTCGCCGATCTGGTTGAGAATTTCCTGGTACTCGCCCAGCAGCTTCTCGTGCTCGAGACCGGTCAGGCGGTGCAGACGCAGTTCCAGAATGGCCTGAGCCTGTTCCGGCGACAGGAAATACTTGCCTTCACGCAGACCGTATTGCGGATCGAGGTTCTCGGGGCGGCACGAATCGGCACCGGCACGCTCGACCATCTCGACCACTGCGCTCGATTCCCAAGGCGTCTTGATCAACGCTTCCTTGGCTTCGGCAGGTGTCGGAGAGGCCTTGATGAGGGCGATGACCGGGTCAATGTTGGACAGCGCAACGGCCTGACCTTCAAGGATGTGGCCACGCTCGCGCGCCTTGCGCAGTTCGAACACGGTACGACGGGTCACCACTTCGCGGCGATGACGAACGAAGGCTTCCAGCAGATCCTTGAGGTTCAGGATGCGCGGACGACCGTCGATCAGGGCGACGATGTTGATACCGAAAACGCTTTGCAGCTGGGTCTGGGCATAGAGGTTGTTGAGGATAACCTCAGGCACTTCGCCACGACGCAGCTCGATGACCACGCGCATACCATCCTTGTCGGACTCGTCGCGCAGTTCGGTGATGCCTTCGAGTTTCTTTTCCTTGACCAGCTCGGCGATCTTCTCGATCAGACGCGCCTTGTTCAACTGGTAAGGCAGCTCGGTGATAACGATCTGCTGGCGACCGCCCACCTTGTCGATGTCTTCGACGATGGAGCGGGCACGCATGTAAATGCGTCCACGGCCCGTGCGATAGGCTTCGATGATGCCGGCGCGACCGTTGATGATCGCCGCAGTCGGAAAATCCGGACCGGGGATGTATTGCATCAACTCGTCGATCGTCAACTCGGGGTTGTCGATCAGCGCCAGGCAACCGTCGATGACTTCACCGAGGTTGTGCGGCGGGATGTTGGTCGCCATGCCCACGGCGATACCGCTGGAACCGTTGACCAGCAGGTTGGGAATACGGGTCGGCATGACCGCCGGGATCATCTCGGTGCCGTCGTAGTTCGGCACCCAGTCCACGGTTTCCTTGTGCAGGTCGGCCAGCAGCTCGTGCGCCAGCTTGGTCATGCGCACTTCGGTGTATCGCATGGCGGCGGCGTTGTCGCCGTCGACCGAACCGAAGTTGCCCTGACCGTCTACCAGCAGGTAACGCAGAGAGAATGGCTGAGCCATACGAACGATGGTGTCGTACACGGCGGTGTCGCCGTGCGGGTGATACTTACCGATCACGTCACCAACCACACGGGCGGATTTCTTGTACGGCTTGTTCCAGTCGTTACCCAGCTCGCTCATTGCGAACAGCACGCGCCTGTGCACGGGCTTCAAGCCATCGCGTGCATCGGGCAGTGCGCGACCGACGATTACGCTCATTGCGTAGTCGAGGTAGGACTGCTTCAGCTCGTCTTCGATATTGACCGGGAGGATTTCTTTGGCCAGTTCGCCCATGAGAAGCCTGATTCCTTTTTCTGGTGAAACCTCGCAAACCCATTCGGGGTATACGAAGCTCGCCGCTGCCAGCATATGCAGGGCAGCGACTTACGACAAATCAACGAGTTATGCCATGAATCTACGCAGCGTGGGCGACTACAATCAGTGTCCCCGATAACCGCCGGATATTACCACAATCGCCGAGGCGCTCACATCCTTTGCAGGCGCTGAAAGCGAGCCGCAGACACATAACACGCCTGAGAAACGCTTACAGGCCCGCCCAGCCGCATTGCACAACGGCGACGGGTCGGGCCTGTCTGCCTCAGTGAAGGTGTTTACGGCTCATCAATTGAGCCATGCGCGCGGTATCGGGACGTTCGACAATGCCCTTTTCGGTCACGATGGCGTCGATCAGGTCGGCCGGCGTCACATCGAACACCGGGTTGAAAGCCTCGACCTCGGCGCCGACTCGCTGGCCGCCCACTTCGAGCAGTTCACGGCCGTCGCGCTCTTCAATGATGATGTCGTCACCACTGGCCATGTCCATGTCGATGGTCGAGCTCGGTGCGACCACCATGAAGCGCACCCCGTGGTGCATGGCGGCGACAGCAAGCTGATAGGTGCCGATCTTGTTCGCCACGTCGCCGTTGGCGGTGATGCGGTCAGCACCGACGATGACCCAGGTGATGCCCTTGGTGCGCATCAGGTGCGCGGCGGCGGAATCTGCGTTCAGGGTCACCGGGATGCCCTCGTTGGCCAGCTCCCAGGCGGTAAGCCGCGAACCCTGCAGCCAGGGCCGGGTTTCGTCGGCGTAGACCCGCTCGATCATGCCTTCCAGATGCGCCGCACGAATCACGCCCAGCGCCGTGCCGAAGCCGCCAGTGGCCAGCGCCCCGGTATTGCAGTGGGTGAGCACCGTCTGCAGATTACCCTGGTGCTTGCGGATCAGGTCGGCGCCCAGCTGGGCCATGGTCAGATTGGCCTCGCGGTCGCTCAGGTGAATCGCCACGGCTTCGGCCTCGAGGGCCGCCAGCGGGTCATCGCCGTGCTTGACGCGCATCAGACGATCACGCATCCGGTTCAGCGCCCAGAACAGGTTCACTGCCGTTGGGCGCGAATCGGCCAGCAACTGCAAGTCCTCTTCCAGCGCCGGATACCAGTCTGCACCTTGCGCGATACGCGCACGTGCGGCCAGCACCGCACCATAGGCAGCACTGATGCCGATAGCCGGCGCGCCGCGCACGACCATCGTGCGAATCGCTTCGGCGACTCCCTCGGCGGTGGTATAGCGGTGCCAGACTTCCTCGAACGGCAGTACCCGCTGGTCCAGCAGGTACAGAGCGTCGTCTCGCCAATCGATGGCCTTAACTTTCTCTGCAGCCAACATTCGATCGCGCATCGCCAACTCCATCTTGAACATCCGAAACCCAGCATCAAAAGCCGCTGATTATAGCGAGCCGCCTGCGAAGACGCTCGGGTATACTTCGTCATCAACGTAATAAACGATGGAAACCTTCTCATGCCGAACGCTACAGCACCGCTCGACCTTTTGCTCCTGCCCGACTGGCTGGTGCCGGTCGAGCCCGCAGGCGTCGTGCTCAAGGACCACGGCATCGGCATTCGCGATGGCTGTATCGCTTATATCGGTCCACGCGCCGAAGCGCTGCGGCAAAACGCCGTGCAGGTGCTGGAACTGCCCGGCATGCTGCTCAGCCCCGGCCTGATCAACGCCCACGGCCATGCGGCGATGACCTTGTTTCGCGGGCTGGCCGATGACCTGCCACTGATGACCTGGCTGCAGGACCATATCTGGCCTGCCGAAGGCAAGTGGGTCGATGAAGACTTCGTGCGTGACGGCACAGACCTGGCCATCGCCGAGCAGCTCAAGGGCGGCATCACCTGTTTCTCCGACATGTATTTCTACCCCAAGGTGGCCGCCGAACGCGTCCACGCCAGCGGCATGCGTGCGCAGATCACCGTCCCGGTGCTGGATTTTCCGATTCCAGGTGCCCATACCACGGCTGAAGCCCTGCACAACGGCATCGAACTGTTCAACGATCTCGCCCATCATCCACGCATCAAGATCGCCTTCGGCCCGCATGCGCCCTATACCGTGAGCGATGAGAACCTGGAGAAGGTCCGGGTAATCGCCGACGAGCTGGACGCCACGATCCAGATGCACGTCCACGAGACCGCATTTGAAGTCGAGCAGGCTGTCGAACAGCGCCAGGAACGCCCCCTCGCCCGCCTCAACCGGTTGGGCATGCTCGGGCCGCGCTTCCAGGCCGTGCACATGACCCAGATCAGCGACGACGATCTGGCCCTGCTGGTGGAAAGCAATACCAACGTCATTCATTGCCCGGAATCCAATCTCAAGCTGGCCAGCGGTTTCTGCCCGGTTGAACGACTGTGGCAGGCCGGTGTGAACGTTGCGGTGGGCACCGACGGTGCCGCCAGCAACAATGACCTGGACCTGCTCGGCGAAACCCGCACCGCCGCCTTGCTGGCCAAGGCTGTTGCTGGCTCGGCTACGGCGCTGGATGCACACCGCGCGCTGCGCATGGCAACGCTGAATGGCGCTCGCGCCCTGGGTATTCAGGCCGAGACCGGCTCGCTGGAGATCGGCAAGGCGGCGGACATGGTCGCTTTCGACCTGTCGGGCCTGGCCCAGCAACCGATCTACGATCCGGTATCGCAGCTTATATATGCCACTGGCCGCGATTGCGTGAGTCATGTCTGGGTGGCCGGCAAGCAATTGCTCGACGCTCGCCAGCTGACCCGCATGGATGAACACGCTTTGCGCGACACCGCGATCGCGTGGGGCCAGCGTATTTCCGGTAAAGCCGAATAATTCGATTCGGACCGAACACATGCCAGTCAGGCTTATCTATAACCCTGACTGATGAAAAAGAATTTTGAGTTCAAGAGGGACACCCATGAGCAACGTCGACCGCGCAGAAATCGCCAAATTCGAGGCCCTGGCCCATCGCTGGTGGGACCGCGAAAGCGAATTCAAGCCGCTGCATGACATCAACCCGCTGCGCGTCAACTGGATCGACGAGCGTGTCGGCCTGGCGGGCAAGAAGGTGCTGGACGTCGGCTGCGGCGGCGGCATTCTCAGCGAGGCGATGGCTTTGCGCGGCGCCACGGTGACCGGCATCGACATGGGCGAAGCGCCGCTGGCAGTTGCGCAGCTGCATCAGCTCGAATCGGGTGTCAGCGTCGAGTATCGACAGATCACCGCCGAGGACATGGCCGAAGAAATGCCCGAGCAATACGATGTAGTGACCTGCCTGGAAATGCTCGAGCACGTGCCGGACCCCTCCTCGGTGATCCGCGCCTGCTACCGCATGGTCAAGCCTGGCGGCCAGGTGTTCTTCTCGACCATCAACCGTAACCCGAAAGCCTATCTGTTCGCCGTGGTCGGCGCCGAATACATCCTTAACCTGCTGCCACGCGGCACTCACGACTTCAAGAAATTCATCCGCCCTTCCGAGCTGGGCGCCTGGAGCCGTGACGCCGGTCTGCAGGTCAAGGACGTCATCGGCCTGACCTACAACCCGCTGACCAAGCATTACAAGTTGACCTCCGATGTCGGCGTCAACTACATGATCCAGACCCTGCGGGAGGCATGATTGATGCGCCTGAGAGCGGTTTTATTCGACATGGACGGCACCCTGCTCGACACCGCACCGGACTTCATCGCCATCGCCCAGGCAATGCTTGCAGATCGTAACCTGCCTGCGGTGCCGGACAAACTGATCCGCGACGAAGTTTCCGGCGGTGCCAGAGCCATGGTCGCGGCCAGCTTTGCGATGTCCCCCGAAGATCCACAATTCGAGGCATTGCGCCTGGAATTTCTGGAACGCTATCAGCGTGACTGCGCCGTTCACAGCAAACTGTTCGACGGCATGGACGAACTGCTGGCCGACATCGAAAAGGCGGGGCTGATCTGGGGTGTGGTGACCAACAAACCGGTGCGCTTTGCCCAACCCATCATGGAGCGGCTCGGCCTGTCGGAACGCTCGGCGCTGCTGATCTGCCCTGACCATGTCACACACAGCAAGCCACACCCGGAACCGATGATTCTGGCCTGCCGGATGCTTGACCTGGACCCGGCCAGCGTTCTGTTCGTAGGCGATGACCTGCGCGACATTGAGTCCGGGCGCGACGCCGGCACAAAGACCGCCGCCGTGCGCTACGGCTATATCCACCCCGACGACAACCCGGATCACTGGGGTGCCGACGTGGTGGTCGATCATCCGCTGGAATTGCGCAAGGTGCTGGATAACGCACTGTGCAGCTGCTAAACGAGGCTTTACATGTTTGATTACTCCGCGCACCCGGAACTGCTCAAGGGCCGGATCATTCTGGTCACTGGCGCCGCTCGCGGCATCGGTGCCGCAGCCGCCAAAGCCTACGCAGCGCATGGCGCCACCGTCCTGCTGCTGGGCAGGACCGAAGCCAGCCTGGCGCAGGTCCATGACGAGATAAATGCAGCAGGCCAGCCGCAGCCGTTGGTCATACCCTTCGATCTGCAAAGCGCCGACCCTGCGCAGTATCAAGCGCTGGCGACCATGATCGAGCGCACAGTCGGCCGTCTTGACGGGCTGCTGCACAACGCCTCGATCATCGGCCCGCGTACCTCAGTGGAGCACCTGCCCGGCGAAGACTTCATGGAGGTCATGCACGTCAACGTCAATGCCACCTTCATGCTCACCCAGGCACTGCTGCCGCTGCTTCAGCGTTCGGAGGATGCATCGATAGCCTTCACCTCCAGCAGCGTGGGCCGCAAAGGGCGCGCACAATGGGGCGCTTACGGCGTGTCGAAGTTTGCCACCGAAGGCCTGATGCAAACCCTCGCTGACGAGCTGGAAGGCGTCAGCACGGTCCGCGCCAACAGCATCAACCCCGGCGCGACCCGTACCGGCATGCGCGCGCAGGCCTACCCGGATGAAAACCCGCAGAACAATCCGGCACCTGAAGAGATCATGCCGGTCTATCTGTACCTGATGGGGCCGGACAGCAAAGGCATCAACGGGCAGGCATTGAATGCCCAGTGAAGGGAAAAGGCCGTTGTGACGAAAAACCGTCACAAAGGCTGTTTCGAGCGGCTTTTTAAGTCAAGGAATTGCCGATCCGGGGCCACTGTCAGAGAGATGGCGTCAGCTAAACCACTGATTTTAATAAGTCTGGCCAAAAATGAACCGAATGGCACCACGTCCCCTCTAACCCAGCCAAGCCAGCAATATGTGCTGAGGAGCGAAGAGATGAATTTTCCTACCCAGACCCATGCAATCGATTTCGATACGGCTGAACTGCAGCGCCTGGGTTTCAGAAATCGACCTGACGCCGTGCTTCCCCCCCCGTCACTGCCCGAGCTGATCTATCAGCTTGGGCGACAATTGCAAACCAGTCTGGAAGCCGAGCGGATACTGACCCTGTTCTTTCAAGGCGTACAACGGTTCCTGCCATTGAGCGGTCTGATGTATCGACATATCGAAAGCGACTTGCACCTGCGTCTGGGCGAGATGTCATCCGACAGCGCCAGTTTTCATCTGCGTCACGAAGGCAAATGCATCGGCGAACTGGAGTTTCAGGGCTCCAGGCCATTCGATACGCGGCAACTGAGCGACCTCGAATCCCTGCTGGTGTGCCTGGTGTACCCGTTGCTGAATGCGCTGCTGTACCGCATTGCTACCCAGACTGCCCTGCGTGACCCGCTGACCAGCACCGGCAATCGCATCGCCATGGATCAGAGCCTGGCCCGTGAAATCGAGATTTCACGTCGCCACAAGCAACCCTTGTCCCTGCTGATGCTGGATATCGACCACTTCAAGAAAGTGAATGATGAATACGGTCATCACACCGGTGACGATGTGCTGAAGACCGTCGCGCAGAGCCTTAAGGCACAACTGCGCAATATCGACCGGGTGTTCCGCTATGGCGGTGAAGAGTTCGTGGTGATTCTTTCCAACACTGGCGCCGATTCTGCCGAGCTGATTGGTCAGCGTCTGTGCCAGGCCGTGCGAAATCTCGAGTTTCGCGAGCTTAGCCCGGCATTGACCATGACTGTCAGCCTGGGTTGCTCGACACTGCTGCCGACTGAAACAGCCGACAGCCTGCTGCGTCGTGCGGACAATGCTCTGTACGTCGCCAAGCGCGAAGGCCGCAATCGTATCGCCATGGCAAGCTAGCACTCTCTCCTGCCGTCTCGCCCGTCCTTACGCCTCCAGCGCGGCAACACGTCCTCGCGGCTTGACCCTGTCCATCTGCATGCAACGTTCAAGAAACAGGTACATATAGTCGTAGCTTTTGGTAACGGCCTGACGCAGCTCGGCCTGCAATTGCACACTCGGCTTGCTACCCACCAACGTACAAATAATCTCGAGCGCCTCCCAAGGGTGCGCGTCGTCGTACTGTGCATGCATCTTGAGCCACTTCATGGCTTTCTTGCGTGTCTCTTCAGGAAAGGCTTCGGCGTACACACCGCTGGAGCAGACCACGGCCGACCATTCGCCGGTCGCCCCCTCAATGGCGTAGTTGGTAGCCGCCATCGCCACGGCCAGCGAATCTGACGAACTGGTCTGCCAGCACCAGTGGCTCAGCGCGTGCAACTCGGGCGCTACCCGCTGATCGTGCAAGTCTTCAAGCGTCACTTCATGGGCCGCACACCAGTTCACCCAGTAGTCGGCATGATTGAGTTCGACACGGATATTGCGCATCAGCCAGCGGCGCGCCATGTCTTCACCCGGGTGACGACCAAAACGGGTCTTGGTGAGATTCTTGGCCATGTACACCGCAAACTGCTCGACGACTGGCCACCCGCCGATCAGGTAGTGCCGCATGATCTGCGGACTCAACTTCGCGTCACGCATTTGCTGGTACAACTCGTGCTCGACCACCCGCGCTTTTGCAGCGCTGCAATCCTTGATCAAATGCTGCGCCCAGGCCGGATAACTGCTGGCTTCCATGAGCGGACCGGTTCTTTCGAAAGCGTCGATCACTGGGGTATCTCCTTATGAGGGTTTCAACTGATTAACGTAGCGTTCCTGGCGCGCCGAACATCAGGGGGTCAGGCCGTACGGGCTGAATATAAAGACTCTCGCAAGTGAACAATTCAGGGCGGGAAATCAGATAGCCCTGTGCAAAATCCACGCCCATTTCCTGCAACGCAGCTTCGATCTGCGGCGTCTCAACGTACTCCGCAATGGTGCGTTTGCCCATGACATGGCCGATATTGTTGATCACCTCGACCATCGCCTTGTTGATCGGGTTGTCGAGCATGTCCTTTACAAAACTGCCATCGATCTTCAGGAAATCCACCGGCAAATGCTTGAGATAGGCAAAGGACGACATGCCCGAGCAGAAATCATCAAGGGAAAACTGACAGCCCAATCCCTTCAACTCGTTGATGAATCTGATCGCACTTTGCAGGTCGGCAATCGCACTGGTCTCGGTGATCTCGAAGCAGATCATCCCGGGCGATACGGCAAACGTCTCGAATTGCTGTTTCAGGTATTCGAGGAACGTATCATCTCCGATACTCGATCCTGACAAATTTATAGCACATAGCGCCTGTGGCACCTGATGCCGATCATCACTCTGGCACTGAGCTATGACTTTGAACACATTGTGTACCACCCAGCGATCCAGGGTGGTCATGAGTCCGTAGCGCTCGGCGGCCGGAATGAAATTGTCCGGGACGACCATTCGCCCGGACTCGTCGCGCAGGCGCAGGAGGATTTCAATGTGTCGTACTTCACCCGCCTCGCCCTTTATCGAAGCGATTTCCTGCGCATAAAGGCAAAAGCGATTCTCGTCCATGGCCATATGCAGGCGCTGTATCCAGGCCATCTCGCCAAAACGCATCGACAGCGTCAGATCATCCACACTGTAGGCCTGGACCCGATTGCGACCTCTTTCCTTGGCCATATAGCAAGCCATGTCAGCGGCCGACAATGATCCTTCCAGAGACGCCGGCGTGTCGCCGAGGTGCACCAGGCCAATACTGACGGTAGCCATGAATGGCCGGCCTTTCCACATGAAATGCAGACGCTGCACCGCCTCGCGCAACGCCTCGGCAATATCGAGCGCCGTTTCGGCGGGACAATCGACCAACAACACACCGAATTCGTCACCTCCCAGCCGGGCCAGCGTGTCGCCGTCACGCAAACCCTGCGGCAAGGCCCGGCAAAGCTGACGCAATAGCTCATCACCCGCCGCATGGCCACCGGTATCATTGACCAGCTTGAACTGATCCAGATCGAGAAACATCAGGCAGTGGCTGCGGCCCTGACCGCAGTCTTCATCGAGCACTCGCTGCAAGCGGCGTTCGAATTCACTGCGGTTGACCAGCCCCGTCAGCGGATCATGGGCAGCCTGCCAGGACAGATCGGCGATGTACTGCTGCTCCTGGGTCATGTCATGCAGCACCAGCACCGCACCACTGATCACGCCTTCGGTGTAGATCGGCGTACCTACCAGCGCGACCGACACCGTGCTGCCATCAAGCCGCTGAATCAGCTTGCTGTTGGCGCTGCCGCCCTTGAGTTTGCCGGTAATGATCTGCTCGACCAGCGTTGACTGGTCCTTCTGATCGTTTTCATCCAGCAGATTGAACAGTGCAGCCAGAGGAAGCCCGCTGGCCTGAGTACTTTTCCAATGGGTGAGGCCCTCGGCGGCAGGGTTCATGTAAACAATGGCGCCGGCCACATCGATGGTGATCACCCCGTCGCCGATAGACTCCAGCGTGATCTGTGCGCGCTCCTTCTCCAGTTGCAGGGCATCGGCAAATACACGCCGCTGAACGATCAGACGTCGCACCCGCAGCAGCGCCAAGAGAATCAGTAACACGGCGGTGACCAGGTTGACCGCTATCAACAGGTTGAGGATCAGCCTGGAGCCTTCGCCCAGTGCATCACTGAAAGCGCGCGCAGCAGGCGTTACGCCTTCATCGATCACATTGATCTGCTCGCGCCATTGGTCGACCTCGGCGGCGCTCACAGCGCCCTGCCCGACCCGCTCATGAATATGCCGCGCAAGCTCGTCGAGCTGCATGAGGTAGCCGTCACCCACTTCCCAGAAATGGATGACCTGCTTCATGAAGCTGAAGCTATGGAAATTCATGTACATCCAGATGATGCCGTTAACATCGTCCGGGTGATTGCCGCCTTGAATGATTCCACTTCTGGCATCGGCCAGCGACGGGTTGGGCTGATCAAGGGCTTTGCGTAGCGCCTGGCCGCCCTGAGGTACGGAAAAGGCTTTTTGATACTTGAGGTAGTCACGCTCATCGTGACGGCTGGCGTACAGGCTCAGGTAGTGAATGGCGTCCTTCTGCCCCTTGGACCAGAGGCTCTCCCCCGCCACATAGCTGCGTACCGCAGACATGGTGTAGAGACTGACGCACCCCAGCAACGCCTGAAACAGGGCGACGGCAATGAAAGGCCACACGATGCCCAACAGACGGGGCTTGGAGAAGGTCCATGCTTGCTTCATGGGTTTCACGTCACCACATGCCTGAATAAACGTCTAGCGCAGAGACTAGGCTAAATTCGCCCGTGATGGCAGGTGATTCTCCCGCAATCGAGCCAACCTGTGCGCTGATAGAGGCTTCGCACATCAGATTTGTTGCAAATGTCCGTACAGTTTGGCGTACAGACCTCCATCGGCAATCAACTGCTGATGGTCACCGTCTTCAACAATACGCCCGCCATCGAACACCAGCACCCGGTCAGCCTGCTTCACGGCCGACAGGCGATGGGCAATGATCAGCGTCGTGCGGCTGCGTAGAAAACGTGCGAGCGCCTGATGCAGGTTGTACTCGGTGGCAGCGTCCAGCGCCGAGGTGGCCTCATCGAGGATCACCACTTTGGGGTCGGACAGCACCATGCGCGCGATGGCCATGCGCTGGCGCTGGCCACCCGACATTCTGACCCCGGAGCGTCCGACAACGCTGTCCAGACCTTGTGGCAGATCGCGGATCGCAGGGTCGAGTTGCGCAACCTCCAGCGCGCGCCAGCAGTCTTCATCGCTGCAGTCACGGCCCATGGTCAGGTTGGCGCGTACGGTGTCATTGAACAGGGCCGGATGCTGCAGCACCACGGCGACGTTCTCACGCACGGTCTCCAGGCCGATATCCTGCTGGCTGACGCCGCCAAATCGGATCACCCCGGTACGGGCCGTATAGAGCCCGAGCAGCAACTGCACCAAGGTGCTCTTGCCGCCGCCGCTGGCACCGACAATGGCGACCTTTTCTCCCGGCGCGATGTTCAGGTTCAACTGGTCCAGCACCAGGTCTTCGCCATAGCCGAAAGTCAGGCCACGCACTTCGACCCCTACTGTTTCCTTGCCCTCGAACGGGTCGGTGCCACCGGCATATTGCGGCTCGTCGGCACGCGCCAGCAGCTCGTTGATGCGCGTCAGAGCTCCGCCGGCTGCGTAGTAGGCGTATTGCAGGTTCAGCAGTTGCTCCACCGGCGTCATCATGAACCACAGGTAGCTGAACACCGCGAGCATCTGCCCAATGGACAGGTCCGAGAACAACACGGTAAGCATTGCCGCGGCGCGAAAGATATCGATACCGAACTGGAACAGCAGCCCGCTGGCACGGCCCGAGGCGTCGCTTTTCCATTGTGAATTGATTGCGTAGTCACGCACTTCCTGCGCACGCACGCCCAGGCGCCCCAGAAAGAAGCCTTGTCGGTTTCCCGCCCGGACTTCCTGAATCGCATCCAGCGTCTCGCTCAGCGCCTGGGTGAACCGCGACGTGCTGTCGTTCTCCAGCTTCTTGAGGTGCTTGACGCGCTTGCCCAGTTTTACCGTGAGGAGGATGACCAGCGGGTTGAACAGCATAATCAGCAGTGCCAGCTTCCAGTGCATCCACATCAGAATGCCCGCGGTGCCTGCCAGGGTCAGCGTGGCCACCAGCAGACGACTGAGGGTTTCACCGACGAACTTGTCCAGCGTATCCAGATCGGTGACCAGGTGCGTGGTCACCGTGCCGCTGCCCAGGCTTTCGTATTCACGCAGGGAAATGCGCTTGAGCCGCTCGATCAGCCGCAGCCGGATACGATAGACGATGTCCTTGGCCAGCCCGGCGAACAGCCGCGCCTGCAACACATTGAACACCAGCGCTCCGACCCGCAGCACCAGTGTCAACGACAGCATCAGGCCAATGTAGCCCGCCGCCTTTTGCCAACTGCCAGGCAGTAGGTGATCCATGACCTTGAGCGCAGCATCGCCACGGCCCAGCAACACCTCGTCGACCAGCAACGGCAGCAGCAACGGGATAGGCACACTGCACAGTGTGGCCAGCACCGCGACACCGTTGGCCAGCCACAGGGACTTTTTATGCCGCAAGGCGAGACGACGGATCTCGGCCCAGCTCAATGCATCGCTGCGCGTGGCGTGCGACGGTCGGGCAGCCTCAGTCACCTCATCATGCACTGGCTGCACGCTCCAGCCATCGACCCAGCAAGGGCGAAAGGCTGCTCAGTGGCTGATAACCGTTGGTCAGCAGCGCCAGCTGACCATTGCGCTCGGCCAGCAGGGTCGGGAAGCCGGCAATGCCCAGATCCTGTGCCCAGGCAAAATCGGCAGCGGTGGCCGCTTGCCGCGGAGGACTTTCAAACTCATCGGCAAATGCCTGACGCGACAGCCCCGTCTGCTCCGCGAGCTCAGCCAGCAATGACGGACGCGTTACGTCACGGGCTTCGCTATAGAAAGCCCGCTGGATGAGTCCGACCAGTTGCCAGGCGCGATCCGGGTCCAGCTGCCGTGCCGCAGTGACGGCCAGGCAGGCAGGTGTAGTGTCGTAGACAAACCCTTCCGGCAGCGCACCTTCGCGACAAAACGGCTGGCCGGTGGCCTCTTCGACCGCCTGCCAGTGTTCAAGAATGTAACGACGTTTGGCAGGCTCCAGCGCCGCACCTTCGGAGCGCAGCCCGCCCATCACCAGATGCAGCGGCACGCCCGCCGCCCGAGCCTGTTGCACCAACGCGTCGGCAACCGGGGCAAAGCCCCAACACCAGGAACACATCGGGTCCATGACATAGATCAGGCGGGCAGACATGGCTCAGGCCTCGGAGGGTAAACGATAGTTGCGACCGATCGGATGAGGCTGGTTACGTGCCTTGGCCAGTTCGATCTGCTTTTGCCGGTCGATGGCGCTGCGACGCGTCTTCTCGCTCAGCGAATCCCAGCAATGCGGACAACTGACGCCCGGCGAGTAATGCTCGCTGGCGCGGTCTTCGGCACTGATAGGCGTACGGCAGGCGTGGCACTGATCATAATCGCCTTCGGTCAGGTCGTGTCGCACCGTGACCCGATTGTCGAACACGAAACACTCGCCGCGCCAGTGACTTTCCTGCTCGGGGACCTCTTCCAGATACTTGAGAATGCCGCCCTTGAGGTGATAGACCTCTTCGAAGCCCTCGCCGAGCATGTAACTCGACGCTTTTTCGCAGCGGATGCCACCGGTGCAGAACATGGCGACTTTCTTGTGTACTGCCGGGTCGAAATGCGCCTTGATGTATTCCGGAAACTCTCGAAACGACGTGGTTTTCGGATCGATGGCGCCCTCGAAGGTGCCGATCGAGACTTCGTAATCGTTGCGGGTATCGATCAGCAGCACTTCGGGATCGCTGATCAGGTTGTTCCAGTCCTTGGGCTCGACGTACGTACCGACGCTCTTGTTCGGGTCGACGCCTTCGACGCCCAGGGTCACGATCTCTTTCTTGAGCTTGACCTTGGTGCGATAGAACGGCTGCTCGTCGCAGTAGGATTCCTTGTGGTCGATGTCGACCAGGCGCGGGTCGTTCTTCAACCACGCCATCAGGCCATCGATGCCTTCGCGACTGCCGGACACCGTGCCGTTGATGCCCTCGTCGGCGATCAACAGCGTGCCCTTGATGCCGTTGTCGATCATCGCCTGCAACAGCGGCTCGCGCAGTTCCACGTAATCGCTGAGGGTAACGAACTTGTACAGCGCAGCCACGACGATCGGCTGAGTCATCGGCTCTTGAGTCATGTATCTCTCCAGTGGCGACCCTCGCAAAGGGCCTACCGGGTAAAAAATTGCGGACCAAAAAAACGCACCGGCCAGGCGGCGCGGTGCGGATTCTAGCAAAAACCGGAGTACAGCAGGCAGCTCGGCGGGTCAATCGCCCCGGCAAGGGGGCCGGATCAGTAAAAGCCCTGATCAATGCCCGCCGGCACAGGTCGGCGAAGCAGGCGCTGCACCGATCTTCGACCATTCTTCAGGCGTGTACGTGTGCAGCGCCAGCGCATGAAACTCGCCCATGAGCGGGCCCAGCGTGGCGTAAACCTTCTGGTGCCGCTTGACCGAGTTCAGGCCCTGAAACTGATCACTGACCAGAACAGCCTTGTAATGGGTCTGCTGACCACGACTGTGCATATGACTCTCGTCGAGCACTTGCAGGTGGTGCGGTTGCAGCAGCGCAAGCGCCGACTCGATTCGTTGTTGCATGGTCATGATGGAAATCGCCTGTCAGGGCTTTTTGGCCGGAGCCGGAGCAGCTGCCTTGGCAGGTTCCAGTTCGGCAGTCATGTCAGCCAGCAGCTTGTTGACGACTGGAACAGCGCTTTCCAGCTTGCTCTGGGTCAGCTGGGCCGACTGCTGAGCCAGCTCAGGCATCTTGGTCATCACTTTCTTGCCCAGTGGAGACTGGTAGAACGCAACCAGATCCTTCAGCTCGCTTTCGGTGAAGTTGGCGGTGTAGAGCTTGACCATCTCAGGCTTGAGCTTGTTCCAGCCAATGGCTTGGTCCAGAGCGGTATTGGCCTTGGCCTGATAAGTTTCAAGCAGGGCTTTTTTCGACGCAGGTGCCTTGGTTTCAGCAAAACGCTGAGCGAACATCTGCTGAACCTGAGCGTAGACCGGAGCGCCCAGGCGATCGGCGTTGGCAAGCTTCAGGAACGTTTCGGCGCTCGCGTTGTGACTGGCGGTGTCGGCGAAAACCTGGCCGCTGGCACAGACCAGGGCTACCGCGGTACAAATGGCACGAAGACGGGTCATCGAGTTTCCTTATCTAGCAAACGAGGCATTACCCCAGGGCCGACCATTCTGCGCTTATCTGGGCTTTTGGCTCAACCCCCGGTTCACCCAGCGGTTAAAAAGCACTGCGCGGGAACCCTGTGGGCATATGGACACCTAACCCTGCAACGTACTTAAAGGAGTAAGACCAGTGAGCCGCACCGAAACCGACAGCATTGGCCCGATCGAAGTCCCCGAAGATGCCTACTGGGGCGCGCAGACCCAACGCTCACTGATCAATTTTGCGATTGGCGACCAGCGAATGCCGCTGCCCGTCCTGCACGCGCTGACACTGATCAAGAAAGCCGCCGCACGGGTCAACGACCGAAATGGCGATCTGCCTGCCGATATCGCCCGCCTGATCGAGCAGGCCGCCGACGAAGTGCTCGACGGTCAGCATGACGCGCAATTTCCGCTGGTGGTCTGGCAGACCGGCAGTGGCACGCAGAGCAACATGAACGTCAACGAGGTGATCGCTGGCCGCGCCAACGAGCTGGCTGGCCAAGGTCGTGGCGGCAAGTCGCCAGTCCATCCCAACGATCATGTCAATCGCTCGCAAAGCTCCAACGACTGCTTCCCGACAGCCATGCACATCGCCACTGCCCAGGCGGTCAAGGAGCAACTGCTGCCCGCCATCGCCGAGCTGTCCAGCGGTCTGGCCGAACAGGCGGCGCGGCACATGAAGCTGGTCAAGACCGGGCGCACGCACATGATGGATGCGACGCCGATCACCTTCGGCCAAGAGCTGTCGGGATTTGTCGCGCAACTCGATTACGCGGAAAAAGCCATTCGCGCCGCTCTGCCCGCCGTCTACGAGCTGGCTCAGGGCGGTACAGCAGTCGGCACCGGGCTCAATGCACCCAAAGGGTTTGCCGAGGCCATTGCCGCAGAACTGGCCGCACTCTCAGGCCTGCCATTCGTCACCGCCCCCAACAAGTTCGCCGCGCTGGCCGGTCATGAGCCACTTGCTGCGCTGTCCGGCGCATTGAAGACGCTGGCCGGTACGCTGATGAAAATCGCCAACGACCTGCGCCTGCTGGGCTCAGGCCCACGTGCCGGGCTGGCAGAAGTCAGACTGCCTGCCAATGAGCCAGGCAGTTCGATCATGCCCGGCAAGGTCAATCCGACCCAGTGCGAGGCCTTGTCCATGCTGGCCTGCCAGGTCATGGGTAACGACGTGACCATCGGTTTTGCCGCCAGTCAGGGTCACCTGCAACTGAACGTTTACAAGCCGGTGATCATTCATAACGTTCTGCAGTCGATTCGCCTGCTGGCCGATGGCTGCAGCAATTTCAACGAGCACTGCATCGCGGGCATGGAGCCGGATGGCGAAAAAATGGCCGAGCACCTGGAGCGCGGCCTGATGCTGGTCACCGCCCTCAATCCGCATATCGGCTATGACAAGTCGGCGCAGATTGCCAAGAAAGCCTACACCGAAGGTCTGACCTTGCGCGAGGCGGCATTGGCGCTGGGTTACCTGACCGATGAAGAGTTCGACGCCTGGGTGCGGCCGGACAAAATGCTCGAGGCAGGCAGTAATGGCTGATGCCAGAAGCGGCGCAACGCCACTGGAAGGTAATGGCAAACGAATCCTGATGGTCTACGGCACGCCGAAGGCCATCAGTTTCTGTCACGCCCTGGGTGACGCCTATGCGCATACCGCGCGTGGCGAAGGGCACGTGGTGCGGGTCATCAAGCTGGGCGAACTGGACTTCGATCCGATTCTGCACAACGGCTACGATCAGACTCAGACCCTTGAACCCGACCTGCTCGAAGCCCAGCGTCAGATCCACTGGGCCGAGCATCTGGTCTTCGTCTACCCGGTTTGGTGGGGCGGCTTGCCTGCCTTGCTGACTGGCTTTTTCGACCGGGTACTGACACCCGGGTTTGCGTTCAAGGTGCATGGCCGCAAGCACTCATCCAATGAACTGCTTCGCGGCCGGACGGCGGAACTGCTGGTCGCCATGGACACGCCGCCGCGCTACTTTAAATGGATTTACGGCGCGCCGGCGCACCGCCAGATGGTGCGGACCATACTCGGCTTTTGCGGGATCAAGACCAAACGCCTGACCGAGTTTGCCCCGGTACACAGCGCCAGCGAACAGCAGCGCCAGGAATGGATTATTCAGGCGCAGGGGCTGGGCAGACGCTGATCTGCCCCACCACCCGCACGTCAGGCCTGCGCAAGCCGCGCCTTGCGCGCCCTGAGGCCGGCGACCAGCGAAGGGCCAAGCGCAGTCAGCGCCGACCCGGCCACCACCAACAGCGCACCGCCGTATCCCAGCATGTTCAACTCTTCAGCCAGCACGTAATCCGGCCACAGCCAGGCGGCAACCGCCACGGCGGTTAGCGTGACCAGGGGCGTCAGCGCCAACGTCGCACTGACCCGCGAAGCCTCCCAGTGCGCCAGCGCTTCGGCGAAGGCACCGTAGGCCACCAGCGTGTTCAGACAGCAGGCCAGCAGCAGCCAGCCTTGCAACGGGCTCAACAGCAACGCCTCGGCAGGGTGCGCCCACGGCGTGAGCAACAACGCGCAAAACAGGTAGATCACCATCATCACCTGCAGCGAATTCCATACCGTCAGGAGCTGCTTCTGACTCAGCCCGTAAAACGTCCATATGGTCGAGGCCAGGAGCACCACCAGCACGCCCAGGGTGTAGTCACCCAACGAGGTGAAAAGCTCCACCAGACGCTGATTGAAAAAGAATCCGAAGCCCACCAGCAGTACCATCAGGCCGATGCCCTGCCCCAGACTGAAACGCTCCTTGAACAGAAAGATGCTGCTGATCAGCAGAAAAATCGGACCGACCTGAACCAGCAATTGCGTGGTGCCCGGGCTCAGCAGGCGCAAGCCAATGAGGTACAGCACATAGTTGCCGACCAGACCGAACACAGCCAGCCCGACCAGCACCCTGCCCTTGCGCCCCAGCACTTTGAAGCTGGGCAGGCGCTTGACCGACGCCAGCCAGATGAACAACAGCGCACCGGACACAGCCAGGCGGAACCAGGTCACTGTCACAGGATCCATCACCTGCAGCACCTGCTTGAGCTTGATCGGCAAAATGCCCCACAGCAGCGCGGTCAACAGTGACAGACAAAGGCCATAGACCCAGCGACCAGACGAGATATGCATTGCAACTTCCGCAAGAGGGTTAAAACAGAACATTCATTCTAGGCGCTGATCGGCAAAGCAACAGTTACAGCTGGGTGCAGTTAACGGCGCGAATTGTGTTCCTTATCCCTGCCCGCCGTGATTGCGCTGGTAGGTCTCACTGCCCATGGCCTGAATCTGACCTTCGATCAACGCATCGAACGGCTTCAGCAACGCCTCGAACGAGGTGGGTGCTTCCAGCGTCTGCAAGGTATGCACGATGGCCTCGAGCGTCGACAAGGCCTCCGGGCCCGGCGCCTTGCGCAAGCGATAACGCGAAACAGGCACGTCGCCCGGCGTCACCCTTGGCAGCTCGGCGAGCAAGGGGTTGAGGTGCAGCAGTTTGCGCGCCTTGCGCCACGTGCCATCCGGCACGACCAGCAGCGTGGGCAGTGAATCCTGCGCATAAGGCGTCAGCGTCTGCGCAGCCTCACCCGGAAACAGCAATCGAGGCTGATAACCGGGCGGATTCAGAATCCGCTGCAGATCGTCGAACACTTCACCCACCAACAACTGCGCATTGACCAGACCGAGCGCGGCCAGTCGGGCGGTGTTCAAGGCATGGCCGACTTCATCGGGATGCTGCAGGATCAACACTCGCGTGCGACTGTCCAGCTGTGGAATCAGGGCGCACAGACAATGCGTGGCAGGACGCAGACAACGTTCACAACGGGCGCGGGACATCGATGGGTACTCGGTCAATCTCACAAGGTTAAAGAAGCTGCACTGCGCGATGAATCAGCATTGCCGCAAACCGCTTGTCGAACAGCCAGGCATTTTAAACAAATCAGCCTCCCAACGGCGGAGCAATCCGCAGCCGCAACGGCGATTTGAGCTAGCCTCATGGGTCTGGGCTGGAGAAATGAAGTACGCCTGCTGTATCTGACAAGATCCACATCAGGGGCTTTCATGAATCGCGAAGAGATCAGGCAAAAGGTATTCGACGCCCTGGGTATCATTCTAGTGGACAAGAGCGCCATTCAGGATGACGCAACGCTCGCCGATCTGGCCCTTGATGACGAGGATATCGAGCGCTTTTTCAGCGCGCTGGAGGAAGCCTTCGATTTCACCCTCCCTGAAGCCATCAGAAGACAGGCAACCGCCAGACCAGATCAGTTTGCGCTGGACAGCATCGTCAAGCTGATTTTGCATGAGCTGAAAAAGGAACCGGGAAAGTCAGAGGAAAAGCCCGGGCATCAGCATTGAAAGCCAGCCCTTGTATCGGGACGCCCTGTGCGCCCCGACGAAATTCAACATGCGCATTACCCTGTGACCAGGGTCAGGCGAGAGGCTTACCGGCGTTGGCGGCGACGATCATCGTCGGCACGAACCGGAATGGGTTGCAGTTTTGGGCGTTCTATCAGACCCAATGCAACGCCTACATCGTGGAGCCATTCTTGCAGTTTGCTATTCATAGAGCCCCCTTGAGGGAAATACTCGGCAGTCGATCCGTACTCATCACTCACTAGAGATCATAGAAGCAAATGAACTGTTAGCCGAGTGCAACGAGAAACAATTTTCCCGATGGAGCCAATGTGACATTTGTGCAGGATCGCTTCTAGTCTTTGCGACGGACGGCCTGTTACTGAACATTACGCCGACGAGTCGACCAGACTCAGTCTGGCGGACTGATCAGGCCATCGCCGTCGGTCATCGCCCGCTCCAGTAAATCGGCGGGCAGACTCTTGCTGGCGCGCGCCCCCAGCAGTTTGAGCTGCTCGCTGCGGCTGATCAGGTTGCCACGCCCTTCCGTCAGCTTGTTTCGCGCAGCCGAGTAAGCCTTGTCCAGTTGTTGCAGGCGGTTGCCCACCTCATCCAGATCCTGGATGAACAATACGAACTTGTCATACAGCCAGCCTGCGCGTTCGGCGATCTCACGGGCGTTCTGGCTCTGACGCTCCTGCTTCCAGAGGCTGTCAATCACCCGCAAGGTGGCCAGCAGGGTCGTGGGGCTGACAATAACGATGTTGCGGTCGAAGGCTTCCTGGAAGAGGTTCGGCTCGGCCTGCAGGGCGGCAGAAAAAGCGGCCTCGATAGGCACGAAGAGCAGAACGAAATCCAGGCTATGAAGCCCTTCGAGACGCTTATAATCCTTGCCCGACAAGCCTTTGACATGGTTACGCAACGACAGTACGTGCTGCTTCAGCGCAGCCTGACCAATGACCTCGTCATCGGCAGACACATATTGCTGGTAGGCCGTCAGGCTGACCTTGGCGTCGACCACCACCTGCTTGTCGCCCGGCAACATGATCAACACGTCAGGCTGAAAGCGTTCGCCGTCCGGCCCCTTGAGGCTGATTTGCGTCTGGTACTCACGGCCCTTTTCAAGCCCGGCATGCTCCAGCACGCGCTCCAGGATCAGCTCGCCCCAGTTGCCCTGGGTCTTCTGCCCCTTCAAGGCGCGTGTCAGGTTGGTCGCCTCATCACTCAAACGCTGATTCAACTGCTGCAGACGTTCTAGCTCCTTGGCCAGGGAAAAGCGTTCGCGCGCTTCGTTCTGGTAACTCTCCTCGACACGCTTTTCGAACGACTGGATACGCTCCTTGAGCGGCGTGAGCAATTGGCCCAGCTGCTGCTGGCTGGTCTCGGCGAAGCGCTGCTCGCGCTCATCGAAAATCTTGCCCGCCAGTTCAGCGAACTGCGCGCGCAGCTCATCCCGGGACCCCTGCAGATCGTTCAGGCGCTGCTGATGGCCATCCTGCTGTTCGCGCAGCTCAGCGTTAAGCGCTGCACACTGCGCATCAAGGCGACGCAACTCTGCCTCTCTGGCGGCACGCTCATGATTCCAGTCCTGTGCCGTTTCGCGCGCGTTATCGCTTTCCTGGCGCAACAACTCGACCTCGCGGCGCAAAGCCGCCAGATCAGCCTGCTTGGCGGCATTGGCCTGACTGAGGTCGCTGACCTCGTCACGGCACGCATCCAGCTGGGCGTTGAGACCTTCCTGCGCCATTTGCGCCATGCTCAAACGCTCATCGAGCAACGCGCTCTCGGCCTGACGAGCGGCCAGACGGCGCTGCAGATGCCAAAGCAGGCCCAGCAAGGGCAACGCTGCTGCGCCAAGCCCCAGTAACAGGCTGTTCAGGTCCAGTGCCATTAAAGACTCCATGCGGGCTGAATAATAAAGGCCAGCGGCAGATTGAGTAGAGCGTGATAGTGCAGCAGAAACATCATCTCGGGTGAGACGGGATCAACAGGCGGGGGCAAATCGGGGGAACGGATTGTACGCGCTTTCAGCACGGCACACAGCCCCTATTAGGGGGACATTTGCGCGGGACAATCCACAGAAGCTGTGGATAACTCAGTGGACAACCGCCCTTTAACTTCCGCAAACGCAAGCAGCATGGGGCCTGCGCTCAAACTGACGATTTTTTCACCAGCTAAAAAAAACGATGTTTTTCATTGACTTAATAATTCACCATCATAAATCAAACCCTTAGCTTCGCTTGTGACAGTGATGTCGCAGATTGTGGCGCTAATGTGCACAACTCCTCATCAGGGCCGTTTTTGGTCATTTCATGCATCATTTATTGCGTGCCCGAACGCATCGCATTCTCAATGAATACAAGGCTCTCAGCAGGTTTTCGGTTTCTGGTTCGACATTGATGAAGAGGCATTTTGCGCATTATTCAGGGCAATGAAAGCAACACAGGCGACAAATTGCACATAGTGCGGTCCAAGCACTGCCAAAAATGCTCCCCATCCTAATGAACCAACGATTCAGTGAAGGAATCCATGAAGGAGATCGCCCAGTTCTTCCTGCTGCTGTTGGCTGT
Organism: Pseudomonas syringae KCTC 12500; assembly: GCF_000507185.2. NCBI lineage: Bacteria > Pseudomonadati > Pseudomonadota > Gammaproteobacteria > Pseudomonadales > Pseudomonadaceae > Pseudomonas > Pseudomonas syringae. The sequence goes on from NZ_AYTM02000002.1 coordinate 681,784, forward strand.
TTGCTTCGTCGCCCTGGCAGTCAGTATCGTGCTGCCACCCCCGGACGGCGGCGTGTTCGCCTACAGCGTGCTGCTGTCAGCGATCGCCCTGATGCTGATCATCTGCGGTGACCTGAGCAGCGGGCGCATCAACGCGACAGGCGACATCATGCGCGCCATCGAAAGCCGCAGGTCGCTTCGGCTTACTGTCACCGCCTACGTGCTGGGCTGCTCGATGGTTGCGTCAATCACCGTACTGATCTATAGATTGGCCGGGCACTGGTGAAGTTTTATACACTGCCACTTGCAATGTCCAGATGAGGCGGGTAATATCGCCACCGTTAGTACCAAGCTGAAAATCAATTCCGGTCGACAAGTCCCCCGACAGACACTCCTCCATGCGACGAGAATGTTGGCAACAAGGGATCGACCACCTCGATGGTTTCCAGACATGAACCTTTCGCGCTGATGCACCATTTGGGGTGACAGTGCAGTCATGGCCCTCATGGTCTGCTTCAACCAGCCTGCAATTGATCAGGATCTTCACCCGGAGCGTAGAACCTTTGCTCCTGTTGTGTTGCCTGCCCTCCTAAGTACCTACCGGTCAGCCAGAGCGCCATACGATAAAGCGCGCTTCAACTGCCTGTCTTTGTTCCAGTCAGGTTCTCCGCCCAGCCAGGCTTTTGTATCAAATGTCGGCCCGCGTTTACTGGAATCTTTATTTTTGCACGGTATTGTTCCGTGTTGCTTCAGGAAACACCTTGAATATGAATACTCAGACTCAACATGCAATTCACACATTGACCAACGCTTTTGCCCCAATGAACTGCCTGATCATGGCCGCTCGCAAAGGCTGCTTCAGTTTCACCATCGTCAATGAACACGGCATCGCCCGCCACAGCGAACGCCTGTACCCCGATCAGTACGCCAGCGCCGAACCGCTGCAGGCCGTGATCGAGCGTACCCGTCAGGCCCTCATCGCCTGACAAAAACGTTGCACCGCAAGCCAAAAGCCCCGCACTGCAAAGGCGGGGCTTTTTTTATGCGCGCTTTATAACAGTGTCATTATGCGACGATAAGGCTCTGGAACTGCGCTAATTCGAAGTTCCTACTCCTTCGGCAGGATTGTCCTACAAGAATAGCTCTAAATCGGGCTCCTCAGCCTATAGCGCGCCGTCGAAAATGTTGGTAATTTTCGACCGGTGAACAACAAGGAGTTCTAATAATGAAAATAATGACAAAAGCACTGAACCGGACAACGCTTGGACTCGCACTGGGTCTGGCCTCTTCTCAACTGCTCGCTGCCGGCTTTGCCCTCAACGAACAAAGCATCAGCGGCATGGGCACCGGCTTTGCAGGTCGCTCCTCGTCAGCCGATGACGCAAGCACCGTATTCGGCAACCCTGCCGGTATGTCCCGCATCAAACGCGAACAAATCAGCGTGGGTGCAGCGGCAGTGATCGCCAAGACCGATATCGACAATGGCCGTGGCACATTTGGCGGCAGCAACGACGGCGACATGGTTCCGGTGGTCGGCGTACCCATGGGCTACTACGTCAAACCAATCGATGATCACTGGGCATTTGGTCTGGGCGTGTACGTGCCGTTCGGCCTGGTCACCGATTACGAAAAAGGCTTCGCTGGTCGCTACTGGGGTGACAAGAGTCACGTCCAGGTCGTGACCTTCCAGCCGACTGTCAGCTATGCATTCAATGACAAGGTGTCCATCGGTTTCGGCCCGACGATCAACCGTATCGACGGCGAGCTAACGTCGGCAACATTGAACGCCGCAACACCGGGCCGTAACGACGGCAAGGTGAAGATCGAAGGCGATGACACCGCAATCGGCTTCAATGCCGGTATTTTGGTGCAGGCTACCGACACCACTCGCCTGGGCCTGACTTACCACTCCAAGGTCGATTACAAGCTCAAGGGCAAGACCAAGATCGAAGGTTCGGGTTTCGGACCTTTCGGCGGTCAGAAGTATGACGCTTCGCTGGATATCTCCACGCCTGAGTCCGTGGACTTCTCCATCACCCAGCAGATCGACGAGAACTGGACGGTCTATGCCGGCAGTACCTGGACTCGCTGGAGCCGCCTGCAAGACATCACCGTCAACAACGATGGCGTCCCTGCCCTGCTGGGCGGTTCTGCCGGTCCGATCGGCACCATCACTGAAGAGCAGAACTGGCACGACACCTGGGCGCACGCCATCGGTGCTTCGTACAAGGTCAATAAAGAGTGGACGCTGCGTACCGGTTTCTCCGTTGATCAGTCGCCGACTAACAACGTCAACCGCTCCCCACGCATCCCGACGGGCGATCGCAAGATCATCAGCTTCGGTGCAGGCTGGAGCCCGACCGACGACCTGACCATCGACGTGGCGTACTCGTACCTGCGTGAAGACGAAACCAAGATCCGCGACTCAAGCGCGACCAAAGGTTCGTACAGCGCCGACTACCGCAACACCGCTCACGGCCTGGGCACTTCGGTTACCTATCGCTTCTGATAAGCACCTGCCAGGCTGAAAAAAAGCCCGCAACCAGTAATGGTTGTGGGCTTTTTAGTGCGTGTCTGGTGCGCTCATATCTGCATTGATTGAATAGCGTGCAGATACTCCGCGTCATTGACTGACTATCGTGCCGACGCTCAGCGTCGGCATGCAGTTCTGGACGCTCCGCGTCCTCTATGTGGCGCTCCGCGTCACACAAGGGCTCTGCGATGCCAGGTCGATTCAGACAAGACTCAAGCCGCCCTTTTTTGCCCCCTAAGGCTTAGACGCAATCGCCTTCTCAATGGCTGCGATCAGCTCAGGATCATCCGGCTTGGTCATGCTGGAGAAGTTGGCGATGACCTTGCCCTGGCGATCGACCACGTACTTGTAAAAGTTCCAGCGCGGCGCACTGCTTTGCTCGGCCAGCACCTTGAACAAATGGGTCGCATCATCACCGCGCACGGCCTGCGGCTCGGTCATGGTGAAGGTCACGCCATAATTGACGTAGCAGACCTTGGCAGTCTCCTCACCATCCTTGGCTTCCTGTTTGAAGTCATTGGACGGCACGCCCAATACTTCGAGCCCCTGCCCCTTGTAGCGCTGACTCAGCGCTTCAAGGCCTTTGAACTGCGGGGCGAAGCCGCAGAAGCTGGCAGTATTGACCACCACCAGCGGCTTGCCGGCAAAGCGCTTGCACAGGTCGATGTTTTCCTTGGCGCGCAGCTTGGGCAACTCGCCTTGCAGCAACGGCGGGCAGTCGGCGGCCATTGCAACACCGCTCATGGCCAGCAGCAAAAGAGGGATCGAAAAAAAGCGAATGTTCATCATGGCGGCCCTGAATATTGTTTTGGTCTGCCGACACGCTACCCCATGCAGGAGCGTCTGCCTAGCAAGCGCCCATTCCCAATTGCAATGCGCCCAGCCCGACATGCTGCCAGGCCCACCAGAGCAATCCCAGCACCACGGCGCCCACCAGCAGCGCCGCCAGCAGAGGCCAGCGCCGACTCATGCCAGACCGCCCTGCGCCTGCAATCGTGCCACCGGCCGCTCGCGCACCGGCCAGTTGAGCGCCGCGGCGAGCAGACTCAGGAGTATCGAGACTTGCCAGATCAGGTCGTAGCTACCGGTGCGGTCATACACCAGCCCGCCCAGCCAGCCACCGAGGAAGGCGCCTAGCTGGTGAAACAGGAAGACAATGCCGCCCAGCATCGACAGGTTGCGCACACCGAACAGTGTCGCGACCGTACCGTTGGTCAGCGGCACGGTCGACAACCACAGCAAGCCCATCGCCACGCCGAACAGATACGCTGTGGTCTGACTCAAGGGTATCCAGAGAAACAGCACGATCACCACCGCACGCAACAGGTAAAGCACGGTCAGCAGTCGGGGCTTGGACATGCGTCCGCCCAGCCAGCCTGCGGTGTAGGTGCCAAAGATATTGAACAGGCCGATCAGGGCCAGCACCGTAGTGCCGACCTTGGCGGGCAAGTGCTGATCCACCAGATAGGCCGGCAAATGCACGCCAATGAACACCACTTGAAAGCCGCAGACAAAGAACCCCAGCGCCAACAGCCAGAACCCCGAATGCGAGCACGCCTCACGCAGCGCCTCGCCCAGGGTCAATTCGACGCCGGTGGATACGCTCGGCGTATCCTTGAGCATACCCACCAAAGGCAGGATCAACGCCACCATCACGCCCAGCACCAGCAAGGCACCGGACCAGCCCAGCCAACTGATCAAGCCCAATGTACCGGGCAGCATGGCGAACTGACCGAATGAGCCGGCTGCGCTGGCGATCCCCATGCCAATGCTGCGTTTTTCCGCGGGCAGCGCTCGCCCCACGACACCGAGGATGACCGAAAACGATGTGCCGGACAGACCGATACCGATCAGCAGACCGGCGCTCAGTGAAAGGCTGAGGGAAGAGTCGGCGGTACTCATGCACAACAGACCCGCGGCATACAGCACACCGCCGACGAAGACGACTTTCGCCGCACCAAATCGATCTGCCAGCGCCCCGGCGAATGGCTGCGCCAGACCCCACATCAGGTTCTGCAAGGCAATGGCAAAGGCAAAGACTTCACGCCCCCAGCCAAACTCGGCGCTCATGGGTGCCAGAAACAGACCGAAGCCGTGCCGCGTGCCCAACGAAAGCGCAAGAATCAGCGCACTCCCCAGCAGAACCCAGCCACTGGTACGCCAGATCGATGTCATGGTTAAGCTCCCTGCGCTTTGTGTTACATGGTTTTACCCGCGATTCGCGAAGCTACGCGCTGCCGGTAAAAGCTGTCAACAAAGCGATGCGCAGGGTCTCAAAGCAGCGCCAGCGTCAGCAGCACCGCCAACTCCAGCAGCTCAAGCAATGCCCCGGCTGTATCACCGGTGCATCCGCCCAGACGTCGCATCATCAGCTGCCGCAACCAGAAGAAGCAGGCGGCGCAGACCAGCAATACCATTACCCCTGACCAGCCGGCGAGCAGCACGCACACAATGGCAGTGGCGAGCAAAACCTTGCGTCCAGGGCCACGCGGCAGATGATCGGCCAGCGCCTGCCCCAACCCTCCGGAACGCACATACGGCGTCCCCAAAAACAGCCCAAGCATGGCAGCGCGCCCGATTACCGGTGCCAACAGCAGCCAAGCACTGGCATGGCTCTCGATCAGCGCCAGAATCGCGGCAAACTTGAGCAGCAGCACCAAGACCAGCGTGACCACGGCGATAGGCCCGCTGCGTGGATCTTTCATGATCTTCAAGGTGCGTTCACGGTCACCGAAGCCGCCCAGCCAGGCGTCAGCACTGTCGGCCAGACCATCCAGATGCAGGCCGCCGCTGAGCAATACCCAGGCAGTGAGTACCAGCGCGGCGTGCAGCATCAGCGGCGCACCACTGAGCAGCGTGTTGAAACCCAGCAGCAGGGTGCCGAACACCGCCCCCACCAACGGGTAGAACAGCAAAGAACGCCCCAGCTCTTCGGGACGCGGCATACCGGGCAGCCTGATCGGCAGGCTGCCGAGAAATTGCAGAGCGATCCAGAACGGCAGCATCTCAGATCTCCGTGAGTACGCGATCAGCAGCGACCTGAATCGACAACAGCGCGCCATGCCCGACCACCACCTGCAACAGTTGCTCACGCGGCAAACCACGCGCCTGCGCCACCAGCAGGCGCATGACACCACCATGACTGACCAGCAACACGCGCTCACCGGCATAAGCCTGATGCAGACGCTCAACGGCACTCAATACGCGATTCGAGAAATCCAGCACCGGCTCGCCGTTGGGAGGTGTGAAGGCGTAGGGATCCGCCCAGAACAGCCCCAGGCCCTCGGCATCGGTCTCCATGAGTTGCGCAGGGCTGTGCCCTTCCCAGTCACCGAAATGCAGCTCCTGCAAACCCGGCTCCAGGTGCAGAGGCAACGACAAGCGCTGCGCCAGCTCTTCGGAAAAACGGGCGCAACGTTGCAGCGGCGAGCTGACAATCCGCGTCCAGGGGCCGCTACCCGCCACTGCCGCATGCATCTGCTGCCAGCCAGACTCGGTCAGAGCGTCGTCGATGCTGCCGCGCAGGCCGCCGCCCAGTTCGGTTTCGCCGTGACGCAACAAGTCCAGGTGCAAGGTCATGCGGGACGATCCGCCACAGCCGCTTCGGCAAACGTCGCCATGCCGTTGTGCAGCTCGCACGCCAGGCGCACCAGCGGCACCGCCAGTGCGGCACCGCTGCCCTCGCCCAAACGCAAACCGAGGTCCAGCAACGGTTCGGCCTGCAACGTTTCCAGCAGATGCCGATGGCCCGGTTCGGCGCCCCGATGACCGAACAGCAGCCAGTTACGGCAGGAAGGGTTCAGGCGCACCGCCACCAGCGCGGCCACGCTGCAAATGAAACCGTCGACCAGTACCGCAATTCCTTCCTGCGCGCAGGCCAGGTACGCACCAGTCAGTGCGGCGATTTCGAAGCCGCCCAGACAGAACAGGCTGCTCAACGGGTCACCGGCCTGCTCGGCGTGCAATGCCAGTGCGCGCTCGATGACACGCGTCTTGTGCTGAATACCCTCGGCGTTCAGCCCGGTGCCCGGACCGACCAGCAATGGCGCGGCGCACTCCAGCAGCGAGCAGGCGACTGCGCTGGCGGCTGTGGTGTTGCCGATGCCCATCTCGCCACCGATGAACAGTTCGGTGCCGACAGCTTTGGCGCGCAATACGCTGTCACGCCCGGCCTGCAGGGCGGCTAGCCCCTGCTCGACACTCATGGCCGGCCCCTGGGCAAAATTGGCGGTGCCCGCGCCAATGCGCAGATGGCGCACCCCGGGCAGATCCATTGGCGACACGGTGCCCAGATCGACCACGTCCAGTTGCGCGGAGAGCTGACGCGCCAGCACGCTGATCGCGGCGCCGCCGTTGACGAAGTTGTGCAGCATCTGACCGGTGACTTCCTGTGGGTACGCCGACACACCTTCAGCGACGACACCATGATCAGCGGCAAAAACCGCGATCCACAGTTGATCGACGGCCGGACGCTCACGTCCCTGCAGACCGGCCAGCTGTACCGCCAGGCGCTCCAGTTGTGCCAGTGAACCGGCGGGTTTGGTCAGTTGCTGCTGACGGGCCAGTGCCGCCTCGCGCATTGGCACATCAATGGCCTGTGCAGGCTTGAGCCACCAGGAATTACTCATAGCGCGGTTCCTTTCAACGTCAGGGGCAAGCCGGCAACGGTCAACACGACACGCTGGCAACGCTCGGCCAGCGCCTGATGCAACAGGCCGGCTTCATCGACATAGCGACGGGTCAGTTCGCCAAGCGGCACGACGCCGAGCCCGGTTTCGTTGCTGACAAAAATGATTTCACCCGGCAGCCCGGCAAGGCTGTCGAGCAGGGATTCACGTTCTTGAAGCAGGCGCTCGGGGTTGTCGAGCATCAGTAGATTGGTCAACCAGAGGGTCAGGCAATCGACCAACAGGCAGCAATCGGGCGCCGCGTTTTCGCGCAGTACCCGCGCCAGTTCGATCGGCTCTTCGACCAACCCCCAGTGCTCGGGACGGCGTGCGCGATGACTGGCAACACGCTGATTCATTTCGCCGTCCAGAGGCTGACTGGTGGCGATGTACGTCACCCTCAGCGCGCTGTCGGCGGCCAGTTTTTCCGCCAGACGACTCTTGCCGGAGCGCGCGCCGCCGAGGATCAATTGCAGCATTCAGTTCGCCTCCAGGCCACACAGTTCGCGAAGCAATGGGCCGTCCAGGTGCTTTTCCACCAGGTCCGCCAGACGTTCGATGTCGCGCTCGCGCAAGGCGTGATAATCGACGGACTGCACGTTCGTCAACCCCGCCCAGCGCAGCAACGCGCTACAGGCAGCAGGTGATTCGAACAGGCCGTGCAGGTAAGTCCCCAGCACCTGGCCGTCGGCACTCTGCGCACCATCGCAACGCCCGTCGTCCAGTTGCACGGCAGCCTGCTCCAGCGCCGGCCCTGTCGTTACCCCGGCATGAATTTCGTAGCCACTGACCTCGGCGTCTTCCAGGGTCAGACGACCGCGCACATTGCGCAGTTGCTTTTCCGCTTCCAGCACCGTGCTCATTGCCAGTAGGCCAAACCCTGGGCTGGACCCGGCTGCGCCTTCCAGCCCGAGTGGATCGTGTACCTGCTCACCGAGCATTTGCAGGCCACCGCAAATCCCCATCAGCTTGCCGCCATAACGCAAATGCCGCTCGATGGCGGTGGCCCAGCCATTGTTGCGCAGGTAGTTCAGATCGCTGCGCACACTCTTGGAGCCGGGCAGAATGATCAGGTCCGCAGGAGGAATCGCCTGGCCGGGGCCGATGAATTGCAGATTGACCTGAGGGTGCAGACGCAACGGATCGAAATCGGTGTGATTACTGATGCGAGGCAGCACCGGGACCACCACGTTCAGCACATGCTCGACCTTGTCGGTCTGACGCTGGTCCAGGCCGTCTTCGGCCTCCAGGTGCAGATCCATCACGTAGGGCAGCACGCCAACCACCGGCTTGCCGGTGCGCGCTTCCAGCCAGTCCAGGCCCGGCTGCAACAAGGCGATGTCGCCGCGAAAACGGTTGATGATGAAACCCTTGACCCGCGCCTGCTCGCTGGGCGACAGCAGCTCGAGCGTGCCGACCAGATGGGCAAACACCCCGCCACGATTGATGTCGGCAATCAGCAGCACCGGGCAGTCGACCGCCTCGGCAAAGCCCATGTTGGCGATATCGTTGGCGCGCAGGTTGATCTCGGCCGGAGAACCCGCACCCTCGACCACAATCACCGGATAGCTCTCACCCAGGCGCCGATGCGATTCCAGCACTGCCTGCATGGCGATCTCTTTGTAGCCGTGATACGCCACCGCGTTCATGGTGGTCACGGCGCGGCCGTGAATGATCACCTGCGCGCCGGTGTCACTATTGGGCTTGAGCAGCACCGGGTTCATGTCGGTGTGCGGTTCGAGGTAGCACGCCTGGGCCTGCACGGCCTGTGCGCGACCGATCTCGCCGCCGTCTGCCGTCACCGCGCTATTGAGCGCCATGTTCTGCGGCTTGAACGGCACAACCTTGACGCCCTGACGAGTCAGCCAGCGGCACAGGGCCGTCACCAGGGTGCTCTTGCCGGCATCGGAAGTGGTGCCTTGTACCATCAGCGTGCTCATGGGTATTCCTTGCGGTATTCAAGCAGAACATCGTGCAGCCGCAGCCAGTCGGCCTCGTCGCAGGGCAGACCGAAACGCAGACTGGACGACTCGGAGCTGTCACCCTTGAACAGGCGCAGCAGCACGCCACGCTGCGCACAAAACTCATAGAGCGTCTGCGCTTCAGGGGTCACCAGCCATTGGAACAGCGCGCAGCCGCCTTGCGGGCTCAGACGGTAGCGGTCGAGCAACGCCACCAGCCGCTCGCGGGCCTGCTCACAGCGCTCACGCTGGCGCGTCTGCCCCTGCTGATCGCTAAGGCACACCTGACCGATGATCCGGGTTGGCCCACTGACCGACCAAGGGCCGATTTCCTGCGCCAGCATCCTTAACAGCACCGGCTCGGCCATGACAAAACCAAGCCGGACGCCGGCCAGGCCGAAAAACTTGCCAAACGAACGCAGGACAATCAGTCCGCTGCGCCACGTCTCGGCCGCCAGGCTCATGCCCGGCGTGTTATCCATGAACGCTTCATCGACGACCAGCCAGCCACCGCGCTCGGCCAGTCGCGCATGCCACTCCAGCAGGCGCTCGGCGCTCAGGTGCAGGCCGGTTGGGTTGTTGGGGTTGACCACCACCAGCACGTCCAGGCTGTCGAGGAAGTAGTCGACCTCCTGCTCACCCACCTCACGGACCACGAAGCCGTTCTTGCGCCAGGCATGCGCGTGCTCTGCGTAGCATGGCGACAGTACGCCAACCCTCCCTCCGCTGCGCACCCGCGGCAGTGCCTGAATCGCAGCCTGCGAACCGGACACCGGCAATAACCGGGACACGCCATAATAAGTGCAGGCCGCCGCTTCCAGACCATCGTCAGTCTCGGGCAACCGCGCCCAGGCACGCGTCGGAATCTCCGGGATGGGCCACGACCAGGGCGCGATCCCGGTGGACAGGTCCAGCCAGTCGGCCAGAGGGATACCGTAATGCTGCGCCGCCGCGCGCAACCGCCCGCCGTGCTCAAGCATAAAATTCAGCCGCCACGCAGATGACCAGCAGCCATAACCAGACGCCGCGCTGCACCAGTTGCCAGCCGCGATCGATCGAGTCCGCATCGGCAGGCGTACCCTCACCCAGTTGCGGACGCTGATGCAGCTCGCCGTGGTAGATCGCTGCGCCACCCAGCTCGACACCCAGCGCGCCTGCGCCAGCGGCCATTACCGGGCCGGCATTCGGACTGTCCCATGCCGGAGCCTGCGTACGCCAGCAACGCAGCGCCAGTCGGGTCTTGCCCAGCAAGGCGTAGGTCAAAGCCACAAGACGTGCGGGAATATAGTTGAGCAGATCATCGATCTTCGCCGCAGCCCAGCCAAAACGCTCAAAGCGCTCATTGCGGTAACCCCACATGGCGTCCAGCGTATTGCTCAGCCGGTACAGCACCACGCCGGGCGCGCCAGCCACCACGAACCAGAACAGCGCCGCGAACACCGCATCGCTGCCGTTCTCCAGCACCGACTCGGTGGCTGCGCGGGCGACTTCGGTAGCGTCCAGCTCAGTGGTCTGGCGACTGACCAGATAACCGACCCGCTGACGGGCTTCAACCAGATCATCACTGCGCAGCGCTTGCGCCACCGGCTGAACGTGCTCACCCAGGCTGCGCATGCCCAGCGCGCAATACAGCGCCAGAATATCGAACAGCCAGCCCACGCCAGGCAACCAGCTCAGCAGCGTGGCCAGCAGCGTCAGCGGTACAACGGTGATGACCCAGGCAGTAACGCCATGACTGCGCCAGCCACGACCGCCACTGTTGAAGCGCTGCTCGACCCGACTGGCGAAGTTGCCGAACGCCACCAGCGGATGCCATCGTTTTGGCTCACCGAGCAGCGCATCCAGCGCGACCCCGGCGACGCTCAACAGCGCCACACTCATTGACTCACTCCCCATTGATTCTCGTACAGCAGCTCATGCAGCGGACGCGCCTGCGCCCAGCCTTCCATCACCAGCATTGGCGCAGGATAAAATTCTTTGACCGGGCCCAGACATATGATCGCCAGCGGCTTGGCGCCGTCAGGCATGCCCAGCAGTTCGGCCAGCGCCTCGGGGTCGAACAGCGACACCCAGCCCATGCCCAGGCCTTCTGCACGCGAGGCCAGCCACAGGTTCTGGATCGCGCAGGACAGCGAGGCCATGTCCATTTCCGGCAAGGTGCGACGGCCGAAAATGTGCTGCTCTCGCCCTTCCATCAGCGCGGCGACCAGCACTTCTGCACAGTCGTTGATGCCTTCGACCTTGAGCTTCATGAACTCGTCGGTTCGCTCACCCAGCGCCTCGGCGGTACGGATACGCTCTTCCTCTACCTGCGCCTGCATCCGGTCGCGCAATAGCGGGTCGCTGATGCGGATGAAGCGCCACGGCTGCATCAGCCCGACGCTGGGAGCCTGATGCGCGGCCTCCAGCACGCGTGCCAGCAGCTCGGGCGCGACCGTGCCGCCGATGAAGTGGCGCATGTCGCGACGTTCGGCGATGGCGCGGTACACCGCAGCCCGCTCTTCGGGGCTGAACGCTTGCTCGGTCATGGTTTGAACAGCGCCGCTATCGCCCGAGGGCAGGACGGAAAATAGAAATGCACGTAGGACGCGGTCAGGCGACCCAGGCGATAAACCGCTTCTGCGCCGCGTCCGCCATTGGGGCTGACGCCGCGCGCGATCGGCTGCAGCTCGGTGCTGGTCAGCGAATGATGATAAGTGTGACCGTGCAGCGTGCCCTCGGGTAACTCGACGGCTTGCAAGGCCAGCGCCGCCAGACGCTTCTGCATGACGGCGTCACCGGACAGCAAACCGACCAGTTCGGCACGCACGCCCTCGACATCGGTCAAGGCTTCGAGCAAATAGAGCATGCCGCCGCACTCGGCCAGAATCGGCTTGCCGGCAATATGGTGAGCCCTGATCGAAGCCTGCATCGCGCCATTGGCGGCCAGCGCGACGTGGTGCAGCTCCGGGTAACCACCTGGCAGGTACAGGCTGTCGGCGTCGGGCAACTCGCGATCATGGATCGGCGAGAAGAAACTCAGCTCGGCACCCATGTTCCTCAGCAGGTCCAGACTCGCGCCATACAGAAAGGCAAAGGCCTCGTCGCGCGCGATGGCGATGCGTACGCCGCGCAGCAGCGGCTCGACCTGAACCGGGTCGGGCGCAGTGAAGGTCACGGCCGGCGGCAAGGCCACTTCACAGGTGCTGGCAAGCGCCGCAGCCGCCATGTCCAGACGCACGTCCAGATCGTTGAGCTCACTGGCCTGGACCAGCCCCAGATGGCGGCTGGGCAGTTCGAAGCCGACTTCCCGGGACAGTGCGCCGTACCAGCGCAGGCCTTCGGTCAGGCTGTTCTCCAGCAATTGCGCATGGCGTACCGTGCCGACGCGATTGGCCAGCACACCGGCGAACGGCAGATCAGGCTGATAGCGCGCCAGGCCCAGCGCCAGTGCGCCAAACGTCTGCGCCATGGCCGTGCCGTCGATCACACCGAGTACCGGCACGCCAAAATGCCGGGCCAGGTCGGCGCTCGACGGCGTGCCATCGAACAGGCCCATGACCCCCTCGATCAGAATCAGGTCCGCCTCATCAGCCGCTTCCCACAACAAGCGACGGCTTTCATCCGCACCGACCATCCACATGTCCAGTTGATAGACCGGCGCTCCACTGGCCCGCTCGAGAATCATCGGGTCGAGGAAGTCCGGGCCGCACTTGAACACCCGGACCTTGCGCCCCTGGTTGCGGTGCAGGCGTGCCAGTGCAGCGGTCACCGTGGTTTTGCCTTGCCCGGAGGCAGGCGCAGCGATCAATACTGCCGGGCAATCACGCGGGGCTCTCATTGCAATGCGCTCAATGATGAAGGGGTCACAGCTCGATACCTTTCTGCGCGCGAATACCGGCCTGAAACGCGTGCTTGACCACGCCGATCTCGGAAACGGTATCGGCCAGGTCGATCAATTCGGCTTTGGCGCCGCGGCCAGTCACCAATACGTGCTGCATCGGCGGACGTGCCTGCAGATCGCTCAGCACCTGTTCAAGGTCGAGGTAGCCATGTTTGAGGGCGATGTTCAGTTCGTCGAGCACCACCAGACCAATGGCCGGATCGCGAAGCATTTCCTGAGACACGGCCCAGGCGGCTTCAGCGGCGGCGATGTCACGCTGGCGATCCTGGGTTTCCCAGGTGAAGCCCTCGCCCATCACGTGATAGCGCACCTGCTCGGGGAAACGGCGGAAAAACATTTCTTCGCCCGTGCTGTTGCGGCCCTTGATGAACTGCACCACACCACACTGCATGTCGTGGCCCATGGCCCGGGCGAGCATGCCGAATGCCGAACTGCTCTTGCCCTTGCCATTGCCGGTCAATACCAGCAGCAGGCCGCACTCGTTGGGCGAGCTGGCAATACGCTGGTCCATGAAGGCTTTCTTGCGCTGCATGCGCGCCAGATGGCGTTCGTCGCGTTCGGGGGATTCGTTCATCTGGGTTCTCCGCTCGGGGCAGGCGACAACAGACGGAAGGACAGCACTGGACAGCACGGCAACGCCCTGCACAGAACATCACCCTCCGTGATGTCATTGAATGATTCAGGCCGGTCTCCGGGCTCATGAGCGGGTCACCCCGGCTGCGCGCCTTCCCATGTCGAAACACAGTGGCGTCAGGCACAGCCTTGACTCATTTACCGTTGCGGGGGCAGCGCCGGGATCGGATCTGTCGACCCACACCGGCTTCCCTGTTTCACTCTGCCAATCGAGGATTGCAGAGCACCTGAAACAAACCGCGAAGGGTAGAGGGTTGGACCGGGAGCGTCAATCGACACCGTCGCCGCGGAACGTTATTGAACCTAGCGGGTTGGCGGCGCCTCTATCAGTTACTGGACCACGCCTTTGTTAATGGAGATCGATCATGTTCAAACTCAGACCCCACTACGCAGTGTTGCTGCTGGTCGCCGGCGGCCTCGCTGCCTGCGGCGAGTCGTCGAGCCTGCAAGTCTCGGATGGAACAGGCCCCTCGCCCAAGCTGCCGGAGCCCAACAAGACGCTGATTCCGACCGTCAACATCGCACCCGCCGTAGGCTGGGAAAAAGGCGCCAAGCCGGTCGCCGCGCCGGGCACACAAGTGGCTGCGTTCGCCGAAAACCTTGATCACCCGCGCTGGCTGTATGTGTTGCCCAACGGTGACGTGCTGGTGGCAGAAACCAATTCGCCCGCCAAACCGGATGACTCCAAAGGCATTCGCGGCTGGGTGATGGAAAAAGTCATGGGCCGCGCCGGTGCCGGTGTGCCCAGCGCCAACCGCATTACCTTGCTGCGCGACGTGGACAAGGACGGTGTGGCAGAGACCCGCACGGTTTTCCTGCAAAACCTCAATTCGCCGTTCGGCATGACCCTGGTGGGCAACAAGCTGTATGTCGCCGACACCGACCGCCTGATCAGCTTCCCTTATGAATCCGGGCAGACCTCGATCAGCGCGCAAGCGACCAAGGTCGTCGACCTGCCGGGCGGTACGCTCAATCACCACTGGACCAAGAACGTCATCGCCAGCAAGGATGGCAGCAAGCTGTACGTGACCGTGGGCTCCAACAGCAACGTGGCCGAGAACGGCATGGACAAGGAAGAAGGTCGTGCGGCGATCTGGGAAGTGGACGCGGCTACCGGTAACCACCGGATCTTCGCTTCCGGCCTGCGCAACCCCAACGGCATGGATTGGGAACCGAAGACCGGCAAACTGTGGACGGCGGTCAACGAGCGCGACGAGATCGGCAGCGATCTGGTGCCTGACTACGTGACCTCGGTGCAGGACGGCGCATTCTACGGCTGGCCTTACAGCTACTACGGCCAACACGTCGACGAGCGCGTCAAGCCGCAGAACCCGGCACTGGTCGCCAAGGCGATTGCCCCGGATTACGCAGTCGGTCCACACACCGCCTCGCTGGGCCTGGTGTTCGCCGACGGCAAGACACTGGCTGCACCGTTCAACGAAGGTCTGTTCATTGGCCAGCACGGCTCGTGGAACCGCAAACCGCACAGCGGCTACAAGGTGGTGTTCATTCCATTCAGTGGCGGCAAACCCAACGGCACACCGGTCGATGTGTTGACCGGTTTCCTCAACAAGGATGAAAAAGCCATGGGTCGTCCGGTTGGCGTAGTCAATGACCAGCGCGGCGGATTGCTGGTGGCCGACGATGTCGGCAACAAGATCTGGCGCGTGACATCCGCCAAGGCTGCTCAGTAACGCCGAGCGTAGAGGTTTGACGCAGAGCGTCGGACGATAGTTGAGATCATCGTTCCCTACGCTCAGCACTCGGCGTTACACACAAGTCCTGGAGAGCCCGGAATACGTGCCTTTCAGGGTTCAGCCCGAAGGGCGTAGGAGCGAACTTGTTCGCGAAGGCGGTGTTTCAGAAGATGCATTTTCGGCGATCATACAGGCCCTTTCGCGAACAAGTTCGCTCCTACGGCCTACGGCCAGAATCAAAAGCAGACTTAGGTGTGACGTTGAGCGCTCCGCGTGGGCGTGGGCATGCAGTTCTGGACGCTCTTGAGCGCGCGCAGAGCAATCAGCGCGAAGCGCTTAAGGCCGATTCTGCGCCAGGCTGGAGGGCTGAATTACGCGCTTGGCGTTGAGGTAGGCTCTCTGCCAGTAAGGCTTGTCGAGGCTGTCGAGCTTGACCGTGCCGCCGGTGGCAGGTGCATGCACGAAGCGGCCTTCGCCGACATAGATCCCGGCGTGGGACACCTGAGAACCGCCCGATGTGGCGAAGAACACCAGATCACCTGACTGCAATTGCTCGCGACGAATATTCGGTGCGCCCATCACGATCATCTCGCGCGTGGAACGCGGCAGGGAAATGCCCGCCGCATCACGATAGACATAACCTATAAGACCGCTGCAATCGAAACCGGAGTCAGGCGTGTTGCCGCCCCAGCGATAAGGCGTGCCAACCAGCCCCAACGCACGAAACAGGACGTCTTCGGCAGCCGGAGAGAGAATCTGGGGAGGTGCAGTGACCACCGGACGCTGAACGATCCGGGGCGCTTTGGGCGGAGGCGGCGCACTGGCGCAGGCACCGAGCAACGCAGCAACAGAGATGACTAACAGCCGCAACGCAATCGACATAACCACAACAACCCATCCGGATGCGGCTTACGCTGCCGAGAAGCTCAAAAACGCAGAAAGACCCGAAGGTCTTGTACTGCGCGTTCTATTTATTTACGCCGCTTGGACGCGGTCTTGACTGTAGTCGAAGTCATCGCCGTTGTCTGCGTGACTTCAGGTGTCGATTTTACTGCAACAGTACCTGGGGCCATCGCCAGAGGCCGCTTGGCCTCGATGAAGGTCTTGCTCCAGTAGGCGTCATCAAGGCTGTCGATGCGCACACCGCCGCTGCGGCGACTGCTGGAGTGGATGAACTGCCGATTACCGGCGTAGATCGCTGCGTGGCTGACCTGACCGCGACCGCGGGTACTGAAGAACAGCACATCGCCCGGCTGAAGCTTGTTGCGCGCCACCAGAGGTGCGTCGACGTTGATCATTTCACGCGTGGAACGTGGCAGGCTCATGCCGGCCTCTTCGCGAAACAGATAACCGATGAAGCCGCTGCAATCGAAACCCGAAGAAGTCGACGTGCCGCCGAACTTGTAGCGTGTGCCGATCAGCGACTTGCCACGCTCCAGGATGCTGTCGGCCAGGGCCGGCAGTTGGTAAGACCTGTTATCAGCGAACTGGGACAGTTCGTCTTCGGTAGCGAGCTCGTCCTGCAGGACTGCCGCGTCGGCGCGACGGGCTGCGGACTGGGCGTTGGCATTGATTGCGCTCTGATAGCGTGGAACTGGCTGGGCCTGTTCCTGCTGTGCGACCGGCATATTGGCCGAGCAACCGAAGAGAAATGTAACGAGTGCGAGAGGCACGAGGGGTGCGAAGCGAACAACTTGCATGGGCACAACCGTGACTGACTAGTTAAGATGGCGAGACTATGCCTTTTATGAAGGTGATTTGCAAATTCAATCGAACTAGATGTGACTTATGAGTTCGGCCATGACATGTGCCGCGCGGTACGGTAAAAAGACGTCCATCTGCGCGCTGTGATCCGTCGGCTGCGGATTGATTTCTGCGGTAAAACCCCCGGAAACCCTGGTGCGAATGACAGGTTCGTGAATGTAGGGGAAGCTTGCGGTGGTGCCGATACTCAGGACCGCGTCATAGCCTTTAGCCAGCTCTTCATGCAGTGTTTCCAGCGCTTTTTCGGGGAGCATTTCCTGAAAAAGAACGACGGACGGTCGCAAAATGCCACTACATGCCGGGCATAAGGGGGGCAAAGGGCGCTGCAAGTGCTCGCTCAATTGAGAATCCTCAGCACCGCAGGATTGGCAAAACAGTGGCGAGAGTTGCCCGTGAATTTCGATCAGGCGCTCCGGCGGACTGCCCGCCGCGCGATGGTAACCGTCGACGTTCTGGGTCAGTACCCAGCACTCGGGTTTGATGCGCTGCAACTGGGCGATGGCGTAATGCGCGACATTCGGCTCGCCACCCAGGCACGCCTTGCCCAGTTCGGCGATGTATTTCCAGCACAGCTCAGGGTCACGACGCAGCATGGGCCCGGACAGGGCCATTTCGATAGGCAGGCCATCGTCGGTCTTGCCATTGTAGAGCCCGCCCACGCCACGATAGGTCGGCAGCCCTGAATCGGCAGACAGCCCCGCCCCGGTGATCACCAGAATCCGCCGTGCATGGCGCAAGGCAGCCGCCGTCTGCATCAACAGCGCCTGATCTACCACCCGAGGGTCTCTTTAAGGAAGGGAATGGTCAGCTTGCGCTTTTCCTGGAGTGACGCCTGATCGAGGCGCTCGAGCAATTCGAACAACGCGCTCATGCTGCGTGTACCACGCGTCAGGATGAAATGCCCGACATCGTCGGTCAGGTGCAGGCCCCGGCGTGAAGCACGCAGTTGCAAGGCGCGCAGCTTGTCTTCGTCGGACAGCCCGCGCATCTGGAACACCAATGCCATGGTCAGGCGCGATTTCAGGTCGGGAAGCTTTACCGGCAGTTCGCGGGGCGATTTGGACGCGGCAATCAGCAGGCGACGCCCGCTGTCACGCAGACGATTGAACAGATGAAACAGCGCTTCTTCCCAGTCCGGCTTGCCGACGATCGCCTGCAGGTCGTCCAGACACACCAGCTCATATTGCTCCAGATGATCGAACAGCTCGATGCCTTCATCTATCACTTCGGCCAGCGGCAGATACACCGCAGGCTCACCAAGCTGTTCGAAACGCAGGCAGGCAGCCTGCAGCAGGTGCGTGCGCCCTACCCCGTCCTTGCCCCACAGATAGATGAGGCTTTCGGTCCAGCCAGCGTCGGCTTCGCACAGCCGCTCGACATAGCCGAGTGCAGCGGCGTTGGCGCCTGGATAGTAATTGACGAAAGTGGCGTCATCACGCAGACGCACACTCAGGGGCAGCTGAATCGGTTTCATGCTGACTAACGGCTCATGCAAACCGTCAAGGGCCTCTGTGTAAAGAGCGCAAAGTTTATACCCGTGACGCTGGTCGCACAATGCGACAGACCTCAAGCAAAATCAAAGGTTTGCGTCAGGGTGAGTAAAGCGCCGCCCAGTACGGGGCGTTTGAAGGCGGGCATGCACTCAGGGCATGAGCCTCTTCACCGGTCGGCGAAGAGGCTTGCGTCGACCTTACAGCTCCGGATCTTCCGCGCCTGCGTAGATTTCCGAGTCCTTGTACAGATCATGCATGTGACGCACCAGCACCATGATCACCGCCGCCACCGGCAGGGCCAGCAGAATGCCGGTAAAGCCGAACAGCTCGCCACCTGCCAGAATCGCGAAGATGACCGCGACCGGGTGCAGGCCGATGCGATCACCGACCAGCAATGGCGTCAGCACCATCCCCTCCAGCGCCTGACCGATCATGAACACCGCCACAATCCCCATCATCGGGTACAGGTCACCGCCAAACTGGAACAGCCCGGCCACCAGCGCCGAACCGATACCGATCACGAAACCCATGTAAGGCACGATGGCCGCCAGACCGGCAATGACGCCGATCAGCAGGCCCAGTTCCAGCCCGACCAGCATCAGACCGGCCGCGTAGATCACGCCAAGGCCGACCATCACCAGCAACTGACCGCGTATGAACGCGCCCAATACTTCATGGCACTCGCCCGCCAGCTTGACGATTTGCGCTTCACGCTGACGCGGCAGCAGACCACGAATCTTGCCGGTCATGATGTCCCAGTCGCGCAGCAGGTAGAAACACACCACGGGAATCAGCACCAGGTTGGTCAGCCAGCCGATCAGCGCAAGGCTGGACGCAGTAGCCTGGGACAGCACGATAGAGACGATGTCCCCGGCCTGGCCCATATGCTCGGAGATGGCTGCCTTGATCTTGTCGAACTTCCAGAACCCGTCTGCCAGCCCGAACTTGGCCTGAACCCACGGCAACGCCGCGTGTTGCAGCCAGTCGAGAATCTGCGGCGCCAGTTCGTAGAGGCGGAACAACTGCTTGGCCAGCATCGGTACCAGAATCAGCAGCAACGCCATCAGCACCAGCGTGAACAGCCCGAAAACGACCACCACGCTCAGGGTTCTGGACAGTCCGGCGCGCTCCAGTCGATCCACCAGCGGATCGCCCATATAGGCCAGTAGCAATGCCACCAGAAAGGGAGTGAGGATTGGGTGCAACAGCACCACGAATGCGACCAGCAAGGCCAGGCCGCCGATCCAGAACCAACGCCGCATATCAGTCATCAATATCCCTCAAGCCAATAGAAAAGCGTTCTTGCCGGGTTACCAGCGGAAATAAAGCTGTGGCGCGGACGCCGGAACAATCATCGGTGCGGGCGCAGGTGCCGCAACAGGAGCAGCTCCATTCGCTGGCGCCATCGGCGCAGTTGCATCGACAGGCGCAGCAGGCGGCGTTGCAGTAGCGGCTGCCTCGGCTGCAGGCACTTCCTGCAATTTGGCCAGCGACAACTGCGAGCGTAGCTGATCGGTGCTGCCACTGACCTCAAACACCACTTTATCGCCTTCGACAGAACTCAGACGCACGCCGAACGGTTCGAGTAACTGAAGCAGTTGCGCATAGCGCTCCAGCGTCATGCCCTGAACCTGGATCAGCATGCCGGTCGACGCACCTGGCTTGGCAACGAAGCGCGGCGCCAGACGCTCGCTGACCGAGAGCAGCACCGCATCGGCCAACGCCTCGGAGGTGGCACCGGTTGCGCTGCCCTGTTCGCGCTGATCACCCAGCCACAAGCGCCATTTGCCCTGCCACTGACCGCCATCTTCCCTGGCGTGCACGGCCAGTATCGCGTCAGCACCATAGCGCTCCGAGGCTTCCTTGAGCGGCGCAGGGTCAGTGCCCTCCAGGGTTTTCGCATTACCGATACCCTGCTCGCTCAAATCAGCCAGCGGCAGGCGCAGTGGCAGTCCGCGGTGCTGAGCGGCCTGGCGCAAGGGTTCGGCGGCGGCCTGACCGTCGCCGACCAGATTCGAGCCTTCCACCGAGTCATTCAGCCACCAGCCGAGAATCGATGGGCGATTACTGCCCCAGATCGACAGACCCGCATCGTGCAGCGCACGGTCGGTGGTTGCCGGATCGAAGTCGACCAGCAGGGTTTCCGGCGGTCCGGCCTCGTAGCCGAACTGGCTAATGATCTGCTGCGGGTCTTTGCGCAGCGCGGCGATGGCCGAACCCTGCACGGCCTTGGCGTCGCCGGTCAGGCGCAGCACTAGGGTTTCAACGGCGGCCTGCGTGGCCCGCGTGCGTTCATCGGGCGACTGGCCATTGACCGGCTCGCGAACCTGATAAAGGTTGCTGACCGTTTCGGCAAGGCTGGGAAGGCTGATCAGGGACAGACAGCCGATTAGAAGAATTCTGGAAAAACGCATGGACAGTTCCCGAACGGAAAAAAGTAAAAAGAAGCTGTTTCAGCAGGTGTACAGGTCTGGGACAGACGTGAGCCACCTATCATTCAGTTCGCGCATAAAGTACACCCTAAACGTCCAGGCCCGCACTGACAGGCCACCTGGTTGAGGTTTATTTGGTGCAACACCGCCCTGTTGTCGGCGCAAGGATGGCCCCTGATGAGCAAGCCTGATAAAATCGCGCGCCTTCGCAGACCGGCAATCGCCATGGCCCCAACATTACCACCGCATGACAGCGCGGTGCTGAACGGGCCCTAACGCAGCGGTCGATACCTCCGAATCCCCCCTAAAGGCCTGGATTTTCTATGAGCAAGCAACCCTCCCTGAGCTATAAAGACGCCGGTGTAGACATCGACGCCGGTGAAGCATTGGTCGAACGCATCAAGAGCGTCGCCAAGCGCACCAAGCGTCCGGAAGTCATGGGCGGCCTGGGAGGCTTCGGCGCCCTCTGCGAAATCCCGGCCGGCTACAAGCAACCGGTTCTGGTTTCCGGCACCGACGGCGTGGGCACCAAGCTGCGTCTGGCGCTGAACCTGAACAAGCACGACACCATCGGCATCGACCTGGTCGCCATGTGCGTCAATGACCTGGTGGTCTGCGGTGCAGAGCCGTTGTTCTTCCTCGATTACTACGCCACCGGCAAACTGAACGTCGACACCGCCGCTCAGGTCGTCACCGGCATCGGCGCCGGCTGCGAACTGGCCGGTTGCTCGCTGGTGGGTGGCGAAACCGCTGAAATGCCGGGCATGTACGAAGGCGAAGACTACGACCTCGCAGGCTTCTGCGTCGGCGTGGTGGAAAAGGCCGAGATCATCGACGGCTCGAAAGTTGCTGCCGGTGACGCCCTGCTCGCCCTGCCATCGTCCGGCCCGCACTCCAACGGTTACTCGCTGATCCGCAAGATCATCGAAGTGGCAGGCGCGGACATCGAGAACATCCAGCTGGACGGCAAACCGCTGACCGAACTGCTGATGGCGCCGACCCGCATCTACGTGAAGCCGTTGCTCAAGCTGATCAAGGAAACCGGCGCAGTCAAGGCCATGGCCCACATCACCGGTGGCGGCCTGCTCGACAACATTCCACGCGTACTGCCTGAAGGCGCTCAGGCCGTTGTCGACGTCGCCAGCTGGCAGCGTCCGGCCGTGTTCGACTGGCTGCAGCAGCAAGGCAACGTTGCGGAAAACGAGATGCACCGCGTGCTGAACTGCGGCGTGGGCATGGTGATCTGCGTCGCTCAGGAGCACGTTGAAGCGGCACTCAAGGTGCTGCGTGAAGCGGGCGAGCAGCCTTGGGTGATCGGCCAGATCGCCACCGCTGCCGAAGGCGCAGCACAGGTCGAGCTGAAAAACCTCAAGGCGCATTGATGCCAGCCATCTGCGACGTCGTGGTGCTGCTGTCCGGCACCGGCGGCAACCTTCAAGCAATGATCGACAGCTTCAAGGACGGGGCCAGCCCCGTCCGCATCCGCGCGGTGATATCCAACCGCGCAGATGCGTTCGGCCTGCAACGCGCCCGGGACGCAGGCATCGAAACCTGCGTACTGGATCACACCGCGTACGAAGGCCGTGAGGCTTTCGATGCTGCGCTGATCGAACGGATCGACGCCTTCCAGCCACAGTTGGTCGTACTGGCCGGGTTCATGCGCATTCTCAGCGCAGGATTCGTTCGCCACTATCACGGCCGTCTGCTGAATATTCACCCTTCCCTGCTGCCGCGTTACAAAGGCTTGCACACGCACAAGCGTGCGCTGGAAGCCGGCGACACCGAGCATGGCTGCAGCGTGCATTTTGTTACCGAGGAACTCGATGGCGGCCCACTGGTCGTACAGGCAGTTATTTCGGTACAGTTGCACGACACGCCCGCAACGCTCGCGCAACGGGTCCATGTTCAAGAGCACCGTATTTACCCACTGGCCATTCGCTGGTTTGCCGAAGGCCGACTGAGCCTTGGTGAACAAGGTGCGTTACTCGATAGCCAGTTACTCCCGGCCAGCGGCCATCTGATTCGACATTAGGAGATACTATGCGTCGCGCTCTGCTCTTCGCTTTCGCTCTGCTCGCATTGCCTGCCGTACAGGCCGCAGACCTTCAACCCTTCTCCGCCAGCTACACCGCCGACTGGAAACAGCTGCCTATGAGCGGTACGGCTGAACGCAGCCTGGAAGCCGGCGCCAACGGCACCTGGACCTTGAGCTTCAAGGCCTCGATGATGATCGCCAGCCTGACTGAAGTCAGCACACTGAAGGTCGACAAGGACACCCTGCTGCCGCAGACCTACAGCTTCGAGCGCAGTGGCCTGGGCAAATCCAAGAAGGTCGATCTGGCGTTCGACTGGAACACCAAGTTCGTCACCGGCACCGACCGTGGCGATGCGATCAAGTTGCCGCTCAACCGTGGCATCCTCGACAAGTCCACCTATCAGCTGGCCTTGCAACATGACATCGCTGAGGGCAAGAAGAGCATGAGCTATCAGGTTGTCGATGGTGATGAAGTGGACACCTACGACTTCCGCGTGCTGGGTTCGGAAAAAGTCACCACCAAGACAGGCCAGGTCGATGCGATCAAGGTCGAGCGCGTACGTGACCCGACGCAAAGCAAGCGCACCACCGTGCTGTGGTTCGCCAAGGACTGGGATTACCTGCTGGTCCGTCTGCAACAGGTCGAAACCGACGGCAAGGAATACAACATCGTCTTGCTGGACGGCACCGTCAACGGCAAAGCCGTCAAAGGCAGCTGATAGCCTTGACCGCCCGCACCACAGAGCCCCGCTTTTTAGCGGGGCTTTTTATTGGCTGAAGGCATGCGACGCAGAGCGCCGCACGATAGTCGCGCCGGCACCGGCCCCTTCGTGAGCAAGCTCACTCCCACGCCCTTCGGGCAGAAGCGCAGAGCATCGGGCACGATAGTTGAGGTTATCGTTTCGCACGCTCCAGCGTGGGAATGCAGTTCGCGACGCTCCGCGTCGCAAAGAGGACGCGGAGCGTCTGGAACGGCGTATCCAGGCGCGTTCGGACGAGCCGACAGCGCACCCGAAGCACATGAAACATCCTTCATTTTGCCACCACTGCGCTGTAAGCCTCGTCAAGCAAGGGCTGCAGAAGATCGATTAGTTTCTGACCACCGGGGAACCTGAACAGGCTATTTACTTAGGCAGCTAACAAATCCTATAAAAGAGTCCTGCGCCACATCGCCGCAGTATCCAGAGGCCTAACCATCAAGGCCATCAAAGTCAGGAGCTTACTACTATGACTGTCAGAGTTACTGAACGCGACGACGCCCACCTCTCTCACGAAGCCGTTGCCGACGGCATCCAGATCTGGGACGTACACCAACAGGACCAACTTGTCGGCATGTTCCACGTTGAGTCCGATGCCCTTCGTTATAAGGAAGAGCTGGAAGCACTGGAAAGCCAGGGTAACCACTGAACAATTCCAAGAACAGGAAAAGACAAAACCCGCTGAATGCGGGTTTTGTTTTGACAACTCAATGACAGCGCCGTGGGCTTACCACATCAGATCGTCAGGCACCTGATACGCCGCGTACGGGTCGTCTGCATCCGGCGCTTCGGTCGGGGTGTTGAGCAGCACAATACGGCGCGGGTCACGCTCCTGGATCTTCAGCGCAGCCTCACGCGGAATGATCTCGTAACCGCCACCGTGGTGAACGATGGCCAGTGAACCGCTGCTGAGCTTGTTGCGCACCATGGCGTTGACCGGGATGCGCTTGACCTTCTTGTCGTCAACGAAGTTGTAGTAATCCTCGGTGATCAGCTTGGGCAGGCGCGACACTTCGATCAGTTGCTTGACCTGAGCAGTACGGGCCTTCTGCTCGACCTTCTCCTGCTGCTGACGGTTCAGCTCCTGATCACGCTTGGCCTTCTCGGCCATGGCCTCCTGGGCCGCACGCTTTTGCGAGTCATCGGCCTGCGCCTGACCCTTGTGCACCAGACGCTGCTCTTTCTGCTTTTCTTTGCCGACCTGCTTGGCCTGCTTTTGGTTGACCAGACCTGCCTTGAGCAACTGATCGCGAAGGGAAAGGCTCATTGTCTACTCACTTATACCGTTACCGCACACTCAGCCACAGCCGGGCGTGCTTTTTTCCTGACGTTTGGCTTCGCCCCACAACGCGTCCATTTCTTCGAGCGAGCACGCTTCGATAGGACGCTGCAGGTGGCGCAAAGCCTGTTCAATGAATCGGAAGCGTCTGTCGAACTTGCTATTGGCCGAGCGTAGCGCAGTTTCCGGGTCGACCTTAAGATGTCGGGCCAGGTTGACGACGCTGAACAGCAGGTCGCCGACTTCCTCGGCAATGCCCTCGGCGTCATTGTCGACCATGGCCTCAAGAATTTCATCGAGTTCTTCACGCACCTTGTCGACCACCGGCAAAGCCGCAGGCCAGTCGAAACCCACCTGCGCCGCACGCTTCTGCAGTTTGGCCGCACGACTCAACGCCGGCAAGGCCCGAGGCACGTCGTCGAGCAGCGACAACTGCTCGGGAACGCCGGCCTTTTCGGCACGCTCCTCGGCCTTGATTTCGTCCCAGCGAAGGTTGACCTGCTCGTCGGTCAGGCGCGGCGTTTCTGCCGGCGCGTACAGCTCGCCGGTCGGAAACACGTGCGGATGGCGACGCAGCAACTTGCGGGTAATACCGTCGATCACATCGTCGAATTCAAACCGGCCTTCCTCTTTGGCCAATTGCGCATAGAAGACCACCTGAAACAGCAGGTCTCCCAACTCGCCTTTCAGATGGTCGAGGTCGCCCTGTTCAATGGCATCGGCCACTTCATAGGCTTCTTCCAGCGTGTGCGGCACGATGCTGGCGTAGTTCTGCTTCAGGTCCCACGGGCAGCCGAACTGCGGATCACGCAGCCGGGCCATGAGGTTGAGCAGGTCTTGAACTGTGTACATAGGCTTCCTTCGGTCGCAGCGGTTTAGCTTCAAGCTTCAAGCTGCAAGCTGGAAGCCACCGCAATCCGCTTTAGCTTGCAGCTTATAGCTGCCCCTAGGGCGTCCTGTTCCTGCGCGTTTCAATGATGTTCGGCAACTGGGAAATACGCCCCAGCAACCGCCCCAGCGCGTCCAGACCCGGAATCTCGATGGTCAGGGACATAAGTGCTGTGTTGTCTTCCTTGTTCGAACGGGTGTTGACCGCCAGCACGTTGATCCGCTCGTTGAGCAGCACCTGGGTGACATCCCGGAGCAAGCCGGAACGGTCGTAGGCGCGGATGATGATGTCCACCGGATAGGTGAGCACCGGCACCGGTCCCCAGCTGACCTGAATGATCCGCTCGGGCTCGCGACCGCCCAGCTGCAGCACCGAAGCGCAATCCTGACGGTGAATGCTGACGCCACGACCCTGGGTGATATAACCGACGATGGCATCGCCCGGCAGCGGCTGGCAGCAGCCGGCCATCTGCGTCATCAGGTTGCCGACGCCCTGAATCTGAATATCGCCACGCTTGCCGGGCTTGTAGCCGGTGGCCTTGCGCGGGATCAGTTCCAGCTGTTCATTGACGCGATCAGGCTCGACCTGCTGCTGAGCCAGATTGACCAGTTGCGCCAGACGCAGATCGCCTGCGCCCAAGGCCGCGAACATGTCATCGGCAGTCTTGTGATTGGCCTTGTCCGCGAGCTTGTCGAAATCGACCTGTGGCAACGCCAGGCGCGCCAGTTCGCGTTCGATCAGGGTTCTGCCGGCAGCGACGTTCTGGTCGCGGGCCTGCAATTTGAACCAGTGAACAATCTTGGCCCGCGCCCGTGAGGTGGTGATGTACCCCAGGTTCGAGTTCAGCCAGTCGCGGCTCGGCGTACCGTGCTTGCTGGTGATGATTTCGACCTGCTCGCCGGTCTGCAGGCTGTAGTTGAGCGGTACGATTCGACCATTGATCTTCGCACCCCGGCAGTTGTGGCCGATTTCGGTGTGCACCCGATAAGCGAAGTCCAGTGGTGTCGCGCCCTTGGGCAGGTCGATGGCGTGGCCGTCCGGGGTGAAGACGTAGACGCGGTCAGGCTCGATATCGACCCGCAACTGATCGGCCAGACCGCCGATGTCGCCCAGCTCTTCATGCCATTCGAGCACCTGACGCAGCCAGGAAATCTTCTCTTCATAATGATTGGAGCCGGATTTGACGTCGGTGCCTTTATAGCGCCAGTGCGCACACACGCCCAGCTCGGCCTCTTCATGCATGGCGTGGGTGCGGATCTGCACTTCCAGCACCTTGCCTTCCGGCCCGATCACGGCGGTGTGCAGCGAGCGATAGCCGTTTTCCTTGGGGTTGGCGATGTAGTCGTCGAACTCTTTGGGAATATGCCGCCACAACGTATGCACGATACCCAGCGCGGTGTAGCAATCGCGCATTTCCGGGACCAGCACACGCAGCGCACGCACGTCATAGATCTGGCTGAAGGCCAGGCCCTTGCGCTGCATTTTGCGCCAGATGGAATAGATATGCTTGGCACGCCCGCTGATGTCTGCGGTCACGCCGGTGGCCTGCAGTTCGTTGTCGAGCTGGGACATGACGTCGCTGATGAAGCGCTCGCGGTCCAGCCTGCGTTCATGCAGCAGCTTGGCGATCTGCTTGTATTGATCAGGCTCCAGGTAGCGGAAGGACAGGTCTTCCAGCTCCCACTTGATGTGACCGATGCCCAGGCGGTGGGCCAGCGGAGCATAGATGTCGAATACTTCGCGGGCCACACGGTTGCGTTTTTCGTCGTCGGCGTTCTTTACCGCACGAATCGCGCAGGTACGTTCGGCCAGCTTGATCAGTGCAACACGAACGTCGTCGACCATCGCCACCAGCATCTTGCGCAGGTTTTCGACCTGCGCCTGACTGCCGAGCACCAATGACTGACGAGGGCTGAGACTGGCGCTGATCGCGGCCATGCGCAGCACGCCGTCGATCAGCTTGGCGACCGTTGCGCCAAAGCGCTGCTCGACTTCAGGCAGCGCAATGAGACCTTCACGCACGCCACGGTAAATGACCGCAGCGACCAGCGAGTCCTGATCCAGCTTGAGGTCAGCCAGGATCTCCGCGATTTCCAGACCGGTCTGGAAACTGGAGGTGCCCTCTGCCCAATGATTCTTGTGGGCCTTGTCGGTCTGCTCGGCTTCCCGGGCAAATTCACAGGCCTTTTTCATGACTTCCCGGTCCAGGACCAGGTCGACGCTGACAATATGATCAAGCCACGCGTCGAGATTGATACTGCCGTCTGTGTTTATCGGCTGGTTCGCTCTCACCTGTACCATGCTGCTTACCTTCCCTACGGCGCGATGAATAGCGCCATCAGTCGCCAGCCTTCTGAGCGAATGCCACTTGCCGGGCAAGCAAGGACCGGCATTCGCGGGCCAGTCGGATTAAATGAGATTCCTTGTCAGCAACGACCTCGTTCCAGTGAACGCTGCTCACTTACTCATTTCAAATAAAGCCATCGCCTCGACATGCGCCGTCTGCGGAAACATATCGAGGATTCCGGCACGTTTTAACCGGTAGCCCTGACGGATCAGTTCGACCGCGTCACGAGCCAAAGTTGCCGGATTACATGAAACATAGAGCAGTCGCCGGGCCCCCGTCTTTCTGATCTGACGGACCACTTCAAAGGCCCCGTCACGCGGCGGGTCCAAGAGTACCGCAGAAAACCCTTCTGCCGCCCAGTCGGCATGTGTCAGCGGCTGCGAAAGATCCGCCTGAAAAAACTGCACATTGTGCAGATCATTACTCATTGCGTTGACGGCTGCACGCTCGACCATGGTCGCAACGCCTTCAACCGCCACCACTTCCCTGGCCAGACCCGCCAGCGGCAAGGCGAAATTGCCCAGACCACAGAACAGGTCCATGACACGTTCGTCTTTTGCAGGCGCCAGCCATTGCATAGCCTGCTCGATCATCGCGGTGTTGACCGCCGCGTTGACCTGAATGAAATCTCCCGGTCGCCAGGCCAAGTGCAGGTTCCACGGCTCCAGCCGGTAGCCCAGCGTATCGCCAGGGCTGGCCGGTTGGGGCTCGCCGTCACCATGCAGCCACAGCTGCGCGCCATGCCTGGAGCAAAACGCTTGCAACAGCGCCAGATCGGCCTCGGCAAGCGGCGCGGTGTGGCGCAACAACACGGCAGTCGCCACACCACTGAACAGCTCGACATGACCCAGCGACTGCGGCTTGCTGAAACTTTTCAGCATGCCAGGCAGCTCATTCATGATGGGTTGCAAGGCCTGTACCAGCACCGGACAGTGTTCGATGCTGACGATGTCCTGGCTGGCGGCTGCGCGAAACCCCACCTCCAGCCTTTTGGCCTTGGCATCCCAGCGAACCGCGACCCGCGCGCGTCGGCGATAGGCCAGCTCGGCACCGCTCAAAGGTGCCGCCCATTCATCCGGCACAACATTCGCCACGCGCAGCAACTGCTCGGCGAGCATGCGCTGTTTCAGGGCAAGCTGTTCTTCGTGGGGCACATGCTGAACACTGCAGCCGCCACAGCGACCGAAATACTCACAGGCCGGCGCACGACGCATGGCGCTGGCGGTGAAGACCCGCTCGGTGCGCGCCTCGACGACCTTGCCGCGCGCATTGAGCACGCGCGCCTCGACCTCTTCGCCTGCCAGACTGCCGGCGACAAACCAGGTTTTGCCCTCGAGAAAGGCGATACCGCGACCGTCGTCGGACAGCCGCTCGATGGTCAGCCGCTGCTTTTTACCAGTAGGAATCTGTACGGTTTTAACGCCGCCCGCAGGCTGAAAGCGCAAACCTCTTTCATGCTTGGCCATCAGTTGGGCGAATCATAGACGCCGGTCGACAGGTAACGGTCGCCTCGGTCACAGATGATCGCCACAATCACGGCGTTTTCGACTTCCTGGGAAATACGCAACGCCCCGGCGATCGAACCACCGGACGACACGCCACAGAAGATGCCTTCTTCGCGGGCCAGTCGACGCATGGTCTCTTCGGCTTCGGTCTGGCCCATGTCGATGATGCGGTCGACACGGTCCGACTGATAGATTTTCGGCAGGTATTCGTACGGCCAGCGGCGAATACCGGGGATCGAGGCGCCCTCCATCGGTTGCAGGCCGACGATCTGCACGTCCGGATTCTGCTCCTTGAGGTAGCGCGAGGTGCCCATGATGGTGCCAGTGGTGCCCATCGAACTGACGAAATGGGTCACGGTACCGCCCGTCTGCCGCCAGATTTCCGGACCGGTGGAGGTGTAATGCGCTTCAGGATTGTCGCCATTGGCAAACTGATCGAGCACTTTGCCGCGCCCTTCGGCCTGCATGCGCTCGGCCAGATCGCGAGCACCTTCCATGCCCTGGTCCTTGCTGACAGAAATCAGCTCGGCACCATAGGCGGTCATCGCGGCCTTGCGTTCGGCACTGGAGTTGTCCGGCATGATCAGAATCATCCGGTAGCCCTTGATCGCCGCAGCCATGGCCAGCGCGATCCCGGTATTGCCGGAGGTGGCTTCGATCAGTGTGTCACCCGGATGGATCTGGCCGCGCAACTCGGCGCGGGTGATCATCGACAAGGCCGGGCGGTCTTTTACCGAGCCAGCGGGGTTGTTACCTTCGAGTTTCAACAGGAGGGTATTGCTGGTGTTACCCGCCATGCGTTGCAGACGCACCAGCGGGGTGTTGCCGACGCAATCGGCAATGGTTTGATACTGCAGGGTCATGGCGTCTTCGCAATCCAGACTGCGGGGGGTGCCTATCATAACGGCAAACGGCCAAAGCCCATATCACGCAAAGTGCGCTGCTTATTCCCAAAAAGAATAAACGCTGATTTTTCCACTGCCGCCCCGCCCTGCACAGAGAGTAAGGTGCCCATGCCGATGGTAAATGGCTAAACTCATTCCCTTGTGCCGATACAGCAAGGCAGCCGATGCCTGATATCGACGGACTGATACATGTTGCCGGAGGAAGAGCGTGCTGACCAAGCTGGGTATAAAAGGCCGTGTGCTGCTACTGACTATTTTGCCTGCCAGCCTGATGGCGGCGACGCTCGGTGGTTATTTCACCTGGATGCAGTTGAGCGAACTGCAAAGCCAACTGCTGCAACGCGGCGAAATGATCGCCCAGGATCTGGCGCCGCTTGCCGCCAATGCCCTGGGGCGCAAGGATAAAGTGCTGCTCAGTCGCATTGCCACCCAGACGCTGGAGCAGGCCGACGTGCGCGCCGTGTCGTTTCTCGACACCGATCGAACGGTATTGGCCCACGCCGGGCCGACCATGATCAGCCCGTCGCCGATTGGCAGCGCCTCGCAGTTGCTCAGTTCCACCGGCACCGACGCCACGCGCTACCTGCTGCCGGTATTCGGCAGTCAACGCCATCTGACCAGCCCGATCATCCCTGCCGAAGCCGATACCCTGCTGGGCTGGGTCGAGCTTGAAATCTCCCATAACGGCACGCTGCTGCGCGGTTACCGAAGCCTGTTTGCCAGCCTGCTGCTGATCCTGACCGGGCTGGCGTTTACCGCGACCCTCGCGGTACGCATGAGCCGCACCATCAACGGGCCGATGAGCCAGATCAAGCAGGCGGTTTCGCAACTCAAGGACGGCAATCTGGAAACCCGCCTGCCACCGCTGGGCAGCCGGGAGCTGGACGAGCTGGCGTCGGGCATCAACCGCATGGCGGCGACGCTACAGAACGCGCAGGAAGAACTGCAACTGAGCATCGATCAGGCAACCGAGGATGTGCGACAGAATCTGGAGACCATCGAAATCCAGAACATCGAACTCGATCTGGCACGCAAGGAAGCGCTTGAAGCAAGCCGGATCAAGTCCGAATTCCTGGCCAACATGAGCCATGAAATTCGCACGCCGCTGAATGGCATTCTGGGCTTCACCCATTTGCTGCAAAAAAGCGAGCTGACCCCGCGCCAGTTCGACTATCTGGGCACTATCGAAAAGTCCGCAGACAACCTGTTGAGCATCATCAACGAGATTCTCGACTTCTCGAAGATCGAGGCCGGCAAGCTGGTGCTCGACAATATTCCGTTCAACCTGCGCGATCTGTTGCAGGACACCTTGACCATCCTCGCCCCGGCGGCGCACGCCAAACAGCTGGAGCTGGTCAGTCTGGTGTACCGCGATACGCCACTGGCGCTGTCCGGTGACCCGCTGCGTCTGCGGCAGATCCTGACCAATCTGGTCAGCAACGCGATCAAATTCACCCGCGAAGGCACGATCGTCGCGCGCGCCATGCTCGAGGACGAAACCGAAGAGCACGCGCAGCTGCGCATCAGCGTGCAGGACACCGGAATCGGCCTGTCCAGCCAGGATGTCCGAGCACTGTTCCAGGCCTTCAGCCAGGCCGACAATTCTCTTTCGCGTCAACCGGGCGGTACCGGGCTGGGTCTGGTGATCTCCAAACGCCTGATCGAACAGATGGGCGGCGAAATCGGTGTCGACAGCACGCCGGGCGAAGGTTCGGAATTCTGGATCAGCCTGAAACTGCCCAAGGCCCGTGAAGACAAGGAAGAATCACTCAATATTCCGCTCGGAGGCCTGCGCGCCGCAGTACTTGAACATCATGACCTGGCGCGTCAGGCGCTGGAGCATCAGCTGGAAGACTGCGGCCTGCAGACCATCGTGTTCAATAATCTGGAAAACCTGCTCAACGGCGTGACCGCAGCGCACGAAACGCCAGCAGCCATCGATCTGGCGGTACTTGGCGTGACGGCGCTGGAAATCTCTCCGGAACGGCTGCGCCAGCACATCTGGGACCTGGAAAACCTCAACTGCAAGGTCATGGTGCTGTGCCCGACCACCGAGCACGCGCTGTTCCAGCTGGCGGTCCACGATGTCTACACGCAACTGCAGGCCAAGCCCGCATGCACCCGCAAACTGCAAAAAGCCCTGTCCGAGCTGATCGCGCCGCGAGCGGTGCGTACCGATATCGGCCCGCCACTGTCGAGCCGCGCACCGCGAGTGCTGTGCGTGGACGACAACCCGGCCAACCTGCTACTGGTACAGACCCTGCTCGAAGACATGGGCGCTGAAGTGGTCGCTGTCGAGGGCGGTTACGCGGCGGTCAATGCGGTACAGCAAGAAGCGTTCGATCTGGTGTTGATGGACGTGCAGATGCCCGGCATGGACGGCCGGCAGGCCACCGAGGCGATCCGCGCCTGGGAAGCCGAACGCAACCAGAGTTCGCTGCCGATCGTAGCCCTCACCGCACATGCGATGGCCAATGAAAAGCGCTCACTGCTGCAAAGCGGTATGGACGACTACCTGACCAAGCCGATCAGCGAACGGCAACTGGCGCAGGTGGTGCTCAAGTGGACCGGGCTGGCGCTGCGCAACCCTGCGCCGGAACGCCAGAATGAAGCGCTTGAGGTGCACGTAGGGCCGCTGGTGCTGGATCATGAAGAAGGGTTGCGCCTGGCGGCAGGCAAGGCGGATCTTGCCGCCGACATGCTGGCCATGCTGCTGGCTTCCCTGGATGCCGACCGCGAGGCCATTCGTGCGGCGCGTGCCAGCCAGGATGTGCACGCGTTGATCGAACGCATCCACCGTCTGCACGGCGCAACGCGGTATTGCGGCGTTCCTCAACTGCGCAGTGCCTGCCAGCGCGCCGAAACCCTGCTCAAGCAAGACGCTCCGCACACCGAAGAGGCCCTGAACGATCTGGACAAGGCCATCATTCGCCTGGAAGCCGAGGCGCGGGTCATGGCTTGAGCGTGCGGCGGGACACCTTTCGTGCCTGACGCTCCAGCGTGGGCGGAGCATGTTAGGATGCGCGCAATTTTGGAGGACCCATGGTCGAACATGATTTTCGCTACAGCATGCTTAACCCTCAGCACACGCTGACCGAATGCCGCACTCTGGCGCCCGGTCGCTATCAGGTCACCGGCAACGGCGGCTCGATTCACGACAACGACCAGTTGTTGGTGACCATCAAAGGCAGTAAAAGCCTGCACATGCGCCTCACCGTCGAGAAAGTCCGGCACCTGATCAACCCGCCCGGCCAGTGGATTGCGGTGGCCAAAGGCCCGGTATTCGACGAGTTGGCAATTCATCAGTGGAAAGTGAATTGCGACAGCTGCGCCGCCGAACTGAACTTCGAGTTCATGGTAGAGAGCAAGCTGGGCGTCAAGGCGCAGAAACCGGCCGCTACCGCGCGCATCGCGGAGCTGGGCTGGAAAACCGATGGCGAGAAGCACTTCTGCAAGAAGTGTCAGGAGAAAGCGGCATGAAACAGTTTGCGCTCCTGAGCCTGATCGGCGGCGCGCTGCTGGTTGGTTGTACTGCTGACCCGCTGCCGATCCAGCAGGATCACAGCTATGTAACCGAGTGGATCGGCGAGCGTCCGCTGATCGATAACAGTCGTTTGACCATGACGCTGGGTGCCGATGGCCGTGCGTATGGCAATGCGGGCTGCAACCATTGGTTTGCGCCCTATACGCTGAACGATCACAGCATCAGCTTCGGTCCGGTGGGCAAGACGCGCAAGATGTGTGCGCCGGCATTGATGGAGCAGGAGCAACGTTTTATCAAGGCGATGAGCAGTGTTCAGCGCTGGGATATCTCGCCCATAGAGCAGTTGCGTCTGTGGCCAACGCAGGGCAAGCCGTTGCGTTTCTGGCTGGAAGATAGCTGATTGTAACTATCGTGCCGAAGCTCAGCGTAACTTGCGACGCAGAGCGTCTAGAACTGCATTCCCACGCTGGAGCGCAGGGAACGATCACTATCGTGCGACGCTCCGCGTCCTCGTTGCTACGCCAAGCGTCGAAAATCGATCCGATCAGCCCTCGCCACGCAGTGTCTTGAGCTTCTGGATCACGGTCGCGGCCGATTGTTCGCCGAGCAGTTGTTCGCGCATCTTGCCCTTGTCGTCGATGATGTAGGTCACCGGCAGTGCCTCGGAGGGCGGCAGGCTGTATTGCTCGGCCGGGTCCTGGGCGAGCACGGTGAATTTGATGCCCAGTGCATTGGCAGCGTTTTTCAGTTCGTCGCCCTGCAGGTTGTCGAAGTTGACCCCCAGCACGGTGACTTTCTGGTCCTTGAGCTGCTCGGACAATGCATTGAACTCCGGAACCTCGGTGCGGCAAGGGCCACACCATTCGGCCCAGTAGTTGACCACCAGCCAGTGCCCCTTGATGCGCTCGCTGGCGACCTTCTGGCCATTCTGATCATTGCCCAGGTCCACGCCACATCCGCTGAGCAGCAAACTGCCGAAAAGTATTACCGCTGCTGTTAATCGCCTTGCCATTTGCTTGTTTCCTCGCCCCGTTCAACCTGCAATTACTTATACCCAAGCCACGACTATTGACCATTCGATATGTCGGACAGTGCCATCGCTGGTTAGAATACGCCACCCCACACAAGATGCGACGTGCAAATGACCGATCTGACGCTGTATCACAACCCGCGCTGCAGCAAGTCCCGCGGCGCGCTGGAACTGCTTCAGGCCCGCGGCCTGACGCCGGACATCGTCCTGTACCTGGAAACCCCGCCCGACGCCAACCGTGTGCGCGACCTGCTCGGCAAGCTGGGCATCGGTGCCCGGCAACTGCTGCGTACCGGCGAGGACGATTACAAGCAACTCAATCTGGCCGACCCGAGCCTGAGCGACGAGCAACTGATCGCCGCCATGGCTGCTCACCCCAAACTCATCGAACGGCCGATTCTGGTCGCTGGCGACAAGGCTGTCATTGGCCGCCCACCCGAGAACATTCTGGAGCTGCTGCCGTGAGCACACCCTACATTCTGGTCCTCTATTACAGCCGCAACGGCTCCACCAGCGAAATGGCCCGGCAGGTTGCCCGCGGCATCGAACTGGGCGGTATGGAGGCGCGGCTGCGCACCGTGCCTGCCGTTTCCGCCGACTGCGAAGCGACCGCCCCCGAGATTCCGGAAAGCGGCGCGCTGTACGCGACCCTCGATGACCTGAAAAACTGCTCCGGCCTGGCGCTGGGCAGCCCGACGCGCTTCGGCAACATGGCCGCGCCGCTGAAATACTTCCTCGACGGCACCAGCAACCTGTGGCTGACCGGCGCTTTGGTCGGTAAACCCGCCGGCGTCTTTACCTCCACCGCCAGCCTGCACGGTGGTCAGGAAACCACGCTGATGTCGATGCTGCTGCCGCTGCTGCACCACGGCATGCTGATCATGGGCCTGCCCTACAGCGAATCGGCGCTGCTGGAAACCACCGGCGGTGGCACGCCCTACGGTCCCAGCCATCACGCTGGTGCCGATGGCAAGCGCGCGCTGGACCGTCATGAAACCGACCTGTGCCGCGCCTTGGGCCAGCGTCTGGCCAGGACCGCGGTGCAACTGGACGCGCCGCGCAGCTGAATCGGCAGAGCGCCGGATGCTTTCAGTTAAATCGTAAACTTGCACGGCAAGGGTCGGTCTGAACCCTTGTCCTGCCTGTTGAATTTCTTTGGAGAACCGATGCACGACTACAAATGGCTGAACGAGTATTGCCTGAATCGATTCGGCTCCGCCAAAGCTCTGGAAGCTCATCTGCCCTCCCCCAAGACACCCAGGCAACTGCAAGCCATCAGCGCCGACCGCTACCTGTCGACCATGGCCCTGCGGGTTTTCCGCGCAGGCCTGAAACACAGCCTGGTAGACGCCAAGTGGCCAGCGTTCGAAGAAGTGTTTTTTCGCTTCGACCCGGAGAAAGTCGTGCTGATGGGCGCCGATCACCTGGAACGGCTGATGCAGGACGCGCGCATCATTCGTCATCTGGGCAAGCTCAAGAGCGTGCCGCGCAATGCGCAACTGATTCTGGACATCGAGCAGGAGCATGGCAGTTTCGGCAAGTTCATCGCCGAGTGGCCGGTCGATAACATCACCGGCCTGTGGCAGTACATCGCCAAACACGGCAACCAGATGGGCGGCCTGTCAGCGCCGCGCTTTCTGCGCATGATCGGCAAGGACACCTTCATTCCGACCTGGGATGTGGTTGCCGCCCTGAACGCGCAGGATATCGTCGACCGTGTGCCGAGCAGCAAACGCGATCAGGCGATCGTGCAGGACGTCTTCAACCAGTGGCACGCAGAAAGCGGTCGGCCGATGTGCCAGCTGTCAGCCATGCTGGCGTTCACCGTCAACCACTGAGTGCCGTCAGATATTGACCACATTGACGAACCGCGACGCAGCGGTTTCGTCGATGCGCAGGTTGCTGAAGTCGAACAGGTTGCGGTCGGCCAACTGCGAGGGCTGCACGTTCTGCAAGGCGCGGAAAATGCTCTCCGTCCGGCCAGGCGTCTTGCGCTCCCAGTCCTGCAGCATCTCCTTGACCACCTGACGTTGCAGGTTTTCCTGCGAACCGCACAGGTTGCACGGGATGATCGGAAACTGCTTTAGGTCCGAGTAGGCCTGAATGTCCTTTTCACGGCAGTACGCCAACGGACGAATCACCACGTTACGGCCATCATCGGCACGCAGCTTGGGCGGCATGGCCTTGAGCGAGCCATTGAAGAACATGTTGAGAAAGAATGTCTCGACGATGTCGTCGCGGTGGTGCCCGAGCGCCATCTTGGTGGCACCGATCTCGTCAGCGAAGGTGTACAGCGTGCCGCGACGCAGCCGTGAACACAGCGAGCAGGTGGTCTTGCCTTCGGGGACCAGTTCCTTGACCACCGAATACGTGTCTTTCTCGACGATGTGGTACTCGATACCCAGCTCTTTGAGGTAGGCAGGCAGCACGTGCTCGGGAAAGCCGGGCTGCTTCTGGTCCATGTTGACCGCCACGATGTCGAACTTGATCGGCGCGACCTTCTGCAGGTGCATCAGCACGTCGAGCATGGTGTAACTGTCCTTGCCGCCGGACAGGCAGACCATGACCTTGTCACCCTCTTCGATCATGTTGAAGTCGGCAACCGCTTCGCCGGCCAGCCGACGCAGACGTTTCTGCAGTTTGTTCTGATTGACTGAAAGGGTGCCCATTTATGGAAATATCCGCTGACGATAGCTTGAGAAAAGCCGGACATTTTACCCGTAACCGACCATTCGTTAAATATGCTGCGCCCGTGCTGTTCAGACAGGCGACCACGCTGGATCAAAAATGACCACCGGGCAGCTGGCCTGTTCAGAGCTTAGCCACATTGCGGCATACTTGGCGCACTGGAGAACCCTAAAGCATGCCCGAACAACTCAATTCACGCGTCGAAACCTGTTACCAACAAGCCGAAGCCTTCTTCAAGCGCACCTTCAAACGCCCGGTGGTCAGTTTCCAGTTGCGCGGTCAGAAGGCCGGTGTCGCTCATCTGCATGAAAACCTGTTGCGCTTCAACCCGCAGCTCTACAAGGAAAACGCCGAAGACTTCCTGCGCCAGACCGTGCCCCACGAGGTCGCGCACCTTATTGCCCATCAGTTGTTCGGTGGCAGCATCCAGCCGCATGGCGAAGAATGGCAATTGATCATGCGCGGCGTCTATGAACTGCCGCCCAATCGCTGCCACACCTATGCGGTCAAGCGGCGTAGCGTGATCCGTTACATCTACCGCTGCCCGTGCCCGGACAGCGACTTTCCGTTCACCGCGCAGCGTCACGGCATGGTTCGCAAGGGGCGGCGCTACCTGTGCCGTCGCTGCCGCGAGCCTCTGGTGTTCAGCGGCGAGACGCGCACGGAATAATCCTCCGGCAAACTGCAGACATAAAAAAACCCATCCGAAGATGGGTTTTTTATGGCCTGAAGGGTATCAGACAGTCTTGGTGGTGTTCACCGCAGCGCCTGGAGTCGGGCCTTCGGCAACGCCGAGGTCGTCTTCAGGGCGGGTTTCCAGAATGGCGGAGCCACCGGAAGTCAGCTCGGACTGCAGCTTGTCGGTGTCCAGCTCGCCGACCCACTTGGCAACCACAACGGTAGCAACAGCGTTACCGACCAGGTTGGTCAGGGCGCGGGCTTCGGACATGAAGCGGTCGATACCCAGAATCAGCGCCAGACCGGCAACCGGCAGGTGGCCTACAGCCGACAGAGTCGCAGCCAGTACGATGAAGCCGCTACCAGCAGCACCTTTGGACGACAGCAGCAGCACCAGCAACAGGGTGATCTGGTGCGTGATGTCCATGTGCGTGTTGGTTGCCTGAGCGATGAACACGGCGGCCATGGTCAAGTAGATCGAGGTACCGTCCAGGTTGAACGAGTAGCCCGTCGGGATAACCAGACCGACCACAGACTTCTTGGCTCCCAGGCGCTCCATCTTGATCAGCATGCGCGGCAGGGCCGATTCCGAAGAAGAAGTACCCAGTACGATCAGCAGCTCTTCACGGATGTAGCGAATCAGCTTGAAGATACTGAAGCCGTGAGCGCGGGCGATAGCGCCCAGTACAAACACGACGAACAGCACGCAGGTGATGTAGAAGCAGATCATCAACTGACCCAGTTGCACCAGCGAGCTCACGCCGTAGGCACCGATGGTGAAGGCCATGGCACCGAACGCACCCAGCGGGGCCAGCTTCATGATCATGTTGATGATGTTGAACATCACGTGGGCGAAGCGATCGATGAAGTCCAGAACCGGCTTGCCGTAGGCCCCCAGGCGATGCAGCGCGAAGCCGAAGATCACCGAGAACATCAGCACTTGCAGGATATCGCCGTTGGCAAACGCGCCGACGATGGTGTTCGGAATGACGTTAAGGATAAAGCCGACGATGCTCTGGTCCTGACCGGCCGTGACGTAGGCGGCGATCTTCGAAGCGTCGAGCGTGCTGACGTCGATGTTCATGCCGGCACCCGGCTGAACGACGTTGACTACGATCAGACCGATCAGCAACGCAATGGTCGAAACAACTTCGAAGTACAGCAGCGCATAGCCGCCAGTCTTGCCGACCGACTTCATGCTCTGCATGCCAGCGATACCACTGACGACGGTACAGAAGATGATCGGAGCAATGACCATCTTGATCAGTTTGATGAACCCGTCACCCAGCGGTTTTAACGCCTTGCCGGTGTCCGGGTAGAAGTGACCGATCAGGATACCGATGACAATCGCAACGATTACCTGAAAATAGAGGGATTTGTAGATGGGCTGACGAGTCGTCATTGCAGTTTTCCTCAAGGGCGTCGTCGGCATCTTCACCTGATGCGCGCGAGCCTATAAAGCGCTAACCCTCCTGCACTGGAGGGATTTGTTTTGTCGAGCTGCGCAAGGCAGGTCTCTGCCATGTAGGTAGCAATACGCGCGCCATGGAGTCATTTTGATATCAAAACCCCGCAGTATAAGGCGCACACTGGTAACGGTAGCCGGGATCCGACAGGAGAGGTGGCGGTTTTCCGCCGTATGGTGGGAAAAACAGGCACACAGTGGCGGGTATCCGCCTTCTTTCGCCGGTGACGGGAGCGCTCGGTGACGCGCAGAGGTGTGACGCAGAGCGTCACGAACGGCATTCCCATGCTGGATCGTGAGGAACGATAGGTGTTCGGGAAAACACTATCGTCACTGCGCCAGAAAATGAATCCTGAACGCCGCGCCCCCCATTGGGGAATCGCCCAGCGTCAATTGCGCGCCGTAGCTTTCGATAATGTCCTTGACCACCGCCAGGCCGATGCCTTGGCCAGGGTTCTGGCGGTCCAGCCGTTCGCCGCGTTCGAGAATGCGCGCACGCTGGCTCTGCGGGACGCCGGGGCCGTCGTCTTCGACGCACAGTTCATCGCCGGTCGTCGAGCGCGTGAAGCTGACGCGCACTTCACTCAGGCACAGCCGATAGGCGTTTTCCAGCAGGTTGCCGAGCATTTCCAGCAACGCGCCCTCTTCCATATGCACCTGGCAGTGCTCGGGCAGGTCCAGCGTGGCCTTGACCTGTTTGTCGCGATACACCTTGTCCAGCGTGTTGCACAGGCTTTCGACCACGGGCCGCAGCATCACGTGATGCCTCACCAGACCGCTCTTGCGCAGGCTGGCCCGCTGCAGTTGATAGCCGATCTGCTGGCTCATGCGTTCGATCTGCGATTGCAGCACCCACGCCTGCTCGACATCCTCGGGGCGCTTGGCGATGTTCTCGCTTACGCCTTGCAAGACCGCCAGCGGGGTTTTCAGGCTATGCGCCAGGTCGTCCAGAGAGTCGCGGTAACGGATCCGCTGCTCACGCTCGCTGCGCAACAGGCGGTTGAGCGAGTCGGTCAGGCGCAGCAGTTCGCTGGGGTGTTCTTCGCTGAGGCTGTCGCGCACACCGGATTCCACCTGATCCAGTTCCTGGCTCAAGCCGCGCAGGGCCCGCAGCCCCCAGGTCAGGCCCATCCACAGCAACCCGAGCAGCACCGCCAGTGCTGCGCCAAAGCCCAGATAAAGCTTGCGGCGCAGACCGTCAATGGTTTCCTGGTAGCCGCGCAACGGTTGCACGGCAACGATACTGAACGCGGCATTGCGCCCGCCGAGCAGCCGGATCTCGACGTCATAGACGAAATACTCATCGCCATTGATTTCCTTGATCTTGGTGAACTCGCTGCCCTGCCCGTCGTATTGCGGGCGGTAGTCGATGTTCTCGCCTTCGGTCGACAACGAGCGCCAGACCATCTGCCCCTGGCGGTTGTAGATGTAACCCAGCAGACGGCTGCCGGGCAGATTGAATTGTTCGCCCGGCAACACCGAGGGCATCAACAGATGGTCGTTTTCGACGCGAGCCGCCGAAATCATGGTGGTGACATCAGAAGCCAGGCGTTGCTCGATCGCTCCGCGTAGCGCCAGGCTGAACGCCCCCTGCAGCGCAGGCAGCATCAGTAGCATAAAGATCACCGCCAGCGTGGCGGCGCCCAGCATCAGGCGCAGGCGAAGCGAACGAATCACGTACAGCGCTCATTGAACAGATAGCCCATGCCGCGCACGGTTTCGATAGGTTTGAAAGCCACGCTGCCGTCCAGTTTGCGACGCAGACGACCGACCAGCACTTCGATCACGTTCGGGTCGCGCTCGTCGTCATCAGGATACAGCTGCTCCATCAGGCGCTCCTTGGGCACCACTTGCTGATGATGGAGCATCAGGTACTCAAGAATGCGGTATTCGTAGGCCGTCAGCGCCAACGGCTGCTCGGCCAGTGCGGCGTGCTTGCGATTGAGGTCCAGCAACAGCGGACCAGCCGTTATTGTTGACTGGATGAAGCCGCTGGAACGCCGTAACAAGGCGTTCAGCCGTGCCTCCAGCTCTTCGAACTGGAAGGGCTTGACCACGTAGTCGTCAGCCCCGGCCGCCAGGCCTTCGACCTTGTCCTGCCAATTGCCGCGCGCGGTCAGGATCAGGATCGGAAAGGCCTTGCCTAGTGCACGCAGCTGGCGAATCAGGTCAAGGCCGCCGATGCCCGGCAAGCCCAGGTCGATCACCGCCAGATCGTGATTGAATTGCGCGACCTGATACAACGCCTCTTCGGCGTTGGCCACCGCTTCCACCACATGCCCGGCTTCGGTCAGACGGGTTCGCAGGTGGTGGCGCAGCAGCGCTTCATCCTCAACTACCAACAACTTCATGCAGCTCTCCCAGGCACAATCGCAGCCTCAAGACAAAGAATGAAACGACATCGTCGCATCAGTACTCAACAGGCGGGCGCTGACGGGCACGTGTTGTGTCACATCATAGCTGCCCAGCAGGATTTCGCGGCTGACAGGCGCACCATTGTGAGTGCCCGTCAGGCTGCCGTAAACCGGTGGTGAATAAAGCGTCCCCACCGAGACGTTGGAATGCGCCTGCTCCCCGAGCGCGTGTCCCCAACTGTTGGTATCGTCAAGCTTTTCGCTGGTCTTGCTGAATTCGATACGGGCCACGTCAAGCCGACCATCACCCGCCTGCACCGCAGCACTGCCACCCAGAAAAGCCAAGGCCAGGAAAAACTTGTTGAGATTCAACATATCGACTCCTTTTGCGCTCGGGGACGCTGTCAAGGTATGGGCCAACAGTAATCGCGCCGGGCTGAACCCCGACTGAACACTGCATGAACCGGCGCTGAACAGTCATCCACACCCTGTGCAGCAGAATCGGCTATGGTTGTTTGCGACTTAAAAACATCAACAAGGAGCTGACCATGCGTGTGTGGATTGCAATGATCATGATGGGCCTGACCGGCCTCGCCCAGGCG
This sequence comes from Pseudomonas syringae KCTC 12500, assembly GCF_000507185.2. NCBI lineage: Bacteria > Pseudomonadati > Pseudomonadota > Gammaproteobacteria > Pseudomonadales > Pseudomonadaceae > Pseudomonas > Pseudomonas syringae. The sequence goes on from NZ_AYTM02000002.1 coordinate 724,845, forward strand.
GCGATCAAGACCGAGCAGATCGATTATAAAAGTGCCGACGGCACCAAGCTGGTGGGCTATTACGCTTACGACGACGCTGTAAAAGGCCCGCGCCCTGGCGTCCTGGTGGTTCACGAATGGTGGGGCCTGAACGACTACGCCAAGCGCCGCGCTCGCGATCTGGCTGCTCTGGGTTACAGCGCAATGGCCATCGACATGTACCGCGAAGGCAAGAACACCGAGCACCCGAAAGACGCGATGGCCTTCATGCAGGCCGCGCTGAAGGACAGCGATGCCGCCGACAAGCGTTTTGACGCCGGGCTGGAGCAATTGAAGAAGCAGCCACAGACCGATCCGAAAAAGATCGCAGCGATCGGTTACTGCTTCGGCGGCAAGATCGTGCTCGACGCAGCACGCCGCGGTGAACCGCTGCTGGGCGTGGTGAGTTTCCACGGCGCACTGGTCACCAACACTCCTGCAAAACCGGGCATCAAGGTGCCAATGCTGGTCGAGCACGGCGCCAAGGACAGCATGGTCACCCCTGAAAACGTCACCGCGTTCAAGAAGGAAATGGACGACGCCAAGGCCGACTACAAATTCGTCAGCATCGACGGCGCCAAGCACGGCTTCACCAACCCCGATGCCGACCGCTTGAGCCACGGCGAACACGGCGGCCCGGACATCGGCTACGACAAGGCCGCCGATGAGAGCTCCTGGGCGGACATGAAAGTGTTTTTCAAGAAGATATTTGGTTGAGCCATAGCTGACACTGCGCGTCCACCCGAGTCTGGGAGGACGCGGAGCGTCCGGAAAGGCATGCGACGCAGAGCGTCGCACGATAGTTGAGATCATCGTTCCGCACGCTCCAGCGTGGGCATGCAGTTCTCGACGCTCTGCGTCGTCAAGAGGACGCAGAGCGTCGGTACGATACTTACTGTGCCCTTCCCTCCAACCCATTACCCCGGCAAAATGCCGCCCATGACTCGACTATCCCACCTCCCCATCTGCTGCCCGGAACTGATCCGGCATTGGCCGTTGCCGCAAGCCTTGCCGGGGGCGCTGCTCGTGAGTGGGCATTTTGATCCGCTCAAGCTGGTCGACGGCGACTTTCAGCGTTGTGAGCTGCAAATGCCCGCGAGCATTCAGCGTTCGGTGGCCAAGCGCCAGACTGAATTCCTCGCCGGTCGTCTCTGCGCCCGCGAAGCCATGCGTCAGCTGGATGGCCGCCTGCATGTCCCTGCAGTGGGCGAAGACCGTGCGCCGATCTGGCCCGCTGATGTCTGCGGTTCGATCACTCACAGCACCGGCTGGGCCGCTGCCGTGGTTGCGCATAAGCAGCAGTGGCGAGGGTTGGGGCTGGATACGGAAAACCTGCTGAGCCACGACCGCGCCTCGCGGCTGGCCGGGGAAATTCTGACGGCGGCCGAGCTGGCAGAGATGGCGGCAGGTCCGGAAGATCAGATCGCGCTGCGCGTGACCCTGACCTTTTCGATCAAGGAAGCGCTGTTCAAGGCGCTCTACCCCATCGTGCACAAGCGCTTCTACTTCGAAGACGCGCAACTGCTGGAATGGTCCGCCGATGGCCACGCCCGATTACAACTGCTGATCGACCTGTCCAGCGAGTGGCATGCGGGCAAGGAGCTGGACGGTCAGTTCAGTGTGCAGGACGACCACCTGTTGAGCCTGGTCGCCGTCGAAGGTTGATCAGCCGGGCAGCGGACAATGCTCGCAACGTCCAACCCACTCGACCCGATGACTCAGGCAGCACACACGCCTTTGCCTGCGAGGTTCACCGCCCTGCGCCTGCGGCACATAACGCACGGCCTGGAACAGAGGATTGGCGCGCCCGTCCGGCCTTTTCTTCTCGCTTAACAGCGCCCGCCCGGCAGCCAGCGACGCATCACTGCAGGTGGCCAGTTGCGCAAGGCAGCCTTCCAGATAATCCCCGGCGCTGCTCCATAACACCGCGGCAGACAGTCCGCCATAAGCGCTCAGAGAAGTAATGAAGGGCTGCAGATTGTCATCGAGCAACCCGGCAAAGCGCTGAAACGGATCAACCGGCATACCCCGCCAGACGCGTCCCTCCCCCGCCAGCCTGACACCGCGCGGCACGCCTCGCTCATCCAGCGCCAGCGCCACCTGCCCAAGCTGCAACGGCCAATGCCAGTCATGCACCAGGCTGGCGACCAGCACCGGCGGAATCAGTTGCATGAAGTAAAACTTGGCCCACTGCGACACCAGCACAGGCAATTGATCAGGCATCAGTTGCGGCCCGTAAACAGTCAGCAGCAGTTGATCAAGACGCTCGGGGCGCAGCAGATCAGGCAACGTCATCAACGGGCGCGCGTCATCCGCCGTCAGCAAGGTCCGCCCGAATCGCGCAAATGGCCCGGCAAACAACGGCAAGCTCATCGCGGCACCTGCGTGCGCGGCCAAGACAGGCTGAAGCATGCTCCGCCCAGGCTGACGCTATGCCCGATCAGCGCGCGGCCTTCATGCCAATGGATGATCCGCCGCACGATCGACAGGCCCAGCCCATGCCCGCCCGAGGCTCGGGTGCGGCTGTCATCGATGCGCATGAACGGCGTGAAAATCTGTTCCCACGCCTGCTCCGGAACGCCAGGACCATCGTCGTCCACGTCGATACGGCACTGCTGCGCCTCCAGCCGATAGCTGATGCGCACCTCGTTGTCGGCATGGCGCAGCGCGTTGCTCACCAGGTTCTGCACGGCGCGATGCAGGTAGCGCGGCTCACCCTCGACCCAGGCAGCCTCGCCCTCTTCGGCCCTCAGGCATTCGCCCCGCGAAACCCTTACGTTGGCGCGCAATGGCGCCAGTTCGGCGATCACCTGATCGATCAGCGCATCCAGATCGACACGCTGGAAGTTCAAGGTCGGCGCGCCCTGCTCAAGACGCGCATAGGTGAGCATCTCATCGACCAGCTTGTCGAGGTCCTGGATATCGCTGTCCATGCCGATCATGTATTTGCGCCGCGCCTCGGGAGTCGCGGCGTCGCTGACCATCTCCAGACCGAAACGCAGACGCGCCACCGGCGTACGCAACTCGTGGGACACCGCGCGCACCAGTTCGCGCTGGATCATCAATGAGCGCTGCAGGTGTTCGGCCATGCTGTTGAACGCCGCGGCCACACGCCCCACCGAGTCGGAGCCCTCGGTCGGCACGCGGGTTTGCAAACTGCCCTGAGCAATCTGCGTGGCCGCCGCTTCCAGCTCCAGCACCCGTCGCTCCAGACGCCGCACCAGCAAGTACACCACCAGACCGATCAGACACAGCCCCATCAAGGCGATCAGCAGCAGCCAATGCAACGGGTAAGGGTTCATCTGGTACAGCGGACCGATTTCCAGCACCCAGTTGGTGTCGACGATCCCGGCCAGCACGCGGATCGAATCGCCGCCCTTGCCCAGTGCCATGACCGTATCGCCCTCATAGACGCGGCGGCGCTGGTCATCGTCCAGATCCGCCTGATCCAGCGCCAGCAGGTGCAGGTCGAAACCGAACCCCTTGTCGCTGCGCAGGGCCTGCAGGCGCGCCGGTTGCTCGTCGACCGGAAAGCGCACCAGTTCATCGATCAGCAGGTAAATAGTGGCTCTCGCCAACTGTTCGGTGATCTGCTGCACTTCGCCGGTCAGCAACAGCGGCTCCTTGTCGCTCAACTGACGATAAACCCTGGCAGCGTGCGGCCCGATCTGTTCGACCACCACCTTGCCGCGCGCCAGTTGGCCCAGTGCGCTGCTGTCGAGGTGAGCCTGCTCAAGGGTTTGCAGACTCAGGGGAATGCCCAGCAAACGCTCCCAGACCGCCAGGGCGCGGCGCCGTTCGATGCCATCGAGCGGCACCAGATTGTCGGCCATGATCGTAAAGGTGCCATGAGCCAGGCGCTCGCGGTACTGCTCGCCGCGCGACTGGTTGAGCACATGCAGGGCCAGCACGCCGAGCAGCGCGACCAGCACCAACACGCCCAGTACGCCACCGTAGATGCGCAGAAAGATCGAATTCATCAGGTCAGCCGCTGAACACGTGGCCGCTCATGTCCTGCGCGGCCTCGGGCACAAACAGATAGCCCTTGCTGCGCACGGTCTTGATCAGACGCGGATGAATGGGGTCGTCGCCGATTTTCGGGCGGATACGCGAGATACGCACATCGATGGAGCGATCCTGCCCGTCGTACCCCACGCCGCGCAACGCGGTGAAGATCTCTTCGCGCGACAGCGTGCGCCCGGCGTTGGCCACCAGCAGCCACAGCAGGTCGAACTCGGCACCGGTCAGCTCGATGCTCTGCTCGCGCAACCAGGCCTCACGCAGTGCGTTGTCCACCACCAGCGGGCCGAACACCAGACGGCGCAGCTCGGCAGCCGGCACCTGCGGCGCTTCACTACGGCGTAGCAAGGCTTTGATACGCGCCAACAACACGCGCGGGTGCACCGGTTTACAGACGAAATCGTCGGCGCCGGTATCGAGACCTTCTATATGGTCGGTGTCATCGGTGCGTGCGGTGAGCATCAGAATCGGCCCGTCGTAACGGTCACGCACGCTGCGGCAGATGCTGAAACCGTCCTCGCCGGGCAGCATCAGGTCAAGAATCACCAGATCCGGCTGCTCAGCGATGATCCGTGCCGACGCCAGCGCGCCGTCACCTTCGATGTTCACGCGCAGGCCGTGGCTCTGCAGGTAATCACGGGTCAATTCGGCCAGTCGCTGGTCATCCTCGACGATCAGCACGTGCCAGGTGTGTGGTTCCACAGCCATCTTTCCTTGTCGTTATCGACCGTTTTTTGTTTTTGCAACGCAGGGGTTGCGGCACCACGTCGCAGGCCAGTGTAGCAACCCTCGCGGGGATCACACGACACCGCACGCGGCATAGCACATGACATGCCAGAACGGCCTTTCAGCTGTGTTTTTTTGTGATAGGGTTCGCGCCCTTAAAAATCAGCAGTGCCTCACCAGTGCCTACAGAAAACGGTGACAAACGGTCACGATCCAGTAGTTATGCGGCCTACACGCAAGGTGTGCGATTCATACACAAACTACACACACTTTATCCACAAGCGGTGCGTTGCAATTCATGTCCAAAACGCATTATCTTGTAGCCCGGCGACGAGACACACCCTACATGTGGGGTTTTGAATAAAAACGCCAGCACAACTCAAATGGGAAATTCAAGCATTTTTGTTGCGTCTGAGGGGTTGAACTTCAAGCCAGTTTAGGCACCAAGACGCTCGCGCATGAGCCAGAGCCATCCCGTACACGTTTTGCAACATCGAACACGCACTCTTGATCAGATTTTCGAAGGATCGGGCATAGCCCGGTCCTTTTTGGCTTCAAAACCTGGAAGCGGCGACAGCACCCCGCTTTCACCTTCGTTTTGGAGCCCTTTGGTCGCCTTTTGCGACTGACTGCTCTAAACGAAATGGTGGGCAGCAATGCCCGAACAAACTTAAAGAACGTGGAGTCACACATGCAAACAGACACAACTCGCGAGAACTCGCCGACCGGCGCGCCGCAGGCAAGCCAGACCCAGCAGGATCTGTCTGCCACTGCCCCCGGTCAACTGCGCGTGATCAAGCGTAACGGTACTGTCGTTCCCTACACGGACGACAAGATCACCGTTGCCATCACCAAGGCGTTTCTTGCAGTTGAAGGCGGCAATGCTGCTGCCTCGTCGCGCATCCATGACACCGTTGCCCGCCTGACCGAACAGGTCAGCGCCACGTTCAAGCGTCGCATGCCTTCGGGCGGCACCATCCACATCGAAGAAATCCAGGATCAGGTCGAACTGGCACTGATGCGTGCCGGCGAGCAGAAAGTGGCTCGCGACTACGTCATCTACCGTGACTCGCGCGCCAAGGAGCGTGCCGTTCGCGCCCCCGAAGAGCAGGTCCAGGCTCACCCGTCGATCCGCATCACCCGCGCCGACGGCAGCTTTGCGCCGCTGGACATGGGTCGCCTGAACACCATCGTCACCGAAGCGTGCGAAGGCCTGGCTGAAGTCGACGCCGACCTGATCCAGACCGAAACCCTGAAAAACCTGTACGACGGCGTGGCCCTGAAAGACGTCAACACCGCGCTGGTGATGACCGCCCGTACCCTGGTCGAGCGCGAGCCGAACTACTCGTTCGTCACCGCCCGCCTGCTGATGGACACCCTGCGCGCCGAAGGCCTGGGTTTCCTCGGTGTCGCCGACAGCGCCACCCACCACGAAATGGCCGACCTGTACGCCAAGGCGCTGCCTGCCTACGTCACCGCCGGTATCAAGTTCGAACTGCTCAACCCTGTGCTGGCCGAATTCGACCTCGAAAAACTCGGCAAGGCGATCAACCACGAGCGTGATCAGCAGTTCACCTACCTGGGCCTGCAAACCCTGTACGACCGTTACTTCATCCACAAGGATGGCGTGCGTTTCGAACTGCCGCAGATCTTCTTCATGCGTGTGGCCATGGGCCTGGCAATCGAAGAGAAAGCCCGTGAAGACCGCGCCATCGAGTTCTACAACCTGCTGTCGTCGTTCGACTACATGTCGTCGACCCCGACCCTGTTCAACGCCGGCACCCTGCGTCCACAGCTGTCCAGCTGCTACCTGACCACCGTGCCGGATGACCTGTCGGGCATTTACCACGCGATCCACGACAACGCCATGCTGTCCAAATTCGCAGGCGGCCTGGGTAACGACTGGACGCCGGTTCGTGCGCTGGGCTCGTACATCAAGGGCACCAACGGCAAGTCGCAAGGCGTCGTACCGTTCCTGAAAGTGGTCAACGACACCGCCGTTGCGGTCAACCAGGGCGGCAAGCGCAAGGGCGCTGTCTGTGCCTACCTGGAAACCTGGCACATGGACATCGAAGAGTTCATCGAGCTGCGCAAGAACACCGGTGATGACCGTCGTCGTACCCACGACATGAACACCGCCAACTGGATCCCTGACCTGTTCATGAAGCGCGTCTTCGACGACGGCCCGTGGACCCTGTTCTCGCCCTCCGAAGTACCAGACCTGCACGACCTGACCGGCAAGGCCTTCCAGGAGCGTTACGAGTACTACGAAGCGCTGACCGAATACCCAGGCAAGATCAAACTGTTCAAGACCATCCAGGCCAAGGATCTGTGGCGCAAGATGCTCTCGATGCTGTTCGAAACCGGCCATCCTTGGCTGACCTTCAAGGACCCGTGCAACCTGCGCAGCCCGCAGCAGCACGTGGGCGTGGTTCACAGCTCGAACCTGTGCACCGAGATCACCCTGAACACCAACAAGGACGAGATCGCGGTCTGCAACCTGGGCTCGATCAACCTGCCGAACCACATCGTCGACGGCAAGCTGGACACCGACAAGCTCAAGCGCACCGTCGATGTAGCCGTGCGCATGCTCGATAACGTGATCGACATCAACTACTACTCGGTACCGCAGGCCAAGAACTCCAACCTGCGTCACCGTCCGGTCGGCCTGGGCATCATGGGCTTCCAGGACGCGCTGTACCTGCAACACATCCCGTACGGTTCCGATGCTGCCGTGCAGTTCGCCGACACCTCCATGGAAGCGGTCAGCTACTACGCGATCCAGGCGTCCTGTGACCTGGCCGACGAGCGCGGTGCCTACGAGACGTTCCAGGGTTCGCTGTGGTCCAAGGGCATCCTGCCGCTGGATTCGCAACAGATCCTGATCGAGCAGCGTGGCGAGAAGTACATCAGCGTCGACCTGAAGGAAACCCTGGACTGGGCGCCGGTTCGTGCCCGTGTGCAGAAAGGTATCCGTAACTCGAACATCATGGCCATCGCACCGACCGCCACCATCGCCAACATCACTGGCGTGTCGCAGTCGATCGAACCGACCTATCAGAACCTCTACGTGAAATCGAACCTGTCCGGCGAATTCACCGTGATCAACCCGTATCTGGTTCGCGACCTCAAGGCCCGCGACCTGTGGGACTCGGTCATGATCAACGACCTGAAGTACTACGACGGTTCGGTACAGCAGATCGAGCGCATCCCGCAGGAGCTCAAGGAGCTTTACGCGACTGCCTTCGAAGTGGACACCAAGTGGATCGTCGATGCAGCAAGCCGTCGTCAGAAGTGGATCGACCAGGCTCAGTCGCTGAACCTGTACATCGCTGGCGCTTCGGGCAAGAAGCTGGACGTGACCTACCGCATGGCCTGGTACCGTGGTCTGAAAACCACTTACTACCTCCGTGCCCTGGCCGCGACCAGCACCGAGAAGTCCACCGTCAACACCGGCAAGCTCAACGCAGTATCGAGCGGCGGCCACGGCCCGGACGACTCGGCGATCACCGCCCCGCGTCCAACCGAAGCAGCACCTGCCGGCCCGGCCCCAGTGCCAAAAGCTTGCGCGATCGACGAGCCGGATTGTGAGGCTTGCCAGTAAGGCAACCCGCCTCGCCCCCACAGGAGAAACACAACCCTGTGGGAGCGAGAGGCCAACAAGCCTGACGCTGTACCTGTAGGAGCGGACTTGTCCGCGAAGAGGCCGGCAAGGATACACATCCCCTTGCCACCCTCCTCCTCACCCAAAGGCCCCGAAAGCCAAAAATTCATGTTCCTTGCGCGCCACACCTGAAAAGCAAGCAACACACCCTCTAGATCCAACAGGCCAGTCCACCCGACTGACCCTCAAGCAGGAGAAGTACACCATGCTGAGCTGGGACGAATTCGATAAGGAAGACGGCGAAGTAGTCGCCAAAGCGACCAACGCCGGTCATGCCAACGAAGCCAACATGGATCGCCTCGATAGCGCCGGTGGCCTGGCTGCACAGGAAGCCCGCGCCGTAACCGCCGCCGACTCCGCTGCCCTGATCCGCGCCAAGAAAGCGCTGGACGCACTGGACGTCGCAGAAGGCCTGGCCGAGCTCGAAGGCGCCAGCGCCCGTGTCGCCGTTGACGAAAAAATGATGATCAACTGCCGCGCCGACCTCAACCAGCTCGTACCTTTCAAGTACGACTGGGCCTGGCAGAAGTATCTGGACGGTTGCGCAAACCACTGGATGCCGCAAGAAGTCAACATGACCGCCGACATCGCCCTCTGGAAAAACCCGGAAGGCCTGACCGACGACGAGCGCCGCATCGTCATGCGCAACCTGGGCTTCTTCTCCACTGCCGACTCGTTGGTTGCCAACAACCTGGTGCTGGCCGTGTACCGCCTGATCACCAACCCGGAGTGCCGCCAGTACATCCTGCGCCAGGCCTTCGAAGAGGCGATCCACACCCACGCCTACCAGTACTGCATCGAATCGCTGGCCATGGATGAAGGCGAGATCTTCAACATGTACCACGAGATTCCGTCGGTCGCCAAAAAAGCAGCCTGGGGCCTGAAGTACACCCGTTCGATCTCCGATCCGAAGTTCGAAACCGGCACCGTCGAAACCGACAAAGAGCTGCTGCGCAACCTGATCGCCTACTACTGCGTACTGGAAGGCATCTTCTTCTACTGCGGCTTCACCCAGATCCTCTCCATGGGCCGCCGCAACAAAATGACCGGCGTCGCCGAGCAGTTCCAGTACATCTTGCGCGACGAGTCCATGCACCTGAACTTCGGCATCGACGTGATCAACCAGATCAAAATCGAAAACCCGCACCTGTGGGATGCCGAGATGAAAGAAGAAGCCACGCAGATGATCCTGCAAGGCACCCAGCTGGAAATCGAATACGCCCGCGACACCATGCCCCGCGGCGTACTCGGCATGAACGCTGCGATGATGGAAGACTATCTGAAATTCATCGCTAACCGCCGCCTGAGCCAGATTGGCTTGAAGGAAGAGTATCCAGGGACGACCAACCCGTTCCCTTGGATGAGCGAGATCATGGACTTGAAGAAAGAGAAGAACTTCTTTGAGACGCGGGTTATTGAGTATCAGACAGGTGGAGCTTTGAGCTGGGATTGATTTGCATCCCGCGGAGTTGCAATAAAAGCTGAACCCACCTCATCAAAAATGAAACGGGTTCTGAGAAAAGGGCTGCCAACTGGCAGCCTTTTTTATTTTTGTTTCGGCAAAAATGTGAGGTTTGACTCGGTTAAATCCGGTCGAATGCGACTCCGGCCGCGCCTCGCCTGTTTTTGCCTTGCTTGACCTTCCTCTCGGCCATCATCCCAGACGGCAAAGACCAGGACGACGGATGATGGCAAAGGGAAGGTCAAACGAAACTACACGGTTTCCAAAGGCAATCTGGTTTGGCTGGCCCTCCCCTTATTGGTGACTGCCTCAAGGATCGCCCGCCCCAGCTCACGAATGTCGGGCTCTTTCACAATGGAGTGATGAGTTCCCATGATGGAGATGACTTGCAGTTGCTCCTTGGGCATCAGCGCCTCCCAACCAATGCTGATATCACTACGGTTTTCTCCCATTGCTGAGAATAAAGTGACACGCACCGGTAGCGCGGGCGGCATGTAACGGTAGAGCGCCAGACCGATACTGCGGATCAGTGCCAGGTATCTTTTTGCAAGATCACTCTCTATACCTTCAGGAAGCAGACCTTGAACTTGCGTATAAGCCAACAAGGCCTCGAAATCCCGAGCAGCAGCCAAGTGTCTGACAGGCCCCTGACGTACATCAGGCGGCAGAAGTCTCAATAAGGCTTCGATCTCGTCGAAATCCGGCCTTTCATCGAGATGAGCGTACCCGCCCTCCTGCGCATCAAACAAATGCCGATAGTCGCTGGTGGTGTCGATAAGCCCGAGGAATTCTACCGTAGCACCGGCCCCTATCAGTTGATGGGCAATTTCATAGGCGATCGTTCCCCCGGCAGACCAGCCAGCGACGCGATACGGCCCCTGTGGCTGTATATGGCGGATCCCCTCAATGTAGCGTGAGGCCATTGCCTCGATAGTGGTGAGGTGTTCCTCCCCACTTTGCAGTCCGCTCGCCGAAAATCCATACACCGGAATGTCAGAGGGAATTTGCTTTGCCAACTGTTGGGCATAGCCGATATCCCCTGAGCCTTCATGAATGAGGAACAAAGGATGTTGAGCCCCCTCTTTGCGAATGGTGGTCAGATTCGGATGCAGAGCCATGCTCAGACCGCTATGGCAAGACGCGGCAAGTTCACAGATTGTCGGGTGCATGAACAGATCGCCTAGTGCCACTTCGACCTTGAAGCGCTGACGCAGGCACGAAACCAGTTGCACCGCCAGCAGCGAATGCCCGCCCAATTCAAAGAAGTGGTCATGGCGACCCACCCGCTCCAGCCCCAGCAATGCCTGCCAGATCTCCGCCAGCGCATGCTCGATTTCACCTACCGGCGCCTCGTAACCACGACTGGCATAAGCGTCGTCTTCCGGCGCCGGCAATGCCCGTCGATCCAGCTTGCCGTTCGGCGTCAGCGGGAAACGCGTCAGCGTTACAAAGGCGCTCGGAATCATGTACTCCGCCAGCCCTTGCGACAGTTGCTCGCGCAACTGCGTCGCCGACAATACGGCGCCTTCCTGCGCCGTCAAATACGCCACCAGGCGTTTGTCTCCGGGACGGTGCTCGCGCGCCAGCACTACCGCCTCCCTGACCCCGGGGCAACCCGCAAGCTGCGACTCGATCTCGCCCAGTTCGATACGGTAGCCCCGGAGCTTGACCTGATCGTCATTACGCCCCAGGTACTCGATATTGCCGTCTGCCAGCCAGCGCCCCAGATCGCCGCTCCTGTACATCCGCGCCGCCGGCTCGGTACTGAACGGATCTTCCAGGAAACGCTCCGCCGTCAATTCCGGACGATTCAGATAACCACGGGCAACCCCGATACCGCCGATATGGATCTCGCCGCTGACCCCGATCGGTACCGGCTGGCCGTGCGCATCCAACAGGTAAATCTGTGTATTCGCTATCGGGCGGCCGATCGGAACGATACCGATATCCTGCTCTGCCACGTAATGCCATGCCGTGACGTCGATGGCTGCTTCGGTGGGTCCGTACAGATTGTGCAACTCGCTTTTCGGGAAATGTGCCTGGCCTTGCAATAGCAAAGCATGCGGCAGCGCTTCACCACTGCAAAGTACTCGCTTGAGCGTCGAACACCGGCCTGCTGGCGTCTGATTGACGAAGGCCTGCAGCATGGAAGGAACAAAGTGCAGCATGCTGATGCTTCGGCGCTCGATCACCTCCATCAGGTAGTGAGGGTCTTGATGCCCGCCGGGGCGGGCCATGACCAGTTGTGCCCCGGCCAGCAGAGGCAGGAAGATCTCCCAGACCGATACATCGAAACCGAAGGGCGTCTTCTGCAAGACACGATCGTCGGCTCCAATCCGGTATTCGCTCTTTGCCCACCACAACCGGTTGACGACGCCGTCATGCTGGTTGGCCACGCCTTTGGGTTTACCAGTGGAACCCGAGGTATAAATCACATAGGCCAGGTGCTGCGGCGTGATGGCCGGCACTGCTGGATTATGTTCAGCCTCAACCTCCCAGTCGCCAGCTTGCAGATCGAGCGTCGGTACCGCCAACTCGCCCAGTAACGTCCGGGTCTCGCCCTGCACCAGCACCGCCACCGGCGCGCTGTCTTCCAGCATGTAGCGCAATCGCTCGGACGGATACCCAGGATCCAGCGGCACATACGCACCGCCCGCCTTCAAAATACCCAGCAAGCCCACCACCATTTCCAGGCTGCGCTGCGCACAGATCGCAACCCGATCGTCCGGCTGGATACCCAGGCCGATCAGGTAATGTGCCAGTCGATTCGCCCGGGCGTTGAGTTCGCCATAGGTCAGGCTTCCGGCGTCATCGACCACCGCCAGGGCATCGGGTTGTTGTGCCGCCTGTTCCTCGAACAGTTGATGGAGCAACTTGTCCGCCGGGTAAGCCGCTGCCGTATCGTTAAACGATTCCAATACCTGCCGACGTTGCTCGCAGGACAGCAGCGGCAGTTCTGCGACCGATTGCTGGTCATCCGCCACCATGGCTTCCAGAAGCACCTGCAGGTGCCCCGCCATCCGTTCGATCGTCGCACGCTCGAACAGATCACTCGCGTATTCCAGAGAGCCGACCAACCCGCCATCCGCCTCGACCAGCGCAAGCGACAGGTCGAACTGGGCCGTCGTGTGCGGTGCTTGCAGCGGCTCCAGGCTCAGCTCCGGCAGGCTGAATTCGCCGCCGCCTGGGGTATTGTTCAGCGCCAGCATGACCTGGAAGATCGGGCTATGGCCCAGGCTGCGCGGTGGCTGCAGCGCCTCCACTACCTGCTCGAACGGCAGGTCCTGATGCGCGTGCGCCGCCAGCATGACCGCCTTGACCTGCTCCAGCAACGCCGCCACGCTCAGGCCCACTTCCGGCCGGATGCGCAGCGCCAGTGTGTTGACGAAGAAGCCGATCAGCGACTCCAGTTCGCTGCGCGGACGATTTGCCACCGGCGTGCCGATCACCACATCGTCCTGTCCGCTGAAGCGGCTCAACAGACTCGACCAGCCCGCCAGCAAGGTCATGAACAGCGTCGCACCGTGACGCTGGCCCAATTGTCGCAACCCTGCCGTCAATGCCGGGCTCAGGGCCAGGCTCACCCGTCCGCCGGCGTAACTGCGCAACGGTGGGCGGCGGTGGTCGGTTGGCAGCTCCAGCAAGGCCGGTGCGCCGCTCAGGTGTTGCCGCCAGAAGTCGACCTGCATTTGCAGGGTTTCGCCCTGCAACCACTGCCGCTGCCACGCGGCGTAGTCGACATACTGGAAGGCCAGTGCCGGCAGAGGGTCGGCCAGCCCCTGGCTGAAGGCGCGGTACAACGTACCGATTTCGTGCAGCAGAACGCCCGTCGACCAACCGTCCGAAACGATATGGTGCTGCGTCACAAGCAGGATGTGCTCCGTCTCCGACAGTTGCACAAGTCGTCCGCGAATCAGCGGACCGCTCGACAGGTCAAACGGCGCCAGCGCCTCCTCGCCAGCGAGCCGCTCTACGGCCTCGTGTTGCGCCGCGCTGTCCAGAGCGCGCAGGTCATGAGTGACCAGGGCGAACCCTTGAGTCGCCGGCGCGATCACCTGGATCGCCTGGCCCTCGTGCAAGGCAAAATGGGTGCGCAGGGTTTCGTGGCGCGCCACGATCCGGTCAAGCGTGGCCTGCAAGGCCTCGCAGTTCAATCGGCCGCGCAACCGTAGTCCCGCCGGAATGTGATAAGCAGCCCCCGCCGCCCGGTCCAGTTGATCGAGGAACCACAAGCGTTGCTGCGCCCACGACAGCGGCAAAGGTAGATCGCGATCCACCAGCGTCAACGGCGTCTGCGCCGAGAGCCGGGCGTTCGCCACCTGACGTGCCAGACCTTGCAGCGTCGGCTCGGCAAACACATCCCGCAGTGCCACCTCGACTTCGAAGCGCTGACGCAGACGCGACACCAGTTGTACCGCCAGTAACGAATGCCCGCCCAGTTCGAAGAAGTGGTCATGGCGACCGACACGCTCCAGCCCCAGCAATACCTGCCAGATATCTGCCAGCGCATGCTCGACGTCACCTGCCGGCGCCTCATAGACGCGACTGGCATAAGCGTCGTCCTCCGGCGCTGGCAATGCCCGTCGGTCCAGCTTGCCGCTCGGCGTTTGCGGGAAACGCGCCAGCGTTACGAAGGCACTCGGAATCATGTACTCCGCCAGCCCTTGCGACAGTTGCTCGCGCAACTGCGCCGCCGACAATACGGCACCTTCCTGCGCCTTCAGGTACGCCACCAGGCGTTTGTCTCCGGGACGGTGCTCGCGCACCAGCACCACCGCCTCCCTGACTCCAGGGCACTCAGACAGTTTCGACTCGATCTCGCCCAGTTCGATACGAAAACCGCGTAGCTTGACCTGATCGTCGTTACGCCCCAGGTACTCGATATTGCCGTCCGCCAACCAGCGCCCCAGATCGCCGCTCCTGTACATGCGCGCCGCCGGCTCGGCACTGAACGGGTCGTCAAGGAAACGCTCCGCCGTCAGTTCCGGCATATTCAGATAGCCACGGGCAACCCCCGCGCCGCCGATATGGATCTCGCCAATGACCCCAATCGGTACCGGCTGGCCGTTTGCATCCAGCAGGTAAATCCGTGTATTCGCGATCGGACGGCCGATTGGAAGTGAATGACCCGCTTGAACAGCGCTGTCGCACAGGTAAAAAGTAGAGTCACCCGCCGCTTCCGACGAACCGTAGAAATTCAGTATCGTGGCCGAAGGTAACCAAGCACGAGTGCGAGCAAGCAGGGAGGACGAAAACACCTCGCCACTGCAAACGATCAGCCGCTTTTCTGGCGAAATTTGTCGGTTCTCTATCCTCGACAGTTCTTCCAGCAGTGAAGGGACAAGAACCAGACGGGTCAACTGATGCTCTGTAACCGCCTGCCACAGCTGTATCGGATCCCTGGAGGCCAGCGGCGACACGATATGCAGCTGCGCGCCAAACAGTAAGGGCATCAGCGTTTCAGTCACCGAATCGAGAAAACTGATCGACGTTTTTTGTGCATGCTTTTCGAGTCGCTGACCACCGAAAGTGCTATGCATCCAGTAAAGACGGTTAACCATGGCCTGATGTGGACCGCCCACCCCTTTGGGTTTACCGGAGGAGCCCGAGGTATAAATCACATAGGCCAGGTGCTGCGGCGTGATGGCCGGCACTACAGGATTGTGTTCAGCTTCAACCTCCCAGTCGGCATCTTGCAGATCGAGCGTCGGCACCGCCAACTCGCCCAGCAACGCCCGGGTCTCGGCCTGCACCAGCACCGCCACCGGCGTGCTGTCCTCCAGCATGTAGCGCAACCGCTGCTCCGGATACGCAGGATCAAGCGGCACATACGCACCACCCGCCTTAAAAATCCCCAGCAAGCCCACCACCATTTCCAGGCTGCGTTGCGCACAGATCGCAACCCGATCATCCGGCTGGATACCCAGGCCGATCAGATAATGTGCCAGTCGATTCGCCCGCGTGTTGAGTTCGCCATAGGTCAGGCTTCCGGCGTCATCGACCACCGCCAGGGCATCGGGTTGTTGCGCCGCCTGCTCCTCGAACAGTTGATGGATCAACTTGTCCGCCGGGTAGGCCGCTGCCGTATCGTTGAACGACTCCAGTACCTGCCGACGTTGCTCGCAGGACAGCAGCGGCAGTTCTCCGACCGCTTGCTGGTCATCCGCCACCATGCCTTCCAGAAGCACTTGCAAGTGCCCCGCCATCCGCTCGATCGTCGCACGCTCGAACAAATCACTCGCGTATTCCAGAGAGCCGATCAATCCGCCATCCGCCTCGACCAGCGCAAGCGACAGGTCGAACTGGGCCGTCGTGTGCGGCGCTTGCAGCGGCTCCAGGCTCAGCTCCGGCAGGCTGAATTCGCCGCCGCCCGGGGTATTGTTCAGCGCCAGCATGACCTGGAAGATCGGGCTATGACCCAGGCTGCGCGGGGGCTGCAGCGCCTCCACCACCTGCTCGAACGGCAGGTCCTGATGCGCGTGCGCCGCCAGCATGACCGTCTTGACCTGCTCCAGCAACGCCGCCACGCTCAGGCGTCCTTCCGGCCGGATGCGCAGCGCCAGTGTGTTGACGAAGAAGCCGATCAGCGACTCCAGTTCGCTGCGCGGACGATTTGCCACCGGCGTGCCGATCACCACATCGTCCTGCCCGCTGAAGCGGCTCAACAGACTCGACCAGCCCGCCAGCAAGGTCATGAACAGCGTCGCACCGTGACGCTGACCCAACTGCCGCAACCCTGTCGTCAATGCCGGGCTCAGGGCCAGGCTCACCCGTCCGCCGGCATAACTGCGCAACGGTGGGCGGCGGTGGTCGGTTGGCAGCTCCAGCAAGGCCGGTGCACCACTCAGGTGCTGCCGCCAGAAGTCGACCTGCGTTTGCAGGGTTTCGCCCTGCAACCACTGCCGCTGCCACGCGGCGTAGTCGACATACTGGAAGGCCAGTGCCGGCAGAGGATCAGCCAGCCCCTGGCTGAAGGCGCGGTACAACGTACCGATTTCGTGCAGCAGAACGCCCGTCGACCAACCGTCAGAAACGATATGGTGCTGCGTCACCAGCAGGATGTGCTCCGTCTCCGACAGTTGCACAAGCCGTCCTCGAATCAGCGGACCGCTCGACAAGTCGAACGGCGCCAGCGCCTCCTCGCCAGCGAGCCGCTCTACGGCCTCGTGTTGCGCCGCGCTGTCCAGAGCGCGCAGGTCATGAGTGACCAGGGCGAACCCTTGGGTCGCCGGCGCGATCACCTGGATCGCCTGACCCTCGTGCAAGGCAAAATGGGTGCGCAGGGTTTCGTGGCGCGCCACGATCCGGTCCAGCGTGGCCTGCAAGGCGTCGCTGTCCAATCGGCCGCGCAAGCGTAGTCCCGCCGGAATGTGATAAGCAGCCCCCGCCGCCCGGTCCAGTTGATCGAGGAACCACAAGCGTTGTTGCGCCCACGACAGCGGCAATGGCAGATTGCGATCCACCGGCGTCAACAACGTCAACGGCGTCTGCGCCGAGAGCCGGGCGTTCGCCACCTGGCGTGCCAGACCTTGCAGCGTCGGCTCGGCAAACACATCCCGCAGCGCCACTTCGACTTCGAAGCGCTGACGCAGACGCGACACCAGTTGTACCGCCAGTAACGAATGCCCGCCCAGTTCGAAGAAGTGATCGTGGCGACCGACACGCTCCAGCCCCAGCAATACCTGCCAGATCTCTGCCAGCGCATGCTCGACGTCACCTGCCGGCGCCTCGTAATCACGACTGGCATAAGCGTCGTCCTCCGGCGCCGGCAATGCCCGTCGATCCAGCTTGCCGTTTGGCGTTAGCGGGAAACGCGCCAGCGTTACGAAGGCACTCGGAATCATGTACTCCGCCAGCCCTTGCGACAGTTGCTCGCGCAACTGCGCCGCCAACAACTCGACACCTTCCTGCGCCGTCAGGTACGCCACCAGGCGTTTGTCGCCGGGACGGTGCTCGCGCACCAGCACCACCGCTTCCCTGACCCCGGGACACTCAGACAGTCGCGACTCGATCTCACCCAGCTCGATACGGAAGCCCCGAAGCTTGACCTGATCGTCATTGCGCCCCAGGTACTCGATATTGCCGTCCGCCAGCCAGCGTCCCAGATCGCCGCTCTTGTACATCCGCGCCGCAGGCTCGGCACTGAACGGGTCGTCCAGGAAACGCTCCGCCGTCAGTTCCGGCAGATTCAGATAGCCACGGGCAACCCCCGCGCCGCCGATATGGATCTCGCCGCTGACCCCGATGGGCACCGGCTGGCCGTGTGCATCCAATAGGTAAATGCGTGTGTTGCCGATAGGGCGGCCAATAGGAATCGAGCGCGAATTGTCGGACAGCGCATGGATCTCATAGGTGCTGGCAAAGGTCGTTGTTTCCGTTGGTCCATAGCCATTGATCAGATGCCTCGGGCGATGGGCGCGGGACAAAACCTTCGCAACGCTCACTGGATCGAGCACATCCCCACCGACCAGGAGATATCGCAGCCTTGAGAAGGCAGCGGCGAGTACATCGACATATTCATTGAACAATCCAGCAGTCAACCATAAAGCGGTTACGCCACCTTCAATCAACACATGGTTCAAGCGCGCGGCATTGAGCAGCGTCGCCTGAGACACAACCAACAGTTTCGCCCCATTGAGCAGCGCACTCCAGATTTCCCAGGTCGAAGCGTCGAAGGCCGTATTGGCGCCATGCGCAACACAATCCTCTGTGGTGATCCTGGCATAAGGATTATTGATAACCAGACGCAGCACACTGCGGTGCTCAATCAGCACGCCCTTCGGCACTCCCGAGGAGCCGGATGTATACATCACATAAGCCGGCATTCTCGACGTCAGCCCCAAGGCATCAAGATCCGGATTGCCACACGGCAGCCCACCGGTCCCTGAAGACAGGTCCACGCTGTCCAACACGACCTGCGGCACATTCACCGCCGGCAGGCATTCCTGCAGCGCCGCTTGCACCAGCACTGCTACCGGCGCGCTGTCTTCCAGCATGTAGTGCAATCGCTCGGACGGATACCCAGGATCCAGCGGCACATAGGCACCACCCGCCTTCAGAATACCGAGCAAGCCCACCACCATTTCCAGGCTGCGCTGCGCACAGATCGCGACCCGATCATCCGGCTGGATACCCAGGCCGATCAGGTAATGTGCCAGTCGATTCGCCCGCGCGTTGAGTTCGCTATAGGTCAGGCTTGCGGTTTCATCGACCACCGCCAGGGCATCGGGCTGTTGTGCCGCCTGTTCCTCGAACAGTTGATGGAGCAACTTGTCCGCCGGGTAGGCCGCTGCCGTATCGTTGAACGACTCCAACACCTGCCGACGTTGCTCGCAGGACAGCAGCGGCAGTTCTGCGACCGCTTGCTGGTCATCCGCCACCATGCCTTCCAGAAGTACCTGCAGGTGCCCCGCCATCCGTTCGATCGTCGCACGCTCGAACAGATCGCTCGCGTATTCCAGAGAGCCGATCAACCCGCCATCCGCCTCGACCAGCGCAAGCGACAGGTCGAACTGGGCCGTCGTGTGCGGCGCTTGCAGCGGCTCCAGGCTCAGCTCCGGCAGGCTGAATTCGCCGCCGCCCGGGGTGTTGTTCAGCGCCAGCATGACCTGGAAGATCGGGCTATGACCCAGGCTGCGCGGGGGTTGCAGCGCCTCCACCACCTGCTCGAACGGCAGGTCCTGATGCGCATGCGCCGCCAGCATGACCGCCTTGACCTGCTCCAGCAACGCCGCCACGCTCAGGCCCCCTTCCGGCCGGATGCGCAGCGCCAGTGTGTTGACGAAGAAGCCGATCAGCGACTCCAGTTCGCTGCGCGGACGATTCGCCACCGGCGTGCCGATCACCACATCGTCCTGCCCGCTGAAGCGGCTCAACAGACTCGACCAGCCCGCCAGCAAGGTCATGAACAGCGTCGCACCGTGACGCTGGCCCAATTGTCGCAACCCTGCCGTCAATGCCGGGCTCAGGGCCAGGCTCACCCGTCCGCCGGCGTAACTGCGCAACGGTGGGCGGCGGTGGTCGGTTGGCAGCTCCAGCAAGGCCGGTGCGCCGCTCAGGTGTTGCCGCCAAAAGTCGACCTGCGTTTGCAGCGTTTCGCCCTGCAACCATTGCCGCTGCCACGCCGCGTAGTCGACATACTGGAAGGCCAGTGCCGGCAGAGGATCGGCCAGCCCCTGGCTGAAGGCGCGGTACAACGTACCGATTTCGTGCAGCAGAACGCCCGTCGACCAACCGTCCGAAACGATATGGTGCTGCGTCACCAGCAGGATGTGCTCTGTCTCCGACAGTTGCACAAGTCGTCCGCGAATCAGCGGCCCCCTCGACAAGTCGAATGGCGCAAGCGCCTCCTCGCGAGCGAGCCGCTCTACGGCCTCGTGTTGCGTCTCATGTTGCGCCGCGCTGTCCAGCGGGCGCAGGTCATGAGTGATCAGGGCGAACCCTTGGGTCGCCGGCGCGATCACCTGGATCGCCTGCCCCTCGTGCAAGGCAAAGTGGGTGCGCAGGGTTTCGTGGCGCGCCACGATCCGGTCCAGCGTGGCCTGCAAGGCGTCTCTGTCCAATCGGCCGCGCAAGCGCAGTCCCGCCGGAATGTGATAAGCAGCCCCCGCCGCCCGATCCAGTTGATCGAGGAACCACAAGCGTTGTTGCGCCCACGACAGCGGCAATGGCAGATTGCGATCCACCAGCGTCAACGGCGTCTGCGCCGATAGCCAGGCGTTCGCCACCTGACGTGCCAGACCTTGCAGCGTCGGCTCGGCAAACACATCCCGCAGCGCCACTTCGACTTCGAAGCGCTGACGCAGACGCGACACCAGTTGTACCGCCAGTAACGAATGCCCGCCCAGTTCGAAGAAGTGATCGTGGCGACCGACACGCTCCAGCCCCAGCAATACCTGCCAGATCTCTGCCAGCGCATGCTCGACGTCACCTGCCGGCGCCTCGTAATCACGACTGGCATAAGCGTCGTCCTCCGGCGCCGGCAATACCCGTCGGTCCAGCTTGCCGTTTGGCGTTAGCGGGAAACGCGCCAGCGTTACGAAGGCACTCGGAATCATGTACTCCGCCAACCCTTGCGACAGTTGCTCGCGCAACTGCGCCGCCGACAACTCGACACCTTCCTGCGCCGTCAGGTACGCCACAAGACGTTTGTCGCCGGGACAGGGCTCGCGCACCAGCACCACCGCTTCCCTGACCCCGGGACACTCAGACAGTCGCGACTCGATCTCGCCCAGCTCGATACGGAAGCCCCGAAGCTTGACCTGATCGTCATTGCGCCCCAGGTACTCGATATTGCCGTCCGCCAGCCAGCGTCCCAGATCGCCGCTCTTGTACATCCGCGCCGCCGGCTCGGCACTGAACGGGTCGTCCAGGAAACGCTCCGCCGTCAGTTCCGGCAGATTCAGATAGCCACGGGCAACCCCCGCGCCGCCTATATGGATCTCGCCGCTGACCCCGATGGGCACCGGCTGGCCGTGTGTATCCAGCAGGTAAATCCGTGTGTTCGCGATCGGACGGCCGATTGGAAATACCGAAGACCGATAACAGTCGATATCGTCAACCAGTCTATGCCAGGCCACCACGTCGCTACACTCCGTGGGCCCGTAACTGTTAATGAATTCGGGCCTCGGCTCGGGAAGCATTTCCAGCCTGGCGACTTGAATAGGCTCTCCGCCCAGTACCACCCGGCGGATGCTGTCAAGTTGCCTTGAATCGTTTGCATCGATGAGCGTGTTGAACGCACTGGGTGAGAGATTGATATGGGTAATACGCTCGCGTTGAATCTGCTCCAGCAGCACCTCGGGAATGAAAGCCTCTCTGGCCAGGTGCAGTGTTCCACCGACCAATAACGGACCGAGAATATTTTTTTGCGTCAAATCGAAGCTATAGGAGGAAACAAGCAGTACGGCATCATCGGACGCCAGTTTCAGCTCGGCCAGATACCAGTGCATCAGGTTTAGAAAGCCCCTTTGCTCGATCAACACGCCCTTGGGTTGGCCGCTCGAGCCTGAGGTGTAGATCACATAGGCCAGATGATCCGGCTTGACGGCTCGCGCCACTGGATCATGGTCAGCCTCAGCTTCCCAGCACCCGCCTTCCAGGTCCAGCAGCGGCACGGCCAACTCTCCCGGCAACGCCCGGGTCGCACCCTGCACCAGCACCGCCGCCGGCGCGCTGTCTTCCAGCATGTAGCGCAACCGCTGCTCCGGATACGCCGGGTCCAGCGGCACGTAGGCAGCACCCGCCTTCAGGATGCCCAGCAAGCCCACCACCATGTCCGGGCTACGCTCCACGCAGATCGCCACCCGGTCATCCGGCCCGATGCCCAGGCCGATCAGATGATGCGCCAACTGGTTGGCGCGCGCATTCAGTTGCGCATAAGTGAATGTGCGCGCCTCAAATACCAGCGCAATCGCTTCTGGCGTTTTTTCTACTTGCGCTTCGAATAACTGATGGACGCAGGTGCCTTGCGGATAATCCACGGCCGTCGCATTCCACTCCTGCAGCAACTGACGCTCGGATCGCGGCAGCATCTCCAGACTGCGCAGCAACGACTCAGGTGAGTGTTCCAGCGCGTCGACCAGACTCTCCAGCGCCGTCTCCATGTAAGCACATACCCGCTGCGGATCGATCCCCGCCGTGGCTTGAACGGTCAGTGCAAAGCCCTCGCCCAGATCGTCCACAGCCAGTGTCAGCGGATAGTTGGTTCGCTCATTCCAGCCCAGGACCTCGATTCCGCCCCAAGCGCGGTCTCCCTGGTCCGAGACTTGCGGCTCGGCGCTGTGGCGGTAATTCAGCAGCGCGCTGAACAGCGGCAACGGTGGAGCAATGGCGCTGCAGCGTTGCGCCAGCGCCAACGACGCATGTTCGTGACCGAGCAGCGCGGTCAGGCGGGCATGCGTGGCCTTCACCCCCTCACGCACGCCTTGCTCACCGACGTTCAAGCACAACGGCAAGGTGTTGATGAACATCCCCAACGAGCGGTCGGCACCGTCGCCACCCTGCATTCGTCCCAGCAACACCGTACCGAACACCACGTCTTCCTGGCCCGACGTGCGCCCCAGCACCTGCGCCCAGGCCAGATGATGCAGGCTGGCAGCACTTACGCCCAGACTCCTGGCTTGCCGGCGGATCCTGCCCGCCAGCTCTGCGGCCACTGCCTGCCTGGCTTGCTTGATGTCCCGACCGTCACCCTGCACATCGTGCAAACCGAATGGCAGCGTCGGCTCCGTCACCTGACCGAGCATTTCCTGGAAGAACGCTTCATGCGCCGCTTGGCTTACGCCCAGTCGCGCCTGCGCCACATGGTTGCGATAGGGTACCGAATCCGGCAGTCCGGCTGCCTGCCCCAGCAGATCCGCCTGTACCTCATGTTGCACCACTTCCAGCGCCGTATGGTCCAGCACCATGTGGTGAAACAGCAGAATCGCCACCCAGCGACTATTGGCTTCGTCGTAGGCGTAAGCCATCTTCATCAAGGGCGCTTTCGTCAAATCCAGCCGGTAATGCCTGGGGTCGAAGCGCTCCTGGAGTTGCTGTTCGATGTCTCCGTCGGCCGCCTTCAGCTCCAACGCTTCAACGGCCAATGGCGCTTCGCGCCAGACTGTCTGAGCCGGCTCGTCCAGCCCCTCCCACAGCACCGCCGTTCTCAAGATGTCATGCCTGGCAATCACACCCTGAAGTGCCCGGACAAACGCCTTCAGGTGGTCTTCGCTTGGCAGCGCAAAACGCGTATTTAGCAAATAGGGGTCACCCTCGACCGACGCAAGGTGGTGGAACAACACCCCTTCCTGCAGTGGCGCCAGTGCATAGATATCCTGGACGTTCGCCGTCCCGCCTGGCACAGCACGCACAATCCGCTCGATGGCATCCTCGCTCAGGTCCGCGAGCGGCAACATCGACGGTGTAATTCGTGTGCACCCGACCACGATTCCGTTGGCGGGCACCTCTACCTCATGACCGTTACCCAATACCTCGGCAAACGCCGAAAGGGTTGGCTGGGCAAACAGCAGCCGCACATCCGCCGACAGTCCCGCTTGACGCATCCGGCCCATCAGACTGACGGCCAGTAGCGAATGCCCACCCAGTTCGAAGAAGTGATCGTGGCGACCCACCCGTTCGACACCAAGCAGCTCCTGCCAGATTTCGGCAAGCGCCGTCTCCACCGTCCCGTACGGCGCTTCGTAGCCGCGGCTCACATAAGCGTCGGCCTCCGGCACAGGCAACGCCCGGCGATTCAGCTTGCCGTTAGGTGTCAGCGGCCACCCCGGCAGTTTCACATACGCGGCCGGCACCATGTACTCCGGAAGACTCGCCTGCAAGGCCGCCCGTAGCGTCTGCACCGCAATGATCTCTTTCGCTTCCCGCGTCGTGTAATACGCGATCAGACGTTTGTCACCCGGCGTGTCTTCCCGGGCAATCACCACCGCCTCTCCGACACCAGGGCACCCAGCCAGCTGCGCCTCAATCTCGCCCAGCTCGATACGGAAGCCGCGGAGCTTGACCTGATCGTCGTTGCGTCCCAGGTACTCGATATTGCCGTCCGCCAGCCAACGACCCAAATCGCCGCTCCTGTACATCCGCGCCGTCGGGTCGTTGCTGAAACGGTCTTTCACGAACCGCTCTGCGGTCAGCGCATCACGATTCAAATAGCCGCGCGCGAGCTGTACACCCGCGATATAAATCTCGCCGCAGACGCCAACCGGGACCGGTTGCATGTGCGGGTCCAGCAGATACATCCGGGTATTGGCAACCGGCCGGCCGATCGGCACGATCCCCGCATGCAGGTCGGGCACACAGTGCCAGTAGGTGACGTCGACAGCGGCTTCAGTGGGGCCATACAGGTTGTGCAATTGCACATGTGCAAAGCGTTGCTCGAAGTGCTTTTGCAAACTATAGGGCAACGCCTCGCCGCTACAGAACACCTGCCGCAATGTGCTACAGGCCAGCGGGCCAGCCTGATTGAGGAAGCTCTGCAACATGGACGGTACGAAATGCAATATCGTGACACCCGAGTCTGCGATCAACCCGGCCAGATACTCGGGGTCCTGATGGCCTCCCGGACGCGCGATCACCAATTGCGCCCCCGCGAGCAAGGGTAGAAAAAATTCCCAGACCGACACGTCAAAACCGAACGGTGTCTTTTGCAAGACGCGGTCTTCGCGACTCAGCCGATATTGGTCCTGTGCCCACAACAGGCGGTTCACAATGGCACGATGCTCGATCATCACGCCCTTGGGCTGACCGGTCGAACCCGAGGTATAGATCACATAAGCCAGGTGCTGTGGCGTGACCGTCGGCAACACGCGGTCATGCTCGGTTTCAGCCGCCCAGTTCACGCCTTGCAGATCCAGCACCGGCATCGCCAGCGCACCCAGCAAGTCCCGGGTCGTACGCTGCACCAGCACCGCCACCGGCGCGCTGTCCTCCAGCATGTAGCGCAACCGCTCCGGCGGATACCCAGGGTCCAGCGGCACGTAGGCACCACCCGCCTTCAGGATCCCCAGCAAGCCCACCACCATCTCGACACTGCGTTCCACACAGATCGCCACGCGGTCGTCCGGAGCAATGCCCAGTGACAGCAAAATATCAGCCACCTGATTGCTGCGTTCGTTGAGTTCAGCGTACGTCACTCGCTCGTCGCCGCACACCAGTGCAAGCGCTTGAGGCTGCTGCTGCGCTTGCTGTTCGAAAAGTTGATGGACCAATAGATCCTGTGGCCAGGCCTGATGTGTCGCGTTGAACTCGACAAGCACTTGCCGACGTTCGGTTTCGCCCAAAAGCTCGATCGCGCCCACAACCTGGCGCTCGTTCTCGACCATCGCACGCAGCACCCGTTCCAGATACGCCACGTAGCGTTGGGCCGTCTCGCGGTCGAACAGCGCCGTCGCATATTCCAGCGAACCGACGATCCGTCCCTCCACCTCCGCCAAGTCGAGGGACACATCGTACTTGGTGGTGCGTGCTACCGAATCCAGCAGCGTTAGCTCCAGCCCCTCCAACGCCAGTTCTGCGGGCGGCGTGTTCTGCCACGACAGCATCGCCTGGAACAGCGGGCTATGGGACAAGCTGCGCACCGGCTTGAGCAACTCCACCACCTGCTCGAAAGGCAGATCCTGGTGTTCATAGGCCGCCAGCGTGCAGGCCTTGACGCGACTCAGCAATGCCTCGACCGCCGGATCGTCCGACACATTCACGCGCAACGCCAGGGTGTTGACAAAAAACCCGATCAGGCCCTCGACCTCAGCGCTCATCCGGTTCGCCACCGGCGAACCGATCACCACCTCATCCTGCCCGGACAAACGACTCAATACCGTCGCCCAGCCCGCCAGCAATGTCATGAACAGGGTCGTGCCGTGCCGCCGACTCAGCGCCTTGAGCTCATGGCTCAGCGTCGCATCCAGCACCACGGGCACCGCATCGCCCGTATAGTCCTGTTGCGCCGGACGTACACGATCAGAGGGCAACATCAGCAATGCCGGCGCATCGAGCAGAGCGGTCTGCCAGTAGGTGCTTTGCTTGTGCAATACCTCGCCGCTCAACCAGCCTCGTTGCCACACCGCATAGTCAGCGTACTGGATCGACAACTGCGGCAACGGGTCTGCATCAGCTTGGCAACCGCTCGCGTAGAGTGCTCCCAACTCGCGCGTCAACACGCCCATCGACCAGCCATCCGATACGATGTGGTGCATCGTCAACAGCAACACATGTTCGTCATCGCTCAGCCGAACCAGACTCCCTCGAATCAGCGGTCCCTGCTGAAGATCGAAGCGCCCAATGGCTTCTTCGTCCATCAGTCGTGCCAACTCACTCGAGCTATCGGCATGCGTCGTGAGATCGTACTTGCGCAACGGGCAGCCTGTTTCCTCGGGATGGATGCAGAGCACTGCGGCCTGATCCCCGGTCTGGACAAACGTTGTGCGCAGTACTTCGTGACGCGCCACAATCCGGTTCAACGCATGCTGCAAGGCGGCTTCATCCAGCGCGCCGACGATGCGCAGCCCCGCCGGTATGTGGTAAGCAGCGCTGGCACCTTCCATCTGCGCCAGAAACCACAACCGTTGCTGAGCAAACGACAGCGGCAGTTGCGCCTCTCGTGACGTTGGCACAAGCTGCGGCAGCGTATTGTTTTGTGCCTGCGCCACCACGCAGGCAAGCGCCTCGAGCTGCGGATTCGCGAATAACGCGGCCAGTTCCAATTCCACGCTCAAACGCTGCCGGACCAGGGAGATGAGCCTCATCGCCAGCAGCGAATGCCCACCCAGCTCGAAGAAGTGATCGTTGCGCCCCGCCCGATCGACACCGAGCAGCTCCTGCCAGATCTCCGCCAGCGCACGCTCGACTTCGCCTGCCGGCGCCTCGTAGTCACGACTGGCATAAGCGTCGTCCCCCGGCGCCGGCAATGCCCGCCGATCCAGCTTGCCGTTCGGCGTCAGCGGCCATTCGGACACTTTCACATACGCCGCCGGCACCATGTATTCCGGCAGCCTCGCCTGCAAGGCAGCACGCAACGTCTGCGCTGTCATGGCCTGTGCAGTTTCCTGCATCGTGTAGTACGCCGTCAGACGCTTTTCACCCGGCGTATCCTCCTGGGCAATCACCACCGCGTCTCTGATGTCCGCGATCTGCCTCAGTTGCGCCTCAATCTCGCCCAGCTCGATACGAACTCCGCGGAGCTTGACCTGATCGTCATTGCGCCCCAGGTACTCGATATTGCCGTCCGCCAACCAGCGCCCCAGATCGCCGGTCCTGTACATCCGCGCCGCCGGTTCGGCACTGAACGGGTCATCCAGAAAACGCTCCGCCGTCAGTTCCGGCCTGTTCAGATAACCCCGGGCAACCCCCGCGCCGCCGATATAAATCTCGCCGCTGACCCCCATAGGCACAGGCTGGCCGTGCGCATCCAACAGGTAAACCTGCGTATTGGCTATCGGACGGCCTATGTGCAATACCGACTGCGTTGCATCGATCAGACCGGATGTGGCCACAACCGTGGTCTCGGTCGGACCATAGTTGTTGATCAGCGCAACCCGACTATCCGGATTGGGAAACTGACGCAACCGGTCTCCACCGATCAGCAACGTTTGCAGCGACGCCGGCTCGATCCCTTGGGCGAACGCAATCTCGGCAATCGGCGTAGGCAAGAAGCTCACATCCAGATCTTGCCGACGCCACCATCCCAGCAGCGCATCCACATCATTGCCAAGCGCTTGTCCAGGCAACAGCGACAGGCTGGCTCCCACGCACAGCGCTGGCCATAGTTCCCAGACGCAAGCATCGAAACCGACACCCGCCACGCTCGAAACCCGCTTGCGATGGGTCAGACCGAACGCCTCGCAATGCCAGGCCACCAGGTTCACGAGATTGCGATGTTCGATCATCACGCCCTTGGGCTGGCCGGTCGAACCCGAGGTATAGATCACATAAGCCAGGTGCTGTGGCGCGACCGTCGGCAATACGCGATCATGCTCGGTTTCAGCCGCCCGGTTCACGCTTTGCAGATCCAGCACCGGCATCGCCAACGCACCCAGCAACTCCCGGGTCGTACGCTGCAGCAGCACTGCCACCGGCGCGCTGTCCTCCAGCATGTAGCGCAACCGCTCCGGCGGATACCCAGGGTCCAGCGGCACGTAGGCACCGCCCGCCTTCAGAATCCCCAGCAAGCCCACCACCATCTCAACACTGCGTTCCACACAGATCGCCACGCGGTCGTCCAGAGCAATGCCCAGTGACAGCAAGGCATGAGCCACCTGATTACTGCGTTCGTTGAGTTCAGCGTAGGTCACGCGCTCGTCGCCGCAGACCAGTGCAAGCGCTTGGGGCTGCTGCTGCGCTTGCTGTTCGAAAAGCTGATGGACCAATAGATCCTGTTGCAAGGCCTGATGTGTTGCGTTGAACTCGACAAGCACTTGCCGGCGTTCCGCTTCCCCCATAAGCGCAAGCTGGCCAATCGGCGCCGATTCATGAGCGGCAACCGACTCCAGGAGCAGCGTAATGCGGTCCCGAATCCGCTCAACTTCGTCCGGGCGAAAGCAGGCCAGATTGAAGT
Organism: Pseudomonas syringae KCTC 12500; assembly: GCF_000507185.2. Taxonomy (NCBI): domain Bacteria; kingdom Pseudomonadati; phylum Pseudomonadota; class Gammaproteobacteria; order Pseudomonadales; family Pseudomonadaceae; genus Pseudomonas; species Pseudomonas syringae. The sequence continues at coordinate 753,783 of NZ_AYTM02000002.1, forward strand.
TGAAGTCGACGACTACGTCTTCATCCGAATAGTAATCACAGATAGCGATTGAGAGCGGCGTCTGATCGAAGCCGCTGTACATCCTGATCGCCTTCGAAGGGGCGCCGCCAAAGAAAAAGTCTGCGTCAAATTTTTCGAATGAAAGCGTGATATCGAAGATCTGCTTGCGCCTGGAATGGCCAATATTCAGGGCGCGATTCAGTTCCGCAATCGGGAAGTGCTCGTGGCGGTAGCAGCGTCGCAATTCGGCGGCCACATCGCCCATCAATTCGAGCAGGGAGCGATTAGGGTCAACCCGTACGCCGATCGGGATGACGGAAGAAAACATCCCGATCGTCTGTTTCTGGCGGGCCGTCGTGCGGTTATGCAGGGGCATGCCGATGATGACTTCTTCTGCACCACCGACGCGTGAAAAATAGGCACTGACGACTGCAAAGAATACCGTGACAGGAGAAAGGCCATGCTCGGTGGCAACCGCGGCCACAGCATTGAACAGGTCACGCTTGATCGTCGAGCGAATATGACCGCTCTTGCACATCGAACCCACGGCATGGTCGCCGGACCACTGCAGCAGGGATGGCGGTATTTGTGCGTAGCGTTCGCGCCAAAACGACCGGTCACGCTCCAGGCGCGGCGAATTCAGATAGGCCTGGTCTTTGACCAGGAAGTCTCTGTAGGAAGAGCCTTCCTCGAGCTCGTCGATGCCCACCAGTAAATTGTTGTAGGCCTTCGCGACTGCATGGCAAAACAGCGTCGCCCCTGAGCCGTCCATGACCAAATGATGGTAGCGACCCAGCCAGTAGTGACGGGATGCACTGCACCGTACGAGCTGCGCCTCCCAAAGAATGCCTTCCAATGGATTGAAGGGTCGGGAAAATGCGTGTTGAAGGTATTCCTGCGCTCGCTCGACGCTGTCAACGTAGTCTGAAAAGTCGACGAGTTCGAGTGTGATATCGACAGATGGCAACACTCTCTGCCGGGCTATATCACCCTCTTGGAACAAGGCAAGTCGTAGCGCATCATTATGCCTGACAACGAGATTGATAGCCTTCTCGAACATTGGAATATCGAGATCACCCTTGATCTCCAGCTTCATGCCAATGTTGTACAGCGGTATGTCCGGATTCGCTATCTGACCGAGCCAGATACCCTGCTGTACAGAAGATAGTTCATACGAGACATTGGAGTTGTTCGATACGTGTTGATGCGACGACGTCATGCGTAAACATCCCTGATTTTAATATCCTTTCGGGAGCCGAGTGACGATGTCCGCGGCCCTGCCGAATTCCTGGCGTGCTGGCCAAGTTCCATACAGAACTCGGCAGTTACAGCACAAGTTTGTCGCAGATAAACCGGATGTCAGAACCTGGCTTGCCCTGTCTGCATGACTGCCATCGGGACCTGGGAGAATGTCATTGATGTGCCGACAGTACCGGCTAGTAGCACCTTGATACTTCCGGCCTGCGGATTTCTCTATTTTTCCGTTAGTCATGAGCGGCACGAACCGACGAAAAAAAGACCCTGACCCCGGATAAGCTGCTAGACCTGCAATAATAGCGTTGACACTTACAAAGAGAAAAACAGAAATGAGGGCTTGTCCCGTATTACCAGTGCACCCCTCCCGCATTCAATAAACCGTTTTCGCTTCATTTGCCAAGGCAAAACGCGGGCATATCACCTTATCTGTAAGCGTTGGACTGATCGATAGACGCGGGGTTTGAACTTTGCTCAAAGCGCTGCTCAATTGGCTGGCCAGTCAACAATTAGCATGGAACAAAGGAGACAGTAGACTAATGACTCCTGCCCCTCTGTCAGAGGCAGGATTTAAACATCAATCCCTTAATTTGGAAGCGTTCTCCACGCTTGCCGGGCTCCCACAGCTCATGACGCTTTAGGCAGGCTTGACCAAGGCAGCATACGTCTCAAAACACTGTCGCGGCGTACCAGGTGATGGAAGAGCGCAGCTAACACATGCAGGCTCACCACGACCCAGGCAACCCACTTCCCAAGGAAATGATGAACAGTATCTATCGGAGCCTCAAACGCTTCATAGCTTAAACTGAATGTGACACTGAACCAGGCGAATAGCTTGGTTTCATTGAAGCCTGTCATGCTGAACAGTCCGAAGTCAGTAGGTGCCCCCGTGCCCAAGTAGCCCGTTAGCGGCATCGCAATCATCAGACCATAGAGTCCCCCGTGCGCAACGTGCGCGAGTACGTGTTCCAACGCCGAACCGGGCGGGTTATCCGGCTGCATGTCCAGCAATCGCCATAGCAACCTGGGCAACACTAGAAAACCGACTAGCAGGCCAAGCACCCAATGAATATTGAGCACTGGCAAAGACTCCGGCGAGGTGTCATCCATGAACCAGATAACGTAATAGACGACGATGTAAGCCGCGATAAATGAAGCCGCGCTCGTCCAGTGAAAAAATTTGGCAAGGCCACCAAAACAGGTCGCGCTATTGCGCCATTGCATAGTAGGTATTCCTGAAAAGTGAGGTGGCAGCGGTTAGCTATTAAGCAGACCGCTTAGTAGCCGTTCCAAGCCTTCAAGTGCTTGGGCCAAACGTGCCTCAATGTCGCCATCAGGTTCTGCGATCCAGAACGATGCTTCGGTGACAGCGCCATAGATCATTCGGGCTGTCACGGTTGTGTGCAGCGGTGCCACGACACCTTCGGCAATCAGTCCGTCGAGCGCGGCTTGCAGTGCGGCAATGCCCAATGACTGAGCGGCTTGCGGAACATCACCGAAGATGGCACGTGCATCCTGCAAGATAATCCGGCGGATTTCCGGCTCCAGTGCCAGTTCAAGATAGGCGCGACAACGTCGACGGAAGGCCTCCCACGGAGAAGGTGCCGCGTCCGAAATTGCCTGAAGGCGTTCGCCCACCTCGGTCTCGATCTGCTCGATGACTGCGAGTAGCAATCCTTCCTTATTGCCAAAATGGTGATAGATCGCCCCCCTCGTCAGACTGACTTCGGCGGTGAAATCATCCATTGAAGTATGGGCGAAGCCCTGGCTGGCAAATGCCTGCCGGGCGGCTGCTACCAGTTTGGCGCGAGTTTGCTCAATCATTCCGGCGCGCGTACGGCGTTGTTGCTGCATAAAAGCATCCTTTTTAGTTCACATACGCCGCGCACGCTAATTGACATACCTCTCGAATGTCAATACGATTTGATTTGGCATGCGTAGCGTATGTGAATTCTCTTTGATGCGTTGCAAGTGCATCCTGAAGGTAAGAGTCGGTCAAATTATGGATACCCCACAGCACACCGTCGGCTTCAAGGCAGCAGCCTCTCTGGCCTTGATCACAATACTTGGGCCCTCGGCCATCGATATGTACTTGGCGGCCATGCCCCAGATGACCAAGGACCTGAATACTGACTACGCCACCATGCAGCTGACGTTGACGGTGTTTTTATTGGCAATGGGCGCGGGACAGCTCGTGTTCGGGCCGGTTATCGACGCGCTAGGCCGCCGACGCCCTTTGCTGGCGGGCCTGGCGGCGTTCATCCTGGCTTCGTTATGGGCATCCTTAAGCGAGTCGATGGGCGCCATGCTGCTCGCTCGATTCTTTCAGGGGCTGTCTGTTGCGCTGGTGCTCGTTATCGCCATGAGCTCGGTGCGCGACCTCTCCAGCGGCATTCGTGCCACGCAGCTCTTCGCTCTGCTCGTGACCATACAGGGTGCCGCCCCGATACTCGCACCGGCATTCGGCGGCATCATCAATGTGCACTTCGGATGGCGAGCCGTGATGCTGGCGCTGGCCATTGTCGGTGTGTTGGCTTTGTTAAACTCCAGTGTTTGCCTACCGGAAACCTTAGCCAGAGAAAAGCGCACGCCGTTCAGGCCTGCCAGTGTGTTCGGCACCTATCGGCGTCTTGTTGCGGATAAGCGATTTATCCTTCCTGCTCTGGCCCTTTCATCCGTGTTTTTCTTTTTGTTTGGCTACGTCGGTGGTGCATCTTTTGTGTACCAAAGTGGCTACGCCTTGCGTTCAGACATCTTCGGCTTTGTATTCGGCGGCACGGGCGTGGCTATGATGTTGGGTGCAATGACCGGTAGCCGTTTGGCCAGCAGATGCTCGGCGAGCCTGATGGCACTGCTTGGAGTTGCCATGATGAGCGGCGGTTCAGCGCTGGCACTGCTCGCCGTGTACGTAGGTGCAGATCTTTATGGCATCGTCCCAGCGCTATTCATCGCTGTTTTCGGTTTTGGGATCGCCGAACCATCACTCATGTCCATTGCGATGGCCTCACAAGAACGAGCGTTAGGTGCCACTGCCGCTTTGTTAGGTGCCAGCACGCACATTCTAGGTTCGCTTGCTACACCGTTGGCCGGCTCTCTCGCACAGATCGGCGCGCATGCATGGTTGGCTTTGCTGCTTGCGGCTGCGTTGGTGAGCCTTGCTCTTGTTTTCATTAGTGTCCGTAGCGTGAGCAAAAAAGTCATACCCGTACAGTGACGATGTGCGCTCATTTGCAGGGTGACCTGTTGCCGGCATTTACAAGAGCGAATGTTTAGCCGTTCTTTTGTATAGCAAACTTGCCCTTTATAAAGGCTGCTGTAGTTTACAGTCGGCGCGAGGGCGCTGAACGACAGGAATAATCGTATACGTCTGTATTTTTTGTGATTTTTAGTCGCTCTTAATACTGAGTTAATCGAGGTGCATTAAATTATAGCTCATCCAAGCAGACGGATTAGCTCTGCAAACCTGCCCCGAGAGGAATGTATTAATGAAAACGCCGATACTGGTTTTGGCTTCGTTTCTTAGTCTGTGCTGCTGTGCCGCTTTTGCTCAAGACGGCGCTGATATGTTGCAAAAACGCCAAGAAGCTAGAGCGCTTGAGCGTCAGCAAGCACGCGAGAAGCTTGCGGGGTCTGAAGATAAAAAGCACAACGAGAAATCGGCTGTCACCTCATCAGTCAAACATAAAGATTTATCAAAAGCCGAGGAAAAGCCAATCCATTGAAAAATGCTTTCCAATGTCTAAGCCGACGCACTGACGTTGATGAGGGCTCGAATATTTAAAGTGATTGAAGATAACGCTCAGCCTGTTTTTTTTGGGGCGGATGATATGAACATAGCTGTATCAATCATCCGTCTGTTGAGAAATAAACGCTCAGTCAGACAGGCAATCTGCAACATCAGGCATAGTTATTTTGCGTGAACGCAGACCGTAGCGGCTCCAATGCGTTCTATGTGTAATTCTTTCCTCCATTAGGGTCCAACAATGCACGTGCTGCTTTGTGAAGATGACGAGCTTATTGCCAGTGGCATCGTCGCTGGTTTGCATGCTCAAGGCCTTAACCTTGACCGCGTTGGCTCAGCCTCTGCGGCTCATGCGATCTTAGATGCGGCGCAGTTTGACGTGATGATTCTTGATCTGGGGTTGCCCGATGAAGACGGTATCAGCCTTTTGAGATCCTTACGAAGTCGAGGGCATAACATCCCGGTGTTGATTTTGACCGCACGTGATGACGTGGATGATCGGGTCAAGGGGCTCCACGCTGGAGCTGATGACTACATGGTAAAGCCATTCGACCTTAGGGAACTCTTTGCTCGATTACATACGTTGGTTCGTCGCGCTGCAGGACGAACGGTAAACCACATCGAACATGGCATTCTCACTTACGACCCCAGTACGCGGGAAACCTGGCTATCTGGCACTGCCATAGACCTTTCGCGTCGTGAACAAGCAGTGCTTTTGGCCCTCCTGAACAATCCAGGGCGTGTTCTCTCGCTTGAGCAACTAAAAGATAGCGTGTACGGGTTCACTGATGAGGTCGAGAGCAATGCACTTAATGTCCATATTTTTCATCTAAGGCGAAAATTGGGAGGGCAAATCATCGAGACGGTTAGAGGCTCAGGGTATCGATTAGGCGTTGCCTCTTCACTCCAGAGTTGCTGTTCATGAGCCTGCGTTTACGCTTAAGTCTGATACTGGGTGTTGCTTTCGTCGCGGTCTGGACACTCGCTGCGACCTGGATGTTCCAAGATGTACGTAGCCAAATGATGTACTCACTGGATCAGCGACTTGTGGCATCAGCACGAATGGTTGCGGGTTTGGTCGCCCAGTTGCCTCAACCTTTGTCCAGCAAAGATCACGGGGCTCATTTCAGCGCCGATCAGTTGGGCATCCCCGATGGCATGGCGTGTGAGGTCAGTTCGTTACGCGGGGAAATTTTGGCAAGTAACCGCAACAATACTGGCACTGTCATCGCCAGTCCCAACGGTGGTTTTTATGACCAAGTGATCGATGGAGAGCATTGGAGAAGTTTCACGCTTGTGCAGGACGACGTTCGCATCACGACGGCTGACCGCGAGCAAGAGCGTGAGCAACTGAATCACTCCGTCCTGCTATCAGCATCAATGCCAGTATTGGTAGCGCTTTTGTCCTGCGTCGCGACGCTTTGGTTGGGAATAGGTAAGGGCCTGGCGCCACTCAATCGTATGCGCGACGAATTGAGAAAGCGCAACATCGACTCCCTTGAACCACTGCACCTTCAGATGCTTCCTTGTGAGTTAAAGCCTTTGCTGGAAACTCAAAATCACTTGTTGATGCGTATCAGCCGGGCAATCGAGCGTGAACGCCGCCTGACGGGTGATGCAGCACATGAATTACGTAGTCCATTGACGGCCATTAAGACCCATTTGCAGGTTGCGCAAATGACTTCAGGGAAAGCGCAGTGCTTGGCGTTGAGCCGAGCCGAGCAAGGTACTGATCGTCTGCATAGCACGCTTGAGCAATTGCTTCTGTTGGCCAGGGTTGAAGGCAGTCTGTCATTTGATGATGGAAGTCAATGCGGTGTCGAACAGGTCGTTTCGTTAGCTGTTCAGGATGCAACGTCCAGCACAGAGCGGATAGTTCAGACCTTTCAGTTTGTAAGACCCTTGGCGTGCCTGGATATACCGGCCGTACTTGCCGTGGCTGCGCTTCGCAACCTACTTGATAATGCGCTGCGCCACAGCCCAGCAAATACGCAGGTGGTCGTTAGCGTGACCGACGATAGCGGGTTCGCGTTGGTGACGGTTAAGAACGTGAGCGCTGAGATGTCACAAGATAATATTCATCTCCTGACCGAGCGATTTTGGCGCGGTAGCTCAAGTACTGGCTGCGGTCTTGGCCTCGCCATCGTGCAAGCTATAGTCGAGAGATGCGGGTGCACATTAAAATTCACAACCACCAGTCAGTATTTCGAGGTGGCGCTAGGCATGCCTTTGGTACCCGCCAAAGGGGAAAGTTACGAAAAGACCTGTAAATGCAGCACACCTGATATCAAACATCCCGTCTCGATATCAAACGGTACCACCCACAACCGCAGCCCCTCCGAAAACTCAAAAACCGGCAACGCCTCCTGAAACGAAGCACGTTTCGGGTAAATCAGCACCAGATCCCCCTGCCCGTTCAAATACTTCTGCCCATACGCAAACAACTGATAAAAATCAGCCTGGCTAAGGCCATAATTTTTGCTACCCAGCTCGCTGTCCAGCCGCTTCCATTTGGTGTCCAGAACCCAGCTCTTCTCCCCCTGAGTAATCATTAGATCGGGCCGTAGTTGAAAGACCTTTTTGTCCTGATGAGTGCACAGATACTCACTGCTGCGCTGGGTATGCAGCGTAGCGCCTGGCGGCAGTGAATCTTTCAGGCACGCAGCCACGTAGCGTTCAAACAGCTTCTCCATCGGGAACAGTAAGCTCATGCCCTGCCATTCGCCCGCAATCGCCAGTGGTGTTTGCTGCTGGATGATGAGTTCGCACCAAGGCTTTACAGGCTGGTAATGGGCCATGAGCCGGTCGTGGCGCCACTGCTTGAAATCTTGAGTGGCGTCTCGGCTGTTTGGGATCTCTAGCAACAGTGAACGCAGTTCGTGGGAGAGACGCCAGTTACTGGGGTCTTGAGTGGTTTTACAAACGGTATCTAACGCTGTTTTGAGAAGGCGGTTCTCGGCCCGATCGGGCAGGAATACGTCGTGACGAATTTGGAAGTGGTGCTGTCGGCCAGGAGGTTGGCGCATTTGGCGGGCAGTATTGAGCTGGCCACGCAGATAACGCTGCTCCTCTTCGACACGTTGGTAGTCGAAGCGAAGGCCGCGCTTGATGAGGTGGTCGAGCGCTTCCAAAAAGCTGCTCATCACCCATTCGGTCAACGGCGCATCGAAACGCTGTAAGGCGGTTGCGCCGACCTTGCGGGTAGGCAGGTCTAATGACTTCTGAATCATGCGCCTGAGCAGCGCACGGCTTTGCTGGATGCAGTCGCCTTGTTCAAAATGCTTAGGCAGGATTTCGATACGCGTACCGCAGGGTGTCTCCAGCGCGCCAACGTAATTATCGAGCTTAAGCCAGCGGCGGCCTTCAACTTGAACCAGTGCCGCACCCGCTTTGCTAAAGCGAGAACTGATTTCACAGAGCCTGTCGAAAGCTGAAGGCGATACCTGGGCTACGTCGAGCGTCGGGCTAAGAACATTGCTGGTTGTCAGCCGAGCATATTCCCGGACCGTTACGGTGGTTTTCACCTTTGCTGTTCGCTAAGGAACTTGATGATCTTACGCCCGAGGCTCCGCGTGTTCAGCTTGATGCCCGACGCTGATGTAATAGATAGGCCATGTTTGCTGGCAATCTCTCGCAAATGTGGCTTGGCAGGTTTGACCTGCTGACCTCCACGATAGACCTCAATACTGCCATTAGCGGCTTGTCGTATGTCTACGCCTTCCGTTCTGACGTTCTTCGCTTCCAGCGGCGCGCTGACGCTCAGGTTGTGATCGATCACACCCAGATATGACTCGATATTCTTGAATGCAGGCAGATTCAATTCCCAACGTTCGTTGTTCTGCCCCAAAGTGACAGCATCTCCAAACAGCACGCTGAGGTCTTGGCTCGGCTGGATCAAGAACCTATTTTCTGGAGCTTTGCGTTGGTCGTTGAGGACCCACTGGATACGCTGCCAATCTTCGAAGAAATACTCCTGAAGTAGCGGCAGGATTTGCTCTTGAAAAATGCCTGCCAGCCGCTCCAATGTCGGATCGCTCTCAAGAGGCATGAAGTACGCGTGCCCCAGGCAATGATCTTGATCAAGCAGGACGGCTATGCGCTGGTTCATCACACTGAGCAATTCGTCGATAGCGATGCCATCAACCTCTATGTCTTCAAGCAACTCCGGGGTAGGAGGCACCTCAACGAACGTGAAGCGACGACGCAGGGCAATATCAAGTGCGGCCAATGATCGGTCAGATGTGTTCATGGTGCCGATCAAGTGAATGTTGCTCGGGATGCTGAAGCGCTCTTTCGAGTAAGGCAGCGTAACCTCAAGAGCCTCTGAGGCGCCCGCACGCTTGGAAGGTTCAATAAGGGTAATCAGCTCGCCGAAGATGCGCGAGACGTTGCCTCGGTTGATCTCATCAATGATCAGCACTTTGGCATCGCTATGCTGAATAGGGGCAGGCTCAAATAAGCCCTCCTCGCTTTTACCCAGCATGTGTTCGACCATCGACGGCAGGAAATTCTTGTAGCCATTCACCAAGAACGGATCAAGGATGGAACCCGGCACTTTCTTGTCCCAGCGACCATTGCCCAGTTCTTCGATAGTGAAGGTGCCTGCGTCCACATAAGAAGCGAGCGTATTTAGCAAACTCATACCTATGGGAAGGTGCTTACCTTGAGGCTTCTCTATCTCAACGACGTCAGGTGTGGCGCGGGTCACTTTGTAGCCTGTGCCGTAGCGATCACCGACTTTGAATGCTCGGTATTTTCCGCTCAGTTCACTCGCAATTGACTCGCAGAGGCTTTTGAAAACGCCTGAGACCACTTCGTAACGGATCTGGCCTTGCTCATCAGTCGTAGCGCGAAGCCCTTCAACAAAGTCTTCGTAGCTGAAGCTCTGATGAAAGGTCACAAAGCGCACATCACCTGCTGCAAGCAGCTCGTCAAATCGAGCTTTCAGCGCTGATCGGTTATCAAGGTTTCTAGCAAGAAAAGGCTGGTCAAGTATCTGCAATGTCGCTTCGACTGTGGCGTAGGTTTTCCCCGTACCGGGCGGACCGAAGAAAATCTGATTGAGCGAAGGCATTGCCGAACGTCCCTGTAGGAAAAGTCCGACAACAGTATCTAGATTGCCAGCATGGGTAAAGCGAAGCGTCGGTGGTGTCCTATTTATGTAGCAGCCCTGAGAATGCGACGCAGAGCGTCGCGAACTGCATTCCTACGCGGAGCGTTGGAACGATATGGGTTGCTGAGCCCGATACCTCGCCTGAAGATCGGAAACCCCCGACAGCCCCTCCCTCCCCTGTCCGATATCGACACGTTGCCAGCGCCGGTATCGTATGCGCCGGTGCCTAAGAAACACCCAACGTAGATGCAGTGAGTTCACGCATAGCTTCAGATTCCAATCGTTCTAATTGAACGGGAGTCTCGGCTTTGCTGACCCGCTCAGTTGGGATTTCTTACGCCCGCTCTACGTTGGTCTTTAACGTCATTTCAGCTCATACGTAGAGGTCAGCATGTTAAGCAAACTATTTCGGGCAAGTGCCCGTCAGCGGCGCGAGGTGTGTGCCGGCTTCACCCCAACCCCCTTCCACCGCCACAAACGCCAACTCCTCGCCCTCCTCCTCGAAAACCAACCCTGGTTCAGCGCCCGCGATCTGGGTCGCATGATCGGCTGGCCATTGAACGAGCGGACGCTGCGCAAGCTGGACGCTGACCAGCACCGCATGATCACGCTCGACCTACACGGCGAAGCACAATCAGAGCTGATGGTCAGTGAGTCGGGGGCGTACGCGATGATGGTGCATCACTATCACGCGGAGAATCGTGGGTTACGACAGTGGCTTACCCATGAGGTGGTGCCTGCGTTGCGGGATGGGCAGGTGCCGTTCGATGACTGCACGCCGAACCTGAGCATGCTGCAGTGGCCGGGGTTGTCGGTGAGTATGTTGCACTGGCACAGCGAGCCGTGGATACGGTTGCGGGATATGCCGATGCTGTTGGCGCACCCGCAGATGCAGGTTGAGGCGCGGCCGCGCAGTTTAGGCAGGCCCTGGTGGCGGGCGGTTTTGCCTGCTTCTCGGCTGGGTTGAATGCGTGGTGATGGCCGTGCAGTGTCGGTGACGGCCGTTGTGTCTCGTCGGATCAGTCTTTCAGGCGGCGTCGGTAGTCGTTGATCATTTCTTGGGTGACGTCATCCTTGTAGCAGATGGGCGCGTAGCCACCTTTGCGGCTGTACGCGCTGCGTTTGCCGCATTGACTGCCATTGCTGGCAGCGTTGTAGGGGCATGGGCAGTTGCCGGGGTAACTGTCCATGGATTCCTGGATGATGGCTTTGACGATTGAGGCGTCTGTTACCTGGGTTTCTCTGGCCTGCACGGTTAAGGCGCAGAGCAATGCGAGCATGGCGACGACGCCTGTCCCTGTCTTTTTCATGGCTATTCCCTAGCGAGTGCAGACGAGTGTCTGTTGCAAGGTTTTACCATGATGGTATTGGGCCATCAAATTTTGTTTGTTGAGGTGGTTGTTGAGGATTCGGGTTGTTCGGTGAGCCTATTTGGCAATGAGGCATGGCTAGGCCAATCTGAGATTTGGTTGCCAAGGACGTAACGTATACACAGGTTTTGCTGCCGGTGCCCGGCAGATCGCGAACAAGTTCGCTCCTACGCCCTACGGGCAGAAGCGGGTCAGCGAAACGTCGACCGGTGCGCCCCACGGCCTAAGGCCAGAAGCCGGAGTTGTGAGTGATCAGGCATTTGCCTGATGGCTTGGATATGACGCAGAGCGTCACGAAATGCGTGCCAACGCGGAGCATTGGCACGATATTCATATGGAGCAATGGGCACGACAGGTGGCGAGAGCCTGCGGAGCCACTACACCCCGCAGGCATCCCCCATCAGAACTGCCAATCCAGCGACAGCCCCACACCGTGAGTCTTATCCCGCGCACCCAGCAAACCGTTGTAGTCCAGGTTGATGCGTGCGTCCCTGCCCAAGGCCAGGCTGGCGCGGGCGCCGACTACGGCGGCGTCGCGGTCCATGGAGACGCTTTGTACGTTGAAGCTGTTGCCGGCGCTGGCGAAGGCCAGGTGTTGTTCAGACGAGGTGTCGTTCAGGTTGTGCTGCCAGCCAAGGGTGGCCGAGACGTCGAGTTTTTGTGTGTCGTTGAGGTTGAAGCGGTTACCGGCGCGCATGCCCAGGGTAGAGAGCACGGTGTCGCGGGTGTCGTCGCTGCCTTTGAGGGCCGTGGCGCCGCCTTTTTCGGTGAAGCTGTCGCTGTCGAAGTGGACGTAAGCCAGGTTGGCGAATGGCTCCAGTGCCAGCGGTTGCAGGTTCAGGCGGTAGGCGGCTTCGGTGAACACCTGGCTCGACTGGGCGTCGCGCTTGACCTTCTGACGGTCGGAAAACGCGCCGAATTGCAGGTCGCGTTTCACGTCGATGCGGTGCCAGCTGTGCGACGCGCCTGCGGTAAGACGCAGTGCGCCCTGTTCGTGGCCGATGTAGGCGCCCAGGTGGTAGCTGTCTGCCGAGGCCCGCGAGTGGGTGTCGTCGCCCAGGCTCAGCGAGGTGTCGCTGTAACCTGCCATCGCGCCCAAACGGGTGTGCTCGCTGATCAGGCCGTCCACACCGGCAAGCAGACCGCCCAGCGATGAGGTCGAGCTGGCGCTGTCACTGCTGCCGCTGTTTTTGCCCCAGGCACCCAGCGCCTTGACCCACACCGAGTTGTCTTCAGTGCCCGGTGCTGGCTGGTCGTACAAGCCTTCTACGCGCAGACGATCACCCACTGCGTCGCGCAGTTGGCGGCTGTCGTTGATCAGCTGTGTAGCGATGGCCGGATGCACCTCGCCCGACAGTTGGGTGAATGCGCGGCGTGCGCTGGCAGTGTCCTGGCTGAGGATGATGCCCTCGTAGACCGAGTTGCCTGTACTCAGTTGCTCGATGGCCTGGGCCACGCTGCGCTGGTTGTCGGTTTGTGCGGCGCTGGCGAAGCTGTCGTCGTTACGTGCAAGGGCCAGTGTCACGCCTGTACCGCTATAGGCCAGGTTACCGTCCAGGAATGCATAGTTATCGGTCACCGAACCGAACTGACCCTGAACGCCGCCAGCCGCCTGCAGCACGTTGAACTGCTGACCCAGAACGCTGTTGGTCTGGTTGCTGCTGAGCAGTGCAGGATTGTCGTTTTCCAGAGACACGGCCATGTTGGCGCCGCTCACGATCGCGGTGCCGCCGACCACGATGCGGTCGCTGGCGGTGGGCGAGAATTCAACCGCGTAGGTCGAGCCCGGTGCCAGGTTGAGATCGCCCGCCACTTGCAGGGTGCCAATGGAGTTGCCCGGCGCGACGGTGCCGCCCCGGTTGGCGTTCAGCGAGGTGACGCTGCCATTGCCACCCAGTATGCCGCCGTTATTGACGGTGACCGCAGAGGCCAGCGAGCCGTTGATCGCCAGGCGTCCTTGATTGACCAGCGTCGGGCCGCTGTAGCTGTTGGCCCCGCTCAACACCAGGGTGCCGATACCTTGTTTGGTCAGGCCGCCGTGGCCGGAGATGTTGTTGCTCCATACGTCCAGTCCGCATTGCGGCCCGCTGCAGGTGCGTTGGGTCGGTTTACCGGCATCGACGATCGCACCGACACCAGGCAGGTCAGCCACGAACTGGCTGTCGCCGTAGGCGCCGTCGATACGGAACTCGGCAGGAATATCCGCTTCGGTGACGAACATGCTTGGGCCGTTGACCGCCTTGCCGAGGTTGATCATGCCCCAGCCGTACAGCGCATCGACGCCCGGCGCGCCGAGGTCGGTGGCGGTAGTTTTCAGGACGTCGGCGACCTGCGCGCCGGTCATGTACGGAAAGCGCTCCATCAGCACAGCCATGCTGCCTGCGACGTGAGGCGCAGCCATCGAAGTGCCGTTCTTGTTGGCCCAGCCGACGGTCAGGTCTGCCAGGCTGGTGCCGTTGAGCACCGAGCTGTAGATGCGCGTGCCCGGTGCCGAGACGCAGAAGCTGGCGGTGTAGCCACAGCGCGACGAAAAAGTGCTCAGCGTGTAGGGCGTGGTAGCGGCCGCTGCGGCATCCGGATTTTGTTGCAGGGCGGCGACGGTCAGCCAGTTGGGCGCGATCTCCGGTACGAAGTAGCCGAGCCCGGCCATCGCGTCGGGGTTGTTGAGGTTGTAGTCGTTACCCGCAGCGAAAATGGTGACAACGCCGCTGCGTGCGGCATCGATAGCGCCCTGGTACGCACCGCCCGGACGCGTGCCGAGGATCTGGCGGATCTGGTCGAACTGCACTTGCGCGTCCTGCACGGTGAAATGCGGGAAGGCAGGGTCGCGACCGCCCTTGCTGAAGCGATCAGTGATGCCGATGCCCCAACTGTTGTTGATGACTCGCGCGCCGCTGTTGACCAGCGCGTTCCAGCCAGCCTGATACACCGCGCCGTCGTTGCCCAGTACGATGCCGTCTTCCGGGCCCGGGTCGCCGTTGTCGGCGCTGATGATTTGCGCGTTGTAGGCCACGCCGTGCATCGGCCCGCCGTCGCGATTACCACCGGCAATGCCGCCGACGTGGGTGCCGTGGTTACCGAGTTTGCCGCCGGAGTCCAGGCTCGGTGCGCCGTCGTAGCGGAAAGCGTCGCCCGCCTTCACCGGGATGTACGGGTCGGTGTATTCACGGATGCCGCTGGTGACCAGATTGACCACCTTGTTGGGGCTGGCGAATTCCGGATGCGGGGCGTAGACCGGCTGGTCGAAGATGCCCAGTTTGATGTCCTTGCCCGAGTAGCCTGCGGCGTAGGCCTGATCGGCGTTGATCGCGCCCAGGCCCCAGTCGGCATTGAATTCGGCACTGCGCCAGCTGGCGGCATTGCCCGCCTGCCCTGCTTCCACATACGGTGCGGCATGAGCCACGCCCAGTGTCGCCAGGTAGCAGGCGAGCGCGCCACAGGATGCGCGATTGACCGCCCGAATGGCTTGTCTCAGGGGTTTGACAGAGGTGTGTCGGGTGCTGAGTGCATCTTTCATGAAAATTACCGTCCTTAGTTAACGCGCACGAATCTCCGCGCGCATGCATCTGCATGCGCGTCGTTCTTTTGGGTTTAGGGTTGCGTACTGCTTAGAACTGCCAGTTAAGACTCAGGCCGACACCGTGACTTTTCTCACGACTGGCCAGCTGGCCGCTGTAATCGAGGCTGATCCTTGCCTCCTTGCTCAACGCCAGACTGGCGTGAGCACCGACCAGCGCGGCGTCGCGCACCAGCGGCGAGCTTTCGATGCCGAAGCTGTTGCCGCTGGAAGCGAATGCCAAGTGCTGTTCGGCGTCGGTGTTGCTCAGGTTGTGCTGCCAGCCGAGGCTGCCGGACAGGTCGACCTTCTGACGGTCGCTGATCGCGATGCTCTTCAGGGCACGCAGGCCCAGGGTGCTGAGTACCGCATCACGGTTGTCGCTACCGGCAGACAGCGCTGCAGCGTCGCCCTTCTCGGTGAAACCATCGGTGTTCAGGTGGACGTAGGCCAGATTGGCGAACGGCTCAAGCGTCGCGGGTTGCAGGTGAATGCGATACGCCGCCTCGGTGAACACCTGCGTGCTCTGCGCATCGTGTTTGGTTTTCTCCTTGCCCGCTGCGCCGCCGACCTGCACGTCGCGTTGCGCGTCGATGCGATGCCAGCTGTGTGCGGCGCCCAGGGTCAGGCGCAGCGCACCGATTTCATGGCCGAGGTACGCGCCCAGATGGTAGCTGTCCACCGACGCCCTGGAGTGCGTGCCGGAGCCCATGTTCAATGAGCTGTCGCTATAGCCTGCGACGACGCCCAGACGGGTGTCATCGGCAAGGTTGCCATCGACACCGGCCAGCAGCCCGCCAATCGAGGAGGTGTAACCCGCGGTGTCGTCGCGCGAGTCGGTCTTGCCCCATGCGCCCAGGGCTTTGAGCCAGACGTTGTCTTGTGCGGCAGTGTTGCCATCGGTGCCGAACACGCTGGCACCCAGACGCTCACCCACCGCATCCCGAACCTGACGGCTGTCGTTGATCAACACGCTGCCGATGGCCGGGTAAATTTCACCGGACAATTGCTGGAAGCTGTCGCGTGCCGAGGCAGCACTCTGGGTAAGCAGCAGGTTTTCATACACCGCGTTACCGGCACCGAGCTGTTCGGCGGCAGTCGCCACAGCAGCCTGGTTGGGGGTTTGCGCGACGCTATTGAAAGCGGCAGTTTGCTCGACGTTCAGTGCGACCGCATTGGCTGCGTAGTTGAGTCGGCCACCGAGGAAGGCATAGTTGGAGGACACGCTGCCAAACTGGCCATTGATGCCATTGGCGGCTTGCAGCACATTGTACTGGCGACCCACCACGCTTTGGATCGGTGCAGAACTCAAGGCCACTGGCGTTGCATTCTCCAGCGCCAGCGTCATGTTGGCGCCTGACACGGTAGCGCTGCCTGTAGCGACGATGCGGTCACTGGCGGTTGGGGAAAGCTCCACGGCGTAGGTCGAACCCGGCTCGAGAGTCACATTGCCATTGACCTGCAATGTACCGATGGAATTGCCCGGCGCGACGATACCGCCGTTGCGCGCTGTCAGCCCGCCGATCTGGCCATTGCCGCCCAGCGTGCCGCCAGCATTGACCTGCACGGCTGACACGAGGGATCCATTGACCGACAGCAAACCGCCATTGACCAGTGTGTCACCGCGATAGGTATTGGCGCCCTCCAGAATCAGTCGACCCGCGCCGGATTTAATCAAGCTGCCTTGGTACTGCCGCTGTGCCGCTGCGGCGGCGCGAGCAGTGCCGGTGGCATAATCGGCCTGATCCTGCTGGCTGGCGGTGCTGGCAACGCCGTTCTGCCAGCCTTTACTGATCAGCGTCTGCTGCCAGGTGGCCTGCTCGGCGCTGTCCTCGGCCTGACGCTGGATCAGCGCCTGATCGGAGATATTATTGCTCCACACATCCGTCAAACCTGCGCCCAGGTTAGCGTCGAAGGTGCCGAGCAATTGGCCCGGACCGCGCATTGCCCGCTCCAGGTTGGCCACACCCCAGCCGACGCTATTGGTCGGTGCCTGAGTAATCGAACCGTCGAGCTGAGTGGCGGTGGTCAGCAGCACTTGCAACGCCTGCTCGTTGGTCATGTACGGGAAGCGCTCCATCACCAGCGCCAGCGCACCAGTGGCATGCGGCGCGGACATGGAAGTGCCGGATTTGATGCCGTAACCGCCACCCGGCACGGTGCTGTTGACCAGCCGACCGGGCATGGTGATGCACCAGTACTTGGACAGGCCGCACTGGTTGTAGCGTTGACCGTTGCTGCTGTCGAGGCCAGACACGGCCAGCCAGTGGCCTTCAAGATCCGGCTGGAAAAAAGGCAGCGAAGCCCGCACGCTGGCGTTGGCGTAACCGGTGTTGCCTGCACTGAAGACGTTGATCACGCCCTTGCGCGAGACATTCGCCGCTTCGTCCAGCCAGGTGCCGCGGTTGTAGTGCTGAGCGTAGGCAGCGCGCACGCCCGCTTCGGTGGCGTAGGTCACGTCGGCCGGCTGGCTGCCCCAGCTGTTGTTGATGGCGCGCACGCCGGCATCCGCCAAGGCGCCATACACCGCTTTGAAGTACTGCGGGTCGGGGTTAGGGCCGAACAGGAAGCTGTCGTTCTGATTGGTGTTGCCGACGTAGATCTGCGCGTTGTACGCCACACCATGCATCTCCACACCATGCATCTCCACACCATCGCGCGCCGCGCCCATAGTGCCGGTAACGTGTGTGCCGTGGGTGTCGTTGTTCGGGTTGATGGCACCGGTGATGCTGAACGGCGAGCCGTTGACGTAGGTACCGGTAGCGGTGACGGCGTGGTAGCGGGACGGCGTGGCTTCCGGATGGGACGGGTCGAAGCCCGAGTCCAGCGCACCGATTTTGACGCCAGCCCCGGTGATGCCAGCGGCGTAGGCCTGATCAGCCTGGATACGGCCCAGACCCCAGTCGCTCTGGAATTCTGCCGAGCGCCAACTGGCAGCGTCACCCGGCTTGCCCTGCTCGACATAGTCAGCATAAGCCGAGCAGCCAAACGTAAAAGACAGCGCGCACAGCGCGCCGGTTGCTACAGGCTTGAACGAATAACGGACAACACTCACGCACTTCGACTTTTGCATCCCTGCACACCTGATACTGGTTGGCTCTTGATTGAGCGATTCCAGAACATAGTCCGCAGTGTAAAACTTGGCAACAGTTTTATTTCAATTCTGATACAAAGGTTAAGACATAAGGAAAACGCATCGCAGGACATATACATAGCTGATAGGCGCTTGAATCTATTGAGTTTATTTTGGATTTTATTATGCCGTTGAATTATTGCGTAGTGGCCATTTAATTGCATCCGACGTGTTTTTCTTGTGCCCTACCCACTGTTTCCAGTAACAGTTGCCAACAGCGTTATTTGTCTGAGGGCGCCAAAACTTGTCCGGCAATAATAAATATTCATTCGGAGATTCACGGAAAAAGATGACGCAGAGCGTCCTATCCAGGGAATGGCCTGCCTAGCGGCTGAACCGTTCTGCCAGACTGTGCAGGTAGTGCGCCATTTCTTCCAGCTCGCTGCTAATCTGCGAACCTTGCTGCGCCTGACTGGCGCTTTCGTCGCAGAGTTGCGCAATGCGGGTGATTTGCTGGCTGATGGTTTCCGCGACGTGGCTCTGCTCTTCAGACGCCGATGCCATCTGCTGGCTCATGCCAGTGATGCGGGTCACGGACTGGCTGATGCCATCCAGCGCCTTCTGCACGGCTTCAACGCTGGCGACACTCTCCTGAGAAATCTGCTCGCCTTTGCTGGCGGTCTGTACCGCACGGTCGGCGCCATCACGCAGCGAGGTGATGATTTGCTGGATCTGCTCGGTCGACGACTGCGTGCGAGACGCCAGCGAACGTACCTCGTCGGCCACCACCGCAAAACCACGCCCCTGTTCACCGGCACGCGCCGCTTCGATAGCCGCGTTGAGCGCCAGCAGATTGGTTTGCTGGGCGATGGACGTGATCACATCGACCACACTGCCGATCGATTGAGTCGCATCAGCCAGTTCCCCCACGGCGTTGCCAATGTCGGTAACCGATGTGGCCATGTGCCGAATCGCCAGCAGGCTTTCATCTGCCAGCCCACGCCCCTGTTGCGCGAGCTTGTCGGCCTCCTCGGCAGCATGGGCAGTGTTCTGCACGTTGTGGGTGACTTCCTGAATGGTCGCCGCCATCTGGTTGATGGCCGTGGCTGACTGATCGGCCTCACTGCGCTGCTGATCCAGCGACTCGGCCTGGCGAAGGGACAATTGCGCTGACCGGCCGGCATGCTGGCGCACGCTCTCGCCGGTATCCGCCAGACGCGTCAAGGCCGTCTGCAAGCGCGCTTCTTCGCTGAGCATGGCCAGGTCGAGCTGGGCCTGCGGGCCGCGATTATCGCTGTAGGTCAGCGCAATCAACGCACTGGTGAAGGCCTTGGGGTGTTCTTCAAGGGTTTTGCGGATGCTGCGGCGCTGACGCATTTCAAGAAAAACGCCCAACACAACCATCACAATCGGGATCATGATGATCGACGGCAAATCGTCGAGCAGGTAAACACCCACAGCCAGCGCAAGCGCGCAGAGGATCATCGGTAACTGGCGAATCAGGTGATAGGCCGCCGAGCTGCTGGAGGACACTGCCGACTTGCCAGCCCGCAACCGCGCATACAGCGCTTCAGCGCGACGCACCTGATCGCGGGTCGGCAGCGAGCGCACCGACTCGTACCCGACGATCCGGCCGTTTTCGTAAACCGCCGTCACATAAGCGCTGACCCAATAGTAATCACCCTGCTTGGAGCGGTTCTTGACCACCCCCATCCACGGCTTGCCCTATTTGATAGTTTCCCACATATGCGCGAACACCGAGGCTGGCATGTCCGGGTGGCGCACCAGATTGTGCGTCTGCCCGACCAGCTCTTCGCGAGTAAAACCGCTCAGGGTGACGAAGGCGTCGTTGCAGTAAGTAATGTGGCTGTTAAGGTCGGTGGTGGAGATCAGGCGTTCAGAGGCCGGAAAAGTCCGCTCAGTCTGCGTGATAGGCATGTTGACGCGCATTAGGAATCACTCCGTGATAATGCTGATACTCCGGGCAGATGCTGAAGGTGTAGCACAGCCTTTCAAAGTGACAACCGATAGTCATGATGCACTGTTATCGCCCCCAAGACTCAGGGCTTTAACAACGGTTGGGGATTACGTCACTCAAGAAACGGCAGGAATGAGAGCGGCGTAAGGTGTTTGCGCCGCAAGGAGGATGCCTGCACCATGCGGCACCTGATCGCATCCCGACCCAAGGCAACCCCATGGTACACAACACGACCTCTGCGCTGCAAGCACTTATCAAGAAACTGCGCGGGTTATTGAGCCGGGTTGCGGGAGGCACACCCAACCGGCAACAGCACCCGGAGCCCGCTACGCCTGCAGCGCAATTGCCTGAACCGCAAGCGCCAGTCAGAACCCGCCGCGCCAACCCCGGCAAAAAGCCCCACAAACCTGCGCCGCCAACACCCACGGCAAAGCCGGCGGCGCCTGCGTGCCCGCACTGTCGGAAAACCATGGTGATCAAGGTGGCCCGCACCGGCAAGAACGCCGGGGAGTTCTGGGGTTGTGTGGCCTACCCGAAATGCCGGGGGATCCGACCGATCTTTCGCTGAACGCAGGACCGGTCGCCCCTTACACGCTGCGCTTAGCTGATGTTGGCCAACAGCTCGCGGGCCATGCGCCGATGCTCCTCATCGGACTCGTCAATGATCTGCTGGAGGATTTCACGGGCCGATTCGAGATCGCCGTCCTCAATCAGCACTTGCGCCTGATTGATCTGGCTGAGCGGCGGTTCTTCCAGATCCAGCAGGTCGAAATCGGCGTCATCGTTCATGAAACTGTCGAGGAAATCGTCACTCAGGCCGTCGGCGGCAGATGGCGCAAGTACTTCGACTGGCTCGACCACCTCGGGCTCGGAGAAGTCACTGAGGAACTGTTCATCCGAGAGCTCGAAGACCTCCGGCAGTTGAGTCAGGTCCGAAGAAAAACCGGGATCGACTTCAGCGGGCGCTGGCGCAGCGGCAGGCTTGGCACGCGGCGGCGGGCTGTCGAATGGATCGACCAGATCCCAGTCGGCGTCCATCGACAGGTCGTCCAGGTTCAACTGAAACTCGTCGGCGTGCTGCGGGTTCAGCGCCGCAGCGGCGCTTTCATCCAGCTGCGCGGCGGGTTCTGGCTCAGCCTCGGGCTGCAGGTAGAGCTCAGACTCTGGCTCAGATTTATCGAAAGACAATGTGCTGGCTGCCACCGCGACAGCCGGGACGACCGCCGCCACGGGAGCGATCTCGGCAGCCTTGAGCTGCGGGAAGCGATCGCGGATGTCCTGAATGGTCTGCGGATCGACGCCATGCTCCAGCGCAGCCTGTTCTTCGCGAACGAAACCACTGCCGTCGCCCTGCTCCGCCAGCAACTCCAGCAGGCGAATGCGAATGTCATCGCGCTCGGGCTGGGTTTCCAGGGCGCTGCGCAAAATACCCATCGCCTCGGTGAAGCGTCCGTAGGCGATGTAAATGCTCACGCCATCCAGCGCATCCGGAGCAGCGCCAGGCGAGCGTTGTGCTGGCGATGGCTTGGCCGGTGCCGGCGTCGATGGGCTCTGCACCACGGGCTGCGGCGCAACAGCAGGCACTTCGAACACCGGAAGCATGGATGCCTGAGCGGGCTTGATCAGTTGGTCATCCGGGCTGACAGCGGACGCTATGGACTCCTTGCGCTGCTGACGTCGTTTCGAATAAGCAAACGCCACCAGCAGCACGATCAATACGGCAGCGAGCAGTATCGGCAGGCTGAGGAATGAATCGCTGCCCGACGCAGCAACAGGTTGAGCAGGGGCGGCAGGCGCAACTGCAGGTGTCGCAGGTGCTGGCGTGACTGTTGCCGGTGCAGCTGGCGTGGCAGTTGGCGTGGCAGTTGGCGTGGCAGCGGATTGCGCAGCGGCCAGATCACTGCGCAAGGCGATGATCTGTTTGTCCTTGCCACTCATCTCTTCCTGCAATTCCTGCGTCTGCGCCTTGAGCGCCTCCAGTGACTGAGTCAATTGCTGGTTTTCGATGGCAGCGGCCGACAACTGCTCGGCGGTACGCTGCAATTCGACAGGCTTTGGCGACGGCGCGGCAGCGCTTGCGGCAGGCGCTGCCGCGGTCGGCAGCACTGCGGCGTCCGGCAGCAACAGGTCCTGGCCAACTTTGAGCGCAGACCCGGCGCCTGCGGCGAAGATTTGCGGGTTGAGCGAACGAATACCGTCCGCCAGCTGGCTTGCCGACACCTTGTTGCCCGGTCCCTGCAAGCGGCTGGCGATACCATTCAGCGTGTCGCCACTGGCCACCGTGTAGCGTTTGCCCTGCACGGCCGCCGGTGGCGCGACCGGCATGCGGCTTTCCGAAGCGGAGGTGGCCGAGCTCTGCTGGTTGCGGCTGCGCGTGGCGGCCAGGCCTTGCGCTGAGGTGGCAGGATCGAGGAGCAGCGTGTATTCGTGCAGCAAATCGCCATTCGGCCGCGCCAACTGGACGAGAAAACTCAGGTAGGGTTCGGTGACCGGTTTGCTGGACACCACCCGAATCACGCCGCGATCACCGCGCAATATCGGCGTGAAGCGCAGGTCATTGAGAAAGAACACGCGTTCCATGCCCGCCTTGGCGAACGCTTCGGGCGATGCGAGCCGGGCGACCACGTCTTCATTGCTCAGACCGCCGGTTTCCAGCAGCTGGATCTCGGCATTCAATGGCTGGTTGAGCGCCGAGTGCAAGGTGATTTCACCCAGGCCCAACGCAGACGCCAACGTGGAGCAGGTCAGTAACGAGACCGCTAACACGCCCCTGCCAAACGCCCCGCGCGCCCTGCGACCTGCACTTTCGACAGCAGCCAGTGAACTCTTCAGCATGCGAACCCTTATGGAAACCACGGCAGGCTTCTCACGTAATCAAATGGACGTCAGTATCCGTTTAACGATTATGGTTGAGAATGCGCAGCTTCGTCTCAGGATCTTTCCAGATTGGCCAGAATCTGCGAATGCACACGCATGCTGACGCGCAGATCCTCTTCGCTCACGCCCTCGAACAACTCGATACGCAATACATTGGCGATGTTTTCAATTTTTTCGATCAGCGGCAATGCCGTGTCGCTGAGCAGGATCTTTTTTGCACGTCGGTCCTCAAGCACCGCCTGACGTTGCACCAGGCCCTGTTTTTCAAGACTGTCGAGCAAGCGCGCCAGGGTGGGGCCTTCTACGCCCACACTCTGCGCCAGCTCGCGCTGGGTGGGCGGCTCGGTGAAGCGCGCGAGGTGCAGCAGGACCAGCCAGCGAGCCTGAGACAGGCCAAGATCGGCCAGCCTGCGATCCAGCTCCGCACGCCAGCCTCGCGTGAGGTGTCCGAGTTGCATCCCGAAACGATGTTCATCAGTCATTGGCATAAGGACACTCGTGATTAAAACTAATTATTAGCGAGCTAAGCATGGTCCTTATGTTCAAGCAAGCACGGGACGGTGACGCTCCGTCGCACGCCGTTATACCTCAAACTCCGATTGCAGCGCTGCACGTACGCAATACAAAACACCCTCCGGCACCCGCCCGGCAAACTGCTCGGCAATCGCCGACACCGGCGGCAGTTCCCCTTCTCCATCGAGAAAGGCATCCTGCACTTCACCCAGCAGGTCCTCCGGCAAGTCCAGCGCCTGCTCAATGGATAACTGCTGCTTGCCGATGGCTTCGGCCAGCAGGGTGTAGACATTTTTTTCCGAGCACTGCAACTGACCGGCGATCTGCGTCGGGGTCATGCCTGCGCGCGCCAGACTGATCAGTTCGTGACGCACATCGGCGACCACCCGTGGTGCCTCGGCCTTGCCGCTGAGCACTTCGAGAAAGGCTTCGCCATAACGCTCCAGCTTGCGCGCACCCACACCGCTGACCTTGGCCATCTCGGCCATCGATCCGGGTTTGCTGCGCAGCATTTCCAGCAGGGTCGAGTCCGGGAAAATAACGTAAGGCGGGACACCGTGCTCTTCGGCCAGCTTGCGCCGCAGGGCACGCAGGGCTTCCCACTGCTCGCGCTCTTCGCCACGCACCAGTTGACTGGCCGGGCTGCCGGAACTGCTTCTCGATGTGGTTTGTGGCTTGAGGTCCTGGCGCAGTTCCAGAGAAACTTCGCCACGCAGCAAAGGGCGGCATGTTTCGCTGAGGCGCAGGCCGCCATAGCCTTCAAGATCGATGTCCGCCAGACCACGTGCAACCAGTTGGCGGAACAGCGAGCGCCACTCGGACTCGGTTCGCGCTTTGCCGACGCCGAACACCGACAGGTGCTGATGACCGAAGCTCTCTACCTTGTCATTGGACTTGCCGAGCAACACGTCGACCAGATGACCGACGCCATAACGCTGGCCGGTACGGTAGATGGCCGACAGCGCCTGACGCGCAGGTTCGGTGGCATCCCAGGTCTGCACGCCATCGACGCAGTTGTCGCAATGGCCGCACGGGTTGGGCATGTCTTCGTCGAAATAGGCCAGCAGGGTCTGCCGACGGCAACGGGTTTCTTCGCACAGGGCCAGCATCGCATCGAGCTTGTGCTGCTCCAGCCGCTTGTGACGCTCGTCGCCTTCGGAGTTCTGCAGCATCTGCTTGAGCATCAGCACGTCTTGCAGACCGTAGGCCATCCAGGCATCGGCGGGCAGGCCATCACGCCCTGCCCGGCCGGTTTCCTGGTAATAAGCCTCAAGCGATTTGGGCAGGTCCATGTGCGCGACAAAACGCACGTTGGGCTTGTCGATGCCCATGCCGAACGCAATGGTCGCGACCATGATCAGCCCTTCCTCGTTGAGAAAGCGCTTCTGGTTGGCCGCCCGGGTTTCGGACGGCAGACCAGCGTGATAAGGCAGCGCGGGGTAGCCGTTGTCACTGAGAAAGACGGCGACCTCATCGACCTTCTTGCGCGAGAGGCAATAGACGATACCGGCGTCGCTGCGGCGTTCGGAAAGAAAGGCCAGCAGCTGTTTGCGCGGCTGTTCCTTGGGCACGATGCGATAGAAGATGTTGGGCCGGTCGAAACTGGACAGAAAGCGCTCGGCGTTCTGCAGGTGCAGACGCGTGACGATTTCTTCGCGGGTGCGCTTGTCGGCGGTGGCGGTCAGCGCGATGCGCGGTACATCCGGAAACAGCTCGGCCAGTTGACCCAGTTGCAGGTATTCCGGGCGGAAGTCATGACCCCATTGCGACACGCAGTGCGCTTCGTCTATGGCAAACAGGGCGATCTTGAGGTTTTGCAGGAATGACAGCATGCGTGGCTGAACCAGGCGCTCCGGGGCGAGGTAAAGCATTTTGACTTCGCCCAGACGAATGCGATTGGCCAGTTCGCGCTGCTGCTCGGCGCTGAGCGTCGAGTTGAGTGCAGCGGCCGATACGCCCAGTTCATCCAGCGTGGCAACCTGGTCGTCCATCAGCGCGATGAGTGGCGACACAACCACGCACAGCCCGTCGCGCAACAGCCCTGGTACCTGAAAACACAGGGACTTGCCGCCACCGGTGGGCATCAGCACCAGCGCGTCACCACCGCTGGCTACGCGCTCAATAATGGCACCCTGGCGACCACGAAAGCTGTCGTAACCGAAGATGTCTTTAAGTACGCGTTGTGCCTGCTCAAGCATAAAAAACCCCGGAATATCCTGCTGCACTGCAAAACGGGGGAGTATACCCGAGCGCTCGGGGGCAATGGATGACTGGGACATGAGCGGTCGAAATTAACTGCAATTGGCCTGCGCGCTGGCGCCACGGACGCTCAGGGCCTAGAATCCAGCATCGTTTATATTTTCAAGGTAGCGCTTCCATGTCCTTCGCTGAGCAATTAACCCGCCTGCAAGTCTTCCTCGATGCAGATGAACTGCACGAAGAAGCACTGGACTACGTGGCCGCGCATGGCTACCTGACCGCCTTGTCAATCTGCGCTGAAGAGGTGCCGGAGCGCGAGTGGATCGACGCGCTGTTCTCCGAGCCGCCGCAGTACTCCAGCGAAGCGCAACAGACAGAAGTCGAAGCGACGCTGATTGCCCTCAAGGCACACATTGCCCGCCAGCTGGCTTCGGACGAAGAGTTCGAGCTGCCGTGCGATCTGGACCTGGGCGACGACCCTGATGATTCTGACCTGCGCGGCTGGTGCATCGGCTTCATGGAAGGCGTGTTCCTGCGTGAAAACGCCTGGTTTGAAAGTGCCGAGGAAGAAGTCAGCGAAATGCTCCTGCCGATCATGGTCGGTTCGGGCCTGTTCGACGAACAGCCGGAGTTCGCCGACATCGCCCAGGACGCCAACCTGATGGACGACATGATCGTGCAGATCCCCGAAGCGCTGACCGCCCTGTACCTGCTCTGCCAGGCACCGGACGAAAAGCCGGCGATCCTCAAGCCCCGCCATCACTGAGTCGGCGCCTATGGCGCAAGGCTCACCGCGCACCAGCCGTCACCGGTCGGTGCGCTATCTGCTTGTAGCGATTGGCTGGCTGAGCGTGATATTGGGCGTGGTCGGTATTTTCCTGCCGGTGCTGCCCACCACGCCTTTTCTGCTGCTGGCCGCGGCCTGCTTCGCGCGCAGCTCTCCGCGCTTCTACGACTGGCTGGTCAACCACCCGCAACTCGGTCCGTGGATTCGTGATTACCTCGAAGGCAATGGCATCCCGCTCAAGGGCAAGGTCTACGCCATCGGCCTGATGTGGCTGAGCATCAGCCTGTCGTGCTACCTGGTGCCCTCACCCTGGGCACGGGTCTTCATGCTGACCAGCGCAGTGCTGGTGACGAGCTATATCCTCAGGCAGAAGACGCGAGCACCAGGCTGTTGCAAGCGATAGCGCCGAGCGAAGCCGACGCCACCGCAACACTCAGATCATCAGTTCTTCTTGTCCTTGGCGAACGCCGCTTCCAGCGCTTCGTTGAGGGTGCGTAATACCTTGACCCTGGCCCAGCGCTTGTCGTTGGCCTCGATCAATGTCCACGGCGCGATTTCGGTGCTGGTGCGATCCACCATGTCGCCGACTGCCTGGCGGTAGTCAGGCCATTTCTTGCGGTTGCGCCAGTCGTCCTCGGTGATCTTGTAGCGCTTGAACGGGATCTTTTCGCGCTCCTTGAAACGCTCCAGTTGGGTCTGCTGATCGATGGCCAGCCAGAACTTGACCACCACAACGCCTGCGTCGGTGAGCTGCTCTTCGAAGTCATTGATTTCCGAATACGCGCGCTTCCAGTCCGACTCGCTGCAAAAACCCTCGACCCGCTCAACCAGCACGCGGCCGTACCACGAGCGATCGAAGATGGTGAATTTGCCGCGCGCCGGTATCTGCCGCCAGAAACGCCACAGATACGGTTGCGCGCGCTCGTCCTGGGTGGGCGCGGCGATCGGCACGATGGCGTATTGACGCGGGTCCAGTGCCGCCGCCACACGTCGGATCGCACCGCCCTTGCCTGCCGCATCGTTGCCTTCAAACACTGCCAGCAGCGCGTGGCTTTTCATGCGCTTGTCGCGCATGTTGCCGGACAGCCGCGCCTGCTCGGTAATCAACTGTTGCTGATAATCGTCCTTGCTCAGGTTCAGGCTCAGGTCGAGGCTGTCGAGCAGGGTCAGCTCGTTACTGTGAATCGCCAGCGGCCCGACCGTCAGCGCAGCGGTCTCGGGCTCGGCCTTGTTCAGCGCGGCCTGCATGCCTTCCAGCAACAGCCGGCCGACGGTCAGGCTGCGGTAGTTGGCGTCCACACCCTCGATCACATGCCAGGGGGCGTATTCACGACTGGTGCGACGCAGGACCCGTTCGCCGAAGCGCACGAACTTGTCGTAGGTCTTGGACTGCTGCCAGTCCAGCGGGCTGATGCGCCAGCTGTGCAACGGATCATCCTTGAGGGTCTTGAGGCGCAGCTTCATCTGTTTTTTGGACAGGTGAAACCAGAACTTGAAGATCAGCGCGCCTTCATCGCAGAGCATCTTTTCCAGACGTTCGGCGCCGCTGATGGCCTGATCGAGCACGGCGTCCTTGAAGCGCCCGTGAACCCTGTCCTGGAGCATCTGGCTGTACCAGTTGCCAAAGAAAATACCCATGCGGCCCTTGGCCGGCAATTGCCGCCAGTAGCGCCAGACGGGCGGATGAGCGAGTTCTTCGTCGGTCTGCTGATCGAAGGTGCGCACCTCGATCAGGCGCGGGTCCATCCACTCACTGAGCAGTTTGACGGTCTCGCCCTTGCCCGCGCCTTCTATGCCGTTGATCAGCACGATGATCTGGCGACCAGCCTGCTCGTGCAGGTCTATCTGCGCTTCGAGCAACGCTTCGCGCAGTTGCGGCAACGCTGCCTCGTAAGTCTCATCGTCAATGACATGACCGATTTCAGCGGATTCAAACATGCACAGCTCCTGATTGATGTGGGCTCAGAGAACGCCTGATGGAGATTGTGACCATTGATTGCAGGCATCGGTCAATCCGCACATCCTTGATAGCACTTTTCTCTGCGCAGACGGCTAAAATGCCGCCACTGCCTTCGCTGAGCCCGACATGACCATTACCCGCCACGCCCAGATCGACTGGGACGAACACGGCAACCCGCGTTCCCGCGATTTTTCCGACGTGTACTTTTCCACCGAGTCCGGTCTGGACGAAACGCGCCATGTGTTTCTGGTGCAGAACGACCTGCGCCGGCGCTTCACCGAATTGCCGGATGAAGGCCGGTTGATCATTGGTGAAACCGGCTTCGGCACCGGGCTGAATTTCCTTTGTGCCTGGCAGTTGTTCGACGAGTGCGCGCCCGCCAATGCGCGCCTGCAGTTCGTCAGCGTCGAGAAATACCCGTTGAGCCATGCCGACCTGCAGCGTGCCCTGGCGTTGTGGCCCGAGCTGTCGCCGTTTGCGGGTCAATTGCTCGATCAGTATGTGGCTGTGCATGAAGGCTTTCAGCGTCTGGTGTTCGCGGGCGGCCGCGTGACGCTTACGCTACTTATCGGCGATGCGCTGCAGATGCTGCCGCAACTGGACGGGCAGGTGGACGCCTGGTTTCTCGACGGTTTTGCGCCAGCGAAAAACCCGGAAATGTGGACCCCCGAGCTGTTTGCCGAACTGGCGCGCCTGTCCACATCGAGCACCACGATAGGCACCTTCACCAGCACCGGCTGGGTGCGCCGCTCGCTGAATGCGGCAGGGTTCAAGATGAAGCGCGTACCGGGCATCGGCCACAAATGGGAAGTCCTGCGTGGCGCTTTTATCGCTTGGCCAGAGGACGTAGCGCTCCCCGCTGCTGCCAAGCCTTGGTTCGCCCGCCCCGCGCCGATTGGCGGCGAGCGTAAAGCGCTTGTGATTGGCGCGGGGCTGGCCGGCTGCGCCACGGCACAGAGTCTGGCGCAACGCGGTTGGCAGGTCAGCCTGCTGGAGCGCCACGCCGCACCGGCACAGGAAGCATCCGGCAACCCGCAGGGCGTGCTGTACCTGAAACTGTCGGCGCACGGTACGGCGCTGTCACAGTTGATCCTCAGCGGTTTCGGTCATACACGAAGGCTGCTTGAGCGCTTGCAGCGCGGGGTCGACTGGGACGCTTGCGGGGTGCTGCAACTGACCTTCGACGACAAGGAAGCGCTGCGCCAGAAACAACTGGCCGATGCCTTCCCCGAATCACTCCTGCACCTGCTGGAGCAGCCCGCGGCAGAAGCGCAGAGCGGCGTTGCGCTGAACAGTGGCGGGCTTTTTTACCCCGAAGGCGGCTGGGTTCATCCGCCTGCGTTGTGTCACGCACAGGCTGCGCACGCCAATATCAGCCTGATCACTCATCAGCAGGCACTGGAGCTGAGACGTGTCGATGATCAGTGGCAGGTCTGGAGTCACGAACGGTTGATCGACAGCGCTCCGGTCGTGGTGCTGGCCGGTGCAGCTGATATTCAGCAGTTTTCACAGAGCGCCGACTTGCCGCTCAAACGCATCCGCGGGCAGATCACCCGTTTGCCGCAGACTCAAGCCAGCACGGCATTGCGCAGCGTGGTGTGCGCCGAGGGTTATGTGGCTCCGGCGCGCCTGGGCGAACATACGCTGGGCGCCAGTTTCGATTTCAACAGCACTGATCTGACGCCGAACCTGGCCGATCATCTGGACAATCTGGGGCTGTTGCGGGAAATTTCGGAAGACCTCACTTCACGCCTTGAGGCCGCCGCTTTGTCGCCCGAACAATTGCAGGGGCGCGCTGCGTTTCGCTGTACCAGCCCGGATTATCTGCCCATCGTCGGTCCGCTGGCCGACCGCAAGGCGTTCATGCAGGCCTATGCCGCACTGGGCAAGGATGCACGTCAGGTGCCGGACAGCGCCTGCCCGTGGCTGGACGGCCTGTACGTCAACAGCGGCCACGGTTCGCGCGGGCTGATCACCGCGCCGCTGTGTGGCGAACTGATCGCCGCCTGGCTCGACAACGAACCACTGCCTTTGCCACGTAGCGTGGCCGAGGCCTGTCACCCCAACCGGTTCGCGCTGCGCGGGCTGATTCGCGGCGGCGGGAAGTCGCCTGAAAAGCAGGACCAACGTGGGGCATCGCACGCTAGTTGAGATGATCGTTCCCTACGCTCCAGCGTGGGAATACAGCTCTCGACGCTCTGCGTCGCAAAGAAGACGCAAAGCGTCCTGAACGGCATGACGACGCAGAGCGTCGCACGATATTTCCTACGAGCACGCTCAGGCGCTACTCTTGAGCGTCTGTCAGAACGATTGGGTTGCTCATGCTGCAAGTGCGAAACGTATTCAAGCGCTACACCACGGCACAGGGACCGCTGGATGTCTTGCGTGGTGTCGATCTGCATCTGGCACAGGGCGAAAGCCTGGCGTTGATGGGTGAGTCCGGCAGTGGCAAGAGCACCTTGCTGCATCTGGTGGCGGGCCTGGATCAGGTCGACGATGGCAGCATCGAGGTCGCAGGCCAGCGTCTGGACCTGATGAACGAAAGCCAGTTGGCCAACTGGCGGCGTACCGAGATCGGTCTGGTGTTTCAGCAGTTCAACCTGATCGGCAGCCTGAAAATAGCCGACAACCTGGCGTTTCAGGCACGGCTGGCCGGGCGCGTTGATGCAGCCTGGCAGACGCATTTGATCGAGCGACTGGGCCTGGCCGCGCTGCTGGATCGCTATCCCGAACAACTCTCCGGCGGACAGCAGCAACGTGTAGCGATAGGCCGCGCCCTCGCCTCGCGACCCGGCCTGCTGCTGGCTGACGAACCCACCGGCAATCTCGACGAAGCCACCAGCGACGAGGTGCTGCAACTGCTGCTGGATATCCTCGCCGACAGCCCCACCAGTCTGCTGATGGTCACCCACAGCCCGCGCGTCGCGCAGCGGCTGTCGCGCAAAGTAGTGCTGCATCTGGGGCGTCTGGCTGACGAAGGCAAACGCTGATGCGGGTTTTCTATTGGACGCTGCGCGCCCTGCTGAGCCATTGGCGCCGTCATCCGGTGCAGTTTTTCAGTGTGCTGACCGGCTTGTGGCTGGCCACCGCGCTGTTGACCGGTGTGCAGGCGCTCAATAGCCAGGCGCGGGAAAGCTACCAGCGTGCCAGCCAGTTGATTGGCGGCGAGCCGCAGACCCGTATCACCGCCAGCAGCGGCGGGCTGTTCCCGCAAGCATTGTTTATCGAGCTGCGCCGCGAAGGCTGGCCCGTGTCGCCCATGCTGCAAGGCCGTATTGTGCTTAAAGGGCGTGAAGACCGTCGCCTGCAACTGATGGGTATCGAGCCGGTGACCTTGCCGCCCGGCTCGGCACTGGCCGGACAGACGTTGAACGCCGAACAGGTCGTGGACTTTCTCACGCCGCCGGGCATGACCTGGATTGCGCCGCAAACCCTGCAAGCACTTGGGCTTGAGGAAGGCCAGCAGCCGCTGACCGAAACCGGCGTCGCGCTGCCCCCCTTGCACGCCAAACCCGACATGGCGCCTGGCGTTTTGCTGACGGACATAGGCTTTGCGCAACCGTTGTTGGGCCAGCCAGGGCAGTTGTCCGCACTGTTGCTGGCCAAGGATTTTGCCCGGCAAAACCCTGCGCTGCCGGCAGCCCTGAATGACCTGCTGGTGATCAAGAAAAGCGGCGAAGAAAACAATCTGGAGCGTCTCACCGAAAGCTTCCATCTGAACCTGAACGCACTCGGAGTGCTGTCCTTCATCGTCGGCCTGTTCATTGTCCACGCCGCCATTGGCCTGGCCCTTGAACAGCGCCGTGGCCTGCTGCGCAACCTGCGTGCCTGTGGCGTCAGCGCACGTCTGTTGATCG
Organism: Pseudomonas syringae KCTC 12500; assembly: GCF_000507185.2. NCBI lineage: Bacteria > Pseudomonadati > Pseudomonadota > Gammaproteobacteria > Pseudomonadales > Pseudomonadaceae > Pseudomonas > Pseudomonas syringae. Next base: position 786,062 of record NZ_AYTM02000002.1, read on the forward strand.
CTGCGCTGGGCGTAGAACTTGGGGCACTGGCGCTGTTGGGCGGTATTTTTGGCGTGGTCAGCGGCTATCTGCTGGCCAGCCTGTTATTGCCGGATGTCGCGGCCAGCCTGCGCGGCTTGTACGGCGCGGAGGTCGCCGGCCAGTTGAACCTCAGTCTGTGGTGGTGGCTGAGCGGTATCGGCCTGAGTCTGCTTGGCGCGTTGCTGGCCGGTGCCAATAGCCTGTTGCGGGCTGCGCGCCTGCCGTTGCTGGCACTGGCCGATGCCCAGGCATGGCAGCAAGCCCATGCGCGGTGGTTGCAGCGCCAGGCTTGGGTGGCGGTGCTGGGCGCGGTGGTTGCCGTGAGCGCGCTGTTGTTCGGCACCAGTCTGATGCTGGGGTTTGTGATGATGTCCGCCCTGCTGCTCAGCGCCGCGCTGGCCCTGCCGGTTTTGCTGGACGCCATGCTTGGCGGCCTGTTGAAGCGCAGCCGCTCGGTGCTCGGGCAATGGTTTCTGGCGGATTGCCGTCAACAGTTGCCCGCCCTGAGCCTGGCGCTGATGGCCCTGTTGCTGGCGATGGCCGCAAACATCGGCGCAGGCAGCATGACCTCGGGCTTTCGCCAGACATTCAATAGTTGGCTGGAGCAACGCCTGACCGCTGAACTGTATGTCAGCCCGCAGAACCCCGAGCTGGCCGGGCCGCTGAACACCTGGCTGAGCCAGCAACAGGATGTCAGCGCCGTGCTGCCCAACTGGCAGGTGCCGGTGCAAGTCCAGGGTTGGCCTGCCGACCTGTTTGGTGTGATCGATCACGGCACCTATCGCCAGCACTGGGCATTGCTGGAATCCGTCGCTGGTGATCCGTGGAATGTTTTGCGCGATGAAGACACGGTGATGCTCAGCGAACAATTGGCACGCCGCCTGCAACTGGGGCTGGAAGATACGCTGAGCATCCCGGTGCCCACTGGCAAGTGGACCCCGCGCATCGTCGGGATCTATGCCGACTATGGCAACCCCAAGGGACATCTGCTGGTCAATGCCCGGCACCTGCTCGCCCACTGGCCGCAATCGATGCCGGTGCGTTTCAACCTCAGGGTCGATCAGGCGGCAACCCCGTCGCTGGTCACCCGGCTGCAAGCGCGTTTCAAGCTGGACGACAATCACATCATCGATCAGAGCCAGCTCAAGGGTTGGTCGAGCCAGGTCTTTGAACGTACGTTTGCCGCCACTGCCGCTCTCAACAGCCTGACACTGGGCGTTGCTGGCGTGGCGCTGTTCATCAGCCTGCTGACTCAAAGCCAGAGCCGCCTCGGGCAGCTCGCCCCGTTATGGGCGCTGGGCGTCACGCGACGGCAACTGATGCTGCTCAACCTGGGACAGACCTGGCTGCTGGCGGTCCTGACACTGGTGCTCGCGCTGCCACTCGGGCTGCTGCTGGCCTGGTGCCTGGATGCGGTGATCAACGTTCGCGCCTTTGGCTGGCGCCTGCCGCTGCAGGTGTTCCCGCTGCAACTGCTGCAATTGATGGCGCTGGCGATGCTGGCGACTTTGCTGGCCTCGGCCTGGCCGCTGCTGAAGCTGTACCGCAGCCGTCCAGCGGATCTACTCAGGACATTCGCCAATGAACAGTAAATGGCTGATGCCGCTGGTCCTCGTCGGGCTGCTCGCTGCCTGCGACGACAAACCACAACCTGAAAGCGGATTCGCCGGACTGGGCAATACCGCCGACAGTTACGCGCAGGTGACGCCGGGCAAGGTCTTTTCATTCCCGCAAGACCACGGCCAGCATCCCGGCTTTCGTATCGAGTGGTGGTACATCACCGCCACCCTCAAGGATGACGCGGGCCAGCAGTTCGGCGTGCAGTGGACGTTGTTTCGCAATGCCCTGCGCCCCGGCCAACAGACTGGCAGCGGCTGGAATGACGGCACGATCTGGCTGGGCCATGCGGCGGCAACCTCGAGCAGCGGCCACTATGTAGCAGAGCGTTACGCACGCGGCGGTATCGGTCAGGCCGACGTGACCCTGGCCCCCTTCTCGGCATGGATCGATGACTGGGCCTTTACCAGCAGTGTTCACAGCGGTGATCCACTGACTGCCATGCAGCTAAAGGCCAGCGGCAAGGACTTTCGCTACGACCTGAACCTGACATCCAGTAAACCGCTGGTGCTGCAGGGCGAACAGGGCTACAGCCAGAAATCGGAGGCGGGCCAGGCGTCTTACTACTACAGCCAGCCCTTCTTCGACGCCAAAGGCAGCGTGGTCATTGAGGGCAAAACACATCAGGTCACCGGTAAAGCGTGGCTGGACCGGGAATGGAGCAGCCAGCCACTGACCGCCAACCAGAGCGGCTGGGACTGGTTTTCGCTGCAACTGGCAGATGGCGATCGCCTGATGCTCTATCGCATCCGCCACAAGAACGGTGCCCCCTACCTGACCGGTAACTGGATCAGCGCCGACGGCACCACCCGGATGCTGCACGCCAACGAGATCAGCCTTGAGCCATTGAAAGAAACCTCGATCGGCGAGCATAAAGTGCCCACCCGCTGGAGAGTCAGGGTCCCCGACCGAAACCTGGACATCACCACCAACGCGCTGAACCCGGCCGCCTGGATGGGCGTGAGTATTCCCTACTGGGAGGGGCCGGTGAAGTTCAGCGGGAGCCAGGAAGGCGTGGGGTATCTGGAGATGACCGGGTATTGAGCGGATCCTGCTGGCGGTTGCACTTTCAATTCGAAACACCTGTTGGCGCTGCGAGAGCCAACGACGCGCGTCAGGCTGACTTTTTGAAATAGGGCCATGTGCTCAGATTTTTCAGAGGACGCTCATCCCAGGACAAGGCCATTTTTTCAAAATGTCTGTAAAACGTGTCCTTCTGCTCCTTGTAACGCACCGCGTCTATAAAGGGCTTAGCTTTCTTGTACAGGCTCACGACATTCGAATGGTTGGACTGCCGCAGCATTTCCTCGTGGTAGATCCCTTGAACAATACCGACGGCCACTCGCTCCCAATGGTTAAGCACGTACTTGACCGCTTCCTTTTCCTTGCGATCAGCCTCGGTGCAAGACAACAGCAAATCCTTCATCGGCGACTGGGCATCATGCATGGCGGCAATGCGCGCGTTACCCAGCTGTAGCTGCTCATCCAGCCGGCACCCAAATAACAGGTCTGCGGTCTGTTTCTTCTTTGCAGTCGCCAACACCATGTACATCGAAACGATCGCAGTGAGCACTCCGCAGAACAGAAGAACATTGCGAAGCGCTTCTTTTGCCAGCAGTTCGGCCAGAGCCAGACACATATCCATATGATTTTTCTCATAAAAAATGGAGGCCGATCGGGGCCTCCATTTGAAATTCCTGAACGGGTTTAAAAGCCTTCGTACTCTTCGCAAACCGGTGCAATGTGCTTGTTCATACCGATACCCCTTTATGTATGCCGAGTGAGTTGGCGTGCTTTCATAGGCCCCAAACTAGCGTGCTGCAAACATCACCGTCAATGAGCCGAATCCGCTTTACATGTCAGAAAAATCCGTCTTAAAGCGGGTGCGGTAAGCACGACAGCAAACCGAACCCAGTAAGCGCATCAATTCCAGAAGCACGTTACTAACCAGCTGAAAACAAACGCTTATAACTTTTTGATCTAAAACTACCATGCCCTCACTGGGTCAGTTTCTGGGTGACTGCACTTTCTCAGTCACCTCCCCAACGGAAACCCGGTAAGGACTTATGTGCGGATTAGCAGGTGAATTACGTTTCGACCATCAACCAGCGGACCTAGCCGCTGTTGAACGCATTACCCATGAGCTGGCGCCTCGCGGCCCGGATGCGTGGGGGTTTCATAGCCAGGGGCCTGTTGCCCTTGGTCATCGTCGCCTGAAAATCATGGACCTGTCGGACGGCTCGGCGCAGCCGATGATCGACAGCAATCTGGGCCTGTCCTTGGCCTTCAACGGCGCGATCTACAACTTCCCTGAATTGCGTGCCGAGTTGGAAAGCCTTGGCTATCAGTTCCATTCCGGCGGTGACACCGAAGTGTTGCTCAAGGGCTATCACGCATGGGGCGCAGACATGCTGCCCAAGCTCAACGGCATGTTCGCCTTTGCCATCTGGGAACGTGACAGCAAGCAGCTGTTCATCGCCCGTGACCGCCTCGGCGTCAAGCCGTTGTACCTGTCGAAAACCGACAAGCGCCTGCGCTTCGCATCCTCGCTGCCTGCCCTGCTCAAAGGTGGTGACATTAGCGGGATGCTTGATCCGGTGGCGCTCAACCATTACCTCAACTTCCATGCGGTGGTGCCTGCGCCGCGCACTTTGCTGGCCGGCGTCGAAAAACTTCCGCCAGCCAGCTGGATGCGTATCGACGCCAGCGGCAAGGTCGAACAGAAAGTCTGGTGGACGCTGCCCTACGGCCCGCACGAAGACGAGAAAAACCTCACCCTCGAAGACTGGCGCGACCGCGTACTGGACAGTACGCGTGAAGCGGTAGCGATCCGTCAGCGTGCTGCAGTGGACGTCGGTGTGCTGCTGTCCGGCGGCGTCGACTCGAGCATGCTGGTAGGTCTGCTGCGTGAAGTGGGTGTCGAGGACCTGTCGACCTTCTCCATCGGCTTCCAGGATGCCGGCGGCGAGCGTGGCGACGAATTTCAGTATTCCGACCTGATCGCCAAGCATTACGGCACGCGCCATCACCAGTTGCGTATTCAGGAACGCGAGATCATCGAGCAGTTGCCTGCGGCGTTCCGCGCCATGAGCGAGCCGATGGTCAGCCACGACTGCATCGCCTTCTACCTGCTGTCGCGTGAAGTGTCGAAACACTGCAAGGTGGTACAGAGCGGCCAAGGCGCCGATGAGCTGTTCGCCGGTTACCACTGGTACCCGCAAGTCGACGGCGCAAGCGATCCGGTTGCAGCCTACCGCGATGCATTTGTAGACCGCAGCTACGCAGAATACGCCGAGACTGTGCAGCCGAAGTGGCGCACTGCCAATGACGCCGCCGGTGATTTCGTTCGCGATCACTTTGCCCAGCCAGGCGCCAGCGCTGCCGTCGACAAGGCCTTGCGTCTGGACAGCACCGTGATGCTGGTCGATGACCCGGTCAAGCGTGTCGACAACATGACCATGGCCTGGGGCCTGGAAGCGCGCACACCGTTCCTTGACTATCGTCTGGTCGAACTGTCGGCTCGCATTCCGGGTAAATTCAAGCTGCCCGACGGTGGCAAACAGGTGCTGAAAGAAGCTGCGCGCATGGTCATTCCTTCGGAAGTGATCGATCGCAAAAAAGGCTACTTCCCGGTGCCTGGCCTCAAACACTTGCAGGGCGACACGCTTAACTGGGTGCGCGAGTTGCTGACCGACTCCAGTCAGGACCGCGGCCTGTTCAACCCTGCGATGGTCGACAAGCTGCTGACCAACCCCGAGGGCCAGCTCACGCCATTGCGCGGCTCCAAGCTGTGGCAACTGGCAGCGCTGAACCTTTGGCTCAGCGAACAGGGACTGTGATCGATGAAACAGAACGCGACGACTTATAGCCAGCGCCTGTTGCGCGGCCAGTCGCCCTCGTACGAACGTCTGCAAGCACGACTCGCTGAAGACGGCAGCCAGATAGATGCAGACCCTCTGGCGCTGCACTGTGGCTGGGGACGTTTGCTGATCGGTCACACCTACCCTGATCCGGCCGCGCTGGCTCAGGACCTGCTCAACGAAAAACCCGGCGAGCGCGACATCGCGCTGTATGTGGCAGCGCCGCAACAGGTGTTGGCGCAATCGCCGCAGCAGTTGTTTCTCGACCCGTCGGACACGCTGCGTCTGTGGTTCAGCGATTACCGCCCGGCGCAGCGTGTGTTTCGCGGCTACCGTATCCGCCGTGCGCACAACGAGAACGACTGGCAGGCCATCAACAACCTGTATCTGGCGCGCGGCATGTTGCCCATCGACCCCGAGTTGCTGACCCCGCGCCACGAAGGTGGCCCGGTGTATTGGGTGGCCGAGGACGAAGGCAGCAAGACGATCATCGGCAGCGTCATGGGCCTCAATCATCAGAAGGCCTTCAATGACCCGGAGAAAGGCAGCAGCCTCTGGTGCCTGGCGGTTGATCCGCAATGCACGCGGCCGGGTGTCGGCGAAGTGCTGGTTCGGCATCTGATCGAGCACTTCATGAGTCGCGGCCTCAGCTACCTCGACCTGTCGGTGCTGCATGACAACGATCAGGCCAAGGCGCTGTACGCCAAATTGAATTTCCGTAACCTGCCGACGTTCGCCATCAAGCGTAAGAACGGTATCAACGAGTCGTTGTTTCTCGGCCCTGGCCCGCAGGCGGACTTCAATCCGTATGCGCGGATCATTGTCGAGGAAGCCCATCGGCGCGGCATTGACGTGCAGGTGGATGATGCGGATGCCGGGCTGTTCACCCTCAGCTACGGCGGTCGTCGTATACGCTGCCGCGAATCGTTGAGCGATCTGACCAGCGCGGTGAGCATGACCCTGTGTCAGGACAAGAGCCTGACCCATCGTGCCCTGAAGGCTGCCGGCCTGCGCCTGCCCGCTCAGCAAAGGGCGGGCAGCGCAGACGACAATCTGGCGTTTCTCGAAGCGCACGGACAAATCGTGGTCAAGCCGCTGGACGGTGAACAAGGCCAGGGCGTAGCGGTTGATCTGCGCACCATTGACGATGTACAGAGTGCTATCGAGCAGGCCCGCCAGTTCGACACTCGCGTGATTCTGGAAAGCTTTCATGAAGGCCTGGACTTGCGCATCGTGGTGATCGGCTTTCAGGTCGTGGCTGCGGCGATACGCCGTCCGGCTGAAATCATCGGTGACGGCCGCCACACCATCAAACAGTTGATCGAAGCCCAAAGCCGACGCCGCGCCGCAGCAACGGATGGCGAAAGCCGTATTCCGATGGATCAGGAAACCGAGCGTACAGTGCGCGAGGCCGGTTTCGACTATGCCGATATTCTGCCGATGGATCAGCGCCTGGCCGTGCGCCGTGCTGCCAACCTGCACACCGGCGGCTGCCTGGAAGATGTAACGGCCATTCTGCACCCGGTGCTCAGCGACGCAGCGGTGCGTGCCGCGCGGGCGCTGGACATCCCGGTCGTCGGCCTGGACCTGATGGTGCCGGCCGCCGATCAGCCTGAATACGTGTTCATCGAAGCCAATGAACGCGTAGGGCTTGCCAATCACGAACCGCAACCCACCGCCGAACGTTTCGTCGATCTGTTGTTTCCGCACAGCCTGCCTGTGCATATCTGATCGCAGCTGCGGGCACGGCTGCAAGAGGCGCATCAGCCTTTGCAGCCCGTGGCTTGCAACTGTTCCATAAGGAGCATCCATGACCCCTGCAAATATCCCCGATCCGGATCTGAAATACCTGCAGAAAGTTCTGTTGGAAATGCTCGCGATCCCAAGCCCCACCGGCTTCACAGACACCATTGTGCGTTACGTGGCCGAGCGACTGGAAGAGCTCGGGATCCCGTTCGAACTGACCCGCCGCGGGACGATTCGCGCCACGCTGAAGGGCAAGCAGAACAGCCCTGACCGGGCCGTATCGGCGCACCTGGACACCATTGGTGCCAGTGTTCGGGAAGTCAAAGACAACGGCCGCCTGGCGCTGGCTGCGGTCGGCTGCTGGTCGAGCCGCTTTGCCGAAGGCAGCCGGGTCAGCGTGTTCACCGACACCGGCGTGATCCGTGGCAGCGTTCTGCCGCTGATGGCTTCCGGTCACGCGTTCAACACCGCCGTGGACGAAATGCCGATCAGTTGGGACCACGTCGAGCTGCGCCTGGACGCCTATTGCACCACGCGCGCCGACTGCGAATCACTGGGCATCGGCATCGGTGACTTCGTGGCCTTCGACCCGCTGCCGGAGTTCACCGAGAGCGGACATATCAGTGCCCGTCACCTGGATGACAAGGCCGGTGTGGCAGCACTGCTCGCCGCCCTGAAGTCCATTGTCGAAAGCGGTGCCGAGCCGTTGATCGACTGCCACCCGCTGTTCACCATCACCGAAGAAACCGGGACGGGCGCAGCGGGTGTACTGCCTTGGGACGTGAGCGAGTTCGTCGGCATCGACATTGCACCGGTTGCGCCGGGTCAACATTCCAGCGAACACGCCGTCAGCGTGGCGATGCAGGACTCGGGCGGTCCTTACGACTACCACCTGTCCCGCCATCTGCTGCGGCTGGGCGTGGACAACGAGTTGCCGGTGCGCCGTGACCTGTTCCGCTATTACTACAGTGATGCGCACTCGGCCGTGACCTCGGGGCATGACATCCGCACCGCCCTGCTGGCCTTCGGCTGTGACGCGACGCATGGCTACGAGCGCACGCATATCGACAGTCTGGCAGCGCTGAGCAAGTTGCTGGGTGCCTACATCCTCAGCCCGCCGGTATTCGCCAGCGATGCCAAACCAGCGCAGAGCTCGCTGGAGCGCTTCAGCCATCAGATTGAGCACGATGCGCAGATGGAATCCGATACCCGCGTGCCACCCGTTGACAGCCTTATCGGGCAGAATCGCGAAGAGAGTTGAGGCCCTGTGAATTGCGGTGCACGGCACCGCAGTTCTATCATCGCCGCTCATCGACACGAGAACCGCCATGCTGATCCCCTACGACCAACTGGAACCTGACACCCTCACTCGCCTGATCGAGGACTTCGTCACCCGTGAGGGCACCGATAATGGCGACGAAACACCCCTGCAAACCCGGGTATTGCGCGTGCGTCATGCGTTGACCAAGGGTCAGGCGGTGATCTTTTTCGACCTTGAGAGCCAGCAGTGTCAGCTGATGCTCAAGCACGACGTGCCGAAGGAGTTTTTCGAATAGCCCCTACAGGGCCTGCGTCAGGTCATTCACCTACGACCTCGTTTGCTGACAACGCCGCTCACTGAAGCGGCGTTGTTGCCTGTTGGGCAAGCGTCCTGGCAATTCGTTTGTAGACCTCGGCGCGATGAACCTTGACGTCTTTCGGGGCATTGATCCCGAGCCTGACCTGATTGCCGTTGATCCCCAGGATCTGCACGGTGATGTCATCACCGATGGAAAACGTTTCGCCAATTTCCCGCGTCAGTACCAGCATTTTTCCCACCCTTGCGTTGCGCAAAAGAGGCAGGGTGCATGGCGAGACACGGCGCTTCAATGCACTGATGGCAAATCAGTAACGTCCTGCAACAGCACCGGAAAAGACTGAAGGAAACGTCTTACTTTCCGGCCAAATCCGTGGGAAATGTCGTTAGCGGCTGTGGTTAATCAACCGGCGGACCAACGCGGCCCGAGCAGAATGATGGTCGCACCGATGACGCAGAAAGCCAGACCCAGCCAGTCCGTGCCCAATGGCCTGACCCGCTCGACCAGGCCCAGCCAGGCAATCGACGCGACAATGTAGATCCCGCCATACGCCGCGTAGGCTCGGCCCGCATAAGCCGCCTCCACACGTGTCAGCAACAGTGCAAACACCGTCAGGCTGACAAGTGCAGGAATCACCCACAGCGCGCTCTTGCCTTGCCGTAACCACAGCCAGAAGGCATAGCAACCGAATATCTCGAACAGGGCGGCAAGGAAGAACCACAGGTAATTGAGCATGAAAGATTCACAGGTCAGGGCTGAAATATGCACGCAACCCTATCAGAAAACAGTGCGGTCATGACCTTGATACCACCCAAGAGGACGCGGAGCGTCCGGGTCAGTCAGGCATGCCCCTTCTGCGCCTTGGCACGCATCTTGGCGCACATGACGGTCATTTCGTCATACATCGCCTGTGGCTGCTTGCGTTTCATTTCCCAGGCCATGCGGCCTTCTTCGTGAGGCAGGATCATGAACTCGCCTTCGCCGACCTGCCTGAAGATGCAGTCGGCGATATCCCCGGCGGTGATCGGCGACTTCTCCAGCAACCTGCCGATCTGCGCCTTCATCGCGGGCGTGGGGCCGCGGAAGGAATCCAGCAGGTTGGTCTGAAAGAACGACGGGCAGACCACATGAACACCAATTCCCTGGTCATGCAACTCAACCAGCAGGCTCTCGGAAAGCGCGACGACCCCGGCCTTGGCGACGTTGTAATTGCTCATCGCCGGCGCCTGCATCAGCGCTGCCATCGAGGCGATGTTGATGATCCGGCCCTTGCTGGCCAGCAGCATCGGCAGGAACGCCTTGCAGCCCTTGACCACCCCCATCAGATTGATCGCGATCTGCCAGTCCCAGTCCTCCAGCGACAACTCGTTGAAGAAGCCCCCGGAAGCCACCCCCGCATTGTTGACGATGACGTCGATGCCGCCAAAACGCTGTTCGCACGCTTGAGCAAACGCGGTGAGCTGGCTGTAATCGCGAACGTCGCAACGCTGTACGAAGCCGTCACCACCCGCTTCGCGTACCAGCGCAAGGGTCTCCTGCAAGCCGGCATCATTGATGTCCGAGAGTGCCAGCCGCCACCCTTCGCGTGCCCAGCGCAGTGCAATTTCACGACCCAGACCTGAGCCGGCGCCAGTAATCATGATGCGGTTTTGCATAGCGAGTGCCTTGTGATGTGCAGGAGTTGTCTGAGTGTAATCACACTAGAAGCACCACAAACCCACCATCAAGACGCTGAATGCCTGGAGCAAACCGCAGCCCTATGGACGCCTGGACCGGGCCACATAACGCAGCAGCAACAGGCCATACACCGACACGTTGAGCAGCACGACGATGCCACCCAGCCAAAGCTGCATGCCCGGCGTAAGCCCGGCCGGGTAAATCAGCGGGATCAGATAATGCTCAACGAAGCCCCCGGTATAGCCCTGCCCTCCAGCGTTGCTGCGCAGGGTGTTTTCCAGCGGTGTCAGCGGGCAATACAGGTGCAGAAACTCGACCGCTGTCCCCCAGGCCGCAGCAGGAACGTGCAGCAGTGCCAGCCAGGGCCTTCTCAATACCAGGAGTCCGCCGAACAGGACGAACACAATGAACAGTAGATGAAACACGACCACGGCATCCGCCGCCACTCGATAAACCATCATTGTGTCCTCTTGCGGGCCATGCCTCAGGTAGAAAGTTCGCATCGCGCTGAGACTTTCCAGGGTCTTTAGTTCAATTGTTTTTAAGACCGATTCAAACGCGCCAAGTCAAAAAAAGCCCCATTTATTGTCAGACAAAAATACGGCAAGCCTCTGATTTTCAATGATTTTCAAATGTGTAATAAATTATTTAAAATAGATCGAACCTTTCTCCAACGCCCAGAGTCCGATGAGTCAAGCAGGCCACTTCATACCGTTCGGTGTGACGTTTCAACTGCATCTGCTAATTAACATTAATGTAAAGAGGGAACTCACCATGGGCATCGGCACTATTCTTATCATCGTTCTGATTCTGCTGCTAGTTGGCGGTTTGCCAGTATTCCCGCACTCGCGCAGCTGGGGCTACGGTCCGTCGGGCATCATCGGTACGATCCTGGTGATCCTGCTGATTCTGGTGTTGCTCGGCAAGATATGACCTGCTGCTCCACGCAGCAGCGCATGTAGCCAATAAGAAACCCCGCTTTTTCAAGCGGGGTTTTTTATCGCCCATGAAAAAGCAGCCCGAAGGCTGCTTAGTTCATAACACTCATGCCTTAGTGTGAAACCGCACCACTGGCACCCAGCCCGGTCTGCGAGCGGACGAATTGCGGGAAGAACAGAGCGCGCTCGCCCTCCGCCGCTTTCGACTTGTCGGTGATGGAGAAGAACCAGATCCCTACGAAGGCTATGGCGATGGAAAACAACGCAGGGTATTCGTAAGGGAAAATGGCTTTCTCGTGATGCAGTATCTGCACCCAGATGGTCGGACCCAGCACCATCAGCACCACTGCGCTGATCAGGCCCATCCAGCCGCCAATCATGGCGCCACGGGTGGTCAGGTTTTTCCAGTACATGGAAAGCAGCAGGATCGGGAAGTTGCAGCTTGCCGCGACCGAGAACGCCAGGCCCACCATGAAGGCGATGTTCTGGCTTTCAAAGGCAATACCCAGAAAGATCGCCACGACCGCCAAGGCGATGGTGGTGATTTTCGAGATACGGATCTCGTCCTTCTCGTTGGCTTTGCCTGCCTTGATGACGCTGGCATACAAGTCGTGAGAAACCGCCGAAGCACCCGCCAGGGTCAGACCGGCAACCACTGCCAGAATGGTGGCGAAGGCGACTGCCGAGATGAAGCCCAGGAACAGACTGCCACCGACGGCATCGGCGAGGTGAATCGCCGCCATGTTGTTACCGCCCAGCAAGGCGCCTGCCGCATCCTTGAACGCCGGATTGGTGCTGACCAGCAGGATCGCGCCGAAACCGATGATGAAGGTCAGGATGTAGAAGTAGCCGATAAAGCCGGTCGCGTAGAGCACCGACTTGCGGGCTTCCTTGGCATCGCTCACGGTGAAGAAGCGCATCAGGATGTGTGGCAGGCCGGCAGTACCGAACATCAGGGCCAGACCCAGCGAGAACGCCGAGATCGGGTCTTTCACCAGCCCGCCAGGGCTCATGATCGCTTCACCTTTGGGGTGAACCTTGATCGCTTCGGAGAACAGCATGTTGAAGTCGAAGTTGACGTGCTTCATGACCATCAGTGCCATGAACGACGCACCGGACAGCAACATCACCGCCTTGATGATCTGCACCCAGGTGGTGGCGAGCATGCCGCCGAACAGCACATAAAGACACATCAGAATACCGACCAGCACCACCGCAACGGCGTAGTCCAGACCGAACAGCAGCTGGATCAGTTTGCCGGCACCCACCATCTGCGCAATCAGGTAAAACGCCACCACCACCAGCGAGCCGCAGGCAGACAGGGTGCGAATCTCCTTTTGCTTGAGGCGGTACGAGGCCACGTCGGCAAAGGTATATTTACCCAGGTTGCGCAGGCGTTCGGCGATCAGGAACAGGATGATCGGCCAGCCCACCAGGAAGCCGATCGAGTAGATCAAGCCATCGTAGCCGGAGGTGTAGACCAGTGCGGAAATCCCCAGAAAGGACGCTGCCGACATGTAGTCACCGGCAATCGCCAGACCGTTCTGGAAGCCGGTGATCTTGCCACCTGCCGAATAATAGTCCGACGCAGTCTTGTTCTTTTTCGATGCCCAGTAGGTGATGTACAGCGTGAAAGCGACGAAGACCACGAACATGACGATCGCGGCGACGTTCAGGGGTTGTTTCTGCACTGCACCCGTCAACGCGTCTGCCGCCCAGAGGGTCGGCGCGAAGGCGGCCAGGCCAAGTGCTGCTGATAGGCGCCGGATCATTGCTGAGCCTCCTTGAGGATCGCGTTGTTCAGGTCATCGAATTCACCGTTGGCACGGCGAACATAGATGGCGGTCAATATGAACGCGGAAAGGATCAGCCCTACGCCTATCGGCATTCCCCAGGTAATGGTCGAAGTGGGACTTAGTTTGGCCCCCAGAATATGGGGTCCGTAAGCAATCAAAAGAATAAAGGCCGCATACAGGCCAAGCATGATCGCCGAGAGAATCCAGGCGAAACGCTCTCTTTTGGAGACCAGCTCCTTGAAACGGGGGCTGTTTTGAATCGAGAGGTAAATGCTGTCGTTCATTGTTTTTGTCCTCGCAGCACAGATGAGATGTCACGTAATGCACTTTAGTCGGGTCCGGCGCGCACTCCAGACGACCTTAGTATTAGAACGACATTAGCTGTGGATACCTCTTCTCGCACGGTCTGAACCCACCGGCAGTCGGTCGCACGGAAAATACTCCGGGGCAGAAAAACAAAAGGCCGTCTGGCGATAACACCAGACGGCCTTGAGAAGGGCTATTCAGACACTTTGCGACTATTTGGCAGTCCATGCGGCGACGCGGTCGGGGTGCTTGGCGACCCAGTCCTTCGCTGCAGCTTCAGGTTTGGCACCGTCCTGAATCGCCAGCATCACCTCACCGATTTCATCCTTGGACGCCCACTGGAATTTTTTCAGGAAGGCCACGACTTCAGGAGCTTTCTTCTCCAGCCCCAGGCTGCCCACGTTGTCGACGGTTTCAGCCTCGCCGTAGACACCTTTCGGATCGTCCAGGAAACGCAGTTTCCACTTGGCGAACATCCAGTGCGGCACCCAGCCGGTGACGACGATGGACTTCTTCGCCTTTTCCGCGCGGGTCAGCTCGGCAATCATGCCTGCGCCGGAGCTCGCCTGCAGTTTATAGCCGTCCAGACCGTAGTCCTTGATGGCCTGATCGGTCTTGAGCATCACGCCCGAGCCCGCATCGATGCCGGTGATCTTCTTGTTGAAGGAAGCATCGGTCTTCAGGTCTTCGATGGTTTTGGCCTTGACGTATTCAGGCACGATCAAGCCAATCTTGGCGTCCTTGAAGTTAGGCCCGTAGTTGACGACCTGATCCTTGTACTTGGCGTAGTACTCGCCATGCGTGCCCGGAAGCCACGCAGACAGCATCAGATCAAGCTTGTCGGTTGCCACCGCCTGCCACATGATCCCAGCGGCGACAGACTGCAACTTGACGTCATAACCAAGCTTTTGCTTGATCACTTCGGAGGCCACGAAGGTGGTCGCGACACTGTCGGACCAGCCTTCCACATAGCCAATGGTCAGGGTCTTGGTTTCGGCAATCGCCAGCGTGGAGCTGACCGCAAGTACCAGAGCGGCACCCGCCCCCAGTATTTTTCGCATCATCATTGTCGCTTCCCCGGAAGTCTGCACCGACGGTTGTCGGGGCATGGTTAACGTTGTTCTCCAGACCGCCCCCGCGCCCGACCTTAGGGCACGCGGCGCCTTGCACGTTTTTATCGCTGCCACGCGCAATCAAACGCACCGCAACGCCACCCTGATCATCGACCTGCACGACAGGCAGGCATGCTCTGTCTGCGACACTGGGGCAATGGGAAACGACAACAACGAGCCATCAACGACAACGCACAGCGAAAAACGTCTGAAGCTGGCCATTAGCGGCAGGGGCACACCTTTATGACCAGAGGAGAACGCCCTCCCCCATACCATCGTCGTATAGACGACACAGACCTGCAGCGCACCACTCTGGCTCATGCTACGAAGGAAACACGATGTGTTACCGCAGCTTTACGATCACCACCGCGAACGGGTAACACGGAAACATTTTTTCCGGCTCTACGACCACGCGCCAACCATCAGAATTCACAAGCTACTGATTTAAAAGAGTTTTCAAAAACTGGCACGGGTCCTGCTATATCTCTGATACAACAAAAACAACAAACGATGCAGCAAACCAATAAAAACAATACGTAACGGCTCTGACACAACAAGAACAAAACGGACAGAGGCGCAGCTAACAGATTTTTTGGGAGTGGATCAGCTTTACAGGGACCTTTCAATGAAAGGCCTCGCGACCGGCCCGAGAACAATAAAACTACCGTCAGGTAGCTCCAGAACCGGTGGGATCACCCTGTTGTGCAGGCAGGTGATTAAAGCGAATCAGCGCTCAAAAAAATACGTTTGCTCTTGACCCCGTATGGGGGTCGCACAACAACGCTGTAAAGGGACTGGCCGCCAACAACAATAACAGGCCGCCCCATAACAATAAAAAGAGCACGTGAACCACATTGGAGGAGAGCTACGGCTCTCCTTTGTGCTTTACGCAAGCCGCAAATTTCGCCTCCAGGCCATGGCCTGCCAACCTTCACCAGCACTGCAAACGTCGAGCCGGGCCAGCAAATACGCTAGTCACGCAAAAATAAACCGCATATCTGCATTGCAAAATCCAAAGAACGTGTATTGTTCCGTCTTATTTACAGGGTTAACCGGTGGATGGGGCACTTTGGCACTACACCTTGGTCATAGCCTGCGTATCTCATCAGCACTTCTTTCCCAAGGGATTTAGTCATGCTCCGTTTTCTGCGCCTCGCCACTGTTATAGGTGGCTTGTGTTTAAGTGCGTCCGCTCTGGCAACCACCGTCGACTCCGCCACCTATGGCTACCCGCTGACTAATCCGTTTGAAGCGACCATTGCGACCACACCGCCCGCTCTGCGCCCCGACCTGCCTGACGATGAAGATATCGATCAGGATGTCTACACCCTGAACCTGCATCCCGAGCGCGAGTTCACCCTGCCCGACAACTTCTGGGCGGTGAAAAAGTTGCATTATCGCCTGGCCAAACAAGACCACGCTGCCCCGCTGATCTTCCTGATCGCCGGCACGGGCGCGCCGTATAACAGCACCATCAATGAATTCCTGAAAAAGCTTTATTACGGCGCGGGCTACCACGTCGTGCAGCTGTCTTCGCCCACCAGCTATGACTTCATGACCTCGGCCTCGC
This sequence comes from Pseudomonas syringae KCTC 12500, assembly GCF_000507185.2. Classification (NCBI taxonomy): domain Bacteria; kingdom Pseudomonadati; phylum Pseudomonadota; class Gammaproteobacteria; order Pseudomonadales; family Pseudomonadaceae; genus Pseudomonas; species Pseudomonas syringae. The sequence goes on from NZ_AYTM02000002.1 coordinate 802,282, forward strand.
GCTTTGCGACTCCTGGCGTCTCCACCGACGACGCAGAAGACATTTATCGCGTGATGCAGGCCATTCGGGCTCAGCAGGCGCAACTGCCGGTAACCGACTATTACCTGACCGGTTACAGCCTTGGCGCACTGAATGCTGCATTCGTCAGCAAGCTGGACGAAACCCGTCGCAGCTTCAACTTCAAGAAGGTCCTGCTGCTCAACCCGCCGGTCAATCTCTACACCTCGATCAGCAACCTCGACAAACTGGTACAGACCAACGTCAAGGGCATCAACAACACCACCACGTTCTATGAACTGGTGCTGGCCAAGCTGACCCGCTACTTCCGCCAAAAAGGCTACATCGACCTCAATGACGCACTGCTGTTCGACTTCCAGCAGTCCAAGCAGCACCTGACCAATGAACAGATGGCGATGCTGATCGGTACCTCGTTCCGCTTCTCGTCGGCTGACATCGCGTTCACCTCCGACCTGATCAACCGTCGCGGTCTGATTACGCCACCGAAATTCCCGATCACCGAAGGCACCAGCCTGACGCCGTTCCTCAAGCGCGCCCTGCAGTGCGACTTCGATTGCTACCTGACCGAACAGGTCATCCCGATGTGGCGTGCACGCACCGACGGCGGTAGCCTGCTGCAACTGGTCGACCAGGTCAGCCTCTACGCCCTGAAGGACTACCTGCACAGCAACACCAAGATTGCCGTCATGCACAACGCCGACGACGTGATCCTGGGTTCGGGTGACCTCGGCTTCCTGCGCAAGACCTTTGGCGATCGCCTGACCGTTTACCCGTACGGCGGGCATTGCGGCAACCTTAATTACCGCGTCAACACCGACGCCATGCTGGAGTTTTTCCGTGGCTAAACGTCTTTTACTTCTTGCCGCTCTGCTCTGTGCCGGCACAGTCCAGGCCGCTGACGCGGATACCAGCAACAAGGCTCAGCACCCGGCCACTGTGGCCCGTCAGACCGATGCTGATGGTTTCACTCAGCCGCTGAAGTCGCTGCAATTCAACCCAGGGCTGGATCAGCGTGAGTTCGAGCGCGCTTCCATCAACGCACTGGAAGTCTATGATCCGCTGGAATCCTGGAACCGCCGGGTCTACCACTTCAACTACCGTTTCGATGAATGGGTATTCCTGCCGGTGGTGGACGGCTACCGCTACATCACTCCTGGCTTCGTACGCAGCGGTGTGAGCAACTTTTTCAGCAACCTGGGCGACGTCTCCAACCTGTTGAACAGCCTGCTGCAGTTCAAGGGCGAGCGCTCGCTGGACACCACTGGCCGTCTGCTGCTCAACACCACCATCGGCATCGCCGGTCTGTGGGACCCGGCGACCATGATGGGCCTGCCGCGCCAGAGCGAAGACTTCGGCCAGACCCTGGGCTTCTACGGCGTGCCTTCAGGACCTTATCTGGTGTTGCCATTGTTCGGCCCATCGAACCTGCGTGACACCGGCGGCATGCTGTTCGACTACACGGCTGAAAACCAGATCAACTTCCTCAACGTGGCTGAAGTCAGCAGCGACCATCCGGAAATCACCGTGTTGCGTGCCGTTGACCGCCGTTACGTCACCAGCTTCCGTTACGGTCAGCTCAACTCGCCGTTCGAGTATGAAAAAGTGCGCTACGTCTATACCGAGTCGCGCAAGCTGCAGATCGCCGAATAAGCATAACGCAGCAAAACGACGGCCAGCCGGAGTGATCGGGCTGGTCGTTTTTTTATGGGCACTTTTACCTGTCTGGTCAATCACATGCCTCAGGGCAAACGCCTCCGTCATTAACAGACAAAAAGGAATTTCCATGCGCTTTTTCGGTTTCAAGGCAATGGCTGTATGTGTCGCACTGGCAGCATGTCAGAGCATGGTCAGCGTTCAGGCTGCCACCAAACCGCAGGCCGCTGCGCCCGCCGCTGCCGCAGTGCAAAACGCTTCGCTGCTGGGCGGCAAACTGGCCTTCACCATTCCTGCGGGCTACGTACAGGGCGAGATGCCCGAGATTGATGCAAAAGCCAAGGCTCAGGGTGTGACCGGGTCGCTCTACACCAATGCGGCCGAAAAGCGCGTGCTGATCGTTACCGAAACGCCTATGCCAATGGGCGTGCAGGCCAACGATAACGACGGAGCAGTACTTGACGGGCTGGTCACCGGCATCCTTGCCCAGCAGAGTACCGGCTACAAGGACTTCAAAAAGCTGGGTGACAAGAAGATCGTCAAGAAGAATGGTCTTGGTGTGCGCCAACTGGATACCTCGGCAACCATGAGCGACGCTCAGGTGCTGAGCACATCGATCGTCGCTGCATCGGGTACCCGCGCAGCCGTGCTGAACGTGGTCTCCAATGCAAAAAATCCGAAAGAGCACGCCGCGCTGGTGAAGACTGTCATCGGCCAATGATCTGCGGACCGGTCAGCCGCTCCGATGCGACTTGATCCGCGCGAAACACCTCGCATAATCACTCGCCCAGGGTCTGGACCTTGGGCAGGATGCCTACGAATCCTTATTAGTGAATTCCAGTCCACAACAAAGGGAAAACTTGGCAAAGATAGAAGCTCATTTCTGCAATAAGCTGGCGGACTTATTTTTAATGGGTCTGCACTATGCCTTCTCTGGAAACCACTGCCTCCGGCGCCCGTAGCGAAAGCTCGACCGGCGCCGGCTTGTCCATCGCGATTCTGGCCCTGGCCGGCTTCGTGATCGTCACCACTGAATTTCTCATCATCGGTCTGTTGCCTTCAATGGCCCGTGATCTGGGGATCTCCATCTCTACCGCCGGCTTGCTGGTAACGCTGTTCGCCTTCACGGTGATGCTCTTTGGCCCACCGCTGACAGCCATGCTCTCGCACCTGGACCGCAAGCGCACGTTCATCGTCATTCTGCTGATCTTCGCCGCCTCCAACGCACTGGCGGCGGTGTCGAGCAATATCTGGGTGCTGGCGCTGGCGCGGTTCATTCCGGCACTGGCCTTGCCGGTGTTCTGGGGCACCGCCAGTGAAACGGCAAGCCTGCTGGCCGGACCGAAGCGCGCTGGCAAGGCCGTTGCGCAGGTCTACCTCGGCATCTCGGCTGCCATGCTGTTCGGTATCCCGCTGGGTACAGTATTTGCTGATGCCGTGGGCTGGCGCGGGGCATTCTGGGCGCTGACGCTGCTGTCAGCGTTAATGGCTCTGTTGCTGGCACTGTCGATGCCGCGTATCGAACCTACCGCAAAAGTCGGCCTCGCCGAGCAGGCAAAAATTCTCCGGGATCCGTTCTTCCTCGCCAACCTGCTGCTGTCCATCCTGCTGTTCACGGCCATGTTCGGTGCCTACACCTACCTGGCTGACACGCTGGAACGCATCGCGGGCATCGAATCGGCTCAAGTGGGTTGGTGGTTGATGGGCTTCGGCGCGGTCGGCCTGATCGGCAATGCCCTGGGTGGACGTTGTGTGGACCGCAGCCCGCTCGGCTCGACCATGGCCTTTGCGCTGTTGCTCGCGCTGGGCATGACCGCAAGCGTACCGGCCGCAGGCTCCATGCCGTTGCTGGCCGTGGTACTGGTGATTTGGGGCATCGCGCATACGGCGTTGTTTCCGATCTGCCAGATCAGGGTGATGAAAGCAGCGCCTCAGGCCCAGGCACTGGCCGGGACCTTGAATGTTTCGGCCGCCAATGCCGGGATCGGTCTGGGATCGATCATCGGAGGCCTTACCATCGAGCACCTGGGGCTGGGTGCCGTAGGGTATGTCGCCGCTGTTGTTGCGCTGCTGTCCATCGCCGTTGCATGGATGACCAGCACGCAGCAAAACAAGGCAACGTTGTAATCGCCTGACCGTCGCTTGCCTGAACTCGCCGGGCGGTGTGTCTGCCAACAACCAGACACGCTGCCCCGGTTATTCACGGTGTATTAAATTGTATGTTTCGTCATATTTTTGAACAGGTTTTAGTACTGTTTATGTCATTTAATTGACTTTTAAACAGCCAGCTTCATCAATATGTAGTTATTTGACACCCCTCGGCAAAATACTCTTCCCTTGCCACTAGTGAACGCTCAAACTCCAGCCCTTCGGTCAAGCGGCGTCGATTTCTGACCGATTCGAAAGTAATGTCCGGTAAGAATCTATGAGCACCTATCACCGCAGAGGGATGGCATTCGCCAAGCGGATCTACGCCCCGAGATGTTTCGGTGTAAGCGTTGGCTTTGTGACGGTCGCTGTTTCTCTGTATTACGTGAATACAGCACACTGGGCGTGGTTGTTGGCACTGCTCTACAGCCTCGTATGGCCGCATGTTGCTTACCAGCTCGCAAGAACGTCGCGCGAGCCCTACCAGGCTGAATGGCGAAATCTGCTTTTCGATTCGATGATGGGCGGTTTCTGGGTTGGCGCGATGGGTTTCAGCGCAGTTCCCGGTATAACGGTCCTCGCCATGATGGCCATGCATAACATGGCCGCCGCCGGGCCACGTCTGATGCTGCAAGGCCTGTGCATGCAGGCACTGGGCGTGCTGATTTCGCTGGCCGCGCTCGACCCTGTCGTCAATCTGCATGGCAACATGGCGCAGATCTACGCCTGCCTTCCGGTACTGGTGACCTACCCTATTTTCATCGGCTGGCTGAGCCATCAGGTCACACTCAAACTGTGGGAGCACCGCAACATCCTGCGCAAGGTCAGCCGTACCGACAGCCTGACCGGTCTGCTCAATCACGGAGCGTGGAAGGACCTGCTTGACCTGGAGTACGCCAGTAGCCAGAACGCGTATCAGGAGTGCGTCATCGCGTTGATCGATATCGATCACTTCAAGGTCATCAACGACACTTATGGTCACCTGATGGGCGACACGGTATTGCAGAGTATCAGCGAGGCACTGACAGAAAACCTGCGCGATTCCGACCTGATCGGGCGTTGTGGCGGCGATGAGTTCTGCGTCATTTTGCCCGACACCTGCTTGCTTCAAGCAAAGGAAATTCTTGAGCGCCTGTGCCTGGCGATAGATGAAATGACCTACACCCTGCATTGCGATCTCAAGGTCAGCCTCAGTATCGGCATTGCCGCCTACTCCCCTGAAATGCCCGATGCCTCGTCGTGGCTGCACGAAGCAGACAAAGCGCTGTATCTGGCCAAGAGCACCGGCCGCAACCGCGTCGCCAGCCATCAGGATGCGCAACCAGAACTCCAGTCGCTTGGCGCACAAGCCTGATCCGTCAACGCTTATCCTTGAACAGCATGTCGAACAGGGATGAGAGACTCGTGACCCCCATCGCTTTCAGAAACGTCTCGCGCATATCGTTACGCAGGCTTTCCAGAGTTACTTCCTTGGGTTTAGCGGCTTTTTTTACGGAGGTCGTTTCTCGAGAGTCGCCTTCACCAGGCGTGTATTTTTCCTTGGACAGCGTCCTTATGTAGTCACTCTTCTGGCTTTTATAAGTAGTGAAGTCTGCACCCAGTTGTTCGTCCCTTTCCCCCGCCGTTGAAAACCTGTTGATGACTTTTTCCATGAACTCAAAATTATTGTGACCTATGGACCCATAGTCCTTGTCAGTGATGAAGCGAACGAACCCCTGATCCAGCCGCGTTGTTTTTAACCCATCGCTTTCGGTAATACGCTTGGCGGTGGCCGCGTGCGGCTCGGTAAAACTGTAGAACACCTTGTGGCCTTCCATGTCATATGTTTTGCCCTGGTTATGACGAAGCATTATCCCTCCATCATCACTCTCCCTGTAAGAAGCCAACTGAAACGCCAGGTCATCGACATAGCTCAAATCAACTCCCTGATCACTCGCCCAACCGTAAACGTCACCCAACAGACTCCGATCATCCCGGGTTAGAAAAAACGCCTGGGGCATGGACATTCCACATTCGGCTTTTCCTAGCATGGGTGCAGAACGAGCAGAGTCCGCGAATCCGAACACCCTGTGTTTCAGGAGGGCCTGCCCGCTGATGGTCACCGCAGAGTCTGGAGAGGTTGATCGGAGGGCGGGATTGGCAATTGAGGGCATGTTTTTTGCCGCTCTTTTATCGTCAAGTTTTTGCGCGGCTATCAGTGCATCTGCTCCGGAACTTATGACTCGCATGACGTTGGCTCCTGCCCCGAAAGATCCCTGGCGGTTATAGCCAGGGATTGACAATCAATACGTTAAATGAAAGGTGACTGTTTCTGGCCCGGCAGGTTTGCTTTGCCAAGGCCCATTGACAGCTTGGTGTTTTATCAAAACATCCGATGCATAGCTGAACCCCAAGCTATTAAATTGTTCAGTATCACCTGGCATACCTGGATCAATCTGAATACAGCTCGATTCGTGTACGCCTTAAAAGGCTATTCCTTATCATTCACCACGCACTGAGCTTGAAATCTTTTATTAGACAAAACCTAAATCGCTTGTAAAAAACCACATCCACCGACCGGTATCAACACCCACTAAATGATAGTGACTTCTCAGACTTGCTTGATACGCCTTGCCGCCACCTACCCGACACACTCTCGGTCAATGGAAAGTTCAAATGCGGACAGATTATCCAGCAGCCACTCAGGCGTATGCCTCTCAAGCAATGTGCCGATGGGCTGCTGCTTTATCAGTGCGCCATAGAGGGCTTCTTCATGATCGAGATGCGCTTGCTGAACAGTGCGATAGTTCAATGGATAGATGCTCTTCTCGATGGGCAACAGCCGGTCGAAGTGTTCGAGCAGACCATGAAAGACGATTCGCCGTTCGACGGTATTGCGCGTGGTGGCTATGAGTTTGACGAAGTACTCACTGTCCTGAGCCCGCAGCGCTTCGCTGGCGGCGTAACGCTCGACCAGCGTGTGCGGCGATGGCTCATCGAATACGATGCAGCACAGGTCTTCGCGCACCAGGCCCTTGAACGGGTTCTCGGCTTCTGACCGACGGCCGTGCAGCCCGAGTGCAAATTGTACGGCGCGCTCGGCCAGCCATTGACGCTTGCGGCCCTCAAGCTGTGCAATGTCTTCGAGCAAGGGTGACTGACGCCCATGCGAACGAAGCTGCCGACAGAGTTTGGCAAACAGGCCAACGGGGCCGGACAGCTTTGCCTGTTGCTCGGCCAGTTGCGCGACGGAAAGAGCGGACTGCCGGGTTGTCAGATGCTGGAAGTCCGTTGTCATATTAAAATCAGGCCGCTGCGGATCCAGCCGCAACGACGTGTCGGCACCTGGCTCGCCCCGAACAAAACAAACAGTCATGAGTGGCTCCTTTTTTATTGTTTACAGTTCGTCGTGCGAACAGGTTTCGGATAGTCCTTTATGCAGACAGCAGGAAGCAGTGCCTGACAGGCGTCACAGAGCAGCACGGTATTATTGATTGCACTGCCAAACGTCGACAGTGCTCATTGCATTAACAAGTTACAGATTGCGACAAGACACATTATGTATGTGCTGGCTCGCTGCGCAATCCGACAGATGTAGGGGGTTGGACAGTGTTCCCCGGAAGCAATAGAGATACACACCGGGCCATGAGCTCGGCACGCGTCCTCACTTGATTCTTTCTTAGCAGCGAAGATACGTGATCGCGAACGGTGTAGTCACTGATACTGAGCTGCCTGGCAATTTCCTTGTTCGTACATCCCTGCAACAACAGGCCAAGAACCTCCTGCTCTCTCATTGTCACCCACATGATACTTCCCCTCGCCATCATTTTGCCTAACAGGCAAATTTGTAGGATGTTTCTTACATTCGTCTTCCATGACCCAAACAGTAAATCGGCACAGAAATCATTTTATTTAGTCTTGTTTTGCATTAACACGAGATAACCCTCAAAGCTTCGCAATAAAGCTGCAAGCTGCAAGCTGCAAGCTGCAAGCTGCAAGAAAAATCTTTAATATTTAAATACTGAGGAAACCTCCTACAGCAAATACAGAATAATTACGTATTCCTATTTATCGATACCATGAATGACCCACCTGACGAAATATTTTCCACGGGCACGAATCAAGGATGCACTAGATAAATAACGTAAACACTATAGAGAGGGGCAAGATAGACTTGACTAAACGGAATTACAATCACTTGTTACAATTGATGCGTCTGCCGCCCGGAACTTTCCGGCCATGTTCGAGTTGCCACTCACCCCACAGAAGAGGTGAGCAGCGGGCATTGCCGGTGTGTGCGAGAACAGCGGTCGCCGCGCCCCCCGCCCGGAGTTATCCGGCTTTACCGCTTGCCAGGTCATCCACCACCATGCCCCGGCGCAGGCCGAATACTGCAGCGGTCATCAGGCCCGTGGCGCCCATGATCAGGCTATACAGCACGCACACCCAGATATTCCAGGGCACCAGGGCAATCAGCAGCAATGGCGTGGTGCTGGCCCAGAAGGCGTAGGCGATGTTGTAAGTGAACGAGATCCCTGACACACGGATGTTCGCCGGGAACAGTCCGATCATCACCGACGGCACCACACCGACAATCCCGCACGCCAGTCCGGCAATCGCGTAGGCGATGCCCAGTGGCATCCATTGCTCGATGAGGCTGGTGTAAAGCACGCCGATGCCCATCGGCATCAGCAGGCTGTAGAACAGGATGCCGCGCCAGGCGCCGATACGGTCGACCAGCATGCCTGCCAGCACGCAGCCTATATTGAGAAACACGATACCGACGGCACTCAGGGCAAAGGTGTCGCTGGCACTGATACCAAAGCGCTGCTGCATGACAGTCGGAGTAACCACCACCAGGACCACCACTGCTGAGGTCAGCACAAAGGTCAGCAGCGCAGCAGGCAGCAAGGATTGGCGATGATCGCGCAGCACCTGGCCAAGCGGCAGCGCCGGCAGGTGTTCACGCTGGGCATGCAGGGCAATGAACACCGGGGTTTCGTTTAGCCAGCGGCGCAACCAGACCCCAACCACACCGAATATGCCACCGAGCAGGAACGGAATACGCCATGCCCAGTCAAGAATTTCGCCGGGGCTGAAGACCCGCGCCAGCCATGTTGCGGTCAGTGCACCCAGCAGGTATCCGAATGTCAGGCCGGCTTGCAGTACGCCCAGTGCATAGCCGCGGTGCCCCTTGGGCGCGTGTTCTGCCACGAATACCCAGGCGCTTGGCACTTCGCCGCCCACAGCGGCTCCTTGCAGGATGCGCAGCGCCAGCAGGACCAGCGGCGCCCAGTAACCGATCTGTGCGTAAGTGGGCATGACGCCGATCAGCAGACAAGGCAGGGCCATCATCAGAATGCTCAGGCTGAACACGCGCTTGCGCCCCAGCCGGTCGGCGAAGTGCGCCATGAGAATCCCGCCCAGCGGGCGCGCCAGATAGCCGGTCACGAAGATCCCGAAGCTTTGCAGCAGACGCAGCCACTCTGGCATGTCAGGGGGAAAGAACAGCTGGCTGAGGGTCAGCGCAAAGAACACAAAAATGATGAAGTCGTAGATTTCCAGCGCCCCACCCAGCGCGGCAAGACTCAGTGTCTTGTAGTCGCCTTTGGTGAAAGGTTGCGGAGTGGATTGAACGATGGCCGTCATGAAGCCCCCGAAACATGGCTGAAAAGAGCGCCTGACGCTCACAGGGCGCGAAGAATAGCAAAGCTTGCGGGCGCACTGATACGGAGCTGAGGCCTGTAGCGGGAACGATGATCCCGACTATCGTGCGAGTCGCATGCCGCTCTGGACGCTCCGCGTCCTCTTGCGACGCAGAGCGTCGAGAACTGCATTGCCATGCGGGAGTGTGCCGAACGATCATCTCGACTGGCGTGCCGATGCTCCGCGTACCAGAACCCTTCGCTAAAAGTTGACGGAGGCTGACAGTCTCGCCGTTCTGGGCGCGCCCATGAACAGGTAGTCGTCACCCAGATACTCTCCGGCATCACGCCAATAGCGTTTGTCGAACAGATTGTCTACCGTCAGGCGCAGGACCGTGTCGTAACCGCTGATTCGGGTGCTGTAACGGCTGCCGATATTGAACAGTGCGTAGTCATTGACCTGCACGGTACCTTCACGGTCAGCGTACTTGCTGGCGCTGTACTGCACTCCGCCGAGCAATGCGAGCCCGGGCACCGGCAGGCTGTAGTCGGCTTGCAGGGTGCCACGGTATCTGGGCACATTGAGGGCCTGGTGATCGTCATAGGCCTCGGTGCCGCTGTCTTCAACGCGCGCCCGGATGGCCGCCGCACTGGCGGATATCTGCAGGCGGTCAGTCACCCAGCCACTTGCCCCCAGTTCAAGGCCGGTGTTTTTCTGCTCGCCTTGCTGTACGTAAGTGAACGTACCGTCATCGTTGGGTCTGGAATACTGGTAGGCCTGACGAGCCTGAAACACTGCGGCGGTCAGGCTCATGCGCTGCCAGTCATACTTGACGCCTGCTTCCAGCTGTCGGGATACGGTCGGCGCAAGAATTTCACTGGCATTGGTGGTGAACCACGCCGCCGTCCCGCCCAGCGACAGGCCCTTGCTGTAGCTGGTGTAGAGCGAAACATTGTCCACCGACTTGTAGATCAGCGCCGCCTGCGGCAGAAACACATAGCGCTCGGTGTGTCGCGCATCACTGCCGTCCTCGTTGAATGCCTGCTCGTCGAGCCGCACCCCGCGTCCGCCCAGCACGGTTTGCCAGTGCTCGTTGAAGCTGATCCGGTCGGTGGCAAACAGCGCATACTGGCGGCTGTCCAGGCGGCGCTCGGTATGCGGAAGCCCCAGGGTGGAGGGTGCCACCTGCTCAGGTGCCTCATTGATATTGCCCGAGCCGACGAATTCGTTGAAGGTCCCGCGCGTGTCGACCGTGCGGCGGTAGGCACTGCTGCCGAAGGTCAGTTCGTGCCCCAGCGATCCGGTAGCGAATGTACCGGACATGGCTGCTTCGACTTCATCGTTGCGACGCGTATCGTCCGGGCTGCGGAAATCATAGATGTCATAACCGCCCTCGGCACTGAAATGGTTAGGCACCGCTTGCCCGGCGCAACTGGCCGAGCCGTAACACCCCCACGCAAAGGCACTGTAGTCATCGATGACCACGCGACTGCGCGAAGCACTGAGACTGCCCTTCCAGCTGTCATTGAAGCGATATTCGAAACGTCCGTTCATGTTCAGCGAGTCGATACCGACCGGATTGGACCAATTCTGGTAGCCCAGCAATTTACGTGGCGAGGCGTCGTGAGGCAGCGCAGTGCCGCCCAGAAGCTGATAACCGGGCACCGAACGCTGTTCTTTGGTCTGGTACTCGACATCGAGTTGCAGCAGGGCGCGCTCGCTGATGTTCCAGTCGAACGCCAGGGAGGCAAAATCGCGCTGGCCATCGGCGTGTTCGACATACGAACGAATGTCTTCGTGGGCAAGGTTGGCGCGCAGGCCGAATTGCTGTTCGCTGCCGAACCAGCCCCCGACGTCGGTCGCGATGTAGCGTTCGCCGTGTTCGTTGGTCGAGACCGTGACCGAGCGAACGTCCTGCGCCCGTTTGGTCTGATAATTGATGACCCCACTGGGCTCGGCCACGCCGCTCTGCAGGCCGGAAAGCCCCTTGAGCAACTCGACCTGCTGCTTGTTCTCCAGCGCTACGTTCTGCTCACCGGCAATGCTGCGGCCATTGATGCGATAACTGTTGGCGGCGTTCAACGAAAACCCGCGCACCACAAAGTTTTCGTAATAGCCCACCGGGGCATAGCCGTCGCCGACCGACGCGTCGTTGCGCAGCACTTCACTCAGCAGCTTTGCCTGACGGTCCTTGATCAACGCGGCGCTGAACACCGACACCGAGGCGGGCGTGTCCAGCAGAGAAGCCTGATCGAAACCGAAGATCGATGCCCGCTCGGCTTTATAGTCGCCGGTGCTTTCCGGCTCGCTGAACCCAGTGACGTTGACCGCATCCAGGCTGAGCACCTCTGCGGCCAGCAACGGCGAGGCAACCGCCATACCCAACGGTAACAATCGCCAGGCGTGGCGCATGGCAGGTCGGTAAGGCGTTCTCATCGAGCAGACTCCGCAAGGACAGATGCCTGGACAGACGCGACGCACCTTCCGGCAGGGGGCCAACCTTTTACGTTCACTGTCGGTTTTTTTCAACCTTTACGTGATGCTTTGCCTTTAAACGAAGTGCTGGGGAAAACTTTACTTACGAATCAGCAGGGCGAGACCGGCTTCAAAACGCTTCGCACACTTGAATAATTAAGCGTGAATTAAGTAAGCGCGGATAATCTGAGTTCAACAAAACCGCTGAACCAATCAGCGTGTGATGAATCAATCAAGACAGATCAATCAGAAAGGAATACCCCATGAAACTTATGCCTGCCGTTTTCGCCGCTGTTGCCCTCACTGCTGTTGCAGGTGCCGCTCAGGCTGACGTTGGTCCCGATGAAGTGATCCGCCTGTACAAGTCTCAGGCGTTGGGTGACTTCGAACAGTTCAACAACAATGCCGTTGCCAAGCACCAGGGCTTCACGGTCCGCGATACCGAGCTGGAAAAAGACGGCACTGGCCGCCTGATCTATCAGATCGAACTGAAAGACGCCAAGGGTGTGGAGTGGAACTACGACGTTGATGCCAAGACAGGCGAAGTGGTAAGTGACAAAAAGGATACTTGATCCGATTGCTTTAATGGTTACCACCGCAAGCAACTCATAAGAAAATTCCCACAATATTGTGGGAATTTTCTTTTTCAAGCGATTAACAGTTTATTACTGAGCCAAGCCCACTTTCAGCAGACTGCCCTTATCGTCGTCGGTCAACAGATACAAGTAACCATCCGGTCCCTGACGAACATCCCGTATGCGCTGTTTCATGTCTTTCAACAGACGCTCTTCATGAACGATTTTGTCATTCTCGAACTGCAGCCTGATCAACTCTTCAGTGGCCAGCGCACCGATGAATACACTGTGATCCCATGCCTTGAAAAGGCTGTGGTCATAGAACGCCATGCCACTGAGGCCCGGCGACACTTCCCAGACCTGGAACGGAATTTTGGTTCCTTCGACAACCTTGCCCTTGGACTCCGGAATCGGCTGACCCGAGTAGTCGATACCGTGGGTCGCGATCGGCCAGCCATAATTCGCGCCACGCTCGATGATATTCAGCTCATCACCGCCCTTGGGACCATGCTCGTTGGTCCACAACGTCCCGGTCCAGGGATCCAGCGCGGCGCCCTGCTGATTGCGATGGCCATAGGACCATATCTCGGGGCGTACGCCCTTCTGGCCCACGAACGGATTGTCTTTCGGTACGCTGCCGTCCGGGTAGATGCGCACGATCTTGCCCTGCAACTTGTCCAGATCCTGCGCAGTGGGGCGCTGGTTGTTTTCGCCCAGCGCGATGAACAGGTAACCGTCGCGATCGAAGACCATCCGCGCGCCGAAGTGGTTGCCCACCGACAGTTTCGGTTCCTGGCGGAAGATAACTTCGAAGTCTTCCAGACGGGTCATGTCTTTGGACAGGCGACCACGCCCAGCGGCAGTGCCGGCGGTATCACCGTCGGCGGCAGTCTTGCCGCTGCCCTCGGAGTAGGTCAGATAGACCATGCGGTCCTTGGCGAAGTCCGGAGACAGCACGACATCGAGCAGACCGCCCTGCTTCTGCGCCCAGACTTGGGGCACCCCGGAAAGCGGTGCAGATAATTTGCCATCCGCCGACACCACGCGCAGGTTGCCGGAACGCTCTGTCACCAGCATGCCTTGCTTGTCAGGCAGAAAGGCCAGCCCCCACGGATGGTCCAGACCTTCGACAACGGGCGTCACCGTGACGGTGCCCAGTTCGCTTTTGTAGGACTCCGTAGCGGCGCTGGCCGTCAGTGGCAGGCTCAGAATGGCTGCAGTACACAATGTCGCGATCAGGGTTTTTCTAAGCATGAGCGTTTCCTTATGCATTGAGTCGACGTCCACACGGGTTCGCCGGTTTGAAAATTCAGTTGCCGCGCTTGGGGTCGGTTGTCGGTGTAGAAGGGCGTGGCGTGTTCTGGCGCGTAGGATAGCCGTTGCCGATGCCACCGTTTTCCAGAGTGGGCTTGCGCACCGGCGGCGCAATGTTGGGGCCACGAGACGGGGGCACGCTGGACTCGGTGCCTTGGCGGCTGTTGGGGTTGGCACGGTGAATCGGGCTGTTATAGGGGTTGCTGCTGGCACCGTTGTTGAGGGTGCTGTTTGGCAGCGTCTGCGCCTGGATCGCACCGATGCTGCATGACGCAACAAGCACGCCGCCGACAAGATTGCGCACAAAACTGTTCATCACTACCTCTGGGCAAAGTGAAAACTTCGGAGTAACCGTGAAGGCTCAGGCCTTTGATGGCAACCCGGGCCTCAGGTTCGACGCGACACTGCCAATGAGCAAGCAAAGCGCTGGGAGAGTTTGTAACAAGGATGGTCAGGGCTGTCGCAGCCGAACGACGCAACGGCCTGCAGCCCAAGGTTTTGCGGATAACAAAAGCCACACTGCAGACAGCCGGTGCGCTCAAAACGCACAAGCTGGCTCAGGGTGCCTACGCAGACTTCAACGGCATGCTGAAGGTAAAGACCGTGCCCTGCTCTCGCGTCGAGCACACCTCGAGCGTACCCCCATGAGCGATGGCTATCTCGCTGGCGATGTACAACCCCAGTCCGAGCCCGGCTTGCGGCTCGTCGGTGATGGGTCTCGAGTACGGCAGGAACAGTTGCGCACGAACCGATTCAGGTATCGGCTCTCCCTGATTGGTAACGCTGAGCACAAATACCTCGCCATGCACGCCTGCCGTCACTTCGACCGGGCTCTCGGCATCACCATGGCTGATCGCGTTGGACACCAGGTTGGAAAGCAATTGCGCGATTCGCTCGTGATCGCAGCGGATACGCTCCAGCGCGCCTATGTTCGAGTGAATCGGCCGCGACGGGTGAACACGCTGCACCTCTGAAATCACATGTTCCAGGGTTTTATCCAGGCCGGGCGCCTCATGGATACTGAGAGGAATGCCATGACCCATGCGGCCACGGGCAAAATCGAGCACGTCATCGACCAGCTGCGAGGCGCGCTGGCCAGAGGTCAGGATGTGGTACACGATCTGCTCGGCCTTTTCATCCAGCGGACGGCGCAGCAGCAATTCGGCGCTGGCATTGATGGCAAACAGCGGGTTGCGCAGGTCGTGCCCCAGGACGGCGATAAACTGCTCGCGCAGCTCAGCCACCTCACGTTCGGCGAGCAGGTCTTCACGCGCCTGTTGCAGGTTTTCCTCGGCCTCGATCTGCAGCGCCAGAAGACGTGCGAACGACACCATCATGGCCTCGATGGGCGTACCGATCAGCTTCGCCGGCTTGGGATCCAGCGCACAGATGGTGCCGAAAAAGGAGCCATCGGAAAGAAAGATCGGCACCGAGATATAGCTCTGGAAGCTGTACAGACGTGGTGTGTCATGCGCACAGAACAACGGATCTTCAGCAACATGATCAATCACCACAGCCTTGTGGGAGCTGCGAATCTCGTGGCAGATGGTGCTGCTCAGCTCCAGCTCGCCGCCGGGTTTCAAACCGAAATCGAGCTTGTCCAGGACCGCACAGGCCGTCCAGGTGGTTTCGGTTACACGCGCCACGGCGGCGAAACCCAACCCGGTGGATTCGGCAATAACTTGCAGGATGGCCGGCACCGCACTGATCCGACTGATCGTGGCCACATCATTTGAAAGGGATCGCCGCATGTAGAACCTGTATGAGCCTTGATGTGATGACGCAGCTCGTAAGTTTAGAACTGTAACGATTTTTCTGCACCCGTGAATAACACGGGTTGATCGTCAATCTGCATGAAACCTGATCAAACCTCGGTTTTCGCCGGGGGACGCGGAAACGCCACGGTGAAGGTCGTGCCCTCTTCAGCCGAAGAACGAACCGTCACATCGCCCAGATGGGCTCGAACGATCTCGCGCACGATAAACAGCCCGAGCCCGACGGTGCGCGTCTCGTCACTGTCGCTGACCACGCGTACGACGGGCTCGTACAGGTCGTCTACCTTCTCCATGGGTATCGGTTCACCCACGTTGTGCACCGACAGCTTGATCATCCAGGTGTCGAACGACGACGTAATCAAAACCTCGCCGTCGTCGGTGCCGTAATTGATGGCATTGCTGACCAGATTGCCAAGCATCTGCAGCAGGCGGTCAGGATCAGCCGAACACGCGCCCTGCCCTTCGCTGCGATGGGTCAGCACCCGATCCGGGAAAACCTGGCGCAGCTCTTCGACGCCCCGGGCGACGACTGCGTGAAAGTCGATAGGCTGAGGAACGACGGTAATCCCACTGCCGACCCGGGCGTGAGTGAAATCCAGCAGATCGACAATCATGCGATCGGCGCGGTCGGTGGAATGATTGATGTGTCCCAGAATCCGTTCCTGCCGCGACTCCAGCGGCGTGCGCTCCAGCAGCCCGGCAGCCATCTTGATCGCGGCCAGCGGGTTGCGCAGGTCGTGGCTGACGATGCCAATCATCTGTTCGGCAAAAATAGCCCGGATCTCCGCCTCGGCATGCGCCAGACGCAAGCGATTGCGCGCCGAGGTCAGCTCGCTCTGCACGGTCATCTGCTGTTGCAGGAGCTCTTCGGCGATCTTGCGGGCAGCCAGCAGTTCGCGCTCGTACTTGTTGCGCTCTTCGGCCAGGAACACGGCCACTTCATGCAGATACCCCGACGGGTACTCGCGGCGTACGGCATTGAGCATCATCGGAATGGGGCGGCCATCGGCATGAATCAGCTCGACCTTGACCTCGGCAATTGAACCTTGTGCCAGCAGCGTGGGCGCCCAGTGAGTCTGCAGAAAGGCCTTGCCTGCCAGACTCAGCAGTTCCTGAAAGCGGCGGCCCACAACAGCGTCGCGCTCCAGCCCCAGCCATCGGCAAAACGTCAGGTTGGCGCGCTCGATAGTGCCGTTGGGCAACGTGATCAACAGACCACAGGGCGCATGCTCGTAAAGATCTTCCGTAACAGGCAGACTCACCTGTTCAACGGTCATGTGCGGCGCTCTCGTAAAAGGCCAGAAACTGATTCATCGCAGTAATGCATTCCTGGGCTGCGCTCATGTGTGGGTAATGCCCTACGTTGTCGATCATGCGCAGGGTGCTGTCGGTAATGACGCGGTGCAAATATTCACCCACTTCGACTGGCACCACCATATCGTCGCTGCTTTGCAGAATGAGTGTTCTGCTCTTGAGTTGCGCGACATCGGCACGATGGTCGGATAAAAACGTCACGCGGGCAAACTGTCTGGCGATCTCGGCATTGGTGCGACAAAAACTGTTGGCGAGTTCTTCGCTCAGTTCAGGCCGGTCCGAGGCGCCCATGAGTGCGGGCGCCATGGTGCTCGACCAGCCAAGGTAATTGCTTTCCAGCGTCTCAAGCAACGAATCCACATCGGCGCGAGTGAATCCCCCCATGTAATCTTCCTCGTTGAGGTAGTGCGGGGATGGACCAATCATGATGTGACCGTCGAACCGGCCGGGCGACTGAAGCTCGGCCAGCACGGCAATCATGCAACTGACCGAATGACCGACGTGCACCACCGGCCCCTCTGCGGCGAACTCGTTGACCACTTGCAACAAGTCAGTTGCATAGCCCTTGAGCGACGAATACTTGTGCGGATACCAGGCCGACACATCAGAATTGCCGTTGCCCACCAGGTCGAACAGCACGACCTTGAAGCGCGCTGCGAAGTGCGGCGCCATAAAACGCCACATGTTCTGATCGCAGCCGAATCCATGAGCGAAAATCAGAGTAATCGGTCCGTCGCCTGAAATATTGACGTTGTTGCGCTGCTGGACCGACATGTCGGGCTCCAAAAATGGCCAGGTAAACGGCTGGGTATGTATACCGTGATAAAGATGGGAGGAGATTATCACCGTTAAAGGCACATTAGTGGCACAAACCGCACTTTAAGGCAGGAGCGTCACGAACTGCATGCCAATGCGGAGCATTGGCACGATGAGCAGTCAGATTTACGATGAGCGCGGAGCGTGGGGCTGACAAGACGCGGGATTCACTCGCCGATGTCTTCGTTCCACAGTTCGGGCTTGCTGGCGATAAAGTCTTTCATCATGTGTGTGCACTCAGGGTTGTCCAGCACGTCGATCTGCACGCCACGCGAGCGCAGCAGTTCTTCCTCGCCCATGAAGGACTCATTCTCACCGATGATCACTTTGCGAATCCCGTAGAGCAGGATCGCACCGCTGCACATCGCACAAGGCGACAGCGTGGTGTAGAGGACCGAGTCACGGTAGACACTGGCAGGCTGGCGACCGGCATTTTCCAGCGCATCCATCTCGCCATGCTTCGTCGCACTGCCCTCTTGTACACGACGGTTGTGGCCTCGACCGATGATTTTGCCGCCGTGGACGATGACCGAGCCGATAGGGATTCCGCCTTCCTTCAGCCCGAGTTGCGCCTCATCGAATGCTGCCTGCATGAATGCGTCCATGTTTTTTTGCCTCGTCTCGTCAAAATAGCTGTCAGCGTCGCAGTGCTGCCTCGGCATTGCTCAGCGCACGACTGACAAATTGTCCCAGCAGCTCCGATGATCGGGCTTTCATATCGACGCTGACCTGGGTGTTTCTCGACCTGAATCTGTTCCCTAATGCAGGCGAGTCCGCCCCCTGATTGAGCGAACGCAATTCCTCGGCGGTAAAGGCATGAGCATAAGCGGCTGCCAGATTGCGGTCCCACTGCGCCTGATATTCCGGCTTGAGGCGCTGCAATTCCTTCTGTACCAGTTCCTGCGCTTCAGTCTTGCCGACAGCCTGCACGATACCGGCAAACGTCGCCGTGCGCGAGGCGACCTGATAGCCCAGCCAGGCAAGGCCTTCGCCCAGGTTTCGTTGTTCCACCAGGGCCAGCGCCATGTCGTCGGCCTCTTCGGCGCTGGCCGGATGCATCGCGTCCAGGCACAGACAGGCAAGCAATGCCAGGCAGGTCTGCCAAGTACCGCGCGAGCCCCGAGCGTGATCAGTCATGACGCCTCCCGAGCATCGATTGACCCAAACCTGAACTTATCAGCTCGGCGGGGCTTTACCACTCGGCGCGTCGCATACCGGTCATCGATGCCGTTATCAGCTATGCGCCGCGTGTCATTCAGCAGGGCGATAATCAAAGACCGCTGCTGACCCGTTCCGCCACATCGGCAGGCACCCAGGCTTTCCAGACGTCGGGATGCTGCTTGAGAAAACGTGCAGCCACGACCTTGGCATCCTCATGCTTGTCACTCATTTCGCCCAGGGTCTTGTTCAGCAGGTCAATCGGGAAATCCACGCCCTTGAAGACACTCACCAGCTCAGGGTATTGCTTGCTGAACTCTGCCGATACGCCGATCGACAGCGTTGCCGCCAGCGAAGACGTGCCGCGCGGGTTGGGGTTGCTGGCGTCGGTCAGGGTTTTCCAGGCTTCAGCGTCAAAGGCGGGCTCGTCCAGTTTAATCAGCTTGTACTTGCCCAACAGGGGCGTAGGTGACCAGTAGTAAAACAACACCGGCTTGCCGAGCCGGATGGACGATGCGACCTCGGCGTCCAGTGCTGCGCCCGAGCCGGTGCGGAAATTGACGAAACTGTCGGCCAGGCCATAAGCCTTGAGTTTCTGGGTGTTGACGATTTCCGAGGTCCAGCCGCTCGGGCTGTTGAGGAATCGGCCCTTGTCCGGCGATTCCGGGTCTTTGAAGACGTCCTTGTAGCGCGCCAGGTCCGCGACAGACTTCAGGTCAGGCGCCAGCGGCTTGATACCTTTGGCGGCGTCGCCCTTGATCACGTACTCGGGCACCCACCAGCCTTCGGTCGCATCTTTGACGATGTTGCCCAGGCCGAGCACCTTGCCTTCCTCTTCAGCCTTGACCCACACCGGACTGCGTCCGGTCCACTCTTCGGCGATCACCTGAATGTCATTTTTCGCCAGCGCGGTTTCCAGGCTGACCGTACTGCCTGGCAGGGTATCGGTCGGGTAGCCATAGCCCTTCTCGACAATGGTACGCAGGACTTCAGTGATCAGGCTGCCGCTTTCCCAGGTCAGCGCGCCAAACTGGATAGGCTTGGTTTTTTCAGCCGCTGTCGCGGTCTGCCCCAGTAGGCCCAGCGCCAGAAGTGAACAGCCCAGTAGTCGTGTTATTGATTTCATGCTCACCTCAAATGGCGCGGAAGAAACGGGTCTGAAAGTATCGACACCAGCCTGCGCCGATTAGTTGTCACGGCTTGAGCCTCTGTATGATGCAAGGCTCCTATTTCAAGCGCAGCCGCGATGTCCGAAATCCAGTTCTACCCGCTACCTGATGAATGTCGCCCATTGCTGGGCAAGTTCTACCGCGAGCACCAGTCGTCAATGCGCGCTGCCAGCCAAGGCCAGGCATGGGTTGCAAAGCAGGCAGAAATCATCGGCGCGTTGTGCTTGACGCCTGTTGCAGAGGGGCATTGGCTGACCGGGCTGTTCGTGGCGCCGGCGCTGCGTGGACAAGCAGTGGCGCGGGGCCTGATCGAAGCGGCATTGCAACCTCTGGGCGGGCCGGTGTGGCTGTTCTGCCATCCTGATCTGCTGGGCTTCTACCAGCGCTCAGGGTTCGAGACGGCACAGCGTCTGCCACAGGCTCTGGGCGAAAGATTCATGCGTTACAGCCGCAGCAAGCCGCTGATCGCACTGTGCCGCGAAGCCTGACGGCTTCGCTGTGCCACACGACGATCACTCGTCGGCGTTGGGGTCCATGTCCGGAAACATCACGTCCATGAAGCCGAATTTGCTGAAATCGGTGATACGCGACGGGTAAAGCCGACCGATCAGGTGGTCGCATTCATGCTGAACGACCCGCGCGTGAAAGCCATGGGCAACACGCTCGATGGGCTGGCCTTGAGGATCGAAGCCTTCGTAACGAATGCTCTGATAACGGTCCACCATGCCGCGCAATCCGGGCACTGACAGACACCCTTCCCAGCCCTCTTCCAGCGTCGGGCTCAGCGGGGTAATCAGCGGGTTGATGAGGATCGTCTGCGGGACCGCCTCGGCCTGGGGATAGCGCTCGTTGCGCTCGAAACCGAAAATCACCAGTTGCAGGTCAATGCCGATCTGCGGTGCCGCCAAGCCAACACCGCCGACGCTGTGCATGGTTTCGAACATGTCAGCAATCAGCGTATCGAGCTCGCTGCTGCCGAACATCTCTGCGGGCACCGGAGGGGCGATGCGCAACAAGCGCTCATCGCCCATCTTCAGGATTTTGTGGATCATGACTGCCTGTCTCTTGCCGACTTAAAAAGCGATCTTGCCACAGAAATCGATCAGGCTTCGTCAGCCTTCTGCAGCGGCACTGAGTGGTCGCGGCCCAGACCGGAGACATGCTGCTTGTCTGTCTCGCTGCTTTCTTCCCCGCCGTCACCGGCTTCCTTCTCGCCTGCGTCCTTGCCTTCAGCGGACATGTGCTCGATCACCGCATTCATTTCCGCCCCCAGCAACAGCACCGCCGCCGAGATGTAGAAATACAGCAGCAGCACGATGATCGCGCCGATGCTGCCGTACATGGCGTTGTAGTCGGCAAAGGTCTTGACGTAAAAACCGAAGGCCAGGGAAGCAAAGATCCACACCACCACGGCCAGCACCGAGCCTGGGGTGATGAAGCGAAACTCCTGTTTGACGTCAGGCATCACGTAATAGATCAGTGCCACAGCGACCATCAGCAGAATGATGATCGCGGGCCAGCGCAGGATGGTCCACAGTGTGACGATGAAGTCTTCCATGCCGATCTGCGCGGCAATCCAGTTCATGACCTGCGGCCCGAGCACCATGAAGGCGGCCGCCGCCAGCAACATGCCGGCAATGCCTACGGTGTAGAGAATCGACAGCGGCAGACGCTTCCAGATAGGACGCCCTTCGACGACGTCGTACGCAGCGTTCATGGCGCTCATCATCAGGCGCACGCCCGCTGACGCGGTCCAAAGCGCGATGACGATACCGATCGACAGCAAGCCACCCTTGGACTGCTGCAACTGGTCGATGACCGGGTTGACCTGCTCGAGCGCCTGCGGCGGCAAGAGGAACTCCGATTGCAATCGCAACCAGGAGAAAAAGTCCGGCAGATGCAAGAAACCGATCAGCGCGATCAGAAACAGCAGGAACGGAAACAGAGAAAACAGCATCTGGTAAGCCAGTGCCGATGCATAGGTGGACATCTCGTCATCGAGGAACTCGTTGACGGTTCTCACCAGCACCTTGCCGACTTTCAATTTACGCAAATGGGGGAAAATCATGGCGCTTCCTCTCGCTCCCTTACTGGAAAACCTTACATCCTGAAAACCGGCATGCCGTAGGTGCCATATCGCGCTGACAGAGCCACACACGAATACCGATGGCACATTGACTGGACAGGCCATGAAAGGTTTCAGTCCCGCAGAGCAGAAAGCATAACGGCCATCCGTGGATGACCGTTATCGGTAATGCCCGCTCCCGGCGCCAACGCGCCGGAAACAATCGACTCAAGCCTTGTCAACGCCCTTCTTGATCGCGTCCTTGACCTTGCCTACGGCCTGCTGGCCTTCGCCTTTCAGCTCTTGTACCTTGCCTTCAGCCTGCAGCTTGTCATTGTCGGTAGCCTTGCCAACAGCCTGCTTGACGTTACCAACTGCTTCGTTGGCCATACCTTTGGCTTTATCGCTGGTGCTGCTCATCGAAAATCTCCTGGGTCTGAAGACCGCACTGGAATCGGATGTCGTACTCGACGAAAGATTGACCTGTGTGGGAGGCAAAGAGTTTCAACTATTTTCGGGGCCCTGTTGCCGCTCATCTGCCGTGCATTGGGGCAGGTTTGCGGCAGAGTTTGTGCGAGAATGCGCGCCACCGTTGTCCGGCAGGGCCGACACGCTGAACACACCGATTCACAGGAACGTTATGAAACTCGATAAAAAGCTGGCCATCGCACGCAGAAACCAGGATCTGGGTGGTGCAGTGCTGGGCGTCAACAACACGCATTTCGCCGTGCTGGACCACAAAAGAAACATCTGGTGGTTCGACCTGCCTGTCCCGCGCCTGCAAGTAGGTCAGTACGAGTGGCTGCACCTGCTGCTGCACACGCCTGAAACCGACCAGTTGCTGCATTTGAAAGTGACCACGGTCTTCATGCGCGATCACATGGAAGGCCTTGAAGTGCGCAATGCCGACAAGCGCAAGCCGACCGTCAGCCTGGAGCTGAGCGCCGACAAGGACTCTTTCCTCAAGGACATGCGCCCCAAGGGCAGCAACCTGAGTTTTGCCAGTTTCCTGCAGAAGTAGCTGTCAACGCGGCGGCAAATCAGTTGCTGCGTTCCCGTACTGTGCGGGGTGAACGTTGCGAACCGGCAACGCCCACCCCGCCCACTGCTTCACGCAAATCGACGTACCGCCAGATAGCCCGCCGTACCGGCCAGCGCCGACACAATCGTGCCCCACGCATGATCCACCAGCGCCAGCTGCCCCGGCCAGCCCTGCAAGGTGGCCCAGTTGGTCAGGTCATAGGTGCCATAGGCAATCAGCCCCAGCAGACCGCTGCACAATGTCGCATGGCTCAGTCGTTGCGCTCTGAGCGCAGGCATGACGCCGAAAAACACCACCCCCGCCCCATACAGCAGATAAAACGCGACGGCAGGTCCTAATACGGGCGTATCGAGCATCAGCGGTCCGAGCCATTCACGGTAGGTCGGCCCCATCAACACGCCCAGCCACAGTCCGTCGAGGATCAGAAACGCCAGCAATGTGCCGAAGTAAGCGATCAGTATTCTTTTCATGGCGCGTCCTTGATGAAGTTTCAGGGCCGGGAAAGCCCGCTTGAGGGTATGACCGACCAAAGGTAGACATTGATCCATCCAACTTCAGGACTTTTAAAAGGTTAAGGGAGTCAGTGTTAACGAGCGTTATGGAGTTTCAAGCACATGAACACTGTTGGTCCCCTGAAAATAGATGTCTGGAGCGACTACGTCTGCCCCTTCTGCTACCTGCAACTGGCCGTCCTGGAACAGCTTCAGCAAACCTACGGTGAACGGCTCGAATTCAATTGGCATGCCTTTGAACTGCGCCCTGATCCGCTGGCACTGCTCGACCCGAGTGCCGATTATCTGCGTGAAACCTGGTCTCGCTCAGTGCTGCCGATGGCCGACAGGCGTCAGGTGACAATGAAGATGCCCAGCGTTCAGCCGCGCAGCCGCAAGGTGCTGGAAGCCGCGGCGTTTTCCAGGAACGCAGGAAGTTTTGAAGCCTTCCACAAAGAGGCTTATCGGGCTTTCTTCGAAAAGGGGCTGGATATCGGCGAGACGCACACGTTGCTCGAGCTGGCCGCCACCACCGGACTGGATCGGCAAGCGATGGAGCAGGCACTCAACGCCGGTCATTTCGAAAAGGCCGTGATGGACGACCAGCAATTGGCGCAAAAGCTTGGACTCAGAGCGGTGCCGGTCCTGCTGCTGCGACGCAGTGGCGAGGCACTGGAAGACGCCCGGGTATTCAACGGCACCTTGCCGTTCGAGCGCCTGAGCCAGGAAATAGACGCGCTCGCCACCTGGGCCTGAGGTGCCGCAAGCTGCGTCGATTGCAGCTCACATCGATTAACTCAAGGGCACCCAGGCTGCGATGCCGTATCAGACCAGCTCGATACGGTCGGCGTAAATCACGATCTGGCCCTGCTTGTACAACGCACCAATGGCCTTTTTGAAGTTGCCCTTGCTGACGCCAAACAGGCCGCTGATGACCTGCGGATCACTTTTATCGCTGACCGGCAGCGTGCCGTCGTTCTCGCGCAGCTTGGCAAGAATCTTCGAATTCAGGCTGCTTGCGGCCTCTGCACCGACGGGCTGCAGGCTCAGGCTGATATTGCCGTCGCTGCGAATTTCCTTGATGTAGCCTTTTTCCTGCTTGCCGGCGCGCATGAACTTGAACACTTCGTTCTTGTGAATCAGGCCCCAGTGCTTGTTGTTGATGATCGCCTTGAAGCCCATGTCGGTCGCTTCGGCGACCAGCAAATCGACTTCCTGCCCCACGCTGTAATTGGCGGGAGTTTTATCCAGGTAGCGGTCCAGACGCGCAGTGGCGGTGATGCGCCGTGTGTGCTTGTCGAGGTAGACGTGAACCACGCAGTAATCACCGGCCTGCAGCGTGCGCTTCTCTTCGGAGTACGGCAGCAACAGGTCCTTGGGCAGGCCCCAGTCGAGGAACACACCGATGCTGTTGACTTCAACCACCTTCAGGCTGGCGAACTCACCGACCTGCACCTTGGGCTTTTCAGTGGTGGCGAGCAGCTTGTCTTCGCTGTCCAGATAGACGAACACATTGAGCCAGTCTTCATCTTCCGTAGGAACGTCCTTGGGGATGTACCGATTGGGCAGAAGGATTTCACCATCCTGCGCACCGTCCAGATACAGACCGAAGTTCGTGTGCTTGACGATTTGCAAGCTGTTGTAGCGCCCGATTAAAGCCATTTCCAGATACCCTCATTACGTGGGCGGCATTCTACCCGACTTTGAGTCCCGGTTCGCGTTGCGTGGCCGAAGGTGGCGATGCAGCCTCCACTCGTCAGTTTCCCGGTTACCCATTGATCGGTCTTGCTGGGCGGCGGCGCAGCGCCTCATCGAAAATTTATATCTGAAAACAGTCGGTTAGCACCATTTATAGGAAATCCGGCCAGCCACCGATTACAGGCCCGGCTCGGGCGAATGCCATATTCACCAAGCAATAATCAAGCGTTTCCTGTACTCTGGCTGGCCGTATTACGTTTATGAAGGTAAATGGCAGCCATGCGTATCAAAGCATCCCACTCGAAAGCCAAACCCGCCCCAGCCGTTGAAACGAGCGACTCGATCAACGCGCAGATTGCAGCTTTCCTGAAGTCCGGCGGTGAAATCCAGCAAATTGCCAAAGGCGTGAGTGGCCAGACCTTCGCACCTTCCAAGCAGATCAATCTCGGTAAAAAGTAAAACCGCGTCCTGCCTGTCGATCTCTACGCGCCTTGACACTCAAGGCGCTAGATTGACCATCCTTCGCTGGATATTCTTCCGGCCACGCTGCTACTCTCTCCTCTGATATCACTATGACCACGAGCTGGATCACGCTCTGGACGTTATCTTCTTTGTGGAATGCTCGAATGAAGAACTGGATGCTTTTCGGTGCACTTGTCTACCTTGGCGGCTGCGCGTCGCACCACTGCGAAAATGGCCCCAACGACAGTCAGCTCACCGACAGCCCTTGCCGGGCGGAGCACCTGCTGTATCAGAACGACATGCTGCAGGCCAAACTGCTGATCAGCGAAGACAACCGCGAAAACTATGAGCTGGCCGAAGCCATGCTGCGCCGCGCCGCACTTGACGACGCGTCGGGCGAAGCCGAGTTCTATCAGGCCGTGTTGCTGATTCGCCAGCAGGCCGACCCAAAGCAGATTATCGATTTGCTGCAAACCGCTGCGAAACACAAGCATCCCCTGGCCATCGCCCTGCTCTCCCAGCAATTGAGCGTCAGCGATCCAAAGCTTGCCGAACGTTACCAGGCTGAATACGCCCAACTGGACGTCGCCAAGAGCGGCTACCCGTCGTTCGAGCAGGCGCTGGTGGTGATTCGCGGTCTGATCATCCCCTCTGCGCGCACCACTGCGGCCAACTGACACACAACGGATCGACGAACGGTCCGCCCTCTGCTCATTTCGACGGTATGCTTGCGAGGCTCTAGCTCGCGGCATGTGTCGGCTCCTGAGCCATTTTCGATACGCCATCCCTGACCACACTCCTCGCAGATCAAGGAGTGAGCCATGCTCAGCCATCGCTTACACGTGCTGTCTTTCAGCGCCATGCTTGTTTGTCAGTCCGTCTCTGCCCAGGTTCTGGAGCGGGATCTGGGCGACTTCGACCTGAAACTCGCCACCACGCCTACGCGCAGCATGGCCCAGGGTCTGGTAACGCCCACCGGCGGCTCCGGCTCCTTTCACGGCGGCATGGACCTGACTCACGAGAGCGGTTTCTACTTCGGGCAGTGGGCGCCCAACGTGGGCCTGGCCTCCGATACCGCGATGGAGCTCGATTCCTACATGGGCTTCAAGAAGCCCTTCGATAACACCCTTGGCTACGAGCTGGGGATGATTCGTTACAGTTACCCCGACACCAGCCAGATCGACAGCCACGAGTTCTATGCCGGTCTGCGCATGCGTGACAGCCGGATCGGTGCGGCCTTCAGCAACGATGTCGGTACCCGCGACAGCACGGTATTCGTCGATCTGGGCGCCATCGAGCAACTCGGCGTCGGGGTGCGCATGCAGTACGCCAATCACCAGTTCGATACCCCGCAGTCCGCAGCCGACGGCGGGTTGATCAACGGCTTCAACGACTGGTCGCTGAACCTGTCACGCCCCTGGCTGGGCATCGACATGAACCTCATCTACAGCGGCTCCAGCCTGAGCGGCGGCGATTGCAGCGTTTACAGCGGCCACAACGCACGCTGTGACGGGACGTTTACCCTCAAAGCGGTGCGTTCATTCTTTTAAAGGCCCAAACCGGTTGAACTGCCAGACGCTACACTCCTCTACCGCACGTCAGTACGCCAAGGAGATGTCATGCAGTCTTTATTCAAAGCATTCGTCACGCTGTTGATGACCGTTGCACTGCTCGCAGGATGCAATCAGGTAGGACTGGCGTATCGCAACCTCGACGTGATCATTCCGTGGACGCTCAGCGACTACCTGGACATGAATTCGGAACAGAAAGGCTGGCTGGACGTGCGCCTCAAGCAACATTTGAGCTGGCACTGCAGCACCCAGCTGCCGGAATACCTGACCTGGCTGGACAAGCTCGAAGACATGGTCAAGACCGACCAGGTGACGTACGAAGGGCTGCAGGCTCGTACCAGCGAAGCCAAAGAGGCGATTGCCAAGATCTCGAAGGAAATCACCCCGTCTGCGGTGGAGTTGCTGTCGCGCTTTGATGACAAGCAGGTGCAGGAGATGCAGGAGTCGTTCGCCAAGGATCAGCGCAAGCGCGAAAACAAATACCTCGACCAGCCACTGGAACGCCAGATCGCAGAACGTGCCGACCGTATGCAGAAACGCGTGACGCCGTGGGTCGGCAAGCTCAATCAGGCGCAGAAAGACCGCATTCAGGCCTGGTCTGCATCGCTGGGCGAACAGAACAAGGCCTGGATTGAAAACCGTACGCGTTGGCAAAACCTGTTCCTGGCCACCGTGCAGCAGCGGCAGGCCAGCGACTTTCCGCAACGCATCGCCGCACTACTGCAGGACCGCGAAACGTTCTGGACCCCTGAATACCGCAAGGCCTACGACCAGACCGAGAAAGCCGCGATATCGCTGATCGTCGACATCACCGCCCTGAGCACCCCGGAACAACGCGCCAAATTGCTGAGCCGCATCGCCGACATGCGCAAAGACTTCACCGACCTCGATTGCCTGAAGTCGCAGAAGTAGTCCGATAGCCCTCTCACCACAGCTATCGCACCCATGCTCCGGGTGGGTATGCCGTTCCGGACGCTCTGCGTCCTGCCCGGAATCGGCATGCGCGGGGTCGGCGGTGTTAGGCGATCTGGGGCTTTTTGGCGATGGTGTCGAAGAGCGCGGGGTCAAGGGGGTCGCCGACCTGCTCATTGAGCACCTGACGTGGGTGGTCATTCCCCGGAATGCTGCTGTCGATCAAAGCCAGCAGGCTCGCGCCGCGCTTTGTCAGCATGTACGTCGAGCCACCTCCGCCTTCCTCGCGAGGGCGCGGTTCGATGTAGCTGCGATTGAGCAGCGTCTCGAATTCAGTGGATGTCGAGGCGGTGCCGTTGTTCTGCACATCGTGCAACAAACGCTCGATAAGATCCCAGTTGTAAGTCATTTCTCTAAACCTCCGTCCAGCATGGAATGATCACCCATGACCTCCAGCCACGGGCATGCGACTCAAAGGGTGTGACCTGCGAGGCGTATGACGGTTCAGAGAAGCTGGCGGGCGGTGTAGCGAGGCGTTGTCAGTACTTTAAAGAGGTTGATCGCTCCCGAATGCACGGGAGCGATCACGGCAATCACTCGGCAGCCGGGGCCGGGGTGCTGCGTTTTTTCAGCGGGGCCATGCCGTCCTGGCTGACCAGGTCAGACTTGGGACGGTTGACCGCCTTGCGTTTGGTCGGCCCTTTGGCCGCGACTTTCTTCTTGTCGCCCTTCGCGTCGGTCTTTTTCTTCTTGACGCCTACCGCCTTGCCGGAGGCCTTGACCTTCTTCGGCCCGCCGTAGGTGCCTTTGACTTCCTTGATAACGCGACGCTCGAAGCTCTGCTTGAGGTAGCGCTCCACGCTCGACATCAGGTTCCAGTCGCCATGACAGATCAGCGAGATCGCCAGACCGTCGCTGCCTGCGCGGCCGGTACGCCCGACGCGGTGGACGTAGTCATCGCCGCTGCGTGGCATGTCGAAGTTGATCACCATGTCCAGACCTTCGACATCAAGGCCGCGAGCCGCCACATCGGTGGCGACCATGATTTTCGCGCCGCCTTGCTTGAGACGGTCGATGGCCGCCTTGCGGTCCTTCTGGTCCTTGTCGCCGTGCAGCACGAACGCCTTGTATTCCAGCGCCACCAGGCGGCCATACAGACGGTCGGCCATGGCCTTGGTGTTGGTGAAGATAATGGCTTTCTGGTAAGTCTCGTTGGCCAGCAGCCAGTTGAGAACCTGCTCTTTGTGCACGTTGTGGTCAGCAGTGATGATCTGGTGGCGTGTGCCGGAAGCCAGCTCGCTGACGCTGTTGACTTGCAGGTGCTGTGGATCCTTGAGCACCTTGCCGATCATTTCCCGCAGGCCAGCGCCGCCGGTGGTTGCCGAGAACAGCATGGTCTGCTCACGACCGGCACATTCGCCGGCCAGACGCTCGACGTCTTCGGAGAAGCCCATGTCCAGCATGCGGTCGGCTTCGTCCAGTACCAGCACTTCAACGTGCTTGAGGTCCAGATTGCCTGCGTTCAACTGCTCCAGCAGACGACCCGGCGTGCCGATCAGAATGTCCGGCACCTTGCGCAGCATGGCGGCCTGAACCTTGAAGTCCTCGCCACCGGTGATCAACCCGGCCTTGACGAAAGTGAACTGCGAAAAGCGCTCGACTTCCTTGAGCGTCTGCTGAGCCAGCTCACGGGTCGGCAGCAGGATCACCGCACGGATGTCGACGCGAACCTTGGCCGGGCCGATCAGACGGTTGAGGATCGGCAGCACAAATGCGGCGGTCTTGCCGCTACCGGTTTGCGCAGTCACCCGCAGGTCGCGCCCTTGCAGTGCGAGCGGAATGGCGGCCGCCTGCACGGGCGTAGGCTCGACAAATTTAAGCTCGGCCACAGCTTTGAGCAGGCGTTCGTGCAGGGCGAATTCGGAAAACACGGGTGCTACCTCGACGAAAAACAAAAATACAGCTGCATAGCGTAACGGTTTCGAGCGCCGGGGCCGAGTTTCTTTACCACCAAAGGCCGATTTTGTTTACCAACGGGCGGATAACGGTCATTCGAAACGTTGCAAAACCATAGAGCGCCGTCACGGGGCTGCGCATCCAGCATCAAGACAAAGTCCAAGGTGGTTTCATCGACGTTATTTTTACCCTCGCCACACGCATGAAAGCCATGCTCGAACACCGCAAAACTCTGAGTCGCATGCACGGCGGCAGCCAGTCGACGGGTCAAGTCCGGTCGCTGACACGGCTTAATCAATGGCCGAGACCATCAGTTCTCGCAGCCAGATATGAGCCGGATCGCGGTGCAAACGCTCTGGCCACAGCATGAGCATTTCAAACCCGGGAATCGAAAGCGGTGGTTCCTGAACCACGAGCATCGGCTGATTGCGCACCAGCCGTTCAGGCACCACTGCAACCAGGTCGCTGCTGGTCAATGCAGACACCAGCGAGCCGAAATGCGGTGCCGACAACACGACCCGCCGACTTAAACCCAGCGCCGCCAAGGCCTGGTCGGTGCTTCCGGCAAAGCCGCCGCCGTTGGGAGACATGACCGCATGCTCCAGCTCACAGAAACGTGTCAACGATACTGGTCGCGCAAGGTCCGGATGATCATGCCGGGCAGCAAGCACGTAATGCTCATGAATCAACGACCGCTGGCGCAGCTTGGGCGGCGCCTCCTCGCGGGTGTGCAACGCCAGATCCAGCCGACCGCTTTCAAGATCCGCGGCCAGGCTGACAGGGTGCTTGTTCAACAGAGCCAGGCGCGTACCCGGAGCACTGCTGCGCAGCCTGCCGAGCGACGGCCATATCAATGCGATGGTCGCGTAGTCGCTGGCAGCCACACGCCAGGTGTGATCGGCCGTTGCCGGATCGAAATCCCGGCCGGGCAGTAACGCAGACTCCAGCGCTGCAAGTGCCTGACGGAGTGGTTCGCGCAGCTCTTCAGCCCGCGCGGTCGGGGTCATGCCCCGCGGTCCCGGCAACAGCAAGGGATCCTCCAGCACCTGCCTCAGCCTGCCCAATTGCAGGCTGACGGTGGGCTGGGTCAGGTTCAGCCGATGCGCCGCGCGGGTCACGTTCTGCTCCGAGAGCAATGCATCCAGCGTGACCAGCAGATTGAGGTCGATACGCCGCAAGGTATTGTTCATGCACATACCAAGTGTTTGGGAGATTGATTTCCAGCATACCCGATCGAGTCTGTAGCGTTACCTCATGACAGACAAACCGGAGCCCTTCATGAACGTACTTATTGTCTACGCCCACCCAGAACCGCGCTCGCTGAACGGGTCGTTGAAAGACTTCGCCGTCGATCATCTGCAGAACAACGGCCATCAGGTGCAGGTGTCCGACCTTTACCAGATGGGCTGGAAGGCGATCATCGACGCCAACGATGCACCCGGTCTTGAGAACAACCGCCGCTTTGACCCTGCCCTTGAGTCGCAACGCGTGTTTGCCGCCGGTATTCAGCCGCCGGACATCGAGGCCGAACAGGCCAGATTGCTCTGGGCAGACGCCGTCATATTCCAGTTTCCGCTCTGGTGGTTTTCGATGCCTGCGATCATGAAAGGCTGGATAGAGCGTGTATACGCCTGTGGTTTCGCCTACGGCGTGGGCGAGCACAGCGACCAGCACTGGGGTGACCGATACGGCGAAGGAACGCTGGCAGGCAAGCGCGCCATGCTGACGGTGACCATGGGCGGCTGGGAGTCCCACTACAGCGAGCGGGGCGTAAACGGGGCGCTGAACGACGTGCTCTTTCCTATCCAGCACGGCATCCTGTTCTATCCAGGCTTCGATGTGCTCGCGCCCTTCCCTGTGTACCGGGCAGGCAAAGTGGACAGCGCAACCTTTGCGCGGATTTGCGCCGACTACGGCGACCGCCTGGATACCCTGTTCACCCTCGAGCCCTTGCCCTTTCGCAGGCAGAACGACGGCGACTACGAGATCCCGGCAC
Source organism: Pseudomonas syringae KCTC 12500 (assembly GCF_000507185.2). NCBI lineage: Bacteria > Pseudomonadati > Pseudomonadota > Gammaproteobacteria > Pseudomonadales > Pseudomonadaceae > Pseudomonas > Pseudomonas syringae. The sequence continues at coordinate 834,515 of NZ_AYTM02000002.1, forward strand.
TGAAATTGCGAGCGGATCTTGCACCGGGTCGGCAGGGGCTGGACATTCACCTGCGCGATGAGGATGAGCCGGCGGATCTTTAGGCAGATTTGAAACCGTCTCTGACAGATAACGAAAAGACCCTGCTTGTGCAGGGCCTTTTCATACGTATTGCCTTCCGGCGGATTACTTCAGGTTGTTCTTGAAGAACTCGCCCAGTTTGTCGAACGGGATCAGATCGACCCGATCGTACAGATCCACATGCCCGGCTTCCGGCACGATGATCAGTTGCTTGGGCTGGCCGGCCAGTTTGTACGCTTCCTCGCTGAACTCCAGAGAGTGCGCCTTTGAACCGGCGATGAACAACATAGGGCGTGGCGAGATGGTCGCGATGTCGTTGAACGGATAGAAGTTCATGAACTTGACGTTGCTGGTCAGCGTCGGGTGAGTGGTCAACTCGGGGGACTGGCCTTCGGGCGTGAACTCGCCCCGTGGCGTGCGATAGAAATCGTAGAACTCGCGTTCGATCGGGCCGGATTTTTCAGTCAGTTTGTGTACGGTGCCGCTGGTATACGCGGTGTCGCCGCCGCTGTATTCCACGTCGCGCTGCAATGCCGCCTGCTCAATGATCGTCTTGCGCTGCGCCAGCGTCTGCGAGTGTTTCAGGCCGTTGCGGTTGGCGGCGCCCATGTCATACATGCTCACCGTGGCAATGGCTTTCATGCGCGGGTCGATCTTCGCGGCACTGATGACAAAGCTGCCACTGCCGCAAATCCCCAGCACGCCGATTCGTTTTTTGTCCACGAAGGTCTGAGTGCCCAGGAAGTCCACTGCGGCACTGAAGTCTTCGGCGTAGAGATCGGGTGAAACGGCGTTACGCGGCTGGCCTTCGCTCCCGCCCCAGAACGACAAATCCAGCGACAAGGTCACAAACCCCTGCTCGGCCAGTTTCTGCGCGTACAGATTGGCACTTTGCTCCTTCACCGCCCCCATCGGATGGCCGACGATGATGGCCGGAGCTTTAACGTTCGGGTTCGAGCCTTTGGGTAAAAACAGATTGCCCGCGACTTTCATCTTGTACTGGTTGTTGAACAGCACTTTTTGCGCAACGACCTTGTCGCTTGTGTAGAAATTATCGGCACCGTGAGACATGTCTGCTCCTGTCGCAGCGTATGAGCTTATTAAAAGCCCAAGCATCAAAAGAATCTTTTTCATGGCGTGTTACCTCGTTGAGAAATTGACCCGCGTTTATCTCGCCCGCCCTGACCGGTGTTGCTTTCCTGCAGGGACGCGTTGTCGCGTGCCGTCCAGGCCAGCGCGGCCGAACACGCCAGTAACACGCCACCGAATGCGAACGGGCTCCACCAACCAAGGCTGTCAAACAGCGCGCCGCCGATGCCGGCCCCGGCGGTGATCGCCAATTGAATGGTCGCCACCATCAGGCCGCCGCCCGCCTCGGCATCGTCGGGCAGCGTGCGGCTCAACCAGAGGCCCCAGGCGACTGGTGCCGGCGTGGCAATCAGGCCCCAGACGGCAAGCACAATGGCGACGGACTGAGGTGAATGACCCAGACCAGTCAGCGCCACGGCCAGCACCGCCATCAGCAGCGGAATGACGATCAGGCAGGCATACAGGCCTTTGTGCAGCAGCCTGCCGATCAGGTAGGTGCCGACCAGCCCGCTGGCCCCCAGCGCCAAAAGCATCAGGGACAACGTGTTGACGCTGACCCCGGTGATCTCTTCCAGAAACGGGCGCAGGTAGGTGAAGACGGCGAACTGGCCCATGAACAGCAACAGGATCGCGCTCATGCCGACGGCCACTTGCGGGTTACGCAGCAGGCGGAACGGATTGCGTGCCCGGTTGTTCGGCTGGCTGCGCATGGCAGGCAGGCTCAGCCACTGCCAGGCAAACGCCAGCGCCGCAAGCGGGATGACCAGGAAAAACGCACCACGCCAGCCGATGTACTGGCCCATGAAACTGCCCAATGGCGCGGCGACCGTTGCAGCCAGCGCATTGCCGCCGTTGATCAATGCCAGGCCCTTGGCGACCGATTGCTTCGGCACCAGCTTCATAACGGTAGCGGTCGACATCGACCAGAAGCCGCCAATGGCGATCCCGAGCAGTGCACGGCCTGTCATGAACAACCAGCCGTTGGAGGCCAGCGTAACGATCACGCCAGACACCATCAGCAACAGGCTGAAGCCCAGCAGCACCGGCTTGCGATCCAGATGCCCGGTCAGTGGCGTGTTCAGCAGGCTGGTCAACACGGCAAAAAAACCGGACATCGAAATCGCCTGCCCTGCCTGCCCCTGACTGATGCCCAGATCCTGCGCGATGGGTGTCAGCAGGCTGACCGGCATGAACTCCGACGCAATCAGCACCACCACACACAGCGCCATCGAAAACACGGCGCCCCAGGCTGGCGGATGTGCTGTCGTCTCAGCCCCCTTTAGCGTTGAATCGAATGCTTGCATGCGTCCTGACCTGGCGATATTGAAAATAGTCGGCACAGGTTAGGGCAAAGGTATTAGGATGATTAGACACCACAATTTAAACGCGCTTGTGAGGAGGATTCAGCAATGAGCACACCCAAACTCAATGATCTGCAAGCCTTTCTGCAGGTAGCACGCGATCAGAGCTTTACCAAGGCGGCCACCAAGCTGGGCGTTACGCCTTCAGCCCTGAGCCACACCCTGCGCGGCCTTGAAGAGCGCATGGGCCTGCGCCTGCTGGCGAGAACCACCCGCAACGTAGCCCCGACCGAAGCAGGCGAACGGCTGATGCGCTCGATCGGGCCGCTGCTGGATCAGATTGCTGCAGAAGTCGAAGTGTTGGGCGAGCTGCGTGACAAGCCCGCCGGCACCATTCGCATTACCTGCTCCGATGACGCCGCAGAAGGCATCATCCGCCCTATGCTTGCGGGGTTTCTGGCGCAGTACCCGGATATCCAGATCGAGATCTGCATCGACTACGGCTTCACCAATATTGTCAGCGAACGTTTCGATGCGGGCATCCGTCTGGGTGAATCCATCAGCAAGGACATGATTGCCGTGCGCCTGGGGCCTGACTGGCGCTTGTCAGTGGTCGGGGCGCCGGCCTACTTCGAGCGACATCCCGTCCCGCTGCAGCCTCAGGACCTGACTCAACACACCTGCATCAACATCCGCCACTCGCCGAACGGCAGCTGCTACGCCTGGGAGTTCGAGAAGGGCAGCCGCAAGCTCAACATACGCGTCAATGGGCAGTTCACGTCGAACAGCATGATCCATGTGCTCAACGCCGCACTGGACGGCGTGGGCCTGGCCTACGTGCCGGACTCCATGGCCGAACCGCACATCGCCAGCGGCCGCCTGAAAGAAGTGCTGGTCGACTGGAGCCCGTATTTCGAAGGCTTTCACTTGTACTACCCGAACCGGCGACAGGCGTCGCCGGCGTTCAGTGCGTTTGTCGAGGCGGTGAGGTATCGGGGGTAATCAGGAGGCTACACTCAGATCCACCAATTTCGTCGGCAACCGACCTCAGCGGCGTATCAGAAGCTGAGGCCGCTTCATAAGGTGGGTAAATCAATATAAATAAAATGCGGGTGCTTCACCACCAATTCCGACCGACTGGCACCAGAGTTATATTTAAAAGCACCATAAACAAACAGGTAGATTTTTTGGTCAGGATCAAAAGTATTCAGCTGATTTAGCAATGCACGACCCGCTGCTCCGACCTCAAAAACCTCTGAAGTTAGCACGACAACCTTCGGAGCTTGCCCGAGGGTTTTCTCTTGTAGAACTAAATAAAAATCTTTCCCGTCCTTATCTACGAAAATGACGGGAGCAGTAAATATTTTAGTGCCCACTTTCCCAAGAAATTTAGTGCTATTGAGCTCAAACGAGTAAAAAGCAGAATCGTAGGTGCCTTCCGGGTTCCATGGCGCTTTCAAGGAACTCATTCTTCTGGATTGAGCAGTCATTTCCAACCACGCCTTGGCAAACCTCTCTACCATCTCTGAACGACCTTCACTGGCACCAAGGCCAGCCTTGGAGCGCCCGCCAACTCCTGATCCTGTCCGTTGGTCCTGGTTTGCAGAAGCAAGCGAGCTTCCAGATGAGTTCACCGCTGTACTTGATGGATCTACCCAAACCTGCGGAAAATCTTTTTTCACTGGATTCGCTTTTAGCTGCGAGGATGCGCTGGTAGTTGTTGTAGATGAGGGTTGGGGCTGTCTGTCGCACCCCTCAGGATGATGCCCCCTGAAGTGAGCAGAGGGTGAAATTTTTCTACCTGCTTTTTCCTTGTCTGGTATAACGATGCTTACCTTGACGCCACATGAAGGGTTAGCACATTTCACTTTAACAGCGTTATTGGCTGATGCAGATGTCTTGTATAACTCTTCTATCTGGTTTATTCCGACTAAAGCACCGACACTTCCAAGACTTGGATGATTTTCTGTCAATAACGCTTGTTCATGCATATGTGAAACCCCCATATAAATTTATTCTATCCTCCATGACAATCAGCATGGAATTCAACCCTTAGCGATATTGAACAGGCCTCTATGCCTGTTCTCTTTTTGAATTCTAACGTATTGGCGGAGCACGAAACAGACTGGCGAGACCAGAGAGTTCTGACCGACCATCATTACAGCGATTATTGTGTGTTCTGTCATGAGGGGGTCGCTCCTTCTGAGCCGTAAATGCTTTAATCACGCCCCCCTCTTCGCTCAACGGGCCCGATGCTTTTATGGATATTCACTCGCTTTGGCTCAATACCCAGGAAATCTGGGACATGCTCGATCAGCACCCGTGGGTACGTACCGGGCTGGCGCCTGATGTCAGAGTCGTTCCGCAACTGGCGCGGCATGCATCAAGCGTAGCCTGTTCATCGACGCCAGCGGCGTGCGCTTCGTGCGTGACGATGAAGAACAGCAACTCATGCAAATCCACCTGCTCACCGACTACATCGGCCGTAAACAGGCCGAATTGCTGGCATAGAACCAGGCACAAGGCAACGTCGCACAAATGTCCGCCAACCGCCGCCGCATGACCAACATCGGCACCTTCCGCGCCTACGCCCTGGCGTACCTGAAAAGCCACGTCGACATCAACCCGAACATGACCTGCATGGTTCGCCAGCTCGAACCCACCTCACAGGGCATCCCGCTGGAAATCTACTGCTTCACCCGCACCACGGTGTGGGTGGATTACGAGCGGATACAGGGGGATATTTTCGATTATCTGATTACGGTGATGCCGGAGTTCGGGTTGAATTTGTATCAGCAGCCTAGTGGGGCGGATATGCGGGTGGGGTTGAGGGGGGAGACTGTGAATCAAGCCAAAGCTGACTGGACGAGAGAGCGTTGAGGTTGGGATTTGAAGGTTCTTGGAATGGGGTAGTGATTCCATCGCTCCCCGCTCCCAGCTATCGTGATTTGGGGATATGGAACCGCTGAAGAGTTTTAGCCACTCAGTAGCTTTCTTTTTTGAGCTACACGCATGCACGTATCCAACTGCTCAGCACATACGATCAAACATACCATTCAAACGTGTGCCGCCCGCTCGACATTGAGCAGTGTCGCAATCGAAATCCAAGCATCACATAACCAACAGAAAGCAAACTAGCGAATTCTATACATTAGACATGTGGGGCCTGGCAATGACCATACTAAGTTTTCGGTTATGTCGCTGCGCGCCTATCGCTTAATCCTACATCGAAGAGAGAACCGTCATGGGACTATGTATTTCAAAACATTCTGGCAGCAGCTACAGCTACAGTGATAGCGACCGTTGGGAAGTGCCTGTAAACCCTTCAAATGCCAGGCCTGCTTCTAGTCATCAAACGGCATGTGCGAGCGATAGAGCCTCAGACGAGGTGGACGAACGTCCTGCAACATTTTCTCATTTTCAACTCGCGCGGTGCGGCGAAGATTATACTCTTAGCATGGTTTCTTTAGCAGCTTATCAAGCAGAAAGACGGCATCGCGGTAATTTAATAAAGGATCGTAGTCAATCCGCACTTCCCTGGGTGCAGGTATATCACTCTGAAACAGGCCTGGATTACAGTTTCCAGATTGACAGAACCACGACTGTCAAAGTGGCCGGATTCAACTACAATGTCCCCAATAATGGAGAGACTCGGCATTTATACAGTGCCGGCACGAGCCAGGTAAATATGCCTGTCATCACAGACAATATGAGTGCGTGCATTGCTGTCGCGTGTGCGGCGGAAAACGTAGATGCCGGTACGGGTGAACGTAGGCCGGGGGCGAAAGTTCGCGTATTCCATCTGTTCCCTTTTCGTCGCGAAGACCTTATGCCAAAACAAGTTTTAGCGTCCGTGCGCGATTATCTGCGGGATATTAAGGAACAGGGGCTAACAATGCGCGCAGCCCTGCATGGAGGAAATAGAGAGGGTGATTTCTCAGTCAGCACTGCGGAGGCATTGAAAAACCTGCTTGCTGCTGAAGGAATCCCGCTTGAATTCGACGAAACTTGTGCAAACCGAACATCTGAAACACTGCTTGGCGCCGTTATTCTTAATGACAACTCGACTCAATTCATAAAGCATTTGGTCGCTTTATGACACGATACTGCAGCTGTCGGCAGCGCTTCGATTTTGCCTGAACAGTTCCGTAGACGAACCCGCTTGGGGGGGAGCCCGACATCGCAAGCAATGGTCGTAGTAGCAAGAGCGAGGTGTCCTTTTTTAAACGGATTTCTCCCGCTCAAGACGGGCGATACGGGCTTCCAGTTCCTGGATTTTCTGCTGCTCTGGCGTTGAGGCCTCGCGCTTGAATTCAGCGAAGAAGGTACGGCATTGTTTGATCATCAGACACCCCTGTCTGGCGATATTCTCGCCTAAATGAGTGTCCGGAATCATTAGACCACTACAAGGCGGATTGATATCAAGCCAGAGCTGAATTTGGCATCTCATGAAGTTTCGCATACGAAATACAGTAGCAGCATGATTGGCATTGGCATGGCCCGGATCTGATGCAGCTGCATCTGAGTCGAACCGGCGACAGGCGTCGCCGGCGTTCAGTGCGTTTGTCGAGGCGGTGAGGTATCGGGGCTAGCGCCCCGCCGCCTGATTACTGCGCGGCTTTCAACGCATCCGCGACCTTGTTCAGCGAACCTTGAGCGGGTTCGGCCAGCAGTTTCAGCTCGGTGGTTTTGCCACGCACCACCACTTGCATGGCGGTGGGCGCACCCTTTGCGTCACCCAAGATCCGGTAAGCGGTGTCGCCGCGCACGAAGCTCAATACGTGACTGGTAGCGTCGTACTTCAGTTGCTCACCGTCAGCCTGGGGAAACAGCAGCCCGACCTGATTCTTGCTGTCCACGGCCGCGTAGAAGACCGGGCTTGCGTCCCCTGAACGGAACAACACAATGCGCTTGCCGGACGGCGCGAGCCTGAATGACAGGAGAATCTCACGCTGCTGGTCTTCCTCCCAGACGATGCTGGTGGTGTGCGTCATCTTGCCATTCTGATTGCGACTGACTGTTTCAGTCGGCAGTCCCGACCCGCCGGTGTGGTCAAGGACCGTCTGCGTTTCCAGAACCGGCTCGCCATTACGGATGCTGTACGTAGACGTCTGGTGCCAGCAGCAACCGTCTTTGGTCATGGTCTCGATCTTGCGGGCTTTCTCATTCACGCTGAACAGGCCGCAGTTGTTTTGCGCCAGTTGGGTAAACGAATCGCTGTGCCGGAAACCATCGGCCGTGCCGAGAAATACCTGATACGAGGGGCCGTGATAGCAGCTGTTCTGCCCGTCCATCAAGGCCAGATCCTTGATGCCATCGAAGTTGAAATCCTGATAGATCAGTACGCTTTGTTCGCCATAGGGCAACTCGTGCACGTTGGTTTTGACCTTGCCGGTTTTCGGGTCAGTGCCGAGCACCAGTTCATCCGACTGCACGCGAATCAAGGCCGCACCGCTGGCCTTGTCGTACACGTTGATCACGCCGGGACGAAATACATCGTCCTTGGCGGAAATATCCAGCGTCGCACGGTATTTATCGGAAAAGTCCTGCAGGGCGTAGTTCTCCCGGGGCGAGCCCGCGAACCCTGCTGCGTCCATTTCACCGTAGGTCGGTAACGCACCGGCGGCACTGACCAGTGTCGAAGAGGCCAGGCCGACCAGTACCCACAAGGCCTGCAACCCGAGACGTGACGCACAGCGTTGAACGATGGATAGGTGCAAGACGCGACTCCTTTGATAATGAGCGATGAGTTTACTTCAGCAATTGATACAATTTGAAATCATTGCCCATCGTGCACTTCGTGCTCACAGGCCGCCCCGTCCGACCCGGTAAATGTTCTAATCACGCCCCCCTCCTCGCTCAACGGGCCCGATGCTTTTATGGATATTCACTCGCTTTGGCTCAGGACCCAGGAAATCTGGGACATGCTCGATCAGCACCCGTGGATACGTACCGGGCTGGCGCTGATCCTGTTGCTGACCGCCGCACTGGTGCTTGGCCGCGTGGCGCGCTTTCTGGTGCTGTATGCCGTGAGGATGCTGGGCCGTCAGGCATCGCTGCACTGGATCAACGACTTTCGCCACAACAAGGTTTTCCATCGCCTGGCGCAAATGGTGCCGTCGCTGGTCATTCAATTCGGCCTGAACCTGGTCCCCGGGCTGAGCGCCACAGGCAAAAACGTCATCGGCAACCTGGCGATGGCCTTCACCATCCTGTTCATGACCCTGGCCATCGGCGCCCTGCTCAACGCCCTGCTGGACATCTACGCGCGCACCGAACACGCCCGCACGCGCTCCATCAAGGGTTACGTGCAGTTGTCGAAGATGATCCTGTACGTCTTCGCCGGGATCATCATCGTCGCCACCCTGATCGACCGTTCGCCCCTGCTACTGCTGTCCGGCCTCGGCGCCATGTCGGCGGTCATCCTGTTGGTCTACAAAGATACCCTGCTCTCCTTCGTCGCCAGCGTGCAGCTGACCAGCAACGACATGCTGCGCGTCGGCGACTGGATCGAAATGCCGCAGGTCGGCGCAGATGGCGACGTGGTGGACATCACCCTGCACACCGTCAAGGTGCAGAACTTCGACAAAACCATCGTCTCCATCCCGACCTGGCGCCTGATGTCAGAGTCGTTCCGCAACTGGCGCGGCATGCAGCAATCCGGCGGACGGCGCATCAAGCGCAGCCTGTTCATCGACGCCAGCGGCGTGCGCTTCGTGCGTGACGATGAAGAACAGCAACTCATGCAAATCCACCTGCTCACCGACTACATCGGCCGCAAACAGGCCGAATTGCTGGCCTGGAACCAGGCACAAGGCAACGTCGCACAAATGTCCGCCAACCGCCGACGCATGACCAACATCGGCACCTTCCGCGCCTACGCCCTGGCGTACCTGAAAAGCCACGTCGATATCAACCCGAACATGACCTGCATGGTTCGCCAGCTCGAACCCACCTCGCAGGGCATCCCGCTGGAAATCTACTGCTTCACCCGCACCACGGTGTGGGTGGATTACGAGCGGATACAGGGGGATATTTTCGATTATCTGATTACGGTGATGCCGGAGTTCGGGTTGAGTTTGTATCAGCAGCCTAGTGGGGCGGATATGCGGGTGGGGTTGAGGGGGGAGTCGGCGCGGGTGGGGGCTACACCGTTGGTAGAGCCGTTTCCTACAAAACATTCAGGCTGAACGGCGCAGACAATGCGTAACTGAAGGCCTAAGATAGATCCACCGCCAACAGGAGCTTGATCATGAGCGCTCGAATTTCTCCAATCGTGTCGGAGTTTGAAACCGAGGAACAGGCCGCCAGCTACGACAAGTGGTTTCGTGCGCAGGTCCAGGCGTCAATCAATGATCCGGCACCCAATATTTCACACGATCAGGTCATGGCCGAGATGCGTGCGCTTCTAGAGTCTAAGCAGCCCCCGTCAGATGCTAGTTGAGTGGCGGCCGGCAGCACGAATGAACCTGAAGCAAATACTTTCCTACATCGCAGACAGAAATATACGAGCAGCCAGCGAACTGGGAATGGCAATAGAAGTAGCCACTTCAGCCCTACCTCAACATCCTTACTTGTATCGCCATGGGCGAGTGCCTGGAACAAGGGAAATCGTTGTCCACCCTAATTATCTCGTTGTTTACAAAGTGACAGATCGGATCGAAGTTCTCGCTGTACTTCACGCCAGGCAAGCCTACCCTACCGACGCTGGGTAGATCTTCGATTGAGGTGTTGGTGCTTATGTCGAATCAGAAAAGGCAATCGATTCTGCGGCAATAGCTACCTAATCAGTCCAGAAATACCGAACCGCCATCTGACTTTGCAGAAAACAACCCATGCTGGAGTTGGTAATGTGTGCTCTCAGAACGCTGACGAATTCATGATAACCGAGCTAGCTGCGGGCTATGCTTGACGCCCTATGGTCTGTACAAATCATCGTCATCAGAGCATCAAAAGCCATCCATAAAAAAATGACAAATTGGGGGTAAAGATGAATCGCATACTTCATGCTGCAGCGTTTGCAAGCTCCATGATGATCGTTGCAGCACCCGCCCAAGCCCGTATTACACAATTGGAGATCCTGCGGACCGAACCCGCTTTCGGAGGCGAAAGCTTCGGGAATACAGGGGCTTACGAACGCGTCTTTGCGCGCGCTCATGGTGAATTAGACCCAGGAGCGCCTGAAAACAAGATTATTCAAGACATCGAACTTGCACCCCGTAACGGGCGCGGGATGGTTGAATACACGACTGATGTTGCAATCCTGCGTCCCGCTGACGTGGCCAAATCGAATGATATTCTTCTCTTTGATGTGCCAAATCGAGGCTCTAAGCGCGCGATGTTATTGTTCAACGCTGATATGCAGGGTAGTCCAGCAGCGTTCAACAACTTCGAAGTCGCCGGGGACGGTTTTCTACAGCGCCAGGGTACGACGCTGATCGCGTTTGCCTGGCAGGGGGACGTTGCCCCGGGCGACAACCGCATGATGGTGCAATTGCCGACGGCCATAAATACTGATGGGGCGCCGGTAACAGGTGTGGTGCGCAGTGAGTTGACCACGCTTTCACCGACCGTCAGCCTTAACCTGTCCGCAGGTTGGTTCACCTCCACGCCGCCTCATACCAGCTATAAATCGGTTGAAACCGACAATACCAAAGTGCTCGCGAATGGCTTTCGTCCGACGTTGACGGTGCGTTCACGGGCAAATGCGCCCCGACAGGAAATTCCAGTGAATGACTGGAAGTTTGGCGATTGCAATACGCCGAACGAAACCCAGATATGCCTACCCGCGGGTTTTCAGCCCGGTAAGCTTTACGAGCTGATTTACCGGGCCAAGGAGCCGGCGGTAATGGGTATTGGTTTTGCGATCGCACGGGATGTTGGTGCGTTTTTCCAGCAGGCTGAGCATGACGATACCGGTGTGCCCAACCCTGTAGTGCATGGGCCTAAGGTCAAGTCGATTATCACTGGCTCATCACAGGCCGGACGATTCATCCGCAGCATGATCGCGCTGGGTTTCAACCGCAGCGAGGCAGGTCAGCGGGTCTATGACGGTGCGATGCCGCATATTGGAGGCGGCCTGATGCCGCTCAACATCCGATTTGCTCAACCTGGTCGGGCGTGGGGCCAGCAGGTCGATCATGACTCCCCTGCTTACGATTTTCCGTTTACCTATGGCCGGGAAACCGATCCTGTTACCGGACGCTCGCAGGGTTTGCTGGATCGCTGCAACGATAACAACACTTGCCCTCTGATATTCCACATGGCAACGGCCCTTGAACTTTGGGAGGGACGCCAGTCGCTTGGCCTTACCGATCCACTCGGCTTGCGCGATGCACCTGAACCGGAAAACGTCCGCACCTTTATTATGGCAAGTACGCAGCATGCCCCGCCGTCTTTGCCACTCCCGGCTAACCCACCTTTCGGCCTTTGCCAGGTTCAATCAAATCCCAATCCACACACCTGGACAATGCGCGCAGCGTTCATCAATCTCGTTGGCTGGGTTCGTGATGATACAGCACCGCCCGCTTCGATGAAGCCTTCTGTGGCGGACGGTACCCTCGTGCCGGCGGACAGGGTCAGTTTCCCACTCATCCCCGCGACCAATTACGGTAGCGTTTCGCGCCCCGAGCTCCGCTATACCGGTGCCGTGAATAGCCTGCAAGTTCTTGATTTTGGACCTGGTTTTCGTCCCGAAAACAGCTCTGGCATTCTCACAAACGAGCCGCCGAAATCGGGGGTTGGCAGTTACGGCCTTTTGGTACCTCAAGTGGATGCAGACGGAATTGATGTGGGTGGCGTTCGGGATGTGTATCTGGGTGCTCCCATCGGGACTCACACGGGTTGGAACACCTTCCGCCCCGAGTTTTTTGATGGTGGCTTTTGTAACTTCCAAGGCAGCTTCCTCCCGTTTGCCGCGACGAAGAAAGAGCGAATCGTGGCCGGAGACCCTCGCCTTTCCCTGGAGGAACGCTACCCCACGAAGGAGGATTATGTGTCTGCAGTGAGTAAAGCTGCAGACTCGCTGGTTGAAGCGCGGATGCTGCTTCCTGAAGACCGTGAGCGGCTTGTGAAGGAGGCGCAGGAGAAAGGTGTGCGTGTAGGGCCTTGAGCAGGGGTGATCATACCTTCGAAAAAGAGTTGTCTTAATCCTTGCCGCCTTTCATGCCAGGTCTGGCAAGAAATACCCGGAAGCTCGCGTCATTGCGGCTTTAGGCTCTCGATCGCAAAAACAGGCTGTTCGCAGGGTCGTTATGCAATGGGAAACGGGCGGCGGCGATTATGAGCTTGACCTAGTCCGCGCGGCTGGGTGGGCATGATCCGTATGCGTATCTCAAGGATGTGCTGCTGGGATTATAAAGGTGTGTTTACTTGTTGAAAATGCTTGCCGGATACAAACCACCGGCAGCGTGATGTCAACTGCGTGAGTAGTAGCTGATGCCATCGCTATCAGCAGATGGCATCACCGCCACAGGCGAATCATCCACGCGTTTTCAAATGAAGCATTGCATAGTGTTCGTAGTATCCACTCCCGTTCTTTACGATAGGGTCTTGAGAGGTAATCGCCGCGATATCCTGATCATCCTCGATTTGATACAGCGAAACACCGTAGCTTCCGGCAGGGTCGATTACCGGACCGTGGGCCACGATCAATCCCTGCTCCAGCAGCTCATTCAGATAACTGCCGTGTTGACTCATCCACTGACGCTCGTCAGCCGTCATGCTTGTCAGGAAATCTGCACGTGGCGGGATATATTTGCAAAGGTAATATTTCATGAGTTAATTCTCATTGCCTGAATGCATAGGAGTCGAAAAACAGAGTTTTATGGCGATTCTAGAGTTTTTTACCTGATGCAATACTTTTGAATATTGCGCTCTCAAACAGGCTCGGCAGGTAACGCTGAAGGAATAAGATCATTCCGGCCATCTTTGCCACTGGATGGCTAAACGGCGGTTTTTTTGTAGCGATGACGTTGACGATAGCGTTCACGACGGCCTGAGGTGATTCTGCCTCGTCGATACCTTTTTGGGTAACCACGTTTACTTTTTTACGGTAATTATCGTAGTCAGCAATCTGGCTGCCCGCTACGGAAATGGCATTGCCTCCCAGATTGGTCTTGAACCAACCAGGTTCAATCACACTGACATGGATATTGAATTGACTCAATTCAAAGCGCAAAGACTTGAAGTAGCCCTCCACGGCATGTTTGGATGCCGAGTAGTAAGACAAGTTAGGCGGCCCTATCAGCCCCACCATAGAGCTGACCGTGATTATTTGCCCAGCTTTTTGTTGCCGCAGGTGGGGCAAGACAGCGTTCGTCACTTTGACAGTGCCCCAGAAGTTTGTTTCAAACTGCTGACGACCTGTTTCTATCGGTGTCTCCTCGGCAAGACCGGTGACCATATAACCCGCGTTATTGACCAACACATCCAAGGTAGTGATATTTTTAAAAAGCGCTTCAGTAAAAGACTGGATGGAGCCATCGTCATCAACATCCAGACGCAGCAATTTGAACGGAACGCTGCTCGCATACCGCTCTGGATAACGACTCGTGCCCACAACGTTAAAGCCTTGCTGATGAAGATGAGTCGCAAGCATCAACCCAAAGCCCGATGAAGCACCTGTAATTAAAACTGTCTTTTTCATACGACTACCCTGACGTGAGAGGAGAGGTGCAAATGCGGTTTTGTCCTCGAAAGTGCTTTGGCCATTCAGCACCTCAGACAGTGCATACATTGCCCACACAATGAACAAATGACACTCGCCTAACGCGCCAACCTGACCTCGAAACGCGCCAGTTTTACTAAAGTTTTTCTGGCGCCATTCGCCATTGTCGTGGCGCGGTTGGCGACCTAAACTGAGCCCCTGAATATTCAAAACCCACCTTCCTCGAGTGAATGAATTTCCCATGACTGGTAAGCGCAGCTCAGCGTTGGACTACTCGGTTTGGCCAGGGTGGCGGGTATTAATGCAAGATGCAGGGCTGGCAACAGCTCCCGTTCTGCGTCGCGCGCAGCTACCGGGCGACTTGTTTACGCGGCAGAACGTTCGACTGGACTCTGCAAACTTCTTCATGCTTTGGAGGGCCATCGAAGCTGAAGCCAAGTCCATAAATGCTGAAGTCCCCGCGCCGTTGCAAATCGCTCGGGTCATGTCCTCGGACTGGTTTGATCCAGAGCTTTTTGCCGCGCTGTGCAGCGCCAATCTCAGCGGAGCGCTCGACCGGATTGCCAAATATGTGAGGCTTATCGCGCCCATGGTCATTCGGGTCGTGCCGACTAAAGCGCACACCACCGTCACCATGGACTTTTTAGACGCCGCTGAACCGCCCGCCGTATTTTTAGCATTCAAGCTCGTGTTCTTTGTTCAACTGGCACGGCTGGCGACACGTAGTGCCGTGCAGCCGTTACAGGTGAACTGGCCATCACCGTCGACGCTTGGCGCGGACCTTGAAGCCTACCAAGCCTACTTCGGCGTTGCCGTAACGCATGCGCCGCAGGCCAGCGTGGTATTTGCAGCGGCGGATGTCGGGCGCCCTTTCCTGACGGAAAATCACAAAATGTGGTTGTTCTTCGAGCCCGGTCTGCGACAAAGATTGTCTGATCTGGACAGGACATCCGGAATGGTCGAACGGGTACGTAGCGCACTGCTTGAGTCTTTACCGGCAGGCGCGGTATCGATGCAGGAAATCAGCCGCAAACTGGGCGTCAGTACCCGCACCCTCCAGCGCAGGCTGCAGGATGAAGGGACGACGTTTCAGCAGACACTGGACACTCTGCGTGAATCACTGGCACGCCACTATCTGCGCAGCACCGCAATGTCGAGTGCCGAGATATCGTTTCTTCTGGGATTCGAGGACGCCAATTCATTTGCTCGCGCCTTTCAATCGTGGACAGGAAGTACACCGCGCAAGGTCAGGGCTGAAATGGATAACTCCCGTCATCCATCGACTGCGCATTCAGAAGAATAGAAAGCGCCGAAACCGGTCTATGTTTTTGATTGTTTGATGAGGGTAATGCGGGCGGGACAGGCGCTGGTACTGTTCGCATTTTTCTTTGTGGTAGAAAGTCGGCTGGCCTCGGCCGTTTGTGTATTGCTGATGGCTGGCTTCGGTTTTGCCAGCGTGTCGCCCATTCAGCGGCTGGTGATGGACAAGGCTCGTGCGGCCGGAGCACCAAACCTTGCCGCCTCCGTCAACATAGGCCTGTTCAACCTGGGCAACGCAATCGGCGCCTGGCTAGGTGGCTGGGTGATAGCGGCAGGGTTCGGTTACGCAGCACCCAATTGGGTTGGCGGCATGCTGTCGACGTGCGCGCTGCTACTGGCAATCGCATCCGGCTGGCTCACCGTGTCTCATGTCGCCAAGCGTAAAGGCGCAATTGCCTGTAATGCGAGTTGATCACGACAACAAGGGTTCGGTGGCGATTATGGAAGACTGGACCCTGCCATCACATCCCCATCAGTTGGCATAGCTGGCAATCCGTCACGCCAGAGCAAAATCACGGACCTTATCGACTGGCCGGTCGAGTTGTTCCGCAAAGAAAATAGTCAGCGATGACAGGCTTCTGCCAGCCCATTATCCGAACATAAGCAGCGCCATTTCCTACAAACAATTAAGGCCTGAAGGCACAGACAGTAAACAGACTAACGCCTAAGATAGCCCGACCTACATTGCATATGATCAAGTCATTACTGAAATACAGACTTCTTTAATGACGAGACAATACGCAACACATTTGCTGTTAAGCACCCGATGGAAATATGTAACTAAACGGCGGACTTGGAAAAAGCTCGCGTCGTCTAACTACGCCAAAAATCCGCACGTACGCTTATCCACACATCAAAGATTAAATCCTCAACCAAAGGAATATCATGAAAAAATTACTGATCAGCGCCGCAATGGCTACTTCCCTGCTGGGTGTGTCCCTGGCCTCTCAAGCATCGGAAAACTGCCCTGCTGTCGCAAAGATCGAACAGGTCTCACCCGGTGTTTACCGTGCGAGCGGCAATGCCGGCGAGTGGACCGGCGTGCTGCAAGGCGTTGTGACAAAGAAAATGCCTGTGCAGTCCTTTGACCTGGCCATCGCTATTCAAGAGGGTGCAGACGCACCTCAGATGTTGCAACACTGCACCTACAGCATCGGTGGACGCGAGGCGCTGGACATGCGTTTCATCGCTAAAAACAATAAGGATTTCACTATAAAAACTGCAGGCAATGCCTGGAAGAAAGAAGATGGGCCTTTTGGTCTCGTCTATAACGTGTGTGAAAAAACATCACCTGAAAACTGCAAGTTCACTGTCGTTCAGTAACACGAAATAACCCTTTCGCTCTTCAGCGAGCCTGCAATGGCTCGCTGAAGAGTCACTCACGTCAGATCATGCAAATCCTTGCCCAATGCAGGCATGACTTCGAAATGAGAGAACACCACTTCCAGCCCTCCCCGTTCCGGACTGCAGCACATTGGGCCTACGGCATAAGACTCACTCACGGGGAATGGTGCCAGGCGCAGCAATGGCCAGCGCAGCCCGTCGCTGGAGTGCTGAATGCGCAGCACGCCCTTGGCGACGGTGACTCGCAGCCAGAGCCCGGATGACGAATCATCAAACGCACCTGTAGCCCAATCGGATTGTCCGCAGGTTAAAACGCTGCCCAACATCAGGGCTCCGTCGCTGACTTCAACGCCGGTTTTGACCCAGTTGCGCTCGTCAATGCGGACCATCAAGCCCGCTTGATCATAAAGTGTCTTGAAATCACCCTGCACATTCACTTGCGCAGTGAAATCACCGGTCACCGAAACACCCAGAAAATGACCGGTGTCGCGACAGAAGCCGTAGTGCGTCTGCTGCCAGAAATCGGTTTGCGGGTCCGTGGTGACTGTCAGACGCTCGTCCGTCACGCTGCAATGCCGGGGTGGGTTCAGCCAGATGCCTTTGTCGAACATGTCGCCTCCTGTGTGGGGTTGTCGAGGGTGATCAAGGGTTTACTGACCCATCTACTCCATATGCATGGACACCTTCCCAGCAATCAAAATCAACCGATAACACAGATATCTGACCACACCCTAAAACCTCAAGCACCTCACCCACCCAAGAAAAACGACATTTCCTACGTCCCAAACCCACGTCCACACCCTTGCCACCCCATCCCTGCCACGCTAACCTCCCCGCCGTTCGCTGCCAAATCAGCGGCCGGATTTAGCGATCCGTTCTATCCAGGCGTGTCAGCGCCCCACACACTGCATCAAGCTAAACTTGAAGTACGTGCTATGGCGGCTGTGCGTCGGAGACCTTCGGGTCTGCCGGTTTCCTGGATACCGGTTCGCTAACCTTCGCACAGCTGCCACCCATTCGTTTAGCGACGTCTTGTGGCAGTCTCATATCCAGGAGCTGCACCCATGTTCACTGCAACCCCCTGCGTGACCCACACCCCCCATTTCGAAGCCATCCTCTTCCTCCGCCACCGCCGCACCCTTCGCGCCATTTTTACCGAATCTCAAGCCTGGTTCTGCCTCGCCGACCTTGCCCGTCTGATGGGCAGGGCGCTGGATGAGCGTGCCACGCTCAAGCTCGATGCGGATCAGCGTCGCGAGGTCTGGCTGGAAGCTCATGGCGAGTGCCAGCGGCAATTGATGATCAGCGAGTCCGGCGTGCTAGCGCTGCTGGTTCATCATTACGTGCCGGAGAACCGCGCGCTGCGTCAGTGGCTGACGCATGAGGTGCTGACGACCTTGCATGATCAACAGAACGTCACGCTGGATAACCCCAGAATGAGCCAGCTGCAATGGCCGGGCACATCGCTGAGCGTGCTGCACTGGCGCAGCGAAACCTGGGTTCGCTTGCGCGACATGCCGAATGTGGTGGCCGAGGCAGCGCCCCGGCCAAAGCGGCCGTTATGGCGCAGGGTGTTGAAGCGCATCAACACAATGCGCACTGCCGCCTGACCGGTACTGCCTGAACCCCGTTGACACCCTTCCCACCAAAAAACATGATGCATCCACCCTAAAAACCGGAACGCACTCATGAGCGACAAGAAAAAGCTTTTGCTGACTGGCGCAAGCCGGGGTATCGGTCATGCCACGGTCAAGCATTTCAATGCCGCTGGCTGGGAGGTGTTTACCGCATCGCGGCAGAATTGGGTAGCTGATTGCCCGTGGGCTGAAGGTCTGCTCAACCACATTCACCTGGACCTGGAAAATATCGACAGCGTCAGCGAGAGCATGGCGGCGATCAAGGACAAGCTCGGCGGGCGGCTCGATGCGCTGGTCAACAATGCCGGCGTTTCACCGAAGACCGAGGACGGCGGGCGCATGGGTGTGCTGGAGTCGGATTACAGCACCTGGATCAAGGTGTTCAACGTCAATCTGTTCTCTACCGCGCTGCTGGGTCGGGGTTTGTTTGACGAGTTGAAGGCGGCCAAAGGCAGCATCATCAATGTCACCTCGATCGCCGGCTCTAAGGTTCACCCATTTGCGGGGGTCGCCTACGCCACGTCCAAGGCAGCACTGTCGGCGCTGACACGGGAAATGGCCTTCGATTTCGGCCCGCACGGGATACGGGTAAATGCCATTGCGCCGGGTGAAATCGATACGTCGATTCTGTCACCCGGCACCGCCGAGATTGTCGAGCGGCTGGTGCCGATGCACCGGCTGGGCAAGCCCGAGGAAGTCGCCTCGCTGATCTACTTCCTGTGTACGGCTGGCGCGTCCTACGTGAACGGTGCGGAGATTCACGTCAACGGCGGCCAGCACGTCTGACTCAACGTGTGCCGGAAACGCTCTCCGGCACGCGTCGCACGCCCAGGCGACTGATCCACACCGACGCCACGATCATCCCGCCGCCGATCAGCAGGCGGGTGAAGTCCTCATGCTGGTTCCAGATCAGCAGATTGATCAACAGCCCCAGCGGAACATGCAGGTTATTCATCACCGCCAGTGTGCCGCCGTTGACCATGCACGCGCCTTTATTCCACCAGTACATGCCCAGCGCCGTCGAACACAGACCGAGGAATAGCAGCACGATCCATTGGGTCGGCGCCTCGGGCAGGTGTTGCGGGTTGCCGAACATCAGGAACGCCGGCAGCACCACGGCCAGTGCGCCGAGGTAGAAGTAGCCGAAGCGTCGGTAATGCGGCAGGTCGCTCGGGTAGCGCGCCACCAGATGCTTGTACAGCACCTGCCCGGCGGCGTAGGTGAAGTTGGCCAGTTGCAGCAGCAGGAAACCGCCAAGGAAGTCGCCGTCCAGGCCATCGTAACGTATCACGCCAGCGCCCAGCACCGCGACCACTGCCGCCAGCAATGCCCAAGGGTTGAAGCGTCGGTCAGCGCATCTTCGATCAACGTCACGTGTAGCGGCGTGAGGATGGTGAACAGCAGCACTTCCGGCACCGTCAGCACCCTGAAACTCAGGTACAGGCAGACATAGGTCACGCCGAATTGCAGCGCGCCGATCAGCAGCATGCTGCGCATGAAGCGGGGTTCGACCTGACGCCAGCGGGTCAGCGGAATGAATACCAGACCGGCCAGCACCACGCGGACCAGCACCGCGAAATAACTGTCGACGTGCCCAGCCAGATAGACACCGATCAGGCTGAATGAAAAAGCCTGAATCAGTGTGACGAAAAGTAGATAACCCATGCTCGCCCCCCATTTTTGAAGGGCGCGACCATAGCGGTTGCGTCACTCACTGTCCACTCGACGGCCGCCGCTTTTTGACGCCAAGCCGTCGCCGCGCTCCGCGTTACCCGTCACAAATATGACAGCCGCATTATTGACGTACATGTCGTCGGTTTCGACGAAAATATAGCCTATATCGGCAACTTTTCCACAGTAAAAGGTCTTATCATCCCGGCGCTGCAATATTGACTTAATTCATCCACATTCGTCGTCGCCTGGAGTAACACCATGATATTCAACACAAAAGACTTCGGAGCACTGGGCGACGGCGTCACTGACGATACGGCAGCCATTCAGGCCGCGATCGACGCAGCCGCTGCGGCAGGCGGCGGTGAAGTGGTGATGGGGGCCGGGACCTACGTCGTGTCCGGTGGCGAGGAGCCTTCGGATGGCTGCCTGATGCTCAAGAGCAACGTCACCCTGTCGGGCGCAGGCATGGGCGAGACGATCATCAAGCTCGCGGATGGCTCCGACACCAAGGTGACCGGCATCGTGCGCTCGGCCTATGGCGAAGAAACCCACGACTTCGGCATGAAGAACCTGACGCTGGACGGTAATCGGGACGCCACCACCGGCAAGGTGGACGGCTGGTTCAACGGTTACATTCCAGGCTCTGATGGCAAGGATTCGAATGTCACCCTCGACAGCGTCGAGATCAAGGATTGCTCGGGCTACGGCTTCGACCCGCACGAGCAGACCGTCAACATGGTGATCAAGAACAGCGTGTCGCATGGCAACGGCCTGGACGGCTTCGTGGCCGATTACCTGAGCGACAGCGTGTTTGAAAACAACGTCGCCTATGACAACGATCGCCACGGCTTCAACGTGGTCACCAGCACCCACGACTTCACCCTGAGCAACAACGTTGCCTATGGCAATGGCAGCACCGGCATCGTGGTGCAGCGCGGCAGCGAGAACATCCCCTCGCCCGCCAACATCACCATCACCGGCGGCGCGGTATATGGCAACGCGGCAGAAGGCGTACTGATCAAGCTGTCCAGCCAGGTCTCGGTGAGCGGCGTGGACATCCACGACAATGGCAACGCCGGCGTGCGCATTTATGGCAGTTCCGGGGTGGATATCTTCGATAACACCCTGAGCAACAACTCCCTGGGCTCGCCGGTTCCGGAAATCATCATTCAGTCCTACGACGACACCACAGGCGTGTCCGGCAAGTTCTTCAGCGGCAGCGACAACCTGATCCGTGGCAACACGATCACCGGCAGTGACAACTCCACCTACGGCGTCGCCGAGCGCAACGAAGACGGCACCGACCGCAACAGCATCGTCGGCAACACCATCAGCCACACCAGCAAGGGGCTGACCCTGGTGTATGGCGATGGCAGCTTTGCAGGTGATGCGTTCCCGCTGGTGACCGTCAATGGCACCGAGGGCAACGACGTCATTACTGGTGGCGCAGCCCACGAGCAGATCTTCGGTCTGGCGGGCAAGGACACCCTGAACGGCGGTTCGGGTGACGACATCCTGGTCGGCGGTGCCGGGGCCGACAAGCTCACCGGCGGCGCGGGGGCCGACACCTTTCGCTTCGATCAGTTGACCGACAGCTACCGCACGGCGACCACCAGTTCCACCGACCTGGTCACCGACTTCGACATCAGCCAGGACCGCATCGACCTGACCAACCTGGGCTTCACCGGGCTGGGCAGCGGCAAGGGCGGTACGCTGAACATCAGCTACAACGCCACACTGGACCGCACCTACATCAAATCACTCGACGCCGATGCCAGCGGCAACCGCTTCGAGCTGGGCTTGAGCGGCAACCTGAAAGACACGCTCAATGCCAGCCACTTCATCTTTCAGCATGTCGTGGAAGGCACGGCGGGCGGCGATACCCTCACCGGCACCGACGGCAATGACGTGCTCAACGGCAATGCCGGCACGGACCGTATCGATGGCGGCGCGGGCGCCGACACGATCACTGGCGGAGCCGATGCCGACACCCTGACCGGTGGCGCAGGCGCGGACCTGTTCATCTACAACTCGCGCCTGGACAGCTATCGCAATTACACCGCCAGCGGCACCAAGCAGAGCGACACGATTACCGACTTCAACCCGGCCGAAGACCGCATCGACCTGTCCAGCATCGGCCTGCGCGGCCTGGGCGACGGCAGCGCCAACACCATCTACCTGTCCGTCAATGCCGACGGCAGCAAGACCTACATCAAGACCGATGCGGTCGACAGCACAGGCAATCGCTTCGAGATCGCCTTGCAAGGCAATCTGGCCGACAAACTGAGTGCGTCCAACTTCCTCTTCTCCACCGCAGCCGCCGCCAATCAGGCGCCAGTGCTCAATACGCCGCTGATGGACCAGAACATCACCGAGCTGAAGGCGTTCTCCTACGCCGTGCAGCCCGGCAGCTTCAGCGACCCGGACAGCAACACGCTGACCTACAGCGCCACCCTGGCCGATAACAGCGCCCTGCCCGACTGGTTGAAGTTCGACAGCAAGACCCTGACCTTCAGCGGCACACCGGGCGGCACGGCATCGGGGCTTTACTCGGTATTGCTGACCGCGAGCGACGCGACCGGTGCTTCGGTGGCCGACAGTTTTGCCATCAATGTGGGCAACGTGACACCGGGGATCCTCACCGGCACCGAGAACGCCGAGGCACTGTACGGCACCGAAGGCAACGACACGATTCTGGGCCTGGGCGGTGATGACACGCTGCGTGGCGATAGCGGCGCCGACATCATCAACGGTGGCGCAGGACGCGATGCCCTGTACGGTGGCGCCGATGGCGACACGTTCGTCTACAGCGCACTGACCGACAGCTACCGCGATTATGACGCTGGCGGACTGACCGCCACCGACACGATCTATGACTTCACCCCCGGCCAGGACAAGATAGACGTCTCCGCCTTGGGCTTTCTGGGGCTGGGCAACGGCGAGGATCACACGCTGTACATGACCCTCAACGAGACGGGCGACAAGACCTACATCAAGTCCGCCACGGCGGATGCCGACGGCAATCGCTTCGAAATCGCGCTGAGCGGCAACCTGATCGACACCCTGACCGACGCGGACTTCGTCTTTGGCCAGCGCGAGGCGCAGGAGATTCTCTACCTGCCGACGCTGGGCCAGTCCAATGCGCGCCTGCTGCGCATGACTGAAGACGATAACCAGTCCGGCACCTCGGAAATGGTCAAGGACCTGACCCGCTACACCGATTACGACGTGCGCAGCCAGTTCACCGACGCCAATGGTGATGGCATCGACCTCGCCGTGGGCGGCAGCACCGTGGTCGGCTACTCGACCGGCACTCAGGATGAACAGCGTGTTTCCTGGTGGCTCGTCGACACCGATGAGCCGGGCCCTGCGCTGTTGCGCGCCACCGAGTTGCTCAAGTCGCAACTGGCGTCGCTGACCGCCATCGACAAAGTGACCACCGGGATCATCTGGGGTCAGGGCGAAGAAGCCGCTCAGGAAATCGCCCGCGCCACTGACAAGCAGGCAGCAGCCGAGCTGTACAAGGCCTCGACCCTGAAAGTGTTCGACTACTTGCACGCGCAGATCGGCGATTTCACCGTGTACATCGCCGAAACCGGGCACTACCAGGCCGACGCCGCCAAGGCGCGCGGTTACACCGAAGAAAAGATCAACGCCATTGTCGAAGGCACCGGGTACGTCAGAAGCGTTCAGGAAGCTATTGCCACCGAGCGCGCCGACGTCAAGCTGGCGGTTGACTACACCGACCTGCCCCTGCGTTACGAGGTCAACCCGCTGGTTTACCCCGATGACGTCTGGCACTTGCATGAAGAGTCCGCCGAGATCGTCGGCCAGCGTCTGGCCGATTTCATCGCCGATGACCTGGGCTTTCATGGCAACGCCGCTGACAACAACGACCCGGCGGCCATTTTCGAGAGTGGCCAAAACGAAGGCGGCCACATCTTCGGCACCAGTGACGACGACACGCTGGTCGGCAGTTCCGGCAATGACACGCTGGACGGCGATCAGGGCGCAGACGACATGAGCGGCGGCGATGGCAACGATATCTACGTAGTCGACAACGCCTTCGATACCGTCACCGAAAGCAACGACTCGCCCTCGCAGGTGGACACCGTGGTGTCGTCTGTCAGCTGGACGCTGGGCGCCAACCTGGAAAACCTGGTGCTTACCGGCGTGTCTGCCATCAATGGCACCGGCAACGCCGTGAAGAACGTCATCATCGGCAATGCCAGCAACAACATTCTCGACGGCGCTGCAGGTGCCGACATGCTGACCGGCGGCGATGGGTCGGACAGTTATTATGTCGACGATGCCGCCGACCGGGTGGTCGAGACCAATGCCGATGCAAAAGTGGGCGGCGTGGATACGGTGTACAGCTCGCTGGCCAGCTACACGCTGGGGGCCAATCTGGAAAACATCGTCATCAACAGCACCGGGGCCGCCAATGCCACCGGCAATGCTCTGGATAACCTGATTTATGCGGGCGCTGGCGACAACGTCATGGACGGGCGTGACGGCAATGACACCGTGTCGTATCTGTTCACCACTGCCGGCGTCACCGTTGCGCTGAACACCAGCGCTCAGCAAGCCACCGGCGGTTCGGGCCTGGACACACTGAAGGGCACTGAAAACCTGATCGGCAGCCAGTTTGCCGACACCTTGACCGGCAACAAGAACGCCAACACCCTGAGTGGAGGCGCTGGCAATGACACCTTGTCCGGGGGCGCGGGCGACGACGTGCTGATCGGCGGATCAGGCGCTGACACGCTGATCGGCGGCACCGGCGCAGACCACTACGTGTTCAACGGCATCAGCGATACGGGCCTGGGCGGACTGCGCGACATCATCAATGGCTTCAAGACAGTCGAAGGCGACAAGCTGGACTTCTCCGGCTTCGATGCCCGCCCGCTGACCGATAGCCATGATGCCTTCGTGTTCATCGGCAACGCCGCGTTCAGCGCCCACAACAGCGGTGAACTGCGTTTTGCCGATGGCGTGCTGTACGGCAACATCGATGACAACGTCGGCGCGGACTTCGAAATCCAGCTCACGGGCGTGCAGACGCTGCAGGCCGCCGACATCATTGTCTGATCGTCCCAAAGCACATAACTCATAAATAGCCCTGGAAACGGGGCTGCACCCTCAGAATATCTGCAAGAGCGACCGGGGTGAGTGACATCCCCCGCAACCCCGGTGCTACACCAACGCGTTGCGCAAAAACGCGAAGCCTCTGTGCCCCCACCCATAAATTTGTCTTATCCATAAGAGCGCTCTACTCTCAGGCGGGCTGACAGCTGAGCCTGATTCGCAGCTTTATGATGCTGCGATTGAATCGGGATGAAACGTCGAGACTCTTGCCTGCGCCAACCTGCACACGTCGGGTGCGCGGCGCCTCCGGCCCGTTGATGAACACCACCGAACATTTGGCGTCTACTTCACCGTAGTTGTTGACGGTGATTGACCCGGTATCGTGATAGACGTCGTGAGCAACATAATCGATCTTCACGTCCTGGTACTGTTTTTCCACCTCGATGGGGTACGCCAGGGCCGTCACCGGCAACATGACCAGCAGCGCACAACACAGTCGATTCATTCGGCAATCTCCGAGTCGGGATTGTCAGAGTAGAACAATAAGCCCGTATTTAAAGAGGAATTACAGCATGAAAGCGCCCCGCGTGACTCTCGACCAGTGGCGCACATTGCAGGCCGTGGTCGATCACGGTGGTTTTGCTCAGGCCGCCGAAGCGTTGCATCGCTCGCAATCATCGGTGAGTTACACCGTGGCGCGCATGCAGGAGCAACTCGGCGTGCCGTTGTTGCGTATCGACGGGCGCAAGGCGGTGCTGACCGAAGCCGGTGGCGTACTACTGCGCCGCTCGCGGCAACTGGTCAAGCAGGCCAGCCAGCTGGAAGACCTCGCGCACCATATGGAGCAGGGCTGGGAAGCTGAAGTTCGTCTGGTGATCGACGCGGCGTACCCTTCGGCACGTTTGGTCAAGGCGCTGACCGCGTTCATGCCACAGAGCCGCGGCTGCCGGGTGCGACTGCGTGAAGAGGTGCTCTCCGGCGTCGAAGAGGTCTTGCTCGAAGGCGTTGCGGACCTGGCCATCAGCGGCTATAGCATTGCCGGACATCTGGGCACCGAGATGAGCTCGGTCGAGTTCGTCGCCGTCGCGCACCCGGACCACGCCCTGCATCAGGCCAATCGCGAGCTGACCTTTCAAGACCTGGAAAGCCAGTTGCAGGTCGTCATCCGTGATTCGGGCAGGCAGCAACCCAGGGACTTCGGCTGGCTGGGTGCGGAACAGCGTTGGACCGTCGGCAGCCTGGGCACCGCCGCGACCTTCGTCAGCAACGGCCTGGGCTTCGCCTGGCTGCCGCGGCACATGATCGAGCGCGAACTGCGCGAAGGCTTGCTCAAGCCCCTGCGCCTGGACAAGGGCGGCAGCCGCAACCCGACCTTCTATCTTTACTCCAGCAAGGACCGGCCACTGGGCCCGGCCACGCAGATTCTGATCGATCTGATCCGCAGCTTTGACACGACCCCGCTCACCGCTGCACTCGGCACGCCGCAAAACGCCTGACCGGAGCAGCCACATGGCACTCTGCGCACAATCAGGGCTGTATGCAGCACTTCAATCGCACGCGGCTGGAATTCATCGCCAGCAACGCAGTCTGAAATCCTGTGCGGTCCATGGACGTGCAGCCTGATCGCCTGAAGTGCTGCAAACCCGCCAATACGCTGGGCAAAAAAAGCCAAACGTGGTTACCTTGCCGGTCACAGTCGATATCTCTCAATGAAGGACGTGTTGCCACATGCTGAAAAAAATCGCTCTCGCCGCCTGCTCCGTGCTGTTCGCCGCCAACCTGATGGCTGCCCCGGATAAAGCCACGCACGTGGTACTCGACACCAGCTTCGGCCAGATTGAAATCGAACTCGCAGACACCAAGGCGCCGGTCAGCACCCAGAACTTTCTGGGCTATGTCGACAGCGGCTTCTACACCAACACCATCTTTCACCGGGTGATTCCGGGCTTCATGGTGCAGGGCGGTGGCTTCACCCCGCAGATAGTTCAGAAGCAGACCAAGGATCCGATCAAGAACGAAGCCCAGAACGGTTTGCATAACGTGCGTGGCACCATTGCCATGGCGCGTACCTCGGACGTGAACTCGGCCACCAGTCAATTCTTCATCAACACCAATGACAATGCCATGCTCGACAACGGCGCGCGCGACTTCGGTTACGCGGTGTTCGGTAAAGTCGTCAAGGGTATGGACGTCGTCGACAACATCGTCAACGCCCGCACCACTACTCAGAAAGGCATGCAAAACGTGCCAATCGACCCGATCCTGATCAACTACGCCAAACGCGTCAACTGATCGGGAAACCTGCACCGCATGAAGCCTTGGGCTTCGTGCGGTCCGGACGGGAGAGCCTCCACTTATCAAGGAGAACCCACGTTGCGTGGGTGTGATAGCCAATGCTTTATCGTCGTTTCGAAAAACTGATCGATATCTTCAAAGACGCTCCTACCGCAGCCCCGCCCAATACCGTCTTCGCGTTTTACCTCTACTACCTGCGTCAGGTGTGGCCGACGTTCACTGCGTTGCTGGTGGTCGGCCTGATCGGTGCGTTGATCGAAGTGTCGCTGTTCAGTTACCTGAGCCGCATCATCGACCTGGCGCAAACCACGCCGCCGGAGAATTTCTTCAGCATTCACGCTTCCGAACTGATCTGGATGGTCGTCGTAGCCCTGCTGCTGCGGCCGATTTTCGTCGGCCTGCATGATCTGCTGGTCCACCAGACGATCAGCCCCGGCATGACCAACCTGATTCGCTGGCAGAACCACAGTTACGTGCTCAAACAGAGCGTCAACTTCTTCCAGAACGACTTCGCCGGGCGTATCGCTCAGCGCATCATGCAGACCGGCAACTCGTTACGTGACTCGGCCGTGCAGTCGGTGGATGCGCTGTGGCATGTGCTGATCTACGCGATCAGCGCAATGGTGCTGTTCGCCGAAGCCGACTGGCGCCTGATGATCCCGCTGGGTACCTGGATCGCGGCGTTCATCCTCTCGCTGATGTATTTCGTGCCGAGGGTCAAGCAGCGCTCGGTGGATTCGTCCGATGCCCGCTCAAGACTGATGGGCCGCATCGTCGACGGCTACACCAACATCACCACGCTCAAGCTGTTCGCCCACACCAACCACGAGCAGCAGTACGCTCGCGAAGCGATGCGCGATCAAACCGAAAAAAGTCAGCTGGCTGGCCGCGTGGTCACCTCGATGGACACCACCATCACCACCATGAACGGCGTACTGATCGTCGCGACCACCGGTCTGGCCCTTTGGCTGTGGACGCAGTCGATGATCTCGGTGGGTGCGATCGCACTGGCCACCGGTCTGGTCATCCGCATCGTCAACATGTCCGGCTGGATCATGTGGGTGGTCAACGGCATCTTCGAGAACATCGGCACCGTGCAGGACGGCCTGGAAAGTATCTCGCAGCCCGTCACCGTCAATGACAAACCCGGCGCCCTGCCGCTGAAGATCGAAAACGGCGGCGTCCGGTTCGACGGCGTCGATTTCCATTACGGCAATGGCAACGGGATCATTCACAACCTCAACCTGGACATCAGACCGGGTGAGAAGATCGGCCTGATCGGACCTTCCGGCGCGGGCAAGTCGACGCTGGTCAACCTGCTGCTGCGCATGTACGACGTGCAAGGCGGAAGGATCCTCATCGACGGCCAGGATATTTCCGAAATCACCCAGGAAAGCCTGCGGGCGCAGATCGGCATGATCACCCAGGACACCTCGCTGCTGCACCGCTCGATTCGCGAGAACCTGCTGTATGGCAATCCGCACGCAACTGATGAACAGCTCTGGGATTCGATTCACAAGGCGCGCGCCGACGAGTTCATCCCACTGCTCTCGGACTCCGAAGGTCGCACCGGCTTCGACGCCCATGTCGGTGAGCGCGGCGTCAAGCTGTCCGGCGGTCAACGCCAGCGTATCGCGATCACCCGCGTGCTGCTCAAGGACGCGCCCATCCTGATCATGGACGAAGCCACCTCGGCACTCGACTCGGAAGTCGAAGCAGCGATTCAGGAGAGCCTGGAGACGTTGATGCAGGGCAAGACCGTGATCGCCATCGCGCACCGCCTGTCGACCATCGCGCGCATGGATCGCCTGGTGGTTCTGGAGAAAGGCCAGATCGCCGAAACCGGCACGCACAGCGAACTGCTGGCGCATGGCGGGCTGTATGCACGGCTGTGGCAGCATCAGACCGGTGGGTTTGTAGGCGTGGATTGATAGGGCGAGGCTGCCGGCCTCTTCGCGAGCAAGCTCGCTCCCACAAGATCTTCACAAGCCATAAAATCTTCAGGGGCAGTGATCTCCCCGCTACCCCGCCTGTCGGTCAGGTGTACACAGCAGTTGTGTGAGCTTGATCACGAAGGTGCCAGTGCAGTCGCTGAATGTCTTCTGGATAGCCGCTCACCTGTCGGTCAGGTGTACACCGAACTTGTGGGAGCGAGCTTGCTCGCGAAGAAGCCCGTGCAGTCGCTGAATGTCTTCTGGGTAGCTGCTCACCTGTCGGTCAGGTGTACACCGCACTTGTGGGAGCGAGCTTGCTCGCGAAGAGGCCCGTGCAGTCGCTGGATGTCTTCTGGATAGCTGCTCACCTGTCGGTCAGGTGTACACCGAAGTTGTGTGAGCTTGCTCACGAAGGTGCCAGTGCTGTCGCTGGATGTCTTCTGGATAGCTGCTCACCTGTCGGTCAGGTGTACACCGCACTTGTGGGAGCGAGCTTGCTCGCGAAGAGGCCCGTGCAGTCGCTGAATGTCTTCTGGATAGCTACTCACCTGCCGGTCAGGTGTACACCGAAGTTGTGTGAGCTTGCTCACGAAGGTGCCAGTGCAGTCGCTGGATGTCTTCTGGGTAGCCGCTCACCTGTCGGCCAGGTATACACCGAACTTGTGGGAGCGAGCTTGCTCGCGAAGAGGTCAGTGCAGTCGCTGAATATCTTCTGGCCGGTTACTCCGCCTGCCGATACGGCAGCGCGCTGCGCGCATCCTCGGCATAGGCCATTACGCCGACGCGCTCCTGCTCCAGAAACTCGCTGACCGCGTCTTTCAGGCCTGGGTGCATCAGGTAATGCCACGAACGGGTGATCTGCGGTTCGAAGCCGCGGATCAGTTTGTGTTCGCCCTGCGCACCGGCGTCGAAGCGTTGCAGGCCGTGGGCGATGGCGTAGTCCATACCCTGGTAAAAACAGGTTTCGAAATGCAGCCGGTCGAACTCGGCCAGGCAGCCCCAGTAACGCCCATAGAAACTGTCGTCACCGATCAGGCTGAAAGCCATCGCCACAGGCCGTGAGCCCTGCAGCGCGATGACCACACGGATCGATTCGGGCATGCGCTCGGCCAGCAGGCTGAAGAACTCACGCGTCAGGTAAGGCGCCTGCCCGCGCACCTCGTAGGTATTGGAGTAGCACGCATACACGAAGTCCCACAGCACTTCGCTCATCTGCGCGCCTTCGAGCCATTCAAACTCGATGCCCTGCCCGGCCACCTGTTCACGCTCCTTGCGCATCTGTTTGCGCTTGCGCGAACTCAATGCGTCGAGAAAATCCTGGAAATCGCGGTAGCCGCGATTCTGCCAATGAAACTGGCAACCAATCCGTTGCAACCAGCCCGGTTGGGTTTCAAGCAGGGCATCGGCCGCCGGATCGGTAAAGTTCACGTGCGCGCTCGACAGCCCCTCACGTTGCAGGTACGCCGGCAGCTCGCCGAGCAACTCGATGCCACCCTGAGGCGTCGCGGACAGAATCCTCGAACCGCCGACCGGGCTGAAAGGCACGGCGACCAGCAGCTTGGGGTAGTAGGCAATGCCAGCGCGACGGCAGGCGTCTGCCCAGGCGTGATCGAACACGTACTCGCCATACGAATGCCACTTTCGGTAGGCCGGCAACGCCGCCACCAACTGATCGTTTTCGTAGTGCAGCACATGTTCGGCACGCCAGCCTGATCGTGGGCCGAGGCTGCCGCTATCCTCCAGCGAGCTGAGAAACGCATGCCGCAGGAATGGCTGATTGCCAGGGACCAGCGCATCCCATTGGGCAGGCGTGACGGTGGCGAGGCTGTCGATTACGTGAACAGGCATGCAGGTTCCCCGATAGGCAGACAGGGTGAAGAATATCCCTTATTGAGCCGTCATGTTCACCGCCTCCGCAATCTGCCTGGAAAGAGTGACCGCGAATTCGTTGATCGCTCGCTCACGCTCACGGGAGATCACGCCAATCTGCTCGAGGTACTGCTGATCGGATTGCTGGTCAGGCGGCAACTCATCCAGGGCCACCAGGCGCTGATTGAAAGGCTGCTTGACCGGCTCGAACTCCGGGGCGTAACGAATTTCCAGATAACTCATCCAGAACTCCCGGCTAATCATCGACTGAAAAAACTCAGGGGTGGTTTCGCGATCGATGATTTCGTTGTAAGCCGCCTGCAAATCCGCTTCGCTCACCCTGGCAATAGCGCGGAACCACATGATTCGCGGCTGGCCCGGCAGTTCAAGCCGCGCTTGCAGACCGACGCGATAGGCCAGGCGTACTTCGGCCTCATCGACGCTCTCGCCGCTCGCCTGGCGAAACGCAATCTCGCGCAGGGCAATTTTCTCCACCTGGTCCAGACGGTCCAGACTGCGGGTCATCCTGAACAGCTTGCGTGGCTGCGCGGACGCCGGCGTGGATGACATGATCGAGAAGATCTGGACGCGCACTTCCATGTCGCCAAACACCAATGCCAGTCCATCGCCACACGTCTGCGGGTGCGCAGCAACATCGAAGAGCTGGGCACGCAGCTCGGCGTTTACCGACGCCGATTCGATCATCGACCAGACCCGCGCAATCAGCTCATCGCGGTTACTTGAAAAGTCGGCCGAGTGTGTCAGATCGCTTAGCATCTGAAAAAAATCCGTGGAGCCGGCACAAGCGCGCAGGTCTTGCCACAGCCTTGTGCGGGTATTGGCCTGCTCACGATTCAGGCCTAAAAGCCACGGCGCACTGTCAGCCCCGGCCTCAACCGGATTGACACTCTGGCTGACACCCCATCGCGGTCGCAGCCTTCCCTCGCGAAACAGCCTGATGCGCTCCAGCGTGGGTGAATTCAACGGATTGCCGTTCAGATGCAAGTGCAGGCGCGAGGAACTGAGGGAGCGCTCGATGTTATCGAGCTCATCGATGGATATTTCCGAGATGCGATTGTCACGCACATCAATACGAATCAGCTCAGACCGAAGCCAGTTCCATGCCGGCAATCTGCTAATGCCGGAGCCGCGCAGAAACAACAGGCGCAGGGAGTTCAGTGCATTGATGGGGACGTCCTCGCCGAGCGAGCAAAAATTGAGGTCCAGAATTTCCAGGCGGTTCAGGTTCTGCAACGTCGCGTTGGCGGACTCTGTCCAGATCAGCGGATTGTGGCTGATGGACAGCTCTGCAAGCTGAGGCATTTGCCCTATCGAAGTCGGCAAGGATCGCAGGTCATTGAAGTCCAGGCTCAGCGAACGCAGTCTATTGAAGTTTTTCAGTAATGCATCCGCTTGTGGATCGGTAAGCTGCATGGCGCGGGCTTTCAGCACCGCCACATGGTCGAAGTTGGCCGTGATATCCGGTAGTTCTCCGATACGCAGATTATCCAGATCGAGCGCGTACCCCAAGAAGTCACCTTGAAAGTTTCGGCACTGAACGCTCAAGCGTTTCCAGCAGTCGTGAATGCGCGTCGCGGCAACCTCCCTCGGCCGGCGCATCGAAGAAAAGGGCGTTTCCGCGACCCAAGTGTCCAGGGTAACCTGGAGCGTTCGCAGTTCATCGGCGAGGCTGCTCAGTCTTTGCCGGACGAAAGTCGACAACTCCCTCGCCAGTCCGGTGTGTTCGGCGCGCAACGCGTTCAGGAAACCGGACACCTCTGCATCGGAAAAATCAGGGTATAAGCTTTTTACCGCAAGCTCCGGCGAGTACCTGGACGCGCCGATGCCCAGACGACGAAAGAAACGTCGCAACCGTCCACTCAGGGGGTAGCCAATACGGCCATGGGGCAAGCGTTGCGGCCATTTGATACCCGGCTTGATCAGTTGTAATTGCAGAACGGCAGCCATGCGCTCACGTCGTTCGACTGCCGTATTGCGCAACAGGCTGCGCAGTTGCAGCTCATCCGCATCAGCGGGCAGCTGGATGTCGAGCCGCACTTGCTCAGGAAGCGCCAGCAACAACGCCCTGAAAAACTGCTGATCCACTTCACTGAGCGACTCGCCCGACGGCTCAAAGCACTGAACACCCTGCTCGGTATTGACCAGCAGCCGGTGCGATGAGGCCTGATCGCTGTCGAGACTGGCTATTTCGTCGCCCTCCAGCGAATCCTTCAACAGATCGATCGAAACATCACCACGCCAGCCTGGCACGTACTGCAGCATGCCCAGCCCCGCTGCCCGCGTGTCCGGATTATCGGTTACCGCCCGATAGAAGCCTTCGTTGGCGCGGTTTATCCGCAGTTGCTGCTGATACTCGCGGGCATGCTCGGCAAGCCCTAGAGGAATGCGCTTTTCAGTGGTCATTCGCGCTTTGTCTGCATCGCTGGCCATGCCGATGAGTTCGAGCGCCACGCTGCTCGGCAGGCTTTCGAAGTCGCGCTGTATCAGCTGGACATGCGGGTCGTCGCTGCGACCTTTGAGCGCCTGCATGTCATCCAGCAGGCGCCCGACGTGCGTCTGGGCGTAATCGGCCAGATAGCGCTTGAGGCCACGCAGTTGAACGGCCCTGTCGGCACGGTCGCTTCCGCTCAGACGAGCGGCTTCATCGGCGGACAGATTTTCCAGCAATTGACCCAGCACCTCAGTGAGCTGCCCGGTCGGCCCTGTGACATGGGACGACAGCGTCATCTGCGATCCCGCGTTCCACGCTTCCAGCAGCGCGCCTTGGGCGTCGATCAGTAGCAGGCCGCGGGCCTCATGCCAGCGCGGTGATGACACCAGCAGTTTCAGCCACGGTTCAAGATGAGAAACATGGACATCAGTCACATCGGCGGCCTGAAGAGCGTCGATGCAGGCGTGCAACTGCCGTTCTGTTTCAACGCGCTGAATGGCGTCCTTCAGCAAGGCCGGAGGCTGGAGGTTCTCGACATGGACCTGGCGCAACAACGCCTCTTGGGTGCCGGTGATGCGCAGGACTTTCTGAATGTCTTCTTCCGGGAACGCATGATACGTCGGGTTCAGGCGTCTGAAAGCCGTTACCTCGTCCCAACCCATGGGGTTTTCCCATTCATGGCGCCATGCGCCAGCACCGTTGTGTTTGAGCTTCGGCGCGTACGAACGCTCATTCACCGGATGCCTGACGCGCCATTGGGTGCCGTCTGCATCGGACTCGACGCGATACAGTTTGCCGTCCAGTGGCAACCAGGTCTTGCCCTCGTGCTCATAAAGCCCAAGGGCGTTGCTGCTCAGGTTGTCGGGCAACGAAACCGTATGCGCATAGGCATCGATGCTCGGCTTGCCGAGACGTACGGCCCCGTCGACACGCCGTTGCACCAGGCTTTCGATGAACATCGAGGGTTGCAGCCCGTTCACCGCAGCCACGACGCCGCCTACCACCAGCATCTGTGCAACGTTTTCGCCGATGTCGTAGACATGTTGCATGGCGTCTTCGACTTCATCGTGCTTCCAGTCTTCGTAAGCAACGAACGCTTCGCTGGCGAGCTGATAGAGGGCGACCACGGACATGACTTCACCCAGCACCGGCACAAAGAACCCGGCCACGTTGAACAGGTTCATACCATTGTTTTCAAGGCTTTCGATCAGTGCATCGTGAGCCTGCTGGTCCACCTGAGCGGAAGGCACCGCGATAGCCTTTGAGTCGTCATAGGTTTTGGCCAGCAAATGGTCGTATAGCCGCTCGAATGGCGGCTTCGAGAATGGCTGCGCCTGCACGACCAGGTCGGCATCGGGGTTCAGCTTGCGATCCCTGGCCGGATACAGCCGCGCGTCCAGTTTGGTAAAAAATGCCGAAGCCTGGCCGAGGCTGACGAAACGGCTGAAGTAGCGTCGATAGTGTTCGCTACCCAACGCCGTAACCAGCCAGACATTGAAGGCCCGCAACGATGCGAACTGCTTGATCGGATGCGAGGGCTCGGAAGGCAGGTAGACCAGACAAGGACCGTCATCGGGCCTGGCGTCATCCTGCTGTATCAGCAAAGCACCCTGTAACAGCGAGCCGGGGAACGTGTAGGTGTCGAGCATGTGCAGTTGGCAATAACGCACGCCCTTGCCATCCCATCGCGGCTGGTCAACGGACTTCACCATGTCCAGCAGGGTCTGGTACGCCGCTTCAGTGATATCGCCTTTCATCACAGCGATATGCGCAAGCACCTCGACGGCGGCACGCTCGCTGTCCATGAATGCGCTGGCAACCGCTTGCGCAGCCGGGCCTGGCGGTTTGAACACGCTGTCCAGATGGGTCTGATACTGGCGGCCCAGATCCAGCTCATGGCAAAAATCAGCGAACTGTTCGAGATCGATCGCCTGACGGTCCCGGTATTCCACCTTGTAGCGGCGCTGGGCGCTGTCGATCAGCCAGTAGCGCAGGCCACCTGTGCGCAAGATTGCAGAGTAGGGATCGAAGCGGCTTCTGTTGCTCGGAGCGAAGTTCTGCAAGGCCGCCTGGAGCAGAGTCTGCTCAAGCGGGGCCGGGCTCCAGGTACTGTCGTAGCGCCAGGTCATCAGTTGAAACGCTTCAACGTCGAGGTCGAGCTTGAAACGTTCGACAAACGCTTTCGACAGCAAGGGCGCTGCAAACTGCTGCGCCGGTAACAGCCGGTTGCGCATTGGCTCCAGCGCCTGCGCGCAACGGCGTGCGCTTTGCTGGCTGGCGTGCAGCGCCTGGCGCAGTGCCGTAGACGCGCCCACATACCAGTCTGGCAAGTTGAGCCTGATGAATTCGGTGTTGGCGTGCTCCGCTTCGAACGGCGCCGCGTCCTGCGGTGGAGGCGTTACAGAGGCGTGTGCAACGGACGATTCTATTGTTTCAAAGGGGTTGTATCTGAGGGTGAACATGGTCGATACCGCTAATGGCTTTGTGAATAGCCAATACGATAAAGACCCAACGGCCTGCACATGACATAACGGGGTATGACAGGCAGCGCCCGTCTCAAGAGCGCTACCCGTCGAACGCGATCAGCGCTTGCGCAGAATCACGCTGCCGATCGAGTAACCAGCGCCAAACGAACTGAGTACCGCCAGAGCGCCTTGCGGCAAGTCGTCCTGATAGGTGTGAAACGCAATCACCGAGCCCGCCGAGCTGGTATTGCCATAGGTGTCGAGAATCACCGGCGCTTCTTCGACACTGGCGTCGCGGCCCAGCAGCTTCTTGACGATCAGATGGTTCATGCTCAGGTTGGCCTGGTGCAGCCAGAAGCGTCTGACGTCAGTGATGTTGATGCCGTTGTCCTGCAAATGCGCAGCGACTAGCTCGGCGACCATAGGGCACACCTCGCGGAAGACCTTGCGGCCTTCCTGCACGAACAGCTTGTCCGGCGCACTCTGGCCCTCGTCCGAGGTACGGTTGAGGAAACCGAAATTGTTGCGGATGTTGTTGGAAAACTGGGTCAGCAGCCGGGTGCTGACGATATCGAACTGATAAGGCGACGTGGCAAGATCGGCGCGCTCGATCACCACCGCCGTGGCGCCATCACCAAAGATGAAGTGGCTGTCACGGTCACGGAAATTAAGGTGTGCGGTGCAGATTTCCGGGCTGATCACCAGCAAGGCGCGAGCCTGACCCAGTTGCACGCTGTTGCAGGCCGTCTGAATGCCGAAGGTGGCCGACGAACAGGCCACGTTCATGTCAAACCCGTAACCGGCAACGCCCAGCGCTTGCTGAATCTCGATGGAGATTGCCGGATAGGCGCGTTGCAGGTTGGAGCAGGCAACGATTACACCGTCAATGTCGGCAGCGGTTTTGCCGGCGCGTTGCAGCGCCTGTCTGGCGGCAGCTACACCCATCTCACAGAGGATCGACCATTCGTCATTGCTGCGCTCCGGCAGGTTGGGCTTCATGCGCTGCGGATCGAGAATGCCCTCCTTGTCCATGACGAAGCGGCTTTTGATACCCGAAGCCTTTTCGATGAAAGCGGCGCTGGACTCACTCAGCGCCTGCACGTCGCCACGTTCGATAGCGGCGGCATTATCGCTGTTGAACTGTGCAACATAGGCATTGAAAGACTGCACCAGCTCTTCGTTGGAGATGCTGTTGGCCGGGGTAAACAGGCCTGTGCCGCTGATGACGACGTTGTGCACGGTCGTTCCTCTCTTATTGAGTTGCAGGTAATGACCTGCTCACGCACGGCAACTGAAGGCCCACTGCTTTTTGGGACCTGCGTACCAGTGCGACTGTAAAAGCTGCCCGTAACCGGGAGCAGCATTTCATGACACGGTGAAGACAGGCGCGGAGTGTGCCACAGAGCCCGGTTTTGGCGCTATCGGGCCAATGAATATAGGCACGATAGACGCCTTTCACTTCGTGACAGGAAGCAGCAGATCAGCTCTCCACCTGACTCCACTGCTTGCTCAACCGTTTGTCCGACACGGGCATTTTCGTGCCCAGTTGCTGGGCGAACAGCGAGACGCGGTATTCCTCCATCCACCAACGGTACAGCGCCAGTTCCGGGTCGCGCTTGCCTTCTTGCGCGTGCTTGTCGGCGCGTGCCTGGTATTGCGTCCACAGACCTGCCAGCTCGATGCTCCACACCCGGTCCTTCTGCACCTGAGACGGCAGTTTTTCCAGACGCATCTCGATGGCCTTCAGATAACGCGGCAGCTCCTTGAGCCATACCGCCGGAGTCTCGCGGACGAATCCGGGGTACACCAGCTTGCTCAGTTGCGCCTTGATATCGTTGAGCGCCACCGCCTGGGACAGGTCGATCTTGCCTTTGAAGCGCTTTTGCAGACCGTGCCACAGCTTGAGAATTTCCAGCGTCAGCTTCGCGAGCCGCTCGGCATGCTCGGTCCAGTCGGCGCGCTTGCGCTCAGCCAGCGACAGCAGGCCGGCACCGTCGCGCGGCAACTCGGCTTCACCTTCCAGCACGCAACTGTCGAGGCTGGCCAGCAGGATGTCTTCGATCAACGCATCGATGCGCCCCAGCTCGCGATGAAGCAAGGCCAGTTCGGTCTGCCCCGGCAATTTGTTGCGCAGAAACTTGGCGGGTTCGGCCAACTGCTGCAACAGCAAACGCTGCAAGGCGCGGCGATGCTGATACTCGGCCTCGGCCTGGGTCGAGAAACGGCCTTCCTTGACCGCTCCGCCCTCTTCGACCAACGCCGGATAAACCGTCATCGACAGCCCGGCGATGTTCTGCTGGGTTTTCTGCGCCACCGCAGCGAAGGCCTTGGCCTGCACGGGCTGCTGGCTTTTCGCGGTTTGCGGCACGGCCAGCGCGGCCTGACTCGCCTCGGCAAAGCGCGCCGTCAGCTCGGCCAGATCGCGCCCCTCACCGAGAAACTTGCCGCTGCCATCGACGATTTCCAGATTCATCTTCAGATGACCTTCAAGCTGCTGTGCCGCCTCGGCCCAGGCTTCGTCACTGACCCTTACACCGGTCATGCGCAGCAGTTCACGGCCCAGCGCCTGAGGCAATGAGCCCTCGCCGAAGGTGATGCGCTGCAACGCCGCCTTGATGAAATCCGGGACCGGCACGAAGTTCTTGCGCACCGCCTTGGGCAGGTTGCGAACCAGCGCAATGCACTTGGTCTCGAGTAACCCCGGCACCAGCCATTCAAGACGCTCGGCAGGCAGCGACAGCAACAACGGCGCGGGAACACGCAAGGTCACGCCGTCACGCGGGTGATTGGGTTCGAAGTGGTAGCTCAGCGACAGGCTCAGGTCGCCCAGCCGCAGGGTGTCCGGATATTGCGCGGCGGTGACTTCGCTGGCCTCGCGCGCCAGTACGTCCTCTTCGCGCATGATCAACAGCTGCGGATTCTTCTGGCTTTCGGTTTTGTACCAGCTGTCGAAGGTGGCCGTCTGATGAATCTCGGCCGGAATGCGAGCTTCGTAGAAGCTGTACAGGGTGTCTTCGTCAGCCAGAATATCGCGGCGTCGAGCCTTGGCTTCCAGCTCGTCGAGCTGTTCCAGCAAGCGGGTATTGGCGCTCAGGCACTTGGCCCGCGACAGGATATCGCCACGCACCAGGCCTTCAAGAATGAACAGCTCGCGCGAAACCACCGGGTCGATAGGTCCGAAATGCACCGGGCGACGGCCCACCACGATCAGGCCAAACAGCGTGATCTGTTCGAACGCCACGACCTGCCCGCGCTTCTTCTCCCAGTGCGGCTCGAAGTGGTTTTTCTTGATCAGGTGGCCGGCCAGCGGCTCGATCCAGTCCGAATCGATCTTGGCGACCATGCGCGCGTACAGTTTGGTGGTTTCCACCAGTTCGGCGGTCATCAACCACTGTGGACGCTTCTTGCCCAATCCGGAGGACGGGTGAATCCAGAAGCGCCGCTGTCGTGCGCCGAGGTAATCGCCCTCGTCGGCCTTTTGCCCGATCTGACTCAGCAGACCGGAAAGAATAGCCTTGTGAAACTTAGGGTAATCGGCCGGCTCTTTGTTGACCGTCAGTTGCAGGTCGCGACAGATCAGGCTCAATTGCCGATGGGAATCGCGCCATTCACGCAGGCGCAGGTAATTCAGGAAATTGCGCCGGCACCAGTTACGCAGCGGACTGGCAGTCAGGGTCTGGCGCTGCTCTTCGAAGCCGCGCCACAGATTGACCATCCCGGCGAAGTCCGAGTCGGCGTCCTTCCATTGCGCGTGAGCCTGATCCGCAGCCTGCTGACGCTCTGGCGGGCGCTCGCGCACGTCCTGTACCGACATGGCGCTGGCGACGATCAGCACTTCCTGCAGGCTGCCCTGCTTCGCCGCTTCCAGCAGCATGCGGCCCATGCGCGGGTCCACCGGCAGGCGAGCCAGCTGGCGGCCCAACGGGGTCAGCTGATTCTCGCGGTTGACCGCCGAGAGCTCCTGCAACAGGTTGAAACCGTCGCTGATCGCCTTGCCGTCCGGCGGCTCGATGAACGGGAAGTCGGTGATCTCGCCCAGGCGCAGGTGCAGCATCTGCAGGATGACCGCGGCCAGGTTGGTGCGCAGGATCTCGGGGTCGGTGAATTCCGGCCGACCGTTGAAATCCTCCTCACTGTACAGACGCACGCACAGGCCGGGCTCGACCCGTCCGCAACGGCCTTTGCGCTGGTTGGCACTGGCCTGGGACACCGCCTCAATCGGCAGGCGCTGGACCTTGGCGCGATAGCTGTAGCGACTGATGCGCGCCGTACCGGTGTCGATCACGTAACGGATGCCCGGTACAGTCAGCGAGGTTTCAGCGACGTTGGTAGCGAGTACGACGCGACGACCAGGGTGCGATTGAAAGATACGCTGCTGCTCGGCCGGCGAGAGGCGCGCGTAAAGCGGCAGAATCTCGGTGTGCCTGAGCTGCGCCTTGCGCAGCACCTCGGCGGCATCGCGGATCTCGCGCTCGCCAGGCAGGAACACCAACACATCGCCTGGGCTCTTGCGCTCGCTGCGCTCGAAGGCCGCCAGTTCGTCCAGCGTGGCCAGAATCGCCTGATCGACGGTCAGGTCCTCTTCAACGCTGTTGCCGTCTTCGTCCTGCTCGCTGGTCAGCGGGCGATACCAGACGTCCACGGGGAAGGTACGCCCGGACACTTCGATCACCGGCGCATCGTTGAAGTGCTCGGAAAAGCGCTGCAGGTCGATGGTCGCGGAAGTGATGATGACCTTAAGGTCCGGACGACGCGGCAGCAGGGTCTTCAGATAACCCAGCAGGAAATCGATGTTCAGGCTGCGTTCGTGGGCTTCGTCGACGATGATCGTGTCATAGCGCTCGAGAAAGCGGTCGTGCTGGGTTTCGGCCAGCAGAATACCGTCGGTCATCAGCTTGATCAGGGTGTTGCTGTCGCTCTGGTCCTCGAAACGCACCTGATAGCCGACCAGCGCACCGAGCGGCGTACCGATTTCCTCGGCAACCCGGCTGGCCACGCTGCGGGCGGCGATCCGGCGCGGCTGGGTATGACCGATCAGACCGTGCTGACCGCGACCGATTTCAAGGCAGATCTTCGGCAACTGGGTGGTCTTCCCGGAGCCAGTCTCGCCGGCAATGATCAGCACCTGGTGCTTGAGCAGCGCTTCCTTGATCTCGTCACGCTTGGCCGCGATGGGCAGGTTATCGTCATAACGAATCGCCGGGACACTTTCACGCCGCGCCGTGACCTGCGCGCAGGATGCCTGCACGCGCGCAACCCACTGCGCCAGCTTCGCCTCGTCGGGCTTTTTGCGCAGGTCGTGCAACTGACGGCGCAGACGATGACGTTCGCTGATCATCGCTTGGTCGAGGTTTTTCAGAAGTTGGTCGATAGAGGGCGATTCGTCGGTCATCAGGCGCGCAGGGTCTTTTTTCAAATGGCAGATGCGGATTGTCGCAGATTGCGGTGGGTCGTGACGATGGTCTGAGGATTGGGCGGTCTATGACGGCAACGACGCAGCATCTTCTCTCTTGCACCAGCGCATCAAAAAAGACCAAAATTTAGCACTAACTGGAGTCCTAAATCATGCAAAGCATCCTTGCAGATGTCGCGGTCAGCGTCTCTGAACTCAAGAAAAATCCGTCAGCGGTCCTGAGTGGCGCTCATGGTTTACCTGTGGCCGTCCTTAATCACAATAAAGTCATGGGCTACATGGTCCCTGCCGAGGTGTTTGAAGCAATGATGGAGAGGCTTGATGACCTTGATCTGGCCGAGCTGATCAAATCTCGCCAACATGAAAAGCCGGTGTCGGTAGATATAGATGACCTTTGAGCTTGAATTTCTGCCCTCGGCCTTGAAGGAGTGGGAAAAGGAAAATACAGGCCATCTGTGCTGTCATGCGTAAATATCTGACGGGTTTGTGGGCGTGCATGCACGCTGGAGAAGATTTTGACACAGCCAAGCTTTTCAGCGAAAAGCACCTGATAAAAGCTTGACCGTGAACAGATTATCTACAAAAGCCCTGCTCTGCACTCATCGAGATTTTTATATAACGATGAGCGCCTGGCGTGGAAATGAACGTCAATCCGGTTTCGGGCCTGCTCTTACTTCTTCACACCCAGTTTCTTCAATTCCTCGTCACGCAGCTCGCGACGCAGGATCTTGCCGACGTTGGTGGTCGGCAGCACGTCGCGGAATTCGACGCTGCGCGGCACTTTGTAGCCGGTCAGGTTGGCGCGCATGTGCTCCATGACCTTGTCCTTGGTCAGGGTGACGCCCGGTTTGGCGACCACGAAGACCTTGATGGTCTCGCCCGACTTCTCGTCCGGGACGCCGATCGCCGCGCATTGAAGCACGCCGGGAAGCGTCGCCAGTACGTCTTCCAGTTCGTTGGGGTACACGTTGAAACCGGAGATCAGGATCATGTCTTTCTTGCGATCGACAATCCGGATATAGCCGTCAGGCTGGATGATCGCGATGTCGCCGGTCTTCAGCCAGCCTTCGCTGTCGATCATTTCATCGGTCGCTTCCTGGCGCTGCCAGTAGCCTTTCATGACCTGCGGCCCCTTGATGCACAGCTCGCCGGTTTCACCGAACGCCAGCTCGTTGCCCGCATCGTCGATGACCTTGCACAGGGTCGACGGTACCGGAATACCGATGCTGCCCATCTGCACGTACTGAGAAGGATTGACCGTGGCCACCGGGCTGGTCTCGGTCATGCCGTAGCCTTCGCAGACCTGACAGCCCGTCACCTGCTTCCAGCGCTCGGCAGCGGCCTGCTGCAAGGCCATGCCGCCGGACAAGGTGACTTTCAACGCCGAGAAATCGAGGTTGCGGAAGCCTTCGTTATTGCACAGGGCCACGAACAGCGTGTTAAGGCCGACAAAGCCGCTGAACTTCCATTTCGACAGTTCCTTGACCATGGCCGGCAGGTCACGCGGGTTGCTGATCAGGATGTTGTGATTGCCGAGCAGCATCATCGCCATGCAATGAAAGGTGAAGGCATAGATGTGATACAGCGGCAGCGGCGTGATGATGATCTCACAGCCTTCGTCCAGATTTGACGCCATCAGCGCCCGGCATTGCAGCATATTGGCGATCAGGTTGCGGTGCGTGAGCATTGCTCCCTTGGCCACGCCGGTAGTGCCGCCGGTGTACTGCAGCACGGCAACATCGGCGCTGCCAGGCGACACCTCGGTCACTGGCTGACCACGGCCCTTGCCAAGTACATCGTTGAATTTGACGGCCTTGGGCAAGTGATAGGCCGGGACCATTTTCTTCACGTACTTGATGACGCTGTTGATCAGCAAGCGCTTGAACGGTGACAGCATGTCGGCCACTTCGGTGACAATCACCTGCCTGATCTGCGTCTTGGGTACGACCTTCTCGGCCAGGTGGGCCATGTTTGCCAGGCACACCAGCGCCTTGGCACCGGAGTCGTTGAACTGGTGTTCCATTTCCCGCGCGGTGTACAGCGGGTTGGTGTTGACCACGATCAGCCCGGCGCGAATCGCGCCAAAGACGGCAATCGGGTACTGCAATACGTTGGGTAGCTGCACGGCGATACGGTCACCCGGCTGCAGGTCGGTATGTTGCTGAATCCAGGCGGCAAACGCGCCGGACAACTCATACAGTTCGCCGTAGGTGATGGTCTTGCCCAGGTTGCTGAACGCCGGCTTGTCGGCGAAGCGCTGGCAGGACTGCTTCAGGACCGCCTGGACGTTAGGGTACTCGTCGGGGTTGATATCGGCAGGGATACCGGACGGGTACTTGTCCTTCCAGAAGTTATCAATCATTCAGTCGGCTCCGTAGCGATAGCGAATTCTTCACATCGCCTGAAGCGATGATTTTCTTGTGCTTGGAATTATGCAGTAGACGCTTTTTCCGCTTTATGA
Organism: Pseudomonas syringae KCTC 12500; assembly: GCF_000507185.2. Lineage (NCBI taxonomy): Bacteria > Pseudomonadati > Pseudomonadota > Gammaproteobacteria > Pseudomonadales > Pseudomonadaceae > Pseudomonas > Pseudomonas syringae. The sequence continues at coordinate 878,585 of NZ_AYTM02000002.1, forward strand.
CTGATCAAAAAGCGCGCCGAGAGTAGCAGCTTTGCCAAAGGCCGACTAGAGGCATAAGAAGGCCAGACAGTCACTAATAAGACCATAAAATCACATCTGGTCACTTTTAATACATTTAATAAAACCTCATCACTGCCTCAAAAGCACCGGACCAGAGCGGCCCCTCAGCATAATCGCCTGTTTCCGGAAAAAATCGACCCCGTTTGCAGCGATCTGCAAACGGGGTCAGGTACACAGATGGAGACGATTAAAGGGTCAGGCAATGTCCCGAAGCTCGCGGCGCAGAATCTTGCCCACCGGGGTCATTGGCAATGAATCACGCAGAACGATCTGCCTGGGCACCTTGTAGCCGGTGAAATTCTCTTTGCAGAAGGCCTTGAGCTCTTCGATGCTCAGCCCCGGGTCTCGCGCCACCACGAATAGCTTCACGGCCTCCCCCGAGCGCTCGTCCGGCACGCCGATGCAGGCGCAGTTGGCGACTTTCGGATGGGCCATGACCACGTCTTCGATTTCGTTGGGGTAGACGTTGAAACCGGACACGATGATCAGGTCTTTCTTGCGGTCGACGATACTGACGAACCCGTCAGCGCCAATCACGGCAATGTCACCGGTCTTGAACCAGCCTTCGGCGTCCAGGCATTCGGCTGTGGCATCAGGCTGGTTCCAGTAGCCTTTCATGACCTGCGGCCCTTTGATACACAGCTCGCCACGCTCGCCGAAAGGCAACTCGATGCCATTGTCATCGATGACTTTCATGGCGGTGCCGGGCACGGGAATGCCCACGGTTCCCAAGCGCGCCAGAGTGCCGTAGGGATTGGCACTGGCAACAGGCGACGTCTCGGTCAGGCCGTACCCTTCGACGATCATGCAGCCGGTGATCTGCGCCCAGCGCTCGGCCGTGGCCTTGACCAGTGCAGTGCCGCCGGAGTTGGTGCTTTTCAGCGCCGAGAAATCCAGATTCTTGAATTCCGGATGGTTCATGAGCGCAACGAAGAGTGTGTTGAGGCCGATCATGGCAGTGAACTTCCACTTGCCCAGTTCCTTGATGAAGCCGCCGATATCGCGAGGGTTGGTGATCAGAATGTTGTGATTGCCGCTGATCATCATGCACATGCAGTTCGCCGTGAACGCGTAGATGTGATAGAGCGGCAGCGGCGCGATCATCACCTCTTTGCCTTCTTCAAACAGCGATCCGCCTTGCGGCCCTTGCTGACGCATGCAGGCATAGACCTGCTGCATGTTGGCGACCAGATTGCCATGGGTGAGCATCGCGCCCTTGGCCAGCCCCGTGGTGCCACCGGTGTACTGCAGAACGGCAACATCCTGCAGACCTCGCGGCACGACCTGCATGCGGCTGTCGCGCCCCAGGCGCAGCGTTCGCTTGAAGCCGACGGCCTGAGGCAGATGGAATTCAGGGACCATCTTCTTGACCTTGTCGACAATGGTATTGACCAGCCAGCCCTTGGCAGCCGATTGCATGTCGCCCATTTTCACTTCGATCAGGTATTCGATGGCCGTGTCCGGCAGCACTTCCTGCACCAGCTTGCCGAACAGATTGAGATAGACCAGCGCCCGGGCGCCGGAGTCCTTGAATTGATGGCGCATCTCGCGCGCGGTGTACAACGGGTTGGTGTTGACCACCGTCAGACCGGCACGCATCGCACCGAATACGGCGATCGGGTACTGCAGGATATTGGGCATCTGTACGGCAATGCGGTCACCCGGCACCAGTTGCGTGTGCTGCTGCAAATACGCGGCGAAGGCGGCGGAGTGACGCTCGAGTTCCGCGTAGGTCAGCGTCACGCCCATGTTGCTGAACGCAGGTCGGTCGGCGAATTTCCTGCAGCAGCGCTCAAACACCTCGACGACCGATTGGTAGGTCTGCAGATCCACCTCGGCGTCGACACCCGCCGGACGCTTGTCATCCCAGAAGTCAGCTTGCATTATTTTTATCCCTTTTCCCTGCATAGGTCTGAGCGGACGTTAGCAGTTAAAGCACCTCAGGCAAATCATCATCCGGGCCTCATCAGCAGCATGAATCTTGTCTCTGTTCAGACTGAAATCTGTCGCCAGCGATACACTGCGCACGGCAATCGGGCTGGTAAAGACACCTGCCCGATAGCGCAGTAGCCGTATTCACACGACGTTTGCTTATTATTTGCCTTGAATGTGATCCGGGGAGCGCCAGCAAGCGTCTGAATGATCTTGTCCGCGCATTGGCGGCGACAGGTCATCAAGTGTTACAAATCAAGGCCAGGTCGGGTTGCACGAACCGGCGCGCTTCAATTCATTTTTATTGTCAGGACAGCCACATGACTCAAGTCACCAACACGCCTTACGAAGCCCTTGAAGTCGGTCAGACCGCCAGCTACAGCAAGACAGTGGAAGAGCGTGATATTCAGCTGTTCGCCGCGATGTCTGGCGACCATAACCCGGTCCACCTGGACGCCGAATACGCCTCCAAGACCATGTTCAAGGAGCGTATTGCCCACGGCATGTTCAGCGGCGCGCTGATCAGTGCGGCGGTTGCGTGCGAGTTGCCTGGCCCCGGCACCATCTATATCGGTCAACAGATGACCTTCCTCAAGCCGGTAAAACTGGGCGATACCCTGACGGTGCGCCTGGAAATCCTGGAAAAACTGCCGAAGTTCCGCGTGCGCATCGCCACCCGCGTTTTCAATCAGAACGATGAGCTGGTTGTGGACGGCGAAGCCGAGATTCTCGCCCCGCGCAAGCAGCAGACCGTCGACCTGACCGTATTGCCCGAGATCACTTTCGGCTGATACCGCGCACGGGCGTGCGCCACGCAGCGCGCACGACCGACCGACTCGCCAGTGGCCTGAACAAAAATTCATGATGCACCCGGAACTGCTTTCCTGCGCTTTCCACTCAGGGAACCAGTAGCACTCCCTATCCGGATCACGAATTGTTCATCCCACAGGCGGGGAAATCAGCCATGAATACGATCAACAGAAACTATTACCCCGTCTCCGGGACTCCTGCGCAGGATGCTCCGGCGCAGACCGATCAACTGCAGCTTCAAGGTCAGGGCATCAAGCCGGGCCACAATAGCAACCTGATCGACTTCGGCCTGACACAGCAGGCCAATGGCCCGCACTCTTCGCTGAATACACTAGGCTCCAGAGTCCAGCCGACTGACACGAGCACGTCTTCAAACATGCTGGGTGGCAACGGTGAGCAGGTACTGAACAAACTTGTGCAAGCGATCCGCAACATCCTCAACAGCCTGCTCTCTCTGCTGGAAGGCAATCTACAGAACGGCTCTGGGCCTGCACAGACTCAACGCGCCCAGACGCCGACACTCGCTCAATCGCCCTCGCCATCGCCATCGCCCTCGTCCTCTTCCTCTTCCTCTTCCTCGTCGCCTTCGACACCTCAGGGCAACGCAGAAAAACCCTTTGTGGTGCAGAACGATCACCCTTCAGAAAAACCTGTATCACTGCAAAAAAATACAGAGCCGACGTCCGCTACGCCGTCACAAACAGCAGACCGGACGGCCGAGCGAAGCAGTGCCACTCCAGACAAGACACCCGCCAGGCCCGATGCGGTAAACCCGGCAGTGGTCAATGACCCTGCCCTGCCGAAAACCTCGACGGACACCACCAAGACCGATAACACGGTTAAAGCAGCGAAAACCGTGACCCCGGCAGCGCATGGCCAGGGCGCGGACATGTCCGGCATCGTAGGTTTCGCCAAAGAGGCCAACACCACCGGCGGTAACGGTGGCGAAGTCGTTACGGTCAATACCGTGGCGGACCTCAAGAAGTACATGGAGGACGATAAAGCCCGCACCGTCAAACTGGGGGCCAATCTGTCTGCCGACAGCAAAGTGACCATCAACTTTGGCGCCAACAAGACTCTGCTCGGCACCGACAAGGGCAACAGTCTGCACAACATCTACTTGGCCAGCGGCAAGACCGCCAGCAATGACATCTTCCAGAACCTGAACTTCGACCACGACAGCCGTTATCGCGAAAACGGTGACATGCAGATGTTCATCAGCAGCGGTCAGAAATACTGGATCGACCACAACACCTATTCAGGCACCAAGGATCAGAACCCCAAAGGTCTGGACAAGCTGCTCTATGTCGGCGGAACGGCAGACAACGTCAGCCTGACCAACTCGAAATTCCAGAACAACGAATATGGCGTGATTCTCGGTCAGCCGGACGACTCCGCTCAAGCCAAGGCCGAGTACAAGGGCTACCCGCGCATGACCATTGCCAACAACGTGTTCAGCAACCTTGATGTACGAGCACCCGGATTGATGCGTCATGGGCTATTTCATGCTTATAACAACTCGATCGACAATTTCCATCTTGGCTTTACCGCGACGGGGGATGCGACCATCCTTTCGCAGGCCAACTATTTCGCAAAAGGAGTGGATGTTTCCGACAAGGCCAGCAACTCCGGCGTGCTGGATGACTATGGCGATGCGCACTTCAAGGACATCGGCAGCAATGTCAGCTTCACCCAGAAGTCAGCGGTGACCGCCTGGACGCCGAGCTATCAGAGCGACATCAAGACCGCCGAAGCCGCCAGAGCCTATGACCTGGCCCATGCCGGCGCCAACACCGTGAACTGATAGCGCTCGATGCAGGGCGTGGCATGCAGACGAAAAAAAGGGCGACCGAAGTCGCCCCAAGTGCCTTGCGTGCTCATTGAATGCAGGTAGGCGCGTGTCCGCCTACAGCGCATCCGATGGAACAAGACTAAGGCAGCGTGCATAAAGGCGAGTTGATCCAGATCAGCTGTTGTGAAACCAAACTGATCAGATCAGGAGCGTGGAGGCTGGGTCAGCGCTTCTTGGGCTTTTTGCCGGACTTTTTCTGCTTGCTCAACGGCATGGCCTGCTCGAAGGCGTTGCGTACTTCATTGAGGCGCTTGTCATTCAGATCGTGGATACGCTTGGCACGCTCGGCGCCCAGGTCGATCAGTTGTGCGTCGTCGCTCATGGCTTGCGGTTCTCGAACACGGGAAATCAGGGCCAATAATGCTCAATCGCAGCAGCCCTGACCAGTCCCGTGACCCGTACAGACATGGGCGGTGCAGCGATCAGATCTGAATATCCACCCAAAGCCCCTGACGCGGCTCGTCGTCGATGAGCGGTACGACGGGTACGGTATTGTCGGCGTTCAGCGAATCACCCGGAACCACCAGCCCCACGTATTCCTCGGCTTCTCCACCGCCATGAGCCTGCTGCTGTTGCTGCTGGCGCTGTTGCTCTTCACGCAACAGCAACGCGCTGCGTTCAGTATCTTCATTGCGCAGGTCGATGGAGGTCTCGCTGGAGCTCTGCTGCACTGGCGCGACAGGTGGAATGTCCGGCATGCGTTTGGCCGGATCCAGCTGTGATGTCACTGGCACCACACTTAACGGAAGCATAGGTTGCAGCATGGTTTTATCTCCTCTTACCGGGGTGTCGGCCGTGCACGAGGCAACTTGAACCGGGCTGAAATAGCCAGTGATGGTTTATAAGATCTTTTTTGACTCCTCTCAGTGAAATAAGTGTCATGGAACCAAAAATTCGATAGGTTCCGGCGCTGACCATGAGTTTTTTCACGCTGCCTTTGGCCTTCGGGGCGCGTTCCGTTAACATACTCAGCTTTTTCAAGCGGGAGACAGGCAGCATGGCGCAGCAGTATCAACCGGGGCAACGCTGGATTAGTGACAGCGAAGCCGAGCTGGGTTTGGGCACCGTTCTGGCACAGGACGGCCGCTTGTTGACCGTGCTCTATCCGGCCACTGGCGAAACACGTCAGTACGCACTGCGTAACGCGCCGCTGACCCGAGTGCGCTTCTCCCCTGGCGACGTGATCACGCACTTCGAAAACTGGAAAATGACCGTTCGCGAAGTCGACGATGTCGATGGCCTGCTGGTCTACCACGGCCTGAATGCGCAGAACGAACTGGTCACGCTGCCGGAAACCCAGTTGTCGAACTTCATCCAGTTCCGCTTGGCGACCGATCGTCTGTTCGCCGGCCAGATCGACCAGCTGTCATGGTTTTCGCTGCGCTACAACACGCTCGAGCACACCAGCCGTCAATTGCAGTCCTCGCTCTGGGGCCTGGGTGGCGTGCGCGCACAGCCTATCGCCCACCAGTTGCACATCGCTCGCGAAGTCGCGGACCGCATCGCGCCACGCGTTCTGCTGGCCGACGAAGTGGGCCTGGGTAAAACCATCGAAGCCGGTCTGGTGATCCATCGCCAACTGCTGTCGGGCCGCGCCAACCGCGTACTGATCCTGGTTCCGGAAAATCTGCAGCACCAGTGGCTGGTGGAAATGCGTCGCCGCTTCAACCTGCAGGTTGCGCTGTTCGACGCCGAGCGTTTCATGGAAAGCGATGCCGGCAACCCGTTCGAAGACACCCAGCTCGCGCTGGTTGCCCTGGAATGGCTGGTCGAAGACGAAAAAGCCCAGGACGCCCTGTTTGCGGCGGGCTGGGACTTGATGGTGGTTGACGAAGCGCACCACCTGGTCTGGCACGAAGACAAGGCCAGCCGCGAATATTCGTTGGTCGAACAGCTGGCCGAAGTCATTGCCGGCGTACTGCTGCTGACCGCGACGCCGGAACAACTGGGCCAGGACAGCCACTTTGCCCGTCTGCGCCTGCTGGACCCGAACCGTTTCCACGACCTCAAGGCCTTCCGCGCCGAGAGCGAGAACTATCGCCCGGTGGCTCAGGCCGTTCAGGAGTTGCTCGACAAGGGCAAGCTGTCCGCTGCGGCGCAAGAGACCATTCACGGCTTCCTGGGTGCCGAAGGCGATTCGCTGCTGGCCGCGGTGAATACCGGCGACGAAGAAGCCAAATCGCGTCTGATTCGCGAACTGCTCGACCGTCATGGCACAGGCCGCGTGCTGTTCCGCAACACCCGTGCCGCGGTGCAGGGCTTCCCGGAGCGCAAGCTGCATCAATACCCGCTGCCCTGCCCTGTCGAATACCTCGAATTGCCGGTCGGCGAGCATGCCGATCTTTACCCGGAAGTCAGCTTCCAGTCGCAATCGGAAGTCAGTGAAGAAGAGCGCTGGTGGCGCTTCGACCCCCGCGTCGACTGGCTGATCGATACCCTGAAAATGCTCAAGCGCGTCAAGGTGCTGGTCATCTGTGCCCACGCCGAAACTGCCATGGACCTGGAAGATGCGCTGCGTGTGCGTTCCGGCATCCCCGCGACGGTGTTCCACGAAGGCATGAACATCCTCGAGCGCGACCGTGCAGCGGCCTACTTTGCAGACGAAGAGTTCGGCGCCCAGGTGCTGATCTGTTCGGAAATCGGCAGCGAAGGCCGCAACTTCCAGTTCTCCCACCATCTGGTCCTGTTCGATCTGCCGTCGCACCCGGACTTGCTGGAGCAGCGTATCGGGCGTCTGGACCGGATCGGCCAGAAGCACACCATCGAGCTGCACGTCCCGTTCCTGGAAACCAGTCCGCAGGCCCGCCTGTTCCAGTGGTATCACGAAGCGCTCAACGCGTTCCTTAATACCTGCCCGACCGGCAACGCCCTGCAGCATCAGTTCGGCCCGCGCCTGCTGCCGCTGCTGGAAAGCGGTGACGACGACGAGTGGCAAACACTGATCGATGAAGCCCGCAGCGAACGCGAGCGCCTGGAAAGCGAACTGCATACCGGTCGCGACCGTTTGCTGGAACTCAATTCCGGCGGCGCTGGCGAAGGCGAAGCGCTGGTCGAAGCGATCCTCGATCAGGACGATCAGTTCAGCCTGCCGATCTACATGGAAACCCTGTTCGACGCGTTTGGCATCGACAGCGAGGACCATTCGGAAAACGCCCTGATCCTCAAGCCGAGTGAAAAGATGCTCGACGCCAGCTTCCCGTTGGGCGACGACGAAGGCGTGACCATCACCTACGACCGCAATCAGGCGCTGTCCCGCGAGGACATGCAGTTCATCACCTGGGAGCACCCGATGGTGCAAGGCGGCATGGATCTGGTGCTGTCCGGTTCGATGGGCAACACCGCCGTGGCGCTGATCAAGAACAAGGCACTCAAGCCGGGCACCGTTCTGCTGGAACTGATCTACGTCAGCGAAGTGGTTGCGCCGCGCTCGCTGCAGTTGGGGCGTTATCTGCCGCCTGCCGCGCTGCGCTGCCTGCTCGACCCGAATGGCAACGATCTGGCCAGCCGTGTGTCGTTCAACACGCTCAATGATCAGCTCGAAAGCGTACCCCGTGCCAGCGCCAACAAGTTCATTCAGGCGCAACGTGACCAACTGACCCCGAGGATCAACGCGGGAGAAGAGAAAATCACGCCGAAACACGCAGAGCGCGTTGCCGAAGCGCAGCGCCGTCTGGCAGCCGATACCGAAGAAGAACTGGCCCGCCTGACGGCATTGCAAGCGGTCAACCCGACCGTGCGCGACAGTGAACTGGTGGCTCTGCGCGCTCAACGTGAACAGGGTCTGGCCATGCTTGAAAAAGCGGCCCTGCGTCTGGAAGCGATCCGGGTACTGGTCGCAGGCTGAGGGCCGGTTACACACCCACCTGCCACGCGATATCCGCCCCCCTATCGTGCCCATGCTCCGCGTGGGCATGCCTTTCCGGACGCTCTGCGTCCTCCCAAGCATAGAGTCCAGACGCGCCAGCCATCACTTTGATGCCAAATTGGCACCTCGTGTATTGGCAGGATGTAAACAGCTTCTATACTCAGCCTAGAACGCCAGGCCTTCAGCCTTGGCGCCCTTGCAGTGAGAATAGGGCAAGCTATGGATTGGCTGGGTTTGAACGTATTCGCTGCCCCACCAGCGGACGTGCAATTGTTGATCGACTGTAGTCACAACCTGTTTCTGGTCGCGCTGGCTTACGGCGTGGCCTGTGCTGCGTGCTTTGCCACGCTGGACATTGCGGACCGTGTCATCCAGGTCGACGCCCTCAAAAGTCGTCGCCTCTGGAAAGCGCTGGGCGCGCTTTGCCTGGCCGGTGGCGTATGGGCGATGCACTTCATCAGTATGCTGGCCTTCCAGGCACCCCTCAAAATCGCCTATGACCTCTCCATCACGCTGATTTCCCTGCTGATCGTATTGATCACCGCATTGGTGGCCATGCGAGCGCTGACTATCCCCGAGCTGACCTTGAAGCGCTGTCTGATCAGCGCAGTGGTGATGGGGATTGGCATCAGTGTCATGCACTACCTGGGCATGTCGGCCATGCGCTCCACTGCCACGCAGTACTACGAGCCGCGGATGTTTGCCCTGTCGATTCTGGTGGCGGTTCTTTCCAGCATTGCGCTCCTGACCCTGTCCCGGCACTTGCGCCAGTACAGCGGCATGTTTCATCAGATGTTCCGTTACGCGGTCAGCCTTTTGCTGGGCGCAGGCCTGCTGACCATGCACCTGATGGGCATGAAGGCGCTGCAACTGGTAATACCAGAAGGCGTTGCGCTGCACGGCCCAACTACCGAAAACAGCCAACAGCTGGGGCTTACCATCGCAGCCATCGCCCTGCTGATCATCGCCGGCAGCATCAGTGCAGCAATGGCCGACAAGAAACTGCAAGGCAAGGAGCATGACCTGCAACGGGTCAATGTGCTGCTCAGCCAGCTTGATCAGGCACGCGTCTCGCTTCAGCAGGTTGCACATTACGACCCACTGACCAACCTGATCAACCGTCGCGGCTTCAATCAGATCTTCGCCGAGAAGCTGCAGGAGCACACCTTCAACAAAGGCATGCTTGCGGTGATGTTCCTTGACATCGACCACTTCAAGCGCATCAACGACAGCCTGGGCCATGACGCGGGTGACGAGCTGCTCAAGGTGATCGCCGAGCGCATCCGCAGCGCTACACGTGCCCAGGACGTGGTTGCGCGTTTCGGCGGCGACGAATTCTGCATTCTGCTGAGCATTCCGGACTACGAAGAGGCAAGACATCTGGCTCATCGAGTCATGCACAAAATGAAGGAGACCATCGCGCTGGCAGGCAGGCGCATGGTCATGACCACCAGTATCGGCATTGCCGTGTTCCCGCGTGATGGTTCGACCTGCGATGAGCTGCTCAAGCACGCGGACCTCGCGCTTTACCAGTCAAAGGACAAAGGGCGCAACGGCGTCAACTTCTTCAACCCGGCGCTCAAGACCAAAGCCAGTCTGGAACTGCAACTGGAAGAAGAACTGCGCAATGCCTTGCGCGAGGGGAAGGGGCTGCAGGTGTATTACCAGCCTATTGTCGACATGCGCACTGGCCACGTTGCCAAGCTCGAGGCGCTGGTACGCTGGAATCACCCGCACCACGGCCTGCTGGTACCCGCACGCTTCATCAGCATTGCCGAGACTAACGGCCTGATTGCCGAGCTGGATAACTGGGTGCTGCGCCGCGCCTGTCACGACCTGCGCACTCTAGGCCAGGAAGGGCTGGAACAGCTGATCATCTCCGTCAACTGTTCAGCGCTGACGCTGGGCCGCAACGAACTGGTCGAAGAGGTTGAACGGGCGCTGGCCGATGCTGACGCAGCACCTGGACAGCTTGAACTGGAGGTGACCGAAAATGCCTTGATGGGCAACATCAGCAATACCATCCAGATGCTCAAGCACATTCGCAGCCTGGGTGTTTCACTGTCGATTGACGACTTCGGCACGGGATACTCGTCGCTCGCCTATCTCAAGCGACTGCCACTGGACACGCTGAAGATCGACCGTTCGTTCATTATCGACATTCCGCAGTCCCCGCAGGACATGGAAATCGTTCAGGCAATCCTCGTCATGGCGCATACGTTGCGCTTGAAAGTGGTGACCGAAGGCGTCGAAACCCAGGATCAACTGGAGTTTCTCAGGCAGTTTGGCAGTGATTACGTACAAGGTTATCTGTTCAGCAGGCCCCAGCCGCTGGAGCGCATCCTGCCTCTAGCCAGACAGATGAACCAGCGCGAGCCCACTACCCGCTGGTCTGCCCTGCCACAACAGCACAGCGAGGAGTCGGACAGCGAAACACCAGCCATTCCTGATGTGTTTGCCGAACTGCGTGACAATGACGATTTCGCCAGTCCCAGACCTGTCCGTACCTGAGGGGGCGGCGCACGGCTCCACCGCCTAAAGAAACAGTGCAGCCCGCGGAACCGCTACCTGCAAGGTGGGTTTTTACGCTACGCGGGCTGCCGAAAAGTTACCTTCCAACTCACTCCGGAAAACCGCGCGGCACCTGACTGGTGCGCAAATCAATCCTGCGCCCTGCTTTGAATCAAAACCCAAGGTGCCACTACTACAGCCCAGAGCAGCGGATCTGTCTCCACCAGCTCAAGCGCCTTGGTTTCAGACACCTTGCCAACCCGCCCCTCAGCCAACCATGCAGACACCCTGGCTGCATCATTTTCGGCCACTGCCTCGGCGACTTCGATCAAATCCAGAGGCAACTCGACCCACAACAGGGCACCCTTGGCAAAGAATGGTTGCAATTCAGTCCAGGTGATTGAGGCGGTTTCGCCAAGCAGTTTGGCATAGAGGGTGCTAGGTTCTTGCGTCATGGGTTTCACCAAAAAGAAAATCGGCGCAATGATAGCGCTGACTTTCCCACCGGCAAGCCCAGAAGCAGGCGATTTATCGCAGGGAAGTGCAGATAACCCTATGGATCTGAAGTGATTTCAGACGCTCAAGCGGTTCGATTCTGTAACTTTCTTTCGATTAAGCGACACCCACAGGTTTGTCCCCAGACGCTCGGCTTTCCAAGCCAGCGAACCGCGCTCTAAACTGTTCCGGTACAGTTGGCGGCGTGGGACAACCGGTGATCGAATCGGTCCTGGAGCCTTGGCCATCAGGATTATAAAAACTACAACGCAAGAGTGGAGCATCATGACTAAGGGTACCAATAAGCTTTCAAGGCTGTTTGCCGCACTGGTTATGGCGGGGGTTGCCAGCCATTCGTTCGCAGCTGACACCATCAAGATCGGCATCGCCGGTCCCAAGACCGGCCCTGTCGCCGAATACGGCACCATGCAGTTCAATGGCGCCAAGATGGCCATCGAGCAGATCAACGCCAAAGGCGGCGTAGATGGCAAAAAGCTTGAAGCCGTCGAATACGATGACGCCTGCGATCCGAAACAGGCCGTTGCGGTCGCCAACAAAGTGGTCAACGACGGCGTGAAATACGTGGTCGGTCACCTTTGCTCCAGCTCCGCCCAGCCAGCCTCCGACGTTTACGAAGACGAAGGCATCATCATGGTGACCCCGGCTGCCACCAGCCCGGAAATCACCGCGCGCGGCTACAAACTGGTGTTCCGCACCATCGGTCTGGACAGCGCCCAGGGTCCGGCCGCCGGCAACTACATTGCCGACGTCGCCAAGCCGAAAATCGTTGCAGTCATCCACGACAAGCAGCAGTACGGCGAAGGTATCGCAACAGCCGTCAAGCAGACGCTGGAGAAAAAAGGCGTCAAGGTTGCACTGTTCGAAGGCATCAACGCTGGCGACAAGGACTTCTCGTCGCTGATCGCCAAGCTCAAGCAGGCCAACGTCGACTTCGTCTACTACGGCGGCTACCACCCTGAGCTGGGCCAGATCCTGCGTCAGTCCAAGGAAAAAGGCCTGAATGCCAAGTTCATGGGCCCTGAAGGTGTCGGCAACGAGTCGATCTCGCAAATCGCTGGTGATGCTTCGGAAGGCCTGCTGGTCACCCTGCCAAAATCCTTCGACCAGGACCCGGCCAACCAGGCACTGACCGAAGCCTTCAAGGCCAAGAGCCAGGACCCGAGCGGCCCGTTCGTGTACCCGTCCTACTCCGCCGTGCAGGTCATTGCTGACGGCATCGCTGCCGCCAAGTCCGAAGACACCACCAAGGTGGCTGCTGCCATCCATGCCGGTACCTTCAAGACGCCAATGGGCGAGCTGAGCTACGACGAAAAAGGTGACCTGAAGAACTTCCAGTTCGTGGTCTACGAGTGGCACTTCGGCAAACCCAAGACCGAAGCCGCCAAATAAGCTGCTTGCGTCAACCCTCAAAGCCCACTGCCAGCGCAGTGGGCTTTGTTTTACGAATCCAGGCCCGTACGCACGTTTCGGCGACCCGAACGGCGTGCACGAGGCCCCCTGAAAATCTTAAAACCGTCAATAGCGGTTCCTTGATAGCGCAACAGGCTACGCATCGACAGAATGCCACCCCGGCGCAGGTCAGAGAAATGCAGATCAGGTTTTTAGGAGCGCGGTAAATGCCCGAGTTATTCCACTACATGCAGCAGCTGGTCAATGGCCTGACCATTGGCAGTACGTATGCATTGATCGCCATCGGTTACACGATGGTGTACGGCATCATCGGAATGATCAACTTCGCCCATGGCGAGGTGTACATGATCGGTTCCTATGTAGCTTTCATGGCCCTCGCCGGTCTGGCGATGCTGGGGATTCACAGCCTGCCGTTGCTGATGATTGCCGGTTTTGCCGCTGCGATCATCGTGACCAGTGCCTACGGATACAGCATCGAGCGCGTGGCCTACCGTCCGTTGCGCAACAGCAACCGTCTGATTCCACTGATTTCTGCCATCGGCATGTCGATCTTTCTGCAGAACTCGGTCCAGCTTTCCCAAGGCTCGGGCAACTTCGCCATCCCCAACCTGCTGCCCGGCAGCCTCTCGTTCGGGCCCGGTGGCGCAGAGGAAGTGCTGATTTCCTACATGCAGATCGTGGTGTTCGTCGTCACCCTGGTGGCCATGACCGGCCTGACCCTGTTCATCTCCCGCTCGCGAATGGGCCGCGCCTGCCGCGCCTGCGCCGAGGACATGAAGATGGCCAATCTGCTGGGCATCAACACCAACAACATCATCGCCCTGACCTTCGTGGTCGGTGCTGCACTGGCCGCCGTCGCCGCCATGCTGCTGAGCATGCAATACGGCGTGATCAACCCCAACGCCGGTTTCCTCGTCGGCCTGAAAGCCTTCACGGCTGCGGTACTGGGCGGTATCGGTTCGATCCCGGGTGCTGTGCTCGGTGGCCTGGTGCTGGGCGTCGCCGAAGCCTTCGGTGCCGACATTTTTGGTGATCAGTACAAGGACGTCGTGGCTTTCGGCCTGCTGGTCCTGGTGCTGCTGTTCCGACCGACCGGCATTCTGGGTCGTCCGGAGGTTGAGAAAGTATGAGCAAGTCTTTCAAACAGGCGCTGTTCAGCGCCTTACTGGTCTGGGCCGTGGCCTACCCGGTGTTCGGCCTGAAACTGGCTTTTTCCGGCGTCACCCTGCAAGTGCAGAACGCCAGCCCGCTGACCCTGACCATCATTGCCGTGTGTTCGGTCCTGCTGTTTCTGCGCGTATTGTTTGCCGAGCAGATCAGCGGCCTGCGTCGCGGCTCCGACAAGCCGCTGATCCCGCAAAAGACCAGCGACTTCCTGACCCAGCCGAAAACCCAGCGCTGGGGCCTTGCGGCGCTCATCGTGCTGGCCTTCATCTGGCCATTCTTCGGGTCGCGCGGCGCGGTGGACATTGCCACGCTGATCCTGATCTACGTGATGCTCGGCCTCGGCCTGAACATCGTGGTCGGCCTGGCAGGTCTGCTTGACCTGGGTTATGTCGGTTTCTATGCCGTCGGCGCCTACAGCTATGCCCTGCTGTCGCATTATTACGGGCTCGGCTTCTGGATCTGCCTGCCGATCGCGGGATTGATGGCGGCGCTGTTCGGATTCCTGCTGGGCTTTCCGGTGTTGCGTCTGCGCGGCGACTACCTGGCCATCGTGACGCTGGGGTTCGGCGAGATCATCCGTATCTTCCTGCGCAACCTGACTGATATCACTGGCGGTCCGAACGGCATCAGCAACATCGAAAAGCCGACCCTCTTCGGTCTGACCTTCGAGCGCAAGGCCGCTGAGGGCATGCAGACCTTCCACGAGTTCTTCGGCCTGCCGTACAACTCGATCAACAAGGTCATCTTTCTCTACCTGATCGCCCTGCTGCTGGCGCTGGCGGCGTTGTTCGTCATCAATCGCCTGCTGCGCATGCCGATCGGACGGGCCTGGGAAGCCTTGCGCGAAGACGAAATCGCCTGCCGCGCACTGGGTCTGAACCCGACCGTGATCAAGCTCTCGGCCTTCACCCTTGGCGCTGCGTTCGCAGGTTTCGCGGGCAGCTTCTTTGCTGCACGTCAGGGTCTGATCACTCCGGAGTCGTTCACTTTCATCGAGTCGGCAATCATCCTCGCCATCGTGGTGCTGGGTGGCATGGGCTCACAACTGGGCGTGATTCTGGCGGCGATCGTAATGATCCTGTTGCCTGAGCTGATGCGTGAGTTCAGTGACTACCGCATGCTGATGTTCGGCGCGCTGATGGTGCTGATGATGATATGGCGTCCACAAGGCTTCCTGCCGATGCAGCGCCCCGAAATGAAATTGAAAGCGGAGCTGCCGAAATGAGCCGCCCATTACTGCAAGCCACTGGCTTGAGCATGCGTTTTGGCGGCCTGCTGGCGGTCAATGGCGTTGCCCTGACCGTCAATCAGGGGCAGGTTGTGTCGATGATCGGCCCCAATGGTGCCGGCAAGACGACAGTTTTCAACTGCCTGACCGGTTTCTACCGGCCGAGCGCAGGCACGATTCTGCTGGACGGTGAGCCGATCCAGGGCCTGGCTGGCCACCAGATCGCGCGCAAGGGTGTGGTGCGTACGTTCCAGAACGTGCGCCTGTTCAAGGAAATGACCGCCGTGGAAAACCTGTTGGTTGCCCAGCACCGGCATTTGAACACCAACTTCCTGTCCGGCCTGTTCAAGACGCCCGCGTTCCGCCGCAGCGAACGTGAAGCCATGGACTACGCCGAGCACTGGCTGGAAGCGGTCAACCTCAGGGAATTCGCCAACCGCCCTGCCGGGACGCTGGCCTACGGTCAGCAACGCCGCCTGGAAATCGCCCGCTGCATGATGACGCGTCCGCGCATTCTGATGCTCGACGAACCGGCAGCGGGTCTGAACCCCAGGGAAACCGATGATCTGAAAGCACTGATCGGCGTGTTGCGCAGCGAGCACAACGCGACGGTCCTGTTGATCGAGCACGACATGAAACTGGTGATGAGCATTTCCGACCACATCGTGGTGATCAATCAGGGCACGCCTCTGGCCGATGGCACGCCGGAACAGATTCGTGACAATCCCGATGTGATCAAAGCCTACCTGGGGGAAGCGTAAATGCTGCAGTTCGAAAACGTTTCCACCTTCTACGGCAAGATCCAGGCGCTGCACAGCGTCAACGTGGAAGTACGCCAAGGTGAAATTGTCACCCTGATCGGCGCCAACGGCGCGGGCAAGTCCACCCTGTTGATGACCCTGTGCGGCTCACCGCGCGCCCAAAGCGGCAGTATTCGCTACATGGGCGAGGAACTGGTCGGGCTGGAGTCGTCGATCATCATGCGCAAGAGCATTGCCGTGGTGCCGGAAGGCCGCCGGGTGTTTGCGCGTCTGACCGTTGAAGAGAATCTGGCGATGGGCGGCTTCTTCACGGAAAAAGAGGATTATCAGGAACAGATGGACAAGGTTCTGCACCTCTTTCCGCGCCTCAAGGAACGCTTCAATCAGCGCGGCGGCACCATGTCCGGCGGCGAACAGCAGATGCTGGCCATTGGTCGTGCACTGATGAGCAAGCCCAAGTTGCTGTTGCTGGACGAGCCTTCACTGGGTCTGGCGCCGATCATCATCCAGCAGATTTTCGAGATCGTCGAACAGCTGCGCCGCGATGGCGTGACGGTGTTTCTGGTCGAACAGAACGCCAACCAGGCCCTGAAAGTCGCCGACCGCGCCTACGTACTGGAAAACGGCCGCGTGGTCATGCAAGGCACAGGTGAAGAACTGCTGGTCGATCCGAAAGTGCGGGACGCGTATCTGGGCGGGTAAGCGTACGCCACGTCCCGAGAGGCCGAAACGGTTTTGCAGGAGCGAATCGGGCGACGCTTCGCTTGTTCGCGAAGGCGTTCGTTTAAACGATGTATTTTCGTCGAGCAAAACGGCCCTTTCGCGAACAGGTTCGCTCCTACGGTCAGCGTCAAACCTGCACGATAGTCAAAGCCACTGCTCGCGCGATAAGCATCCCGACCCTTGTGATGCACCTCCAGTCTGAGTAACGTGGCGGCACTTGTCTGGAGACCACATCATGTTCGCTGCCCGTTCCGTCCTCGTATTTGCTCTTCTACCATTGTTTGCCGGGTGTCAGTTGCTCGGTAAACAGACCGAGGAACCGAAGGTTTCCACGGCGGGTATGCTCCGTATGCAGGGCGACCTGACCGGGGAAAACGGCCAGTTGCTGTTCAAGCCGTGTAACGAACAGCGTCGCTACGTGGTCAAGGATCGCGGCAACACCGGCATTCTGCAGGAAGCGGCCTCGCTGGCAGACAGCAAAGGCACGGTGTTTGCCGATCTGCGCGGCAGCTTTGCCGCGAGCAAGGCGGCCAACAGTGACGGTCAGCTGGACCTGCATCAGCTGTACCGCGTCGAACGTCCCGGCCAGGCCTGTGAAGACCTCAATTTCAAACGTCTGACATTGCACGTCAATGGCAACAAGCCCGCCTGGAACGTCAATGTCAGCGGCAAGGGCATGGTTCTGGAGCGCGAGGGCGTTGCGCCACTGGCGCTGCCCTACGTGGAAGAGAAGCTGCCGGACGGCAGTTTCAGCGTCAGCAGCGAGGCCAACAATCAGCGCATCGAGATCTGGGTTGCGCCACAGCGCTGCGTCGACAGCGTCGACGGCTCGGTGCAACACCTCACCGCAGAACTGCGCATAAACGGCCAGGCCCAGCGTGGCTGCGGTTATTACGGCGGTTCACGCGACGACTGATCGCTCAGGCTCGCCGCCAAAGGGGTTCAGCGCTTATAATCGCCGGTTCTTGTAGTGCTGTCGGGCTGAACCTGCGGCCCGAAAACTGGACCCCTTAATGTTACGAATCACCGAACTCAAGCTGCCGATCGATCATCCGGAAGAAGACCTGCGCGTTGCGCTCTTGAAGCACCTGGGTATCGACAGCGGCGAACTGCTGGATTTTACCCTCTTCAAGCGCAGCTACGACGCGCGCAAAAAGTCTTCCGAGCTGTGCTTCATCTACACCATCGACTTCCAGGTCAAGGATGAAGAAGCCCTGTTGCGCAAGCTGGCCGATGACCGCCACGTCGGCCCGGCACCTGATGTCAGCTACAAAGTCGTCGGTCACGCTCCCGAGGGGCTGACAGAGCGCCCGATCGTCGTGGGTTTCGGACCCTGCGGTATCTTTGCCGGGCTGCTGCTCGCGCAGATGGGCTTCAAGCCGATCATCCTCGAGCGCGGCACCGAAGTTCGCCAGCGCACCAAGGACACCTGGGCGCTGTGGCGCAAAAACGTCCTCAGCCCCGAGTCCAACGTACAGTTCGGCGAGGGCGGTGCCGGGACCTTTTCCGACGGCAAGCTTTACAGCCAGATCAAGGACCCGAAATTCATCGGCCGCAAAGTGCTGCACGAATTCGTGAAAGCCGGCGCCCCGGAAGAAATCCTCTATGTCAGCAAGCCGCATATCGGCACGTTCCGCCTGACGGGCGTGGTCGAGAACATGCGCCATCAGATCGAAGCGCTGGGCGGCGAAGTGCGCTTTCAGCAGCGCGTGACCGACGTGATGATCGAGGACGGCCAATTGCTGGGTGTGCAACTGGACAGCGGCGAACAGCTCGCGTCCCGGCACGTGATTCTGGCGCTGGGCCACAGTGCCCGCGACACCTTCCGCATGCTGCACGGCCGTGGCGTGTTCATGGAAGCCAAGCCGTTCTCGGTGGGCTTTCGCATCGAACACCCGCAATCGTTGATCGACCGCGCACGATTGGGCAAATACGCCGGTCACCCGAAGCTCGGCGCAGCCGATTACAAGCTGGTGCATCACGCCAGCAACGGTCGCTCGGTCTACAGCTTCTGCATGTGTCCTGGCGGCACGGTCGTGGCAGCGACGTCAGAGCCCGGCCGAGTGGTCACCAACGGTATGAGCCAATACTCACGCAACGAGCGCAATGCCAACTCGGGCATCGTGGTCGGTATCTCGCCGGAACAGGACTACCCTGGCAGCCCGCTGGCCGGTATCGAGTTGCAGGAGCGTCTGGAATCTCACGCCTATCTGCTCGGCGGCAGCAGCTACGAAGCGCCTGCGCAACTGGTTGGCGACTTCATTGCAGGCAGGGCCTCGACGGCTCTGGGCAGCGTTGAACCGTCCTACAAGCCGGGGGTGAAGCTGGTGGACCTTGCCGAGGCCCTGCCCGCCTTTGCCATCGAAGCGATTCGTGAAGCGTTGCCTGCGTTCGACAAGCAGATCAAAGGCTTCTCACTGCACGACGCTGTGCTGACCGGCATCGAAACCCGCACCTCGGCACCGCTGCGCATCACCCGCGGGCCGACTCTGCAAAGCCTCAACACCAAAGGCCTTTACCCGGCGGGTGAAGGCGCTGGCTATGCGGGCGGGATTCTCTCGGCTGGCGTGGACGGCATTCGGGTGGCTGAAGCGCTGGTGCGCGACATGCTGGGGATCGAGGGCTGAGCCCAGTCTGACTATCGTTGTACATAAGCCTTGTGGGAGCATTCACGCTTGGCAATAAAAAACCCCGAGCATTGCGGCTCGGGGTTTTGCTGTGCGGTGTTGCAGATCAGTGGGTAACGCGGCTGGTGCCGTTGACGCTCATGATGCGCACGCGCTCGCCGACCCGGAAAATCTCGTTTTCCTGAACCTGCTGCACGTAGGCACGCATGCTGCCGTCATCCTCACGCACGGTGATTTCGACACCTTGCGTACGGGTCAGGCCTTCCTCGGTCGCCGAACCCAGCAGACCACCGGCCACTGCACCGATGACCGCTGCCACGATACTGCCGCGACCCCCACCGATAGCGCTGCCGCCCACACCACCCACAACGGCACCCGCCGCGCCGCCGATCGGGGTCTTGGTGCCCTCGATCTTGACCGGACGCAAGGATTCGATCGTCCCCATGCGAACTGTCTGTACGGTCCTGGCCTCATCACGGGAATAGGAATCACCGGTCAGATTCGAGGTACAGCCGCCCAGCGTCAGAGCCATGGCAGTGAACGAAGCAACCAGAAGAGCAGACTTGCGCATAAAAGGAATCTCCAGAGGAATCAGTGGCCATTAGACTACCCGACAAAGGTGCTGTCACGGCCCCGAGCCTGCAAATTAAATTGATTCAGGCCTCATACAGCCATAACCCGTATAACGCTCAGACGATTGGCCAAACGAATAATTCAATCAGGGTGCAAGGCGCTCGCGTGTCCATCTGTCGTCTATCAAACGATAGTTCAAACGGTCGTGAAGTCGACTGGAGCGGCCCTGCCAGAACTCGATCCGCTCGGGCAAAAGACGGTAGCCACCCCAGTGCTCGGGACAGTGTGGCTGGGTGTCTGCGAAGCGTTGCTCCGTCTGTCTGATCAGGCCTTCCAGTTCGTCGCGATCCGCGATCACGCGACTCTGTGGCGAGGCCCATGCACCCAGACGGCTGCCCAGAGGGCGCACCTGGTAATAAGCGTCGGATTCTTGCGCAGAGACTTTCTCCACCCGACCCTCGATACGCACCTGGCGCTCCAGTGTCGGCCAGAAGAAGGTCATCGCGGCAAATGGACGTGCAGCGATCTGCTGGCCCTTGGCGCTTTCGTAGTTAGTGAAAAACGTGAACCCCTTAGTGTCCAGGCCCTTGAGCAGCAAGACGCGGCAATGTGGACGTCCTTGCTCATCAACCGTCGCCAGTGTCATGGCGTTAGCCTCGACAGGCGGCTGCTCGGTGTTCACCGCATCGGCAAACCATGCATGAAAGAGTGCAAAGGGCTCGTCCGGCGATTGCGCTTCGGTCAACCCGTCGCGCGTGTAATCACGGCGCATGTCGGCCAGGGTCTGAGTCATGGTTTCATTCCTGCGCAGATATCATGAACGTTAGCTAACTCTCGTTACGAGGCTCGGCGCTCGCCGTTATCACACATTCGTTTTTGATTCTGGCCGAAGGCCGTGGGAGCGAACTTGTTCGCGAAGACGGTGATTCAGACGATACGTTTCGCAGACTGTACCGGCCTTTTCGCGAACAAGTTCGCTCCCACGCCCTCCGGGCAGAAGCCTGAAAGCCTTGTTTTTCAGGCTATTCAGGACTTGTGCACAACGCAAAGCGCGGAGCGTGGAGACGAAAGTCGTGAGGTAACCAGGCCTCAGTTACTGGCCTGGCTGTCATCTTTCTTGGCGGGCGCCTTGGCCTTGGTCGCTGCTGGTTTTTTAGCTGCTGCGGTGGTCTTGGCTGGCGCGGCCTTCTTGGCGGTGCTGGCTTTGGCCGGTGCAGCTTTCTTGGCGGTGTCTTTCTTCGCAGCGGCTTTCTTGGCAGGTGCGGCGGCAGGTGGCGGGGCAACCGGCTTGACGTCCTGGGTAGCGACCATGGTCGGCGCCACTGGCGGCAGTGCGTAGCGGCTCATCAGCGCGCGCATGGTGTCCTGCGGCGTCATGAGAATCTCGACCCGGCGGTTGAGCGCACGGCCCTGCAGGCTGTCGTTGGCAGCGCGCGGCATCACGGCACCCATGCCACGCTGGCTCAGACGGTTACGCTCCAGGCCACTGAGACGGAAAATCGCGGCAACCGATTGCGCACGTTCCTGGCTGATCTTCTGGTTGGCTTCGGTAGGACCCGAAGTGTCGGCATGACCGAGAATCAGCACGGCAGTTTTCTGATCGCCTTCGACCACCTTGGCCAGACGGGTGATCGGACCCAGCGTGTTCGGCAGCAGCATGGCCGGACGGTCAGGGTTGAACGAGCTGTCGACTGGCGCTGTGATTGCCAGCAGGTCTTCGCGACGCTCCAGCTGGAACGGGCTGTCCTTGATTGCAGCGCGCAGCCGCGGCTCGTACTCGTCCAGCCAGGCCTGGGTCACTTTCGGATCAGGCATCGCCAGCGCTTTCGGCTCGTCCTTGGAGGAGTCGTTGCCAAACGGCCACCACCACTTGGTGTCGGTCTCCGATTTGGCAACCATCGCCGGCGCAGCGGGCTTGGCTGCCGGCTTGTCGGCCACGGCATCAGGTTTGGCCTGCGCGTTATCGTTCGAACCGAACGGCCAGTACCACGGCGCGCTGTTTTCAGCACCTGCCACAGGTGCCGGCGTGGCAGCAGCCTTGGCAACCGGAGCGGGCGCCGGGCTCGATGCCGGGGCCTTGGCAGCGGTGCCTGCGTCAGCGGAGTCGCTGCCGGAACCGAACTGCCACCAATGGCCTCCGGTTGCAGCAGAGTCGGATTGTGGGGTTTGGGCACAGCCGGTCACGGCGATGCACAGGGCGAGAACGAGGCTTTTATTAGACGACATGGGTAACCCGCAACGGTTTTGATCAGACAGAAGGACGTAACTACGCCGGTATAACATGCATAAAGATGCAGTTGGAAAAAGAAACCGTCGTACGGTTCCTGTTACAGCCATTTAACTGACAGTCGGTATGAAACAAGCACTTATAGCCGATACTTACTGCAAACACTCACGCAGAACCCCGACCAGTTTCTGCGCACGTGGGTCCATCAGAATGTAGGGCCCCAAGGTGTTGGTAACGAAGCCAAAGGCAACCTCGTCATCAGGATCGGCGAACCCTACCGAGCCGCCCGCCCCCGGATGGCCAAAGGCTTTGGGCCCCAGGCCGTAGGTCGCGTTGGCAACGCCCGGCTGATCGAGCATGCAGCCCAGCCCCAGACGGGTCGAAGTCAGTAATGTCTTGTCCTGACCGAGGCTGTGTTCCCGGGTCAGCTCATTGAGCATGTCGGCTTCAAGCAGGCTGCCATCGAGCAGACCGTTATAGAAACCGGCGAGACTGCGTGCATTGCCGTGGCCGTTGGCCGCCGGTTGCTGCATGCGGCGCCACTCCGGCCTGTTGGTGCTGGTCATGATCGACGGCGGGTTGGTGAACGCCTTGGCAGTGATCGAAGCCGGCTCGCGCATCGTCGCTTGCAGCACGCGTTGGGCAGCGTCGTCACCGGCATTGCCTTTGCCGCGCGCGATGTGGGCCACGCGATGAAACTGGTCATCCGGCAGCCCAACATGAAAATCCAGCCCCAGCGGGCGGGCGATACGCGCAGCAATGGATTCCCCAGGGCCTCGACCATCGGCGCGGCGCAGCATCTCGCCCACCAGCCAGCCATAGGTGATCGCCGCATAACCATGCCCCTGACCCGGTGTCCACCAGGGTTCTTCGGCTGCCAGGGCGGCGGTCATGGTGTCCCACTGATAAAGCGCTTCGGCAGGCAATGGCTCACGCAACGCGGGCAGCCCGGCCTGATGGCAGAGCAATTGGCGCAGGGTGATGGAGGCCTTGCCCGCAGCGGCGAATTCGGGCCAAAGCCTGGCCACGGGTTCGTCCAACTTCAACTTGCCCTCTTCGACCAGTTGCAGAACCGCCACGCTGGTGAAGGTCTTGGTGCAGGAGAACAGGTTGAGAATAGTGTCGGTGTGCCACGCATCGGCACCGTCCTTGTCGGCAGTGCCCGCCCACAGATCGATGACGGTCTGGCCACCAACCTGAATGCACAAGGCGGCGCCGCGCTCCTGCGGGTCGTCAAAGAGCGCCGCAAAGGCTTCACGTACTGCTTCGAATTGAAGTTCGTAATGACCCTGGATCTGCAACGGCTGACTCCTGACTGACAACATGAGCCTGGCGACAGGCTAAACGGGCCGTATTGTTTCAGCGATCGAGCGGTTTGGGAACAGATGTGAAACGCTCTTCATCTTTGGCTCACGTTATTTCCCGACGGAACGGTGGCAGCGCATTGAGAATCGCCTTGCCATAGCGCTGGGTGACCACGCGGCGGTCCAGCAGCGTGATGGTGCCGCGGTCCTCTTCGGTACGCAGCAAGCGACCACAGGCCTGCACCAGACGCAACGAGGCGTCGGGCACGGCGATCTCCATGAACGGGTTACCGCCACGCGCTTCGATCCACTCGGCCAGCGCAGCCTCGACCGGGTCATCCGGCACTGCGAACGGGATCTTGGCGATGACCACGTGTTCGCAGTAGGCGCCGGGCAAATCCACACCCTCGGCGAAGCTGGCCAGCCCGAACAGTACGCTGGACTCGCCGCTGTCGACGCGTGCCTTGTGCTTGTTGAGGGTCTCCTGTTTGGACAGGTTGCCCTGAATGAACACCTGCTTGCGCCAGTCACGATCCAGGCCGTCGAAGACGTCCTGCATCTGCTTGCGCGACGAATACAGCACCAGCGTGCCTCGCGAACCCTCCACCAGACCGGGCAGGTCGCGGATGATCGCGGCGGTATGCGCCACCGAGTCACGCGGGTCGGCCTTGAGGTCCGGTACACGAAGCACACCGGCATCGGCGTGATGGAACGGGCTTGGTACCACGGCGGTCACCGCCCCTTTGGGTAGCCCGGCACGCATGCGATAGCGGTCGAATTTGCCCAGCGCGGTAAGCGTCGCCGAGGTGACCAGCGCGCCGTAGGCGATGTTCCACAAGTTGCGGCGCAGCATTTCCGCCGCCAGGATCGGGCTGGCATTGACCTCGATATCGAACATTGCACCGCTGTCGGCCAGGGTCAGCCAGCGCGCCATTGGCGGGCTGTCTTCCGGGTCTTCGGCGGTGAAGGCGGTCCATAATTCCCAGTTGCCATGCGCGCGGGCCAGCAGGCTGCCGAACAGCGGATACCATTCTTCGGCCTGATGGCTGGCGATGCCGATGTTGACCTCACCGTCCATGCCTTCCTTGAGCAGCTCGGTCAGGCGCGTGAACAGGTCGTCGAGGCGCGCGAAGCCCTTCTTGAGCTCGATGCCCATTTCGCGGATGTGCTCGGGAATCACGCCGCCGACAAAGCGGTGACGTGGACGCTCGCGGCCCTGCATGTCTTCACCGGCGCGGAAATCCGCCAGTTGCTCGCAGGCACCGAACATGAACTGCTGATGGCCCTTGATCTCGCGGGCCAGCTCCGGCACCTGCTCGATCAGCTTGCCCAGATCGCCGGGCAGCGGATGCTGGGCCAGCAGCTTGGCGAGGTTCTTGGCAGTCTGTTCCAGCCAGTCGGCGGTCGATTTCAATCGGGTGTAGTGGGCAAAGTGGCCGATGGCCTTGTCCGGCAGGTGATGACCTTCGTCGAATACGTACAAGGTGTCACGCGGGTCCGGCAGCACCGCACCGCCACCCAGTGCCAGGTCGGCCAGCACCATGTCGTGGTTGGTGACGATCACATCGACCTTGCCCATACCTTCACGCGCCTTATAGAAGGCGCACTGCTGAAAGTTGGGGCAGTGCCGGTTGGTGCACTGGCTGTGATCGGTGGTCAGACGCGCCCAGTCCTGATCGGCGAGTTCCTGCGGCCAGCTGTCGCGATCGCCGTCCCACTTGTTGCCCGCCAGCTTCTGCAACATGCTGGTGAAAAGCTTCTGACTGGCCTCATCGACTTCGATCTTGAAGCCTTCTTCTTCGAACAGCTGCGCGGTCGCGTTGGTCGCGTCACTTTCCTGCAGCAATGCGTCGAGCTTGGACAGGCACATGTAACGCCCGCGCCCCTTGGCCAGGGCGAAGGTAAAATTCAGACCGCTGTTGCGCATCAGGTCCGGCAGGTCCTTGTAGACGATCTGCTCCTGCAGGGCGACGGTCGCGGTGGCGATCACCAGCCGCTTGCCTGCCGCCTTGGCGGTGGGAATCGAGGCGATGGCATAGGCCACGGTCTTGCCGGTACCCGTTCCGGCTTCGACGGCCACTACCGCTGGATCGCCCGAACGACGGCCCTCTTCATCGGTGTCAATGTCCCCCAGCACCTTGGCGACTTCAGCGATCATCAATCGCTGGCCATAGCGTGGCTTGAGGCTCTTAGCTTCGAGGAAACGCGAGTAAGCGCCCTGGATCTGGGTTTTGAGTTCGGTACTGATCATTGGCTTCGGTTCGGGGGCACGGCTAAAAAGGCTGGATAAATTTTCAGTAGTTCTGAGTGGGCGCTATCATAGCGCGCTAAATCCATCCGCGCAGAACGGAGTGTCCGATGACCGCTTTTTCTACTGTCTATACATTGCATCTGCTGGCTGCCCTGGTGTGGGTTGGCGGCATGTTTTTCGCCTGGATGGTGTTGCGCCCAGCAGTCATTGCAGCACTTGAAGGCCCTTCTCGCCTGAAAGTGTGGGTCCAGGTGTTTCCGCGCTTCTTCGCCTGGGTCTGGGCTGCGGTGGTGCTGCTGCCGATAACCGGCATCGGCATGATTCAGCTCAACTTCACCGGCTTTGAAACCGCGCCGCGTTATGTGCAAATCATGATGGGCCTGTACGTCGTCATGGTTGCGCTGTTTTTGCGTATCCAGTCATTGCAACTGCCGGAGCTGCGTCGTGCAGTGGAAACCGAACAGTGGGCCGAGGGCGCGGCGGCATTGGGCAATATCCGCCGCCTGGTCGGCATCAACCTGATTATCGGTCTGGCCGTGGTCATGCTCGCCGCTGCTCGTCCGGGCCTTTGAGGCAAAACGGAACATCACGGGGCACTGGCGGTGACACCGCGCACAGCTTGCGGGCATTTTCCTGCCCGATCAGTCATCTTCTGCACATGATATCCAAGGCATTCAACATCTTGAAACAGTTTGGCATGGGCTGTGCAAACGCTTGCGATCAGCAGTACGCGCCCACGAAAAGGAGCTTCAATGCCACAGCCGCCATTCACTCGACCTGCAACGCCCTCAAGATTCCTTATGCCACTGCTGTTCGCCGCCGCCGCGGCGCTGCCCTGTACCAGCGTCCTGGCACAGCCCGCCGCGGCCGAAGACTCGGCGCAAGGCGAAGCACTCAGCCCGCCCGCCTCGCCCAAGGAAGGTAAAGGCGCGTATTTTTCAGACTGGCTCAATCAGGACCTGACGCTGATCGGCAGCAAGGACATCAGCTTCGGCCCCAAGCCCAACGATGACATCTACCTGGAGTACGAATACTTCGGCCGCAAAGGGCCGTTCGAGCTGTACGGCTATGTCGACGTACCGAAGATCCTCGGCATCGGCAATGATAATGACAAAGGTGTCTGGGACCATGGCTCGCCGCTGTTCATGGAACACGAGCCACGCGTCTCGATCGACTACCTTGCCGGGCGCAGTCTGGCCATCGGCCCATTCAAAGAATGGTACGTCGCCTTCGACTGGATCTATGACCACGGCAGCAATACGGCGAACCGGGCCAACACCTTGTACAGCGGCCTGGGCACTGACATCGATACCCACTCGCGGGTCAATCTGTCGGCCAACTTCTATGGCCGCTACCAGTGGGAGAACTACGGTGCCAGCAACGAATATTCGTGGGACGGCTATCGTGCCCAGCTCAAATATATCGTACCGATCAGCACCTTCGACAACGGCGCCTCGCTGACCTACATCGGCTTCACCAACTTCGATTTCGGCTCGGACCTCAAGAACGATCCGGCACGCACCGGCAACTCCACGGTCGCCACCAATGTGCTGCTTTACGCCTTCACGCATCTGCGCTTCACCCTGGTTGGCCGCTACTTCCACAATGGCGGCAACTGGCAGGACGGCAGCGAGCTGAACTTCGGCGATGGCAACTTCCGCGCGCGCTCTGATGGCTGGGGCTACTACGCAGGCGTGGGTTACCAATTCTGAACCTTATTATGACGACAGGAGTTTTCATGAAACACACCACTCGCAACACACTGTGCGCCACGCTGGCACTACTCAGCCCTGCTGTCTGGGCGGCTACCGCGCCGGTGGCACCGGTCACGCCCAAGGTCATGCTGGTCGCCATGTTTGCGCCCGAAGCACAGAACTGGATCGACCGGCTGCATCTGACCAAGGAAATCCAGGTGCCTGGCCTTGCCGCCGAGTACCCGGCCATCCGCTGCAATGACCAAGACGTCTGCCTGCTGGTCACCGGCATGGGCCAGACCAACGCTGCGGCATCGACCCTGGCGCTGGCCCTGTCGCCGCAATTCGACCTGCGCAAGACTTACTTCATTGTCGCGGGCATTGCCGGCATCAACCCGCACCGCGGCACACTCGGCACCACGGCCTGGGCGCATTATCTGGTGGAGTTCGGCACGCAGTGGGAAATCGACTCCCGCGATGTGCCCAAGGAATGGCCGACCGGTTATCTGGGCATCAACACCAAGGGACCGAACGAGAAGCCGCCGCTGGATTACAAGACAGAAGTCTTCGAGCTCAACCCCAAGCTGCAGGCCAAGGCGTTTGCCCTGTCGCACAAGGTGATACTCAGCGAAAGCAAGGAATCCGCGGCCTGGCGCGTCAAATACCCTTATGCGCCTGCCAACCAGCCGCCGCAGGTCACGCAGTGCGACACGCTGGCAGGTAATACCTGGTTTTCCGGGACGCGTCTGAGCGAGCGTGCGGAAGTCTGGACCAAGCTGCTGACCGACGGTAAGGGCGAGTATTGCACCACCCAGCAAGAGGATAACTCCACCTACGAGGCTCTGCTGCGAGCGAGCAAGGCAGGCAAGGTCGATGTCAATCGCTTGGCTGTCGTCCGCGCGGGCTCCGACTTCGATCGTCCGTATCCGGGTTACAGCGAGGTGGACAACTTGCTCAAGTATGCCGATCAGGGTGCCTTCGTCCCGGCGCTGGAAAACCTCTACCGCACCGGCAACCCGCTGGTGCAGGCGATTGTCGGCGACTGGAAGAATTGGGAAAAAGGCGTACCGCAATAATGTGATGTGAAGCGGGTCGCGACTGTCCGGATCATGGCCTTGCACCTGATCCGAACAGGCTCTCACAGACTACAGACGTTGCAGGATCAACGCGCCTTCCGGTCCCGGAGCACCTGGCAGACCTGGCTCACCCTGTCTGCCAGACTTGCCGCCTTCAGCGCGGTAGACAACACAGCCTTTCGACGCACCGCCCTTCCCTGCCTTGCCGCCTTCGCCACCTTTGCCCGCCGCGCCGCCCGCGACATTCACCTTGATGCGTTCGGCCGGATAGCTCTGTGGCAGCTCAAGACGAACCTGCGCGCCCGCAGCGCCATCGTGGCCATTGCCGCCGCTGTCGCCGTTATAACCACGCCCGGCCTGGCCCCAGGTACAGCCCGGGGCTTCGCCCGAGCCGCCATCCAGACCGGCATAGCCTGGGCTGCCTGCGCCACCGCGGGCGTCAATCGACAGTTCTTCGGCATCCAGGCTCTGCAGGCGCAGGGTCAGGTTGCGCCCTGGCCGTGCCGGTTTCTCGAAAGTACCCGGCGCACCCCGTGCGGTGATCTGGCTGCCGGTGCCGAACTCACCGTGCAGCACGACCATGTTGAACGACTGCACACCAGGGACAATGGCAATTCGCGCTTCGTGCCCCAGTACCAGCTCGCCAATCTTCACATCATCGATACCGGCCGGAATCAGCAGAGTGCCGTAGTCGGACACTTCAAGGCGCTCGACCTGCAGAACGCTGCTGTTGCCAGGCAGACGCATCAGCGAGTGTGGAGCGACGATAATTGCCTGAGCCATGGCCAGAGGGCTGAACAACGCCGCCAGCAGAACGAGCTTACGCATGAGTGTGCCCCCTGACCGAACGGCCGATGGATTGAACATGAAAGATGCCAAACAGGATGATTTTGCCCCGGTCGCGCCACGGATGCCGGCGACCGCGCAGGCTGCCGTTGAACAGAATCAGCTCCAGCAAATGAGTCAACAACAGCACCGCGCCGGCCATGTCGATCATCACGCCAAACGGGCTGGGCGCCTCAATCGCCGCGTTGACCAGCACCACCAGCCAAAAGCCCAGCATCAATATCTTCCCCAGCCCCCAAAACACCTTCATTGCCCGCCCACCCCTTGTCATGATCCGTTACGAAATTGCAGTCTTCGCATGCTTTTCGTCGCCGCACAGTAGACGTGCTGTACGCCGAATATGCCAGCGGTGTATTGAGAAAGATCCGGAATGATCTCGGCGCTGGACAATTATTGTGTGCGGCAATGCTGCAATCAAGGTTAGCGGACACCAGAAAGCCCTGTCACAAGGGTGCAGAGCTTTTTACAGGACCTCTGGTGTGTATCGAGCCTGTCAGGCCTCGCTGGGAGTCTTGGCCTGGACGACTGGACGTACCACCGGCACCGGACGCTTGTACCACCAGACACCCACCAATACCGCAGCGACGCCAACCCATTGAACCAACGTGAGCTGCTCATCGAAAAAGAAGAACCCGATCAGAATCGCCACCACCGGACGGGCCAGTGCCGAAACAGAGGCCAGTACGACATCGACGTGCCTGAGTGCATACGCCATCAGGCCATGGCCCAGAAGCTGGCTGATCAGCGCGAGCAACGCAATGACCACCCAGCCCTGCACGGTGTCCGGCAGAATCTTCGCACTGGTGAGCAAAGCGATGGGCAGCAACAGCACTGCACAGGTAAAGCTATTCCAGATAATGATCTTGCGAGACGTGAAGCAGTCGCGCAGCGATTTGATCAGGATCAGGTAGATCGCATAGAAAAGCGCGGAGTTCAGGGCCAGCAGGTCGCCAGTCACGCTCTGGCTGGAAAACGCCACGCTGGCACTGCCGTCAAACACCAGCAGACAAGCCCCGCCGATACTCAGGGTCAGCGCCAACACTTGATAGACGCCGATTTTTTCCTTCATGAACAGATAGGACAGCAGCGCCACAAACACCGGGGACAGGTTCATCAGGATCGACGTGTTGGCCATGCTGGTCAGCTTGACCGCCCAGTGATTGGACAGCAGATCCACACACGACACCACGCCCGACAGCACCAGCAGCCAGAGCATCGCCCGCCGGCTGCGCGCCGTACCGACAGCCCCGGTCTCAGTGTTTTTACCTGCTGGCCAGGCGGCCAGCGCAGAGGCCATACCGCCCGCCATGAACATTCGCAGCATCAGGGTAGACGTGGCATCCACTTCACTGAGCTTGACGAACGCAATGGCGGAGGCCACACCGATGGTACTTATGATCAGTGCCAGAACAGGCAGAAACGCCTTATTACCCACCTTCATGACGGTCCCTCGAAGTTATAGGAGTTGAGTCGCGCAATGAATGCCGCCGAACTGCTTTTGATGCTCTGTAAAGGCGATCAAATGAACATGACAATCAAGCTCAGCCAGCTGATCAAGCAGGCGTACCGGTGCGTTTTGATCGATCCAGACATGATTGCCCAATGAAAATGCATTTGCGCACCATGCCGCCATCATTTCGTCGTCCAGCAGTATCAGGCCGATACCCGCAACCTGTGCTGCCTGGCGAAACGTCAGGTCCTTGCCAGTCAGTTGCCAGCCCGATGACATGCGCCGATAAACGCTGACCAGGGAGCGGTCGGCTGCGTCCGCTCTTGTCGCGTCGATCAGCAGGGCGTCGCGCAGCAGGCAGGCGTAGTGATCCAGGTGAAACTGTTCGGGATTACGCCATATGTCCTGCACCGCCAGCACAACCTCGCCCTTGAGCAAGCTTGAAGCCAGCAAGAACTCGAGCACCGGTGCCTCGGTACGAAAGCCGGTGTTGATCAAGGATATGTGTTCGTTTTCCAGATAATCACCGCCCTCGAGCACCTGATCGAGTTCGACAGGAACGTGACCATGGGCAGCGACCACCTGCTTCACCACGTCAACCTCGCGCGCCCTGTCCTGACGCTTTAGCCGCCCGAAAACCGGCTGCCCGCCGACGTTCATGAAGTGGTCCCGCGGAAACAGAAGCCCGTACAGCGGTTGAATACGGTAGCTCTCGTAGGTAGCGTCCGGACTGATCCGGCCCAACTCGTCATCGTAATGCAGCCTTAGCTCGGGCTGGTTGATGATGATCTCGGCCAACTCCTGCCGACTGCAGCGGAGCAATTGCTGGTGAGCAAGCTGCTGGCGCCCGTGTTCGACATTGTCGGCAAAGCGCAACGCCCGCCTTGCCAAGCGCCGCATATCCTCGATGGCCACATGCGGACCGTCTTCGCTGAACAGCGCATCGGACAGGAAAACGGTCGGGAAACCCGCTGCATTGAAAGAGCTGGCCAGAGCCATGACATCGGCATCTGCCTGCCGAAGCGAATACGGCTGCTGCGATTCCATGAAGACCGACATGGAAACAGGCTGCACGACAGAGGGAAGCTGCAGGAGCACTTTCATTCAGGTTCCAGAAATCAGGTTGCGCGAATCGACGTCTGCAAAATACTCATGCACTGCACAATGGCCTGCTCTATCGCAGCCTGGGTGTCGGCGGCGAAGTGCAATCTGGCGGGGATATCCTCGTAGCTGAACGCATTTGAATCGCCCTGGGACTGCACGCTGCTATAGGTCAGCAGCGGATGGGAGAGCTCCATCAGCGGATCGAAGGTGAACCCGCCGGGGAACGGATTGGGCATCATCAGAAAACCGGTGATTCGGGTGTCTACCGGAGCGATAGCCACTTCCAGCGCGGCGCGGGTCCAGAGCTCATACAGGTCGATCCCCTCGCTGCGCAACGCGACAAACGGAATCTCACCGCCACCGACTCGACCGCCGATCTCCAGAAATACGAGCTCGCCACGACGTTCGATGATCTCCAGGTGAATGGCCTGGTTGTGCAGGTTGAGGCGCAGGCAGACTTCTTCGGTGAACGCACGCACTCGCGCGATGAATGCCCGGTCATCGACCGTGACCGAGCCGAGCGGCAGGCCATTGCGAAAGTCCAGGCAGGTGTTCAGGTACTTCGACACCTTGAAGTACGGCATGCTGTCAGCCGCCAGTATCGCGTCGACATGATAGATATCGCCTTCTATGTACTCTTCGACTTCGTAGCCATTGAAATCCGGCAGGTCGGGTATATCTTCCAGGCGCTCGATCTTCACCACGCCGTCCGAGGCTGCGCCAACCTGGGGCTTGAGGATGACCGGAAAGCCGTGCTCATGACAGAAGGCTTCGACGCCGCCACGCGACGCTACATTCCGATACTGAGGATAACGAACCGAAGAACCGGTCAATGCTTCCTTCATGCTCGCCTTGTTACGGCACAGCAGGTTATCGGCGACCTTGGCACCGGGTATGTTGAATTCGGTACGCACCAGCGCAGCGGCGTCCAGATCGTATTCCGAAAAGGCGATCACGAAATCGACAGGCTGACGACGATGAATGGCCCGCGCTTCCTGAAGTATCAGATCGGCGTCCAGTGCGCTGACTTCGACTACGTTGGCGCTGACCTGCGGATCAATCAGCCGCGAGTGCCCTGCCAGTGATATGTAGGAGACATCGACCTGCGAGTGATCGATGTAGTTGCGGTAGTCCGAAAGCTCGTCGTCATAGCGGTTGATGATCAGGACATGCTTCATACGATTCCAACCTCTGTGTGTACCCGCCCGACGAGGCTTCTTACAAGCGCCTCGTCGGTACCGCCGAACATGACGTAGCCGATTCTTGAGGTCCAGTCCTGATCCGAGCCAAGAGCGTCGCCGGATCGGTAATAGACCTGATGCGAAAGGTAATACGGACTGTCGAAAATGTCGGAGAGCCCTTGCAGCTCGGTAAATTCGCTCTTGTCGCCTCGGGGGATGAAAGCGATGGCACTGACGCCGTTCGCATGTGGCACGGCCCGACTGTCGATGTCCAGGTACTCACACAGTGTCTCTTTGGCAAGGTCAATGCCGCTGGCACGCCTGATCAACTCGACGATATTGTCGCCTGGAAGACGGGCCGCCAGTTCAACCGCTACCGGCTGACCTTGTGGCGTTACACGCAACTCCAGGTGGAACGGCCCGACGTTCAGCTTTATGGCCTCAAGCACCGCCAGCGAATAGTCGGTCAGTACCCTGCGAAATCCTTCTTCATAGCCTTGGCCCACGATGTGACCGACTTCGACAAAGTACGGCTCCGAGCCGAGCAGTTTCTCCGTGATGGACGCAAGGGTGACGCTGCCATCGCTGCGCACGATGCCTTCGACACTGTATTCAGTGCCGGGAATGTACGCTTCGACAATCAGCTGGCCACTGGCAGTAAAGCCGATGTCGTCGGGCAGTGATTGACGAAATGTCTCCACTGCTTCGATCAACTCTTGATGGTTGTAGAGCTTGCGCACACCGATACTGCCCGCCATATCGATCGGCTTGACCACCGCCGGAAAGCTGAAGCCCTCCGGCACAGCTACCGGCGCGTGGGCATCCAGAAGGAAAAAGCCGATCGTGCTCAGCCCCGCCTCAGTCAGCCGGCTGCGGAAATTGAATTTGTTGCGCACTTTCTCTACTGCACTGTCGTGCAGATGCGTTGTGCCTGACGCTGCCCCCAGGCGCGCGGCCATGGACACGGCGTACTCCACACCGGGAAGAACGGCGCGGACGTCTCCCAACTCATTGATTTTCTTCAGCTGTGCCTCAAAATCACCGGTGTCGATTTTGATGACCTGACGTACCTTGGCCCGCAACTCAGCGTTGAGCTCCTGCTCGCCACCGTCACAGGAAAACACATAGACACCGACGCCCAGCTGCTGCGCCGCATTGATATAGTTAATACCGGATGAAACAGGATCAATGACAACGATGGACATGGCTCAGTCTCCGACTATCCAAAACTTTCAAGTTCACACAAGGGAAGGTTCTTTAACTTGCCGATCACCCCATCCGACCCGACGCCGATGGTGAGCGTGTCGTGCATCAAGTGTTCGCCAATGGCGAAGTCAGGGTGGGTCCATTCGGAAAAAGGAAAGTTGGTCACGTGAACGTCGCATTCAACCGTTTTGCGGAACATCTCTATACACCCTGCGTGATAATCGCTGAGGCCTGCACGATTGACGGCGTAAATGGCAACTTCACGAATACCGTACTTCGCTACCAGTTCCTGCGCACGACTCAATGCCGCGCCCATTCCACTTCCACCACTCACGACATTCAAACGACTCAGGGACTGTTCATAGACCGGCAAGGCAGGACTTGCAATTGAATATTCCAGCGGTTCGCCCACTGGCCACTGCAACAATAACCCCGAGAACAGGCCACCCTCACGCAATTTCACATGGCAGGTCAGGCTGTCGTAATCCTTGCCACCCAAGGTCACCACAGAATAACTGCGCACCGCTGAACCCTCGGGATATTTCAAACTGATGACCGACTTGGCGTTATAGAAAACCTTTTTGACCTCGAGCACGACTTCCATTATTTGCCCGGACAGCATCCGTTTGCTTTTCAGCCTGGCCTTATGAAAGGTGCTGATCGCTACACGAATATCAATATCCGTTTCAGCACGACTGACGCATGGCAGAAAGGCTTCATTCAAGGCAACGACTTTTCCCTGTTCCAGAACGCGCCCCGAAACAAGTGTGCACTTGCACACTCTGCACACCCCTTTGAGACACCCCCTTACCAACGCTTCATGAGGAAGGGCATCGGTAAGGGGTTGCTGACTCTCGGCGGTGTAAGTCTGGTCTCCAATACGCACACTGTAGATTGCCATTACACCGACCTTGAGTAAGGTGTATTAAAGCGTTGCTGCACGCAGGGCCTGGAAGTACTCACCGACCATCGGTATGAATGCCTTGATATGAACGACAGCCTTTTGCAGATCCTTCTCGTCCTTGATAACCGACGCCAGCATATTGTTCATCATGCCGCTGTGATCCTCGGCTTCGTCGAAAGCCACGTGAGAAGCCGCTCCGCTGACCGCTGGCTGGCCCATGCTGGCACTGGCCTTCTGGGTGATGAACGAGCTGTATTTGTCGCCGTAGTATTCGAGGAACCAGTCCCAGGTGATCGAGGACAAAGGACCGAACTTGCTGACGCAAAAGTTCAGGTAACCCATGAGTTTCCAGGTTTCCGGGAAGGCGAACTGCGCCTGAACGTCGGAAGGAGAATAGCCGTACGTGATGAGGTCCTGACCGAACATTTCGTCGTGGCCGAACTCATCATACAAATAGTAAGACAATTGTTTGGCGGCGGAAATGTTGTCGACTGCCGCAACCTGTACAGCACGTGCGTCCAGTTCGTTGTTCATGTGAATGCGGATCACGCACTCCAGAATATGACGCTTGTAGTAAGACTCATTGAACCAGTCGCCTTTATGGAACTCGCCCATGACGGTGTCTTTTTTGAATTCTGCTTCCAGGCAGGTATCAACAGTGCTTTCAAGCGTCTTTAGCATCTCAGCGGTGGATATCATCGGTTGCTTCTCTCCATGTTAATCATTAATGGCTTAATGATATTTAATATTCAGCGCCCTGCTGAATCGTGTTATCCGTATCACAACAAAACAAATGACCGACGGCCAGAACCGCGAGCGAAAGCTGATCGATAGGTCAAACAACGATTGCGTAAAATAAAAAATGACGTCAAACAAGTGACCTTGCCTATTGCCAGAGGCGGCAGCTAAACAGCCTGTGTTTTTTAACAGCCGTCACTGACACGCACCCGAATGGCCCGGGCAATATCATCGCTTTACGTATTCAAGGCGCACAGAAAGACGGTCCATAATAATGAACGTTGCACGTCTAATAGCCCATGGCCAGAATATTCTGCGTGTCCGCTGGACACACAGCACATACCACGCCTTTATCAAGGCATCGCAGAGATTACAATTGAGTTACATAGTAGGTATTTATACGTCGCGTCCATGCAGCCACTCTTGGGATCCAATTTGTGTTGCGGATCCTAATGCGTCTGAAAACAGCTTGCAAGTAACTTTATAATCTAAGTATCTGCCAAATGGCTTAATAACCCGGTCGCTGCACCTGAAAGCCCGTGAACGACGCTTTCCAGACCTCGTCGGGCAGGCTAGTCTTGTCAGCTAACCAGAGGACTTTCAATGACCGTCGGCTACTCGAACCGTACGCCCCAACAAGCGCTGGCTGCCCTGCTCGATCGCTATGCGCCGCAGCGTCTGCTGTTGATCGGCGCTCAGGCGTTCCCGGCGTTGCAAGCCTTTCAGGAGGCCCACCCGCAGACCGAGGTCGCGCTGGCCGAACCCGGTGCGCTGCCTGCCCATCTGGCGGCGCAACGTTTCGATCTGGCGCTGGTGGTCGATTGTCTCGAACACATCCCCAAGCGCACTGGCCTGGAACTGCTGGGTGGCATCCGCAACCTCAACGCCAGCCGCATCGCGGTGCTCGCCGACTTGCAGGCCTGCGGTTGGCAGGAGACGGATTTTTTCTCGCTGGCGCTGCAGTCCAGCGAACGCTTCGCCCGCGACGAGCAGGTGCTGAACCTGTTTACGTACGACTTGCGTGAGTACAAACAGGTGCCCGACTGGCTGAACGCGAAGTACTGGGCTAACCCGGAGAATTTTGGAAAGTATTGGTGGTGACCTATGAGTAGTGCCATTTGCCCCTGCGGCAGCGGCGATCTGTTGCTGGCCTGCTGCGGTCGCTATCACGCAGGTCAGCCTGCGCCAGGCGCGGAAAAGCTGATGCGCTCGCGTTATAGCGCCTATGTGCTGGGGCTGACTGACTATCTGGTCCAGACCACTCTGCCGGTGCAGCAAGGCGGGCTGGACCGTGAGGCTATCGCTCAGTGGAGTGCGCAGAGCACTTGGTTGGGGCTGGAGGTAGAAAGCTCGGAGGTGTTCGGCGGCAAGCCGGAGCATGCGTTCGTGACTTTTACCGCTCGCTGGCATGATGGCAATGGTGAGCACAGTCATAAGGAGCGTTCGTCGTTCGTGCAGAATCAGGGGCGCTGGTATTTTATCGATTCAACCGTGCCGTTGAAGGCTGGGCGTAATGATGCGTGTCCGTGTGGCAGTGAGCAGAAGTTCAAGAAATGCTGTTCGGCTTATGTGGACTGAGTTGCGGCTCTTTGCTTGAACGTCGAGAACTCCGCGGTTGACTATTGTCCCCATGCTCCGCGTGGGAATGCAGCTCGTGACGCTCTGCGTCACACGGCGGTTCTGCGATTCCAGGTGAATTAGGGCTCGGCTCAGGTCACCTTTTCACCCCCTGACTATCGTTCCTCACGCTCTGGTGGGAATGCAGTTCGTGACGCTCTGCGTCACACGGCGGTCTGCGTTATCAGGTGGATTGGGCTCGCCTTAAAACTCCAATTGTGCCGAGAACGCGACGGTGCGTGGGTCGCCCAGGTAGCT
Organism: Pseudomonas syringae KCTC 12500; assembly: GCF_000507185.2. Lineage (NCBI taxonomy): Bacteria > Pseudomonadati > Pseudomonadota > Gammaproteobacteria > Pseudomonadales > Pseudomonadaceae > Pseudomonas > Pseudomonas syringae. The sequence continues at coordinate 916,476 of NZ_AYTM02000002.1, forward strand.
GCTGTTTAGCCAGTATTCTTTGTTGGTCAGGTTGCTGACGTTGACGCGCAGGGTCAGGTCGTTTTCTGCAAGGCGCAGGCGGTAGCGGGCTCCGGCGTCGAAGGTGGTGAAGGACGGCAGGTCGTTTTCGTTGCTTTGATCGGTGTATTGCTTGCCGGTGTAGAACGCCCCGCCGGTCATGGCCAGGCCTGGTATAGGGTTGATGTCGTATTCGGCATAAACCTTGGCCAGTTGCTTGGCGACGTTGGTCGGTACGTTACCTTCATCCGCTGCGACGCCGGTTTTCTTGATTTTCGGGTCGAGCAAGGTAAAGCCGCCAACTACGGTCAGTTCCGGGATGACCTTGCCGGTGACGCTGAATTCCAGGCCGTTGTTCTCCTGACGTCCGTCCACAACGTAGATGTTCGAGGCAGTGGTGTAACCGTTGGGCTTCTCGATGTTGAACAGCGCCAGGGTCAACAGGGTTTCACCTAGCGTCGCCTTGGCACCGATTTCGTATTGCTCACTGATTTCAGGCGCAAACGCCTGGCCGGCATTGGCGGTCCCGCTAGGCGCGACGCCTCCCGATTGCAGGCCTTCTATATACGTGGCGTAGGTGGTCAGCCACGGCAGCGGTTTATAGACCAGCGAGATGTTCGGCGAAGTCTTGCTCTCGTTGTAGGTGGTCTCGGTTTCGGCGGAACCGAACGCCTTGGCGTAGACGAACTCGTTGGCGTAGGTTTTGATCTGCGTGTTGGTCACACCCAGGATCGCCGACCACTGCTCGTTGAAGGTGATGACGTCACCGATCAGGACGTTGTTGCTTTCCGAGCTGTTGGCCAGGCGCTGGTCGCCATGCCCGATGGAGTACGCAGGCTTGCCAACCTGAGGCGTCTGGTCCAGCGGTATTGTGCCCACTGGCGAGGTGTATTGCGGGCCCGGCTGATCGGGCGTGTACGGAACGTGATCCTCGTACTGCTTCTGGCGCGAGGTATTGCCCTGATAGCCCACGGTGACCTTGTGACCGATGAAGCCGGTATCGAACGCCGCATCGAGGAACAGCGAGCCGGTCTTTTCTTCGGTTTCAATCGGAGCGAAGGCATACAGCGGCTGCGAGTAAAGGCCCGCGCTGTAGACCGTCGGCCCGGTGTAGGTGTTCTCCGAGGTGTACTGCTGGGCCGCGAAGGCCGCGCGCAAGGTGAAGGTGTCGTTCAAACGCCACTTGGCGCGCACACCGGCCTTGTCGGACTCGTAATCGGAAAACGACCACTTCTGGCTGTAGAGCTTGTCGTTGTCCAGCGATGCCGCGCTGGGGCGCAGGGACTGGTCGCCGAAATACCAGTAACTGGTCAGGCCGCGAATTTCGGTCTTCTTGTGCGAGGCGTCGAACTGTACCAGCAGGTCGTCGGACACGTTCCAGTCCAGTGCCAGGGAAATCATCTCGCGACGACGCTTGTTCAGATCGACGGCCGTTTCACCATCCTGGGTCAGCACATTAAGGCGATAGGCGAACTTGCCCTCGCTGTCGATCGGCCCGCCGAAGTCACCATGCAGGTAGTAATTCTCACCCCCGGCATTGCCCAGGGTGACGCTGTTGTAGCGTTGATAGGTCGGGCGCTTGAGCACGTAGTTGACCAGCCCGCCCGGCGAGGCTGGACCATACAGGAAGCCGGTCAGACCGGTGATGACTTCCAGTTGCTCCATCTCTTCCATGTAGTTGCTGCCGTCGGCACCGTTGGTGAACCGCAGGCCATCATTGGCGATGTTCAGGCTGCCCGCGCTGCTGAAACCACGAATATTGACGGCACTGGCATAACCGGCGCTGGTCGGCGAGTACATCTGGGTGAACGGGTTGTGCTTGATGACATCGTCCAGCGAGGTCGCCTGGATGTTTTTTAGCAATGCCTGAGGCGTGACGCTTATGGAATAAGGCGTGTCCTGCAGCCGCATGCCACCCAGCGCGCCGACGCTGCTGACGTTCTCGCTGCGATAACCTGCTGCCTCCGAACCTTCGAGGGGCGTGCTGTTGGCGTTGATGTTCACGTCCGACAGGTTCAAGGCGCTCTGTTCCATGGCCATCAGCGTGTACGTCCCGGCACTGCTCTGCACCAGTTGCAGGCCGCTGCCACGCAGGGCCTCGCGCAAGGCCGTCGCCGCGTCGAAATTGCCTTTCACCGCCGAGCTGGTTTTGCCAGCGACCAGCGCCGGGTCAAGACTCAGTGCCAGACCACCCTGGCTGGATATCTGATTCAGCGTGGTCGCCATCGGGCCTGCGGGTAGATCGTAGGCAACCAGGCTGGCCTGCTGCGCCGCCATCGACAGCGGGCTGGTCATAGGCGTGCACAGGGCGATCGCCACGGCCAACAGACTGGGACGCAGAAGGGTGTCTAACGAACGGGACATCGGGCAACTCCTGATGGAATACTTCTCAATGCCTGTTAGCCGGACGAGCGCTCGAAAGTAACAGGGCTGATTGAAAATAATTCCGTTTCAGGATTCAGCAGACTCGCAGCGTCACTCCGGGATGATCTTCAGGTGCGACGTATCGGGCGCCTCCTGCGACTCGGATTTTTCGACCTGTCCCATGTCGCTGCCCACCGGGGCCAGGCTCAAACGCGAGAGATCCAGCAGCGGCGCAACACGCTGAGGCTTGTCGGGCAGCAACTCGACGCCCGCTTCTGCGACCGAGTAATCCGGCGCATCGACGTCCACAAAAGCAGCCATATAGGCGTCGCGCGGTTTGATCTGCAAACGCCCAGGACTGACCGGGGTCTTGCGCAACCAGTTCGGTGCGTCGGGCGGCGGCGCCAGTTCGACCTCTTCCATAGGCAATGGTGTATTCATTTCCAGCACACGCACCAGAGCACCCGCGCGCTCGAGGGTGGCGCGATATTTCTCTGCCGTTGCTGCGTCGAGATTGTTTTTCAGAACCAGTCGGCGTCCCGAGAACAGGAGGTCCAGACGTTCGGCATCTGCATTGAACAGCTTGCCAAGGTTAGCCCTTACCTTCTCGGGTTGTGCTCCGGCGACCAGTTCGGCACTGAAGACAATTTCGTAGAGATTCATGGAAGAAGACACCGATATGCACGTCAATAAAAGTATGGCGAAGCGTCAGACAGCGCAATAAGCGCGTTGCCGTTGAACGTCGAGTTGGTAGACTCAGGCGTCAAAGGGAGCACATCCATGTTTTTTCAGGCGCACATTACAAGAATCATAAGCCTTGCGTTGATCCTGTCCGGGCTCAGCGGATGCTCGCTCCTGAGTTTTGACCGCACTCAGGAACCGGAAGTGCATTTGCTGAAGGTCCAGGTGGTCAAGGCGAGGCTGACACAGCAGGATTTCAAGCTGTACTTCGAAGTCGATAACCCCAACGAAGACAGCTTGCTGGTACGTGGCCTGAAGTACAAGATCACCCTCAATGACATGGTCCTTGTCGATGACACGTTCAGCGACTGGTTTGTCGTCGACGGTAATAGCCGCAAAACCTTTGTTGTGCCGATTCGCACCAACCTCTGGCGCTACGCACGGTACATCGCTCAACTGCTGAAAAAGCCTGATGAGCCGGTTCATTATCAGCTGGACGGCAAGCTCAAGACCGGCATCGTGTTCAGGCACAACGTGCGCATCGGCACTTCAGGCGACGTGCTGCCGGAAGACCTGATCCAGCGCCGTTAATCATTCAGCCTATCCGCCCAGCTTGCCCTTGATCAGCTCCAGAAGAAACTTCCAGATGTCCGCGGCCCACAATGCCCGGTTGACGGCACTGATCAGCGCACCGCCGAACGATCCCAGCAGAAACCCCACCCCCGTAGTGTTGCGCGGATCTGCCACGCCAAGGTAATCACTGGCGATGCCGGTGAGGAATACTGCACAGGCCACGCCGGTCACCAGAAAAACCAGCCAGGCACGCCAGTCGAGCAGACCTGCCTTATGCCACCAGCCAGAAATGATCGCACCCACCAGACCGGCTACCAGCCATTCGCCTCGGTCTGCCAAACCATTCAAGATATCCATCGCTTCTGACTCCGTTCAAGAAATACAGCCGTTCACGAACACAGAAAAATTCAGACACTGGGGGGGCGTGCCGCGGATTGCTGCGGCGCAGGCACCGTTAGAAAACCGAAAAAATTAAGCATGCTTAAAACCACAAGCAAACGTATGCCACCAACCCGCCGCGCCACCGGGCGAACATCAGAGGCTTGAGGTCAGTTGTCGATGTAGCGCTGCCAGCCAATCCTTACCGAACCGTCTGGCTGACGGTCAATCTCGATGCCTTCGGTCTCTTCGATTTCCTGCAGCACCACGTTCCAGCTGTCCACGGGCTCATCATCACGACGAGCGACGATGACCCACTGGGTCTTTTGAACATTCGGCGCGGAGACCAGCCTTTGAATGCGCTTGCCGATCTGTTCGTAGGAAGACCTGCCTGTCGATCCAGTATCATTGCCAGCCATGATAGCCTCCGAGGCATAACTGTATATAAATACAGTATTCCAGCTGTATGAACCTCGCAAGCATTTCGTAGGACGTTTCCTGCCGAGCATCTTTGGCGAAAAAGCCTGCAAGCCTTGTCATGCGAGGCTTACAGCTTGCCAGTCATCCTCACCGCTACGCCGATAATGCGACAGTCGGCACCGCATTCGATCATTTTGTACGCCGGGTTCAGGGGCTTCAGGTAGCGTGTGCCACCGTCCTCGACCAGCTTCTTGAACGTCGCCTCGTTGCTGGCGGGCAGCTTGGCGATCACCAGCTTGCCGGGCTGCACATCAGCCTCCGTGTCCACCAGAATCATCATTCCTTCCGGCACACTGACGCCGGTGGGCGCGGTCATCGAATCGCCCTTGACCTCCAGCCAGAACGCCGGCCCCTTGGAGTCGTAGTCGGAGATTTCATAGCGGTCGGAAAAGCCGTCGGGATAAGGCTGAACCGCCTCTTCCCAGGAGCCCGCCGACACCCAGCTGATCACCGGATAGCGGAAGGACATTTTCGGCTGATCGATCAGCGCAACGTTGGCGTCGAAGGCAGGCGCCTGTTCCGGCCCCTCGCCAATCGCCAGCCATTCGGCACGAAAGCCCGTGGCCCTGGCCAGTGCGTAAAGATTTTCCGGCCGCAGGCTTTTGCTTTCCCCACTGATCCATTGGGTAACGGCAGAGTTGGCCACGCCGCACTGGGCGGCAATCTCACCTTTCTTCAGGCCGCTGGTGGCGATTGCCCTGGCGATACGTTCCTGTCGGGTCATGAGTCGGCTCCGCACACGGTAATAAAGAATACTGAAAAATGCTCAACTTATACTAAGCATACTTAAAAAATGGCGCTGTGCGAATCCCAATATCCCGATACTGCTTGGCCGTGATTTGCGGGATAATGCGCGCCAGATTTAATTGCGGAGTAAAACCGATGAACCAGCAAGCCCATGTGCATGGCCCCGATTGCAACCATGATCACGATCACCACGACCACCAGCACGGCCATGTACACGGTCCAGACTGCGGTCACGCTCACCAGGAACCGGTGCGCAATACCCTTAAAGATGTCGGTCGTAACGATCCTTGCCCGTGCGGCAGCGACAAGAAATTCAAGAAATGCCACGGCGCGTAAGGCGCGGAGCATTATGGACGACGGCCTGCATTGCAGGCCGTTTTCATTTGTAGACGGCAGGTGAGCAAGGTAAAACATGGGGTTTCGGTCACCCACATGGAGCGCTCAATGATCGACCTGCATTACTGGACCACGCCCAACGGGCACAAAATCACGCTGTTTCTGGAAGAGGCAGGTCTGCCCTACACGATCTTTCCGGTGAACATCGGCAAAGACGAGCAATTCAAAGCCGAATTCCTGAAAATCGCCCCCAACAACCGCATCCCGGCCATTGTCGATCACCAGCCTGCTGACGGCGGCGCACCGCTGAGCCTGTTCGAGTCGGGCGCCATTCTGCTGTACCTCGCCGAGAAGACCGGGCAATTCATCCCGCAGGATCTACGTGGTCGCCAGGAAGTGTCGCAATGGCTGTTCTGGCAAATGGGCGGGCTCGGTCCGATGGCCGGTCAGAATCATCACTTCAATCGTTTCGCCAAGGAAAAGATCCCCTACGCGATCGAGCGCTACGTCAAAGAAACCGCACGACTGTATGACGTACTGAACAAGCGTCTGGCCGATCGCCAGTTTGTGGCGGGTGACGAGTACAGCATCGCCGACATGGCGATCTACCCATGGATCGTGCCGCACACCTATCAACAGCAGAATCTGGACGGCTTCCCGCACCTCAAGCGCTGGTTCGACAGCATCGCCGGTCGAGAAGCGACCCAACGCGCGTATGCGCTGGTCGAGAAGATCAACCCGTCGAAGCCTTGAGTCCCCTTGGACTCAAATGGCGACTCTTGTGCCTGCGCTGAGCAATGGCACAAGAGCCGTCTGGTCACTTCTGCAAAATCCTGAAATAAACTCGCCCTTCCCGCTTGCGCGCTGGCGGGCTGCTCTCTAACGTAGCGGCTTTTGTACGTTACCCCTCCAGGAGCTTGCCCATGGCCTCGCCAGCCCTTCGTCATTTTCTACCCCGATTCGGCGCTGCCGCCGCTGCGGCGAGCTTCCTCAGCCTTGCCGGCTGCCAATTGGGCGGCGGCGATCCCGAGACCGTGCTGCCTGTTTCCGGGACATTCCCGCTCAAAGGGCTGGCGCAAAATGTTTCGGTGCGCCGCAACACGATGGGCATGCCGCTGATAGAAAGCAGCAGCTACCACGATGCGCTGTTCACGCTCGGCTACGTTCATGCCGGTGATCGAATCGGTCAGATGCTCGGGATGCGTCTGCTAGCACAGGGCCGCTTGTCGGAAATGGCCGGCGCGGATGCGCTGGACGTCGACCGCCTGATGCGCTCGGTCAACCTCAAGCAGAACGCCAGCGACCTGTACAACGCCGCGTCGCCACGCTTGAAACGTTTCTTCGATGTCTATGCACGCGGTGTGAACGCCTACCTGTTCCGTTATCGCGACAAGCTGCCTGCCGAGATCGCCAGTTCGGGCTACAAGCCGGAATACTGGAAGCCGGAAGACTCGGCGCTGATCTTCAGCCTGCTCAATTTCAGCCTGTCGGTAAACCTGCAGGAAGAGCTGTCGGCGCTGGTTCTGGCGCAGAAAGTCAGCGCGGACAAACTCGCCTGGCTGTTGCCGACCTATCCTGACGAAGAATTACCATTTGCCGAAGCCGACAAGCTCAAGGGCCTGAACCTCAACAATCAGGTCACCGGCCTGAGCGATCTGAACAGGATCGCCCTGCAGCTCTCGGACCTGAACATGCTCGGCGTTGCGGCCTCCAGCAACTGGGCCATCGCGCCACAACGCAGTCGCAACGGCAAAAGTCTGCTGGCCAGTGACATGCAGCTGCCTGCCGGGCTCAATTCTGCCTGGAGCTTCGTGCAGATACGCGCACCGAAATATCAGGTGTCCGGCGTCACCATCGCTGGCATGCCGCTGGTGCTCAGCGGTTTCAACGGCAAGCTGGCGTGGAGCATGAGCAGCGTCAAGGGTGACAACCAGGACCTGTTTCTGGAGAAGATCAAGCGCGAAGGCAACCGCGTCTCCTACATGGCTGACGGCAAATGGGTGCCAGCGGCGGCGCATCAGGAAACCTTTCTGGTCAAGGGCGGCAGCCCGCTGCGTGAAACCGTGTACGAAACCCGCCACGGCGCGTTGCTCAACGCCTCTGCAACCCCGCCCGGCAATGGTTTGAGCCTGGCGCTGCAAGTCCCGAACTTCAAGGACGACAAGAGCCTGGATGCGTTCTTCGATCTGTCCCGTGCGCCCAACGTCGAGAAAGCCTTCGATACCAGCCGCGAGATTCGGGCGATCACCCTGAACATGATCTTTGCCGACGCCTCGAACATTGGCTGGCAGGTCACCGGCCGCTTCCCGAACCGCCGTGAAGGCCAGGGTCTGCTGCCTTCGCCGGGTTGGGATGGCAAGTACGACTGGGACGGTTTTGCCGACTCAATGCTCCACCCTTATGATCAGGACCCGCGCCAAGGCTGGCTCGCAGCGGCCAACCAGCGCACCATTCCGAAAGGCTACGGCATGCAGCTCTCCAACTCGTGGGGCTACCCGGAGCGCGCCGAGCGGATTGCCGAACTGGCCAACGGTGGCAAGCAGGACCTGCGCAGCACCATCGCCATGCAATACGACCAGACCACGACGTTCGCCGCCAAGCTCAAGACCATGTTCCAGGCGCCGGGCATGAGCAAGCCGCTCAAACAGGCCATCGATGCCCTGCCCGAAGCCGATCGCAACAAGGCCCGCGAAGCGTTCACGCGCCTGATGGCGTTCGATGGCAAGCTCAGTGCTACCTCGGCCGATGCGGCGCTGTACGAGCTGTTTCTGCAGGAAAGCGCCAAGCAGATTTTCCTTGATGAATTGGGTCCGGAAACCAGCCCTGCCTGGCAGGCACTGGTGGCCAATGCCAGCTCATCCTACTCACCACAGGCCGACCATCTACTGGGCCGAGATGACAGTCCTTATTGGGATGACGTCAAAACCCCGCAGAAGGAAGACAAACCGGCCATCCTCGCGCGCAGTCTGGCGGCTGCCATCACCAGTGGCGACAGCCTGTTGGGCAGCGATCACAAGGCCTGGCAATGGGGCAAACTGCACCGTGACAACTGGGTCTCGACCAGCCCGCTGGCCAAGCAGTTGGGTGGCGGCGAGTTCAACCGTAGCGCCACACCAGCGGGTGGTGATCACACGACGCTGAACGTGTCCGGCTTCGAGTGGGGCAAGGGCTTCGACGCCCGCATGGCCCCCGGTCTGCGCATGATTGTCGACTTCAGCCTGGTCGAACCAATGACCGGCCTGATCAGCACCGGCCAATCCGACAACCCGGCCAGCCCGTATTACGCCAACAGTATCGAGCCGTGGCAGAAAGGCCAGTACCAGTCGATTCCGGTGCAACAACAGAACTACGAAAAGGGCTACGGCAAGCAACGCCTGACGCTGACACCGGGCAAGTAAGCGCCGAAAGGGAGCATGGGCACGAGGATGTTCTCCAGGACACCTATCGTTCCCACGCTCCAGCGTGGTAATGCCTTTCGTGACGCTCTGCGTCACACAGCGGTTCTGCGGTGTCAGGTGGATTTAGGCTCGACTCAAGTCACCTTTTCGCCCCTCGGCGAGTTACTTTGATGAGGCCAAAGTAACCAAAGCCTTTCGCTCCGTTTCCGGCCCGACTTCGTCGGGTTCCTTCGCCCTGTCACTGATCCGGGGGTCGCCGCAACGCGCCATCCATGGCGCGGTGCGGCTAGCCTGGCGTCCTGCCAGGCTACCCCCGGATCAGCGCCAGGACTCAGCCGTCACTTACGTCGCACTCTGCGTCGTCTGTGCCATCGCGACAAAAAAGCGCTTTTATGCACGATAGTGTTCTTCTGGACATTTATCGCGCCTCACGCTCCGCAGCGCTCACGCAAACTCCCCGAACTTCCAGATCCTTCCCGGCTCATAGCTAACAAGCCCATCCATACGGTTGCCCCATGGATCTTGTCGTTGCTCGCCCCGAAGGTTTGTACTGCCCACCTGGTGATTTCTATATCGATCCATGGCGTCCTGTCGAACGCGCCGTCATCACCCATGCGCATGGCGACCATGCCCGTACCGGCAATGAGCATTACCTGTCAGCCGCCAGTGGCGAAGGCATTCTGCGTTCGCGCCTTGGGCAGGACATCAATCTGCAGACCCTGGAATACGGCGAAACCATCACCCATCACGGCGTGAAGCTGAGCCTGCATCCGGCCGGGCATGTGCTGGGGTCGGCGCAGGTGCGACTGGAGTACCAAGGCGAGGTCTGGGTAGCTTCCGGCGACTACAAAGTCGAGCCGGACGGGACTTGTGCGGCCTTCGAGCCGGTGCGCTGCCATACCTTTATCACCGAATCGACCTTCGGCCTGCCGATCTATCGCTGGGCGCCGCAGGCGCAGATCTTCGAAGGCATCAACCAGTGGTGGCGTGCCAATGCAGCCCAGGGCAAGGCCAGCGTGCTGTTCGCCTACTCGTTCGGCAAGGCCCAGCGCATCCTGCACGGCATTGACGCGCAGATCGGGCCGATACTGGTACACGGCGCCGTAGAGCCGCTGAACCGTGTGTATCGTGAAGGCGGCATCTACATCCCGGAAACCCAGTACGCCGGCGATTTCAAAAAGACCGATCCCGCGCTGCGTCAGGCGTTGATTCTGGCACCGCCTTCGGCAGGTGGCAGCAGCTGGATGAAGCGCTTTGGCGAATACAGCGATGCGTTTGCCAGCGGCTGGATGATGCTGCGCGGCACACGACGCCGGCGCGGTGTGGATCGCGGTTTTGTGCTGTCCGATCACGCCGACTGGCCAGGCTTGCTATGGGCTGTTGAACAGACCGGCGCCGAACGCGTCATGGTGACCCACGGCTCGGTCGGCATACTGGTGCGCTACCTGCGAGAACTGGGCCTGGACGCGCAGGGCTTCAGCACCGAATACGGTGATGAAGAGGACAGCAACCCGGCAACCAGCGAACCCGAGGCGGCAGGCACGGGTGAGGCTCAATCATGAAAGCCTTTGCTGAACTCTACGCACAGCTGGACGCGACCACGTCAAGCAACGCCAAACTCGCCGCAATGCGCGACTACTTCGAAAAGGCGGCAGCAGAGGACGCAGCCTGGGCAGTGTACTTTCTGTCAGGCGGACGCCCACGACAGTTGGTGCCTACCCGTGTACTGCGCGAACAGGCAATGACCCTGGCAAGTCTGCCGGAATGGCTGTTCGAAGAGAGCTATCAGGCAGTCGGTGACCTGGCGGAAACCCTGTCGCTGTTGCTGCCCCAGGCCGACCACAGTAATGACGAAGGCCTGGCCACATGGATGGAAGACAAGCTGTTGCCATTGCGCGGTCTGCCGCCTGAAGAACTCGCCGAGCGGCTGCCGCTGTTCTGGTCGCAGCTGGACCGCAGCAGCCTGATGGTCTGCATCAAGCTGATCACCGGCAGTTTCCGCGTCGGCGTGTCCAAGCTGCTGGTCACCCGTGCGCTGGCGGCGCTGGCAGACATCGACAGCAAGCGTGTCGCACAACGACTGGTGGGCTACACCGACCTGTCGCACCGGCCCAGCGCCGAGCGCTATTTGAAGCTGATCGCGCCTGAATCCGAAGATGAGCACGCCCAACGCGGCGGCCAGCCCTACCCGTTTTTTCTCGCCCACTCGCTGCAACAGCCCGCCGATCAGTTCGAGGCGTTGCTCGGTCCGGCGCAGAACTGGCAGGTGGAATGGAAGTGGGACGGTATTCGCGCGCAACTGGTCAAACGTGACGGGCGCTTGTGGATCTGGTCGCGCGGCGAGGAGCTGGTAACCGACCGTTTTCCGGAGTTGCACAGCCTGGTGCAGTGCCTGCCGGACGGCACGGTGATCGACGGCGAAATCGTGGTCTGGAAAGCCCCCGATGCGAAGCCCGATGCCGATGCGGAGTTTGCCTTGAACAGCGATGCGCCTGTGGCTGCGCCTTCGGTTCAGCCGTTCGCCCTGCTGCAACAGCGCATAGGCCGAAAGACGCTGGGCAAAAAGATTCTTGCCGACGTTCCGGTCGTGGTGCTGGCCTATGACCTGCTGGAGTGGCAAGGCGATGACTGGCGCAGTCGCCCGCAACATGAGCGCCGCTCGCAACTGGAAGCCCTGATCGAAACCTGCCAGAGCGAGGTGCTGATGCCCTCCCCGGTGCTCAAAGGCAAGGATTGGCTCGACCTGGCCACCCAACGCGAGGCCTCGCGCAGCCTGGGCGTCGAGGGCATGATGCTCAAGGCTCGCGACTCGCTGTACGGCGTCGGTCGCACCAAGGACATGGGGGTGTGGTGGAAATGGAAAATCGACCCGTTCAGCGTCGACGCCGTGCTGATTTACGCGCAACGCGGTCACGGACGACGCGCCAGTCTGTACAGCGACTACACCTTTGCAGTCTGGGACGGCCCGCCCGACGCCACTGAGCGCACGCTGGTGCCGTTCGCCAAGGCTTACTCGGGGCTGACCGATGAAGAAATGCGCAAGGTCGACGCCATCGTTCGCAAGACAACGGTGGAGAAGTTCGGGCCGGTCAGCAGCGTCACTCCGACGCTGGTGTTCGAGCTGGGCTTTGAAGGTATCGCCCTGTCCAAGCGTCACAAGAGCGGCATCGCGGTGCGTTTCCCTCGGATGCTGCGCTGGCGGCAAGACAAGCCGGTCGCCGAAGCCGACAGTCTGGCGACGCTGCAAGACCTGCTGAACTAGAGCACCAAAAGGGCGCATAGCAAATACCGTGCACCTTTTTGAAACACCAACAGGCAAATCATCCTGATCGTTTATAGGAAACTTCCTGATTCGTTACCAATCTTCCGCTCTGTCTCGCCTGACAAAGCTCCCTGCGTAGTACCGGGCGATGAACAGCAACCCTGTAAGCGCGCATGGGCGGCCAATTGCCAGCCGTTTATACGAAATAGCGACAACGCCTTACATTTCAAACGCACGTTCGTTCCTCTGGTTCGGAAATTGCTACCCAATGCCTGTCTGGCACTTGCCGGTAGCACGCTTCGCGTATTCCCAACGCCCCATTTAAGGTTTTAAGGACTGAACAATGAAAAAAGCATGGCTGACTCTTTCTGCACTGGCTCTGTGCATCGCCGCCGGTAACACCATGGCCAAGGAATACAAGGAACTGCGCTTTGGCGTCGATCCATCCTACGCACCGTTCGAATCAAAAGCGGCCGATGGCAGCCTGGTCGGCTTCGATATCGATCTGGGCAATGCGATCTGCAAAGAGCTGAAAGTCACCTGCAAATGGGTCGAAAGCGACTTCGACGGCATGATCCCCGGCCTCAAGGCACGCAAATTCGACGGCGTCATTTCCTCGATGACCGTGACCCCTGCTCGCGAAAAAGTCATCGACTTCTCCAACGAACTGTTCTCCGGCCCGACCTCGCTGGTGTTCAAGAAGGGTGCAGGCTTTACCGCCGACCCGGCCAGCCTGAAAGGCAAGACCGTGGGTTATGAGCAAGGCACCATCCAGGAAGCCTACGCCAAGGCCGTACTGGACAAGGCAGGTATTTCCACCAAGGCCTATGCCAACCAAGACCAGGTTTACTCCGACCTGACCTCCGGTCGTCTCGACGCCTCGATCCAGGACATGCTACAGGCCGAACTGGGCTTCCTGAAATCGCCGGCCGGTGCTGACTACGAAGTCAGCAAGCCTATCGACAGCGAACTGCTGCCAGCCAAAACCGCCATCGGCATTGCCCAGGGCAACAAGGAACTCAAAGCGCTGCTGGATAAAGGCATCGAGGCGATGCATAAAGACGGCACCTACGCTGAAATCCAGAAAAAACACTTTGGCGACCTGAACCTCTACAGCGGTAAATAACACCCCGACGCCCATCGATTTCGGCGATCATTCGTCGCCCGATCGGTGGGCGTTTTTGTTGGTAACAAGGCCTATCCATGCTCGATGCACTCATGCAAAACCTGGGACTCTCGGCATTCAGCCTGAAGGGCTTTGGCCCGCTGTTGCTGGAAGGCACCTGGATGACCGTCAAACTGGCTGTGCTGTCGCTTGCTCTGAGCATTCTGCTCGGACTGATCGGGGCCAGCGCCAAACTGTCGAGCTCCGCGCTGCTGCGCGTGCCGGCGCAAATTTACACGACACTGATCCGTGGTGTTCCGGACCTGGTGTTGATGCTGCTGATTTTCTACAGCCTGCAAACCTGGCTCACCATGCTGACCGACGCGATGGAATGGGAATACATCGAGATCAACCCGTTCGGCGCAGGCGTCATCACCCTGGGCTTCATCTATGGTGCGTACTTCACAGAGACGTTTCGCGGCGCGATTCTGTCCGTGCCTCGCGGTCAGGTGGAGGCAGCGACAGCCTATGGACTGAAACGCGGTCAGCGCTTTCGTTACGTCGTGTTCCCGCAGATGATGCGTTACGCGCTGCCGGGGATTGGTAACAACTGGCAGGTGCTGCTCAAGGCGACTGCGCTGGTATCGATCATCGGTCTGGCTGATCTGGTCAAGGCGTCACAGGATGCGGGCAAGAGCACCTATCAGCTGTTCTACTTTCTGGTGCTGGCGGCACTGATTTACCTGCTGATCACCAGCGCCTCGAACTTCGCCCTGCGTTGGGCTGAGCGGTATTACGCCGCAGGCAGCCGGGAGGCACAGCGATGATCGAATTGCTGCAGGAATACTGGAAACCCTTCCTTTATACAGATGGCGTCAACGTGACCGGCCTGGCGATGACCATGTGGCTGCTCAGCGCCTCCATCGTCATCGGCTTCTGCGTGTCGATCCCGCTGTCGATTGCGCGGGTGTCTGGAAAACGCTGGGTGCGCTGGCCGGTGCAGTTCTACACCTACCTGTTTCGCGGTACGCCTCTCTATATACAGCTGCTGATCTGCTACACCGGCATTTACAGCCTTGCCGCAGTACGTGAACAGCCGATGCTCGATGCGTTCTTTCGCGATGCGATGAACTGCACGATCCTGGCCTTCACCCTGAACACCTGCGCCTACACCACGGAGATCTTTGCCGGGGCGATCCGCAGCATGGCCCACGGCGAAGTCGAAGCGGCCAAGGCCTATGGCCTGACCGGCTGGAAGCTTTATGCCTACGTGATCATGCCGTCGGTGCTGCGCCGTTCACTGCCGTATTACAGCAACGAAGTGATCCTGATGCTGCACTCGACCACTGTGGCCTTTACCGCCACGGTGCCGGACATCCTGAAAGTCGCGCGGGATGCCAACTCCGCCACTTTCATGACCTTCCAGTCCTTCGGTATCGCCGCCGTCATGTACCTGACCGTGACGTTCATTCTGGTCGGGCTGTTCCGCCTTGCCGAACGCCGCTGGCTGGCCTTTCTCGGCCCGGCCCATTAATCAGGACTGAACATGCGCCATCACACCCATGACTTGCTTTCGCCAGTGCCCGGCACTGGCCGGCAAATCCACAGCTTTCATTACGGGCCGCAAAACGGCGCCGGCAAAGTTTATATTCAGGCGTCGCTGCATGCCGACGAGCTACCGGGCATGCTGGTGGCCTGGTACCTGAAGCAGCGTCTGGCCGAACTGGAAAACGCCGGGCGACTGCTGGGCGAAATCGTTGTGGTGCCCGTCGCCAACCCGATCGGTCTGGAACAAGTGCTGATGGACACCCCGCTGGGCCGCTACGAGCTGGAAAGCGGCCAGAACTTCAATCGCGGGTTCAGCGACCTCTGCACTCAGGTCGGTGATGACATCGAAGCCCGACTGACTAACGACGCAGAGCACAACTGCGCGCTGGTAAGGGACAGCCTGCTGGCGGCGCTGAATGCCGTACCGGCGACCACACAACTGCATTCGTTGCGCCTGACCCTGCAGCGCCTGGCCTGCGATGCCGACATGGTGCTGGACCTGCACTGTGATTTCGAGTCGGTCGAGCACCTGTACACCACGCCCGAAGCCTGGCCGAAAGTCGAACCGTTATCACGCTACCTGGGCGCGCACGCCAGCCTGCTGGCGACCGACTCAGGCGGGCAGTCGTTCGATGAGTGCTTCACGCTGGTCTGGTGGCAATTGCAGCAACGCTTTGGCGAGCGCTTTCCGATTCCCATGGGCAGCTTTTCGGTGACCCTGGAGCTGCGCGGGCAAGGCGATGTCAACCATGCGCTGGCCAGCCGCGACTGCCAGGCGATCATTCATTACCTGATCGATGCCGGCATGATTGACGGCGATCTGCAGCCGCTACCCGAACTGCTCTACCCCGCTACGCCACTGGCAGCGGTCGAACCGGTGGCTACGCCGGTCGGCGGCCTGCTGGTGTTCTGCGCAATGCCCGGCGAACACGTCGAGGCCGGCCAACTGATTGCCGAGGTCATCGACCCGATCAGCGATACCGTGACCTGCATCCATGCCCTCAACGCAGGCCTGCTGTATGCGCGTTCCCTGCGCCGCATGGCGACTGCCGGCATGGTCATTGCGCACATCGCCGGCACCCATGCCTATCGCAGCGGCTATCTACTTTCTCCTTGAGGACCTGTCATGTACAAACTGACCATCGATGGCCTGCACAAAAGCTATGGCGACAATCACGTGCTCAAAGGCGTATCGCTCAAGGCCAGCAGCGGTGACGTCATCTGTTTGATCGGGGCAAGTGGCTCCGGCAAGAGCACCTTTTTGCGCTGCATCAACTTTCTCGAACAGCCCAGTGACGGGGCGATGAGCCTGGATGGCAAGCAAGTACGCATGGTCAGCGACAAGGACGGTATGCGCGTTGCCGACCCGGATGAGCTGCAGCGTATCCGTACGCGGCTGGCGATGGTGTTTCAGCACTTCAACCTGTGGGCGCACATGACCGTGCTGGAAAACATCACCATGGCGCCGCGCCGGGTCCTGGGCGTGCCCAAGGCCGAAGCCGAAGCTCGCGCGCGCAAATACCTGGAAAAGGTCGGCCTGCCTGAGCGTGTCGCCGATCAGTACCCCGCGTTTCTTTCCGGTGGCCAGCAACAGCGCGTGGCCATCGCCCGTGCGCTGGCGATGGAGCCGGAAATCATGCTCTTCGACGAACCGACATCCGCGCTGGACCCGGAGCTGGTCGGTGAAGTGCTGAAGGTCATTCAGGGCCTGGCTGAAGAAGGCCGGACGATGATTCTGGTCACCCACGAAATGGGTTTCGCGCGCAAGGTGGCGAGCCAGGTTGTGTTCCTGCACCAGGGCCAGATCGAAGAATCCGGCCACCCGGACGAAGTCCTCAACAACCCGAAAAGCGAGCGTTTGCAGCAGTTCTTGAGCGGCAATCTGAAGTAGCACGGATTGCTGCGTACACACGTCTCGATCCCCCTCAAATCTCGTTCCCACGCTCAAGCGTGGAAGACGCTCTACGTCATCAAGAGGACGCAGAGCGTCCAGAACGGCATGCCGACGCGGAGCATCGGCACGATAGTCATGGTGGTATCCCTGGTATCGGCACGATAGGCAATCCAGGAACGATCAGCCACATAACCATTTAAAACTATTACCCTTTCTCTGCTGTCTCTGACTTAACGCCACTCAGAGCACACTCAAACGGATGAGCAGACCCACCGATTTCGCTCGACGATGGTTTCTCGCCCGAGGCTGGAAGCCCTTTGCGTTCCAGAAAGAGGTCTGGGCGGCGGTGAAGAATGGCGAGTCCGGTTTGCTGCATGCCAGCACCGGCTCGGGCAAGACCTACGCCGTATGGTTCGCCGCGCTCAACCGCTTCGCCAAAGCCAATACGCTCACCGCTGACAACAAACCCCGCAAACGCAAACCGCCTGCCGAGCCGCTGAGTGTCCTGTGGATCACGCCCATGCGCGCCCTGGCCGCCGATACCGCCCGCGCCCTTGAGGCGCCACTGGCCGAACTGGACATCCCGTGGTCGGTCGGCTTGCGCACCGGCGATACCAGCGGCAGCGAACGCGCCCGGCAGAGTCGGCGGCTGCCCTCTGCCTTGATCACCACCCCAGAAAGCCTGACGCTGCTGCTGACCCGTGCCGACGCTCAGGTCGCCTTGTCGACACTGAAGATGGTGGTGGTGGACGAATGGCACGAGCTGATCGGCAACAAGCGCGGCGTGCAGTTGCAACTGGCCTTGGCGCGCCTGAGGCGCTGGAATCCGCAACTGATCGTGTGGGGTATTTCCGCGACGCTGGGCAATCAGCAACACGCGCAGCAGGTACTGATCGGCGACGGCGGCGTGACCGTGCAAGGCAAAATCGTCAAGGACTTGCAGGTCGATACGCTGTTGCCGCCGTCCATCGAACGCTTCCCGTGGGCCGGGCACATGGGCCTGCGCATGTTGCCGCAGGTCGTGGCCGAGGTGGAAAGCAGCGCGAGCTGTCTGGTGTTCACCAACACCCGGGCGCAGTCGGAAATCTGGTATCAGGCGCTACTGGAAGCCCGCCCCGACTGGGCCGGGCTGATTGCCCTGCACCATGGGTCGCTGGCCCGAGAGGTCCGCGACTGGGTCGAGCGCGCGTTGAAGGAAGGCGCACTCAAGGCCGTGGTGTGTACCTCCAGCCTGGACCTGGGCGTGGACTTTCTGCCGGTCGAGCGCGTGTTGCAAATCGGCTCGCCCAAAGGTGTCGCACGCCTGATGCAGCGCGCCGGGCGCTCGGGCCACGCACCGGGTCGCCCTTCGCGCGTGACATTGGTGCCGACCCACAGCCTGGAGCTGGTCGAAGCTGCTGCCGCCCATGACGCCGTCGAAGCTCGGATGATCGAGCCCCGCGAATCCCCACACCAGCCGCTGGACGTGCTGGTCCAGCACCTGGTCAGCATCGCCCTGGGCGGTGGCTTCCGTCCCGATGAGCTGCTGGCCGAAGTACGCAGCGCCTGGGCTTACCACGACCTCAGCGACGAGCAATGGCAATGGGCGCTGGCGTTTGTCCGCAACGGCGGCCACTCGCTGACCGCCTACCCTGATTACCGCCGCGCCGAACCTGACGAGGACGGCGTCTGGCGGGTCCCCGATGCGCGTCTTGCAAGACGCCACCGCATGAGCGTGGGGACCATCGTCAGCGAGGCCACCGTCAACCTGAAATACTGGAAAAAAGGCGGCGGTGGTGGCTCGCTGGGCAGCGTCGAAGAAGGCTTCATCGCCAGACTCAAACCCGGTGATGGTTTTCTGTTCGGCGGACGCTTATTGGAGTTGGTTCGAGTGGAAAACATGACGGCCTACGTCAAACGCGCGACCGGCAAGAAAGCCGCCGTACCACGCTGGAATGGCGGTCGAATGCCCCTGTCCAGCGAACTGGCGGATGCCGTGGTGGAGAAGTTCGATGCCGCTGCGCGGAGCGAATTCAACAGCCCGGAAATGCGCGCCATCAAACCCCTGCTGGAAGTGCAGCAGCAGTGGTCAGGGCTGCCACGACGCGACACATTGCTGGCCGAAACACTCAAGTCCCGGGAAGGCTGGCACCTGTTCCTCTACCCGTTCGCCGGCCGCCACGTGCATCTGGGGCTGGGCAGCCTGTTGGCCTGGCGCCTGAGCCGGCATCAGCCGCTGACCTTTTCCATCGCCGTCAACGACTACGGGCTGGAGCTGCTCAGCGCCAGCGAGATCGACTGGGCGCAGACGTTGCAGGCTGAACTGTTCAGCGAAACGGATCTGTTAGCCGATATTATCGCCAGCCTGAACGCTGGCGAACTGGCCCTGCGGCGCTTTAGGGAAATCGCGCGCATCTCCGGACTGGTGTTTTCCGGCTACCCTGGCGCAGCCAAGAGCAATCGTCAGCTTCAGGCATCCAGCGGGCTGTTCTTCGAGGTGTTCAAGCAGTACGACGCTGACAACATGCTGCTGACCCAGGCCGAACAGGAAGTCCTGCGTCAGGAACTGGACCTGCAGCGTCTGGAACTGACGTTGCGCCAGATCAACAGCCGCACGCTGGACCTGCACGCAATAAAGCGCGCGACCCCGCTGGCCTTTCCGTTGCTGGTCGAGCGCTTTCGCGAAAGCCTCAGTTCGGAGAAACTTGCCGACCGCATCGCGCGCATGGTCCGCGACCTGGAGAAAGCCGCTGGCCCGGAGCCTGAACAATGAGCCCGTATCTGGCTGTCACGCTGGCAGGAGAAGAGCTGTGGCTGCTGGCCGACAAGGCCATCTACTACCCCGCCAAACGATCCTTGCTGATTGCCGATGCGCACTTTGGCAAGGCGGCCGCCTATCGCAAGCTCGGCCAACCGGTGCCGCACGGCACTACACAGGCGAATCTGCGCCGCCTGGACAGCCTTTTGGATGCCTATCCCTGCGATCATCTGATCTTTCTGGGCGATTTCCTGCACGCGCCGGAATCTCACGCGGTCGGCACGCTGGCGGCGCTGCAACAATGGCGGGCAGAGCGTTCGACACTACGCATCACACTGATCCGCGGCAACCATGACAAACGAGCCGGCGATCCGCCCGCCTCTCTGGGCATTGATGTGGTCCCCGAGCCCTTGGCACTCGGGCCATTTGCCCTGCAGCACGAGCCCGATCCGCACCCTGACCTGCACGTACTGGCCGGGCACGTTCATCCGGTGTATCGACTACACGGGCGCGGCCGGCAAAGCTTGCGGCTGGCGTGCTTCTACTTGGGCCGGCAAGTCAGTCTGCTGCCAGCCTTCGGCGAGTTCACGGGCGGTTTTCAGATTCGCCCCGCACCGGACAGTACGATCTACGTGACCGGCGGTGATGCCGTGTGGCGAGTGGCATAGCGTCGCCGGTCGCCACATACAAAACTGCCCGCTGCTCACGAGAACAGCAGGCAGTTTTCTGATAATCAGGCCACAGGTGCAGGTGGCGGCTCGTCAGGAACAGTAGGCCCGCCTGGCTCGGTTGGCTGAAACGGAGTATCGGGATCTGGATTACCCGGGATCCCGCCACCGACCATGTTCAGCTCCGGGCTGAGATCGGAATGAGCCATCAATGACCAGGCGAGCAGCCCGATCTCGTTAAGCGGAGATTGAACCTGTTCAGAGATTTTGAAAGTAGTCTTCATAGGGCACTCCAGATCAAAGGCTTTCGCACGTAATGAATTATGCGAAAGCATGTGAACAGATAGAGTGCGTAATAGAGTATTAATTCAATTCCACTAGTCAGCTGGAGCGCAAATCAGGTACGCGGCAGGGTGACGCCACGCTGACCCTGGTACTTGCCACCCCGATCCTTATAGGACACTTCACACTCCTCATCGGACTCAAGGAACAGCATCTGCGCCACGCCTTCGTTGGCGTAGATCTTGGCCGGCAGTGTGGTGGTGTTGGAAAACTCCAGCGTTACATGGCCTTCCCACTCAGGCTCGAGCGGCGTGACATTGACGATGATGCCGCAGCGCGCGTAGGTGCTCTTGCCCAGGCAGATGGTCAGAACGTTACGCGGAATGCGGAAATATTCGACGGTGCGCGCCAGTGCAAACGAGTTGGGCGGGATGATGCACACGTCGCTCTTGATATCGACGAAGCTTTTTTCATCGAAGTTTTTCGGGTCGACCGTGGCCGAATTGATGTTGGTGAAGACCTTGAATTCGTCGGCGCAACGCACGTCGTAGCCATAACTGGACACCCCGAAAGAGATCACCCGATCAGCGCCTTCGCCACGTACCTGGCGCTCTACGAAGGGCTCGATCATCCCGTGTTCCTGCGCCATGCGGCGAATCCACTTGTCCGATTTGATGCTCATGGCGGTGTCCTGAATAGCGAGGTGAAAAAGATATCCGGCATCTTACCGGGCTGAGGCCGAGGGTTCAAAGGCAACAGATCGCGAGTTCGCGTGACCGGCCGGGCTGTTTCGCTGCGAATGGAAATAATCATCAACAGACCATTGGCACGTTCGGAAAAAAGGGTTAAGGTGGCGTCACTGTGTTGCTTGTGTCACTGAGAATCTCTACACGATGTTGAATTTCGATCCAACCATCTCCATGAATTTTCCAGCTCTTTGCACTCAGTCTCGGCCAGGGCTCTTCCTACGCCGCAGTTAACTTTGTCCAAGGAGATATACTATGTCCAATCGCCAAACTGGTACCGTTAAGTGGTTCAACGATGAAAAAGGCTTCGGCTTCATCACTCCACAATCCGGTGACGACCTGTTCGTGCACTTCAAAGCTATCCAATCCGACGGCTTCAAAAGCCTGAAAGAAGGCCAACAGGTTTCTTTCATCGCTACCCGCGGTCAGAAAGGCATGCAAGCTGAAGAAGTTCAAGTTATCTAACTTGTACTGATTCGCTTAAAAACCCCGCCCTCAAAAGCGGGGTTTTTTATTGCCCGCCTTTTGACCTCTCGCTGGCTGAACACCCGCTGGACGCCTGACCAGAACGAGAGAAGCACAGCACCTCCCCCGCCCGATCATCACCATCCAATCAGTCGTCGCTTACCGAAATCGTCGGCATGGCTGGACTTGCAGCTTCCTGCAACACGATCCGCGCACCGACGTGACGTGCCAGCTCCTGATACACCATCGCAATCTGACTCTCCGGCTCGGCAATCGCCGTAGGCTTGCCGCCATCTGCCTGCTCGCGAATCAGCATCGAAAGCGGCAGTGACGCCAGCAGCTCGACATCATACTGCGTCGCCAGCTTCGCGCCGCCACCTTCACCGAACAGATGCTCGGCATGGCCGCAGTTGGAGCAGATGTGCACCGCCATGTTTTCCACCACGCCCAGTACCGGAATGTTGACCTTGCGGAACATCTCGACACCCTTTTTCGCATCCAGCAAAGCCAGATCCTGTGGTGTGGTGACAATCACGGCCCCCGCCACCGGGACTTTCTGCGCGAGCGTCAACTGGATATCACCGGTGCCGGGCGGCATGTCGATGACCAGATAGTCCAGGTCATTCCAGGCAGTCTGCGTGACCAATTGCAGCAAAGCCCCCGACACCATCGGTCCGCGCCAGACCATCGGCGTGTTGTCGTCGGTCAGAAAGGCCATCGACATCACCTCGATGCCATGCGCCTCGACCGGCACGAACCACTTCTGGTCCTTGATCTTCGGCCGCGTGCCTTCGGGAATACCGAACATCACCCCTTGGCTCGGCCCATAGATATCGGCATCGAGGATACCGACGCGAGCGCCTTCGCGAGACAGCGCCAAGGCCAGATTGGCGGCGGTCGTGGACTTGCCGACACCGCCCTTGCCGGACGCGACGGCGACAATGTTTTTCACATTGGCAAGCCCCGGAATCTGGCTCTGGGCCTTGTGCGCGCTGATTACACTGCTGATGGCGACGGTGGCCGAACTGACGCCGTCCAGATTCTCGATGGCGGTTTTCAGCACGTGCGCCCAGCCGTTCTTGAACAGGTCGGCGGCATAGCCCAATTCGAGTTGCACGCTGACCTGTGCCCCGTGAATATCGATGGACCGGACGCAACCGGCAGTGACCGGATCCTGATTCAGATAGGGGTCGGTGTACTGGCGAAGAATCGTCTCCACCGCTGCGCGATTGACTGCGCTCATGGGCTTACTCCGTAAAAAGACTGACTGGAACAGCCGACCATCGTACCTGTTCTGCCAGCAGCCCACATGATTTCACTAAACCGCGCCCAACCATTCAGGAGCATTCCCACAACCGCACGGGTGAAAAAAATCGTTCAGACCTTTATAGTGGCCGGTCTCCGTTTCACTTCAAGTAGCCGAGCCCCATGTCCGAGCCACGCAAGATTCTCGTTACCAGCGCCCTGCCCTATGCCAATGGTTCCATTCACCTTGGCCACATGCTCGAGTACATCCAGACCGACATGTGGGTGCGTTTTCAGAAGCACCGCGGCAATCAATGCATCTATGTCTGCGCGGACGACGCCCATGGCTCGGCAATCATGCTGCGCGCCGAAAAGGAAGGTATTACGCCAGAGCAACTGATCGCCAACGTCAAGGCCGAACACAGCGCCGACTTTGCCGACTTCCTGGTGGACTTCGATAATTTCCACTCGACGCACTCTGACGAGAACCGCGAACTGTCGAGCATGATCTACAAGCGTCTGCGCGATGCGGGTCATATCGCGACGCGCTCGGTTACCCAGTACTTCGACCCGGAAAAGAAAATGTTCCTGGCCGACCGCTTCATCAAGGGCACCTGCCCGAAATGCGCGGCCGAGGATCAGTACGGCGACAACTGTGAAAAGTGCGGCGCCACCTATGCCCCGACGGATCTGAAAGACCCCAAGTCGGCGATTTCCGGTGCCACGCCGGTGCTAAAGGACTCGAAGCACTTCTTCTTCGACCTTCCTGCATTCGACGCCATGCTCAAGCGCTGGACACGCAGCGGTACCCTGCAGGACGCCGTTGCCAACAAGATCGCCGAATGGCTGGACAGTGGCCTGCAGCAGTGGGACATCTCCCGCGATGCGCCCTATTTCGGCTTTGAAATTCCCGACGAGCCAGGCAAATACTTCTACGTGTGGCTTGATGCGCCGATCGGCTACATGGCCAGCTTCAAGAACCTGTGTGCGCGTCGTCCAGACCTGGACTTCGATGCGTACTGGGGAAAGGGCGCGACCACCGAGCTCTATCACTTCATCGGCAAGGACATCGTCAACTTCCACGCTCTGTTCTGGCCTGCCATGCTGGAAGGCGCTGACTTGCGCACACCGACCGGCATCAATGTCCACGGCTACCTGACCGTCAATGGCCAGAAAATGTCGAAATCGCGTGGCACCTTTATCAAGGCGCGCACCTACCTCGACCACCTGCCGCCCGAGTACCTGCGCTATTACTACGCATCCAAACTGGGCCGTGGCGTCGACGACCTCGATCTGAACCTCGAAGACTTCGTGCAAAAGGTCAACTCCGACCTGATCGGCAAGGTTGTCAACATTGCCAGCCGTTGCGCCGGGTTCATTCACAAGGGCAACGCCGGTGTGATGGTCGAAGCCAATGCCGCGCCCGAGCTGACCGACGCGTTTCTGGCGGCTGCACCCAGCATTGCCGATGCCTACGAAGCCCGCGACTTCGCCCGCGCCATGCGCGAGACCATGGCCCTGGCGGACCGCGCCAATGCCTACATCGCGGAAAAAGCGCCATGGGCGCTGGCCAAACAGGAAGGCAGGCAGGATGAAGTCCAGGCCGTCTGTGCGCTGGGCATCAACCTGTTCCGCCAACTGGTGATTTTCCTCAAGCCGGTCCTGCCCAATCTGGCCGCCGATGCAGAAAAATTTCTCAACGTCGAACCACTGACCTGGGAAGACCACAAGATCTTGCTGACCAATCATCAGCTCAACCCTTTCTCGGCGCTGATGACCCGTATCGACCCGGTCAAGGTCGAGGCCATGGCCACTGCCTCCAAGGAAGACCTGACCGCTACCGACTCGTCGGCGGACACCGCGCCTGCCGGTAATGGCGAACTCGCCAAAGAGCCGCTTTCGGCGGAAATCGACTTTGACGCCTTTGCCGCCATCGACCTGCGCGTCGCGCTGATTCTCAAGGCCGAACACGTGGAGGGTGCCGACAAGCTGCTGCGCCTGACTCTGGACATCGGCGACGAGCAGCGCAATGTCTTTTCCGGCATCAAGAGCGCATACCCGAACCCGTCCGAACTCGAAGGCCGTCTGACCATGATGATCGCCAACCTCAAGCCGCGAAAAATGCGTTTCGGCATTTCGCAGGGCATGGTGATGGCGGCAGGCCCCGGCGGTGAGGAGATCTATCTGCTCAGCCCCGACAGCGGTGCCAAGCCAGGCCAGCGCATCAAGTAAAAAACGCAAGGCCCGGTATCCTGCCATCAGGCAGATACCGGGCCTTTACGCATTCGCAAGCTCCCTGATCTGTCCGATAATGCTGCTCTCCAGATAGACAGAACACCTGTTGGTCACCTGGCAAGACCATGACTGAATTGATTCGCCTGCTTCCCGACGTGGACCTCATCCGCAGTATCGACGCCCTTCTGCCGCAGACTCAGTGCGGCAAGTGCGGCCATCCCGGCTGCAAGCCCTACGCCGAAGGCATCGCTGGCGGCGAAGCCATCAACAAGTGCCCCCCGGGCGGCGACGAAACGATAGTCCAGCTGGCCGAACTGCTGTCTGTTCCGGTCCTGACACTGGATATGCAACGCGGCACTGCACCTGCACAGGTTGCCTTCATTCGCGAAGCAGAGTGCATCGGGTGTACCAAATGCATTCAGGCCTGCCCCGTGGATGCCATTCTCGGCGCAGCCAAGCTGATGCACACCGTGATCATCGATGAATGCACAGGCTGTGATCTGTGCGTTGCGCCGTGCCCGGTGGATTGTATTGAAATGCATCCGCTGCCACTGGCAACGGTCACGCCCATCGTCGGCGGTCTGGCCCCTACCCCCGAGCTGCAGGAGGCGCGGCAGCGCAAGCGTAGTCATGCCCGAATGCGTTTCGAAGCACGAAATGCACGCCTGCACCGGGAGCAGCAAAAGCGGCTGGCAGAGCGCCTTGCGCGGTCGCAGCGCGTTGAATCCGCTCGGGACGTGTTGCCTCGATCCGCCGTTGCACTCGCCCGGAACGACAAGCCTGCCGGACCGGATGAGGCCTTGAAAAAAGCCCGAATTGCGCTGGCCATGAGCCGCGCGCAACTCAACAAGTCGCTCAAGGCGTTTGGTCACCCCCCCATTGCGGAGCAGGCCGCCAGGCTTGTGGAATTGCAGCGCGAATACGAAGCTGCCGAGCAGACACTTGCAGCACTTCTGCCACCCCCCGCACAGGCTAATTCCGAGGAAAAGCTCCACCCATGAATGCCGCAAAACGCCAGGAAATCTTTCGCAGGCTGCATGAGGACAATCCGGACCCAAAAACCGAATTGGCCTACACCACGCCTTTTGAACTGCTGATAGCCGTCATCCTTTCCGCCCAGGCCACCGACGTAAGCGTCAACAAGGCGACTGCCAGGCTTTACCCGGTAGCCAATACACCACAGGCCATCTACGAACTGGGTGTAGCGGGGCTTTCCGAGTACATCAAGACAATCGGCCTTTACAACAGCAAAGCCAAAAACGTGATTGAAACCTGCCGCCTGCTGGTGGAGCTGCACAACGGTGAAGTACCGCAAACCCGGGAAGCACTCGAGGCGCTGCCGGGCGTCGGGCGCAAAACCGCTAACGTGGTGCTCAACACCGCTTTCCGCCAGATCGCGATGGCGGTAGACACGCATATCTTCCGCGTCAGCAACCGCACAGGCATCGCGCCAGGGAAAAATGTAGTGGAGGTGGAAAGGCAACTGATGAAATTTGTGCCGAAAAACTACCTGCTCGACGCTCATCACTGGCTGATTCTGCACGGGCGCTACGTTTGCCAGGCCCGTAAACCGCGGTGCGGCAGTTGCCGTATAGAAGATCTGTGCGATTACAAGGCAAAAACATCCGACGATTGAGCCATACCGATCATTGCTGCCTTGCCGATTGAAAAAATCTTTTTTACCCACCTTTGGATTGTCGATATAAGAAGCGCCAGAGAGCACAAGCCCTGGAGTCGACTTCATGAGCACTGACAACGAACAACTGGACGTAGACGACGACCTCGTCTCCGTCGACACGGACGACACAGAACCAGTGACTGTCGAGCCGGCGAAGACCAACCTGAGCAAACGGCGCACCATCGACAACCTGCTTGAAGAGCGGCGTTTGCAGAAGCAGTTGGCTGATTACGACTTCGATTTCTAGACAGCCCTGAAATCGCACTGACTTGCTCGATCAGGGCATTTGAAGCCTCTCCAGAAGAGGCTTCGATACGTGATCAATACGGAAAATGAATGTTCGATAGCCGACCTGCACGACCGGTTATCAGCCACGCCCCCTTTTAAACAGTGCCTTATTCATACCAGCCCGTTACGCTGCGCGAGCTCGATCAGATCGACCAGAGAATGTGCGTTGAGCTTGAGCAACAAACGCGTTTTATAGGTGCTGACGGTCTTGTTGCTCAGAAACATGCCGTCTGCAATTTCCTTGTTGGTCTTGCCTCGGGCCAACTGCTGCAAAACCATCATCTCCCTGCCGGAAAGTCGGTCAACCATGTCCGACTCACTCGCGTTGCCCATACTGGAGCGAACAGTGTGCAACGCCTGGTTGGGAAAGTAGCTGTACCCTGACAGTACCGCCTTGATGGCACTTAGAAGCTCGGTCAGATCCTGCTGCTTGCAGACATAGCCGGCGGCCCCGGCCTGCATGCAGCGCATGGAGAAGTGGCCCGGCGCCTGAGAGGTGAGGATCAGAACCTTGAATGGCAACGTCATGGCTGACAGACGGGCGATTACCTCCAGCCCGTCGAGCTTGGGGATACCGATATCAAGAATGACGATATCCGGGAGGTGCTCACGCGCCAGTTGCAGCGCATCCACACCGTTGTCAGTCTCCGCGATGACCTCATAGCCATGACGCTCCATCAGCATGCGTACAGCAAGGCGAATGACGGGATGATCATCCACGATCAGCACTTTATTCATGGGCAGTCCATTTTTCGCTATTCGAATTTTCAGAGCCAGCACAATAACTTAGTCGTTTACTGCTTTGCATGGCGCTCACCCTTGTGGACTGACAGCCAAAGACCATTCCTACAATTACAGCAGAAACTTCCTACAATACTTGGCAGGAACGTACATTTTTTATTAATTCTCACAGAGCCTTCCTTTTCGGAACCTGGTGAATATTGTTGCTGATCGCCGCAGCACAAGCATCGCAGCATCAGTAGATAAATGCGTACAACAGGCGGCCGCCTAACTCTTACATTCAAAAATGTGACCCTGTTGCACCTGTTAACCGTATTGCCAAAGCATTCCTGCATCAGTGTCACGAACCGACTCGACACATGGCTTATCGCCAGCTACTTAAACCAATTCCCTTTAGCTGAATCATTAAAAAAACAGGTCGATCCCCGCCCCCGGTAGCGCCCGACTGCTGTCACAGCCCATGGCTATCAGTCTGCCGCCCGGAAAGCGACACCTGCACATAACGCCCCTCTAGCAGGGCGACTGAAAGTCTCTGCATGCAGATGCCCTGCCCTGTACACACAGGTCCAAAGACCACTGGATACATCCCACACGCTACATACGTAAACAAGGTTTAAAAATTACACATTATTTACAGAATTTCGTACAAATATTTATTTAAGGAAAACCCTCACAGAATGGCAAGAAAAATCCTACAAACAAACACACAACCTCAAAGTGCCACACTTCTACAAACCTATCATTGACATGGCTATATCCAACAAGGCCCATCCTTTCAGTGTCGCAAAATCTTACATACACCATAGCATAACCCTACATCATTCAAGACCATAATTAGCTCTTTCGACAAGTAGCAAATACCATTTTTTATTTCAAAGCCAGACACGTTCTTTCGAATAGGAAATGGACTACACGATTAGCAGACGCAACTTTACAACTCGTAAGACATTATAAAAATCACTCAATCAATTCATGTACCCAACCATTTTCCTCTTGCAAAATTTATTACCAGTCGTTACTTTTTTAACAGCAACTTTTATTAATTACTGCCTTTGAATACGCGCAGCTATATGACTTCCTGCTGCTGCGTACTGCACTTGCGCACTCCCTCAACGGTGCGTTCAAGCAGGCTTCATATAGTGCGCGGCCGGATGAAATAGCGCACTGGGTATCTAGCCGATCCGGCATCGCTGCTTTCTGGAAACGCTCAGGGCTCCTGGCAACTCTTTCGAGTAGGCCCTGTGTATAACCATGTTCAAAAGGGATGTACCATGAACACTAAATACGCTCGTACGCGGTCATCAATGCCCACCGCGTCTGATCTCACTACCGCAGTGGAAGCCTTTATTGCCCGTGGTGGTGTTATTGCAGTCATTCCAGAAGGAGAGACCGCTGAATTAGCCGCCCCGTCATCACCGCGTACAAAACGTGCGGCAGAACAGAGGCTTGAAGTCGCTGGTAAAGTGCAGCAACTGAGGTATCTGGCGGGCAAGGGGGCCGGTTTTACCGCGCTACAGTATTCATTGCGGATGAATAAAAGGGATGTTCGCCGACTGGCCACAGAACATGGCGTGACCATCAACCTCAGCCAGCCCTTGATTGTCCCACGCAGCGAGGCCCTTGATGACGTTACGAACATCGATGACGTCGTTGCAGGTCACGCCATGCACTACTCGGCATTGGGCTATACCGCGTCCGAGATTGCCCGGATACTCGATCTTAGCCTTCGCCATGTACTCAGCATCGGCAAGGCATACCGGTTTGAATTCCGGCCACGACAGGAGAGCGACTGACCCTGAATAATTACGCAAAAAAAAAACAGTGTGCGATACGTTTCAGCTGGCCGATGGAAAACGCTGTTATTCCCTGCCCTGAACTTCTACAGCTACTGTAGGAAAACACCAAAACAAATACGCACTTTACCAGCGATCACTGTAAGAAGATTTTCAAAGACTAAATACTTGATGCTTCTGGCGAAGGCTGCACGCTGAAATGCATGGTAAAACAGGCATTGCTCTCCAGGTGTACGGCTACCTTGCATAGCACATATACCCTGCCTATCAACCACGATGACTTCACTGCCTTGACGTCTTTTTACATGACGCCTGGAAAGAATGACCCTGTCGATAGTATTTGAAGTGCAGCCCTGAACGGGCTGCACTTGTCTAACAACTTGCTGTATCAGAACAGCTTGCGGCCCTTGTTGGCTGCAATCCGCATGCGCAATGCGTTGAGCTTGATGAAGCCCGCTGCATCGGCCTGATCGTAGGCACCTGCGTCATCTTCGAACGTCGCAATGTTGGCGTCGAACAGCGAATCATCCGACTTGCGGCCGGTGACGATCACATTGCCCTTGTACAACTTCAGACGCACCACACCATTCACGTGGGCCTGGGACGCGTCGATCATCTGCTGCAGCATCAGACGCTCCGGGCTCCACCAGTAACCTGTGTAGATCAGGCTGGCATATTTGGCCATGAGTTCGTCCTTGAGGTGGGCGACTTCGCGGTCCAGAGTGATCGATTCGATGGCGCGGTGAGCACGCAGCATGATGGTGCCACCCGGCGTCTCGTAGCAGCCACGGGACTTCATGCCCACATAACGGTTTTCAACGATATCCAGACGGCCGATACCGTTTTCGCCACCGATGCGGTTGAGGGTCGCGAGCACAGTGGCCGGAGTCATTTCGACGCCGTCCAGCGCAACGATATCGCCATTGCGATAGGTCAGCTCAAGGTAGGTCGCAACGTTTGGCGCGTCCTCGGGGGACTTGGTCCAGCGCCACATGTCTTCTTCGTGCTCGGTCCAGGTGTCTTCCAGCACGCCGCCTTCATAAGAGATGTGCAGCAGGTTGGCGTCCATGGAGTACGGAGATTTCTTCTTGCCGTGACGCTCGATGGGAATGTTGTGCTTTTCGGCGTAGTCCATCAGCTTCTCGCGCGACAGCAGATCCCATTCGCGCCACGGAGCGATGACCTTGACGCCTGGCTTGAGCGCATAGGCACCCAGCTCGAAACGTACCTGGTCGTTACCTTTGCCGGTTGCACCGTGGGAAATGGCGTCAGCGCCGGTTTCGTTGGCGATCTCGATCAGACGCTTGGCGATCAACGGACGGGCGATGGAGGTACCCAGCAGGTACTCGCCTTCATAGACGGTGTTGGCACGGAACATCGGGAAGACGAAATCGCGCACGAACTCTTCGCGCAGGTCATCGATGTAGATTTCTTTCACGCCCATGGCCTGCGCCTTGGCGCGTGCCGGCTCGACTTCTTCACCCTGACCCAGGTCAGCGGTAAAGGTCACCACTTCGCAGTTGTACGTATCTTGCAGCCACTTGAGGATTACCGAAGTATCCAGACCACCGGAATACGCGAGAACTACCTTGTTTACGTCCGCCATGCCATCACTCCACCGGGTTGTACGGAAAACCGCTGATTCTACCGTTCAAACCGGCAAATTTACAGGGGCGCGACAGCTTGTGACGACAAGGCGACGTCTGACAGATGTTTTTTACAGGCTTTAAGAAGTGTGCGCTGCGCTGGCAGACGCAACCGGCACCGGGCGCTCATCGGGCGCAACACGCTCAAGGTGCACGTTCACACGACGGTTGCGCGCACGGTTGGCTTCATTGGTGTTGGGCGCCAGCGGGTAGCGCTCGCCATGAAAGCGCAGGGTGATTTGCTGCTCGGGTATACCTTGCGCCTTGAAGTAATCCATGACGGCCAGCGCGCGACGGCGGGAAAGGTCACGGTTGGTCAGACGATTGCCGCTGTTATCCGAATGACCGTCCAGTTCGATACGATTCACGGTCGGGTCGGCCTTCAAATAGGCGACCATGTTGTCCAGACGCGCCTTGGCGCGGGCATCCAGCTCGATACCGCCACCCGGGAAACCCACCTCAGCCTGTTTGATCTGATCGAAGTTCATCGGCAGTAGCTTGGCAGTGCATGCCTGGTAATCGCTGAATGCCTTGCTGAACTTGACCGGCAGCAGACGCACTTCCATCTGGCCGCCGTCCCGGGTGTAGTGGCGAATGAGCGGACTGCGCCCGTCCATCAGACCGCTGATCAGACGTCCGGCCTGAGCCTGAGAGGTATTGAAGGGAATATCGCCATTGCTGACGCGCACCGATCCCAGGTTGATGTCGCCGCGGCCCGGTTGCCACGGTGCAGCAGCGGCCAGCAGCGTCGCAGTGCCGTTACCGAGCATGTTGTATGAAGCCTTGAGGCGAAACGTCGCCTGCTCGCCCGCGCGGCGCACGAACTCACCAGCACCGAAGTCGGTGATCGGTTGAGTCAGGCGGCATTCGAACT
This sequence comes from Pseudomonas syringae KCTC 12500, assembly GCF_000507185.2. Classification (NCBI taxonomy): domain Bacteria; kingdom Pseudomonadati; phylum Pseudomonadota; class Gammaproteobacteria; order Pseudomonadales; family Pseudomonadaceae; genus Pseudomonas; species Pseudomonas syringae. The sequence continues at coordinate 948,658 of NZ_AYTM02000002.1, forward strand.
GATCGCCTTCGACCTTCCACTCGATGCTCTCCAGACGCGTCTGGAAACTGATAGCCATCGCCGGGAGGCTGGCAAACATGCTGAGCAGGGCTAAATATCGCTGGCGCACGGGAGGCTCCACTGGAAATGAACGCGAAACAGAAAATTACCGACTGACAAGGGAGCTATCGGTAACTTCATGCAAAACTTGATAGCGGATGCCTGAGAGAGTCTTTTCCGGTAGCATTCCCAGCGAGTTTGACCCGCCTGGAATCCCCAATGTCTGACCGCCTGACCCTCCTGCGTCCCGACGACTGGCATATTCACCTCCGTGACGGAGCTGTCTTGCCTCATACCGTTGCTGACGTAGCGCGAACTTTTGGCCGCGCAATCATCATGCCCAACCTCGTGCCTCCGGTACGCAACGCGCAGCAAGCCGATGCCTATCGCCAGCGCATTCTGGCTGCACGCCCGGCCAGCAGCCGCTTCGAGCCGTTGATGGTGCTGTACCTCACCGACCAGACCACGCCCGACGACATCCGCACCGCCAAGGCCAGTGGCTTCGTGTATGCGGCCAAGCTGTATCCGGCCGGCGCGACCACCAACTCCGATTCCGGTGTCACCAGCATCGACAAGATCTTCCCTGCCCTCGAAGCAATGGCCGAAGTCGGCATGCTGCTGCTGGTGCACGGGGAAGTGACACGTGGCGAAATCGACGTATTCGATCGCGAGAAGGTCTTCATCGATGAGCACCTGCGTCGTGTAGTCGAGCGCTTCCCGACCCTGAAAGTGGTGTTCGAACACATCACCACCGGTGAAGCGGTGCAGTTCGTCAATGAAGCTTCCGCCAATGTCGCGGCGACCATCACCGCGCATCACCTGCTCTACAACCGTAATCACATGCTGGTCGGCGGGATTCGTCCGCACTTCTATTGCCTGCCGATCCTCAAGCGCAATACGCATCAGACGGCCCTGCTCGACGCAGCCACCAGCGGCAGCGGCAAGTTCTTCCTGGGCACCGACTCTGCGCCGCATGCCCAGCATGCCAAGGAAAATGCGTGCGGTTGCGCCGGGTGCTACACCGCCTACGCAGCCATCGAACTGTATGCAGAAGCTTTCGAGCAGCGTAACGCTCTGGACAAGCTGGAAGGCTTCGCCAGCCTTCACGGTCCGGCGTTCTACGGCTTGCCCGCCAATCAGGACACCATCACGCTGGTGCGTGACGAGTGGACCGCCCCTGCCAGCCTGCCGTTCGGTGAGTTGACTGTTATCCCGCTGCGCGCTGGTGAAACACTGCGCTGGCGTCTGGAGGAACACGCGTGAGTGAAGATAATTTTGACGACGAACACGAAGGCCACGGCGGTGGCGGCGGTTCCCGTCACCCGATGGCGGCGCGCTTTCGCGGCTACCTGCCAGTGGTCGTCGACGTAGAAACCGGCGGATTCAATTCAGCCACCGATGCCTTGCTGGAAATCGCTGCGGTGACTATCGGCATGGATGAAAAAGGCTTCGTGTTCCCGGAACACACCTATTTCTTCCGCGTAGAACCGTTCGAAGGTGCCAATATCGAAGCGGCGGCGCTGGAGTTCACCGGCATCAAGCTCGATCACCCGCTGCGCATGGCAGTCAGCGAAGAAACCGCGATGAACGACATCTTTCGCGGCGTGCGCAAGGCCCTCAAGGCCAATGGCTGCAAACGCGCGGTGCTGGTCGGGCACAACGCCAGCTTCGACCTCGGCTTCGTCAATGCCGCCGTCGCGCGGATGGACATGAAGCGCAACCCGTTTCACCCGTTCTCCAGCTTCGACACCGCCACCCTCGCCGGCCTGGCTTATGGTCAGACCGTGCTGGCAAAGGCCTGTCAGGCTGCCGGCATCGACTTCGACGGGCGCGAGGCACACTCGGCCCGTTACGACACCGAGAAGACGGCAGAGCTGTTCTGCGGCATCGTCAATCGCTGGAAAGAAATGGGCGGCTGGGAAGATTTCGACGACTGAGGACGTTACGTCTGTGAATGGACCGGCCTTGTGCCGGTTTTTTCATGTCTGCAGCGGGATGAACCTGAGGGCATACTCATGACGCGTTTCCTGCGAAAGCAACCGCTCATCGCTCGACCTGAATACAACCCAAAACAGTTTTGACAAGCATTCTCATTAACATTAAGCTCCTCGGCACCAAGCAATAAACCAGCGACGGTCCATAGCTTATGTATGTTTGCCTCTGCCAAGGTGTCACCGACGGTCAAATCCGGGATGCAATTCTGGAAGGCTGCTGCAGTTATCGTGAAGTCCGTGAAACACTCGGCGTTGCGAGTAAATGTGGGAAATGCGCCTGCCTGGCAAAGGAAGTGGTGCGTGATACGCTGACCGAGCTGCAAACCAGCCATGCACTGCTGGCCTATCCGGCAAAATTTTCAGCTGCCTGAACCCCCTCTTTTAAAGAACCGGACACCACGTCCGGTTTTTTTATGCCTGTAATTCAAGCGCTTAGCGTCAAGATGCGGAACTCAAACATTCTTATTCCTATTTAATTTCACTTATTATTCAACAACTTAGGTTTGACAGGCGTTTAAGCGCAGCTCACACTCGGCACTTATATACACAAGCCACTGGCAGGACCTCGAACATGAAAGGCGACATTACCGTCATCCAGCATCTCAACAAGATCCTCGGGAACGAGCTGGTCGCTATCAATCAGTATTTCCTGCATGCGCGCATGTACGAAGACTGGGGTCTGAAAAAGCTGGGTGGCCACGAATATAAAGAGTCCATCCATGCGATGAAGTACGCTGACAAGCTGATCAAGCGCACATTGTTTCTGGAAGGGCTGCCCAACCTGCAGGACCTGGGCAAGATTCTCATCGGTGAGCACACCAAGGAAATGCTGGAGTGCGACCTGAAGATCGAGCAAAAAGGTCTGGCCGATCTGAAAGCCGCGATCGCTCACTTTGAGACAGTCGGTGACTTCGGCAGCCGTGAGTTGCTGGAAGACATCCTTGAGCCCAAGGAAGAGCAAATCGACTGGCTGGAGACTCAGTTGGGTCTGATCGTCAAGGTCGGTATCGAGAACTACCTGCAGTCGCAGATGGGTGACTGATTCCCCCATCGCGCCACAATGAAAAAGCCCGCCTCAATCGAGAGCGGGCTTTTTCTTGTGCGTAAAACCTTGCTGGAGCGTATGAGGCGATAATCGCGACTATCGTGCGACGCTCTGCGCGAGGCTTTACTCGGCCTTGGCGGCGGATGCTTCCTTGACCAACGTCTGCAGCGAACCGTCAGCCATCATCTCGGTGATGATGTCGCTACCACCGACCAGCTCACCGGCAACCCACAGTTGCGGGAAAGTCGGCCAGTTGGCGTACTTTGGCAGGTTGGCGCGGATTTCAGGGTTTTGCAGAATGTCGACGTAGGCAAACTTTTCGCCACACGCCATCAATGCCTGGGAAGCCTTGGCCGAAAAGCCGCATTGCGGAGCGTTCGGAGCGCCTTTCATGTAAAGCAGAATGGTGTTGTTGGCAATCTGCTCTTTGATCGTTTCGATGATATCCATGGAGCACCTCGGCTGAAATATCCGACTCAGTTGTCGGCACGGTGGCGCATTGTAACGAAATCCCGAGCATGACGCTCTGTCTTGAGGCTTAACACGCCACTACCTGCACCGGTACGCCGTTCAACGCCGCGTTGCCGGACAGCGCGTCGAGTTGCCGTTCGTCGGTCAGGTCATTGGCACTGACGCCGGGCAGGCTCTGCGCGATCGCCATTTTTACTCCTGCACGTGAATGCCCCCAACCGTGCGGCAGGCTGACCACCCCGGGCATCATGTCCAGACTGCCCAGCACCTGAACCTCGATCATCCCGACCCGGGAGCTGACCCGGACCTGCTGGCCGTCACTCAGACCACGGCACGCGAAATCGTCAGGATGCATCAACAGTTGATGCCGGGGTTTGCCCTTCACCAGCCGATGGTAGTTGTGCATCCATGAGTTGTTACTGCGCACATGCCGGCGGCCAATCAGCAGTAACTCGCCGGTCTGGGGAGCAGGCTCTGCTGCAAAGCGCGCCAGGTCGGCCATGATCACCTCCGGCGCGGCCTGAATGCGGCCATTGGCGGTCTTCAGACGCTGTGCAAGATTGGCCTTCAAAGCCCCCAGATCAAGACCGTGCGGATGACTGTCCAGTGTCTCCAGTGACAGCTTATGGGGTGATGCGTCGCCATAGAAGCCTGCACGCAGCCCGCGATCGATCATCTGCGCAGGCGGCAACGTGGGTTTCAGCGCCCGCTCGGCCTTGGCGGCAAAGGCGCTGGCCAGCCCGACGAAAATCTCCCAGTCGTGCAGCGCACCTTCGGGCTTGTCGAAAATGGCCCGATTGAAGCGCGTGACGTTACGCACTGCCAGGGTGTTGAAGGTGGTGTCGTAGTGATCATTTTCCAGTGCCGAGGTGGACGGCAGGATCAAGTCGGCGTGGCGAGTGGTCTCGTTGATGTAAAGATCGATGCTGAGCATGAACTCAAGCCCTTCGAGCGCCTGCTCCAGCTGACGGCCGTTCGGCGTCGACAGAACCGGGTTACCCGCAACGGTCACCAACGCGCGAACCTGCCCCTCCCCGTCCACTAGCATTTCCTCGGCCAGCGCCGAGACCGGCAACTCCCCGCCATACTCCGGCAGGCCGGACACCCTACTTTGCCACAGATTGAAATGACCGCCGGATGTCGAGCTGACGAGGTCGACGGCGGGCTCTGTACAGAGTGCGCCACCCACACGGTCCAGGTTGCCAGTCACCAGATTGATCAGTTGTGCCAGCCAATGGCACAGCGTGCCGAAGGTCTGCGTCGACACGCCCATTCGCCCATAGCACACCGCCTTGTCAGCGGCCGCGAAGTCCCGCGCCAGTTGCCGGATCTGCTCGGCAGCAATACCGCAGCGCGGGCTCATGGCCTCGGCAGTAAAACCGGCAATGGCGTGGCGAACCTGCTCCAGGCCATCGACAGGCAAATGGCTCTCGCGGGGCAGCCCCTCCTCGAACAGCGTATTGAGCAGCCCGAACAGCAACGCCGCATCACCGCCCGGGCGTACGAACAGATGCTGGTCAGCGATGGCAGCCGTCTCACTGCGGCGCGGGTCGATGACCACCAGTTTGCCGCCGCGCTGCTGGATTGCTTTCAGACGTTTTTCGACATCCGGTACCGTCATGATGCTGCCGTTGGACGCCAACGGATTGCCGCCGAGAATCAGCATGAAGTCGGTGTGATCAATATCCGGAATCGGCAACAGCATGCCGTGGCCATACATCAGGAAACTGGTGAGGTGATGCGGCAACTGATCGACCGACGTCGCCGAAAAACGATTGCGGGTCTTGAGCAGGCCGAGAAAGTAATTGCTGTGCGTCATCAACCCGTAGTTATGCACGCTGGGGTTGCCCTGATAGACCGCCACCGCGTTTTGCCCATGGCGCTGCTGAATGGCGTAAAGCCGCTCCGCCACCAGATCGAAGGCCTGCTGCCAGGCAATCGGCTGCCATTGATCACCGCTGCGCAGCATCGGCTGTCGCAAGCGATCAGGGTCGTTCTGGATGTCCTGCAGCGCAACCGCCTTGGGGCAGATATGACCGCGGCTGAACGTGTCCAGCGGGTCGCCCTTGATCGAGGTAATACGCGGCGCAGAATCCGCCTCCACGACGGTCTCGATCACAAGACCGCAAATGGCCTCGCACAGGTGGCAGGCTCGGTAGTGTTCAGTCCGGGTCATCACAGCCTCAGATCTTGTCATGGCAATCCGGTTGATTGCCGAACACTCACTATGCTGCCTTGCCATGCCCCGCGCCACTGATGTTCGGCCCGTGAATCGAGGGGCATCAGGCGCGCGGATGAGTTGGCCGAATCAACCGCCGATAGGCGTCACGACCTTGCGCTGTTGCTGGATTTCAGCCACGGTTTCGACCTGTTCCTGCGCCAGGTGGACGCCGGTCAGATCGCCGATCAAGCGCCAGTGCTCGTCGAGGCCTGAGCTGATGGTGGCCATGCGATCAATCATGCGCCGCCCCGCGGTACGCGTGACTTCGTCCTCGCTGCGCAGCAGTTCGAAAGACATCGAGGTCATCGAGGCTGTCAGATGGGTAAGCGTGCGGGCGGTGAGCCCGAGCAACTCCGTTAATTGATGCTCTTTTGAGTCCATTCCCCCACCCCTTGATCAGTAATGTATCGGCAACGATTTATAACCCACGCCCGAGATTAAAGAAACGGTCCCTGTTTCAAGCCCGTGAGGCGCATCCCATCAGGCGACGGCCGCGCAAACGTGGACTGTTACAGGATTGGTACTAATTGCCAAGCGCTATTTGGGCAGTGTACAAATGCTGCCTTCGGAAAACGTGCAGATGGCTGTCAACCCTCACAGCGTAGCCAGTTTTTGCCCCGTCAACACAGAATAACGGCGCCCCTTCTATACGGGACGCCAGTAGTAACCATGTTTCAGAAAAACGCATGCTATTGGTAAGACGCGACATTTTTTTATACTATCGCGCCTTTCTTATTCGTCGCCCCGTGCGGCTTCCGCCGCAGGTCTCGCCCGTTTTATCGATAAAAACCGGCTTTGATAACCTGCGGTCTGTTGCAGAAAAGGTAGTTAATCATGAACGCCAGGCACTTTCTCTCGATGATGGATTACACCCCGGATGAACTCTTGGGCTTGATCCGTCGTGGCGTAGAGCTTAAAGACCTGCGAAATCGCGGTGTACTTTTTGAACCGCTGAAGAACCGGGTATTGGGGATGATTTTCGAGAAATCCTCGACACGTACCCGTCTTTCTTTTGAAGCAGGGATGATTCAGCTCGGTGGCCAGGCCATCTTTTTGTCGCATCGAGACACCCAGTTGGGCCGCGGCGAGCCGATTGCCGACAGCGCGAAAGTGATGTCGCGCATGCTGGATGCAGTCATGATCCGTACTTATGCGCACAGCAATCTGACCGAATTCGCGGCCAATTCACGCGTGCCGGTCATCAACGGTCTGTCCGATGATCTGCACCCGTGCCAGTTGCTCGCCGACATGCAGACTTTCCTGGAGCATCGCGGCTCGATCCAGGGCAAGACCGTTGCCTGGATAGGCGATGGCAACAACATGTGCAACAGCTATATAGAAGCGGCGATTCAATTCGACTTCCAGTTGCGTGTGGCCTGCCCTGCCGGCTACGAGCCAAACGCCGAGTTCCTGGCATTGGCTGGCGAGCGTGTCACCGTGGTCCGCGATCCAAAAGCCGCAGTTGAGGGCGCCCATCTGGTCAGCACCGACGTGTGGACCTCCATGGGTCAGGAAGAGGAAACCGCTCGGCGCAAGAAATTGTTCGCGCCGTTTCAGGTCACGCGCGCCCTGCTCGACCTGGCTGACAAGGACGTGCTGTTCATGCACTGCCTGCCAGCTCATCGCGGCGAAGAAATCAGTGTCGACCTGCTGGATGATGCACGCTCGGTCGCCTGGGATCAGGCAGAAAATCGCTTGCACGCGCAGAAAGCGCTGCTGGAGTTTCTCGTCGCGCCGTCCTGCCAGCCCGCATGAACCCGTTGCTGCTGAACCTGCGCAACCTCGTTTGCGGCTACCAGAACCAGCGCGTGGTGCAGGACTTGAACCTGCACCTCAACGCGGGTGATATCGGCTGCCTGCTGGGCTCGTCGGGCTGCGGCAAGACCACCACACTGCGCGCCATTGCCGGTTTCGAACCGATCCATGCAGGCGAGATCACCCTGGCGGGCGAAGTGATCTCCCGTCCGGGCTGGACCCTGCCGCCGGAGAAACGCCGCATCGGCATGGTGTTTCAGGATTACGCGCTGTTCCCGCACTTAAGCGTCGCCGAAAACATCGCATTCGGCATTCGCAACCACCCGCGCCTGGATCAGGTGATCGCCGAGCTGCTTGAACTGGTCAACCTCGGCGCGCTGGGCAAGCGCTATCCTCACGAGCTGTCCGGTGGGCAGCAACAGCGAGTGGCGCTGGCCAGAGCCTTGGCACCCGAGCCGCAACTGCTGCTGCTCGATGAGCCCTTCTCCAACCTGGACGGCGAGCTGCGTCGGCGCCTGAGCCATGAGGTGCGCGATATTCTCAAGGCGCGTGGCACCAGCGCGATTCTGGTGACTCATGATCAGGAAGAGGCTTTTGCCGTCAGCGATCACGTAGGCGTATTCAAGGAGGGACGCCTGGAACAGTGGGACACGACTTACAATCTCTATCACGAGCCGCGCACGCCATTCGTTGCCAGCTTCATCGGCCAAGGCTATTTCATTCGCGGGCAGATGATGGACCCGCAATCGGTGCATACCGAACTCGGCGTATTGCGCGGCAACCGGGCATACCCGGGCGTCAGTGGCGCCGCTGTGGATGTCTTGTTACGCCCTGACGATATCGTCTACGCGCCGCACAGCGACCTGAAAGCACGGGTCATCGGCCGAACGTTTCAGGGCGCCTCGACGCTGTACCGCCTGCAACTGTCGACCGGCAGTCAACTGGAAGCCATTTTCCCCAGCCATGCCGACCATGGCCAGGGTGAGGAAGTCGGTATTCGTGTGGCTGCCGACCATCTGGTGCTGTTCCCGGCGCCCGGCAGTGTGGCCGTGCATACGCTCAATAGCTGAGGCGCGAATCATTCCCTGCCGATAGGGGCAAACCTGGCCTGGGTATGTTCAGCCAGCACCGCTGGCGAAAGCTCGACCTCAAGCCCCCTCCTCCCGGCACTGACGTAAATGCTTGCAAAGCGCTGCGCAGTTTCGTCGATAAAGGTGCGCAGACGCTTTTTCTGGCCCAAGGGACTGATGCCCCCCAACAGGTAACCGGTCGAACGTTGCGCCGCCGCAGGGTCGGCCATTTCGGTTTTTTTTGCCCCGGCAGCCTGCGCCAGAGCCTTTAGATCAAGTGTTCCGACGACTGGCACCACGGCGACCAGTAACTCGCCTTTTTCGGTACTGGCGAGCAGCGTCTTGAAAACCTGTGCAGGCTCCAGACCCAGCTTTTCCGCTGCCTCCAGCCCATATGACGGCGCTTTCGGATCATGTTCATAACTGTGGATGCGATGTTCGGCGCGATTTTTTTTCAGCAAATCCAGTGCGGGTGTCATGCAACGCTCCAAAAGGTTCCGAATGCCCACCACTTTAAGCGAAGTAAAGTGAACATGCCTTGATTCACGCCACCTGCGACACTGATGGCCTTTTGGCAACAGCCTGAATTCCCCGGTATAAAGCGGTCTTGCCGGGTCCTTGCGGGGTGCTGGCGATTTACTGACCGTTCGGTTCCGACCTTTGACAGCGGTGTTTCTTGCCTATATTTTTTCGTTTACGAATATTATCGAAAGCGATTTTTCGGTATAACTCGCAACGGCGATCAGAAATGGGGTTTTTTCTGAGACGCACGAATAACGAGCACCCACGCCTGTCTCAGGGTGCCGAGACAAAAACAAAAAATGAGGTATCCATGTCCATCGCACTAAAACAACCGACGCTCACCGGGCAATGTGTGGCTGAATTTCTTGGCACCGCCCTGATGATTTTTTTCGGCACTGGATGTGTTGCAGCGCTCAAGGTCGCGGGCGCCACTTTCGGTCTTTGGGAAATCTGCATCATCTGGGGTATGGCCGTCAGCATGGGGATCTACCTCAGCGCCGGCATTTCAGGTGCGCATCTCAACCCGGCTGTCAGCATCGCGCTGAGTCTGTTCGCCGGTTTTGAAAAACGTAAATTGCCCTTTTATATCTCCGCGCAAATCGCAGGCGCGTTCTGCGGAGCGGGTTTGGTGTACCTGCTGTACATCAGTCTTTTTTTCGACTTCGAACATGCTCACCACATCATTCGCGGCAGCGAGCAGAGTCTTGAACTGGCGTCGGTGTTCTCGACGTACCCGAACCCGGCCATTTCAGTCGGTCAGGCCTTTCTGGTCGAAGTGGTCATCACTACCATTCTGATGGGTGTGATCATGGCCTTGGGCGATGACAGCAATGGTTTGCCGCGCGGCCCGCTGGCACCCTTGCTGATCGGCCTGCTGGTAGCCGTGATCGGTAGTTCGATGGGGCCGCTGACCGGTTTCGCCATGAACCCGGCGCGCGACTTCGGTCCGAAGCTGATGACGTTCTTCGCTGGCTGGGGTGAAATGGCCTTCACCGGCGGTCGCGACATTCCTTATTTCCTGGTTCCGATTTTTGCGCCCATTCTGGGTGCCTGCCTTGGTGCTGCTGGCTACCGCGCGCTGATCGCGCGTCATCTGCCAAGTGCCGCTCCTGTTGAACATGAAAAAGAGGCTCCTGTGGTTCGCGGCAAAGTTCAGGTTTCATCTTGAATGTCACTCAATTTGAATCTCACACAACTGAATCCCACCCAATAATGCAAGGCAATCGAAATGACTGACACACAGAACAAGAACTACATCATTGCTCTTGACCAGGGCACCACCAGCTCGCGCGCTATCATCTTCGACCGCGACGCCAACGTGGTGAGCACTGCCCAAAGCGAATTCGTCCAGCATTACCCGCAGGCAGGCTGGGTCGAACACGACCCGATGGAAATCTTCGCCACCCAGACTGCCTGCATGACCAAGGCACTGGCGCAGGCCGATCTGCACCACAACCAGATTGCCGCCATCGGCATCACCAACCAGCGTGAAACCACGGTCATCTGGGAGCGCGACACCGGCCGCCCTATCTACAACGCAATCGTCTGGCAGTGCCGCCGCAGCACCGAGATCTGCCAGCAGCTCAAGCGTGACGGCCTTGAGGAGTACATCAAGGACACCACGGGTCTGGTGATTGACCCGTACTTCTCCGGCTCCAAGGTCAAGTGGATCCTGGACAACGTCGAAGGCAGCCGCGAGCGCGCCCGTAAAGGCGAGCTGATGTTCGGCACCATCGATACCTGGCTGATCTGGAAATTCACCGGCGGCAAGGTTCACGTCACCGACTACACCAATGCCTCGCGGACCATGCTGTTCAACATCCATACGCTGGAATGGGATCAGCGCATGCTCGACGTGCTGGACATCCCGCGCGAGATGCTCCCTGAGGTCAAAGCCTCCTCCGAAGTTTACGGCCACAGCAAGAGCGGCATCCCGATCGCCGGTATTGCCGGCGACCAGCAGGCAGCGTTGTTCGGCCAGATGTGTGTCGAACCCGGCCAGGCCAAGAACACCTATGGCACTGGCTGCTTCCTGCTGATGAACACCGGCAAGAAAGCCGTGAAATCGGCGCACGGCATGCTCACCACCATCGGTTGCGGCCCGCGTGGTGAAGTGGCCTATGCGCTGGAAGGCGCGGTCTTCAACGGTGGCTCGACCGTGCAGTGGCTGCGCGACGAACTCAAGCTCATCAACGACGCGCTGGACACCGAATACTTCGCCGGCAAGGTCAAGGACAGCAACGGCGTATACCTGGTGCCGGCGTTCACGGGTCTGGGCGCACCTTATTGGGACCCCTACGCACGAGGCGCATTGTTCGGTCTGACCCGTGGCGTGAAAGTCGATCACATCATTCGTGCAGCGCTGGAATCCATCGCCTATCAAACCCGCGACGTGCTCGATGCCATGCAGCAGGACTCCGGCGAACGCCTCAAGTCGCTGCGTGTGGACGGTGGTGCAGTGGCCAACAACTTCCTGATGCAGTTCCAGGCAGACATCCTCGGCACCCACGTCGAGCGTCCGCAGATGCGTGAAACCACGGCACTGGGTGCAGCCTTCCTGGCCGGTCTGGCGATTGGTTTCTGGAGCAGCCTGGACGAGTTGCGTAACAAGGCCGTGATCGAGCGTGTGTTCGAGCCATCGTGTGAAGAAGCGCATCGCGAAAAACTTTACGCAGGCTGGCAGAAAGCAGTCGCGCGTACCCGTGACTGGGAACCGCACGAAAACGAAGAGTGACAGCGCTGTTGTAAGGAGGGGAGCAGGATTCCGGCTGACAGGTTGCACTTTCCTGCGGCATGATGGGCGCCATTTGTAGAGGGCGCCCAAGGAAAAACAATGAACCTGCCTCCCCGCCAACAACAGATCCTCGAACTGGTCCGTGACCGTGGTTATGTCAGCATCGAGGAGATGGCGACGCTGTTCGTCGTGACCCCACAAACCATTCGCCGTGATATCAATCAATTGGCGGAAATGAATCTGTTGCGCCGCTACCACGGCGGCGCAGCCTATGACTCCAGCATCGAAAATACCGCCTACGCCATGCGTGCGGACCAGATGCGCGACGAAAAACAACGGATCGCCGAGGCCATCGCCGCGCAGATCCCGGACAACGCCTCGTTGTTCATCAATATCGGTACCACCACCGAATCCATCGCACGTGCTTTGCTCAACCACAACAACCTGAAGATCATCACCAATAACCTGCATGTGGCGTCGATCCTCAGCACCAAGGATGATTTCGAGGTGCTGATAGCTGGCGGCAATGTGCGGCGTGACGGCGGCGTTGTGGGCCAGGGCAGCATCGACTTCATCACCCAGTTCAAAGTGGACTTTGCCTTGGTGGGCATCAGTGGTATCGACGAAGACGGCAGCCTGCTGGATTTCGATTACCAGGAAGTGAGGGTGTCCCAAGCGATCATCGCCAACGCTCGCAAAGTGCTGCTGGCGGCTGATTCCAGCAAGTTCGGACGCAACGCCATGGTCCGCCTGGGGCCGATCACCCTCATCGATTGCCTGGTCACCGATCAGCCACCGGTACCCGCGCTGCAGCAGTTGCTGAATCAGCACAAGATTCGTCTGGAAGTGGTGTGATTGTCAGACGCGAGCGGTGTTCGCGCGGCGGTCCGCAGTGCTCGTGAAGACGGTGCATCGAGCGCCCTATTTTCTGGAGTCTGTACCGGCCTCTTCGCGAGCAGTTGGCTCCCACAAGACTTGTGTATGTATGGCGCAGCACGCATCTGTGACGCGGAGCGGCACCCAAGGCATTTCCACGCTGGAGCGTGAGGAACGATAGATGTCCTGAAGAACACTATCGTGCCCATGCTCCGCGTGGGTATGGCGTTCTGGACGCTCTGCGTCCTCTCCTGCTTCAGCGATGTGGCGCAAATCTGTGCGTCAGAGCAATTCAGTGCAGGCTGTGCATCCATCCTCCTGGCAAAGAATCCCGCCCTACAATGTTCATATTTGTTCTTTTACTGACTCCATCATCAGTATTTTCAATCGATACGTGCTAGCAAGGGTCATTTTATTGAGCTATTATTTTCGAAAGTGAACATTAATGTTCAGATTCGCCTTTCGAGCACTGCTCACGAATTGTCCAGGAGGCCACCAATGCCCCACACCAATGTGCCAACCCCGCCCCTCTCAGAGGTCTACGACATTGCCGTTATTGGCGGTGGCATCAACGGTGTCGGTATCGCAGCGGATGCCTCCGGTCGCGGCCTTTCGGTTTTTCTGTGCGAAAAGGACGACCTGGCCAGCCACACGTCCTCGGCCAGCAGCAAGCTGATTCATGGGGGCCTGCGCTACCTTGAGCACTACGAGTTCCGCCTGGTGCGTGAAGCCTTGGCAGAACGTGAAGTGCTGCTTGCCAAAGCACCGCACATCGTCAAGCCAATGCGCTTTGTGCTGCCTCACCGTCCGCACCTGCGTCCGGCCTGGATGATTCGTGCCGGGATGTTCCTTTATGACAACCTCGGCAAGCGCGAAAAACTGCCAGCATCCCGAACCATCCATTTCGGTGCAGACAGCCCGCTCAACTCGAGCATCACCCGCGGTTTCGAATATTCCGACTGCTGGGTCGATGACGCGCGCCTGGTCGTGCTCAACGCCATGTCCGCTCGTGAAAACGGTGCGCATATTCATACTCAGACTCGTTGTGTCAGCGCCCGTCGTATCAAGGGCCTGTGGCATCTGCATCTGGAGCGCAGCGACGGCAGCCTGTTTTCGATCCATGCCAAGGCATTGGTCAATGCGGCAGGCCCATGGGTGGCCAAGTTCATACGTGAAGACCTGAAACTCGACTCGGCTTACGGCATCCGCCTGATTCAAGGCAGCCACCTGATCGTGCCGAAACTGTACGAAGGTGAGCACGCGTTTATTCTGCAGAACGAAGACAAGCGCATCGTGTTCACGATTCCGTACCTGGAGCACTTCACCATCGTCGGCACCACCGACCGTGAGTATCAGGGCGATCCGAACAAGGTGGATATCACTGAAGGCGAGATGGATTACGTGCTGAAAGTGGCCAACGACCACTTCAAGAAACAGTTGAGTCGCGCAGACGTGCTCCACACGTTTTCTGGCGTACGCCCGCTGTGCAACGACGAGTCCGATAATCCGTCCGCCATTACCCGTGATTACACACTTTCCTTGTCAGGCGGCGCTGACGAAGCGCCGATTCTGTCGGTGTTCGGCGGTAAGCTGACCACCTACCGCAAACTGGCCGAGTCGGCGATGGCGCAGTTGGCACCGTTCTTCAAACAGATGAAACCGAGCTGGACGGCCAAGGCTGCCCTGCCGGGTGGCGAAGACATGACCACCGCCGAAGCACTGGCAACAGAAATGACCCGTCGCTGCAGCTGGCTGCCCGCGCCTATCGCCAAGCGCTGGTCGATCACCTACGGCAGCCGCAGCTGGCGCTTGCTGGAGGGCGCGCAAAGCCTGGAAGACCTTGGTCAGCATTTGGGTGCAGGCCTGTATACCCGCGAGGTCGATTACCTGTGCGACCAGGAATGGGCCACCAGCATCGAAGATATCCTGTGGCGTCGCACCAAGCTCGGCTTGTTTACGACGCCTGAGGAGCAGGCCGCCGTGAGCGGCTACCTAGAAACAGTGGTGCGCAACAAAGCCTCTTTCGAAGCGGCCTGACAATCCGCCCGCAACCTGTTCACCCATTGTGCGGTGAACAGGCTTCTCTCCTTGCTCCCCTACTCCCGCATAACCCATTCCATTCGGTTTCCCGAACAGTCTACCCCGCCTTATTCGGTTTCCCGGACGCCTCGGTCCGCGGCGCCACAGCCAACTTTAAAAAACCTTTTAAATTCAGTTGCTTGAATTACTAAAACTGCTTGGCACGACTCATGCTCTACATTCTGAACCGAGCGTTTCGACGAGGGCGTGTGTCTGGATGTGGACGCCGTTGAAGCATTCGCCAAGAAGCGGGCCGACTCTGATTACGGCCCCATCAATAAAAATGAAATCAAGGACTCAACCATGCGCATCGTTCCCCACCTGTTGGGCGCAGCCATCGCTGCCGCTCTGATCAGCACGCCGGTTTTCGCCGCCGAACTCACTGGCACCCTGAAGAAGATCAAGGAATCCGGCACCATCACGCTGGGCCATCGTGACGCCTCTATCCCGTTTTCCTACATCGCTGATGCCTCTGGTGTGCCGATGGGCTACTCCCACGACATCCAGCTGAAAATCGTCGAAGCCATCAAAAAAGACCTGGACATGCCTGACCTCAAGGTCAAGTACAACCTGGTGACTTCGCAGACCCGTATCCCGCTGGTTCAGAACGGCACCGTCGATGTGGAGTGTGGCTCGACCACCAACAATGTCGAGCGTCAGCAGCAGGTCGATTTCTCCGTCGGCATCTTTGAAGTCGGCACGCGCCTGCTGTCGAAAAAGGATTCCAGCTACAAGGATTTCGACGACCTGAAAGGCAAGAACGTCGTCACCACGGCTGGCACCACTTCCGAGCGCATCCTCAAGGCGATGAACGCTGACAAGCAGATGGGCATGAACGTGATCTCCGCCAAAGACCACGGTGAATCCTTCCAGATGCTCGAGTCCGGCCGTGCAGTCGCCTTCATGATGGACGACGCGCTGCTGGCAGGCGAAATGGCCAAGGCCAAGAAGCCGGACGACTGGGCAGTGACCGGCACGGCACAATCCTACGAAATATACGGCTGCATGGTCCGCAAGGGCGATGCCCCGTTCAAGAAGGCAGTGGATGACGCGATTGTTGCCACCTTCAAATCCGGCGAAATCAACAACATCTACAGCAAATGGTTCATGTCTCCTGTCCCTCCGAAAGGTCTGAACCTGAATTTCCAGATGAGCGACGAGTTCAAGGAGCTCATCGGTAACCCGACCGACAAAGCTGCTGACGATAAAGCGGCTGACGACAAAGCTAGCGACAAGAAAGCCTGAGTAGCCGGTTCAGCCAGCCTGAACTGATCGCATCCCGAGCAGGCAAAACTGTTCGGGACCGGCCCCTCACTCTCGACATCCGACAGTGCGTGCATCTCGATATAAATAGAAAAAGAGGGGGAGACCCTGATGAATTACAACTGGGACTGGGGCGTATTCTTCAAGTCTACCGGCGTCGGCAGCGAGACCTATCTGGACTGGTTCATCTCCGGTCTGGGCTGGACCATCGCCATTGCTGTCATTGCCTGGATCATTGCCCTGATACTGGGTTCGGTGCTGGGCGTCATGCGCACCGTGCCAAACCGTCTGGTGTCGGGCATCGCCACGGTATACGTGGAAATCTTCCGTAACGTGCCACTGCTGGTGCAGCTGTTCATCTGGTACTTCCTGGTGCCCGACCTGCTGCCGGAAAACCTGCAGGAGTGGTACAAGCAAGACCTGAACCCGACCACCTCCGCGTTCCTCAGCGTCGTGGTCTGCCTTGGCCTGTTCACCGCTGCACGGGTCTGCGAACAGGTGCGTACCGGCATTGAAGCACTGCCGAAGGGCCAGGAATCGGCCGCCCGCGCCATGGGCTTCAAGCTGCCACATATCTACTGGAACGTGCTGTTGCCGCAGGCTTACCGGATCATTATTCCGCCGCTCACCTCTGAATTCCTGAACGTGTTCAAGAACTCATCGGTAGCGTCACTGATCGGCCTGATGGAGTTGCTCGCGCAGACCAAACAAACCGCCGAGTTCTCCGCCAACCTGTTCGAGGCCTTCACCCTCGCGACGCTCATCTACTTCACGCTGAACATGAGCCTGATGCTGCTGATGCGTGCGATCGAGAAGAAAGTCGCCGTACCGGGCCTCATCTCACTGGGGGGGCAAATAAATGGACTTCACTGGAATCGTTCCGGCCATTCCCGGCCTGTGGAACGGCATGGTCATGACCCTCAAGCTGATGGCGATGGGTGTCGTCGGCGGCCTGGTGCTTGGCACGCTGCTGGCATTGATGCGCCTGTCATCGAACAAGCTGCTGGCCAATGTGGCCGGTGCCTACGTGAACTACTTTCGTTCGATCCCGCTGCTACTGGTGATCACCTGGTTCTATCTGGCCGTGCCGTTCGTGCTGCGCTGGATTACCGGTGAAGACACGCCCATCGGCGCGTTCGCCTCCTGCGTTGTGGCCTTCATGATGTTCGAAGCCGCGTACTTCTGCGAAATCGTCCGTGCTGGTGTGCAGTCGATCTCCAAGGGGCAAATGGGCGCTGCTCAGGCGCTGGGCATGAACTACTCGCAGATGATGCGACTGATCATCCTGCCCCAGGCGTTTCGCAAGATGACCCCACTGCTGCTGCAACAGAGCATCATTCTGTTTCAGGACACCTCTCTGGTGTACACCGTCGGCCTCGTCGATTTTCTCAACGCATCGCGCTCCAGTGGCGACATCATCGGGCGCGCCAACGAGTTCCTGATCATTGCCGGTCTGGTGTATTTCACGATCAGCTTTGCCGCCTCGCTGCTGGTGAAGCGTCTGCAAAAAAGGTTTGCCGTATGATTTCCATCAAAAACGTCAACAAGTGGTATGGGGACTTCCAGGTACTGACCGATTGCAGCACCGAGGTCAGCAAGGGCGAAGTAGTTGTGGTGTGCGGCCCGTCCGGCTCCGGCAAATCGACCCTGATCAAATGCGTGAACGCACTGGAACCGTTTCAGAAAGGCGATATCGTTGTCGACGGCACATCAATATCCGATTCGAAGACCAACCTGCCCAAGCTGCGCTCGCGGGTCGGCATGGTGTTTCAGCACTTCGAACTGTTCCCGCACCTGAGCATTGTCGAAAACCTGACCATCGCGCAGATCAAGGTGCTGGGCCGCAGCAAGGCCGAAGCCACCGAGAAGGGTCTGAAGCTGCTTGAGCGCGTCGGCCTTTCCGAGCATGCGCACAAGCATCCCGGGCAGCTTTCCGGTGGGCAGCAACAGCGTGTCGCCATCGCGCGCGCGCTGGCGATGGACCCGGTGGTCATGCTGTTCGACGAGCCCACTTCCGCACTCGACCCGGAAATGGTCAATGAAGTGCTCGATGTGATGGTGCAACTGGCCCAGGAAGGCATGACCATGATGTGCGTGACCCACGAGATGGGTTTCGCCCGCAAAGTCGCCAACCGAGTGATTTTCATGGACAAGGGACAGATCGTCGAAGACTGCGCCAAGGAAGAGTTTTTCGGTGACGTCAGCGCACGCTCGGAACGCGCCCAGCAATTCCTCGCCAAGATCCTTCAGCACTAGGCAATAGCTTGACGGCTGTCCGCCTATCAGCGGGCAGCTGTTCGGTCCAGGACGACTGTGATGAAATGCGACCCCACTCTTTATCGCGCCGCGCCGCCATCACTCGCCGTGAAACCCCGCCTGATCCGTCAACTGTTTCTGCCACCGCTGATCCTCATGCTGATGATCGGGCTGGGCTATATCGCCTATCTGGTCAGTGAACATAGCGGCATCAAGAGCCTGCGCGAAACCGGCGAGCGCCAGCTCGAGCTGCACGCGCGCACGGTGGAGAGCGAAATCAGCAAATACACCTACCTGCCCAGCGTGCTGGAGCTGGAATCCAGCGTGTCGCAGTTGCTGAACGAACCGGGACCCGAACTTCAGCAGCAGGTCAACCGCTACCTCGAAGGGCTGAATCGACGCAGCCGCAGCCGTGCCATTTACGTGATGGACACCACCGGACGCGTGCTGGCCACCAGCAACTGGCGTGATCCCGACAGTTATCAGGGTGAAGACCTGTCTTTCCGTGCCTACTTTCAGGACGCCGTGCGCGGCCTGCCCGGGCGCTTTTACGGCATCGGCACCACCACAGGTGAGTCGGGCTATTACCTGGCGCATGGGCTGGAAGACAAAGGCCGCATCATCGGCGTTGCGGTGATCAAGGTACGCCTCGAAGCACTTGAAGAACGCTGGCAGCGAGCACGGCTGGAGGCGTTTGTCAGCGACGAGAATGGCATCATCATCCTCTCCAGCGATCCGGCCCGGCGTCTGAAATCAGTGCGTCCGCTCACGGCTGAGGTCAAGGAGCGTCTGGCTCGCAGCCTGCAATATTACTGGTGGCCGCTCAACGAACTGGTGCCACTGGAACGGGAAACCTTGTCTGAGGGCGTCGAAACACTGGTTTTTCCCGCCAACATCAGTGTCGACCGCGAACACAAAAAGGTCAGTTATCTGGCCCAGAGCCGCCCGCTGAGTGACACCGCCTGGCACCTGACACTGCTTACCCCGCTGGAAGATCTGCGCCGTGAAGCAGCCAATCAGGGCATGCTGGTGGCCGTGGCTTGCGCGCTGGTGACCTTTCTGCTGATCGCCTGGAACGAGCGGCGCAAGGTGATCTCGACCCGGCTTGCTGCCAGGGAAGCGCTGCAGGCTGCCAACAACGAGCTGGAACGCAAGATCGCCGAACGCACCGAACACCTGCGGGCCAGCAACGAACGCCTCAAGGCGCAGATTCGTGAGCGAAGGCAGGCTGAAGACACTTTGCGCAGAGCCCAGGACGAGCTGGTACAGGCCGGAAAGCTGGCAGCCATCGGCCAGATGTCGACCAGCATCGCGCATGAGCTGAACCAGCCTCTGGCCGCACTGCGCACCTTGTCCGGCACCACCGTGCGCTTTCTGGAACGAGGCGCGCTGGACACCGCGAGTACCAACCTGCGTACCATCAATGATCTGGTCGACCGCATGGGCCGCATCACCGCCAGCCTGCGCGCATTCGCCAGACGCGGCGACGATCAGGGCCAGGCGCAACTGAGCAAGGCTGTCGATGCGGCGGCGCAGTTGCTGGGCGTGCGTCTGGAGCAGTCCGGCCTGATAGTGCATCGCGACTTCGTCGACGCCACGCTGACCATCGACCAGACCCGCCTGGAACAGATTCTGGTCAACCTGATCGGCAACGCACTGGACGCCATGTTCGACCTGCCGCAACCGGAATTATGGCTCACCGGGTCGGTTGTCGACGGCCGATACCGTCTGCGGGTACGTGATAACGGGCACGGCGTCGACGCCGAGGCGCGCAAGCATCTGTTTGAACCTTTCTTCACCACCAAACCGGGCGAACAAGGCCTGGGGCTGGGCCTGACGCTGTCGGCGAGCCTTGCCGCCGCAGCCGGGGGCAGCCTGAGCGCAGAGCATCCGCAGGACGGCGGTACGACGTTTGTCCTGAGCCTGCCGTTCATCCCCGATGCCCGCCACCCGGACAGCCCGACATGAGACGACATCCATGAGCATAAACAGCGACCTGACCGTCCTGATCGTCGAAGACGATCCGCATGTACTGCTCGGCTGCCAGCAGGCCCTCGCGCTGGAAGACATCGCCAGCGAGGGCGTTTCCAACGCTGAAGAGGCCTTGAAGCGCATCGGTGACAACTTCGCCGGTATCGTCATCAGTGACATTCGCTTACCGGGCATCGACGGGCTGGAGTTGCTGAGCCGTCTCAAGGCACGTGACAGCAGCCTGCCGGTGGTGCTGATCACTGGCCATGGCGACATCACCATGGCCGTCAACGCAATGCGCGATGGCGCCTACGACTTCATGGAGAAACCCTTTTCTCCCGAGCGCTTGGTAGACGTCACCCGGCGCGCACTGGAACAACGCGGGCTGGCCCGTGAAGTGTGGGCGTTGCGCAAGCAGCTGGCCGAGCGCGATTCGCTGGAAGGCCGGATCATCGGCCGCTCCCCGGCCATGCAAAACCTGCGTGCGTTGATTGCCAACGTCGCCGACACCTCGGCCAACGTATTGATAGAAGGCGAAACCGGCACGGGCAAGGAGCTGGTCGCGCGCTGCCTGCACGATTTCAGTCGGCGCAAGGACAGCCAGTTCGTGGCGCTCAACTGTGGCGGGCTGGCGGAAAGCCTTTTCGAGTCGGAAATCTTCGGCCACGAAGCCAACGCCTTTACCGGCGCGGGCAAGCGGCGCATCGGCAAGATCGAACACGCGCACAACGGCACGCTGTTTCTCGATGAAGTGGAAAGCATGCCGGTCAATCTGCAGATCAAGCTGTTGCGCGTCCTGCAGGAGCGAACCCTCGAGCGGCTGGGTTCCAACCAGAGCGTCGCGGTGGATTGCCGGGTCATAGCGGCGACCAAGTCCGACTTGAATGCCTTGGGCAAGACCAATCAGTTCCGCAGCGACCTGTATTACCGCCTGAACGTCGTCACGCTCGAACTGCCACCCTTGCGTGAGCGCCGCGAAGACATTCTGCAGCTGTTTGAACACTTCCTGCAGTTGTCGTCGTTACGCTTCGACCGCGAACCGCCCGTGCTGGATCGGCAAACCAGCTCGAACCTGATGAGCCACGACTGGCCGGGCAATGTACGCGAACTGCGCAACGTGGCCGAACGCTTTGCCTTGGGCCTGCCAGCATTCAAGCAGTCAGGCACGGTCAGTGAAAACCAGAGTCTTGGGTTTGCGGAAGCAGTCGAAGCCTTCGAGCGCTCATTGCTCGGCGACGCCTTGCAACGCAGCGGCGGCAACCTCAGCCAGGCCAGCCAGGAACTGGGCATGGCCAAGACCACGCTGTTTGACAAGGTCAAGAAATATGGGCTTTGAGCACTGCGCCCGATCTTGAGGGTGCGGTGTAGCGCTGATCTGTGACGCAGACAACGCTGGAGCGCGAGGAATGATAGGCGTCCGCAAGACACCTATCGTGCCCATGCTCTGCGTGCTATCCCGCACAGACAGTACGTTACTTCGATTCACCGACAATCTGGCGGATTGCGCTGACGAATACCTCGACCGGCTGACCGCCCGAGACGGCGTACTGGTCGTTGAAGACCATGGTCGGCACGGAGGTGATACCGCGAGACGTCCAGAGCTGCTCTGCCTCGCGAACCTCAGTGGTGTACTCGTCGCCATCCAGAATCGCCTGAGCACGCAGACGATCCAGGCCGACCTTCTGCGCCACATCTGCCAGAGTCTGGTGACTGGACGGGTCTTTCAGGTCGCTGAAATACGCCTCGAACAGCGCCTGCTTCAACGCATGCTGCTTGCCTTGCTGCTCGGCCCAGTGCAGCAGGCGATGGGCATCGAACGTGTTGTAGATACGCCGCTCGCCGCTGGCAAAGGTGAAGCCGAGTTCAGCACCGCGTTCACGAATGGTCTGGTGAATACCTTCGATCTGTTCCGGCGTGGAGCCGTACTTTTCGGCGATGTGTTCTTTGATGTCCTGCCCTTCGGCAGGCATGTTAGGGTTCAGCTCGAAAGGCTGAAAGTGAATGTGCGCTTGCACCTCATCACCCAATGCCTCCAGCGCCTGATCCAGCGCGCGCAGACCAATGACGCACCAGGGGCAGGAAACATCGGAGATGAAGTCGATCTTCAGTGCAGTTGTCATGTCGGCCCTTTTCGGTACAGAGTGTGTAAAAACGTCACGAGCGAAGGCAAGACAAGACAAGGCAAAAACAGGCGAAAAAGCGGAGTTTAGGTGTTCTAAATGAGCATTTTCCGCCTGTTTTTAACGCAGTATTGCCAAGCGTAGTAGTTTTTACACAGTTTGGAAGCAAAGGTCACACGATACACCTCTGTCCATGCCTGACAACCGGGCCGGCTTACAACTGAGCCAGGTTGCGACCGTCTTCATGCTGGGCTTTCAGGTACGGCAGCACTGCACCGAGCAACGGGGCCTTGAAGGCCTCCTGAAAACGGTGCGCCAGCCCCGGAATCAGGCGCAGCTGGCTGCCCTGAATGTGCGCGGCCACATGCACACCGTGCATGACCGGCAACAGCGGGTCGGCCGTGCCGTGAACCACCAGTACCGGCAGACGCAGGCGGTTCAGCAGTTCCACGCGGCTGGGCTCGGCCAGAATCGCCATGATCTGGCGTTTCACGCCCTCAGGATTGAACGCCCGGTCATAGGAAACAGCCGCCTGATGCAGCAGCTGCTGGCGATCATCCTTGACCTGCGGGCTGCCCAGCGCCGCAAGCAAATCGGCCTGCTGCTCGATCGCCACTTCCCGATTGGGCGCGCCGCGACGCGCCAACAGTTGCATGAGCGCGGTACTGGGCATAGGCAAACCCTGCGCACCGGAACTGGTCATGATCAGCGTCAGGCTTTCGACCCGCGACGGCGCCAGATCAGCCAGATGCTGGGCAATCATGCCGCCCATGCTCGCGCCCAATACGTGGAACTGACGAATCTGCAATGCATCCATCAGACCCAGCGCATCGTCGGCCATATCAGTCAAAGAATACGGTGCCGAGACAGGCAGTCCAAGTTTGTAACGCAGCACTTCGAACGTCAGATTGGCATCCGCTGGCTGTTGCACCCACGACGACAGACCCACATCGCGATTGTCGTAGCGAATCACCCGATAACCCTGCTGACATAACGCGACCACGACCTCATCCGGCCAGTGAATCAACTGCCCACCCAGCCCCATCACCAACAACAAGGCAGGGTCGGACTCGCTACCAATACTCTGGTAGGCAATCCGCACGTCCTTGAGGTCAGCCATCTGTACAGGAACATCGGTATCACAACGATCGGCCGCAAAAGACGGCAAGCCGCACAGAAGCGCGGCCAGAAAAATTAAAACCCGCATGAAAAACACCAAAAAACAGAACCCCAGTAGGCCGCGAGTCTGATGATGTTTTTCCAAGCGCGCTGCCACACTTGCGTGACAGTTTGATGAATGGCGCTGAGCGGTCGTTAATCGGGGTTTGCGTTAGGCAGCGACCTGATCCGCCACCATCAGGTTTTCCCCAAAACGGGCGCGCGCTTCGAGCAACGATTCCTGATGCCAGTTCGAATGCGTATCGCACTCGCCCAGGGACAGAACCTTGTAAACCGGCAGACGATCAAACACCGGGGCCAGCAGCTCCGGTTCGGTCACGTTGTCCAGATGCAACCCTGCAACTGGCAGCAGGGCCGCGACACCCAGGTTGGGCCGCAGGTCACCGTGATAGAGGCCGATAAGCTTCTTCAACGGCGAATACTGGAGAATGTGATAGGCACGCTCGAAGGCGTTGCTCCATGCCAGCGGCAGGTCGAGCGCCAGAATCGGTTCGTCGATCTGAATCCACTCGACACCGCGCGCTGCCAGCCGCCCGAAAATCTCGCCATACACCGGCAGCAGATGCTCCAGCAGGTCGAGGCGATCTACCTCGTCACCCTGAACGTTACTTAGCCAGAGCAGTGTCAGAGGACCGATCAACGCGGTTTTGCGGCCTTGCTCGCCTGCTTCACCGACGCTCGCCAGCAGCGGCGCCCAATCGGGCTGAAAACGCTGGTCGCGTTTCAGGTGTGGTACCTGCTGCGGATGACGCGCCATCAACCAAGTGCGCAGTTCGGCACCCGTGGTCGTACTCCCCTGATGCTGTTTCCAGAAAGCCTGCAGAGCGTGCTGCAATTCACGGTCCGCGCCAATGGGAAAATAGTCAGGGTGTTGAGTCAGGGCCACGATGCGTCCTCCATAAAAGATGGGACTATTGTCGACAGCTGACACAACATGAGACAAACTCATTTTTTTCGTGTTGATCACAAATACTGCTCATGGAGCACTGACCGTGCTTGAAATACGCCACCTCAAAACCCTGCATGCCCTGCGCGAGGCCGACAGCCTTGTGGAGGCAGCCGAGCGCCTGCATTTGACGCAGTCGGCACTGTCCCATCAGTTCAAGGAGCTGGAAGAGCGCATGGGTATGCCGCTGTTTGTGCGCAAGACTAAACCGGTGCGCTTTACCAGCGCAGGTTTGCGCCTGCTGCAACTGGCCGACTCCATGCTGCCGCAACTGCGCAGTGCCGAGCGCGACATCGCCCGACTGGCGGGTGGCACGGCGGGACGGCTGCACATGGCAATTGAGTGCCACAGCTGTTTTCAGTGGCTGATGCCGACGATCGACCAGTTCCGCGATGCCTGGCCCGAGGTCGAACTCGACTTGTCTTCCGGCTTCTCGTTCGCGCCCTTGCCAGCCCTGGCGCGCGGCGATCTGGACCTGGTGGTGACCTCAGATCCGCTGGAATTGCCCGGCATCACCTATGTGCCGCTGTTTACCTATGAAGCGATGCTGGCAGTGGCCAACCAACATGCGCTGGCAACCAGGCCGTATGTCGTTCCGGAAGACTTGCTGGCTGAAACGCTGATCACTTACCCGGTGGAACGCGACCGGCTGGACATCTTCACGCGCTTTCTGGAACCCGCCGACATCGAACCGGCACAGGTACGAACATCGGAACTGACGGTGATGATGATGCAACTGGTCGCCAGCGGGCGCGGGGTCTGCGGTATGCCGCACTGGGCGCTGCATGAATACAGCTCACGCGGCTATGTGAAGGCCAAGCGGCTTGGCGAGAAAGGACTGTTCGCGACGCTCTACGCCGGTATCCGCGCCGACATGCTTGACGCACCGTACATGCGCGATTTCCTGCTGACCGCCAAGGACACCTCGTTTTCGACGCTCGACGGGGTAAGTGTGGTTCGCTGACATAGGGTTTGTTGACAGTGCCGTCCTGCACCGCGATGCAGGACGACTGCGCCATTCAGCTACGTGCTGCCTGCCGCTTGAGATACAGCGGCAGAATCAGATCGCGGGTCAACGGCGCCAGCTGCAAACCCGCATGACTGTCCGCGTCAACCCACAGCACTTCTTCAATCTCGGCGGCAGGCACTGCCTGAGCGTCGGTCCTGACCTCATACAACTGGCAGTTGACTTCGAAACCGGGCTCGTTGGCGGCGGGTGCCGTGAACTCACCGAGAAATACCGCCTGCGCCGGATCGACGATCAGCCCGAGCTCTTCTTCGAGTTCTCTGGCCAGCGCCTGCGGTGCCGGTTCACCGGGCTCGATCTTGCCGCCCGGCTGCATGAAGGCCTGAGTACCGCGCTTGCGCACCAGCAGAGTCCGGCCGTCCGCGCCGATCAGCAGCGCCGCCGCGATGCGGATGATCTTCATGCGAAGATCTCCGTTTTCAGCAGCCGCGCCTGATCAGCCCGCTCCAGCGCCAGAACGATCAGGCGATGGATCAGTTCGGCATACGACAGACCGCTGGCCTGCCAGAGCTTGGGGTACATGCTGATCGAGGTGAAACCCGGCAGTGTGTTGACTTCGTTGATGATGATGTCGCGCCCTTCGGTGACGAAGAAATCGACCCGCGAGAGCCCTGCACAGCCCAGCACCTTGTACGCTTGCAACGCGACCTCACGCACCTGATCGCTCAGATCGGCCGGCAGCTCGGCGGGGATGGCGATGCGTGCCTGATCGCCATTCAGGTACTTGGTGTCGTAGGCATAGAATTCATCGTTGGCAATCACTTCGCCGCAGACACTGACCTGCACATCGACGTTACCCAGTACGGCGCACTCCACTTCCCGGCCGACGATGCCCTGCTCGATCAGCAGCTTGTGATCGAACTCGAAACCCAGCGCCAGTGCCGCCGCGAAACCAGCCTCGTCAGACACCTTGCTCACGCCCACCGATGAACCCTGGTTGGCCGGCTTGATGAACATCGGCAGCCCCAATTGGTCGGCAGCCTCCGTGAAAGAAAGACTCTCTCCACGCGACAGGACCCTGAACGGCGCGACGGCAATGCCCGCATCGCGCAGCAGGCGCTTGGTCACGTCCTTGTCCATGCAAACTGCAGAGGACAGCACATCGGCGCCGACAAAGGGCACGGCCAGCATGCGCAGCACGCCCTGCAATGCACCGTCTTCGCCAAACGCGCCGTGGGTCAGCGGGAATACCACATCGATGGCTGCCAGTGGCTGGCCTGACTCGACTTCGACAAACTGCCCGCCGATGCTGCCCGGCAGCAAGGACAACGGCTTGCCTGATGCACTCAGTTTGATCCGTGCGGGATCAGTGGCATTGAGCAGGTAATCGGCCTCGTCGAAATGCAGCCAGCGGCCCAGCTTGTCGACGCCAATCAGGGTCAGCGCATAGCGCTCACGATCAATCGCATTGATCACGTTGCGTGCCGACTGCAACGAAACCTCATGCTCGCTGGATTGCCCACCGAAAACGATGGCGACTGACTTTTTCAAAGCGGTTACTCCTGTTTTTCAGGCCGCGAAGATAAAAGCAATGTCGGCTGTTAGTCCAGTAGATGATTAGCCGCAGGCCTGAAATTCAGACAAAAAAACCCGGTCGTGGGCAATCCATGCGAAATGCCCACGACCGGGAGGTCAGACCGCTCATTGAGCGGCTGCGGTTTCTTTCTTGCCAGCCGAGCCAAAGGCGGCGAAACGCTTGTTGAAACCCGCGATCCGGCCTTCGGTGGTGGTTTTGCGCTGCTGCCCGGTGTACATCGGGTGCGAGGCACTGGAAACATCGAGCGCAACATAAGGATAGGTAGTGCCGTCGGTGTGCTGTTGCGTGCGGTCTGTGTCTACGGTGGAGCCGATCAGAAAGTAAGCATCGGCAGCAGTGTCGTGGAACAGCACGGTGCGGTATTGAGGATGGATATCGGGTTTCATCGTGATCTCTCCGGTGAGTTGAGTGGAATAGTTATACAGTAACATAACCGAAGATGAGAATGATTGCTATTGATTGCCATCATTGGTGAGGTTGATCGAACACTCACACGGCGCCGATGTCGGCGTGAAGCCGCCGAGCCACGTGGGCCAGAGACATTCTGTAATAGCGCGGCTTTGCAATTGCCCTCGATTAGCGGCACCCTGCCGCGCCGCCGAACGTCACTGGTCGCTGGCCTGGAACCTGAGCCTCTGTGGCCTATCTTTACTCATTAGCACTTTCAAGAGTCCACCGTTATGAATAACGGACGCGATCATCGAATCGACTTCTTTCGCGGCCTGGCGCTGATCTTCATATTCTGGGATCACGTGCCGGACAATCCCCTAGCGCAACTGACCGTACGCAACTTCGGCTTCAGCGACGCAGCGGAAATCTTCGTTTTCCTCGCCGGTTACGCATCCATACTGGCCTACGGGCGCATCGCCCGACGTGACGGCATGCTGGTGGCTGGCGTGCGTATCCTGCGCCGGACCTGGGTGCTGTATGTGGTGCATATCTTTCTGCTGACCCTGCTGATGGGCATCGTCTTCGTCGCCAACAATCACGTCGAGACGCGCGACATGGTCCAGCAGATGGGCCTTGAATACTTCGTCGGCAACCCGCAACAGGCATTGGCCGATGAACTGCTGCTGCGCTTCAAGCCGAACCTGACCGACCCGTTGCCGTTGTATATCGTGCTGTTGCTGACCTTGCCGCTGACCTTGCCATTGATGCTGCGCAAACTCGAAGTGGCCGTCGGCCTGTCGATTGCCCTGTACCTGATGGTGCCGCTATTCGGCTGGAACCTGCGCGCCTACGAAGGCGGCGGTGTCTGGTACTTCAACCCGGTCGCCTGGCAGTTGCTGTTCGTGCTCGGCGGTGCGTGCGCGTTGCGCAGCGAAACAGCCACAACAGCTGCGCGCCCTCCGTTGCGCCAACAACCCTTGTTCATGGTCGCCGCCGTCTACGTGATGGTCGCAGGCATACTGACCTTCAGCGAAAAATGGCCCGGTCTGCACGCTGCGCTGGTCTCCAGCCTGCACCTTGAAAGCCTTTACCCGATCAGCAAGACCGACCTTGCGCCCGTCCGGCTACTGCACTTTCTTGCCCTGGTCTACGTCGTCGCCCGACTGCTGCCAACCTCAAGCACCTGGCTGGAAAACTGGCCTGCGCGCCAGACCTCCCGCATGGGGCGTTATTCACTGGAAGTCTTCTGCCTGGGCGTCCTGCTCGCGCCACTGGCAGACATGGCCAATGCACTGGCAGGCGATACATGGCCCATGCAAGTGACCACGGCGATTGTCGGGTTGGGGCTGATGATGCTGATGGCGAACGGGTTGGAGTTGAATAAACGCCTGGGGACATCGCCGCACCTATTGCCAACTTGAGAACAGCGTCACGTTTGCATGCCCTCTCGGAGATTTCCTACTGGTTTGTCAGGCCAAGTTTTTCAGGAACTGGCCGCTATCCGGTATGAGGCCAAAGAGAGGGCAACGCTTTGAACATTAATGGAGTTTCAAATCCGGTAAACATCCCGCAACAGATGGGGTTGGTAAACGGTGCTAAACATGTTGAACCGACAGAAGACGTCAGCCTTCAAGAGGCCATTGCATCTGAAGTCAAAACGACAGAAAAAAATGTATTTTACGAATATCAGAAAGAGCCGTGGTTGTTGGAACCGATCAACGAACACATCACAAACAGGCTTGACTACGTAGCTCACAAAAAGAGACTCGACGTACTGGAACTTGCGCTGGTAAATGTGACCTATGATAGCTTTCGAAAACAACTGCAAGAAACCCACCCCGACATTGCACGTAAAAACTTCGGCTTCACACTGGCCGAAAGTGCATCCATCAAGATAATTGACTACGATAACAGCCTGACTGAAAACGACACATCAGTTCTTACCCACGCCCTCAACGGTTTCAGAGAATTCAAAGAACAACTCCAACATCACGCAAAGACCATCATGACCCTGGTAGACCATGACCATGAAACATTTGGCGGCCGATATAAACTGAATATCAGCAATTTTCAGGACGTGATCGACTATGGCAAAATCATGAACACCAGCGTACAAAAAATGCAGGACGAATGGATACAGCAAGTCCAGAGCAATGCTGAGAAACGAGATTTTTCATATATTTCGTTGTCGGTATGAAACATCAGCCTGGCGAGACAAATGATTCGCCAGGCTGAGTTAGACGTTAACCGCGAGGAGCAACAGTTCGCAGAACGGTTTGTGTGCAGATGTGTCCCATGTAAAAAATATGAGGCATTGCCGTGATGGGCCCTAGAGAGAAATTACTTATGAAGTAGCGAGCCACTCTATAGTTACTTCTCCAAGTATTGAACCCCCTTTGCGCATGAACAAAATCTTGGGCCTCCGCACCTCCATAGCAACGTCCGAACTCAATGCGCTCAGAGGCGAACCCATCAGCACCGCTAACCAGAATATGCCTGGTCGAGGCTTCTTTTTCACCAAAGCTCAGATCCAAAATAGCCATACCGCCTTCCAACGGCGTACCTTTAGTATCGCTGAACCTCACCTCAAGCAGAGCTTCTTTATAAATCTGCGTTGCCAACCAGCCAGGGTTAGTATATCCACTTGGAATCCTTATCACTCCCGGTTCGTCGAGCAGTTCATAGTTTTTTAGAACAGGATAGGAACCCAATCTGACAGTGTATGGAAGCCTGCCACCTACCAGCGAGTTTCTTGGTGTGACCCTGATGATCACCTCAGCCCCAGGAGTCAGATCTTTAAAAACCTTGGTCTCAAGTGTCTGAGCAACCCACTCACCATTTTCGTAATACTCGGTCTTCCACTCGTTAGTGACCGGATCACCGACAGGGGTATAGAGCAATACATCTTGCCCACGATGCGAGACAAAGCCGTAGTAGTGAACGGGGTGTTTATCTGTCAACACATCGACCACCGAATGTAGTTTATCCAGCATGACGGTAAATCTTGGCTCGGAAATTTCTTGCACAGCGTCAGCCGCAACGGCTTCGTTGGTTTCATGACTTGATACACCGACCGGGTCCTCGGCACCTGTATTGGCATGAGCGCCGGAAGCCGATGCCATTATCACGAAAATAGACAACAAGCAAAAACCAACACATTTTCTTCCATAAGTATTCATAGGTAATCTCGCAGATTATGCAGAGGCAGGTTGCCACTGACAAAATTGACGCAATAGAAAGTTAAGCGCCGAGTCAACCCTCACATTAAAATCAAGGAAACTTCCTACAAAAAATAACCACCACTACAGCCTAGGAAAGATCCTACACACTTATCAGGCAAAGTTTTGCGAAGGTCTGCCGCTAGATAGCTATCATTGACACCAAAGAGCGCTTAGCATGCATATCAACCCTTTAGCTTCTGCATCACAAAATCAACAGCGCACTCTCTCGGGCTCGAGTTCCCTCACCTCACCTGCTGCTCCGCCAATCAAAATTCCTCAGGCGCGTGATAACGTGCGTGATCCGAACGCTGAGTTCTATACCACCGAGGAAACACCCTGGCTATCCGACTACAAAACGTCGGCGGCAGGACGGGTTATGCTGGACAGTATGTCTGAAGAGATATCGAACCTACTCCGAAGTACATACCTGGGTGACTTAACTAAAGATTTTGATAAGACCCTATGCCGTATGTACGACAATTTTCACGATTTCAAGCAGCAGCTTTTTTACCTTAATACGGAGCTGTCAAATAAGCACTTCGGCTTCACGCTGGGTTTTAATCAGGAAATCCAGGTGACCGACCCAGACGATGTGCTCACCCCGGCAGAGTTCGCGTACCTGACCGAGAAGCTGAACGAACGTCAACAACTGAAGGAGGATCTGCGTGCGCACGCAAAAATTGTGATGACGTTACTCGATCACTACACGGAGAAATTCGGCAACCAGCACACACTCAACCTTGAGAATTACAGCAAGGTTATCGACTACGGGCAGGTCTTCAGTCGTAATCACATTGGCAACTTCATGGACACGATCATTTACCAGATCGAGCGCAATGCGCCGAAGCGTGAAGAAGAGCGCAAACCGTTGGTTGATCTTCACGTCTGATCAAGCCAGCGCCACTGCAGTTCATGTGTAGCTGCAGTGGGATTAGTTCATGACGCTCGTCCCCACTGCGCGCCTTCCGCCCTCGAAAACCTCCAGACAATTCCCTCCCACAATCCCATCCAGCGTCTAAGCTTGGGTCAGGTGCTTTGACAGGATGACCGGACAATCGACTATGGGCGCATTTCGGCATTCCGATAGCAAGCAAGAGACGCTATCCGCTGATCGTGAGGATGATCCTCGTACGCCCAAATATCCGCGTCGCAAGCGATACGGATGGCGGGTGTTCTGGGTCGTGGTGGTGTTGGCAGGGGTTGCATTGGGCGCGGCGGTGGCCGTGGAGAGCAGAACCTCCAGGCTTCAGGCGCGGGAATTAAGCCGCTTTGCCGCGAGCCTGGGTTATTCAATGCAGCCTGGGCCGAGTCATGACGTGGTGTATCCCGGTGACGGGCCGTTCGACAGACGCCTGGGCTATTCATCCATGGATGAATTCCTGTCGCGCCTGCTCAAGCGCGATTATGTGATTACGCGCCAGACCCGGTTTTCCCCGGAACTGCTGCGTTACGTCCGGCATGGTTTTTTCGTGCCTTACGAGGAAAAGACCCAGGCCGGGCTGTCGATCACCGATTGCCGGAACGAGCCGCTGTACGAGTTCAAGTACCCGCAGCAGTTTTACCCGACCTTTGCTGCCATTCCGCCGATGCTGGTGAACAGCCTGCTGTTTATCGAAAACCGCGACCTGCTCGATCCGCAGCAGCCCATGGCCAACCCTGCGGTGGACTGGCCACGTTTTGTCAAAGCCGCCTGGTCGCAACTGGCGAAGATGTTTGCCCTCCCCGGCCAGTCGGCTGGGGGCAGCACGCTGGCTACTCAGCTGGAAAAATACCGTCATTCCCCAGACGGGCTGACGCTGTCGGGTTCGGAAAAGCTGCGGCAGATGATTTCCGCCAGCGTTCGCGCCTATCAGCCGGGGACCGAGACACTCGCCGTGCGCCAGCGAGTGGTGCGTGACTACCTGAACAGCGTGCCGCTGTCTGCGGTGCCGGGGCATGGCGAGGTGCATGGTCTGGCTGAAGGACTGAGGGTATGGTTCGGCGCAGACTTCGCCAAAACCAACGAGATACTGGCGTCGAATCCAGGCAATAAACAGGCGCTGGCCGACAAGGCGCTGGCGCTGCGTGAAGTGCTCTCACTGGTGATCGCCCAACGTCGTCCGTCGCACTATCTTGCCAAGGGCCGCTCTGAACTCGCCGAGTTGACCGACAGCCACATTCGCTTGCTGGCCCAGGCCAACGTCATCGACCGACCGCTGGCCGAGGCCGCGCTGGCAGCCCAGGTCACCTACCGCGACTGGGCGCAGCAACCGACCCTGCAGCCCATCGAAACCAACAAGGGCATCAGTGTCGCGCGCACTCGCCTGTCGAATCTGCTCAACCGCCCGCTTTATGACCTGGACCGTCTTGACCTGTCCGCCACCAGCACTCTGCATGGCGAATTGCAGCGCAGCGTCAGCCAGTACCTGCGTGACCTGGCCAACCCTGAATTTGCGGCAAAGACCGGTTTGATGGGCGAGCGCCTGTTGACCCCGGCCAGCACAACGCAGGTGCGCTACAGCTTCACGCTGTTTGAACGCGGCGTGGATGGCTCGCGGGTCAGGGTCCAGACCGACAGCACCGATCAGCCTTTCGACATCAACGAAGGCAGCAAACTGGAGCTGGGCTCGACGGCGAAGATGCGCGTGCTGACGACGTATCTGGAGATCATCGCCGAGCTGCATGGGCGCTATGCAGGCTTGAGCCCTGCGCAATTGCGCAAAGTCCCTGTCGAGGAACCGGATCGGCTGACCCGCTGGGCAGTGGATTATCTGCTGATCAACAAGGACCGTGACCTGGCGAAGATGCTTTCGGCCGCACTCGACCGCACCTATTCGGCCAGCCCCGCAGAAGCGTTCTTCACCGGTGGCGGCATGCACCGTTTCAATAATTTCCGGCGCGAGGACAACGCGCGGATTCCGACCCTGCGCCAGTCGCTGCGTGAGTCGATCAACCTGCCGTTCATTCGTCTGATGCGCGATGTCGTGCGCTACAGCACCTATCAGGCGCCCAACAACAGCGCCGAGCTGCTCAAGGATGACGACAACCCGCGCCGTCAGGAATACCTGGCGCAGTTTGCCGACCGCGAAGGCACGGTATTCCTGCTGCGCTTCTGGAAGCGCTACAAGGAAAAGACCACCCAAGAGCGACTCGACACCTTTCTGGACGGCATTCACCCGACGGCTATTCGCCTCGCTGCGGTGCACCGTTATCTGCTGCCGGGCGCTGATCAGGGCACCTTCAATGCGTTCATCCGCGCCCACCTCGACGAGCCCAGGGCAAGCGCGAAACTCACCGACAAACGTCTTGCCGATCTGTACCAGAGTTACGGTCCGGGCAGTTATGACCTGCCCGATCAAGGCTACATCGCCCGCGTCCATCCGCTGGAACTGTGGCTGGTGGGCTACCTGCTCAAGCACCCGGAAGCACAGTTCAAGGACGCAGTGGCCGCCAGCCGTTTCGAGCGTCAGGAAGTCTATGGCTGGCTGTTCAAGAGTCGCCACAAAGGCGCTCGCGACAGCCGGGTGCGGACCATGATGGAGGTCGAAGCGTTTCTGGACATTGAGCAACGCTGGCAGCGTGTGGGTTATCCGTTCGACCACCTGGTGCCTTCGCTGGCGACGGCTATCGGCAGTTCGGGAGATCGTCCCGCGGCGCTTGCCGAGCTGATCGGCATCATCCAGAACGATGGGATCCGCCTGCCTGCGGTGCGCATCGACAGTCTGCATTTTGCCGCCGATACGCCTTATGACACCCAACTGAGCATCAACCCGGAGCTGGGCAAGCGTGTGTTGCCATCGGAAGTCGCAGCGGCAATGCGCGAGGCCTTGTCGCAAGTGGTGGACGGCGGCACGGCCAAACGCGTGCAAGGCACTTTCAAGATGCAGGACGGCAGTGTGCTGGCGATGGGTGGCAAGACCGGCACCGGCGACAACAGGATCGAAAGCGTCGGTGCCGGCGGGCGCATTCTCAGTTCAAGGGCGATCAACCGCACGGCGACTTTTGTGTTTTATATCGGCGACAACCACTTCGGCGCGCTGACGGCGTTCGTGCCGGGACGCGCTGCCGAGGGCTTTCGCTTCACCTCGGCGTTGCCGGTGCAGGTGCTCAAAGGCATGGCGCCGATTCTGACGCCGTACCTGGAAAACCACGGACAAGCTATGTGCAACGCCCCGCTTGCCGATGCGCCCAAGGGGGTCTGACCGGCAATGACCGCTCGTCTGCCAGCTCTGTGATTACAATAAGATATATCTTAAGTTATATCTAACTTGTAACCAGAGAGCAAAAACATGCGTGAAGATAAACACCCACCCCACCACCGTCCGCCGCATCTTCGTGAAGCAGGTAAAGATCGCGACGGTTTTGAAAAACGCCCAGGCCGCGAACGCGGTGGACGTGGCCCTCGGGTTTTCGCCCCTGGCGATCTGAAATTGCTGTTGCTGGCGTTGATCGCCGAACAGCCTGCCCACGGTTACGACCTGATCCGCAAGATCGAAGGTCTGTTCGAGGGTGCGTACTGCCCCAGCCCCGGCGTGATCTACCCCACCCTGACGTTCCTTGAAGAAAGCGAAATGGTGGTCGGCGATGCACAGGCCGGCAAGAAGCTCTACACCGTCACCGATGCGGGTCGCCAATCCTTGGAAGATCAGGCCGTGGCACTGGAAGGTGTGCGCATGCGCATCGATGTCAGCAAGCGCTCATTGCGCGGCCATGATCGTCCGCCGGAAATCCATGAAGCGGTGCACAATCTGCGCCACGCGCTGCAGATGCACCATGGCCGCTGGAGTCCGGAAGAGATTCTGCGCGTCAGCGAACTACTCAATAGCACGGCCAAGGCTGTCGTCGATGGGCCTCAACCTGCCTCAGAGGAGTCGGTATGAATTCGCCCCAGTCAATCCATCGCGTCATGCATGAAATCAAGCGACGCAAGCTGCGGGTGGTGAGGGTCACGGAACTGACGCCCCTGATGCGCCGCATTACCTTGCAGGGCCCGGAGCTGGCGGGTTTCATCAGCCTGGGCACCGACGACCACGTCAAACTGTTCTTCCCGCAAACGGCAGAAGAACAGGCAGCCTTGGAAAACCTCAACCCTGCCGGCGACAAGGACACGCCGCGACCGCCGATGCGCGATTACACGCCGCGTCGCTACGACGAAAAAACCGGGGAACTGGATATCGATTTCGTTCTGCACGGCGAAGGCCCGGCGGCCACCTGGGCCGCTCAGGCAGCGCCCGGGCAATTTCTGCACATCGCAGGGCCGAAGGGTTCGATGGTGGTGCCGGACATGTTCGACAGCTACCTGCTGATCGGCGACGAAACAGCCATTCCCGCCATCGCCCGACGCCTCGAATCGCTGCCCGCCAACCGTGCTGCGCTGGTGGTGGTCGAAGTGGCCAACCCGCAGGAACAGCAGGTGTTCGATAGCGCCGCGCAGGTCGACTTGATCTGGATCGTACGCGGCGAACAGAATCTGCTGGACGTCACGCGTCGCCTGGAGATGCCCGAGGGCAAGCTGTACGCCTGGGTCGCGACTGAATCCGCGCTGTCACGCAAGCTACGTCGTGTGCTGCTCGACGAGTTCGGCCTGGAAGAAGACTTCGTCAAGGCCGCCGGTTACTGGAAGCTGGACAGCACTGCAGAATGAGCAGGACCGGGCGACTCACCGCGAACGACGAGACGCCCGTTTATCGACTCCCAGCAGCACCAATGCGATCAGCACGAAACCCAGCAGCACGCCCAGCGCGTTGATGAATGCCTTCGGAAAACCGAGCGTGCCGACATCGATGAACGGGTACAGGTAATCACCGAACATGTGGCCACGCAGCAGGACATAGGCGAAGTAGACAAGCGGATAGATCGCCCAGAGCGGTATATGGCTCAGACGCAGCGTGCCCTTGGGCACGTACAACCACCAATAAAGCACGAACGCCAGCGGCATTATGTCGTGCAGCAGTTCATCGGCCACCCACTGCCAGCCTTCCGGGTGCCACAAGTGGCGCAACAGGATGTTGTAGGCGATGCCCACCAGCGCAATGCTCACCGCAATGCCGCCACACACGACTGGATGGCGGAAGAACCGGTGGCCTGCCGACTGCTGTGTCGTCAGCGCGCAACTCAGCGCGACCGCTACAAGCATGTTGGTCAGTACAGTGAAGAAACTTGAAAACCGTACCAGCCCGCCCAGCAGACTGGCGTGATCGGAATAACGGCCAATCAGGATCAGGTAAAGCTGAATCACCAGTCCAGACCAGCCGAGGCAAGCGGCCACGAGGGCGTAATAGCGCTGTCCCTGCGCAGGTTGTAGATGTTCGCTGAGCATCAATCGGTATCCTTGAGTGCCGGCCTCCATGCCGAGCTATTCTGGCGAGCCTGTTACCAGCCCTTGCTGCGATGCAATTTCACATACAGCGCTTCGATCTTTTCCCGCGCCCAAGGGGTCTTGCGCAGGAAGGTCAGACTGGACTTGATGCTCGGATCGCTTTTGAAGCAGCGAATATCGACGCGCTCGGCAAGGCCGGACCATTCGTAATGTTCGACCAGCGCCCTGAGGATCTGCTCCAGCGTGACGCCGTGCAATGGGTCGGAGTTGGGTGTTGTCATGATGAGCCTTGCAACGGATGAAGAGGAGACGAACCTGAACGGATCTCTGGAGTAAGCAGGTACTTCCCGAAAGTCTGCCATTGTAAGCCCCACGCCTTGATAAAACACCGTCGACCTGCAGCACTGTTGCCGGCCTCGCAATGATCCATGTCAGGTTTTTCGCTTTTAGAAAAATTGTTAGCGCCCTATCATTGCCGGGTTAAGGATTGAAGATTCCCCCTTCTGCAGATGTTCCTTCGGACAAAAGCCTATGCACGAATTCGGGCGGTGATGGTCTACGACTCAATGACCGCGACGACCAAACGTGCAACCGCGCTCTGCCTGACGGTTTAATTCCACCGTCGGCGATTCGTCTCAACAAGCAGCTTCAAGGAATGGCGCCAAGGCAGGCGATGCTTAAAACAAGATGTCAATTACTTACTTCTCGCGGAGATTCGCATTATGAGCACTGACGGTGCTTCAAATAGAAATCGCCTGTTACCGACCCTGCTCGGGCTGGTGATCCTGTTGATGGGGCTGGCCTTGCTGGTCGGTGGTGCCCGACTGCTGCAACTGGATGGCTCGCTGTATTACCTGCTGGCCGGTATCGGCTTCGCCGTAACTGGCGTGCTGCTGATCACGGGTCGTGCGGCTGCGCTGGGCCTTTATGCACTGCTGCTGTTCGCGAGCACCGTGTGGTCGTTGTGGGAAGTCGGCCTTGATTGGTGGCAATTGGTGCCACGCCTGGCGCTGTGGTTCGCACTGGGTATCGTGTTGCTGCTGCCATGGTTCCGCAAGCCGCTGCTGCGCAACGGTCCGGCACGCATGGGCACCGGTGCACTGAGCATCGCTGTGGTGCTGGCCGGCCTGACCGCGCTGGCAAGCCAGTTCACCAACCCGGGCCGTATCGAAGGCCAGCTGGACCGCGAGACGGCTGGCACGACCAACACCGCCCCGGCCATGCCTGACGGCGACTGGCAGTCCTACGGCCGCACCGCCTTCGGTGACCGCTACTCGCCACTGGCGCAGATCACGCCGGAAAACGTCAACAAGCTGGAGCCGGCCTGGACCTATCGCACCGGTGACATTCCGGGGCCGAATGACCCGGGTGAAACCACTGCCGAGAACACCCCGCTCAAGGTCAACGGCATGCTCTACGTGTGCACGCCGCACAGTCAGGTGATCGCACTTGACCCGGATTCGGGCAAGGAAATCTGGCGCTTCGACCCGAAGCTCAGCACTCAGAACGCTGCCAACTTCAAGGGTTGGGCGCACATGACCTGCCGTGGCGTCACCTATCATGACGACGCTGCCTACGCCGCCAGTGCCCCGGCGCAAAGCCCGACGGTCCCGGCTGCTGACGGTACTGCCACTGCCAGTGCTGCCTGCCCGCGCAGAATCTTCCTGCCGACTGCCGACACTCGTCTGATCGCGCTGAACGCCGACACCGGCAAGATGTGCGAAGACTTCGGCAACAAGGGTTCGGTCGACCTGACCGCCAACATGGGCACCTTCGCTCCGGGCGGCTACTACTCCACGTCGCCACCCGCGGTCACCAAGGACCTGGTGATTATCGGTGGTCACGTTACTGACAACGTCTCCATGGACGAGCCGTCCGGCGTGATCCGTGCCTATGACGTGCACACCGGCCGTCTGGTGTGGAACTGGGACAGCGGCAATCCGGAAGAGACTGCGCCGATTGCCGAAGGCAAGATCTACACGCGCAACTCGCCGAACATGTGGTCCATGTTCAGCGTCGATGAAAAGCTCGGCTTGATCTACCTGCCGATGGGCAACCAGACGCCGGACCAGTGGGGCGGCGACCGTACGCCAGAGTCCGAGAAGTACAGCGCGGGCCTAGTTGCACTGGACATCGCGACCGGTCGTGTACGCTGGGACTTCCAGTTCACTCACCATGACCTGTGGGACATGGACGTCGGTGGTCAGCCGACGCTGCTGGACATGAAAACAGCCGATGGCGTCAAGCCTGCAGTGCTGGCATCGACCAAGCAGGGCAGCATCTACGTGCTGGATCGCAGCACCGGCAAACCGATCGTGCCGATCAATGAAGTACCGGTTCCGCAAGGTGCTGTCGCTGGCGATCACACCTCGCCAACCCAGCCCAAGTCCGACCTGAACTTCATGCCGCCGCCGCTCAAGGAGCGCGACATGTGGGGCGTGACGCCGTTTGACCAGATGATGTGCCGGATCGACTTCAAGTCGCTGCGCTACGATGGTCCGTTCACGCCACCTTCGCTGCAAGGTTCGATCGTTTATCCGGGTAACTTCGGTGTGTTCGACTGGGGCGGTATTTCCGTCGACCCGGTGCGTCAGATCGCCTTCGTCAATCCTAACTACATGGCTTTCCGTTCGAAGCTGGTACCGTCTGCCGAAGTTGAAGGCGGCCCGGGTCGCAAGAGCGAAACCGAAGGCGTACAGCCGAACAAGGGCGCGCCTTATGGTGTGATCCTGGAAGCACTGCTGTCGCCGATGGGCCTGCCTTGCCAGGCGCCAGCATGGGGTTACGTAGCGGCGGTCGACCTGACCACGCAAAAAACCATCTGGATGCACAAGAACGGCACTGTACGCGACAGCTCGCCGATCCCGCTCCCGCTGACCATGGGTGTTCCAAGTCTGGGTGGTACGTTCACCACCGCCAGCGGCCTGGCGTTCATGAGCGCTACGCTTGACCAGTACCTGCGTGCTTATGACGTGCGTAACGGCAAGCAGTTGTGGGAAGCCCGCCTGCCAGCAGGTGCGCAAACCACCCCGATGACCTACACCGGCAAGGACGGTCAGCAATACGTGCTGGTCGTTGCGGGCGGTCACGGCTCACTGGGCACCAAACAGGGTGACTACGTGATGGCGTTCAAACTGCCGAAGTAAGGCGTTGCTGAGGTCAATGAAAAGCGGCTACCGAGAGGTAGCCGCTTTTTTTTGTCGCCACTGAAGCCGGATCCCGGTTGATCTAGTTACCGGGCAGGGCTGCGGATCTGTGAGCGCTGCCAGACGATTATCGTTCCTTACGCTCCAGCGTGTGAACGCCGTTCTGGACGCTCTGCGTCCTCTCTTGAGGGCTTCTATCAGTGCGAATGACTAGCGCGCTTTGGCGCTGCTTTTGTCACTGGCGCGCAGGATGTCGTTCCAGCGGCGGACCAGGTAGTTGTGCTCGTTCATGACCGAGTTCCACACGGCAATATGGCCCATGCGTTCTTCGTAAGCGCCGCCGTCACGGACTTCCCCGGCGTCGATCAGCGGCAAGCCGTCGCTGCCGAGCAGTTGTTCGCGGGCAGGCAGGCCGGCGTACCAGTAATCCCA
The DNA here is from genome assembly GCF_000507185.2 of Pseudomonas syringae KCTC 12500. Lineage (NCBI taxonomy): Bacteria > Pseudomonadati > Pseudomonadota > Gammaproteobacteria > Pseudomonadales > Pseudomonadaceae > Pseudomonas > Pseudomonas syringae. Next base: position 989,250 of record NZ_AYTM02000002.1, read on the forward strand.
TTCGGCAGCGCTGAGGTGATCACGGCTGCGTGCCGGATTACCGATGTAATAGCCCTGCCGCGCCATCACTGCGCCGGGCCAGCCCGACAGCCACCAGTTCAGGTACGCATAGGCCGCATCCAGCACCGGCCCCTTGGCGTGGCGTGACAGGGAAAGCCCGCCAAACCAGCCGCGATAGCCCTCTTTGGGCACCGCGACGCGATACTTCACACCGGCACGGTGCAGCCTGACCAGGGTCGGTGACCAGAGGCTCTGAATGTCGATGTCAGGGCTGAGCATCAGTTCGGCGGCTTCTTCGTCGCCTGACCAGAACGCAGCAAAATGCCCTTGCTGCTGTTTACGCACCAGCACATCAGCGAGCCGATCGATCTCTTCGATGCTCATGTTGCCGATGTCCTTGAAGCTCGCCAGCCCTGCCCCCTGCACCGCCAGCGCGGCATCCAGTGCGCCGATGGCCGCGTCACTCTGCAAGGCGATGCGCCCGCCCCAGACAGGGTCGAGTAACCATCCCCAGCTTTCGTCCGCAGAGCTCAAGCCCTCCGGCAAGCGCTCGGGGCGATAGGCGAAGCTGTCGGCGTTATGGGTCAGCGGCAGCATGCTGATGCGCTCGGTCACCGCGCTGCCCAGGCTGCCATCGTGCTGCACGAACAAACGCTCGCTCGGCACACTGCCGCTGCCTGGCTGGTCGGTAGGCCGCAGCCGGCCCTGCTTGGGCAAGTCGTTGATTTCGTGCCACAGCGCAATGCGCCGCGTGTCGATGGGTTGAATCGCCCGGGCTGGCCAGACGAAATCGACGTTATGAAACCACTGGTCGTAGAGGTCGTAGCTGTCTGGTTGCATGACCGCGATACGTTGCGCGGTTTGCACGTCATGAATCTGGTAGACCAGTTTGATCCCCAGTTCCTGCTCGGCCCGCTCACGCAAAGACTCCAGCAGGGTCACGGAGGTGCCCAGTACGCGCAAGGTGATGGTCATGCTGCGGACTCGTTGAGCGGAGGCGCGAAACTGCTGGAGAAGACTTCGAACGAACGACGCAGCAGATCGGGATCGAGACCGCGCAGGATGAACACCAGCCGCGAGGTGCGATCCTCGCCTGGCCAGGCGGCAAGGTGCAGCGGCGCATGCAGGCAATGCTGCACACCATGAATCACGATGGGAGCCTGATTGTCGTTCACGTTGAGCAGCCCTTTGACGCGGAGGATTCGTTCGCCGTGGCATCTTAACAGCATCGACAGCCACACCCCGAAGCCGACCCAGTCCAGAGGCCGCTCGAACGTCAGGCAACAGACCTGCGCATCACCATGCCGCGCGGAAGTCGACAGCACACGATGCAGTTGCCAGCGGGTCACTTCAGCGGCCGGTTCTTCGCTGCGCATACCCTCGCCCAGCAGCAACTGATCGCCGCTGTGGACATCCGCCGTATCCAGCAGTGGCGCAGAAAAATTCAGCGCTTGCAGATGCTCGCGCAGGCCATCCAGCACCGACTCGTCGACCAGATCGGTCTTGCTCAACAGCAGCCGGTCCGCCGCCGCGACCTGCGCCAGCCACTCCGGATGCAGACGCTCCTGCAGCGTCGCGTGACAGGCATCCACCAGCGTGACGATCAGACCGATATGAAAACGCCCACGAAGTTGCGGGTCATTGCTCAGCGTGGTGAGAATCGGTGCCGGATCGGCCAGGCCGGTGGTCTCCAGAATCACCCGCCGAAACGCAGGAATTTCACCTCGATTACGCCGCTCCAGAAGACCGAGCAGCGCGTCTTTCAACTCACCGCGGACGGTGCAGCAGACACAACCGCTGGGCAGCAGCACGGTATCCGGTGCGACCTCTTCAACCAGCAGATGATCGATACCCACGTCGCCGAATTCGTTGATCAGCAGCGCGGTGTCGCCCATGTTTTCATCGGCCAGCAGGCGTTTGAGCAGCGTGGTCTTGCCGCTGCCGAGGAAGCCGGTAATCACGTTCAGGGCAATGCTCATGATGACCTCTGCAGATGATCGAGCAGACCTGAATCAAGCGGGTCCAGCGGCCGGCCGATCAGCAACTCGGCTTTCTGCCAGAGCTGCTCCAGCCCGGTCGCCAGCTCCTGCTTGCCGGTGGCTCCGAGCAGGAGGTAGGAAACGCCTTGAAAATCTTCGACCTTCAGACGAAACGGCGCGACCACCTTATTGATTGCAGCAATACGCCGCAAGCGCTCACGCCGCCGGGGCAGTTCTGCAGCCAGCGGATCGCTCCAGTGCACGTCTTCACCCAACAGCCCGCACAATCCACACATCAGGCGTTCTCCAGCTGTTTGCTCATGGCATGACGTCGCCGGAATTGGGGCCCAGTGTCTGACCGACGAACAGGTTGCCACCCGGCTCGCTGGCCAGTAGCACCGCCACCGGGGCAACCTCCTCGGCCAGACCGAAGCGGCCCAGTGGCAACTCGGCAGCCTTGGCGGCTTTCCAGGCGCTGCTGATCCCGGCGACCAATGGGGTTTCGATAGGACCGGGCGCGATGGCGTTGACCAGCACGTTGTCCTTGGCGACTTCCAGCGCCAGGGACTTGCTGAAACCGATCACCCCGGCCTTGGCGGCGGCGTAATGGGTCAGTTCGGCACCGCCCTTGATGCCCAGTTGCGAAGCGACATTGATGATGCGCCCCCAGCGCTGGGCAATCATGTGCGGCAATGCCCGCTGACTGGCCACGAACACGCTGGTCAGGTCAATGCGCAGCATGTCGTTCCACATGTCGAGGGTCAGGTCGACGCAACGCGCCTGGGTCAGCATGCCCGCGTTGTTGACCAGAATGTCGATGCCACCGAACTGCTCGACACAGGCATCGACGCTGGCTTGCGCGCCGTCGACACTGCCGACATCGGCCACGCACTCCTGAACCTGCGCGCCCAGTTGGCGGCACTCTGCAGCGATCTTCGCCAGGCTGTCGGCGTCTCGGTCGCCCAGCACCAGACGCGCGCCTTCAGCCGCATAGGCACGGGCGATGGCTGCGCCAATGCCACTGCCTGCTCCGGTGATCACTGCCCGCTTTTGTTTGAGTTGCTGCATGGGTCGGATTCCTTGGTTGATTTGGGGATCACGGCGTATGGCTCGCGAACGCTCAGGCACTGGCACGCGCCTGCACTGAACGCTTCGCGAGCAGGCTCGCTGCCGATCCGAATCGATCTACTCGGGCCAGCGCACGGTCAGGCCGCCGTCGATCACGATGCTTTGCCCGGTCAGGTAACTAGCATCATCGCTGCACAGAAAACGCACCAGCGCAGCGACTTCATCCGCTCGGCCGACCCGGCCCAAGGGGATCGCTTTGGCCGCCTGCGCCAAACCTTCGGGCCCCAGCGAGTTCTTGCTGTCCAGCGATTGCGGCGTCTCGATCAGGCCGGGAATCACCGCGTTGCAACGTATGCCCTTCGGGGCGAGCTCCACCGCCAGTGACCGACACAGCCCTGGTACGCCGGCCTTGGCCGCTGCGTAATGGGAATGGTCCTGCCAGCCATACACACCACCGGCAATCGAGGAAATCGCCACCAGCGCCCCGCCCTCACCCATATGCCGGACGGCGGCGCGGAAGGTACGCATTACGCCGGTCAGGTCGACGTCGAGCATCTCGTTCCAGCGCTCGTCGGTCATTTCCAGCAACGGCGCGCGGCGCAACAGCCCGGCATTGGCGACTGCGTAGTCGATGCGGCCGAACAACTTGACCGCCTGCGCGGCCAGGTCATCGACCGACTCGGTGAAGGTCACGTCCAGTGGCAGCATCAGGCATTCGCCGCCCGCCTCCGCCACCAGCCTGCGGGTTTCGTCCGGATCATGCGGGTCAGCCGGATAGAACCCCCCTGCCACCGCCACACCCTGGCGGGCAAAAGCCACTGCCAGGGCCTGACCGATGCCGCTGGCGGCACCGGTTATCACTGCAACTTTACGCGTCATGTGCTGCTCCTCATTTCACCGTTTCAGGTCGCACGTGTTTAGCGGCGAACATCAGCGCACCCGACAGGAAGCAAGGCACTGCGCCAAAGTACAACGCCGAGGTCTGCCAGTCGCCGCCTGCGCTCAGTACCGATGTGGCACCGAAGCCTGCGACCACGGCACCGAGCGGGCCCATGGCATGGATGATTGCGCCGCCCGTGGCACGAATGCTGGTCGGGAAGCTTTCGCTGATGAAGAATAATGCCGCCGAGTACGGGCCGATCAGGAAGAACAGCCCCAGGCTGTACAAGCCGACCACCGTCACCATGTTGCTTGGCCCGTAAAGCATGCCGGCAAACGCCAGGCCGCCGAGCATCCAGCCAAGGCCGATGACATTGCGGCGACCGATCCGGTCACCCATCCAGCCGTGACACAGGTAGCCGCAATAGCCCACCAGGTTGGACAGCACCAGAATGATCAGCGAGTTCTCGAACGAGATGTGGTGGACGCTGACGATCACCGTCGTACCCAGCACACTGAACACCTGAATGGCCGCCCAGTTGAGCAGGATCGCAGCACCGATCACCAGGGTCGCGCGGCGCGAAGAACCGCGAAAAGCAGCGCCGATACCGGCCTTGCTGTGTTCTTCGTAATCCACCCCGTACGTCTGCGCCACGGCCTTCGCCTGGCTGAGGTCGCCCTTTTTGCGCAATTGGGTAATGCGCTGGTGGATCTGAAACTGCGGACTTTCCTTGAGCTTGCGCGCCAGGATCGCGATGACGATGGCCGGGATCGCTGCAAACACGAAACAACCCTGCCAGCCGATAACCGGCAACAGCACCGCCGTCAAACCGGCCGCGATCAGCGCACCGACCGGCCAGCCGCCTTGCACCAGGCTATAGATGAAGCCACGGCGCTTGGTCAGTCGCGGGTCGTCGGACGCAGCGTAGATTTCGCTCAGATAGGTCGCGTTGACCGTTTCCTCTGCATAACCCAGACCGCCCAGCGAACGAATGAGGATCAGGGGCGACTTGCCCCACGCTCCGCCGATGGCCGTGAGCGCCGAGCAGATCGCCGAGCCACTCACGGTGAAAATGATACCCACGCGCCGTCCCAGGCGATCTACCAGCGGGCCGATGGCCAGAGCCACCACCGCGGTGCCGACCGCGACCCAGGTCGCGATTTCGGCCTGTTCGACCTCACTCCAGCTGAAATGCCGACCGATTTCCGGTAACAGCGTGCCAAACAGAATGAAGTCATATACCGCAAACACCCACGCGAAAAACGCAATCCATGTGGCGAACCGTACTTGCTCCGGAGTCAGTTGCTCAGGTTTCCAGCCGGTCAGGTCGAGCTTATTGTAAATGGACATGAGTGACGCCTCGGACAGGGCAATGAATCAGCGGGTACGGGGGTTGCGACGCACGAAGTCGTCGGCAATCTCGTCGAAAGTGACGAACTTGACGCCAGCATGGCTTTGAATGTGCTCGATCAAGCGCTCCAGCATCAGCAGCACTTGCGGGCGACCAGACACGTCCGGGTGAATGGTCATGGTGAATACAGCGTGTTCGTGTTCGCGATAGACCCAGTCGAACTGGTCGCGCCACATTTCTTCCAGGTGCCGAGGGTTGACGAAACCGTGGCTGTTCGGCGCCTTCTTGATGAACATCATTGGCGGCAGATCGTCCAGGTACCAGTTGGCCGGGATTTCCACCAGATCGGTTTCTTCGCCACGCACCAGAGGCTTCATCCAGGTATCCGGGTGCTGGCTGTAATCGATTTTGGTCCACTTGTCGCCCACCCGAACGTAGTAAGGGTGGAAGTCGTTGTGCATGAGGCTGTGGTCGTACTTGATGCCTTTCTTGAGCAGCAGCTCGTTGGTGACGTTGCTGAACTCCCACCATGGCGCGACATAGCCGGTCGGACGTTTGCCGGTCATTTGGGTGATCAGGTCGATGGACTTGTCGAGGACGATCTCCTCTTGCTCCGGGGTCATGGCAATCGGGTTTTCATGGCTGTAACCATGCACACCGATTTCATGCCCGGCATCCGCCACGGCTTTCATCTGCTCGGGAAAGGTCTCCATGGAGTGCCCCGGGATGAACCAGGTGGTGCGCAGACCGTAACGCTCGAACAACTTGAGCAGACGTGGCGCGCCGACTTCACCGGCGAACAGGCCGCGGGAAATGTCGTCCGGCGAATCCTCGCCACCATAGGAGCCCAGCCAGCCGGCAACGGCATCCACATCCACACCAAACGCACACAGAATTTCTTTGGCCATCGTTGTTCTCCCACGGGTTAATCAGATCGGCTTCGCGCTGTACGGCACGCGGGCCGGTTGGCACTGCAAAACGTGTTCAAGGGGCTGCGATCAGTGACTCCACAGCCAGCGCCGCACGCAGCAGCCGTGCGTCTTCGCCTGCCGGTGCACTGAGCAACAGCCCGGTGGGCAAGCCCGAGGCATCGCGGCCGCTGGGCAGTGACACGCCGGGCATGTTCAGCAGGCTGCCGGGCATGGTCAGGCGCAGCGTGGCGAGGTTGGTTTGAACGAACAGATCGTCGTCCGTCAGCAGCGGTGCAAGCGGCGGCGCCACATGGGCCACGGTCGGGGTAATCAGCAGCGCGCCGTCCAGTTCGAGGGTCAACTGCTCCTGCAGGCGCTCGCGCGCGGCATACAGATTGACCAGCAGGCTGGCCGGCATGGAACGGGCTGCCTCCAGGCGCTTGCGAACTCTGGGGTCAAGCTGGCTGGCGGCGTTGCTGTCGAGCAACGCCTGATGCAGCGCGAACGCTTCGGCTGCACCAAGCCAGCCCTGTTGCTGGATCAACAGCAAGGTGGCCTGAAATGCCTGGCAAAGCTTGACCTCGATCAGCGCACCACTTGCACGCAGGGCTTCGACGGCACGCAACAGGTTGTCGCGAACGGCCGGCGTGACGCGCTCGTCTTCCAGCACCGCCTGATCGAGCAGAAAACGTTGACCGGCCAGGCTGCGTGGTATCAACGATGACGGTTTGCTGCGCGCACAGAGCAGATCGTCGATCACCAGAGCGTCACGCACGCTGCGGGTCAGCGGCCCGACGCTGTCCAGCGTCAGCGCCAGCGGGAAAACGCCGTCGCGGCTATAGCGGCGGCTGGTGCTTCGAAACCCCACCAGACCGTTGAGCGCTGCCGGCACACGAATAGAACCGGCGGTATCGGTGCCCATCGCGATTGGTACGGTTCCGTTGGCTACGGCGACTGCCGAACCCGAAGAGGAGCCGCCAGGAACGCGTGGCGAGCTGTCGCTACTGGGGTTGACCGGCGTGCCGAAATGCGGGTTCAGGCCCAGCCCTGAATAAGCGAATTCACTGAGGTTGGTCTTGCCCAGGCTGACCATCCCGGACCGTGCCAGCAGCCCGACAGTCGGCGCATCCAGCAGCGCCGGCGAAAGGCTGGTGCGCACCGCGGCACCCGCGGTTGTGACGCTGCCTGCCACGTCGAAGAGATCTTTCCAGGCGATAGGCACGCCGTCGAAAGGGCTCAATGGCTGCCCTTGTTGCCAGCGGGCCGCAGACGCTTCGGCTTCCCGGCGTGCCCGTTCGATACTCATGGAAATAAACACATGATCGGCGGTTTCTGCCTGTTGCAGAGCCTTGTCCAGAGCCTGCACAGGGTCGCTGCACCCCTGAGCAAAATCCTCGGCCAGTGCGCAGGCATCACGGGTAACGCTGTGACTCCCGGTATCGGTCATGGACATCACACCCTTAAAAAATGTACTTATTAATAAAATGTACATTTAATAAAGGCAGGTTCCATGCCAATCTGCACGTCGCGACGCCCTGACCCGATCGGGCTGATAGCCCTTTAGCGCTGGAACAGCCGTGCTAGAAACCTTTTTGCAAAGGCATCAGTCAGTTGCGACAACGCTTCGCCAGCTCACAAGATCGTCATAAAGAAATAATGTATCTTTTATAAAAGGTACATTTCGGTGCAAAAAAGTAACGGTGGCCCCATGAGCGAGCATAAGGACGTGTGCCAAGGTGACAACAACGCTTCTGTGCGAGAATCGTCCGTCAACCGCCAGAAGTGTATGAAACCGATGTCAGAAGAGGACTCGCGCACCGCGTCGCGCTACGCCATGATCCGCGAGGTGTTGCGTAACGCTATCGTCTCGGGCGCGGCCGCCAACGGACTGGTGCTGCTTGAAGCACCGCTGGCAGAACTGTTCGGCACCAGCCGGGTGCCGGTGCGCAAGGCGCTCAACCTGCTGCATGAAGAAGGCTTGATCAGCCGCTTCGACGGCCGGGGCTATCTGGTCAATCCTGACGCGCGGGAAGTCGAGCCGCTGCGCCTGAGCCTGAGCCACAAGCAGTTCGGGCTGGACAGCAGTGAAGAACTGGTCGACACCCGCCCGCTCGGCGAACGTATTCATGACGAGATCGGTGCGGCACTGTCGGCCTGTATCGCCTTTGGTCACTACCGGCTCGATGAGCAAAGCGCCGCGCAGCATTATGGAGTAAGCCGCGCAGTGGTTCGTGAGGCGCTGATGCGTCTGCGCGATCGCGGCCTGGTGGAAAAAGAGCCTTACTCGCAATGGCTGGCGGGGCCGCTGACGGCCCGGGAAATCACTGAAGACTACGAACTGCGTGCCTGCCTCGAGCCCGAAGCCTTGCGCCAGACTGCGCCACAGCTGAGCCGCGAAACCCTCGAAGCAATGCTGGCCAGGGTCATCGAGGCGCAAGACGCCGAACAGTGCAGCCTTGAGGAAATCGAGCGCCTTGAGGATGATCTGCATCAGCAATGCCTGGGCGGCCTGCAAAACCGCAAGATCGCCACGCTGATCAGCCAGGCGCAGAGCCCGATGATCATCAACCGGATTTTCTACCGCCTGCTGAGCATTGGCGCCGATGAAGCGATGCTGGCCGAACACCGGCTGATCATCGAATTGCTGCTGCACGGTGCCTTCGACGCTGCTGCCCTGAACCTCAAGGAACACCTGCTACGCGCCCGGCAGCGCATGCTGCAACGCCTGAAAGTCCTGTCGGTATTGCCGGAGCAGGAAGTGCCGGGGTATCTGACGCGGTTGAGTTGAGATGGGCTGGATCACTCTCGCTGCCACGCTATATAAACGAGTCAACTCGCACTCGGTGTGAAACCCGGTTTCTGTAGGAGCGGACTTGTCCGCGAAAGGGCCTGTACATTCACAACATTTCTGCTGCCCAAACGCCCTCTTCGCGAACAAGTTCGCTCCTACACGAGCGTTCTATTTCTTAAGATCCAGGCTACGACTTACTTGCCGATCACTTCGCCACGCATCGGTGCCAGGCGGGCGATGAGGCGGTTTTGTACGGGGACCGGGACCTTTTCGGTGTCCATCGAGGCGATGAGGTCTTCGACCAGCGCGTTAAAATCGCTGGGGGTCAGGTTCTGCCCCTTGTGCGCCTCGGCCATGCTGTCGCCGCTATAGCGACACGGGCCGCCGGACTCGACGCAGAGTTGTTCGACCAGCTTGTCGCGCAGACGCACGATGTCCACTTTCTTGAAGTGCTCGACGATCCGCTGATCCTTGGCCACGTTTATCAGCATGCCTTCGACGATGCGCTGGATACCGGCACGCTGGCCCAGGTCGTGGTAGAGGCTGTCATCCTTGGGTGGCTGTTGCTGCTGCGCGCAACCGGCCAGCAGCGTCAGCATCATGGCTATCAGCAGACGCCTCATCAAAAACTCCCCTGCACAGACAGATAGGTGCCGTTCTGGTTGTCCAGGGTGGCGATTTCACCAAGGCGGGCGTAAGCCAGGACCACGGACACGTGCTTGTTGGGGAAATAGCCGAGAAAAACATCGGCCCAGTCACTTTCGCCCGCAAACGAAAGGTTGTCCGGCTTCTCGCGATATTCGACGCCCAGCGCCCAGCGCGGATTGAACAGCACGGCTACCGAACCCTCCTTGAGCAGGCTGCGGCTGTCGCGCCGATCGCCGCCGAACCCCAACAGTCCGGTTTCGTTGGCGCGGCTGTAACGCACGCCGCCGTTGACCACGACGTTGTAGCCGAACGCCGCGCCCATGAACAACCGACTGGCCGTCAGGTAGCCTTCGACATCCGAGTCACGCCGGGCGCCGACCAGGCTGGGAATCAGGAAATCGTTCTGATGCTTGTACTGCACACCCAGAGAAACCTGCGGCAGGCTTTCGTAAATCAGGTCGCCGAACAGCCGCACTTTGACGCCGAACACGTCCTGACTGAGGTTATCGTCAGGCAGGCTGAGCCTGTGCTGCAGGTTGCTGATATCGAAACGCTGATGGGCGTAGGACAACTCCACGCGATTGCCATAGGCGAACGCCAGGCCTGCCACATCGAGGTTGTAGTCCGGCAGATTCACGTGCGTGGCGAAGGTGGTAGCGCCCCACTCGCCTTGCTCGCTGTACCCGGTGATCACCGCCCACGGGGTTATGCCACCGCCGGCGCTGCCTTCAATGCTGGTCGCGCCGCCCGTGGCAATCAACCGGCCGTTGTCGCCCAGAGCGGACGTCGGAGCAGCGCCCGCCATGCCCACCAGCAAAGACCCCAACAGCAGCGATGTTTTATGCAACATGTGCTAATTCACCATAAGACCGGGTGAGGCCTGGTACGTGGCAATCCATGCCTCGAACGCCGATGCGGTCAGCGGTCGGCTGATCAGGTAACCCTGGGCCGTATCGCAGTGCCAACGCCGGAGCAGGTCCAGGCTGTGTTGATACTCGACACCTTCTGCCACCACCTTCAATCCAAGGTTGTGGCTCATTTCAATGGTCGACCGCACGATCACTGCGTCTTCACTGGTTTCATCCAGGTTGCGCACAAAAGACTGATCGATCTTCAGCTCCTGCACGGGCAGACGCTTCAAGTGAGCCAGTGACGAGTAACCGGTGCCGAAATCGTCGATCGACAGGCTGATGCCGCAATCGCGCAGGCGATGCAGGACGATCAGTGCCTTTTCCGGTTCGCTCATGACGGCGCTTTCGGTGATCTCGAATAACAGTTGTTCGGCAGGTACGGCGTATTGCTTGAGCAGTTTCACGACATAGCCGACCAGATCATCACCTAGCAGGTCGTCAGCAGAAATGTTTACCGACACCTGCAGGACCAGCCCGCGCTTACGCCATTCGGCCAGTTGGCGCATCGCCTCTTCGATCACCCAGTTGGTCAGCAGGTAAATGCTCCCGGTGCGCTCGGCGAGGACGATGAATTCGGCGGGCGAGACACTGCCGAACTGCGGATGAGCCCAGCGCAATAGCGCTTCGGCCTGACGCACATAGCCCTGGCGGATATCCAGCTTGGGCTGGTAATGCAGCATCAATTCGCCATTCTGCGCGGCCTTGCGCAGGTCACGAATAAGCGTGATCTGTCGCTGGTGAGCCAGGTCGCGGCCATCCTGATAGATCTGCAGGCGACCGGGGAGGAACGCGGCGTCCTTGCGGGCAATTACCGCACGGTTGAGCAATTCCTGGGCGGAGTCACCGTGCTCCGGGTACACCGTGATACCAATGCAGCATTCAAGCTCCAGCTCATGATTGTCGATACGCTGCGGCTCACTCAGCAGCCGCTGCACAGCGTCAGCCATGCCCACCGCGCCAGCGCTGGCCGTGTTGTCCAGCAACAGCAGAAACTCATTGGCCCCCAGTCGCGCCACGGTATCGCCAGCGCGCAGATTACTTTGCAGGCGCTGGCCCACCTGTCGCAACAACTGGTCCAAGCCTTCAGCGCTCACGCTTTCGCTGATCGTGGCGAGGTTCTCGACACTCAGAGATAGCAGGGCAACTGCACGATCTGCGGCAATCGAACTGCCCAGACGCTCCATCACCAGCGCCCGGTTGGGCAGCCCGGTCAGGTTGTCGTGCAAAGCGTTGTGGGCCAATTGTCCCTCGCGCACCGCAATGCCTTGCTGCATGGTGTTGATCGCGTCGGCGAGCATGCCCAGTTCATCACTGCGGACCAAGGTGACCGGGGTTTTATAGTCGCCATCACCAATACGCTTGGCCGCCGTGGCCAGGACCTGAACCGGCAGCGAGACGCTTCGCGCCAGCGCCAGGGTGCCGATCAGCGAAGCCACCAGGGCGGCCATGGAAATCCAGAAGATCTTTTGATTCAGTGGCGCGAATGCCTGATAGGCCTTGTCCAGAGGGCTCTGCAACAGCGCGATGACCTGCCCGTCGCCGCCATTGCTGGTGTTGGCGAGCATCAGCGTCTGGCTGAGAAAGTTAAGGTTCGATTGCTCGGTGAGCAGCATCTGGCCTTCCGAGGAACTGCGCATCAGCTCGATCAGGCCCACGTGCAGGGCCTCCGGCTGGGTACTGATCAGATCGCCGTTCTTGCCGTCTTCTACAGTGAGAAAAGACACTTCCAGGCCGCTGAGCGAACGCAGCTCTTCGGCGATATCGCTGTCGATGGTAAAGCCCATGACCACGCGGCCGATCGGCAATGGCGCGAGAACGGTGCTCTCCACCAGCAAATGCGGGTCTCCGCTGCCGGGCACGATGAGCACTGACTGACCGGCACGTTTGGCGTTGCGCAAGGCCTGGTCATAGACAAACCTGGAACCCTCGGGAACTTTCTGTACGGTGCTGGCAATCACTGTGCCATCCATGCCCAACAGGAACATGTCGCTGGCATTGATGCGTTTGCCATGGTTGAGCAACACCGAGCGAATGGTCGAGGAGTCGGCACTGGCCACCGCGTCGCGAAAGCCGAAATCGGCTGCAACCAATTGCACGGTGTCACGCAGACGTTTGCCGCGCAGATCGATCAGCCGTTCGAACACACGACTGCCCACCTCCAGTTGCGCCTGAGCCTGAGTGCGTACCGCCTCCTCTGTTGCAACCTTGACGGCGAGATAGACCGCACTCACGACAATCAGCAACAGAACAATCAGCACCCCGGCGATGCGCGCCTGAAAGCTGGCTTTAAATTTCATTAATGCGTGGCCTTGTGGAAAGCGTCACCGAAGCCGCCTGGTGCGGGCTTGCCGGGTTTGTCATCAGCTTGCATTTCAACCGCGAGGTTGAAACGCTGGGTAAGGCCGGCGGCAGGCACCTCGAACTCGCCGCCCGATACCGGCTGCATGTCCGCGATCTGCGGGTGCCAGAGGGTGGCATTGTAGTGCCCGGCAGGCATCTGATCGAGCTTGAGCTGGCCGTTGCTGTCGGTCACGCCGAACCATGAATCGTCGGTGACGTAGATGTAACCGACCATCCAGTCGTGGATGTTGCAGCCCAGCACCACCACGCCGGGTTTGTCGAACAACAGCGGATCCGAGGGCGTGCCCTCGTAAAGTCGCAACTCGAAGCGCTTGGCCGGCGAAAAGGAGTAGACCTGATGGCGGATGTTGTCGCTGTTGGGAAACTTGACCTGAGTGCCGGTGTGGATGGCCAGTACATGTGGCGCGAATTCCTGATCACGCTGGTCCATTGATGCCTTCAACGCAACGGGTGACGGATCGGGCGGCCCTTTGAGGGTGACCACCGCATCCGCAAGGGGCTTGCCCTCCTTGTCCATCACCTGCGCGGTAAAGGTAGAAGCCGATGCGCTCGCAGCCGAGGCTACGCACAGTCCGGCCAGTAATGCCGATATAAATACGTTGGTCATACCTGATTCAACCCATAACGGCAGCGCCGTAAATGAAATAAGCCCGCTCTTTTCTACCTGACAGGCTCCACCACTCATAAATAGCGGTTTTCCAATCGCTTTACAGACTATCGACCAAGACTATTGAAACCTGAGAGCCACCGCCCCATCTAAGAGCCATGTTCAACTTCTCAGGTGCCCCATGAACGACCAGCAGACAGACTCGCCAGATTTGCCCAACGACGCAGACGAGCACGATGTGTCTCTGAGTTCCGACAGCACCTCGCTTGCCTTGCCCGGCCAGAACCTGCCCGACAAGGTTTACATCATTCCGATCCACAACCGTCCGTTCTTTCCGGCGCAGGTGCTGCCTGTCATCGTCAATGAAGAGCCGTGGGCCGAAACGCTGGAGCTGGTCAGCAAGTCAGAGCATCATTCGCTGGCGCTGTTCTTCATGGACACTCCGCAGGAAGATCCACGCCACTTCAAGACTGACGCACTCCCCGAGTATGGCACTCTGGTCAAGGTTCACCACGCCAGTCGTGAAAATGGTCGTTTACAGTTCGTCGCGCAGGGCCTGAGCCGGGTGCGCATCCGTACTTGGCTCAAGCATCATCGCCCGCCGTATCTGGTAGAAGTTGAATACCCGCAGCAGCCCAATGAGCCGACCGATGAAGTGAAGGCCTACGGCATGGCCCTGATCAACGCGATCAAGGAACTGCTGCCGCTCAACCCGCTGTACAGCGAAGAGCTGAAGAATTATCTCAACCGTTTCAGCCCCAATGACCCCTCGCCGCTCACCGACTTTGCCGCTGCCCTGACCTCCGCCACCGGCGTCGAATTGCAGGAAGTACTCGATTGTGTGCCGATGCTCAGGCGCATGGAGAAGGTCCTGCCGATGCTGCGCAAGGAAGTCGAGGTTGCACGCCTGCAGAAGGAAATCTCTGCCGAGGTGAACCGCAAGATCGGCGAGCATCAGCGGCAGTTCTTCCTCAAGGAACAGCTCAAGGTCATTCAGCAGGAACTGGGCCTGAGCAAGGACGATCGCAGCGCCGACATCGAACAGTTCGAGCAGCGTCTGGAAGGCAAGACCCTGCCGCCACAGGCGCGCAAGAAGTTCGACGAAGAAATCGGCAAGCTCAAGGTGCTGGAAACCGGCTCGCCCGAATACGCTGTGACTCGCAATTACCTGGATTGGACCAGCTCGCTGCCGTGGGGCATCTACGGTGCCGACAAGCTGGACCTCAAACACGCGCGCAAGGTGCTCGATCAGCACCATGCCGGGCTTGACGACATCAAGGCGCGGATTCTGGAATTCCTCGCCGTCGGTGCCTACAAAGGTGAAATCAGCGGCTCGATCGTGCTGCTGGTCGGTCCGCCGGGGGTGGGCAAGACCAGCGTCGGGCGCTCGATTGCCGAGTCGCTGGGGCGACCGTTCTATCGCCTGAGCGTGGGCGGCATGCGCGACGAGGCCGAAATCAAGGGCCACCGCCGTACCTACATCGGTGCGCAACCGGGCAAACTGGTGCAGGCGCTGAAAGACGTTGAAGTCATGAACCCGGTCATCATGCTCGATGAAATCGACAAGATGGGCCAGAGCTATCAGGGCGACCCGGCATCCGCGCTGCTGGAAACCCTGGACCCGGAACAGAACGTCGAGTTTCTCGATCACTACCTGGACTTGCGTCTGGACCTCTCCAAGGTCCTGTTCGTGTGCACGGCCAACACGCTGGACTCGATCCCCGGCCCGCTGCTTGACCGGATGGAAGTGATTCGCCTGTCCGGCTATATCACCGAAGAGAAACTGGCGATTGCCAAGCGGCATTTGTGGCCCAAGCAGTTGGCGAAAGCCGGCGTTGCGAAAAACAAGCTGAGCATCAGTGACAGCGCCCTGCGCGCCGTCATCGAGGGCTACGCTCGCGAAGCCGGTGTGCGGCATCTGGAGAAGCAACTTGGCAAGCTGGTGCGCAAGGCGGTGGTCAAACTGCTGGATGCGCCCGATTCGGTGATCAAGATCGGACCGAAAGACCTCGAAGCGTCGCTGGGCATGCCGGTGTTCCGCAGCGAGCAGGTGCTGTCCGGCACTGGCGTGATCACCGGTCTGGCCTGGACCAGTATGGGCGGCGCTACCCTGCCGATCGAGGCGACGCGCATTCATACCCTTAATCGCGGCTTCAAGCTGACCGGCCAATTGGGCGATGTGATGAAGGAGTCGGCCGAAATTGCCTACAGCTACGTCAGCGCCAATCTGTCGAAATTTGGTGGTGACGCGAAGTTCTTCGATGAGGCGTTCGTGCACGTACACGTTCCCGAAGGTGCCACCCCGAAAGACGGCCCGAGTGCGGGTGTGACCATGGCCAGCGCCTTGCTGTCCCTGGCCCGCAACCAGCCGCCGAAAAAAGGCGTCGCCATGACCGGCGAACTGACCCTGACCGGGCATGTACTGCCTATCGGCGGCGTCCGCGAAAAAGTCATTGCCGCGCGGCGCCAGAAAATCCACGAACTGATCCTGCCGGAGCCTAACCGTGGCAACTTCGAAGAGCTGCCGGACTATCTGAAGGAAGGCATTACCGTGCACTTCGCCAAACGCTTTGCGGACGTGGTGAAGGTGTTGTTCTAGAGCTTGATACTGCGCATGCCCCCACGCTGAATGGGCACAAGAGGTGTTCTATCGGGCGCCTCTCGTGCCGCACGCTCCAGCGTGGGGATGCAGTTCTGGACGCTCTGCGTCCGATCCAGAGCGCGACACCTGTCGTACTCCCCCACAAAACTCCGATCAGTTATCCTTGCGCTTCGTATCGCGATACCGGAACTTGCCATGACCCCTGCCCGTTTCATTGCCCCGCTGAGCCTTGCGCTGCTGACGGCGTGCGCTCAGACGCCGAAAAACATTGTATCCATCGACACGCAAAGCGATTGCCCGCTGACACTCACGTCCGGGCAGACGCTGATCCTGACACTGCCCAGCAACCCGACCACCGGCTTTCGCTGGCTGACCCAGAACCCGGCCCAGAATATCCTGCGCAGCCTGGGGCCTGAGGTGTATGCCAACGCCGAGAGCAAGGAAATGGTCGGCAACGGCGGGCAATCGGTCTGGCGCTTCAAGGCCACCGATGCCGGGACCGGCCGGCTGATGATGGTCTATCAGCAACCCTGGGCACCCGAAGTCGCCCCGGAGCAGACCTTCGAGTGCGCCATCAGCGTGAAATGAGGCGTTGCGCACGGCTTGTCCGACTGCACGTACTGCATCATGCATCCCGGCGGCAAGTTGGCTAGAATGCCCGCTTTTCAAAGCCTTCGCCGGAACCGCCGTGAGCAAAGAAACCGACCGCATTTTCGCCCAGCCGCTGACCCAGGTGCCTGACTTCGCCTTCAACGAAGACGTGGTGCGGGTATTCCCGGACATGATCAAACGCTCGGTGCCCGGCTATCCGACGATTGTCGAAAACCTCGGTGTGCTGGCCGCGCAATTTGCGCAACCCAATACTGTGCTCTATGACCTTGGCAGTTCTCTGGGCGCTGTTACCCAGGCCCTGCGCCGTCATGTACGCGGCGAGGGTTGTGAGGTCATCGCGATAGACAACTCCAGTGCCATGGTCGAGCGTTGCCGTGAATACCTCAACGCGCAGGACTCCATGTTTCAGGAGTTGTTGCCGGTGCAGGTCCTCGAAGGCGATATCCTCGCCCTGACGTTCAAACCCGCCTCGGTGGTGGCGCTGAACTTCACCCTGCAATTCATCGCCCCCGACCAGCGCCTGGCATTGCTCGGGCGCATTCGTGACGCACTGGTGCCCGGCGGCGCGCTGATCCTCTCGGAAAAACTGCGCTTCGACGACCCGCAGGAACATGCGCTGTTGACGGACCTGCACATCGCCTTCAAACGCGCCAACGGCTACAGCGACCTGGAAATTGCCCAAAAGCGCAGCGCCATCGAAAACGTCATGAAACCCGACAGCCTCGAAGAACACCGCCAACGCTTGCTTGCCGCAGGTTTTTCCAAGGTGGTGCCGTGGTTTCAATGCCTTAACTTCACCTCGTTGATTGCCCTGCCATGATTGATCTCGCCCCCCTCGTCCGTCGTCTGGCGGGAACCCCTCTGGCCGATTGGGCCAATGGCCTGCAGGCCCAGCTCGATACCAAGATGGCCAAGGGTCACGGTGATCTGCAGCGCTGGCAAAGTGCGCTGGATGCCTTGCCCGACCTGCAGCCCGAGCGAATCGATCTGATCGACAGTTTTACCCTGGAAGCCGACTGCAACGGCGAGACCCGCACCGTCCTGCGTAAGGCATTGCTGGGCCTGTCACCGTGGCGCAAGGGGCCGTTCAATGTGTTCGGCGTGCATATCGACACTGAATGGCGTTCGGACTGGAAGTGGTCGCGGGTTTCGCCACACCTGGACCTGAAGGGCAAACGCGTTCTGGATGTGGGTTGCGGCAACGGTTATTACCAATGGCGCATGCTTGGCGCCGGGGCCAATAGCGTGATCGGGGTCGACCCCAACTGGCTGTTCTTCTGTCAGTTCCAGGCCATGCAGCGCTATCTGCCTGATCTGCCCGCCTGGCACCTGCCGTTCGCGCTGGAAGACCTGCCCGCCAACCTGGAAGGTTTCGACACGGTGTTTTCGATGGGCGTGCTGTATCACCGCAAATCCCCCATCGACCACCTGCTGGCCTTGAAAGACTGTCTGGTAAAAGGCGGCGAGCTGGTGATGGAAACCCTGGTAGTGCCGGGTGATGTCCATCAGGTGCTGGTCCCGGAAGATCGTTATGCGCAGATGCGCAACGTCTGGTTCCTGCCTTCAGTGCCTGCTCTGGAGTTGTGGATGCGCCGTGCCGGCTTCACCGATGTGCGTTGCGTCGACGTCAGCCACACGACGGTCGACGAACAACGCAGCACCGAGTGGATGCGCTTCCAGTCCCTGAGCGATTATCTGGACCCCACCGACCACAGCAAGACAGTCGAGGGCCTGCCTGCCCCCATGCGTGCGGTGATCGTGGGGCGCAAGCCCTGAGGGACGAGTTATCTGGCTGCCGCCACGATCAACGCCTTCATCTCGGCGACTGCCGCCTTGAAGCCGACGAACAGAGCATGAGCCACCAGCGCGTGGCCGATGTTCAGTTCGTTGATGCCCTTGATCGCGGCGACCGCTTCGACGTTGTGATAATGCAGGCCATGACCGGCATTGACGATCAGCCCTTGGGCGAGACCAAACGCGACACCATCGGCGACCCGCTGCAGTTCTTCGGCGACTTCAGTCGGGGTCTGAGCATCGGCATAGCGACCGGTGTGCAGTTCGATGGCGGGTGCACCGACGCGTTTTGAAGCGGCGATCTGACGCTCGTCGGCGTCGATGAACAGTGAAACCTCGCAGCCAATCTTCGCCAGTCGCTCGACCGCCGCCTTGATCCGCGCTTCCTGCCCTGCCACATCCAGACCGCCTTCGGTGGTCAGCTCCTGCCGTGTCTCAGGCACCAGACAGATGTGCGCCGGGCGAATGCGTTCGGCGAAGGCGAGCATTTCTTCGGTCACGCCCATCTCGAAATTCATGCGGGTCTGCAAGACGTCCTTGAGCAGCAGGACATCGCGCTCCTGAATGTGTCGGCGGTCCTCACGCAGGTGAACGGTGATGCCGTCGGCGCCTGCCTCTTCGGCGTCCAGGGCAGCCTTGACCGGGTCCGGGTAACGCGTGCCACGGGCCTGACGCAAGGTGGCTACGTGGTCGATGTTCACGCCGAGAAGGATACGAGTGCTGTGGGTCACGGTGGTCTCCAGAAAAATGGGCGAGCTGGTCGAAGCAGGCTGTAGAGAATAAAGCCTGATCACGGCTTGCGAAACAGTTCACGACTGACTAAAGGGCGACCGCCCAAGTGAACCGCCAGCGCCTGACGCATCAGGCGCTTGGCAGCGGACAATGCGCCGGGGACGCTCCAGTCCGCTTCGGACATGGCCAGTAATTCCGCGCCCTGAAACAGACCGGGCTGAAGCAAGTACACACGCTCGAGCCCGGCATCGACCTGCAGACGATACATGCCATCAATGGCCAGCGGTTCGCCGTTGATGTCGGCGTCCATCGCGAAGCCATAGCCCAAGTCATCCAGCAACCGCCATTCGAACGAACGCAGCAACGGCTCCAGTGGACGCCCCAGAGAAAGGGCCAGCAGCGTGGCAGCGTAATGTTCGAACACGGCAGGATGAGGGTCTTCGGCAGGCAACAGGCGAATCAGCAGCTCGTTGAGGTACATGCCGCTGAACAGCGCTTCGCCGGTCATCCAGGTAGCGACGCCGGCGCTTTCCATGCGACCGACATTCTTCAGCTCGCCCCGCCCTCGAAACTCGACCTCGAGGGGCACGAACGGACGTGCCAGCGAACCGGCCTTGCCCTTGGCACTGCGCAGCACGGCACGCAGACGGCCCTGAGGCGTGAGGAAGTCGACCAGCGCGCTGTTTTCGCGATACGCACGGCTGTGGAGCACATAAGCAGGTTGGCCGGTAGGCGTGCTCATCAGGCTGGCTCGAAAGGGAAGTGTTCGCCCGACCATAGCAAGGTCGGGCGAAAGGACAGCTTAGAGGTCGCCGTAGCCAAGGGAACGCAGTGCGCGCTCGTCATCGGACCAGCCACCTTTGACCTTGACCCACAGGTTGAGCATCACCTTGGAGTCGAACAGCAGTTCCATGTCACGACGCGCGTCACTGCCGATGCGCTTGATGCGATCGCCCTTGTCGCCAATGATGATCTTCTTCTGTCCGTCGCGCTCGACGAGGATCAGCGCATGGATATGCAGGGTGCGGCCCTGCTGCTTGAATTCTTCGATCTCGACGGTGATCTGATACGGAAGCTCGGCGCCCAACTGGCGCATGATCTTCTCGCGAACCAGTTCGGCAGCCAGAAAGCGGCTGCTGCGATCGGTGATCTGGTCTTCCGGGAAGAAGTGGTCGTTCTCGGGCAGGTGCGAGGCAATCAGGCTTTCCAGCGCTTCGAGGTTGTGGCCATGCTGCGCGGAGATCGGCACGATGGACGCATTCGGCAACTGGCCCTGCAGCCACTCCAGATGCGGCATCAGGTCGCTCTTGTCCTCGATGCGATCGGTCTTGTTGATCGCCAGGATGACCGGCCCCTGCACATACTGAACACGCTCCAGAACCATCTGGTCTTCGTCTGTCCAGCGGGTGCGATCGACGACGAAGATGACCACGTCGACGTCCTTCAGCGCCGCCGAAGCGGTCTTGTTCATGTAACGGTTGAGCGCTTTCTCGCCATTCTTGTGCATGCCGGGGGTATCGACATAGATCGCCTGCACGGCGCCCTCGGTCTTGATGCCCAGCATGTTGTGGCGCGTGGTCTGCGGCTTGCGCGAGGTGATCGCGAGCTTCTGACCGAGAATGTGGTTGAGCAGCGTGGACTTGCCTACGTTGGGACGGCCGACAATGGCAACATAGCCACAGCGTGTTGCGGTTGTATCATTCATGACCGTTCTCCACGCCCAGGGCGATGAGTGCTGCTGCGGCGGCTACCTGTTCGGCAATCCGGCGGCTGACACCCTGTCCTCGGCTTTTTTCATTCAATAGGTTGATCTCGCATTCGACGAAAAACGTCCGGCAATGCGGTTCGCCCTGGATATCCACCACCTCGTAACGCGGCAGTTCGCAGGCCCGCGACTGGAGAAATTCCTGCAGTCGGGTCTTGGGGTCCTTGTTGGTGTCCACCAGCGTCAGGCTGTCAAACTCGGTTGTCAGCCAGGCCAGGACGCGCTCGCGCGCCGCCTCCATGCCAGCATCCAGGTAAATCGCGCCGATCAGTGCCTCGAGCGCGTCGGCGAGAATCGACTCACGACGGAAACCACCGCTTTTCAACTCGCCCGAACCAAGGCGCAGATATTCGCCCAAGTCAAAACCACGGGCCAGCAACGCCAGAGTCTCGCCCTTCACCAGCCGCGCCCGCAAGCGGGACAACTGGCCTTCGCGAGCCTGGGGGAAACGCTCGAACAGCGCCTCGCCAGCCACGAAGTTGAGAATGGCATCACCGAGAAACTCCAGACGCTCATTGTTGCGACCGGCAAAACTGCGATGGGTCAGGGCCAGGACCATCAGTTCCTGATCCTTGAAGGTGTAGCCGAGCTGACGCTCAAGGCGGCTCAAGGATACGCTCACGGTTTACCCACACTGAATTGCTTGTCGAACTTCAACACCAGATCGATGTTCTGGAACCACGGTTCACGCTGCTCATAGTTCAAATGAGCCTGGAACGCATTGTTCTCCACCGTCACTTTCAACGCCTTGTTCAAATCTATATCCCGAATGCTGTTGACCTGCATGTTCTTACCGACATAACCGTAAAAATCGTCGACCGTGGTGATGTCCAGGGTCTTGTTGGTGTCGACCGCTTCGATGATTTTCTTCATCGTCATGTAGTCGAGGTAGTGCGGGACCAGCTTGAAGGCCGTGCTCGTCGCAAACGCGACCAGCGCCAGCACTAACAGCCAGCCCACGAAAGAAAAGCCTTTTTGAGAAGTAGAGAACGTCATGTTCGACTTCGACCTCAAGAGTGCAACGCCTCCTGACCGGGTCGACTCATGCTTCAGAGGCGTTTCCAGTCAGCCCAAATGACATACGGCGCTGCTCAGGCAGCGCCGCATCGATTACTTGATCAGCCCTACGCGCGCAAAATTGGGGAAGTGGCTCAGTTTCGGCTCGGGCCAGCTCATCCACACCGCGAACGCCTTGCCTACGATGTTCTTGTCCGGGACCATGCCCAGCTCGTCCTTGGGAATGTTGGGATCATCCCAGTAACGGCTGTCGTTGGAGTTGTCACGGTTGTCGCCCATCATGAAGTAGTGCGCGGCAGGCACTGTCCATTCACTGTCAGGCGGCGCGCGGTAGCGGCTCATTTCCTGACGGATCTGATGTTCGACTTCGCCCAGCTGCTCTTCATAGAGTTCCGCGCTGCCCAGTGTACCGGGCTCGGTGCCGATCAGCTTCTTGGCGACCAGCTCGCCATTGATGAACAGCCGCTTGTCGCTGGTGTAGCGGATACGATCACCCGGCAGACCGACGACGCGCTTGATGTAATTGACGCTCGGGTCGCTCGGATAACGGAACACCATCACGTCGCCACGCTGCGGATCACCGATCTGAATCACCTTCTGGTCCAGTACCGGCAGGCGAATGCCGTACGCGAACTTGTTGACCAGAATGAAATCACCCACATCCAGTGTCGGCTTCATGGAGCCCGAAGGAATCTGGAACGGCTCGACCAGAAACGAACGAAGCACCAGCACGATGAACAACACCGGGAAGAACGATTTGCCGTACTCGACCAGCAAAGGCTCTTTGTTCAAGCGCTCCACGACAGCAATGTCAGGTTCGCCCACGCTGCCCTGATAGTTGGAAATGGCAGCCCGGCGACGAGGCGCCAGGATGACCAGATCAATCAGTGCAAGCACGCCACAGACGAAGACAGCGATGACCAACAACAGCGGGAAATTTAGTGACATAGGACCTGACTATTCCAACCTGAGCACTGCAAGGAAGGCTTCCTGTGGAATTTCCACGTTGCCGACCTGCTTCATGCGTTTCTTACCGGCCTTTTGCTTCTCCAGCAATTTACGCTTGCGGCTGACGTCGCCGCCGTAGCATTTGGCCAATACGTTCTTTCTAAGCGCCTTGACGGTTGTCCGGGCCACAATCTGACCGCCGATAGCCGCCTGAATTGCCACGTCGAACATCTGTCGAGGGATCAGCTCTTTCATCTTCTCGGTCAACGCACGCCCTTTGTAGTGTGCATTGTCGCGATGAACGATCAGGGCCAGGGCGTCGACCTTCTCGGCGTTGATCAGAACGTCGAGCTTGACCAGATTGGCCGACTGGTAACGATCAAAATGATAATCCAGCGAAGCATAACCGCGGCTGACAGACTTGAGACGATCGAAGAAGTCGAGAACCACTTCGTTCATCGGCAAATCGTAGCTCACCTGAACCTGCGTGCCGAGGAACAGCATGTCGTGCTGTACGCCACGTTTTTCGATGCACAACGTAATGACGTTGCCCAGGTGCTCCTGCGGCACAAGAATATTTGCGCGAACGATGGGCTCGCGCATGTCTTCAATGGCCGACAGGTCAGGCAGCTTGGAAGGGTTATCGACGTAAATCGTTTCGCCGGTCTTCAGCAACAGCTCGAAGATTACGGTTGGCGCGGTGGTGATCAGGTCGAGATTGTACTCACGCTCCAGGCGTTCCTGGATGATCTCCATGTGCAGCATGCCGAGGAAGCCACAGCGGAAGCCGAAGCCCAGCGCGTCGGAGCTCTCGGGCAGGTATTGCAGTGAAGAGTCGTTAAGCGTCAGCTTTTGCAGCGCTTCACGGAAGTCTTCGAAGTCGTCCGAGCTGACCGGGAACAGGCCTGCGTAGACTTGTGGCTGAATACGCTTGAAGCCGGGCAGTACGTCGACGTCGGGAGTGGTGCTCAGGGTCAGGGTGTCACCGACCGGCGCACCGTGAATGTCCTTGATGCCGGCGATGATGAAGCCTACTTCGCCCGCTTTCAGATCGACGGTCGCCGAGTGCTTGGGGTTGAACACGCCCACGCTGTCGACCAGATGCAGCTTGCCGGTCGACTTGACGAGAATCTTGTCGCCCTTCTTGACGCGGCCGTGGCGCACACGCACCAGAGACACGACGCCCAGGTAGTTGTCGAACCAGGAGTCGATGATCAACGCCTGCAGCGGATCTTCGATATTGCCGGTCGGTGCAGGAATGGTTGCGACCAAGCGCTCGAGGACCTCGTCAACGCCCATGCCGCTCTTGGCGCTGCACGCCACGGCATCGGTGGCGTCGATACCGATGATCTTCTCGATCTCTTCCTTGACGCGGTCCGGATCGGCCTGTGGCAAGTCCATCTTGTTCAGTACCGGCATGACCTCAAGGCCCTGCTCGATGGCGGTGTAGCAGTTGGCGACCGATTGCGCCTCGACGCCCTGCCCTGCATCGACCACCAGCAACGCACCTTCGCACGCGGCCAGAGAACGGCTGACTTCGTAGGTGAAGTCGACGTGCCCCGGGGTGTCAATGAAGTTCAGCTGGTAGGTGATACCGTCTTTGGCCTTGTAATACAGGGTAACGCTATGGGCCTTGATGGTGATCCCGCGCTCGCGCTCAAGATCCATGGAGTCGAGCACCTGCGCTTCCATTTCGCGCTCGGTCAGGCCGCCGCACATTTGAATGAAGCGGTCGGCCAGCGTCGACTTGCCATGGTCAATGTGGGCGATGATGGAGAAATTGCGGATATGACTCAAATCACTCACGGATCAACACTCAAAAAGGTTGCAGGCAGATTGCCCGCCGAAAAATAGCCGGGAATTGTACCTGAACTAAGCAAGAGGCGTCACGCTTACAGGCACCCGGATCGGCGCACGGTAAACAAACGGGCACAAAAAAGGGTGGCCATGGCCACCCTTTCCGCTTAAACCGACCGGTTACTCGGACAGTTTGAAGGTGATGAACGTCGCACGACCCTGACGCAGAACACGCATCGAGACAGAGCGATCCTTGGGCAGGCTTTTCGCCACCTCGGTGAACTGCTTGCTGGACGTGATCGCCTGATTGTTCAGGTGAGTGATCACATCACCCGCCTGCAGGCCGATCAGCGAAGCCGGGCCGCCTGTGACTTCCTTGATGGCAACGCCACCTTTGAGGTCCAGGGACTTCTTCTGCTCCGCGGTCAGCTCGATCACCGATACACCCAGACGATTACTGCTGCGCTCGGCTCCCGTACCGCCAACATCGCCCATCTCCTGACCTTCATCAGGCAGTGCGCCGACGGTGACCGTCAGCTTCTGACGCTTGCCGTCGCGAATCACTTCAAGTTCGGCCTTGCTGCCGTCCTTGAGGTTGCCGATCAGGTGCGGCAGGTCAGCCGACATGACGATTGGCTGGCCGTTGGCGCTCAGAATCACGTCACCCACCTGCACACCGCCCTTGGCAGCCGGGCCATCTTCAAGCACCTGCGCAACCAGCGCGCCGGCAGGCTTGTCCAGACCAAACGACTCGGCGAGGTCCTTGTTCACTTCCTGGATGACTACACCCAGCCAGCCGCGGCTGACTTTGCCATTGGCCTTGAGCTGGTTCGCGACATCCATGGCGACGTCGATCGGAATCGCGAACGACAGCCCCATGAAACCACCGGAGCGGGTGAAGATCTGCGAGTTGATCCCGACGACTTCGCCAGCCATGTTGAACAGCGGGCCACCGGAGTTACCCGGGTTGATGGCCACGTCGGTCTGAATGAACGGCACATAGGTATCGTTAGGCAGACTGCGCCCCTTGGCACTGACGATACCCTTGGTCACGGAGTGATCGAAGCCGAACGGCGAGCCGATCGCCAGAACCCATTCGCCGACCTTGAGCGTATTGGAATTGCCCAGTTTGGCGGTCGGCAGGTCCTTGCCCTCAATTTTCAGCACGGCAACGTCGGTACGCGGATCGGTACCGACCAGCTTGGCCTTCAACTCGCTGCGATCGGACAGGCGTACGAGAATCTCGTCAGCACCATCGATTACGTGATTGTTGGTCAGAACGTAGCCGTCAGGGGAGATGATGAAGCCCGACCCAAGGGACTGAGCCTCACGCTGGCGATCACCCTTGCCTGCACCCGAGCCTGGCGGACGCGAACCCGGCGGCATGCTGCGCTCTAAAAACTCGCGAAGCATCGGCGGCAGCCCTTCCAGATCAGGCATCTGCTGATTGGCGACGGCACGGTCCGGCAATTTCTGACGCGTACTGATATTCACCACTGCGGGCGATGCCTGCTCGACCAGTCCGGTGAAGTCCGGCAGGTTTTCGGCCTGAGCCGTAGCCACCTGACCGAGCATCAGCACAGCGGCAATCAATGAAAAGTAGGATTTCATGCGTGGTATCGACATATGGCTCCCGTTTGTAACGAGGAAAAAATTAAGCAGTCCGAAGCAACCGACTCAAAGACCTCAAGCAGCGATGCTCATCTCTGGATCAGCCACATGACCTCTGGAAACGACAAAAGGCCAGAGCTGCGAGGCTGTGACCTATAGAAAAAAAACAGAGTTTTTGCAATCTGCAAACCTCACCAAACATTTCAGCGCCTTTGCTCAAGCCAGGTTGAGTGCGGCCTGGCGGCTTCTGTAACCCAGGATGAAAATTTTTACATCCCGGGAGCCGTGACTCCAAATGTTTATTTATTGGCTGAAGATTCGTCGTTACGCATCGACAATGCTATGCGCTCTGCAGTGCCCATCGGAACTTCTCCGACGACCGTCACCATCATGTCGCCCTGCGGCGTTGTCAGACGGCGGGATACGGCCACTGTCGGGCCTAGCTGAGTGCGAATATCCGAAGACGCGCCACCTTTAACCGTTTCGATGAACACCGAAAAACGCGCCAGACCGTCGCTGTACATGAGATGTGTCACCGGCGACTGCGTAGCGGGGTCTTTGCGTACACCGCTGCTGCTGACGTCAAAACCCGGCGGCAGCCAGTCAGAATGCCAGGCCACAGGGCTTATGGAAGCCTCAGGCTTGGACTTCACTACAGAAACAGGCTTGCAGTCAGCACTGGTCTTGAGCACCTGCTCGGACAGCACGCTAGCGGTATCGAGATCGGTAAACTGAAAACGCTCGAGCAACTGCCCCTTCTCACTCAACAGAAGCGACTTGAGCACAAGACCGGTTTCGTTATCCAGGTGCAGTTCGAGGCCGTATCGATGCTGGTCCTTGGGGGACAGCGCAACGATAGTCGCCTGACGACCGGCCACCCTGGATTTGCCGGCAATTTTCATGTCATACCAGGCGGACAGTCTTTTGACATCGAATGCGTGGGCAGAAGAGTCGGCCGGATTGGCTACACCCGCTTCGAGCGTGCCGCTGACGCACTGAGTAAGCCCGTCAACACGCAATACTTCCTGAGCAGAACCATCAAGCTGTAGCAAGCGCTCCTGAATATGGCCGTCCGCTATGCGGTGCCAGATCCGGTGGGTAGAAAAACTACCGTTGCGCTCGTATACGAAGGTGCCTTGATAGCTTTGCTGCTGATCAACCTTGGCAAGACGATTTATTGCGTCTTGCGCATCATCAGCCTGTACCGGGAGGGCAAGCCATCCACCAAGCAGTAGTGGCAGTAGAGGGACGGCTCGCATGATCCTCCTTAACGGTTTTCCAGACTCGCAGCACGTGCGTATGGCAACGCGCTTTCAGTGCCTTTCAACGCTGCTTCCTGGGCGTGCTGACGCAGATAGCCCGGCAGACGCTGGTCACCTTGACCACCGCCCTGCAGTACACCGTTGGCCATAGGACCAGGTGCTTGCTCGGCGCTTTCAGTGTAGCCAGCCAGTACGGCAGGGCCTTTCACTTGCGGAACAGTCAGATTGGCAGGCTGTTGAGTCTGCTGTGCCAACTGTGCACCGGCAATGTCGTCTTGGTTATACAGGCGGACACCAGCCAGAACGGCTACGGTAACCGACGCTGCAACGGCCAGACGACCCAGCGTACGCCAAGGACCGCGAGCTGCCTTGAGCGGGCTGACTTCATCGGCGATCGCGGCAGATACAGCAGCCGAAATATCCAGATGAGGGACCAGCAACTCTTTGTGCATTGCTGCACGAGCAACTTGGTAACGCGACCAGGTGGCGCGGGTATCGGCATCGTCAAAGGCATTCAATACCCGACGTAATTCCAGTTCGTCCGCTTCATTATCAAGTACCGCGGACAGCGATTCCTGCAGGGCTTCACGACTCATGGCGGGTTCCTCTCTTGGGCTATCGCCGCTGTCTCAGGATTCCTGCAACAACGGCTGCAGGGCTTTATCGATGGCTTCCCGAGCGCGGAAGATCCGAGAGCGCACGGTACCAACTGGACACTGCATGACGCTCGCAATGTCTTCATAACTCAGACCATCGAATTCACGTAAAGTTAGTGCCGTACGTAAATCTTCCGGGAGAAGCTGGATGGTCCGATGGACGGTGCCCTCGATCTCATCCCTCAACAATGCACGCTCCGGCGACTCTATGTCCTTGAGGCCGTGGTCGCCGTCGTAGAACTCCGCGTCTTCAGACCTTACATCGCTATCCGGTGGTCGCCGACCTCGCGAAACCAGATAGTTCTTCGCCGTGTTAATGGCGATGCGGTACAGCCAGGTGTAGAAAGCACTGTCACCGCGAAAATTTCCGAGAGCACGATAAGCCTTGATAAAGGCTTCCTGTGCAACGTCTTGAGCCTCATGGGTGTCGTGCACGAATCGCACGATCAACCCTAGAATTTTGTGCTGATACTTCAGCACCAACAGATCAAATGCTCGCGTATCGCCACGCTGTACGCGCTCGACAAGCTGCTGATCCTCTTCCTGGGTTAGCATGAACACTCCTCGTTAAGCATGAAGGAGTGTTGCAACTGATAGTGTTCAGGCTTGCAAACATAGACTCGGGCTTTTCGCAAAAGTTCTCCCCCTTCAAGCAAGTTTCCTGCAAGCCATCATAAAGCGTGCACGAAAAACGCAGCTCGACACGGTCGGCTGCGCGAATAGTCTTGTCGCCAGTTTCGCAGTTGATGATCACTTATCTAACCCTGCGAAATAGACGCTGTTCCTGTGTAGGCAACCTGCTATTGAGCATGGTTCTTTACAAAAAGTTCCATTGACACAATTGCCGGCGTGAGACTCAAACTGCTTAAAGTTCCCTTGAATCAACGCACTGGAGCATTTCCAGCGACCGAACAAAAGGAAAACAATAGGCATGCCGTCCGGGACTGGAGCACAATCCAGACCCGCCGTGGTCTCACATTGCCATGTAGGCGAGGCTATTGTGCCGTTACCCCAATACTTATACTAGTGGTCGCCAAGGGCAGAATTCGCAGATGAGTCAACATTTTCAGCATGACGTACTGGTAATCGGCAGCGGCGCTGCCGGGTTGAGCCTGGCACTGACCCTGCCCGACCACCTGCGGATTGCGGTCCTGAGCAAGGGTGACCTCGCCAACGGCTCGACCTTCTGGGCGCAGGGCGGTGTTGCGGCAGTGCTGGATGACACCGACACCGTGCAATCTCATGTTGAGGACACGCTGAACGCAGGCGGCGGCCTTTGCAACGAAGACGCTGTGCGCTTCACCGTCGAACACAGCCGCGAGGCGATTCAATGGCTGATCGATCAAGGCGTGCCTTTTACCCGCGGCGATGACGCAGGCACCGACGAAAGCGGATTTGAATTTCACCTGACGCGTGAAGGCGGCCACAGCCACCGGCGGATCATTCATGCTGCAGATGCCACGGGTGCAGCCATTTTTCGCACCCTGCTGGAACAGGCAATCAAGCGACCCAATATCGAATTGCTCGAACAGCGCGCTGCCATCGACCTGATCACCGAACGCCGTCTCGGCCTGGAAGGCAAGCGCTGCCTCGGCGCCTACGTGCTCAATCGCCACAGTGGCGAAGTAGATACTTACAGCGCGCGCTTCACAATCCTGGCGTCGGGCGGCGCCGCCAAGGTTTACCTCTACACCAGCAACCCTGACGGTGCCTGTGGCGACGGCATCGCCATGGCCTGGCGTTCCGGCTGCCGGGTAGCGAACCTTGAGTTCAACCAGTTTCACCCCACTTGCCTGTACCACCCGCAGGCCAAGAGCTTTCTGATCACCGAGGCACTGCGCGGTGAAGGGGCGTACCTCAAGCTGCCTAACGGTGAGCGGTTCATGCAACGCTTCGATGAGCGGGCAGAACTGGCGCCGCGCGATATCGTTGCCCGCGCGATAGACCATGAGATGAAGCGGCTGGGCATCGACTGCGTGTATCTGGACATCAGCCACAAACCCGAAGCCTTCATCAAGACGCACTTCCCAACCGTCTATGAACGCTGCCTGGAATTTTCCATCGACATCACTCGCGAACCGATCCCCGTAGTCCCCGCTGCGCATTACACCTGTGGTGGCGTGATGGTGGACAGCAAGGGGCATACCGATGTGCCGGGCCTTTACGCCATCGGCGAAACCAGCTTCACAGGCCTGCATGGCGCCAACCGCATGGCCAGCAACTCGCTGCTGGAGTGCTTCGTCTATGCCCGATCGGCCGCCGCAGACATCGAGAAGCAACTGGCTGACGTGCAGATGCCCGCCGACCTTCCGGCCTGGGACGCCAGCCAGGTCACTGACTCGGATGAAGACGTGATCATCGCGCACAACTGGGACGAGCTGAGACGGTTCATGTGGGACTACGTCGGCATTGTGCGCACCAATAAACGCCTGCAGCGCGCTCAGCACCGCGTACGCCTGCTGCTGGATGAGATTGACGAGTTTTACAGCAACTACCGAGTAAGCAGAGACCTGATCGAACTGAGGAACCTTGCTCTGGTAGCGGAACTGATGATCAGGTCTGCCATAGAACGCAAGGAATCTCGGGGCCTGCACTACACGCTGGACTATCCAGAGATGCTGCCAGAGGCTAAGGATACGATCCTTACACCGACTTTTTGAGGCACGTTTGAGGGCCTAAGCGTAGCACCTAAGGCCTCGTTTTGTAACAGCTTTGGACCATATTTGTCCCAGCCCTGGGGTCCTTACCGCTCCCGTGCGGCTCTGAGCTAACGACCTGCGCGAGGGCCTACGGGGGTAACCGCTGGGTCTGTCTATGAGAGGTGGTCATTCAGATTTTTTTATCAGATTTTCATTGAGGGACCTTGAGTTTCCCATACAGCCAGAAGGCCACATGAACAGCTACGCAGACCCAGTAGGCAGCCTGTAGCGTGTCCATGAGGTTCTCCTTGAGGTTACTTGGCGATTCGGCCCCAACGGTCGGTCTTGTCCTGAGCTTTATTGACAGCATTGTTCATGCTCTCAGCCTTGTGCTTGAGCCACTCATTGAGGCCCTTATGGGTGATCTTGAACAGGTGGCCGCCATTATTGGATACGACCAGATTGGACGGTTTGAGGGGCTTGATGAAACCAGCTTGCTCGTACTTGGGATTAAGCTGTGTGTGCCCTTGGGTTGTCTTACGGGCGTTCCCCGTGTCGATCAGCAGGGCTAAAAGTTTATCGGGATGGGCGATTTCAGCGAGGCGGCAGGCTTCACGCCAGCTATAACCAACTGTACGACCCTTACGGACATGCTCATCGAAGGCAGGGGCCATTGCATTGACTCGGCTCTGTAGATCCTTAAGGGTCTCGGTGATGGCCTGAGCAGCAAAGGCTGGGTTAGCGACTTGCTCCAGTTCAATCCAGCGCCCCACCACGTTGTAGCGAAGACCAGTGTCATAGCCAGTGATGAGGGTGAAGGTTAGGTGCTTGTCGAGGACCAGCATCGGCAGGTCTTTGTTCTGGTTGTTCTTATAGGTTGCCTCGGTGAAAGCCACGGAGGACTCCTCAGATCTGAGGGCACCTACTTGAGCAACAATCCCTCGGGCATCTCGGAGAACGTTGTCGTGACGCTTGCCAGTCAATTCAGCGATTTCAACGGTGGTCATGGTTACGATGTTATTCACGTTCATAGTGTCGATTTCCTTTTGGTAGTGCCCTTCAGGTCGCACCCACAGCCGAGCATCCAGACCCCGACAAAGGGACCCGGCATGGCATGAAAGGCACTATCAGAAAGACTGGATTGGTTGATTGCCCAGCGACGGGCAGGTGTAGCGGTGACCCTGCCGGTCCCTCTCGGGCCGGTCTTACGGGTCATCTTTCAAACTTTGTTAAGCAGCGGCAGTTACATTCACGGTGTAGGACGCCGAGAAACCACCATCAGCAGTCGTCACCTTGATTGTCGCCTTGCCCACTTTGAGACCCTTTACAGAACCTGTTGGGGATACCGTTGCGACTGAGGCATCGGATGTGGCCCATGTGATGCTCTGATTGGTGGCATTTGCAGGGGACACAGTGGCAACGTTTGAGTATGAAGCACCCACGGCGAGGTCCTTAGAGGCGCTCTTGAGGGATACACCCGACACCGGAGTGAACAGCCTCACGTTGGTGATCATCGGGAACGCTACAGTTTCAGTCTGAAGACCATCTTCGGTCAGCTTCACCTTGACCTTGCCGTTAGCCACGATGTCTACGGTTGTCATAATCTCAATGTCCCACGCCTGGGCATTGCCGTTGCGGGTCGCAAGGATTTTCCAAATGTCGCCCTCACGGTTCTCACGGTAGCTCAGAGAGGTGAACATCTTCGGTAGCAAGAACAGACCGTAGTCAGTACCGCTGTAAGGCTGCACAGACGCGCCAATAAGGTTCTCGATTTCACCCACACCAGCACGCTGGGCGGCACGCTCAAGTACAGCCACCATC
This sequence comes from Pseudomonas syringae KCTC 12500, assembly GCF_000507185.2. Lineage (NCBI taxonomy): Bacteria > Pseudomonadati > Pseudomonadota > Gammaproteobacteria > Pseudomonadales > Pseudomonadaceae > Pseudomonas > Pseudomonas syringae. Next base: position 1,022,013 of record NZ_AYTM02000002.1, read on the forward strand.
GACACAGGCAGCAACACCACGAAGTCAGACAAAGAGGTGCCCACGGTCTGATTGATGTGCATCGTCAGGAGATCAATAAGATCTTCAGCAATTTCTACAGGCTTGCCCGTTGGCTTAACTTCAGAGAAAACCTCGGTACTTGCAGCGGTCGAAAGGATGCCAGCGATTTTACCCGCTGCGCTTAACTCAATGTCACGCAAGATCTTGTCAGCAGTTTGAGACATTGATGCTTCGGTAAAACCAGCAATCAAGTTGTGGTCGAGGATCGTCACGCGATGACTAATAACCAGAGCTGAATCGGTAGGTTCCGTAAAGATGATCGACCCGGCCAATACTTCGCCCTTGCTAATGGTTTGGTTATCCCAGTTCTTGCGAGGGTCGAACTTAACGGAGCGATCAGCCATAGTGATAACTTGTTGACCGGTAGCCTCAGAGCCCGCAGGACGGAACTCGCAAGGGGTTCTCTCCATAGCAGCCTCGCGCCACTCATCGCCATTCAAGAAGTCCTCAGCGAGTTCCACAAGGGCTTCCACATAGGCCGATGGATCGGTGCTTGCGAGTGTCTCTGCTCGTACATCGGAAGTGCTGAAGTGGATTGATGCATTGTTATCGTCAATGGCGCTGATGTTCCATTTAACGGTGTCTACATGCGGTGCTACGTACTGATTAGGTTTCATAGAATTTTCTCCTGAATTAGATAGTTGGGTTCGGTCTTGGCTTACCAGCCGGAGTTACCACGGGATGCCGCACGGACACGGGCACCCTGATCACGAATGGCAGCGGCGCGGGCTTCCTTGTCAGCTTTGGCCTGAGCCAGTTCACGAGGCGTCCACTCACGGCAGCGCTCGGCATGGGCATCGGCTTCGCGTTGTTGACGCGCTCGCTCAGATGCCTTTGCGGCTTTGTCTCCGTGGTACTCGCGGGCAACATCAGGAATCGCTTTGAGCGAAAGACCGGCCTCATCAAACACTTGGACGATCTCGAATTGGCGACTCTTAACGGTGCCACATTGAGCAACCAGCATGGGCAGCATGATGTTCTCTACGTACTCACGGTTCAGAACTTGCCCCGACACAGTGACTTCGTTCTTCAGGACTTTGGTGATTGTGATTTTCATTTGTTTGGATCTCCTATGAGTTGATCCATTAGTCAGCCTTAGCGCCATTGAGGCACACGACCAGACGGCCAAGGAGAGAAGACCACGAAGCCTCAACTAAGGCTGACTAATAGATTCTGGGGTTTGGGTTATTGCAGATGATCTAACAGGAAATGGCGGAACCTGAGAGGGCATCTTTATGGACAACCGTGGCGACGGTCGCTGTAGCTGGGATAGAGAATATTTTTATTGGATTCGGTGTCTGTCCCAATAGTGAGGGGTTTTAAACGACACCTTGACTGATACTTCAAAGCCTGATCGAAATTGGCTCTTTACCGACCATTGGGATTCTCAAAGGCGTCTTTGCGAGCGCCTGTAGATTGAGTCCAGCCGAGACCAGTTCAATGATCCTTTCGCCAGTCTTGTAAGAGCCCTTTAAGGATGCTTCACGAACCAGAGCATCGATATCAAAGGAGACCATTCCGTTTTCATAGCTTCTGAAGTTTGCTCTATGATCGGTGAGTAGATTCTTTACAATGATCAATTGACCCCTTGAGGCTGGTGGGAAGACCCGAGACAAAGCAATCAGGTCATGTTCTTTAAGCAATTCGTTTGCTGGATAGGTGTTCATGTGAGTCCTCCTTAAAGATTTCTTGAGAGATAAATGAAAAGAAGGGGTTTTAATTATTAATTACCCCTCCTCATCAGAACTGGTCGATCAGGTGTCGATAAGCTGGAAGGGATCTTTAAGATGGAAGGTGCCCTAATAGTTTTCTTTCTATTATCCGTCGCTATCTCTAAGAAGCCCGGAATAGAGCTTCCACGTCGATCTCTGCCTTGATTCTTGGGTGCCTCTCCACGTAAGAAGCGATCCCATGAGCAGCATGTCGAGCAGCCTTGGCGATACGCTGGGCAGTTCGCAAAGTCATCTCATCGGTCTTGCAGGCTTCCGCTGTGATCTCCGAAAGGAACAACGCATTAATAACCGCTCGGCGCTTGACGTTGATCTTTCCGTTGGTGACCCCGGCACTGGTGATGATCGACCCAGTAACAATGTCGTCTACCCACGGCAACGGATCGGGAATCGCAAGGAGATGCATATAGGCAGCGGCTGAGTTCGGGTAAGCGGTCCTTGGGCGTCCTCGGGTTGCCTTGCGAGAATCACTTGGGTTGGCTTGGGTGCTGGTGGTCAGAGCTGGGAGATTTGTGAGAGCCGTGTGGGTGTCCTTGGAGAGAGCTGGGTCGGCTCGGCGCTCGGCAGCCCACGCCTGGAACTCTTCCTCGGGATTCTTGGGCATTGTCATCTCATTGTGGTTGATGACTTCGCCCGTGTCTGGATCAACGTGGAAGATGGTTTTGGCTTCGAAGCCGAGGTGGCGGTGATACTTGGAACGCATGGAATGGTCCTCCTGTTGTTGGTCGCAACAGTGAGGGTTTTTAACGACAGCGGACTTTCGACCAGCAAATACGGGACTTCAGGGAATCTCCAGGTTTCCCACAAGCACGTTCCTACGCTCACGGAGTAAGGCTAAGCCTCAGCGAGTCGCATGGATTTCACGTAGGAACGCACTACAAACGCCGTAGGCTCATAACCTCTGACTGGAGACCTGAGAGGGACTCAATGATGGCCCCTTGAGATTGAGCGGAATGGCAAAAACCCATTTCCCCCATGTGCTGTACTTCCTCCAGTTCGTGCCACCGTTTGATCACGGCCATACGCATCTTGGCGCTGTAGCCAGTGAGGAGACATTCGGTGTGGTGCCGGTCGAGCAGATACTCGGTCTGCTGACGGTTCATGCTGTCCAAAAAGATGCGTCCAGTTTTGGACACATCTTCCTGTAGCTCACTGAACATCCTCTCAATATCTCGCTTCACATGCTGTGGCTGCTTGCCGGTCAACTCAGCAATCTCCCTGCTGCTCATGGTCATCGACTGGTTAGGACTACTCAGATTTGAGCAGTCGTCCAGTGGCTTATAGCAGGGCTGTGTTTAACGCCTCAGCCATCCTTGCGACCTGTACCCCACTACCAGCCCCGTACAGGTCGTAGCTAATCGAACCTGAGGCGTGCCCTAAGATTGCCTCAGCGGTCCCCACAGGCACCTCAGCGGCTTTCAAAGCGCCCGCCAGCGAATGACGCAACGAATGGAAGGTCTGGGTCCTATCAGCCTTCAGGTCCAAGACGCCCCTGAGCATGCCATTGAGAACCCCAGAGAACTGACCAGTGCCCAGCGTAAACAACCGAGAGTCAGCCTTATCGACAAACTCAAGGAACGCCTGAAGATCAAACCCATAGGCTCCATCGGTCAACGGGATAATCCTCAAAGCGTTCTTGGTCTTGGCTGTCTTGCCATCATCCCTATTGATGTCGATCACCCAGACACCAGCGACCTGTTTAATGTCAGCCTTGGTCAACTGCCTGAGTTCTTCAATTCGGGCCCCTGTGATGGCCCCAAGAGACAATGCCCAGCGCTGCCAAGAGCCCACAGGAAGCTCCTTAGCGTGGGCCATAAGGGCCTTTACCTGATCCTGAAAGAACGCCTCACGGGAGCTATCAGCCCCCTTGGTCGGCTTCAAACCATCGGTGAGAGCCTTGACGAGATAGTCATTATTCACTCCCCAATCCATGACCGTAGAGAGTCGGGTCAGGATTTTCCTCACAGTGGACGGCTTACGATCCTCAAGAAGCTTTGCCCTAAGGTTCTTCATATCTTCCCGAGTGTGGGCCTTTAAGTCCAGCTCCCCAAGGATGGCGCCAATGGCCTCACAGGTAGACTTCACGTCCCTCATGGTGCTGGCTTGAACATTATCCTTGAGTTCGTCCATGTAGAGCCCTGAGAGCCCCTTGAAGGTCAATGGCTTGGATGCTTCAGAAGGTAATACAGATAGGGACGGAGATAGGGCTACAGACGTGCTACAAACCTCAGCCTTCAGGTCCCTAACGATCCCTACCAGCTTTCCCGGCTTCCCCTTCAAGCGCTCTTGAGCGGCCTCGACGATATCCAGTGCCTTACCAACTGCGCGTTGCTGGTTGACGCTCAAAGGCATCTTGGCGCTCGCCTCACGGAGAGCCTCATGGTGCTCATCGTTGATCATCTCGTAGGCGACCAGCGAGCTATCGCCATGGGCCATTGTCAGGCAGGACTCAGCGATGTCTATGAGGCGCTCACGGAGTTCGTCCCAAGTGGCCTCAGAGTTATCGAAGTGGTACGCCTTGAGGGTCGTGAGGATGTCCTTGGAGATGGTCATAGCGGTGGCCTTATCGGTGGTCCTGAGCGATAGCGTGAAGAAGCCCTTAGCGGTGCCTTGAGGGCGAAGGCGAAGGTAATAGCGACCAGACCGGCGATAGTGGTAAGGCTTGGCGAGGGCAGTTTGTAACAGGTTTGTCCCAGTTTGGGAGTGCTGGTTGATGGTCATCGGCTGAAACCCCTATATCCATTGGGTTTAGCCTCATACGGTCGAGTTTTACAGCAACTACAAGGTCAGCCGCGACCTGATCGAGTTGCGCAACCTGGCGCAAGTGGCGGAACTGATGATCCGCTCGGCCATGCAGCGCAAGGAAAGCCGGGGGCTGCACTACACGCTGGACTATCCCGAAATGTTGCCGGAGGCGCTGGACACTATTCTGGTGCCGCCCACTTATGCCGGCTGAACTTCAAACGTACGCGCAAACGTCGGTGAATGTCCGGCGTCAGTGCGTCACGCGGGATGCAGCAGCTGTTGATCGATCGTCCGGGACGACCGGCGATAATCGGGCGAAAACGCAGAATGACCACCCACGGCAAGGCAAGACTGTCGGGGCATAACTGCACAGGCTGCCAGCCGTCACGTGCATTCCACAGCTGCCAGCCTTGATGATCGCGCTTGAGCGCGGTGAATGCCGCCGGATACGTCAGCAGGATGGAACTTGGTATCACCCAGGCAGCATGCGCCAGACATATCAGCGCACCCAGCGCCGCAGCCCACACGGCGATGTCCAGCCAGTACAACGCGACCAGTGCCAGACACTGGACCGCGAGATACGCCGTCACCAGCAGACGCGAGGCCTGCCAGTGACATTCGAAGCGATCACTGGGGCTGGACACGATCCAGGATCATGCGAACCATGCGCTGCAATTCAGCATCTTCGGATTCGGCACGCTGCATGAACCAGCCGAACATATCCTGATCCTCACAGGTCAGCAGACGGCGGTACAAATCGCGGTCCACGTCATTCAAATGTGGGTAGACCTCACGGACAAACGGCACCAGCAGCACGTCCAGTTCAAGCATGCCGCGGCGGCTGTGCCAGTAAAGGCGGTTGAGTTCAACGTCTTCGACCATGGAGCGCTCCTCAAAGTAGGCGGCAAGTATACAGCCGTGAGCCGGGCGCGCGAATATCGCAATGGTCGCAGCAGTTTTCATGTACCCGTATGCATAACCTCGACTCGGCACTATGATGTGCCCCCGGACTTTTTTCCCAATCTGCGATGACCATGGCCCACACAGCTTTTTTCTGCACGCTAACCCATGAGGGCGTTCTCGCCGTTCGCGGCGTGGATGCCAGCAAGTTTCTTCAGGGTCAGCTGACGTGCAACCTCAACTATCTGAATGAAGACAAATCCAGCCTGGGTGCCCGTTGCACGCAGAAAGGCCGGATGCAGTCGAGTTTTCGCATCGTGTTCGAAGGCGACGGCTGCCTGCTGGCGATGGCTGGCGAACTGATCGAAGCGCAATTGCTCGACCTGCGCAAATACGCAGTGTTCTCCAAATCGAAGCTCACGGACGAAAGCGCAGACTGGGTGCGCTTCGGCTTGCAGGATGGGGACGCCGCGCTGGTCAGCCTGGGCCTGGATCTGCCCCAGGAAACCGATAGTGTGGTGCGCGCCAATGACCTGATTGCAATCCGCGTCTCGCCAGGCAGGGCCGAGCTTTGGGTGCGCAGCGCACAGGCAGACAGCATCAAGTCGCGCCTGGCAGCGCAGTTGAGTGAAGGCCCGCTGAATGACTGGTTGCTGGGCCAGATACGTGTCGGCATCGGCCAGGTGTTCGGCAGCACCCGCGAAGAATTCATTCCGCAGATGATCAATCTGCAAGCAGTTGGCGGCGTCAGCTTCAAGAAAGGCTGCTACACCGGCCAGGAAATCGTTGCCAGAATGCAATATCTTGGCAAACTCAAGCGCAGGCTTTATCGCCTGACCCTGAGCGACGAAGATATCCCACAACCCGGTACTGCATTGTTCTCACCGGTACATGCCAGCGCCGTGGGCAACGTCGTCATGGCCGCACAGGATGGGCAGAACATTGAACTGCTCGCGGTATTGCAGGGTGATGCGGCAGAAGACGGCCGTATCAATCTTGGCTCGCCAGAAGGCGCAGCGCTGCAAATGAGTGAACTGCCCTACACACTGGACAGCAAACTCGAAACTCAGCGCTAGCCAGACGAACACATTCAGCTTCCTAGTGTCTTTAGAGCGATCCAGTACAGCCTGGCGCTCTGAAGAGCGCGCGGATAACTCTGGACACCCCCAACAGCTGCGAGATGCAACATGAGCAAGATGGCTGACGAGGTGCAGAGAAACTTGATCAAGGCCATCGACAGAGATGCCTTGTTTCTACCCACCCTGCCGGAAGTGGCACTGAGAATTCGCCTGGCTGCAGAGGACACCGAGATCAGCATCTCGGCCCTGAGCAAGGTCATCGGTAGCGATACAGCCCTTTCCGCGCGCCTGATCAAGGTCGCGAACAGCCCCTTGCTGCGCCCGAACTTTGAAGTCAGCGACGTCAATACTGCGATTCGGCGGCTGGGCGTCAACTACACCTGCAATCTGGCCATCGGCCTGGTGGTCGAGCAGATGTTCCACGCCAAGTCGCCGGTCATCGAGCAGAAGATGCGCGATATCTGGAAGCAAAGCCTGCAGGTTGCCGGTATCAGCTACACCCTGTGTCAGCGCTATACCAATCTGAAACCTGATCAGGCCACGCTCGCCGGATTAATCCACCTGATCGGGATCCTGCCGATCCTGACCTATGCCGAAGACCATTACGAGCTGCTGTCCGACCCGATCAGCCTCAACCACGTGATCGACAGCATTCATCCGGTTATCGGCGAGCGCCTGCTGCGCTCATGGGATTTCCCCGAACCACTGGCCTGCGTGCCGGGCCAGTTCCAGAACTTTGCGCGCGTCTCGAAAAGCCCTGATTACACCGATCTGGTACAGATCGCCACGGTGCATATCCACAGGAATACCGACCATCCCTTCGGCCTCATCGAAATGGTCGACCTGCCTGCCTACAGCCAGTTGGGGCTTGCCAGAGCAGAAGGCGTGCTCAGCGCCCAGATGGACGAAGCCAAGAGCATGCTCTACTAGCCTCAGCTGGTCCAGGGTGTGTAAAAACGTCACGAGCGAGGGCAAGACAAGGCAAAAACAGGCGAAAACGGCCGGGGTCGCGACCGACTCTAGGTGTTCTAAATGAGCATTTTTCGCCTGTTTTTAACGCAGTATTGGCAAGCGCAGTAGTTTTTACACAGTCTGGATCAGGTGGAGCTAAAACTGACCCTTACCTTCAGGCCGCGCTCGGCGCCCTCGTGCAACGTAATTCTGGCCAGATGTGCCCGGCAGATTTCGCCCACTATCGCCAGGCCGAGCCCGGCGCCACTGCCCTGCTGACTGCGACGGTAAAACCGCTCGAAAACCCGTTCACGCTCATCGGCCGGAATGCCGGGACCATCATCCTCGACCTCCAGAACACCCGGCGCATAGACCCGCAAGACGACGTTGCCGCCCGGTGCGGTATGGGCCAGCGCGTTGTCGATCAGATTGCTCAGTAATTCGTTCAGCAAGGTCGGCTCGCCGCGCAGCCAGACCGGCTCGTCAGCCTCCAGCGCCAGCGCGACACCCCGGGAATGAGCCAATGGCGCCATGGCCATGCCCAGCTCTCTGGCCAACTGACTGAGGTCCAGCTGTTGCGCCCCGCCCTCGGCGATGGCCCGCGCGCCGTTTTCGATGCGCGCCAGGGACAGCAGCTGGTTGGCCAGGTGCGTGAGTCGATCCGTGCCTAGCGCCGCCGACTCCAGTGTGCTGCGCCAATGCTGCGGGTCGTGTTCGCGCAGCCCCAGCTCGACCCGCGCCTTCAAGGCGGCCAGCGGGGTGCGCAGTTCATGAGCGGCATCGGCGATGAATTGCGCCTGACGCTCGAACTGCACGCGCAGTCGCTCGGTGAAGTGGTTCAGCGCGCCCACCAGCGGACGCAGTTCGTGCTGCACTTCAACCATCGGTAACGCGCGCAGATCATCCAGCTGACGCTCCTCGACGGCGGTGCGCAGGCGCTCCAGCGGTCGCAATGCCGCGCTTACCGTGAACCAGACCAGCAGCAGCGCGCCTCCTCCGAGCATGCCCAGCCGCAGCAATGTGTCAGCCATCAGGCTGCGCGCCATGCCCTTGCGCGCTTCCTGGGTTTCGGCAACGCGGATTTCAGCAGTACCATTCATGCCCGGGTCGGTCACTGGTTTGAGCAGGCTGACAACCCGCACGTCCTGCCCCTGATAAATCCCGTTATAAAATTTCGCCAGGGCCGGGTAATCGTCGGTACGCAACGTACCGGGTGGCGGCGACGGCAGGTTTTCATAGCCGGAAATCAGCTTCTGATGGATGTCGTTGACCTGATAGTAGATGCGTCCTTCGCTGTCGTAGGCGAAGGTGTCCAGCGCCACGTAGGGAATGTCGGCGCTCAGCGTGCCATCGCGCTGAGTCAGGCCGGCTGCGATGGTACGTGCGGAAGCCAGCAACGTGCGGTCATAGGCGGTGTCGGCCACTTCGCGGCCATTCCAGTAAGCGCTCATGCCGCTGGCCAACATCAATACCACCAGCAGCAGGGCCAGATTCCACAATAATCGCCAGCGCAGGCTGTCGTTAATCATCACGGCTTTCCAGCAGATACCCCAGACCGCGAAAGGTCACGATGGCCACGGAATGTCCGTCGAGCTTCTTGCGCAGACGATGGACATAGATCTCGATGGCGTCGGGGCTGGCTTCTTCATCGAGCCCGAACACCTGCGCCGCCAGTTGCTCCTTGCTCATCACCCGACCCGGCCGGGCGATAAGCGCTTCCAGCACTGCCTGTTCGCGAGAAGTCAGGGTCAGCAGTTCTTCGCCGAGCGTGAAGCGTCGGGTGTCCAGATCGTAGGCCAAGACGCCGCAACGCTGTTGCCGCTCGCCACCCAGCACGCTGCGCCGCAACAGGGCCTTGACCCTGGCCTCCAGTTCGGAGAGTTCGAAAGGCTTGGCCAGGTAGTCGTCGGCGCCCAGATTCAGGCCATGGACACGGTCCTTGACGTCACTGCGCGCCGTCAACATCAGCACCGGCAGGTTTTTGCTGCGCGCTCGCAGACGCGCAAGTACTTCGAAGCCGTCCATGCGCGGCAATCCGACATCGAGAATGGCGACCGCGTATTCCTCGCTGTTCAACGCCAGGTCGGCGGCCACGCCATCATGCAGCACATCAACGGTCAAACCCGCGCTTTTGAGCGCCTGCGCGACACTTTCAGCCAATTGCAGATGATCTTCCACAAGAAGAACACGCATCGCCGTCTCCTGATTGTCACTGTTGTTATCGATCTGGGTATCGAGGCTCGTGGCGGTGGAGTTTACAGGCCGGCCGCGGTCTGTGAAGGGCAGAAACGATTCGCGACTCGCCAATCGCAACGTGAAAGGCAACTGAAAGGTTTACGAAAGGTTTGTCGTTTAGCATCGCGTCACGACCCGATAAAAGGGTACGTAAAAAACAGGCGCCCGGATGCGTCTGAACAATAAAAACAATAAATCGCAAAACGGAGTCACGTCATGTCTAAGCCCGCCCAGGCTTGCCAGCCCATGGAGCACATCCCGTCGAGGGCTGCTCTGCGCACTCCTCCCTCTACACGCCTCAAAACAACACATCAGCGCAAACGCCCGCCGCTGTGACAGCGCAGGTTTCGCCGTGCGCGTGACAAAAGCGCTTGGTACACAGCTTCTCTCTTCCAAAAACAACAATATCTCTGGAGACTGAACATGAAATTTTCCCTGCGCCACATAGCCGCCACCGCTGGGTGCATGCTGATTGCCAGCCAGTTACTTGCCGAACCCAAACGTCCGGAATGCATCGCCCCAGCCTCGCCAGGTGGCGGATTTGACCTGACCTGCAAACTGGTACAGAGCGCGCTGATCAACGAAAAGATTCTGACCTCGCCGATGCGCGTCACCTACATGCCTGGGGGTGTCGGCGCGGTGGCCTACAACGCCGTCGTCGCACAACGTCCCGCCGATGCCGGCACACTCGTCGCGTGGTCCAGCGGTTCGCTGCTCAATCTGGCGCAGGGCAAATTCGGTCGTTTCGATGAGAACGCAGTGCGCTGGCTAGCCGCCGTGGGCACCAGCTATGGCGCCATCGCAGTGAAGAGCGACTCGCCCTACAAGAATCTCGACGACTTGGTCCAGGCGCTGAAAGCCGACCCGAGCAAAGTCGTGATCGGCTCAGGCGGCACCGTGGGTAGCCAGGACTGGATGCAGACCGCGCTGATCGCCAAGGCTGCAGGCATCAACCCGCGTGCCCTGCGCTACGTGGCACTCGAAGGCGGCGGTGAAATTGCCACCGCATTGCTCGGCGGCCACATCCAGGTAGGCAGTACCGATATTTCCGACTCCATGCCGCACATTTTGAGCGGCGACATGCGCCTGCTCGCTGTGTTCGCCGAAAAGCGTATCGACGAACCTGAAATGAAAGACATCCCCACCGCCAAGGAACAGGGCTACGACATCGTCTGGCCGGTGGTACGTGGCTTCTACCTCGGGCCGAAGGTCAGCGACGAAGATTACAACTGGTGGAAAGCCTCGTTCGACAAGATCCTGGCCTCCGAGGACTTCGCCAAACTGCGCGACCAGCGCGAGCTGTTCCCGTTCGCCATGACCGGCGCGGAACTGGACACCTACGTCAAGAAGCAGGTCGCCGACTACAAGTTGATGGCCAAGGAATTCGGCCTGATTCAGTAATTGAACTCAATTGACTGACATTCAGTTGCGTCCGCCGACGGGTGCGACTCAGGAGCTTCTCATGGTCATACAACGCATCTTTGCTGGCCTGCTGTTGCTGGCATGCGCAGGCCTGGCCCTCATGGCCTGGCCTTATCAGGCACCTTTTTCCTATGAACCGGTCGGACCGTGCGCCTTCCCGCTGCTGATGCTCGGGCTGATGGGCGTCGCCCTGCTGTACCTGCTGATCAGACCTACACCCATCGTGCACACCGAGGAAGACCCGGAGCTGGATCGCGAGACCCTGATCAAAATCGGCGAGTGCATCGTCCTGCTGCTGATATTCGCGGGGCTGTTCGAACCGCTGGGCTTCATCCTCAGCAGCATTCTGATCGGCATCCCCATGGCCCGCCTGTATGGCGGCCGCTGGCTGCCGAGCGTGGTGGTGGTGATTCTGATGAGCGTCGGCCTGTACCTGCTGTTCGACAAGGCCATGGACGTCCCCTTGCCTTTAGGCCTGCTCAGCGTTCTGGAGAATTAAAATGGATACTTTCGGTTATCTGGGCCAGGGCTTCGGTGTCGCCCTGACGCCTTACAACCTGATCACGGCGCTGTGCGGAACACTGATCGGGACTGTCGTCGGCCTGCTGCCGGGGCTTGGACCGATCAACGGTGTAGCGCTGCTGATCCCTATCGCCTTCGCGCTGGGCCTGCCGCCCGAGTCGGCGCTGATTCTGCTGGCAGCCGTGTACCTGGGCTGCGAATACGGCGGACGTATCAGCTCGATCCTGCTGAACATTCCGGGTGAAGCGTCCACTGTGATGACCACCCTGGACGGTTACCCGATGGCACGTCAGGGCCTGGCCGGGGTTGCACTGTCGCTGTCGGCATGGAGTTCGTTCATCGGCGCGTTCATCGCCACCTGCGGCATGGTGCTGTTCGCCCCCCTGCTCGCCAAATGGGCGATTGCCTTTGGTCCGGCGGAATACTTCGTGCTGATGGTGTTCGCGATCGTCTGTCTGGGCGGGATGGCCGGTGACCGGCCGCTGAAGACGTTCATTGCCGCGCTGATCGGGCTGTTCCTGTCTGCGGTCGGTATCGATGCCAACAGCGGGGTGTACCGTTTCACGGGTGACAACATTCACCTCACCGATGGCATTCAGTTCGTGGTGCTGGTGCTGGGCCTGTTTTCGATCAGCGAAATCCTCTTGCTCCTGGAGAAGACCCATCGCGGCCAGGAGGCCGTCAAGGCCACCGGGCGCATGATGTTCAACGTCAAGGAAGCCGCTGCCGTATTCGTGGTGAATATTCGCTGCGGTCTGCTGGGGTTCATCCTTGGCGTATTGCCTGGTGCCGGTGCGACGCTGGCCAGCGCGGTCGCTTACATGACGGAAAAACGCATCGCCGGCGCTAGCGGCAAGTTCGGCCAAGGCGACATGCGTGGCCTGGCCGCACCCGAGACAGCCATCGGCGCGACAGCCTGTGGCGCACTGGTGCCAATGCTCACACTCGGCGTGCCGGGTTCAGGCACCACGGCGGTGATGATCGGCGCGTTGTCGCTGTACAACATCACGCCCGGCCCGATGCTGTTTCAACAGCAACCGGATATCGTCTGGGGCCTGATCGCGTCGTTGTTCATCGCCAACATCATGCTGGTGATCCTCAACATCCCGATGATTCGCATCTTCACGCGCATCCTCGCCGTGCCGAACTGGGCGCTGGTCCCGGTGATTGCGATCATCACCGGCATCGGTGTGTATGCGGTGCACGCCACCACCTTCGACCTGTTCCTGATGGTCGGCATCGGTATCTTCGGTTACATCCTGCGCAAGCTGGACTTCCCGCTGTCGCCGATCCTGCTCGGGTTCATCCTGGGGGGCCTGATGGAGCAAAACCTGCGTCGTGCCCTGTCGATCTCCAACGGCGAACTGGGGATCCTCTGGTCCAGCCCGATCACCCTCGGGGTCTGGGTGGTGACCGTGTTCATGCTGCTGTTCCCGCTGCTGCGCATCTGGCGCAAGCGCGCCAAACAGCAGGCCGCTGCGGCACATGGCTGATTCGTCTCTGCGCCAATGGTGGGCAACGCCACTGGTCGGCCTGCTGGGCGGCTACCTCGCCAGTCAGGTCGGCTGGCCGTTGCCATGGATGGTGGGCTCGTTGCTGGCAATCATCCTGGTGCGCTGCCTGACACCCTGGCAGCTGGCGCAGATTCCCGGCGGGCGCAAATGCGGTCAGCTGATCATCGGGATCGGCATCGGCCTGCACTTCACCCCGGTGGTCATTGAACAGGTACTGGCGCATTTCGGGCTGATTTTCATCGGTGCCCTGGTCACCAGCCTGTCGTGTCTGGTCGGCGTGTGGCTGATGCTGCGTACCGGCGAGGATCGCCCTACGGCGTTCTTCTCCAGCATGCCGGGCGGTTCCGGGGAGATGGTCAACCTCGGCGCTCGCAACGGTGCAACGCTGAGCAGTGTCGCGGCCGCACAAAGTCTGCGGGTACTCGCCGTGGTGCTGTGCGTACCGGCGATCTTCAAATACCTATTGGGTGATGGTGCACCAGCCTTGCATGCCAGCGTCGTGGACTGGCGCTGGCTGGCCGTTCTGCTGCCGCTCGGGGCTGCGCTGGCCTGGCTGTGGCAACGCCTCAAGCAGCCCAATCCCTGGCTGTTCGGCCCGCTGTTGCTCAGTGCCGTGGCGAGCGTGGTCTGGGATCTGAAAATCGGCCTGCCCAACGGCGCCAGCCAGCTTGGTCAGTTGCTGATTGGCAGCGGGCTGGGTTGTCATTTCAATCGGGAGTTCTTTCGGCGTGCGCCATCGTTCCTGGCGCGCACGCTGCTGGGCACTGCGCTGACCATGCTGATCGCCGCACTCGCGGCACTGGCGCTGAGCGCCCTCACCCACTTGGACCTGCGTTCGCTGACGCTGGGCATGATGCCCGGCGGCATCGCAGAAATGAGCCTGACCGCCGAAGTGCTGCAACTGTCGGTGCCGCTGGTCACGGCCATGCAGGTCATGCGCCTGCTGTTCGTGCTGTTTCTCGCCGAGCCGCTATACCGACGCTGGAACAAACGGCTCGCGGACTGAACAGGTCGCTGGAATCCTCGCAAATCAAAGCGCTGGCAAGCGCCAGTCGATCGGCGCAATGCCGTTTTGCTCAAGGTACTTGTTGGCCCGCCCGAAATGCCCGTTGCCCAAAAAGCCTTTGTAGGCTGACAACGGCGACGGATGGACGGAGGTCAGCACCAGATGCTTGGTCGCATCGACCAGTTTCTGCTTGCTCTGCGCATGAGCGCCCCACAGCAGGAACACCAGATGCGGCTGGTGCTCGCTGACCACTTGAATGATCCGGTCCGTGAAGTGCTGCCAGCCTTTTCCTGCATGGGAAGCAGCGTTGGCGCGCTCGACAGTGAGCGTGGTGTTGAGCAACAGCACGCCCTGATCAGCCCAGGATTGCAGGCAACCGTGGTTCGGAATATCGATGTTCAGGTCGCGTTTCAGCTCTTTGTAGATGTTGACCAGCGATGGCGGCGTCGGCACTCCCGGCTGCACCGAGAAGCACAGGCCATGCGCCTGATTCGGACCGTGATAAGGGTCCTGGCCAAGGATGACCACTTTCACGTTATCCAGCGGCGTGGAGTTCAACGCGTTGAAGATCAGTGGCCCGGGCGGATAGATTTCCTTGCCCGCCGCGTGCTCCTGTCGCAGAAACTCGCGCAATTGAGCCATGTAGGGTTGTTCGAATTCGTCACGCAGGGCTTCTTTCCAGCTCGGCTCAAGCTTGATGCGGTCGTCGCTAGTCATGGTTACATCCGGTAAAAACAATGCGCGGACACTAGGAAAGCCAGGCGGCAAAGTCAATGCCGGTTGCGCTATGCGCCTTCAAGCCAGGACGCAGAGCGTCCAGGAAAGTGTGCCGACGCGGAACGTCGGCACTATAGTCAGTTTGCAGCAGTAGTCAGTTCACAGCGTTGGCATGACAGTGAGCGCACACATTTCAGCTATCGATGCCCGCCACGACCATCGCCGCGCCCGCCTCTTCCATGATCACGGCCATCTCGTCCGCCACGCCCACCGTGGTCGTCCCAGCCACGGTTACCTCGGTCGCCACGAAAGCCGTCGTTGCGTCCGAAGCCGTCATTGCGGCCGAAACCGCCATTGCCGCGAAAACCATCGTTTCTCCAGCCATAACCCGGTGGACGTCCCGGCTGGTAGTAGCGCGGCGGGGGCGGTGGCGCGTAATAACGGGGTGCCGGGGCATAGTAGCGAGGCTGGGTGTAATAGCGCGGTTGAGGCGCCACATAGATGCGTCGCTCCTGATAGTAGGTAGAGCGGTAGCCATTGTCATACGCGTAGGCGCCGCCAACGACAGTCGGCTGCGTGTACACATCGGATTCGTAGTAACCGGGACCTGCGTAGCAACCAGAAAGGAAAAGGGTCAGCAACGTGATAAGCAAGGGTCTTCGATACATGGCGGCCTCCTGGACCGCGATTGGGCCAAACCAGCGACGCTGGTCGGCGTCCGTCAAAGCGGTTGGCGGACGAAATATCTGACATCGAAAAGGCCTTCTAGTGCCTTGGGTCAGCTTAGAGGGTAGGGCGCGAATGGTCAGCAACTGACTCGCAAAGGCTCTGCAACCAAGGCCTGCAGGCCTGTTTCGGCCTTCTACAAACATGCTACAAAACATTTCATCCACCTTTGCCTCATCACGGTGCGGTCTCGCACCAGCACAAGGCAGTTCCTCCGGCAACTGGCCGTCGATGACTCGGCCAGCCCTTGAAAAACAAGGCGCAGCACGAGTTGGCACAACTCTCGCTTGATGAGCGATGTGCAGGAGTCAACACAGGTTCGCGGCACCACAATTTGCAATAGCCGACTAGGGTTCCGGCTTGCCAACAGGCAAGTGGCTGGTCCGAGAGTTGGCGACCTCCAGTAGAGGTTACACGGCGGGACAAAAGCCCGGGAGACAGGGACACCAGTGGTGTCACGTTGCTCCTGGCCGCCTTTTTTCACTACTGGAGATTTCTCAACATGCAAAAGTCTCGTCTCTTCGGTCTGCTGACGGCAGGCCTGCTTGCTGCGTTGAGCCTCTCGGCGACTGCCGCCCAGAAAGATCATTTCAACGTCTGCTGGACCATCTACGCAGGCTGGATGCCGTGGGAATACGCAGGTAGCCAGGGCATCGTCGACAAGTGGGCAAAAAAGTACGGCATCAAGATCGATGTCACCCAGCTCAATGACTACGTCGAATCCATCAATCAGTACACCGCCGGCCAGTTCGATGGCTGCACCATGACCAACATGGACGCTCTGACAATCCCGGCCGCAGGTGGCGTGGAAAGCACGGTACTGATCGTCAGCGACTTCTCCAACGGTAACGACGGCATCGTGCTCAAGGGCGAAGGCAAGAAAATCGCCGATCTGAAAGGCATGGACGTCAATCTGGTCGAGCTGTCGGTGTCTCACTACCTGCTGGCCCGAGCGCTGGACAGTGTCAAGCTCAGTGAAAAAGACCTCAAGGTGGTCAATACCTCGGATGCCGATATCTCGGCAGCTTTCAATACCGACGATGTACAGGCGGTCACCACTTGGAACCCGATGCTCTCGGACATCAAGGCCAAGCCCGGCGTGACCGAAGTGTTCAACTCCAGCCAGATTCCCGGCGAGATCATGGACATGATGGTCGTCAACACTCAGACCCTGAAAGACAACCCGGCCCTAGGCAAGGCCCTGACCGGCGCCTGGTTTGAAGTGGTCGAACTGATGAATGCCAAAAACGCTCAGGGCAAGGCTGCGCTGGAACATATGGCTAAAGCATCGGGCACCGATCTGGCCGGTTTCCAGGCGCAACTGGACACCACCAAGCTGTTTGCCACGCCCAAGGAAGCGCTTGAGTTCGCGACCAGCAAACAACTGCCGGACACCCAGCGCAAGGTGGCTGACTTCTCGTTCGCTCACGGTTTGCTCGGCGAAGGCGCACGCGACGCCGATGCGGTCGGCATGTCGTTCGCCAATGGCGTGACGCTCGGCGACAAGGGCAATCTCAAGCTGCACTTTGACCCCGGCTACGTGCAGATGGCCGTCGACGGCAAGCTGTAAATCACGTTCAGTAGAAAGGTCATTGCCATGCGTTTGATAAACCGCCATCCGGATCGTGCCGGTCGCCTGATACTGGTGATCCTGCCGTTCGCCCTGTTGCTGTTCGCCTATTTCATGGGCTCGGCCACCCGGCTTGCGGAAAACCCCAGCGACAAACTGCTGCCCAGCGCGGTACAGATGGCCGATGCGGTCAAACGCATGGCGTTCGTTGCCGACCCGCGCAGCGGTGACTACCTGCTGTGGCAGGACAGCGCATCGAGCCTGCAACGCCTGGCCATCGGCTTGGGGATCAGCGCGCTGCTGGGCCTGTGTCTGGGCATCGCAGCGGGCATCCTGCCGCTGTGCGGCGCACCGCTGTCGCCCTTGCTGACGGTGCTGTCGATGGTGCCGCCGCTGGCCATCCTGCCGATTCTGTTCATCGTGTTCGGCCTGGGCGAGTTATCGAAGGTAATGCTGATCGTGATCGGTATCACGCCGATTCTGGCCCGCGATCTGGAACAGCGCGCCCGTGAAATCCCGGTCGAACTGCTGATCAAGGCGCAAACCCTCGGTGCCTCGACCTGGACACTGATCCTGCGGGTGATCCTGCCGCAATTGCTGCCACGCCTGTTGATCGCCCTGCGCCTGGTGCTGGGTTCGGCGTGGCTGTTCCTGATCGCCGCCGAGGCGATTGCTTCGACTGACGGCCTGGGCTACCGGATCTTCCTGGTGCGGCGCTATCTGGCGATGGACGTGATTCTGCCCTATGTGGTGTGGATCACCCTGCTCGCCTGGCTGATGGACTGGGGCCTGAAAGCCCTGACCCGACGCGCCTTTCCCTGGTACGAAGGAGCACGCGCATGAGCTTTATCAGTGTGCGCAATGTCTGGCAGCAGTACGCCGATCAGGTGGTACTCGAGGGCCTGAACCTGGACGTGGCCGAAGGCGAATTCTGCACGCTGGTCGGCGCTTCGGGCTGCGGCAAGTCGACCTTTCTGCGCCTGTTGCTGGGTCAGGAATCCCCCAGTCGCGGCGTGATCACGCTGGACGGCACGCCCCTGCGCAATGAGCCGGATGCCAGCCGTGGCGTGGTGTTTCAGCGCTATTCGGTGTTCCCGCACCTGTCGGTGCTCGACAACGTGGCGCTGGGTCTGGAGCTGCCCCGCTCGCCCTGGCTCGGCCTATTGTTCGGCCAGGCGAAAAGCGAGGCGCGCGAGCACGCTGCGCAGTTGCTCGGCAAGGTCGGCCTGGGGCATGCGCTGGAGAAGTACCCGACGCAATTGTCCGGCGGCATGCAACAGCGCCTGGCCATCGCTCAGGCGCTGATCATGAAACCGCGCGTCCTGCTGCTGGACGAGCCGTTTGGCGCGCTCGACCCCGGCATCCGCAAGGACATGCATCACCTGCTGCTGGACCTGTGGCGCGAAACCAAACTGACCCTATTCATGGTCACCCACGACCTGTCCGAAGGTTTCAACCTCGGCACCCGCCTGCTGGTTTTCGACAAGGTGCGCCACGACCCGCACGCCCCCGGCGCCTATGGCGCGCGTATCACTTACGACATCCCCCTCAACAGCGAACGCCGCGCCGAACGCGCCGCCATCGATTCGCTGCTCAACGTTTCAGAGGAGCCCGTTCAATGACCGACTCAACCACGCTGTACCCGGTTTTCGCCGAAGAGATGCTGCCCGGTGGCGGCCATCGTTCGTTTATCCTCAAGCGCGGCGAACTGCTGCGCCTGACCGACCTGCACGGCAACGCCAACGTCAGCCTGACCCTGCTCAACGCCCACGAAAAAACCGAACGGCTGAACCTGCCTGACAGCCTCAAATGCCAGCACACCGCTCGTCTGAGCAACGGTCATTGCCTGTATTCGGACATGGGCCGCGTACTGGCGGCCATCGTCACTGACACCTGCGGCTGGAGCGACAGCATCGGCGGCGTGCTCAATGCTCAGGAAGTCGCTGAAAAATACGGCCAGGGCCGTTATCAGGAATTGCGCAACGGCTTCTTTCGCAACGGCGTCGACAACCTGCTGGTCGAGCTGGGCAAATGGGGGCTGGGGCTGTCCGACCTGCTGATGACCCTCAACCTGTTCAGCCGTGTCGATGTCGACGAGGCAGGAACCCTGCACTCCGCGCCGAATAATTCCAAAGCCGGTGACTACATCGAACTCTACGCACCGATGGACACGCTGGTGGTGCTGACCGCGCTGCAACACCCGATGGACCCCAACCCCGAATACACCCCACAACCGCTGAAACTCAGCTGGATGAAAGCCGACGCAAGCGTCGCCGAGCACTGCCGCACCTCGCGCCCGGAAAACGAGCGCGGCTTCATCAATACCGACCGCCTGTTCGCCTGAGGAGCCTTGTCATGAACTCACCCACTCACCTTTGCTGCGACGCGACCATCCCGGCTGGCGAGCCGTTTCTGGCCGAGGTCAAGGCCGGGCAGACCGTGCGCATCCTCGATCTGCAAGGCAATCAGGCCGTCGACACACTGTTTTTCAGTCTGAGCAACCCGCGTGAACGCTACGACGTGCAGCGCACCCTGCGCCGTCAGAACAGCGTGTACCTGACCACCGGCAGCGTGCTGTTTTCCAACCTCGGCCAGCCGATGCTGACCATTGTCGATGACACCTGCGGTCGCCACGACACACTGGGTGGCGCGTGCGCGCAAGAGAGCAACACCGTGCGCTACGCCCTGGAAAAGCGCTACATGCACAGCTGCCGTGACAACTACCTGCGCGCCTGTATGCATGACGGTCGGCTGAGCAAGGCCGACATCAGCCCGAACATCAACTTCTTCATGAACGTACCCGTGACAGCCGAAGGCGGCCTGACCTTCGAAGACGGTATTTCCGCACCCGGCAAATACGTCGAGCTGCGCGCTGAAATGGACGTGATCGTGCTGATTTCCAACTGTCCGCAGCTCAACAACCCCTGCAACGGCTACAACCCGACGCCTGCGCAGTTATTGATTCGCGACTGACGCGGCACCTGCCCTCAGCAACGGACGACCGTTGCGTAGATTGATCAATAGCGGGACGGCCCGCTTCCCATCACGAAACCGAGCGCGACTGGGTTTCCGGGGTTATGCCATGTTCGACAAACTGCTGATCGCCAACCGTGGCGCCATTGCCTGCCGCATCCTGCGGACCCTGCGCACCTTGCAGGTCAAGGGCGTGGCGGTGTATTCCGAAGCCGACGCTGCCAGCCTGCACCTGATGCAGGCCGACGAAGCCCATAGCCTGGGCGAAGGTGGCGCAGCCGGAACGTATCTGGCGGTGGACAAGATCCTCGCCATCGCCAAAGCCAGCGGCGCCACAGCCATTCATCCCGGCTACGGGTTTCTCTCCGAAAACGCTGGGTTCGCTCAGGCCTGTGAAGACGCCGGTATCGCCTTCGTCGGCCCGACGCCCGAGCAACTGCGCGTATTCGGCCTCAAACACACCGCCCGAGCGCTAGCCAGACAGCATGGCGTGCCCATGCTCGAAGGCACTGAGCTGCTCGGCAGTCTGGAGTCGGCCATCGCGGCGGCTCACACCATCGGCTACCCGGTGATGCTCAAGAGCACGGCGGGCGGTGGTGGTATCGGCATGCGTGTGTGTCGCAGCGCCGAAGAGCTGGCCGACTCGTTCGAGGCGGTAAAGCGCCTCGGTCAGAACAATTTCAGCGACGCGGGTGTGTTCATCGAGAAATACATCCAGCGCGCCCGCCATCTGGAAGTGCAGGTGTTCGGCGACGGTCAGGGCGAAGTGCTGGCGCTCGGCGTACGCGACTGCTCGGTACAGCGGCGTAATCAGAAAGTGCTGGAAGAAACCCCGGCCCCGAACCTGCCGCACGGCATGGCCGAAGAACTCTGCATAGCGGCTGTGAAACTGGCCAGGGCAGTCAATTATCGCAGCGCCGGGACGGTCGAGTTCGTCTTCGACAGTGAAGATCAGCGCTTCTATTTTCTGGAAGTGAACACACGCTTGCAGGTCGAGCACGGCGTCACCGAGCAGGTGTGGGGCGTGGATCTGGTCAGCTGGATGGTGCAACTGGCCGCCGGTGATCTGCCGCCGCTGGATCAGTTGCAGGCCGATCTGAAACCGGTTGGCCATGCGATTCAGGCGCGGCTGTACGCGGAAGATCCAGGCCGTGACTTTCAGCCCTGCCCTGGCCTGCTGACTGCGGCTGATTTCCCGCCTGCGGATGGCCGGAAGCTGCGCATCGACACCTGGGTCGAGGCCGGTTGCGAGATACCGCCGTACTTCGACCCGATGATCGCCAAGCTGATCAGTTGGGCACCGAGCC
This sequence comes from Pseudomonas syringae KCTC 12500, assembly GCF_000507185.2. Taxonomy (NCBI): domain Bacteria; kingdom Pseudomonadati; phylum Pseudomonadota; class Gammaproteobacteria; order Pseudomonadales; family Pseudomonadaceae; genus Pseudomonas; species Pseudomonas syringae. The sequence continues at coordinate 1,043,470 of NZ_AYTM02000002.1, forward strand.
GCGAGGACGCCAGCGCCGGGCTGATCGACGCGCTGAACGAAACGCGCCTGTACGGTGTGGAAACCAATCGCGACTACCTGCGCCAGATCATTGCCGACGCGCCGTTCGCCAGTGGCCAGCCGTGGACCCGCTGTCTGGAAGATCTGGTGTATCACGCTGACACCTTCGAGGTGCTGAGCGGCGGCACCCAGACCAGCGTTCAGGACTATCCGGGACGCTTGGGCTACTGGGCGGTCGGTGTACCGCCATCCGGGCCGATGGACAGCCGCGCGTTGCGCCAGGGCAATGGCCTGCTGGGCAACCCTGAAGGATGCGCCGCGCTGGAAATAACCATGAGCGGGCCGCTACTGCGTTTCAACACCGATGCGGTGGTGGCAGTGACCGGTGCGCACATCCCGATCACTCTCGATGGCCAATCCTGTGCGATGAACACCGCGCTATTCGTGAGCGCCGGTTCGACGTTGTCGCTGGGCACCATCGCAGGTGCCGGTGTGCGAAGCTATCTGTGCGTGCGCGGCGGGCTCGACGTGCCGGATTACCTGGGCAGCAAAAGTACCTTTACCCTCGGCCAGTTCGGCGGTCATGGCGGTCGCGCGCTGCGCGCCGGCGATGTGCTGCACATCGTGCCCCTGGTGGAGCGCAGTGCGGGGCAGCGGATTGCCGATGAGGCACTTGAAGCGCTGACAGACGTGCGCCGGATAAGGGTCATTTACGGCCCGCATGCCGCCCCGGAATACTTCACCGAAGCGTACATCGAGAGGTTTTTCGCGACCGACTGGGAAGTGCATTTCAACTCCAGCCGCACCGGCGTGCGCCTGATCGGTCCCAAACCCGAATGGGTGCGTGCCGATGGCTGCGAGGCGGGGTTGCACCCGTCCAACATCCACGACAACCCGTATGCGATCGGCGCGGTGGATTTCACCGGCGACATGCCGGTAATCCTCGGGCCGGACGGACCCAGCCTGGGCGGATTCGTCTGCCCGGTGACCATCATCGAAGCGGACCTGTGGCAGCTGGGGCAATTGAAGGCTGGCGACAAGCTCCGATTCACTCCGGTGAGCGTCGAGGCGTGTCATGCAGAACGATGTGGAAGCGCGCTTGCTAGCGAAGGCTATAGTCCTGACGCAGAAAATCCATCGACTGCAACGCCCTCTTCGCGAGCAAGCTCGCTCATACAGGGCACCGCAAACTCCCGTGGGAGCGAACTTGTTCGCGAAGTCTATAGTCCTGACGCAGAAAATCCATCGGCTGCAACGCCCTCTTCGCGAGCAAGCTCGCTCCCACAAGGCACCGCAAATTTCCGTGGGAGCGAGCTTGCTCGCGAAGGCTATAGTCCTGACGCAGAAAATCCATCGACTGCAACGCCCTCTTCGCGAGCAAGCTCGCTCCCACAAGACACCGCAAATTTCCGTGGGAGCGAGCTTGCTCGCGAAGGCTATAGTCCTGACGCAGAAAATCCATCGGCTGCAACGCCCTCTTCGCGAGCAAGCTCGCTCCCACAGGGCACCGCAAATTTCCGTAGGAGCGAACTTGTTCGCGAAAGCTATATTCCTGACGCAGAAAATCCATCGACCGCAACGCCCTCTTCGCGAGCAAGCTCGCTCCCACAAGGCACCGCAAACTTCCGTAGGAGCGAACTTGTTCGCGAAGGCTATAGTCCTGACGCAGAAAATCCATCGACTGCAACGTCCTCTTCGCGAGCAAGCTCGCTCCCACAAGGCTCCGCAAACTTCCGTAGGAGCGAACTTGTTCGCGAAGACCATATTCCTGACGCAGCAAATCCATCGACTGCAACACCCTCTTCGCGAGCAAGCCAGATCCCACAAAGCACCGCAAACTCCCGTAGGAGCGAACTTGTTCGCGAAGGCTATAGTCCTGACGCAGAAAACCCATCGACTGTAGAGGACTCTTCGCGGACAAGTCCGCTCCTACAGGGCACCGCAAACTCCCGTGACAGCGAAGTTGTCCGTAAAGAGGATCTGCCCTCCCCAGTCATCCTCGACATCGGTCAGGACGATAAACGCCTGGTTGCGCGTCTGTCCGGGGATACCCACCTGCTGCTGGAAATCGGTGCGCCGGAGCTGGATCTGGTGCTGCGTCTGCGCGGCCATGCCTTGATGCTTGCGCTGGAGGCCAAGGCGCTGGCGGGGGTGATTGATCTGACGCCGGGCATTCGCTCTCTGCAAGTCCACTACCGCCCCGAGCAACTGCCGCTTCGGCAACTGCTCGACATCATCGCCGGAGAATGGGACGCCGTGTGCGCCGCGAAAGACCTGCAAGTGGACTCGCGCATCGTCCATCTGCCGCTGTCCTGGGATGACCCGGTCTGCCAGCTGGCCATCGAAAAGTACATGACCACAGTACGCAAGGACGCGCCCTGGTGCCCGAGCAACCTGGAGTTCATCCGCCGTATCAATGACCTGCCCAACCTCGACGAAGTCCAGCGCACGGTGTTCGACGCCAGCTATCTGGTCATGGGGCTGGGCGACGTGTACCTCGGCGCACCGGTGGCCACGCCGCTGGATCCGCGCCACCGGCTGGTCACCACCAAGTACAACCCGGCGCGCACCTGGACCGCCGAAAACTCGGTGGGCATCGGCGGCGCGTACATGTGCGTGTACGGCATGGAAGGCCCCGGCGGGTACCAGTTCGTCGGCCGCACGTTGCAGATGTGGAATCGCTATCGCGACGTCGCTGCCTTCGAGGGTAAACCATGGCTGTTGCGCTTCTTCGATCAGATCCGTTTCTACCCGGTCAGCGCCGACGAACTGGTGCGTATCCGCCGCGACTTCCCGCTGGGTCGCTTCGCCCTGAACATCGAACACAGCACCCTGAATCTGGCTGATTACCAAGCCTTCCTGACCCGCGAAGCCGAAGGCATTGAGGCGTTCCGCGCCCAGCAGAACGCCGCTTTCAACGCAGAGCGCGAACGCTGGATCGCCAACGGGCAGGCCGATTTCCAGAGCGATGAAGGCGTGACGCCAAACACCGAAGAACAGCCTCTGCAACTTGGCCAGCAAGGCGTCGACAGCCACATCGCCGGCAATCTCTGGCAAGTCCAGGTACAACTGGGCGAACACGTGGAAGCAGGCGATGTGCTGGTGATTCTGGAGTCCATGAAAATGGAAATCCCCCTGCTCGCCCCGATCGCCGGCGTGGTGCAGGACGTCAGGGTGCAACCCGGCTCGGCAGTACGCGCAGGGCAACGGGTGGTGGTGCTGAGCGCAGACTGAATCGACCCACTTTTCACTTTCAAGGGAATCCCGTCATGAACGACATAGCACTGCCCAATGACCTGCGTCTGGACACCGTACGCGCGCTCTACCAGTCCGGCAAAATATCGCCGCGCCAGCTGATCCTGGCGCTGCGCGAAAAAGCCGCAAGGCTGAACAGCGATTATCACCTGTTCATCCACCTGCTCAGCCCGGCTGAACTCGAGCCTTATCTGGCTGGACTGGATGCTCGTGATCCCAAAGACCTGCCGCTGTTCGGCATCCCCTTCGCGATCAAGGACAATATTGATTTGGCGGCCATTCCAACCACCGCGGCCTGTCCGGACTACGCCTACACACCCGAGCACTCGGCAAGCGTCGTCGCGCACCTGATCGCGCTGGGTGCCGTGCCCATGGGCAAGACCAATCTGGACCAGTTCGCCACAGGTTTGAACGGCAGCCGCTCGCCCTATGGCGCCTGCCCCAACAGCGTGTTGAACGAGTACCCGTCAGGCGGTTCGAGCGCCGGCTCGTCGCTGGCCGTGGCATTGGGCGTCAGCAGCTTCTCGCTGGGCACCGACACGGCGGGCTCGGGCAGGGTGCCCGCAGCACTGAATAACCTGGTGGGAATGAAAGCCAGCAAGGGACTGATTTCCACGGCGGGCGTGGTGCCCGCATGCCGCACGCAGGATTGCGTCTCGACCTTCACCGCCACGGCGCGGGAAGCCAGCGAGCTATTGGCACTGATCGCCGCATTTGATCCGCGCGATGAGTACAGCCGTCGCAACCCTTCGTGGAACGACGCCTCGGCTTTCGGCACACCTCGCCCGTTTCGCTTCGGTGTACCCCGCGCCGAGGACCTGCAGTTCTTCGGCTGTACCGAGGGGCCGAGACTGTTCAACGCAGCTATCGACCACCTTGCAGCGCTGGGTGGCGAAGCGGTCACAGTGGACTTGTCACCGTTTCTCGAAGCGGCGCGGTTGTTGTACGAGGGGCCGTGGGTGGCCGAACGCTACAGCGTCGCCGGACAGTTAATGGAAGAACGTCCTGACGCGGTATTGCCGGTGATCCGCGACGTGCTGGCCAAGGCTCCCCAGGTCAGCGGGGTCGATACGTTTCGCGCGCAGTACCGTTTGCAAGCACTCAAGGCGACGTGCGATCGGGCACTTGAAGGCCTGGAATGCATGGTGACGCCAAGCATCGGCCGCCCGGTGACATCGGCAGAGCTAGCGGCCGAGCCGGTGTTGCGTAACTCGGAGCTGGGTTACTACACGAATTTCGTCAACCTGCTCGACTACGCCGCCGTCGCCGTGCCCAGTGCCTTCATGGGCAACGGTCTGCCGTGGGGCGTGACGCTGTTCGGACGCGCATTCACCGATCAGTACCTGCTCAGTCTGGCCGACGCCTTGCAACGGCAAACCGCCCTGCCCTTGATTGGCGGCGAAGCACCTCGGCTGCCTGTACCGCAAACCACTGCGCGCAACGATAGGGCGCGGTTGGTGGTCTGCGGTGCTCACTTGGACGGACTGGCATTGAACTGGCAGCTCAGGCAACGAGGGGCACGCCTGCTGGAAACCACGCAAAGCTCGGCCGACTATCGGCTGTATGCGCTGGCCGGTGGTCCGCCCTTCCGGCCTGGCATGGTGCGGGTGACCGAACACGGCGTCGCCATCGACGTGGAGGTCTGGGAGCTGCCAAGTATGGAGTTGGGGTCGTTCCTGACCGGCATTCCAGCACCGCTCGGGCTGGGCAAGGTGCAATTGGCCGACGGCCGCTGGGAGACCGGTTTCATCTGCGAAGCCTATGGTCTGGAGGGCGCCCGCGACATCAGCCATCTCGGCGGCTGGCGTGCGCACGTGCAACCGCAGTGAGCAAGGCGGCATGCTCGGGCGTGCCGTCTCGCTCTTTCAGCGCGACGGGAAGTTGCAATACATAGTTATGACCTTCCCCATCGCGCTTCCCGAAATAATGGGCATTCATTCATTTCGACTGCACGTCATGCCCCCCATCTGGAGTCCGCTTCGCCAGGACACGCTGTTTCACCCGTCCTCTTTATTGCTGGAGCAAACCAGCGTTCTGCGTCCCGAGCACAGCAGTAGCAGACACGACACGCTGAACGCATCAATGCCGTTCATCCTGCCGGACGGCTTTTCAGTGCCCGAACCAACACCGTTGCCTGCGGTGACCGAAGAAAGCGAGCCGAAAGACGCCGCGCCACACATCGAGCGCCAACTCAGAGCCATGCGTAACAGCGCAGGTTTCCGGCTGATTGCCGACTCGACGTTACTCCTCCAAGCCTGCCAACTGGACATGGACTTTCCGCCGACGCGACAGGATTATGTTCGCCAGCAACTGACCACGCTGCTCACGCAGACGAGCGACAAGGCACTCGACCCGGACGCCCTGCAGATCACGTTCAGCAACGATGACCGACCTGCCGTGGACGACAATGGACACGAGCATTACAGCGTCAGCCTGTCGCTGACCGATGTGGCGCTGGCCAGCTTCGAGCCTGCGCACTTCCAGGCGCTGTCGCGTAGCACCCTTGCCGATATTTCACTGTGCGAAGACACGCCTGCGCTGACAACCGCGCGGATGTTCAAGCGGATTGGCGAGCTGCCGCTCAAACGCAATTACAACGCCGTACTGCAGACATTCAGGACCCGGCACGAGGCAACCTGGCGCACCTTGTCGCGGCTGGCGTTCCTTGACAATCTGGCTCGGCAGCTCAACCACAGACACATCAGTCGGGACGGTTATTGGTTGGCGCTGGACGCCCTGGGGCTGGACCGGTTTCCCGCCGCCACCGACACGCTGAGCATGAGCGGACGAGGTGAAAAATCCGAAGTCCGAGCCCTGATGCTGAATGGCAAACAGGTGCCGGAGATATTTCAGATCAGCTCGAAAACCACGTCGCATTGTTTCATTCACATTCTGGGTGCCAAGGGTAACGTCATCGAATACATCAGCGATGATCCACGCCAGATGAGCAGGCGGCTGTTGGCGGCCATGAACGCCTCAGGGCTCTACGGCCAGGTATTTCTTTCGCTTGAGCAGCATGCCGGCATCGTTGCCGAGGCGCCGCTGATCGAAGGCGACCTGTTCACCGCAGTGACCCAGGCTTCGTTCGCCGGGCTTCTTGCCGACAGCCACGCGCGCAGCACGCTCGACCTGCTCAGGCCCGTCGCTCGTGGCCTGGCGCTGGCAGGTGCCGCAGACCTGTGGCAGACACAGCCAAGCATTCTGGAGCAGATCCCGGTTGCGTCGAAAATGGCCGGGAAAGTCATGGCGAGCTATTTACAGGAAAACCACACGCTGACGATCAACCCCGAGCATGTGTTCATCGCTTATCGACCCGGCTATTCGAGCACCCCCCTGGGCAACCCCCGGTTGCCGCCTACGTATGTTCACACGCCCGACCCAAGGCCAATCAGCCTGAGCGAGGCGCTGATAAGCAATTACCGAGTCGATCATCCGGCTGGCTACATTGATCACGGCGGCAGCACCGTGGTGTTCTTCGACCCCACCGGGCAGGGCGACAGTGAGCAGGGTCAGGTGCTTGATATCAGCCCGCAGGCGCTCGAGGACTACATCACAGCCTTCGACTTTCTGACCTGGATGACTCAACGCATCCACGACTTCTGGGATCAGCAGCGAACCACCATACAACAGGCATTCAGAACCACCTTCATCAACCAGGCACTGATCAGCCTGAAGCGTGGCAGCCTCACGCGCGGCACCTTCGATCTGCTCGTGGACACCCTTGCGCCCTCTGCACCTGGTCAATGGCGGTCACTCGGTTTTTTCGTTCAGGGCGCGTTGACCGACGGCATGCAGGAGCAGTACACCGGCCTGCTGGTACTTGAGCAGCCGGGCTCACCGAACGTGCTTTATCAGGCGGGCCATGCCGATGCGTTCATCGAGTTTGCAGACGACACGGCGCTGAAGCTGCACCTGAGCCGGGCAACGGCCAGTCCGGAGTGGCGTGAGACGGTCATGCGTTATGTTCCGCGCCGTCATCACCAGCGCCTGGACTACCTGCTCAAATTATGGGGCGGGACACAGGCGCCCAACCCGCCCGTTTCCATCCTTCGCCCCTGGATCGATGCGCTGTACAACCCTGACACACGCCAGGCCATGAACCACTCGCTGTGTGAGAAAAGGCTGGAAGACACGCCATTCGCTTTTCTGCACCGACTGCTCAAGCAGAACGCGCTGGATGACGCAGAAGATCAGATCGTCACATCAACGCAGGTAACACTGGCGGACTGGACCGACCGGCTTCAGCAATTACAGCGGCTGCTGGTGCCGATGTCCTTGTTGCTGACACCTGCGCTCGTTGCCTCCCTGGGCACGGAGATTGGCATCACCTCGCTGGCCATTGCCGCAACGCATCTGCCAGGCAGCCGTTACGCAGAGAAAAACCAGGCGCTGCTGGCCACGCTAACGCTGGGCTTGCTGCAACTGGCTCCGCACACGCCAAGGATGCTGCGCTCACTGAGCCGAATCGTAAAACCTGCCGTGAGCAGTTCCCAAACCGTAGCGATTACGCTCGACCGGGCGTTCGGCACCCGGCCGTTGCGCAGACAATTTGTCACCCCGCGCCAGACCCGGCTGGAGAAATTCTTTCACACCGACGCCCTGCTCAAACGCTGGACAGTCAGCACTGCCGTCTCGTCAAACCTGTTGCAGGTCCATGCCTGGAAGCTGGGTAAAAGGTTCCTTTTATGGACGTCCGACAGGGGTCAGGCGCGCACTCTGGTGGTCAGCAGCCATGGGTACTACACACCGTGGTCCCGGACGGTGAAGATCCCCAATGGCACCGAGATTCGCACCTACGCGCCGCATGGCTACGAACTGGTGGACCCGAAGCTGCATCGGGTCGTCAACAAGAACGCCCGGCCATTCGCACTTTCCAATACGGCGGTGCATAGCGTGATGCAGCCCACGCCGCTTGAACCTCTACTTCTCACCGACAAGCTGATAGCAGGCACTTCGCTGCCCGGCAGACTGAAGAACTACAGCCTGTCCAAGTTTCAGACGACGACCAGCGAGAGCTATGACGAGATCGCAAGCGTGGTGGGCAACTCGCGGGCGTCGCCCTTGCGCGGCTGGTTGCCGCCGACGCCGATGGATGTTCTGACAGTGCGCAACCGCTTCGGCATGCCCCCACCATCGTTGGCCGACCTGTTCGAAAGCCTGTCCATGCAAGGCATCCATTACGACAGAATATTGCTCGTGCACTGCCGGTGTGCGGCGATATCGGCGCTGATGAACCGCTCACCCGTCTATCATGCCCCGACAGCGAGCTCGGTGATTGCTAATATGGCCTGAAACGGACATCCCGATCATCCAGCACGGCGCTTACTCTCGACATGACAACGGCCTCCCCTGACACCGCGCTGTGCCCCTTGTGCGGCTTCAGCAACCAATGCAGCCTGGCCGATCCGCGCACCGTGGACCGGCCCTGCTGGTGCTTTTCGCAAAGCATCGACCCGGCATTGCTGGCAGCCCTGCCGGATAACCTTCGCGACAAGGCCTGTCTGTGCCCGCGCTGCGCCGGGATCGAGGATGCCGCGCCAGGTCCCCAGGCACGCCGGGCCACAGAGTAAGATGCGCGCCCCTTCCTCCGCTCGCCGTTATCGCCATGCGCCTTGATCGTTTCCTCAGCAACCTGCCACGCTTCAATCGTCAGCAAGTGCGCCTGGCACTGGCCAGCGGACGCGTGCAGGTAGACGGCCAGGCAACCCGCGACCCGCACCACGAAGTACGCGAATTCAGTTGTGTGGCGCTCGACGAAGAGATCCTCCAGGCAGGCAAAGTCCCCCGCTACTTCATGCTGCACAAACCTGAAGGCTGCGTCAGCGCGACGAGCGATGCGCAGCATCCAACCGTGCTCGATTTGCTGGACGAGCCTGACAAGCACGAACTGCACATCGCCGGACGGCTGGACTTCAACACCACCGGCCTGATGCTGATAACCAACGATGGTCAATGGTCGCGGCGCCTGACTCAGCCACAGACCAAAATGCCCAAGGTGTATTACGTCGAGACCGAGCAACCGATCGACGAACGCTACGCCGCGAAGTTTGCCGAAGGCCTGTATTTCGCATTCGAAAACCTCACCACACAACCGGCGCAATTGACCTTGTTGGGGCCGCAAAGTGCGCGCCTGAGCATTGTCGAAGGCCGCTATCATCAGGTGAAACGAATGTTCGGCCACTTCGACAATAAAGTGTTGCGCCTGCATCGGGAAACGATCGGCGCGCTGGCGCTGGACCCCGACCTGCGCCCCGGCAGCTATCGCGCGCTGAACGCCGGAGAAATCGGCCTGTTTTGAACGTCATGGCCTCCTGGCAGACGCTGGTCGGATCGGCACAGGCCGTTGATCGACTATCGCATGTCTGTCACGAAACGCGGGCAATGTCATAGGCACGCATACCTGTCTACGCCAGGAGTGAAACCTATGTCGCCAGAAAAAGCAGTGCTCGACATACAAGGACAGTTTCGGGTTTATACCGAACTCTATCGCACCGATGCCGCCGCCAAGACCATCATTCTGGTCAACGGCTCATTGGCCACCACCGCTTCATTTACCCAGACCGTCCGCAACCTCTACCCGACCTTCAACGTGGTGCTTTACGACCAGCCCTATTCAGGCAAATCCAAACCGCACAACCTGCATGGCGCGCCACTGACCCGGGAAGAAGAAGGCCAGTTGCTGCTGGAACTGATCGATCACTTCAACGCCGAGCACGTGCTGTCGTTCTCGTGGGGCGGCGCGGCCACGCTGGTTGCTTTGGCGCATCGGCCGAAACGCATCGAAAGCGCAGTGATCAGCTCGTTCTCCCCAGTGATCAACGAGAAGATGCATGACTACCTGTGTCACGGCATCACGCACCTGGGCGCGCATAACCGTTATGACATGGGCCACCTGATCAACAACACCGTCGGCAAGCATCTGCCTACGTTGTTCAAACGCTTCAATTTCCGTCATATCAGCAGCCTGGATGCTCACGAATATGACCAGATGCATTACCACTTCAGCCAGGTCCTGGAGCTCGACCCGGACAATTACCTGACCGCAGGCAAGAACATCACCGTCCCCATACTGTTCATCAACGGAGCCCTGGACGAATACACCTGCGCGCACGACGCCGCCCACTTCTCCAGATACCTTCGCGACTGCAGCTTCAGCACCATCGACGCCACCGGCCACTTCCTGGACATGGAACACAAGGCCGCCTGCCGCGACTCGAAACAGGTACTGATGAATTTCCTGCAACCGGCACAGGTGTCACGCGACGTCCATAACCGGGTTCAGGACTACCCGTCCCTGACCTTCTGAAAACCACACACGAAGCCGCCGTCAGTTACGGAGCATCGTCATCTGGCGGTTGGTTTTCAGGGTGAGTATCAGGAGGCAAAGCGCTGCGCAGTGAAATTAGCGCTTCAAATCAGGGCAGGGTTCTGGTACAAAGTCAGCCGCTCAGAGCAGCTATCAGAGCGGGTATAGTTTAGTGGTAAAACGAAAGCTTCCCAAGCTTTAGTTGAGGGTTCGATTCCCTCTACCCGCTCCATATTTTTCCTGCCCCATCGATTTACTGAAATCCATTGAGAGACAGCGAGACAGTCAAGTAGTCCTCCTGCAAGGGGCTCCTGCGACGTGACGCAGCGAAAATCTCCCCCGCCGTTCGAGCGGAATCTACGTCCTTCTCATCACTGTCCCGGCTCGCTATCGCGTTCAATCGGGTCAAGACAAATTCACACATCCACCCGAACCACTGATCTCCGCTCAGCGAACGCTGCAGCAGTGCACACAGTGGAGCGGTGGCATTCATGCGTAAAGCCCATTACTGGTGTGCTTGAATATCCTGAAGCGGTAGCAGATCCATGACGTCACAGAACAACTGCCGGTGCTTCCAGTCGTTTCTGTCGCCAATCACATAGAGACGTCGCTTGGCACGCGTCGCAGCCACGTTCAGCAGGTTAGGTTCTGAAACAGCCCAGTTGCGAGCACCCGCTCCGGCAGTGTTGCCGCCCAATACGACGATGACGATCGATGCTTCCTTGCCTTGCATCGTGTGGATCGTGCCCGACACTAGCTTGCCTCGGAGTATGCGCTTGAGGTTTTGCTGCACAGCCTTGAAAGGCGTGATGACCGAAATATCTTTCGCCTCTACGCCATCGCCATGCAGCCGCTTGAGCAGGTCGCGCAAGACCTGGCCTTCCGCAGGCACCCAATTTCCTTCGGAAGACCCACTGACATGTATCCACCCTGTCGGCAGACTGGCGAGGGTTTCTTTGTCGGCGCGCGGTGCAATCGTTCCATACACCATTGCTCCGTCGTAGGCGATACGGTTGGCGAGTGCATACATAGGCTTGTCGCAGCGGCGATGCACGACCAGTGGCAATCCTACCCACGTCTTGCCGCCGGCGGGCCCGGCCATGCGTCCCCAAGGAGTGGCTTCGTCAGCCAGCACCTGTGCGGATTTTTGATTGGGAATCCAGTGCGCATCAACCCCGTAACGTGTACGCATGTGCTCCAGCACCGCATCGGATACGGTAACGATGGGCTTGAGTTGCAGCGGGTCCCCCACCAGCAACGCGCGTCGGGACCGCCACAGTGCGCCGACTGCCTGTTGCGGAGCGGCCTGACCGGCCTCATCCACGAGTAACCAGCCAATCTCACTGGCACCCAGCGAGCCAAACGAACGGGCGAATGATGCGAAGGTGCTGCTCAACACCGGAACGACCATGAACAAAGAAGCCCACGCCGAACGGATTGCATCGCGCGACAACCCTTGGAAACGCGAACCGGTCAGCAGACTATTGATCATGAATAAATTGGAACGCAGTCTTGACGCCTCAAGCTCGAAGAACGTCTGGTGGAGCTTCAGTGCCTGGATGAAAACCCGCGCACGTGCCTTCCGCCAGCCTTCAATGCGCCAGGGTTCGGCCAGTTCAATGGCATCCCCATCCCCGATAGCGTTGTCTTTTAACCAAGCAAGCAGATGGTCAGCCTGATGAGTGGTTGCCAGTTCCCAGGCATCGCGCGTAAGCGCTTGGTCCTGCTGCTGCGATCCCTGAAGCACTCGGCGCGCGTCAGTGATTTTTCTTTCCGCCTGGACCTTATCGATATCGAGTTGTTGAGTAAGGCGTGTGATCCGCGCGAACTCGGCCTTGGCAACGTCACGTCGGCTTTCCAGCAGTGCCCGAGCGGCATTCCAGTCGCGTCGAGCATTTCCCAGACTGAATACATTTGACCAGAAACCGGGTCTGGGTGGGAGCATCCCAAGCGCGTCAAGACACTTCTTCAGTGCCGTATTGGCGGGACCACCTTCCTCGTTATCCAGGCGCGAGAGTTCATTGGCTACCTCAATCAGCGACTGTTCGAATGACCTGAGTTTTTCGGAGTCTTCGGCAATCTTCTTCCTGGCCTCGAGGATGGCCAGGATCAACTCACGAATCCGACTGGCGTCACGGCATGCTTTGCGTTCTTGCGCCTTGACCGCCTCGTAGTCAGAGACTGCTTGCTGCCACAACGCTTGACGTTGCTCTGGTGAACGGACCGCATTCACCTCGGCACTCACATTGAGCCACCCCCAAAATCCCTTCGGGCCCTTCTCTTCCTCGGGTGGAGCATCTTCGCTCTGGCTCTCGCTGTCGTCAGCGTCTTCCATCTCGGCAGAGGAGGCCGAAAAGAGTGCTTCCACGATGTTGTCGACTTCTTCGTCAGGGTCGACCTCCGTCTCGTCTTCTACCTGCGCCGCAGCCTTGTCTTCGCTGCCAAACGGGCGCTGACCATAGAAGTAACGATCTACGAATTTGTTGCGACGCGCCTTACTCCCCAATGCACCGGAAATCAGTCCCCACGCAGGCTTATCCGAGACAAGTTCCCCCAGCTCCGCGAAATACTCTGCTTCTGGCAGCCAACTTTCATCAATCTTGTCTCGCTGCGGCAGTTCCAGTGTCACATTTTCCACGGCACCGTTGTTGGATGAAGCGACCACGATTTCGAAGCCATACAGTGCCGGGTTGAGCTTGAAACCATATTGCTGCTTACCACCGTCGTTAGCGGCTTCGCGCCCGTCGCTTAAGAATGCATCGGAAGCGCGGCGTAGCTTGGCGAACGCATCGGCGCGGCTGGTGATAATCGCTGCAATAAGGTCGCGCAACAGCGTCGTCTTGCCCGTTCCAGGTGGGCCGTTGACGCCAAGCAATCCTTGACCATCGGCAAGGGTGGACTGGATTGTGTTGACCGCCAGCTGCTGGGAATGCACCAGGCCCAAATGGTGCTCGGTGGGCCAACAACTACTGGCGTAGGCATCCGGCATCAGTCGCCCCATCAGTGGCAACGATGCACGCTTATCATCCATATGCAGGCGAAGCTCGGGATCGTGATAGCGCAGGTACTGGTCCAGTGGTTCGCTTTTCACCCCTCTGGAGATCGCATCGGCGACATCGGCAAGATCGTCCAGCAAAAAGCTGTTCAGTGGATCGTCTTCCGACTCGGGCTTGTCGGGCTTGACGGGTTGTGAGCGAAAGCGAAAATGATGGTGGTCCATCTCACCAAAAAAGTCCCCCAGCCCCAGGAACTGGAGGGTCCAGTGAGTCAGTTCGCGCAAGTCTGCGCTTGATACCTCACCTTCGAACAGGGCGTTGGCGCGCTCCCTGACGGTCTTTTGGTCGGTCTCGAACCCTCTGGTCCAGTCCTTGCCGGTCAATACCCGCCCTAGAAACCACGCTTCGCTTGAAAGCACGAGACTGTCATCGACCAGTCGGCCCGCCATCGTGAATTTTGCCGCAAACACGGCTGACTCGCGAAACCTGGGCTCCTGATAGCCTTGATCGGCGCCGTACATCGCATCGAGCTTCTCGGCAACGAGACGACTGTCGTAAAGATGAGCATAGAGCGTGTGGCTCCATATGCGCTTCTTGGGCAGCTCCTGTTGACTGACGATACTTTCCGGGGTCCACGGAAGCAGCGGGCGCTGAATTGACGTGTCATGGATAAACGCTTCGTATCGATTAGCGCGTTTTTTCAGCTTGGGTGCTGATTGTGGTTGCAACAACTCGACCGCATGCCAGTACCGGACGATGCTTTCTTGATCCATCAAAATGACTTCCCCTGACTCACTGATCGGGCCTTTTTAGGTGTTACAAGGCGCGGTGTTGCGTGATAGTAAAACGATTGGGTACCGGTGAATGCAACTCAAACATCGAAGTCATTACAGTAGACCGGCACTGACTTTCCCCACCCCCGCCTCTCCCGGCACCCGCGCCTTGGCTTCCTGCGCCGAAACGGGCATCACCAGATACTGCCGATACTCCCTGAACGCCTCCAGGGCAGAGGCATCCCGAGGGCGATAGTCCTCGCCACTGCTGCGCTGCTGATTCACGACACAGGTTCTGCCTATCGCGCTCATACACGCATCATTGGCGGCTTTTGAAACCGGATCGAACAAGGCGAACGCCGTGCCTGGCTGGTCCACATCGTTATACAGCGGATGAGCCACGTTCTCGAAGTCGTTTCCCTCGACCAGCAGCTGTGACGATGAGGTACGCGACATGATTGCGCCTTGATAGGTCATGCGCTGGAAAACGTTGTTGACCAGTTGGGCACGAACCTGCGCATTGTTCATGCCACCTGAATGGGGTGCTCTGCCAGAGGTATCGTGTACATAGTTTCTCGACAGCGTCAGCGTGTCCTGACTGCCGAGGAACAGCCATACCCAGTAATGATGGCCATCGCAGGTAGACGAGTAAGGCGTTCGGCCGTCGAACTCATTGCTGGAAATGGTGACGTGTGACGCAGTGCCCCAGCCCGTAACAATCATCTGTCTGCCGATCCGCGCAAATGTGTTGTGATCGATCCACACGCCATCAGCATTGTTCAGGGTCAGCGCATCGCCGCCCCATACGACACGTGGATTGATATCCGAAAGCGTCAGGTTGCGAACGATCACGTTATGCGCGCCGTCGCCAATGAACAGCCCGGCGCCCTGAATGCCTGCCTTGTCGCCGAGCCCGATCAATGTCTTGTTGGAGCCGACTTTCAGTGGTTTCAGCCCCGCGTTGTCGTAGGTCACCATGACACGTGGCCTTGATTGGCAGAAGTTGTTGGCGCCATTCAGTGCAAGTTGCTCACCACCTTGCGGGCACGGTTTCACTACGCAGCCAGGCTCGGTGGTTGTGGTATTGCCGTTGGCAATCACGCTCGCGCGGAAGTCGAACGTGTGGTCCAGGACAATCACTCGCGGTGTGTCATCGGTGCAGGCACCGTGCGAGTCATGCGACGCACAGAGTGCTGAGCGAAGTTCATCCAGCGTGGAGGGATGCACGGCAGCCGCGGAGCCTCCGCCGGTCACATCCTTGGCGAAACCGTCAGGAATGTCTGCTGCCCGCACGCATTGCGCGCCTGAAAAGAGCAGAACCAGAGTGGCGGCGATCTTCAGATAGCCGCTTTGCAAAAGAGATTGCAGGGGCGTCATCGGTTGAGCTTCCCGTCATGCTCGCGGGATTCGCGAGGACAATCTGGATGCTAAACGGACTGCGGCATGGTCTGCTCCGGTTCCATGGTGCTGGTCAGCCTCTGTTCAGGCACCCTGGCTCACGAAAACACCCGCTCCATCCTGACGCTGTCAATCCCGCGTCCACAACACTCATGATCTTCAAGGGTTTACGGCCAAAGCACGTCCACGGCGGGCCTGTTGTGCAGGAATGATTAAAGTGCCTGGCGAAATATGTCCTGAATCTGCTCAAGATCGGCAGGACGCGGATTGGTCAGGCCACAGGCATCTTTCAGGGCATTGGTGGCCAACAGTGGGAAGTCTTCCTCCTTGACGCCCAGCGCAGCAAGACCTGCCGGGATTTCCACGGCAGCCGACAATGCATGAATGGCGTCGATGGCGGCCTGCGCGCCTTCTTCTGGAGACAGCCCACGGATATTGCTGCCCATGGCGTGCGCAACGTCGGTCAGGCGAGCAGCGCTGACGCTGGCGTTGAAGCGCTGCACATGGGGCAGCAGTACGGCGTTGCAGACACCGTGGGGCAAATCATAAAAGCCGCCCAACTGGTGCGCCATGGCATGCACATAGCCCAGTGACGCGTTATTGAACGCCATGCCGGCCAGAAACTGGGCATAGGCCATGTTCTCGCGGGCGGTGATGTTTGCCCCGTTGTTGAATGCGTCACGCAAATTGTTGGCGATCAGCGCCATGGCCTGCAACGCGCAGGCATCGGTGATCGGGTTGGCAGCCGTGGAGACATAGGCTTCGATTGCGTGAGTCAAGGCATCCATGCCAGTGGCGGCAGTCAGCGACCTGGGCATGGCGACCATCATGTCGGGATCATTCACGGACAGCAGCGGTGTGACGTTGCGGTCGATGATCGCCATTTTTACGTGCCGCGCTTCATCGGTGATGATGCAGAAGCGGGTCATCTCACTCGCGGTTCCGGCGGTGGTATTGATGGCGATCAGCGGCAACTGCGGTTTAGCCGAACGGTCGACGCCCTCATAGTCACTGATGTGCCCTCCGTTGCTGGCGCACAGGGCAATACCTTTCGCACAGTCGTGGGGCGAGCCGCCGCCAAGCGATATGACGAAATCGCACTGGCGCTCCTGCAACAAGGCAAGACCGTTCTCGACATTGGCGATGGTCGGGTTGGGGCGGGCACCGTCGTACACCACCGAGTCGATGCCCTGCTCCACCAGCAGCCCGGCGACCTGACTGGCTACTCCAGCCTTGGCGAGCCCCGCATCCGTGACGATCAGCGCCTTGCGAAATCCGTATTTGCGTATGGCGAGCATGGCTTCGTCAATGCAGCCAGTGCCGATGATGTTCACGGCGGGGATGAAAAAAGTGCTGATCATGACGGACCCTCGTGGGTAGCGCGGATGCTTGGGTGATAAACCAAGCATCCGCCTGGCGCGAGGTACAACCATTGACCCAGCGCAACAAAGCAGTCAAACGCCAGACCGTTGGTCGCAGACTCTTCGGCCACTGCGCACAGAACGGCTATTTTCAGCCGATAAAACCGTCGCTCTTGAGGAGCGTTTCCAGGCAATGCTCGCTAAGGCCGTAGAACGTCTTGAGCTCCTGAATACGCGCCAGCAACTGAGCCGGATCGACCGGCTCAGTACGCTTGACCGCGAGGATCATCTTGTTTTTGTTGGTGTGCTCCAGCGAAATGAACTCGAACACTTTGGTCTCGTAACCGCATGCCTCCAGCAACAGCGCGCGCAGGCTGTCGGTGACCATTTCTGCCTGCTGGCCCATGTGCAGACCGTATTGCAGCATCGGCTTCAACAGCGTCGGGCTCTGGATCTGCAAGCGGATCTGTTTGTGGCAGCACGGCGAGCACATGATGATCGAGGCGCCGGAGCGAATGCCCATATGAATGGCGTAGTCTGTCGCGATATCACAGGCGTGCAGCGCGATCATCACGTCCAGCGCGCTGGGCGCCACCGTACGCACGTCACCCTGCGCAAAGGTCAGCCCCGGATGATCGAGCTTCGCCGCCGCCTCGTTGCACAAACTGACCATGTCTTCGCGCAGTTCGACACCGGTCACCTGCCCTTGCGCCTGCAAGGTGTTGCACAGGTAGTCGTGGATGGCGAAGGTCAGATAACCCTTGCCTGAGCCGAAGTCCGCAACCTTGATCGGCTGATCGAGCTTGAGCGGCGATGAGCTCAGTGCATGGGAAAACACTTCGATGAACTTGTTGATCTGCTTCCATTTGCGCGACATGGCCGGAATCAGCTCATGCTGGCGATTGGTCACACCCAAGTCAGTCAGGAATGGCCGGGTAAGCTCCAGGTAGCGTTTCTTCTCGCGGTCATGCCCGGCCGAAGGAGCCTGGCGCTCCTGCTGAGCCTTGCTTTTGAACAGCGTCGTCTTGCCCTTCTTGCTGAACTCCAGCTGCACCTCGTCGGTCAGCGACAAAAGGTGCGCGTTCTTGAAGGACGCCGGTATCAGGCTGGCAATGACAGTCACCGCTTCAGCAAGCGAAAAATTCTTGGTGATGTCGCGAGTCTTGTAGCGATACACGAAGCTCAGGCACGGTTGTTCCTTGACGGTCAGCGGCTTGATGATGATCCGCTGCAGATCAGCCTCGCTGCCCACGTATTTGGCCAGGACCAGCTTGATCAGCGAGTTCTGCGACAGGCTGGTCTCCAGCAGGCCGAGGAACTGCGCGAGATGATCGGTCGCAGCGATGGGTGACGTGGAGGTAATGACTGACATTGAAAATGTGCCTCAAGCGTCCCGTCCGGGACTCGAAAAATCAGGCCTGTATTTTAGGCGTGTCAGCGCGTCATGGGCACCCCTATTTTTCAGGGACTACACACACTGTTCGCACGTGCCTACATCCCCTGAAGAAACGCACATAAACGGTAAAGTAATCCTTGCCAAAAACGATGAACCGCTACTTGCGCGGCATAAAAACATCTTTATAGTCGGTTTGGCTGATTATAGATAATCAGACCAACCCTCTAGAGCTTTTTGCTCTACTGAAATAACTCGCACAAGGAACGTGCATTATGTTGACTCCAGCAGCACTTTTGGAAAACGAAGACATCGCACGGGTTACCTTGAAACCCGTCGAATACCTGAACGTTATCTTTGATGATGAAAAAAGTGGTGGCCGTAGCGCCGGCCTTGTTCTGACCAAGGAAGACATTCTTAGTCTGAAACGCTACGAACGACACGCCCTTAATATTCCCACGTCACTTTCGCGCGTCGAACAGCAATTGGGTTTTACCAAAAGTGGCATTCCCGGGCTTGAGCCTGAAGACATGCTCCAGACCTACAAGGCCATTAACAGTCACGGCAAAAGCTGGTCGGGGATCGAGGATGGCATCAAGCGTACCGGGTTCAATATTGACCTGTTTGCCGCGCAGTTCTCGGTACAGGGTCAGCAGATCATCGACCGCATTGAAAAGATGGATTTTGCCAGACAGCTGGATCTGACTGTTGCCGATTTGATCATTGAAGAGGTCCGCAACACACCTCCGGTACCCTTGGAAAAAAACGATCAAAGGGTCTGTAGCACGCTGGCTGAATTTCTGAAGAAAACGGCGTCACAAATAAAAAACCATCAGCACGCTGCCGAAACACTGGAGCAACACATCGATACGTTCAGCTCCGTACTAAGCGTCACGCTCATTCCCGGCATCAACGACAAAGTGAAACTGGCTGCGCGCTCAGACCTGGACCAGCAAATCAAGGAGCTGGAAAAAGATATCGAACAACTGACGACGGACATCGAGCAGAAAAACAAGGAGTATAAAACCACACTGAATAATATTGCCTGGGGTGGTTTCGGCGGCCCCATCGGGGTCGCTATCACAGGAGGTATTTTTGGCGCCAAAGCGGAAAAGATCCGAAAAGAAAAAAATCGAATGGTTGCTTCAAAGGCTCAGAAAGTTCAACTGCTCAAGGAAAAAGTTCCTTTGACAGGCGCCGTGCGCAGCCTGCAACTCATGTTTGATGATATGTATATTCGTATGTTGGACGCTCACAAAGGCGTCACCCACCTGAAAGACCTCTGGTTACTGTTAGCCACGTACATAGAACGTTCCGCACATGAACTGGCGGCCATCAAAGACGATCAGGCACTGCTGATTTTCGCCATGCAGTTTCAAGGCGTCGTCATGCCGTGGCTGAAAATAAAAGGTAAAACGACTGAGCTATTAAAGATATTTGATAGCGCGCTGGACCAGTTTAAACGCGAACAGCAACCCGCCATTGGCATAGGACGATAACCATGAGCACTGAACGCCTGGATCAGCTGTTAATCCTCACCCCCCCTGACAATGAAGTCATGGAAACAGCCCGTCAGAATATTCTTGCGCAAGTGACCGCGCTGAAGCTGGACTTTTTGCCGGTCATGAAAGAAAAAATGCTGCCGCTTCAGGCCGCATTGATGAGTGCAGACAAGGTCTATGGCCAGGAACTGGCCACTGTCACCGTACAGTTGAATAACATAGACCTGAAGCCGATCGATCAGAAACAACAACTGATTGAAGCCGACGCAAGGCTCAGCGACACACAGAAACAACAAGCGATCAGCCTGCTGAACGGGCAGCGCATTCGGCAGGTATCGAATCTCACAGACGTCGTGCGCCGCAGCGCTCAAGCCATTGCCGCACACAGCGATGATGTGGCGCAGATAAACCTGACGCTGGAAAGCAACCGTTTGCTGGAAACACTTCAGCAACAGATCGACAGCATGACCCAACGCTCAGCCACGCAGGAAAGCGCAATGGCGTTAATCGCAGCAGACCGGCGCCTGCTTGACACAACGATCAAGACATTTGAAAAGTACAACATTGCCGATCAGTTCAAGGAAATGCTGCCTACTCCAGAGGAACTCAAGCTGGTCACCATGACCTCTCCGGAACTCGCGTTGATCAACGCCGGGATTGCCAGACTCGGAAAACTGCTCGACAAGGTCAGCAGCGCCCTGAACTACCTTGACCTCATTGAAGAACGCGACAGACTGAGGTCTCGCTATAACGCTCTGCTTGACGATTCCCGCACGGCTCTCCGGGAAGCACAGGCAACCCGAGAAAAACTCGACGAGTTGACAGCGCTCGCCGGCGTTGCTCAGAGCAAAACGCTTTGGGTACAAGAGGCGAAAAAGGTTTATCAATCGCTCTACCATTTTCTGGATCAGATAACGTCGCCAACTGATACTTCGACGTCGATCAGCCAGCAGGTCGAACACCTGCAGACTTACATAAAATCGTTTTACAACGTAAAGCGTATCGTCTGACCCGCACGGGTTTCAAGAAAGGCAGGTGTCGTTGAACTCGACGCCTGCCTTTTGGCCTTACCCCAGCACCACCAGCCGATTGGGCAGCTCATTTCTGCCGTGGGTTACCGGAACGTGATCGGCAAGCAACTCACCGCAGGCGTGAATACACCCCAGAAATCCCTGCAGAATCTGCCCGTCTCGAACCTGTTGAGTGAACACGTCGACCATCGCTTTCCAGGTGTCGTCGTGCAGACGACTGGCGATGCCATGATCGACCAGAATTTCGACATAACGCTCGGCCTCGCTGATAAACACCAGAATGCCGGTGCCGTCATGGGTCTTGTGCAGGTTCTGTTCGAGGAACTGTCGACGCGCGAGGTTGCCGGCCCGCCAGCGCCGCACCGAAAGCGGCACCAGCAACGCTGAGACCTTCGACAGGTGGCACACCAGCGCCACAATAATGAACGTGCTCATCTGCGCCAGCATCAACTCGTCCGCGCTCAGCCATTGAAGGCAGTAATTGATCGTGCCCGGCAGCAACAGACCGATCAGCCCGGCCCAGATCAGCGGCATGTAGGCATAGTCGTCAGCACGAGCGGCCAGCACCGTGACCAGCTCGGCGTCAGTGCGCTGCTCGACGCGGTCAATCGCTTCGGCAACCTGCCGCTGTTCGTCTTTGTTCAGTAAAGCCATGGTTCCCTCATTCCGAATCAATCAACTACCAGTTGCCTGAAGCACCGCCGCCGCCGAAACGTCCGCCACTGCGATCAGCGGCTCTTTCACGGGCAGGCCGGGTGGCGCCGCCGCGTCTGACACTGATGATTACAATCCCCAGCACGATGAGGGTCAACACGATTCCGATCAGCCAGACCTGGTCGTCATTGGTCTGCTCGTCAACTTCGGACATCTGTCTTTTCGGTTCAGGATAATCGGGTATCTGCCCGCCCAATGCCGCGATAACCGCGCGCGTACCGCGCTCTATACCGACGGCAAACCGGTTGTCGTCAAACTCGGGGGTCATCAGCATGTCGATGATCAGAGAGGCCTGGGCGTCATTGAGACGATCCTTCAGCACATCGCCGACCTCCATGAACACCTTGCGCTTGTCGCGATAGACCACCAGCAGAACACTGTCATCCTTGCCGTGCAGCCCCAGGCCCCAGGCGTCACCGAGTCGAGAGCCGAACTCTTCGATGCTCGTGCCCTGCAGATCAGCGAGGGTTACGACCACCACCCGCTCCCCGGTGGCCTTTTCATGGGCGCTCAGAAGTCTGGCCAGACGAACCGTAGTCTGGCTGTCGAGCATTTGTGCGGCGTCCACCACACTGCCGGTCATCGGCGGAAAAACCAGCGCTGATGGCTCTGCCTCGGCACGCAATACCCCTCCCAACAGCATCACCACGTACAACAACCACTGTGAAACAGACTTCAAAATCCAGACCTCCGGTGTTTTTTTGAATCCATTGAAACGACGCGCCTTAGCCA
This sequence comes from Pseudomonas syringae KCTC 12500, assembly GCF_000507185.2. NCBI lineage: Bacteria > Pseudomonadati > Pseudomonadota > Gammaproteobacteria > Pseudomonadales > Pseudomonadaceae > Pseudomonas > Pseudomonas syringae. The sequence continues at coordinate 1,065,930 of NZ_AYTM02000002.1, forward strand.
AAACACAAGTTCCCCGGCATAATCCATCGCCAACACCTGATGCGGTCATTATTTGATCGAACAGGGTCTGTACAAAAATCAATCAAACCGCCATTTTCGTACACACCTTGGGGAGACTTCGTACAGTGAAGCGGATGGCAACTATCCTTGCGTCCCGTGCGAACCATAACGCCAAAGGTCCATAACCCAAAAACTGGCTGTCGGACATTAAACGCGAGTTACTGACAAAAGCCTTGAGAAATCATTCATGAATAAGCTGTGTTTATTAGGTTTGCTGGTCGGTATGGCCAGTCAGTCGGTGATGGCCCAGAACGCTGCCGCCACCGACAATACAACGCTTCAGGCCAAGAATGCCTTCATCGGCAAACTCATGAAACAAATGACTCTGGACGAAAAGATCGGTCAGTTACGACTCATCAGTATCAGTTCGGAAATGCCACAGCCGCAAATTCTCAAGGAAATTGCCGCCGGAAGAATCGGCGGCACGTTCAACTCCATTACCCGTTCGGAAAATCGTCCGCTGCAGGAAGCCGCAGTCGCCAAGAGCCGTCTGAAAATTCCGATGTTCTTTGCCTATGACGTGGTTCACGGCCATCGCACGATTTTCCCGATCAGTCTGGGCATGGCCGCCAGCTGGGACATGGACGCCATCGCACTGATGGGCCGGGTCTCGGCCAAAGAAGCCAGTGCCGACAGTATCGACATGACCTTCGCCCCCATGGTGGATATTTCCCGCGACCCTCGCTGGGGCCGCAGTTCCGAAGGGTTCGGTGAAGACACCTACCTGGTGTCACGCATTTCCGATGTGATGGTCAGGTCCTTCCAGGGCAAGAACGTCGCAGCCAACGACAGCATCATGGCCGCCGTCAAACACTTCGCCCTGTATGGCGCGGTAGAAGGCGGACGCGACTACAACACCGTGGACATGAGCATGACGCGCATGTACCAGGACTACCTGCCGCCCTACAAGGCCGGCATCGATGCCGGCGCCGGCGGCATCATGGTCGCGCTCAACTCGATCAACGGTGTCCCGTCGACCTCCAACAAATGGTTGATGCAGGACCTGTTGCGCAAGGACTGGGGCTTCAAGGGCGTGACCATCAGCGACCACGGCGCGCTCAAGGAACTGATCGACCACGGCGTGGCCAAGGATTTCCGCGAGGCCGCCAAGCTGGCGATCAAGGCGGGCGTCGACCTGAGCATGAACGACGCGGCCTATGGCGAGCAGTTGCCCGGTCTGGTGAAAGACGGCGAGGTTTCCATGAAGGAAATCGACAGCGCCGTGCGTGAAGTGCTGGGTGCCAAGTACGACATGGGCCTGTTCGCCTCGCCTTACGGTCGCATCGGTGTCGCTGCCGAAGATCCGGCCGACACCTATTCCGATGACCGCCTGCACCGTGCCGAAGCTCGAGATGTGGCGCGCAAGACGCTGGTGCTGCTGAAAAACCAGAACGAGACACTGCCACTGAAGAAGCAAGGCACCATCGCAGTGATCGGCGGACTGGCGCAAAGTCACCTCGACATGCTCGGCAGCTGGTCGGCAGCGGGTCGTCCCAACCAGTCGGTGACGGTGTATGAAGGGCTGGCCAACGCGGTCGGCGACAAGGCCAAGCTGGTTTACGCACGCGGTGCCAACGTCAGTGACAACGAACACGTCCTCAACTACCTGAACTTCATCGAGAAGGAAGTAGAGATCGACCCGCGTCCGGCCCAGGAAATGATCGACGAAGCGGTCAAGGTCGCCGAGCAGGCCGATGTGATCGTTGCCGTGGTCGGCGAGTCGCGTGGCATGTCGCATGAATCGGCCAGCCGCAGCAGCCTGAACATTCCGGGCAAACAGCGCGACCTGATCAAGGCGCTCAAGGCCACTGGCAAACCACTGGTGCTGGTACTGATGAACGGTCGCCCGCTGGTTCTGGTCGACGAACAGGAACAGGCCGACGCCATGCTCGAAACCTGGTTCCCGGGCACCGAAGGCGGCAACGCAGTGGCTGATGTGCTGTTCGGCGACTACAACCCGTCGGGCAAGCTAGCCATGACGTTTCCTCGCTCGATCGGTCAACTGCCGGTCTACTATGCGCACCTGAACACCGGCCGTCCGTATCACGAAGGCAAGCCAGGCAACTACACCTCGCACTATTTCGAGGAGCCCAATGGCCCGCTGTACCCGTTCGGTTATGGTCTGAGCTACACCCAGTTCGACGTCTCGGACATCACGTTGTCGGACGCCAACATGACTCGCAAAGGCAAGCTGACTGCCAGCGTGACCGTGAAAAATACCGGCAAGGTTGCCGGTGCAACTGTTGTGCAGTTGTACCTGCATGACGTAGCGGCGTCGATCAGCCGTCCGGTAAAAGAACTGAAAAACTTCGAAAAAGTGATGCTCGAGCCCGGAGAAGAAAAAGTCGTGACCTTCACCCTCAGTGAAGACGACCTGAAGTTCTACAACACCGAGCTCAAGCACGTGGCAGAACCTGGCGAATTCAAGGTCATGATCGGCCTGGACTCGCAAGCAGTGAAAGAAGCGACCTTCAATCTGTTGTAAACCCTGCGCGTGGCGCGTTCGTGAGCATTCGCTCGGGAACGCGCCAGCAGGGTTCAATCAGGCTGCGACATGACGCTCAAGCATCGCTACTGGCGCATTACCCTGTACGTGCTGCTGATTCTGGCCGGTGCAGCCCTGTGCGCCGGGCTAGCGATGCGTCAGGCGCAGCGTCACGCAATGTCGGAAGACGCCGCGCGTGCCGAAGGACAGCTGGCACTGTATGCCAATACCCTGCACACCCTGATCGAGCGCTATCGCGCCCTGCCCTCCGTGCTGGCGCTGGACCCGGAAATTCGTGCCGCGCTGAGCGGCCCGGTAACCGGTGAGGTGCAGAACGCACTCAACCTCAAGCTGGAAAAAATCAACAGCGCGGCTCATTCGTCGACGCTGGAGTTGCTCGACCGGCATGGTCTGGCGATTGGCGCGAGCAACTGGCGTACGCCCAATAGCTATGTCGGCCACAACTACGCTTTTCGACCCTACTTCCTGCAAACCCGCGCCAAGGGCACCGGGCGCTTTTATGCGGTCGGTGTGACCACCGGAATTCCGGGGTACTTTCTGTCCAGCGCGGTCTTGAACGATACCGGTGGGTTCATGGGGGCAATGGTCGTCAAACTGGAGTTCCCCAGCCTTGAGCAGGAATGGGATCAGGGTGAGGACCTGCTGCTGGTCAGCGATGAGAAAGGCATCGTATTTATCGCCAATCAACCAGGCTGGCGTTATCGCGAGCTGCTGCCGATCTCGATGGAAGACCGTGCCACCCTGTTGCGCACCCGCCAGTACGACAAGCAGGTATTGTCACCGCTGCGCAGCCGGGTCATCGACAGCTTCAGCGAAAACAGCCATTTGAGCCGTGTCGACGGCCCGTACGGCACCACGGATTATCTCTGGCAGTCGCTGCCCCTTACCGACGAAAACTGGACCCTGCACCTGTTGCGCAAGCCGCCCCCCTCCAGTGAGGACGTTCGCAATGCAGGACTGGCCGCCGCAGGCATCTGGCTGGCGCTGGTATTTCTGAGCCTGTTTCTCTATCAGCGCTGGCGACTGGCGCGATTGAGGGAGCGCAACCGGGATGAACTTGAGCGCCTGGTGCAAGCGCGCACGCGTGATCTGCAAACCGCGCAGGACGGTCTGGTGCAGTCGGCCAAACTGGCGGCGCTGGGGCAGATGTCGGCAGCACTGGCCCACGAAATCAACCAGCCGCTAACCGCCCAGCGCATGCAACTGGCGACCCTGCGACTGCTGCTCGATCAGGGCCGCATCGATGAAGCCTGCAAAGCGCTGGTTCCCGTCGATCAGCAACTGACACGCATGGCCGCCTTGACCAGCCACCTGAAGACCTTCGCGCGCAAGAGCCCCAGCGGCCTGCGCGAGAGGCTGGACCTGGCCACGGTTGTCGATCAGGCTTTGCTGTTGCTTGACCCGCGCCTGCGCGAGGAACACGTCGACTGCGTCCTTCATCTGGCTCGCCCGGCATGGGTGCGCGGCGACGCCATCCGCCTGGAACAGGTAATGATAAACCTGCTGCGCAATGCACTGGACGCCATGCGCGAGTGCCGCTCCAGGCATCTTGAAGTGCGTATCGACGCCGTCGACAACTATTGGCGGCTCAGCGTCAGGGACAACGGAAGCGGGATCGCCGCGGAAAATCTGCCCAGCATTTTCGATCCGTTCTTCACCACCAAACCGGTAGGCGACGGCCTGGGCCTTGGCCTGGCTGTGTCGTACGCCATCATTCATGAACTGGGCGGACAACTGACGGCGCAAAACCATGCGGACGGTGCCGAGTTCTGGTTCAGCTTGCCCAACGACTTTCTGGAGGCCTGACCCGGCATGTTGAATTCGGTCATCGTGGTAGACGACGAGGCGCCCATCCGGCAAGCCGTCGAACAATGGCTGACGCTGTCGGGGTTCGAGGTGCAAGTCTTCGCCCGCGCCGAAGAGTGCCTGGCCCACCTGCCTGAGCACTTCCCCGGGGTTGTGCTGACCGATGTGCGCATGCCAGGCATGAGCGGCCTGGAGCTGCTGACCCGGTTGCAAGGCGCAGACCGCGACCTGCCGGTCATCCTCCTGACTGGCCATGGCGATGTGCCGATGGCCGTGGAGGCGATGCGCGAGGGGGCCTATGACTTTCTGGAAAAACCGTTCAGCCCGGAAACCTTGATCAGCAACCTGCGGCGCGCCCTCGAGAAACGCCAACTGGTGCTGGAAAACCGCCGCCTGCACGAGCAGGCCGATGCCAGAACCCGGCTGGACGCCACGCTGCTCGGCGTATCACCCGGCATGCAGACACTGCGCCGCCAGGTGCTGGAACTGGCGCAACTGCCGGTCAACGTGATCATTCGCGGGGAAACCGGCAGCGGCAAGGAACTGGTGGCGCGCTGCCTGCACGATTTCGGTCCGCGCGCCGCCAGACCTTTTGTTGCACTCAACTGCGCGGCCATCCCGGAACACCTGTTCGAAGCCGAGCTGTTCGGCCACGAAAGCGGCGCCTTCACCGGTGCGCAGGGCAAGCGCATCGGTCGCCTGGAGTATGCCGACGGCGGCACGGTGTTCCTCGATGAAATCGAGAGCATGCCGATGGCGCAACAGGTCAAGCTGCTGCGCGTTCTGCAGGACAAGCGCCTTGAGCGGCTGGGCTCGAATCAGAGTATCGACGTCGATCTGCGAATCATTGCCGCGACCAAGCCTGATCTTCTCGAAGAGGCGCGTGCCGGGCGCTTCCGCGAAGATCTGGCCTACCGCCTCAACGTTGCCGAGCTACGCTTGCCGCCGCTGCGCGAGCGCCTTGAAGACATCGCGCAACTGTTCAGCCACTTCGCCCGCGCCGCCGCCGAACGCGTGGGCAGGGAACCGCCCGCGCTGGACGCAGCTCATCTGAGCCGCCTGCTGGGCCATGACTGGCCAGGCAACGTGCGCGAGCTGGCCAACGCCGCCGAACGGCAGGCTTTGGGTCTGGAGCACGCCCTGCCGCAATCTGATACCCAATCGGCAGGGCACTCGCTGGCGGCGCGTCAGGAAGCCTTCGAAGCACAATGCCTGCGCGCTTCGCTGGCCCGTCATAAAGGCGACATCAAGGCGGTGCTCAATGAGTTGCAACTGCCGCGGCGGACGCTGAACGAGAAGATGCAGCGCCATGCTCTGGTACGTGAAACGTTCCTCGAATGAGGGCTGCGCACATTCCGTACAGCTTGTTCCGGCGATAACCGAACATTTCCCGCAGCGCCGGGTCTGCATACTGTTCACGGCTATATGAGGTCGTGATGGCTGGATACTTGCGAGGCATAATGACATCATGGCCGCCTGGTTACCCAGCTCACTTTGACAGTCCGAAAGATGGGGCATTTTCTACCGTGAATACTCCCCTCGACCTCCCCTTGGGAGGCGGCGAAATGGGTCGGTTTATCCGAGAGACGGACTGGTCGACGTCCGCGCTGGGACCGAAGCAAGCATGGCCCGCAGCGCTACTGTCTTCAATGAATCTGATGCTCAGTTGCCCGGACAGCATGTACCTGCTCTGGGGACCTGACTACACCCTGTTTTTCAATGACGCTTACTCTCAGGTCCTGCCGATTGCCACCCGACAGGCGCAGGGGCAGCCCATTGCCTCGGTCTGGGGCGATGCCTGGGAAGCCGTGCGGCCGCTCGCCGAGCAGGCGCTGGCCGGACAAAGCCGCCGGTCTGACAATATTCAGCGCACCATCGTGCGCAATGGCAGGCCCGAGCAGACCTGGTGGTCGCTGTCCTATTCGCCGCTGTATGGCGATAGCGGCCTGATCGAAGGCGTGTTCTGCCGGGTCAACGAGACCACGTTGCAGGTCATGGCCGAAGTCCGTCAGTCGGAGAACGAAGCGTTCACCGACCGTGTGCTGTCGAGCATCAACGACTGCATCAAGGTGCTGGACCTCGATTCGCGCCTGACCTTCATGAGTGAAGGCGGTCAGCGGATCATGGAGGTCAGCGATTTCAACGCGATTCGTGGCTGCCCCTGGCCTGACTTCTGGCAGGACCAGGGCAATCTGGACGCCATTGCTGCGGTTGAAGCGGCACGAGCGGGTCAGAACGCCAGTTTCACCGGCTCGGCGCAGACCCTGGCGGGCACCACCAAGTGGTGGCATGTGCAGGTCAGTCCGATTTTCGGCAAGGACGGCAAACCGGAGAAGATTCTCTGTGTTTCCAGGGACATGACCCAGCTCAGAGACGCTGAAGAAGCCCTGCTGTCGCTCAACGAGACACTTGAACAGCGCGTGGTCGAACGCACCCAGGACCGTGATCGCATCTGGCGGCTGTCGACCGACCTGATGCTGGTGGCGCAGTTCGACGGGATCATATCGGCAGTCAATCCGGCATGGACGCAAGCCCTCGGCTGGTCGGAACAACAACTGCTCGACAGCCAGTTTCTGGCATTGGTGCACCCTGAAGACGTGGACAGCACGCTGGCCGCCATGAGCGGGCTGGAGAGCGGCCGCACGATTCCGCACTTCAAGAATCGCTATCGTCATCAGGACGGCTCGTACCGGACCATCTCCTGGACTGCCGTTCCGGACAAGCAATTCATCCATGCCGTCGGCCGTGACATTCAGGCCGAAGAAGAGGCCAATGAAGCGCTGCGGCTTTCGCAGGACGCCCTGCATCAGGCGCAGAAGCTGGAAGCCATCGGTCAACTCACCGGTGGCGTGGCGCATGATTTCAACAACCTGCTGACCGTGATCCGCTCCTGCAGCGACCTGCTGAAGTCAGCGAACCTTGAAGAGCACCGTCGTGTGAAGTACGTCGAGGCCATCTCCAGCACGGTCGACCGGGCCGCGCGCCTGACCGGCCAGCTGCTGGCGTTCGCCCGCCGTCAGGCCTTGCAGCCGGAAGTGTTCGATGTGTGCAAGAGTGTGGCGCGCATCGGCGAGATGATGGACACGCTGACCGGCGCGCGTATTCAGGTCAGCATCGACCTGCCTGCCGGACCGTGCTTTATCTTCGCCGACGGCAGCCAGTTCGATACTGCGCTGGTCAACATGGTGGTCAACGCTCGCGATGCGATGTCCGGCGCAGGTAAGCTGGTCATCAAGGTTGAATGCGCTGCCCACTGCACTGCAGACCAGCCGGCCTCACACAGCGCGGGTGACTATGTAAAGGTATCGCTGACCGATACCGGCGCAGGTATTGCCAAGGAAAAACTGGGCCTGATCTTCGAACCGTTCTATACCACCAAGAGTGTCGGCCAGGGCACCGGGCTGGGTTTGTCGCAGGTATTCGGGTTTGCCAAGCAGTCGGGCGGTGAAGTGCTGGTTGAAAGCGAGCTGGGCAAAGGCAGCCGCTTCACCCTGTGCCTGCCCAGCGCACAGGATCAGGAAGTCGTCCAGGAAGACCATCACCACACGCTCACCCCATTGCCCGGGCTATGCGTGCTCATGGTCGAGGACAATCAGGACATCGGTACCTACACCCGTCCTATGCTTGAGCAACTGGGCTTTCAGGTACTCTGGGTCAGCAGTGCCGCCGAGGCGCTGAAAGAGCTTTTCGGCAACCCGGAAAACTTCCATGTGGTGTTCTCGGATATCGCCATGCCGGGCATGAGCGGCCTGGAACTGTACGCCGAAATCGAAGCGCGCTACCCGTGGATGCCGGTGGTTCTCACCACCGGGTACAGCACTGAGTTCGCGACGATCGCTCAGGACGAAACACATCGCTTCGACCTGTTGCAGAAACCCTATTCCAGAGACGATCTGGCGGCGATTCTGCACAAGGCCGTGAGCCGTAGCGGCGAACACTAAGGGGATGGATTCGCATCAATTCATCACGCCAGCGGATTCACTGATGCCTGATACGCATGAGTGAATCCCGGCACTACCGACGCATAAAACCAAGACAACACCGGTTGCCTTGATTCAGAATCACGCAAAACATCGCAACACTCTTAGAGCAGGGAGCATTTTCGAGATGATCGTCGGTATTGATCTGGGCACCACCAACAGCCTGGTGGCTGTATGGCGCGACGGCAGCAGCGAGCTGGTGACCAACGCATTGGGAGAAACACTCACCCCCAGCGTTGTCGGGCTGGACGACGACGGGCAGATCCTGGTCGGCAAGGCAGCCCGCGAACGCCTGCAGACCCACCCGGGAAAAACCACCGCCCTGTTCAAGCGTTACATGGGCAGCGCCCAAGAAATTCGCCTGGGATCTGCTACTTACCGCCCCGAAGAGTTGTCATCGCTGGTGCTCAAAAGCCTGAAGGCTGATGTCGAGCGCGCGTTTGGCGAGCCTGTCACCGAAGCGGTGATCAGCGTCCCGGCCTATTTCAGCGACGCGCAGCGTAAAGCCACGCGTATCGCCGGGGAGCTGGCGGGGCTCAAGGTCGAGAAGCTCATCAACGAGCCAACAGCGGCGGCACTTGCGTATGGCCTTCACCAGAAGGAAGGCGAAACCTCGTTTCTGGTCTTCGACCTGGGTGGCGGTACCTTCGACATCTCGATCCTCGAACTTTTCGACGGCGTGATGGAAGTGCGTGCCAGCGCGGGCGACAACTTTCTGGGGGGTGAAGATTTCGATCAGGTCATGGTCGAGCACTTTGTGAACCTGCACCGCGATGAGCCGGACTTCCCGTCAACGGAGCTGATTGCCCCGGCCTTGCGGCGCGAAGCCGAGCGGGTGCGCAGGGCTTTGGGCCAGGACGGGAGTGCCGACTTCGTATTGCGTCACGCCGACAGGGAATGGCGAAAAACCATTACTCAAGAGCAAATGAGCGATTTTTATGCGCCCCTGCTCAACCGCCTTCGCGCGCCGGCCGAGCGTGCGCTTCGAGACGCGCGGATACGCGTCGCCGATCTGGATGAGATTCTGCTGGTGGGCGGCACCACGCGCATGCCACTGATCCGCAAGCTTGCCGCGAGCCTGTTCGGGCGCTTCCCTTCCATTGCACTCAATCCCGATGAGATCGTCGCTCAGGGCGCAGCGGTGCAGGCGGCGCTCAAGCAACGGGACGCAGCGCTGGAGGAGATCGTCCTCACCGATGTGTGCCCTTACACACTGGGGATCGAGACCATCACGCAAGTTGGCAATCGCTATGAAAGCGGTCATTACCTGCCCATTATCGAACGCAACAGTGTCGTACCGGTCAGCCGGGTAAAAACGGTCCAGACCGTCAGTGATGATCAAGAGCACGTTATGGTGCGGATCTTTCAAGGCGAAAGCCGCATGGTCAAGGACAACATCGCCCTGGGCGAGCTCATTATCCCGATCCCCAAGGCGAAGGCCGGCGAAGTGGCGCTGGATGTGCGTTTTACCTATGACAACAACGGCCTGCTGGAGGCCGACGTGATGACACAGTTGACCGGGGAACGTCACAAGCTGGTCATCGAAAACAACCCAGGCGTGATGACGCCTGATGAAATACAGGAACGCCTTCAGGTACTTGAAGCGCTCAAAGTCCATCCGCGCGAACAGCAGGCCAATACTCACCTGATCGCCAGACTTGAACGCCTGTATCAGGAATGTCTGGGCAGCGATCGAGAACTTATCGATCACTGGACCACTCAGTTCCAGCATGTTCTTGAAACGCAGGACGAGCGGCAGATCAGCGAAATTCGCAAGCAACTCAAACAGGAAGTCGACACGTTCGAGCAGGGCGCAAGATGATCGACTGTTGGTCCGTACTTGAGCTGAATAACGATGCCGACGAGCGCAGCATCAAACGCCAATATGCCCGGTTACTGAAGGTCAACCGCCCAGATGAAGACCCGGTAGCCTTCCAGAATCTGCGTGATGCCTATGAAGAGGCGCTGCAGCGGGCACGATCGCGCGCAGATGAAGACGACCAGCCTGTCATGCTGCGCCAGCCCTTGTCTGAGCCCTCGCCTGCCCCGCTTCTGACAACGACCGTTATCGAGCAGTCCGATGGCATGGACTGGCTTCAACAGGTCAGGCAAACCACAGCGCAGAACCTGCCCGAGCAACAGCAGCTCGCCATGGAGCATGGACAGGCGGAGCGCTTTCAACAACTGTTGCTGCTGGAGTGCCTGAACGACTCGGCGCGTCGCGTCGAATTGATCAAAGCTGCATTTCAGCATCTGCGCTGGCTGACGGTATGGCAAAGCATTCATATCAGCAGCTACCAGCAGCACGCCTTGGCCGAGGCGATATTGCGCGAGGCGTTCGAAGCGTTCAGCGCACTCATCGAAAGCGGGCAGCATGCACGCTTCATTGAAGAACTTCAGACGCTGGAGCAGCAGCCCTGGCTGACAGAGCTGGAGCGTCGCGAGCATTTGCAATGCAGGTGCATGGTCTTGCTGATTGCCAGCCACCATGTGACCTCTGACCTGCTGGAACAGACACGCGCGGTATTTGGCTGGAACCTGCAGCAAAACCTTCACCCCGGTCCTGAAGACCTTTGGCAGACGCTGCGCCAGCGATACGAAGAAGTGGAGTACGCCGAGCATCTGCAACGCCTGCTCGACGCCAAACCGAGCACTGCCGAAGGCAAGGCCGCGCACTTGATGTTCAAGCCGCCACGTCTGGCTGCGCGGATCCGTACCGCAGTCAAGCAAGACGCTTCGGTGTGGAACGCCTGCGCGCATATTCAGGAGCAGTTGACCGTCCACTACCCCGACGTCCTCAAGCGCTACCCCGAAGCAGACCTGAATGCCTGGAAACTCATGCGTGAGCAGAGCGACTTCACGCCTCTCATCTGGGTCTACATCGGCGCGTTTCTGCTGGCGTTGCTGGCGCCTCCACTAGCGCCTGAAGGCACGGAATACAATCCGGGAACGCGGGTCCTCGTGCTGTTCCTGACACCGCTCTGGACAACCGTCGGCTTCTTCATCTTTATCTGCGTATGGCGTCCGCTGATGATTCTGGCAGAGCCTGCCGATGCCTGGCTGAGCAGCAAGTTACTGCCCAAGGTGCTGAGCTGGCCCGGTGCCCAGGCGCTGGTCTTGCGGCATGGCCTTCCGTTTTTGTTTCTAGGCCTTGTCCATGTGCTCGACGGCCCGCGCACGCTGCTGGTTTATCTGCTGCTGGCGGTGCTGTGGGTCGCCCTGTCGCCCTATCGCTACCTGTTTCAGACAGCGCCTGCCCGGCAGAAGATTCGACAGTTTTATGCAAGACACACGGTCATGGTGATCATCGGCACGCTGAGCATCGTCATGGCAGCGCTGTTGCTCTCCTCTAAACTGAGCGCTTGAGCGGTCTTCTGTCGGCAATCCACCAGAAGACCCTGCTGCGAGCGCTTCCATCGGCAAGAATCCGCTTACCCCTGCTGGGCAGATAAGCGGATTCTTGCTCATAAAAGTCGCCCGACCGCTCTAGAACAAGCCCTCATGGTCTGGCACAGCTCCTGCTATGTAACACGCAGGGCATCCAATGCCTCCTTCCAAAAATAATGAAAAACAAGGAACACCATGGAAACTTCCAATCCCGCCTCCCATGGGTCGGCTGCTACTGCCGCTGGCCAGAAAACCACCTCCAGCCGTCTCAAATCGATTTTCAGTGGTTCGGTCGGCAACATGGTCGAGTGGTACGACTGGTATGTCTACGCCGCCTTCTCGCTGTACTTCGCCAAAGCCTTCTTTCCCAAGGGCGACACCACCGCCCAGTTGCTCAACACCGCTACGATCTTTGCCGTCGGCTTTCTGATGCGGCCTATCGGTGGCTGGCTGATGGGGCTTTACGCTGACTACAAAGGGCGCAAGGCTGCGCTGATGGCATCGGTGCTGTTGATGTGCTTCGGCTCGCTGATTATTGCCCTGACACCAGGCTATGAAAGCATCGGCGTCGGTGCTCCGATCCTGCTGGTGTTCGCCCGCTTGCTGCAGGGCCTGTCTGTCGGCGGTGAATACGGCACGTCCGCCACCTACCTCAGCGAAATGGCCACCAAGGAACGTCGCGGCTTCTTCTCCAGCTTTCAGTACGTCACTCTGATTTCCGGCCAGCTCATCGCGCTGGGCGTTCTGATCGTCCTGCAACAGACGCTGACCACGGAGCAATTGTATGCCTGGGGCTGGCGTATACCGTTCGTCATCGGTGCACTGTGCGCAATCGTCGCGCTGTTTCTGCGTCGCGGCATGGAAGAAACCGAGTCGTTCACGCGCAAGAAGAAGGAAAAGCCCAAGGAAAGCCTGATGCGCACGCTGATGCGTCATCCCAAGGAACTGATGACCGTCGTGGGTCTGACCATGGGCGGGACGCTGGCTTTCTACACTTACACCACTTACATGCAGAAGTATCTGGTCAACACCGTCGGCATGAGCATCACCGACTCGACGTCGATATCAGCGGCGACGCTGTTTCTGTTCATGCTGTTGCAGCCGGTGGTCGGTGCGCTGTCCGACAAGATCGGGCGTCGTCCGATCCTGATTGCGTTCGGCGTGCTGGGAACGCTGTGTACCGTACCGATCCTGACCACGCTGCATACCATTCAGACATGGTGGGGTGCGTTCTTCCTGATCATGGCGGCACTGATCATTGTCAGCGGCTATACCTCGATCAACGCAGTGGTGAAGGCAGAGCTGTTTCCGACCGAGATCCGCGCGCTGGGCGTCGGCCTGCCTTACGCCCTGACAGTATCGATCTTCGGCGGCACTGCGGAATACATCGCGCTGTGGTTCAAGAGCATCGGTATGGAGACCGGTTACTACTGGTACGTCACTGCCTGTATTGCCTGCTCGCTGCTGGTGTATGTGTTCATGAAAGACACGCGCAAGCACTCGCGTATCGAAACTGACTGATCGGATTGCGACGATTCTCGTGCCCAGGCTCCGCTCTCATCGTTATATACAAATCTCGTGGGAGCGAGCTTGCTCGCGAAGAGGCCGGTACAGTCTCCAGAAATAGAGCGTTATGACTGACTCTTCGTGAGCAATGGGGATCGCCGCCCCGTTCACTCCATTTTTCGGGCTTATCGAGACGTGTGTATAACGCTGAGGACTCCGCGCAGGCAGAAGAGTCATTCAGGCTCACTTACAACGATCAATATCATCGCCCGCATTGATACATCAGCCGCTACAAAACAATCCATTACATGCAGCACCTGCAACAGAGTGTTACAGGGAGGTGCGTTATTTAGCCAACTTTCAGCAATAACCGCTTGAATAAACTGCGCTTTTAATTTGTCAAGAGCCTTTATTACAAGACTTTTCAAGAATTGCACCACAATAATGCAACCCCCGCTGAAAGGCCCGAAATCAGAGCATCACAGCCAACTATCATTTTTAGCGATGATCGCTAGCAATCCTATTAACTTCTTAATAATCCGCTGGCGCGTAGCATTGCCTCCATACCGGGATGACAACTCACCCGACACGCATTGGAGACATCATCATGAAAACCAACACACTGATCTTTGGCCTGGCTATCTCTGTTCTGGCTTCGAGCGCATTTGCACTTCCAGCCACCAACGTTCAGAGCGACCTGTCCAGCACCACCCTCGTTGCTGAAGGCGGCACCAAACACACTAACGTCGGCTCGATCCGTGTATCTGCGGACGGCGCAGATCATGTCGGCGCCAACCGTCTCGCCGCTGATGGCGCAGACCGCGTCGGTGCCAACCGTCAGGCTGCCGATGGTGCAGACCACGTCGGTGCCAATCGTCTTGCTGCAGACGGTGCAGATCGCGTAGGCGCCAATCGTCTGGGCTGATCGCTCACGCAACACCCCCAAAGCCCGGCTGATGTCGGGCTTCTTCATGTCTGGCTCAGAATGAAACACGCACGCCCCTCTGGCATCCTCTGCAAATGCGCAGCACTATGCTGACATCCACTATTGAGCCCATCAGGAACCGAGCATGTCAGACGCTATTCACTCCTACGAGCCATCCAAGGGTCACGGCCTGCCGCACGACCCGTTCAACGCGATTGTAGGCCCACGCCCGATTGGCTGGATTTCGTCGCAGGATGCCAACGGCAAACTCAACCTGGCACCTTACAGCTTCTTCAACGCGTTCAACTACGTGCCGCCGATCATCGGCTTCTGCAGCGTGGGTCGCAAAGACAGCCTCAATAATATCGAGCAAACCGGCGAGTTCGTCTGGAACCTGGCGACCCGCTCGCTGGCCGAAGCCATGAACCAGAGCTGCGCGCCGGTGGCGCCGGACGTCAGCGAATTCGAACTGGCAAACCTGACCCCACTGGCCTCGCAGATCGTCTCGGTGCCGCGTGTACTCGAAACACCGGTGTCGTTCGAGTGCAAGGTCACACAGATCATTCAGTTGCAGCGTGCCGACAAGGAGTTGGTGCCCAGCTGGTTGATTCTCGGCGAAGTGGTGGCGGTGCATATCGACAAGTCGCTGCTCAAGGACGGCGTTTACGACACTGCCGCCGCCGAGCCGATTCTGCGCGGCGGCGGCCCGGCGGATTACTTCCAGCTCGGCCCGAAAGCGCTGTTCAAGATGTTCCGCCCAGGCGCCTGATCAGGCGTCAGCCCACACCGGTTCGCCCTCTGCATCGATATCGACCAGCCGCTGCAGCTCTTGCACAGCGGCCAGGTCGGCATCATCGGCGGTCTTGAATTTCTGGTCCGGCAGCAGCGCATGGAAGCGCGGTGCGCCCCCGGCGCCCAGCGCCTTTACGGCAATCGCCGCGTTATACCCCTGCTCGGACGGCATGACTGCCGAGACCACTTCAAACCCGTTGTATTCCTTGCGTGCCATGTCTCTCAACCCTGCCAATACGTCAAAGCGCGAATTCTAGCGCGTCTTTCGGCTCGTCCGACACGCGGCATGCAGCGATAAAGCCGCCGACGCAAAACCCAACCTTGTCCTACACTCTAATCAGTCCTTTCAAACTGCTCTGTAGCCGAGGTAAGGAGTGCGTCATGAAAGCAATAACAAGAAAGTGCATGGTTGTCGCAGGAGCTCTGGCGGTATTGGATGTCTACAGCGCCGGTGCCTATCGTAACGAACTGGCGCGCCAGGCCCCCTATGTTTCCAGCTGTACGTTTGGCCATTGCGTGCCAACCGATGCAACCTTCAGCGCCTTGCGATGAGACTCGCGCCGCGTGAATTGCATTGCCATTGCACAAAGGCAGCTATCGATTAGCAAGCTATCGGATTAGACTGGCCAGACTCTCCCGCCACACTTGCGGCGGGTCAACACTGCCATCAGGTTTTGCCTTGACCAGTCTTAATCAAACGCCTCCGGCCATCCGCAGCATCCTGTTTGCGTTGATGATGGCAGTCCTGCTCAGCGCGCTGGACCAAACCATCGTCGCGGTGTCGATGCCCGCCATTTCCGCGCAATTCAGGGATATCGATCTCCTGGCCTGGGTCATATCCGCCTACATGGTGTCGCTGACCGTGGCCGTGCCGATCTACGGCAAGCTCGGCGATCTTTACGGGCGACGTAAACTGATGCTGTTCGGGCTGGGGATTTTTACCCTGGCTTCGCTGTTCTGTGGCCTGGCGCAGAGCATGGAACAACTGGTGCTGGCGCGCGTCCTTCAAGGTATCGGCGCTGGCGGGATGGTTTCGGTCAGCCAAGCGATCATCGCCGACATCGTTCCACCTCGCGAGCGCGGCCGTTATCAGGGTTACTTCAGCAGCATGTACGCCGTGGCCAGCGTCGCCGGGCCGGTACTCGGTGGCCTGATGACCGAATACCTGTCCTGGCGCTGGGTGTTCCTGATCAATCTGCCTCTGGGAGCAGCCGCGCTGATCGTCGCGTATCGGACCCTCGTCGGCCTGCCAGTCCCGCAACGCAAGCCGATTATCGATTACCTGGGTACCGTGCTAATGATCATCGGCCTGACAGCGCTGCTGCT
The DNA here is from genome assembly GCF_000507185.2 of Pseudomonas syringae KCTC 12500. NCBI lineage: Bacteria > Pseudomonadati > Pseudomonadota > Gammaproteobacteria > Pseudomonadales > Pseudomonadaceae > Pseudomonas > Pseudomonas syringae. The sequence continues at coordinate 1,082,218 of NZ_AYTM02000002.1, forward strand.
GGGGATTACCGAAATTGGCCAGGGGCATGGTCTGGGCGACACCGAGGTTCAGTTGTTACTGGGCACGGCCCTGCTGACACTGGCCATTTTCGTCTGGTATGAACGTCGCACAGCCGAACCCTTGCTGCCCATGCATCTGTTCACCAACAAGAGTGCCGTGCTGTGCTGGTGCACCGTGTTCTTCACCAGTTTTCAGGCCATTTCCCTGATTGTTCTGATGCCGCTGCGTTATCAGACCGTTACCGGGGGCGGCGCAGACAGCGCCGCCCTGCACTTGCTTCCACTGGCTATCGGCATGCCGATGGGTGCCTATTTCGCCGGGCGACGCACCGCGCATACCGGGCGTTACAAGCCACTGATCCTGACCGGTGCGCTGTTGATGCCGGTTGCGATTCTGGGCATGGCCTTCACGCCGCCGCAATCGCTGATAGTGATGAGTCTGTTCATGATCCTCACCGGTGTTGCGACCGGTATGCAGTTCCCCACCTCATTGGTCGGCACCCAGAATTCGGTTCAGCTCCGGGATATGGGCGTGGCCACCAGTACGACCAATCTGTTCCGCTCACTGGGTGGTGCAGTGGGCGTGGCACTGATGTCGGCGCTGCTGTTGGCCATGTTGCAACACACCGGAGTCGGCCAACTCGGCGCAGGAGCACTGGGTGGCGAAGGCGGCTCCGGCAATGTCCTGCTCGACAGCCTTAACGCGGCAACCGGCCCGGCGCTGGAAACTCTGCGCGCCGAACTGGCAGTGACCTTCAGAAATCTGCTGATCACCAGTGCAGCCATTTCGTTGCTCGGTCTTGCGGCAGCCGCGGTGATGCCCAATACGTTGTTGCGAGGACGGGACTGATCGGCCTTTCAGTTTCAGGAATGCATCCCGGCCCAAAACCATTGCGTTTTCTTGCTCTTTATATGGGCAAACGCAGGCATGAGTTCACCTTCGTCGAAGTGTCGACGTGAGCCTGACTGTGCGCTGCTGAACCAGTTGCCGGAGCGAGGGCAGGCTTGCCCGGCATTGACCGGCGGCAGCGGCTTTTCGTCGAATCGCGCATACCACTGCGCGGTGGTTTCATCGGTAAAGCCAATCCCTGGAACCAGGTAGGGATGAAGATTTCCGGTGTCCTGCAGGCGAATCGGCTTGATCATCCTGTTGACCGTCACATAAGACTGCGGCGGCGGCAGCCCTCTCCCGCCCAGTTCGGGCACCTCACCGGCGCGGATGATCAAGCCATTGCGATAGGTGTGGAACACGATCTCGCTGTGAGCGCTCATCTCGCCGCGCATTTTGTCGCTGCCTCCCAGTTGCCTGACGAACGCATCGCCAAGCACGGTGTACCAACTGACGCCCTTTATGCGGTCCAGCAGACGCAGGCTTTCAATGTGCGGGCCGGGATCGACCATCAGCCCGCTAAAATCCTGAGCAAGCCGAAATTCCCGGGGCAAATACTGATGGCCGTCGCACGGCAAAACGCAGGCAAGACCACCAAAGCCGTGCTCGGCCTGCAGTTCGCTGCTGAGGTACCTGATCCACTCCTCGTACTGTTTCAAGCCGTCGGGCTCGGTCAGATATGACCAGGGCAGAACCATTTTCAGGCATGATCGATCGTTGTCGGCCTGGCCCTCTGAAGTGTTCATCACGAACAGGCTGTAGGTGGCGACTTCAGCCTGAGTGGCGCTGGCGATAGACCAGATGAACTGCTCGTCTGGCGGGCTCTCGACAATCTGGCGCCGGGTCGAAGCGAACCCGGAGCCGCTCAGGCGACGCATGCGTTTGAAGAGTTGCCATTTGAGTCTGGTTTTGAACGCTTCGTAAAAGCGCAAAAAGCAGGCTTCGACGCGACGCTTCATCTCCACAGTATGTCCATTGCGAAAATACAGTGTGGTGATCAACCCCAATCGTATGACCGGTGTGCCCAATACTGAATCCATGGCCACACGTTCAGATTGTTGCGTGATCCTGGCCAATAACCCCACAGCGTCAGTTGCAGTGTCCGACATGCCCTGCCCTCCCATCAGTCGCCGGGGTCAGGTTTTTGCGCGTACCTGCATGCCCTTCGCAGGTATCGGTCACGCCAGAGATGTCCCCGCTCATTGGGTAGACATGGCCCTGCCTGCCCGAGTAGACATCAGCGTAACTGGTGATGATTTCAGGGCACATAGGCGCAAGATTCGGCAAAAACATGCAACCTTCCTCTCTTCTGATCTTTCAGGAGGCGAAGAGTGAAGGGAGTTTTCCTGCGGAGCAATACTCGGAATTTACTTTGGGAAATCAGCTACATGTATCAGGAAATGTCCTACTTGCTTCCTACAATATCTTGTCAGATCAACGCTCGCTGATGCTTGCACGGCGAGCGCAATCGGTAAATACAGGTAAACGATCGGTAAACACACTATATAAGAGGCACGGATTGGAGTTAGGCTCTGCACAGCATCGCTGGCAGGCGGAACCGGCGGGTGCCGCCGCCGGTCATGTTCAGTCAGGCGCCAACTGTCGAGCGGTTGCTGTCGATCAGCAACGTCGGGCTGAAACGCAGCATGTCCAGGCACACGTCGACCAGTTGCTCGGCCTCTGCGGGCAGCGAGAAGCTGTCCGGAACCAGCAGCCATTGGTAAATGATGCCGTTGACGTAGGCAAACAGCGCCACGGCAGCCCGGGCGGTGTCCAGCCCTTTGGGTAATTGCCCCTGGCGTACGGCGTTGTTCAGCCCCAGGGTGATACGGTCGTGGCACTGTATGGCGTTGTCCTGACGCTGACGACGGAAATCACACATCTCGTCGGTAAACTCGCACTTGTGAAAGAGGATTTCATTGATGCGACGGGTTTTCGGGTCCAGTGCGAGTTCATGAAACAGGTGAATCAACAGATTTCTCATGCAGCCCAGCGGGTCTTCCTCGTCCTCGCTCTGGCTGGCCTCGGCCATTTCGTCAAGAGGCTCCTGAAGGCTGTCGAGCATGGCCTGCACCAGATCGGCCTTATTGTTGAAGTGCCAATAGATGGCGCCTCGCGTCACACCGGCAAGGGTGGCAATGTCGGCCAGCGTAGTGCGGGCGACGCCTCGCTCATAAAAAGCCTGCTCGGCAGCCTCCAGAATCTGGCTGCGAGTGATCTGAGCTTCCTCTTTGGTGCGACGAACCATGGCAATAAGACCTCAAAAAATTCACCTCGGGCATGCGTCTTGCGTCATGCCTCGAGATATGACCGGGCGGCATTTGTCTCGCCTTGTCCCGAATTGGCTCCCGGCTCCCTGAATACTGGCCGAATGCGCACGGCAGGTGTTTACAAACAACCGCGAATGTAAGTATATTCCTTAGCATGCTACTTATCTAGCCGAAATATTTTTTAACACTTCAACGTACTGTTGAGAAAACAGGCTCCTGCCCCGAGGATCTTCATGCAATTCAAGCCAGCTGTTACCGTTCTGGTCACTGCCATCGCCCTGGCAACCCTGCTCAGTGGCTGTGGCAAGAAGGAACAGGCCGCCCCGCCTGCGCAAACCCCTCAGGTAGGCGTCGTTACCATCAAAGCACAGCCGTATACCCTGACCACCGAGCTGCCGGGTCGCACCACCGCATTCCGCGTTGCCGAGGTTCGCCCTCAGGTCAACGGCATCATTCTCAAGCGTCTGTTCACCGAAGGTGGCGATGTCAAAGCCGGTCAGCAGCTCTACCAGATCGATCCGGCTGTCTATGAAGCCAACGCCAACAGCGCCAAGGCCACCCTGCAGTCCGCCAAGTCGATGTCCGATCGCTACAAGCAACTGGTCAGCGAGCAGGCAGTGAGCCGTCAGGAGTACGACACGGCGCTGGCATCCACCCAGGAAGCTCAGGCAACCCTGCAGACCGCCCAGATCAACCTGCGCTACACCAAGGTGCTGGCTCCTATTTCCGGTCGTATCGGTCGCTCTGCGGTGACTGAAGGCGCACTGGTGAGCAGCGCGCAGACCGACGCGATGGCAACCATCCAGCAACTCGATCCGATCTATGTCGACGTGGTGCAGTCATCTGCCGACATGCTCAAGCTGCGCAGCGACCTGGATAGCGGCAAGCTGCAGAAAGCCGGTGACAACGCGGCCAAGGTCAAGCTGACCCTGGAAGACAACAGCGTCTACGCCCAGGAAGGCAAACTGGAATTCTCCGAGGTATCGGTTGACCAGACCACCGGCTCCGTAACCCTGCGTGCGGTGTTCCCGAACCCTGAACACCGTCTGCTGCCGGGCATGTTCGTTCATGCTCAATTGCAGGCTGGCGTCAATTCAAAGGCCATCCTGGCACCGCAGCAAGGCGTAACCCGTGACCTGAAAGGCACGCCGACCGCCATGGTAGTCAACCAGGACAACAAGGTTGAAATGCGTACGCTGGTGGCCAATCGCACCGTGGGCAGCGACTGGCTGATCGAAGACGGCCTGAAAGAAGGTGATCGCGTCATCACCGAAGGCTTGCAGTACGTCAAACCAGGCGCCGAAGTGAAAGTCGCCGAAGCGACCAACGTCAAAGGAGCAAACCCGGCACCTGCCCCGGCCACTGATAAAGCCGCAGGCAGCAAAGGGGAGTAACCCATGTCGAAATTTTTTATTGATCGACCCATTTTTGCCTGGGTTATTGCCCTCGTGATCATGCTGGTCGGTGCGCTGTCGATTTCCAGCCTGCCGATCAACCAGTACCCGAGCATCGCACCGCCCGCCATCGGTATCCAGGTCACCTATCCGGGCGCGTCTGCCCAGACGGTGCAGGACACTGTGGTCCAGGTGATCGAGCAACAGCTCAACGGTATCGATAACCTGCGTTATGTCAGCTCGGAAAGTAACTCCGACGGCAGCATGACCATCACGGCGACCTTCAATCAGGGCACCAACCCGGATACGGCGCAGGTCCAGGTGCAGAACAAGCTCAACCTCGCGACCCCGCTGCTGCCACAGGAAGTGCAGCAACAGGGTATCCGCGTCACCAAGGCAGTGAAGAACTTCCTGATGGTGATCGGTCTGGTGTCGGAAGACGGCAGCATGGGCAAGGAAGACCTGGCCAACTACATTGTGTCGAACATGCAGGACCCGATCTCCCGGACCTCCGGTGTGGGTGACTTCCAGGTGTTCGGTTCGCAGTACGCCATGCGTATCTGGCTGGACCCGGCCAAGCTGAACAACTTCCAGCTGACCCCGGTAGACGTGAAAAACGCGATCACCGCGCAGAACGTTCAGGTGTCGTCCGGCCAGTTGGGCGGCCTGCCATCGATCAGCGGCCAGCAGTTGAACGCTACGATCATCGGCAAGACCCGCCTGCAGACCGCCGAGCAGTTCGGCAATATCTTCCTCAAGGTCAACACCGACGGCTCACAGGTTCGCCTGAAAGACGTCGCTACAGTCGGCCTGGGCGCAGAGAACTACAGCACCGATTCGCAGTTCGACGGCAAACCGGCTTCCGGTCTGGCGATCAAGCTCGCCACCGGCGCCAACGCACTGGACACCGCCAAGGCCATCCGCGCGACCGTTTCGTCGCTGGAGCCATTCTTCCCGCCTGGCATGAAAGTCGTGTACCCGTATGACACCACACCGGTGGTGAGCGAATCGATCAACGGCGTGGTGCACACCCTGATCGAAGCGATCGTGCTGGTGTTCCTGGTGATGTACCTGTTCCTGCAGAACTTCCGCGCAACCATCATCACCACGATGACGGTTCCGGTGGTCTTGCTGGGTACGTTCGGCATCCTCGCGGCTTTCGGTTTCACCATCAACACCCTGACCATGTTCGGTATGGTGCTGGCCATCGGCTTGCTGGTGGACGATGCGATTGTGGTGGTGGAAAACGTCGAGCGGGTCATGGAGGAGGAAAAGCTCTCCCCGCGCGACGCCACGATCAAATCCATGACACAGATTCAGGGCGCACTGGTCGGTATTGCCCTGGTGCTGTCGGCGGTTCTATTGCCAATGGCGTTTTTCGGTGGCTCCACCGGGGTGATCTACAAGCAGTTCTCGATCACCATCGTCTCGGCCATGGCCCTGTCGGTCGTGGTTGCGCTGATCTTCACCCCGGCGCTGTGCGCCACCATGCTCAAGCCCATCGATCACGAGAAGCACGGGCAACCGAAACGTGGTTTCTTCGGCTGGTTCAACCGTACCTTCGACCGTAGCGTTCTGAGTTACGAGCGCGGCGTCGGCAACATGCTCAAGCACAAGTGGCCTGCGTACCTGGGTTACATACTGATCTGCGCGGGCATGGTGTTCATGTTCATGCGTATTCCGGCTGCGTTCCTGCCGGATGAAGACCAGGGCGTTATCTTCGCCCAGATCCAGACACCGGCCGGCTCCTCGACCGAGCGTACGCAGGAAGTCATCGATCAGATGCGTGAGTACCTGCTGACCAAGGAAAGCGGCGCAGTGAAGTCGGTGTTCTCGGTAAACGGCTTCAACTTCGCAGGCCGCGGTCAAAGCTCGGCGATTGCGTTCGTGATGCTCAAGCCGTGGGAGGAGCGTGATTCCAACAACAGCGTCTTCGAACTGGCCAAGCGGGCTCAGGGCTATTTCTTCAGCCTGCGCGACGCGATGGTGTTTGCGGTCGTCCCGCCTTCGGTACTTGAACTGGGTAACGCCACCGGCTTCGATGTTTACTTGCAGGATCAAGGCGGCGTGGGTCACGACAAGCTGATGGAAGCGCGTAACCAGTTCCTCGGTATGGCCGCACAGAGCAAGATTCTGGCGGGTGTGCGTCCCAACGGGCTGAACGACGAACCGCAGTACCAGTTGATCATTGACGACGAGCGCGCCAGCGCTTTGGGTATCACCCTGTCGGACATCAACAACACACTGTCCATCGCGTTGGGTGGCAGCTACGTCAACGACTTCATCGACCGTGGCCGTGTGAAGAAGGTGTACATCCAGGGCGATGCAGGTGCGCGTATGACGCCTGAAGACCTGAAGAAATGGTACGTGCGCAACAGCGCGGGTGAGATGGTGCCGTTCTCGGCCTTCGCCAGCGGCAAATGGTCCTACGGCTCGCCGAAACTGTCACGCTACAACGGCGTGGCGGCAGAGGAAGTGCTCGGTACTCCAGCCCCTGGTTACAGCAGCGGCGACGCGATGAACGAAGTCGAGGCGCTGGCCAAGAAGCTGCCGCAGGGCATCGGCATCTCGTGGACCGGTCTGTCTTACGAGGAACGCCTTCCCGGTTCGCAGGCCCCTGCCCTGTATGCCTTGTCGTTGCTGGTCGTGTTCCTCTGTCTGGCGGCGCTGTATGAAAGCTGGTCGATTCCCATCGCGGTCATCCTCGTGGTGCCACTGGGGGTTATCGGTGCATTAATGGCAACCAGCCTGCGCGGTCTGTCCAACGACGTGTTCTTCCAGGTCGGCTTGTTGGTGACGGTGGGTCTGGCGGCGAAAAACGCCATTCTGATCGTCGAGTTCGCCAAAGAGCTTCACGAACAGGGCAAGAGCCTGGTGGACGCGGCGATCGAGGCCTGCCGCATGCGTCTGCGCCCGATCATCATGACTTCCATGGCCTTCATCCTCGGCGTCGTACCGCTGGCGATTTCCACGGGCGCAGGTTCGGGTAGTCAGCATTCGATCGGTACTGGCGTAATTGGCGGTATGATCACCGCAGTTATTCTGGCGATCTTCTGGGTGCCCCTGTTCTTCGTAACGGTTTCAGGGCTCTTCAAGAGCAAGCAGAAACATATTTCACACGATGAGGCTGGCCAATGAGCAAGTCATTGATCTCACTTGCAGTTACCGCGTTCATTCTCGGCGGCTGCTCTTTGATCCCCGATTACAAGCAGCCGGAAGCACCGGTCGCGGCACAATATCCGCAAGGGCCGGCGTACTCGCCGGTCGAAGGCGCCAAAATGGCCGCCGCGGAACAAGGCTGGCGGCACTTCTTCAATGACCCGGCGCTGCAACAGCTGATTCAGACTGCACTGCTCAACAACCGTGACCTGCGGGTTGCGGCGCTGAACATCGACGCCTACCGCGCCCAGTACCGTATCCAGCGCTCGGACCTGTTCCCTGCCGTTTCGGCCACGGGTAGCGGCTCACGTCAGCGTGTACCGGGTGACCAGTCGCAAACCGGTCAGCCCGGCATCACCAGCAGCTACTCGGCCACCCTGGGTGTCAGCTCTTACGAACTGGACCTCTTCGGCCGGGTACGCAGCCTCAGCGAGCAGGCGCTGGAGACCTACTTCTCCAGCGAGGAAGCGCGTCGCAGCACCCAGATCAGTCTGGTGGCCAGCGTTGCCAATGCCTACATGACCTGGCAGGCCGACAAGGAACTGCTCAAGCTGACGCAGGACACCCTGAAGACCTACGAAGAAAGCTTCCGTCTGACCTCGCGCGCCAGCGAAGTCGGCGTGTCTTCGGCACTGGACCTGAGCCAGTCACGCACCGCCGTTGAAAGCGCGCGCGCCAAACTGGCCCAGTATCAGCGCCTGGTTGCCCAGGATCAGAACAGCCTGGTGCTGCTGCTCGGCACCAGCCTGCCTGACAACCTGCCGGCCAGCCATTTGCTCGATTCCGACATGCTGACCGAAATGCCGGCAGGCCTGCCGTCCGACCTGCTGCAGCGTCGTCCGGACATTCTGGAAGCCGAGCACTCACTGAAGGCGGCCAACGCCAACATCGGCGCGGCACGTGCAGCGTTCTTCCCGAGCATCAGCCTGACGGCCAGTGCCGGGACCAGCAGCAGCGAGCTGTCCGGCCTGTTCAAGGGCGGATCGGGCGCGTGGCTGTTCCAGCCAAGCATCAACATCCCGATCTTCAACGCCGGCAACCTGCGCGCCAGCCTGGACTACTCGAAAATCCAGAAGGAAATCAGCGTCGCCAACTACGAGAAGGCGATTCAGACCGCCTTCCAGGAAGTGTCCGACGGTCTGGCTTCGCGCAAGACCTATGACGAGCAGCTCCAGGCGCAACGTGACTTCGTCGCGGCCAACCAGGATTACTACCGTCTGGCCGAGCGTCGCTACCGGATCGGCATCGACAGCAACCTGACCTTCCTCGACGCCCAGCGCTCGCTGTTCAGTGCGCAACAAACACTGATCACCGATCGCCTGTCGCAGCTGACCAGCGAGGTCAACCTGTACAAGGCCCTCGGCGGCGGCTGGTATGAAAGAACCGGACAGACCGAAACCATCTCCAAGGAGAAGCCTTCGGTTCAGCTGTTCTGATTGACAGCGGCAGACAAAAAAACCACCTGATCAGGTGGTTTTTTTGTGGCCGGCACACACCTGCGATCAATGATCCTGATGCAGGTACTTAGGCTCTTTGGGCAAACGCAGACTGAACAGGAACGCTACCGCCATCATGGCCGTCACGTACCAGTAAAAGCTGTTTTCCATTCCGGCACTCTTGAGTTTCAGTGCAACCCACTCAGCCGAGCCGCCGAACATTGCGTTGGCCACCGCGTACGCCAGACCCACGCCCAGCGCACGAACCTGAGGCGGAAACATCTCGGCTTTGACCAGCCCGCTGATCGAGGTGTAGAAGCTGACGATCGCCAGCGCCAGGGTAATCAGCACAAAGGCAATAAACGGGTTGGTGGTGGTCTTGAGCGTCATCAGGATCGGCACTGTGAACAGCGTACCCAGCGCGCCGAACAGGAGCATCGAATTGCGACGGCCAATGCGGTCCGCGAGCATGCCGAAGAACGGCTGCATGCACATGTACAGAAATAGCGCACCGGTCATGATGTAGCTGGCGGTCTTGGCTTCCATGCCCCCGGTGTTGACCAGGTATTTCTGCATGTAGGTCGTGAAGGTATAGAAAATCAGCGAGCCACCGGCGGTGTAGCCCAGCACTGTGATGAAGGCAGCAGCATGATGCTTGAACAGTGCCGCAATACTGCCCGCGTCCTTGTCCTGCCGGCTTTCGGCCGTGGTGGTTTCATTGAGGGTGCGACGCAACAGCAAGGCGATGACCGCAGCGCCAGCACCGATCACGAAGGGGATACGCCAGCCGTAGTCACGCAGTTCTTCGGTGGTCAGGAATTGCTGGAGGATGACCACCGTCAACACCGCCAGCAATTGCCCGCCGATCAGGGTGACGTACTGAAACGAAGCATAAAAGCCGCGCTGGCCGCGCAGCGCCACTTCACTCATATAAGTGGCCGTGGTGCCGTACTCGCCACCCACCGACAGGCCTTGCAGCAGGCGCGCCATCAACAGCAAGGCCGGCGCCCAGGCGCCAATCGAGGCATAGGTCGGCAGGCAGGCGATGATCAATGATCCGGCACACATCATGGTGACCGAAATCAGCATGGAGTTCTTGCGGCCATGTTTGTCTGCGACACGACCAAACAGCCAGCCGCCAATCGGACGCATCAGAAAGCCAGCGGCAAATACACCTGCGGTGTTGAGCAACTGAACGGTCGGATCATCGGAAGGGAAGAAAGCCGGTGCGAAATAAATCGCGCAGAAGGCGTAGATATAAAAGTCGAACCATTCGACCAGGTTGCCGGATGAGGCGCCGACAATGGCGAAAATTCTTTTGCTTCGCTCCTCGCCGGTGTAATGCGGTGCTTTTGATGTTGTAGTCATTATTTTCCCCAAGCAGAACTGTCCATAAGAAACAATCTGTAACACCGTCTTTAATCGAGCACAATAAGTCAGGCCAATTCAGCCGACTGGAATAGCGGGATCGTTGAGAATCCGGGCGTCCAGACGAACAACAACCCGGATCATCGGCCTGCCTTTTCGTGGAGGCTGACAAACGATCCGGGTTGCTGGACAACAGGTTGAAGCGGGAGGGCTTACCGCTCGATGGCCAGCGCAAGCCCCTGCCCGACGCCGACGCACATGGTTGCCAGGCCTCTGCGCCCGCCGGTTTTCTCCAGATGATGCAGTGCCGTCAGCACCAGCCGCGCGCCGCTCATGCCCAGCGGATGACCGAGGGCAATTGCCCCGCCGTTGGGATTGACCTGCGGCGCATCGTCCGCCAGACCCAGTTCGCGCAGCACCGCAATCCCCTGGCTGGCAAACGCTTCATTGAGTTCGATGACATCGAAATCGGTCACCGCCAGGCCCAGCCGCTCGACCAGTTTACGCACCGCAGGCACCGGGCCAATGCCCATCACCCGAGGTGCAACCGCCGCGCTGGCCATGCCGAGCACGCGGGCGCGGGGCGTCAGGCCATGCTTTTTGACCGCCTCGGCCGACGCCAGAATCAGCGCAGCAGCGCCGTCGTTGACTCCGGACGCATTACCGGCAGTCACCGTGCGGTCCGGGCCATTGACCGGCTTGAGTTTGCTCAGGGTTTCCAGACTGGTATCGCCACGCGGATGCTCATCCTTATCGACAAGGGTCTCGCCCTTTTTGTGCGCGACTCGCACCGGCACGATCTCTTCCTCGAAAAAGCCCGCAGCCTGGGCAACGGCAGTGCGTTGCTGGCTGCGCAGGGCGAAAGCGTCCTGATCGGCTCGAGAAATCCTGAAGTCGGTTGCAACGTTGTCGCCCGTTTCGGGCATTGAGTCGACGCCGTACTGCGCTTTCATCGCCGGATTGATAAAGCGCCAGCCGATCGTGGTGTCTTCCAGCTTCATGTTGCGCGAAAACGCGGCATCGGCCTTGCCCATCACGAAGGGCGCGCGGGACATCGACTCGACGCCTCCGGCGATGGCCAGCTCGATTTCACCGGAAGCGATGGCCCGGAACGCGGTGCCGATGGCGTCCATCCCGGACGCACACAAACGATTGAGGGTGACGCCCGGTACACTTTCCGGCAGCCCGGCCAACAGTGCGGCCATGCGCGCAACGTTGCGGTTGTCCTCACCGGCCTGATTGGCGCAGCCAAGGAACACTTCGTCGATCTCTTCCCAGTTGACCGAAGGGTTGCGCTCCATCAACGCCTTGATCGGCACCGCAGCCAGGTCGTCTGCACGCACCGAAGACAACCCACCACCAAAGCGACCGATGGGCGTACGAATCGCATCGCAAATAAATACATCACGCATCACGCTTCTCCTGCGACCTGACCATGAGCCGCGGCAGTTCGTGCTTCCAGATCACGCAGCGCCGTCAGCTCGACGTCAGTGGGCTCTTCGGACACAACAACGGTGTCGGCAAAGCGGACCTCCCAGCCGGTTGCAGCAATGACCTGCTCGCGGGTCACGCCAGGGTGCAGCGTGGTCACGACGAACTCGTGGGTGCCGGCTTCCGGCTCCATGATGCACAGGTCGGTGATGATGCCCACTGGGCCGGCACCGGGCAGGCCCAGGCGTTTGCGCGAGTCGCCACCTTCGCCATGGCCGACCGAGGTGATGAAGTCCAGCTTGTCGACGAACGAACGCGCCGACTGCTTGAGAATGATCAGCACTGACTTGGCCGACCCGGCGATCTCCGGCGCACCACCGGCGCCCGGCAGACGCACTTTTGGATGGTGGTAATCGCCGACCACGGTGGTGTTGATGTTGCCGAAACGGTCGACCTGCGCCGCGCCGAGAAAGCCGACATCGACGCGACCGCCCTGCAGCCAGTAGCGAAAGATTTCACTGGTGGAGACCACTGTGTCGGCGGTTTCAGCCAACTCGCCATCGCCGATAGACAGCGGCAACACCGTGGGCTTGGCACCGATCGGGCCGGACTCGTAGATCAGCACCACGTCAGGCGCAGAGGTAAGACGTGCCAGGTTCGCCGCCTTCGAAGGCAGGCCGATGCCGACGAAGCACACAGAACCATTACGCAAGCGACGGGCTGCGGCAACGGTCATCATTTCACTGGTGGAGTAAGTCATTATTTGGCCTCCGAAGCGCGAGCCAGCTTGCTCTGGAATTCACTGAAGTCTGCGGTGCCGTGGATGTATTCATCGATCCACGCCGTGAAGGTCTCCCGGTCTCGGGCGATCGGGTCCCAGGCCTGATAGAACGGGTTGTCACGCTCGTAGTAGCCATGCGCATAAGACGGATGCGCGCCGCCTGGCACCAAGCACACCGCGCTCAGCGCCCAGGTCGGCAGCACGCAGGAATTCATCGGCGCCTTGAGGTCATCGACGATTTCTTCCACCGTCACAATGCAACGCTTCGCAGCCAGTGCGGCTTCTTTCTGCGCACCGAGAATGCCCCACAACAGCACGTTGCCCTTGCGGTCGGCTTTCTGTGCATGAATCACGGTTACGTCGGGACGTACCGAAGGCACCGCTGCCAACACTTCGCCGGTGAACGGGCAGGTGACCGTCTTGATCAGCGGGTTGACCTTGGGCAGGTCGGACCCGGCGTAGGCGCGCAGCACCGCGAACGGCAGACCGGACGCGCCCGCTACATAAGCGTTGGCGAGGTCGGCATGGCTGTGCTCTTCAATTTCCATCGCGCGCGGCCACTGCTTTTCAACGGCATCGCGCAAACGGTGCAAGGAGCCAACGCCAGGGTTGCCGCCCCACGAGAAAATCAGCCGCTTCGCACAGCCGGCACCGATCAACTGGTCGTAGATCAGATCGGGCGTCATGCGCACAAGGGTCAGGTCTTTTTTACCCTGACGGATGATTTCATGCCCAGCGGCCGTGGGGATCAGATGCGTGAAGCCTTCCAGCGCAACGGTGTCGCCATCGTTGACCAGTTGCTTCACCGCATCGCGTAGAGAAAGAATGTCTGCCATGAGGTGCTCCGAACCCAACATCACGTTCAATGATCAGCGCGAAGACCTGCGCCGGAATGAAAATGAGGTTATGCCTGAGCAAGAAGGCAAACAATCCGATAATCGACTAAACGTTCGGTAATCGAACGAATTCAATCCGTCTAAAATACGGCAACGTCAGGTAAATAGCTGCGTACTCAGGTCGCGACTGGCATCGAGCATGATCGGCAGAAAGCGCTGTTCCAGCTCGCTGCGTGCCACACGTCCGGCGCTGGTACTGACATTCAGCGCAGCCAGCACCTGACCCGACGCATCATAGACCGGTACGGCAATCGAACGCAGCCCCTGCTCCAGTTCCTGATCGACAATGCACCAGCCTTGTTGCCGAACCAGTTGCAGACATTCGAGCAAGGCCTCCGGCGTGCGAATGGTGCGGCTGGTCTTGGGCTGCAGATCGACATGGTCAAGGTATTCATGCAGCGACACGTCATCCAGTGCGGCCAGCAGAATGCGGCCCATGGATGTGCAGTACGCGGGAAGACGACCGCCCACGGAAAGGTCGACCGAGATGAGTCGCTGCGTGGTCGCAGAGCGCGCTATATAAAGAATGTCGTCGCCTTCCAGAGTCGCCATATTGCACGCCTCGTGCAGCTGGTCGCTCATACGGTCCAGATAAGGCTGCGATGACGTTGCCAGTGGCGTCGATGACAAATAGGCGTGGCCCAGCGTCAATACTTTGGGCAGTAGCGAGTAGGTACGGCCGTCAGTGGTCGCATAACCGAGCTTGATCAGGGTGTGCAGACAACGACGCACTGCCGCACGGGGGATCTCGGTGCGGTGGCTGATCTGCGCAATGGTCAGGTGTCTCTTACGCTCCTGAAAGGCATGAATCACGGCCAGCCCGCGCGCCAGCGAGGTCATGAAATCCGGGTCACCGGTCAGCGCCTGAATGCGCTTTGCGGGCGACGCCACGATGGGCGGTGCCAACGAGGCAAAAGATTTACGCAGTTCGTCGTTCATTGAAACACCTTATGTAACTGCCTTTCAGGCCCTGTAAACCGTAGGTTTCAGCTCTTTTCAGGGGAGCGAAGCCCGCCCTCAGTTGTGCGATTATCGAACAGGTGGCCGATAATCGCAATTGACCCCATGTAAATATACTTATACCTTTACCTCTGCCACGAAGTGACTTCTTGGAAATACTGGTCAGGTACCCACTGAGAAGTCCAAGGCAGCGGCCTTGCTCACCAAGCAAGGCCGTTTTCATTACTCAGGCGCATCCCTCGTGCCCGATGCTCGCGACACCCTCCTCTTCATCCCGTTCTCGGTCGGTGCCTGCCACGCGACTCCACACATCCTGCATATAAAAGACAGTGAATTTCTTCGCCAACATTTTGTCGTGGAACGTGAAAACTGTTTTATAAAACTTATGTCATATAAATGGCTCACTGAAACTTCGGAACAATCGTACAAAAAAACCAGACATGTGAACTCATTCAACCTCTGTTGTTGACGTAGCAGAAGTTCTTGGAGATAGTATCTGTCAGTTGGTTGGCAATACCCTCGCAACGATTGATCCATTGACCCGATTTCTGCCTCGACTGTCCTGTCGAAGCGTTGTCACGGTGCACCATCGCAGCGAGACCATCAGCAAGCCTGCCAGCGCAAGCCCTGTGCTTGAAATCAAACGTGTGTCGCTACGACAGGTGTTTCTCTCTGGTGCACGTAGCCGCAGACAACAACAGGCATGTCCAGTAACCCTTTCGCGCAATCGCCCGAACAGGCCGCTGACTGTAGTTGGTATACAGCCAGACTGGAGTGAACATACTTGCAATGTTTTGCGTCATCGCCAGAGCCCATTCGACTCGATCAGGTATTAAAGTGACTAAAGATGAACTGCGCGCGGAACTTGAGCGCCAGGAACAACGCTACAAGGATGTCTACGGCGGTGAAATCACCACCTACGCCGCGCAACCTGAACCGGAACGCAAGCCTTGGCGCAAAAGAGCCAGCCTGCTGGACCAGGCGTTCAAGCAAGAACTGCAAAAAATGGAAGAAGGCCTGAAAGAAGAGCCATGACAGCGCAGGGCCGATGATCCCTGCCCGATACGTTTCTGACTTTCAGCCCCCGGAATTACACGCCTTACTGCCTCATTGAACATTCAACGGGGCGGCGCTCATGCGTCTTTTTTTTGGTTTGAGGCGACACCACGTGGTGACGACAAGTCGTTCGGTATTTTTTCTGTCATAATCGCGCCCCCTTCAGACCCGGTCAGAAAACCTACATGATCGATTTATTCAGCGGGCTTGATGCCTGGGTGCTTGTGAGCCTGTTGCTCGCCCTGGCTTTCGTCCTCACCTTCGAGTTCATCAACGGCTTTCATGACACCGCCAACGCGGTGGCGACAGTCATTTACACCAAAGCGATGCCGCCTCATCTGGCCGTGCTCTTTTCCGGTGTATTCAACTTTCTCGGCGTGTTGCTGGGCGGCGTGGGCGTTGCCTATGCCATCGTCCACCTGCTGCCGGTCGAACTGCTTATCAACGTCAACACCGGACATGGCCTGGCCATGGTGTTCTCGCTGCTGGCGGCGGCGATTACCTGGAACCTCGGCACCTGGTACTTCGGCATTCCGGCCTCCAGTTCGCACACGCTGATCGGCTCGATACTCGGTGTGGGTCTGGCCAATGCGCTGCTCAACGATATCCCGCTGGCCGATGGCGTGAACTGGCAGAAAGCGATCGATATCGGCGCTTCGCTGGTGTTCTCGCCGCTGGCCGGCTTTATCGTTGCGGGCCTGGTACTGATTGCCCTGAAATGGTGGCGTCCGCTGTCGAAGATGCACAAGACCCCTGACCAGCGCCGCAAGCTGGATGACAAGAAGCACCCGCCGTTCTGGAACCGTCTGGTGCTGGTCATCTCCGCCATGGCGGTCAGCTTCGTACACGGTTCGAATGACGGCCAGAAAGGTATTGGCCTGATCATGCTGGTACTGATCGGTATCGTGCCCAGCCAGTTCGTGCTTGACCTCACCAGCACGACCTACCAGATCGAACGCACCCGCGATGCGACCCAGCACCTGAACCAGTTCTATCAGCGCAACAGCAGCACGCTGGGCGAATACCTGGCCATGGGTAAAGCCGAAAAAGGCGACCTGCCGTCCAGCTCTGCCTGTAATCCGAAGCAGACCGAACCCACCATCGACGCGCTGCTCGACCGCCTGAAGGGCGTGTCCGACTACCACGCGCTGGCCCCTGAAAGCCGCATCGAAGTTCGTCGCTACCTGTTGTGCCTGGACGACACCGCCCGCAAGGTCGGCAAACTTCCGGACCTGTCAGCGCGTGAAAAATCCGACCTGGAGAAACTTCGCAAGGACCTGACCACCACCACCGAGTACGCACCGTTCTGGGTGATTCTGGCGGTCGCACTGGCGCTGGGCATCGGCACCATGGTCGGCTGGAAACGTGTGGTACTGACGATCGGCGAGAAAATCGGCAAGCAGGGCATGACCTACGCACAAGGCATGTCGGCGCAGATCACCACCGCCTGCGCGATTGGTCTGGCCAACGTGTTCAGTCTTCCAGTGTCCACCACGCACATTCTGTCGTCGGGTGTAGCCGGCACCATGGTCGCCAACAAGAGCGGTCTGCAAGGCGGAACCGTGCGCACCATCCTGCTGGCCTGGGTGCTGACCCTACCGGCAACGGTCGCCTTGTCCGCAGCGTTGTTCTGGCTGGCTTCCAAGGCCCTGGCCTGATCCGAAACCCTTCGGGCGGTGCATGCCTTGCACCGCTCAAGGGTTTGACTCACTCATCCTCTTGTTCCCCCTCCTCCTCAAGCCCTTCACCAGGCGCTTGCGCTTGCTGCAGCTCGCGCCACAGTGCTGCGGCACCGTCGAAATCAGTGCCGTTTTCAGCAGTCAGTTCAGCAGGGTCATAGCGGCTCAGGCAGCCTTCGCCAAGCGTTGCCGGAGCGGTGGAAGTGGCTTTGTCGAGAGGATCGGTCATTGGCTGTCACCTTGCGCGTTGCACCCTTGCCGACAGCTGAGTCGGGAGCGCGACAGACGCGCTCCGGAAAAGATAGATCAGCCGAAGACGACTGTCTTGTTGTCGTGAACCAGAACGCGGTCTTCCAGGTGAGCGCGCAGGCCGCGCGCCAGCACCATTTTTTCCACGTCGCGGCCGAAACGCACCATGTTTTCGATGCTGTCACGGTGACTGACGCGCACGACGTCCTGCTCGATGATCGGACCGGCGTCGAGCTCTTCGGTCACATAGTGACAGGTCGCGCCGATCAGTTTGACGCCGCGCAACGAGGCCTGGTGATAAGGCTTGGCCCCGACGAACGATGGCAGGAAGCTGTGGTGGATATTGATGACCTGATGGGCATATTCACGGCACAACTGCGGCGGCAGGATTTGCATATAACGCGCCAGAACCACGACATCAGCCTGATGATGACCGACCAGACGCGATACCTCGGCGAATGCAGGCTCCTTGTCTTTCGGGTCCACCGGAACATGGTAGTAAGGGATGTTGTGCCACTCGACCATGCTGCGCAGGTCCTGGTGGTTTGAAATCACACAGGCGATGTCGCAGTCGAGTTCGTCACTGTGCCAACGGTGCAGCAGGTCGGCCAGACAGTGCGATTCGCGACTTGCCATGAGCACGACGCGTTTCTTCTGCGCCGAGTCGGTAATGCGCCAGTCCATCGAAAACTCTTCGGCAATCGGCGTGAAGGCTTCACGGAAGCCGTCCAGGTCAAAAGGCAGGGTGTCGGCACGGATCTCGTGACGCATGAAAAACCAGCCGCTGAGATTGTCAGAATGATGACTCGCTTCGGTGATCCAGCCGTTATGGGACGCCAGAAAGTTACTGACTTTGGCAACGATGCCTACACGGTCCGGGCAAGCAATCACCAGACGAAAAGTGCGCATTGGGGGAAACTCCAGAACTTCGCAAAGCCGCTATTCTAGCGGCTGCGCAGCAAAACTGCAGTATCTCTGTTGCCTGAATTCAGATGCCGAAAAAGCACACCGCCAAGGCCAAAGATTGCACCTTGCCAGTATGCGTTTTCCGTGTGCCCATCGCTAAACAAAACCTGTAATAAGAAGGGCTTTATAGGGGCGATCTTTTGAAGGAAGCGTGACGCGCTCCTAGTTCAGACGTCTGTAGGACGCGTGTATATTGCTAAATAATTCAAATAAAACTTTTATTTAATGTTTACTTGCTCATTTACAGTGACTATTATTGCCGCACTGTATCCCTGCAACCCTCACAACATAAGGTCTCCTCATGTCCCTGATCAACGAATACCGCGCTACAGAAGAAGCCATCAAAGAACTGCAAGCCCGTTTGAAGAACCTGTCGCAGGACGACAAACTGCAAACCGAGCTGGAATTCGAAGGCAAACTGCGCACGCTGATGGGCGAATACCAAAAGTCGCTGCGTGACATCATTGCTCTGTTGGATCCGGATGCCAAGGTAAACAAGGCCCCCCGTGGCGGCGCTGTTAAACCTGCCGGCACCAAACGCGCGCGCAAGGTCAAGCAATACAAGAACCCGCACAACGGTGAAGTCATCGAAACCAAAGGTGGCAACCACAAGACGCTGAAAGAGTGGAAAGCCAAGTGGGGCAGCGACGACGTTGAAAGCTGGGCCACTTTGCTGGGCTAAGCTTCACCAGATCGCGGTTCATTGCGATTGCAAAAACGCCAGCTTGCTGGCGTTTTTTATTGCCCGGTATTTTTATACGCCCAGACGGTTACTCAGCTTGTTGGCGTAATCCTGCCACTGCCGCAACACCTCTAACTGCTCTGGCGCGGCACTAAGGGAGCATTCTACCCAGGCGGCCGTGAAGTCATGCAGGGTGTTGGGAGCGCCCCATTCCGGGCTGCGCAAGCGCTGCTGACAGAAATCCCGCCAGCGTGTTTGCTCTTCGCCACTCAAGGTGTCAGGAAAGTTACGAGCGCGATACCGGAATAACAATTCAGGCAATCGGGCATCATCAAACGGCCAGGCGTCACGCGCCAGTTGTTCGGGCTCGGCCTGCCGAACTTGCTCACACAGTCGACGATCACGGTCACCTATAAAACCGTCATATAACTGCTGTTCGGGATCTTCACTTGCGACGAAGTCGTCCTTGCCGTAAACGGCCGCCAGTTTATCGTGCCAAACTTCGCGGCGTTCACTCAATTGCGCTGCGCGTGCCTGATAGCCGGCCATGTCCAGTTGCAGCCGCTGCTGATCTTCGCTGCGCAGCACCCCCAGCGGCGCGATCACCGGGCAACGGTTTATATGCAAGAGTTTGAGCGGGACGGGCAATTCGCCGTCGCCCAGCGCGTCGTGCCGCGTATATAAACGCCGCTTGAGTGTTTCAGCGCCCTCGTGCAACAACGGTGAATGATCCAGGTGCAGATCACACACGATCAGCGCGTTGCGATTATGCGGGTGCCAGGCCAACGGCAGCACCACGCCCAGGTAATTGCGCGCCGCAGAAAAGCGTCCCGAAATATGCACCAGAGGCTGCATCAGGCGAACCTGTTCCTGGACTTTCTGTTTGCTGCGCAATGCGAACAGATAGTCGTAAAGCTTCGGCTGCTTTTCACGAATCAAACGTGCCAGCGCAATAGTTGCACGCACATCGGATAACGCGTCGTGCGCCTGCCCGTGATCAATACCATTGGCAGCCGTCAGCCGCTCCAGTTTCAGCGTGACCCGGCCGTCCTGTTCCGGCCAGACAATGCCATCGGGGCGCAATGCGTAGGCAGCCCGCACAACATCGATCAGATCCCAGCGACTGTTGCCCCCCTGCCATTCGCGCGCATAGGGGTCGAAGAAGTTGCGATAAAAACTGTAGCGCGTGACTTCATCATCAAAACGCAAGGTGTTGTAACCCGCGCCACAGGTTCCCGGAGCAGACAGTTCGGCATGTACGCGCGTCATGAAATCGGCCTCGCAGAGGCCTTTTTCTGCCAGCGTGGCCGGGGTGATTCCGGTAATCATGCAGGCGGCAGGATGAGGCAGGATGTCATCGCTGAGCTGGCAGTGCAGATTGACCGGAGGCGCTATTTCATTGAGGTCGGTATCCGTGCGAATTCCGGCCATCTGCAGCGCACGGTCATTGCGCGGGTTGATACCGGTGGTTTCGTAGTCGTACCAGAAGATGCTGGAGGTCACGGGCTGATCCTGAACAAAAGACCCGCGAAGTGTAGGGCGTGACAGGTGTCATTGGCTAATCGGGTCGTATCCGGCGCACCGGGAAATGTTTTCTTACAGCACGCGTATTGAATGGTCGGTTGCTTAGCTCCGCTGCGGTAGCTAGCATCAGTTTTGGTTTTCAGGCGCGTCCTTCCGACAATGTCATCCCGTCCCGCTTCGCCAAGGAGTGCAGCGCTGCCCACGCCGTTGGACACGCGCATTGAAATCGAGACGCCAGAAGGCATCGATATGCTTCTGCGCCCTGCCGGGCTGGTTTCCCGCGCATTGGCGTTCGGCATCGACTTCGCCATTCGCGCAGCCCTCCTCGGCGTGTTCTTCGTGCTTCTGCAGCTGTTCGACAAGCTCGGCATGGGTCTGGCCGCTCTGGTGTTTTTTCTGGTGAACTGGTGGTACATGGTGCTGTTTGAAGTACTCAACCAGGGACGCACACCGGGCAAGCGCCTGCTCGGGCTGCGGGTGGTGCATGACGACGGCACGCCCATAGACTGGTCTTCTTCGCTGATCCGCAACCTGCTGCGCTTCGTCGACATGCTCCCGCTGGGCTACGGGCTTGGCGCGATCACTTGTCTGAACCATCCGCTATTCAAACGGCTGGGTGATCTCGCCGCCGGAACGCTGGTGATTTACAGCGACCGGCCGGTGGCGCGCCCTACTCTGCCGCAGGCCGAACCGGTCATGGTGCCCTTTGCCCTGCGTCTGGATGAACAGCGCGCGCTGCTCGGCCTGGCGGAGCGGCAGGCTGAACTGTCCAGCGCGCGAACCCAGGAACTGGCGACCATCCTCGCCGAACCCTTGCGTATCCCCGCCGACACGGCGGTCGCTCAGGTAAACGGCATCGCCCGCAACCTGCTGGGGCCGACATGAAGCAGAGCCTGTTTGAAACCCGCCATCAGCAGGAGTGGCAACGCTTCGCGCAGCGCCTGACGGCCCTTGAACAGGGCAAGGCCGATGTCAGCGGCGGCGAGACCTTTCCCGGCGATTATCGACGCCTCTGCCACCATCTGGCGCTGGCGCAGGAGCGCGGCTACAGCAGCCACCTGGTCGACCCCTTGCATCAGTTGGCCATGCGCGGTCATCAGCAACTTTACCGCCACCGCAGCACTGCCGGGGTGCGACTGCTGAGCTTCGTTCTGAGCGGCTTTCCGCGACGCGTGCGGGCCGAATGGCGCTTTGTACTGGTTGCCAGCCTGCTGCTGTTCGGCAGCCTGATCGGCATGGCGTTGCTGGTCTATGGTTTTCCACAACTGATCTACAGCGTCGTCAGCCCCGAACAACTGGCAGACATGCAGAGTATGTATGACCCGTCGGCCAGCCGGGTCGGTCAGCCCGTCGAACGGGGTTCCGATACGGACTGGATGATGTTCGGCTACTACATCATGAACAACATCGGTATCGCCTTCCAAACCTATGCAAGCGGCTTGCTGTTCGGGCTGGGCAGTCTGTTTTTCCTGCTCTTCAACGGCTTGATGACCGGCGCAATCGCCGGGCACCTGACAAACATCGGTTACGGGCAGACCTTCTGGCCCTTCGTCATCGGTCACGGCGCCTTCGAGCTGACGGCCATCGCCCTCGCCGGGGCGGCGGGCCTCAAACTGGGATGGCCCTTGCTGGCTCCGGGAAGACTGACGCGCAGTGCCGCACTGCGCATCGCCGCGCGGGCCAGCATGCAACTGGTCGGCGGGGTGATCCTGTTTCTGCTGATCGCAGCCTTCATCGAGGCCTACTGGTCATCGATGACCTGGCCCGGCCCCCTTCTCAAGTACCTGACAGGTGCCGTCCTGTGGGTGCTGGTGGCCGCGTATCTGACTCTGGCAGGACGTACACCTCATGCGCCTGACTGAGTCGACTGTTGCAATACGCCCTCGCTCGCCGTGGGAGGCCATCGACCTGGGCGTGCTGCTCGCCGGGCGGCACCGCGGTGTGCTGATGAGCAGTTGGGCAATCGTCACCCTGCCCTTTTTCTGTGTCCTCAGTGCACTATTCTGGGATTACCCCACGGCCGCCATCCTGCTGTTCTGGTGGCTCAAACCTGCGTTCGAGCGGTTGCCGCTGCTGATCCTTTCGCAGTCACTGTTCGGTGCCACGCCGACACTGCGACAGGCCCTCAAGGCCTGGCCGGCGACCCTGAAGGAGCAACTGCTGCCCAGCCTCTTGTGGCGACGTCTTTCCCTGAGTCGCAGTTTTCAACTGCCGGTGCAGCAACTGGAGCATCTGGCAGGCACCGAGCGCGCCCTGCGCATCAGCCTGCTCAGCCAGAAAGACCTGCGTGCCGCACAGCTGCTCACCATCGTTGGCGCACACCTGGAATACGCACTGTGGATAGGCCTGCTGGTCCTGCTCTACGCCCTGATACCGCAGCAGATCCAGATCGACTGGCACTGGATGAGTCTGCTCGACGTCGAAAACCAATGGCTGTGGATCGACCACCTGACCAACCTCTTCTATGCCCTGGCGCTGATACTTTGGGAGCCTGTGTATGTCGCCTGCGGCTTCACGCTGTACTTGAATCGCCGCACGGTTCTTGAAGCCTGGGATATAGAACTGATCTTCCGGCGCCTGCGCCAGCGCCTGATCGGTACGGCCTATGCCGTGTTGATGGGCGTCGGGCTGATGCTTTCGGCAGCGCCAGCACCGGTCTGGGCCGATCAGCCAAGCTACAGCTGCCCGTTGCCGGAATCCGCCCCTGCGCAATCCGCTCCGTCCGTGGCGGCGCCCGACACGCCGCGCCTGACCCGCCAGCCCCTGACCAGCGAAGCGGCACGCAGCCAGATCCACAACGTTCTGCAACAGCCGCCCTTCCGCAACCCCCGAACCGAAACGGGCTGGCGCTTTCCTGAAAAACAGAAAGGCCAGTCTGCGGCGCGGGACACGCGTGATCAGGGCTGGCTGATGACCTGGCTCAACCGGCTTCTGCGCGCAGCGAGCGCCTTGGCCGGCCTGATTGAAGTACTGCTGTGGGCCGTGGTCATCGGGCTTGTGGGGCTGGTGATCTTTCGTTACCGGGACTGGTTCAGGACCTTCGTCGGCCGGAAGACCGGCAAGGCCAAAACCACCCGCCCGACACCCGAGCAGCTCTTTGGTCTGCAAGTGAATGCTGAAAACCTGCCCGACGATGTTGCCGGCCGGGCCGAGCAGCTCTGGAACAGCCAGCCTCGCGAAGCGCTGGGTCTGCTGTACCGCGCCTTGCTCAGCCGCTTGCTGAGCGACTATCGATTGCCCTTGAAAAATGCCGATACCGAAAGTCAGGTACTCGAACGTATCGCCGCGCTCAACCAGCCGCTGCTGAGTGAATTCAGCCGCGCGCTGACCGCACACTGGCAAAACCTCGCCTACGGGCATCGCCTGCCACCGGCGCATGCCCGGCAGGAACTCTGCGATGGCTGGCGTCGCCTGTTCAACCAGGCAGCGCAGCCATGAGCCGCCGCACCGGACTGCTGATCGGGCTGCTGGTCCTGTTGCTGCTGGCAAGTGGCGCGCTGTTTCTGAGCACTCAGCTCGAGCGCTACGAGAAAACGGTCGATCAGGGCCCCTCGCCAGAGGCGAAGGCCAATCCCTGGCTGGCGGCCGAACATTTTCTGCGTGGCCTCTCTGTCACAGTGAATACCGTCGATACGCTGGCCCAGCTTCCCGACCCGAGTCAGAGCACCCAGACCCTGCTGCTGCTCGATGACCGGGAAGACATGACGCCGGCGCAAACCCAAAAGCTGCTGAACTGGGCCGAAGCAGGCGGGCACCTGCTGTTCGTCGCCGAACAACTGTGGGACGAACAAAAAGGTCGCAGCGGCGATCTGCTGCTGGACAGTCTGCAGATTCATCAGTACCTCACCAAAGACATCAATGCCAAGGAACAGCAGCTGACCGACGCTCAGCCACCACTGCCCATCCCTTTGATGACGCCCGCACCCAAACACAAGAAGATGCCCTGGCCAGAGCTGACCCGCCTGTACCTGGAAAACGAGAGCGCCCCGGCCTACATGAGTTTCGATCCGGCGTTTCACCTCGAAGACCCGGAGGATCACGCCCAGTCCTGGGCCAACAGCGCCGATGCCACGCACCTGCTGCAGATAAGCCGGGGCACTGGGCTGATTACGGTTATCACGGACGCCAACCTGTGGAAAACCCGCTCGATCGGCCACTATGACAATGCCTGGCTGCTCTGGTATCTGACGCAGGACAGCCAAGTGACCCTGGTGCTGCAAACCGAACACGACAACCTGCTGAGCCTGTTGCTGCGCAACTATCCTCAGGCGCTGCTGACGCTGGCACTGCTGATCGGCCTGGGTCTGTGGCACATCGGTCTGCGCGAGGGCCCGCTGCGTCGACCCGCGCCACTTGCACGCCGCCAACTGACCGAGCACCTGCGCGCCAGTGCCGAGTTCCTGCGCAAACACACAGGGCAGCAGACGCTGATCAAACGCCTGCAACAGGACATCCTGCGTCGCGCCCGCCGGTTGCATCCCGGTTTCGAGCGGCTGGTCGTTGCCGAACAATGGCAAGTGCTTGCACGCCTGACCCGTCAGCCCACCAGCGCCATCAGCGACGCGCTGCGCCCTCGCCCGCCGCAACGCCTGTCACACAGCGAATTCACCCGCCAGGTAGCCCACCTGCAAACAATCAGGAATGCCCTATGAGCGATCAAACACCCGCCCCATCAGGCAGCAGCACCGAGCCACTTGCCGAGCCCGCAGCCGAATCCTCCACTCAGTTGCAGCAGCGGCAGCGCGCCAGCCAGTTGGCTCAGGCGTTGCGCAATGAGCTGCAAAAGGCCGTGATTGGACAAAATGCGGTTATCGACGATGTGCTGACCGCGCTGATCGGTGGCGGGCATGTGTTGCTGGAAGGTGTTCCGGGACTTGGCAAGACCCTGCTGGTTCGGGCGCTGGCCAGTTGCATCGGCTGCGAATTCGCCCGCATCCAGTTTACGCCGGACCTGATGCCCAGCGATGTCACCGGTCATGCGGTATACGACATGCAGACAGAGCAGTTCAAGCTGCGCAAGGGGCCGCTGTTCACCAACCTGCTGCTGGCCGACGAAATCAACAGGGCACCGGCCAAGACCCAGGGGGCTTTGCTCGAAGCGATGCAGGAGCGGCAAGTCACCCTTGAAGGGCGCGCCCTGCCGATCCCGCAGCCGTTCATGGTGCTGGCGACCCAGAACCCCATCGAACAGGAGGGCACCTATCCATTGCCTGAAGCTGAACTGGATCGCTTCATGCTCAAACTGCGCATGGATTATCCCGAAGCGCAGGAAGAGCTGAACATGGTACGTCAGGTCACCCGCTCGTCCCGGGCTGACATGCTGGATGTGCGACCGCTCAGGGTCATCATGCAGGCCCGCGAGGTTCAGGCGCTGCAACGCATTGCCAGCGAACTGCCCATCGATGAGCAAGTGCTGGACTACGCCGTGCGACTGGCACGCAGCACGCGCACCTGGCCAGGTCTGAGTCAGGGCGCAGGCCCTCGCGCTTCGATTGCGCTGGTGCGTGGTGGGCGGGCCCGAGCCGTGTTGCGTGGCGGCGAGTTCGTGACCCCGGACGACATCAAGGGCTGTGCACTGGCAGTGCTGCGACACCGGGTCAGGCTGTCGCCTGAGCTGGACATCGAAGGGCTGTCGGTGGATCAGGTGCTGAGGCAGATCCTCGACCAGGTCTCGGCACCGCGCCTGTGAAACAGGTCCTCAAGCCGTCGATAACGCTGCTGCGCTGGCTCGGCGGACTGATGGGCGTGGCCTTGCTGCTCGGAACGTTTCATGCGCTGGGCATCGAGTATCCGGCAAAAATCGACGACCTTTACTGGGGGGCATTGCTGGCCCTCGTCGTCGTGAGCGTGCTTGATGCAATCTGGCTGCTCAGAAGCCCCTCGCCACGCGTGCAGCGCGAGCTGGCGGGCAGTCTGACGCTGGACCGCTGGAACGAAGTCCGGCTCGACGTCCAGCACGACAATCGCAGACCCGTGATCGTGCGGCTATTCGATCATGTGCCGCACGGGCTGGAACACGAAAACCTGCCTCAGTCCCTCACCCTGGCCGCACGCGGTAAAGGCAGCATCGGCTATCGCCTGCGCCCGTCAAGCCGGGGTCACTTTACGTTTGAGCAGTGCGAAATCAGCCTGCCGGGAACGTTGCGCCTGTGGACGACACGACGCTACCTGGCAGTGCCCGGCACCACGCGGGTCTATCCGGATTTCGCCCGCCTCTGCGGCGGTCAATTGATGGCGGTGGATAACTGGCTGAGCCAATTGGGCATACGCCAGCTACAACGCCGCGGGCTGGGCATGGAATTCAACCAGTTGCGTGAGTTTCGCGAGGGCGACAGCCTGCGCCAGATCGACTGGAAAGCCACCGCCCGCCAGCGAGCGCCCATCGCACGGGAATACCAGGACGAGCGGGATCAGCAAATCGTTTTCATGCTCGATTGCGGACGTCGGATGCGCAGTCAGGACGGCGACCTGTCTCACTTCGATCACGCCCTCAACGCTTGCCTGCTATTGAGTTACGTCGCGCTGCGTCAGGGTGATTCTGTCGGTATTGCGACCTTTGCCGGCGAGCAGGATCGTTATCTGGCGCCGGTGAAGGGGCCTGGGCAGTTGAATCGGGTGCTCAACACAGTCTATGACCTGCAGACCACCCGGCGCCCCGCTGACTACAGCGCCGCCGTGCGCCATCTGATGGTTCGTCATAAAAGACGTTCACTGGTGGTGTTGATGACCAACTTGCGCGATGAAGACGATGAGGAACTGCTGGCCGCTGCCAGGCAGCTCGGCAAACAGCATCGGGTACTGATCGCCAGTCTGCGCGAAGAAGTCCTCGACGGCCTGCGCCACTCGCCGGTACACACCTACGATGAAGCACTGAGTTATTGCGGGACGATCGACTTCCTCAATGCCCGCGCTTCGCTGCACGATCGTTTGAGCGCGCAAGGCATCGTGATCATGGATGCGCGGCCAGGAGAACTGGGCCCACAGCTGGTCAACCGTTACATGAGCTGGAAAAAGGCAGGTACGTTATGAACGACGCCCTGCCCGTCAGGCAGCAGCCTCAGGCAGAGGCTTCGTAGGAGGGGTAAAAACAGAAGTACTGTCGCAACAGCTGCACGAACTCCAGATACTCTGTCGAGACCTGACACAATTCAAAACCGGAGTCATAGCTGCCTGGTGTCTCGTCTTCGTGACACCAGAGGCACCTGGCACTCACATCGATGGGCTGTCCGACGTTGCCATTCGGTAGTTTCAGGCACAGATCGAATCTCGCGCCCACCAGCACCGGCAGACTGCTGATAAGCATCAGCCCCTCACCGGACACATTCCCCAGACACCCCACCAGCTTGCCGGTATGACGATTGAAAACCTGCAAATAATCCTGCAGTTGATGACGTTCGATTTTCCGCTCTTTATACATGGCAGGCTGCCTTCCGAGACCGATGCTGCGACAAGGCGGCACCGTGTGTTCGTTGCGGACTTCTAATGCGCTGCACGACAAAGGCTATCCAGGAAACAGTCTCGACCCGGAGCCCAGCAGCTCGTCCGCTTTGTGACCTCAGCCTAGCTCACAATTATTCAAAATCCACCCGAACACAGCACCTTCCATTCAAACGAGGGTAATTATTTCGATACAGGAGCGTTTCGAACAGGTACAGGTATGGGTCTGGCAGGTTGAGCCCTGGGGTAAAGACCTGTTTGTGCCAGCGTGTCGAGTCTGGCGCGTGCACGGAAGGCGTATTCACTTTCTGGATACTGCGCCATCAGGAATTGATAGGTCTGTGCCGCATCGACATACAATTTCTGCCGTTCCAGGCACTGGCCGCGCAACATCGACACTTCCGGCTGGACATAACGGCGCGAGCGGCTCTGGCGTTCGACCTTGGAGAGATCGAGCATCACCCGATCACAGTCACCTTCCTGATAGGCACGGTAAGCGTGATCAAGGTTGGAATTCATCGCCCAGCGGGTGCAACCGCTGAGCGCAGTCAGTAATACAACAATCGTTACAATACGCATGGGACTCTCCTGTTCTCTGCCCTGTATCGGCGTCACGGCCTGTTTCTTCAGGCCAATAGAGCGCCGGTTGTCAGCCGATTGCCCTCCCTGACCCTGACACGGTAGTGCAAAGGAACAATGACTAAAGACCCAGACAGGAGTAGCCTCTCGCTGCGCTTCAATTAAGGAGTTTGTGCATGACCGTTCGCCGCACCAAAATCGTCGCCACACTTGGCCCTGCCAGCAATTCGCCGGAAGTCATCGAACAACTGATCCTTTCGGGTCTGGACGTTGCTCGTCTGAACTTCTCCCACGGTACTCCAGACGAGCACAAGGCTCGCGCCAGGCTGATCCGCGAAATCGCCGCCAGACACGGGCGCTTCGTCGCTCTGCTGGGCGACCTGCAGGGTCCGAAGATCCGTATCGCAAAGTTCACCGACAAGCGAATAGAGCTGAAGGTCGGTGACAAGTTCACCTTCTCCACCGCTCATCCGCTGACCAGTGGCAACCAACAGATCGTGGGTATCGACTACCCGGATCTGGTCAAGGATTGCGGCGTAGGCGACGAGTTGCTGCTCGACGATGGTCGCGTGGTCATGCGCGTCGACACCCAGACCGCTAACGAACTGCACTGCACCGTGCTGATCGGCGGCCCGCTGTCCGACCACAAAGGCATCAACCGTCGTGGTGGTGGCCTGACGGCGCCGGCACTGACCGAAAAAGACAAGCAGGACATCAAGCTCGCTGCCGAGATGGACCTCGACTACCTGGCCGTTTCCTTCCCGCGCGACGCCGCCGACATGGAATACGCTCGCCAGTTGCGCGACGAATCCGGTGGTACGGCCTGGCTGGTGGCCAAGATCGAACGCGCCGAAGCCGTTGCCAACGACGAAGTGCTGGATGAGCTGATCCGCGCCAGTGACGCGGTCATGGTCGCTCGTGGTGACCTGGGCGTTGAAATCGGTGATGCCGAACTGGTCGGCGTACAGAAACGCATCATCCTGCACGCTCGTCGCCACAACAAGGCAGTGATCGTTGCCACGCAGATGATGGAGTCGATGATCTCCAGCCCCATGCCGACGCGTGCCGAAGTGTCCGACGTGGCCAACGCCGTGCTCGACTACACCGACGCCGTGATGCTGTCGGCCGAAAGTGCTGCAGGCTCCTACCCGATCGAAGCGGTTCAGGCCATGGCCCGTATCTGCATCGGTGCTGAAAAGCACCCGACCGGCAAGACTTCCAGCCACCGTATCGGTCACTCCTTCACCCGTTGCGATGAAAGCATCGCGCTGGCGGCCATGTACACCGCCAACCACTTCCCGGGTGTGAAGGCGATCATCGCACTGACCGAAAGCGGCTACACCCCGCTGATCATGTCGCGCATTCGCTCCTCGGTGCCGATCTACGCGTTCTCTCCGCACCGTGGTACTCAGGCGCGTGCAGCGATGTTCCGTGGTGTCTACACCGTGCCATTCGACCCGGCAGCCCTGCCGCCAGGTCAGGTCAGCCAGGCCGCAGTCGACGAACTGCTCAAGCGTGGTCTGGTCGAGCAAGGTGACTGGGTCATCCTCACCAAGGGCGACAGCTACCACACCATCGGCGGCACCAACGGCATGAAGATTCTGCACGTTGGCGACCCATTGGTCTGATCGCAGCACACGGCAAGCCAAGGCCCCGTCTCGCAAGAGTCGGGGCCTTTTGCGTTGGGTCAGCCCTGCGAATCATGTGATTATCGTGCCGAAGAACGAGAGCTGTAACTCACTCTTAATCCCGCGCCACAAACACATCCGCCAGCAACTGATTACGCGGCAGCCCCGCCAGATAAAGGCGCTTGGCAAACATCTCCACGCTGTCGGCACTGCCGCACACCAGCGCCATCGCGTGCCGCGACAACAGGCGCAGTTCAGCCAGGGTTGCCTGTAGCGTCTGCGGGGTAACCAACTGAACATGCACTTGGGGATAACGCTCAGCCAGGGCGCGCAGTTCATCGGCCAGGTAGTGCTCCTGGCTGTCGCGGGCCAGATGAATCACGCGTATGGCGCCCTGATGGTCCTGGCGCAGCGCCTCGCGCAGCACACCCCACAACGGCCCGAGCCCGGTGCCGGCGGCCAGCAGCAACAAGGGTTTTTCCTGCCAGTCCGGGTCGTAACGCAGCGCCCCGCCACGCAACTCGCCGAGCCTCAGGGCGTCGCCGACCTGCAACTGGCGGGCAACGTCACGGAAGGCCCCAGGCTGCAGGCAGTCGATGTGAAACTCCAGAAACGCATCCTCACCGGGAAGGCTCGCCAGCGAGTAAGGCCGCGCAACACCGCTGCCAGTCCACAACACCTGGTGCTGCCCGGCGCTGTAGCGCAGCGGTCGCGCTGGCTCCAGACGCAAACGCAGCACCGATGCAGAGAGCCAGTCGCAGCCTGCCACCGTGGCAGGCAGGCCATCACGCTGCGGGTCAAACACCTCGACAGCCAGATCCCCCGTCACTCGGCACTGACAGGCAAGCCGCCAACCCTGCTGGCGCTTTTCGGCAGGCAGCGCGTCGGGCAAAGCGTCTTCAGGCTCGCCCTTTACGACGCGCACCAGACACGCATGGCAACTGCCGGCACGACAGCTATAAGGGACCGGAATACCGGCATGGTTCAGGGCGTCGAGCAGATTGCTGGCCGATGCCACCGACCAGCTAAGCTCACCCACATGCAATTGAGGCATCAAGACGGCCTGTGCAGAAAATAACGGCGATTGTACAGACTGGCCTGTCGGGCGGGTTATACTGCCGCGCCTTTTTGCGCCCGCTATCGCCACCCTGACAGCTCTGGTTCAAGCCGCAGTTCCAGACTGCCGCCGATAGCGTAATTGAATGTTCCCGTCCTTACAGAGGAGCGCGCCGCATGACCGTGATCAAGCAAGACGACCTGATTCAGAGCGTTGCAGACGCACTGCAGTTCATTTCCTATTACCACCCCGTGGATTTCATCCAGGCCATGCACGAGGCGTATCTGCGTGAAGAGTCGCCTGCCGCTCGTGACTCCATCGCCCAGATCCTGATCAACTCGCGCATGTGCGCGACCGGTCATCGCCCGATCTGCCAGGACACCGGCATCGTCACGGTTTTCGTGCGCGTGGGGATGGATGTTCGCTGGGACGGCGCCACCATGGGCCTGGACGACATGATCAACGAAGGCGTGCGCCGCGCGTACAACCTGCCTGAAAACGTGCTGCGTGCCTCGATCCTTGCCGATCCGGCAGGCGCTCGCAAAAACACCAAGGACAACACCCCGGCCGTCATTCACTACTCCATCGTCCCGGGTAACACCGTGGAAGTGGACGTCGCGGCAAAAGGCGGCGGCTCGGAAAACAAATCGAAGATGGCGATGCTCAACCCGTCCGACTCGATCGTCGACTGGGTTCTGAAAACCGTTCCGACCATGGGCGCAGGCTGGTGCCCGCCGGGCATGCTCGGCATCGGCATCGGCGGCACCGCAGAAAAGGCCGCGGTCATGGCCAAGGAAGTGTTGATGGAGTCCATCGACATTCACGAACTGAAAGCCCGCGGCCCGCAGAATCGTATCGAAGAGATGCGTCTGGAGCTGTTCGAGAAGGTCAACCAGCTGGGCATTGGCGCTCAGGGCCTGGGCGGCCTGACCACCGTGCTCGACGTCAAGATCATGGATTACCCGACCCACGCCGCGTCGCTGCCGGTGTGCATGATCCCCAACTGCGCCGCCACCCGACACGCGCACTTCGTGCTCGACGGCAGCGGCCCTGCCTCGCTGGAGGCTCCATCGCTGGACGCCTACCCGGAAATCGTCTGGGAAGCCGGCCCATCGGCCCGCCGCGTCAACCTCGATACCCTGACCCCGGAAGAAGTACAAAGCTGGAAACCGGGCGAAACCGTTTTGCTCAATGGCAAGATGCTCACCGGCCGCGACGCAGCGCACAAGCGCATGGTCGAAATGCTCAACAGGGGTGAAACCCTGCCAGTAGACCTCAAGGGTCGCTTCATCTACTACGTCGGCCCGGTTGATCCGGTACGCGAAGAAGTCGTCGGCCCGGCCGGCCCGACCACGGCGACGCGAATGGACAAGTTCACCCGGCAGATCCTCGATCAGACCGGGTTGCTGGGCATGATCGGCAAGTCCGAACGCGGCCCGACCGCCATCGAAGCGATCCGTGACCACAAGGCCGTATACCTGATGGCCGTCGGTGGTGCTGCCTATCTGGTGGCTCAGGCGATCAAGAAATCCCGCGTCGTGGCCTTCGCCGAACTGGGCATGGAAGCGATCTACGAGTTCGAGGTCCAGGACATGCCGGTGACCGTTGCAGTCGACAGCACCGGTGAATCCGTTCACATCACCGGCCCGCAGATCTGGCAGAAGAAGATCAGCGACAGTCTGGCGGTGGAAGTGCAGTAAGCAGCAATGTCAGCAAGCCCGGCCAACAAGCCGGGCTTGCTGCATTAGCTTCTGAGTGCCGCGCCTTGCCCCACGCAGTCATTCGCCACTACATCGAATACAGACGCACTGGAACGGCATGTTTTTTGAAAAAAGCTACGGTTGAAGGATCAGACCTTGCCGTGTCCAGATCAGAGAACTTCTCGAACTTCAAAAACTTCATATCTCGCCATTTTACGGGGGCATGCGACTGCCATTCTATATAGCTGGAGGATCCAGATCCGGGTTCGGCGTTATCGTTTTTACCCAAGCCCTGAGTGAGCGCTTCCCAAGTACAAGGAAGCATGCTGGTTACCAAGGGAAACACATTTCCAGACGAAGCCAGGACATCCAGGGAGACTTTTGAGCATAGGCTGTCGGCTCCTGTAAACGTCATATAGGACCTCGCCTGGTCTGACAGGTGAAAAGCCGCACTACCGTGGCTAGGTGCACCGCCTGCACCGCTATGCCTGTCGACCTGAAGAGCACCGTAAAGAGGACGTAGAGTTCCCTTGTTTTCTTGCGCTCCAGTCAGGGCTGCTCTACGAACAAGCTCAGACGACGAATCGCCATACTTAAACATCAGATTTTCGAATTTATCTCTCCTGCGCGTCCAGCTGTCCTCATGCGTTAGTGTATGCCACCTATTAATCATTCCCTCGCCCTTCAACCGTCCAAGCTTTTCTGGCTGTATATTAAAGGTCATCGGAGCTGTCTCAAGAACCCCGCTCACCGCCTCCAGGAGTTCTCCCACACTTCCTGAAGACGTCGCCCCCGTGCGCTTTTTCAATGATTCGATGGCGCTTTCCTTATCCCTTTCCCTCCGCTCCATTATTCTGGGTTGAAGATACGTATCAAAGTGCAGCTTGCTCGCTTCGGCAGCCTGCTTCGCAGCGTTGCTTCGCTCACCAAACAAGCCGGTGTTGTCGACCATGAGTACCGGCGCATTGCCAACAAAACGGTACAGATTCAACCCATCCACATCCCCCGCCGGGTCCGGATTGATCCACCGCTGCAACCACGGCGCGTAATACCTGAACCCATAATAATAAAGCCCGCTGGCATCGCGCTCTTTACCCGAATAACGCACGGTCTTGTACTTGGCTTCCACTGCACTACGCGCCGCCCACCAGGCCGTACCGCCGAACGGATAATAACTTTCCTGGCTGATCAGACCGCCTTGCTGATCAAGCTCCAGCGTGCTTGAGCCCAGATGATCACCCAGGCTGTAACGCACCTGATCGTTCGTAATGGAATCCGGTTTTCCAGCCTCCCAGTGCAACACCCGCACACTGTTGCGACCCGCCTGAGCCGTAACGACATGAAGGATTTCGCCATCGGCCGTGGTACGAATTTCCAGCCCCGGCAGGTAGCGAACTTCGTTGGTCAGTGTGCGACCTGATGCCTGCGAGGTGCTGATCTTGCGACAACGTTGACCCTGGCCGTCATAGACATAGCGTTCGTCATCGTTCGGCTCGTCTTCACGTTGCACGGTGGTGATGTGCTGCAACTGATTACGCGCATCCCAGCTCATGGTCTGCCCACGCACGAGCTGCAACAGGTTGCCGTTGGCGTCGAAACTTGTGGCGAAATCCACTTCTCCTTCAGCGTCGGGCAGGCTGCGATTGCTGTCGGGATCAACGTGCATGTTGCGGGTGAAGTCGTGCGCGCCCTCGTGGCGCATTTGCAGCAGGTTACCCGCAGCGTCGTAGCTGTAACGCTGTGTGTAGTTGCTGACCTGACAAGGATCATCCGTCGGCAGAGATTGCAGGCCCGGCAACGCCGGGCCATGGCTGGCACCGTTTCGGACTTCACGGCCGCTGGCTTCGATCAGCTGATACAGCGTGTCGTACTCGAAGCGACTGATCGGCTCGACGAGCTGGTTGTTGCAATAACGGTCTGGTTGGGACGCATCGTTGACCACCAGAACATTACCGACCGGGTCATAGCTGTAAATCAGCTTTTGCAATAGCGCGCCATCCGCCGCCATCGCGCTGAGCGCAGCGAGCCGGATGTCCTGCGGATCATATTGGAAGTGACTGACAACACCATTGCCCGCCGTTTCCTGCTCGACCTGGTCAAGCGCGTTGTAATGAATTTCACCGACCAGCGTTTGCGGTGGTGAGGCACCGGCCAATGTCAGTTCAGCAGCTTTTAACTGCCCAGCGACGCTCATGCCAAAGGACTGTGTATTGCCCATGGCATCGGTCTGCCAGATCGCTTCGCCCAGCGCATTGACCCCCCAGCGGGTTTGCAGCCCGACAGGCTCAAGCAATGCATCGCGCTCTGCTTCGCCCAGCGGCCAGTCCGGACTTTCAGGCGCTTGCAAAAAATGCCGTTTCTCACCCAGCGCAGCGCCAGGCAGGCCGTAATCATGCAGCAAGCGCGAGCCTGCCGTATCGTCATGGCGAATCAGTTGATTGCATTGGTTATGCTCAGCGGCGTCGGCGCCACCGTAGGCCAGGCGTTCCAAGACAAGCCCCTGCTCTGTCACAGAGACCGGGCGCAGCGAACTGTCGTATTCCATCAAGCGCTGAGTGCCTCGCCCGTCCCGGCTTTCAAGCAACTGCCCTGCCTCGCCCATCAGGTTCAGTCGCCAACCCGAGTCGACGCTTTCGCTCAGCAAGGCCGCTCTGGACAGACTGAACCTGACCACCCGATTTGCCGGGGTCTGCGCTTCGGTTTCCGAGCGACTGAACAGACGCGGATCACGACCGACAACCGGACGCCCTGCCCAGTCATAGCGCTGATGGGTCACCCGCGCGCAAAGAGGCTGCCCGGCCACAGTTCGACAGAACTGCACGCTACGCACGGCCAGCGCACGTGGTTCAATGACCACCAGTATCGGCGTATTGCTGTGCACAATCGAACTCATGACCTTCATCCATGAAAGTTTGATAAGAACACTATTCCTGCCTGACAGGATCAGTGCACGGACGTGCAGCACGAAAAATCAAGCTCATACTTCAAGTACAGACCAGACACCTTCGCGCGACCACAGCATCCTGCATCTACTTAACATAGCCTCGCGCCTTCATTTTTGAAACAACCTGCTCTCTTCCGAGAAAAAGCCCTAAAAACGCAATATTATCTGCATTATTACGCAGGATGCGGTCCCGGACACCCGGGTACTTTAAGCGGTTAACGTTGATATCTTGAAGACTACGGGTTGCAAACAGACCTGTTACATCACCTGTCGTCAGCTTACCTTCGCTAATCATGCTATCAATATTCGAAAATATGACGTGATCATGCTGCCCTGCTGTAACATGACTTGCCGACTCTAACATGCTCTGCAAATGCTCATCCACGTCACCGGATGTTAGCTGCTCAACACCTTCATCCCGATTGACGCTCGCATTCATATAAATGTAATCCCTCGAACGCCTCTGCGTGGTATGGGAAATTTCATGGCCCATTACCAGCGCGGTTCCCAGCACATGAAAATCCAATACCTCACGCCCTAAAAATATTCTTTTGTGTGGGTCGTTTGAAAAGGTAAGACCCTGATTACCTGGCTGCCTGCCAAAGACGGCAAACTGATTAAACCCGTGCCCTGCCGTATAATCCTGCACCACGTCGTTCAAACTCGCGTACTGACTGGCCATTTCGGGCATTTGTGCCAATGATGTATACCCCATGACATTCCAGACGACGACTTTTTGCGTTTCAGTTAAATCTCCGCTATTAAAAACACGCTGACTCTCCTTATAGGCCACTTCAACAACCTCAAGGGCATGACCCAGCTTATCTGTCGGAGGCTTCTTCAACAGTTTTATATTTTCTCTGCCTCGAGCGATGAGGGTGAGGCCACTTGAACTGGCCTGCTGCTCGTAAGCGTCTTGAAAGCCCTGATAAGGTCGATGTTGCAAACCTGCTATATCTTTATTTCGTAACGGACTATTCCCAACCATTGCATAAAAATTCAACCCATCCACAGCCCCCGCCGGGTCCGGATTGATCCACCGCTGCAACCACGGCGCGTAATACCTGAACCCGTAATAATAAAGCCCGCTGGCATCGCGCTCTTTACCCGAATAACGCACTGTTTTGTACTTGGCCTCCACTGCACTGCGCGCCGCCCACCAGGCCGTGCCGCCAAAGGGGTAATAACTTTCCTGGCTGATCAGGCCGCCTTGCTGATCAAGCTCCAGCGTGCTCGAGCCCAGATGATCACCCAGGCTGTAACGCACCTGATCGTTCGCAATAGCGCCTGGTTTTCCGGCTTCCCAGTGCAACACCCGCACGCTGTTGCGACCCGCCTGAGCCGTAACGACGTGAAGAGTTTCTCCATCGGCCGTGGTCCGAACTTCCAGTCCCGGCAGGTAGCGAACTTCATTGGTCAGTGTGCGACCTGATGCCTGCGCGGTGCTGATCTTGCGACAACGTTGACCCTGGCCGTCATAGACATAGCGTTCGTCATCGTTCGGTGCGTCTTTACGCTGCACAGTGGTGATGTGCTGCAACTGGTTACGCGCATCCCAGCCTATAACCTGCCCGCGAACCAGTTGCAGCAGATTGCCATTGGCATCAAAACTCGTAGCGAAATCCACATCCCCGTCATCGTCGGGCAGGCTGCGGTTGCTGTCCGGGGCAACGTGCATGTTGCGGGTGAAGTTGTGTGCGCCTTCGTGGCGCATTTGCAGCAGATTGCCCGCTGCGTCGTAGCTGTAATTCTGTCTATAGTTGCTGACCTGGCAAGGATCGAGCGTCGGCAGAGGTTGCAGACCGGGTAGCGCCGGACCATGGCTGGCCCCGTTTCTGACCTCTCGCCCCGTGGCTTCGATCAACTGATACAACGTGTCGTAACAGTAACGGTTTATCGGCTCGATACGCTGATTGCCGCAATACCGGTCTGGTTGCGAGGCATCGTTGATGAGTAGAACGTTACCTGCCGGGTCATAGCTGTAGTTCAGTTTTTGCAACACTGAGCCGTCGGCAGATAGCGCACTGAGCTCAGTCAGCCGACCGTCCTGTTGATCATACACATAGCGACTGACCACACCATTTCCTGCCGTCTCCTGCTCGGCCTGATTGAACGCGTCGTAGTGAATGGCACTGACCAGCGTTTGCCGCTGTGCCGTATTGGCCAGGGTCAGTTCAACAGCGTGCAGTTGCCCAGCCACACCGTGACTGAAACGCTGGACATTACCGTTTGCGTCAGTCTGCGCCAGGTCCTCGCCCTGCGCGTTGAAAGCCCAGCGCGTCTGCAGGCCGACCGGCTCGAGCAGTGCATCACGATCGGGCTCGGCAAGTGGCCAGTCCGGGCTGTCGGGCGACTGCAGGAAGTACCTTTTTTCGCTCAACGCCCTACCCGACAGTCCATAGTCCAGCAGCAAACGCGAGCCTGCCGTATCGTCATGGCGAATCAGTTGATTGCACTGGTTATGCTCAGCAGTGGCAGGCCCGCCATAAGTGAAGCGCTCGGTCATTCGGCCTGATTCGTTGATCGCCAAAGGGCGCAACAGCCTGTCGTATTCGATCTGGCGCGGGTTGTCACGTCCGTCACAGCTGTCGACTAACTGCCCCGCTTCGCCGTTCAGGCTCACCCGCCAACCTGAATCGACACTTTTCGATAACAGCAAAGCCCCGGACAAGCTGACGATTTGCATCAGGTTCACAGGCGCACAGACACCGTATTTCAAACGACTGGAAAAACGTGGATCGCGACTGGCGATCAGTCGCCCGGCCTTGTCGAAATAGTGCTGCGTCACCCTCGCGTCAACAGGCTGACCATCAGCGCCACGATAGAACTGCACACTGCGTACCGGCAGACCCCGTGAATCGCTGACCGCCAATTGCGGCGTGTTGGTGTGCGTGATCGAGCTCATCCTTGAAACCTCTACCCGCCGTTAGTGACGCCCTTCAACCATAACAGCAGACAAACGGAAGCACGCGGCTTGGTCAAGAACCAATAGGCATAACCGTTGGGTAGTCAATCGCCAATGAATATACCTTCAGCGTCGGGCGCTAATACTTTGTTTTGATGAGAAATTTTTGGTGTTGTTGATGGTTGACTGACACTTTTGTCAGCTAGACGCGAGCGCCATGGTAAACAAGGCTGGGTCATGACCACTGGAGAGCCGGACATGACCGAGCACCCCTTCTCCCTGTTACGCAACCTGGCCCGATCCGGGAACGACACGCACGAACATGGCGATGACACGTTATCGTTCATCAACGCGATGGAAAAACTGAACATCCATTCAGTGTTCGATATCGTACGGCGCTCCAAAGGCGCTTTTGTTCACGAACTCTCACGCATCAGTGATGCTGATGCAGCGCTCGCCTATGAAAACGCTCGTTGTTACGCCACCCAGATCGTGCGCCTGTATCGCAATCAACTGCTGTCTTCAGGCCGAACCCAACAGCTGACGCAGCGCACCGGCGTGCGTTCGCTGGTAGACATCGGGCCTGGCTTCCCTAATCTGTTCAAGGAGAACTGGGATCTGTTTTGCAAGGTGGGTGCAATCGAGGCAAAGGATTCACCCGTTGCGTACCTGACGTCCTTGTATCGCTTTGCTCTGGAACAGCTGGAAGGCAGCGTAGCGGAACCGAGCCGAATCAAGCTCGATGAACGACGGCCTGACCTCAAGGATCTGTTGATCGATCACCAAAGCACCTTCACGCCAGTGCCTACGCTGCATATCGTCAATCAGGTGTTAAGTAAAGCCATCAACGCCTACGTGGGCACAGTGCCTGAGGACAAGGGCAAGACTATTTACCAATTGGTGGCCGAAAAACAACACCCGTTTCAGTTTCCTTACAACTTTCACTTTCAACAGATAACGCTGGGGCTGGCAGGCAAAAAGCCGATGCTCGGTGAGCTGAGTTATCACGTCAGCCTTGAAGTTCCGGCGACCTCGACGCCGACTGACGAGTTTGGAAAAGTGCAGCAATCCAGCGCCATCGCACAGGCGCTGATGAGCGGTTTAAGTCCTGAACAACAGGCAATCGTGCTTGAACCTGCACTGACGACTCAGCCGGAAGTCATCATTCCGTTCTTCAAAACCAAATACAACATCGCTTACTCAGACGACGCCAGCAATCCGCTCAATAGCCTTGATACCTTCATGGCCAAGACCGAGCTCGACAGCGATGCCGTGGAAGCACTTCTTGCCATGGGCGGTCATACGCCTTACCCCTCGCCCAATATCCAATCGGCTGGACAAATTGCCGGGGGGAAGCCGTCACATGATGAAGGCGCTGCTGCAATCGTGAGTCGCTTTGGGGCTGGATACGTCAATGGCACAGCCGCCGATCCAGCGATGGGGCTTCGCAAGGACATTGATGGTGTCGTATACCTGACCAACACCAGCGTGGACCGCTTCGACCGCCTGCAACGCATGATCCGTCTGCAGCGCTGGACGGGCATTCCTTTTACAGCGCTGGACACGTTGGTCATGGCCGTCATTCGCTCCGAAGGCGACGTGAACCCTCAGATGGTGCTGACGGTAAATACGCTGCGCGCACTGGGAACCTATCGGTATCTGAACAAACGTTACGGCCTCGCGCCTGGTG
The DNA here is from genome assembly GCF_000507185.2 of Pseudomonas syringae KCTC 12500. Taxonomy (NCBI): domain Bacteria; kingdom Pseudomonadati; phylum Pseudomonadota; class Gammaproteobacteria; order Pseudomonadales; family Pseudomonadaceae; genus Pseudomonas; species Pseudomonas syringae. The sequence goes on from NZ_AYTM02000002.1 coordinate 1,122,898, forward strand.
AGTTTGCAGCCTTTGTTCACCAGATGCCCGGCGAGGCAAACGACGGACGCTTGCCGATGTTCGACCGGGTATTCAACAACCCTGCATTGTTCGATACCCCGCTGGTGTTGGATGGGTCGATTCTCGACCTCGATCAGGACAGTAGCGAGCACGTCAAAGCTCGCGCTCAATTGAGCCGAGCCTTGCATTTATCCAGCACCCATGAGGGCCTGAGGCAACTGGCCATCGATGTTAGCGAACTGATTGGCAACGCGCCCACTGACTTCAGACTCAACGTCAGCATGATCTCTTCGCTGTACCGCCAAGCCCGCATTGCTTCGATGTTCGGTCTGACCACTGCGCAATGCCGGGCATTGATCGACCTGCTAGGCTCTCTGTCTTTTCGGAAAAAGGTGGTCTCAGGTCAACTCGACGACACCGAACCGGACGTGCTCGATATCCTGATGCAACTGGACTGGGCAGTCACATGGCTCGAAGCGTCTGATCGAGACGTCACCACACTGCGACGTCAGGCAGGCTGGGACATGACCGAAACAATAGTCACGCAGGAACTGACTGTTCAGCTTGAGCAATTAACCAATGATGCGCGCCTGGCTGTAGTGAACAGCGACCAGCTGGCATCCCTTGATTTGCCAAGCAAGGATGACCAAAACAACACCATCAATTGGTGGTTAATCCTCTCTTACCTGATCGACGAATCAGGGCTGGTCAGGACTCAGCCGCTGCACGAGGAACCCGCGGTCAGCATCCGCCGCACCCTGCATGAACGCTTGTCCGCCATAGCCATCGCGGAACCCCTTGCAAGCGAAGTCGAAGCCAGACTTGCAACGTTCGTATTGAACGGCTATCGGAATCAGCATCGGCTGGTGGAAGAGCTGTTGCTGACCCTCACCGGTTTGCCGCCGGACCGTTGCGAGCCGGTGATACGCTGGGCAGGCAGCGACGTAAACAAGTTTCTCGCTGCGTTACTTTGGGATAATGGCGTCATTGAGACACTCTCGACGCTGATTCGCTATTCAGAAGTCAGCCAGCAACTGGGGCTGAGCGCCTGGGCACTGCGCACTTTTTTGATCAATCCACGCTGGCTGCATGCAGACTTTGGCGGGCTGCTTCCCCTTTCAATGAGCAGTCTGTATTTGCTCGACCGTTATCGCAACTGGCGCGACAACTGCGGTTACCCGGAAGAAGCGCTGCTCGAGTATTTCAAGCAAGCCAATGACACGCCTCGAGACAATACCCAATGTGCTGCGCGGCTGGCATCACTGACAGGCTGGACGTCATCTGAAGTGCTGACCGCAAACGCATTGCTGACCGGGTCAGATCGTATCGCTTCCAGCATGCACGAGGTGGACTGGTTAAGCCGGATGCACAGCGCCAGTGATGTCACCGGCCTTTCGGCAAGACAATTACTGTCGGCTACCGACCTGACAGCGACCAGCACGGCCTCGCACTGGAAGTCCACAGGCGAAGCCGTGATAGCCGCCAACCGTTAAGCCGTGAGCATTAACCTGTTCAATGCCATGGAGGCCTGATCATGTCCGATACCCTTGAAAGCCGGCTCAACGAATCCTTTCGCGATGCGCTGGTAGCTTACTATCTGAGTGAGGTCGTACCCAACGACCCTATGCTGAAGCGCCTGGGCCTGGACCAGCGCTTGAAAACCGCCAATGACCTGTATGAGTTTTTTCTGCTCGACAATCAGGTCAGCAATGAAGTCCAGACCAGTTATGTCGCGTCGGCAATGAGCAGCCTGCAGCAGCTCATCAATGGCACGTTACTGGGCATGGAGCCGGGCTATGAAACGCTGCTGCCGACCGAAGCGCGCTTTGTCGAGTGGCGTGAACGCAGCAGTCAATACCCGATCTGGGCGGCCAATATGCAATTGGCACTGTATCCGGAAATCTATATTTCTCCAGCATTGCGCTTGAAGAAGTCCGGCTACTTCACGCAACTGGAAAACGATATCAATCAGAACAGGATCAATATCGACACGGCGCAAGATGCGGTAAAAGCCTACCTGGCCAGTTTTGAAGAAGTCGCCAACCTGACGATCATCAACGGCTACATCGACAGCGACCGATTCGCAGAAGGCAAGTACTACTTTATCGGCAAGTCGCGCGCCGAGAACATTTATTACTGGCGCACGGTGGACATGAATGAGCGTGCCTACCAGGAAGGCACTGAAGGGGCGAAGTTCGATAATCCGACACCCGGTGCCTGGTCCGACTGGAAGCGCGCCGAGATCGGCATCAATGCCAATACACTGGAAAGAACCATTCGCCCGGTGTATTTCAACAATCGGTTGTTTGTGACGTGGGTGGACCTGGTTCACGTGACCGAACAGGTAGCGGTTACGCTGCCCGAAGGCACGGTTAAGCCAGGCGCCGATGGCAGTATCCCCATCACCCCACCGGCTGACATCGCGCCCTTGACGGTGATCACACCCAATGTGCGTCTGGTATTCAATATTTCCTATAAAAAATATGACGACTCCTGGAGTGCGCCACAAATCTACATGGACGTGACCACACCCAATGTCTTCACCCGGGCAGGCAAGGCAGTCAACCTTGAAAACGACCTGAACAGTATTGCCATCTTCGATGTGTCGGCCTCCCCGGAATCGCTGTTTATCGCCATGTATGCGGGTGAAGCGCTGGCGCCTGGTGACACCGATGGATCAACATCGACCTATGCTTTTCTACACACGGCCTTTATCGACAAGAATTTCAACAAAACGCCAGCTTTTCCAGTTGCGAACTACGTAGACGCCGTTTCCGACAAGGCAGACCTGGGTCTGGAGCAACCTCGCGTGCGCAAGACCTGCTGGGCATTTGCTTTAAAGAACAAGGGGAATTTTCAGTTTACGTGGAGCTTGTATATCAGGCTAAAACCATCCCTGACAACATCTCCAAACGATGGCGACACCTGGTGGGACTACCAAGACCATCAGGAAGCAATAGCCCAGATGACCGGTGTCTATGCACCCCGCCTGGACCTTGAAAACTCCACAATAAAATTAAGCACTGCAATAAACAAGGACATCCTCATTAATGGTACTACTAAAACCACACTCGTATTGACTGAGCCAGCCAGCCAGTGGACGTTTGAGTTCATAACGACACCCGACGATCTCGACATCTACCATGAAAACTTTATATTACAGAACGGCTCAAACTTAAAAATCGAATCAACCGGAGGCTATTGGGGCGACCTGGCGCTGGACCTATATAGCGCTGTAGCCGCTCCCCCCTCAAGTACCACTTTCCTTCGCAACCCATACAATAGTTTTTACCGTATAGAACGATACACCACCTACTGGAACCTTAGAGACGGCAAACTGAAGGTGGGCGCTGTCGAGCTAATGTCTTTGGCGGCAACCGACCCGGAGGTCATATCCTGGGCACTCATAGCACTTATACAAGGCGAAACTTCATATAATCTGTATCCCTCTGCACACGTAGGGCCTCACTACACTGAGGCGCTTTCTTTCGCCCAATGGTTCGGTTACCCATCGGATATGAACGTCCCCCACAACAACTCGCAAAAGCAGCTGACCGCACGACCTCCGACCAGCAGCATTACAGCACCGAGCCGTTACGAAACAATCATTACATTCGATAAATCCACGCTTCTGCCAAATCTTCCGCAAACCCAATTCATCAGCGGATCGAAAAAGTTTTACATCACCCACGGCTTTGCCGTAAACACGCTAGTTCCCCCTGCCTGGATCGGTAACGCCCTCAAATCCACCGAAATAGAGCTGGAGTGGACAACCGCTGATGGGGGCGACCCTATCGCGCCCAAAATCAGCAAACGCATCAACGCCATTCTGGGGATCGCCGAATACATCGATTTCTCCGCCTCCAGCATTCGGTTCAGCGACAACTCCACCACCGACACCCGCGACCCCATCCGCATGAACACGCTGTTCGCCCGCGAGCTGATCAACAAGGCCAACATTGCGCTCGAAGCCTTGTTGTCCTGGGACACCCAGCAATTGCAGGAGCCGCCCATCGATGAAGACAACATCCCCGACCTGATGGACTTCAAAGGGGCCAACGGTCTGTACTTCTGGGAGCTGTTTCTGCATCTGCCGTTCATGATCTCCCATCGGTTGAATCTGGAACAACGCTTCACCGATGCCGAACGCTGGCTCGGGTTCATCTTCGACCCGGGCCGTAAAAAAACAGGCGACGCACCGGCTTACTGGAACGTTCGACCTCTGGTGGAGATACCGGACCCGGATTACTTTCTGCGCGCCCCTATCGACCCGGACGGCATCGCGGCAAGCGACCCGGTGCGCTATCAGAAAGCGGTGTATTTCCATTACATCAAAAACCTTATCGACCGCGGCGACATGGCCTATCGGCAACTGACGCCCGACAGTCTGGGCGAAGCCAAGCTGTGGTACGTGCGTATTCTCGATCTGCTCGGGCCGCGCCCGGATATGAAACTGACCAGCCAATGGACGCCGATGGCACTGGGCGATCTGGCAGCATCCACCAGTCCGGGACTGCGGGCTTTCGAGCAGCAGCTTGTCGAGCAGGAACAACAGGTACGTGCCAGCGCCGCCGTCAACGATGGCAAAGCCACTGTCAGTTTCAGCCAACCGTCCCTGCGCTTGAGCACCTTCAGCAGCGACCCGACATTGAACGAGGAAGACAGCGATCACTTCATCCTCCCGATGAATTCGGAGCTGGTCAAATACTGGGAGATGCTTGAGTCGCGCCTGTACAACCTGCGCCACAACCTCACCCTGGACGGCAAGCCACTGTCGCTGCCGCTGTTCGCCGCACCGCTGGACCCACGGGCGCTGCTCGCAGCCTACGCCAATGGCGCGACCGACAGCGGTGCAGGCAGCCGATTGGCTCAGGAAACGCCCCACTATCGTTACCCGGTCATGTTCGCCAGGGCCAGCGCGGCGGTGGAGACCCTGATCCAGTTTGGCTTCACCTTGCTGTCGATCATCGAGCGCAAGGAGCAGGGCCAACTGATGGAGTTGCAACAGCAGCAGGTCTGGGAGTTCGCCCAGTACGCCATTGACCTGCAGCTTGAGGCGCAAAAAGTCGAAGTTCAGGCACGCAAGGCATTGGAGGCCAGCAAAGCGGTCGTTGATGCAAGGGCCCGCTTTTACGGCACGCTGGCGGATGAAAATGTCAGCGCAGTCGAAATCGCGGCGGGTGCTGCAAAACTTGTTTCACGTATCGCAGAAAGCGCTGCCAGTGCGGCCAGCATCGTGGCTTCAGCTATGAAAGTAGCGCCTAATCACGCCGGTGTTCATGCCGGAGCAACCGGCGGGATGGCCGTAGGTGCCGCAGCCGGAGGGGCCGTAGGCGGCTTCCGGCTGGAAGGCATACCGGAAATGGTTGCAACTGGCGCTCATGCCGTCGCAGCAAGATCTGCAGCTGTCAGCGATGCACTGGAGCGCACGGAAATGTTCCGTCGGCGCCTCCAGGAATGGGAACACGCGCGCGATCAGGCCTTGCTCGAGTCCGAACAGATCACCTTGCAACTGACTGTCCACGACGCCCAGACCCGCGTTACCGCCTTGCAACTTCGTCAGGCTCAGGAAGCCAAAAAACAGGCCGAGACTGTCTATGCATTTCTCAACAAGCGCTTCACCAACAGCCAGCTCTATCAATGGCTCAATGGGCAGTTCTCGACCTTCTACTACCAGGCCTATGACGCCACGTTCTCACTGTGCCTGGCGACGCAAGCCAGCTGGCAGTATGAAATTGCCGACTACTCGGCCTCCTTCATCCAGCCCGCGGCCTGGAAGGATGCCTGGCGCGGCCTGACTGCTGGCGAGGCCCTGAAACTGAATCTGCTGCGCATGGACGCGGCCTATATGGCACGCAACGAGCGCAAAATGGAGATCGTCAAGACGGTATCGGTGCGCCAGCTGCCAATAACCGAGGGAGATGGTGCCGGGATCAATCACGGCTGGGATGCAGTGGTCGAGCGCCTGGCGCAAGACGGGATTGCCGAGTTCGAAATAACCCGAGCCATGCTTGACGAGGATTACCCGGGCCACTACCTGCGGCGCATCAAGCGCATCAGTGTGTCGTTGCCAGCAACGGTCGGACCATATCAGGACATCCGCGCCGCCCTGACCCAGTCGTACAGCGCGGTGCAGATGGACGCACAGCCTGACGGGCCGCTCAAGGAAAACATGCGTGCCAGCCAGCAGATCGCCTTGTCTACCGGCGTGGACGATGACGGCTTGTTCGTTTTCAACTTCGACGATGAGCGCTATCTGCCGTTCGAGGGCACTGGCGCAATCTCTCGCTGGACCCTGAGCTTTTCCAACCCGGCGGCGCAGCGCGACATGATCGACTCGATCACCGACATTATCGTGCACATGCGCTACACGGCGAAAAGCCGTTAACCGACTGGGAGCAAGCTCCATGGAAGCTCAATCGCAAAATCAATCGCCGCCGTCCCTGCAACCGGCTGTAGCCACTCCGTCATTACCCAAAGGTGGTGGCGCGATTCAAAGCATCGGCAAGGGCTGGGGAGCCGTTGGCACCAGCGGCGCGGCGTCACTGGAAATCGCCCTGCCGATCAGCCAGGGCCGCGGTTACGCGCCCGCCCTGTCGCTGAGTTATCAGAGCACTTCCGGCAACGGCGTATTCGGACTTGGCTGGAACCTGAACACCAGCAAAGTGGCGCGTCGTGCCAGCAAGGGCGTACCGAACTACACCGACGACGACCTCATTTTCGGCCCCGGAGGCGATGTCTGCCTGCCCGAACGCGACGACAGCGGCGCGCTGGTTTCGAGTCAGGTCAGCCGCTACAACGGTCATGATTTGAATGCGACTTATCAGGTGGTGCGTTACTTCAGCCGAGTCGAAGGGGCCTTTGCGCGCATCGAGCATTGGCGCGTAGACATTGCAGATCCCGGCTTCTGGCTGATCCACGGCGCCGACGGCAGCCTGAATCTTTATGGCAGGAGGACCTCGTCGCGCATTGCCGACCCGGCAGACATGAATCGGGTTGCCGAATGGTTGCTGGATGAAAGCATGAATGCCGTCGGCGAACACATCCTCTATGAGTACAAGCCCGAAGACCATCAGGGCCTGGCGGAGGATCACCCGAGAAACTTCCGCGCCCAACGCTACCTGAGCCGGGTTCGCTACGGCAATGCCAAGGCGCACCCCGTACTTTACCTGTGGCAGGAAGATTCGCTGGACGGTTTGCTATGGCATTTCGACCTGATATTCGACTATGACCAGCGCGACACCCGCAGTGACCCGCCCCCCGAATACGACGAGCAATTTACCTGGCCGGTGCGCAGTGATCCGCATTCAAGTTTCGCCTATGGTTTTGAGCTGGGTAATCTGCGCCTGTGCCGGCAGGTTCTGATGTTCCATGACTTCCCGGATGAGCTCGGAGAAGCGCCTCTGCTGACCCGGCGACTGCTGCTGGAGCATTATCAGACAGCTCTCGGCTATAACCTGCTGAGCGCAGCGCATTCGCAGGCATGGGATGGCACGGACTGGCGGCGCGTCGATCAGCAACCTCCTGTGCAATTTCAATACACCGATTTCAGTCTTGAGTCAGGCATCTACACGCCGCTGGAGCCCATGGCCGGTTTGAATGACGGCCAGCAATACCAGTTGGTCGATCTGTATGGCGACGGCTTGCCCGGCATTCTGTATCGAGACGACAAGGCGTGGCTTTATCGCGAACCGGTCCGTGATACCGCTGGCACAGAGGACGCCGTTGCCTACGGAACCTGTCAACCGCTACCCCGCATCCCCACGGCTGATTCAGCCACACCGGTACGTCAGGCCCTCACGGATCTGACCGGCGACGGGCGGCTGGACTGGGTTGTCGCCCAGCCGGGAATGGCCGGATTCTTTACGCTCAACCCTGATCGAAGCTGGTCGAACTACGCCACGTTCTCGGCTTTTCCTACAGAGTTTTTCCACCCGCAAGGCCAGATGGCGGACCTGGTCGGCGACGGGCTGTCAGATCTGGCCTTGATTGGCCCACGTAGCGTTCGCCTGTATGCCAACCGTCGAGCCGATGGATTCGCCGCAGCAGTGGACATCCCTCACGACGAGGATCGCCTGCCATTGCTCAGCGACAGTTCCACTGAACTCGTGGCGTTTAGCGACCTTCTGGGTACGGGGCAACAACACCTGATCCGGATCCGGCACAACGAGATCCGCGTCTGGCCAAACCTGGGCCGAGGCCGGTTCGGCAAGGGCCAGTTGTTTGCCACCCTGCCCTACACCTCTCAGGCCTTTGATTCGAGCCAGGTGCGGCTGGCGGACCTGGACGGTTCAGGTGCCAGTGACGTGCTGTACCTGCAAGCCGATGGCTTTCAGGTCTTCATGAACAGGGGCGGCAACGGTCTGGCCGCGCCCTTTGATCAGCCCTGGCCGGAGGGCGTGCGTTATGACCGGTTCTGCCAGTTCAGCGCGGTCGATCTGCTGGGCCTGGGTTTCTCCAGCCTGGTGCTGACCGTACCGCACATGGCGCCACGGCACTGGAGCCTTTATTACGCGGCGGACCGGGCAGGCTCGGTGCGAAAACCGTATTTGCTGAAGGCCTCGGATAACAATCTCGGTGCTGCCGGAGAAGTCAGCTATCGCAGTTCGGCGCAGGAATGGCTGGACGAAAAAAACGAGCTGCAGACCGCAGGCAGCGTTGCTGTCTCGGAATTACCGTTCCCGGTTCATGTGGTCGTCAGGCAAACCATGCAGGACAAGGTCACTGGCAATACGCTGACTCAGTTGTTCCGCTATCGGCAGGGTTTCTATGACCCTCGCGAACGGGAGTTTCGAGGCTTTGGCCTGCTCCTGCAGACCGACACCGAAACGTCGTCGCAGGATCAGGAAGACTTTACCGCTCCGGTATTGAACAAGACCTGGTTCCACACCGGACACTATCCTGCCAGACCCTGCACCGACCATGACCGCAGCGACCTACTGGCACGCCTGCCCGGCGAGCATGTGTTGTCCCGACTCGACGCCGCAACCCAGACAGAGCTGCCAATAACGGACGCGGATGACGCGACCTTGCAGGAAATGGCGCGAGCGCTGAGCGGCTCGGTACTGCGCAGCGAAGTCTTTGGACTCGACGCCAGTCAACGTCCCACAGTGCTGTATTCGACCCGGTCATGCCGCTATCTGGTTCGCCAACTGCAAGCATTGAGCGCACATCGACCCTACGCGTCGATGCTGCCACTGAGCCTGGAAGTCATCACCTATCGTTACGAGGCCGAGGAACTGGAGGACCCGATGTGCGAACACAGCCTGAACCTGGCGTGGGACCGCTACGGCTCGACGCTCCACTCAGTCAGCGTCAACTATGCCCGGCGCAAGAAACCGGGTGACGCGCCACCCTTTGCGGACCCTCACCAGCAACAATGGTGGGAGGCGTCACACGACGACGCCCAGCAACAGTCCTGCCTGAATGAAATGCACGCCGAAGCAATCCACCTGGACAGCCCGCAGAGCTGGCGTCTGGGGCTGCCTTACCGCACACGCGGCGACGCCATGCTCATTCCGGCAAGCGCCTTGACGCCTGAGCAGATCAGCTATGAACAGTTCGCCGATCCGTCCGGGCCCTTCGCAACCTTGCCACGTACGCTCACCAGTCTGTCGGTGCAACGCTACATCGGTTGCGGCGATGGCGAGGCGACCTTTCAGGCGCTGGCTGACGCCGTTGAAACGGCTGAACTGGATGATCATGCACTGAGCGCCTATGAGCGGGTCATGGACAGCGTCACTCTGGCCGAAAAACTCGTCGAGATCGGTTATCAGCAGATGCCAAGCTTTCTGCCAGCAGACAGCCTGAATCTATGGTCGGTAAAACGCGGCTTCGCCACCTACGCCGGTCAGGAGCACTTCTTTCATCCCACTCAGTTCAGGCCCACGCGCAGTCACGGCTGGAGTCTCGTCGAATACGACGCCTACCATCTGTTCGCGACTCGCATCACCGACCCGGCAGGCTGCGTCACTACCGCTGAATACGATTATCGTGTGCTGCAACCAAAACGAATCATCGACCCCAATCAGAACAGTCAGGAAGCTGATTACGACGCCTTCGGCAGAATATGGGCAACCAGCTTTTACGGCACGGAACTGGGTGAGGCAGTCGGTTTTCCTCCACTCAATCGCGCCGGGCATTATCGGGCTTCTGCCGGCGAGGTAGCGCTGCAACCCGAATACGCTCTGGGCAGGCAAGCCAGCGCGCTCTATTACGACGGCAACACGGCTCTGGGGCAAGTCCACATCCCGCTGGCCACCGCTGCCCTCGCGGCAGACCGCTACCCGGAAGACCTGGACAGGCAGATCCGCATCAGCATGGCGTCGATAGACGGCTTCGGTCGCACGCTGCAAACCCGTCAAAAGGTGGAGGACGGCAACGCCTATTCAGTCGATGAATGGGGCAATCTCGAACTGGTCGACGGTAGGCCGAAAATTGTCCACGCATCACCGCGCTGGCGTGTCAGTGAACGTGTGGAATACAACAATAAAGGCCTGACGGTGCGCGTTTACCGGCCGTATTTCGCCAACAGTCATCTGTATGTGAACGACGCATCGATACGCTCACAAAACATTGTCGACAAACAGTTCTACGACCCGCTGGGGCGTCCGACCATCACAATCACCGCCAAAGGCTGGATGCGCCGACAGACCTATCGGGTCTGGTACACCATCAGTGAGGACGAAAACGATACAGCCGAGGAAGTGCTGGCCGCGAGAAAGGCAGCCGAGCGTGGTTAATAGCGCGGTACATTCCCATACGCCGGAACTGCTCGTTTCCGAGGTTCGTGGGCTGGTCGTGCGCCAGGTCCTCTTACATCGAACAGAAGCCGCAGAAGCCGCAGAAGCCGCCGCAATGCGGGTTACCAAGCGGCGTTTCGACCTGGCAGGCAGAATGATCGCCGCCACTGACCCACGTCTGGCCGACGCCAACCGGAGCACTGTCTACAGCCTTGGCGGCAACGCGTTGGCCACCGAGAGCGTCGATGCCGGCTGGCGAGTTGCGCTGTTCGGCGAGGCTGGCCAGGTCTTGAATGGCTGGGACGCTCGCGGTAACGAGCGGCAGTTAGAGTACGACCTGCTGTTACGCCTGAGAAACATCATCGAACAAAATCGGTGTGCTGAGCGGTTCACCTATGGCCAGAAAGATGCGGCAGGACACAACCAGTGCAATCAACTGGTCCGCCATGACGATACGGCGGGCTCGCGCTTGCTGCAGGATTACAGCCTGCATGGGTCGGTACTCAGTGAAACACGACATTTCATGCTCGCCGCAGAAGCAGCGGACTGGCCATCAGCCGAGCCTGATCGTAATGAGCTGGTGGAGCCGGCCGGCCTTCAGACCTGTCGCGTTTTCAACGCACAAGGTGAAGTGCTGAAGCAGACCGATGCCAGTGGTAATAGCCAGCTTTCGACTCATAATCTGGCCGGTCAGCTGCACAGCACAGACCTGATATTGAACGACAGCATGCACGCGCGGACGCTGGTCAGCGCGATTCGCTATAACGCCTTCAATCAGGTCGAACAGGAAACAGCGGGCAATGGCGTAGTCAGCCTTTACGCCTATGATCAGCAGGACGGCAGGCTGATCGGGCTAAGCGCGATCTCTGCTGACGGCACGCTGCTGCAGCAACTCAATTACAGCTATGACCCGGTGGGCAATATCCTGCTCGTCAATGACGCGTCCCAACCAGACCGGTATTGCGACAACCAGCTTATCGAACCGATCAGCCATTACCGTTACGACACGTTGTATCAGTTGATCGAAGCCAGCGGCCGGGAGGTCAGAAACGGTGCCAGCCATGGTCCGGCGCTGCCCGGTCTGCAACCTCTGCCGACGCTCGATCCTTGCCAGGTCAGCAACTATAGACAGAATTACAGCTACGACGCAGCGGGCAATCTGCTGCAAATGCGCCACGAAGGCGCACACAACTTCACCCGCAACATGCACGTTGCCCCGGACAGCAACCGCAGCCTGCCCGACGATGACGGGGATGTGGATTTCGCTACGAGTTTTGATGCCAATGGCAACATGCTGAAACTGGTTCGCGGGCAGGTTATAGGCTGGGATGCGCGTAACCAGTTGCAGCACATCACCACTGTGCAGCGTAAAGACGCACCGAACGATGACGAACGCTATGTCTATGACGGCCAGGGTCAACGTTGTCGCAAGATCAGTACTGCTCAGGCATCAGGTCGCACACTGATCAATGAAGTGCGCTACCTGCCGGGGCTGGAAATTCGTACTACGGCCGATGGCGAAATCCTTCATGTCGTTACGACTCAGGCGGGTCGCAACAGCGTGCGGGTGTTGCACTGGGAGGCTGGAAAACCGGGCTTTATTGCGAACGATCAGGTGCGTCACAGCCTGGGTGATCATCTGGGCTCGAGCACGCTGGAGCTTGATCAGCAAGGCGGCCTGATCAGCCAGGAAAGTTATTATCCGTTCGGCGGCACGGCCTGGTGGGCGGCGCGCAGTGCGGTGGAAGCGAAGTACAAGACAGTGCGTTACTCGGGTAAGGAGCGCGATGCGAGCGGGCTTTATTACTACGGGGTCAGGTATTACGCGCCGTGGCTGCAGCGGTGGATCAATCCGGATCCGGCGGGGGATGTGGATGGGTTGAATCTTTTTTGTTTCTCAAGAAACACCCCTACCCTGTTGGTAGATCGAACAGGCTTCAACCCTTTCAATTTTAATGAGGTCCTTAATGAGTTAAACGCACAGGGCGATCCTGTCCAGGCGGTGGGCATTGAAAACACCACTCATTTGAACCCCGCTTTTGGCGGTACGCTGGCCGTAGCATTAGCGTCCAGTAAAAAAGGCCTGGCGTTTGCTCGACAAAAAATCAACCACATCAAGTTTGGACTCGCGACCGCGGAAGAGAAAGAGACTGTGCTTGGCTACTTTAGGAGCCCGGATGAAAGCAACGCCGAAGTGGACGCAAAAATACTGTCGGCGTCGAGCTTGGTCATGGGCAAACTGACTGCATTTGTTCAAAAATACGACGGTAAAAAAATAGTAAGCGTCGGTGGGCCTCGGGAAAGCCAGACGGCCGCTTGGCAATACACAGAAGACCCAGAGCATCATATATTCATGAGAGAGAACGTTGCGAATGAAAGTCCTAACACTGCGGCGTGGAATATTATCCATGAGGCATCCCACATAGCGTTACGCACACAAGACAGTTGGTATATTAATGTACCGGGCTCGACAGAGGAAAGCGCTTCAGGCTCGGCATCATACAGTGGCCGAATTGATATCCTCAGTCATGTGCAAAAACTTCAAAAGCGCTTTAGTGGATATATCTGGGACGGGCCAGATGCCGCAGAAGTTAACAGTATTACTTTTGAAAAAAACCCTTTGAGTCGCGCTGAAGCCATTTTGAATAACGCTGACTCCCTGTCCCTGCTGACCTCGTTTATCAATCAACGATTTAATGGACCGCTGGCAAGACTTACCATGACTCACAGCAGGCCATCAGATATGCCTGCACTTGATCTCGCGTCGCGCCCGGAGCAAAGACGTGTGGTTCAACGACGACTTTCCAATGGCTGATGCCGTCCGTGACGTCGCAACCCCATAGGACGGGGGTGAAATCGTTTTTCGCTAAGATTTTATCGAATGGAGCCGCACTGTACTCCGTATGAAAAGGCCCTTCGCGGGCCACGCCAGGTTGATAAGAGAACGTTTCGACATGAACGAAGCTACGCATGCCCACACACCAACGCTGGCAGTGACAGACCCACGATCGCTCACCGTGCGTAGCATCGCCTTACTACGTCAGGACTCAAACCAAGCCGCCGATAAGCGCGTGACGCATCAGACATACGATGTGGCGGGACGTATCATCGCTCAGCGAGACCCACGACTGAGCAGCGATGCATTGCCCACTATCAGCACACTGCATTCGCTTTCCGGCCTTCCTTTGCTGACCAGCAGCGTCGATGCTGGCTGGGGGGTTGTCTTGGCGGGCGAAGCAGGTCAAAGAATGGCGAGCTGGGACGGCCGTGGCAGTGAGCGAAATATTGAGTACGACGTTAGGTTGCGTCCCTTGGCCATCATTGAACAAGGTCGGGTCGTTGAGCGCTTTAGTTATGGCGACAGGAACGTAACGATCGGGCATAACCAATGCAATCAACTCGTCCGACATGACGATACAGCGGGCACACGCTTTTTCCCGGACTACGCATTGCAGGGGGCGTTGCTGACCGAGGCTCGGCAATTCCTTTTGTCGCTCGACGTGCCGGACTGGCCGGTCGCCGAAGCCGAGCGCGATGCCTTGCTTGAGCCGGCTCCGTTGCAAAGTCGGTGGAGATTCAATGCACAGGGCGAAGTCCGCGAGCAAGCCGATGCCATGGGTAACCGGCAGGTGTTCGGCCAGACCGTTGCCGGGCAATCGAAGACACTGAGCCTTATGCAAGCAGGCATTTCACAGCCGCAGGCATTGCTTGTCGATACCCGTTACAACGCGTTCAATCAAGTCGAACAGGAAACAGCGGGCAATGGCGTAGTCAGCCTTTACGCCTATGATCAGCAGGACGGCAGGCTGATCGGGCTGAGCGCGATCTCTGCTGACGGCACGCTGCTGCAGCAACTCAATTACGGCTATGACCCGGTGGGCAATATCCTGCTCGTCAACGATGCCTCGCAACCAGACCGGTATTGCGACAACCAGCTTATCGAACCGATCAGCCGTTACCGTTACGACACGGTGTATCAGTTGATCGAAGCCACTGGCCGGGAGGTCAGAAACGGCGCCGGCCATGGTCCGGCGCTGCCCGGTCTGCAACCTCTGCCGACGCTCGATCCTTGCCAGGTCAGCAACTACACACAGCGTTACAGCTACGACGCTGCGGGTAACCTGCTGCAAATGCGCCACGAAGGCGCACACAACTTCACCCGCAACATGCACGTTGCACCGGACAGCGATCGCAGCCTGCCGGACGATGACGGGGATGTGGATTTCGCTACGAGTTTTGATGCCAACGGCAATCTGCTGAAACTGGTTCGCGGGCAGGTTATGGGCTGGGATGCGCGTAACCAGTTGCAGCACATCACCACTGTGCAGCGTAAAGACGCACCGAACGATGACGAACGCTATGTCTATGACGGCCAGGGTCAACGTTGTCGCAAGATCAGTACTGCTCAGGCATCAGGTCGCACACTGATCAATGAAGTGCGCTACCTGCCGGGGCTGGAAATTCGTACTACGGCCGATGGCGAAATCCTTCATGTCGTTACGACTCAGGCGGGTCGCAACAGCGTGCGGGTCTTGCACTGGGAAGCTGGAAAACCAGATGCCATTGCGAACGATCAGGTACGTTACAGCCTGAGCGATCACCTGGGCTCCACCACGCTAGAGCTTGATCAGCAAGGCGGTCTGATCAGCCAGGAAAGTTATTATCCGTTCGGCGGCACGGCCTGGTGGGCGGCGCGCAGTGCGGTGGAAGCGAAGTACAAGACAGTGCGTTACTCGGGTAAGGAGCGCGAAGCGAGCGGGCTTTATTACTACGGGGTCAGGTATTACGCGCCGTGGCTACAGCGGTGGATAAATCCGGATGTATCCGGCGAGAATACTGACCTTAATCTTTATAGAATGCTAAGAAACAACTCTCTTAATCATGTTGACCTGAAAGGTAACGTAGCCATACCCCTTAACGCACATTTTTACTGGGAAGGTGGCGACATTCCAATACCGCACCTGCAGAACATGCTGCTTTTTAAAGAAATAAATCCCGACTACCAAGTCAATGTTTGGACATCCAAGGTAAAGCACCTGCTAAACCCATTAGCGGAAATGAGTGAAAGCAACGACCCTGCCGAACGCCATCTGGCATTGGCGCATGGCGATTCGTTAATACAGCGCAATCCTGAAAAGCTATTCAGCTCACTGGGCCAGGCCTACCCACACGCAAAAAAAATCGAAGCGATCTATAGCCGCGAGACAAATGGGCCTTATAAGAATTACGCTGCAGCCAGCGATATAATAGAGCTGGCCTCAACTTACATGGAGGGAGGCCTGTACATGGACGCGGATGTCGCGGTCGGACAGCCGCTCGGGAGCCTCGATGCACCCAATGGATTTCTTGTACACATTGAAGAAAATTTGACGTCTAACGCCGTACTCGCCTCCGCACCCCGAGGCAAAATGGCTGGTGAAATAATGGACACCATCGTTGACCTTTACACAACAAGCCCTAGTATGATGGAGAACAATGAAAATTATGGATGGGCAAAGAAACGCAGTACCCCGGGTGAAGGACTATTCAGCCGATTGAAGTTAACCATGCACATGACCGGCCCCTCGTTGATCCGCAGCTTCCTGCCGGCAACCGCGGAAGAAAATAAAGCCTACGCTGTACCTCATGATAAGTTTTTCTACCGTGAGACACCCCGCACAGATAACATGCAACCGGAACAACGATCACTGTCCAACATTTTTTTTCGCGGTTTCAAGCGCGGACTAAATGGTGAAGGACGCTGGGCAAATGTCCGCCCAGGCAGAAGAGCTTCAATATAATAAAACTTGAAACGTGATACCGTACAACGCACAGAGCAAGGCAATGACAATAAAGCCAATACACCTAAATCTGTACTACATTTCCCACAAAAAATGGAGATATTTCAGTGCGCTGCAAAGGTTGCTGACCACCACGTTCGATAAAAATAAAGATTACGCTGCTGAAACATATGGATACCTGTATGCAACGTAAGACCGATCGAACGTGGAGTTTTAAACATGGCATTTGACGCATATATCAAAATCGAAGGCATTCCAGGCGAAGCGCTGGATGATCGCTACAAGGACTGTATCGAGATCACCGGGTATGGTTTCGGCATGCACCAAAGTACTTCCGCCACGGCGAGTTCTTCAGGAGGCGCCTCGTCGGGTCGGACGTCCTTGAGTGATTTCACGTTCACCAAATCACTGGACAAGTCGAGCTGCAAACTCATGGAAACGCTGTGCGCGGGCAGGCATCTGAAGGAAGTCGTCTTGTCATTGCATCGTGCAGGCGGAGACAAGGTCAAATACTTTGAAGTGCTGCTGGAAGAAGTCATCATTTCCAACTACACCCAGCATGCCAATGATGGCATCCCCAGCGAGACCATCAGCCTGAACTACGGAAAAATCAAAACCACCTACACCCAGCAGAAAAGATCTGACGGTGCCGGTGGAGGGAATGTCTCGGGTGGCTGGAACCGCATCAACAACAAGGTCTATTCCTGACGTCTTGAACGCTCACGCATAAAACGTCACGACATGATCAAGGAAGGACTATGGCACGGCCATTTTTTACCGCCGCCTGGGCGGCTTCGCAACATATTTATGATCCGGTAGCGCCGGAAAAGCGAGTGGCAGAGGTGATTGGGGGGGTCGTCGCGAAGAACATAAACAACCCTGATCCTTCTACAAAATGGAGGAACACCTGTGCTGTTCGATTAAGTTACATCCTGAACCACTCAGGACTGAAGATACCTAAAGTATCTAAACAGACAGTCTCCGGCGCAGATCAGCACCAGTACTTCTTCCGTGTATCGAACCTGAAAAGCTTTTTGGAAACGCACTGGGGCAAGCCTGAAGTCGTCAAATACCCACCTTCTGACGGCGGAGCGCTTGCAAGAAAAAAAGGAATTATATTATTTGAAATATCGGGCTGGACAGACGCAAAAGGCCATGCAACGTTATTTGACGGCAATCTTTGCTATGACCATTGCTACTTTAACGAGCCCGACGTCAACTACCGTACGGATACGGCAAACTTTTGGAGCCTAACCTCATGAAGTTTCTCTTCACAGCCTTCACATTCTGTCTCGCACTCGTGACAACCGAGAGCTTCGCACATACAAAACCTTCATCACCAGAGGGCATGCACCGAAGCTATGAAAAAAACTTCAAGGACCTGGTCCTCGCTACCTGTATAGCAAACGCTTACGCATATGACGTAAAGGTCGGAATTGACGCTGGAAGTAGCGTCACCGCCATTGAGGACTGGGCAAATTACGACTGGGAAGTGGGGCCTGATGAAATACGAGCACTCGTAAAAAAGTATCTGACCAGAGATTATACAAACCCCTTAACCGAGTCCGAGATAAAAGGTGTGAAATTTGACCTTTTAAAGTGCCTGGATCTTTACCACAGTAAGGATCTGAATGACTTGACAAAAAAGACTGTCGTAAATCCAACACACACCTACATGCAAGACTACAAATAAAATCCATATTCACAGGGAGGTTCGTAGAATGAAATCACGTCTTGCGGCCCTTACAGCATCTCTAGTCTTGGCACCATCCAACTGCTTTGCCTACACCCCCACCTCATCGCCCGAAGGAATGTACAGAACCTTTGAAAAAAACTACAAGGAAATGGCGCTAGCCACCTGCATAACCACCGCTTATAAATATGACGTAAACGTCGGAATTGACGCGGGCAGCAGTGTCAGTGCGATGCGTGACTGGACCTACTATGACATGGAAAAAAGTCCTCTTGCCGTCAAGGCCCTGGTTGAAAAATACCTCGCGCGAGACTACACAAACCCGTTGGCCGAATCCCAGATCAAGGGTATAAAATTCGACCTGCTGAAATGCCTGGACATGTATCACAGCAAGGAGCTCGACGCGTTGACGAAGAAGGTCGTGACCCACCCGAATCAGAGCTACATGCAGAATATCAAAAAGCCTTAACCACTCCCTTCATGCAACAAGCCTGTCCGGCAAACGCTGCACAGGCTATTTTCATTACATGCGCTCTACTCCGCACATTATCTATAGGGCGGAGACACATCATGCTGATTCAATGTGATCCGATAGTTTCTTAAGGTCTCGCCCTCGGTGATGTACTGCTTGCTGAAATACTGACAAACAGCCCTCGTCACTTCCCCCGCCTACACCGAAAACATCTTCAGAAAACCCATTTCGATAATTCTTGTAGGAATTATCAGCAGGACGCATCCCTTCCAATTGAAGGAAATTTCCGAGAAAATCCCGGCCTCTTGCGCTTGGCTATTCAGGTCTCTAGCCTTCATCGATCGCTGCCCAATCAGCGATCAGGTTTGGTAGACCTGCTTTTGCTGGCGCAATGTGCCACCTCCGCGAGGCGATCTCTTTCGTCCCGTTTTCATGGTGGCCGTGCGCATGGCATCTCCGGATGCACCGGGTGCCAGCAGCCGGTCTACCAACTTGCACACGGCCGCCACCTTATCGTTTGGTAGCGATGAGTGACGGCTCCCACAAGTTCTGCTGGAGTTGCAAACATGCCCGATAAAATCGTCCCCGACCCGCCCACCGCCCTGTTCACCGTCAACGCATCCGTCAGCCAGGAGGAAGCGCTCAACTACACTTCGGATCTGCTGCGCTGCATCATTACGACGGCCTATGAGTCCGGCGACAGCACTCAGGGCACCAGCCGTGATCTGGCGTTTTCGGTGTTGCACATGGCCGAGATGGCCAAAGCCATGGTTGACCGCTCACTGGAATGCATCGTTTGACCAGATGACAAGCCGGGGCCACGCCTGGCCCCGCGCAAACCTCAGTTACGCTGATCCAGCAAGTTCACCACCAGCCGGTCGATCCAGCCCCACAAGCGCTGCTTGACCCGTCGCCACAGCGGTCTGGCCTTCCAGTCTGCCAGCGTGGTTTCGGCGCTCAGGGCGAAGTCTTTTTCGAAGCTGGCGACCACGTCGCGGGTCAGTCCGGGGTCGAGGGCTTCGAGGTTGGCTTCCAGATTGAAGCGCAGGTTCCAGTGATCGAAATTGCACGAGCCAAGACTCACCCAGTCGTCGATCAGGACCATTTTCAGGTGCAGAAAGCAGGGCTGGTATTCGAACACCTTGACCCCGGCGCGTAGCAGGCGCGGGTAGTAGCGTTGACCGGCATAGCGTACGGACGGGTGATCGGTGCGCGGTCCGGTCAGCAGCAAACGCACATCAACGCCACGCGCCGCAGCCCTGCGCAAAGAGCGGCGAACTTTCCAGGTGGGCAGAAAGTAAGGGGTCGCCAGCCAGATCCGCTTTTGCCCGGTGTTCAGCGCACGCACCAGCGATTGCAGGATGTCGCGGTGCTGGCGGGAATCGGCATACGCCACGCGGCCCAGCCCCTCGCCGGTTGTCGGGGCCTTGGGCAGGTGATCAAGACCGAAGTTTTCTTTCGGACGCCAGGCGAACCGCCGGGCGTTGGCGTGGAACTGCCGGTTGAACAGCGCCTGCCAGTCAATCACCAGCGGCCCGGTGATTTCGACCATCACTTCGTGCCACTGGCTGGCGTCCTTGTCCGGCTCCCAGAACTCGTCGGTCACACCCGTGCCGCCCACCACGGCCAAGGCCTTGTCCACCAACAGCAGTTTGCGATGGTCGCGGTAGAAGTTGCGCACGCCGCGCCGCCAGTGGATCGGATTGTAGAAACGCAGAATCACACCGGCATCGGTCAGTTGCTTGCGCAGGCCGGCGTCGAAGGCTTTTGAACCGAAGTCATCGAACAGGCAGCGCACGATCACGCCACGCCTGCCCGCCTCGACCAGCGCGCGCACGATGGCGTCGGCGCAGGCCCCGGCTTCGACCAGGTACAACTCCAGATCGACCTGCTGCTCGGCGCGATCAATGGCTGCGATCATGCGCGGGAAGAACGCAGGGCCGTCGATCAGCAATTGAAAGCGGTTGTTTTCACGCCACGGAAAAATCGCACCGTTCATATCAGCGCGCCGTGAAGATCAGGACAGCCCCGACCGGGACCGAGAGGCTCACCGCCGACAATCCCGCGGCGTTGCGCAAAGCTTTGAAATCCGGGGCCATATCGAAATCCTGGGCATGGATCACCAGCGGCTCGAGCGTCACGACCTGAAAGCGCCGCTCGTCGAGACGCGTCGCCAGCAGCTCGGCGTTATAGCTGTGGGTCTTGCCGCGCAGGCTGACGGTCAGCGGTAAACGCAGTTCCAGTTGCGCACCGGGCGCGAGGTCGTTGATCGGGCGCATGTCGAGCTGCGCATTGATCTGAGCAGTCGGAAACTTGCGCACCTGAAACACCTGCTCTCGAAGGCGCTCGTCGCGCAGAGGGATGCCGGTGCTGACTGAATCGGTTTCAACTTCCACTTCAGCCAGCCCCTTGGCGTCGACTTTGCCGTGCAGCACGAGAAAGCGATGCACTTCGGCAATATCGGCATTTTTGGTCGAGGTGAACGAGAGTCGCGACGACTCGTTATCCAGATACCAGTTCGCATGGGCAGGTAACGCCACTGCGGCCAGCAGGACCAGCAGCAGGCGATTCATAGTGAGCATGCAGACTCCAGACTTACAATTGAGGGCCACCTTATCCGCCTGTCTGACCGCTGGCAAACGACTGCGTTCGGCGGCACCCCATCAAGCCCTCATGGCAGCAGGCGACAGCCCTGTCGCTCACCCTGCCACGACGCGCTGCTGATGCGTCCCAGGCCGCTGGCAATGACCCGTTTCTGACTGCTGTCGTCGACCAGGGTGCTGGGCAGATACTGCTTGATGTAGCCCTGGCAATACGCTTCGGAATTGTTCATGACGTACCTGCATGAGCAGTATTCCTTGGCGGTGTAGGCACTGATGATGGTCGGAAATGCCTGCAGGTTCACACGGTACTGCCAGGCGAGTACGGCAAGTGCGGCAACGATCAGCAACAGCAGGCTGCTGAAGGGACGGCGCAGGATGAACATTCGACGCGTGCTCATTGACCGCCCTCCTTGCCAAACGCGGCCTGTACGCGCTTGAGCATCTCATTGTGGTTGTAGGTACTGTCGCGGTCATCGGCATAGCGCACGATCACCAGCTTCTGATCGGGAATCACATACAGCGCCTGCCCCCAATGCCCCAGTGCCGCGAAGGTGTCAGGGGGAGCGTCCGGCCACGGTCCTTTGCCGCCATCGGCAGTACGGTTGAGCCACCATTGGCCTCCGGGCACTTCAACGCTGGCATCCACGCCTGCACCGGCAAACGGCATCAGCGCGAAGTCCATCCACTCCTTGTTGAGCAGTTGCCGATCCTGCCATTGCCCGCCGCGCTGCATCAGCAGGCCGATGCGGGCCAGATCGCGGGCGGTCATGTAGGCATAGGAAGAGCCTACAAATGTACCCGCGCCATCGGTTTCCCAGACGGCACTGCGAATGCCGAGCGGGTCGAACAGCGCGGTCCATGGATAACCCGGATAAGCCTCATCGCCGACCATCTTTTTCAAAGCCGCAGCCAGGACGGTGCTGTCGCCGCTGGAATAAAGGTAAGTCTTGCCGGGGGGTTGGGCAGCGCGGTGATCGGCGGTGAAGCGTGCCATGTCGTCACGCCCGCGGGTGTAGAGCATGGCGACCACCGAGGAGTTGAGCGGAGCGTATTCGTAGTCTTCCTGCCAATCCAGACCCGACGCCCAGTGCATCAGGTCTTTGATGGCGATCTCGGGGTGCGCCTTGAACGGCGTGTAGAACTTCGCCACCGGATCATTCAGTTGAAAGCGCCCTTCTGCAAACGCCACGCCCAGCACTGTCGCCATGACGCTTTTGCTGATCGACCAGGTCAGGTGCGGCGTTTGCGCAGTGGTTACACCGCCGTAGCGCTCGAAAACAACTTCGCCGTCACGAATCACCAGCAGCGCATCGGTGCGTATGCCCTTGCGCGTGGCGTCGTCACGGGGCGGGAAGGCGTAAGCCTCAAGCTCTTCGATGGCCGCTGATCGCGGCACAGACTGAGAAGGCCATTGCTCTGCCGGCCATGTTTGAGCAACGACGCCCTGGGCACTGAAGCCCAGGATTAGAACCAGACACAGACTGACAAATCCACGCAGCATGACAAGGCCTCTACAGAATGATCCGCACACCGTATCAGCGTTTCATGACAGTCAGCTATCAACCCGAGAGCAGACGCAGAGCGTCCAGAACGGCATGCCTACGCGAGCATGGGGACGATAGTCATCCTTTGTACGCCGCTCGTTCCTCACGGCGGCGTGGGAACGCATTCACATGACGCTCTGCGTCACAAATCTGCGCCGCCCTGCAACCCTCAAGACCTGACTTGGAGGAAATGGCCACAGCGTTTCCCGTCACACAACCATCACCAAAGCTTCACAGGCATGACACGGCATCTCCCTAGCCTGCAAGTACGGCAAAGCGCCTGGACAAATCAGTCACCAGCCCTTTCTGCATCTGCAAGGCTGGCTCATGGAGATTCGTATGACCCAGATCGCCCGCATTCGTGACAACACTTCTGAACGTCGTCTTCAGGCCGAGCGCCTGATTGGAGCGCGCGCCTTGCAGGAAGCACAGGCGTTGCGTTTCAGTGTGTTCAGCGAAGAGTTCAACGCCCGTCTCAACGGCGCTGAACAAGGCCTGGACATCGACGATTACGATGTTCACTGCTCGCACATCGGGGTACGCGACCTGAACACCGGGCGTCTGGTTGCCACGACCCGGCTGCTCGACCATAAGGCCGCCAACACGCTGGGGCGCTTCTACAGCGAAGAAGAGTTCAGTCTGCACGGGCTGGTCAATCTGCAAGGGCCGATCCTCGAACTGGGCCGCACCTGCGTCGATCCAACCTATCGCAACGGCGGCACCATCGCGGTGTTGTGGAGCGAACTGGCCGAGGTGCTCAACGAAGGCGGTTACAGCTACCTGATGGGCTGCGCGAGCATCCCGATGCAGGACGGCGGTATTCAGGCCCATGCGATCATGCAACGCCTGCGCGAACGCTACCTGTGCAATGAGCACCTGCGCGCCGAGCCGAAGAATCCGCTGCCGACCCTCGACATCCCGAGCAATGTGATCTGCGAGATGCCACCGCTGCTCAAGGCCTACATGCGTCTGGGGGCCAAGATCTGCGGCGAACCGTGCTGGGACGAAGACTTCCAGGTAGCCGACGTGTTCATCCTGCTCAAGCGCGACGACCTGTGCCCGCGCTACGCCCGCCACTTCAAGGCGGCCGTGTGATGAGCCGGTTACGCGGCTACGCCCGCGTAGTCCGGGTGCTACTGGTCGTGGCGCTCGGATTGACGATTGCCAGCGCGTTCGCGATCCTGGAGCGCACCAAGGTCGGAGGTTCGATGGAGCGCAGGCAGCGCTGGAGCCGCTGGTTCATGGCACGCCTGACCAACGCCCTGCCATTTCGCGTCACCGTGACAGGTCAACTGCCAACCCAGCCCATGCTGTGGGTCAGCAACCATGTGTCATGGACCGACATCGCCCTGCTCGGCATGCTCGCACCGCTGTCGTTTCTGTCGAAAGCCGAAGTACGGACCTGGCCGGTAGCGGGCTGGCTGGCGCTAAAGGCCGGTACGCTGTTCATTCGTCGCGGATCGGGCGACAGCCGTTTGATCCAGAAGCAAATGAGCAACCACCTGCAACAAGGCAACGCACTGCTGATCTTCCCCGAAGGCACCACCACGGACGGCAAAAGCCTGCGCACCTTTCACGGTCGCCTGCTGTCCAGCGCCATCGACGCTGGCGTGCCAATCCAGCCGGTGGCCATTGGTTACTCACGTGATGGCAAACCGGACCCCATAGCCCCGTTCATTGGCGACGATGACTTGCTGTCGCATCTGCGCCGACTGTTCGCCAACGAGCAGAGCGATGTGCATATCCACCTGCTGACACCGATCCCGACCGCTGACCAGGAACGTGCAGCACTGGCCTTCAAGGCCCAACAGGCCGTTCAGGTGGCGTTGTTTGGCGAGCCGCCGGCTCAGCCGAGCGAAGTGGTTTCGCGTCCGGCCAGAGCGGCCTGAGCGAAATCTTCGAGCAGCGGATAGAACTCGGCGAAATCCGCACTCAAGGGCTGGTACAGCGCCTGCAGTTCCTGCATGCCGCCGGCCAGCCCTTCGGGTTTTGACAAGCGTCGGGATATGCCGCTCAACACCTGCTCAAGCACCTCGAAATCCCGATACGACCCCAGCCAGTCCTGCGCGGCCATGCGCGGTGCGATCAGCGCCAGCCGCTCGGGCAATTGCGGCTCGGCAGCCAGCGTGCCATAGACTTTGCGGGTGAATGCGTCCAACGGCAGGTCGGCGTAACGATGCCAGTCGCGCGCCAGGCAATGATCGAAAAAGACATCGAGCATGATGCCCGCATAACGCCGTCTCTGGAGCGGAAAGCGGGCAATGGAAGCCTTGATCAGCGGATGACTGTCAGTGAAGGCGTCGATGCTACGGTGCAGACGAATCGCCGCTTCGAGTTCCGCAGGAAAACGTCCCGGCAGCGGACCTTTGACGAAGTCGCCATACAGGCTGCCAAGCAATTGAGCGGGCCGGTGCCCGCCAAGATGAAGATGTGCCAAGTAGTTCATGGCTGCAAGCCTAGGCCGCTTTCGGGCCCACTGTCCATATATCGTTATAACCCGATATAGCGATTTCACTGATCCTAAGCACATAATCATATTTGTATATCGCGAAATACAGATATAAGGTTCGCTCTATCGCGATATAACGCTACACCGCCTGTGAGAACGACATGCCTATCGACCTCGACGACATAATAAAAGCCCTGGCCCACCCGGTCCGCCGAGAAATCCTGACCTGGCTGAAGAACCCCCGCGCAAGCTTTCCCGCCCAGGAATACTCGATCGAACACGGCGTGTGCGCCGGACAGATCGATCAGCGTGCGGGATTGTCACAATCCACTGTCTCGGCCCATCTGGCGACCTTGCAACGCGCTGGTCTGATCAGCAGCAAGAAGGTCGGCCAATGGCATTTCTTCAGACGCAACGAAGAAGTCATACAGGCATTCGTTCAGGCGCTGGTTGAAGAACTGAACAACCCGACCTGATTTTCCAACGTTTACCAGGAGCTGCCCCCGTGCCTCTTTCGCTACTCATTCTGGCCCTGAGCGCCTTCGCCATCGGCACCACCGAATTCGTCATCATGGGCCTGCTGCCCGATGTAGCGGCCGACCTTGGCGTATCGATCCCCGGCGCAGGCTGGCTGGTGACCGGCTACGCGCTGGGTGTCGCCGTTGGTGCGCCGTTCATGGCCATGGCCACGGCAAAACTGCCGCGCAAGGCGGCGCTGGTCACGCTGATGGGGATTTTCATCATCGGCAACCTGCTCTGTGCGCTGGCCAGTGACTACAACGTCCTGATGTTCGCCCGCGTGGTGACTGCACTGTGTCACGGTGCGTTCTTCGGCATCGGTTCGGTGGTTGCCGCAGGTCTGGTGCCCGCCAACCGGCGTGCCTCAGCGGTGGCCTTGATGTTCACCGGCCTGACCCTGGCCAACGTACTGGGCGTGCCGCTGGGTACTGCGCTGGGTCAATACGCAGGCTGGCGCTCGACGTTCTGGGCCGTCACGGTCATCGGCGTGATTGCGCTGATCGGCCTGATCCGCTTCCTGCCGACCAACCGCAATGAAGAAAAGCTCGACATGCGCGCTGAACTGGGCGCTCTGCGAGGGGCCGGCATCTGGCTGTCGCTGACCATGACTGCGCTGTTCTCGGCGTCCATGTTTACCCTGTTCACTTACATTGCTCCGCTGCTGGGCGAAGTCACCGGTGTACCGCCCAACGGCGTGACCTGGACCCTGTTGCTGATCGGCCTGGGCCTGACCGCCGGCAACGTGATCGGCGGCAAGATGGCCGACCGCCGCCTGTCGTCCACGCTGATTGGCGTATTCGTCTCGATGGCGGTGATCTCCACCGTGCTCAGCTGGACCAGCACCGCGCTGATCCCGGCTGAAATCACCCTGTTCCTCTGGGCAGTCGCAGCCTTCGCTGCCGTCCCGGCCCTGCAGATCAACGTGGTGACGTTCGGCAAAGCCGCACCGAACCTGGTTTCAACCCTGAACATCGGCGCCTTCAACGTCGGCAACGCGCTGGGCGCCTGGGTCGGTGGCAGCGTCATCGCCCACGGTCTGGGCCTGACCAGCGTACCGCTGGCTGCCGCCATCCTGGCCGTGCTGGCGCTGCTGATTACCCTGATTACATTTCGTCAGACCGGCAACCCCGATCTGGCCCCTGCTACGCATTGATCAATTACGAGGATTAGACACATGACGACTATCTTTGACCCGATCACCCTGGGCGATCTGCAACTGCCCAACCGCATCATCATGGCCCCACTGACGCGCTGCCGTGCCGATGAAGGCCGTGTGCCGAACGCGATGATGGCCGAGTATTACGTTCAGCGCGCCTCGGCCGGCCTGATCCTGACCGAAGCCACTTCCGTCACCCCAATGGGCGTGGGCTACCCCGACACCCCGGGCATCTGGTCCAACGACCAGGTGCGTGGCTGGAGCAACATCACCAAGGCCGTGCACAACGCCGGTGGCCGCATCGCCCTGCAGTTGTGGCACGTGGGCCGTATTTCCCACCCTTCCTACCTGAACGGTGAAACGCCGGTCGCGCCGAGTGCCATCGCCGCCGAAGGCCACGTCAGCCTGATGCGTCCGATCACTCCACTGCCAACCCCGCGCGCGCTGGAACTGGCGGAAATCGGTGACATCGTCGAGGCCTATCGCGTCGGTGCGGAAAACGCCAAGGCTGCGGGCTTCGACGGCGTGGAAGTGCATGGCGCCAACGGCTATCTGCTTGAACAGTTCCTGCTGACCGGTAGCAACCAGCGCACCGACGAGTACGGCGGTTCGGTGGAAAATCGTGCGCGTCTGCTCCTCGAAGTGACCGACGCAGTCATCGATGTCTGGGGCGCTGGCCGTGTAGGTGTTCACCTCTCACCTCGCTTCGACATGCACGACATGAGCGATGCAAATCGTACTGAAACCTTCAGCTACGTGGCCAAAGAGCTCGGCAAGCGCGGTATCGCGTTCATCTGTGCCCGTGAGCATGATGCTGAAGACAGCCTCGGCCCACAGCTGAAGAAGGATTTCGGCGGCGTCTATATCGCCAATGAAAAATTCACCAAGGACACGGCCAACGCCTGGCTGGCAGAAGGCAAGGCCGACGCCATTGCCTTTGGCGTGCCGTACATCGCCAACCCGGACCTGCCTGAGCGTCTGGCCAGCGATGCGCCTCTGAATGAAGCCCATCCGGAGACGTTCTACGCCAAAGGGCCAGTCGGCTATATCGACTACCCACGGATGTAAACCGCTGTCGTGAAAGCAGAAACCCCGATTCGCAGGAATCGGGGTTTCTTTGTATCTGCACCTGAATTTTCTGGCCAGTGCTCCCTGGTCGACCTGCCGCACTGACGGCGGCAGATGCTGCCAGGGTCAACGGCGTGCGTTGAGCTGTTGCGACAGGTTCTGGATCTGGCTGGTCAGGGTATTGATGTTACGAGTCACCTGAGCACGAAACGCATCGAACTCGGCCGTATTGGCTTGCGCTGAAGGAGCCGGGCGGTTTTCCTGTTCACTTTTCAGCACCATCAGGTCCTGTTCCAGGCGCTCTACAGCGGCAGACGGGTTGCCCTGCTTTTTCAACGTGGCGACATCGGCTGCCACGCTTTTGATCTGCGCATCCAGCTTGCCCTGATCGGCCTGAGCGGTCTTCAGGTCAGGCAACGCCGCCTTCAGGGTGGTCAGTTCAGCGACGACGCTTTTGAGCTGCTCCTGCAACTGCGCGTTTTCACTCTGCTGCTGGGCGGTTTGCGCGGCCATCTGCTCCAGACGCTTGTCGAGACTGCCCTGTTGGCCTTCGACACCTTCACGCTGTTTATCCTGATCTTCCAGTTGCGCTTCGAGCAACTTGATACGCTGCTTGAGCGCCTCGCCATCACTGGAAAGCGCTTCGGTCGCGACGACCTTGCCGGAAATATCCTGCAAGCGCCCGGCTGCTTCTTCGCTGATGCGCGCAAAGCTTTCCTGAGTCGCTACCAACTGCTGTTCCATCAGGGAAACCTGCTGAAAGCTCCACCAGCCCAGACCGCAGAAGGCGATGAACAACGCACCGACCAACGCCCACAAAGGCCCGGTGCTCGGCGCCTTGACCTTGACTACAGGCGTGGTGCGCGAATAGACGGTGGTGCGCTCGCGTGCGCCATTGCTCGGCGCGAAGTCGTCGTCATCGTCCTTGGCACTCAGGCTGGGAACGTCATCGACGTCGTCGTAGGGATCGTTGCGCATGAATAACCCTTCAGGAAGCTGTTAAATCAAAGTTGGGCAGTATAACAACAGCGCAGAATCAATCTCACTGTGCTACTGCCGCATTCAGATCGCGTGCTGTGCCTGCCACCAGCCACAGAATTCATCCAGCGCCGCCCACAGGCTGACCTGAGGCTGATAATCCAGATAATGCCTGGCGCGGCTGATATCAAGCGTAAAATCCGTGTTCATGACCTGCATGCCCACTCTCGACAGGGTAGGTTCAGGTCTGCCCGGCCACAGCATACAGGCAGCCTCATTGATCGCCGCGGCGCTGTAGGCCAGCCCGTACGAACGATAACGGGTAGCCTGCGGCAAGTGCATCTGGCGCATCACGTAATTGATCGCGTCCCACAGCGGGACCGGCGTGCCATTGCTGATGTTGTAGGCCTTGCCCAGTGCCGAACCCGTTGCCAGCAAGCTGCTCAGCAGGGCTTCGTTAAGGTTCTGCATGCTGGTGAAGTCCACCACGTTCAAGCCATTGCCGACGATCGACAGGCGCCTCTTGCGCTGCATGTGCAGCAAACGCGGGAAAATGCTGTTATCGCCCGCGCCGGTGACAAAGCGTGGCCGCAGGGCAATGACTTCCAGCCCGAATTCTTCGGCACCAAAGACTTTTTGCTCGGCCAGGTATTTGGTGGCCGCGTAGTGATTGTGAAAGCGCTTGGGCACCTGCTCTTCCTTGATCCCGCGGTGCGAGTGCCCATCAAAGTAGATCGACGGCGAGGAAAGATGAACCAGCCGTCGTACCCTTTGTTTCAGGCAGCCCTCGACGATGTTTTCAGTGAGCTGCACGTTGCCCTGCATGAAATCCTGGCGACGTCCCCACGTACCGACCGAGCCTGCGCAATGCACGACCGCTTCCACGTCATCGCACAATGCGCGCACCAGATAGGGATCGGCGAGGTCGCCCTGGATAAACTCGGCACCGCGCCTGACCAGGTGCTCGACACCTTCGGCACGACGGCCATTGATCCGCACGCTCATGCCCTGCTCAAGGGCAAAACGCGCAAAGCGTCCGCCGATGAAGCCGCTCGCGCCGGTGACCAGAATCTTCATTTACCGCTCCATTAACGCGTCTGCAGGAAAGGAAAACCCTGCCTGCATGGATTACACATGATCCTGTTGACGATCAGTCTTCGCTCAGCGGCACCAGCCAGTGAGCCGAATGTTGCGCAAGATGTTCGGTGAGGCGCGTCAGAAGCTGCCCACCATTGCGCCAATGATGCCAGTAGAGCGGTACATCGATGCAACGGTCCGGCAGCAATTCGAGCAGCGTGCCGTTGCGCAACTGGTCGCGCACCTGCAACTCGGGCGCCAGCCCCCAGCCCATCCCCGCCTCGATCATACGGATGAAACCCTCGGAGGACGGACACAAATGATGCTCGAAGCCGTCCTGAACACCCAGCAGTGCCAGATAACGATGCTGCAGAAGATCGTCCGGCCCGTATACCAGAGCTGCGGATCTGACGAGCGCTTCAGGGCTGACGCCGTCCGGAAAGTGGCGGGCGATGAACGCCGGACTGGCCAGCGCCCGGTAGCGCATGGCCCCCAGTAACTGGCTGCGGGCCCCGGCCACCGGACGCTCGCTGCCACACAGGCAAGCCGCTACCTCACCGGCGCGCATGCGCTTAAGGCCTACGTCCTGATCTTCGACAACCAGATCCAGCAGCAAACGGTGTTGCGTACAAAACGCGCCAATGGCTGGCGCCCACCAGGTTGCCAGACTGTCGGCATTCAAGGCGATGCGCAAACGCTCGGGCATGCCCTCCTCGTCCAGTGCTGGCACCTGACTTTGCAGGTCGCGCTCCAGCAAACGGACCTGCTGCACGTGATTGAGCAGCCGCCGGCCAATGTCGGTAGGGCTCGGCGGCGTGGCGCGCACCAGCACTGGCAGGCCAATGCGTGCCTCCAGCAATTTGATGCGTTGCGAGACCGCTGACTGGGAAAGCCCGAGCACCTGAGCGGCACGCTCGAAGCCGGCTTGCTCGATCACGGCCGCCAGCGCCGACAGCAATTTATAGTCGAACATCAGTTTTCCTAATGAGCGATGAAGATTATTGGTTTTCCTTATATCTCTCCACCCATAAGAATGGCCATCTGAATCTGCTCAACGGAACATCCTTATGTGGCAAAGCTACCTCAATGGGCTGCTGATCGCGGCAGGCCTGATCATGGCTATCGGAACTCAAAATGCTTTTGTGCTGGCTCAGGGCCTGCGTCGCGAACATCATGTGGCCGTGGCGATGCTGTGCATCGTCTGCGACGCCATCCTGGTAGCGGCAGGTGTGTTCGGCCTGGCCAATGTACTGGCACAGAATCCGACCCTGCTGGCGGTGGCGCGCTGGGGCGGCGTGATATTTCTCAGCTGGTACGGCCTGCAGGCATTGCGCCGCGCCTGCTCGCGGCAAAGCCTGGAGCACAGTGCAGCGGTCGGCAGAAAATCGCTGCGCACCGTGTTGCTCAGCGCACTGGCCGTCACCTTGCTGAACCCGCACGTCTATCTGGACACCGTGTTGCTGATTGGCTCGCTGGGCGCGCAACAGGGCGTACCTGGCGCGTATGTCGCCGGCGCAGCCAGCGCCTCGCTGCTGTGGTTCTCGAGCCTGGCCCTGGGCGCGGCATGGCTGGCTCCCTGGCTGGCGCGCCCTGCCACCTGGCGCATGCTGGACCTGATGATCGCGGTGATGATGTTCAGCGTGGCCTTCCAGTTGATCCGCTCAGCCTGACGGATTTCATGACCGCAGAGTCAAACGCGTGGGAACCTCTATCCCACACAGTTGTTGCGTGGTTAAGGCGCAGACCCGGTGCTATGATCCGGGGTCTGCGCCGCAAAAGAGTAAAACTCCCGGTGCATGCTGTATCTGGCCGCCCGTGATCGGCCGTGCGACTACCGCAATTGACCTGAAAGGAGATAAACCATGGCTTTTGAATTGCCGCCACTGCCCTACGCCAAAGACGCTCTGGTGCCGCACATTTCTGCGGAGACTCTGGAATATCACCACGACAAGCATCACAACACCTACGTCGTGAACCTGAACAACCTGGTGCCTGGCACCGAGTTCGAAGGCAAGACCCTGGAAGAGATCATCAAGACCTCCTCGGGCGGTATCTTCAACAACGCCGCTCAGGTCTGGAACCACACGTTCTACTGGAACTGCCTGGCCCCTAACGCTGGCGGCGAGCCTACCGGCGCTCTGGCCGAAGCCATCAACAAGGCATTCGGTTCCTTCGACAAGTTCAAGGAAGAGTTCAGCAAGACTTCCATCGGCACTTTCGGCTCCGGCTGGGGCTGGCTGGTGAAGAAGGCTGACGGTTCCCTGGCATTGGCCAGCACTATCGGTGCCGGCAACCCGCTGACCAGCGGCGACACCCCGCTGCTGACCTGCGATGTGTGGGAACACGCCTACTACATCGACTACCGCAATCTGCGTCCGAAGTACGTAGAAGCGTTCTGGAACCTGGTCAACTGGGACTTCGTGGCCAAGCAATTCGCAGCCTGAGTCCAGCGTCATCGAAAAAACCCGGCCTCGCGCCGGGTTTTTTATGTTTTGCAGCCTGTACAGGCCGCTCACCAGACGCCTGTTTTACCGACGGCGTCGAACACCGGCCTGCCCGTCAGGCGAATCGCAAATCTTTTTTCGCCTGCCGCTCGTACTTTGTGTATTGTCAGAAAACGCTAGCTGACTCGTACCCCAACGTAATTCTCTATGACGTAATTCTTTACAGTGTTCTGCTCTAGTTACCTACATGGCCACCCGACACATTGAGGTGGCTTTGGCCAGCAGGTGCAAGGAACGCGAAGATCAGCAAGGCGCACCGGTTGTGACAAGGTCACAGCGTGCGGGTCTGGTTTTTCGAGGGTCATGAGGCGATATGCCCTGCGACACGAACTAAGGAACGGCCATTGAAGCTGGAACTCAAGAACAGCCTGTCGGTAAAGTTGCTGCGCGTTGTGCTGCTTTCGGCGCTTCTGGTAGGCATCCTGCTCAGCTGTGCGCAAATCGTCTTCGACGCCTACAAGACACGTCAGGCCGTGGCGAGCGATGCCGAGCGAATTCTCGGCATGTTTCGCGATCCTTCGACGCAGGCCGTCTACAGCCTGGACCGCGAGATGGGCATGCAGGTCATCGAGGGCCTGTTCCAGGATGACTCGGTACGCATGGCGTCCATAGGACACCCCAACGAAAGCCTGCTCGCCGAGAAAAACCGGCCACTGAAAACCTCCTCTACCCGCTGGCTGACAGACATCATCCTCGGCCAGGAGCGCAGCTTCACCACTCAACTGGTAGGCCGCAACCCCTACAGCGAGTATTACGGCGACCTGCGCATCACGCTGGACACCGCCAATTACGGCGAAAGCTTTCTGGTCAATGCCGGAATCATCTTCATCGCGGGCGTGCTGCGTGCGCTGGCAATGGGGCTGGTGTTGTATCTGGTCTATCACTGGCTGCTGACCAGACCGCTGTCAAAGATCATCGAACACCTGATCGCGATCAATCCCGACCGCCCCAGCGAACACCAGTTGCCGCTGCTCAAAGGCCACGAGAAAAACGAACTGGGAATCTGGGTCAACACCGCTAACCAGTTGCTGGCTTCCATTGAGCGCCACACTTACCTGCGCCATGAGGCCGAGAACAACCTGCAGCGCATGGCGCAGTACGACTTTCTCACCGGCCTGCCCAATCGACTTCAATTGCAGACCGGACTGGACAGGATTCTGGAAGACGCGGGACGCCAGCAACACAGAGTGGCGGTTCTTTGTGTAGGTCTGGATGACTTCAAGGGCATCAACGAACAGTTCAGTTATCATTCCGGTGACCAATTGCTGCTCGCCCTCGCTGATCGCTTGCGCGCGCACAGCGTAAGACTCGGCGCCCTTGCGCGCTTGGGCGGCGACCAGTTCGCGCTGGTCCAGTCCAACATCGAGCAGCCTTACGAGGCGGCTGAGCTGGCGCAAAATATCCTGGATGAGCTGGAAGCACCGTTCATCGTCGGTGATCAGCAGATTCGACTGCGGGCAACCATCGGCATCACGCTGTTCCCGGAAGACGGTGACAGCACCGAGAAGCTGTTGCAAAAAGCCGAGCAGACCATGACGCTGGCCAAAGCCCGCTCACGTAACCGGTATCAGTTCTACATCGCCAGCGTGGACAGCGAAATGCGTCGCCGCCGCGAACTCGAAAAAGACCTGCGCGAAGCCCTGCCACTCAATCAGTTGTACTTGGTCTATCAACCACAGATCAGCTACCGCGATCACCGTATCGTCGGTGTGGAAGCACTGATCCGCTGGCAGCATCCGGAGCATGGCCTGGTGCCGCCGGACGTTTTCATCCCGCTGGCCGAACAGAACGGCACCATCATCGCCATCGGGGAATGGGTGCTGGATCAGGCCTGCCGCCAACTGCGCGAATGGCTCGATCAAGGCTTCACCGATTTGCGCATGGCAGTCAACCTGTCGACCGTGCAACTGCATCACGCCGAACTCCCCCGCGTGGTCAACAACCTGCTGCAGATCTACCGCTTACCACCGCGCAGCCTGGAACTGGAAGTGACCGAAACCGGGCTGATGGAAGATATCAACACCGCCGCCCAGCACTTGCTGAGCTTGCGCCGTTCCGGCGCCTTGATTGCCATCGATGACTTCGGCACCGGCTATTCATCCCTGAGCTACCTGAAAAGCCTGCCGCTGGACAAGATCAA
Organism: Pseudomonas syringae KCTC 12500; assembly: GCF_000507185.2. Lineage (NCBI taxonomy): Bacteria > Pseudomonadati > Pseudomonadota > Gammaproteobacteria > Pseudomonadales > Pseudomonadaceae > Pseudomonas > Pseudomonas syringae. The sequence continues at coordinate 1,157,623 of NZ_AYTM02000002.1, forward strand.
GATTGACCGCAGCTTCGTGCAGGACCTGATCGATGACGACGATGACGCCACCATCGTGCGAGCCATTATCCAGTTGGGCAAAAGCCTGGGCATGCAAGTCATTGCCGAAGGCGTGGAGACCGTTGAGCAGGAGGCCTATGTGATGACCGAGGGCTGTCACGAAGGCCAGGGCTATCTGTACAGCAAGCCGCTGCCGGGTCGGGAGTTGCTGGCTTACCTCAAGCAGTCGCGTCAGGACCACGCCGCCAGCCTGTGAGCCGGCTTGCACGCTTCCGGCCATTCAGGTCATCTTGAAACCGACTGTTACAACCTGCCGGATGCTTGAACACGCCCACACAGGCGTTTTGCCTTTACATCGAATGCAAATCTTTCGCATTATGTCGCAGATTTTATGGGCGCACCCCCGCCTTCACCTTTATCGACGCAGGATTCCGTCATGATTCGTATGCCTCTGGCAACCGCTAGTCTGTTGGCCATCGCTATCTCTCTCGCCGGTTGTGGCGAAGGCAAGGACAAGGCTGCCGCCCCGGCACCTGCGCCAGCCGCTGCTCCGGCGACGCCGGCTGTGACGCCTGCGGCCCCTGCTCCGGCAGCCGCTGCCCAGACTGACGATGCGGCGGCCAAGGCTGTGGTCGCGAACTACGCCAACATGGTGTCCGCCGTGTTCGACGATGCCGAGGCCGGCGCGAAAAAACTCAGCACTGCCGTCGACGCATTTCTGGCCAAACCCAACGATGAAACCCTGAAAGCCGCCCGTGAGGCGTGGATCGCTGCGCGTGTGCCTTACATGCAGAGCGAAGTCTTCCGCTTCGGCAACACCATCATCGACGACTGGGAAGGACAGGTTAACGCCTGGCCCCTGGACGAAGGCCTGATCGACTATGTGGCCAAGGATTACCAGCACGCGCTGGGCAACCCGGGCGCCACTGCCAACATCATCGCCAACACCGAAATTCAGGTCGGCGAAGACAAGGTCGACGTGAAGGAAATCACCTCCGAAAAACTCGCCAGCCTGAACGAACTGGGCGGTTCCGAGGCCAACGTCGCCACCGGCTACCACGCCATCGAATTCCTGCTCTGGGGCCAGGACCTGAACGGTACCGGCCCTGGCGCCGGCGCACGTCCGGCCAGCGATTACCTGCAAGGGGCTGGCGCAACCGGCGGCCACAATGACCGTCGCCGCGCCTACCTCAAGGCCGTCACCGACCTGCTGGTCAGCGACCTTGAAGAAATGTCCGGTAACTGGAAAGCCGGCGTGCCCGACAACTACCGCGCCACGCTGGAAGCCGAATCCGGCGAAAGCGGTCTGCGCAAAATGCTCTTCGGCATGGGCAGCCTGTCGCTGGGTGAACTGGCGGGCGAGCGCATGAAAGTCGCACTGGAAGCCAACTCCAGCGAAGACGAACACGATTGCTTCAGCGACAACACGCACAACTCGCACTTCTACAACGGCAAAGGCATTCGCAATGTCTACCTGGGCGAGTACACCCGTACTGACGGCAGCAAAGTCAGCGGGCCGAGCCTTTCGTCTCTGGTCGCCAAGGCAGACCCGGCCACGGACGCCACCTTGCGCGCTGATCTGGACGACACTCAGGCCAAGTTGCAGGTCATCGTCGATCATGCGAACAAGGGCGAGCATTTCGACCAGTTGATCGCTGCCGGCAACACGGCTGGCAATCAGGTGGTGCGTGACGCCATCGCCGCGCTGGTCAAACAGACAGGCGCTATCGAGCAGGCGGCTGGCAAGCTGGGCATCACTGACCTGAACCCGGACAACGCCGATCACGAGTTCTGATCAACCGCGTTTGTTGCAGTAACGATCAATGCCGGTCAGTTCGCTGACTGGCATTTTTTGTGTCTGATTGACAGGCATTGTTTGCAACTGCCGTGCGCGTTGACCTGCGACATGGGCAGACTCCCAAGCATCAATACAACGTATCCGCAATACGTCCCGGCAGCGCCTTGTCATAGGCTTCACCGTCGATCTGCTCCGCCGAAACCGCTTTGAGGATCTGCCCGGCAGTGGGTAGCGCACTGCGTTCGATGTGCTTCGCCGGGTCCCACAAACCAGACCTGATGGTCGCCCTGCTGCACTGGAAATACACGCTGGTCACTGAAATGCGCAGGACAGACCTGGGCAACTGGCCCTTCACTGCGAAGCGCGACAGCAACTCGGGCTCAACCGATATCTGTGCGGTTCCGTTGACGCGCAGGGTTTCACCCACGCCGGGTATGAGGAACAGCAGCGCGACGCGCGGATCGTTGACGATGTTGCGCAGCGTATCGATGCGGTTGTTGCCGCGTCGGTCCGGCAGGTAAAGCGTCTTGCTGTCCTCGATATGCACCAGGCCCGCCTGATCTCCTCGTGGAGAAGCATCAAGCCCGTCAGGACCGGCAGAGGCAAGCACGGCGAACGGTGCCTGCTCGATGAAAGGTCGATAGACCTCGTGAATGTGGTCAACTTCCTTGAGGAGCGAAGGAGGTGCGATCGGACCATAGATCGCTTCCAGTGCCTGGATGGTGGTCACGAACGCGCTGTTGTCCGGGTTATTCATTGGATAATCTCTGCTGGCCGTTGGTGTATGAATGCTGCCAGCGTCATGTGACTGATCGTGTGAAGCAGCCTGCGCAGCATAGGCAAAAACATCAGGACCCGACCAGCCTCGAAGATTCGTAACATCACATTGCATGAGACGTCGCAAACGATAATCCCTCTTATTCAAACCGCACCAGGCTGATAAGCTTGCACGCCCCGATTTTTCGCCCCGTTGCAGGATGTCTATGAGTACGCGGCTCCGTCTATCATTTGCCTTGTTCACGACCCTGGTCCTGAGCGCGTGCGATGACGCCCCGCGCTTCACGCATGCCGAGCCGGGAGAAGCCTTGTCGGGTGGCAGCGCCACCGTCAGCAAGAGCGACCAGAACGCCTTCTCGATGCCCTCGGCCAACCTGGCACCCGTACGGCGGCTGGATTTCAGCGTCGGCAACAGCTTTTTCCGCAGCCCGTGGGTGATTGCGCCGTCGACTACCACGGCTCGCGATGGGCTGGGGCCGTTGTTCAACACCAATGCCTGCCAGAACTGCCACATCAAGGACGGTCGCGGTCACCCGCCGGAGGCTGGCGACAGCAATGCCGTATCCATGCTGGTCAGGCTGTCGATTCCCGATGACCCGGCCTATGCCGACCTCATAAAGCGCAACGGCGTGCTGCCCGAACCGGTCTACGGCGGGCAATTGCAGGACATGTCGAACCCCGGCGTTGCGCCCGAGGGCAAGGTGCGGGTCGAGTACGATGCGCTGACGGTCGAGTTTCGCGATGGCACGTCAGTCGAGCTGCGCCAGCCGACCCTCAGGATCACCCAGTTGGGCTATGGCCCCATGCACCCCGATACTCACATCTCGGCTCGCGTGGCACTGCCGATGATCGGCCTGGGCTTGCTCGAGGCGATTGCCGATGATGCCATCCTTGCCAATGCCGACCCCGACGACAAGAACGCCGATGGCATCTCGGGACGTCCCAACTGGGTGTGGGACGACGCTCGGCAAAAAGTGGTGATGGGCAGGTTTGGCTGGAAAGCCGGACAGCCAAACCTCAACCAGCAGAACGTGCATGCCTTTTCCGGTGATATGGGGCTGACCACCAGCCTGCGCCCTTTCGATGACTGCACGCCGGCCCAGACCGATTGCCTGGCTGCGCCCAATGGCAATGGCCCGGATGGCGAACCGGAAGTCAGCGACAACATCCTGCGCCTGGTGGAGTTCTACACCCGCAACCTGGGTGTTCCGGCGCGTCGCAAGGTCGACGACCCTCAAGTGCTGGCAGGCAAGAACCTGTTTTTTCAGGCTGGCTGCCAGCAATGCCACACACCCGCTTTCAAAACCCGTAGCGACGCCGCCGAACCCGAGCTGGCCAATCAGGAGATTCGCCCGTACAGCGACTTGCTGCTGCACGACATGGGCGAAGGGCTGGCCGATAACCGTACCGAGTTCCAGGCCACCGGTAGTGAGTGGCGCACCCCACCCTTGTGGGGGCTTGGCCTGACCGGCACGGTAAGCGGACACACCCAACTGTTGCACGACGGTCGCGCGCGTAATGCGCTTGAGGCGATACTGTGGCACGGCGGCGAAGCCCAGGCGGCACAGCGCCAGGTTCTGGCTTTTGACGCACAGCAACGTGAAGCGCTGCTGGCCTTCCTGAATTCGTTATGATTGCGCCCTTTGCAGAATCTTCCTGTTCACACATCTTCCTTTCAGAAATAAGGAGCCGGACATGTTCCGACCCAAGTTGTTGCTGACCAGCCTTGCGGCACTTGCCTTGGGTGCCTGCTCGCCATCCGACCCTCAGGCGGTAACGTCCGCAGCGATTGCCAAACAGGTCATCCTGCCGACCTACAGCCGTTGGGTGGAGGCTGATCGTCAGTTGGCAGCCAGCGCATTGGCGTTCTGCCAGGGCAAGACTGATCTGGCCAGCGCCCGCGCCGACTTTCTGAAAGCACAGAAGACCTGGGCCGAGTTGCAACCGCTGTTGATCGGCCCTCTGGCCGAAGGCAATCGCGCCTGGCAAATACAGTTCTGGCCCGACAAGAAGAATCTGGTGGGCCGTCAGGTCGAGCAACTGGTGACTGCACAGCCACAGATCACCGCTCAGGAACTGTCCAAGGCCAGTGTCGTGGTGCAGGGTTTGTCCGCCTACGAATACATCCTCTTCGACGCTGACATCGACATGGCCAATGCCGAGCAAAAAGCACGCTATTGCCCGCTACTGATGGCCATCGGTGAACGCCAGAAGCTGCTTGCCGAAGAAATCCTCAACAGCTGGAACAGCACCGACGGCATGCTCGCGCAACTGAGCAAGTTCCCCAATCAGCGCTACGCCGATTCTCATGAAGCGATTGCCGAATTGCTGCGGGTTCAGGTCACCGCCCTCGACAGTCTGAAGAAAAAGCTCGGCACGCCATTGGGTCGCCAGAGCAAGGGGCAGCCACAGCCGTTCCAGGCAGATGCCTGGCGCAGCAAGTCGTCGCTCAGCAGCCTGGAAGCCAGCCTGATCAGCGCCGAGACGGTGTGGACCGGTGTCGACAACAAGGGCTTGCGCAGCCTGCTGCCCGCCGAGCAGAAACCGCTGGCCGACAAAATCGATGCCGCCTACGCTAACAGCCGCAAATTGCTGTCGGAACTCAAGCCGCCGCTGGCCGACCTGCTGGCCACGGATGCAGGACGCCAGCAACTCAATGCGTTTTACGACAGCCTGAATGCCGTACACCGCCTGCACGAAGGCGAGCTGGCCAAGGCCCTCGGCATTCAATTGGGTTTCAACGCCAACGACGGCGATTGATCAAGAGGTAGAGGTGATGTTGCGACGTCAGGCCATGGCGCTCGGCAGTCTTCTGCGCAGCGCCTGCACGCTGGGTGGTTGGACCCTGTTCAAGCAAAAGAACACACGCCCCTTGTTGCTTTCCGCTCGCGACGATGGCGACGGCAAGCACTATGCAGTGGGTTTCAAGCTCGACGGAACGCAGGTATTCGCGACCCGGGTGGGCCAGCGCTGCCACGACATCATCAATCATCCTGAGCTGCCACTCGCGGTGTTCATCGCCCGTCGTCCTGGCACGGAAAGCTACCTGATCGACCTGCGCGATGGCCGTTTGCTGCAAACCATCGTTTCGCAGCCCGACCGCCACTTCTACGGCCATGCCGTGATTCATCGCGACGGCGAATGGTTGTATGCGACGGAAAACGATACCCGCGATCCAGGCCGCGGTTTATTGGGCGTCTACCGCTTCGTCGACGAGCGACTGGTGCACTCGGCCGAGATCCCCACGCATGGCATCGGCCCGCATCAGGTCTCCTGGATGCCGGACGGTGAAACGCTGGTGGTCGCCAATGGTGGCATTCGCACCGAATCGGAAAGCCGGGTAGAGATGAACCTCGATGCCATGCAACCCAGCCTGGTCATCATGCAGCGTGACGGTACCTTGCTCAGCAAGGAAGCGCTTTCCCAGCAGATGAACAGCGTGCGCCATATGGGCATTGCCAGCGATGGCACCATCGTCGCGGGTCAACAGTTCATGGGCGACAGCCACGAGTTGGCCGAACTGTTGGCAATCAAGCGTCCAGGCCAGCCATTCCAAGCGTTTCCGGTGGCAGAGGAGCAATTGCGCGCGATGGCCCACTACACCGCCAGCGTCGCGGTACACAGTGACCTTCGACTGGTAGCCCTGACGGCACCCCGCGGCAACCGCTTCTTTATCTGGGATCTGGACAGTGGCGCATTGAAACTGGATGCGCCGTTGCCGGACTGTGCGGGAGTGGGGGCTGTAGCCGACGGCTTTGTCGTGACCTCAGGCCAGGGACGCTGCCGCTTCTATGACTGTCGCAAAGCGCAACTGCTGGCCCAGCCATTGGACCTGCCAGCCGGGTTGTGGGACAACCATCTTCATCTGGCTCAGGTGGGTTAGGTAAGAGAGCCCAGGGCTTCAGTTTTTGATCCCGGTACCCTGCGCCAGGCTGTACATGAACAGCAACAGGTCGTGGTCCGGCTGCACGTTCACAAGATTCTTCGCCACACGTGGCAATGGGCAGTGGCCCTCGCCGTGCTGCGTGGTGAGGATGCGGGTAGACGGTTGTTCAAGCGCCGCCACGGCGACCGTGGCAACTGCCAGTGCACCGAAGATAAACAGACCTCTTGCCATTTCTAGCTTCATGACTCTAAACCTTTGATAGAGCTGCCAAACGCTGCCTGGTAAAAGTAGATCAACTTCTGCCAGTCTGCAGCGCTGAATGACGAATGGCGTCGTAGCTGCTTCATATCGTGCTGGGCTGCGCCTTGAGCGGTAAGGCGGCGACGGCCCTTCTCGAGATCGAGCAAGGCGACCTCGACGTTGGCGTCCGCCCCTTCTCCTGTCACGCGCACGAAAATGTGCTTGATGTACAGACAGCTGTGCTGCCAGCGGCCCAGGTGCATGCGGGCCAGAGTGGCTGCCACTTCCTTGAGCACACGCTCATAGAACAGCTCGCCATGGCGCTCGCGCCCTCCGGCAGCCTGCCACTTTTCAATTTCCTCGAAGCCTTCCAGCGCTACGGTGACCAACAATGCCCGCCAGGCGTTGTCCTCACCCCGCTCGGCACCACAAAACACCACTTCGGGGACGACGACGCCAAGCTTGCGTAGACCTTCAAGCGCCTCGCGCTCGCGCAGTACGGTGGGTCGGCCCAGCGGGTGCAGCAGGCTGCGGTAGATGTGACCTGTCTGGCGTTTGGCATAAAGGGTCTGCCCATCGTCCATGATCAACCGCTGCACACCACTCTCTCCGCCGCGACGCACATTGGGTTCTTCAACCCATTCGCCACGCTGGCTCCAGAACTGATCGAACTCGTTCTGGATCGGGTTCACAACTGGTTCTTTCACGGACTGCAAACCCATCTTTTTACCTTTTACGTAGGACATAGACTCGCCACATGGCGTACATGGGCAGGAAATCCATTCGGTTCTGAATGCGAAATCCTGCCTGCTCAAATTCGGTTTCTGCGGTAACAACAGGTAACACAAAACGATTCTGGTAACTTTCCCGCCCGTTTTTTTGCTGGCGCTTGTTCTCGAGGCGCGCACGCTTCCATGCCTTGAAATTGCCATCCACCCAGAGGGAGACGATCACGCTGTCACGGGTTACGCGTTGAAACTCGCGCAATAGAGCCATCCGGTCGCTGGACTGACCGACGTGGTGCAACAAGCGCATGCAGAAGATGCTGTCTACTGCGTTATCAGGCAGGTCGATGGCAAAGGCAGATGTCTGCAAAGGTTGTACCCTTTTTACAACGTCTGCCGGCTGCGAGGCACAGGCGGTACTGAGCATGTCTGCAGAGTTATCGGCACCGATGATCGAGCGGTTCGGCTTCTCGGCCAATAGCGGCCAGAAGCGTCCAGCACCACAAGGCAGGTCCAGCACCAGGCCTGGGTCCCCGGCCATGTGCAGCGCCTTTCTCGCCAGCTGTTCATCGCGGTGATGCGACAGCTTGCGCCAGATACCGTCCTGATGCTTTTCGAGGTACTGGCGGGCGTGTGTCTTGTCGTACTTTCGGGAAAACTCGAGTTCGATGCGATCGCTCATGAGAGCAGCTCCTGATGTTGATGGGCGCCAAATTAAAGGCACGGCCGTCACCGTCAGGTCATCTGAATGTGAAAAAAATGTTACCTTTTAACGTCAGGTGTTTCGAGATTTTACAGAGAGTTAGAGGCCGTGTGTGGCCAATCGACGAAGTGCAGTCGATTGGCCGCTACCCAATAAGGCCGGTCTACTCGAGAGAAAGGTCAGGGTTTGATCACGTTGAGCGTCACCTTGAACCGGCAACCATGGGGTTCCATTGGGGTGAGATCCACGCTCCATCCCTGATTGGTACAAATGCGCTGCACCAGTGACAGCCCGAGGCCCAGCCCCTCTCCGCGCTGCTCGTTGCCGCGTACGAAAGGCTCGAACATTGCCTCGCGCTTCTCCTCGGGAATGCCCACACCACTGTCTTCCACGGTGAAGCTTTCGGCGTGCAGGGTCAGCGCGATGAATCCGTGATCGGTGTAATGCAGCGCGTTGCGCAGCAAGTTGCCCATCACGGCATGCAGGAAGGTCGCGTTGTAACGAATATCGGACAGCTGGTCATCGGCAGGTGGCGTATAGGTCAACTGCAGCCCCTTGCTCTCTATCGGGTCACGCCACTGGGAGATCAATTGCTCGGCCACCCCGACCAGCGTGGCCTTGGGCGTCATGGCCGGGTCTTCGCGCTGGGTGCGAGCGAGCATCAGGAAGGTTTGCACCAGATCGCGCATTTCTTCGCAGGCACGGCCGATACGCTCGACCTGACGGCGGCCGCGCAAATCGAGCGCAGGGTTTTCCAGCAGTAGCTCACAAGAGCTGGCCAGCACCATCAATGGCGTACGCAGTTCATGGCTCACGTCGCTGGTGAACATGCGCTCACGAATCAGCGCCTGCCGCAAGCGACCCAATGTTGCATCGAAGGCCACCGCCAACTCGCCGACTTCGTCAGCGGCATAGTCGGGCGCCAATGGCGGAGCCAGTCCAAGCAGCTGGTCACGGTGGCGAACCTGCCGGGCCAGACGCACTACAGGCGCCATGACCCGGCGCGCCAGCACCCAGCCCAGAAACACCGCCAGTGCCAAGGCCAGAACGAAACCGACCAGCACGACGGCGAACAGCACCCGCTCACGCTCTTCAAAATCGCTCTGATCCTGCAACAGGGCGTAATGCCGGCCATCCACCACCTCGATCATGGCGTGGTAGGACAACGGCCCACGGAACACCTCATGGAAACCTGGCTCAAGGTGACGAATATCCTTGGGCAGGTCGAAGTCGCCCGGACCATTGGTGAAATAGAACAACTGGTCGGGCTTGGGCCGGTGGCTCCAGTCGCTGACACTGTCCATCAGCATCAGACGGTTGAGGTCACCACCGAGGCCGGCGGAAATCAGCTTTTCTTCGACCAGGTGGACGGTGGAGATGATTCCGATGGCGAACGACCCGGCGACCAGTGCACTCATCAATGCAAAAGCAATGATGATCCGTTGCGCAAGACTCTGTTTAAACTCCATCCCGGCCCTCGGCCAAGCGATAGCCCACGCCATGCACGGTCTGCAACAGCGGTTTGCCAAACGGTTTGTCGATCACCTGACGCAACTGGTGCACATGGCTGCGCAGACTGTCGCTGTCCGGGCAGTCATCGCCCCACAGCGCTTCTTCGAGAATCTCGCGACGCAGCACGTGCGGGCTTTTCTGCATCAGTACGGCGAGCAGCTTGAGGCCGACCGGGTTGAGCTTGAGCATGCGCCCCTCACGCGTGACCTCGAGGGTGTCGAGGTCATAGACCAGATCAGCCACCTGCAAGGTACGCCGCCCGCCGCCTTGGGCACGACGCAATACCGCTTCGATCCGCGCGGCCAGCTCAGACAGGGCAAACGGCTTGAGCAGGTAGTCGTCAGCACCGGAGCGGAAGCCCTGCAGTCGGTCGTCCAGTTGATCGCGGGCGGTGAGCATGATGACCGGCGTGTCCCGCCGGGCATCTTCGCGCAGGCGCTTGCACAAGGTGTAGCCGTCAATACCGGGCAGCATGATGTCGAGAACGATCAGGTCGTAGTGCTCGGTGGCTGCCAGATGCAGTCCTGAGAGGCCATCCTGGGCGCAATCGACGGTATAGCCTTTCATGCCCAGGTAATCGGCCATGTTCGCCAGGATGTCGCGGTTGTCTTCAACCAGAAGAATTCGCATAAAACACTCTCGTATGCAGTTTGGGCTGGCGCAGCTTAAGACGAAGTGGGCGTGAGGGCCAGCGCCGAAATGGCATGACGTTTTTTTCACCTATGATTCATAAGGCTCATGACACACTTTGAGACGAACCGTCGCACACAATAATCGCGGCATGCCCTTCAAAGATCTGGATTCGATATGTCGAAAACCGTCGCCCCACCCTACTCCCGTTCGATCAACCCGTGGATTTACCTGGGTATCCCTGTCGCCGTAGCGCTGATCCTCATGCTGCTTGAACTGACGTCACTGGACATGGACATCGCCAAGCTGGCCTTCGATCCGGTCAGCGGACAGTTCATCGGCAGGCACAGTTATTTTCTCGAAGACGTTCTCCACGACCGCGCCAAACAGCTGGTCATGGTGTTCGGCGCGGTGGCGATGATCGGCTTTGCGGCTTCCTTCAAAGTACAGCGCCTGATCCCGTGGCGCAGGGAGTTGGGTTGCCTGGTGCTGTCCATGGCGCTTTCAACCGCCTTCGTTACCCCGGTGAAAGTGGTGACGTCAGTGCAGTGCCCCTGGAGCCTGAAAGAATTCGGTGGTCAGGAAACCTACAGCGAACTGTTGAGCCCACGCCCTGCGACCGATAAACCGGGACGCTGCTGGCCGGGCGGTCATGCGGCGACCGGCTTTACCCTGTTCTCGCTGTTCTTCGCTTTTCGCGACCGTCGTCCACGGATGGCAAAAATGGGCCTGGCTCTGGCGTTCGGCCTTGGAACGGTGTTCTCTGTCGGGCGGATGCTGCAAGGTGCGCACTTCTTTTCCCATAACATCTGGACCGCAGTGTTCTGCTGGCTGATCTGTCTGGGGGTTTATTACTTCGTGCTTTACCGCCCCGAACCCAAGGGTCTCGATAACAGCAAAGTACAACCGACGCATTGATTGATCGGACACAAAGACCATAAAAAAACCCCGCACAAGGCGGGGTTTTTTATGGGTGTAACGCTGGGGGTAAAGCTGGCTTACATCATGCCGCCCATACCACCCATGCCGCCCATGTCCGGCATGCCGCCGCCTGCTGGCTTGTCGTCAGGCACGTCAGCGATCATCGCTTCGGTGGTGATCATCAAGCTGGCGATGGAGGACGCCGCCTGCAGAGCAGAGCGAGTCACTTTGGCCGGGTCAAGGATACCCATTTCGATCATGTCGCCGTATTCGCCGGAAGCAGCGTTGTAACCGTAGTTACCCGAACCCTGCTTGACCTTGTCGACAACAACGCTTGGCTCGTCACCGGAGTTGGCAACGATCTGGCGCAGCGGCGCTTCGACTGCACGACGCAGCAGAGCGATACCGACGTCCTGATCAGCGTTGTCGCCTTTCAGACCTTCGATAGCCTGCAGGGAGCGAACCAGTGCCACGCCACCGCCAGGTACCACGCCTTCTTCAACGGCTGCGCGGGTTGCGTGCAGGGCGTCTTCAACGCGGGCTTTCTTCTCTTTCATCTCGACTTCGGAACCGGCACCGACCTTGATCACTGCAACGCCGCCAGACAGCTTGGCCAGACGCTCTTGCAGTTTTTCTTTGTCGTAGTCCGAGCTGGTGTCGCCGATTTGCTGACGGATCTGGGAGATACGTGAGTCGATATCGGTTTTCACGCCAGCACCATCGATGATGGTAGTGTTTTCTTTGTTCAGGATGACGCGCTTGGCATTACCCAGGTGTTCCAGGGTAGTGGTTTCCAGGCTCAGGCCGATCTCTTCGGAGATAACGGTACCGCCAGTCAGAACAGCGATGTCCTGCAGCATGGCCTTGCGACGATCGCCGAAACCTGGAGCCTTGACGGCTGCAACTTTCACGATACCGCGCATGTTGTTGACCACCAGAGTCGCCAGCGCTTCGCCTTCAACGTCTTCGGCAACGATCAGCAGAGGACGGCCAGCCTTGGCGACTGCTTCCAGAACCGGCAGCATTTCGCGAATGTTGGAGATCTTCTTGTCGACCAGCAACAGCAGCGGGCTGTCCAGCTCGGCAACCATGGTGTCCGGCTTGTTGATGAAGTACGGGGACAGGTAACCACGGTCAAACTGCATGCCTTCTACAACAGACAGCTCGTTTTCCAGGCCAGAACCTTCTTCAACGGTGATAACGCCGTCTTTGGTCACTTTTTCCATGGCTTCGGCAATGATGTCGCCGATGGAGTGATCAGAGTTGGCCGAGATGGTGCCGACCTGGGCGATTGCCTTGGTGTCGGTGCATGGCTTGGACAGCTTCTTCAGCTCGGCAACAATGGCGATGGTCGCCTTGTCGATGCCGCGCTTGAGGTCCATCGGGTTCATGCCGGCAGCGACAGCCTTCAGGCCTTCGTTGACGATGGCCTGAGCCAGAACGGTAGCGGTAGTGGTACCGTCGCCTGCATCATCGTTAGCACGGGAAGCAACGTCTTTGACCAGCTGCGCGCCCATGTTTTCGAAACGGTCTTTAAGCTCGATTTCCTTGGCAACCGAAACACCGTCTTTGGTGATCAGCGGAGCGCCAAAGCTTTTCTCGATGATAACGTTGCGGCCTTTAGGGCCCAGGGTCGCTTTAACTGCGTCAGCCAGGACGTTTACACCGGCGAGCATTTTTTTGCGGCCAGAATCGCCGAATTTAACTTCTTTAGCAGCCATGATCATTATTCCTTGAATACTTAGTAGTAACGGAAGTCAGCGGGAGCACTCAGCCTTCGACGACAGCAAGAATCTCGTTCTCGCTCATCACCAGCAGGTCTTCGCCGTCTACTTTCACTGTGTTGCTGCCGGAATAAGGGCCGAACACAACCTTGTCACCCACTTTCACAGCCAGCGCACGTACTTCGCCGTTGTCCAGCACGCGGCCGGTACCCACAGCAACGATCTCGCCGCGGTTAGGCTTTTCAGCAGCCGAACCTGGCAGAACGATACCGCCGGCAGTTTTCGTTTCTTCTTCACTGCGACGGATGACGACGCGGTCATGCAGAGGACGAAGCTTCATTGTCGATCTCCTGATTATGTTTGTTTGATCGTCCGGTGAGTGCACCGGCCGGTTTAAATCCGGACTTGCCGGTTACGGTTCGACGCGCGAACCGCAGAATACGGTCTGGCCTTCAGGCCAGAAACCTTGCGGTGACCCATACATAAGGGCGAGCAAAGTGATTACAAGTCTTGGGTAGAAATTTTTTACACCCGAACCGGCTGGTCAAAACGAACGCGGCACCCTGAGGTGCCGCGCTGCCGGGGGGTGTGGAAGATTACTTGTCGCGATGCTCGAACTCGCCTTCGATGACGTCGGGCTCGCGGGTAGGCTGGTGAATCGCCGTCGGGCGATGACTCGACGCGCCCTGATTGGCAGGTGTCTGCAAATCATCGGCGAAGGCCCGCTGACGCATGGCCTGATCCTGGGCGCGCTGGCGGACCTTGTTGATCAGCAGACGACGGGTGATCGGCAACAGGCAGATCACACCCAGAATGTCGCTGATGAAACCGGGCAACAGCAGCAGACCGCCGCCCACGGCAACCATCAGGCCTTCGAGCATTTCCTGGGCAGGCAACTCGCCACGCGCCAGGCTTTCGCGTGCACGCAGCGCCGTCGCGAAACCGGCCACGCGCATCACGAACAAGCCGAGCATCGACGTCGCGACGACCAGCAGAAAGGTCCAGAGAAAGCCGATGGACATCCCGACACGAACCAGCAGAAACAGCTCAAGTACCGGGAATAATAGAAACAGCAGCAAAAAAACACGCATCAAATGAGTTCCTCAAGGGAAGAATGCCTTCCGAGTAGACCGTATGTGATGTCAGAAGGTCGTTAATTCAAGCTCCCTGCATCTGGCTTACCGCTAAATTATGCGCACAAGTGAGCTGAACCAGGCCTTCACAAACGTGTGTCGGTGTATTTCAGGGCCAGGCGGCCCGCCCGAGACGAACGGGTAAAAACAGCCTATAACGTGCTCTGGCTATGGCATAAGCACTCGCAACCCGCCAGTGATGCCATGGAAACGATCAACTGTGATTGGGCACGCATATGGAATTGAAAGACAAGCTGATAATCATCACCGGCGGCTGCCAGGGGCTGGGCAGAGCCATGGCCGAATACCTGGCCGGCAAAGGCGCCAACCTGGCGCTGCTGGACCTCAATCAGGAGAAACTCGATCAGGCTGTCGCCGCCTGTGAAGCACTCGGGGTCAAGGCTCGCGCCTATCTGTGCAATGTTGCCAATGAAGAACAGGTCGTCGATACGGTCAGCAAGGTCGCCGAGGATTTCGGCACCATTCATGGCCTGGTCAACAACGCTGGCATTCTGCGTGACGGCCTGCTGGTCAAGGTCAAGGATGGCGAGATGACCAAACTGAGCCTTGCGCAATGGCAGGCAGTGATCGACGTCAACCTGACCGGCGTATTCCTTTGCACCCGCGAAGTGGCGGCGAAAATGATCGAGCAGAAGAGCCAGGGCGCGATCATCAATATCTCGTCGATTTCACGTGCGGGGAATATCGGACAGACCAACTACTCGGCAGCCAAGGCCGGTGTGGCGGCTGCGACGGTTACCTGGGCAAGGGAACTGGCGCGCTACGGCATTCGAGTGGCAGGCGTGGCGCCGGGGTTCATTGAAACCGAAATGACCGGCAGCATGCGCCCCGAAGCACTGGAGAAGATGACCTCGGCGATCCCGCTCAAGCGCATGGGCAGACCGGACGAGATTGCACACTCGGTGGCTTATATTCTGGAAAACGATTATTACAGCGGACGCATCCTTGAGCTGGATGGCGCAATGCGAATCTAGTCAGCCCGTAAAAGCAGCAGGCGACGCACAGGGTGTGCGTCGCCTGCCCTTCGCTTACCAGCTTACGCCGAAGCCAGCGGTGTAGCGTGTCTTGTCGACATCGCCATTGCTCGAACCACTGATGACGTTCTTCTCGGCTTTCAGGTTAAGCGACGCCCAGTCGGTCACCTTGTAACGCAGCCCCGCTTCGACATCCAGCGAGTAGTCGGCGACGGCACTCAGCGGTTTGCCCAGCTCGCCGTTGGTGAAGAACTCGACCTTCTTGCCGATCAGGTAGCGGTTGTAATCCCAGGTGCCGGCAACGGAATAGAAGTTTTCCTTCTCGTCGTTGGAGAACTCGAAATCGGTACGGTTGAGCAGCGCACCGACCTTGAATGCACCCAGTTCGTCATCCCACAGCTGGTAACCTGGACCGGTACCGACTACGCGCTGACGAGACAGATCCTCGACCTTGTCGCGTTTGTAGCTGACGCGACCGTCCCAGAAGAATTTCTCGGTCAGGAAGCGGTCCAGCGAGTACTCGGCGCTCCAGTTGTCAGTGCCGACTACGTCGTCGGTGGTCTCGCGGTTGTAATCGCCCTTGGCGTTGTGACGCCAGTCGCCATGGCGAGCCGAGGTCTTGAAGGCGACGTTGTAATCATTGGTATCGTTTTCGGCCTGCTGGAAATCCAGCGCCGCATCGATGTTGCCTTTCCAGACAAGATCCGTGATAACCGGCTTGGGCTTGATGATCTGATGGATACTTGCCAGCTCGACAGTCTTGGGTGCATCGCCATTGGCCAGCACGACCTTGCCATCATCCGCTGCCTGCAGCGAATTGGAGACTTCGCCGCCATGCTCATCTTGCTTGACCAACAACGGCTGATCGCTTTTCAGGGTCTTGACCTGCTTCCAGTCCAGTGCGATAGCGCCACCGTATTCGGTCTGCAGCAATAATTTGCCGCCGTCGAACACCTTGATTGTGCCGGTCAGACGGTCGCCATTCTTCAACCAGACGGTATCGGCAAGCAATGGAGTGGAAACAGCGGTGATTGCAAGGCACAACAGGGTTCTGGACAACATAAGCGATAACTAGGCTCTGTAAGGCGGGAATCAGGCATTTTCCTGCGGGGAGGTGTCGGTGCGATCCATGTACCATCAAGCACGGTGGTAACTGACAGCCCGGAGAAGCAAAAGTTCAGCGAACAGCAATCAATAGCGTTTTATACAGGATTATCGCGTGGCAGACTCGGACTTGACATTACTTTACCCGGCAGGACAATCGCCGAACGAGGCGCGACGCACCGCCCTATACCTGACGATGGCGCAGATACCGGAAGGCAAAGTGGTCGCCTACGGGCAACTCGCCGAACTGGCCGGCCTGGGCCGAGCTGCACGCTGGGTGGGTCGTACGTTGAGCCAGTTGCCGGGCGGTTCTTCGCTGCCCTGGCATAGGGTTTTGGGCGCCGGAGGTCGGCTCAGTCTGCCGCCTGGCAGCGTTTCCGGTGACGAACAACGGGCACGTTTACGCGCCGAGGGCGTCACCATTGTGAATAATCGGGTTGATATGCAGCGCCATGGCTGGCGTCCCCTATAGCACAGCGGTTAGAGTGCGCCCTTTGTTTTCGTAACCTGAGGCAGATTCCAGCCCATGCCCCGTAAAACCTGGCGCGCCGCGCTCGCCGCATATGCCAGCCCGTCGACATTAGTGTTACTGCTGCTCGGATTCGCTGCGGGCATGCCTTATATGCTGGTCTTTTCGACATTGTCCGTGTGGTTGCGCGAAGCCGGTGTCGCGCGCGAGACCATCGGCTATGCGAGCCTGATCGGCCTTGCCTACGCCTTTAAATGGGTCTGGTCGCCATTGCTCGACCAATGGCGCCTGCCCCTGCTTGGCAAACTGGGACGTCGTCGGTCCTGGCTGGTGCTGTCCCAGAGCCTGGTGATTCTGGGCCTGATCGGCATGGGCTTCTGCGACCCGCAAAAGCATCTCTCGTGGCTGATCGCGATTGCCGTGGTGGTCGCCTTCTCGTCAGCCACGCAAGACATCGCCATTGACGCCTATCGCCTGGAAATTGCCCAGGACACCCAACAGGCTGCCCTGGCCGCCAGCTACATGTCCGGCTACCGGGTCGCTGCACTGCTGGCGACAGCGGGTGCACTGTATTTCGCCGAGGGCTTCGGCTCTACAGGCTTTGCCTACAAGCATTCAGCGTGGACCGGCACTTATGTGCTGTTCGGGCTGCTGATGCTGCCCGCCCTGGTCACCACACTGATCATGCGCGAGCCGCCGGTGCCGCTGCGCACCCAACTGTCGGCAGCGCGCTATGGCTTTACGCACCAGTTGGCCTCGGTGTTCGTGCTGATTGTGTTGCTGGTCTCAGTACCGGCGATGTTTACCCAGCTTTACAATACCGACTTCGCCAGTGTGCTGTTCAACGGCACCAGCTGGATGGACCTGTTGCTGGAAGACCGGGCGTTTTTACGCGCGATTCTCTACACGCTCCTGACCATCGCCTGCCTGTCCTCGATGGGTCGTCGCGGACTGGCACCGGTTCTCACCCCGATCAACGACTTCATCATGCGCTACCGCTGGCAGGCGCTGCTGTTGCTGGGCCTGATCGCGACCTACCGGATGTCGGACACGGTGATGGGGGTCATGGCCAACGTGTTCTACATCGACCAGGGCTTTACCAAGGACCAGATCGCCAGCGTCAGCAAAATCTTCGGCCTGATCATGACCCTGCTGGGCGCCGGTATCGGCGGGCTGCTGATCGTGCGCTTCGGCATCATGCCTATCCTGTTCATCGGCGGACTGGCCTCGGCTTCGACCAATATCCTGTTCCTGTTGCTGGCGGACATGGGCCCGAACGTGAAGATGCTGATCGTCACCATCTCGCTGGACAACCTCAGCTCGGGGCTGGCGACATCGGCGTTCGTCGCCTACCTGTCGAGCCTCACCAACCTGAAATTCTCTGCCACGCAATATGCCTTGCTCAGCTCCATCATGCTGCTGCTACCGCGCCTGCTGGGCGGCTATTCCGGTGTGGTGGTGGAAAAGTACGGCTACCACAACTTCTTCCTGATCACCGCGCTGCTGGGCATTCCGACGCTGGTGATGATCATCCTGCAATGGAACCGAGAGATACGCACGGCGAAGACCGAGCCGCCTCAAGAGGCTTCCGTTATCGACAAGCCCTGATCTCTGGCTACCTCATCAAGGAACAACATTGGACACCGAAAACAAAGCACGCGCTTTCAACCCCGTTCCCCTGATCCTTATCAGCCTGGGGATCTGGCTGCCGATCATCGGCACCCTGCTGAGCTCCTACCTGTCACAGGATCCCGCGACCCCTTCCGGGCCAATGGCCTTCGGTGGCGCGGTGGTTCTGCTCGCGCAGGTGGAGATCTTCGCCATCATCTTTCTGCTGGTTTATGCGTTCGCCGTAAAACCGTGGAGACTCTCCACAACCCTACGCACGGTGTTCTCGATCAATGCAGTCGCCGCCGTCGTCGCGGCAATCGGCATTATCGTTACGCTGGCCAATATAAGCCTGCAGTAATCGCCGACTAAAAAAGCCCTGACGCTCACGCGCCAGGGCTTTTTTCATATAGCGCGCGCCCTCCCCTTACAGTCTTTCCTCCTGGCGTCTCTCATTACGCCGTAAGAAACGCACTACAGCTTCTTATGAATTGGCCGACGACACTGCTAGCCATTCTTCACTACCTCACTGCAGCATCAAGAGTAATGTCGCTCAGTAATGGCCCTTTGCAATTTAACTGTGTGCCCCCGGAAACAAGTCTATAGACTCACCCACCTCTCTATATCAACACTCTCGCCCGGAACGAGCGGCTGGTTTTATATAACGGAGCAACAATGTTAAAGGATCTAACGGCGCTGTTTGCGCCACAAAACCGTCGCCTGATCAAGCTGACGACCGTTGCCCGTGACGAACAGGAACTCCTGCTGGAACGTTTTTCCGGTACTGAAAGCCTGTCCGAGCTGTTCAGCTTCGAGTTGTCGATGATCAGCCGCGATGCCGGTCTGGAGCTCAAATCGCAGATCGGCCAGCCTGCACAACTGGCAATAGAACTGGCCACCGGCGAGTCGCGCTTCATCAATGGCTATATCAGTGCCTTCAGCCTGGAAGGCAGCGACGGCGGTCTGGCACGTTACAGCGCCACACTGAGCCCCTGGCTGTGGATGCTCTCGCGGCGCGTCGACTCGCGGATATTTCAGGAACAGACCATCGAAGCCGTTATCCGAACGGTATTTGCGGCCTATGGTGCGTTGCCCGATTTCGAGTTTCAACTCAGCCAGCCACTCAAGACGCACAGTTACATCACCCAGTACCGTGAAAGCGATCTGACCTTTGTATTGCGCTTGCTGGAACACGAAGGGCTGTTCTTCTATTTCGATCACAATCAGGAAAAGCACACGCTGATCATTCTTGATCACTCGCGCGACCTCTCGCCCCTGCCGCAACAGCCCACCATTCGTTATCACAGTGCATCCGTTACCGAGACAGCGGATTCGATTACCGAATGGCGCAGCCATCGACGCCTGCAGTCGGGGCGCATGTCCATTCAGACTTTCGATTACAAGCAGCCGCGCAATTCGCTGCCGGTTGGCATGCCGAGCCTCAATGAGCAGGGCAACGTCGATTCGTATGAAGTGTATGACGTGCTCGATCACTACAGCCACGGCACCTTCAATGACGGAGAACGCCTGGTACGTCAGCGTCTGGAGGCCATTGAAGTTCAGGGCAAGACATTCACCGGCAACAGTAACTGCCGCGCCATGTACCCCGGCCACACCTTTGAGCTGACCCAGCATTTTGATCATGACCGCGGCTCTGCTGAAGATCGCAGTTTTCTACTGATAACGGTCAAGCATGAGGGCAGCAACAATTACCTGTCGGACGAAGGCGCGGGCTACACGAACGAGTTCGTGTGCATTCGCCACAAGATTCCCTACCGTCATCCGATCACCGTCCCGCGCCCAAGCATTAACGGCCCGCTGAGCGCCATCGTGGTCGGGCCGGAAGGTGAGGAAGTGTTCACGGATGAGCTGGCGCGGATACAGGTCAGGTTCCACTGGCAGCGCGGCGACAGCCTGCCGCAGGGCACCACCTGGTTAAGGGTGGCGATGCCCAGTGCCGGCAGCGGCTTCGGGCATCAGTTCATGCCACGCATCGGCCAGGAAGTGTTGGTGACGTTTCTGGCAGGCGATATCGACCGGCCTCTGGTGACGTCGGTGCTCTACAACAACATTAATCTGCCGCCACGCTTCAGCAAGGCCTCGGGGCTGCCCGGTAACCGCACACTGTCGGGGATCCGCACCCAGGAACACAAAGGCAGCGGCTTCAACGAACTGCTGTTCGATGACACGCCAGGCTCACTGCGCGCACGCATGGGCACGACCCATCAGGCCACCGCCCTCAACCTGGGCAAACTGACCGACCCGCGCACTGACGGCACCGCCCAGCCACGCGGCAACGGCGCAGAACTGCGCACCGATGCCGCCATCGCCCTGCGTGCCGCGCAAGGCATGTTGCTGACCACCTACGCGCGTACCGACGCAAAAGGCTCACAGCTGGATCGCGAAGAGCTGCTCAAACTGCTGGCCGAGTGCGGCGAGCTGTTCAAATCCCTCGGCGAAACCGCAGCCGCACGTGGCGGACAGGCGGTGGATGTCAAAGGCATAGAAGCCTTGCGCCAGTCGCTCGACCAATGGCCCGCGCCGAATAATAACGGCCTGGGCGACCCGGTACTGGCCATGACCGCAGCAGCAGGCATCGCCAGCGCCACACCACGCTCGCAGGCTCACTATGCCGGTGAAAATCACGACACCACCGCGCAGGACAACCTGCAATTGACCAGCGGCGCGGCCATGCACCTGCAAGCGGGCAAAGGGCTGTCAGCTTTCGCCCAGGACGCAGGCATCAGCGCTATCGCCAACCGCGGCAAAGTGCTGGTGCAAGCGCAGGAAGACGACATCGCCCTCAATGCCCAGAAAAACCTGCACGTCTCCGCAGTAGAAGGCGAAGTGGTCATCACCGCGCCGACCATCCGCCTGGTCGCCGATGACGGCAGTTACATCAAGATTGGCGGCGGCGTCGAGATCGGCTCACAGGGCAAAGTCACTGTGCACGCCAGCGAACACGACTGGATCAGCCCCAAGACCGACAGCGCTGCGATCCCCTCTTTCGGCCGCGACCCCGCCGCCCAGCAGGTCATCTTTCACTACCCCGGGCACAGCGAACAAAGCCCGCGGGCAGCAGCGGATCACTCGTATGAAATCAAACTGGAAGATGGCAGCCTGGTGAAAGGAATGACGAACGCAGACGGACTGACCGAGCGCGTGGAACGCGAAATGATGCATCAGGCACAGGTATCGGCATTACGCAGCGGCACACCGAAAGGAGGTGCGCAATGAACGGCGCCGATGAATACGCCGTTGCCCAAGGCAACACACGGCTGATCCCCAACCTCAACACCACCTGCAAAATGGAAGTGCCCGGCGATTTGCCAGGCGTAGTGATCTTTCTGCACGGTGTGAATGACCCGGGGGCTTCTTATGAGTCGGTGGAGACGGGGTTGTGTCAGGGGGTTAATGAGCGGCTGGATCGGCCGGATCTGGTGGCTGGAAGGTATGGGTATGAGTACGGAAAGTTAAGAAAGCTACCATCTAAAGATGTGCAGGACGATCAGAAGGGCATCCTGGACGATCCCGACACCTATCTTTATCAACGCGACACCAAGGATCCGAAAACCCGTAGCCTGCTCATTCCCTTTTATTGGGGATATAGGGCTGACCCCAGCGAAATCAGTCGAGACAAGAACAACAACCCCACCAAACTGCGCGACCAGTATCAGGACATACAGGGCAATCGCCTGGATCGGCATTTTGGCAAGGCCGGTGGTTATTTTGTCAATGCCACCAATAACCTGCTGGAAATGTATGACAAGGGCCTGCCACTCACCATGCGCCTTAAGATTGCCCGAAAGATGCTCCCCAACACCCATTTTCTGGGGGATAACCCACATCGACGTTATTACGTGCTGGCTGCTCACCGGCTCGCGATGATGGTCAAGGAGATACGCAGGGTGTCTCCCGACGAAACCATCACGATCATGGCGCATAGCCAAGGCACGTTGATTACCCTGCTGGCGCAAGCACTGTTGGTGGACGGTGGACATCGTTGCGCGGACACGATAATCATGGTGGACACGCCCTACTGCCTGTTCCCGGAAGTCACCCCCAAAGATCAAGACACGCTATCCACACTGACCCGCATCGTGGCGCAAGTGACTCAGGCACCCCACACCCAACCGCCGCTGTCGGACTTGCGCAACCCTGCAACCTACTGCGGACGCAGCGGCCCGCAGTGGTCACCTACACAAGGTTCGCGCAAGGACAGTGTCGGTAACATGACGGTATTTCCCGAGCGTGATAACCGCGGCAAGGTGTACCTGTATTTCTGCCCGGACGACACCACAGTCGCACTGGATGACGTGAGAGGCATCGGCACTTACGGGGTGTGGGAAACCCATGGCAAAGACAGTACTCGCAACCCTATGGCTGAATTGAAGGCCGTACGCTTTTTTCAGCGCATGTGGACCAAACGCTACCGTGACGGATCACCGGTCATGGTCGGAAAGCCTCCAGGTTATGAGCTGTTACGCGCCAAAAACGAATCTCGTTATCCAGGTGGCGGTTTTTTCACAGGGCTCATTTCGAAAGGCCCTATAGAAGAAGGGCATAAGATCCTGATCAACGCTGAACAACTGTACCCGCCCCACGCCCCCGCTATGTTTGGCGGAGAGGAGGAGAACTTCAGGGGCGATGAGACCAAATCGGGTCTCGACAGACCGGACGATGCCAACAAAGCCTCTGCCGTGGGCAATCCAAGAGCCAAGTTCAACTGGCGTTACGTTCGCAGCCACACGGGATCGATAGATCTGGAGCGTGAGTTAGCCCAATGGAATCTGGGCAAAGCACCAAGTGAACAAACCCGCATCATGCGTAAACAACGAGTGACAGGCGACGGCGCGCCCAAACCCACGGATCGTTACGACATACTACGAGAAGAAACACCGGACGAAATACGTGAATTCATGGATAAAAGCACAGACGTGCTGGCCGAAAATAGCTATCACTCGGGCCTGTTGCGCAGTCCGGAAAACCAACGCTGGGTCACGGCGATGGATATTGCGATTGGTCAGGCAAAATGTCTGGACGATCCGGTAATGCGTGATGTGCTGGTGGCGATTGCAGATTGGAAGATGGATAAAAAGCAGTTTGCTAAAACGACTGAGTTACCTGGCTGGGAAAGGATTAGCGAGGAATCGCAGGAATTGGTTAGCGCAAGCCATCTTTATTACGAAGAAGGAGAGTTTCCTTCCGACGATCTAGTCACGCTGACACCGCCGCCTTTGCTTCAAGGCACCCAGCAACCGAGGGGTGTCAAGTGAGTGACCCTTTAAAGAAAAAATCACTTCGTCCGAAGCTAAAAGCTTACCTATGGATCATAGGGATTTTGCTTGTTCTGTGGCTCGGATTTGTCTTTCTTGTATACCTAAAAGCACAGGAAACCAACATGGAACTACGTGACATAAACTCCGTAACGCGCTGGGGTATTGCAGGAATTTTAGGTGCCGTCTTACTAGCATACAGCGGGCATTGGTGGGGAAACGCTGTTGCTCATGAAAAAACTGAGCTGGCGGCTTATAAATCCAATGTGGCAGCACAAGTCTCAGAGCAGCAGGCAACACAAAAACGAACATCTGCGTTGGAAATTCGAGGGGTGGGAATCGCTGTAGGTGGATGGCACCAATCATCCATATGGCGAAAAGTTCAAGAAAAGAGAAATAACTTTATTTCAATATACTCCCAGAACCCTGAGGACTATACCGACTCTTTGCTCTCCCGAGAGAATACCCAAAAAATTAATACCCGTGCAGCATTCAAACACTCTGCTGGAGAGTCTGTCTCTTATTGGCCAATACCCACTTTTGCGCTGGGGCCTCCCAATCCTTACGAGAAGCCCTACCGTGCCGCAGATCTGATCAACTTTGGCCGGAATCAAGCAACACTAGGCGTCACCCAGCTTCTCTGGCAAAACGATGAAAACACTAGCCAAGCACAAAGCATGATAGAACGGCTGTTTCAGTTTTTTGAAGACAATCAGAAAGTTCCGCAAGCACTGATTGCAAGCGAGGACGGGGACGTTACGCGAGATATTTATCGTAAACGCGGCACGCCCGGCCTCCAAAATGCGCAAGTCGTACCGACTATTTTCGAAAGCATGACAGGCCTGCTGATTACTCGCTCGGACCGGGTGGATCGCTACGTTCGTCCTTATGCGACTAACGACGCAGAAGACAACCAGAACAAAGATACCGATCTGGGCAAGCTTTGGGCTTTCTACTGGGAGCAGCCGCGTAAATTCAGAAAAGTCTATGAGGATGCGCAGAAGACCAAAGGAATTAAAGATCCATTAGGCCCAGGCACCATATCCACTACCTACTGGCAATCCCAACTCCCCACCCTTTGGAAAACCATCAGCAACCGTGGTCCCGGCAACTTCGAGCCTTCCCCTTGGCTGCCGATCCGCTGGGGGCAGCATCAGGTCAAGGAGTTCGACGCCGCTCCAGTGCTCGGCTATCTGCATCGCCCGATCAAGGCGCCCATGCAGGATGAAAACGGCAAGCGCCTGAAACCGGCCTTGCAAGCCAAAGCGCTGCAAGCCGCTTGGGTGCAGGCGCTGGACACACTGCCCGAAGATCAGAAGCCTGTGCGGGTGTTCTACGACAGCACCAACAACCCGGAAGCCGAAATTGCCCTGAACAACGCCCTGCACGACCTGAACAAGGACGGCCACGGTCTTGAACTCGGCAATGTCGAAGAGGGCTACGACATCGGTCGTCGTCTGGGCAATACCGGGGTCAGTGGTGCGCTGGTCGAGATCAATCTGGCGACCATCGCCAGTTACAAGGATGGCGGCGTCAGCGCCGTGGTCTACGCCGGCACCGATGGCAGCCTGACCGTACAAATGGTCCGTCCGCCCGATGAAGCCCGTAAAGCGAAGAACAGCCAGAACCGCGGCGCAGATCCGTTCACCTTCGGCTCGCCAACCGGCGGGGCACCTGCAGAGTGAGTTATCCGGTCTGCCTGGGCGACGCCACCAGCAGTGGTGGCCGAGTGGTGTCCTGCCAACTGGCAGGCACCCACACCCTCAACCGCAAGCCTCCGGCCGTGCTGGGCGACAAAGCCACCTGCCCGCTTCACTCTGGTGAATTCGCTTTTATTGAAGGCCACCCCACCCGGAAGCTGAACGGTATCCCGGTGGTCCTGCACGGCCATCGACTCGCGTGCGGCTGCCAGGGCGTGGCCAGCCATGCCATGCATGTGCGAGTGGTTTAGGGGTTTTATTTGTGATCAGGCTATGCAATGGAAGCACAGGAAAACCATATGGAATTGCGTAACATACATTCGGTGACCCGCTGGGGCATTGCAGGGATTTTAAGTGCGGTTCTGCTTAGCTACAGCGGTCATTGGTGGGGCAAGGCTGTTGCCAATGAAAAGCACGAACTGGCGGCTTATAGATCCGAGATTATTGCTAAAAATGCAGAACAACAGGCTGCGGAAGCACGAAAATACTCGCTAGAAATACGAGGCGTAGGCCTTGCAGTCAATGACTGGCATCAATCTTCTGTCTGGCGAGAAATTGCTAAAAAAAGCAACAATTCCTCATCGATATTTCCGTCGGACTCTAAAGCCTATAACCCATCCTTGAGCTCGCGAGAAACTACAGCGGATATTAATACTCGGGTGGCTTTTCAGCATTCCGCAGGAGAGTCAGTAGCCTATTGGCCAATTCCAGCCTTTGCTTTAGGCCCTCCGAACCCTTATGAAAAGCCCTACCGTGCAGCGAATCTGATCAACTCCGGCCGGAATGCAGCGACCTTAGGTGTCACCCAGCTTCTCTGGCAAAACGATGAGAGCACCAACTACGCACAAAGCATGATCGAGCGGCTGTTTCAGTTTTTTGAGGCTAATCCTAAAGTTCCGCAAGCACTGATCGCAAGCGAGGACGGGGACGTCACGCGAAACATATATCGCAAACGTGGCACTCCTGGCCTGCAGAAAAATACTCAAGTAGTACCAACGGTATTTGAAAGCATGACAGGCCTGCTGGT
Source organism: Pseudomonas syringae KCTC 12500 (assembly GCF_000507185.2). Classification (NCBI taxonomy): domain Bacteria; kingdom Pseudomonadati; phylum Pseudomonadota; class Gammaproteobacteria; order Pseudomonadales; family Pseudomonadaceae; genus Pseudomonas; species Pseudomonas syringae. The sequence continues at coordinate 1,183,851 of NZ_AYTM02000002.1, forward strand.
CACCCGTTCTGACAGGGTAGATCGCTATATTCGTCCCTATGCGACAAACGAGCCAGAGGACAACCAGAGCAAAGATACCGATCTAGGCAAGCTTTGGGCTTTCTACTGGGATCGGGACAAAGCATTTATGGACTGGTACGAAGCTGCCGAGAAAGCCAAGGGCGTTGAAACACCCTACGCCCCGGGCACCATGTCCACCGCCTACTGGCAAGCCCAACTCCCCACCCTCTGGAAAACCATCAGCAACCGTGGCCCTGGCAACTTCGAGCCCTCCCCTTGGCTGCCGATCCGTTGGGGTCAGCATCAGGTCAAGGAGTTCGACGCTGCGCCGGTGCTTGGCTACCTGCATCGCCCGATCAAGGCGCCCATGCAGGATGAAAACGGCAAGCGCCTGAAACCGGCCTTGCAAGCAAAAGCGCTGCAAGCCGCATGGGTGCAGGCGCTGGACACGCTTCCCAACGGTCAGAAACCTGTGCGAGTGTTCTACGACAGCACCAACAACCCGGAAGCGGAAATCGCCCTGAACAACGCCCTGCACGACCTGAACAAGGACGGCCACGGTCTTGAGCTGGGCAATGTCGAAGAGGGCTACGACATCGGTCGTCGTCTGGGCAATACCGGGGTCAGCGGTGCGCTGGTCGAGATCAATCTTGCGACCATCGCCAGTTACAAGGATGGCGGCGTCAGTGCCGTGGTCTACGCCGGCACCGATGGCAGCCTGACCGTACAAATGGTCCGCCCGCCCGATGAAGCCCGTAAAGCGAAGAACAGTCAGAACCGTGGCGCAGATCCGTTTATCTTTGGTTCGCCTTAGCGGTCACTAAACACTCTCAACCGTAAACAAGGAAGAAAATATGTATACGCATTTTTGTAGGTCCTTTGTAGGGATAAATTTAGTCGCGGCATTGATTTTAATGGGAGGCTGCACGCAGGACTCCGTATCCCCGTGTGACGAACTGATTGGCGACTACGCCGCGAAGCCTAAAAATAAACCGTAGTTTCGTATCGAGAAGAACGGCGAGAACTTCACGCTCACGCAAAGTGACGCAGGCACCCAAGTCAGTGAGCCGCTCACCCCCTTACCCAACGCCGAAATAGTGGAAATGTTTGAAGGCAAAATAGTACCGCCTCGCTGCATTCTCACCGCCGATGGTATGAAGATAATGAAGCTCCCCGCTGGCAGCGGCGTTAATCCCACAGAGGATCCCGATCGGAAACTTTCGCATTATCCCGAGCCCACCCCATTCCTCATGGGCATATCTGCGGGAGTAGCGGCTGTACTGGGTCTTTACCCCGTACCTCACCAAGAAAAACTCAAAGATATCGACGAGGAAGATGAAGAGGACGAAGGTTACATTTACAGTAAATAACCTACAGTTCGTGCCGGGGAGCCGGAAGGCATGTTCATCGTCGACGGATAAGGGACACCAGAGCATCACTGCTGGAAAACAATCATCAACCATGGAAATAGCCTTTTCCTGAGCTTGCAAATAAAGAAAAGCCCCGACTCTCACGAGCCAGGGCTTTGTCATACCGCACAAACCACTATTCCTGAACCACCCGCACAATCCGTTGCGGCAGTGGGATCTCGATGCCTGCGTCCTTCAGGCGGTCGCGCGCTTCGATGTTGAACATCGACGTCACGTCGCCCATATCGCCACTGCTGGTCCAGACGCGCAAGGACAAGGTAATTGCGTTCTCCCCCAGCGCTGCCACCACAGCCTGGGGGGCCGGGTCCTTGAGTACGCGCGGGTCGTCGGCCATGTCCAGCAGGACCTGCAAGGCCTTCTTGAGATCGGCGTCATGGCTGACGCCGATGTCGAAGGTGATCTTGCGGGTCGGCTGACGGTTGGTGTTGGTGATGATGCCGTTGGACAGGTTGCCGTTGGGAATGATCACGGTACGGTTGTCGCCGGTGCGCAGCACGGTGTGGAAGATCTGGATGTTGTCGACGGTTCCCGACACACCCTGGGCTTCGATCCAGTCACCGATACGGAACGGGCGGAACAACAGAATCAGTACGCCACCGGCGAAGTTCGCCAGGCTGCCTTGCAGGGCCAGACCGATCGCCAGACCGGCCGCACCGATTGCCGCCACGAACGAGGTGGTTTCCACGCCGATCATCGACGCGACGCTGACCACCAGCAGGATTTTCAGAATGACGTTGGCCAGGTTGCTGACGAAGCCCTGCAAGGCCAGATCGGCGTGTCGCAAGGCCAGCAAGGCGCCCAGTTTGCCGGTCAACCGGTTGATCAGCCACCAGCCTACGCACAGTGTGACGACTGCCAGCAGCAAGCGGCTGCCGTACTCCATGATCATCGGAATCCAGGCCTGCGACGCTTGCCACAGATGACCGACTTCTGCGTTTAAATCCATCGTTATCTCCTTACTCGTCACGAACTGCGATCAAAACCACGGCGGTCTGCCGTCATTTCAATGCTCAGGGCGATTCGGACTGGCCGGGGAACGCAGGGTTCCCTGGCTTTCAATGCAACGATCAGTCGCGGAAGTTGTTGAATTGCAACGGCATGCCCGAATCGTAGGCACGCAGCGCTGCGATGGCTTCTTGCAGGTCGTCGCGCTTCTTGCCGGTCACCCGCACCTGCTCGCCCTGAATGGCGGCCTGGACCTTGAGCTTGGCTTCCTTGATGTGAGCGACGATTTTCTTCGCCAGCTCCTTGTCGATGCCTTCACGCAGGATGACTTCCTGCTTCATCAATTTGCCGGAAGCATAAGCGTCCTTGATCTCGAGGCACTTCGCGTCGATCTTGCGTTTGACCAGCGCCAGCTTGAGGATTTCGATCATGGCCTCCAGCTGGAAGTCTGCTTCTGCAGTCAGCGTGACAGTCAGTTCCTTGAACTCGAACGTGCCTTTGCCTTTGAGGTCGTAGCGACGGTCCAGCTCTTTGATGGCGTTGTCGACGGCATTCGTGACTTCGTGTTTATCCAATTCGGACACTACGTCGAACGAGGGCATGTATGTTCTCCAGATAAACGGCGTGCGCACAATTCGGGCACGCATGACTTGACGGTGTGAAAGAACGCTCATTATAACGAGACTTTTCCGGCGTTCACTGTGAGCCTTCCATGCACATCCTTGTTTTCACCTTCTGCAGACCGCTTCAGCGCCATAACGTGCCGCTGTGATGGCGGTGACATGGCATGTTCTCGGTGCGGGCAGCCTGGGCAGTCTCTGGGCGACGCGACTGGCACGCGCGAATCTGCCGGTTCGGTTGATCCTTCGCAACGCGGATCGGCTGGCCGCCTATCAAGCCAATGGCAGCAGCGTGACGCTGGTCGAAAACGATATCGCCCATGCGTACCCGGTCGAAGCACAGACCGCCGACCATCAACAACCTATCGAACGGCTGCTGGTGGCCTGCAAGGCTTACGAGGCCGAGCAGGCTGTCGCTCAGCTGGCTCCGCGATTGACGGCGCAGGCCGACGTCATCCTGTTGCAGAACGGCCTGGGCAGCCAGGACGCTGTGGCGGCGCAAATCCCCCACGCGCGCTGCCTGTTTGCCTCCAGCACCGAAGGCGCGTTTCTGGAGTCCGACTGGCGCGTCAGGTTCGCTGGCCACGGTTTCAACTGGCTGGGTGATGTATCCGACCCGACAGCCCCCGCGCTTCTACAGGATTTGCACGACAGTGGCATTCCCCACGAATGGACGCCGGACATCCTGACTCGACTGTGGCGCAAGCTGGCAATCAACTGCGCGATCAACCCGCTGACGGTCCTGCACGACTGCCGTAATGGTGGCCTGCTCGAGCACCCCTGCGAGGTCGCCACGCTGTGCGCCGAGCTGAGCGATCTGCTGGGCCGCTGCAGCCAGCCGGCGGCTGCGCAGGAATTGCATGCGGAAGTGCTGCGGGTCATCCAGGCGACCGCCGCCAATTACTCATCCATGTACCAGGATGTGCTTCACGGGCGACGCACCGAAGTCAGCTACCTGCTGGGTTACGCATGCGCAGTCGCAGCGCGTCATGGCTGCCCGGCACCGCACCTGCAGCATTTGCAGACGCGTCTCACAGCTCATCTGGCAAGCAAGGGTTTGCGTACCGACTAGCCCGCGCTACCCTGCTCGCATCACCCGTCACTGCGACTTGCCCAATGCCCTTGCGCCAACGCCTGGAAAACCTGCCGGTAGGTCAGAAACTGCTGGCTGCCCTGCTGGTCCTGATGACCACTGTACTGCTGGTCGCCAACCTGACCTTCATCAGCGCGGCCTACTACATCTCTCAGGAGGCGATGGCTCCACAGGCCCTGCAGACCATCGGTCGGCTGATCAGCAGCGCCAACCTCAACGAGCGGGCCCTGTACTCGCCGAACGAGGCACGCGCGCTGCTCAAGGAGCTGAGAAGCTACGGGCCGTTGCGTGCCGCAGCCCTGTATGACAACAACGGCGAGCGGCTTGAACAGATGCATCAGGGCGAAAGTCTAGAGCTGCCCAAGCACTTCAAAGACATGGACAGCTGGCGCCTGACCGAATTTCGCAGCACGCAGGTCATTACCGTACCGAAAGGCGACGAGCCGCCAGGGCATCTGCTGCTGGTTGCCAGTAGCGAGCTGCCTCCTGCGTTCTACACCGGTACGCTGACCGCCAGCCTGGGCATTCTCGTGTTCAGCGTGTTGCTGTGGCTGGTGGTGGCGCGGCAGATTCGGCGCCTGATTACTGAACCCATTTACCAACTGGAAGAATTGTCCCGGCAGGTGACCCGCGAAGAGAACTACGCACTCCGCGCAGAACCCGGTAACGAGGATGAAATCGGCAGCCTGGCCGAGGCGTTCAACACCATGCTGTCGCGTATCGAAGCACGCGAACAGCAACTCAAGCGCGCGCGCGACGATTCGCAGGAAGCCTACGATCAGGCTCAGGGGCTGGCCGAGGAAACCCGCCACACCAACCGCAAGCTGGAGCTGGAAGTCCAGGTGCGCAGCAAGATCGAGAAGAAGCTCACCGGCTTCCAGAACTACCTCAACAGCATCATTGACTCGATGCCCTCGGCGATGATCGCACTGGACGAACAGCTGTACGTCACCCAGTGGAATCAGGAGGCGACGGCATTGTCCGGGACGACCCTGGACGAAGCGCTGAACCAGCCGATCTTCCTGGCCTTCGAGCCGATGCGCTCGTTTCTGCCGCAGATCAAGCACACTGTCGAGCGCCACAGCGTGACCAAGATCGAGCGCGTGACCTGGATCAAAAATGACGAGTCCCGCCACTACGCGCTGACGTTCTACCCATTGACCGGCGATGCCGGGCGCGGCGTGGTGATCCGGATCGATGACATCACCCAGCGCATATCGCTGGAAGAAATGATGGTGCAGTCGGAAAAAATGCTGTCCGTCGGCGGTCTGGCAGCAGGCATGGCGCATGAGATCAACAACCCGCTGGGCGCCATTCTGCACAACGTGCAGAACATCCGCCGGCGGCTGTCTCCGGAGCTGCCGAAGAACATCGAGCAGGCCGAGGCCGACGGCGTCGATCTGGCGCAGGTCAACCATTACCTGGAAAGCCGCGAAGTGCCGAAACTGCTCGACGGCATTCAGCAGGCCGGTGCCAGGGCTGCAAAAATTGTCAGCCACATGCTCAATTTCAGCCGCCTGAGCAGTCGTCAGTTATCGCCCTGTGACTTGCCGGCCTTGATCGATCAGGCCGTGGAGATCGCCAGTAACGACTTCGATCTGACCATCGGTTTCGACTTCAAGGGCCAGCACATCATCCGTCAGTTCGACCCCGAACTGGGCCCGGTGCCGTGCATTGCCAACGAGCTGGAGCAGGTGCTGCTGAACCTGCTGAAGAACGCCGCGCAGGCCATCCACCAGCGGCCGGAGAGCGAAGAGCCCGGGCGCATTACCCTGCGCACGCGCCTCAATCCGCCGTGGGCCGAGATTCAGGTCGAGGACAACGGCATCGGCATGTCGGAGAACATCCGCAAGCGTACGTTCGAGCCGTTTTTCACCACCAAGGAAATCGGCCAGGGCACCGGACTGGGCCTGTCGGTGTCCTACTTCATTGTCACCAACAACCACAAAGGCCAGATGGAGGTACATTCCTCTCTCGGCACAGGCACCTGCTTTACGCTGCGTCTACCGCTGGTGGCCAACCAGGTGAGCGTTCAGCAGCAGGTCATTTCAAAATCCTGATCAGGAATCGCATCAATGGGCTTTCGTTTGTCGAAGATTTACACGCGTACCGGCGATGCCGGTGAAACCGGTCTGGGCGATGGCCGTCGGGTCTCCAAGGATCATCCGCGCGTCGAGGCCATCGGTGAGGTCGATACGCTCAATAGCCAGCTGGGGCTATTGCTGGCGGGGCTGATCGATGAAGCTCAGCGCGTCCCGGCGCTCAAGGAAGTGATCGAAGTACTTGCACCCTGCCAGCACCGACTGTTCGATCTGGGCGGCGAACTGGCCATGCCGACCTACAAGGCGCTGAACGAAGCCGAGGTCGAGCGACTGGAGGCCGCTATTGATGTCTGGAATGAGGAGTTGGGGCCACTGGAAAATTTCATTTTGCCAGGCGGTTCATCGCTGATCGCCCAAGCGCACATCTGCCGTAGCCTGGCGCGCAGTGCCGAACGTCGCTGTCAGCATCTGAATGCCGTCGAGCCGCTGGAAGGCGCAGGGCTGGCGTACATCAACAGGCTGTCGGACTTGCTGTTCGTCGCAGCCCGATTGATCGCCAGAAGACAGGGCATTGCAGAGATCCTTTGGCAGCCCGCACCCAAGCCGGTTTGATGGGCATATCCATTAAACGGAGCAGCACAGAGGACATCCTCACGCCAGCGTCCTGTCGTTAGGTATAGGTCTTGTGGGAGTGAGCGAGGCGGGCTCACGAAGACATCGGTCCAGACGCCCCATTTTCAGGGGTTTTACTCGCCTCTTCGCGAGCAAGCTCGCTCCCACGGCCTGCGGCCAGAATCAAGAGCAGATTTGTGTATAACGCTAGTTAATCTGCGTGGGCATGCCGTTCTGGACGCTCTGCGTCCTCTGCTGAGCGTCAGACGATCTCGTCAGGCCAGAACGCGCGAATCCCGGCCACGCCCTGTGCGCCGCTTTCCCAGGCCTGTTGACGCTCGGCAGGGCCTACGCCGCCCAGCAGAAAGACCGGCCTGTTGAAATCTGCAATCAGTTGCGTTGCCTGCGGCCAGCCCAGCGGTTGCGCATCGGGGTGAGTCAAGGTTGGCTGAACGGGCGACAGGGTGACGAAATCCACGCCCATCTGCTCTGCCAGTGCCAGCTCTTCGGCGTTATGGCATGACGCCGCCAGCCAGCGGTTCTCAGGGAACGGACGCCCGCGACTGGCGTACTTGCGCAGTTGCTCCGCCGTCAGGTGCCAGCCGGCGGACGGAAAGTCGCCCAGCCACTCCAGAGGCCCTTTGAGCATGAGCTGCGCCTTACCGGCACACAGGCCCGCCGCATCCACGGCCAGGTCACGGTACTTGGGGTCGTAACCACCCGGCGCACGCAACTGGACCAGCTTGATGCCGCCTGCGATGGCTTTCTGCATGCCGCGCAACAGCTCGATATTGTCCAGCCCCTCAGGGGTGATCAGGTACTCGCCGGGCAAACGTGCCGCCGCGACGATCGGCTGATTGGCGGCCGGAAAGTCATAATTGGCCAGCTCACGCGGGCTGGCCCAGACCAGCGGCTGCCCTTCTGCACCATGCGCCTGGCCAGTGAAGGCCGAGACTTCCCAGACGTCCAGGAGCACCTGCTTGTCCGGATAGTCGTGACAGACCTTGATCAGCGGACGTGCCGTCGTCACCAGGATGCCCAGCTCTTCCTGCAATTCACGTGCGAGCGCGGCCTGGACAGTCTCGCCCTCCTCGACCTTGCCGCCAGGAAACTCCCAGAGGCCGCCTTGATGCTGAGTGTCGGCACGTCGGGCAATCAATACGCTGCCGTCAGCGCCACGAATGACGGCGGCGGCCACATGAACTCGTTTCACGATCAGGACTCCTCCAGACCGGCCTGCTGCCAGCGTTTGAAGGCAGGCCACTGGTAAATGGTTTCGATGTACTTAAGCGCTTCTTCAGGCAGTTCGACACGGTAACTGCGCAAGCGAATGGCTACCGGGGCGAAGAACGCGTCGGCAATGCTTGGCTTACCGAACAGAAACGGACCGTTTTCGGCCGCCGCAGTGCGGCATTCGGCCCACAGTTCGACGATACGGTCGATGTCGTTCTGGGTATCGACCGGAATCACTTCCAGCGCCTGATCCTGGCGCAGGTCCATCGGCATGTTCGAACGCAGGCTGACAAAGCCGCTGTGCATCTGCGCGCAGGCAGAACGTGCCTGGGCACGCGCAGCGGTATCACTCGGCCACAGGCCAGCGTCCGGAAAACGTTCGACCAGGTATTCGCAAATGGCCAGCGAATCGATGATCGTGCCGTGCCCGCACTGCAGCGCAGGGACCTTGCCGGTGGGCGAGTACTTGAGAATGTTCGCGCGGGTGTCAGGCTGGTTCAGGCGGATGACCTGATCGGTGAACGGAGCACCGGTCATTTCCAGCACCAGCCAGGGACGCAGCGACCAGGAGGAGTAGCGTTTGTCGCCGATAATCAGATGCAGGCTCATGGTTCAGCTCCATTGAGCCCGGCGCGAAGACAGGATGCCGGCGCGCCGGGCATTGAATCAGGTGCGATATTCCGCGTTGATCTTCACGTACTCGTGAGAAAGATCGGTAGTCCAGATCGTTTCGCTGCAATCGCCGCGGCCCAGCTCGATACGGATGGTGATTTCTTCTTCGGCCATTACCGCCGAGCCCTGCTCTTCTGTGTAGGTAGTGGCGCGGCAACCCTGGCTGGCGATGCACACGCCCCCCAGGAATACGTCGATCTTGCTCACGTCCAGATCCGGCACACCGGCACGGCCGACAGCCGCCAGGATACGTCCCCAGTTCGGGTCGGAGGCGAACAGCGCGGTCTTGATCAGCGGCGAGTGGGCCACGGCATAACCGACGTCCAGGCATTCCTGATGATTGCCACCACCGTTGACTTCAACGGTCACGAACTTGGTCGCACCTTCTCCGTCACGCACAATGGCCTGAGCGACTTCCATGCACACATCGAACACCGCTTTCTTCAACGCCTCGAACAACGGGCCTGTGGCCTCGGTGATTTCCGGCAGATCAGCCTGACCGGTGGCGATCAACATGCAGCAATCGTTGGTCGAAGTGTCGCCATCGATGGTGATGCGGTTGAACGACTTGTTGGCGCCGTCACGAATCAGGTCCTGAAGCACGCTCTGCGCCACTTTGGCGTCGGTGGCGATGTAACCGAGCATGGTCGCCATGTTCGGGCGAATCATGCCTGCACCCTTGCTGATGCCGGTCACAGTGACGGTCACGCCGTCATGGCTGAACTGACGGCTGGCGCCTTTGGGCAGGGTGTCGGTGGTCATGATGCCGGTCGCCGCTGCGGCCCAGTTATCCACAGACAGATCATCCAGCGCGGCTTGCAGAGCGCCTTCGATCTTTTCCACAGGCAACGGCTCACCGATCACGCCCGTCGAGTAGGGCAGCACCGCCGAAGCATCGACGCCGGTCAGTTGCGCCAGCTTTTCGCAGGTACGCCGCGCCGCCACAAGACCTGGTTCGCCCGTGCCCGCATTGGCATTGCCAGTGTTGGTCAGCAAATAACGCACGGTGCCCTGGACACGTTGCCTGGCCAGAATGACCGGCGCAGCGCAGAACGCATTCAAGGTGAATACGCCGGCTACGCTGGAGCCTTCGGCACAGCGCATGACCACGACATCCTTGCGCCCCGGGCGTTTGATGCCGGCAGAAGAAATGCCAAGTTCAAAACCGGGAACCGGGTGCAACGCAGGCAAAGGACCAAGACCAACAGCCATCGGGGTGCTCCTCATGGAGTGTGGCGCCGTCCGCATCGGTACGGCGATCAATGAAAAAACGCCGCGACGGGCAAGCCGGTCGCGGCGCAGGTATTACACAGTCAAAGGCTTAGTTGATCTGGCCGTGACAGTGCTTGAATTTCTTGCCCGAACCACACCAGCACAGCTCGTTGCGGCCCAGTTTCTGGTCGTTGCGAACCGGCTCGGATGCAACGGCAACAGGCGCTTCGCCACCCTCTTCATCGAGAAGCGGCTGCTCGATGCCCGGTGCCGGCGCGTGTTCGAACTGCATACGACTGGCCAGCTCTTCGGCATCCTGACGCAGGCGTGCTTCTTCTTCCTCTGGATCTTCGCGGCGAACCTGAACATGCGAGAGCACACGGATGGTGTCGCGCTTGATCGAATCGAGCAATTCCTGGAACAGCGTGAAGGACTCGCGCTTGTATTCCTGCTTCGGGTTCTTCTGAGCGTAGCCGCGCAGGTGGATACCGTGACGCAGGTGGTCCATGGTCGACAGGTGATCTTTCCACAGGTCGTCCAGCACACGCAGGAGGATCTGCTTCTCGAAGGAGCGCAGGGCTTCGGCGCTGGCCTGGTCTTCCTTCTCGTTGTACGCCACCAGCAACTGCGCCATGATTTTTTCGCGCAGGCTGTCTTCGTGCAGGTTGTCGTCTTCGTCGAGCCACTGCTGGATCGGCAGTTGCACCGCGAAGTCGGTATTGAGCGCCGATTCCAGGCCGGCAACATTCCACTGCTCCGGCAGGGACTGTGGCGGAATATGCTGGATGATCAGGTTGTTGAGCACTTCCTCGCGGAAGTCGGCAATGGTCTCGCCAATGTTCTCGGCGGCCAGCAACGTGTTACGCATGTGATAAATCACTTTACGCTGTTCGTTGGCCACGTCATCGAATTCAAGCAACTGTTTGCGGATGTCGAAGTTGCGACCTTCCACCTTGCGCTGCGCTTTTTCGATGGCGTTGGTCACCATGCGATGCTCGATGGCCTCACCGGACTGCATGCCCAGCGCCTTCATGAAGTTCTTCACCCGGTCAGAGGCAAAGATGCGCATCAGGCTGTCTTCGAGCGACAGGTAGAAACGGCTGGAGCCGGTGTCGCCCTGACGGCCGGCACGACCGCGCAGCTGGTTGTCGATACGGCGCGATTCGTGACGCTCGGAAGCGATGACGTGCAGGCCGCCCGCTTCGATCACCTGCTGATGGCGCTTCTGCCAGTCAGCCTTGATTTGCGCGATCTGCTCGGGAGTCGGGTCTTCCAGATTGGCGACCTCGACCTCCCAGTTGCCGCCCAGCAGGATGTCGGTACCACGACCGGCCATGTTGGTGGCGATGGTCAACGCACCAGGTCGACCGGCCTGCGCAATGATTTCCGCTTCCTTTTCGTGGAACTTGGCGTTCAGAACCTTGTGCTCGATGCCTTCCTTGTTGAGCAGGCTGGACATGTGCTCGGACGTTTCGATGGTCGCCGTACCGACCAGCACCGGACGGTTTTCCGCGATGCAGGCCTTGATGTCGGTGACGATGGCGGCGTACTTCTCTTCCGCCGTCAGGTAGACCAGGTCGTTGAAGTCCTTACGCGCCAAAGGCTTGTTCGGCGGGATGACCATGACGGCCAGGTTGTAGATCTGGTGAAATTCGAACGCTTCGGTGTCGGCCGTACCGGTCATGCCGGACAGCTTGTTGTACAGACGGAAGTAGTTCTGGAACGTGGTCGATGCCAGGGTCTGGCTTTCAGCCTGGATGTTCAGACCTTCCTTGGCTTCGATGGCCTGGTGCAGACCTTCGGACAGACGACGGCCCGGCATGGTACGGCCGGTGTGTTCGTCGACCAGCAGCACCTGACCGTCCGAAACGATGTATTCGACGTTGCGATTGAACAGCTTGTGCGCACGCAGACCGGCATAGACGTGGGTCAGCAGGCCCAGGTTATGCGCCGAGTAGAGGCTCTCGCCTTCAGCCAGCAGGCCGACTTCGGTGAGCATTTCTTCGATGAACTGGTGACCGGCTTCGTTCAGCTCGACCTGACGGGTTTTCTCGTCGACGGTGAAATGACCCGGCTTGGTGACTTCGCCTTCTACTTCCTCGATATGCTGCTCGAGCTTGGGGATCAGGCGGTTGATTTCGGTGTACAGCTTGGAGCTGTCTTCAGCCTGACCGGAGATGATCAGCGGCGTACGCGCTTCGTCGATCAGAATCGAGTCGACTTCGTCGATCACGGCAAAATTGAGTTCACGCTGGAACTTGTCGTCCATGCTGAACGCCATGTTGTCGCGCAGGTAATCGAAACCGTATTCGTTGTTGGTGCCGTACGTGATATCGGCAGCGTAGGCGGCGCGCTTCTCTTCTGGCGGCTGGAATGGCGTGACGATGCCTACGGTCAGGCCGAGGAATTCGTACAGCGGACGCATCCAGTTGGCATCGCGGCGCGCGAGGTAGTCGTTCACGGTAACGACGTGAACGCCCTTGCCGGACAATGCGTTGAGGTAGACAGCCAGCGTACCGACCAGGGTTTTACCTTCACCGGTGCGCATTTCCGCGATCTGACCTTCGTGCAGAGTCATGCCGCCGATCAACTGAACGTCGAAGTGGCGCATGCCCATGACGCGCTTGCCCGCTTCACGAGCGACAGCAAAGGCTTCCGGAAGCAATTGATCGAGGGTCTCGCCTTTGGCTATGCGGGCCTTGAACTCTTCGGTCTTGGCGCGCAGTTGCTCGTCCGAAAGGGCCACCATTTGCTCTTCGAAGGCATTGACGATCTGTACCGTCTTGAGCATGCGTTTTACTTCACGCTCGTTCTTGCTTCCAAAAAGTTTTTTCAACAAAGGCGCAAACATATCGACAGGATCTTCCACACATAGGAATGGAGGGCGGCCCCGTGAGTCGCCCGTGCAGCCCAGATGGCCGCATGCGAACGAGCATTCTACCCGGAAACGATGGTGAGGAAAGTGGCGTTATTCCACGATGCTGGCACAGCGCTGTGACGGGGCAGGTTTACAATGGGGCCATTTTCAAGCACTTCAACCCGTTAGCCGGGGAAGTTACTCATTGATTTGCCTATGAAAGCACGGAAATGCCCTGAAAAGCAGCCGTCAGAACGCTTTCTGTTAAGATGTTCATCTTGTTACCCAGGCATCCCTCCATGGCCTTTCGTCCTCTGAACGCCCGCCCGCCCGCGGTTTTGCTGCGTGAAGCCAAGCCCCTGAAGGCTATATTTCGCCACGCTGAGCGATTGAGCCACTTGCAGCGCCTGCTCGAAAGCCAGCTGCAGCCTGCGGCCCGCGAGCATTGTCGCGTGGCATCGTGGCGCGAAGGTACCTTGTTGCTGATCGTGACGGATGGTCATTGGGCCACGCGCCTGCGCTACCAGCAGAAACGCCTGCACCGGCAAATGATGGCTTTTGACGAATTCATCAACCTGACCCGCATTGTGTTCAAGGTGCAGCCGCCTGAAGCGCCACGCGGAGCCGCCACGCACACGATCGACCTGTCGGCAGTGGCTGCCGAAAACATTCAGGCCACCGCTGAAGGCATCACCGATCCGCGCTTGCGTGCCGCACTGGAACGGCTGGCCAGCCATGCGAAGGACAGGAAGTAACCCTGCCTGATCGCTGCACGACCTCCGCGAGCACTGACCTTCCCTGAAAAAAAACCATAAAAAAAGGCCACCCGAGGGCAGCCTTTAAAAAACAAAAGGAAAGAGAGTAAAGCTTGCTTACACCGCCGCGACAGGACGCATGTAAGAAATAGGTGCCGTACTGGCATCCTCGAAAGTCACCACTTCCCAAGCGTCTTTCTGCTCGATCAACGTGCGCAGCAGACGGTTGTTCAGTGCATGCCCCGATTTGAAACCCCGGAACTCACCAATCAGGCTGTTGCCCAGCAGGTAGAGGTCACCGATGGCGTCGAGGATTTTGTGTTTGACGAATTCGTCCTCGTACCGCAGGCCGTCCTCGTTCAGTACACCGTCCTTGTCGACCACGATGGCGTTTTCCACGCTGCCGCCGAGTGCGAGGTTGTGCTTGCGCAGGTACTCGATATCACTCATGAACCCGAAGGTCCGGGCACGGCTGACTTCCTTCACGAAGGAAGTGCTGGAAAAATCCACGCTTGCACTTTGTGTGCGGTCACGGAAGACGGGGTGATCGAAATCGATCTCGAAACTGACCTTGAACCCTTCGAAAGGCACGAAGGTAGCGCGTTTACCGCCCTCCTCCACTGTGACTTCACGCAGGATACGGATGAATTTCTTCGGCTCGTCCTGTTCTTCCAGGCCTGCCGATTGAATCAGGAATACGAAAGGGCCTGCGCTGCCGTCCATGATAGGAACTTCGGAGGCAGAGAGCTCGACGTAGGCGTTATCGATGCCAAGGCCAGCCATGGCCGAAAGCAAGTGTTCTACCGTGTCGACTTTGACATCACCATTGACCAGAGTGGTCGACAGAGTGGTGTCACCGACGTTTTCCGCACGCGCAGGGATCTGCACGACGGGATCAAGGTCAGCTCGGCAAAACACAATGCCGGTATTCACAGGTGCAGGCTTGAGGGTCAGGTAAACCTTCTCCCCGGAGTGCAGGCCTACACCTGTGGCACGGATAATATTTTTCAGGGTGCGTTGTTTAATCATGGCATGGGCCGCTTCAGCGCAAGTTGCGAACTGGTATCAACAAAGGCTGGCGATGATAGCAGACCATGCCTTTGCTGAACACCAATCACCCTAATACCCCTGATACATTTCATCAATCGGCCTGACGACGCAGGAAAGCCGGGATGTCCAGGTAATCAAGATCATCGTTAGGGTTCATCTTCGCCGCGGCTGTAGCGCCTGCGTGTGCCTGGTTGCGCATCACGGTAGGACGATCCAGGTCACGGTAGTTGACCGACGGTGCTTCCTGGCGGGACGCCTGCTGTGCAGGAGCCTGCTGGGTGGTCTGCAGCGTGTTGTCGATGACCTTGACAGGTTTCTCGATTTTCGCGCCCAGGCCGGTGGCAACCACGGTTACGTGCAACTCGTCACGCATGTCCGGATCGATAACGGTACCGACCTTGACCATCGCGTGCTCGGAAGCGAACGCTTCGATGATGCTACCCACGTCCGAGTACTCACCCAGAGACAGGTCAGGACCGGCGGTGATGTTGACCAGGATGCCGCGAGCGCCCTGCAGGTTGACGTCTTCGAGCAACGGGTTGCGGATGGCCGCTTCGGTCGCTTCACGTGCACGGTTAGGACCGCTGGCGCAGCCAGTGCCCATCATCGCCATGCCCATTTCGCTCATCACGGTACGCACGTCGGCGAAGTCGACGTTGATCATGCCCGGACGCTTGATGATGTCGGAGATACCACGAACGGCACCGGCCAGTACATCGTCAGCCTTGGCGAAAGCCGACAGCAAGCTGGCGTCTTTACCGAGGATGGTCAGCAGCTTCTCGTTGGGGATGGTGATCAACGAATCGACGCTTTCGGACAGCATGCGGATGCCTTCATCGGCGATCTGCATACGCTTGCGACCTTCGAACGGAAACGGACGGGTCACAACTGCGACCGTCAGAATGCCCATTTCCTTGGCCACTTCAGCAATGATCGGTGCTGCACCGGTACCGGTACCGCCGCCCATGCCAGTGGTGATGAAAACCATGTTGGTGCCCTGCAGAACCTCTGCAATGCGCTCACGATCTTCCAGTGCGGCCTGACGACCGACTTCAGGGTTGGCGCCAGCGCCAAGACCCTTGGTCACGCCGGTGCCCAGTTGCAGAATGGTCCGCGCGCCGATGTTTTTCAGCGCTTGAGCATCGGTGTTGGCGCAAATGAATTCCACGCCTTCGATGTTGCTCTTGACCATGTGATTGACAGCGTTGCCGCCACCACCGCCTACGCCGATAACTTTGATAACCGGGCTTTGCGGGACGTTGTCTACGAGTTCGAACATTTTCTCTCTCCTTCCGCTTTCTAGTTAGTTTTGCCTACTGCCTGCCGATATTGCTGGTGAAGCCCTGAATCTGAAGCTGTGAAACCGTTAAACGTTGAAACTTAGAAATTTCCCTGCACCCAACGCTTGATACGCTCAAGCACCGGTGCCTTGGTTTCGTCGCTGTAACTGCTGTTGCCGACAATCCCGGACAGCGAAATGCCATCCGATTGTTTTTGCAGCCCGTACATCAACAGGCCTACGCCGGTTGAGTAGATCGGGTTGCGCACGACATCAGCGAGCCCTTTGACGCTGTGCGGTACGCCCAGGCGGACCGGCATGTGGAAGATTTCCTCGGCCAGTTCGACCGCACCTTCCATTTTCGCTGTGCCCCCGGTCAGCACGATGCCGGCCGGGATCAGATCTTCGTAGCCGCTGCGGCGCAGTTCGGCCTGGATCAGGGTGAACAGCTCGTCGTAACGAGGCTCTACCACTTCGGCCAGGGCCTGACGCGACAGCTCGCGAGGTGGACGGTCGCCCACGCTCGGCACTTTGATGGTTTCGCCTGCACCGGCCAGCTTGGCCAGCGCACAGGCATAACGAATCTTGATTTCTTCGGCGTACTGGGTCGGAGTGCGCAACGCCATGGCGATGTCGTTGGTCACCTGGTCGCCCGCAATCGGGATGACCGCCGTGTGGCGAATGGCGCCTTCGGTGAAGATCGCGATGTCGGTGGTGCCGCCACCGATATCCACCAGACAGACACCCAGTTCTTTCTCGTCATCGGTCAGCACGGAATACGCCGAGGCCAGTTGCTCGAGAATGATGTCGTCGACTTCCAGACCGCAGCGACGTACGCACTTTTCGATGTTCTGCGCCTCATTCACCGCACAGGTCACCACATGAACCTTGGCTTCCAGACGTACGCCGGACATGCCCAGAGGCTCACGCACGCCTTCCTGGTTATCGATCACGTAATCCTGAGGCAGGGTGTGCAGCACACGCTGGTCGGCAGGAATGGCCACCGCCTGAGCAGCATCGAGCACACGCTCCAGGTCCGCAGCGCTGACTTCGCGATCACGAATCGCCACAATGCCGTGCGAGTTCAGGCTGCGAATGTGGCTGCCTGCAACGCCCACGAATGCCGAGTGAATACGGCAGCCGGCCATCAATTGCGCTTCTTCGATTGCGCGCTGGATCGACTGCACGGTCGATTCGATATTCACCACCACGCCCTTCTTCAGGCCGCGGGAGGGATGGGTACCGATACCCACGATTTCCAGCGAGCCATCGGCCGCGACTTCGCCTACCAGTGCCACCACCTTGGAGGTACCGATATCCAGCCCGACGATCATTTTGCCGCTTTGCACATTTGCCATGGTCCTGCCTCTTATCAATTCTTCGCGACGGCGGGTTTTTCCGTCGCCGGCGCTGCCTGTTCGCGCCAACCGACCGCAAGGCCGTTGGAGTAACGCAAGTCGACGCGCGCGATATTCGTTATTTGGTCTTTCAGCGTTTTGTCGTAAATCGCGATGAAGCGGCGCATTTTTTCGACAAGGTGGTCGCGTCCAAGCAACAACTCGATACCCGGGCCAGCACTACCGGCACCTGTGGTCAGGAACCAGCTGCCACGCTCGCGCAGTTCCAGGCGCACGATGGAGAAGCCCAGCGGGCGCAACATCTGACTCAACACCTGATACTGCTGCATCACCTGCTGCTGGGCCCGCTGCGGGCCGAACAACTGGGGAAGATGTTCGTAATTGGACAGTTCACGCGGTGTGAAAGCCTGCCCCTGGTTATTCAACAGCGCTTCATCGCCCCAACGGGCGACCGGCAACTGCTCTTCAAGACGAATCACTACCTGATCCGGCCATACACGACGGACCTCGGCGTGCGCGATCCATGGCATCTGCTCAAGCTCGGTGCGCATGGCAGCCAGATCGATCTTGAAAAAGCTCGACGCCACATAAGGCGCAATCCGCTGCTGCACAGCCTGCTGGCTGATGTAACTCAAATCGCCCTGCACGTTGATGCGGGTAATCGGGCGGTCGGCGTACGGCAGCAGACGCTGTGCTGCCTCATAAGTACCGAAGCCCAGAACCACCAACAGCACAGGCCAGAGCAGACGCTTCAGAAAACTGAAGTTGGCCTTGGGCAGGCGCGCCGACAAGGGCTCCTTGGCCACCATACGGCTGGCGCCGCGCGGCACCGGCTTGTTGCGGCCGGGTGCAGGTGGCTGAGGACGTGTCGACGGGCCGTACATGCCTTAACCCCTCGCCTGAACGCTGTCGGCCAGGATCGCCAACACCAGTTGTTGAAAATCCAGACCTGCCGCACGGGCCGCCATAGGCACCAGACTGTGATCGGTCATGCCCGGTACAGTATTGACTTCCAGTAACCAGAACTTGCCTTGTGCGTCCTGCATGACATCCGTGCGCGCCCAGCCTGCAATGCCGATGGCATCGCAAGCACGTGCTGCAAGTTGTTTGAGTTCCTGTTCCTGCGCATCGCCAAGTCCGCACGGAATCCGATATTGAGTATCGGACGCCAGGTACTTGGCATCGTAATCATAAAAACTGTGAGGAGTGCCCAGGCCGATGGGAGGCAACACCTGGCCACGCAGAGACGCGACAGTGAACTCAGGTCCCTGAATCCATTGTTCGACTAATACTTGCGAATCGTAGGTACTGGCGGCTTTCCATGCGGCGATCAATTCATCGACGCTGTTCACCTTTGCCATACCGATACTTGAACCTTCATGGGCCGGTTTGACGATCAAAGGCAAGCCCAGTTCCGTCGCGGCGCAAATACAATCACTCTCGTTTTCAAGAACGGCATGCAGCGGTGTGGCGAGGCCGAGACTCTGCCAGACCTGCTTGGTACGCAACTTGTCCATCGCCAGTGCAGAAGCCAGTACGCCACTGCCGGTATAAGGGATTTCCAGGCATTCCAGCAGGCCTTGCATGGTGCCGTCTTCACCACCACGTCCGTGCAGAACGATAAAGGCACGGTCGATTTTCTCGCTGACCAGTCGCTGCAGGAAATCATCGCCCACATCAATGCCGAACGCATCCACGCCTGCCTCGAGCAACGCACTGAGCACGGCGTTACCCGAGTTCAGCGAGACTGCCCGTTCGGCACTCTTGCCACCGAAGAGCACGGCGACACGGCCGAAGCTTTTCGGCTCGAGTGTCGAGCGCAGGGAGGACTGGGCGACGGCTGTCATTTCAGCTTCCCTTCGGTGGAGGCCACTTTGGCACCGGCGAACAGCGGGCTTTTCAGCAGCTGTGGCGCAAGACCGCCAATATCGCCAGCGCCCTGGCACAGCAGGATGTCGCCCGCGCGCAGCAGCGGTTTGACCAGCGGCGCCAGCTCGACACCACGCTCGATGTAGATCGGGTCCAGTTGGCCACGCTGACGAATGCTGTGGCACAGGTTACGGCTGTCCGCACCGGGAATCGGTTCTTCACCGGCCGGGTAGACTTCCATCAGCAGCAGCACATTGGCGTCCGCCAGCACCTGGACGAAATCGTCGTACAAGTCACGGGTGCGGCTGAAACGGTGTGGCTGGTAGACCATGACCAGACGACGATCAGGCCAGCCGCCTCGCACGGCGTTGATAACGGCAGCGACTTCACGCGGGTGGTGACCGTAGTCATCGACCAGCATCACGTTGCCGCCATCGACCGGCAGCTCGCCGTAGACCTGGAAGCGCCGGCCGACGCCCTGGAAGCCGGAAAGTCCCTGAACGATAGCCTCGTCGCTGACGCCCTCATCGGTAGCAATGGCGATGGTCGCCAGCGAGTTGAGTACGTTGTGATTGCCGGGCATGTTCACCGACACATCCAGCGGCTCGCGGTCGCGGCGCAGTACGGTGAAGAAGGTCAGCATGCCGTCCTGACGCACATTGATTGCACGTATATCGGCAGACTCGCTGAAGCCGTAGGTCAGCGTCGGACGCTTGACCAGCGGCAGAATTTCACGCACCACCGGATCGTCGATGCACATTACCGCCAGCCCGTAGAACGGCAGGTTGTGCAGGAACTCGACAAAGGTCTTCTTCAGTTTGTTGAAGTCGCCTTCGTAGGTCGCCATGTGATCGGCGTCGATATTGGTGACCACTGCGACCAGAGGTTGCAGGTGCAGGAAGCTGGCGTCGCTTTCATCGGCTTCGGCGATCAGGTAGCGGCTGGTGCCCAACTGCGCATTGGTGCCCGCCGCATTCAGACGGCCGCCAATCACGAAGGTTGGGTCCAGGCCGCCGGCAGCGAATACCGAAGCGATCAGGCTGGTGGTGGTGGTCTTGCCATGCGTACCGGCAACGGCGATGCCGTGGCGATAACGCATCAGCTCGGCGAGCATCTCGGCACGCGGTACAACCGGGATGCGGCGCTCCAGCGCAGTGGCCACTTCCGGGTTGGAGGTGTTGACGGCACTCGACACTACCAGCACGTCGGCACCGATGGTGTTCTCGGCACGATGGCCAATGAAAATCTGTGCGCCGAACGATTCCAGGCGTTCGGTCACGGCCGAACCCTTCAGGTCGGAGCCCGAGACTTCGTAGCCCAGGTTCAGCAGCACCTCGGCAATCCCGCACATGCCGACACCGCCGATACCGACGAAGTGGATACGACGGATACGGCGCATTTCAGGTTGTGGCATGGCGCGTTGATTCTCAACCATGGGCCACCTCCACACAGATGTTGACGACGGTGCTGGTTGCATCAGGCCTGGCCAGGCTGCGTGCAGTGCGGGCCATGCTGTTCAATTGTTCGGGTTGCATCAAAACCTCTTTCAGGCGTGCTGCCATCTCGGCGGCGCCAGTTGTCGCTTGCGGCATGACGAAGGCTGCGCCTTCGCGAGCCAGATAGTCAGCGTTACGTGACTGATGGTCATCAATCGCGTGGGGCAGCGGTATCAGCAACGACGGCAGGCCGGCGGCGGCCAGTTCGCTGATGGTCAATGCACCTGCGCGGCAGACCACCAGATCGGCCCAGCCATAGGCTTGGGCCATGTTCTGGATGAACGGCGCAACCTGCGCCTCGACGCCCACGTTGCGATAGCGCTCGGCGGTAACTGCGTCATGATTCTTGCCCGACTGATGAAAGACTTCGGGCTGGATGTCCTGAGGCAGCTGGGACAGCGCCTCGGGCAACAATTTGTTCAACGGCTCTGCGCCCAGGCTGCCACCCAGTACCAGCAGACGAGCCTTGCGTCCGGTCAGTGCCTGACGCGGTGTTTCCAGAAACAGCTCGACACGCACCGGGTTGCCGGTGGTGCGACGCTTGGACGACTCCGCAAAGGTGTTCGGGAACGCTTCGCACACCCGGCTGGCGAACGACGCCAGACTGCGGTTGGCGGTACCGGCAACGGCGTTCTGCTCGTGAATGATCAACGGTACGCCTGCCAGCTTCGCCGCCAGACCGCCGGGGCCGGTGACGTAGCCACCAAAGCCGACCACGCAGACCGGTTTCACCTGACGTACGACCTTGCGTGCCTGCATCAGGGCCTTGAGCAACATGAAAGGCGCTTTGAGCAGCGACAGACGGCCCTTGCCGCGCAGGCCGGTGACATTGATCAGGTGCAGCGTCAGACCGGCCTGCGGTACCAGTTCGTTTTCGATACCGCGTGGCGTGCCCAACCAATGGACCTTGTAGCCGCGTGCCTGGAACTCGCGCGCACAGGCCAACGCCGGGAATACATGCCCGCCGGTCCCGCCCGCCATGATCAGCACGTTAGCGTCCATTGGGCGTGTCCTCGGCGAAGTCGCTTTCCTTGAACTCGGCTTCTTCACTGCCCATGTTGTTGCGCGATTCCCACTCGATGCGCAGCAGCAGGCCGAGGCTCGCACAGCAGATCACCAGTGAGCTGCCGCCGTAGCTGAGGAACGGCAGGGTCAGGCCCTTGGTGGGCAGCAGACCGACGTTCACACCGATGTTGATCAGGAACTGACCGATCCACAGGAACGACAGACCGTAGGCCACGTAGGCACCGAAGAACTGCTTGGCGCGCTCGGCCCACATGCCGATGTACATGCCGCGAATACTGACGAACAGGAACAACGCGACGGTGATCAGCGAACCCACGACGCCCAGCTCTTCTGCAAGGACCGAGAACACGAAGTCGGTGTGCGCTTCCGGCAGGTAGAACTGCTTCTGCACGCTGTTGCCCAGCCCGACGCCGAACCACTCGCCGCGACCGAAGGCGATCAGCGCCTGGGTCAATTGGTAGCCGGAGCCGAACTGGTCGGCCCACGGGTCGGTAAAGTTGGTCAGACGCGCCATCCGGTAAGGTTGGGCCTGAACCAGCACCACAACAGAGGCAACCGCCAGTACCACCATCAGCGAGAAGCGGAACAGGCCGACACCACCGAGGAACAACATGGCCGCCGCGGCGCCCATCATTACCACGGTCGCACCGAAGTCAGGCTCCATGAGCAGCAGACCGGCCATCGGCAACAGCACAATGAACGGCTTGAAGAAGCCCATCCAGCTTTCGCGAACTTCCTGCTGCTGACGAATCAGGTAGCCGGCAAGGAAGATCACCACAAACACCTTGGCGATTTCCGACGGCTGCACGTTGAACGCGCCGAAGCCGATCCAGCGCATCGAGCCGTTCACCTCGCGCCCGATCCCCGGCACCAGCACCAGCAGCAACAGACCGAACGCGCCGAGCAGCATCATCCAGCCCAGACGCTGCCAGGTGGCGACCGGGATCATCATGGTCACGCCGCAGGCACCCAGGCCGATCAGCAGATAAACCAGGTGACGGGTCATCATGTACAGCGTGTTGCCCGACTGCACTGCGGCCACTTCCGACGAGGCCGAGGTAATCATCACCAGGCCAAGGCCAAGCAGCGCCAGGCAGCCGACCAGCATCGGGAAGTCCAGGTCGATGCCGCGCCCGCTGATCAGTGGCGATGGATAAGGCTTGATCACACCGAAGATCATGACAAGCACTCCACTGCCTGCGCGAACACACGTCCGCGCTCTTCATAATTCTTGAACATGTCCAGACTGGCGCATGCAGGAGAAAGCAATACGGCGTCGCCACGCAGAGCCAGTTTTGCGCTGTGCTCGACAGCAGCCTGGACGGTGTCGACACGCACCAGCGGAACGGCGTCGCCCAATGCCTGGGCAATCAGTTCGGCATCACGTCCGAGCAAGACCGCCGCGCGGCAATACTTGGCGACTGGCGCACGCAAACCGCTGAAGTCAGCGCCTTTGCCATCGCCGCCGGCGATCAGCACCAGCTTGCCGTCGATATCCGAGCCCAGCCCTTCGATGGCCGCCAGTGCGGCGCCCACGTTGGTGGCTTTGGAATCGTTGTAGTAATGAACGCCATCGTGCTCGCGCAGCCACTGGCAGCGATGCTCAAGGCCGGTGAATTCACGCAGGCTGGCGAGCATGGCGTCGAACGGCAGGCCGACTGCATGCCCAAGCGCCAAGGCGGCGAGCGCGTTGGCCTGATTGTGTGCACCGCGCACTTTCAGCTCACGCACCGGCATGAGGTTTTCAAACTGGAAAGCCAGGTACTTTTCGCCGTTCTCTTCACGCAGGCCGAAACCATGGAAGTCGGGCTTGTTGAGGCCGAATGTCCAGCACGGCAGGCCTTCGCCAATCAGCGGACGGGACAGCGCATCCTGACGATTGACCACCACTTGCCGCGCGCCACGGAAAATCCGGTGCTTGGCCAGGTGGTAAGCAGGCAGACCGTTGTAGCGGTCCATGTGGTCTTCGCTGATATTCAGCACGGTCGCCACTTCAGCATTGAGCTGGTCGGTGGTTTCGAGCTGAAAGCTGGAAAGCTCCATCACGTACAGCTCGACCTCGTCGCTGAGCAGGTCCAGCGCCGGAGTGCCGAGATTGCCGCCCACCGCCACACGCTTTCCAGCGGCAGCGGCCATCTCACCGACCAGCGTGGTCACGGTGCTTTTCGCATTCGAGCCGGTAATGGCAATCACCGGCGCCTTCGCGTAACGCGCGAACAGTTCAATGTCGCCCGACAGTTTGACGCCACGTGCGTGAGCCTGCTGCAGGGCCGGGGTTGCCAGGGCCAGACCGGGGCTGACATACAGCTCATCGGCACGGCAGAGGAAATCCACGTCCAGCTCGCCACAACGCACTTCCACCTGCGGATAGTCGCGACGCAAGGTCGCCAGCTCAGGAGGATTCTCCCGCGTGTCGGCCACGGCAAAGGACACGCCCTGGTTCGCCAGGAAGCGAACCAGGGACATGCCGCTTTTGCCTAGACCCACGACAATGCGGAAGCGGTCGGAAACGATCAGGGACACTCGTTCTACCTCAGTTTCAGCGTGGCAAGGCCAATGAGCACCAGGATCACGGTGATGATCCAGAAACGGACGATCACACGTGGCTCGGGCCAGCCTTTGAGTTCAAAGTGGTGGTGGATCGGCGCCATGCGGAATACGCGGCGGCCGGTAAGTTTGAAAGACGCAACCTGAATGACCACTGAAAGGGTTTCCATCACGAACACGCCGCCCATGATGAACAAGACCATTTCCTGACGAACGATCACCGCCATGGTGCCCAGCGCCGCGCCGAGTGCCAGCGCACCGACGTCGCCCATGAACACCTGCGCCGGATACGTGTTGAACCACAGGAACCCGAGCCCGGCACCAATCAGAGCGCCTGAGAACACAATCAGCTCGCCCGCCCCCGGTACGTAGGGAATCAGCAGGTATTCAGCAAATTTCACGTTACCCGACAGATAGCAGAAGATGCCCAGGGCACCGCCCACCATCACCGTCGGCATGATCGCCAGACCGTCCAGCCCGTCAGTCAGGTTGACTGCGTTGCTGGAGCCGACGATCACGAAATAGGTCAGCACGATGAAACCGATACCCAGCGGGATGCGCACATCCTTGAGCATCGGCACGATCAGCGTGGTTTCAGTCGCCGACGGCGCAGTCGTATAAAGGAAGATCGCGGCACAGAGGCCGAACACCGACTGCCAGAAATACTTCCAGCGACTCGGCAGGCCACGCGAATTCTTTTCGATCACCTTGCGGTAGTCATCGACCCAGCCGATGGCGCCGAACAGGAAGGTCACCAGCAACACAACCCACACGTAACGGTTGCTCAGGTCAGCCCACAGCAGCGTACTGATACCGATGGACGAGAGGATCAACGCGCCGCCCATGGTCGGCGTACCCGACTTGGAGAGGTGCGACTGTGGACCATCGTTACGCACGGACTGACCGATCTGACGCATCTGCAGGGTACGGATCATCCACGGCCCGAGGCACAGCGACAGCGTCAGTGCAGTGAGCACGCCAAGGATCCCGCGCAATGACAGGTACTGAAAGACCGCGAAGCCTTTGTAGAACTGTTGTAAAAACTCGGCCAACAGCAGCAGCATTAATGTTTCTCCAGGCTAGAACCGCACAAGGCAGCCACGACGTGTTCCATCGCAGCGCTACGCGAGCCCTTGATCAGTAAAGTGGTATCAGGGTCCTGCTCGGCGCCCAGCGCCGCAATCAGTTCAGCCTGACTGGCAAAGTGGTAAGCGTGCTCGCCGAAGGCGCTGACAGCGTGAGTCATCAGCGGGCCGACGGCATACAGCGCCGACACCTTGCCAGCGGCATAGGCACCGACTTCGCGATGCCCCTGCTCGGCCCAGTCGCCCAGCTCGCCGATATCACCCAGAACCAGTACGGTACGACCGGTGAAGCCGGTCAGGATGTCGACAGCCGCGTTGATCGAGGCAGGATTGGCGTTGTAGGTGTCATCGATGACGCGCGTGCCATTGCTGGCGATTTGCGCCACGGCACGCCCCTTGACCGGCTGCACGTTGTTCAGTCCGGTGACGATCCCTTCCAGCGGCACGCCCATTGCGCAGCCGGCAGCCGCAGCGGCCAGGGCATTGGACACATTGTGCGTGCCGAGCAGGTTCAACTGAACGCGGGCAGTGCCGAGCGGGCTGTTGAGGGTGAAAGCCGGGCAACCCCGCGCATCACGGCTAAGCTCGCTGGCGTACACATCCGCCGCAGAGTCGGTCAGTGCGAAGGTCAGGACATTGCGATTGCCAGCGCGCTTGCGCCAGATCGGGAAGGCCTTGTCTTCCAGGTTCAAGACTGCCGTACCACCCGCGTCGAGACCTTCCAGAATCTCGCCCTTGGCTTCGACAATGCGGTCCGGGCCGCCAAACTCGCCAACATGGGCGGTTCCGGCGTTGGTGATCATGGCGACGTGCGGCTTGGCGAGGCTCACGGTGTAGGCAATCTCGCCAACCCGCGACGCACCCAGTTCGATCACCGCCGAGGTGTATTCGGGTGCCAGTTCCAGCAGCGTCAGTGGAACGCCCAATTCGTTGTTCAGGTTGCCTCGGGTCGCGAGCACAGGCCCGCGCGTGCGCAGGATGCTCGCGAGCATTTCCTTGACCGTGGTTTTGCCACTCGACCCGGTGACGGCAGCAACCGGCCGGTCGACGAACGCATTGCGATTCATGGCACCCAGTTGGGCAAGTGCCTTGCGGGTATCCAGCACGACCAGTTGCGGCAGGGCGGCGCCCTGCACTTCGCGCTCGACCAGAGCACCGACCGCACCTTTGGCAGCCACTTGATCGAGGTATTCATGACCGTCGAAACGCGGACCGGTCAAGGCCACGAACAGCTGGCCAGGCTCGATGCCCCGGCTGTCGGTGCTGACGCCAGCAAAGCTGCAGTCGCCGCCGACCAGACGGGCGTCGAGTGGCACAACCAGTTCGCTGAAGGTCATTGGCTTAAGCATTCGCAGGCTCCCATACAGCAAGCGCGCTGGCGGCTTCTTGCAGGTCGGAGAACGGCTGCCGCTGACCGTTGATTTCCTGGTAGTCCTCGTGGCCCTTGCCGGCAAGCACCACGACGTCATCGGCATTGGCGCTGGCAATCAGTTCGGCAATGGCCTGACCGCGACCTTCGATGAAACGCACCTTGTCCGCAGCAACGAAGCCAGGGCGTATATCGTCAAAAATACTGACAGGCGATTCGGAGCGCGGATTGTCATCAGTGACCCATACGCCGTCGGCCAGACGCTCGACCACTTCAGCCATCAGCGGACGCTTGCCACGGTCACGATCACCGCCGCAGCCGAACAGGCACAACAAGCGGCCCTTGGCGTGCGGGCGCAGTGCTTCGAGTACTTTTTCCAGCGCGTCCGGGGTGTGCGCGTAATCCACGACGACCAGGGGCTTGTCGGCACCACCCAGACGCTGCATGCGTCCGACCGGGCCTTCGAGTTTCGGCAGCGCCTTGAGAATTTCGTCCAGCGCGTAATCCAGGCCCAGCAACGCACCGACCGCAGCCAGCACATTGCTCAGGTTGAAACGGCCCAGCAGGCTGCTGCGCAGGAAGTGTTGGCCCTGAGGCGTGACCAGCGTGGCACGCACGCCATCGTCATCGAACTTCGCATCGCGGCAATACAGGTAGGCCGTGCTGTCCAGCTGGCTGTAGGTGATCAGGCGCGACTCTTGTTTGACAGCGGCCAGTTCACGACCGAAATCGTCATCCAGGTTGATCACCCGGCATTTCAGATCAGGCCATGCGAACAGCTTCGCCTTGGCGGCAGCGTAGGCCTCCATGGTGCCGTGGTAATCCAGATGGTCGCGGGACAGATTGGTCAGCACCGCCACATCAAAGGCCAGAGCCGCAGCGCGTCCCTGATCAAGACCGTGGGAGGAGACTTCCATCGCCACTGCGCGCGCGCCGGCCTGTCTCAGGTCGGTCAGCGTCGCCTGCACAGCAATCGGATCAGGCGTGGTGTGGCGGCCGCTTTGCAGCGAACCGTAGAAACCGGTGCCCAGTGTACCGACGATCCCGCAGCGTTGGCCGAGGGCATCAAGCGCCTGAGCCACCAACTGGGTCACGCTGGTCTTGCCGTTGGTGCCGGTAACACCCACCAGATTCAGACTGCGGCTCGAATCGCCATAGAAGCGACCAGCGATCGCGGACAACTGCGCGGCGAGCCCTTTTACCGGAATCAGCGGCACGTCAGTGATCGGCAGAACGATCGACCCTTCGACTTCATAGGCTACGGCAGCTGCGCCACGCTTGAGCGCGTCGGCGATGTGCGCGCGGCCATCGACATTGATGCCCGGCACTGCCAGAAACAGGTCGCCCGGACGCACATTGCGGCTGTCGAGAGTCAACTCGCGAATCAGCGCATCGCGGTCGGTGTGAGCGAAAAGCTTGCTCAGATTAAAGGCCATCAACCACGCCCTCCTTTGGCTGCCGGTGCGGCGTTGACTTGTTCAGGCGGCGCAAGGTTGTCCGGCGTCACGTTCATCAGACGCAACGTGCCAGACATGACCTTGCTGAATACCGGGGCCGAAACCAGGCCACCGTAGTAACCACCCTTGCTCGGTTCGTCGATGACAACCACGATGGCATAGCGCGGGTTACTCATCGGGCCGAAACCGGCGAACAGCGAGCGATAGGAGTTTTCCGCGTAGCCCTTGGTGCCGATGGACGTCTTGCGCGCCGTACCACTCTTGCCGCCGACGTGATAGGACGGCACACGGGCGCGATAGACGCCGCGCGGGTCCTCGATAACCTGCTGCAACATGCCCTGCAGAGTCTTCGCG
Organism: Pseudomonas syringae KCTC 12500; assembly: GCF_000507185.2. NCBI lineage: Bacteria > Pseudomonadati > Pseudomonadota > Gammaproteobacteria > Pseudomonadales > Pseudomonadaceae > Pseudomonas > Pseudomonas syringae. The sequence continues at coordinate 1,212,212 of NZ_AYTM02000002.1, forward strand.
GTTTTCTCCGGAATGGCCTGGGTCGATTCCGGCTCTTTATCTGTTTTGAGGATGGTCAACGGCACGATGCGGCCGTTGTTGGCCAGCGCACCGTAGGCATGCACCAGCTGCAAGGCAGTGACCGACAGACCGTAGCCATAGGACAGCGTGGCGGTTTCGGCCTTGCGCCATTCGCGGTAGTTGGGCAGGTTGCCGACGCGCTCGCCAGGGAAGCCGAGGCCGGTGTACTGACCGAACCCGACGCGCTGCATGGCACGGAAGATCGCCTCACCGCCCACATCGAACGCGACCTTGCTCATGCCGACGTTACTGGAGTTGATCAGAATGCCGGTCAGATCGAGGATCGGGCCTTCGGTCTTGGTCACGTCACGAATCGTGTATTTGCCGATCTGCAGGGTGCCCGGATAAACCTCGACCTTGTCGGTCGGCTTCCAGCGGCCACTGTCCAGCGCTGCGGTCATGGAGATAGGCTTCATGGTCGAACCGGGTTCGAACACGTCGATGATCGCCCGGTTGCGCATGGCGGCAGGCACCATGGTGCGTCGGTTGTTCGGGTTGTAGGTCGGCTGATTGACCATCGCCAGCACCTCACCGGTCTTGACGTCCATGATCACCATGCTGCCGGCCTTGGCCTCGTTCTCGACGATGGCATTGCGCAGTTCACGGGTGGCCAGGTACTGCAGGCGCAGGTCAATAGACAAAGCCAAGGTCTTTCCGGCCTTGGCATTCTTGGTCACCTGAACATCCTTGATCAGTCGGCCACGCCGGTCCTTGATGACCTGACGCTTGCCGGGCACTCCGGCGAGCCAGTCGTCATACGCCAGCTCGACGCCTTCCCGGCCATGGTCGTCAAGGTCGGTAAAGCCGACCATGTGTGCAGTAACATCGCCAGCAGGATAAAAGCGGCGGAACTCTTCGATGCCGTAGACACCGGGCACTTTCAGGTCGATGACCGACTGACCCTGCTCTGGCGTCAGGCCACGCACCAGGTAGATGAATTCTTTGTTCGCCTGCGAGTCCAGGCGCTCGGTCAATGCCTTTAGATCCTGACCCAGGGCGGCGGCCAGCATCGGCCACTTGGACTTGTCCTGCTGCATTTCACGCGGGTTGGCCCACAGCGTGGTCACCGGCGTACTGACGGCCAGCGGCTCGCCGTTACGGTCGGTGATCAGGCCACGGTGCGCCGGAATAGGAATATGCCGAAGGCTACGTGCATCGCCCTGTTCCTTGAGAAAGGTATGGTCGATGACCTGCAGGTCGACGATGCGCCAGCAAATGGCGAGCACGAGGGACACCAGCAGCCCTACGACTACGCGAAAACGCCACGGATAAAGAGCGCCATCGAGCTTCATCATGGCGCCACCATGCGTACTTCGGCAGCGCTCGGGATGCGCATCTTCAGCTGTTCGGTGGCCAGAGTCTCGATACGGCTGTGTGCAGTCCAGGTGCTCTGCTCAAGAATCAGCCGCCCCCACTCTGCCTGCGCCTTGTCGCGCACGCTCATTTCCGAATACAGCGAGTTGAGCAGTTGACGATTCCAATGTGCACTATAGGAAACGCCAATCGCCGAAATCAGGACGGCAATGAACAGCAGCAGCATAATGAAACTGCCGCCGGGCAGAGGCTTCAGAAACAGACGGCTCACCTGAGCTTCTCCGCTACACGCATGACAGCACTGCGCGAGCGCGGGTTTGCTTTGGTTTCTACATCTGAGGCGAACTGGGCCTTGCCGTGAATTTTGATTTTCGGTTCGAACGGTTTGTACTGAATCGGCAGATTGCGCGGCATGTTATCGGCTTCGCCCTTGGCGAGCTTGCGCATGAACAGCTTGACGATGCGGTCTTCCAGCGAGTGAAAGCTGATGACGACCAGGCGGCCGCCCACTTCCAGCGCATCCAGTGCCGCTTCGAGGCCGGCTTCCAGATCGCCCAATTCGTTGTTTACGTGAATACGCAGGCCCTGAAAGGCACGCGTTGCAGGATTCTTGCCCTTTTCCCAGGCAGGGTTGGCAACCTTGAGCACTTCTGCCAGATCGGCTGTGCGCTCGAAAGGCTGGACTTCGCGACGCGCGACGACCGCGTTGGCCATCCGCTTGGCAAATCGCTCTTCGCCGTATTCCTTGAAGACGCGGGCAATTTCTTCAGCCGGTGCAGTCGCGATGAACTCGGCAGCGCTTACACCACGGGTAGGGTCCATGCGCATGTCCAGAGGACCGTCGTTCATGAAGCTGAAACCGCGCTCGGGATCATCCAGCTGCGGGGACGACACACCCAGATCCAGCAGAATGCCACTGACCTTGCCCGCCAAACCGCGTTCCTGGGTCTCGGATCCCAATTCGGCAAAGCTGCGCTGCACAATGACAAAGCGGCCGTCTTCGGCCGCTAGCGCTTGCCCGGTGGCAATCGCTTGAGGGTCCTTGTCGAATCCCAGAAGCCGACCATCTGGGCCCAGCTGGCTGAGTATCAGACGACTATGCCCGCCACGTCCGAACGTGCCGTCCAGATAGCAGCCATCGGCGCGCACCGCGAGAGCCTCCACGGCTTCTTCGAGCAGCACGGTGATGTGGGTAAAGCCGCTATTCATAGTCACAGGATCAAATCACGTAATTCGTCGGGCATCGCGCCAGGTTTTTGAATGGCAGCCAGGTCAGCATCAGCAAGAGCATTCCAGGCGTCCTCGTCCCACAGTTGAAACTTGTTCAGCTGGCCCACCAGCATTACGCGCTTATCCAGCTTCGCGTACTCGCGTAGGCGCGGCGGTACCAGAAAACGCCCACTCCCGTCGAGTTCCAGATCGACAGCATTACCAATCAGAAGCCTTTGCAGACGGCGGTTCTCTTCACGAAAGGTCGCCAGATCACGAAGTTTTGCTTCTATCAGCTCCCATTCGGAAAGCGGGTAAAGGCAAAGGCATGGATCAACGGCATCGATGGTCACGATAAGTTGGCCGGCGCTACGCGAATCCAACTCGTCACGGTACCGGCTCGGCATAGCGAGACGGCCCTTGGCATCGAGATTGATCGCATTGGCACCACGGAACACAGGCGCATTCTCCGAATATTAGCTTTTTGCGCTAAAAAAACCCACTTCGTGCCACTTTCTGCCACTTGCGCACACTATAGGAACGCGGCCACCACACCGTCAAGGCACGGTCTTAAGGAAAACCCTTACATTTCGGAGATTTAGGAGAGGTATTGGGGATAAAAGGGTAATTCTGAGAAGGATCCGACGGATAAATCCCACACAGCTCAAATCGTTGCGATTCAAAGTTAATGTGATTTATGAGCTGTAAGATTTTTTTGGTATTACGGAGGGGTTTTGCTGCTTGAAACGAAGGGGAAGAAAAAAGGTGGAGAGTCGATCTGTAAGCCGGGTTCTGTCGAGAACAGTCATTCCTCTACGACGGCCATCACTGGACGCCTTTAGCAACCTACCCGGTTCCAGCGCGGGCCACGCCTAGGAACCCTATTTGGTCTTGCTCCGAGTGGGGTTTACCTTGCCACGAACTGTTACCAGACGTGCGGTGCGCTCTTACCGCACCTTTTCACCCTTACCGGCACCGAAGTGCTTAGGCGGTTATTTTCTGTGGCACTTTCCGTAGGCTCACGCCTCCCAGGCGTTACCTGGCACTCCGCCCTATGGAGCCCGGACTTTCCTCCCCCCCTTGTTGCGGAACAACAAGAGGCAGCGACTGTCCAATCGACTCTCCGCCGACAAGGTTAGCGGCACACGCCAACAAGAACAAGCTTTAATAGCATGCGTGTCCCCCTTACCCCTTTCAAAAGCAGGCCGTTACTCCTTCTGCTTCTCCAGCGCCACCTGATACAGCAGGTTCTTGCGCACGCCGGTTATTTCGGCAGCCAGTGCCGCGGCACGCTTGAGCGGCATCTCTGCAAGCAACAGATCCAGCACCCGCCGAGCCTCCTCACCAATGACGTCCTCGTCATGCGGCGGCGTCCAGCCAGCCACCAGCACCACGCACTCGCCACGCTGCTGATTAATGTCGGATTCGACAAATGCCCGCAGCTCACCCAAAGGCAGACCCTTGAGGGTTTCGAAAGTTTTGGTTATTTCACGCGCCAGCAACGCCTGACGATCAGCACCGAAGACCAGCTCCATATCCTGCAGGCATTCCAGGATGCGGTGCGGCGCTTCATAGTAGATCAGCGTGCGCGGTTCTTCTTTGACACGCTCGAGCCTGGCCTTGCGACCCGCAGACTTGGCCGGAAGAAAACCCTCGAAAATGAATCGATCCGACGGCAGCCCGGCCGCAGACAAAGCCGCAATCAAGGCGCAAGCACCCGGCACCGGTACGACCTGCACACCTGCGGCACGCGCCTGGCGCACCAGGTGATAACCGGGATCGGAGATCAGTGGCGTGCCCGCATCGGAAATCAGTGCGACGTCATCACCGGCCAGCAGACGCGTGATGAAACGACTACCCTCATCACGTTCGTTATGTTCGTGACAGGCAGCCAATGGCGTGGAGATGCCGAAGTGTTGCATCAGACGTGCGGAATGACGCGTGTCTTCAGCTGCGATCAACGCGACGTCGCGCAACACCTTCAAGGCCCGCACACTCATGTCGTCCAGATTGCCGATAGGAGTCGCCACTACATAAAGCGAACCCGGAGTGGAATTCGAAACAACCGGAACAGTCAAAACGCAAACCTCGCAGGTTAAAACAGGTGCTTGGAAAAAATGCATTGTACAGGCTGCGGCCCGGCGGAACGGTTCGCGCGTCAGGATGCCGACAAAAAAGGAATGAAAACATGTTCAGACCCGAGCAAGAAACGCGGCGCACCTCGCCAATTGAACGATTTGGCCGCCAGATGACCTTAACGCGACTGATATCACGGCTTTAAATACCATCGACATCGCACCCCGGCCAGCGCTTGGGTACAATCCCCCGTTAATTCGCTCGAGTTTCAGGAACATACCAATGATCGCTTGTCTGCGGCTGCTCTCTGCCCTCTGCCTCGCTGCCCTCCTCGCAGCCTGTGCCAGCTCGCCCTCGTCCAGCCTTGGCGAGCTGCCTCGAACCCCTGATGCCAGCATCGAGCAATTGCTCGAGCAGGCCGCCAGCGCCAAAACACCCGAGCAGGCCGCAACGCTGCGCTTGAGTGCTGCCGATCTGGCCAGCCGCCAGAACGACGCAGGACGCGCTGCGCAGATCCTCGGACAGGTGCAAATCGATCAACTCAAGCCCGGCTTGCAGGTTTTCGCCAGCACACTGTCCGCTGAGCTGGCGATGGGCCGCAATCAGCCCAAGGCAGCGCTGACCGCGCTGAATCATCCAAGCATGCAACGCTTGGGCGAACTGTCGGTCGAGCAGCAGGTCCGCACTCACATGGTCAAGGCGCGCGCCCTGGAAGCCGATGGCCAGGCACTCGCAGCCGCCCATGAACGTGTTTACGCCGGCCCGCTGCTACAAGGCGCAGACGCCAGCGCCAACAATGACGCGATCTGGACACTGGTCTCCGCCCTGCCTGCCGAGCAACTGCAGAGCACAGCCACCGACGACATGGGCGGCTGGCTGAATCTGGCTCGCTCGATCAAGGGCGCAGGCACGCTCGAGCAGCAACAGACTGCCATCGACAACTGGAAAGCGCAGAACCCTAAACACCCTGCTGCACAGCAACTGCCAACCGCCCTCGCCCAGCTGCGCGCATTGACCAGCGAGCAGATTACCAAAATTGCCCTGCTGCTGCCGCAGGACGGTCAGTTGGCCGCAGTTGCCAAAGCGTTGCGCGAAGGCTTCATGGCCGCGCACTTCCAGGCTCAGCAAGCAGGCGAGAATCCTCCGGCCATCCAGGTCTTCGACAGCTCGCGAATCACCTCGATGGACGAGTTCTACCGTCAGGCTCAGGCCGCTGGTGTGCAACTGGTCGTCGGTCCGCTGGAAAAGAACCTCGTCAAACAGCTGAACAGCCGTCAGCAGTTGCCTATCACCACCCTGGCGCTGAACTACAGCGATACCAGCAATGAAGGCCCGGCGCAGTTGTATCAGTTCGGCCTGGCCGCAGAAGACGAAGCCCGCGAGGTTGCACGTCGCGCCTGGGCAGACGGCAAGCGCAGCGCCGTGGCGATGGTTCCGAAAGGCGAATGGGGCGACCGCGTGCTGGATGCCTTCCGCAAGAGCTGGCAGGCCAAGGGCGGCACGCTGATCGCTGCAGAGCACGTCGATCAGCCTGTAGAACTGGCACAGCAGGTCGCCGACCTGTTCCAGCTGCGCAACAGCGAAGGCCGCGCGCAGCGCCTGCAAAGCACGGCCGGCACTCAAGTCGCCGCTCAGCCAAGCCGTCGCCAGGACATCGACTTCATGTTCCTCGCCGCGACCCCACAGCAAGCGCAGCAGATCAAACCCACCATGGTCTTTCAGTACGCAGGTGACGTTCCGGTCTACGCCACTTCGCACCTGTTCACCAACAGCAACGATCATGCGCAATACATGGACCTCAATGGCGTGCGCTTCTGCGAAACGCCATGGCTGCTGAACGCCGAAGACCCGCTGCGCCAGCAGGTCACCGCGCAATGGCCACAGGCTGCAGGCAGCCTGGGTCGCCTGTATGCGATGGGTATCGACGCCTATCGCCTGGCACCGCGCCTCGCACAGCTCAAGGCGATGCCTGACAGCCGCATTGACGGGCTGTCCGGCAGCCTTAGCCTGAACCCTGGCCGCCGTGTCGAACGTCAGCTGCCATGGGCCGAATTCGTCGACGGCAAGATCCAGCGCCTGCCGGACACCGCTCCTTGATGCAACGCAGCACCCGCCAGCAAGCAGGGCGCGAGGCCGAAGCCTTCGCCCTGCAGTTTTTGCAACAACAGGGGCTGCGCCTGATTGAACAAAACTGGTTATGCAAACGCGGCGAGCTTGATCTAGTCATGCTTGACGGCGATACAGTAGTATTCGTCGAAGTTCGCTACCGTCGCCATTCAGGATGGGGTGGTGCCATGGAAAGCGTCGATTTTCGCAAGCAGGGGAAACTCGTCACCGCCGCACAGCTTTTTCTACAGCATGCAACGGCCTGGGCCAATCACCCCTGCCGTTTCGACGTGATCGCCATTGAAGGCGAGCCCGGCAAGGCTGCACCGCTGAACTGGATCAAGAGCGCTTTTGACAGCTGACCTGGCGCAGTGGCCCGACTTGAGTCATGACCTGCAATACACTACAGCCCTCACCGATTTCGCTATTTGTTTTGCCGGCTGCACACCTTGTGTGCCGGATAGCTCCCGGGAGAACCCGGCGCATCCGTCCCGCCGCCGTACGCTCTAATTAAGGTCACATTGATGGACATGCAATCCCGAATTCGCCGGCTGTTCCAGGCCAGCATCGAAACCAAGCAACAGGCGATGGAAGTCCTTGCACCCTTTATCGAGCAAGCCAGTCAGGTCATGGTCAATGCCCTGCTCAACGAGGGCAAGATGCTCGCGTGCGGCAACGGCGGTTCAGCTGGCGATGCACAGCACTTTTCCTCGGAACTGCTCAACCGCTTCGAACGTGAGCGGCCGAGCCTGCCGGCAATTGCACTGACCACCGACAGCTCGACGATCACCTCGATCGCAAACGATTACAGCTACAACGAAATCTTCTCCAAACAGATCCGCGCGCTGGGTCAGCCAGGCGATGTATTGCTGGCTATTTCTACCAGCGGCAACTCGGCGAATATTATTCAGGCCATCCAGGCCGCACATGATCGCGAAATGATTGTCGTAGCATTGACGGGACGCGACGGTGGCGGCATGGCCTCACTGCTATTGCCTGAGGATGTGGAGATCCGCGTACCCGCCAATGTCACGGCACGCATACAAGAAGTCCATCTGCTGGCGATCCATTGCCTTTGCGATTTGATCGACAGCCAACTGTTCGGGAGTGAAGAATGACCCCTAATCGTCTCAGCCTACTGGTTCTGACACTGTGCCTCAGCATCACCGGATGCAGTTCGGTGATCACGGCCACTCGCGAAAAACCGATCGAAGACGATCGCGGCACGCGCACCTTCGGCAGCAAGATCGATGACTCGCTGATCGAGACCAAGGCAGCCGTCAACATCTCCAAGGCCAGCCCTGACCTCGCAGAGGGCTCGCACATCGTCGTGACCAGCTTCAACGGCATCGTGCTGCTGGCTGGCCAGACACCGCGCGCCGACCTCAAGGCCATGGCCGAACAGGCCGCCAGCGCCGTTCAGCGCGTCAAGAAGGTCAACAACGAGCTGCAGGTGATGGCACCCTCATCGCTGCTGGCGCGCAACAACGATGCTTGGCTGACGACCAAGGTCAAAAGCCAGATGATCGCCGACGCATCCATCCCCGGCTCGCGTATCAAGGTGGTGACCGAGAACGGCATCGTGTTCCTGCTGGGCCTGGTAACCCAGGACGAAGCCAATCGCGCCACCAACCTGGTACAGGGCGTCTCCGGCGTACAGAAGATCGTCAAACTCTTCGAGTACATCGACTGACGGGTAACCGGCAGGCATGAAAAAGGCGATCCGAAGATCGCCTTTTTTATTGCCCGTTTTTTACTTCACGACCTTCAGACTCGGCCTGCCACTCGGACGCGGCGGTTCGCTGTCTGGCGGAGGCGTATCGTCTTCGATCTCGATCTCTATTTCCTCACCCTCTTCCATGGAAGGCTCCAGATCGAAAACCATGCCCTGACCGTTCTCGCGGGCATAAATACCCAGGATGGCAGCGACAGGTACATAAAGCGTGTGCGGCACACCGCCGAAGCGGCCTTCGAAGCTCACCGCTTCGTTATCCATATGCAGATGACGCACGGCACTCGGCGAAACATTCAGGACAATCTGCCCGTCATTGGCAAATCCTTGTGGGACCTGCACCGCCGGGTAATCCGCATTGACCAGCACATGCGGGGTGCAATCGTTATCGACGATCCACTCATAGAGAGCACGAACAAGATAAGGGCGACTGGAGTTCATTAACGGCTCCTTAAGCCTTAGCGCATTTCACGTTCGGCATCAGACAGACTCGTCTGAAAAGCCTCACGCGCAAATTGGCGCTCCATATAATCAAGCAACGGCTTGGCAGGCCGCGGCAATTCAATACCCAAAATTGGCAAACGCCAGAGTATGGGGAGTAGACAGCAGTCAACAAGACTTAGCTCGTCACTCATGAAAAAAGCTTTTTCCGCGAACAACGGGGAAACTCCGGCCAGACTCTCACGGAGCTCCTTGCGCGCCTGAACACGAGCAGGCTCCTTGCTGCGCGTATCCAGAATCAGGTCGACAAGGCCGCACCAGTCTCTCTGGATACGATGGATCAGCAAACGACTGTTGGCACGAGCAACCGGATAGACGGGCAGCAGAGGCGGATGTGGATAGCGCTCATCCAGGTACTCCATCACCACGGTCGACTCGTACAACGCCAGGTCACGATCAACGAGGGTCGGCACACTGCCGTATGGATTTACTTCAATCAGCTGCGGCGGATGACGACCTGCCACCACTTCAATGATTTCGGCGCTGACACCCTTCTCGGCGAGCACAATGCGTACGCGATGAGAATAGTGGTCGGCGGGGTCGGAGTAGCAGGCCAACCGGTTGGTCACGCCCATGGCGATCCTCCTCGCTTGTTAAAATTTATCGGACAGACGAACGAACGCGCTTGAAGGGCGCATCCGATAATGAACGCAACAGGACAGGTGTTCGTCGCGGGCCACAAGATAGCTCATTTACGCGATGTAAATTCCGTAATCTTCGTCGACAGGCGGATAAATTTCACAATATCGACGTAAAAGGAGCAACGCAAAAACATCCTGACCGTAAAAATCACGCCCATAAAAAAACGCCCAGCCCCGCGAGGGGATGGACGTTCTTTCTTTGAACGAAGAGCGTATTAACGCTTCGAGTACTGCGGACGCTTACGCGCTTTACGCAGACCGACTTTCTTACGTTCAACTTCACGAGCATCGCGAGTCACGAAGCCTGCTTTACGCAGAGCGCCACGCAGTGTCTCGTCGTACTGCATCAGAGCGCGAGTGATACCGTGGCGGATTGCGCCAGCCTGACCACTCACACCGCCACCGATAACGGTGACGTAGATGTCGAACTTTTCAACTGTCTCGGTCAGTTCCAGCGGCTGACGAACTACCATGCGGGCAGTTTCGCGGCCGAAGAAATTATCCAGGGAGCGGTTGTTGATCGAGATGTTACCAGTACCCGGACGCAGGAAAACGCGAGCGGTTGCGGTCTTGCGACGGCCAGTGCCGTAATTTTGAGTCGCCGACATAATGAACTATTCCGTTAAAACTTCAGTTCTTGGGGCTGCTGAGCAGTATGAGGGTGTACAGCGCCCGCATAGACTTTCAGCTTACGATACATGTCGCGACCCAGCGGGTTCTTAGGCAGCATGCCTTTGACCGCGGTCTCGATCACGCGCTCAGGAGCTTTGGCGATCAGCTTTTCGAAGTTGATCGACTTGATCCCGCCCGGAAAACCGGAGTGTGAGTAGTAGATCTTGTCGGTGGTCTTGGCACCAGTAACGCGGATCTGCTCGGCATTGATCACGACGATGTAGTCGCCAGTATCAACGTGCGGAGTGTATTCCGGTTTGTGCTTGCCACGCAGACGGCTCGCGATTTCGGTGGCCAGACGACCCAGGGTCTGACCAGCAGCGTCGACGACGAACCAGTCGCGCTTAACTGTTTCCGGTTTAGCAGTAAAAGTTTTCATTCTTTATAGCCTCAGGGGCCGCCCTGAAAATTAGACGGCGGATCTTACTGAATAGTGCGTACTTTGACAAGTCAAAGGCAGCCGGAAACAGACGCTATCGGGGGCTCGGGTCAGCGCGTCCGTTATACGGCAAGATTCTTCGGCAGACGGCGCATCACTTCCACTGCAAAGAGCTGGCGGATTATACAGACTGTAAAAATAACCTCAACCGGATTTTTTGTTCACATTCTGTTTATTGCCTGCGGGGCGTGGATTGGCGGATATTTACCCTCTTAGCACAAAGCCATCATGGGAGCCCTGCCAAGGAGCCCCACGTAACGAGGCTGGACAGTTTTGGCAAAAAATAAGACGATCCAGCCGTTGCTTGACCATTTACCCATATAAGAATAACGATTATGCCGATCCAACACGCCACTCTTCTGCGCCGCGTAAGCATCCTGACCACGGACAAGATGTTTGCCTCCACTGTCATGCAGGCCAAGGATTTCTTCCATCTCGCGAGCCTGCGCTACAGCAAGCAACTGGGCCATGGCCTGGTACCCGCCTTCGAAACGCGCCTGGTCAGCCCGGACGGGCTTTCGGTCAGCAGCTTCAGCGATGTCACCCTGCCGGTCGACGGCGCGCTCTGCCAGAGCGACATCATCGTCATCCCGGCCTTCTGGGACGATTTTGAAACCCTCTGCCAGCGTTACCCACAGATCCTGCCGTGGTTGCGCGAACAGCACGCCAATGGGGCGGTACTCTGCGCCGAAGCCACCGGTGTCTACTGGCTTGCCGAAGCCGGCTTGCTGGACGGCAAGGAAGCGACGACCTACTGGCGCTTTTTCAGCGCATTCGCCGAGCGCTATCCCAAGGTCCTGCTCAATCAGGAAAAGCACCTGACCGACGCCGACAACGTGTATTGCGCGGGCGGCACGACCTCGGCCTGCGATCTGTACATTTATCTGATCGAGCGCTTCTGCGGCGCCAATGTCGCCCAGGCCGTCGCCCGCGACATCCTCTATGAAGTGCGTCGCACCTACTCGCCGGGGCGAATCGGTTTTGGCGGTCAGAAGCTTCATCAGGACGTGGTCATTCTGCAGATCCAGCACTGGCTGGAAGAGCACTTTGCCGACAAGTTCCGCTTTGAAGACGTGGCCCGTGAGCACGGCATGAGCATTCGCAATTTCATGCGCCGCTTTCAGACCGCCACAGGCGACAAGCCGCTGCATTACCTGCAACGGCTGCGGATCGAAACGGCAAAGGGATTGCTGTCGGGGACGCGCAAGAGCATCAAGACCATCAGCTACGAAGTGGGCTACGACGACGCCAGCTTCTTTGCCCGACTGTTCCGCCAGCACACCGAGCTGTCACCCAATCAGTATCGGCAACAGTTCGAGGGTCAGAGGGAGAAGCTATAAGCTGCAAGCTGCAAGAGCCTGGGCTTTTAGCTTGCGGCTTGCAGCTTGAAACTTGCCGCTGCGACTAGGCCCTGTGCGCCCGCGAGAGGAACTCGTGGGATTGCATTTCCAGCAGACGGCTGAGGGTGCGCTGAAACTCGAACATCAACCGGCCACCGGTGTACAGGTCCTTCAATTCGACCTCGGCCGAGATGATCAGCTTGACGTTGCGATCGTAGAACTCGTCGACCATGTTGATGAAGCGTCGGGCGATGTCGTCGGTGGCGACGTCCATCTGCTCGACGCCACTGATCAGCACGGCATGGAAGATCTTGCCCAGCTCGATGTAGTCGTTCTGACTGCGCGGGCCGTCGCACAACTCACGGAAGTCGAACCACGCCACATCGTCACAGGTGCGCAGCGCACGGATCTCGCGGTTTTCGATCATCAACACATCGTTTTCGATGGTTTCCGCGCAATCCGGAGTCAGCGCCTTGAAGCTTTTACGCAGGCTCTCCTGTGCAACTTCGTTGAGCGGGAAATGGAACAGTTCAGCCTGCTCCAAGTGACGCAGACGGTAATCGACGCCACTGTCGACGTTGACGATGTCGGTGTTCTGCTTGATCAGCGCGATGGCCGGCAGGAAACGCGCCCGCTGAAGGCCGTCCTTGTACAGGCCGTCCGGAACGATGTTGGAAGTGGCCACCAGCGTCACGCCGTTCTTGAACAGCTCTTCCATCAGCGTGCCGAGGATCATGGCATCGGTGATATCGGAGACAAAAAACTCGTCGAAACAGATGACCCGCGCCTCATCGGAAAACCGCCTGGCGATGATCGTCAGCGGGTTTTTCTCGCCTTTGAGGGTCTTCATCTCTTCGTGCACGCGCTTCATGAAGCGGTGGAAGTGCGTACGGACCTTGTCCTTGAACGGCAGCGCGTCAAAGAACGTATCGACCAGATACGTCTTGCCGCGGCCTACGCCACCCCAGAAGTACAGCCCCTTGACCAGCGTCTGCTCTTTCTTGCCGAACAGTTTGCCGAACAGGCCGGGCTTGCTGTCGTGAGCGGCGATCAGATCGTCGTACAGGCGCTGCAGATGGCGCACAGCGTTTTCCTGCGCGGCATCGTGAAAGAAGTCCGGGCGTTTCAGATCAGCTTGATATCGTTCTAGGGGCGTCATAATTCGTTAGCAAGGCAACAAAAACGGGTCGTCACTGTAGCGACGACCCCGGGGATTGGCAATCAGTCCTGTTGAGGAGCGAGCGCCAGCTTGAGTGTTTCGATGGCACTGTCGCGCGCGGCAGCGTTGGCGAATACCGGACTGTCCGCCACGCAGGCGCCGTCCAGCCACAGCGTGAAGCGATCGTCTTCGCTGCGCAGGTCCAGTTCGCCGCCCTGCTGCAACTGCTTGCTGACCACGCCTGCAGCCTTGCCATCGGCAAAGTTGCGCGACAACAGCAACTGCTCGCCATCGGCTGCCAGCAGACGGAAACGGAAGCTACCGTCGTCTTCACGGAAGCTGACGAAACGAGCGCCCTTGCTGGCCTTTTTCTTACCCGTGTCGGCGTTCTGCACCACGGTACGGAAAGACCGCAGGCCCACCGCCTCGCGCAATTCCTCGAGGAATGGGGTGGCGACACGTCGGGCTTTCTGCGCGCCAGCGAGCAGGATGTCTTCTAGATCGGCAGGACGCTCGATCAGCCCCAGATACTTTTCACGGGGCTCGCTCAGCTGTGCATCCAGCAACGTAAACAGACGATTCTTGGCTTCACCCCAACCCAGACCCTGCAACAGGTCAGCGCGGAACTCGGCGCACTGCTCGGCCGTCGAGAAAGCCTGGTACAGGGTAAACAGGTGCGAGGTGTCCGGGTCTTTCGCTTCGCCCGGGGCACGCGAGTCGGTGACGATGCGCGATATCGCGCTTTTCATGTCCTTGGCACCGCTGAACAACGGGATGGTGTTGTCGTAGCTCTTGGACATCTTGCGACCGTCCAGACCTGGCAGCGTAGCCACGCTCTCTTCGATCAGCGCCTCGGGCATGACGAAGAATTCCTTGCCATTGCCGAACAGGTGATTGAAACGCTGACCGATGTCACGGGCCATTTCAACGTGCTGAATCTGGTCGCGACCTACCGGAACCTGATGCGCATTGAACATCAGGATGTCGGCAGCCATCAGCACCGGGTAGCTGTATAGACCCATGGTGATGCCTGCGTCCGGGTCTTCGCCACCTTCCACGTTCTTGTCCACCGACGCCTTGTAGGCGTGGGCGCGATTGAGCAGGCCCTTGGCCGCGACGCAGGTGAGCAACCAGGTCAGTTCCGGGATTTCAGGAATGTCCGACTGGCGATAGAAGGTCACACGATCGACGTCCAGCCCCGCCGCCAGCCAGGTCGCTGCGATTTCCAGACGCGAGCGCTGAATCCGCAGCGGGTCATCGCATTTGATCAGCGCGTGGTAGTCGGCCAGAAAGTAGAACGAGTCGAAGTCGCTCTGACGGCTGGCGACAATGGCCGGGCGAATCGCGCCCGCGTAGTTGCCCAGATGGGGAGTGCCGGTGGTCGTGATACCGGTCAGGATACGAGTGGTCATGGCAGGTCGCTTATCAATAGGATGCAATACGGGCTGCAATCAGCTGGAAAGTCGCGGCAGGAGCAGATCTTTCAGATCAGTCAGCTTGCCGTGAAAAAAGTGTCCGCATTCTGCCACTTTCAGCAGCTCATGGGGACGTTGCAACGCGGCGGACCATGCATAGACCGTCTCAGGGTCGATCACTTCGTCGTTCTCCGGCTGAATGATCGTCAGCGGGCAAGCCTTGGGCAGTACGCTTTGGTCCTTGAGGCGCGACGCCGCAGCCGCAATCAGAAACAGATGCGTGAGCTTTTCACCCTGCGCTTCCAGCCTGCCACCCAGGTTTGCAGCAACGTAGCCGCCAAAGGAAAATCCGAACAGGGTCATCGGCAGATCAGGATGTTGCGCCCGCAGCCATTGGGCGGCAGCCTGGGCATCATCGATCTCGCCTGGCCCGGCAACCGAGGTACCGGCACTGGCACCGACGCCGCGATAATTGAAGCGCAACGTGATCAAACCCTGATCGCGTGCGGTACGCTGCAACGTCGAGACGACTTTATTGAGCATCGTTCCGCCCTGTATCGGGTTAGGATGACAGATCAGTGCAACACCTCGGGCGTCGGGGACATCCTGATACAGCGCTTCGAGCTGGCCTTCAGGGCCATCGATAAATAATGGGGTTTCACGCATGAGCAAAACAGAACTCCGTGACCTCGAAATGGGTCGACTCGTCTAGCTGATTGTCTGCGGCATGCATATCAACGATACGTCGCGGGTATACAGCGCAGGTTCGAGCCGTTAACGTAAAGCAAAGCCGTTTATAGAGGAAGGACTCGTGGAACACTCGCTCTTAGTCTGGTTGTTGCCGACGCTCGCCCTGGTGGCCGGTGTCGTCATTGGTTTTCTGGTGGCACGCCTGCTGCCCAACACCGTTCCGAACAGCACCCAGCGCCAGCTGGATGACATTCAGGAGCGTTTCGACGCCTATCAGAACGAGGTAGTCACGCACTTCAACAGCACGGCCAATCTGGTACAAAAGCTTTCACAGAGCTATCAGGATGTTCAGGAACACCTTGCCGAGGGCGCCAACCGTCTGGCTCTCGACGAGCTGACCCGCCAACGCCTGCTGGCCGCCCTGCACCCTGAGGCCAATCATGCGCACCGCGATCATCGCGACCGCCTGACCCCGCCACGTGACACTGAAACACCCAAGGATTACGCGCCCAAGTCGCCCAACTCCCCGGGCATGCTGGATGAGCATTACGGCTTGAAGAAGTAAGCTTTCGCAGCCACACAAAAAGCCCGCCGCAGAGAGCATCTGCGGCGGGCTTTTTTTGTAGCATCGAAACTGCAATCCCTTGCGGAGGCAAGCCCCCTGCCAGGGGATATGAATCAGATCGCGCCGCGGCTGCGCAGCAGATCCAGCACCTGCCTGACGCTTTCTTCCACGTTGAGTGTCTGCGTGTCGATCACCAGATCGGCATTCAGCGGCACGTCATACGGGAAGGACTCGCCAGGGATATTGTCGCCATCAGCGGCATACAGGCCCTGCGGATCACGCTCGCGGCAGACCGTTGGCGACGCCTGTACATAGACGGTGAGCAGGCGATCCTTGCCGATCAGCGCCTTGGCGCGCTCACGCCCTTCGGCATCCGGAGCAACGAATGCGGCCAGGGTCAACAGGCCGGCTTCGTTGAACTGACGCGCCACATGCGCGGCACGGCTCCAGTTCTCGGTACGACCTGCACGATCCTGTGGCAAGCCTTTGTTCAGGTCATGACGCAGGTTCTGACCGTCCAGGACATAGACCGCACGGCCCATGTCGAACAGCTTGCGCTCGACCGCATAGGCCAGCGTGCTTTTGCCCGCGCCGGAAAGGCCGCTGAACAACACAGTGGCCGGTTGCTGACCGAAGCGCTGCGCGCGCTCTTCGGTGGAGACGTGAGCCAGTTCGCCATGGTGCTGCGAGCCGCCACCTGAAACCGGCTTGGCGATGATCATGCCCGCCGCAACGGTGCCATTGGTCAAACGATCGATGACGATGAACGAACCCGTGGTGCGGTTGCTGCTGTAGCCGTCCAGCGCGATGGGCGCATCAAGGCTGACCTTGACGCGGCCGATCTCGTTCAGTTGCAACGAGCTGGCAGGGCCTTCCTCCAGCGTGTTCACATCGACCCGATGGGTGATGCTGGCAATGGAGCCTGGCACATAGCTGGTGGCGCGCTTGATGTCGTACTTCTTGCCCGGCAGCATCGGTTCTTCGGCCATCCACACCAGCATGGCATCGAACGCATCGCTGACCTGCGGAACGTTGTCGGCATGCACCAGCAGGTCACCACGGGAAATGTCGATCTCGTCTTCCATGGTCAGCGTCACCGCCTGACCCGGCCCCGCCTGCTCCAGCTCGCCTTCAAAGGTGACGATGGACTTCACACGGCTGCTCTTGCCCGACGGCAGCACGACGATCTCGTCGCCCTTGTGCACGATGCCGCTGGCCAGCGTACCAGCGAAACCCCGGAAGTTCAGGTTCGGACGGTTGACGTACTGCACCGGGAAACGCAGGTCCGCATAGTTACGGTCGCTGGCGATTTCGACCGTTTCGAGAATTTCCATCAGCGACTGGCCGGTGTACCAGGGCGAACGCTCGCTCTTGTTCACCACGTTGTCGCCCTTGAGCGCCGACATAGGTACAAAAGCCATGGTGGTCGGCTTGAACGCGATGCCGTCGGCAAACTTCAGGTAATCGGCCTTGATCGACTCGAAAACGCTTTCATCGAAGCCGTTGAGGTCCATCTTGTTGATGGCGACGACGATATGCTTGATGCCCAGCAGCGAGGCGATATAGCTGTGACGACGGGTCTGGGTCTGCACGCCGTAGCGGGCGTCCACCAGAATGATCGCCAGGTCACAGGTCGACGCACCGGTGGCCATGTTGCGGGTGTACTGCTCGTGGCCCGGGGTGTCGGCGATGATGAATTTGCGCTTGGCCGTGGAGAAATAGCGATAAGCGACATCGATAGTGATGCCCTGCTCCCGCTCGGCCTGCAGGCCATCCACCAGCAACGCCAGATCGACGTCATCACCCGTGGTACCGGACTTCTTCGAGTCACGGGTGATGGCTTCCAGGTGATCCTCGTAGATCATCTTGGAGTCGTGCAGCAAACGCCCGATCAGCGTGCTCTTGCCGTCATCGACGTTGCCACAGGTAAGAAAACGCAGCATTTCCTTGCGTTCGTGCTGGCCCAGGTAGGCGAGGATGTCCTCGCTGATCAAATCAGATTGGTGACTCATAGCGGTTGAGCTCCAAGCTGTAAGCTTCAAGCGGCAAGCTTGTCGGCGTACAGCTATTCAGAAATTTTGTTGATCAGCCCGCACAGCATTTTCGAGAGCTCGCGGGTTTCAGTAATCAATGCTGCTGCAACTGCCTCAGGGATATAACCGATTTCACTGCCGATCATGAGCTGAGTTCTCAGCTCGCCGCACGAGGCTTTCGCAATATACAAAAAGCGACATTTGTCCTTGGCAGTGAATCGCTCCATGCCCTCAGCAATATTGCTTGGTACCGACAAACCAGAGCGTGTGATCTGGCTTCTGAAAGCCAGATCAGGGCAAGACGCCGTTTGCCTGTAGAGAATGACCGCCAGCGCCTTTACTCTTTGCCATACCAAGAGTCTCTCGAAGTCCATTTCGATCCCCTGCTTTTAATTTTCTTGTAGCTTGCCGCTTGAAGCTAAAAGCTGCTCCTTAGAAATAACCCTGACGTTTCTTTTCTTCCATCGAACCAGCGCCGTCATGGTCGATGACCCGGCCCTGGCGTTCGGAAGTTCGCGTCAGCAACATTTCCTGAATGATGTCGGTCAGGCTGGTCGCTTCGGACTCGACGGCACCGGTCAGCGGGTAGCAGCCCAGGGTGCGGAAACGGACCTTTTTCTTGACGATGCGCGACTTCTCTTCATCGGTGAGATGCTCGAGGATGCGCTCGTCGTCGATCATGATCAGCGTGCCGTTCCTCTCGATAACGTCGCGTTCGGCGGCGAAATACAGCGGCACGATCGGGATGCCTTCAAGGTAGATGTACTGCCAGATATCCAGCTCGGTCCAGTTGGAGAGCGGGAACACACGGATCGACTCACCTTTGTTGACGTTGCCGTTGTAGACGTTCCACAACTCGGGACGCTGGTTTTTCGGGTCCCAGCGGTGCTTGCTGTCGCGGAACGAGTAGACGCGTTCCTTGGCCCGGGACTTCTCTTCGTCGCGTCGGGCACCGCCAAAGGCGGCGTCGAAACCATGCTTGTCGAGCGCCTGCTTCAGGCCCTCGGTCTTCATGATGTCGGTGTGTTTGGCGCTGCCATGGGTGAACGGGTTGATGCCCTGCGCCACGCCATCGGGGTTGATGTGGGTGATCAGGTCCAGGCCCATTTCCTCGACCATCTGGTCGCGAAAGCGATACATCTCCTGGAATTTCCAGCGGGTATCGACGTGCATGACCGGGAATGGCAGTTTACCGGGGAAGAATGCCTTGCGCGCCAGGTGCAGCATCACGGCCGAATCTTTGCCGATCGAGTACAGCATCACCGGGTTATCGAACTCGGCGGCGACCTCGCGGATGATGTGGATGCTTTCCGCCTCCAGCTGTTTCAGATGCGTCAGTTTGTCAACCATGGCTACTCACGGATTGCGTTCGTTATGGACCGGGAAACCCCGGGGCGGCCAGCGGGCCGTATTCGAGCCGGGCACTTTAACATGCGTGATATCGCTAATCAGCGATGCAACTAGATCGAAACGATCTATGCATATGCCCTGCTGTTTGATCGTTCAAATCGGATTCGGACAGTCGATAAAGATATGCTCGAGCGCAAAGCGCCGCGCCAGGTAGTCGCCCAGTGCCTGAACGCCATAGCGCTCGGTGGCATGATGGCCGGCGGCGATGAAGCTGATGTCGTTCTCTCGTGCGCTATGAAACGTCTGCTCCGACGCTTCGCCACTGAGGAACAGGTCGACGCCCTCAAGCACCGCCTGATCGATGTAGTTCTGCCCCCCACCCGTGCACCAGCCGACACGGCGAATCATCTGACTGCCTTCGATGAGCAATGGCTCACGCCCCAGCGCGTCCTGCACGCGACGAGCGAAATCCCGCGCAGTCATGGGTTCGGACAGCGAACCGATCAGCCCGACCACGCGCGGGTTTTCGGGGTCCAGAGGACCTTCGACCGTGATGTCCAGTTGACGCGCCAGTTGCACGTTGTTGCCCACCTCGGGATGCACATCCAGCGGCAGGTGGTAGGCCAGCAGGCTGATGTCATGCTTGAGCAAAGTTTTCAGGCGACGCTGCTTCATGCCGACGACACACGGGTTTTCGCCCTTCCAGAAATAACCGTGGTGGACCAGAACCAGATCAGCCTGAGCGTCGACTGCCGCGTCCAGCAGGGCCTGACTGGCCGTCACGCCACTGACGATGCGCATGACTTGCGGCCGCCCTTCGACCTGCAGGCCATTGGGGCAGTAATCCTGAATCCGGGCACTGTTCAGATAGCGGTCGGCTTCTTCGACCAGGGTGCTCAGGGCAACAGCCATAAAAGACTCCTAAATATGCAGTTCAGAGCTGCGTTGTACTCGTATAATGCCCGCCATTATGGCGCACCCGTGGCAAAACTTTCTGCGCCCGCAACCATCAGGACTTGTTAAATGTTCAAGGCACTGCGTTTTTTCGGCTGGCCATTGCTGGCTGGCGTGCTTATCGCCATGCTGATTATTCAGCGCTACCCGCAGTGGGTCGGTCTGCCGAGCCTGGATGTCAATCTGCAACAGGCCCCACAGACCACCAATGTCATGCAAGGTCCGTCTTCCTATGCCGACGCGGTCATTGCCGCAGCGCCCGCGGTGGTCAACCTCTATACCACCAAGATGGTCAACAAGGGCAACAACCCGCTTTTCGAAGACCCGCAGTTCCGACGCTTCTTCGGCGACAACACGCCCAAGCAGAAGCGTATGGAATCGAGCCTCGGTTCTGGCGTGATGATGAGCCCCGAAGGCTACATACTGACCAACAACCACGTCACCACCGGCGCGGACCAGATCGTGGTCGCGCTCAAAGACGGCCGCGAAACCATTGCCCGGGTCATCGGCAATGACCCGGAAACCGACCTGGCGGTGCTCAAGATCGACCTGAAAAACCTGCCGGCGATTACCATCGCGCGCTCTGACAGCATCCGCATCGGCGACGTGGCACTGGCGATCGGCAACCCGTTCGGGGTCGGCCAGACCGTGACCATGGGCATCATCAGTGCCACCGGGCGCAATCAATTGGGCCTCAATACTTATGAAGACTTCATTCAGACCGATGCGGCCATCAATCCGGGTAACTCGGGCGGCGCGCTGGTGGACGCCAGCGGCAATCTGATCGGTATCAATACCGCGATCTTTTCCAAGTCCGGCGGCTCGCAGGGCATCGGCTTCGCCATTCCGACCAAGCTGGCTATGGATGTCATGAAGTCGATCATCGAGCATGGTCAGGTCATTCGTGGCTGGCTGGGCATCGAAGTTCAACCTCTGACTCAGGAACTGGCCGAATCCTTCGGGCTGAAGGATCGTCCAGGTATCGTCGTGGCGGGCATCTTCCGCGACGGACCGGCGCAGAAAGCCGGGCTGCAACTGGGCGACGTGATCCTGAGCATCAATGGCGAACCTGCCGGCGACGGTCGTCGCTCGATGAACCAGGTGGCGCGCACCAAACCCAAGGACAAGATTGCGATCGACGTGATGCGTAACGGCAAGGAAATGCGCCTGAGCGCCGAAGTCGGCCTGCGCCCACCGCCCGCCCCAACACCCGTCGCCGCGCCGGAGTGACGCCAGCACCTGGAAGTGCGGTACAACGCAGATCTGTGACGCCGGGAATAAAAGGTGTCCACGCTTCTGCCCGGAGGGCGTGAGAGCGAGGTGTTTTCGGGCCATGTGAAACACTCACATGAAACACTCACACAGGTCGGCTGTGTTTCGAGCCATGCGAATGCCCTGCGGCACTGATGACCTTGTGGGAGCGAGCTTGCTCGCGAAGACGGTGTTTCAGTCGATGCATTTTCGGCGCTTGTGCAGCCCCTTTCGCGAGCAAGCTCGCTCCCACAGGTCCGGGGTGTTTTCGAGCCATGTGAAACACTCACACAGGTCCGAGGTGTTTTCGAGCTATGTGGATTACTCACACAGGTCGGCTGTGTTTCGAGCCATGCGAATGCCCTGCGGCACTGATGACCTTGTGGGAGCGAGCTTGCTCGCGAAGACGGTGTTTCAGTCGATGCATTTTCGGCGCTTGTGCAGCCCCTTTCGCGAGCAAGCTCGCTCCCACAGGGCCGGGGTGTTTTCAAGCCATGTGAAACACTCACACAGGGCCGTGGTGTTTTCGGGCCATGTGAAACACTCACACAGGTCCGGGGTGTCTTCAAGCTATGTGGATTACTCACATAGGTCGGCTGTGTTCGAGCCATGCAAATGCCCTGCGGCAATGATGACCTTGTGGGAGTGAGCTTGCTCGCGAAGACGGTGTTTCAGTCGATGCATTTTCGGCGCTTGTACAGACCCTTTCGCGAGCAAGCTCGCTCCCACAGGTCCGGGGGTGTTTTCGAGCCATGTGGATTACTCACACAGGTCGGCGATGAGTGACGGCGCAGAGTCAGCCCGTTTTCGGGCTGACCGATCCGCTTCTCAGATGTCGCTCAGACCTTCCAGCAACGCTTGATGCTGCTCTGGCGTGCCGATGCTGATGCGGAGGAACTGGGCGATTCGCTGCTGTTTGAAGTGACGGACGATGACGCCCTGTTCGCGCAATTTGGCGGCCAGTGCTGCGGCATCATGTTGCGGGTGGCGGGCGAAGATGAAGTTGGCTGCCGATGGCAGAACCTCAAAGCCTTTGCCCTGCAACTGCTCGACCAGTACCTCGCGGTTTTCGATGACCTTGTTGCGGGTGGTTTCGAAGTGCTCGCGATCCTCGAAGGCGGCCGCCCCGCCCACATTGGCCATGCGGTCCAACGGATAGGAGTTGAAGCTGTTCTTGATCCGCTCCAGCGCCTCGATCAGGTCAGGATGCCCCACCGTCAGGCCGACGCGCAGACCGGCCAGCGAACGCGACTTGGACAGGGTCTGGGTGACCAGCAGGTTCGGGTAACGATCGACCAGCGTAATAGCTGTCTCGCCACCAAAGTCGATATACGCTTCATCGACGACCACCACCGAGTCCGGGCTGGCCTTGATGATCTGCTCGACCTTGTCCAGACCGAGCAGGCAACCGGTCGGCGCATTCGGGTTGGGGAAGATGATCCCGGCATTCGGTCTGGCATAGTCTTCGGCACGAATCTGGAACTGCTCATCCAGCGGGACCAATTCGTGATCGATGCCATACAGGCCGCAATACACCGGATAGAAGCTGTAGCTGATATCCGGGAACAGCAGCGGAGCATCGTGCTGAAACAAGGCGTGAAAAATGTGCGCCAGCACCTCGTCCGAGCCGTTGCCCAGGAACACCTGATTGGGCTGCACCTTGTAGTAATCGGCGACAGCGTGCTTGAGCAGATCGCTGTTGGGGTCCGGGTACAGGCGCAAGTCGTCGGTCAGCGCAGCGCGCATGGCGTCGATGGCCTTTGGCGAAGGGCCATACGGGTTTTCATTGGTATTGAGCTTGACCAGGCGGGTCAGCTTCGGCTGCTCGCCCGGCACATAAGGCACCAGATCGCTGACAAAAGGGCTCCAGAATTTGCTCATTATTTGCCGTCCTCTGTGTTGCCTGCTTTCCAGTCAGGGTCAGTGATTCGATATTCGGCACTGCGCGCGTGGCCGCTCAGGGACTCGCCACGAGCCAGCACGGACGCTGTCTTGCCCAGCTCGGACGCACCTTGCGGCGAGCAATAGATGATCGACGAGCGCTTCTGGAAATCGTAGACGCCCAGCGGCGAGGAAAAACGCGCCGTGCCGGAGGTAGGCAGCACATGGTTGGGACCTGCGCAGTAATCGCCCAGCGCTTCGGAGGTGTGGCGCCCCATGAAAATCGCACCCGCATGGCGGATCTGCGGCAGCCAGGCTTCCGGATCGGCGACCGACAATTCGAGGTGCTCGGGCGCGATGCGATTGGCGACTTCGATGGCCTGGGCCATGTCAGACACTTTTATCAGGGCGCCGCGACCGTTGATCGACGTTTCGACGATGGCCGCCCGCTCCATGGTCGGCAGCAGACGGGTGATGCTGGCCGCCACCTTGTCGAGAAATTCGGCATCCGGACTGACCAGAATGGCCTGGGCATCTTCGTCGTGCTCGGCCTGGGAGAACAGGTCCATGGCGATCCAGTCAGGATCGGTCTGGCCGTCACACACCACCAGAATCTCGGAAGGACCAGCGATCATATCGATCCCCACCTGACCGAAGACGTGACGCTTGGCGGTCGCCACATAGATGTTGCCAGGGCCAACAACCTTGTCGACTTTCGGCACGCTTTCAGTGCCGTAAGCCAGCGCGGCAACAGCCTGCGCCCCGCCAATGGTGAACACCCGGTCGACCCCTGCAATGCAGGCAGCAGCCAGCACCAGCTCGTTGATTTCACCACGCGGCGTCGGCACGACCATGACCACTTCGGTCACACCTGCCACTTTGGCCGGTATGGCGTTCATCAATACCGAAGACGGATAGGAAGCTTTGCCACCCGGCACGTACAGACCTGCACGGTCCAACGGCGTGACCTTCTGGCCCAGCACCGTGCCGTCGGCCTCGGTGTAGCTCCAGGAATCCTGCTTCTGCTTTTCGTGGTAGCTGCGCACACGCTCGGCGGCCTTTTCCAGGGCTTCGCGCTGAACCGCAGTAATGCGCGTCAACGCCAGTTCCAGGCGCTCGCGGGGCAGGATCAGGTCAGCCATCGACGCAACCTGCAGCCCGTCGAACTTCTGGGTGAACTCGACCAGCGCCGCGTCGCCACGCTCACGCACCGCCTTGATGATGTCGAGCACGCGCTGGTTGACCGAGTCGTCAGACACACTTTCCCAGCTCAGCAGATGATCCAGATGTCGTGCGAAATCCGGGTCAGCAGCGTCGAGTCGGCGAATTGCAGTGGGAGTGGTCATAGCGGGGCCTCAATAATTGGCGGATGCTCAGGAGCCTAAAGCTACCAAGCTATCCGCGCAGGCACCTGAGAAATTTGGCTATGACACGGATAGCTGGACGCAACTCAACGTTGCGTGTGGGGATCAGCTACGGTGTCGCGACTCCACTGCCTTGCGCAGGGTGTCGATGAGAGCCTGAATACGTGCGTGCTGCATCTTCATGGAGGCCTTGTTCACCACCAGACGCGAGCTGATGGTCGCGATCAGCTCCTGGGGCTCCAGGCCGTTGGCGCGCAGGGTATTCCCGGTGTCGACCACGTCGATGATCTTGTCTGCGAGGCCAATCAGCGGTGCCAGCTCCATGGAGCCGTACAACTTGATGATATCGACCTGACGGCCCTGCTCTGCGTAGTAACGCTTGGCGACGTTGACGAACTTGGTCGCCACGCGCAGACGCCCCTTGGGCTCGACCGCACCGATGGCACCCGCGGTCATCAGCTTGCACTTGGCAATCTGCAGGTCCAGCGGCTCATATAGGCCCTGACCGGTGTATTCCATCAGCACATCCTTGCCCGCGACACCCAGGTCGGCGGCACCATGCTCGACATAGGTCGGTACGTCGGTGGCACGCACGATCAGCAGGCGCACATCGGCCTGAGTCGTGGGGATGATGAGCTTGCGGCTCTTGTCCGGATTCTCGGTTGGCACTATGCCGGCTTCAGCGAGAAGCGGCAGAGTGTCGTCAAGAATGCGGCCCTTGGACAGTGCGATGGTCAACATGGGAAACGTAAATCCTTATCAGGAAACTTTTGTCACGACGCAAGCGGCGCATGACAACCCTCAGGCCTGTTGACCTGAAGTGAAACGAATCAGAAATTACACCCGCGACAGAACAGGCGGCCCTGATGCCAGTGGCATCAGGACCGCATGCTGCTAGCCCGGAACGCGGCGGATCTTGGCACCCAGCATTTGCAGCTTCTCTTCGATGCACTCGTAACCACGGTCTATGTGGTAGATGCGGTCGATCAGCGTGTCGCCCTGGGCAACCAGCGCCGAGATCACCAGACTGGCCGATGCACGCAGGTCGGTCGCCATGACTGGCGCGCCCTTGAGCACTTCGGTGCCGGTAACAATGGCGGTGTTGCCTTCAACCTGAATCTGAGCGCCCATGCGGTGCATTTCATACACGTGCATGAAGCGGTTTTCGAAGATGGTCTCGATGACCGCCCCCGTGCCTTCGGCAATCGCGTTGAGCGAGATGAACTGCGCCTGCATGTCGGTCGGGAACGCCGGATAAGGCGCAGTACGCACATTGACCGCCTTTGGGCGCTTGCCGTGCATGTTCAGCTCGATCCAGTCTTCACCGGTCGTAATTTCCGCACCGGCTTCCTGAAGCTTGAGCAGCACAGCTTCGAGGATGGTCGGATCGGTGTCCTTGACCTTGACGCGACCGCCGGTAACGGCAGCGGCCACCAGGTAGGTGCCGGTCTCGATACGGTCAGGCATGACCTTGTAGGTGGCCGGGCCCAGACGCTTGACGCCATCGATGGTGATGGTATCGGTACCTGCGCCGTGAATCTTGGCACCCATTGCAATCAGGAAGTTGGCCAGATCGACAACCTCTGGCTCGCGTGCGGCGTTCTGCAGCACGCTGCGACCGTTGGCGAGGCTGGCAGCCATCATGATGTTTTCAGTACCGGTCACGCTCACGGTATCGAAGAAGAAGTTGGCACCGCGCAAGCCACCCTCGGGTGCCTTGGCCTTGATGTAGCCACCTTCGACGTCAATGATCGCGCCCATGGCTTCAAGGCCACGGATGTGCAGGTCGACCGGACGCGAACCGATGGCACAGCCACCTGGCAGAGCCACTTCGGCCTCGCCGAAGCGAGCGACCATCGGGCCCAGCACCAGAATCGACGCACGCATGGTTTTCACCAGTTCGTACGGCGCGACCAGAGTCTTGATGGTTCGCGGGTCGATTTCGACACTGAGCTTTTCGTCGATCACAGGCTCGATGCCCATGCGACCGAACAGCTCGATCATGGTCGTGATGTCGTGCAGGTGCGGCAGGTTCTGAACAGTGACGGGTCCGTCCGCCAGCAACGTGGCGGCAAGGATCGGCAGGGCAGAGTTCTTTGCCCCGGAAATGCGAATTTCGCCATCAAGACGAACGCCGCCGGTAATAATCAGTTTATCCATTAGAGTCTCGACACCAATTGGCTCAGGAACGCTCGGCCCATGCAGCGCGGCTGAAAAATTTCATGGTCACCGCGTGGATGCTGCCATCGGCAATCCAGGGGTTCAGATGGGTATAAATCTGTTGCTGACGTTTGACCGGGCTCAGGCCGGCCAACTCGTCGCTGATGATATTCAGCTGGAAGTTGCAGCCTTCGCCTTCGACTTCCACTTTGATTTCCGGCAGCTTTCCTTCAAGGAAGCTTTTAACTTCTACGGCCTGCATGCTTAACCTCGATCGGCGCTGTACGCGCGCGGGTCTGGCATCATACAAAAAAAGCCCATGTTATGCGAAGCCCGACAAGCAGGTCCCGGATAAAGGGCTTTTTCGATAGTGCTTTTCAGTGGGCGTCCAGCAGCTCGGTCAAACCTGATACGCGAGCTATCTGGCGCATGTCTTCGGGGAGCGAGCGCAACGTCATGGACTTGCCCGCATCCCGGGCATCGCGCATGAACGCCAGCAACAAGGCCAGGCCGACGCTGCTGGACTTCTCGACACCCGAGCAGTCCAGCGTGAGGTCTGCCAGATCACCGGATTTGATCAGTGCCGCACCCTGCTTGCGCAGTTGCGGCCCTGTGCGGTAATCCAGCACACCAATCAGCCTGAGCTCACCCGGCCCGACAAGGCGAACGGCAGATTCGGTCATTGCACCGGCTTCTGCGTAGCATCGACGGTAGATTTGGTCTTGGCCACTTCGCCAGCCCAGTTGTTGATGGTGGTGTCCAGGTTGTTGCCGTTGCGCTGCATCGCATCAGCGAACTGATCACGGAACAGTTTGCCGATATTGATACCGTTGATGACAACGTTACGCACTTTCCACTCGTCGTTCAGCTTGACCAGCGTGTAGGACACCGGATAAACCGCGCCGTTACTGCCCTTTACCTGCATGTCAACGCTGGTGCGGTCATTGCCTTCGTCCTTGGCAGGTGCGACGGTGATGCCCTGATTGTTGAATTCAAGCAAGGCATTGCCATAGAACTGCATCAGGCTTCGCTTGAAGTTTTCCTCGAAACGCTTCACCTGTTCGGGACTCGCCTTGCGGGAATACTTCACGGTCATGATGCTTTTGGAGATGCCATCGGCATCCACGACAGGACCGACGATGCGGTTCAGTGCATCGTAGAACGCGCTTGGGTTGGCTTTGTACTGCTCGCGATTGGTCGCCAGGTCACTCAACAGTTCCTTGGTGGTGCGCTCCACCAGGTCATGAGCCGACGGGGTGGCCGCGGCATTCGCCAGCATTGGCAGAGTGGCCAGCAATACCAGCAGGCCACGGCGCAGAATAGAGATCATTTGAAGCTCCTCACTTGGCGTCTTTACTAACAGTATTGAGCAGGAATTTTCCGATCAGGTCTTCCAGCACCAGCGACGACTGCGTGTCATGGATAGTCCCGCCATCCTTGAGCAGCTTGTCATCGCCACCGACGCTGAGACCAATGTATTTTTCACCCAGCAAACCGGCCGTCAGAATCGACGCAGTCGAGTCCGAAGGCAGGTTATCGACCTTCTTCTGAATTTCCAGTGTGACGCGACCGGTAAAGGTATCGCGATCCAGATCGATCGCCGTCACCTTGCCGATCGTGACGCCAGCCATGCTTACCTTGGCTCTGACAGTCAAACCGGCAATATTGTCGAAGTAGGCATAAAGTTTATAGGTGTCGGTGCTTGCGCTCGTGCTCAGACCACTGACTCGCAGGGCCAGCAGGAGCAGAGCCAGTATCCCCGCCAGCAGGAACAGACCGACTCCGGTTTCGATGGCACGGTTTTGCATCAGAAATCTCCAAACATCAAAGCGGTCAAAATAAAGTCCAGTCCCAGCACGGCCAACGAGGCGTAAACGACGGTTCTGGTCGTCGCTCGACTGATCCCCTCGGAAGTAGGCTCGCAATCGTAACCCTGGAAAACGGCAATCCATGTCACCACGAAGGCAAATACGACGCTTTTGATCACCCCATTGAGCACATCGTTCGTGAAAGAAACGCTGTTCTGCATGTTCGACCAGAAAGAACCGTCATAGACTCCCAGCCAATCGATCGCCACCCAGGAAGCTCCCCAGATACCGACCACGCTGAAAATCATCGCCAGAATCGGCAGCGAGATGAACCCGGCCCACAGACGCGGGGCAACGATGTACTTGAGCGGGTCGACACCGATCATTTCAAGGCTCGACAGCTGCTCGGTGGATTTCATGTTGCCAATCTCGGCGGTCAATGCCGACCCTGCACGACCGGCGAACAGCAAGGCCGTCACCACAGGACCAAGCTCACGCAGCAGGGTCAGGGCAACCATCTGGCCGACCGCCTGCTCCGAACCGTATTTGGTCAGGATGCTGAACCCCTGCAGCGCCAGTACCATGCCGATAAACATGCCGGACACCACAATGATGACCAGCGACATGACACCTACCGAATACAGCTGCCTGACCAGCAATTGAAAACTGCTGCCCGCACCGCCGCGACCGAGCAAGGCATGCACCAGAAACAGACCGGAGCGCCCCAGAACAGTAACAATATCAATGGCCGACCGCCCCAGCAGGCGAACCCGGTCCATCAGTGACTTATTGCGCATCAGCGCTTCCCCAATAGATCTTCGCGAAAATCCGGCGCCGGATAGTGGAACGGTACAGGACCGTCAGGCTCGCCGGTCATGAATTGACGAATACGTGGATTGTCCGAGGACATCAGTTCCTGAGGCGTACCCTGCCCCAGCACCTGCCCGTCGCCGACAACATATAGGTAGTCGGCAATGCTCGCAGTCTCGCTGAGGTCATGCGACACCACGATGCTGGTAATACCCAGCGCGTCGTTGAGCAGGCGGATCAGACGCACCAGCACCCCCATCGCAATCGGGTCCTGCCCGACGAAGGGCTCGTCATACATGAGAATCTGCGGATCAAGAGCGATTGCGCGCGCCAGCGCGACACGACGCTTCATGCCGCCCGACAATTCGTCCGGCATCAGCTCCACCGCGCCGCGCAGGCCTACGGCCTGAAGCTTGAGCAGAACGATGTCGCGGATCATTTCTTCCGGCAGCTCGGTGTGCACGCGCAGGGGAAAGGCGACGTTTTCGAAAACATCCAGATCGGTAAACAGCGCACCGCTCTGAAACAAAACGCCCATCTGCTTGCGAGCATCGAACAGATCACTGCGCGACAGCTCCGGCAGATTCTGGCCGTTGACCCACACCTGCCCTTCGCTCGGGCGCAACTGGGCACCCATCAGGCGCAGCAGGGTCGTCTTGCCGCAGCCTGACGGCCCCATGATCCCGGTGACCTTGCCGCGCGGAATACGAATATCAACGTTATTGAAAATGCTGCGCGCACCGCGTTTGAAAGACACACCTTTCAACTCGACCGCATAGGCGTCATCAGGACTCATCTAAACTCCTTGCGATACAGCTTCCACCCCGAGCCGCCGGTTTTTGAACACCGAGAGGCTGCCCAAGCGTGCCGAACAGGCCGCGAACTATATCACCGCAGCCACCCGCCCCCAAGAAGAGAACCGAGCGGTTCAGGTATTCGCTGAATTATTCTGTACCACAATGTTATGGCCACAGGCTTGAATACAGACACGCAGGTGCGTAGGAAATTCGTTTAAAAACAACACAACGACGATCAGACGTGAGGGAATCGTTCATTACCGCTATAATCGCCGCCTTTCAGCAGGCTGATCCTCTCCAGACATGAACCAATCCAGTGACCTGATCCAATCGGCGCAACGCACCATTCGCCTTGAGATAGAAGCCATACAAGGCCTGCTTGAACGTCTTGACGGCGACTTCGTGCGCGCGTGCGAAATGATCCTCGCCAGCAAAGGGCGTGTGGTCGTGGTCGGGATGGGCAAGTCCGGACACATCGGCAACAAGATCGCTGCCACGCTGGCGAGTACCGGCACCACCTCGTTTTTCGTGCATCCGGCCGAAGCCAGCCACGGCGACATGGGCATGATCACCCGCGATGACATCATCCTGGCCCTGTCGAACTCCGGCAGCACCAACGAAATCGTCACCCTGCTGCCACTGATCAAGCGCCTGGGCATAAAGATGATCAGCCTGACCGGCGACTCCGAGTCCATTCTGGCCAAGGCTGCCGACATCAACCTCAACGCGCATGTCGTGCATGAGGCCTGCCCGCTCAACCTGGCACCGACGTCCTCGACGACCGCCGCACTGGTCATGGGCGACGCTCTCGCCGTGGCGCTGCTCGATGCACGTGGTTTTACCGCCGAAGATTTCGCATTCTCCCATCCGGGCGGCGCATTGGGTCGCCGCCTGCTGCTCAAGGTCGAGAATGTGATGCACTCCGGCGAATCACTGCCCAGCGTGCAACGCGGCACTCTGCTGCGCGATGCGCTGCTTGAAATGACTCGTAAAGGTCTGGGCATGACGGCTATCGTCGAAGCCGACGGCACACTGGCCGGCATCTTCACTGACGGAGACTTGCGCCGGACACTGGACCGGCCTGTCGATATCCGCCAGACCATCATCGATGAGGTCATGACGCTTCATGGCAAGACCGCCCATGCCGAGATGCTCGCTGCCGAGGCGCTGAAGATCATGGAGGACAACAAAATCAGTGCGCTTGTTGTCGTAGACCAGAACGACCGTCCGGTTGGCGCATTCAACCTGCAGGATCTCCTGCGCGCAGGCGTCATGTAATGGAAACCGAAATAATGACCCAGGATCTCATGCAACGCGGCAAGGCCATCAAGCTGGCAGTCTTCGACGTCGATGGCGTACTGACCGATGGCCGCCTTTACTTCATGGAAGATGGCAGCGAGATCAAGACATTCAATACTCTCGACGGCCAAGGCATTAAAATGCTGATAGCCTCGGGGGTCACCACCGCGATCATCAGTGGCCGCAAGACCGCGATAGTCGAGCGCCGGGCAAAGAGCCTGGGCATTGAACACCTGTTTCAGGGACGTGAAGACAAACTGGTGGTACTGGACAAGTTGCTGGCAGAACTCAACCTGAGTTACGAACAGGTCGCCTATCTGGGTGATGATCTGCCAGACTTGCCCGTCATCAGACGCGTCGGTCTGGGCATGGCAGTGGCCAATGCTGCCGGCTTTGTACGCGAGCACGCACACGGGATAACCAGGGCGCGAGGCGGCGAAGGTGCAGCGCGCGAATTCTGCGAACTGATTCTGAGTGCGCAAGGCAACCTTGAAGCGGCTCACTCCGCCTATTTATAGAAGCCATTATGTTCACTAAAAAAATTCGCAAGTTCCTGCTTCTCGGGGTACTGGCGCTGCTGCTGGCAGCGGTCGGTTACTGGAACATCAGCCCGGAAAGCTTCATGGACCAGCCTGATGCGTCGCTTGACGACACGGCGATCGACTACTATGCGATCAATACTCGCAGCGTGCAGTACCTGCCAGACGGCACACTTCAGTACGACATGACCTCCGACAAGGTCGAGCATGTGAAGGCCACAGATGTGAGCCTGCTGACGACACCCAATCTGAACATGTACCGCGGCGGAGCATTTCCGTGGCACGTGCAAAGCAAACGAGGTGAAGTTTCGTCCGACGGCGATCAGGTCGAGCTGATGGATTCCGTTCGTGTTGAACGCACCGATGAAAAACAGCGCACGACCATTATTACCAGCAGCCGCATGACCGTATTTCCTCAGAAGGAATATGCGCAGACCGACCAAGACGTTAGAATCGACGGCGCGGGCGGTGTCACTACGACCAAGGGAATGAAAGCGTATTTGAAAGACAGCAGGATGGACCTGCTGTCCAACGTAAGAGGACAGTATGAGGCTCGTTAAAACTCTTCCTTTATTGCTCGGCCTGGGCGCAGCACTGGGAAGCGCGAGCGCCTGGTCCCTGCCAACCGACCGAGATCAGCCTATCCACATCCAGTCTGACGATGCTCAGCTCGATGACAAGAAAGGCGTGGCGACTTACAAGGGCAATGTCATCATCACTCAGGGCTCGATGAAAATCACGGGCAACACCGTGACAATCACGCGTAATGCCCAGGGCGAAGTCGACGTCTTCACCTCCGTCGGCAACCTGGCTTACTACGAGCAGAAGCCTGCCGTAGACAAACCGATCGTGCAGGCCTATGCCGTCACCATCCAGTATTACGCTGGCCAGGACCGTATCGTCCTGATCGACAAGGCCAAGGTCATCAATGATGGCAACACCTCGGAAGGCGAGAAAATCGTCTACGACACGGTTAGACAGGTCGTCACCGCTGGTCGGGCCAATGGCGGCGCCAAGGTGACTACACCACGTCCGCGTATCGACATGGTCATCCAGCCGAAAAAGAAAACCGATCAACCTCAGAAGGCCCAGTAAATGGCGACGCTCAAAGCCCAGCATCTGGCTAAAAGCTACAAAAGCCGGCAGGTCGTGCGCGATGTGAGCATTTCCATCGACAGCGGCCAGATCGTCGGCCTGCTGGGCCCGAACGGCGCCGGCAAGACCACCTGTTTCTACATGATAGTGGGTCTGGTCCAGGCTGATCAGGGTCGTGTGCTGATTGACGATCTGGATGTCAGCCATCAACCCATGCACGGTCGCGCCCGCGCGGGCATCGGTTATTTGCCTCAGGAAGCCTCGATTTTCCGCAAGCTGTCGGTGTCCGACAACATCATGGCGATTCTCGAGACCCGCAAGGAGCTCGATGCCGGTGCGCGCCGCAAGGAACTGGAAAGCCTCCTGCAGGAGTTCCACATCACCCATATCCGCGACAACCTGGGCATGAGCCTGTCCGGCGGTGAACGTCGCCGCGTGGAAATCGCTCGAGCCTTGGCCACCGCGCCGAAATTCATCCTGCTGGATGAACCGTTCGCAGGTGTCGACCCTATTTCGGTAGGCGACATCAAGCAGATCATTCACCATCTCAAGGCCAAGGGTATCGGTGTACTGATCACTGACCACAACGTCCGGGAAACGCTGGATATCTGCGAAATGGCCTACATCGTCAACGATGGACAGCTGATTGCGGAAGGCGACTCCGAGACCATTCTGGCGAATCAGCTGGTGAAAGAGGTCTACCTCGGCCACGAGTTCCGCCTTTAATCGACTGCCCCGTTGCGCTTCGCAGCCGATTGATGCCTACGCAGTGTATTGACAACATTTTATTTGTCATACCACTCTAGGCAAACGCACAGGTTTCAGGCATATAATTTGCTTAAGTTGGCGCCACGGCGCCTGTAGTAGATGGCGCATGCGCGCCGGCGAATAAGGTGTTTAGCCCCTGCCATGAAACCATCGCTAGTCTTGAGAATGGGCCAGCAGCTGACGATGACACCGCAGCTGCAACAGGCAATCCGCTTACTTCAGCTTTCCACTCTGGATCTCCAGCAGGAGATCCAGGAGGCGCTGGAGTCAAACCCTATGCTGGAGCGGCAGGAAGAAGGCGACGACTTCGACCACTCCGATCCGCTTGCCGACAACATCGAACAAAAGCCCAACCCCGACGTTCAGGAACCGACTTATCAGGAATCCGCGCCTACCGTGGATAACCTTGAAGAAGGCGAATGGAACGAACGCATTCCCAATGAGTTGCCCGTCGATACTGCATGGGAAGACATCTACCAGACCAGCGCCAGCAGCCTGCCAAGCAATGATGATGACGAGTGGGACTTCACCACACGCACCTCTGTGGGCGAAAGCCTGCAAAGCCACCTGCTGTGGCAACTGAATGTTGCGCCGATGTCCGATAAGGATCGCCTGGTGGCGGTCACGCTGATCGACTGCATCAACAACCAGGGCTACCTCGACGAGACGCTCGATGAGATTCTCGAGTCGTTCGACCCCGAACTGGACATAGAGCTCGACGAAATCGAAGCGGTACTGCACCGCATCCAGCAGTTTGAACCTGCCGGCATCGGCGCACGCAACCTGAGCGAATGCTTGCTGCTGCAACTGCGCCAACTGCCGGCGAAAACACCTTGGCTGACAGAAGCACAACGCCTGGTCAGCGACTACATCGACCTGCTCGGAAGCCGCGATTACGGCCAGCTGATGCGGCGCATGAAGCTCAAGGAAGACGAGCTGCGCCAGGTCATCGAGCTGGTGCAGAGCCTCAACCCGCGTCCAGGCTCGCAGATCGAATCCACCGAAGCCGAATACGTCATTCCGGACGTCATCGTGCGCAAGGACAACGAACGCTGGCTGGTCGAACTCAATCAGGAGTCGGTGCCACGCCTGCGCGTCAATCCGCAATACGCAGGCTTCGTGCGACGCGCCGACACTAGCGCAGACAACACCTTCATGCGCAATCAGTTGCAGGAAGCACGCTGGTTCATCAAGAGCCTGCAAAGCCGCAACGAAACACTGATGAAGGTCGCCACGCAGATCGTCGAACATCAGCGCGGTTTTCTCGAGTACGGCGACGAGGCCATGAAGCCGCTCGTCCTCCATGACATTGCCGAGGCAGTGGGCATGCACGAGTCGACCATCTCGCGGGTGACCACGCAGAAATTCATGCACACCCCACGTGGCATTTACGAGCTGAAATACTTCTTCTCAAGCCATGTGAGCACCTCCGAGGGCGGCGAATGCTCGTCCACGGCAATTCGCGCAATCATCAAAAAACTGGTTGCGGCGGAAAATCAGAAAAAGCCGTTGAGTGATAGCAAGATCGCTGGTTTACTGGAGGCACAAGGCATTCAAGTAGCCCGTCGCACAGTCGCCAAGTACCGTGAGTCTCTCGGGATCGCCCCTTCCAGTGAGCGTAAGCGACTGATGTGATACAGGCCGAGCCACAGCGTCCCAGTGGCAGGCGTCATGCCTGCCTCTTTATGCACTGGCAAAGGAGAAAGCTGTATGCAAGTCAACATCAGTGGACACCAACTGGAAGTGACCAAACCCCTTCGTGAATACGTTGAGCTCAAGCTCAAGAAGCTCGAGGGGCATTTTGACAAGATTACCAACGTGCAGGTCACGATGACGGTCGAAAAGCTCAAGCAGAAGATCGAAGCCACGTTGCACATCCATGGTGGAGAGGTTGTTGCCAATGCTGAACATGATGACATGTACGCTGCCATCGACCTGCTCACTGACAAGCTAGATCGACAATTGCTCAAGCATAAGGAAAAGCAGCAAAGCATCCTCAAAGGTGCGGCCGCTCGCTAACGCCCATTTAATGATCCGAATCGAAAATATCCTGACCCCCGGCCGTTCGCTCGTGAACGTGCCGGGTGACAGCAAAAAGCGTGTACTCGAAGACATCGCCAATCTGATCGCTCGTGAAGTACCGGGCATGGATGTCGACACGGTGCTTGGAAGCCTCGTTGCCCGCGAAAAGCTGGGCTCGACCGGTTTTGGCAACGGTATTGCCATCCCTCATTGCCGCCTCCCCGGCTGTGACGAGCCCGTAAGTGCGGTCATTCACCTCACCAACCCTATCAACTTCGATGCTATCGATGGCGCACCAGTGGACCTGCTTTTCGTGTTGCTGGTCCCGCAAGCCGCCACCGATGCACACCTGGAGCTGCTGCGCCAGATCGCAAGCATGCTTGACCGCGCCGATGTGCGTGAACGCCTACGCAGTGCCAAAAGCGGTGAAGCGCTTTATCAAGTGGTGCTGGACGTGCAGAACGGCCACTGACCATGCGCATGATCATCGTCAGCGGCCGCTCCGGCTCAGGCAAGAGTACGGCGCTCGATGTGCTGGAAGACAACGGTTTCTATTGCGTCGACAACCTGCCAGCCGGCCTGCTGCCGGAACTGGCCGAACGCGCGCTGATCAACACCGAACTCGCCGAACCCTTGCTGGCGGTTTCGATAGATGCCCGTAACCTGCCAAGCCACCTCACACGCTTCCCGCAGATGCTGGATGAAGTGCGTTCACGCAATATCCAATGCGACGTGCTTTACCTGGACGCCGACGAAGCCACCCTGCTCAAGCGTTTCTCAGAAACCCGACGTCGCCACCCGCTGAGCACAGCGGACCGCTCGCTGGCTGAGGCGATACGGGATGAGACCACCCTGCTCGGCCCGATCATCGACCTGGCCGATCTGAAGATCAACACCACTCACCTGAACCTGTACCAGCTGCGTGACGCACTGAAACTGCGCCTGCTGAACAAGCCCGAGCCGGGTACGGCGTTCCTGATCGAGTCGTTTGGCTTCAAGCGTGGCATGCCTGTCGATGCAGACCTGGTATTCGATGTGCGCTGCCTGCCCAACCCTTATTGGAAGCCTGAGCTGCGCGACCATTCGGGCCTGGAACAACCGGTTATCGACTACCTGTCCGCGCAGGCCGATGTAGAAGAGATGTTCCAGGATATCTTCTCCTACCTCAATAAATGGCTACCGCGCTTCGCAGCCAGCAACCGCTCTTACGTTACCATTGCCATCGGTTGCACCGGCGGGCATCACCGCTCCGTCTACCTGACCGAACGGCTTGGCCAGGTCTTGCAACAATCACTCAAGAACGTTCAGGTCCGCCACCGCGACCTTAGCTGAAAGGATTTACACTGCGATGCCCGTTCGTCAAATCACCATCATCAACAAACTGGGCCTGCACGCCCGCGCCGCCGCCAAATTCGTCGGCGTCGCAGGCAAGTTCCCCTGCAAGATCAGGGTCGGCCGCACTCCGGAGAGCATGGTCGACGGCAAAAGCATCATGGCCGTGATGATGCTGGCTGCCGGCAAGGGCACCGAGATCCACCTGCACACCGAAGGTGAATTCGAACAGGAAGCACTCGACGGACTGGTTGAGCTGATTGATAACAAGTTTGATGAGGGCGAGTAAGCCCACCCGTCACCAGTGCATTCGCAGCCAGCTCACCCCATGAGCGACCAGTAACGCCATACCCGCCATCAGCAGCACAGTGCCGACTGCCTGACGCAACAACCGCACTCGGCCGATGGCGAATATTCCTGAGCGCATAAACTGCCTTGGGTCAGGTTACAGAAGTCAGGCCAGAGCAGCTTGGTAACGTCGGGAAACTTCATCCCAATTGATCACGTTGTAAAACGCATTGATGTATTCGGGACGACGGTTCTGATAGCGCAGGTAGTAAGCGTGCTCCCACACGTCCAGCCCCAGAATCGGCGTGTTGCCATTCATCAGCGGGCTGTCCTGATTACCGCTGCTTTCCACCACCAGCTTCTTGTCAGGGGTGACGCTCAGCCATGCCCAGCCACTGCCAAAACGGGTCAACGCGGCCTTGGTGAATGCCTCCTTGAAGCTTTCGTAGCCGCCCAGTTGCTCATCGATGGCCGACGCGACAGCGCCTGTGGGCAAGCCTCCCCCGCCTGGCACCATGACCTCCCAGAACAACGAGTGATTGGCATGGCCGCCACCCTGATTGATCACCGCGGGGCGCAGGTTTTCAGGCAACTGCTGGACGCTGGCGACCAGCTTCTCCACAGACCAGTCCGCGAACTGGGTGCCTTCGACCGCGGCATTGAGGTTGTTGATGTACGTCTGGTGATGCTTGGTGTAGTGGATTTCCATGGTTTGCGCATCGATGTGCGGCTCGAGCGCATCGTAGGCGTAAGGCAGTGCTGGCAATGTATGAGACATTCAATGTGCTCCGTAGAAAAGTCCGGATTGAGTGGCTGAAGTGCGCTGCAGCGATGAACGCGTGTGCTCGCCGTTGCTGTTCAGCAAACGATGGGTGCGCGGGTACTCGCCATGCTCGCTGATGAAACTCAATAGCTCGGCGTAGGTTTTGCTGCTATGGCGCAAGGCCGCTTCACGCAGGGCGGGAGGCAGGCGTTGGCTCTGCATGGTCTGCAACAGGTGTTGATGGATGGCGCATAGGTATTCGGCGCTTTCCTCCGGCTGCCCCAGGCTGAGGTGCAGGTCCGCCAGGTTGTGATGGGAGATCACACACGCCGCGACGGCTTCGTCCACGTCCGGCCACCGCTCGAACAGCACCTGCGCCAAGGCCAGCGCCTGAAGGTACAGCTCACGGGCTTCGACCCACTCACCGAGACTGAAACAGCGATTGGCCTGTTCAATGGTGCGTTTCCAATGCTGCATGACATACCTCCAGAGGCGCAGGCTGGCCGGATCAACTGATCCTGACGGCCACAGCACACCTTCAAATGATATTCATTATTAAATGAGATTTTGACTCAACACAAGCGAGTTGATGAGATTGATTCTTGAGGAGGGGATGATGCAAGGCCGCAAACGCTGTCGATCGCTCTTGATCATGGGGCGAAGCGCAGTCGGGATGTGTGACACGGAATGCCGAGAACTGCGCGCCAAAGCCAATGCGGCATTGGCACGCGTTCAGTCAGGTGCGGGGCTGACGAGGCAGGCTGATCAGCTCCCCGCCACGGTCATTCGCTCGATGAGTACCGAGCCGGTGCGGATGTTGCTGCGCAGCTCAAGATCGCTGCCGACGGCGACGATCTGCTTGAACATGTCGCGCATGTTGCCGGCAATGGTCACTTCCTGAACCGGGAACTGAATCTCGCCATTCTCGACCCAGAAGCCTGCCGCGCCGCGCGAATAGTCGCCGGTGACCATGTTCAGGCCACTGCCCATCAGTTCGGTCACCAGCAAGCCGCGTCCCATGCGCCGGATCAGCGCAGCCTGGTCGTCCGAACCGTGGGTGACGAACAGATTATGCACACCGCCCGCGTTGGCGGTGCTCGGCATGCCCAGCTTGCGGCCGGAATACGTGCTCAGCACGTAGGAAACCAGATCCCCACCTTCCACGAATGGTTTGGCGAAGGTCGCCAGACCATCACTGTCGAACGCCGAACTGCCCATCGCATGCTTCAAGTGCGGGCGCTCATCGATGGTCATCCACTCGGGGAACAGGCGCTGACCCAGCGCGCCTTCGAGGAACGACGATTTGCGGTACAGGGTGCCGCCGGAAATCGCACCGAGAAAGCTGCCGAACAGGCCGCCTGCCAACTCCGCAGCAAACAGCACCGGCACTTCACAGGTCGGCACAGGGCGCGCACCCAGACGGCTCGCTGCACGCAACGCAGCCTTGCGACCAATGCTCTGCGCATCGGCCAGCAGCTCGCCCTGGCGGTTGACGTCATACCAGTAATCGCGCTGCATCTGGCCTTCGCCCTCGGCGATCATCACACAGCTGAGGCTGTGCCGCGTTGACGCATAGCCACCGATGAAGCCATTGCTGTTGCCGTATACACGGCAGCCCTGATGGGTATTGAGCGTGGTGCCATCGGCGTTCTTGATGCGGCTGTCGGCATCGAAGGCCGCCGCTTCGCAGAGCAACGCCTTCTCGATGGCTTGCTCGGGCGTGATGTCCCAGGTGTGATAAAGGTCAAAATCCATGACCTCTTTGGCCATCAGCGCAGCGTCGGCCAGCCCGGAGCTTTCATCTTCGGAGGTGTGTTCGGCAATCGCCAGTGCAGCGGCGACCGTTTCACGAATCGCGTCGGCGCCGGTTGCCGACGTGCTGGCCGAGCCCTTGCGCTGCCCGACATACAGGGTGATACCAAAGCCCTGATCGCGGTTGAACTCGACGGTTTCGACTTCACGCTGACGGACCGATGTCGACAGCCCCTGATCCACCGACACGGCGACTTCGCAGGCGCTGGCGCCCTGACGCCGGGCTTCGGCGATGATCTGCTCGACCTGTTCCTGCAGCTCGGGCAAGGCTTGTGGGCCGACGCTTTGGGTTGCACTCATGACTTTCTCCATCAAATTCTTCTTTCAGCACAGGCCGAATACCGACCGGGCCGGACAAGCGGCCCACGACTGGTTATCATGGCGGCGTTTCTTTGCGGACTGCCCCCATGGTTGATTCTTACGACGACTCCCTCGACGGGGAGAAAAGCAAAACCCAGGTCAAACGAGAGCTGCATGCTCTGGTCGACCTCGGCGAGCGACTGACAACACTCAAAGCCGATGTGCTGGCCAAGCTGCCGCTGACCGACGCTTTGCGCAAGGCCCTGGCCGAAGCGCCCAAGCACACGGCGAACATCGCGCGAAAGCGGCATATTCTGTTCATCGGCAAGCTGATGCGCGATCAGGACCAGGAAGCCATTCTGGTGTTGCTGGACCAACTCGATGCCTCCACTCGCCAATACAATGAACGTTTCCACAATCTGGAGCGCTGGCGTGATCGCCTGATCGCGGGCGATGACGCCGACCTCGAGAAATTCGTTGTCGAATACCCCGATGCCGACCGTCAGCAGCTGCGTTCGCTGATCCGTCAGGCGCAACACGAAGTTGCACGCAACAAACCGCCGGCCACCAGCCGCAAAATCTTCAAATACATCCGTGAGCTGGACGAACTTCAACGCGGTCTGCGTTGATTTCGCCCTCGAGGCCGGCAGCAACAAGCAGCCGGCCCCGACTCACATTCAGCTACCGGTGCCACCCACAGTGATCGCGTCGATTTTCAGCGTAGGCTGACCCACACCGACCGGCAGCGACTGGCCATCTTTCCCGCACGTACCGACGCCGCTGTCCAGCGACAGATCGTTACCCACCATCGACACCCTGCTCATGGCTTCCGGCCCGTTACCGATCAAGGTAGCCCCTTTGACCGGCGCAGTAATCTTGCCGTCTTCGATCAAATAGGCCTCACTGGTCGAAAACACGAACTTGCCGCTGGTGATATCCACCTGACCGCCGCCCAGGTTGGCGCAGTAGATGCCGCGCTTCACTGAGGCGATGATTTCCTGCGGATCGCTCTGCCCGCCCAGCATGTAGGTGTTGGTCATGCGCGGCATCGGCAGGTGGGCATAGGACTCGCGACGGCCGTTGCCGGTGCGGGCCACGCCCATCAGGCGTGCATTGAGCTTGTCCTGCATGTAGCCCTTGAGCACGCCGTTCTCGATCAGCGTCGTGCATTCGGTCGGTGTGCCTTCGTCATCGACACTCAGCGAGCCACGACGCCCCGCCAGGGTGCCGTCGTCGACGATGGTGCAGAGTTTCGACGCAACCATCTCGCCCATGCGCCCGCTGTAGGCCGAACTGCCCTTGCGGTTGAAGTCGCCCTCAAGGCCGTGCCCCACCGCTTCGTGCAGCAGCACACCGGACCAGCCTGAGCCGAGCACCACCGGCAAGGTGCCTGCCGGTGCAGGAATCGCTTCCAGGTTGACCAGCGCCTGACGCAGGGCCTCACGGGCATAGCCCATGGCGCGATCGTCGGTCAGGAAATAACGGTAGTCGGTACGCCCACCGCCACCATGCCCGCCCCGCTCGCGACGGCCATTCTGCTCGACGATAACACTGACGTTGAAACGCACCAGCGGGCGCACATCGGCGGCCAGGCTGCCATCCGCGGCGGCCACCAGGATGCGCTCCCAGACACCGGCCATGCTCACCGAAACCTGCTGGATACGCGAGTCCAGCGCACGCGTCGCAACGTCGATGCGCTTGAGCAACTCGACCTTCTCGGCGCGGCTCAGCACTTCCAGCGGGTTATCCGGGGCATACAACTGCGCCACGTCCTGCGAGGTGAAAGCCTGCACGCGACCATTCTGGCCAGCGCGAGAAATGGAGCGCGCGGCCTGTGCAGCGGTGCGCAGGGCCTCGGGGGTGATCGCGTTGCTGTACGCAAAGCCGGTTTTCTCACCCGACTGGGCACGCACGCCCACGCCTTGATCAAGATTGAAACTGCCTTCCTTGACGATCCCGTCTTCGAGCGACCAGGACTCGGAGATCATGCCCTGAAAATACAGATCAGCCGCGTCGATTCCTGGCCCGGCCAGATCGCCCAGCACGGACTGCAGGCTGTCGAGGCTCAGGCCACCGGGTGCCAGAAGGTGTTCGCTGACTGAGGACAGATCACTCATATTCACTCCGAAGCAGGCCGCATGGCGCCCTGCGAAAAAAAGCGCCGGTGACTGGACACCGGCATCCGCGCCCGTATGGACGCCTGTTCTTCACTGTCGCGTGTGGCCAGCAGCACCGCTTCACCCTGCGCCTGCTCGGCCAGTACGCGGCCCCATGGATCAACGATGGCCGCGTGTCCGTAAGTCTCGCGAGGCCCCGGATGGACCCCGCCCTGTGCCGCCGCCAGCACGTAACACTGGGTTTCGATGGCACGCGCGCGGATCAGAATGTCCCAGTGCGCAGCCCCCGTTACCGCAGTGAACGCTGACGGCGCGGTAATAAGCTCAGCACCGGCTTCACGCAGCGCGGTGTACAGCTCGGGAAAGCGCAGGTCATAACAGACGGTCAGCCCCAGACGCCCCACAGGCGTATCGGCTACCACCACCCTGCTCCCATGAGCGTAGTCATCCGATTCACGATA
Source organism: Pseudomonas syringae KCTC 12500 (assembly GCF_000507185.2). Classification (NCBI taxonomy): domain Bacteria; kingdom Pseudomonadati; phylum Pseudomonadota; class Gammaproteobacteria; order Pseudomonadales; family Pseudomonadaceae; genus Pseudomonas; species Pseudomonas syringae. The sequence continues at coordinate 1,255,335 of NZ_AYTM02000002.1, forward strand.
GCGGCCACGATTGTCAGCGACATCCACATCGAACAGATGCAGTTTGTCGTAACGGGCCACCTGCTCACCGTGCTCATCGATCAACAGCGAACACGCCGTCACCTTGCCATCCGGCCGCTCATCCGGCGGCAGTGGCAAGGTTCCGGCAACAATCCATAACTTGAGGTCGCGAGCGGCCAGTTTCAACCATGGCAGGATCGGTCCGTGCCCCTGAGCCTCGGCACGCCCGATATCGGCGACGTCGCGGCGCCCCATTGCGACGAAGTTTTCGGGCAGTACCGCCAGCCGCGCGCCACCTTCGGCTGCCTGTTCCAGCAGACGTCGGGCGCTGGCCAGATTGGCCAGGACATCGCTTTGGCTGACCATTTGAATCACCGCGAAGGACATGGCAACCCGCTCCTGAATGACATGGCCACCACTGTACTCCATGAGACGCTATTGGGGCTTTTCAAATGGCTTGTCGAACGTGATCTTCGGCTCTTTCCAGGGCCCTTCGACCTTGTATTGCACGCTGGCGAAACGCGCAACCCGGTCGCCCAGCAGCTTGTCGACCAGAAACAGTGCCCCGCCAATGGCGGGCGCGCCGACAATCAGCGCAGCGATAGGCAGATTATTGGTCACCGGCAAGGTCACCAGCAGCTTCGCATCGACACGATCGCGAACCATGTCCAGCGTCCCGTTGAGCTCCAGATTGCTCGACGGCCCGGTCAGGGTGATCGGGTTGCGCGTCACATAGACACCGTCGCTGGCCACCAGCAGCCCTTTGACCCGGTCGTAGCTCAGGCCTTTGCCCAGCAGGTCGGAGAAGTCCAGGCGCAGACGCCGGCCGATGGAGTTGAAATTCAACAGCCCGAACACCCGTAACGCCTGAGCACCGCCCTCGACCTCAACAAACTGGCCTCTGTTGAGCGTGGCATCCAGGCTGCCGGAATAGCGCTTCAGACCGACCCAGGCAGGCGAACCCGGCCAGCGTCCGTCCACGTTCATCTCGAAGCGTTCACTGGTGACAGTGGGTGCGAAGTTCCAGGCCTTGAGCACATCCGCGAGGTTCTTGCCTGCCAGACGGCCTTTGAACGAACTGCTGCTGGCCCCGGGCGTACCCTCCCAGGTAGCGTCACCCTCCAGCAGAATGCCTTTGAGCCCCAGGCTCATGTCCGACATGCGCATGCCGGCAGGTGTCGGCCGGGTTTTCAATGCCCAGGCCCCGAGCAACTGATCACCCTGAAACAGCTGGGAGATCTTCACGTCCAGCGCAGGGATATTGTGCGGGTCGATATCCGCCAGAGGATCAGGCGCGTTTTCCACCACGGTCGCTGTCGGATCGGATGCAGGCAGTCGAACGTAGAGCATGTTGACGCCGATCGGTGCAGACTTGGCGTCGGGCAGCGTTGCTGTGCCCTTGGCCAGCGCGCTGTCCAGCGACAGGGCCCAAGCTGCCGCGTTGCGCTGCAACTGGACACGCACGTCATTGAGTGTGGTGCCCATCGCGGTCAGTTTGCCGATCTGCAGATCAACGCTGTTAAGCAGTTGTTTTGCGTTGCCGCCCGGATCATTCCCCGTGTAGCGAGCGGCCAGTTCCTGCCAGGGCGCGATGTCCAGTTCGGACAACTCCCCGCGGATCCGCAAGCCCTTGGCGTCCGGCACGATCGCCCCGCCGCGCCCCAGATAAAGCTCGCCACGACCTTCGGCAAACTTGCCATTCGGTGCTGCGAACGCAAAGTTGGCCTGATCGTTATAGGCCGCGCCGAGCCTGCGCTCCGCGCCTTGCAGGGTCATGCGGAATTCGCTGGGACGCTCCTGATCGGCGGTCTTGCCAAACGGTGCGGGCAAATCGATCGCCACGCCCTTGAGGGTGGAGTTGATTACCAGCGGGCTGTCCTTGCTGTCCAGAATCAGCTGCAACTGATACGGCAGGTCACCGGAGACCGGCAACGGCTGGGTCACGTTCAGCCAGTCGGTGAGCCGCTTCACGGTGATTTGCCCGTTCGCCACAATGCGCGTCACGTTGTCGCCAGGCTTGCCCTCGGCGGCGATCTCTGCGGTGACAGGGCGATCGAATGCCTGGGCCTTGATGCCCTTGCCGCTCAGCCCGCTGGAGCTGTCAAAACGGAAGTCGCCTTTCAGGCGGGTCAGCTCCAGCACCGGGTCAGCCAGTTTCAAGCGCGCATTGTCGGTGCTGAAGTCCACCACGACCTTTGGCTCGACGCCCTTGGCCAGCGGTATATCCAGCTTCAGCTTGCCGTCCAGAGGGCCCTCGCCCTGCCATCCGGCAAACGTGCTGCCCGTACCGATGGGCGCCTGCTGGAGAATCTTCAGGCCGTCGACCAGATTTCCGGAGAAATTACCGTCCACCAGCAGGTGACTGTCCTGACCTGACGGCACATGAGGAATATTGACCAGCACGTTGCTGACCTTGGTATCCAGCAACTGGCCTTTGCTTGCCTTGACACGTACACCGCTGTTTTCGACGTAGACCTTGCCATCCACCCCGGTCAGCGACGGCCAGCCCGGCTGGAACGCCAGTGTTGCGTTGCTGACATCGAAGAACAGACTAATGACACGCGCCGTATCGGGCGAGTTCTTGTTCAGCGACCCTTGATACTGGAAGAAACCCTGCTTGACCGCGCCACTCACCACGGCGGTGCGCAGCCAATGATCAAGCTCCGGACTGAGCGCTGTCGGCAGGTACTTGCTGGTGTAACGGCCGTCGCCGTCAACCATGCCGACCCGCAGGTCCATGTAGTCTTCCTGATCATGATTGAGATGAATTTTGATCAAAAAGTCCGCCGCAATCTTGCCTTCGTCGCCGAGCACCTTGATGTACGGGGCGATCAGCGTAAACGCCTGGTCATCCAGTTTCCAGGTCAGACGGGCATTGGCCTTCTGGTAACGCCAGGGTTTGGCGAAGATCGGGTCCAGGTGCAGCATGAAGTCGTCGGTGTCGAGGCGCAGCTCGCCCTGCCCCAGATCACCGCTGATGGCACCGGTGACATTTCCGGCCGCAGGCGCCCCGCGATACGCGTTGAAACCCACCCTGTCCAGATTGGCGGCAAAGCTCAGGCGCTTGTCGCCGACTGCCTGCGGCCGGTAGTCGAGCAGCACGTTATGCAGCCCGCCTGTCACCTTGAGGCCGTCGACCACTGCCATGGCCTTGTCAGGCAGGGGCGCGAGCGAGTCGATCAGCGGCGTGACAGGCGTCAGGTCCAGACGATCCGCCTGTACATGCCAGAGCTCTTCGCTGTCAGGGGTCGCGGCGGTTTGCGTCAGTTGCACACGGCTTTCCCAACGCGTGTCGCCAAGGCTCATCGCCAGTGAATCGAGGTTCAGGTCGAAACCTGTATCAGTCCGTGCAAACCATGCGTTCAGCGCAAGGTTATCGATCGTCGAGGGTTTGCGACCGGCATAAACGCCTTTGACCTGCGGTGCATTGAGGCGCGTGGTCGCGCTTTGCACGGTGCCCTTGCCCCAACTCAACCAGACCTCGCCGCCGGCCTGCAGCTTCGACAGTGTCCATTCGCGAGTGAGGCTTTTCGGCAGCCACTTGGCCCAGTCGCTTTGCGGCAGGCTGGCGTAGACGTCGGCCTCGCCGTCCTTCCACTGACTGGCCTGGATGCGCGAGCGCACGTTGAGCGCGACCGGCTGACCATCCGGCAGGGTCAGGCGTGCGTCAAGTCGCTGGGCGTAGCTGCCGGTGTCCAGACTGAGGTTTACATAGGTGAGGGTCAGCGGCGCGGCGTCAAACGGTTGCACCGTGACCTGGCTGTCGAGCAACGACAGATGCGCGACCATCTGCATCTGCCTGAGCACCTGCTCGGGGTCGAACGGGCTGTCGTTGTGCACCGGCAAGCCCTGAACCGACCATGCGCCGCCCTTATCCTGCCTGAGGCTGAACTGCAGGCCGTCCACCTCGAGATGAGCGATCCGCATGTCACGCGCCAGCAGGCTCTCCCAAAGGTCAGGAACAACCCTTACGCGATCCAGACGAAGGGCACTGGCACCCTCGCCGACCATCACGTCGTGGGCCAGCAGTACCGGGGCAAAGCGGCTCCAGCTGCCCTCCAGGCTGCCGATGCTCAGCGGTATGCCCAGCGCGCTGCTGGCACGGGTTTCCACGTCGACACGGTATTCGGCAACCAGCGGCGTCAATTGACGGCCGAGACTCACGTACAGCGCCGCAAGCACCAAAATCAGTGCGCACAGGCTCAGCCCCCAGCGGGTCAGGGTTGCGACGAGGCGAGGAAGACGTCCCATCTCAGGAGGCCCTCCACTGCGGGGTGCAAGGAGCAGAGTCGGCGAACGGATTCCGGCTCGGATGCGCAGGTGCGGTCAGGTACAGGTTTTGCTCATTCGCCACGCATCATTCTCGATAAAACGGCATACCTGCCAGAAACCCTTAGGGCACTTGTCATAGATTTCAAACGATCAGCACCCTCAGAGCAGCACCACGTCGTATTGTTCCTGCGAGTACATGGTTTCTACCTGAAAACGGATAGTGCGGCCAATAAAGCTCTCCAGTTCAGCCACGTTACCGGACTCCTCGTCGAGCAGGCGATCCACCACGCGCTGATTGGCCAGAACACGATAGCCCACTGCCTGATAGGCCCTGGCCTCGCGAAGGATTTCCCGGAAGATTTCGTAGCAGATGGTCTCGGGGGTCTTCAGCTTGCCCCGCCCTGCGCAGCAATGACACGGTTCGCACAGCACCTGTTCGAGACTTTCGCGGGTGCGCTTGCGGGTCATCTGCACCAGACCCAGTTCGGTGATGCCGATGATGTTGGTCTTGGCGTGATCGCGTTCCAGCTGCTTCTCAAGCGTGCGCAGCACCTGACGCTGGTGTTCACCGTCTTCCATGTCGATGAAATCGATGATGATGATGCCGCCCAGATTGCGCAGGCGCAGCTGCCGGGCGATGGCCGTGGCAGCTTCCAGGTTGGTCTTGAAGATGGTTTCTTCGAGGTTGCGATGCCCCACGAACGCGCCGGTGTTGACGTCGATGGTGCTCATCGCTTCGGCTGGATCGATGACCAGATAGCCGCCCGACTTGAGCGGCACCTTGCGCTCGAGCGCTTTCTGGATTTCGTCCTCGACCCCATAAAGGTCGAAGATCGGCCGCTCGCCCGGATAGTGCTCAAGCCTGTCGGCGATTTCCGGCATCAGCTCGGCCACGAACTGAGTCGTTTTCTGAAAGGTTTCCCGCGAGTCGATACGGATCTTCTCGATGCGCGGGCTGACCAGATCGCGCAAGGTGCGCAGCGCCAGGCCCAGATCTTCGTAAATCACCGTGGGTGGGCTGACCGTCTTGATCTGCTCGCCGATCTGATCCCAGAGCCTGCGCAGATAGCGGATATCCATCAGGATTTCATCAGCCCCGGCGCCTTCGGCAGCGGTGCGCAGAATGAAACCTCCAGCTTCCTTGATACCTTCCTGGGCAACACAATCGCTGACCACTTTCTTGAGTCGTTCGCGCTCGGCTTCGTCCTCGATTTTCAGCGAGATGCCCACATGCGCGGTGCGCGGCATGTACACCAGATAACGCGACGGAATGGAGAGTTGCGTGGTCAGCCGTGCGCCCTTGCTGCCGATCGGGTCTTTGGTGACTTGCACGACAAGGCTCTGGCCATCATGTACCAGCGACGCGATGCTCTCGACCGCAGGCCCTTCACGCATGGATATTTCCGATGCATGAATGAACGCCGCGCGATCCAGACCAATGTCGATGAACGCCGCCTGCATGCCGGGAAGCACCCGCACAACCTTGCCTTTGTAGATATTGCCGACGATGCCGCGACGCTGGGTGCGCTCGACGTGCACCTCTTGCAGAACCCCGTTTTCCACTACGGCCACGCGCGATTCCATCGGCGTGATGTTGATCAGAATCTCTTCACTCATGACTTGTCACCTTCCAGGCATTGCCAGCAGGGTATGCCGAAATGGCCAAGCAGTTCTGCGGTTTCGCACAGGGGCAGACCCACCACCCCAGAATAGCTACCTTGCAGACCCTCGACGAAAATCGCTGCCAACCCCTGGATGGCATAGCCGCCAGCCTTGTCGGCGGGCTCACCACTGGTCCAGTAGGCTTGGGCTTCATGGGTTTGAATCGGGCGAAAGCGCACACGACTGGTAACAATACGGGTTTCGCTGCGTTGCCGATCACAGAGCGCCACAGCCGTCAGTACGTCATGCTCGCGCCCGGACAGGGCCATGAGCATGGCCAGCGCATCCGCTTCATCGACCGGCTTGCCGAGAATGCGTCCATCGAGCACCACCGCCGTGTCGGCCCCCATCACGCAGGCCTGCTGTTCGGCTGACAGCACGGATAGCCCAGCCTGAGCCTTGCCCAGCGCAAGACGCTCGACATAGGCAGCCGGGGTTTCATGGTCGAAAGGAGTTTCGTCGATCTGAGCGCTCAGTACGGTAAAGGGCACACCGATCTGAGTCAGAAGTTCGCGGCGGCGCGGCGAGCCAGAAGCCAGATAAAGCGAGGGCATAAGGACATCTCCGTGTCTGTACGGGTGAGCGCGAACAACGCAGCGAGGCGTCGCGCTCACCTTGCGCTTAATTGATTTTCAAACGTTTGCGCAATCCACGCAGGCCATAACTGATCCAGGGCCACAACAGAGCGCTGACCAACGCGGGCAGCACCAGCGCCAGCGTAGGCTGACGGTTGCCGGTCAGCGCACTCAGCCAGAGCTGCGCCAGACCGAATACCACCAATAGCACCAGGCACTGTTGCCACATCGGAAACATGCGCAGGCGCTGCTGCAGGGACATCACCAGAAAGGTAATCAGACTGAGGATCAGGGCATTCTGGCCAAGCAATGTGCCGTACAGAACATCCTCCATCAGGCCCAGTATCCACGCGGTGGTCATACCGTATTTGTGCGGCAGCGCCAGAACCCAGAAGGTCAGCAGCAGAGCCAGCCACAGCGGCCGGAAGATTTCCATGAATTGCGGCAGCGGCGAAACGCTCAGCAGCAGACCGATCGCAAACGTCAGCCAGACCACCCAGCCGTTGCGCCCGGAAACATGACTAACCATCGATAGGCTCCCGGGCAGTGGAAGGTCTGGAGGCAGGCGGCTGTGACGCCGCGGGCCGGGCAGCAGGCCTTGCAGGTGTCGCGGGCGTTGCCGCCGGTGCAGGTGTTGCCGACTGCGCCGCCGGCTTGTGCGTCAGCGTGCTGCCCGGAAAGACCGGAACGAATGCCTGCGGCCACATCGGGAAAGCCGGTGTCGGCGGCGGCAGTGTTGCCATCACGGAAGGCTCGACGCCCTTGTCGAGGGATTCCTGTGCTTGCGCCGCATCGGCAGCGCGCTCTTCAGGCGAGCGACCGTCAGAGAACACCAGCAACAGATAGCGACTGCGATTCAACGCGGCGGTTGGCACCGCTCGAACGATCGCGAACGGCTGGCCGGAGTCGTGAATCACTTCCTTGACCGTCGCCACCGGGTAACCGGCCGGGAAACGCTGACCAAGGCCCGAACTGACCAGTAGATCGCCTTCCTTGATGTCTGCGGTATCCGCCACATGCCGAAGCTCCAGACGCTCCGGGTTACCGGTGCCACTGGCGATGGCACGCAGACCGTTGCGGTTGACCTGCACCGGGATGCTGTGGGTCGTGTCAGTCAGTAGTAGAACGCGTGAGGTATAGGGCATCAATTCGACCACCTGCCCCATCAGGCCGCGCGCATCGAGCACAGGCTGGCCGAGCACCACGCCGTCGCGTTCGCCCTTGTTGATGATGATGCGATGGGTGAAGGGGTTCGGGTCCATGCCGATCAACTCGGCGACCTCGACCTTTTCGTTGACCAGCGCCGAAGAGTTCAGCAGCTCACGCAGCCGAACGTTCTGCTCGGTCAGTGCCGCCAGCTTTTGCAGGCGACCTTGCAAAAGCAGGGCTTCGGTCTTGAGTTTTTCGTTTTCGGCGATCAGCTCTGTGCGGCTGCCGAACTGACTGGCGACGCCTTGATACAGACGCTGTGGCAGGTCGACGATCCAGTAGGACTGCATGAGCACCATCGACATCTGGCTGCGCACGGGCTTGAGGATCGTAAAGCGGGCGTCGACAACCATCAACGCAACCGACAGAACGGCCAGCACCAGCAGACGTACACCCAGCGACGGGCCTTTTGAGAAAAGCGGTTTAATAGGCCGCTCCTCCGGGGCATGCGATCGTTGGATCGAACTTCGATTGGCAATTATTCATGCGGTATATAACCGGCCTGGACAAATGAAAGAGATAGGCACCCTGTTTCGGCGTCAGCCTGATGCATACAGGTAGCATATCCGCCACCTGCATACAAAAGACTCCGTGAAAGGCACCCCGGCGAATTATTCGCTGGAGAGCAGATCCATGGTGTGCTTATCCATCATTTCCAGCGCACGGCCACCGCCACGCGCCACACAGGTCAGCGGGTCTTCGGCGACGATCACCGGCAGACCGGTTTCCTGCGCCAGCAACTTGTCCAGATCACGCAACAGCGCACCACCACCGGTCAGGACCAGGCCACGCTCGGCGATGTCCGAGGCCAGTTCCGGAGGCGATTGCTCCAGAGCGCTCTTGACCGCCTGAACGATGGTCGCCAGCGACTCCTGCAGTGCCTCGAGCACTTCATTGGAGTTCAGGGTGAACGCACGTGGAACGCCTTCGGCCAGGTTGCGGCCACGGACGTCGACTTCACGCACTTCACCGCCCGGATAGGCAGTACCGATTTCCTGCTTGATGCGCTCGGCAGTCGATTCGCCGATCAGGCTGCCGTAATTGCGGCGCACGTAGGTGATGATCGCTTCGTCGAAACGGTCACCGCCGACCCGTACGGATTCGGCATACACCACACCGTTCAGGGAGATCAGGGCGATTTCGGTGGTACCGCCGCCGATGTCGACAACCATCGAACCGCGAGCTTCTTCCACCGGCAGACCGGCACCGATTGCAGCGGCCATCGGTTCTTCGATCAGGAATACTTCGCGTGCGCCTGCACCCAGGGCCGACTCGCGAATGGCGCGACGCTCGACCTGAGTGGATTTGCACGGAACGCAGATCAGCACACGAGGGCTGGGCTGCAGAAAGCTGTTTTCATGAACCTTGTTGATGAAGTACTGCAACATTTTTTCGCAGACGCTGAAGTCGGCGATAACGCCGTCTTTCATTGGACGAATGGCTGCGATGTTGCCTGGAGTACGGCCCAGCATGCGCTTGGCTTCGGTACCGACGGCCACGACACTCTTCTGGTTGCCGTGAGTACGAATGGCAACGACAGAGGGTTCATTCAGAACGATACCGCGCTCACGCACGTAAATAAGGGTGTTGGCAGTGCCCAGGTCGATGGATAGATCACTGGAAAACATGCCACGCAGTTTCTTGAACATGGGAAAGGGACCCTAGGGAACGCGTGGTAAAAAAAGTGCGGCAAACTCTAACAACGACAGGGATTTTGGGCAAGGAGCCAATATGCTAAATTGGCGGTTTTCCGAACACTACCCTCGACGTTAGCGGCTTGAGACAGTAATAACGCGATAGTGTTCCGCAATTGGCAACAAAGCAAATCCATAAGCATTCCACTGGAGATACCCCATGGCGCTTGAACGCTCCGACGTGGAAAAGATCGCTCATCTGGCCCGACTGGGTCTCAATGACGCCGATATCCCGCGTACCACCGAAGCACTTAACAGTATTCTTGGGCTGGTCGATCAGATGCAAGCGGTCGACACCACTGGCATCGAGCCGCTGGCTCACCCGCTGGAAGCCACCCAGCGCCTGCGCGAAGACGCCGTCACCGAGCGAAATCGTCGTGACACTTACCAAGCCATCGCACCAGCGGTCCAAGACGGGCTGTATCTGGTTCCGAAAGTCATCGAGTAAGGGAAAGCGCCTGCATGCATCAAATGACTCTGGCCGAGATCGCTCGCGGACTCGCCGATAAAAAGTTTTCTTCCGAAGAGCTGACTCGCGTTCTGCTGTCGCGCATCGCGACGCTCGACCCGCAGCTCAACAGCTTCATCAGCCTCACCGAAGACCTGGCCATCACCCAGGCGCAGGCGGCAGACGCGCGCCGTGCAGCCGGTGAAAACGGCCCGCTGCTCGGTGCCCCGCTGGCCCACAAGGACCTGTTCTGCACCCAGGGCATCCGCACCAGCTGCGGCTCGCTGATGCTCGACAATTTCAAGGCACCCTATGACGCCACGGTCGTTTCGCGTCTGGCATCGGCCGGTACAGTGACGCTGGGCAAGACCAACATGGACGAATTCGCCATGGGCTCGGCCAACGAATCCAGCCATTACGGCGCGGTGAAAAACCCGTGGAACCTGGAATGCGTCCCTGGCGGTTCTTCGGGCGGCTCGGCAGCTGCTGTTGCTGCACGTCTGTTGCCCGCCGCGACCGGCACCGACACCGGTGGCTCGATTCGCCAGCCTGCAGCGTTGACCAACCTCACGGGCCTCAAGCCGACCTATGGCCGCGTATCGCGCTGGGGCATGATTGCCTACGCATCCAGCCTCGATCAGGCGGGACCGATGGCACGCACGGCCGAAGATTGCGCACTGCTGCTGCAAGGCATGGCCGGTTTCGACCCGCAGGACTCGACCAGCATCGACGAGCCGGTTCCGGACTACTCCGCCAGCCTCAATACCTCGCTCAAGGGCCTGCGTATCGGTGTGCCGAAAGAATATTTCAGCGCAGGCCTCGACCCACGCATCGCGCAGCTGGTGCATGAAAGTGTCAAGGAGCTTGAAAAGCTCGGCGCGATCGTCAAGGAAGTCAGTCTGCCTAACCTGCAGCACGCGATCCCGGCCTACTACGTCATCGCCCCAGCAGAAGCCTCGTCCAACCTGTCGCGCTTCGACGGGGTGCGTTTCGGCTACCGCTGCGAAGACCCGAAAGACCTGACTGATCTGTACAAGCGCTCTCGCGCCGAAGGCTTCGGCCCGGAAGTCCAGCGACGCATCATGGTTGGCGCCTACGCGCTGTCGGCGGGTTACTACGACGCCTACTACCTGCAGGCGCAGAAAATCCGTCGCCTGATCAAGAACGATTTCATGAGTGCGTTCGCCGATGTCGACGTGATTCTCGGCCCGACCACGCCCAACCCGGCCTGGAAAATCGGCGCCAAGACCAACGATCCGATTGCCGAATACCTGGAAGACTTCTACACCATCACCGCCAACCTGGCGGGCCTGCCTGGCTTGTCCATGCCTGCGGGCTTCGTCGACGGTCTGCCGGTCGGCGTGCAGCTGCTCGCTCCGTATTTCCAGGAAGGCCGTCTCTTGAATGTGGCGCATCAGTATCAGCAAGTCACCGACTGGCACACTCGCGCACCTGAAGGCTTCTGAGGAGAAACACATGCAATGGGAAGTCGTCATCGGGCTGGAGATTCATACCCAGCTTTCGACCCAATCAAAGATTTTTTCCGGTAGCGCGACCACGTTCGGCTCCGAGCCCAACACGCAGGCCAGCCTCGTCGACCTGGGCATGCCTGGCGTATTGCCGGTGCTGAACAAGGAAGCCGTGCGCATGGCCGTCAAGTTCGGCCTGGCAGTGAACGCCGAAATCGGCCAGCACAACGTGTTTGCCCGCAAGAACTACTTCTACCCGGACCTGCCCAAGGGCTATCAGATCAGCCAGATGGAGCTGCCGATTGTCGGCAAGGGCCACCTGGACATCCCCCTTGAAGACGGCACCGTCAAGCGCATCGGCATCACCCGTGCGCACCTGGAAGAGGATGCGGGCAAGAGCCTGCACGAAGACTTCCAGGGCATGACCGGTATCGACCTGAACCGTGCCGGCACCCCGCTGCTGGAGATCGTTTCCGAGCCGGACATGCGCAACGCCAAGGAAGCCGTGGCTTACGTCAAGGCCATCCACGCGATTGTCCGCTACCTGGGCATCTGTGACGGCAACATGGCCGAAGGTTCGCTGCGCTGCGACTGCAACGTATCGATTCGTCCGAAGGGCCAGGTCGAGTTCGGCACGCGCTGCGAGATCAAGAACGTCAACTCGTTCCGCTTCATCGAAAAAGCGATCAACAGCGAGATTCAGCGCCAGATCGATCTGATCGAAGACGGTGGCAAGGTTATCCAGCAGACGCGCCTGTATGACCCGAACACCAACGAAACCCGCGCCATGCGCAGCAAGGAGGAAGCCAACGATTACCGCTACTTCCCCGACCCGGATCTGTTGCCGGTGATCATCGAGGACTCGTTCCTCGAAGAAACCCGCGCCACCTTGCCAGAGCTGCCGCCGCAGAAACGCGAACGCTTCCAGAGCCAGTTCGGTCTGTCGACCTACGACGCAAGCGTACTGGCTTCGAGCCGCGAGCAGGCTGACTACTTCGAAAAAGTGGTGAGCATCAGCGGTGACGCCAAACTGGCAGCCAACTGGGTCATGGTCGAGCTGGGCAGCCTGCTGAACAAGCAGGGCTTGGAGATCGACCAGTCGCCGGTCAGTGCAGAGCAGTTGGGCGGCATGCTCAAACGCATCACCGACAACACCATTTCCGGCAAGATCGCGAAAATGGTCTTCGAGGCAATGGCCAATGGTGAAGGCAGTGCTGATGAAGTCATCGAAAAGCGCGGCCTGAAGCAGGTCACCGACAGCGGCGCCATTGAATCGATGCTCGACGAGGTGCTGGCAGCCAACGCGGAACAGGTCGAACAGTATCGTGCAGCGGACGAAGCCAAACGCGGCAAGATGTTCGGTTTCTTTGTCGGTCAGGCGATGAAAGCCTCCAAAGGCAAGGCCAACCCGCAGCAGGTCAATGAGCTGCTGAAGGCCAAGCTGGAGGGCTGATCCGCGTCACTCTCGTTCCCACGCTATGCGATCAGCGTCATACACGAGTCTTGTGGGAGCGAGCTTGCTCGCGAATAGGCCGGTACAGCCTCTAGAGACAGGGCGTTTGGACCAAGGTCTTCGTGAGCAAGCTCACTCCCACAGAGGTCTTTATTCACATCGCGATTATGGTCAAAGACCCCGCCTTCTGGGCTCTTCATGACTTGTGTATAACGATGAGCGCTCTGTGTGGGAATGCAGTTCCGGACGCTCTGCGTCCGCTGTCGAGTACGCGCTGCGACACCGGGTTATGACGCGGAGCGTCACGAAATGCATGCCGACATGGAGCCTTGGCACGAGCGTCAACCACAACTACTCCGGCACTCAGGAACCCACCCCATGCGCCGCCTTATTTTTGCCTGCAGCCTGCTGACGTTATTGGCAGGATGCGCTAATCACATCATCGACCCCCATGGTTATGACGAGACCGGCACCGCCGCTTATTACGGCGCCCGCCATCATGGCAACCGCACTGCCAGCGGCGAACCGTTCAATCAGAATGCGCTGACCGCTGCGCATCGACAGCTGCCTTTCGGCACGCGCGTTAAAGTCACCAACCTCGACAACGACAGGTCGGTAGTGGTACGCGTCAACGATCGCGGCCCTCACACGCGCGGCCGTCTGATCGATGTCTCTCGCGAAGCGGCCGAACAACTGGGTATGCTGCGCAGCGGGACAGCGCCAGTCCGCGTACAGGCCCTGGATTAACCCCGACTCTCGATCACCTCCGATAAGGACACTCGTATTCTCCAGCTATCGGCCTTGCCCGCCCCCGCGCTCATCCAGATGCTCAGTGGCTTGTTATTGCTGCTGATCGGGGCAGAACTGTCAGTGCGCGCAGCGGTGCATCTGGCGGCGATTTTCAAGGTCCGGCCACTGATCGTCGGCCTGACCGTCGTGGCAATGGGCACCAGCGCGCCGCAGATGGCAGTAAGCCTGCAAGCCGCGTTTGCCGATAACACCGACATCGCTGTGGGCAGTGTCATCGGCGGTAACATTTTCAATGTGTTGGTGATCCTTGGCCTATGCGCGCTGATCATTCCGTTACGCGTTGCCCGTCAGGTTTTGCACGTCGACATTCCGCTGATGATTGGCGCCTGCCTGCTGGCTATCGGCCTGTCCTGGAGCGGCGAATTCAGCAAACTGGACGGCGCAGTGCTGCTTGCCGGGTTGCTGTTCTGCCTGATCGTCATCATCCGTCAGGGCGGTCATGCGCCGCGTCACGGACATGCCGAGACAACCGAAAAACCTCGTACCGTCACGCGCATCCTCATGCTTGCCAGTGGCTTGCTGCTGTTGACCGCTGGCGGACACCTGCTGGTCGACGCGTCAGTGGTGATTGCCATACACCTGGGGCTTTCCGAACGCATCGTCGGTCTGACCATCATTGCCATTGGCACATCATTGCCGGCACTGATGACGTCGCTGATCGCAGCGTTTCGTGGTGAGCGTGATATTGCCGTGGGCAACGTGATCGGCAGCAACCTGTTCAATCTGCTGGGCGTTCTGGGGCTGACCGCACTGGTCGCCCCGGTGCCGCTGACGATCTCGCCAAATGCACTGGTGTTCGACCTGCCGATCATGCTCGGCGTGTCGTTGCTGTGCGTGCCGCTGTTCTACTCCGGATACCGGATAGACCGTCTGGAAGGCCTGTTTCTGCTGTCGTTGTACCTGACCTACGGGCTGCATATCCTGTCGATCAGCACCGGTATGGCGCTGGCCGAACGGCTTGAAAGCAAAATGCTCACGCTGGTGTTACCTGTGCTGGGCGCTGTGGTTGTCTGGGGCACAATTCGCGCCTGGCGACGCCAGCACTGACCTCCAACCCGCATTGATACAAGGAGCAAGGCCATGACGGACAAGACGATCAGCGAAGGCGAACAGATCCGTCGCCAGGTGATGGGCGATGTCTACGTCGACCGCGCGCTGGGCAATGCCACCGAGTTCAGCCAGCCGCTGCAGGATTTCGTCAACGAGCACGCCTGGGGCAGCGTCTGGAGTCGCGAGGGCCTGCCATTGAAAACCCGCAGCCTGATCACCCTGGCCACCCTCACCGCCCTGAAATGCCCGCAAGAACTGAAAGGCCACGTTCGTGGCGCACTGAACAATGGCTGCACGGTCGAGGAGATTCGCGAAGCGCTGCTGCACTGCGCGGTGTACGCCGGCGTGCCAGCGGCCATCGACGCGTTTCGTGCGGCGCAGGAAGTGATCGACAGTTACGTCAAAGCGGATTAAATCCAGCCGCCCCATTGCAGGATGAAAATCCCCACGTTGGTCGTGACTGCTGCCGCCAGCGTGGTGATGACGATGATCGCAGCGGCCAGTTCGTAATTGCCGTTGGCCGTGCGCGCCATGATGTAGCTGGCTGCCGCTGTCGGGCTGCCGAAATACAGGAACAGAATCCCCAATTCAGCGCCGCGAAAACCCGCCAGCCAGGCGGCCAGCGTGCACAGCACTGGCAGCGTGATCATCTTCATGACGCTGGCACTGATAGCCAGCTTTCCACTCTTGCGCAACGAAGCCAGCGACAACGTGCCGCCGATGCAGATCAGTGCCAGCGGCAGGGTCATCTGGGCCAGGTAGCTGCCAGAGGTTTCCAGCCATTTGGGCAGGCCGATGGCGAAGTAAGCGAAGGGTGAGGCGATGATCACGCTGATGATCAGTGGGTTGGCCAGCACGCTTTTGAAGATGCTCCAGGGATCGGACTTGATCACCGGGCTGTAAACCGCCAATACCACCGTCGATAACGTGTTGTAGAAGACGATGACCAACGCGGCGAGAATGGCGCCCAGTGAAATGCCAGGAGGCCCGTACATGCTGGCCGCCAGGGCCAGACCGATAACCCCGTTATTGCCACGAAACGCGCCCTGGACGTAGATCCCGCGCTCTTCGTGCGGGCAGCGCCAGATCGCCCAGCACCAGGCGAATGCAAAACTCAGAAGCGTGGCGATGCTGAAAAAAATCAGCAGTTTGGGCTGCAGGGCGGTGCGCAGGTCGGCGTGAATAATGCCCAGAAACAGCAGCGCAGGCATGGTGACATTGAACACCAGCCCGGAAGCCGCAACGATGAAACCATCATTGATCGCGCCGATTCGCCTGAGGAACACGCCCAGAAACAGCATGGCAAACACCGGGGCGGTGATGTTCAGGGTTTCGAGAAAAATAGCCAGCATGCAACGCGTCCGGTCCCGTCGTTAGGTAGCTCATGATAGGCCACCGACGGCGAGCATGTTGCACGGAATTTCCGAAACCCTGATCACCCCGCCGCGACGGCTATTTATCAGACGATGCGACTGACTTCCTTCACAGGCTGGAGCTTGCGCTCGAAAACCGAGACCCCGTCCAGATCGCGCAGTGCCACGGTCATCTCACCGGTCTGCCCGTCGATATTCACTTCGCCAAAGAACTGAAAACCCGCAAACGGCGAGGTGTTCTGCGCAGGGGGCGCCTTCTGGAACACCAGCTCGGGACCAAAGGTCTTGTCCAGCACGTTGGGACCATAGCTACCGGCATTCAATGGCCCGGCGACGAACTCCCAGAACGGGTCGAAGTCCTGAAATACGGCCAGATCCGGCTGGTAATGATGCGCGGCGCAGTAATGCACGTCGGCCGTCAGCCAGACACAATCGCGAACCTTCTGCGCGCGCAGGTACGCCAGCAATTCGGCGACCTCCAGCTCACGCCCCAACGCCGGGCCGTCATTGCCGTTGGCGATGGCCTCCCAACGCTGTACGCCGGGGCTGACCTCGCCATCCGGCACGCCCAGCCCAATGGGCATGTCCGCCGCGATCACTTTCCACTGCGCACGCGATGCAGTGAGCTCGCGCTTGAGCCAGTCCAGTTGCTCACGGCCCATGAATGCGGTGGTCGGACTCGGTTTGTCGGCCAGGTTGGCATCGTTGCCGGCGCGGTAACTGCGCATATCGAGGACGAACACGTCGAGCATCGGACCGTAGGGGATCTTGCGATAAATGCGCCCGCCGTTGTCGGCTTCCTGCAAGCGCAGCGGCGCGTACTCCAGATAAGCCTGGCGGGCACGCGAGGACAGCAGGCCGATGTCCTTGACCTTGTAGCGATCATCGAGCTGTTTGCTGGGCGACCAGTTGTTGGTCACTTCGTGATCATCCCACTGCCAGATCTGCGGCACTTCGGCGTTGAAGCGGCGCAGGTTTTCATCCATCAGGTTGTAACGGTAGTTGCCCCGGTATTCGTCGAGGGTCTCCGCTACCTTGCTCTTCGCCTCGGTGGTGATGTTGCGCCAGACACGCCCGCCCTCCGTGGTGAGCTGCTCCGGCACCGGGCTGTCGGCGTAGATGGTGTCACCGCTGTGGATAAAAAAGTCCGGCAAGCGCAAACGCATGGCTTCGTAGATACGCATGCCGCCGATATCGGGGTTGATGCCAAAGCCCTGCCCCACCGTGTCGCCGCTCCAGACGAAGCGGATGTCGCGGCGCTGCTGCGGCGTGCTGCGCAGATGGCCGAACCACGGCTCGCTGACGACACCGCTCTGCGCATCCTCGAAAGACACCCGGTAGAAAATCGCCTGATCGACCGGCAGCCCGCTCAACTCGACCCGCGCGGTGAAGTCGCTACGCTGATCGGCCAGCGCCGACACCACGCGGCGTGGCTGGGTGAACATGCTGCGTGTGTCCCACTCGACGACCATGCGCGAAGGCCGGTCGCTACGACTCCAGACGATCGCCTTGTCGCCGAACACATCGCCGGACTGCACGCCATCCATCATCTTCGGACGATCCTGCACCGAGGCGATGACTGCCGGCGCAACACCTGGTAACAGCAGACCGGCACCTACCGTTCCGACGGCCTGGATGACACGGCGACGCTTGAGATCGAACTGGCTCACGGTTATCCCCTCGCTGACAGGCAAAAAAGCACCGTAACAGGGGAATATTGGCGCTGTATGACAACGCAGCAGATCAAGCGCATGGCAGACTTCAAAAACCCCCGACGCCCGGTAACTGGTAAACTCCCGCGCCTTATTCCAGCCCGAGGCGCTCAGCATGTCTTCCTTGAATCAGGCGCTCAGCGTCGCCCTCGATCATCGCCAGGCGTTGCTTGACGAACTGCATGGACAGGGCACGGACTGCTATCGACTGTTTCACGGCAGCCAGGAAGGTGCCAGCGGGCTGACCATCGACCGCTACGGCCCGCAATTGCTGGTGCAGAGTTTTCACACCCGCCTGGATCGCGATGCCCTGCTGGCGCTGCATGAACAAGTCAACACGCGCCTGAGCCTGGACACCCTGCTGGTCTATAACGATCGCTCGCAGGGCAACTCGCGCGTGGATCGCCATGACACCGTGTACAAGGCTGAAGAAGCAGCGCTGGCCGATCATGTCGGCCACGAATGGGGGCTCAATTACCGAGTCCGCGGCCGACATGCAGGCCAGGACCCGCTGTTGTTTCTGGACCTGCGCAACACACGCGGCTGGGTCAAGCAGCACAGCGCCGGCAAAAGCGTGCTGAACCTGTTCGCCTACACCTGCGGCGTCGGTCTGAGTGCTGCGGCCGGTGGCGCGAGTGAAGTGTGCAACCTGGACTTCGCCGAGGGCAATCTGGCGGTGGGTCGCGAGAATGGTGCGCTCAATCCGCAACTGCCACCCATGCAATTCATCCAGTCGGATTATTTTCCGGCAATCCGCCAGTTGGCCGGCCTGCCCATTGCTGCACGCCGCAGCCAGCAATTGCCCAGCTACGTGAAACTGCAACAGCGCCAATATGATTTGGTCCTGCTCGACCCACCGGCCTGGGCCAAGAGCGCATTCGGCACCGTTGATTTGCTGCGCGACTATCAAAGCCTGCTCAAACCTGCGCTGTTGACCACGGCGGACGATGGTGTGCTGATCTGCTGCAACAATCTGGCGAAAGTCAGCATGCAGGACTGGCGTGAGCAGGTACTGCGCTGCGCCACCAAGGCTGGGCGTCCGGTACGCGACTGCCAGGAGATGCGCCCCGCCGCAGACTTCCCGTCTCAGGATAATCAACCGCCGCTGAAAACGCTGATTCTGCAACTCTGATCCGGCGCTTGATATCGTAAAGTACAACCGGAAAGTTCCTACAAGCCGCGATGGCAGTGCCTTCGGAACCGAACAGGCATGCCATACTCCAAGGGCTTCCAAAAGAGAGAGACGCCGCTGCCCATGTCCAGAGGATTGAAACGCACACTTGGCTCCCTGCTGGCTGTGATCGCGCTCTACAGTTTGCTGGGATTTTTCATTCTTCCCGGCGTCGCTCTGCGGATCGCGAACCAGCAACTGGCCAATTACGCCACGGTGCCAGCAAAGCTCGAACGCCTGGAATTCAACCCCTTCACCCTGGAGCTGACACTTTGGGGTCTGAATATCGGCACGCCGGGGAAGGAGCAGGTCGCGTTTGAAAAGCTTTATGCCAATCTGCAAATCAACAGTCTGTGGACGCGGGCTCTGCATCTGCAACGCGTCGAGCTGATCAAACCGCGCACCGAGCTGCTGTTCGACAAACAGGGCAAGCTCAATCTGGCACAACTGTTCAAGCTGCCCGCCAGCGAACCGGCAAAGGACGAACCCGCCACTAAGCCATTCCCACTGCGTATCGACGAAATCAAACTGGCGGGAGGCTACGTTCACTTCCAGGACCTGCGCCCCAGCCAACCCATCGAGTTTCTCTACGACGCGCTGGATTTCGAGCTCAAGAACCTCAGCACTCTGCCTGAAGACAACGCCGATATGACCCTGGTCGCAGCGGGGCCGGACGGTGGGCAGATCGACTGGGTCGGCCGTATCAGCCTGATCCCGATCGCCTCCGAGGGCACGCTGAAAGTCACTGACAGCAAGATGAAGCTGTGGTGGCCTTATGTGCGTGATGCCTTGCCGCTGGCGCTCGAGGACGGCGTGCTGAATTTCAGCACGGCCTACACACTGAATCTGTCCAAGGAAACCGAGCTGAAGCTGACCAACGTGTCGGCCAGTGTCGCGCCATTCGCGCTCAACGCTCCCGACGGTCGCCCACTGGTACGCCTGCAACGCCTGGACGTCAGCGAAACATCGGTCGACCTGGCAAAGCAGCTGGTTACCGTAGGCAAGGTGCGCAGCCAGAAGCTGGAAACCTGGGCCGCGCGTGAAGCCGACGGGCAACTGGACTGGCAAAAACTGTTTGCCAGCCAAGCGGGCAAGCCCGCAGCAGCGCACACCCCGGCTGTGGACGAAAAAGCCGCCGAGCCAGCCCCGGCCACCGAGACCACCGCCAAAGCCAGCGCTCAACCTGTGGCGCAGAGCAAACCCTGGCAGGTCCTGTTGCGGGATGTGCAGTTGCGCAACTACATGGTTCATCTGGCAGATCGCGTGCCTCAAGAGCCGGTCGCGCTGGACGTTGGCCCGCTGAATCTGGACATCCAGAATTTCGACAGCCTGAACAAGGCGCCCTTCACGCTCAAGCTGGATACCGGGCTGGGTAAACAGGGCAATCTCACTGCCGCCGGTGACGTGAACCTCAACCCGGTCAGCGCACGACTCAACGTAACCACCCGCGACATCGACCTGCGCCTCGCCCAGGCCTACATCAGCCCGTTCATTCGTCTGGAGCTGCGCAGCGGCATGCTCGGCAGCGATCTGGCGGTCGACCTGAAAAGCACCGAGCCACTGGCGTTCAACGTCACCGGTAAAGCGCAGGTCAATCAGTTGCACACGCTGGATACGCTCAAACAGCGCGACTTCCTGAAGTGGCAGCAACTGGCGCTGGAGGGCCTGGACTACCAGCACGGCAAGGGCCTGTCGATTGCCAAAGTGAACATGGATCAGCCTTACGCGCGCTTCATGATCAATGAGGACCGCACCACCAACATCGACGATCTGTTGATCCCGCAGCCAGCCGACGCAGCTATCGGCAAGACAGCCGCCCAGCCAAAGGCAGCCAAAACCCAAGCCGCAGGCAAGAAGGAAAACCCGCTGGCGATCTACGTGGGTGAAGTGAATATCAACAATGGCTCGGCAAACTTTGCCGACATGACCCTGACCCCCAACTTCGCCACCGCCGTGCAGCAGCTTAACGGTCGTATCGGCACCATCGACAACCGCAAGCCTACACCGGCACCGGTGGACATCGAGGGCAAGGTCGACCGCTATGCGCCGGTGACCATCAAGGGCAGCCTCAACCCGTTCGACCCGATGGCCAGCCTGGATATCACCACCAGCTTCAAGCGCGTCGAGCTGACCAACCTGACCCCTTACTCCGGCAAATTCGCAGGCTTCCGGATCCGCAAGGGTCGGCTCAATCTCGACCTGCATTACCTGATCACCAAGGGCCAGCTCAAGGCCCAGAACAAGGTGCTGGTGGAGCAACTGCAACTGGGTGAGCGGGTCGACAGCCCGGATGCGCTGGACCTGCCTATTCGTCTGGCGGTCGCACTGCTCAAGGATACCAAGGGGCGCATTTCCCTCGAGCTGCCCATCGAAGGCGACCTGAACAACCCGCAGTTCAGCGTCATGCCGATTGTCTGGCAGACCCTGCGCAACCTGGTACTGCGTGCCGCGCAGGCCCCGTTCAAGATGCTCGGCGGGCTGGTTGCCGGTGGAAGCTCCGAGGACCTCGGCAGCGTAAGTTTCGTGCCAGGCTCCAGTGACTTGTCAGCAGAGGCGCAAAAGGCCCTGGACAAGCTCTCGGTAGCGCTCAAGGAGCGTCCGGACCTGAAGCTGGAGATCGAAGGCACCAGCGCCGCCAGCAGTGACGGTCCATTGATCGCCCAGCAAAGGCTGGAACGCGAATACCAGTACACGTATTACAAGATCCTCCAGCGACGCGGCGACAAGGTTCCAGCCAAGGCCGGCTTGATAGAGGTCCCGGAAGAGGAAAAGGCGCCTATGCTCGAAGGTATCTACAGGACACGCCTGAAACAGCAACCGCCCGCTGAATGGACCAGTCTGGGCAAGGAACAACGTGCTGCCCAGATGCGTGCCGCCGTACTCAAGTTCTGGAGCAGCAACGAGGTGCTGCTGCGCGAACTGGGCCAGAGCAGAGCCAGCAGCATCAAGGATTACCTGGTGGACAAGGGCAAGCTCGAAGACGCTCGCGTGTACTTCGTCGACGCGCAACTGGGCCAGGCCCAACCGGATGGTAAAGTCATCAGCCCCCTCCACCTCGACAGCGAATGAAGCCTTTGGCACACACCCGAATCAAACGACTGATCAACCTGACCCTCGCCGCCATGGCCGGGTCAGTTGTCGCATCAGCGTATGCCAGTTCGACCCTGCGTTGCGGCAGCCAACTGGTGAGCACCGGTGACCGGGCGTTCGAAGTCCAGCAGAAGTGCGGCGAACCGGTCAGCCAGGAAGTGCTCGGCACTCAGGAAACCTTCAATAGCAATTATCGAAGGTCCGAAGCCGTGAGAATCGAGGAGTGGATATACGGTCCTGATAACGGCATGTATCAGTACCTGCGCTTCGAAGGCGGGCGCCTGGTGGGCATCGAGAGCAAACGCCGCAACTGATCCCCTGCTTCCCTGCCCTTCATCTTTTTTTCGTCACCCCATAGAAAAGGCCCCGACTCTTCAGTAGGGGCCTTTAATGGCTACATCCTTGTAGCCTCGCATGAACCTTCCATCAATCAATGACTGCGGCTGTTCATGAGCAGTATTCGATTACTCGGCTTTCAGGCCAGCAGCCGATACGTCTTTAACGCCTTTGATTTTCTTGGCGATAGCGACGGCAGTAGTTTTCTGAGCTTCAGTCACTTTTACCATGGAGGACAGGGAAACCACGCCTTTGTTGGTCTCAACCTTGATGTCGGTGCCAGGGATGCCTTTCTCGGTTACCAGATCAGCTTTGACTTTGCCGGTGATCCAAGAATCCGACACGTCTTCTTTGACTTCTTGAGTAGTGGTGTTAGCTGCCAGAACCATTGGCGCTTGGGCCGAGGTCTGTGCGAAAGCAGCATTGGCCATGGTCAGAGTCAGGGCAGTAGCGGTAGCAGCGGCAATAGCAAACTTCTTCATACGATAACTCCTGTTTTTCTCAAAATCTGCACCAGCATGTGGTGGCAGGGTTAACAGGTGTATCGCAAGCGGTGTGCCAAAAATGAGACAGTCAAAATAACCTTTATAATCAATAGCTTATGCTTTTCTCTATTTTGCTGAGTCGTGCAGATTGCCCGTTCGCTCAAACCCGGGGTTGCAAGATGCATGTTTGCACCGAGCAGTTTGCATGCTCCATTGGTAAGCCTCTAATTGCGCTCATAAAAAAAGGACTCCGAAGAGTCCTTTTTTACATGCCGCTCAGATCGATCAGACGCCCGACGCTTTCGCTGCGGCTACGTCTTTGATCGACAGCTTGATACGGCCGCGGTTATCCACGTCCAGTACCAGTACTTCGACTTCCTGACCTTCCTTGAGGATGTCGGTCACTTTCTCTACGCGAGCATCGCTCAGCATGGAGATGTGAACCAGACCGTCCTTGCCCGGCAGGATGTTGACGAATGCGCCGAAATCGACGATGCGCTCAACCTTGCCGACGTAGATCTTGCCGATTTCCGCTTCTGCGGTGATGCCCAGAACGCGCTGACGTGCTGCCTCAGCCGCTTCCTTGGACTCGCCGAAGATCTTGATCGAGCCGTCGTCTTCGATGTCGATCGAAGCCTTGGTCTCTTCGCAGATGGCACGGATGGTTGCGCCACCCTTGCCGATCACGTCACGGATCTTGTCGGTGTCGATCTTCATCGCGATCATGGTCGGAGCGTTGGCCGACAGTTCGTTACGCGACTGACCGATGATCTGGTTCATCTGGCCGAGGATGTTCAGGCGAGCTTCCAGGGCCTGGCCCAGGGCGATCTCCATGATTTCTTCGGTGATGCCTTTGATCTTGATGTCCATCTGCAGCGCGGTAACACCTTTGGAGGTACCGGCTACCTTGAAGTCCATGTCACCCAGGTGGTCTTCGTCACCCAGGATGTCGGTCAGAATCGCGAACTTCTCGCCTTCCTTGACCAGACCCATGGCGATACCGGCAACCGGCGCCTTCATCGGCACACCAGCGTCCATCAGAGCCAGGGAAGCACCGCAGACCGAAGCCATGGAGCTGGAGCCGTTGGACTCGGTGATTTCCGATACGACACGGATGGTGTACGGGAACACGTCAGCGCCTGGCAGCATGGCCTGGACACTGCGACGGGCCAGACGGCCGTGACCGATTTCACGACGACCTGCGCCGCCCATGCGACCACACTCGCCCACCGAGAACGGAGGGAAGTTGTAGTGCAGCATGAAGGGGTCTTTTTTCTCGCCTTCGAGGGTATCGAGCAGCTGTGCGTCACGTGCAGTACCCAGCGTGGCAACGACCAGCGCCTGAGTTTCGCCACGGGTGAACAGTGCCGAACCGTGAGTCTTTGGCAGAACGCCGACTTCGATGTTCAGAGGACGAACGGTGCGGGTGTCACGGCCATCGATACGCGGCTTGCCGTTAACGATGTTTTCGCGAACGGTGCGGTATTCGATTTCGCCGAAAGCGGCTTTGACTTCGCTGGCAGACGGGCTGCCTTCTTCCACGGCCAGTTTGGCAACGATCTGATCTTTCAGCTCGCCCAGACGCGCATAACGGTCGGCTTTGACGGTGATGGTGTAAGCCTGGGAGATCGCTTCGCCGAACTCGGAGCGGATAGCGCTCAGCAGTTCAGTCGCTTCAGGCTTAGGCTGCCAGGCCCAGGTAGGCTTGGCGGCCTCGGCAGCCAGTTCCTTGATGGCGTTAATCACGACCTGGAACTCGTCATGCGCGAACAGCACAGCGCCCAGCATCTGGTCTTCGGTGAGCTCTTTGGCTTCCGACTCAACCATCAGAACCGCTTCGGAAGTACCGGCAACGACCATGTCCAGGCTCGAAGCCTGCAGCTGCTCGTAAGTCGGGTTCAACAGGTAACCGGTGCTTTCGTGGAAAGCAACGCGGGCAGCACCGACCGGACCGTCAAACGGGATACCGGAGATGGCCAGGGCAGCCGAAGTACCGATCATCGCAGCGATGTCCGGATCGATTTTCTTGCTGGTGGAGACGACGGTGCAGACAACCTGCACTTCGTTCATGAAGCCTTCTGGAAACAACGGGCGGATCGGACGGTCGATCAGGCGCGAAGTCAGGGTTTCTTTCTCGGAAGGACGGCCTTCACGCTTGAAGAAACCACCAGGAATCTTGCCGGCAGCGTAGGTTTTTTCCTGATAGTGCACGGACAGAGGGAAGAAGCCTTTGCCAGCGTCAGCCTGTTTGGCGCCGACCACAGTCACGAGTACGCTGACGTCGTCGTCAACGGTGACCAATACTGCACCAGAGGCTTGACGGGCGATACGGCCTGTCTCGAGGGTTACGGTCGATTGACCGAACTGAAACTTTTTGATTACCGGGTTCACGGTTTC
The DNA here is from genome assembly GCF_000507185.2 of Pseudomonas syringae KCTC 12500. Taxonomy (NCBI): domain Bacteria; kingdom Pseudomonadati; phylum Pseudomonadota; class Gammaproteobacteria; order Pseudomonadales; family Pseudomonadaceae; genus Pseudomonas; species Pseudomonas syringae. Next base: position 1,280,541 of record NZ_AYTM02000002.1, read on the forward strand.
CTACCTTTCTTTGTGGCTCTTGGGGAACTGGTTTCTTGCGAATTCTTGGGCAGCGTGGGGAATCGGCCCCTTCCACAGCCCAGATAAAACTTGAGGCTGGGAGCCTGCCAGAACCACCGGGAAAACCCGACGGATCGTGACAGACAACCAACCTCTAGCAACGTCGTTATTAGCGACGCAGACCCAGACGACCGATCAGGGCGCTGTAACGGCTAACGTCCTTACCTTTCAGGTAATCCAGCAGCTTGCGACGCTGGTTTACCATACGGATCAGACCACGACGCGAGTGGTGGTCCTTACCGTTGGCCTTGAAGTGGCCTTGCAGTTTGTTGATGTTGGCGGTCAGCAGTGCAACTTGCACTTCTGGCGAACCAGTATCACCAACAGCTTGCTGGTAGTCGGTTACGATCTGAGCTTTTTCTTCAACGCTGAGTGCCATGTGGGCAATCCTTTTGTGCAAGGAAGCGTTTCCGGAGAAACGTTTCCAACAGGCCGAGGACAGATCCTCGTATTAAAAAATGAGGTATGACCGTGCCTGTTGACAGCCATCCTCGTTCCACCCCACTCGCCAGCAAGCCGACGGCTGGACTGGTTTCGGTCACTCTGACCGAATCAGGCGACGCGGCGCAATGCGCCCGTCTTCGGCGACTTCACCGATACCGATGAAGCGACCTTCGTGATCCTGCACGCGAACCATACCGAATTTCGGTGCGTCCGGCGCGCGTACTGGCTGACCATGCAACCAGTAAAACGAACTGTGTTCCGAAAACTTCAACAGCGGCCAGTCCAGTAGACCGCTGTCCGATGGCATCAGGAAACGGTCAACCGCTTCATTGCCGCCGTCGGCATGCACCTGCTCGAGCTCTTCCAGCGTCACTGTCTGAGCCAGCGTGAAAGGCCCGGCCTGGGTACGACGCAGCTCTGCGACGTAAGCACCACAACCAAGCTTCTCACCGATATCCTCGACCAGTGTGCGGATATAGGTGCCTTTGCTGCAATCGACGGACAGACGTGCCGTATCGCCTTCGCAAGCAAGTAATTCCAGGCGCGCAATAGTAACAGAACGGGGCTCGCGCTCCACTACTTCCCCTGCACGTGCCAGCTTGTAAAGTGGCTGGCCATCACGCTTGAGGGCCGAGTACATGGGAGGTATCTGGCTGATTTGTCCGCGAAAATGCGGCAGAGCCGCTTCGATATCGTCGCGACCAACGGTCACCGGACGCGTGAGCAAAACCTCGCCTTCAGAGTCGGCAGTGGTAGTGGTCTTGCCCAGTTGCGCCAGGGTCTCGTAGGACTTGTCTGAATCGAGCAGGTACTGAGAGAACTTGGTCGCTTCACCAAAGCACAACGGCAGAACGCCCGTTGCCAGAGGATCAAGGCTGCCGGTGTGCCCGGCTTTCTCGGCATTGAGCAGCCAGCGAACCTTTTGCAGAGCGGCGTTGGAAGTGAAACCCAGTGGCTTGTCGAGCAGGATGATCCCGCTGACATTGCGGCGTATACGCTTGACCTGAGCCACTCTTTATTCCTCGGTACTTTCAGGCTTTGCATCCGGCGATGCAGGGCCTTCCTGATGCTGGCCGTCTTCTGCCACGGCACGCTCGATCAGTGCCGAGAGATGCGCGCCACGCACGACGCTTTCGTCATAGTGGAAATGCAGTTGAGGCACGCTGCGCAGCTTCATCTCACGGGCCAACTGCATACGCAGGAAACCTGCAGCAGCGTTGAGCACCTTGATGGTCTGCGCGATTTCTTCCGCGCTGTCCTGGCCCATGACGGTCATGAAAATCTTCGCATGACCCACGTCACGGCTGACGTCTACGGCGGTGATGGTGACCAGACCCACGCGTGGGTCCTTGATTTCGCGACGGATCAGCTGCGCCAGTTCGCGCTGCATCTGATCGCCGATACGTTGGGTACGGCTGTATTCTTTTGCCATGCTTGTTACCTGTTACTGATCCGGGACCAAACCCTGACAGTCTGAAAGCGGCAAACGCCCGGCCTGACACTTGCCAGACCGGGCGTTGCGTTTAGAGCCCATGAGGAAAGCAGAGCATTTACATGCAAGGCTTCCACCATGACTCCTGAAGCTCGCGATTTAGAGGCTGCGAGCCACTTGGACCTTCTCGAAGACTTCGATCTTGTCACCGACCTTGACGTCGTTGTAGCTCTTGACGCCGATACCGCATTCCATGCCTGCACGTACTTCGGCAGCGTCGTCCTTGAAGCGGCGCAGGGATTCCAGCTCGCCTTCAAAGATAACGATGTCTTCGCGCAGAACACGAATCGGACGGTTACGGTAGACAGTGCCTTCCAGAACCATACACCCTGCGATCGCGCCGAATTTCGGCGAACGGAACACATCGCGGACTTCGGCGATACCCAGGATATTCTCCCGGACGTCGCTGCCAAGCATGCCGGTAAGGGCTTTCTTGACGTCTTCGATGATGTCGTAGATCACGTTGTAGTAACGCATATCCAGACCTTCCTGCTCGACGATCTTGCGCGCGCCAGCGTCGGCACGCACGTTGAAGCCGAACAGTACAGCGTTGGAGGCCAGTGCCAGGTTGGCGTCGCTCTCGGTGATACCACCGACACCGCCACCGACCACGCGCACTTGCACTTCGTCGTTACCCAGGCCGTTCAAGGCGCCGTTCAACGCTTCGAGGGAACCGCGTACGTCAGATTTGAGGACGATGTTGAGCGTCTTCTTCTCTGCCTGACCCATGTTCTCGAAGATGTTTTCCAGCTTGCCAGCGTGAGCACGGGCCAGTTTGACTTCGCGGAACTTGCCTTGACGGAACAGAGCCACTTCACGGGCTTTCTTCTCGTCCGACAGCACGCTCATCTCGTCGCCAGCGTCCGGTGTACCGTCCAGGCCGAGGATCTCGACAGGGATGGAAGGACCTGCTTCTTTGACCGGCTTGCCGTTCTCGTCGAGCATGGCGCGGATGCGGCCGAAGTTCGAACCGACCAGAACCATGTCGCCCTGACGCAGCGTACCGTCCTGAACCAGAACAGTAGCGACCGGACCACGGCCCTTGTCCAGACGGGACTCGACAACAACACCACGGCCAGGGGCCGACGGAGTTGCCTTGAGTTCCAGGACTTCGGCCTGCAGAAGAACAGCTTCCAGCAATTCGTCGACGCCAGTACCCATCTTCGCGGAAACCGAAACGAAAGGCGTATCACCGCCCCACTCTTCGGAGGTCACACCATGGACCGACAGCTCGCTACGGATACGATCGAGGTCAGCACCAGGCTTGTCGATCTTGTTCACCGCAACAACCAGCGGAACGCCAGCCGCAACAGCATGCTGAACAGCTTCGATGGTCTGAGGCATCACGCCGTCGTCAGCTGCAACAACCAGAATCACGATATCCGTTGCCTTGGCACCGCGGGCACGCATGGCGGTAAACGCAGCGTGACCAGGGGTGTCGAGGAACGTGACCATGCCGCGTTCGGTTTCAACGTGGTAGGCACCGATATGCTGGGTGATGCCGCCGGCTTCGCCAGCTGCAACCTTGGCACGACGGATGTAGTCGAGCAGCGAGGTCTTACCGTGGTCGACGTGGCCCATTACGGTCACAACCGGTGCACGGGAGAACGACTCACCTTCGAACTTCAGCGATTCGGCCAGGGAATCTTCCAGGGCGTTGTCGCTGACCAGCGTGACCTTGTGGCCCAGCTCTTCGGCGATCAACTGGGCAGTTTCCTGATCCAGTACCTGGTTGATGGTCACCGGGGTGCCCATCTTGAACATGAACTTGATGACTTCAGCAGCCTTGACCGACATCTGTGCCGACAATTCGCCGACAGTGATGGTCTCGCCAATGGCCACGTCACGGATGACCGGGCCGGTAGGGCTCTGGAAACCATGCGCGTTACGCTTCTTCAGCTTGCCCTTGCCACGACCACCACGACGGAAGCTGTCGCTTTCTTCGTCGGTAGTGCGAGGAGCAACGCGAGGGGCCGGAGCCTTCTCCTTGACCGAAGCGCGATGCGGAGCGTTTTTACGCTCGCCGTCGCCGCCACGGGCGTTGCGGTCGTCAGCACGAGGCTTGTCAGGGCGACGTTGTTCGTCACGCTTGCGAGCATCGGCAGAAGGCGCTGCGCTGGCCGGTGCCGGAGCAGCGGCTGGCGATGCTTCGCGCACAGGCTCGGCGGCGGCAACAGGCTCGGCAGCAGCCGAAGCAGGCTGGCTAGCAGCAGGCTGATTGCGCGCATCTTCTTCAGCGCGACGCTTGGCTTCTTCTTCAGCCTTTTGACGAGCGGCGTTTTCTACCGCACGGCGTTCGTCCATCTCGCGCTTGCGCTCGGCTTCGATCTCTTCCGGGCTACGCTGCACAAAGACTTTCTTCTTGCGCACTTCAACGCTGATGCTCTTGCTGCCAGCAACGCGCAGGGTGCTGGTGGTTTTGCGCTGCAAGGTAATCTTGCGAGGCTCTTCCACCTTGGCCTTGTGACCGCTTTTCAAGTGCGTCAACAAGGCTTGTTTTTCGTTATCGGTCACAACTTGCTCGGCGGCGGTGTGCGGCAGACCTGCCTCACGCATCTGCTGTAACAGGCGCTCTACCGGTGTGTCGACCACTTTGGCCAGTTCTTTCACCGTGACTTGCGTCATGCACTTCTCTCCTCAGGCCGCGCCCAATTACTCGAACCAGTGGGCTCGGGCGGCCATGATCAACTTGCCGGCACGATCATCGTCAATGCCGTCGATGTCGAGCAGGTCATCTATAGACTGCTCGGCCAGGTCTTCGCGGGTAATTACGCCGCGCACCGCCAGTTCCATCGCCAAATCCTTGTCCATACCCTCAAGCGAGAGCAGGTCTTCGGCCGGATGGGCGTCTGCCAGCTTTTCCTCTGTAGCGATGGCTTTAGTCAACAAACGATCCTTGGCACGAGCGCGAAGCTCGTTGACGATGTCTTCGTCAAAGCCGTCGATGTTGAGCATTTCTTCCAACGGTACGTAGGCAATCTCTTCCAGGCTGGTGAAGCCTTCATCAACCAGCACCTGTGCCAATTCTTCATCGACTTCGAGTTCTTCGATGAAATTGCGCAGGATGTCACCGGTTTCAGCTTGCTGCTTGGCCTGGATGTCCGATTCGGTCATTACGTTCAGGGTCCAGCCAGTCAGTTGACTTGCCAGACGCACGTTCTGACCGCCACGACCAATAGCCTGGGCCAGGTTGTCCGCTCCCACTGCGATATCCATTGCATGCGCGTCTTCATCTACGATGATTGCCGCTACTTCTGCAGGGGACATTGCATTGATCACGAACTGCGCCGGGTTATCGTCCCAAAGGACGATATCCACACGCTCGCCACCCAGCTCGCCGGAAACAGCCTGAACTCGCGAACCGCGCATGCCGATACAGGCACCTTGCGGGTCGATTCGTTTATCCTTGGAGCGAACAGCGATTTTCGCACGAGAACCCGGGTCACGGGAGGCAGCCATCACCTCGATCAGACCTTCGGCAATTTCCGGCACTTCAATGCGGAAAAGCTCGATCAGCATCTCTGGCGCGGTACGCGACAGAATCAGCTGAGGGCCACGGTTTTCGGTGCGAATTTCCTTCAGCAGAGCACGGACGCGAACACCGACCCGGAAAGTTTCCCGGGAAATGATGTCTTCACGAGCCAGCAAGGCTTCGGCATTGTTACCCAGGTCAACGATGACATTGTCACGTGTAACCTTTTTAACAGTACCAGAAATGATTTCACCCAGACGCTCGCGGTAGGCGTCGACTACCTGAGCACGCTCGGCTTCGCGAACTTTCTGCACAATGACTTGCTTGGCGGTCTGCGCAGCGATACGACCGAATTCGATGGAATCGATTTTTTCTTCGATCAGGTCGCCGGCAACAGCACCCGGCTTTTTCGCCTGGGCCTGATCCACGGCCAATTCGTAAGCAGGATCGTCCAGATCTTCGTCTTCGACAACTGTCCAGCGACGGAAAGTCTCGTAGTTGCCTGTCTGGCGATTGATCTCTACACGCAATTCTACTTCATCTTCAAAACGTTTCTTGGTAGCAGTGGCCAGAGCCAGCTCCAGCGCTTCAAAAATGACACTTGCCGGAACGCCCTTTTCATTGGACACCGACTCAACAACCAGCAGTACTTCTTTGCTCATCGTACGCCTCGCCTTTCGCAAGCCATTGGATCCGCGGGATCCGCAGTAACCGGCACGTCTCAGTCAAACGTGGGAATAATGTTGGCCTTGTCGATCATGTCGATCGGCAACAGGAACTCATGGTCTTCAACCTGCACCACGACATCCTGCTCCTCCACCCCGCGGAGAAGGCCTTGAAAGTTGCGTCGACCTTCGAAAGGTGAACGCAGCTTTATTTTCACTTGTTCCCCGGCGTACGAAGCAAACTGCTCAATAGTGAACAGCGGGCGCTCCATGCCAGGAGAAGATACTTCGAGGGTGTACTCGGTGCTGATTGGATCTTCTACGTCCAATACACCGCTGATCTGGCGACTGACGATTGCACAGTCGTCGACCAGAACACCCCCTTCCTTGTCGATATAAATGCGCAGCACCGAATGCTTGCCCTGGGAACTGAAATCGATTCCCCAGCATTGGTAGCCAAGGGCCACGACCACTGGGGCCAACAAGTCCTGCAACTGTTCTAGCTTGCTCGACACCTGAACCCCCTCGTGCATGCTTTAGAAATAAAAAAATGGGCAAAAGCCCATCCCTGAAAACGCCGCTGAACATCGACGTCATGTACTGTCCAGCTAACAAAAAGCCCCTTAAAAGGGGCTCCGCTAAAACTGGTTGCGGGGGCTGGATTTGAACCAACGACCTTCGGGTTATGAGCCCGACGAGCTACCAAACTGCTCCACCCCGCGACAAAGCTGGGGCGGAAGTATACGACCGATCCATTGCTGGGTCAATCCAACATCCACCTACAAGAAAGCCCGCTAGTGCGGGCTCTCCTGTTAATTGGTACCGAGAAGGGGACTCGAACCCCTACACCCTATGGGCACAACCACCTCAAGGTTGCGTGTCTACCAATTCCACCACCTCGGCATTACAACTCTTTTGGCGACCTCACGAACATCGCCGAATTCTGTATTACTTCTTCTCTGGGGCTTGAGGTACGTCAGCTGGAACAGCGGCTGGCTTTTGCCCTTCGAGAACCGGTACATCATCTGCTGCCGGCTTTTGCTTCACTTCCAGTACTGCGGGGTCTGGCAAACCTACTTGAGTCAGCTGTTGAGCTTTCTCTTTAGCAAAGTATCCTAACCCCAAGCTGGTTATGAAAAAACATGCCGCAAGTATAGCAGTAAACTTACTGAGAAAGGTAGAGGTTCCTTGACCTCCGAAGACAGTATTTGATGCACCTGCTCCGAACGACGCGCCTGCGTCGGCACCTTTACCCTGCTGCAGCAATACCAGAGCGACAACGCCCAGAGCGCCCAACAGGTGAAAAACGATTACGACTGTTTCCAGCATTTTTTCAGTTTCCCGCGGCGCGACAGATCGCACCGAACTCATCTGCATTCAGGGAAGCTCCACCAATGAGCCCCCCATCGATATCCGGCATGCTGAAGAGCTCGACCGCATTGGCCGCCTTCACGCTGCCGCCATAGAGAAGTCGCACGCCTTGTGCGACTTCGGCATTCTCTTGTGCCAGTTGCGCACGGATTGCTGCGTGCACTTCCTGGGCTTCCTGAGGCGAAGCAGTCAATCCGGTGCCAATGGCCCAGACCGGCTCGTAGGCAATAACAGCGTTGACCAGTGCGTTGACGCCAAACTCGGCGATGACACTGTTCAGCTGACGCCCTACCACTTCAAGCGTTTGCCCCGCCTTGCGCTCTTCCAGCGTTTCACCTACGCAAAGCACAGGTGTCAGACCTTTCGCCTGAATCGCCGCAAACTTCTTGTTCAGAACATCCTCTTGCTCGCCAATCAACTGACGACGCTCGGAGTGCCCGACAAGTACCAGTTTGCAACCTGCATCAGCCAGCTGGCTCGATGCAACTTCACCCGTCAGCGCGCCCTGCTCAGCCTGCATGGCTGCATCCTGCGCACCAACGATGATCGACGTTGCCTTGAGCCCTTCGACTACCTGACAAGTAAACAGACTGGCAGGCATTACGGCGATATCGACGCTGCCTGGCAAAGACTGCTTGCACAAACCCTCGATCAGCTCAGCGACGCTGGCGCGGGTACCGTGCATTTTCCAGTTACCAGCTACCATTGGGCGACGCATGCTACACCTCGTGGGTCAAAGTGGGCGCAGATGTTACCCAACAGTTCCGACACTGGCAAGCCGAAATCAGGCGCAAACTTCAGTAACCAGTTTTGCGAGTTCTTCGGCGTACGCCCTGACCTGCGTTTCGTCCTCGCCTTCGACCATGACGCGCACCAGCGGCTCGGTACCCGATTTGCGCAGCAGTACCCTGCCACGCCCGGCCATCTGCTCGGTGACGCGAGCGCAGGCCTCCTGGACCGACGGATGCGAGACCGGGTCAACACCCGACCCGGCGAAGCGTACGTTGATCAGGATTTGCGGACATTTGCGCAATTTCAGACGCGCTTCGGCCAGGCTCACACCACTGCGACGCAGGGCCAGTATCACCTGCAACGAGGCAATAATCGCATCACCGGTGGTGGCGTGCTGGAAACAGACGATATGACCGGAGTTTTCGCCGCCTATCTGCCAGTTGCGCTCTAGCAGCTCGGCGATCACATAGCGGTCACCTACATTGGCCCGAACAAAAGGAATACCCTGCTCGGCCAGGGCCAGTTCAAGCCCCAGGTTGCTCATCAATGTGCCGACGACGCCGCCCTGCAAGCGACCCCGCTCATGCAGGTCGCGGGCGATGATGTAAAGCAATTCGTCGCCATCGACGATGGTCCCGGTGTGATCAACCATCAACACGCGGTCGCCGTCACCGTCGAAACCGATGCCCATGTCCGCATGCTCGGCAAGCACGGCCGCCTGCAGGGCTTCCATGTGCGTGGAGCCACAGTCCTTGTTGATGTTGAGCCCGTCAGGTTGCGCGGAAAGCACCACGACCTGCGCGCCCAGCTCACGAAATACGTTGGGCGCTACCTTGTAAGTCGCACCGTGAGCGCAGTCGATGACGACCTTGAGGCCGGCGAAGTCGGTGCTGGTAGGCACGCTGCTTTTGCAGAATTCGATGTATCGCCCGGCCGCATCGTTGATCCGCGAGACCTTGCCGAGGTTCTCGGACTCAGCCACGGTCATCGGTGCGTCAAGCAGCTCTTCGATCATCATTTCGATCTCGTCAGGCAGCTTGGTGCCCTGACCGGAGAAGAACTTGATGCCGTTGTCGTAGTGCGGATTATGCGAGGCGCTGATGACGATGCCAGCCTCGGCATGAAAGGTACGTGTCAGATAGGCGATGGCCGGTGTCGGCATCGGGCCCAGCAAGAGAACGTCAGCGCCCGCAGCGGAGAGGCCGGCCTCGAGGGCCGACTCGAACATGTAGCCGGAGATGCGCGTGTCCTTGCCGACAAGAATCCGGCAGGCGCCCATCTTGCGGAAAGCCATGCCGGCGGCCCAACCCAGTTTCAGCATGAACTCGGGAGTGATCGGGAATTGCCCTACACGACCGCGAATGCCGTCGGTTCCGAAATATTTTCTGGTAGTCATGGATGCCCCACTGTTGTTATTCAGCTGCTTCGACAGCTGTGATCATGCGCACCACGTCAGCCGTTTCGGCGACATCATGCACACGTAGAATTCTTGCCCCTTTGGCCATCGCCAGAACCGCCAGGGCGAGCCCGCCGGACAGACGCTGGTCGACGGGACGCCCCAGCACAGCACCGATCATGCTCTTGCGCGAAACACCCACCAGCAAAGGGCGGCCGAGCGCATGCAGCGCTTCCATATGCTTGAACAGGCTCAGATTGTGCTCCAGTGTCTTGGCAAAGCCAAAGCCCGGATCAAGAATGATCTGCTGCTGACCGATTCCTGCAGCGACGCACTGCTTCATGCGCTCAGCCAGGAAGGCACAGACCTCGCCCACCAGGTCATCGTAGTGCGGGTCATTCTGCATGGTTCCGGGCTCGCCCAGCATATGCATGAGACAGACCGGCAAACCGGTGCTTGCGGCCGCCTCAAGCGCGCCTGGGCGCTGCAGCGCGCGAACGTCGTTGATAAGCCCGGCACCCAGTCCAGCCGTCGCCAGCATGACCTCAGGGGTGGAGGTATCCACAGAGATGATCACATCCAGTTCGCGCGCGATGACCTCGACCAGCGGAGCCACACGCTCGACCTCTTCCGACGCAGAGACAGGACGCGCGCCCGGACGCGTTGACTCGCCACCGACATCGATAAGCGTCGCGCCAGCCTGCACCATTGCCTCGGCGTGACGCAGCGCCGCATCGAGCTGGCTGTAGCGGCCGCCATCGGAAAATGAGTCTGGGGTTGCGTTGAGGATGCCCATCACGTGCGTATGGGCCAAATCAAGAACCCGGTTGCCGCAAGGCAACCGGGTTGGGTACAGCGCAGATGTCATGTCAGACCTTAGTGCTCGGCGGCAGGGCCGCCAATCGGAGTTTCCGGACGAGGGTCAGGCGTGATCGGCGTACCGTTGGTACCCGAACCACCACCCCAGTCACGCGGCTCGCGCGGAGTACGACCGGTCATGATGTCGTCGATCTGGTCGGCATCAATGGTTTCGTACTTCATCAGCGCGTCGGCCATCGCTTCCAGCTTGTCGCGATTATCCGTCAACAGCTGCTTGGCGGTGCCATAGCAGTGGTCGATGATGCTGCGCACTTCGGAGTCGATAAGCTTGGCAGTATCGCCGGAAACACTGGAGTTCTGGCTGCCGCCGCGACCCAGGTAACCTGCATCTTCATCTTCCGAGTACATCAGCGGGCCGAGCTTTTCAGACAGACCCCACTTGGTGACCATGTTCCGGGCAATCTGGCTGGCACGCATGATGTCATTGGAGGCACCGGTTGTGACGCCATCGAAGCCCAGGGTCATTTCTTCCGCAATACGACCACCATACAGCGAGCAGATCTGGCTGATCAACGCACGCTTGGACAGGCTGTAACGGTCCTCTTCAGGCAGGAACATCGTCACACCCAGCGCACGACCGCGCGGAATGATGGAAACCTTGTAGACCGGATCATGCTCTGGCACCAGACGACCAACGATAGCGTGACCCGCCTCGTGGTAAGCCGTGTTGCGCTTTTCCTTATCGGACATGACCATCGATTTGCGCTCGGCGCCCATCATGATCTTGTCCTTGGCCAGCTCGAACTCTTTCATCTCTACAACGCGCTTGCCGGAGCGAGCAGCGAACAGCGACGCTTCGTTGACCAGATTGGCCAGATCCGCACCGGAGAAGCCCGGCGTACCACGAGCGATAACGCCCGGGTTGACGTCTTCACCCATTGGCACTTTGCGCATGTGAACCTTGAGGATCTGCTCACGGCCACGAATGTCCGGCAGACCTACAACTACCTGACGGTCGAACCGACCCGGACGCAGCAGAGCCGGATCCAGCACGTCAGGACGGTTGGTAGCGGCAATCACGATGATGCCGTCATTCATTTCAAAACCGTCCATCTCGACCAGCAACTGGTTGAGAGTCTGCTCACGCTCGTCATGACCACCGCCCATGCCGGCGCCACGGTGGCGACCGACTGCGTCGATTTCGTCGATGAAGATGATGCATGGCGCGTGTTTCTTGGCTTGCTCGAACATGTCGCGAACGCGGCTCGCACCAACACCCACGAACATTTCGACAAAGTCGGAACCGGAAATCGTGAAGAACGGGACCTTCGCTTCGCCGGCAATGGCCTTGGCGATCAGCGTCTTACCAGTACCTGGAGGGCCGACCATCAGCACGCCGCGCGGAATACGACCGCCCAGGCGCTGGAACTTGCCCGGATCGCGGAGGAATTCGACCAGTTCGCCGACTTCTTCCTTGGCTTCGTCGCAACCGGCAACGTCAGCCAGGGTCGTCTTGACCTGATCTTCTGACAACAGACGCGCTTTGCTCTTGCCGAAGCTCATCGGGCCGCCCTTGCCGCCCGCCCCGCCCTGCATCTGACGCATGAAGAACATGAACACCGCGATGATCACCAGTATCGGGAAGCTGGCCACCAGCAACTGGGTCCAGATGCTCTGCTGCTCAGGCTGCTTGCCTTCGATCACGACGTTGTTGCTGACCAGATCACCGATCAGGCCATTGTCCGGGATGTTCGGGCGGATGGTCTTGAAGGTGTCGCCATCGCTGCGCTTGCCCGTAATGACGTAGCCGTCAACAGAAACCTTCTCGACCTTGCCATCCTTGACCTGCTGGATGAACTCGGAATAGTTGAGGTTCTGCGGCTCGTTCGGGCTGGAGAAGTTGTTCATCACCGTCACAAGGACAGCCGCGATGATCAACCACAGGATCAAATTCTTTGCCATATCGTTCAATTAGCTACCCTCTGAAGCAAGCTCCACGCAGCAAGCGTGCCTCGCATGATATTCACCGGCCTAACTTACTACAGAACCTACAGATACGGCAGACACCGTCTGTAACCCTTTGTGAAACTTTGACAACATAATGTTCAGTCATGCTGCATCGGTAACGCCATTTGAAAAAAGCTATCGCGCCTTGTCAAAAACGTTCGATGCTGGCCGCGCCATCAATGCCGCGGAAGCCGCGAGCCAGCAGGTATTGCTCGCGGGACCTGTCGCGGGACGACGACGGCTTGCGCATCTGCACCTTGTCGAACAGCTTGCGGATATCCTTGTGGTAGACATCGAAGCCTTCACCCTGGAAGACCTTGATCAGAAAATCGCCACCGGGACGCAGTACCCGACCAGCAAGATCGAGCGCCAATTCGCAGAGAAACATTGCACGCGGCATATCTACAGCGCTCAATCCACTCATATTGGGGGCCATATCGGAAATCACAAGGTCTACCTGCGTATTACCGACTGCCTCGAGTATCTGCTCAAGAATCGCATCCTCGGTAAAATCCCCCTGAATGAAGGTCACATCGGGGATGCTGTCCATTTCAAGGATGTCGGAAGCGATCAGACGACCTTGACCGCCGATCAGACGACTGGTCACCTGCGACCAGCCTCCCGGCGCCGCGCCGAGGTCGATCACGGTCATGCCCGGACGGATGAGTTTGTCCTTTTCCTGGATCTCGAGCAGCTTGTAACTGGCACGCGAACGGTAACCGTCCTTTTGTGCCATTTTGACGTACTTGTCGTCGAAGTGTTCTTTGAGCCAGTTATGGCTTGTCTTGGAACGGGCCACGGGGCACCTCAAAAATAAACGAGTCGTGATTAACTGGGCGGTCCCGGACTCGCTCGGGTAAACTGGCCGCCGCTTTTAAAAGATCAGACGCAGAGGTCAGATTATGCCGCTCACTCCAGAGCAGAAGAAACAATACAAATCCATTGGCCACCATCTGAAACCGGTATTGATCGTGGCTGACAATGGTTTGACTGAAGGTGTACTTGCAGAGCTTGAACGCGCACTGAGCGATCATGAGCTGATCAAGATCAAGCTCAACATCCTCGACCGCGAAAGCCGTCTCGGTGCCATCGCAGAACTGTGCAAGGCCGGTTCTGCCGACCTGGTTCAGGTCATCGGCAAAATGGCGTTGATCTATCGCAAGAACCCAAAGGTAAACAAGCAACTGTCCAACGTCCACCGCGCACACGGATAAAAACAGAAGTCAGGGCCGCCAAAAGCGAGCCCTGACTCTTTTTTGCCGCTGAAAGCACCCGTAAAAACGGGCGCCAGCATCAGATATGACGCACTTCGACGATTTCGTACTCGATCACGCCACTTGGCGTTTTCACGACAACGACATCACCCTCTTCCTTGGCAATCAAGGCACGGGCAATGGGCGAGCCCACTGAAATCTTGCCTTTCTTGATATCTGCTTCGTCCTCACCCACGATCTGATAGACCACGCTTTCGTCAGTCTCGACATTGGCGATTTCGACTGTCGTGCCGAAGATCACCTTGCCGGTGTGCGGAATAGTCGTGACGTCGATGATCACAGCGTTCTGCATGCGGCCTTCGATATCACGAATACGCGCCTCGACCATCCCCTGCTGCTCGCGGGCAGCATGGTATTCGGCGTTTTCCTTGAGGTCGCCCAGTTCGCGCGCAGTACCGATGTCCTGGCTCAACTTGGGACGAATCACCTTGGTCAGGTGGGTCAGCTCTTCTTCCAGGGCGCGAGCGCCCTGAACGGTCATTGGGTATTTGATCATGCCTTCAATCCTGCATGGAGATCCTGCAAACGACGTACGGTCTTCTCCGGACCGAACTTGAGCGCTTCACAGATCGCTTCGCCTGCTGCAATGGTAGTGGTGCAGTAAATCTTGTGCTGCAGGGCGTTGCGACGGATGGAGTAGGAATCCGCGATCGACTGGCGACCTTCGGTGGTGTTGATGATCAGAGTGACTTCGTCGTTCTTGATCATGTCGACCACATGCGGACGGCCTTCGGTCACCTTGTTGACGCGACGCACTTTCAGGCCTGCCGCCTCGATCAGCTTGGCGGTGCCTGCGGTGGCAACGATCTCGAAACCAAGATTGATAAGGTCACGAGCGACCGCTTCAACCAGAGGCTTGTCATCGTCACGTACGCTGATGAACGCGGTACCGCCAGTCGGCAGCACTTCGCTCGCGCCCATCTGGGCCTTGGCAAACGCTTCGCCAAAGGTATCACCCACACCCATCACTTCACCGGTCGATTTCATTTCCGGGCCGAGGATCGGGTCAACGCCAGGGAATTTGGCAAACGGGAACACTGCCTCTTTCACGCTGTAGAAGTTTGGAATGATTTCCTTGGTGAAGTTCAGCTCTTTCAGGGTTTTGCCTGCCATCACGCGGGCAGCGATCATCGCCAGGGAAACACCGATGCACTTGGAAACGAACGGCACCGTACGCGATGCGCGCGGGTTGACTTCAATGACGTAGATGTCTTCGCCCTGAAGTGCCAGCTGCACGTTCATCAGGCCGACAACGCCCAGTTCCAACGCCATCTTCTTGACCTGCTCGCGCATCTCGTCCTGGATGTGAGCCGGCAGCGAGTACGGCGGCAGCGAGCACGCGGAGTCACCGGAGTGAACGCCCGCCTGCTCGATGTGCTGCATGATCGCGCCGATTACCACGTCAGTACCGTCGCAGACCGCATCGACGTCCATCTCGATTGCGCAGTTCAGGAAGTGGTCCAGCAGCACCGGGCTGTCGTTGGACACCTGAACCGCTTCGCGCAGGTAACGCTTGAGTTCGTCTTCCTGGTAAACGATTTCCATCGCACGGCCACCCAGTACATAAGACGGACGCACCACCAGTGGATAACCGATCTTCGCTGCGGCACGAATCGCTTCGTCTTCGCTGCGCACAGTGGCGTTTGGCGGCTGACGCAGGTTCAGACGCTCGACCATGTGCTGGAAGCGCTCGCGGTCTTCGGCACGGTCAATGGCATCGGGACTGGTGCCGATGATCGGCACGCCGGCAGCTTCAAGAGCACGCGCCAGCTTCAGAGGCGTCTGGCCACCGTACTGGACGATCACACCTTTCGGCTTCTCGACACGGACGATTTCCAGCACGTCTTCCAGGGTGACAGGCTCGAAGTACAGACGGTCCGAGGTGTCGTAGTCGGTGGAGACGGTCTCCGGGTTGCAGTTGACCATGATGGTCTCGTAACCGTCTTCACGCAGTGCCAGCGCGGCATGCACGCAGCAGTAGTCGAACTCGATACCCTGGCCGATGCGGTTCGGGCCGCCACCCAGGATCATGATCTTGTCACGCGTCGACGGGTTGGCTTCGCACTCTTCCTCGTAGGTCGAGTACAGGTACGCGGTGTCAGTTGCGAACTCGGCTGCGCAGGTGTCGACGCGCTTGTAGACCGGGAACACTTCGAGCTTGTGACGATGCGTCCGCAGGTTCTTCTCGGTAACGCCCAGCAGCTTGGCCAGACGCGCGTCGGAGAAGCCCTTGCGCTTGAGACGGAACATCACGTCACGGTCGATTGCCGACAGACCCAGGGTCTTGATCTTCTCTTCGTCCTTGATCAGGTCTTCGATCTGCACCAGGAACCAAGGGTCGATCATGTTCATGGCGAAGATTTCTTCGACCGTCATGCCGGCGCGGAAGGCGTCGGCGACGTACCAGATACGCTCGGCGCCCGGCACAGTCAGCTCGCGCTTGAGCGTGCTCATGCTTTCCGGATGGCTCAGGTCCAGCTTCGGATCAAGACCGCACACACCGACTTCCAGGCCGCGCAGGGCTTTCTGCAGGGATTCCTGGAAGGTACGGCCGATGGCCATGACTTCACCGACCGACTTCATTTGAGTGGTCAGACGTGCATCGGCCTTGGCGAATTTCTCGAAGGCAAAGCGCGGCAGCTTGGTGACGACGTAGTCGATCGACGGTTCGAACGACGCCGGGGTCTTGCCGCCAGTGATTTCGTTCGACAGCTCGTCAAGGGTGTAGCCCACTGCCAGCTTGGCGGCAACGCGAGCGATCGGGAAGCCGGTCGCCTTGGAAGCCAGTGCAGAGGAACGCGATACACGCGGGTTCATCTCGATGACGACCATGCGGCCGGTGTTCGGGCAGATGCCGAACTGAACGTTGGAACCACCGGTTTCAACGCCGATCTCGCGCAGCACTGCCAGCGAGGCATTACGCAGGATCTGGTATTCCTTATCGGTCAGGGTCTGTGCCGGCGCTACGGTGATCGAGTCACCAGTGTGCACACCCATCGGGTCGAAGTTCTCGATCGAGCAGACGATGATGCAGTTGTCCTTTTTGTCGCGGACAACTTCCATTTCGTACTCTTTCCAGCCGATCAGCGATTCGTCGATCAGCAGTTCCTTGGTTGGAGACAGGTCCAGACCACGGGCGCAGATTTCCTCGAACTCTTCACGGTTGTAAGCGATACCGCCGCCGGTGCCACCCATGGTGAACGACGGACGGATGATGCAAGGGAAGCCGAGCTTTTCAAGAACTGCGTTGGCTTCTTCCATGCTGTGCGCGATACCGGAGCGCGGGCACGCCAGGCCGATGGACTTCATCGCCTTGTCGAAGCGCGAACGGTCTTCTGCCTTGTCGATGGTGTCAGCGTTGGCGCCGATCATTTCAACACCGAACTTCTCCAGAACGCCTTCGCGCTCCAGATCCAGTGCGCAGTTCAGAGCCGTCTGGCCACCCATGGTTGGCAGCAGTGCGTCCGGACGTTCTTTTTCGATGATCTTGGCAACGGTCTGCCACTTGATCGGCTCGATGTAGGTGGCGTCAGCCATGGCCGGGTCGGTCATGATGGTGGCAGGGTTGGAGTTCACCAGGATGACACGGTAACCCTCCTCACGCAGAGCTTTGCAGGCCTGGGCGCCGGAGTAGTCGAATTCACAGGCCTGGCCGATCACGATGGGGCCGGCGCCGAGAATCAGGATGCTTTTAATATCTGTACGTTTTGGCATGGGTTGTCACTCAAATCCGCAGGTCAGTCGGCAAGCCGTCTTGAACATTTGTCTGAGGTGGCCTGGGCGGCAGCGACCGGACATTGAGTCCGGGGCCGCCCTGGGCACCTGCGTATTACAGTCTCAAGGCAACCGGTCAGCGGCGCTTGGCCATGGCTTCGATAAAGCGATCGAACAAAGGCGCGACGTCGTTCGGGCCCGGACTCGCTTCAGGGTGACCCTGGAAGCTGAATGCGCTCTTGTCGGTCAGTTCGATACCCTGCAGGGTGCCGTCGAACAGCGACTTGTGAATGGCGCGAACGTTGCTCGGCAGGGTTGCCTCATCCACCGCAAAACCGTGGTTCTGGCTGGTGATCATGACCACACCGGTGTCCAGATCCTGGACCGGGTGGTTGGCACCGTGGTGGCCGTGGCCCATCTTCACGGTCTTGGCACCCGCGGCCAGCGCCAGAAGCTGATGGCCGAGGCAGATGCCGAACACCGGAATGTCGGTTTCCAGCACTTCTCTGATCGCCTTGATGGCGTAGTCGCACGGCTCCGGGTCACCAGGGCCGTTGGACAGGAAAACGCCGTCCGGCTTGTAGGCGAGCACTTCACTGGCAGGCGTTTGCGCCGGCACCACGGTTACACGGCAACCGCGCTCGACCAGCATGCGCAGGATGTTCACCTTGACGCCGTAATCGTAGGCGACCACGTGATAAGGCAGCTCGGAGGCGGCAATTTCAGGGTGGCTGTCGGTTTTCAGATCCCAGACGCTGGAACGCCACTCGTAGGTGTCCTTAGTGCAGACTTCCTTGGCCAGGTCCATGCCCTTGAGGCCCGGGAAGCTGCGGGCAGCGGCGATGGCCGCCTCTTCGGTGATGTTATCGCCGGCCAGGATGCAGCCGTTCTGGGCGCCTTTCTCACGCAGGATGCGGGTCAGGCGGCGCGTATCGATGCCGGCGATGGCAACGACGTTGTTGGCTTTCAGGTAATCACCGAGGGACAGCTTGTTACGCCAGTTGCTGGCGACCAGAGGCAGGTCGCGAATGACCAGGCCGGCGGACCAGACGCGATTCGACTCTGCGTCTTCAGGGGTGGTGCCGGTGTTGCCGATATGCGGGTAAGTCAGGGTAACGATCTGCTGGGCGTAGGAAGGATCGGTAAGAATTTCCTGATAGCCTGTCATTGCGGTGTTGAACACCACCTCACCAACGGTCTGACCGTCGGCTCCAATGGCTTCGCCGCGAAAAATGCTGCCATCAGCAAGGGCGAGTATGGCTGGCTTAGTCAAGAAGACCTCCCGTAAATAAAACCTGAAAGGGCGATCGCAGGCTGCAAAAAAGCGGAATGACGTAGTTACGTCACCCCGCTTTCTTATGGAATCATCTGCGCGCTTTTAGTGGACACACTAAAGCTGTAGCTTACAGAAAAGGCCCATTTTGGTCTACCACCAATGAGCCTGAAATGCGGGAAAATGCGACAAGACCACGAATGACCCTGTATGAAATCAATGCAGACCCAACACATCCTGCATGTCGTAAAGCCCTGGCGCCTTGCCGTCGAGCCACATTGCAGCCCGCACAGCACCCTTGGCGAAGGTCATGCGACTGGATGCCTTGTGCGTGATCTCGACCCGCTCACCGTCCGCTGCGAACAGCACGGTGTGATCACCCACAACGTCACCGGCACGAATGGTCGCAAACCCGATGGTCTGACGATCACGCGCGCCGGTCTGGCCTTCACGACCGTAGACCGCGACTTTTTCCAGATCGCGACCCAGCGCATTGGCAACCACTTCACCCATACGCAAGGCGGTGCCGGACGGCGCATCGACCTTGTGCCGATGGTGCGCCTCGGTGATTTCGATATCGACCTCATCACCCAGAACGCGTGCAGCGGTGTCGAGCAGCTTCAGACACAGGTTCACACCGACGCTGAAATTGGCAGCAAAGACGATTGGAATGTCTTTGCCCGCCTCTTCCAGACGCTGCTTCTCTTCCGCACTGAAGCCAGTGGTACCAATGATCATCGCCTTGCCTGCCTTGCGACAGAACGCGAGATTTTTCAGCGTCACCGAAGGATGAGTAAAGTCGATCAGAACGTCGAATTCGTCCGCCACCCTTGCCAGATCACCTGACAACGGCACGCCGATACGACCCAGCGCAGCCAGTTCGCCCGCATCAGCGCCTACCAGCGTGCTGTCAGGACGATCGATAGCCGCGGTCAGCCCGGCGCCCGGCGCCTGCTGAACCGCCTCGATCAAGGTCTTGCCCATACGCCCGGCGGCGCCTACTACAGCAATACGTCGCATGCCCTGCTCCCGTTGATAGCCTTACAGATCGCCGAAGAAACGCTTCACACCCTCAAACCAGCCACTGGCTTTCGGAGAATGGGACTCGTCGTTTTCAAGCGAGGTGCGGAACTCTTCAAGCAGTTCGCGCTGGCGCTTGCTCAGGTTGACCGGGGTTTCGACTGCAACACGGCACATCAGGTCACCTGCACCGCCGCCACGCACTGGAGCGACGCCCTTGCCACGCAAGCGGAACTGCTTGCCGGTCTGGGTACCTTCGGGGATTTTCAGTTTGACGCGACCATCGAGCGTCGGCACTTCAAGCTCGCCGCCCAGCGCTGCATCGGTAAAGCTGATAGGCACTTCGCAGAACAGGTGCTTGCCATCACGCTGGAAGATCGCGTGTTCGCGCACATTGATCACGACATACAGGTCGCCGGTCGGACCACCCTGGGTACCCGCCTCGCCTTCGCCAGACAGACGAATGCGGTCACCAGTATCAACACCTGGCGGCACTTTGACGGAAAGCGTCTTGGACTCTTCGACGCGACCTTCACCATGGCAAGAATCGCACGGGTCAGAGATGATCTTGCCGTGGCCATGGCAGCGCGGACAGGTTTGCTGCACAGAGAAGAACCCCTGCTGCATGCGCACCTGACCAATGCCACCACACGTAGGGCATGTGACCGGCGAAGAACCTTTCTTGGCACCGCTGCCGTCGCACGGCTTGCAGTTGACCAGCGTCGGAACGCGGATATTCACGTTAGTACCGCGAACCGCCTCCTCCAGATTCAGCTCCAGCGTATAGCGCAGGTCACTGCCACGCTGAGCGCCGCCACGACCACCGCCGCCACCGGCACGGCCGCCACCAAAGAAGTCGCTGAACACATCGCCGAAGATATCGGAGAAGTTGGCGCCACCGGCACCGCCACCAAAACCACCGCCGCCACCCATGCTCGGATCGACACCGGCATGGCCATACTGATCGTAGGCCGCGCGCTTGCTGGCGTCGGAAAGCACTTCGTAGGCTTCGTTGGCCTCTTTGAACAGCTCTTCCGATGCTTTGTCATCAGGGTTGCGGTCAGGGTGATGCTTCATCGCCAGACGGCGATAAGCCTTCTTCAGATCCGCCTCGCTGGAGCCTCGCTCCACTCCCAACACTTCGTAATAATCACGCTTTGCCATAATTCTTCCGCACTCTTGAGGACGTTCGGCGAAGGCTCTCCTGAGCCGCACAAACTCGTTGAGCCCCATACAGGCCCGGACCCAACTCACGTCGATTCAACGATCCTGGTCTTCGTTCAGCAGCCAGATGCATCCGGCCGAGAAAGCGGCAGAATGATTCGCCACGCAGGAGCGTCGCGATCTTGCCACGTGGCGTGCGGAGCAACTCCACACGCCGAAATTTTTGCTTGTTCCAGACACGCCAACGCGGGAGCAAGCTCCCGCGCGGCGACATCCTACCAGTCAGCGCTCGAAAGAGGTCAACCGGCTTTCAAGTGAGCCTGCGCTTACTTGTGGTCTTTTACTTCTTCAAACTCGGCGTCGACGACATCGTCAGCCTTGGCAGTTTCTTCAGCTGGCTTGGCCGCAGCGTCCGGGTTTTCAGCCTGCTCGGCGTACATCTTCTGAGCAATTGGCGCGGAAACCTTGGACAGCTCTTCGACCTTGGCTTCAATGGCAGCCTTGTCGTCGCCTTTGATAGCGGCTTCCAGAGCAACCAGTGCAGCTTCTACCGCAGTCTTCTCTTCAGCGGTGACCTTGTCGCCCGCGTCAGCGATCATCTTGCGAGTCGAGTGGACCAGCGCATCACCCTGGTTACGGGCAGAGGCCAGCTCTTCGAACTTGCGATCTTCTTCGGAGTTGACTTCAGCATCGCGAACCATCTGCTGAATTTCTTCCTCGGACAGACCGGAGTTGGCCTTGATCACGATGGACTGCTGCTTGCCGGTGGCCTTGTCTTTCGCGCCAACGTGCAGGATGCCGTTTGCGTCGATGTCGAAGGTCACTTCGATCTGTGGCACGCCACGTGGAGCAGGTGGAATCTCGGCCAGGTCGAACTTGCCCAAGGACTTGTTCTGACCGGCTTGCTTACGCTCGCCCTGCAGGACGTGGATGGTTACCGCGTTCTGGTTGTCATCGGCAGTCGAGAACACTTGGGATTTCTTGGTAGGAATCGTGGTGTTTTTCTCGATCAGCGCAGTCATCACGCCGCCCATGGTTTCGATACCCAGAGTCAGCGGGCTGACGTCCAGCAGCAGAACGTCTTTGACGTCACCGGCCAAGACTGCGCCCTGAATGGCAGCACCCATGGCAACGGCTTCGTCAGGGTTGACGTCTTTACGTGCTTCTTTGCCGAAGAACTCGGTCACCAGCTTCTGAACCAGCGGCATACGCGTCTGACCACCGACCAGAATCACGTCGTTGATCTTGCTTCTGTCGATGCCAGCATCTTTCAGCGCCATTTCGCATGGAGCGATGGTGCGCTGAACCAGGTCTTCAACCAGCGATTCCAGCTTGGAGCGGGAGATCTTCACTACCAGGTGCTTAGGACCGGTTGCGTCTGCAGTGATGTAAGGCAGGTTGACTTCGGTCTGGGTGCTGGAAGACAGCTCGATCTTGGCTTTTTCGGCAGCTTCTTTCAGACGCTGCATGGCCAGCGGATCACCCTTGAGGTTCATGCCGCTTTCTTTCTTGAATTCGTCAACGAAGTAGTCGATCAGACGAATGTCAAAGTCTTCACCACCCAGGAACGTGTCACCGTTGGTGGCCAACACTTCGAACTGGTGCTCGCCATCGACTTCAGCGATCTCGATGACCGAGACGTCGAAAGTACCGCCACCCAGGTCATAAACGATGACAGTGTGGTCGCCCTTGGCCTTGTCCATACCGTACGCCAGCGCAGCTGCGGTAGGTTCGTTGATGATGCGCTTGACGTCCAGACCGGCGATACGGCCAGCGTCCTTGGTAGCCTGACGCTGACTGTCGTTGAAGTAGGCCGGAACGGTGATGACCGCTTCGGTAACCGCTTCACCGAGGTAGTCTTCGGCAGTCTTTTTCATTTTCTTCAGGATTTCAGCGGAAATCTGAGGAGGCGCCATTTTCTGGCCATTCACTTCAACCCAGGCGTCACCGTTGTCAGCCTTGACGATCTTGTAAGGGACCATCTGGATGTCTTTCTGAACGACATCCTCTTCGAACTTGCGACCGATCAGACGCTTCACCGCGTACAGGGTGTTGTGCGGGTTGGTGACCGCCTGACGCTTGGCGGACTGACCGACCAGGATTTCGCCATCATTTGCATAGGCGATGATCGAAGGTGTAGTACGAGTACCTTCAGCGTTCTCGATAACCTTGACGTTACCGTTTTCCAGAATTGAGACGCAGGAGTTGGTAGTCCCCAGGTCGATACCGATAATTCTGCCCATCTTTGACTCTCCCGAAACTTGCAAAACTTGGATTTGGTTGCCGCCAGTGCGTTGACACCGTGCGGTAGCTCTTAAACGCTTGACCTTTAAATGGGGGCCTTACAGCTGATTTCAAGCCTGCTCGTTGATTGACGGCGTTGCAGGCGATGGTGCCTTGCTGACCACGACCATGGCCGGGCGCAACAGGCGACCATTAAGCTGATAACCCTTCTGAAATACCTTGAGCACCGTGTTGGGCTCAACGTCGGCACTTTCCTGCATGGCCATCGCCTGGTGCTGGTCGGCACTGAACGGTTGGCCGTGCGGATCAATGGCTTCCAGCTGATAACGCTTGAGGGTGTCCTGGAACATCTTCAAGGTCAGCTCGATGCCTTCACGCATCGGGCGAATGCTTTCATCGTCCGGACTGGACAGATCAAGGCCTCGCTCCAGACTGTCGATGATCGGCAACAGATCACCGGCAAATTTTTCCAGCGCAAACTTGTGCGCCTTTTCAACATCCTGTTCGGCACGGCGGCGGACATTCTGCAGATCCGCAGCCACGCGAAGGGATTGGTCCTGCGCAGCGGCCAGTTGCTCTTCGAGCACCTGCACACGGGTTGTCAGTTCATCGCCCGCGCCCGCCTCGGCAGCCTGATCCTGAGCCTGCGCATCCAGATTCTGTTCGTCAGCCATACATCTTCTCCTCTAAAAACGTCCGCGATCCCGATTCGCGCTTCTGCCCACCTATATGGGATCGGATTTTCCGGCTTCAAGGGTTTCTTGTGATCGAGATACGCATTCCCTGACAAATAATCCGGATTCCGGCCCGGCAAAAAATGGCGCATTGACACAAGAGGGACTAAAAACCACTTCAGACCGATCAAATCGAGCTAAGCAAGGGCATTGTCAGCCACAAATAAAACACTGTATAAATAACCAGACAAACAGCCCGGGAGCCGCTCAATGCTGGTGCACCTTTCCGTACACAACTACGCCATTGTCGAACACCTTGACCTTGAACTGGATCGAGGCATGAGCGTCATCACCGGCGAAACCGGTGCTGGCAAGTCGATCATGCTCGACGCCCTGGGCCTGACCCTGGGCGACCGTGCCGACAGCGGCGTGGTCAGGCCAGGCGCCGACAAGGCCGACATCCTGGCCACGTTCGACCTGGGCGATATTCCCGAGGCACAGACCTGGCTCAAAGAGCGCGACCTGGACAACGACGGCCCCTGCATCCTGCGCCGGGTCATCACGGCCGAAGGGCGATCACGCTCCTATATCAATGGCTCGCCTTGCCCTCAGGGCGACCTGAAGGCGCTGGGCGAACTGCTCATCGATATTCACAGCCAGCATGAACACCAGTCGCTGCTCAAGACCGACACCCACCGACGCCTGCTCGACGAATACGCGGGTGCGACCGATCTGGCCCGTCAGGTTCATCTCGCGGCCCAGCGCTGGCGGCAGACGCGGCAGGAGCTCGAGCGCCTCTCCAATTCGGGTGACGAGCAACGCGCACGGCATCAGTTGCTGAGCTATCAGCTCGAAGAACTGGAAAGCCTGAGCCTGGGCGAAAACGAGCTCGAACAGCTCGAACAGGAACACAAGGACCTGACCAACGCCGAAAGCCTGCTGAGCATTTGCCGACAAGTGGTCGAGCAGTGCAGCGAAAGCGATTCCGGCAACGTGCTCAATGCCCTGACCGCCAGCCTGCATCGCCTTGGCAGCGTCGACCATTCCCCGTCCGCCCTGAGCGAGGCCACAGGGCTGCTGTCCAGCGCGCAGATACAGGTAGAAGAAGCGGTAGGCGAGCTGAATCGCTTTCTGGATCACTTCGATGCCGACCCTGCCCGCCTGCAACAGCTTGAAGAACGACTCGATGCTATCTATACGCTGGCGCGCAAGCACCGCATCCAGCCAGGCGAAGTGGCGACACTGCAACAAAAGCTGCTGGATGAAATAGAAACGCTGAATGCCAACGACGAATCCATCGAACGGCTGGAGCATGAAGTGCAAGCATTCGCGCGGCACTATCAGGATAAAGCCCGCGAGCTGAGCGACCTGCGTCACAATTCGGCGACGAAACTGGCCAGCGCCGTAGAACAGGAAATTCATCGTCTGGGCATGCCCGGCGGTCGTTTCCAGATCGACCTCAAAGCCAACGCCAGCGTAGAACCCTCGCCTCACGGCCTGGAGCAGGTAGAGCTATTGGTCAGCGCCAACCCCGGCCAGCCATTGAAAGCGCTGGCGAAAGTCGCGTCGGGTGGCGAACTGTCGCGCATCAGCCTGGCGATTCAGGTCATCACTGCGCAAACCTCGCGGGTGCCGACGCTGGTATTCGACGAAGTGGATGTGGGGATTGGCGGACCGACCGCCGAGATCGTGGGGCAACTGCTGCGTCGCCTGGGCGAGCGCGGCCAGGTCATGACCGTCACTCACCTGCCGCAGGTCGCGGCGCAGGGCCATCAGCACCTGTTCGTGCATAAGGTGCGGGACAACGACGCAACGCGCACAGCCGTATCCAGGCTCAGCAAGACTGAACGTATAGAAGAAGTCGCCCGCATGCTGGGCGGCATCGACCTGACCAAGGAATCTCTGGCGCACGCCAAAAAGATGGTCGTTACGGCTAAAAGCTGAGCGATAGAAAGCACAAAGGCGACCGCGGTCGCCCCTGTTGCTGATTACGCCTTCTTGTTACGGACGTAGAGCACCAGATTGTGGTCCACCAGGTCAAAGCCGTGTCTTTCGACAATGGCTTTCTGAAGCTTCTCGATTTCTTCGTCGAAGAATTCGATCACCTCACCCGATTCCACGTTGACCATGTGGTCGTGGTGGCCGCCATCAGCCAGCTCGAACACAGCATGACCGCCGTCGAAGTTGTGGCGCACCACCAGTCCAGCGGACTCGAACTGAGTCAGAACACGGTAAACCGTGGCCAGACCGACGTCCTCGCTGGCCTCCATGAGAGCCTTGTAGACATCCTCGGCACTCATGTGGCGTTGCTCTGCAGAATCGAGCATTTGCAGTATTTTGACCCGCGGCAAGGTTACCTTGAGTCCTACTTTACGTAGTTCGTTATTTTCAACCATGGTCAGCTTTCTCGCAGACGCTGCTTCGCAGCTTCTCTTAATGCAGGTATGATCGGAGTTTACGTTGTCCCAGCCAAGATAGTGGAAGTCGCCCACCGATGCAAAACACCAAGCTCTTGCTAACCAGTTTCACCTTCGTGGGACTGCTCGCACTCGCCGGTTGTTCATTCCCCGGGGTTTACAAAATCGACATCCAGCAGGGTAATGTCGTCACGCAGGACATGATAGACCAGTTACGCCCCGGAATGACCCGGCGGCAAGTACGGTTTATCATGGGCAACCCCCTGTTGACCGACACTTTCCACTCCGATCGGTGGGATTACCTGTACAGCCTGCAGCCAGGTGGCGGTGAACGCCAGCAGGAGCGTGTCAGCCTTATATTCAACGGCAATGACCAGCTCGTGAGCCTATCTGGCGACTTCATGCCCGGCGTCAGCCGCGATGAAGCCATTCTCGGCAAGGGCAGCGACACCACTGTCCCGGCAGAGAACCAGCCAGTGCAGCAGCCTGAGGAACCGGCCAAGCCAGGTTCGTTGCTGGATACAATCCAGAAGGACGTGGACAGCGTCGAGACAGTACCGGTCCCGACCCAGGAGCCGCTGGACACCAACACCCGGTAGTCCAAAGCGCCCAACAAAAAGCCCGGCATGCCGGGCTTTTTTGTGTCTTCCATTCAGCCAGCGTTCAGCCCGAACTCATCCTGTAGGCGTTCTTTTTTCACGCGCCTTGGCGGCACGCAGACGCCTGATCTCCATCGGGTCGGCCACCAGCGGACGATAAATCTCTATCCGCTCACCCGCCTCCAGCACCCGCGCAGCAGGATCAGCCACCACCTTGCCGAATATACCGACGGCGCACAGGCTCAGATCCAGCTCGGGAAACTCCTTGTCCATACCGCTGAGTGCGAGCGCCTGACGTACCGAAGAGCCGGCCGGGACATCGACCGTCTTCAATACCTGGCGCTGCACTGAGGCGTAAACCACCTCTATCTGAATCGATGCGTCAGCCATGCAGCTCTTTCGCTCGCTGGCAGAACGCATCCACCAGCGTGTTGGCTGCCTGATTGAACAGCGGCCCCAGCGTGGCGCGAACGATGGTGCCGGCATAATCGAAGGACAGATCCAGACTGATCTTGCAGGCTTTCTCACCCAGCGGCTTGAACGTCCAGACACCGTGAAACTGTTCGAACGGCCCTTCGACCAGGTCCATCACGATCGACTCGCCGGGAACCAGCGTATTGCGCGTCATAAACTTCTGGCTCAGACCGCCCTTGGCGATCTCCAGGCTGGCGCGCATCTGCGCCTCACTAGCCTCAACCACGGTAGCGGATGAACACCACGGCAGGAACTCGGGATAACGAGCCACATCATTGACCAGGTCATAAAGGAACCTGGCCGGGTACGGCAGTAAAGCAGAGCGTTGTATATGCGTAGTCATGTGAGCGTCATTTCCAGAGCTGAGCGGCAAACACCACAAGAATGCCGAGCGGCGCCACGTAGCGCATCAAAAAGTACGTCAGGTTGAAGAGCAGTGGACTGCGAATCGACAATTCGTCGCGCACCGTCTCACGGCCCATCACCCAACCAGCGAATACTACAAAACACAACCCACCCAGCGGCAACATGATCCGCGAAGTGAAGAAATCAATGACTCCGAAGAAGTCCAGGCCAGTCGATGCGCCCCATTGATAGAGGTGGAATGCGCCTCCATCGTTCACGAAAAACTTGGCTTTTTGCCAGATATTGAACGAGAACACCGTGCCCAAGCCCACAAACCAGCAGGTAAAGGCCAGCCAGAACGTCACCCAGGCGCGGCGAATACGGGTGCGCTCGACCAGGTAGGCAACCATCGGCTCAAGCAACGAAATCGCCGAACTCCAGGCTGCAACGGCCACCAACACGAAGAACACGATGCCCATCAACTGGCCGAACGCGACGTTGCCGAATGCATACGGCAGCGTGACGAACATAAGGCCCGGCCCCTCGCTGGGGTTCAGGCCTGCGGCGAACACGATCGGGAACAGCGCAAGGCCGGCCAACAGCGAAACGAAGGTATCGAGCAACGCGATGCCGACGACGGTGCTGCTGATCGACGCGCCTTTGGTCATGTACGCGCCGTAGACCATGATCGAGCCGACACCGACGCTCAGGGAAAAGAACGCATGGCCCATCGCAGGCAGCAAGCCATCCAGCACCTTCTCGGGATTGAAGTCGAACATGAAATGCACGCCTTCCATGAAATGCCCGGTGGTCAGGCTATAGCCCAACAGCGCGAGCATCAGCAGGAAAAGCATTGGCATCATGATGCGCAGACTCTTCTCCAGCCCGGCCTCGACACCTTTGCCGATCACCACCGCCGACAGCAGCATGAAAATCGTGTGCCACAGAATCAGACGCCACGGGTCGGCAATCACCGCACCGAAATAAGCACCGACCTGATCCGGCGACACACTCTGAAAGTCGCCGCGCCCCATGTCGATGATGTAATCCAGCGACCAGCCGCCCACCACACTATAAAAGGAGAGAATCAGCAGCGCCGTGATCATCCCGGCAAACGCACCCCAGGACCAGCGCGGCGAATGCCCCGCTTCCTGCGCCAGCGTCTTGAGCGCATTCGCAGGACTGAGCCGGGAACGACGGCCAATCAGCGTCTCGGCGATCATCACCGGAATACCGATCAGCGCAATGCACGCCAGAAAAACCAGTACAAATGCACCGCCGCCATAGGCACCGACCATGTACGGAAATTTCCAGATACTGCCCAGCCCCACAGCAGAGCCGGTGGCAGCCAGGATGAACACCCAGCGACTTGCCCAGCTACCGTGGACCGAAACCTTGTCCGTCGACATTATCGAAACGCCCAGCTAAAAAAGATCGCGCATTGTCCGGGATTCAACCTTTGTGCTCAAGCACGCGCTTTCCCGTAGCCGACATTGATGCAACTGCCTATAATGCGCCCCCTATGGCTAAGCTCAAGAAACACCCCACAGGGACCATCGCGCAAAATAAGAAAGCGCGTCACGATTACTTCATCGAACACAAGTTCGAGGCCGGTCTGGTCCTGTCTGGCTGGGAAGTAAAAAGCCTGCGTGCCACCAAGGTACAGCTGGTCGACAGTTATGTGCTGCTCAAGGATGGCGAGGCCTGGCTGATGGGTTGCCACATCACGCCTCTCAAGACTGCCAGCACACACGTCATCGCTGACCCGACACGCACCCGCAAACTGCTGCTGAACAAGCGCGAGCTCGAAAAGCTCACCAGCTCGGTTCAGCAGAAAGGCTATGCCTGCGTCGCCCTTTCCGTTTACTGGAAGGAGCACCTGGTCAAGTGCGAAATTGCGCTGGGTAAAGGCAAGAAGGAATACGACAAGCGTCACACCGAACGCGAACGCGATTCGGACCGTGAACTCCAGCGTGCCGTGCGCTCCAAGGGCAAGGAAGACTAGGTCCCGGCGCTGGCGTGTGCCAGATGTCCTGACCCGGACATTTGGCACTTCATATCGACCCCTTTACCCGCACACACCGCTCCACTCCCCCGCCTCAACCCGTTCGATACCTCAAAGCGAAGATCGCCTCATTTTGGTGCTTGAATGCGCAATGTGGCTATTTCGCAGTATTCCGAAAATAAAATAGAACGCCTGCGTTACACCACAGTCAATCCTTTAGGCCCAACTGTTAAACGGGCTTTCAAACCCCTCGGGCGACGGCCTCAAACACCGGCCATACCGAGTCCACAGGTTACAAGGAGAGACACATGAAGCGTACCGCCCTCACTGGATTGTTCCTCAGCGCCGCCCTGTTGGCTTCGCCGGTTTTTGCCGCCGATGATTTGTGCTCTGCCAATATCAAGACTCTTGAAAACGCCCAAAACTCTACCAACACAAACCTGAGCACCGGAAACAAGGATATGCTCGAAACCACGGTGAAGAGCGCTAAGGCGGCCCAAGATCAAAAAGACGAGAAAAAATGCATTGAGATCACTCAGAAAGCTATCACGTCATTGAAGAACACCGGTTCGGGCAGCGAAGGCACCAAGTAAACCTTCGAGCAGGCCAGCCAGCTACCCTGGCTGGCCTGAACGATTGCAGCAGACGGGTCGACGTGTCACGCCAATTGGCGTACACTGCGCCCCAGCGATTGCGAAAGCAGTCTCGGGGCCGATTTGGATTCGACGCCGGTGATGAAACTTTAGGTGCATGCCGAGTTGGTAACAGAACTCGTAAATCCACTGTTGCAACTTTCTATAGTTGCCAATGACGAAACCTACGGGGAATACGCTCTCGCCGCGTAAGCGGTGCTAGCCTTCCTTCTGGCAGCTTCGGCTCCAGCAATCATTAGGGGATGCCTGTAAACCCGAAATGATTGTCATATAGAACAGGATCGTCGCCTAGTACGTTGTGGACGAAGCGACTAAAACTTACACAACTCGCCCAAAGCACCCTGCCCGTCGGGTCGCTGAGGGTTAACTTAATAGACACGGCTAAGCATGTAGTACCGACAGCGGAGTACTGGCGGACGGGGGTTCAAATCCCCCCGGCTCCACCAAATTGCAAATGAAGGCGCCCTAGGGCGTCTTTTTTTGTGTATGTGACCCAGAAATACAGGGGTTTCGACGCTTTTGGAGTGCTATTGATATTGGCGCTCAAAAGGGTACTCCATGCACCTGATGCGAACTTCTGGAAGCGCACGGGCAAGCGGCTAGCACCGCGAATGATGACCCAAGAAGCACTGGGGGGCAGCGATGCCATGGAAACCAGGTCATCCACATGGCTCTTCAAAGGACCCGCCCCTCCAGGCGGATCCAGCCAGGGAGATTATGAAGAGCGGATCGTGTAGCTAATGTGCAAAATGATATCGTTCAGGCTTTCCAGCAGCGCCTTCTGTTTCGTTTCGGCCTGTGGGAAGCTGATTATCATGCTGCCCTCCCTGATATCTGCACCTTCAAACGGTAACCAACGCGGGTCATTAAAGTCGGGCTGAAACTGACCGCTGTCATTCACGCCTCGCGAGATTGCCATGTTGTCGCAGCCCTGCGGTAACTCGTTCACACCACCGGTATAATTGAGTACCGCCTGAACATCCTGATAAGGTCCTAACAAGGCGGGCAGTGATACGCTGACCTGCTTGATTCGGCGTTGATCTCCCAGCCCGCTGGGGTAGTCATCAACTATATTCAGATCCGCCAGTGTAATTGACGCCGTTAACGCGCCGCTTTCGTCCAGCCTGACACGCTCGGCGCTGCCCTCTGGAGGCGTATCACCGTTCAGCAACGCCGACACCGCAGCTGACAGCTCAAACTGATCGGATTCTGCCAATGTGCTGCGATAAAAATCAGCCAGCGAAACAGTGCGTGTGACTTCAAGAGCACGTTTAGACCACTTCATCCGTGCGGTTTCCAACTGCGCCAGATTGAGCATAAGTCCCTCGCCACAGGTAAGTCCGGCCCAGGTACCCTGCCATCCACCACCGCGAATGTAGGTATCGCTCTTACCACTCTCCCAGTGCCACGCCTTTTCGGCCATCAGGCAACGAGACACAGCCAGGTCGTAAAACTGGAAGTAAATGGTTGCCAAACGACCACGCAGCCAGCTGTAAAGAGCGCTATTACTAAACTTGGTCTGCAGGAAGTCTAACTGCGCCTGTGCTTGTCCTTGCTGCATTTCCAAGTGAGTTTTCTGCAGTTCAGCAGACTCTATGCGTACATCCAGAGCCGCCAGCTGAGCCTCAATCTGATGGATATCACCTTCTGCATTGTTGCGCTGGATTTCCCACTCCTCACGCCGGCGACGGTACATCTCTTCCTGCGAAATGCGGGAACTGTCCATCATCAAACCGTCGGAGTCTATGGTAATGCCAAGACCCACTATGTTGCCTACAGCACCAAAGTTCATCCCCCCATTGGCCAGCCCGAAGACATTAGGCGCAAGATCCAGAGTAGCCGCCGTCATATGTACCATCTTGGCTCCGGTAGCAAGCGATTTTGCGCTTTTTTGTGCATCCAGAGACAGGCGCTCGCGGGCATTGAGGTCTTCATCATATAAGCGCGAGTAACTGTCAAATCGTAGCTGGGCACTGTCTTTGGTGCGAGAAAGGACCGCTTTTTCGGCCTCCAGATCTCTGAGCATGCCCTCTTGTACGCGGATACTGCTGGCCATCAACTCAGTGCCCTGGTTTTGCAATAAGGCATTCAGTGATTCTGCATCTTGGCGCTCGAGCACGCCCTGCACCGCATTACCAAACTGAATAAGTTGAAATACCAGCCCGCGAGCACTTTCCAGCATCGGATCAAACCGCCAAAGAGGGAGAGAGGTGACGGGGAGCTCTGACCCGCCACTACTTTCTGCGGCCACGGCAGCGTTGAGCAGGGCCTTTGGATCCGCAGGCTTTGCAAATAGCGGTAACAGCAGCGGCTGGCCATCTAGCGTCAGGTTATGCCGCAAGTTGTACATGCGTTGGCGCAACGTTAACCAGTAGCCCTGCATCACCTCGTTGACTTCAGGCAGGAACATTGCACTCGCCGCGGCCGTGTTTGTAGATGCCATAGCCTTAAGGGTTTCGGCTCTCCCCTCGCGCAGTAAGCTCAATACGGTCACGTGTTGCTCAGCCAACGCCTGAGAGGATGCCTCGCCTAGCGATGGCTCAGTCCACTGCGCATTAGCGCGGATGTAGGGCTGTTCACCCAGCAGGTTCAGAGCCTGGCTGTACCAGACTTTTGCCTCGGTGAGGGTATCTCGCTCAAGCTTGCGGTAGGCAGAGTCGCCTCGAGCAATAAGCAAGTCCAATGCCCGCATGAAGGTAGCGACCTTGTAGTGCATAGGGTCATTTTGCGCCACGGCATCAGGATCTACGGCTTTGAGCGGGGCGTCGTTCCAACTGGTGTCCTCTTGGAGTGGGCGCACGTTCCAGTTACGGTCGACATGCTGACCGCGAACAACATAACCCGACGGGCTCCATACATAGCGCAACCATTGATCAGCCAACGTGAATTGTTGTTCTTGCAGGAAGCGTTGCGCCGACATCATTGGGGTGTAGTAGAACAGCTCCCAGAAGTACAGGGCGTTGGCGCCTGAGAAGTCCATCGGTACGGTGCTATTATCACGCCCCGTAACGCTGTGGACTATATACTGAGCAAGAGCCCCCGCATGCCCGGGTCTCGCGATATCGACAGGTCGACTGTCAGGTAAGTAACCAATCCAAACACTTTGGTTATTCGCGCTATTGAAGTCTGCACCTTGATACTGTATCCGCAGGTGAATCTCTTGTTCTAAAAACCAGCCGCCGCCAGGATAAGGAACAAACAGCTCCACTGGAGTTATAGCCTGATCACTGAGATTCCCCGACCACGCGAGATAATTATCATCAACCTCAGCAAATGATTGATAATAAATCTTTACCCATTTTTCATCGCCGTGTTGCGCCTGGTCATAGACGGGCAAATTAAGCGTCACAAAAAACCCCTCGCCCAGCTGAGGTTCCTGAATCTCTTGCGTCTCGTAGCTAAGAATAGTGTCAATACCTGAAGCAGCCCGCTCCACCAACTGGCGGGCAAACAGTGTATTGAGACGTGTGCGATAGGCGTCGACCTCCATATATTGAGCTTTTTCATGGGTGTTTTTTATTTTGATGATGTTTGTTGCATCAGAAGCATTGCGATTTAGGGTGACAAGCCAATCCATATGATCAGCACTTAAAACGGTTAAACTGAAAGCCAAATCATAAGAGGGAGTCCCCCCCCCAGTCCTTACTAATTTCAATATCATTAACGTTAAAATTATAAAGTATCCCATCTTCGCCATTAAATGGAGGAAGAGGATCGACATAATTTATGGCCGAAAAAGTCTGATTTTTTTTGCCGTCATAAACATTTAATATAACGACTTCAGGTGAAAGAGGGTGAAGCGTATTGAGCATCCATTGAGGTTGCGTATAAAATCCATAAAGGTCGTATAAAAAATCTATCCTCACATAATGGCCACGCTCACCCGGAGCAAGCATCGAATCAGGAAACGGATCATCATAAACCACTACGTAATATGAACTTAAACTTACGCTACCACCCACTAAAACCTGGGGGCCATGAATTTCATAATTCACAGTGACCGCAAGAGGCTTTGTGAGCGACATAGAATATCTAAAAAGCACACCTATTTTTTTATTATATCTAACAAACCATACATTGTCGTCATCAGAGTGCAATTGTCTAAATAAAGACACTTCAGTAAAGCTGCTATCAATTAAAGATATCGTTTTTACAGCCTCAGGAATGTGCGGTGAAATCTTTACCTGCTTAGCGATGGAAAGTAGCGCATTAAGTTCTGACCCATTTGAGTCAACCGTATAACTTCCAGACCAATATGAGAAATTATAATTTTGCGAATACGCCCAAGCAGGCACCTCCCCCAACACACTCAACCCGTGAGTATATTTATTATTTATAATATTTTCTTTAGCGGTATCAAGCTCGTACTTCATGGATGCAAGAAAAGTGGGAGCGGAGTCTTCCCTCTGATCCGACGTCATGTCTTCATAAACATAGACTAAATGCATGTCACTTTCAGCCGGCTCATCTGATGTATAACTCTCCCCTTTTTTATAGAGCAGCACCGCCATAGTTGTTTCAGCGTCATAACTAGTGCAATACAGCCCTGGCGGCTCAATGACCGGCTCATTGCCCGACTCAATGGCCCCTGCAAATGACTTTATTTTGTCAGTCACATCAATGATTTTCGGTGACGTCCAGTTGCCGTCGTAACGCAGGTAGGAAATATTGATGGCGTAATCAAACACTTTCGTAGTGCCCGGCATACCTTGCGCATCAGGCGGTGTCACGTCTTTTCGCTCTAACCAGCACAGATACAGGCGCGATTTGAAAATCACTGGCCGGATGCAGTCTCCCCACGGCTGTGCGGCACACTCTATCTTGCGCCAGTCTGTCCAGGCGTTCGCCGCTAATTGGCCGTCTTCACCGCGCCGGCCTTCATCCGCACTGCGCCAGTAGAATTCACGCACTTCGCTCTGGTTAGTTCCGACGAAGTAGGTCTTCCCCTCGTGGACGTCCAGGTTGTCGTGATAGCCACTGATCACCCTGAGATTGGCCACCTCCTCAAAACTGTTGAGGTAGGTGTTGAATGCGTCCCCGACCGTATCGGTATTGAGTTGCGCCTGCCCCAACGTTTGCAGCATCGTATTCATCATGCCGCTTTGGCCCAGACGCACCGTGGGATCAACGTAGTTCTCCGGGTAGTAGACTAACTTCGCCGCGCCTGCCCAGGTGCTGTAGCGCTGGTTATAGCGTTCCCAGTCGGTAAAGAATTGCCCCGTCACTGTCGCCTTATCCACGAAACCTTGTGACTCGGGCGCACTTAAGGTCCGTTGTATAAATGTCTGCAAGCTCACGATGGCTTCAGCCACTCGAGAGGTCATGACCTGCGGCCCGTTAAGGTTGTCCAAAAGCAGATATTGATAAAGCCCTTCGCGGGAGCTATTTGCCAACTGGGCAGTCGTCCCGGACTTGAGCAAATAACCGCACAGGGCGGCGCTGAGTCCGGAGGCCAAAGCGGCCTCCATGCCTTTCGTCTCGTTTTGCGATAGTCCGGCTGAGAACGCATCTGCAACGCGCACCCAGTCGTCCCATGCCGGCTGATTATCTGCTGCATAGTCCAGCGCAAGCAGCTCCCCGATATTCACGGGTGTCACACCAAAGGCGGCGCTCAATGCCGCCCACTGCAACACAGCGTCGATCTCCGACCACGCACTCAGCTGTGTGTCTGAGGCTGCTTGAGCCTCGGCAAATGCTTGCTCAGTAGCCTGCTCGAACCTTGCCGCATCGTCATTCAGCGCAATGGCAAGATCGGCCGGGGTAAGGGTATCCGCCACAAAGGCTGCCAATAAGGTAGACGCACCATCACCCAGGCTTTTTAGCCAGGCACTAAAGTTACACAGCGCTTGTACCGTTGCCAAAGCACGCGGCAACACCACAGTCTCTGGCACAGGACCCAAGAGCCGAGCAGGACTGGCTACAAACAATGAAAAGGCTTGGGGGTTGATACCTGTGGCGTAATAGATCAGCGCCAATTGCGCCAGGCCGTAGCAAAAGGCAACGGCCTTCACATCGTTGGTCGCCGCCCCGTCCCAGAACTGGTCCACAGTCCACTCAGCGGGTTGGAGGCCATTGGCCCAAGCAAGAACCGACTCAGCCACTGCGGCGGACGGTAGCGCTAAAGAGGAAACCAAAACGGGTGCAAGAAGAGAGATACGTTTAGCCAACGTATCGACGTCACCGTTAGCGTCTATCACTCGCTTGACTTCGTCCAGTAGCGCCGAAATTTCGGTGCTGGCCACCTGCATAAATGTGGGGCGTGTTAGCAGCTCAACGGAGGCAACGGTCAGTTTTCGGGCGTTAAGCCACTGCGTCAGGCTGTCGACCTTTTGCAGCCAACCTGACCATAGCTGAGTATTCTCTAGCTCGGAGGTGAGCCTGGGTAAGTCAGCAACTTTTAGTAATTGCCCTAGCTCCGCCACACTAAGCCCATGCAGTCGGGCCCAACGACTCAAGGCGTACATCGCTGAAAGATTTTTCAGGTTAAGGGTAAATGCGCCTGTAGATACGCTATTGTCGAATATACTTAGCAACGTAAAAAGACCCACATCATCAACGTTAAACGCGCGTTTCAAAACAGCTTTTTCAAAAGAGTGGTCAGCCGCGTTATCCGGCAGCAGGTTTATCTGGGTCGTCGACGGCGCGAATGACTCGCCATTGAGCGGTGGACTATTAAACACCTGATCAAACAGGCTTTGATTGTCGTCATACCCCGATTGAGACAACAATCCTCCGCAGAGCACCAACGCTTCTTCAGGCTCAACGCCATAACGCTGTACGCAGCGCTGAACCTGGAACAGAAGCTGCAATGTCTCATCGGTAATATTATTAGGATTTACGCTATTGACAATGATTTCCAAGGAATGAGGATGGAGGCCAGTGGCACGCCATAGACGGATGGCCTTGTTCAATTTCAGAATATGA
Organism: Pseudomonas syringae KCTC 12500; assembly: GCF_000507185.2. Taxonomy (NCBI): domain Bacteria; kingdom Pseudomonadati; phylum Pseudomonadota; class Gammaproteobacteria; order Pseudomonadales; family Pseudomonadaceae; genus Pseudomonas; species Pseudomonas syringae. The sequence goes on from NZ_AYTM02000002.1 coordinate 1,317,779, forward strand.
CTCTCAGGCTGGGATACAACAGAAACATTGTAATTAATCCAAGAAGCCGGGATAGTACTTTGATCGACTGGATTATACCTGGTCAAATAAAGCGAAAATTCACCCTGCGGTATTTCTGAGGGTATAGTAATTGTGTAGGTTATACCAACCTCATGATTAGGCCCCTCACTATTATCGTACAGCACATCACCTAATCCATCATCTTTATTGACCCGCAGCCCAAACATGCCGCCGCCCGGATATGCATCATAAAAATTAAACTTAATCTTAAACACCCCATCCTTCTCAGGGAAGAGCCAGCAAAAATTAAATTTAGCACCGGAGATCCTTTGCAGACGATAGATATTTTCATCCAACGTTACCGTCAATACATTATTAACATATTCACCGAGCTCACCTCCCCCTTGCGGCCGATAGATAAATAGCGCTACCTCTTCATCACTAAGACCGTAGTAACTACGCAACCCCTGCGAGCTCATCAAGTATTCCGCTGGTAAGTCTCCAAAATTACTAATGTATAATGCCTCAGCGTTTTCTTCAGTGATCTCCTCGGTCAGAATCCTGTACAACTCAGGGGGTATATCAAACGCCATTGCCGCCATGGTGGCCCCGGAAAACAACCCCGTTACCCTAGGGTTAGCCGCCAACTGTTTAAACTTGGGGTCCTTCTGTATACGACTCTGACGCAGACGTGCATGGGGGTGGTGATACGGGGTCGAGGCACTGAGTCGAAATTCAGCCAGGGCTTCCAATACCGCATTTTGATCATCAACCGCCATCTCCTTGCCGGCCAAGGTCATTAATACCTCATTGGAGAGCGAGAGTGCAGAAACCTCCTTGCTCATATTGCTCTGGCTGAGTAATAACCCCTTTAGGTCGGGCCGGCGCTTATCAATGTGATAAGGCGACTCTTCCGGGTACAAGCCGCGAGCATTGCGGTAGAGAGCCGTCAGGTAGGCCGCGGGTGAGAACATCGATGATACAGAGCCTGGTGAAGTATAGGCACTGGCGCGATTACCAAACTGTTCTTCATAATCACGTAGCGATTCGCCCGGAGGGTTGATGCCCAAACGCACTGCGTTTTTCAGCAATGGAGAGGATCGAGCCAGCAAGCATTTCTCGTAAATTAGCGCCGCCTCTCGCTCCTCTCGGGCAGCCTCGTACAGTTCATCGACCTCACTGAATAATAACTTGCGAGTCGATAGCTTCTGGCGGAAGGCTGCGACGGATGTCAGCGCCTGCGCAGCCAGTGAATCCAGCCCCGCACGCGCTGACAAGCGTTTTATTTGGGACATTCTATTAAGACCCATGGAAATATCCTTATAATTAAATGCGCACACATGGCTATGTGTGGGGCTATGAAAGCACTGTCACAATCACAGTCGGAAATACATGGCCACCTCTCAGAGTGAGGGGGGCTGGCGCTCAAGTGTTGTTCATGATAGCTGAGCGTAGTCATGAACTAATCTTTAGCAACATGAATCCATTAAACTCATGATGACCGGTTGAAACCGGACGCTCGTCTTTTAGGCGAGAATGCTTAGGCGAGCAGGTTTTATAGATCGATATAGCTGATGACGTCGCGCTTATTCCAGTGTCCTGTTTTCTAAATAACTCACTTTACGTTTAATGTTTCAAGCGTCTCACGTCTCCGTGGGCTTTTATTCAACGTTTCCTGTCACTTTGCGTTGCAAAACGTATCGGATTGGCTGAGCAATTCGTAACGCTGTGAACCTCGGATAAATACAGATCCTGGGTGGAAAAGATTATTTACCTGGCCCGCGTCGATGGAATTCCTGTGGCACCAGGGCTGATCCATCTCAAGAGCAGAGAGCTGGAGGCAATCTTCGTATTGCCCGTATTCATGGACCAGGGCGGAAGCGCCCATGCTGTCTACACCTGACCATCGGACTACACCTGGCTGCGCAAACAACTGTAGATCAGACCGGCCGCTGCCCTGGCCCTCATTCAACAAGGCCCGCGCGCACCGTCCACAGCAAGACCAGCGGCCATCCCCCCTCATCTGGCAATGAGGTATAGTGGCCATATATCATCACCCCTCTCAATCAAGGCGTGTGCCGTCGATAACGGTTCGGCTGGCATAAGTATGGAAGCTGCACATGCCGCAAAGAAGAAACCTGAAAAACTCTATTTTCGTCCCCTTGAAGCTGTCTCAATTGATCGGTCTTTTCAGTTGGGTTATCAGTTGGTGCCTGAATCCGTCCATTGATCGATCACTGGATATATTCATCTGCTGCGCGCTGGCGGGGGCGGCGCTGTCGATTATTGTCACGTCCAATAGCAGGAGCATGCTGGCGTGGCGTCTGTTCGGCATCATTTACATGGCATCGCTGACCTTTCTGTTCAATGAACAGGTCGAACGCATGGGCGTGGAAGCATCGATGTGGGGGTTGGTGGTCACCTCCCTGCTCATCACAGGAATGAGCGTATTCTTCGTCAAGTTCATTGATTACATCGCTGCGGCGGCGTTGATCTGGTTGATCATGTGGCAAATGGACCTGACGGCTGTTGGCGTCAACCATGCGCCGTTGTTTTATGTGTTCCTGATCAGCTCGACCTTGCTGGGCGGCTGCCTGAATGCAACCTTCCTGAGCCTGGTCATGCAGACCATGACAGCCAGGGACCGTTATCAGGAACTGTCCGAAACCGACACACTGACGCATGCGCCCAATCGCCGCGCACTGGTTGCCAGTCTGAATACTGCGCTGGCGTGCGCTGAAAAATCGTCGTTGTGGTTTGCCATGATTGATCTGGATCACTTTAAAAGTATCAACGACACCCATGGTCACGACGTGGGCGACAATGTCCTTGTTGGGTTTGCGACACTCCTAAAAGGCACAAAGGGGCTGATCGCCTTTGGGCGTTTGGGTGGGGAAGAGTTTGGCGTGATCTTGTCGGCGGCGAACGCCACAGACGCTGTACACGCACTGGAAGAGTTGTTGACGCTCGCGCAAAAGGATGAAGCGGCTCAAGTCCCCTATTCATTCAGTGGAGGTGTGGCGAGTTTGTCGCGGGTTGAAACGGTCAGTGACCTGTTGAAAGAGGCCGATGAGAACCTGTATCACGCCAAGCGCAGTGGCAGAAAATGTATTTCCTTTGAGGGCAGGATAGTTTCGTCGAGCGCTGTAAGTACGACGAAGCAGAATCAAGCGACGCAATCAGTTGACGCGCCTACGCATGTGTAGCGCCCATCTCCCCCTTCAAACATTCCCGTACCGCCGCACCTTCGAATACCGATCGATATCCTCCCGCAGCGTCCAACCCTGCCCCTGCCAATAACGCCCGGCCGCTTCATTACTCTTCATCACGTCCAGATGACATTTGTAAATACCCAGCGCGTCCAGACACTCGAGGCAGCGTTCGACCAACTCATGGGCAATACCGCGCCCGCGATACTCGGGCAGCACAATCAAATGCTGCAGATAACCGCGGCGTCCGTCATGCCCGCACATCACGCAGCCGCACAAGGCGCCGTCCGCCTCGGCGACGAAACTCATGCCGGGGTTGCGTTCGAGGTAGCGCGCGGTGGCTTCGCGTGAATCGGCGTCGCGCAGGGAAATGCCCGGTGTGCTGCGCATCAGTTCGATGACCGCGTCGTAGTCGTCCAGGGTCATGCTGCGAATCGTGATCATGGGCTAAGCAGCCTGCCGTCTCATGGGCTGCACAGGTTAGCAGAGCCGCTTGATGCCTTGATGACAGCGCTGCCAGAGTCTGCCTATCGCCCCGTAATGTTCTTTCTATTAGAAATCTTCGTGAAGAAGGCTAATCTGCATAAGCATCGGCGAAAGTCGTGCGGTTTCACCCTGATAAGGAGATAACAATGAGCTCAAGTTTGCGACGCACGTTGTGGGCTCGGCTCGCAGCAATCTGATGATCGCTGTGCTGCGTATCTGTAGAGCTGGCCTGATCGTTGAACGAACGGCCGGCATGAACCCAGTGCTGTTGAGTTCCGTCATCACTGTCGGAGGTCCCACAAGTGGACTGGATGGCCGGATGCAAATGACAAAAAGGTGTATCAAGCATGTCAACTGAATCGAAATGCCCCTTCAACCACGCTGCCGGCGGCGGCACCACCAACCGTGACTGGTGGCCCAAGCAGCTGAATCTGAAGATCCTGCATCAGCATTCCTCGCTCTCCGACCCGATGGGCGAGAGTTTCGACTATGCCAAGGAGTTCAAGAGCCTTGACATCGAGGCGGTCAAACAGGACCTGCGCAACGTCATGACCCAGTCTCAGGACTGGTGGCCGGCAGACTTCGGCCACTACGGCCCGCTGTTCATTCGTATGGCCTGGCACAGCGCCGGTACCTACCGCACAGGCGATGGTCGTGGTGGTGCAGGTGCCGGTCAGCAACGTTTTGCGCCGCTCAACAGCTGGCCTGACAACGTCAGCCTGGACAAGGCGCGCCGCCTGATCTGGCCGATCAAGCAGAAGTACGGCCGCAAGATCTCCTGGGCTGACCTGATCGTACTGACCGGTAACGTCGCGCTCGAATCCATGGGCTTCAAGACCTTCGGTTTCTCCGGTGGTCGCGCGGATGTCTGGGAACCGGAAGAAGACGTGTACTGGGGTTCCGAGACCACCTGGCTGGGTGGTGAAGAACGCTACGGCGTGCAGAAGAAAATGCAGCAACCGGGCGACGGCACGCTGGTGGCCGAGCCGGAGAATCACGCCAACGAAGAAAGCCGTACCGCCAGCGGCGAACGCAATCTGGAAAACCCGCTTGCCGCCGTGCAGATGGGCTTGATTTACGTGAACCCTGAAGGCCCTGAAGGTGTACCGGATCCGGTTGCTTCGGCAAGGGATATCCGTGAAACCTTCGGTCGCATGGCGATGAACGACGAAGAGACCGTGGCGCTGATCGCCGGTGGTCACGCCTTCGGCAAGACCCACGGTGCCGGCCCTGCCGACAACGTAGGTCCTGAGCCTGAAGCAGCCGGCCTTGAAGAGCAGGGTCTTGGCTGGAGGAACAAATTCGGCAGCGGTAAGGGTGGCGACACCATCACCAGCGGCCTGGAAGTGACCTGGACTTCGACGCCGACCAAATGGAGCAACGAGTACCTCGAAAACCTCTTTGGCTTCGAATGGGAACTGACCAAGAGCCCGGCAGGTGCGCATCAGTGGACGCCGAAGAACGGCGCTGGCGCCGGCAAGATCCCGGATGCCCACGATCCATCCAAGCGTCATGCACCGAGCATGCTGACCTCTGACCTGGCGCTGCGCTTCGATCCGGCTTACGAGCAGATCTCGCGTCGCTTCCTGAACAACCCCGAGCAACTGGCCGACGCGTTCGCCCGTGCCTGGTTCAAGCTGACTCACCGTGACATGGGCCCGCTTGCCCGCTACCTCGGCCCGGAAACACCGACCGAAGAGCTGCTATGGCAAGACCCGATTCCAAGCGTCGATCATGCGTTGGTGGATGATCAGGATGTGGCCGCACTCAAGGCCAGGATTCTCGCTTCGGGCCTTTCGGTCTCGCAGCTGGTATCGACGGCCTGGGCGGCAGCTTCTACCTTCCGTGGCTCGGACAAGCGCGGTGGTGCCAATGGCGGCCGTCTGCGTCTGGCTCCGCAGAAGGATTGGGCGGTCAATCAGCCTGCGCAGCTGGCGGGCGTGCTGAACACCCTCGAGGGCATTCAGAGCGAATTCAACGCGGTTCAGTCGAACGGCAAGAAGGTTTCAATCGCCGATCTGATTGTCCTGGCGGGTAACGCAGGTGTCGAACAGGCTGCGAAACATGCAGGTCAGCACGTCACTGTTCCGTTCGCACCGGGCCGCGCTGATGCGTCTCAGGAGCAGACCGACGTTGAGTCGTTCAGCTTCCTCGAGCCGATCGCCGATGGTTTCCGCAACTATCAGAAGGGGCATTACAAGGTCTCGGCAGAATCGTTGCTGGTCGACAAGGCGCAACTGCTGACCCTGACTGCACCGGAAATGACTGTACTGCTGGGCGGCCTGCGGGTCTTGAACATCAACGTCGGACAGAGCAAGCATGGCGTCTTCACTGATCAGCCAGGCACCCTGACCAACGACTTCTTCAAGAACCTGCTGGACATGGGTGTGGAGTGGAAAGCGACCGCGGGTGGCACTGATACCTTCGAGGCCCGTGACCGCAAGACTGGCGCAGTGAAATGGACCGGCACCCGTGTCGATCTGGTCTTCGGCTCGCATGCTCAGTTGCGTGCGATTGCCGAGGTGTATGGCAGCTCCGATGCCCACGAGAAGTTCGTCAAAGACTTCGTGGCAGTCTGGACCAAGGTGATGAACCTGGACCGCTTCGACCTGGCCTGATGTGTTTGATGTGCTGAGTTGAAAAAACGCCTCCCTTGTGGAGGCGTTTTGTTTGCTGCGATCTAGCAGAGGACGCTGGTTTTATCAGCGGCTCATCATGCTTGCCGCCTGCTCCGTCGCTTCGGTCGTTCTGGTCGCCAGCTTGCGGACTTCATCCGCCACAACCGCGAAGCCTCGCCCTGCGTCACCGGCGCGTGCAGCCTCGATTGCCGCATTGAGCGCCAGGAGGTTGGTCTGGCTGGCAATGCTCTGGATAGTGCCAACTATCTGGGTCAGTTGAGCGATGTTCTCTTCCAGGTTTTTCTGATGCTGTGCTTCGGTGTCGCGAAGAGCGTCCTGCTCATGCTTCAAATGCACATCCACCAACGCCCCCACCACCCTCAGCGGAACACCTTCGGGATTGCGGCGAGTCTGGCCGCGCGCACGGAACCAGCGATACTCCCCGGTTTTCATCTTCAGGCGGTACTCGATATCGAACGGAGTCTTGCCAGTCCGGTCATTCAAATGCGCACCGAACGCCGTCAGGCTTCGTTCCTTGTCTTCAGGGTGCAGCCGTGACGCCCAGCTATCCAGTACGTCGGGAAACTCTTCCACCGTTTCAAAACCCAGCAGACGCCTGAACTGTGGAGACCACCAGAAAGGATTGCGCGCATTGACCGGGTCGCCGGCAATGACCTCCATGTCCCAAAGACCGTCGGAGAGCATCTCTCGAGCCAGTTCGAATCGGGTAATGATCACATCGTGTTCCAGATCACGCTCAAGCTCATCATGGATATCCCGCAGAGATCCGGCGACCCGCAACGGCGTTCCGCGTGCGTCCCTTAACGTTTCGCCTTGGGCATAGAACCAGCGATAAGTGCCGTCCTTCATCGCCAGACGATTCTTGACGCGATACGGTGTATTGCCGGAACGGTCATTCAGGTGTTTGGCAAATGCATCCAGCGTGGCTTGTTTATCCTGAGGATGAAGCCGGTCTGCCCAGCTCGCCAATACGTTGGGGAAGTCGCGCTCATCGTTGAAACCGAGAAGCTTGCGCAGTTGCTGCGACCACCAGAATCGATTGTTCGGGTTGACCGGATCGCCCGCGACCACCTCCATGTCCCAGAGGCCCTCGCTCGACGCGCGGTTGACCAGATCAAAGCGGGTTTCATAAGCGGCGGCCGAGGCAGAGGCTTCGCCCAGCAGGTGGCGGGCGGTTTCCAGTTCTTGCTCAAGCGCGGCAATACGTTGCTCGTCGAGGCGACGCTGGGTGCTCAGAGAGCTCCAGCATTCGAGTACCGCGCTTTTTTCAGCACATCCCCCTACTGAGGGCTCAGTGCCACCCTTTAGCGAGGAGATCAGTTGCTGAAGGGCTTTTTTGTCACGACGGGGGCTGAACAGGTGAAGCATGCTGTGGGCTCTCAAAGTAGGAGAAGTTGGCCGAGTCCCTGGCACGTCCCGTCTTTATCGTCCTGCCGCCCGGTTTCTGTAATGCCAGATTGCAATCAGATTCACCCCCGCGGCGCAAACCTGCGCAACGCAACCACACCCAACACAGCCGACAACACCGACCCGATCAGCACGCCCACCTTGACCTCGTCGACCAGTTCCGGCGCGCCCGGGAAGGCCAGTGCGCCAATGAACAGGCTCATGGTGAAGCCGATACCACACAATGCTGCGACGCCATACAACTGGCCCCAGTTGCTGCCGTCCGGCAAGCGGGCCAGGCCTGCGCGAATCGCCAGCGCGGCCATGGCGAATATGCCGACCTGCTTGCCGACCAGTAGCCCTAGCGCAACGCCAAGCGGGACCGGGTCCACGAGCTTGTCGGCGGTTATGCTCGACAGTGATACGCCAGCGTTGGCAAAACCGAAGATCGGTACGACGGCAAACGCCACCCACGGGTGCAGCTTTTCTTCCAGATGCAGCAGTGGCGAGCGAGCCTCTTCATCGGGTTTGCCCAACGGGATGCACAGCGCCAGCGCGACGCCCGCGAGGGTGGCGTGGATACCGGACTGGAGCATGAAGAACCACAGCAGCGCGCCTACAACCAGGTAAGGCAGCAGTTTTTTAACACCCAGACGATTCAGCGCGACGAGCACGGCGATGGAGCCCAGCGCTGCCAGCAGCATGGGAATGGAGAGATCGCTGGTGTAGAACAGCGCGATGATCAGCACCGCGCCGAGGTCATCGAGAATCGCCAGTGCAGACAGGAAGATCTTCAGCGACAGCGGCACGCGCTTGCCCAGCAGTGACAGCACACCCAGGGCGAATGCGATGTCGGTCGCTGCCGGAATGGCCCAGCCGCCGATAGTGTCTGGCCGCCCCCAGTTGAACGCCACGTAGATCAGCGCCGGAACCACCATGCCGCCCAGCGCCGCAAAGCCCGGCAAGGCCCTCTGGCTCCAGGAGGCGAGCTGGCCGGCGAGCACCTCGCGCTTGATCTCCAGGCCAACCAGCATGAAGAAGATTGCCATCAGGCCGTCATTGATCCAGTGCGAAACCGACAACCCGGCGAACACTGCGTGCAGCGCGGCGAAGTAGCTGTCGGCCAGCGGTGAGTTGGCAACGATCAGGGCCGCCAGCGCAGCCGCCATCAACATCAGCCCGCCTGCGGATTCAGCAGCGAAGAAACGCGTGATGAACGCCAGCGCATTCGGGGATTCGATACGGGGGGTGGGTTTATGCATGACGGCTCCGCGGGGGTACAGCGCAAAAAGGCCGCAACCTTACCATCCGCAGAGCCTGTTGAAGCTCAGGTAAACCTGAGGATACAAATTAACGTTTCCCGGCCGAATACGCGCTGAAAAACGTCGTTGAACAACGCCTGCCGATCAGACGGGCGCCCCGCTCATGTCATTTCTTGACCGTTTCTTCGAGCGTAAAGCGGCCAAACGGGTTCTGGCCCAAGTGCTTGATGTTCTTGTGCGACACGTTGATGTAGGGGCTGTGGTAGAGGTCGATCCAGTTGACGCCCGCATCGTGGTTGATCAGCAGATGATCCACGGTGACCTTGCATCTGAATTCGGCCATGCAAAAGCTGGGGGCCAAAAACCGTGTGCAGGCGGTGGTGCGTGCCGTTCACTACCGCTTACTCGACCACTGACCGGTTTATAGGCCAAAACCTATCATTTTCTATAGTTATGAAACGCAAGACGCCGCGCTATGGTGCCCTCAAACTATCCAGCAGGGACCGCCGACATGGCAGATATGACGATCAAGGAAGGTTTTGCGCCCTTTGGCGACTATCATACGTGGTATCGCATCACAGGCGACCTGCACAGTCCCGACACTCCACTGGTCATTCTGCACGGCGGTCCCGGTTGTACGCACGACTACGTCGATTCGTTCAAGGACATCGCCAGCACCGGCAGGGCCGTTATCCACTACGATCAGTTGGGTAACGGGAAGTCGACCCACCTGCGCGAGGTGAAGCGCGACTTCTGGACAGTCGATCTGTTTTTGAGCGAACTCGACAACCTGCTTGAGCACCTGGGCATCGAAAACAATTACGCATTGCTGGGCCAGTCGTGGGGCGGCATGCTGGCTTCAGAGCATGCCGTGCGTCAGCCCGAAGGGCTGAAGGCGCTGATCATCGCCAACTCCCCCGCAGACATGCACACCTGGGTAAGTGAGGCCAACCGGCTGCGCGAGGATCTGCCAGCTGAGGTCCAGGCCGCGTTGCTCAAGCACGAAAAAGCGGAAACGTTGAAAGACCCGGAATACCTGAAAGCCTCGCGAGTGTTCTATGACCGTCATGTCTGCCGCATCACACCGTGGCCGGAGGAGGTAAAACGTACCTTCGACGAGATTAACGCCGATCCGACCGTCTACCACGCCATGAATGGTCCTACCGGGTTCCACGTCATCGGCACGATGAAGGACTGGACCATCGTCAATCGCCTGAAGCTCATCAGCGTTCCTGCCTTACTGATTTCCGGGAAGTATGACGAAGCCACACCGCTCGTCGTGAAGCCCTACGTGGATAACGTCCCCGATATCAGTTGGTCTGTCTTCGAAGAGTCCAGTCACATGCCCCATGCAGAAGAACGAATGGCCTGCATGGGACGCATCGCAGGTTTTCTGGACACGTTGGTGGAACACGTTGAAGAGTCCGCAGCTTGACGTCGAGGCCTGATGGATTCGCGCGCTGAGAATTGCAGTATTAGAGTGAATACTTTAATGACGGTCACTCAAATAATGGCTAACTTTATTCACAGTGTTACTGGAACTTTTCACACTACGCGATTGCCCGGCAGCAAATAATGTCATTACGCTATTATGAAATAACTTTCATCCCCCTTTTGTTAAAGCTCTCTCGTTTTCAGCAGAAAAACAGTCATTGGAAGGAACGTATTTGCCTTCCGCCTGTTTTGCCGCTGGAGGCAACCATGAACCTCAGATCGTTAAGCATTTCACGCAGGGCTTCCCTGTGTTTTGGCGTCATCACCTTGCTGTTGATCGGTCTGGGCGCCTTCTCCTACGTACAGATCGGCCACCTGCGCATAGCCGAGCAGAACATAGAAGAAAACTCACTGCCCAGCATTCAAGTCGTCGACGACATTCAGATCGCCCTGCTTCACGCTCGCCTGGAAAGCATCAGGATGCTTGCCAGCAATGATCCGAGCGTACACGCCACCGCAGAAGCCAAGGTTCGGGAAGCGATCGAGGCGCTGCGTGCCAATAGTGACTTCTATCAAAAACACCTGCTGTCGGGCGAAGCCGACCGGGCGCAATTCGAAGAGGCCAATAACAAGATGGGCGTCTACATTGATGGCTTGAAACAGGTCGTCGCACTGGACAGCGCTGATCACGACAAAGCGGTCTCCCTCGCCAACGGAGAGCAGGCCCAAAAGGCCGCTGCCTATCAGGAAAAACTCACTGTGCTACGTGGGCACAATGCTGAAGAGGCGGTCGTCTCCGGGAAAGATGCCACTGCAGTCTACGACCACAGCGTCAACGTGTTGATGATTGTGCTGATCGCAGCGTTCCTGCTTACCGTGGTACTCGCGATTGCACTGACACGCAGCATTGTCGACCCGATCAGCGTCTCGCTGAAACTGGCGGAAGACATCGCCGCCGGTGACCTGACCCGGCAATTGAGCGTTAGCGGCAGCGATGAAGCCTCACGCTTGATGACGGCCCTCAACACCATGTCGGGCAACCTGCGTACCACCATTCACGAAATTTCCGGCGCTTCCGCGCAACTGAGCACCGCCGCCGTCGAAATGACGTCGATCACCGAAAGTGCCGACCGCACACTGCAGCAGCAGAACAGCGAAATCGAGCAGGCAGCTACTGCGGTAAACGAAATGAGTGCTGCCGTAGAAGAGGTCGCTCGTAATGCTACCTCGACCTCGCAGGCCGCCCAACAGTCGAGCCTTTCCGCTGACCTGGGTAACCAGCGCGTTGCTGAAACCCTGACAGCCATGCACAACCTGACGGGTCTGGTCGAGGGCTCTTCTGCACAAGTCACCGCGCTGGCCGGTCAGGCTCAGAACATCAGTAAAGTGCTGGGCGTAATTCGCGGCATTGCCGAACAGACCAACCTGCTGGCACTCAACGCAGCCATCGAAGCCGCGCGTGCCGGCGAACAGGGTCGCGGCTTCGCTGTGGTAGCCGATGAAGTACGGGCTCTGGCGCACCGCACACAGACGTCCACGCAAGAAGTCGAACAGATGATTTCAGCGATTCAGGCCGGTTCTTCCGCCACGGTCGAGTCCATGCAAAGGAGCACCCAGGAAGTTCACAGCACTCGCAAGACCGCAGAAGACGCCGGGGAGTCGCTGCGCCAGATCACCGACTCGGTACTCGAGATCAATAACCGTAACTTGCAGATCGCCGCGGCCTCCGAACAACAGGCGCACGTAGCGCGCGATGTCGACAGAAGCCTGGTCAGCATTCGTGACCTTGCCGTGCAGAGCAGTGAAGGCACCCGGCAGACACTAATCGCCAGTACCGAACTGTCGCAGTTGGCGGTCAACCTGAATGATCTGGTGCTGCGCTTCAAGACGTAACCCAGACATCTACGCCGACCGGACATGACAGAGGGCAGCAGATTCGTCTACTGCCCTTCTTTTATAGAGTCAGTAGCGTTCGGTAAAAAACCTGCAATCACTCCTCCCCTCCCCTCCCCAGCCTCTGCGTTCAAAACCTGTAACCCGCGCAACCCTGCTGACAGACTTTCAGGCGCATCGCTTTCCTTAGTTGAAACAGGATCCCTAAAGACCCTGTTCACGAGCCCGGACTATTTGAAAAAGCCCGCAACGTTGACAGGGGCATTAAAGTCATTCGATAGTTGGCGGCGAACAACAAAATATTTCATGTAAGCCACGATCAGGTATGACACGATCACTTCCTGCACGGGATCGGCAGCGCCCGGCGTACTGCCAAGGCCGCATCAGTGCTTTTTATGACCAGGGTGAGACATTTTGAACAACAACCTGACTTCCGCAGAGCTGGCAGTCATCAGTGAAATCGAGGCCACTTCCAGTCTGTTAAGGCTGGTAACCCGGCTGACCGGGCTAAGATTTGCGGCCATTGCCAAAGTCACCGAGGCCAGCTGGACCGCATGCGCTGTTTACGACGAAATTCAGTTCGGGCTGGAAGCCGGTCATCAGCTCAAGCTGGAGACCACGTTTTGCAATGAGTTGCGTCTGCACCGCCAGCCTATCGTAATCAACGAAGTCGCGACCGACCCCGTCTACGCAGAGCATCCCATTACTAAAATGTACGGTTTCCAGAGCTACTTCTCGTTGCCGATCATTTTTCCCAACGGCGATTTCTTCGGCACCCTGTGCGGCCTGGATACCAAGCCTGCGCCACTCGATGACGCCAATACCCTCGATACCCTGAAAGTGTTTTGCACGCTGATAGCCAGCACCCTGTACGCGCACTATCAACTGCAGGAAATGCAGGAGATACAGGAAGTCACCGCTTAAGGCATGGAATGCCTCAAACGCGCAGTTGCCGCTCCATGATCAATGTGCGCTCTTCTCCCTCCAGATGTTCCCGCACCACGCTGAAGCCCAGCGCCAGATAGAACTCCCGCGCAGTCAAGGATGAAGGTACAACCATCCGCGCCGCGCCCGCCTTGCGTGCGACAACCTCCAGCTCGGCCATCAACAAACGCCCGATCCCCTGCCGATGCCTGTCAGGGTCAACAAATACCGAGCGCACGACCTCGCCCTCCAGACTCGCAGTGCCTATCACCACGTGACCCTCTGACGCCACGAACACTTGCCGCTGTTGCATGAGCTGCTCGATCGCAGCCGGGCTGAAACTCAATTGCACGCGCTCGATCACACTGGCGGGATAGTCCTTGGCATTGCTGGTTCGCAAGGCCGCCAATACCACGCGGCTGATGGCATCAGCGTCCGCCATGCGGGCGGGTCGCACCTCGATGTTCATGGTGTGGCTCCTGATTACTTTGCAATGGGTGAGCTCATTTTCAGAGAGAGCAGGCAGGCAACACACGCCTTCATAAGATGAAGCCTTTGCTCACTCAGCACGCAAAAAACGTAGCCGAAGAGCCTGCGTGACGGCACTCGATTTACTTATTTTCGGCCAGTCGACGAATGGTAGCACTGGCAACATACCGTAAATAAAAGGCCAACCCCTCGCCGTGTGCGGCTTGAACAACGATAGCGTTCAAAAAATCCGATCTGCGGCCGATTAATCGGTATCTCGCCGCTGTGGTCGGAATCTTTTCGTCTGTTAAAGTGAGTTTCGTGATGTCATATAGTCATCATCGAGTACCCATTGAGAATCATCATGAACGCCAGTGCCCCCATTCCCCTGAATGAAACGCAACGTCTGTTGCGCATACGGGAGCTGTGCGTACTTGAAGATACGTCCGATGACGTATTCGATGAAATCGTCGCGATGACCGCTGCATTTTTCGAGACGCCGATTGCCCTGATCTCGATCGTCGATGAGCATCGTCAGTGGTTCCGCGCCAGGGTTGGCCTGAATGCCCGTGAAACACCGCGTAACGTGTCCTTCTGCGCCTACACCATCCTTTCCGACACGCTGTTCGAGATTCCCGACGCGACGCTCGACCAACGCTTCGTGAACAACAGCCTGGTGACCGGCCACCCTGACATTCGTTACTACGCAGGCGCGCCACTGATCACCGATGACGGCATTGCCCTGGGCAGCCTGTGCGTGATCGACACCAAGCCGCGCGAGCCGATGAGCGAGTACCAGACGCAGATGCTCAAGCGCTTTGCCTCACTGGTCATGAAGCGCATTGTCGGCCTCAGGCTCAGTTGCTTCATTGATCAGCCCACCGGCTTGTACAACCGCTCGCGCCTGCAGGAAGACATCAGTCAGGCAGTGGCATCCAGTGTCGATTATCAGTTGGTCGTGGTGGACATGATTACCTCGGCGTTCCTCAACGACATCGTCAAGGCCCTGGGTTACAGCTTCTCGCAGGATCTGGTGACGGCGATCAAAAGCCGACTGGAGTGCCTGCTGCCGCCGACCTGTTCCCTGTACAAGGTCAGCCCTACGCGCTTCGGCTTTCTGTTGGCTGGCGATCGCACGCCCGAACACCTGTTTCGCACCATCCTCAAAGACTTCGAGACGCCCGTTGAGTGCCGGGGCATTCCGGTACAGATGCAGGTCGGCCTGGGAGTCGTGACCCTGAACCGCAATCCGGCCGAAGAACAGGACTGGATGCGCATGGTCATCAGCGCCGCCGACGATGCCCGCGACCGCGATCTCGGCTGGGCGATGTATGAACCGCATTTCGACGCCGCCCAGCAGCGTGCTTTCAAACTGCTCAGTTCGTTGACCGGGGCGGTGCACGCTGACGATCAACTGCGTCTGGTCTACCAGCCGCGCATCGACCTCGACTCCGGCCTGTGTACGTCGGTAGAGGCCCTGCTGCGCTGGAATCACCCCACGCTCGGGGCCATCGGGCCTGCCGAGTTCGTGCCGCTGGCCGAGAAGACCGCGCTGATGCGCCCGCTGAGCCTTTGGGTGCTGACCAGTGCTATCGAACAGGCCGCTCGCTGGCAGCAACAGGGCTTCGATTTTCGTATTGCGATCAACGTGACGCCCGAAGACCTCACCGGCCCTGCGTTCACTGACCGGATGATCCGTCTGCTGGGCAAGCACAAGATCGACCCTACCCGCTTCGAGCTGGAGTTCACTGAAGGCGCGTTGATGCACAACCCGGCAGAAGTACGCCACCAACTGGAGCGCATGCGTCAGATGGGCATGGATGTGGCAATCGATGACTTCGGCACGGGCTACAGCAACTGGAATTACCTGCGGCAGTTGCCTGCGACGACGGTCAAGCTCGACCAGTCGCTGATCCGTAATCTGGCGTCCGACAAAACCGATCAGCGTCTGGTCAAGGCATTGATCGGTCTGGCCAAGAAGCTCGGTTACTGGGTCGTGGCCGAGGGCATCGAAACCGATGAGATTCGTCGCCTGGTCAAGCAGTGGGGTTGCGATGAAGGCCAAGGCTACCTGATCGCCAAACCCATGGAAGCCGAGGCTCTTCTGAACTGGATCGGCCCGAACCAACGCCTGCAGAGTGCTGCCCAAGCCGCAGAAGCGGCAATCGTGCGCGACAAACGGTTATAACCTTAGAACACATCTTCATAACCGTTTACACCACAAGCCGTTATGCTGCCCGCCACTTTTTGCCTATGCGTTTGCTTGAAAAAGGTTGGATATGGAAGCGGGTGGTCTGGGTTTCGTCGTTGCAGGGCTGGTAGTCGGATTCATCGTTGGCATGACCGGAGTCGGCGGCGGCTCGCTGATGACGCCGATACTGTTGTGGTTCGGCATCAATCCGGCCACGGCGGTCGGCACCGACTTGCTGTACGCGGCGATTACCAAATCCGGCGGGGTTCTGGTCCATCGCAAGAACGACAACATCGACTGGAAAGTCACCGGGCTGCTGACCTTGGGCAGCGTGCCGGCGGTGCTCATGACGCTGTGGTTTTTGAGCACCCTGCATACCGCTCCCGAGGCGCTTAACGCGATTATCAAACAGGCCCTCGGGTTTGTGCTGCTGCTGACCGCACTCGCCGTGCTGTTCAAGAAAAAACTGCTGGCCTTTGCTCACCGACGCGGGGACGGCTACTCGTTTTTCAGCGGCACCAGCCTGACGGTACTGACCGTCATCACCGGTCTGATCCTCGGCACCATGGTCGCACTCACCTCCATCGGCGCGGGTGCGTTGGGCACGGTGGCGTTGTTCATCCTCTATCCACTGCTGCCGACCCGGCGTCTGGTGGGTACGGAGATCGCCCACGCGGTGCCTCTCACGCTGGTTGCAGGTCTGGGTCATGCGAGCATGGGCAACATGAACTGGGAGTTGCTGGGCTGGCTGCTGATGGGCTCACTGCCCGGCATCTACCTGGGCAGCCACATGGCAGGCCGCGTCTCCGATGACCTGCTACGGCCCTTCCTGGCCATCATGCTGGGCACGATCGGTTTCAAGCTGGCGTTCTGATCGGCGCTTATCCATCAGCCTGTCACATTTCTGAGTCAGGCTTGCCCACGAACACAGCCTTGAAAGCTGCAGATCCCATCTGCTTGCAGCCCGTGCACACTCATCGGGAATTGTAATTTTTTGTAGCGAGACACCGATTTTCGGCGCAGGATTTCGGGCGTCTGCTTTAGCGCCGATGACCCGGCACAGACTTACCCTCACTGAAAGGAGATGCCAACAATGCTCATCCGAATTGAAGAAGGTGTATATGGCGACGCTTGGGTTGTAATACTGGACGACTATCCGGTCAAATGCCGGAGCTGGCAGGAAGCCAGAGAATTTGCCGACCGCATGAAATCCAGAATCGACGCGCCTCATTCGCTGCCGCATATGGCACGCCGCGCCGCCCCTGAAATAAGCGTTCAGGCGGCCGCCCGCTAGACCGACTCCCTCCCCTGCGAATCACTCGACACAGCGTTGCCAGACAGTGGTCGACGCTGTTTCACCTTGTCATGACGCCGCTTGAATTATCGAACCACTTCTCGTTTCCATGACATCCGTTTCACATCCCCTTCACGTCCGGCTGCGTAAATTGACCCCACTCCTTTGATGAATCCCATTTGGCCCACCCCGTTGTGGGCCATTTTTTTGCCTGCAGAAAAGTGCCGGTGCTCTCGCGCTGATCCGGCAGGATTACTCCCCTTGCGCTGCCGGCGACGATGACACAGCCAGCACCGGGCTGCTCAATACGCCAGCATTCAGCTCTGCCAGCCGATCACTGCCGGTGCCATTGGCCACGTCATTGCTCCAGCTTGCTACCGAAACTGCCATCCAGCCCAACACAAACAACGCAGCTGCCTGTAACGCCCACTTGGTCATGATCGACATACGCTTTCTCCTTGTTCACGTCTGGATGGCAAGCATGTAAACACCTCACCATTGCAGAAGAATTGCAGAGTTTTTTATTTTTGCCAGCCGACATCTCACCTTTGTGAGCAAAGGTGCTGAAAAACAGGAGGGAACACTCTAGAGGGAAAAATACCCACGCCCGCAGGCGGGGTATTTTTGAAAAGCGGGGTCAGTACTTGGTGCTTTGCTGCTCAGGTCTGGCCGGTGTGTCCACATGACGCGGACCCGCAATCAGCAGAGCCAGCACGCCAACGATTGGCACGGCAACAACGACAATGATCCACATCAGCTTGTTGCTGGATTGTGTCTTGCTCTTGCGAATACGCAGTACTGCCCAGATGTCCGAAATCACGATCAGGGCGGTCAGCGCTGCGAACAACCACAAATGATTTTCCGATATCCAACCCATTTGAAATCTCCTGCACCATCAACGAAGGCAGCCAGACCGGCTGCCCTACTGTAGAAGAGGTCAAAAAGGACCTTAAAGTTCAGAGAATATTTCGGATTGTGACCGGGTGCTCAGCGCGGACGCAGAGCGTCCCGAACCTCGTACCAACGCAGAGCATGGGCACGACAGGCGTATTCCGACACAGATCGTTCCTCCCGCTCCAGCGTGGGCATGCCGTTCGTGACGCTCCACCCTCCAGTCAGGTAATCGGTGCCGGATTGAAGAGCGTAATGTCGTTGTGCAGCCGGTAATGCTCGGTCCAGGTCTTCTTCTTGCCGCTGGCCACGTCCAGGTAGAAGTGGAAAAGCTCCCAGCCCAGGTCCTCGATGCTCGCGCGTCCGGTCGCGATGCGTCCGGCGTCTATGTCGATCAGATCAGGCCAGCGCTGGGCCAGCTCGGTGCGGGTCGAGACCTTCACTACAGGCGCCATCGCCAGACCATACGGAGTACCGCGTCCAGTGGTGAATACATGCAGGTTCATGCCGGCAGCCAGTTGCAAGGTGCCGCAGACGAAGTCACTGGCCGGTGTCGCGCAGAAGATCAACCCCTTGCTGCTGACACGCTCACCTGGGCCAAGTACGCCGTTGATGGCGCTGCTGCCCGACTTGACGATCGACCCCAAGGACTTCTCGACGATGTTCGACAACCCGCCCTTCTTGTTACCCGGCGTGGTATTGGCGCTTCGATCTGCCTCACCTTTGGCCAGATAGCGGTCGTACCAGTCCATCTCCCGCACCAGTGCCTGTGCGACGTCCTGATCCTGTGCGCGGGAGGTCAGCAGATAGATGGCATCCCGCACTTCGGTCACTTCGGAAAACATCACCGTCGCACCGGCGCGAAGCAGCAGATCGGATGCATAACCCAGCGCCGGGTTGGCGGTAATGCCGGAAAACGCATCACTGCCGCCGCACTGCATGCCCAGAATCAACTCGGACGCAGGAACCGTCTCGCGACGCCGCAGATCCAGCTTTTTCAAACGCGTCTCGGCCAGCTCCATGATCTGCTCGATCATTTCATTGAAACCGTGGCTAGAGTCCTGCAGCCGATACAGCCAGGGCTCGCTGAGGTCCACCGAGCTGTCGCCTTCATGCATGACCTGCCCGGCCTGCAATTTCTCACAGCCCAGGCTGATCACCAGCGCCTCGCCGCCCAGATTCGGGTTGCGTGCCAGGTTGCGCACCGTGCGGATCGGGATGTAGGCATCGGTGGCCGTAATAGCCACGCCGCAGCCATAGCTGTGGGTCAGCGCCACGACGTCATCGACGTTCGGGTACTTGGGCAACAACTCGTCACGGATACGCTTGACCGCATGGTCGAGCACACCGGTCACGCACTGCACGGTGGTGGTGATGCCGAGAATGTTGCGAGTGCCCACAGTACCGTCAGCGTTGCGATAGCCCTCGAAGGTGTAACCCTCGAGCGGCGCCTGCTTTTCCGGCACCGCATCGGACATCGGCAGGCTGTCCAGCGCCGGCGCGGAAGGCATGCGCAGCTGGTCTTCCCTGACCCAACTGCCGCGCGGTATCGGTTGCAGTGCATAGCCAATGGTGTGGCCGTAACGAATCACGGCCTCGCCCACGGCCAGGTCAACGGTACTGACCTTGTGGCTCTGCGGTACGTTATCGACAGTGACCAGGCCGTTGTCGAATTCGGTTCCGGCCGGTACACCCTGGTCGTTGACCACAACCACGACGTTATCCAGTGGATGCAGCCGGATATAACGTGGCGAATCGGCATGTTGAATCAGGTTCATCACGGTTTCCTCAGGATTTTGCTTCGGAAAGGTCGCTGACCGAGTCGTTCAGCAATGGCCCCTTGGCAGGCGGCTCTTTCAATTCCACACGCTTGATTTCACCCACGATGAAAATGTAACTGATCACCGCCAGCAGCGCGTTGGCGCCCACGAACACCAGCGCCCATTTGAACGAGCCGGTGCTGCTGATGATGTAGCCAATCACGATCGGAGTGGTGATCGATGCAATGTTACCGAAGGTGTTGAACAGGCCGCCGCTCAAACCTGCGATCTGCTTGGGCGATACGTCGGACATCACAGCCCAGCCCAGCGCACCCACGCCCTTGCCGAAGAATGCCAGGGCCATGAAGCCCACCACCACCCATTCGATATCGACATAGTTGCACGTCACGATCGAGGTCGACAGCAGCAGACCACCGATGATCGGCGCCTTGCGCGCGAAGGTCAGCGAATGGCCCTTGCGCAGCAGGTAGTCGGAAATGATCCCGCCCAACACCCCGCCGATGAAACCGCAGATCGCTGGCAGAGACGCGATGATGCCGGCCTTGAGGATGGTCATGCCGCGTTCCTGAACCAGGTACACCGGGAACCAGGTCAGGAAGAAGTAGGTGATGCCGTTGATGCAGTATTGGCTGAGGTAGATACCCAGCATCATGCGGTTGGTCAGCAACTGGCGGATGTAATCCCACTTGGGACCGCTGCTGGCTGTTTTTTGCGTGCCTTTACCCTTGTCCTGATCCAGATCGACCAGCGCGCCATTGCTGGAAATGTGCTCCAGTTCGGCCTCGTTGATCATCGGGTGGTTGCGCGGGCCGTAGATGACCTTCATCCAGATCATGGAGAACACGATACCGAACGCGCCCATCACCACGAACACGTGCTGCCAGCCGTAGGTGTAGACAATCCAGCCCATCAGCGGAGCGAACAGCACGGTGGCGAAGTACTGCGCCGAGTTGAAGATCGCCGAAGCAGTACCGCGTTCGGCAGTCGGGAACCAGGCGGCGACAATGCGCGCGTTGCCCGGGAAGGACGGCGCTTCGGCCAGACCGACCAGAAAGCGCAGCATGAACAGCGCAACGATTGCCGTGGAGACGCCGAACTCGCCCACATAGCCTTGCAGCAGGGTGAACAGCGACCAGGTGAAAATGCTCATGGCGTAGACTTTCTTCGACCCGAAACGGTCGAGCAGCCAGCCACCGGGAATCTGACCGGCCACGTAGGCCCAGCCGAATGCGGAGAAGATATAGCCCAGCGTGACGGCACTGATGCCCAGGTCTTTCTGAATGCTGGAACCAGCGATAGCGATGGTGGCGCGGTCGGCATAGTTGATCGTGGTGACCAGAAACAGCATCAACAGGATCAAATAGCGGACGTGCGTCGGCTTGGACTTTTGCATGGTAGAGCTCCCACTGATTATTTTTTTACGCGGGTAAAGCTGTTTTTGGGTGTAGCGTTACAGGCCCCTTGGCAGCGTCACGGCGACGACCTCTGCCACCTGTAAGGGTCATGCAGTGCAACGACAAAACCGCTGATCGCTCAGCGGCTTTGTCGTGGCAGATGTTATTGCTTGCCTTGCTTGTCCATCAGTGCAGCGAGCATGTCGCACTCGTCTGGCGTCAGATCAGTCAACGGCGCGCGCACCGGACCTGCGTCATAACCGGCGATCTTCGCGCCGGCTTTGACGATGCTCACAGCATAGCCAGCCTTGCGGTTGCGGATTTCCAGGTAAGGCAGGAAGAAATCGTCGATGTACTTGCCGACCGCCTGATGATCGTCGCGGGCGATGGCGTGGTAGAAGTCCATCGCCAGTTTCGGTACGAAGTTGAACACTGCGGACGAATAGACCGGCACGCCCAGCGCCTTGTAGGCAGCGGCATAGACTTCAGCGGTCGGCAGGCCGCCCAGGTACGAGAAGCGGTCACCGAGACGGCGGCGGATCGAAACCATCAGTTCGATATCACCCAGGCCATCCTTGTAACCGATCAGGTTCGGGCAACGCTCGGCCAGTTGTTCCAGCAGGGTTGGCGTCAGGCGGCAGACGTTGCGGTTGTAGACCACCACACCGATCTTCACCGATTTGCACACGGCTTCGACATGAGCGGCAACGCCGTCCTGGCTGGCTTCGGTCAGGTAATGCGGCAGCAACAACAAGCCCTTGGCGCCCAGGCGCTCGGCTTCCTGAGCGTACTCGATGGCCTGACGAGTCGCACCGCCTACACCGGCCAGGATTGGCACGCTGGTGGCGCAAGTGTCGACGGCAGTCTTGATGATTTCGGAGTATTCGCTGGCAGCCAGGGAGAAAAACTCACCGGTGCCGCCCGCGGCGAACAGCGCGCTTGCGCCGTAAGGGGCCAGCCACTCGAGACGTTTGATGTAGCCGGCGCGATGGAAGTCGCCCTGGGCATTGAAATCGGTAACCGGGAAAGACAGCAGACCGGATGAGAGGATGGACTTCAGTTCTTGTGGATTCATTATTCGAACACCCTGGAGGACATAATTGTTAGAGGATCACCGGGTCAGCGCCGATGTCGTAAGTCATCGTACAACTGATAATAAAATCACTCAACAGGGATTTTCGGGTTTTTTCAGAGGGAGAGGACGAGGTCCGGTTTTTATTTTTACGCTGCCGCGCAGATGTTTGACGCGGAGCGTCAAGACCGGCATTACCACGCTGGAGCGTGCGCAACGATAGTCAAACCGCAGCCACTGCCGCAAAAGTGCTTTTCTACCACGATGGCACGGACGACGCAGAGTGCGACGTCAGTGACGGCTGAGTCCTGGATCAGTGCCAGGGCGAAGGAACCCGACGAAGTCGGGCCGGAAACGGAGCGAAAGGCTTTGGTTACTTTGGCCTCATCAAAGTAACTCGCCGAGGGGCGAAAAGGTGACCTGAGCCGAACCCAAATCCACCTGACAAAGAAAAGCCGCTGTGTGACGCAGAGCGTCACGAACTGCATTTCCACGCGGAGCATGGGAACGATAGTCAACCGTCCAACTTTTTGGGGTCAGTTCAGGACGTTCTGCGCCCTCTTTTTGAGCCTCAAGCCCGCTGCGATTCAGCCTCTTCGTGCGCATGGCGCAGGCGTTCGCGGCTGTTGGTGAGGTGCAGGCGCATGGCCGCGCGGGCCGCATCGGAGTCCTGGCGGGCGATGGCGTCGAAGATTTCTTCGTGCTCGCGGCTCAGCCGATCCATGTAGTGCTGCTGGTCATCATGCGCCAGACGCGCCGAATTCAGCCGGGTACGCGGAATGATACTGGTGCCCAGGTGGGTCATGATGTCGGTGAAGTAGCGATTGCCGGTCGACAAGGCAATCTGCAGATGGAACTGGAAGTCCGACGCCACAGCATCGGTGGCGTGTGCCGCACTTTCATTGAGCGCGTCCAGCGCCGAACGCATGGCTGCCAGTTGTTCATCACTGCGCCGCTGGGCTGCCAGGCCCGCCGACTCGACTTCAAGGCTGATGCGCAATTCGAGAATCGCCAGTACATCACGCAGGGTGACGATGGTCGCCGGGTCAATCCGGAAGCCACTGGGGCTCGGCGTGTCGAGCACGAAGGTGCCGATGCCATGACGGGTCTCGACCAGACCAGAGGCCTGCAGACGCGAAATCGCTTCACGCACGACCGTCCTGCTGACGCCCTGCTCTTCCATGATTGCGGATTCGGTGGGCAGTTTGTCGCCGCGCTTGAGCTGACCGCTGCGAATACGCTCGGACAACTCTGTCACCAGCTCCTGCGCGAGGCTGCGGTGTTTTCTGCGGGCGCGGGGCAGAGCGCTTTGATTTTCCATCCAACATCGATCTCTGGACTGCTAAACATGGACTAATCATAGCTCAGCGGTTGTATGATCACACCCTCAAAAGCGCCGTGCCCCCTATAGCATCAACCTCAAAACGTTGCTGATCACGCTTGCTCGATCAATTTGCCGCCCTCGACACGCACATGCCGGCCATGGAAGCGTTTCAGGCTGCTGCGGTGCCCGACACTGATCAGCGTCATGCCCGGTAGCCCGTCGATGACTGCCTGGTGCATGGCCGCTTCGTCATCTTCGTCCATGGCCGAAGTGGCCTCATCCACATACAGCCAGTTCGGCGCGACCAACAGCGCGCGAGCGAACGCCACCCGCTGCTGCTCGCCCGGGGAGAGGAAGCGCTGCCAGTGATTGCTTTCGTCCAGACGTGGTATCAGGTGCGCCAGACGGCACTGCTCCAGTACCTCGGCAAAGCGCTGGGCCGGGTAATGTTCAGCGGGTTGTGGATAACTCATCGCCTCACGCAATGTGCCGATGGGCAGGTAAGGCCGTTGCGGCAGAAACAGCGCCGTGCCGGTGGGCAAGCGAATCTGTCCCGAACCCTCAGGCCAGAGACCGCCCAGCGCCCTAAGCAACGAGCTTTTGCCACTGCCCGAGCGACCGCTGAGCATCACCCGCTCTCCCGCGCCGACCTGCAGACTGGCGTCGCTCAGCAATTGACGCCCACCGGCGATGCTCAAGCCCAGATTGCGCAGGTCCAGCGTGTCGTTGGCGTGAATTCTTTCGATGGCCGGCTGCCGACCTTCATTGTCAGTCATGGCCTGGCGGAAGCTGAGCAGACGGTCGCTGGTGGCGCGCCATGACGCCAGCGTGCTATAGGCGCTGATGAACCAGCTGAAGTTCTCCTGCACGTTGCCGAATGCCGAGTTGATCTGCATCAGATCGCCCAGCTCGATCTTGCCGGCGAAATACCGTGGCGCGGCCACGATGAACGGAAAGATCAGCGCAATCTGCGAATAGCCCGAGGTGAAGAACGTCAGCCGTTTCTGGACCTTCATCGAGGCCCGGAAGTTATTCCAGATCATCATGAAGCGCCCGCTCAGGCGCTGGTTTTCATTGCGTTCACCCTCGGACAAGGCAATGCTTTCGGCGTTTTCGCGTACACGCACCAGCGCGAAACGCAGGTCTGCCTCGAATCGCTCCTGCTGGTTGTTCAACGGGATCAGCCGCTTGCCGATCCAGTGTGTCAGCAGGCTGCCCACCAGTGCATAAAGCATGGCCGCCCAGAACATGTAGCCGGGAATGGTCACGCCGAACAGCTCGATACTGCCCGACACGCCCCAGAGAATTACCGAAAACGACACCAGACTGACCACCGAGCTCATCAGTCCCAGCCCCAGGCTGAGCGTGCTGGTGGTGAACTCATTGAGGTCTTCGGACAGACGCTGGTCAGGGTTATCGGTGTAACCACCCTGCTCCAGCTGGTAGTAGTTCTTGTCGGCGAGCCAGCGCGCGAAGTGTTGCTCCGTCAGCCAGCGACGCCAGCGGATGGTCAGCAACTGGGTCAGGTACAGGCGATAGACCGCAGCCAGAATGGCGATCGCGGCGATGCCGCTGAAGTACAGGATCAGGTGGGTGAACGCAGCAAGATCCTTGTTTTGCAAAGCGTTGTAGAAGTCTCGGTACCAGCTGTTGAAGAATACCGAGACCTGCACGCTGAACAGCGACAGCGCGATCACCGAGACCAGCAGCAGCCAGGCAGTGGTCTTTTCCTCACTGCGCCAGTACGGCGTTATCAGCTTCCAGACGCGGGGTAGAAATGCTCCTTGCACAGTATCGTTGACGGCAGAATATTCAGCATTGCGATTCATGTGGTTCAGGCTCGCTCTCTTTGAACGTACGATGCCTGAGCACAATGAAGCAAAAAAACGCCTACGCGATCACTATGAAAAAACCTTCATTAACGCCGCACGGGGCGCTTCTGCAACTTGCGCTGCAAGGTCCGGCGGTGCATGCCCAGCGCCCGCGCGGTCGCTGAAATATTGCCCTCGTGCTCGGTCAGCACGCGCTGGATATGCTCCCACTGCAGGCGATCCACCGACATCGGATTCTCGGGGACCAGGGTGTCGAGGTTGGCGTGCTCGGACAGCAGGGCCGCGAGTACGTCGTCAGCGTCAGCCGGTTTGCACAGGTAATTGCACGCGCCGCGCTTGATCGCTTCGACCGCCGTGGCAATGCTCGAATAACCGGTGAGAATCACCACGCGCATGTCCGGGTCCATTTCCAGCAGCTTGGGCAGCAGCACCAGACCGGAATCGCCGTCCATCTTCAGGTCCAGCGCGGCGTATTCGGGGATGTCCTGTTGCGCCAGGGCCAACCCTTCTTCAGCCGAGCCGGCGGTGCTCACGCGAAACCCACGACGGCTCATGGCCCTCGCCATCACACGGGTGAACGTCGCGTCGTCATCGACCAGCAACAGGTGCGGCAGCTCTTCGCCTTCGACCTGGATGTCATCGTCACTCATGCTTCTTCTCCTCGCGTATCTCGGGGCAGGCGCAGCTCGGTGAGCGTACCGCCTTCTTCATGACTGTAGAGCTTCACCGAGCCACCCGCACGGGTGACGCTGGCCTTGCTCAGGAACAGACCCAGGCCGAAACCTTTGCCCTTGGTAGTAAAGAACGGTTTGCCGATCTGTTCGGCAATCGCCAGCGGCACACCCGCGCCATGGTCGCGAATGCTGATGCAGATTTCCGCACTGTCCCAGTCCAGATTGACTTCAAGGCCATCGGGGCAGGCATCGGCAGCGTTGTTGAGCAGGTTGAGCAGTGCCTGGGTCAGATCCGGCGGCGGCGCCAGCATCGGCGCCTCGCCTTTGCCCAATTGATAGAAACGATAACTCACTTCCGGGCGCATCAGATGCCAGCGGTTGAGGGACTCGTCCAGCCAGCGGGTGGCGGGCTGATGTTCGACAGCCATGCGCCGATTGGCTTCGGCGGCGCGCACCAGTTGCTGCAGGGTCTGCTTGCACTGCTTGACCTGCTCCTGCAGCACGGACAGGTCATCCTGCAACGCAGGGTCGCTGTGATCCTGGCGCATTTCCTTGAGCAGCACGCTCATGGTTGCCAGCGGCGTTCCCAATTCATGGGCGGCCCCTGCGGCCTGGGTCGCGACGACGAGCAACTGCTGATCACGCAGGCCTTCTTCGCGACGCTCGGCACGCAGTTGCTCCTGGCGACGCAACTCTTCTGCCATCTTCGCAGCAAAGAAGGTAATCACCGCAGCGGCCAATGCAAAGCTCAGCCACATGCCGTAGATCTGCATGTTTTCCCGGGCGATGGAATCGGTTTCCAGCGGATAGGAACGCACCATCAGCAAGGTGTACATGCTCAGCGCAAAGCCGGACAGAATCAGCGAGTAACGCCACGGCAGCGTGGCGGCGGCAATGGTCAGCGGCACCAGATAATAGGAAACGAACGGGTTGGCCGAGCCACCCGAGTAATACAGCAGCGCACTGTGGATCAGCAGGTCCAGCGCCAGTTGCAGTGCATATTCAAGCTCGGTGAGCGGCAGCGAGGTGCGCAGACGAATGACCGTCAGCCCGCAGAGCACCAGCGAGCACCCCAAAGTGATCGACAACTGCAGCCAAGGCAACGGCAGAAAGTCGAACAGCCAGGCCATACCGACCGAGCCGGCCTGCGCGGCCAGCACCAGAATACGGATGAATGTCAGGCGCCACAGGTTTTGCCGTGTGGCTGAAAGCATTTGAACGGGGGCGAGCATGAGCTCTCCTGATGAGTGCTCCAGGCGGATCGTAGCGAGTATAACCAAGCGGGAGGCAAAACTGGAAAAGTGCGTCAACGCACCGCACACCGAAGCACTCGGCCGTCGCAGGAACAGGACCAAAGCGCTACAGTCACAACACTTTGCGCCGCCCGACCACCGTCGGAGGCCGTTTGATAACAAGGAGCTCTCATGTTCAACCTTCGCCCTGCCGCCACCCTCGTCGCGCTGGCCGCTGCTTTGTCCAGCCTGCCCGCCATGGCTGAAGAAGCCCGTTACAACCAGATTTCATTGCGCGCAGAGGTCAACCAGGAGGTGCAGCGCGACCTGATGCTCGTCACGCTGTACACCGAAGCGCAGGACAGCGATCCGGCCAAACTGGCTGCGCAGATCACCGAGACGCTGAACAAGGCGCTGGGACAGGCGCGCCAGGTCAAGGACGTGAAGATCCGCCAGGGCAGCCGCAATAGCTACCCGGTCTACGACGATAAAGGCCAGAAGATCACCGGCTGGCGTGAACGCGCCGAACTGCGCCTGGAAAGTGCAGACTTTGCCGTGCTGTCCAAGCTGACCGGCGAGTTGCTGACCGACCTGAAAATGGGCGGTATGGACTTCTCGATTTCGCCATCGACGCGCAAGACCAGCGAAGACGCCCTGCTCAAGGACGCCGTGACTGCGTTCAAGGCTCGTGCACAACTGGTCACCGAGGCGCTGGGCGGTACAGGCTACAAGCTGGTCAACCTGAACCTGAACACCTCGGGCTACCCGCAGCCGTATCTGCGCGCGCCGGTCATGATGATGGCCAAGTCGTTGCGTGAAGACGCAGCGCCGACGCCCGACGTCGAAGCAGGCACCAGCCAGGTCAGCGTCGCGGCGGATGGTGTGATCGAAGTCGCGATTCCTTGAATGACAGGGCGGTAGTGTCGACTACCGCCCTTTTCCACGCCCCACCTCCTTTCTCCCTTTCTTCCTCGGCAATCTCCTACGTTTGCTGATGCGCTGCCTGATTGTCGGTGAGCTCGCGGCTCGCGAAACTTGCCGTCTCACTTTCGAACACTGTCGCCCTGGCTGAGTGACCCGGCCAAAGCGCGCATTGCCATCAAGGAATCAAGGATGAATCCCCCGCATAACGCTTCCCGCAACCCTGCGGCTGTCATTGATCAGAACATGAATACCTACCGCGAGCCGCTTCCAATCCCCTTAAGATTCGAAGCCGGTGAAGGCGACGAACACACACATACTCACGGTGCCATCGAGAGCGTTCTCGAATCTGCCGGCTTCAGACCTGAGGAAATCCGCGCGATCTATTTCGGCAACTGGCTGCGCGACTATTCGCAATTGCTCGATCCAAAAATCGTCAGGGCGACAAGCATGCCGAAAAGCTTCCCTGACCTGCTTTCGCGTGACGCACTGACGCGTATCGTGGACGTACTGGCAGTCAAGGAATTCACCGATCTGATGAAGACAGACCGCTCGCGCTTCGTGGTGACCGCAGAGCGACTCGGCGTCTATCGCCCTGCTGAACACATCGACAACCCCAGAACCCCTGACCCCAAACCGGCCAACCCAAAGGAACGCGACGCCGACTTCGACGCCTGGGTGCTGCCCGACGATCCGCTATTGAAGGTCGACCCCGACACCTCAATGAAGCGCTACATTCAGCGCTCGGTGCAGGTAATGGCTGCGGGGCTGGAATCGGCGGTCAATGGCGGCCCAGGGTCTACCGACGGTCTACGTGACATGGGCTCGGCGCTGCACATTCTCGAAGACTTCTTCGCCCACTCCAACTTCGCCGAACTCAGCCTGATCAAACTCGGCCATGAGCGCATTCTGCCGTGGACGTCCGAAGCAGACTGCAAGCACCGTTTGCCTCTGGTAACCGGTACGTTCAGCGGCAGCGATATCATCGCCAGCCTCGCTGCGCCGCTTGGCAGGATTATGTTCTCGACAGATGAAAAGCCGTTCGAAGCGATCAAGGCTGGGGAACGTTACGAACGCGACCAGATTATTCAGATCGTTCTGAGCGAGCACCCTGACCCGCGACTGCTCGCGGGTTACGAGGCCTTTCTCGACGCGCGGGACCAATGGGCCAGCCAGCCGTTCTCCGAACAGGTCGAACAGTTCTACGCTTTCATCGGTACGCCAGGGCGATTGCTTGGCAATGCATTCGGCGTCGTCATGCAAAGTCTGGCCATCTGGCTTGGCAACAGCGTCGACGACCTGCAGACCCTGCTTGATGAAGACCCCAATAGCAGCGGCTCGACCGATCCGTCACATTCGCAACTGGCCAAGGATCATGCGCAGCACCCGCTGCACACACTTGCCGCAAGACTGGCAAGAACGGCCGTGCTGCAAGTAGGTCAGGCAGTTCTGGGCCAGTGGCATGGCAAGGAAGGCGCCGAACATCCGGTCCAGGTTGCAACGCGGTTCTTCACTCACCCCATGGACTGCGATTGGCAGGACTCGATTGTCCGGGAATGGGCCGAGGCCAATCCCGAACAGGTCGAGCGGGCGACGCTCAAGAGCGAGCTGGACCAGTCCAGACTTCAATTGCAGCACAGCGCGAAAAAGGACTTGCAGCGTTTCAGCCAGGACGGCAGCGATTTTCTGAGCGTGTTTTTTGAAAGTGTTTCACTGGCAGACCTTTGGACGAGGATTACCGGCAAGTAAGCGTATTGTCCGACCCCGACCAAGTACGGCACTATCCGTTGTCTACCTGATTGTCGACTTTCAAGCACGGTTACTGCCGTACCACGCGAGGGATCCATGGGACACACACTTTTCAAACCGCTGCTGCTGACCACTGCACTGCTGGCCTGCGCACCTTTGGCCCAAGCGGCAAGCACGCTGGTGTATTGCTCTGAAGCCAGCCCTGCCGGTTTCGACCCCAGCCAGTACACCAGCGGCACCGACTTCGATGCCTCGGCCGAAACCGTTTTCAACCGTCTGACCCAGTTCAAGCGTGGCGGTACGGAAGTGGAGCCGGGCCTGGCCACGCGCTGGGACGTTTCGCCGGATGGCCTGACCTACACGTTTCACCTGCGCGACGGCGTGAAATTCCACACCACGGATTATTTCACCCCGACTCGTACGTTCAACGCCGATGACGTGCTGTTCACGTTCAATCGTCTGCTCGATGCCAACCACCCGTTCCGCAAGGCATATCCTTCCGAGTCGCCCTATTTCACCGACATGGGCCTGAATACGACGATCAAGAGCGTCGAGAAAGTCGACCCGCTGACCGTCAAGTTCACCCTGAACAACATCGATGCGGCCTTCGTGCAGAACCTGGCCATGAGCTTCGCCTCCATCCAGTCTGCCGAGTACGCAGACAAACTGCTCAAGGAAGGCAAGGCCGAGGACTTGAACCAGAAGCCCATCGGCACTGGCCCGTTCGTCTTCAAGCGCTACCAGAAGGATTCGCAGATCCGTTACGCCGGCAACACCGAGTACTGGAAGCCGGAGGATGTAAAGATCGACAACCTGATCTTCTCGATCAGCAGCGATGCCGCCGTGCGTCTGCAGAAGCTCAAGGCCAACGAATGCCAGGTCAGCGGCTACCCGCGTCCGCAGGACATCGAGGAGATGAAAAAGGACCCGAAACTCAAGGTCCTCAGCCAGCCCGGCTTCAACCTGGGCTTCCTGGCCTACAACGTCACGCATCCGCCGCTGGACCAGCTCAAGGTGCGTCAGGCGCTGGACATGGCCATCGACAAACCGGCGATCATCAAAGCGGTTTATCAGAGCGCAGGCCAACTGGCTGAAAATGCCCTGCCGCCGGGTCAGTGGAGCTTCGATCCGACCATCAAGGATGCTCCGCACGACCTGACCAAAGCCAGACAACTGCTCAAGGAAGCAGGTGTGGCGCCGGGTACCAAAATCGACCTGTGGGCCATGACCGTCCAGCGCGCGTCGAACCCCAACGCACGCATGTCAGCACAGATGATCCAGTCCGACTGGGAGAAGATCGGTATCAAGGCCAACATCGTCAGCTATGAATGGGGCGAATACATCAAGCGCGCCAAGGCCGGCGAACATGACGCAATGATCTACGGCTGGACCGGTGACAACGGCGACCCCGACAACTGGCTCGGCGTGCTTTACAGCTGCGCAGCCGTCAAAGGCAGCAACTACGCCAAATGGTGCGACCCGGCTTACGACAAGCTGGTGCAGCAGGCCAAGCTGACCAGCGACCGCGATGAGCGCATCAAGCTCTATCAGCAGGCTCAGCACATTCTCAAGCAGCAGGTGCCAATCACCCCGATTGCCAACTCCAAGGTGTTTCAGCCAATGCGTCAGGAAGTGCAGGACTTCAAGATCAGTCCCTTCGGCCTGACACCCTTTTATGGTGTCAGCCTGGGAACAGTGAAGTAACAACACGGCTCCAACCGGGTGCATTTTTCTCACCCGGTTGCGCCTTATTGGTGCGCGAAACAATCGAAAAAGCGTCGCGCAAACGATCAACTCTCAAGAAAGTTACACTTTCGCGACATTCCTGTACGATCGTGCCACTCTTTGTCGCTTCTTTCGCCTCACTGTCTTGCTTTGGGTATGGCCCCTGCATAAGTATCGGACGGATCGGCTCACGAGGTCGTTCCCTCTAATCAAAAATGACAACAACTGAGGCAACCATGCTCAAACACGCGGTCATTCCGTTTCTGATCGGCGCCAGCCTGCTCGCCAGCGCACCTTTCGCTCACGCTGCATCGAATCTGGTGTTCTGTTCCGAGGGCAGCCCTGCCGGCTTCGATCCAGGTCAATACACCACAGGTACTGACTTCGACGCCTCGGCAGAGACCATCTTCAACCGCCTGAGTCAGTTTGAGCGCGGCGGCACCGCCGTAGTGCCGGGCCTGGCGACCAAATGGGACATCTCCGAAGATGGCCTGACGTATACCTTCCATCTTCGCGAAGGCGTCAAATTCCACACCACGCCGTACTTCAAGCCGACCCGTGAATTCAATGCCGATGACGTGCTGTTCACGTTCAATCGCATGATCGACAAGGACATGCCTTACCGCAAAGCGTATCCGACCGAATTCCCTTACTTCACCGATATGGCGATGGACACCAACATCACCAAAATCGAGAAGATCGACGACCACACCGTCAAGTTCACTCTGGGCAAGGTCGACGCCGCGTTCATCCAGAACATGGCGATGAGCTTCGCGTCCATCCAGTCCGCAGAATACGCTGCCAAGCTGCTCAAGGAAGGCAAGCCGGAGCTGATCAACCAGCAGCCGATCGGCACTGGCCCGTTCGTGTTCAAGAGCTACCAGAAAGACTCCAACATCCGTTACACCGGCAACAAGGACTACTGGAAGCCTGAAGACGTCAAGGTCGACAACCTGATCTTCGCCATCACCACCGATGCATCGGTGCGCATGCAGAAGCTCAAGAAAAACGAATGCCAGATCACCGCTTATCCGCGCCCTGCCGATCTCGAACCGCTCAAGGCCGACAAGAACCTGAAGATGCCCGATCAGGCAGGCTTCAACCTGGGTTACATCGCCTACAACGTGATGCCTGAGATCAAGGGCGAAGATCATCCAAACCCGCTGGCTCAGTTGAAAGTGCGTCAGGCACTGGACATGGCGGTCAACAAGCAGCAGATCATCGACTCGGTTTACCAGGGTGCAGGTCAATTGGCGGTCAACGCCATGCCGCCGACCCAGTGGTCCTATGACACCACCATCAAGGACGCCAAGTACGATCCCGAGAAGGCTCGCCAACTGCTCAAGGAAGCCGGCATCAAGGAAGGCACCGAAATCACCCTGTGGGCGATGCCGGTTCAGCGTCCTTACAACCCGAACGCCAAACTGATGGCCGAGATGCTCCAGTCCGACTGGAAGAAGATCGGTATCAACGCCAAGATCGTCAGCTATGAATGGGGCGAGTACATCAAGCGCGCCAAGAATGGCGAGAACGGCGCCATGCTGATTGGCTGGAGCGGTGACAATGGTGACCCGGACAACTGGCTCGGCACCCTGTTCGGCTGCGACGCCCTGAATGGCAACAACTTTGCCAAATGGTGCGACAAGCCGTTCGACACGCTGATCCATCAGGCCGATCAGGCCGATCAGGCCAAGCGCACCGAGCTGTACAAACAGGCGCAACACCTCCTGAAAGACGCCGTGCCAATGACGCCTATTGCGCACTCGACGGTCTATCAACCCATGCGTACCAGCGTGCAGGACTTCAAGATCAGCCCGTTTGGCTTGAACTCCTTTTACGGTGTGAGCGTGAGCGGCAAGTAAACGCGACTGTTTGCTGCGCCGCTCACCCGGCGCAGCAAACCGCTCTACTTGAATATAAGCCCCGAGCGATG
Organism: Pseudomonas syringae KCTC 12500; assembly: GCF_000507185.2. Lineage (NCBI taxonomy): Bacteria > Pseudomonadati > Pseudomonadota > Gammaproteobacteria > Pseudomonadales > Pseudomonadaceae > Pseudomonas > Pseudomonas syringae. The sequence goes on from NZ_AYTM02000002.1 coordinate 1,351,493, forward strand.
GGTTGAAAAAGTGCCGATAACGGCATTCTTCTACTATCACTAAGATATTTCCTACGAGCTTTGCAGCCTTCGAGCCTATATACCGCGGACCTCTGACGACTTACCGTCGAAGGGCAACGGCAATGGCAGGAAGCCCGTCGCTTCGTGTCCAGGTGTGCCGGGCATGTCATGCGAAGTTGCGTGGGGCGACGCCTTTGGGTCAGTTAGACATTCGAGCCTCGGCTCATCCTTCGAGGATAGGGATCATCATGCGTAAAACTCTTGCGATGACGTCGTGCCTGGGACTGTTGGCACTGGCCCCGTTTGCCCAGGCGGCAAGCAATCTGGTGTTTTGCTCCGAAGCGAGCCCGGCTGGCTTCGACGGTGCGCAATACACCTCCTCCACCGATAACGATGCATCCGAGCCGATCTACAACCGACTCACCGAATTCAAGCAAGGCGATACCACCGTGGTTCCAGCGCTGGCGACTTCCTGGGACATCTCGAAAGACGGTCTGGTCTACACGTTTCATCTGCGCGAGGGTGTGAAGTTCCACAGCAACAAGAACTTCAAGCCCAGCCGTAACTTCAACGCCGACGACGTGCTGTTCACCTTCAATCGCATGCTCAAGCCCGATCATCCGTTCCGTGTCGCTTACCCGACCGAGTTCCCCTACTTCACCAGCATGGGCCTGAACAAGAAGATCAAGTCCGTCGAGAAGACCGACCCGCTGACCGTCGTGTTCACCCTCAATACGGTCGATGCGGCATTCATCCAGAACATCGCGATGAACTTCGCCGGCATTCTCTCCGCCGAGTACGCCGAGCAACTGATGGCCAAGGGTGACGTGCGCGACATCAACCAGCAGCCTATCGGTACAGGGCCATTCGTGTTTCAGCGCTATCAGAAGGATTCGCAGATTCGCTACAAGGGCAACAAGGATTTCTGGGACCCGAGCCGGGTGAAAATCGACCAATTGATCTTCGCCATCGTGACCGACGCCTCTGCGCGCATGCAAAAGCTCAAGGCCAACGAGTGCCAGGTCTCGGTCAACCCGCGCCCGGCAGACCTCGCCAGCCTCAAGGCAGACAAAAGCCTGCAGATCATCGAGAAGCCTGGCTTCAACCTCGGCTACATTTCCTACAACGTACGCCACGAACCTTTGGGCAGGCTGGAAGTACGTCAGGCGCTGGACATGGCCGTCAACAAGAAGGCAATCATCAACGCGGTTTACCAAGGTGCGGGGCAGCTGGCGGTCAACGCCATGCCACCGACCCAGTGGTCCTATGACACCACCATCAAGGACGCGCCCTATGACCCGGAAAAAGCCAGGACCCTGTTGCGTGCCGCTGGCGTCAAGGAAGGCACCGAACTGACCCTGTGGGCCATGCCGGTTCAGCGTCCTTACAACCCCAACGCCAAGCTGATGGCAGAAATGCTTCAGGCCGACTGGGCCAAGGTCGGCATCAAGGTCAAGATCGTCAGTTACGAATGGGGCGAATACCTCAAACGCACCAAAAATGGCGAGCACGATATCTCGCTGATCGGCTGGACCGGCGACAACGGTGACCCGGACAACTGGCTGGGCACGCTTTACAGCTGCGCGGCGATTGGCGGCAACAACTACTCGATGTGGTGCGACGAAAAATACGACCAACTGGTCAAGGCCGCGGTTGCGACCACTGACCGCGCGAAGCGTACCGACCTGTACCAACAGGCGCAGCGCTACCTCAAAGAGCAGGTGCCGATCACACAGGTTGCCCACTCGACCGTCAATCAGCCATTGCGCGCCGAGGTCAGGGACTTCCACGTTAGCCCGTTCGGTCGCAATAACTTCTCAGGCGTCAGCATCGTCGATTGATCGAAAACCCCGCACGCCCTCGCCGTCTTGTGTCGCGGCGAGAGCGGGCACTTGCGCGTCGATACCTATAACAACGCAGGACCCAAAGTCCTGCACCACCAAAAGCCAGGCTCAAAGAACTGGCATATAAAAAAGTAATAAAGGGAGCTGCACATCGTGAAAACAACTAGCACTGCGTTATTGGCATTGTCTCTCTCGTCGTTTGGCGCACTGGTTCAGGCTGAACCGGCAAGCCAGGCGTTCGTACCGACCGAGCTGAGTTCAAAGAATGCACAGGCCGACGCCAACGGCTTTATCGAAGATCAACACCTGACCGGCACGACCCGTAACTGGTACGCCAATGAACTCAAGCGCCGCGGCGAAGTGTTCCGCTACAACGACAACGGCGTTGCCGAGCAGACCTCGCGTCGCATCAACTGGCAGCAGGGCACGATCGTCAACTACACCTCCGGTTATACGCAGGGCGTTGTAGGTTTCTCCACCGAACTGGCGCTGTACAACGCCATTGCGCTGGACCGTGATACCGATGACTTTGCCGGCAACTCCAACCGTACCCTGGCACACAGCGACGGCGATGCAGTCGGTCAGTGGAGCAAGATGGGCCTGGGCAACGTCAAGGCGCGGGTTTCCAACACCGTCCTGACCATGGGTCGCCAATCGGTGAACACCCCGGTCATCGCCTTCATCGGTAACCGCGCACTGCCGTCCAGCTTCCAGGGTGTTGCCGTACAGAGCGATGAGCTGAATAACCTGTCCTTTCAAGCAGGTAGTTTCGACCGCGTGTCGCCACGTATGGAACAGAGTCTGGACAAGTTCCGCTCCGAGTACGGTGATCGCAGCCAGACCGCCGACCGTCTGGACATGTTCGGCGCTGACTACAAGCCGACCGACAGCCTGACAACCAGCTTTTATGCATCGAACCTGGAAGACTTCTGGCACCAGTACTACTTCGGCTTCACCCACGAACTGGGTGACAGCAAGGCACTGGCGCTCAGCACCAACCTGAACTACTACAAAACCAAGGACTCGGGTCAAAGCAAACAAGGCCCTATCGACAACGACACCTACAGCCTGTCCTTCACCGGTACGCATAACGCTCACAGCATCAGCCTTGCCTATCAGCAAGTGTCTGGCGATGAGTACTTCGACTATGCGCACGATACCAACGCGATCTTCCTGGCCAACTCCCTGCTCTCGGACTTCAACGGCCCGAACGAGAAGTCCCTGCAGATCGCCTATGTACTGAACATGGCCGAATACGGCGTGCCGGGCCTGAAATTCAACATCTACCAGGCACGTGGCTGGGACATCGACGGTACCAAATACAAAGGCAACGTCTATGGCGACGTCCAGACAATCAATGGTGTCCGGACAGCGAGCGGCGTAAACGCAATGGACGGCGAGACTCACTACGAATACGGTATCGGTTCATCGTACTCAGTGCAGTCCGGCCCGCTCAAGGCTACTGCGATCCGCGCCACGTACACCACTCACCGCGCCAGCGAGAATCAGGCTGATGGCAACATCAACGAATTCCGCCTGGTGACCACTGTTCCGTTCAACATTCTTTAAGTGGTCCCGTAGCCGTGACTGACACACAGTCAGTCACGGCTTATTCGATTAACAAGGAGGCTTCTATTGAAACTGCTATCGCTCCGCGCGTCGATTGCCATTGCGCTGCTCAGCGCCGCCGCAACCGTTTCGGCCAAACCGCTGGTGGTCTGCACCGAGGCGAGCCCTGAAGGTTTCGATATCGTGCAGTACACGACCGCCGTCACGGCAGATGCCTCGGCCGAAACCATTCTTGAACGCCTGGTAGCTTTCACCCCAGGCACCACTGATACCGTACCGGGCCTGGCTGAAAGCTGGGAGATCAGCCCCGACGGTCTGACGTACACTTTCAAACTGCGAAAGGGCGTCAAATTCCACACCACCGACTACTTCAAGCCCACCCGCGAAATGAATGCCGATGACGTGGTCTGGAGCTTCAAGCGCCAGTTGGACCCCAAGCATCCGTGGCACGCACTTTCGCTGGTCGGCTACCCCTATTTCGAAAGCATGGGCTTCCAGGACCTGCTCAAGGACGTCGAAAAAGTTGACGACTCCACCGTCAAGCTCACCCTTACGCATCCCGAGTCGCCATTCCTGCGTGATCTGGCGATGCCGTTCACCTCGATCTATTCCGCCGAATACGCCGACCAGTTGCTCAAGAGCAACAAGACCGCCGAGCTCAACAGCAAACCGATTGGCACCGGCCCGTTCATCCTGACTCGCTATGCCAAGGACGCCCAAGTCCGCTATAAAGCCAACCCGAATTACTGGAAAGGCAAAGTGCCGAGTGAAGCGCTGATCTTTGCCATCACTCTGGACAACAACACACGCCTGCAAAAGCTCAAGGCGAATGAATGTCAGGTTGCGCTTTACCCAAAACCTGACGATATTGCCAACATCAAGGCCGACCCCAATCTCAAGATCGCCGAGATGGAGTCCATGATGACCAGCTACTTGGCCATGAACACCTCGCACAAATACCTGAGCGATGTGCGCGTGCGGCAGGCGATCAATCTGGCCTTCGACAAGAAATCGTACATCAGGGCACTGTTTGGCGAAGGCAAGGCCACGGAGGGTGTCGGCCCGTATCCACCAACCATGATGGGTTACGACACCGACAGCAAGAGCCCTGCATACGATCCTGACAAGGCCCGTGCACTGCTCAAGGAAGCCGGCGTACCTGAGGGTCAGGTGTTCACCCTGTTTGCTCGAAATGGCGGCGCAGTGACCAACCCGAACCCGATGGTAGGCGCACAGATGCTTCAATCGGACATGGCCAAGGTCGGGATCAAGATAGACATTCGCATCATGGAATGGGGCGAAATGCTCAAGCGCGCCAAAAAAGGTGAACATGACATGGTGTTTGCAGGGTGGGCTGGCGACAATGGCGATCCGGATAACTTCCTGACCCCCAACCTGAGCTGCGACGCGGCCAAAAATGGCGAGAATTATGCCCGCTGGTGCAACAAGGCGTTCGAGGACGCAATCACTCAAGCCCGGAAAATAACCGAACCAGAGAAACGTGCCGCCCTCTATAAGCAGGCTCAACAAGTGTTCAATCACGAACAGCCCTGGATCAGCCTGGCTTACCCGAAACTGTTCGTTGCAATGCGCAAAGATGTCGAAGGCTTTCAAATAAGCCCGCTGACCAATAACAACTTCACCACTACCAGGGTGAAGTAGAAAAATAATCCGGCGAGCTCATAACCCGAGACTCGCCGGAGCACGCCTAACCGGCTGATGAGGTACACACCAAGATGTTTAGTTTTATCGCCCGCCGAGTGGGGTTGCTGATACCCACTTTCTTCGGCATCACCTTATTGACCTTCGCCCTGATTCGTCTGATTCCGGGCGACCCGGTCGAAGTCATGATGGGTGAGCGCCGTGTCGATCCGGAAATGCACGCTCAGGCCATGGAACGTCTGGGTCTGAACAAACCCCTCTACGCCCAGTACATCGATTACATCGGCAAGCTCGCCCAGGGCGACCTCGGTGAATCATTGCGTACGCGCACCAGTGTCTGGTCCGAATTCACTTCGCTGTTCCCGGCAACCCTGGAGTTGTCGCTGGCGGCGCTGATTTTCGCGGGTATTCTCGGCCTGCTGGCCGGGGTGATCGCCGCCCTCAAGCGAGGGTCCCTGTTCGACCATGGGGTCATGGGGATTTCCCTCGCCGGTTATTCCATGCCGATCTTCTGGTGGGGCCTGATCCTCATCATGTTCTTCTCGGTAACGCTGGGCTGGACCCCGGTTTCCGGGCGGATCGACCTGCTGTACGACATTCCGCCAGTCACCGGCTTCATGCTGATCGACACGCTGCTCAGTGACGAACAGGGTTCGTTCCTCGATGCCCTGCACCACATGATTCTGCCGGCCATCGTGCTGGGCACCATCCCGCTGGCGGTGATCGCCCGGATGACCCGCTCGTCGATGCTCGAAGTGCTGCGTGAAGACTACGTGCGTACCGCTCGTGCCAAAGGCCTGTCGCCTGCCCGTGTGGTCTTCGTTCACGGCCTGCGCAACGCGCTGATTCCGGTACTGACCGTGTTCGGTCTGCAAATCGGTACGCTGCTGGCCGGTGCGGTACTGACCGAAACGATCTTCTCCTGGCCGGGTATCGGCAAGTGGTTGATCGAGGCCATTGGCGCCCGGGACTACCCGGTCGTGCAAAACGGCATTCTGCTGATCGCCTGTCTGGTGATCCTGGTCAATTTCGTGGTGGATATCCTCTACGGCTTTGCCAACCCACGCATTCGTCACCAGCGCTGAGATCATCGATATGAGCACCCCTACTCCTGCGGTAGCAGTCGATCAAAGCCTGCTTTACCCATCCCCGTACAAAGAATTCTGGCAAGCCTTCTCGAAAAACAAAGGCGCGGTTGCCGGTCTGATGTTCATGACCCTGATCGTGTTCTGCGCCCTGTTCGCGCCGTGGGCTGCCCCCCATGACCCGAGCGAGCAATACCGCGACTTCCTGCTGACGCCGCCGGTGTGGCTCGAAGGCGGTCAATGGCAATTCATCCTCGGCACCGACGAACTGGGCCGCGACCTGCTGTCACGCCTGATCCAGGGTTCGCGCCTGTCGCTGCTGATCGGTCTGGCATCGGTGGTCATGTCGCTGATCCCCGGCATTCTGCTGGGTCTGCTGGCGGGCTTCTTCCCTCGCGTGCTCGGCCCTTCGGTCATGCGCCTGATGGACATCATGCTGGCCCTGCCCTCGCTGCTGCTGGCTGTGGCCATCGTGGCGATTCTCGGCCCTGGCCTGATCAACACCGTGATCGCCATCGCCATCGTGTCGCTGCCTTCTTATGTTCGTCTGACCCGCGCTGCGGTAATGGGCGAGCTGAACCGCGACTACGTGACGGCTGCCCGTCTGGCCGGTGCCACCCTGCCGCGCCTGATGTTCATCACCGTGCTGCCCAACTGCATGGCACCGCTGATCGTTCAGGCCACCCTGAGCTTCTCGTCGGCGATTCTCGACGCCGCTGCGCTGGGCTTCCTGGGTCTGGGCGTACAGCCACCGACGCCTGAGTGGGGCACCATGCTCGCCTCAGCGCGCGACTACATCGAACGTGCCTGGTGGGTCGTGAGCCTGCCCGGTCTGACCATTTTGCTCAGCGTGCTGGCAATCAACCTGATGGGCGACGGTCTGCGCGATGCGCTGGACCCGAAACTCAAGAACGCCGCCTGAGGAGATTCGCATGTCACTTCTTGAAATCAAGAATCTCAACGTCCGCTTCGGCGACACCAAGGCCGTACCTGTTGTGGACGGCCTGTCCCTGAGCGTAGACCGGGGTGAAGTACTGGCCATCGTCGGCGAATCGGGTTCCGGTAAATCGGTGACCATGATGGCGCTGATGGGGCTGATCGATTCCCCCGGCATCATCACCGCCGACGCACTCAATTTCGACGGCAACGACCTGCTCAAGCTCAACTCGCGGCAGCGTCGACGCATCATCGGCAAAGACCTGGCGATGGTCTTTCAGGACCCGATGACCGCTCTGAACCCCAGCTACACCGTGGGTTTCCAGATCGAGGAAGTGCTGCGCCAGCACCTGAACATGTCGGGCAAGGCCGCACGCCAGCGTGCACTGGAACTGCTGGAAAAGGTCGAGATCCCTGGCGCCGCCGCGCGCCTGAATGCTTACCCGCACCAACTGTCCGGTGGCATGAGCCAGCGTGTGGCGATTGCCATGGCGATTGCCGGAGAACCAAAACTGCTGATCGCCGACGAACCGACCACCGCCCTGGACGTGACCATTCAGGCGCAGATCATGGAGCTGCTGCTGAGCCTGCAAAAAGAGCAGGACATGGCACTGGTGCTGATCACTCACGACCTGGCTGTGGTGGCGGAAACCGCCCAGCGTGTCTGCGTGATGTACGCCGGTCAGGCTGTCGAAGTCGGCCAGGTGCCGGGGCTGTTCGATGTTCCTGCCCACCCGTACAGCGAAGCCTTGCTGGCCGCCATTCCCGAGCACAGCATGGGCGCCGAGCGCCTCGCCACGCTGCCGGGCATGGTCCCGGGCCGCTATGACCGTCCACAGGGTTGCCTGCTGTCACCGCGCTGCCCGTACGTGCGCGACAACTGCCGAACCGAACGCCCTGCCCTTGATCCCAAGGCGCACAGCCTGGCACGCTGCTTCTATCCCTTGAATCAGGAGGTGGCGTAATGAGCGTCGTACTGACCGCCCGCGACCTTACCCGTCACTACGAAGTCTCCCGCGGCCTGTTCAAGGGCACGGCGCTGGTGCGTGCGCTTAATGGCGTGTCCTTCGAACTGGAAGCCGGCAAGACCCTGGCTGTAGTCGGCGAGTCCGGCTGTGGCAAATCGACACTGGCACGCGCGCTGACGCTGATCGAAGAGCCTTCATCCGGCTCGCTGAAAATCGCCGGCCAGGAAGTTGCCGGGGCCAGCAAGGCCGAGCGCAAGCAGTTGCGCAAGGACGTGCAAATGGTCTTCCAGAGCCCTTATGCATCGCTCAACCCAAGGCAGAAAGTCGGGGATCAGCTCGGCGAGCCGCTGCTGATCAACACCAACCTGTCAGCCGCCGAGCGCCGCGAGAAAGTGCAGGCAATGATGGCCCAGGTCGGTTTGCGCCCTGAGCACTATCAGCGCTACCCGCACATGTTCTCCGGCGGTCAGCGTCAGCGTATCGCGCTGGCACGGGCGATGATGCTGCAACCCAAGGTGCTGGTAGCGGACGAGCCGACTTCAGCGCTGGACGTGTCGATTCAGGCGCAGGTACTGAACCTGTTCATGGACCTGCAGCAGGAATTCAACACCGCCTATGTGTTCATCTCCCACAACCTGTCGGTGGTGCGTCATGTCGCCGATACGGTATTGGTGATGTACCTGGGCCGGCCTGCGGAAATGGGTCCCAAGGAAGAGATCTACAACCGTCCGCTGCACCCGTACACCCAGGCGCTGCTGTCGGCGACCCCGACCATCCACCCGGACCCGCTCAAGCCGAAGATCAAGATCGTCGGCGAGCTGCCCAACCCGCTCAACCCGCCAAGCGGCTGCGCTTTCCACAAGCGCTGCCCGTATGCGACCGAGCGTTGTGCAGCCGAAGTGCCAGAGCTGCGCCTGGTGGATAACCGCCAGGTGGCTTGCCATTACGCCGAGCAATTTGTAGCGGCGTAGCTACAAGCTACAAGCTACAAGACTATCGTGCCCATGCTCCAGCGTGGGCACGCAGTTCTGGACGCTCTGCGTCCGATCTTCGCTAGTCAATACACGTCCCGCCGATACCGCCCTTCCTCGATCAGTTCGCTGACTGCCTGCTCGCCCAGCACCTCGTTCAACACCTGATCCACGCCCGCCGCCATACCCAGCAAGCTCCCACAGATGTAAATCGCTGCCCCCTCATCGAGCCACACACGCAGTTCATCGGCCGCTTCGCGCAAGCGATCCTGCACGTAGATTTTTTCTGCCTGATCGCGGGAAAAGGCCAGGTCCAGGCGCGTCAGATGACCAGCCTGCAGCCAGCCCTGCAATTCGGCGCTGCAATGGAAGTCATGCGCCCGGTTACGTTCGCCGAACAACAACCAGTTGCGCACCTGCCCTTGAGCGATACGCGCCTTGAGCAGGCTGCGCAAACCGGCCAGCCCGGTGCCATTGCCCAGCAGGATCAATGGCACCGGCTCGGCAGGCAGATGAAAGCTGCTGTTGCGGCGCACACGCAGGCTGACGGCACCGCCAACGGCACAATGCTCGGTAAGCCATCCCGAGCCCAGCCCCAGGCTGCCGTCGGCATGCACTTCCTGACGCACGATAAGCTGCAGGCAGCCGTCCTGCGCAATTGAGGCAATCGAATATTCGCGTACAGAGACTGGCACCAGCGCATCGATCAACGCCTGCGCATGCAGCCCCACCAGATGCGAACGGCTGTGCGGTAACTGGCAGCTTTCCAAGGCCTGCGCGAGCGGCTCCTGCAAGCCATCCACGCTTACCCATGCGCCCGGATCGACACCCAGCCCGGCCAGAAACGGCTCGATGACCCGCAGCGTGTGGCGCGGCATCACCTCGACCAGATCCCCCGCCTGCCAGTGCGCAGAGGTTGGCGGCGTCAGGTCCAGCAGGTAAACCTTCGAACCACTGCTGCCAGCGTTCAATAGCACGCGCCGGGCCAGTGTCCAGTTATCGAAAACCGGTGTCTGCCAGTGTGCCGCTGGCACGCAACCGGTCAACTGCACCAATTGCTGTTGCCAGTGTTGCAGGGCTGCCGGATCGGCGCTGTCTACTTCAACAGGCGGGAACAGGCTGCGCCCGCCCCGCTCGGTCAACCAGCCGTGCAAACGATGGGCAAAGCCGCAGAAATGTGGGTACTGCCGGTCGCCTAGCGCCAGAACAGCATAATTGAGCTGGTCCAGTGAAAGCGGGCGACCCAGCAGCTTGCGCTCGAAACGTCGGGCACTGTCTGGGGCCTCTCCGTCACCAAAGGTACTGACGACGAACAAGGCATTGCGGCTTCGGCATAACTCGTCTTCGCTCAGATCGCCCAGCCGCTTCACGCGCACCGACAATCCTGAGGCCTGCAACTGGCCAGCGGTCTGCCAGGCCAATTGTTCCGCGAAGCCGCTTTGACTGGCGAAACAGACCAGCCAGGATGCGTCATCGTCGTGGTCATCACCCTGAACCTCGCCGCGTGCACGCTCGATATCACGCTTCTTGCGGCGTCGATCCAGGTACAGCAACCAGCCGGTAATGAAGAACAGCGGCATCAGCAACGATGCGCCGGTCATGATGACTCGACCGACGAGCCCGAAGTAGCTGCCGACGTGCAGCGCGTAATTGCTGGCCAGCAGTTGCGCACCGAAACTGCGTTCGGCATAGCGTACGACCGAGCTGACCTGACCATTGGCCGGATCAAGAGTGATGGTGTTCAGCGCACGCGGGTGCGGAGAATCCTTGAGCAGGTAAAACACGGTGGCAGGTTGACCGCCCGCAGCAGGCAGGCGCAGGTTATAAGCCAGCAAGTCCGGCCCTGCAGCCTTCTGGATACTGTCCCAGACCGCCACATAATCGACCGCCAACGGTAATCTTCCCGCAGCCTTGGCTGGCGCAGCGACGCCTTCCTCGAGCGGCGAATTCCCGATCAGTTTATTCAGGCCGTTGCTCACCCAGTCATACGACCAGGTGAGTCCCGTTAGGGCGAACAGCAGGTAGAACAACAGGCACCAGGTGCCGAAGATCGAATGCAGGTCCCAGTTGAAACTGCGGCCTTTCTTCGCCCAGTCAACGGTCAGCCAGACCCGCCAGTTCCGCGCTGCGCGAGGCCAGCGCAGGTAAAGCCCGGACAGGCAAAAGAACACCAGAATCAGCGTACACGCCGCCGTAACCTGCTTGCCCGCCTCGCCCATGGCCAGATAACGGTGCAGCTTCAGGACAAAGTCGAAAAACCCCTCCCCTACCGCATTGCCTTTCAGCTCACCCGTGTAGGGGTCGAAATTGCGTTTGGGTCCTCGACGCTCACCCGCTTTGGGCGTGAAAAATACCTGGGCAGCACGATTGCCGGTGGTTTCGACACGCAGGATAGCGACCGTCAGGCCGGTCGCGGCCTCCAGCCTGCGCACCAGTTCAACAGGTGGCAGCGTGGCACCGCGCGGCTCGACCAACAGCACATCCGGATTCAGCACGTCGAGAGTTTCGTCCTCGAACGAATACAGCGCACCGGTCATCCCCATGAGGGTCAACACCAGACCTGCCGTGATCCCGAAGAACCAGTGCAACTGAAACAGGACTTTCTTCAGCACGCTCGCCACTCTCACTCATATTTCGCGGCGCAATTAATGCACTGACGGCCATGACCTGTCTATCTGTAACGTGTCTTTTGCCCCAAACCAAAACCCCGCCAGGCATGGCAGGCGGGATGATGCCGGCTGATCAACTGCGCCAGCTTCTGCGCAAATCGATCAGATAGTTGTTTAGCGCATCCGCCTGACGGCTGAAGTGCTCGACTCGCTTCTCGATCACTGCGGTTTCAGGCAGGCGGCTGCTGGCCAGGACACGTTTCAACGCTTCGAGCAATTTACTCATCTCGCGAACGTAGTCGGTCTTGCAGACCTCGACCGAGGCGAGCCCCGAGAGCTGGCCGCGTTTGCTCACTTCGGTTTCCAGCGCTGCGCGAGTCGCGTCAGTCGTTTCCTGCAGTCTTGTCATCTGCGTCTGAAGTCGTTCCCTCAGAGCGATCAGATGATCATAGTCGACGGCCGCGTCCAGCAGATCCAGAATATTGGAAACACCGGCGATACCCGCTTTAACGGAGCCGATCAACGGATTCAGGGGATCGACATCCGCCAGCCTCTCCAGAGAAGCAACCAGCGGCTTCAACTTGTCGAAAAAGCTGAGGCTTTCGACATCTCTAATGAGATCGTTGACCGCTGCGGCCTGCCGTATAACTTCCGTCAGACGCGCATGCTCAGTTTCCAGCCTGGCCTCCAGTACAGCGATTTCCTGCTCAAGGGCAGGCGTCAGGTGCTCTACGCCATCGACCCGCACAGCCTCCAGATTGATGAGCGCCCTGTCCAGCGCTTTGGCCTGGCTGCTCAAAGAGGCCTCCCTTGTATCCAGCAGCAGGCTGATCTCCTCGTTGAAGTCAGCAATTGCAGCGCTGCTTTTAGCGTCTTCAGGATCACCTCTCAACTTCTGGACAGCCTCAAGAAAAGGCAGCATCTCTTCGCTGTTGTACATATGCGGAACAAGCGTCAGTGTATCCAGTGCTTCCTTGTCGACATGACCGACCTCACTGAGCAGGCTGTGCAAGGCCTCGTTCATGACCGGTAAATAAATATCACCCAGCCTATCGGCCTCGCGCTTGAGTTTTTCACGACTGGCAATAATGATTTCCATATCAGGTGTGGGCAGTTGAGCGGGCGTAGCAAGTACATGAACATTCATAACAGCATTCTCTTTAACGTTAAGGTGGGCAACACTCACGCAACGGGTTCGTCCAGTGCATTGTTAAAAGCGGTCAACAGATCGAAGGCCTGGACCTGAATCTCCCTCCAATTGCTCATGAGGGTGTGGAAGCGGGAAACGAAACTGACCAGGTACAAGGCGTTATTGGTATTTTTAATACGATCGTAGGAGGCGTCGACCAGCTCTTCCAACAATACCCACAGGCTCTCTATATTACTGACGCTACTGGCCGCCCCGTCGACTCTGGCTTTCAAATCCTGCAGACTGGTTTCGAAGGCCAGCAAGTCGCTCAACAACGCGTTGGATTGTTTTATCTGCTTCTCTATCTGGCGTTTTTCTTCAATCAGACGATCTTTTTCATCGAGAGCCTTCGATGCCTTCGGGCCAAAGATGGACAGGGAAACAGCCCCGCCGACAAGTCCCCACCAGAAACCGATCCACTTGTATTCGCAGTACTCTTCGTACTCGGCAAGTTTATGATTGATGCGTCCGTTGAGCTGATCGACGTCCGCAGTGAGCCGGGCAATTTCGTCATCAGCGTCGCCGGAGCCGGCCAACCTTATTTTCAACGCCACGCCGGGCGCTATCTCGTCTTTTAGACGACGCTTGAAATCGGTCACCCCGACTCGGGTTCGCGTGGTGCTGGCACTATGGTTCTTGATATGTACCTTGAGTTCATCGACCAGCGACAACAGCCCGGGCAGTTTCTTGCTGTCCTGGTCCATCAGTGCGACGGGGGGCATTGCATCAATCTGCGACGGCGTCAGGTCCCCCACTTGCAGGGTCTGGTAGGAATCGAGTCCTTTGATGAAATCCACCACATCCGTTGCAATGGCGATCAGATTGCCCGAGAAAACGTAGAGGTCGCTGCCGACTTTCTGCATGGCGGTTTCAATTGCCGACCAGCTCCTGGCATGGGCTTGAATACCGAGGTACAGCTCGACGATCGCTTCTGCCCCAAGGCCGGGAATGCCGTTGCCCTGCCCCCCTGTCAGCTGGCTGACTTCGTCCAGTGTGGTCGGCAGTTCCAGGCCCGTATTGACATAACGCCTGATGCGGCGAACATCTTCGTTGGTAATCAACAAGCCCGGGGCACGCGCCACCTCTGCGCCCCGACTGGTCAGGGCATCCATCAAGTCCTTGCTGACACGACTGACTTCTTCGACGCTGTGTGCTTCGCCGTCCGTAAATTGCGGTTCAACGGTCGTAACCATGATTAATTTCCTTATTATGTAGAGCCTGTTTTGCGCCGACTATAAATCGGTGCTTCAAGGTCATTGGAAATTAACAAAGGGTATCGACTTCACACAGTGAGCGGAACGGACAACACCTGTAGGAATAAGCAACACATTCTGCTGAGTCTATTATATTACCCCGCAAACGTTTAATAACACGCCCCTCACTTACTGCACGTTTCAGCGCACCGAGACTTATATAATTATTTTTTACGGGCAAAAAAAAACCCATGTTCATGGGTTTTTTTTGACGCAAGGAAATTACAGGTAGAACGACTTCAGCGGCGGGAAGCCATTGAATTCCACTGCGCTGTAGCTGGTGGTGTAGGCGCCGGTGGACAACCAGTACATACGATCACCGATGGCCAGGTTGAGTGGCAGGCCGTACTTGTAGTTTTCGTACATGATGTCGGCGCTGTCGCAGGTAGGACCGGCGATGACCACCTCTTCCATTTCGCCTTTCTTCTCGGTCCAGATCGGAAACTTGATGGCTTCGTCCATGGTTTCGATCAGACCGGAGAACTTGCCCACGTCGGTGTATACCCAACGCTCGACCGCGGTACGCGACTTGCGGGCAACCAGTACCACTTCGCTGACCAGGATGCCGGCGTTGGAGATCAACGAACGGCCCGGCTCGAGAATGATTTCCGGCAGGTCATCACCGAAGTCTTCCTTCAGGAAGCGGATGATCTCTTCGGCGTAGGTTTCCAGGCTGTTGGTGCGGGTGATGTAGTTGGCCGGGAAGCCGCCACCCATGTTGATCAGCTTGAGAACGATGCCGTCTTCTTCTTTCAGACGCTCGAAGATCACTTTGACCTTGGCAATGGCAGCGTCCCAGACGCTGATGTCACGCTGCTGCGAGCCGACGTGGAACGAGATGCCGTAAGGCACAAGACCCAGGTCGCGGGCAAGAATCAGCAGGTCCATGGCCATGTCGGTCTGGCAGCCGAATTTTCGCGACAGAGGCCAGTCGGCCGTGGTCGAACCTTCGGTCAGGATGCGCACGTAGACTTTCGAGCCCGGTGCCGCTTTGGCAATGTTACGCAGGTCGGCTTCGGAGTCGGTGGCGAACAGACGCACGCCCTTCTCGTAGAAGTAACGAATGTCCTTGGATTTCTTGATGGTGTTGCCGTAGCTCATACGCTCCGGGCCGACACCACAGCTCAGGACCTTGTCCAGCTCGTAGATCGACGCGATGTCGAAGCTCGAACCCTTTTCCTTGAGCAGATTGATGACTTCAACGGCAGGGTTGGCCTTGACCGCGTAATAAACCTTGGCGAATTCGAAGCCCGCACGCAGGTCGTCATATGCCTTGCTGATGATGTCAGTATCAATGACCACGAACGGGGTTTCTTGCTTGTCAGCGAACGCCTTCATTTTCTTGAAGGTTTCGGCTGAGTAGTAGTCTTCGACATTGATCGGCATGCTGCTGGAACTCCTATTGGCAAACGGTATTGGTCAATGGGTACAAATGAACGCCCTCCGTATCCCCACTTTGGTTCGCCTACTTCCCAAGGCATGTCGCCGAAAGCAAAAAGGCCCTGAAGGGCTGCCTTCCTGGCCTTGCTGTCTCGTCGTCAGTACTTGAGCCGGATGGATCGTTTCCAGCATGGACGTTCGGCGCGAACTTTAGGACCTGAGGGGCCGGATATCAACAAAAAATGTCGCGTTTTTGCACAGGGCTTTTGAGTTGCCTTCCCAAAGACCTGTTTAACCGACCTGCATGACAGGCAGATGTTCCCCACCTCCGTCGCCATTGCCTTTTCGCAGCGCTCCAGGCCATCAATTTTTCAACGCCAGGCAAAGCGAATCAGCCTGTCAGTTCTGTCAGTAGACGGATGCAGAGGACGCGCGCTCAATAAATAGCTCAGACCGCCTTTTCAGGTAACGATCATGGATGACCGACACCCCCACGCCGCCAGCTCCGTTGCGCCCAGTGCAGTTCAAGCAGAAACCCGATGGCAAGCCTTCGGCTTCGGCTCTGCCGAAAGTCATCGCCAACGGCAGGCCCGGGCCAGAGGACACACCGACTTTCAGCCGACTAACATTTATGTAACGAAAGGCGATCGGCTGGAAATAACCGCAACCAGTCTGTACATGAATCTGGTGTCTGCAGTGATCGGGGTGCCGGAACTGGATACCCCCACCTCGTACCCGCTGAAACGTGGCCTGAACGTTCTTGTCGCTACCAACACAGGCCTGCTGGGCTGTACCAATCTGGACCCGCTTGGTCATGTGTGCCGGAACTGGATACCCCCACCTCGTACCCGCTGAAACGTGGCCTGAACGTTCTTGTCGCTACCAACACAGGCCTGCTGGGCTGTACCAATCTGGACCCGCTTGGTCATGTGGTTCTGGACATAACAGGACAGTACAACCATGTGCCGTTTTTCATGATGGATATGACCAATCTGGAATGGGAACAGCAAATGGCGCACTACAGCCAAGCGCCTGTCGTGCTGCTTACCAGCCCGAGGGCTATTGTCGTGGTGCGCTATCAGAGCGCACAGCTCTACCTGACCGATCCCGTAAAGCTGATGGGCAATTTCGATGATGCCATTAGAGCGCAGGATGGGATTTCAGGCCTGATCGATTACGGCACGACGGAATGGGCGCTCGATCCCAGTAAACATTTCTACGTGGAAGCGGACCGGCTTTATATGTTTGCTACAGACGGTCATATGGGGTTTAACGGATCGGCTGCGCTGGCGCGATTACTGTCAACCGCACCTGATGATGGTTGGGGCCCTTGGCACGAAAGCGGCCATCAACGACAACTCAGCCCCATGACATGGGGCACCGGCACCGGAATGACAGAGGTCACAGTCAATCTCTACTCGATGGCCGCCCAAGAGTTTTTCCTTGATCGTGCTACAGGCGCCGACTCCAGTTACCTCCCCATGAAAGAGTACCTGGCCAGTAGCCTGCGAGAGTACGACAACATCAAGGAGGCCGGACACAAGCTTGTCATGCTCTGGCAATTGCGTCTTAGCTTCGGTACTTCGTTTTACCCGCAATTGCACCAGCGCTATCGGCTCATGAACAACCCGCCCACCGTCAACGACGATAAAGCGCAGCGCTTCATCGTCGAAACCTCGCTGCTGAGCCATCTCAACCTGGCGGAATTCTTTGATCGCTGGGGATTGTACCCAACCCCTGCAACCCTCAACCAGATCGCCGACCTGCCCGTATTGACACTGGCCATTTGGGAAAATGACGCTGAGACGACGATCCCAATCGATCTGCCATTGCTCACTTATATCCCGCAGCTTGCGCATATCCTGTCCAGCGTGCACGGTACCTTTCAAGACCGGATAAAGTTTACCGTTGCCGAGCAATGGTACACGCCATACCGTTACGAGATAACGCTCAACGGAGCGTTAGTGGCGTGGGTAGACAATGGCGAATGCGTGGGTTGTGAAGCGCGTATCGAAGAAGGCATCGCCTACGTGGAAGCCAGCACACCCATCTCCGAAGGGGACGAAGCGTCGGTCAAGGTGGTTGCTGGGGGCAAGCTATATGCTGTGGCCAGTACGGCATCACGCCCCATCCTGCTGTTCAATATCAAGGCATTGTTTACCGATGACCGTTGCACTGAACTCAGACCCGGCATTACCCAGCCAAGGCTTGACGTTCTTTTCTCCAATCTGGATGAAGACCGGACCGATGAACTGCACGGTCGCCTATTGAACCGTGCACAACGGTTGCTCCTGCAAAAAACCATAAGAAGCGTGATCGTCAGCGCAGGACTTGTTCAGGTCACGTTCGAGGATGAGGCTTTCAAGAGTCATGATTATACAATTATCTTCGGAGCCCCTCCTTATGCGACGCTTGAAAAAGGCTACCCCAACGGCTCCGAACTCATCGATAACACCTGGATACGCCCCGGCGGCGTAGGCCATCAAGAGGTGACCATCACGGCAGCTGGAGGCATCGGGAAAACCTATACCCTGTTCTCCGGCAACGTCGAACAGTCAAAAATCGCCCTGCCTATCCGCCAGCTCTTCACGGACTCCACGATGACCCGACTGGTAGCAGGTGTCGATCAGGCAAGCGTTGATGCCCTGTACATGACCGTCAACGGCAACCCGCTCATCAGCGTGACAAACCGGGCAGCGTACCGTTCTTATCTGGCCATTGCCCAGAGCCTGTTGTTACGACTGACCGTCGCGAAGGTCGTTAGAACAGATGACGTGCTGGAGGTGTATTTCGAGGGAGACACGTTCAAAAATCATAACTACAAGCTTTTCGTCAACGACCTCTATGCCTCCGAGATCACCCAAGGCGAAGCCTACTACTCAACTCTGTCCGGCCGGATCTGGATCAGCCGCGAGAAGTTTGAGGGTAATGACCACTGTGTAGTGAACGTCGAGTATCAGGGGGTCGTGACAACGTTGTATGAGAGCGATGCTGCAGACGCCATGACGGCGTCTGCATTGCAGGAAAGCGACGCCACTCAATGTGGCCTGGAGAAGTTCCAAGTGTGAACATTGCCGCCAGCCATGACGCTGGCGGCAACGCAGCCGGTCAGGAAGCCACTTGCTCGGCTGGCGAAACAATACTGGTCTTCATGCCACGCGAACGGCCCGAGCTCAGATAAGCCGCAATGGACTCTTGCGTCACTTCACCCAGGAACACGTTCTCGGCATCCAGCACCGGCAGCCAGGCACGGTTGAACTCGTACATGCGCGACAGCAGGATGCGCAAATGTTCGTCGTAAGCGGCAGTGGCGTTGAATTCACGCAGGAACTGCGCGCACGTGCCCTGCTGACGGTGCAGGTCACGACGACGCACATAGCCCATTGCCTTGTTCTCGCCGTCGGTAACAACGATGTAGCGGCGGTCGTTTTCGTCCATCACTTCCAGCGCATCGGCGACCGGGGTTTCCGGACTGACCGACGGCGCGTTGTCGGCCGCATCTTCGGCCTTGACCAGCAGCAGACGCTTGAGAGTGCTGTCCTGGCCGACGAAGCTGCTGACGAAGTCGTCAGCCGGATGAGCGAGCAAGGTGTCCGGGTGATCGATCTGCAGCAGTTTGCCGCCACGGAAGATAGCGATTTTGTCGCCCAGCTTGATGGCTTCGTCGATGTCGTGGCTGACCATGATCACGGTCTTGTTCAGCGCGCGCTGCATCTCGAAGAACTCGTTCTGGATCATCTCGCGGTTGATCGGGTCGACCGCACCGAACGGTTCGTCCATCAACAGCAAAGGTGCGTCGGCTGCCAGGGCACGGATCACGCCGATACGCTGTTGCTGGCCGCCGGACAGTTCACGCGGGTAACGATGCAGGTACTGCTTGGGCTCCAGTTTGATCATGCTCATCAGTTCGCGAGCACGGTCATGGCAACGCTGCTTGTCCCAACCGAGCAGTTTGGGCACGACCACGATGTTCTCTTCGATGGTCATGTTCGGGAACAGACCGATCTGCTGAATCACGTAGCCGATGTTGCGACGCAGGGTCACTTCGTCAAGACCAGTGGTGTCTTCGCCATTGATCAGCACTTTGCCGGAGGTTGGCATGATCAGGCGGTTGATCATTTTCAACGTGGTGCTCTTGCCGCAGCCCGACGGGCCGAGGAAGACGCAGATTTCGCCTTCGTTGACCGTGAGGCTGACCGAATCGACAGCCTTCACTTCTTTGCCGTTGCTCTGGAAAGTCTTGGAGAGGTTCTGGAGTTCGATCATTTCAGTAATCCTTTTGGAGTCAGCGTGCGTTGCAGCCATTGCAGGAGAAGGTCGGCGATAATGGCCAGAATGCTGACCAGTACCGCGCCGACGATCAGCATCGACATATCGCTGCGGCTGATAGAAGCAAGAATGAGTACACCCAGACCACCGGCACCGATGGTCGCGGCGATGGTCATGACACCGATATTCATCACCACGGCGGTGCGCACACCGGCGAGGATCACAGGCACTGCGATAGGCAGCTCGACCATGCGCAGACGCTGGCCGAAGGTCATGCCGATGCCTTTGGCGGCTTCGCGGATACCCGGTTCTACGCCTGTGAGGGCCAGATAGGTGTTACGCATAATCGGCAGCAGCGAGTAAAGGAACACCGCGGTAATCGCCGGCATCGGGCCAAGGCCCTGGCCGAACTTGGAGTAGAACGGCAGCAGCAGGCCGAACAGGGCAATCGACGGCACGGTCAACAACACCGTGGCGCTGGCCTGCAAAGGGCCCGCCAGCACTGGAAAACGCGTCATCAACACGCCCAACGGCACACCGACGACAATCGCCAGGGTCACGGCGATGCCAACCAGCGTAATGTGCTGCCAGGTCAGGTGCAGGACCTGTGCCCAGTCCAGATGGGAGAAGGCGCTCAAGAAACTCATATCGTCTCCTTCCTTAATTCAATGGGTGCTGACGCAGAAAATCTGCAGCAACCGCGGATGGGCTTTCATGGCCGACGTCGACACGAGCGTTGAGGTCGATCATGGTCTGGTTGTCCAGCAGATCAGCCAGCGGCTTGAGCAGCGTCTCGATGTCCGGATGCTTATCCAGATATTCCTGACGAATCACCGACGCCGCGGTGTAGTCCGGGAAGTAGTGCTTGTCGTCTTGTAGCACTTTGAGCTTGAACGCGTTCAGGCGACCATCTGTGGTGTAGACAAGCCCTGCGAACACCTGACCGTTCTGCAGCGCGGTGTACACCAAGCCCGAGTCCATCTGCCGAGTGTTTTCACGCCCCAGATTCATGTCGTAATGCTTGACCATGCCGACCAGGCCGTCGGACCGGTTGGCAAACTCGGTGTCCAGCGCGACCAGATGCCCTTCTTTGGCTTCGTCTTTGAACACCTTGGCCAGGTCGGACATGGTGTTGACCTGCGGGTACTTGTCAGCAATCTTCTGCGGCAGCGCCAGCGCATAGGTGTTGTTGAACTTCGACGGCGAAAGCCAGATCAGGCCTTTCTTTGCATCGACTTCCTTGACCCGCGCATAGGTCTGGGCGCTGTCGAGTTTTTCGTCGATGTGGTTGTAGGACACCAGCGACACACCGGTGTATTCCCACAACAGATCCAGCTGACCACTTTCCTGTGCGCTGCGCGCCAGGTTGCTGCCCAGGCCGCCAGTGATTTGCACGTCGTAGTTCTTGGTCCGCAGGTATTGTGCGGTCAGTTCAGCGAGGATGGTCTGTTCGGTGAACACCCGTGCGCCGACACGCAACAGCGGCTTTTCTGCAGCTTGGGCCAATGCCGGAAACAGCAAGGCAAAGCCTAAAAACAAGCATATTCTTTTCATGAGATTTCCTTCGCTCAGCGAGCCAGTCCGCGTTCCAGCCAAAGACGACTGGCCAGTATCACCAGACCATCGAGCAGCAGCGCCAGCAGAGCGGTACACGCCGCACCCAGCACCAATTGCGGTTGGTTGTTCAACGCAATGCCCGGGAAAATCAGACTGCCAAGGCTATTGGCACCGATGAGAAACGCCAGCGGCGCGGTCCCGACATTGATCGCCAGTGCGACCCGCACGCCACCGATGATGATCGGTACAGCGTTGGGCAACTCGACACGCCACAGCACCTGGCGCGGAGTCATGCCAATACCGACGGCAGCTTCCTTGAGTGAACCCTGTACGTTTTTCAGGCCTTCGTAGGTGTTGCGCACGATCGGCAACAGCGAGGCAAGAAACAGCGCGAAGATCGCCGGCCCGCTGCCGATCCCGAGAATCCCGAGGGCAATGGCCAGAACGGCGAGAGGAGGAACGGTGTTGCCAATATTGAATATCTGCATGAAGCGTTCGGCGCGTCCAACCATACTCGGTCGGCTGAGGGCAATGCCCGCAGGGATGCCGACCACCAGGGCCGCCAACATTGAAACCACAACCAGAATCAGATGAGCCTGAAGATAGAACAGCAGGTCATCCTGGTATTGCTTGATAGTACTAACGCCGATCCAGTGGATCAGCAGGGCCAGGAGTGCGATCGCAACCGCACCTCCCAATAGCCCCTTGCCATAGCGATTTGCCACAGGCGGACTCCTTATTTCAGTCGGCGAACGCGTTGACCTGGACGTCCGGGGAGGACGCCGGCAATAACGTTCGCGAAGAGCAGCGGGTGGGTCGCCGGTAAGGGTTTAACCTCGGCGAAAACACAAGCCATAAGCGCAGCTTCGTCAAACCAACATGCTGATGAATCAGCCCCTTGCGTTGGCTTCGTTGCGAGCCTTGACGGGGGAGTGGACGTCTCCACGACCTGAAAGGTTCCCACACGAGACATTATCTGGCCATCGTTTATTGTCTGAACGGTTCGGTTATTGCCGCGAGTTGAGCTATAATCTGCGCCCTTTTTCAATCCCATCCCAGGCGATTTCCCATGACCCAACAGGCCGCCGAAGTCGCGAAACGCCGCACTTTCGCCATTATTTCCCACCCGGATGCGGGTAAAACCACCATCACGGAAAAACTCCTGCTGATGGGCAAGGCCATTTCCGTCGCCGGTACGGTCAAGTCGCGTAAATCCGACCGTCACGCCACCTCCGACTGGATGGAAATGGAGAAACAGCGTGGTATCTCCATTACCACGTCCGTGATGCAGTTTCCGTATCGCGACCACATGATCAACCTGCTCGACACCCCGGGCCACGAAGACTTCTCCGAAGACACCTACCGCACCCTGACGGCGGTCGACTCGGCTTTGATGGTCCTCGACGGCGGTAAAGGCGTCGAGCCGCGCACCATCGCGCTGATGGATGTCTGCCGTCTGCGTGACACGCCTATTGTCAGTTTCATCAACAAGCTCGACCGTGATATCCGCGACCCGATCGAGCTGCTCGATGAAATCGAAGCGGTCCTCAAGATCAAGGCGGCTCCGATCACCTGGCCGATCGGTTGCTACCGGGACTTCAAGGGTGTCTACCACCTGGCCGATGACTACATCATTGTCTACACCGCGGGTCACGGCCACGAGCGCACCGAAACCAAAATCATCGAGAAGCTCGATTCGGACGAAGCCCGCGCCCACCTGGGCGATGAATACGAGCGCTTCGTCGAGCAGCTGGAGCTGGTACAGGGTGCCTGCCACGAATTCAACCAGCAGGAATTCATCGACGGTCAGCTGACCCCGGTGTTCTTCGGTACCGCGCTGGGCAACTTCGGCGTCGATCATGTACTCGATGCCGTGGTGAACTGGGCGCCCAAGCCGCTGGCACGTGTGGCCAACGAGCGCACCGTCGAGCCGGCGGAAGAGAAATTCAGCGGCTTCGTGTTCAAGATCCAGGCGAACATGGACCCCAAGCACCGCGACCGCATCGCCTTCATGCGTATCTGCTCGGGCCGTTACGACAAGGGCATGAAGATGCGCCATGTGCGCCTGGGCAAGGACGTTCGGATCGGCGACGCGCTGACGTTCTTCTCATCGGAACGCGAGCAGCTGGAAGAAGCCTACGCCGGCGACATCATCGGCTTGCACAACCACGGCACCATCCAGATCGGCGATACCTTCACCGAAGGCGAAGCCCTGGGGTTCACCGGTATTCCGCACTTCGCACCAGAGCTGTTCCGTCGCGTACGCCTGAAGGACCCGCTCAAGTCCAAGCAACTGCGTCAGGGTCTGCAACAGCTGGCCGAAGAAGGCGCCACGCAGGTGTTCTTCCCGCAGCGCAGCAACGACATCATCCTCGGCGCCGTCGGTGTGCTGCAGTTCGATGTGGTCGCCAGCCGTCTCAAGGAAGAATACAAGGTTGAATGCGCCTACGAGCCAATCACTGTGTGGTCAGCCCGCTGGATCGACTGCGACGACAAGAAGAAGCTCGAAGAGTTTGAGAACAAGGCGGTGGAAAACCTCGCAGTGGACGGCGGCGGTCACCTGACCTACCTCGCCCCTACCCGCGTGAACCTGGCGCTGATGGAAGAACGCTGGCCCGACGTGAAATTCCGCGCCACCCGCGAGCACCACTGACCGGCTGATGGCATCGCTGTGTGACGCAGAGCGTCACGAACGGCACTCCCACGCTGGAGCGTGAGGAACGATAGTTCTCTAACTATCGTGCCGATGCTCCGCGTCGGCATGCCGTTCTGGACGCTCCGCGTCCTCTCTCGACCGGCATTCGCTGATCTGGATCAACCATTCAGCGCAAAATGAGAATTAATCTCAATAGAGCCTTGCTATTATCCCGATAAGAATTATTCTCATCTGACTTGCACAGGAGATGAGACATGACCTATTTGATCGATGCATGGCTGGACAGACCCCACCCTTACCTGAGAATTCTCCATCGCGAGACGGGGGAAGTGTGTGCCGTACTGGAAGAGGAAGCGCTGGAGGAGTTACGCGATCAGGGCGATCTGGATGTGTGCAGTTTGAGTTCCAGCGAGCCATTGGTGCTCAAGGAGCTGGTGAGAAACCTGTTTCTGTTCTGCTACGCGCGGGCGTTGCGCCCCATGGGTGAGTTGCACTGAGCATGAAGCATCAGCACAACTGCGTCGCTGAACGAATCGGCGCGATCCGTTCAGCGACTATCTGCATCGACCGGGTCGCTTACAGAACGTCCAGCAGTTCCACATCAAACACCAGCACGCTGTGCGGTGCGATGCTGCCTACGCCCTGAGCGCCGTAAGCCAGCTCGCTCGGCACGTGCAGACGCCATTTGCTGCCGGCGTTCATCAGTTGCAGCGCCTCGGTCCAGCCAGCAATCACGCCGCTGACCGGAAATTCGGCCGGCTCGCCACGATCGTAGGAACTGTCGAAGACGTTACCGTCGATCAACGTGCCGTGGTAGTGAACGCGTACCTGATCTTCACGGGTTGGCTTAGGGCCAGTGCCAGCGGTCACGACTTCGAATTGCAGACCCGAAGCCAGCGTGGTCACGCCTTCGCGCTTGGCGTTTTCAGCCAGGTAGGCCTTGCCGGCGCCTGCGGCCTGCTCAGCCTTGGCGGCTGCTTCAGCCTGCATGATTTCGCGGATGACCTTGAAGCTGGCGGACATTTCTTCCTGACCGACACGGCTTGGCTGACCGCCAAACGCATCGCGCAGGCCTGCCACGATGGCTTCCAGATCGACGCCCGGTGGCGGGTTGTCGCGCAACTGATCGCCCAACTGACGGCCAATGCCGTAGCTGACGCGGGTTTCGTCGGTGGACAGATTGACTTCGGACATGACACTGCTCCGTAGAGGGGCACGCAGTCGGTATCACGCAAAACCTGAACGGCAATCACGCTATACGCTGATGCGCCCCGAACCAAAAGGCCGAGCAGCCTAGCACAATTGCCGCTGCAGCCCCTACCGCAGCAGCAATCCGCAGTAGGCGATCAGGACCATGAAGAATGAAACGAGATCGGCAGGCGCATTTCAGAGCGGTCATTAACCGGCATGCCGCACAGCTCGTCATGGACCACGCAATGGACCAGGTAAAAAGGCACCACCGGTATGTCCTTGAGCAAGTCCCGGGCGTGCTCTACCGAGCGAAGATGCAGGGTCTTGCCCGCTGGGTCCTTGAGCATCACCGAAGTGCCATTCATGCGCACATCCAGTAGATAGATGCCGCCTTCGATGGAGATCAGGTTCAGCTCATCGACCCGCCCGGCCTGGGCGTGGCCGATAAATTCCTGATAATTCATGATCGAACCTCCTGCGCAAACGCCTGATGCATCGGAACGGACGTTTTACAACACACAGCGCCGACATGCCAGAAACGATAATGCCCGCCCCTGTCATTCAGCGTTGTCTCAGTGCTTGGTGACCTTGTCCAGATAGCCCATCGCAAACGCCGATATCACGAACGTCATGTGGATAATCACGTACCACATCAGGTATTCGGGCTTGATGTTGGTGGCATCCATGAACACTCGCAACAGGTGGATGGAAGAAATCGCCACAATCGATGCTGCAACTTTCATCTTCAGCGAAGACGAATCCATCGTGCCCAGCCAGTTGAGCTTTTCCTTGTCCTCGTCGATGTCCAGCTGCGACACGAAGTTCTCGTAGCCGGAGATCATCACCATCACCAGCAAGCCACCGACCAGCGCCATGTCGATCAGCGACAGCAGCACCAGAATCAGGTCTGCTTCGGCCAGCGAGAAGATGTTGGGAATGACGTGAAAGATTTCCTGGAAAAACTTCAGACACAACGCCAGCAGGCCAAGGGACAGGCCGAAATAGATCGGCGCCAGCAACCAGCGCGATGCGTACATGGCATTTTCAAAAAAACGTTCCATTGATACTCGCAAGGTGTTTTAAAGGAGCGGGCGAGTATATCAGCGGTAATGCGCCGCTCTGAGCGTGCGACAAAATATCGCACAGCGGCCGTTAGCGCGCTGCTGAGGAACCGGATTGAAGCCTAGAACAGCGACGAGCTTTGACAGACCATCCTGTCGCTATCGATACGGCGCAGTTCAGCCTGGACGTGCAGGGCCCAGATGGGTACGTCATCGGCACATTGATAACCATGCAACGACAGGCTTTCGATAACGCTGGTGAGCACCGATTGCGCTTCGGGCAAGCCTCTGAAAGGCCCCTGGGACTTGATTGCGGAAGGCTGTTCTGCAGCCATTCCGGCCGCGAAGAGCACCATCCACTGTCCGCTGTCACTGCGCAGAGGCCGGATGACACACTCGATACGGGTCATCAGCCCCATGCATTCTCGGGTAAGGCAAAGGCTACGCTGCATGATGCGCTCCTGATCAGCAACAGTATTCATCCTTCTCGTTTAGCAGGATGCACGCCAATCTCCTTGGCCACTGCGATCACCTCAAGACTAGAAGAAAACCACCCCGCGAGAAACTATCCCTGATGAACGGAGCACCGGGCGGCACTCACCGCCCGGCGCCTGCGCCTGCGCCTGCGCTGTCAGACCTTGAGTTCAGGCTGCAACTGCGCAGGCTCCTTTTCCAGCTCTTCCTTGAGGTCTTCGTCGCTGAGCATCTCTGCGATATCGCGCAGACGCTCCACTACGCGCGCATTGACGCTGCCTTCAGGGAACTCGCCATGCTCGTCAGGCGCACCGGCGGGTTCGCCAACCAGCAGGCTCAGCGCCTCATCGGCCTGACGCACCGCGTAGATGTGGAATTGCCCGGCACGTACAGCCTGCACTACACGCTCGTCCAGCATCAGCGTGGTGACGTTGGCCTGCGGAATGATCGCGCCCTGCTCGCCTGTCAGCCCACGGGCTTCGCAGAGGCGGAAGAAGCCCTCGATCTTTTCATTGACCCCGCCCACCGCCTGAACTTCGCCAAACTGGTTGATGGAACCGGTAATCGCGAAGCACTGCTT
Source organism: Pseudomonas syringae KCTC 12500 (assembly GCF_000507185.2). NCBI lineage: Bacteria > Pseudomonadati > Pseudomonadota > Gammaproteobacteria > Pseudomonadales > Pseudomonadaceae > Pseudomonas > Pseudomonas syringae. The sequence goes on from NZ_AYTM02000002.1 coordinate 1,378,747, forward strand.
GAGTGGCGTGCGTGACAGCGCCGAGATCAGCGTGCAGACCTCGCCCAGCGACGCACTGTCGCCGTCCACGTAACCATAGGACTGCTCGAGCGCGATGCTCGCGGAAATCGCCAGCGGGAATTCCTGGGCATAACGACTGCCGAGGTAGCCGGTGAGGATCATCACGCCCTTGGAGTGAATCGGCTGGCCGAGGTTGACCTCGCGCTCAATGTCGACGATCCCGCTGCCGCCCGGGTAAACCGTGGCGGAAATGCGCGCGGGCACGCCGAAGGCCGAGTCGCCGACTTCCAGAACCGTCAGGCCGTTACACTTGCCGACTGCCGCGCCGTCAGTGTCGATCAGGATCACGCCAGCCATCATGTCATCGAGAATCCGCGCCGAAACCCGCCCGGTACGGGTGGCCTTGGCCTTGAGCGCACGCTCGATATGCCCGGCGTCAGTCTTGTCGTCGTTGGCCAGCTGGCGGATGAAATCGGCCTCGCTGACCAACTGGAACAGGTCGCCGATACGCGCCGACAAACGCCCCTGATGCTCGGCCAAGCGGGCGCTGTAAGTCGCCAGCCGCGCCACTGCGTCGGCGGTCAAAGGCGCCATGCCCTCTTCCGAGGTCCGGGTCTTGAGCAACTGAGCGAATTGCTCGAGCGTTTCGTCGACCATCGGAATCTCTTCATCGAAGTCGACCAGCACCCGGAACATCTCCTGGAAGTCAGGATCAAGGTCTTGCAGGGTGTAGTACAGCGAACGCGAACCGATGATGATGATTTTGACGTTCCACGGGATCACCTGCGGCGTAAGGCTCACGGTGGCAACGCGGCCAAGCTCGCCCAACGGCGACTCCATCTTCAGCTTGCGCGATTGCAGGGTACGCTTGAGCGCATCCCAGACGAACGGCTCGCCCAGCATCTTCTCGGCTTCCAGAATCAGGAAACCGCCGTTGGCGCGATGCAGCGCGCCGGGGCGCAGTTGCCGATACGTGGTGTACAGCGCGCCCTGATCGGTGCTGTATTCGATGCGCCCGAACAGGTTGTCATAGGTGGGGTGCTGTTCGAAAACCACCGGCGCACCGCCATCACGGGTATTCCCGACCACCAGACTCGGGCTGTACTGCTCTTCCAGCAGCTTGCGCGCCTGGGCGTCGGTCTTCGCGTCATCGACCAACTGCTCGACCAGCGTCTTGAGCAGGTACACCTGCATGGCCTGCAGGTAGGCGCAGACCGCAGCGTTCTCGGCGTATTTTTCCGAGAGAGGTGCCAGCAAGGGTTGCAGGGTCAGGGTGATGGTTTCTTCATTCAACTGACGCAGCTGATTGTTGGACTCGCGCTTCCACTGCGGCAGGCTGGCCAGCTCTTCGTTGAGACGCTCCTCGAGCGCGGAGATATCTTCGTGGAAGCGCTCGCGATCCGCTTCGGGCAGTTGCGAAAACTCGGCCTCGTCCAGCGCCTTGCCATCGGCCATCGGCGTGAACGCGATGTTGGAACTGTCGCGATACAGGGCGATGTCCTTTTCCAGTGACAGGCGCTCGATAACGTCCAGAGCACGGTCGTAACGCTGATTGAACGCACGGTCGATCGAGCTTTTCTTCTGCTGGTAAGACGGGTGCTCGAAAACCGCCGGGAAGGTCACCAGCAGGTTGTCGATCAGGCCGCCGATGTCGGCGGTGAACTCATGAGCTGTGCCTGGAGGCAGCTCCAGTGCCTTGGGCTCGCGGGGCTCGTCGAAATTGTTGACGTAGACCCAGTCCGACGGCGTCTGCATCCGCTTGCCTTCGGCCTTGAGGTAGCGTTTGACGAACGAAAAGCGCCCGGTGCCGGGCTCGCCCATGACAAATACGTTGTAACCGGGGCGCGGCATGGCAACGCCGAACTGCAGGGCCTCTACGGCTCTCTCCTGGCCAAGGACACCGCGAAAAGGTTCGAGCTCATGAGTGGTCGCAAAGCTGAACTGCTCAGCGGAAAACGGACGGGTCAGCGCGTTGGGCGCCAGGCGTAGGTTGGCTGCGACAGAATCGGGCATCAGTAATCCTTACATCAGGCGGGGCAGATGTCGGCATTCTGGCGCTCGCTGTACACGACTTGCAAGGCAGGAAAGAGCCGAAAAGCATTTGCGTGGGTGCTGCCATGAGCCACGTCCTTAAAAAAGCCGTTTTCAAGCAATAATCTGTAATCGATGACGGAACCCTTGGAACGTGCCTAAACTCCAAACTGCACAGGTGGTTGTTGGTTGGCCGCCTGTCTTGATGTAACGACTCAAGAAACTCGACCCTTGGCTGAACTAAAAAGAGAAAAAGCTATGAAACGGATTCTTCTTGGAACGCTCTTCGCCGCTGTATCGATCAACGCTATGGCTCAAGCACCAGGCGGTCCTGACTGCGGTTGGGGCAACATGCTGTTTGAAGGTCAACGCGGTACTCCAGCTCACTTCCTGGCTTCGACCACCAACGGTACTTCGGGTAACGCCACCTTCGGCATGACCTCCGGCACCAACGGCTGCTCCACCAACGGCGCACTGACCTATGGCGGTAAATCCTGGCTTGCCATGAACGGCATGATGGATGAACTCTCCAAGGACATGGCCATGGGTCAGGGCGAAGCACTGACGACCTACGCTGTGGTACTGGGCGTTGCACCAGAAGACCGCGAGCACTTCGCCGCCGTCACTCACGAGCACTTCTCGCAAATCTTCAGCAAGGCCGACGCCACTGCCGAAGACGTCCACACCAACACCGTCAATGTTCTGAAAAACGATCCGACTCTGGCCAAGTACGCTACCCAGGCTTAAAGTCGTTCGCCCGCCCTTTGTTCGCAAAGGGCGGGATTCCCTTTTCTGACTAGTTGCCCTCTATGCTCAAACGTCTTGTATCGCTGGCGCTGTTCGTCTGTGCCCCTTTTTTGTCCGCGGCACCTCATGCCAGCGCTGAACGTTTGCAGCAATTGGCCAATGAACCGTTCTGGATTTCCCTGGGTCACTACGAGGCCGGCAAGCTCGGTGGCTGGCGCAGCTATGTCACAGACCCGAAATTCTTTCTCGCCGCTAACGGTGCACACGACCCGCAGGCGGAGCTGAGCGCAACACTCGACGCTATTTACGCACCCGTCAGTAACGAACAGACCCACGCCCAGTGCGTGTACCCGGCACGCACCCGCTGGCTGCGTGACCAGTTGCACCTGACGGGCCTGCCGACCCCGGACTGCAAGGAATTTAAGGCCTGGTACAAGGATGTGGCCCCGGACAGCACGGTGCTGATTTTCCCGGCCGCTTACCTCAATAGCCCCTCGTCGATGTTTGGTCATACGCTGCTGCGCATCGATCCGGCCAGCGCGAAAACCAACAACACCACCTTACTGAGCTACGCGATCAACTTCGGTGCCTACATCGAAGGCATGGACAACAGCATTCTGTACGCGTGGAAAGGTCTGGCAGGCGGCTATCCTGGATTGTTTGCGCTAGTGCCGTATCAGGAAAAACTGTCGGAATACCGCAGCCTGGAAAACCGTGACCTCTGGGAATACCGGCTGAACCTGACTGCGGAAGAAACCGGGCGCATGGTCGAGCACGTCTGGGAGCTGAAACAGATCCGCTTCAGTTATTTCTTCTTCGACGAAAACTGCTCGTACCGGCTGCTGGAATTGCTGCAGGTCGCCCGCCCGGGCCTGAAGCTTACCGATCAGTTCGGCCTGACCGCGATCCCAACCGATACGGTCAAGGCGATCAAGGCCGCCGGGCTGGTGGAGAAGATCGACTATCGCCCGTCACGCGAACGCGAACTGCTGAGCCGCGCCGAACCGCTCGATGCAGACGAGCAACAGTGGGTATTGAAGGTCAGCGCCGACCAGAAGCAACTGCAGAACAGCGAGTACCTTGCGCAGCCCAAGGAACGCCGCGCGTTGATTCAGGACGCCGCGTATCGTCTGGAACGCTACCGCGCCAACGGCCTTGAGCGCGATACACAACGCTCGCAACGCAGCTTCGAACTGTTGCAGGCGATCAACCAGAACCCGCCGCCACAACTGGACATCCCGCGCCCCGGCCTGCCGGAAGAAGGCCATGAATCACGCACCTGGCAGCTGGGAGCGGGCACACGCGGTGACAAGGCGTTTGCCGAATATGGCCTGCGCATGGCCTATCACGACCTGAACGACAACGCCTATGGCTTCCCGCTGGGTGCGCAGATCGAGATTCTTCAGCTCAAGGTGCGTCAATACGAAGGCAATGACTGGCAGGTGCAGCAACTGGACCTGGCGACCATTCGCTCACTGACTCCGCGCACTGAACTGCTGAAACCCTGGTCATGGCAAGTCACCGGCGGCCTGGAACGGGTTCTCGGCAAGCACGGCGACGAAAACCTCGTCAGCCATGTCAACGGTGGTGGCGGCGGCACCTGGCAACTGGCCGATGACATGCTTGGCTTCGCACTGGGCACCGTGCGGGTCGAACACAATAACGATTTCGCCGAATTCATCTCCCCCGCTGCAGGCTTCAACACGGGCGTGCTGTGGCGCAACCCGCTGGGCAACCTCAGCCTGGAAGCCAAGGGCGACTATTTCACCAATGGCGAAGTGCGCCGCAGCGTCAGTCTCAACCAGCAATGGGAGCTGTCCCGCAACCTCGGCCTGCGCCTGAGCGCCCAGCGTGAATTCAGCCAGATGAGTTCGCCACAGAACGAAGTGATGCTTGAGGTGAAGTGGTATCACTACTGACCGGATCAGTAGCGAGTCGCCGGCAGTGTGCGTCGAAAATAAAAGCACACTGCCATTACACGTTCCCTACATCGCTTTTACAAATAACTCACAAATTACCTTCTAGACTCCTCTCATAAGCAGAGGGAATCACCATGAAGCGGTATTGGCTGTTGTTGTCGCTGGCCATCGTGCTGGCGGGTTGTCAGTCCACCCGTGACCAGATGCTGGCGGAGGGTTATCCGCCGGGTTTTGCAGACGGCTATCAGGACGGCTGCAGCAGCGGCAGGGATGCAGCAGGCGCCACTACCGGCCAATTCCGCAAAAACGTGCCCCGTTACTTGAAAGACAAGCTCTACGCCCAGGGCTGGACCGATGGCTTTCGTCAGTGCGAGACCTCGCAGGACAATCGCGACCGGCTCGATCCCGGCCAGGTCTTCAATGAGCGTGACCGTGCCTGGGAGCGGGAAAAGACCCGCAGTGCCGCCAAGGCCTACCGCCCGAACTGACCCACAAAGCCTGAAAAATCGACGAAACCAATGATGCCCTGCTGTGGCCCAAAGCCTATTAGGGAGGACATTTCATGAGCCGCGCATTCGTAAACGAAGACAACGCTGCCGCCGAGGCCGAGCAACCGGTCGAGCGGCTGGTCAGTACACAGATCAACTACGTCACGGCCGAAGGCCTGACCATGTTGAAGAAACACGTCAGCAACCTGCAGGCGCAGCACAGCACGCAAACCGCGTTGGGCGAAGCGGCAGACAAGCAGCGACTGGCCGATCTGGAACGCGACCTGCGCTACTTCAACCAGCGCCTGCAAAGCGCGCAGGTCGTCGCACCGGCCGTGTCGACCGAAAAAGTGCAGATAGGCAGTTGGGTAACGTTCGCGGATGAACAGGACAACCAGCAGCGCGTGCATCTGGTGGGAGAGGATCAGGCCGATGCAGCCAAAGGACAGATCAATTGGGGGTCGCCACTGGGCCGCGCCCTGATCGGTGCGCAGAAAGGCGATGAAGTGTTGTGGCAGCGCCCGGCGGGCGATCAGTCGATTGAAGTGCTGCTGATCGAACCTGACGCGTGAGCCAGGCCGACCAGCGGCAGCGCCGCTCCTTGCAAGGAGCGGCGCATGCCTGAACTCTGATCAGGCCAGCTTTTTGTGACGCACACGGTGCGGTTGGGCAGCCGCTTCGCCCAGACGCTTCTTGCGATCGGCTTCATACTCGGTGTAGTTGCCTTCGAAGAAGATCGCTTGCGAATCGTCTTCGTACGCCAGGATGTGCGTGGCTACACGGTCAAGGAACCACCGATCGTGAGAGATCACAATGGCAGCGCCCGGGAAGTCCAGCAGCGCTTCCTCCAGTGAACGCAGGGTCTCCACGTCGAGGTCGTTGGACGGTTCGTCGAGCAGCAGCACATTGCCGCCCTCTTTCAGGGTCAGCGCCAGGTGCAGACGACCACGCTCACCACCGGACAGGTCCTTGACGAACTTCTGCTGATCGCCGCCCTTGAAATTGAAGCGACCGACGTAGGTACGCGACGGAATCTCATAGTTACCGATACGGATCACATCGGAACCGTCGGACACGGCCTGGAACACCGATTTGCTGCCGTCCAGGTCATCACGGCTCTGATCCACGCAGGCCAGCTGCACGGTTTCACCGACTTCGATGCTGCCCGAATCCGGCTGTTCCTTGCCCATCAGCATGCGGAACAATGTCGACTTACCGGCACCGTTACCGCCGATCACGCCAACGATGGCGCCTTTAGGCATGGAGAACGACAGGTTGTCGATCAGCACGCGGTCGCCATAACCCTTGGTGACGTTCTTGAACTCGATAACCTTGTCGCCCAGACGCGGACCGGCCGGGATATAGATCTCGTTGGTCTCGCTGCGCTTCTGGAATTCCTGCGACTGCATCTCTTCGAAGCGTTGCAGACGCGCCTTGGATTTGGACTGACGCGCCTTGGCACCCTTGCGGACCCATTCCAGCTCGTCTTTCATGGCTTTTTCGTGAGCGGTCTGCTGCTTGGATTCCTGCGCCAGGCGGTCCGACTTGGCTTCAAGCCAGCCGGAATAGTTGCCCTCGTAAGGAATACCCGCGCCGCGGTCGAGTTCCAGAATCCAGCCAGCCACGTTGTCCAGGAAGTAACGGTCGTGCGTGATCGCAACCACAGTTCCCGGGAAGTCGTGAAGGAAATGCTCCAGCCAGGCGACCGAGTCGGCATCCAGGTGGTTGGTCGGTTCGTCGAGAAGCAACATGTCCGGTGCGGAGAGCAGCAGGCGGCACAGCGCGACACGGCGCTTTTCGCCACCGGAAAGGACCGAAACCTTCGCATCCCAGGCCGGCAGGCGTAGCGCGTCGGCGGCGACTTCCAGTTGACGCTCCAGGTTATGGCCATCGCTGGCCTGCAGGATGGATTCGAGCTTGGCCTGCTCGGCCGCCAGCTTGTCGAAATCAGCATCCGGCTCGGCATATTCGGCGTAGACCTGATCGAGACGCGCCTGAGCGTCCTTGATCACGCTGACCGCCTCCTCCACGACCTCACGGACCGTCTTGTTCGGATCAAGTTGTGGCTCCTGCGGCAGATAACCCACATTGAGCTCCGGCATCGGACGCGCTTCACCATCAAACTCGGTGTCGACACCCGCCATGATTTTCAACAGCGTGGATTTACCCGAACCGTTGAGGCCCAGCACGCCGATCTTGGCACCGGGAAAGAAAGACAGAGAGATGTTTTTCAGGATTTCACGCTTCGGCGGCACAACTTTGCTCAGCCGATGCATGGTGTAGACGTATTGAGCCATGAAATGAAAACCTAGCGTCTGTAATGAGGACCGATTTGGGTAACGAGCTTAAAGCTCCGGCCGGAAAAAAGCTTTTATTTGTCCTTGAGACTTGCCGCGAGACCGTTCCGAGCCTTGAATAAACTCAGTTGGAAATATATCGGGGCAGTGCTGGCAAATATAAAGCCTGATCGATATTGCAAAAAGTGGAGTCACTCATGCAGGAGTCGGTGGATACCACACGTTGCGCAAAGCTACCCGAATGCTGCGTGCAGGGCAAACGATACGGCCCAATGGGACTGGCACTTTGCCACAACTAAAGGCATGCTAGCCGCCCTCTTTGGGCGACCGCCTATTTTATCTAAAGCACCACTGCTTCAGTCCAGCAGTCAGGAACAGCGATTTGCCCACTTCAACGCCTCTGTCGTCATCAAGTGTTGCTACAGACAGTGCGACCAGGCCTCTGCGTGGGTCAGTGAAAGGCATGCTGGCGGGCCTGGTTCTGGTGGTGCTTGCCCTGTTGCTCTGGCAGCTGATCGAGCAATTTCATCAGACTCAGGAGCGCCAGCGTCAGCGCAGTCTGGAGTACAGCGTCCAGTTGTCAGACCGGATGAGTCTGAACATGGCGCTCAAGGCGCAGATCGCCATGAACCTGCTGGACGAGGCGCTATCCTCGGGGGAGCGGCTGGAGCAGCCGACGACGCTGGTGAACCTGCGCACTGCCCTGCCCGCACTGCGCAGCGTCGCTCGCCTGAATCGGGAGGGTGAAATTGTCAGTGACAGTGCCGAGGTCTCGCGCGACGGTGAGTTTCTCGAACAAGCCATGAAGCAGGCGCGCGGTCGCCCCTACTTCTATACCGGCTCCGAAGACGGCAACCAGATTTATATACTGATTCGCCTGGGCAACGGCGTGAGCGGCGACTACTGGGCAGTGCGCGTGGCACCCGACGCCTTGAAAGAACTTGCCAGCCAGCCGGCGCAGAACTTTCAGCACCTGTGGCGTCTTGAACAGCGCAAGACGCAGCGGGTCATTCTCCATGAACAGGTGCCGGCCAACGAAGCGGACAGTGGTCTGTCCGATACCATTCTGCTGCAGCCGCTGAGCAACAGTGACTGGCAACTGCGGGGGCTGTTCGACACCTACAAGGCCCGCAGCGAACTGCTTGCGCCACTGATCGGCAAGTGCCTGATCGGCCTGCTGCTGTCGATCCTGCCGCTGATCGCGCTGATCAGCCTGCGCCGACGCCAGCGTCAGATGCTGCAGAGCAGGCGCCGCTACCGGGATATCTTCGAAGGCGCAGGCGTCGCGATCTGTGTCATGGACATGTCCGGCCTTCAAGAGCAACTGGAAGCACTTGAGGTCAGGACCGGCGAGGACTTCGAGCGTCTGCTCAAAAGCCAGCCAGCCTCGCTCAAACGCCTGCTGCAGCAATTGCGCATCAGCGAACTCAACGAAGTTGCCTTGAGCCTGCTGGACATCGAGCACCGCGAACAGGCATGGCAACCATTGATCGAGGGCGAATCACGCTCGCGTCCGGGCGTCGGCATTCCGATCATTCAGGCGGTTCTCGCCGGGCAGCCACGACTGGAACTGGAAATCTGCCTGACCCGCGCAAGCGGTGAGGATCAGCACCTGTGGCTGGTCATGCGCCTGCCCGAGACACGCAGCGACTTCGATGCGGTGATTCTCAGCATTGGCGACATCACCAGCCGTAAACAGGTCGAGCTGTCGTTGCTGGACCGCGAGAGCTTCTGGTCCGACGTGGTACGCACCGTACCGGACCATTTGTACGTTCAGGACGTACTCAGCCAGCGGGTGATCTACAGCAACCACCACTTCGGCTACACGCTGGGTTACAGCAAGTCAGAACTGCACGCCATGGGCGAGTTCTTCTGGGAAGTCCTGCTGCACCCTGAGGACGCCCGAAACTATCAGGACATGCGCCTGCGCCAGCGTCACCACGGGCACAATGAATTACTGCAACGCGTGCTGCGCTTCCGGGACCGCGAGAGCAACTGGCGGTCTTTCGACATTCGCGAGCAGGCGCTGGCCTGGGACGCAGAAGACCGGGTCACCCGTATCATCGGCATTGCCAAGGACATTACCGAGCAGGTCGCGTCCAGCCAGTCACTGCGTGACAGCGAACAGCGTTACCGCATGCTCGCCGAAAGCATCAGTGATGTGATTTTCTCCACCGACGGCCGGCTGGTAGTCAACTACGTCAGCCCTTCGGTAGAACGTGCGCTGGGCTACAGCGCCGAGTGGATCCTGCAGAACGGCTGGTCCGCCGCTATTGCCACCCCCCAGCAAATAGTCGGTTTCGATGCGCTCATGGACCGCATCGACAAGGTCCTCGACAAACCTCAGGAACTCGCCAGGCTGCGCGAAGAAGTCACCATCCGAATGTTCCTGTTCGACTGCCTGCGTGCCGACGGTCGCAAGATCCCGGTGGAACTGCGCGTGGTTCTGGTGTGGGGCGAACACGGCAATTTCGAGGGGATCTTCGGCGTGGGCCGGGACATCAGTCAGCAGCGTCGGGCCGAGAAAGACCTGCGCATGGCTGCCACCGTATTCGAGCATTCGACATCCGCCATTCTGATTACCGACCCCGCTGGCTATATCGTGCAGGCCAACGAGGCCTTTACCCGCGTCAGTGGCTATGAAGTGGCTCAGGTGCTCGATCAACTGCCGGGCATGCTCACCGTGGAGTCCGAACAGGAAACCCGGCTGCGCCACATCCTCAGGCAGTTGAACGGACAAGGCACGTGGGAAGGTGAAATCCGGCTCAAGCGCCGTAATGGCGAACACTACCCGGCTTGGGTCGGCATTACCGCAGTCCTCGACGATGAAGGCGACCTGGCCAGCTACGTGTGCTTCTTCAGCGATATCAGCGAGCGCAGGGCCAGCGAGGATCGCATCCACCGTCTGGCCTACTACGACGCGCTGACTCACCTGCCCAACCGCACCCTGTTTCAGGATCGACTGCATTCGGCGCTGCAGCACGCCGAGCGCCAGCAGGCCTGGGTGGTGCTGATGTTCCTCGACCTCGACCGCTTCAAACCGATCAACGACTCCCTGGGCCATGCCGCGGGCGACCGGATGCTGCAGGAAATGGCCACGCGCCTGCTCGCCTGCGTATCGGTGGATGACACCGTGGCCCGCATGGGCGGGGATGAATTCACCCTGCTGCTGGAACCGGATGAAACCCGCGAAGCCGCGCTGAATCGCGCGATTCACGTTGCCGAACGCATTCTGACCAGCCTGATAACGCCTTTCGTACTCGAAGGCCGCGAGTTCTTTGTGACCGCCAGTATCGGCATCGCCCTCAGCCCGCAGGACGGCAAGGAACTGAGTCAGTTGATGAAGAACGCCGACACGGCGATGTATCACGCCAAAGAGCGCGGCAAGAACAACTTCCAGTTCTATCAGGCAGACATGAACGCCACCGCTCTGGAGCGTCTGGAGCTGGAAAGCGACTTGCGCCACGCCCTGGAGCAGAAGGAGTTCACCCTCTTCTACCAACCGCAGTTCAGCGGCGACGGCAAACGCCTGACGGGCGCAGAAGCCCTGCTGCGCTGGCGCCATCCACGTCGCGGGCTGGTACCGCCCAACGACTTCATCCCGGTGCTCGAAGAGCTCGGGCTGGTCGTGGAGGTCGGTGATTGGGTTCTGGCCGAAGCCTGCCGCCAACTCAAACACTGGCATCAGGCCAGGGTTCGCGTGCCCAAGGTGTCGGTCAACATCTCGGCACGGCAGTTCTCGGACGGCCAGCTCGGCAAGCGTATCGCTCACATACTCGAACAGACCGGCCTGTCACCCGCCTGCCTGGAGCTGGAACTGACCGAAAGCATCCTGATGCGCGAGGTCAACGAGGCCATGCAGATCCTCGATGGCCTCAAAAACCTTGGCCTGAGCATCGCCGTCGATGACTTCGGCACCGGCTACTCGTCGCTGAACTACCTCAAACAGTTCCCGATTGACGTGCTGAAGATCGACCGCACCTTCGTCGATGGCCTCCCATCCGGCGAACAGGACGCCCAGATCGCCCGCGCAATCATCGCCATGGCTCACAGCCTGAACCTCTCGGTGATCGCCGAAGGCGTGGAGACCCATGAACAACTGGAGTTTCTTCGCGAACACGACTGCGACGAAGTCCAGGGCTACCTGTTCGGCCGCCCGATGCCCCCTGCGCAGTTCGAAGCGCAATTCAGCAATGATGCGTTGTTCATGCTGGATTGAATGCGGGCCTCGCGCCCCGGCCATCGTACATTTGAACGATAGCCGAACCCTTGAATATGAGTAGACTTGAGCCACTGCCTCGCACAGCGTCGATGACAGCGAGCGCTCTACCCATAATAAAGAACACAAGGGGGTAGCATGATCAGCGATACAACATCCCTGGACAGTGTTTCCTGTCAGGTCGTTGAAGCCTTGAACAAGGTGATTCTCGCGCTTCAGACCGAGGTCAGCAGCGCGTCGATCTCTACGTTTCATCAACAGGCGCTTGAGCGGGCGTGCGCGCTGGTGCCGTTCGACAAGGCCTGGTGGGGAAGATCCACCTGGCGTGACAACTGGCCCGTCGAGCACAGTTCCTTTTTGCTCGGCCTGCCCACCGGCTATCCCGCCGAGTGGGAGCAACTCAAGACCTCGGATGCCAGCGTCGGCAGAATGCATCAGACCCAAGGCGTCTGTCAGGTTATTCACTGTACGGCAGCGGATGCACCTCCCGCGCTGGCCGAACTCGGACGCCAGTACGACCTTTGTTTCGCTCTGGGCATTGTCCTGACCGACCCGCACACCCAGCAGGGCGTGCATTTGACGCTGTTTCGCTCGGCTGACCACACGCCCTTTTCGCCCTTGGACAAATGCCTGATCGAGTGGCTGATGCCGCATCTGATCGCCGCCGAACAGGCCAGTTATCTGCGCACGCTCACGACCCTGCGGGAAACTCAGGGCGCCTACGATGAGACCGCCATGGCGGTGAGCGATCGTTACGGCGTGCTGCTTTCCATGGAGCCTGCGTTCTCGTCGATGCTGGGCTCGGAATGGCCCGACAGACCGTCCAATCGTCTGCCCAGACAATGCAACCCTCAAGAGGGCTATTCGAGTCAGAACCTGCACATCACGTCGCAGCCGGTGGGCGACCTCGTTCTATTGACGGCGCGTCGACGCAGCAGTCTGGAATTGTTGAGCACGCGCGAACTTCAGGTCGCCCGAGGCTTTGCGGTCGGACAGACGTACAAGGAAGTCGCGCGCAACATCGGTATGTCGCCCTGCACCGTCCGGCACCACTTGAGAAAGATCTACAACAAGCTCGGTGTCACCCGTAAAGCGCAGATCGCTCAGTTACTGCATTTGACTGACGGCTGACGCCAACGCGTTCCAGCCCATTTCCGGTTTTTCCAATAACTGCCACCCCGCAAGGGAGGGCTGTGCTCGCCCATAAAAATAACAAGGCGCTTACCGATGTCATTAAAAAACCACTTCCTTAGCGCTTCAGGGCTCGCCATGGCGATCCTGTGGTTATCGCCCACAGCCTGCGCCACCGAAAATGCTGCACCTACGACAGCCGCCGGCGTTTTCGACTTTGGCGCAGGCTTCATGCCGCCCATCACCCCCAATGGCACCGTCGGCATGCGCATCAGCAACTACCGGGCGAATGTCATCAAGGACAGCCACGGCAATGACAGCCCCAACGATTTCCAGATCAACGTCCTGGCAATCGGCCTCGCTTATTTGCGAATGACCGAGCAGGAGTTTTTTGGGGCCCGCTATGGTTTCGCGGTGGTGCCGATCTTCTTCAAGATGGATGCAGACCTGGGCGTGAACGCCGGGGGGCAACGGGTCTTCAGCGACAGTGCATCGCTGTTTCGTCAGGCGGACCTGCAAGTGGTGCCGATCATCCTGGACTGGAAGCTCGGACCGGGGCTGGGCATCAATGCCCAACTGATGTTTCAGGCGCCCACCGGGGACTATGACAAAAACCGTCTGGTCAGCCCTGGTACTCATCACTGGACGGTTTCTCCGCTGTTGAACGCGACCTACATTTCACCCGGTGGCTTCGAGGTTTCCTCGAGTTTCCAGATCGATATAAACGCGCGTAACCCCGACACCGATTACCGCAGTGGCGTTGAGTACCGACATGAGTTTGCAGTGGGCCAGCATGTGGGCGACTGGACCGTCGGCATTGGCGGCTACTACTACCGACAGCTGTCGGACGACGACGCGCCGGGACTGACCCGCGGCAATCGCGCCCGAGTACTCGCCGCAGGCCCTGCAGTGAGTTACTTCAAACCCGGTGCCGGTCTGCCGCCCATCTGGTTGCACGCCTACAAGGAGTTCGACGCCCACAACCGTGCCGAGGGCTACACCGTAGCGCTGCGTACCGGCATCAGCTTTTAAGTGGCGTGCGCAACGCGACGACACGCTTTCAATCCTGGAGACGATCGATGAAAGACCTGCACGAATTATTCAATACGCTGGACGGCCGAGGCCTGGCAACACTGGTACGCAATGGCGAGGTGACCCCCGGCGAGCTGCTGGAAACCGCTATTGAGCGGGTAGAACAGGTCGAGCCAGGCCTGAACGCCGTCAGCGAAAGGCTTTACGATCAGGCGCGCAGCCAGGCGAGCGGGAGCAGCGTCAGACAGGGCGTCATGGCAGGCGTACCAACGCTGGTGAAAGACATGTTCACCCCGATGACCGGAGCTCGCATGACCAGTGGCTCGCATGCGCTGGGCGAGTTTCGCTCAGACATCGACTGCGAAATCGTCAGCCGCCTGCGTCAGGCAGGCTGCCAACTGATCGGAACGACCACCGCGCCTGAATTCGGCGTGTCCTACAGCACCGAATCGCAACGCTTCGGCGCGACCCGCAATCCCTGGAATCCGCAATACAGCGCGGGCGGTTCCAGCGGGGGTGCAGCAGCGCTGGTTGCGGCGCGCGCCATTCCTTTCGCCCATGGCAACGATGGCGGCGGCTCGCTTCGCGTACCGGCCTCCTGCTGCGGCGTATTCGGCTTCAAGCCATCGCGTGGCCTGCTGCCGTCCGGCCCGATGGTCGGCGAGGGCTGGGCAGGCCTGAGCACAGCCCATGCGATCACCCTGTCGGTAGGCGACAGCGCCGCCCTGCTCGACGCCACTGCCGGGAGTGACCTGGGGGCTCCCTATGCGGCGCCCATGCCGGCGACGCCGTTTGCACACGCCGCGGGACGCGATCCCAGGCGCCTGAAAATCGCTCTGATCTCGGCAATATCACCCTGGCCCGCCGAACCGGAAGCCCTGGCTGCACTGCAGCACACGGCGGCCTTGCTAGAGGCGCTAGGGCATTGCGTGGTCCCGGCGACGTTGCCGATCCAGCTGCCTGAATTCCTCGATGCGACGTTCGACATCATCGGTTCACACACCCAGGGCTACCTCGATCTGTTGGGCAAAATGCGCGGTTTCCCGGTCTCTATGGACGAACTGGAGCCGCGCACCCGCGTCATTCTGCGCGAACGCGGGCAACTGTCGGCGACACGCTACATTTCCGCGGTCGAATCGATGCATGCACTGGGCCGGGCGATGGCCGGCTTCTTCGAAGAGTACGACATTGTCCTCACCCCGACGCTCAACCGCGCGCCGCCCCGCCTGGGGGAGCTGGCCTTCGACGACGACAGCCGGTCCCTGCAGGACTTCATCGCGCTTTCACACAGCTACTCGCCCTACACGGCGATCTTCAACGCGACTGGCCAGCCAGCCATGTCCGTGCCCCACTACTGGACAGCCGATTCGCTGCCACTGGGTTCTCACTTTGCCGCGCGGTTTGGCGACGAACTGACCTTGCTGAGCCTCGCCGGCCAACTGGAGCGCGCCCAGCCGTGGGCCGCACGCAGGCCGCCGTTAAACGCTTGCGCGGGTTGATGCGAAGGGATTATTGGCGGTGATGGTGGTAAGCCAGGCAAGACCACCGCCTGCGTTGCTGGCGGCGGTCTACCGGCTACAGGCTTATGGCTCGCCAGCCGCTTGCTGTGCAGACGCCGGAAGCGACCCGGTCAGGTACCGGAAGCGGTCGTAGAGACCGGCCACTACCTGCCCGCCTGCGATCCTGCCCGGAATTGCCGTTTGCAGGGTGCCGACCGCGCCCCCCAGACGCGAGGTGCTGACGTAATTTCCGGCCCAGGACGCTGCCGCCCTGCCAGCCTGATGCGCCGCCTTGCCTTTGTCAGTTAGGTAGCTCAACCCCTTGCCGGCTGCTGCGCCAGCCACTTCTCCAACCATACCGGGAAGCGTGAGGTTGGCTGCGGTCAGGACCGCAGCACCGGAGGCGTAGCCTTTGATCCCCTTGTCGAGAAAATTCCAGACTTTGTTGACGCCCAGAAACCCCGTCATCACCAGATTCAGGCCGACGATTTCCTTGAAGACCTGAACCGCCTTCTGCATGTCGACTTCAGGGTTCATGGCCAGTTTGAGCATCTCCGATACGCACCAGACGCCGTCCGCCGCGTAATCGGCTTTGCCGACCATGCTTTTCATCAACATCACCAGCGCCGCACCGATACTCGCCGTCAAGGCCACCAGGCCCAGCTTGGTGTAGAAGTCAGGGTCCGCCTTACGCTCCCCCTCGGCCAGCTGCAGCCCTGCGCGCAGGGCATCGGCGCCTTCGAACCTGGCCTGGAACTCGCTGCTTTTGGTACCCAGGTACGTCAGGCTCGAGTTCATGATGTCGGTGATGCTTTTGTCTTGCTTGTACAGTTCGGTCGCCACTTTCATCTGCTGGGCAAAATGCTCGCTGACGTCGAAATGCCTGACCACGGCAAGATGGTCTTCCTCCGGGAGGCTGGCGTTCCCGGTGTCTTGCCTGGAAAGCTTGCTCTTGGCGAGCTTGAAGGCGGCGACGATCGATTCGCGGTTGAATACGCCGAGCGTGGCTGCGCCCGATGCCACGGCCGTTGCGATACCGAAGCCGACCTGCTCCAGCAGGTGTTCGTTCCTGGCAAAGGTGGGCTGTGCCACGATGGCGTTGGCCAGCACGGTGACGAAGTAGCGGTTCAGGCCGTGATCGACATTGGTCCGCGCGTTGGTCAGCTCGTTCATCATCAGGCCAGCCATGAACACTGCGTTCTTGGTGAAGTGGGCAACCAGCGATGAGCTGTAGGAGTTGTCCTTGCTGACGAACGCCACGGCCAGTGGCAAGGGTGCCAGCGCGAGCAGCATCGCCGGACTTGCAAGGACGCGACTCTTGAGCGAGGCGCCGTTCTTGAGCGTGCCCAGTTCGGCATTCATGCTTTGGTTAAGGCTGAGCAACTCGTCTTTCACATCAGAGGGTAGCCCCGAGCGGCTCAACACTGCAGGCAACTTTTCGTTGTGAGCGCGCCAGGCGTCGAGTTGACCCTGACCGTTGGCCTGAACGATTGCGCCCAACATGTCACGCTCGGCTTCGCTCAGCGCCGACGATGGCTTTTCCAGCAGCGTCTTCACAACATCGGACGTCGTGGTAGCAGCACTTGGCAAATGACCAAGACGTGCCAGTTGCTCCTCGCTCAACACCAGCGAACCGTTGGCCAGCGCCAACCGCAGTTTTTCATCGAACCCCATGCCGCACCGGGCCTCGATGTCTCCTTCAGGGGCGAAGGGCAATGGGGTATTGCTGACGATATCGCGTTGTTCCTGCGTGAGATGCAGCACATGCTTGTTCAGGAAGGCATGCATCTGATCGGGCGACAGGTGTGGCGCCGGGGTGCGCATCAAGGCCAGCAACCCCTTGTCGTCCATCGGCGCGAGCGCCCCGTATGCATCAAACTTGCGCACCAGATTACCGCCGGCCTTGAGCAATGCCTGGGTTCTCGTCAGCCGGGGCTCGGCAGGCTCGTGGCCAGGTGCAGGTGCTTCGCCTGGCTCGATGGAGATTTCTTCCGGCCTCGGCAAAAGATCGTGTTCGCGCAATAGCTGCAGCAGCGCCCCCGCCACTTCCGCCAGCTCGCGCAATTCATTGCAGGCTGGCGCGTCCTGGCAATTTTCGGTCAATGCCTGCAATGCGCCGGGCAACGTCTCCAGGTGATTGAGCGTGTCGGCATGTGAGCGCAGCAGACTGACGATCGCTTCGGGTTGACGCTGGAGGCTTTCATTCAAATCCGCCGTACGCTGCTTGGCCGTGCGCACGAAATGGCTGAAGAGCGTGTAAGACGAAACAACGGGTGGCTCTGCGCCCAGCGTCTCGGGATCCAGATGAGTCAACGCCAGCAGATCCGGAACCGCCAGGGCCAAGGCAGGCGACTTGGCAGTCAAACGAGCGGCGGATTGGTGCAGCCGCGCGGTCCTGAGCCCCTCGCAGGCCAGTGACAGCGAGTCGTGAGATGCGTGAGAAGCAGGCATGTCCGCCAGCCGGCCAATACAGCGCTCAAGCAGGTCTTTCAGCGCCGGCGCCTGATCCTCGCTGGCGAGTTGGTGCCAACCCTGCTCGGTCGTGGCGACCTCGGCCAGGCTGTGGCAGAGCTGGGCAACTGTGGGCCAGGACGGCTGCTGTTTATTCAGCTCACGCTGGAGAGCAGACAACAGACGCACAGAGTCCTGCGCTGGCGCGGCCGAGGTGCGACCAAATGCCACAGCCAGCTCGCCGGAGGCAAAAAACGCTACGGTACGAGCCTGCTGCGGAGCTTGCTCACTAACGCCGGCTGCATCGCCGGACGCAGGAGCAACCTCCGGCAATGAGGAATGAGAGGAGCGCGTGATCTGAGAGGGCGTCATGGCGTTTTTACCTACTGTCGGTGGGTACGGGCAACAGACCGACTGAGTGTCGTCCGGCCCGGAACGGTTCCGGTAGTTGAGGGTAAATCGATGCGTGATCGCTGAAATTTCGAGTGGATGTGCCTGGTTCACGCCGCGGATGACTCAATCGACCTCGACAATCTCATGTGGTCGGGCCCCACACAGAACAAGCCTTGCGCCTGCAGCACGGCCATGATTTCGGCCCTTGTCGAAACCCGCGTGAACGCCTTCACTGTTCAAGATGACTGCCTTTCATATGCCAGATAAAACCCGATGGGGTAGAATAGTCGCCTTTTCCGCCATGCCCCCTTGAGGACTGCCATGTTCAGCCGTGATTTGACTATCGCCAAGTACGACGCCGATCTGTTTGCCGCCATGGAGCAAGAAGCTCTGCGTCAGGAAGAACACATCGAGCTGATTGCCTCGGAAAACTACACCAGTCCGGCCGTCATGGAAGCTCAAGGCTCGGCCCTGACCAACAAGTACGCAGAAGGCTATCCAGGCAAGCGCTACTACGGTGGTTGCGAGTACGTCGACATTATCGAGCAACTGGCCATCGACCGCGCCAAGGAACTGTTCGGCGCTGACTACGCCAACGTTCAGCCACATGCGGGTTCGCAAGCCAACTCGGCGGTCTACCTGGCCCTGCTGCAAGGCGGCGACACCATTCTGGGCATGAGCCTTGCTCACGGTGGTCACCTGACCCACGGCGCCAGCGTTTCGTCCTCGGGCAAACTGTACAACGCCGTTCAGTACGGCATCGATGCCAACGGCATGATCGATTACGACGAAGTCGAGCGCCTGGCTGTCGAGCACAAGCCAAAAATGATCGTCGCCGGTTTTTCTGCCTACTCGCAGATCCTCGACTTCCCGCGCTTCCGTGCAATCGCTGACAAGGTCGGTGCCTACCTGTTCGTCGACATGGCTCACGTAGCCGGTCTGGTCGCCGCAGGCGTCTACCCGAACCCGGTGCCATTCGCCGACGTCGTGACCACCACCACGCACAAGACCCTGCGCGGTCCACGTGGCGGCCTGATCCTGGCGCGCGCCAACGCCGAGATCGAGAAGAAGCTGAACTCTGCAGTATTCCCTGGCTCCCAGGGCGGTCCGCTGGAGCACGTCATCGCAGCCAAGGCCGTGTGCTTCAAGGAAGCGCTGCAGCCTGAGTTCAAGACCTACCAGCAGCAAGTGGTGAAGAACGCCAAGGCAATGGCCGGTGTGTTCATCGAGCGTGGCTTCGACGTCGTCTCCGGCGGTACCGAGAACCACCTGTTCCTGCTGTCGCTGATCAAACAGGACATCTCCGGTAAAGACGCCGACGCCGCTCTGGGTCGAGCCTTCATCACCGTCAACAAGAACTCCGTACCAAACGACCCACGCTCCCCGTTCGTCACCTCCGGCCTGCGCTTCGGCACCCCGGCAGTGACCACTCGCGGCTTCAAGGAAGCAGAGTGCAAGGAGCTGGCCGGCTGGATCTGCGACATCCTGGCTGACCTGAACAACGAAGCCGTGATCGGCGCGGTTCGCGAGAAGGTCAAGGCCATCTGCGCCAAGCTGCCGGTTTACGGCGCTTGATAAGCCTGGTTTAAACGCAGTACCAAAAGCCCCGACTCGTGAGAGCCGGGGCTTTTTGTTGGGCGGTTCACTGTACGGGCAGAAGCTCAGCCGCTGTTCGACCTCTCAACCGCATACCTTCTCGAACCCCGCCCGAATCTTCTCCTCCGGCAATTCATCGGCAATGAACACAATCACGCTCTCGCGTTTTTCGCCTTCGGCCCACTCGGTGTCCCAGTCGAAGCCATACAGTTTGAGCACGCCCTGAAACACCATCTTGCGTGGTTCGTCTTCGATGTTGAGCACGCCCTTGTAACGCAGCAATTGTTTGCCGTGGTCTTCCAGCAGTTCGTTCATGAACTCGCTGAGGCGGTCCAGGTTCAGCGGTTTTTCGCTGCGCAGGACCAGGCTGCTGATCCGGTCAGCGGAATTGCCGACCGGGGCCAGCGGGCGCAGGATCATGCCGCCGCCGAGGTCAGCATTGAGGTTGAAGCCGCGTACGTCGAGCAGTTCGGCGAGGTCGATCCTGCCGTGCTCGACAATACGGATTGGCGCACGGCGGTTGATGCGGGTCAAGCGTGCACTGAGGGCCTCGAAGGCTGCGTCGTCAACCAGATCACGCTTGCTGACCAGCAACCGGTCGGCAAAACCGATCTGCGCCTGGGCGATGGTTTGCGCCAGGTGGGTATCGGCGTGCGCGGCGTCGACCAGGGTAATGATGCCGTCGAGGATGTAACGCTCGCGCAGCTCTTCATCGATGAAAAAGGTCTGCGCGACCGGCGCGGGATCGGCCAGCCCGGTGCATTCGATCACCAGTCGGTCGAACGCGATCTCGCCGCTGTCCAGACGCTCCAGCAACAGGTAGAGCGCCTTGGTCAGGTCAGTGTGGATGGTGCAGCACACGCAACCGTTGGACAGGGTCATGATCTGCACAGGGTCGGTGCCGAGCAACTGGCTGTCGATGCCTGCATCGCTGAATTCGTTTTCAATCACGGCGATTTTCAGGCCGTGTTCGGCCTTGAGCAGGTGGCGCAGCAAGGTGGTCTTGCCGGCGCCCAGAAAACCGGTCAGCACGGTCACGGGGATGGGTTGCAACTCAGTCATAAGGCTCCTGGCGTGAGGCATTCAGCTGAAATGAAAACGCGCCACAGGTGATGGCCTGCGGCGCGTCGGATCAAACCATAACGCAGATCAGCGGATCAACAGCACTTCGGACCGGCCTTGCCGCCGTAACGGGCCTCTTGCCGCTCCCGAAAGAACTGCTCGTAGGTCATCACCGGCTTGTCCGGATGAGTGTTCTGCATGTGCTCGACATAGGTGTCGTAGTCCGGCATGCCCACCATCAGGCGCGCGGCCTGACCGAGGTATTTGCCGAGGCGACTCAGGTCATTGAACATGGGCAAATCCTCTGTGGGTAACCATCATCACACCTGTGACGCTGGCGGCATCGCCTGGAACGGAGCTTCCTTGTCGGTGCGCTCCTTGGTGCTCCAGGCCGCACGGCCGACTTTAATGGCGTAGAACAGAATGCTGACCACCACGAACAGGAACAATATGGTCAGCCCGGCGTTGGTGTAAGCGTTGAAGATAACGTGCTGCATCTGGTCCATGGTTTTGGCCGGGGCCAGAATCTGACCGGCATCGGCCGCCGCGCTGTATTTCTTGGCCAGAGCCAGGAAACCTACCGCAGGGTTGGCGTCGAACAGCTTGATCAAACCAGCGGTCACGGTGCAGATCAGCAGCCAGACAGCGGGCAGCATGGTCACCCAGACATAGCGCTGACGCTTCATCTTGATCAGCACCACGCTGGCCAGCATCAGGGCGATACCGGCAAGCATCTGGTTGGAGATACCGAACAGCGGCCACAGGGTATTGATGCCGCCCAGCGGATCGATCACGCCCTGATAGAGCAGATAGCCCCACAGCGCCACGCAACCGCCGGTACCGATGGCGTTGGCCGTCCACGACTCGGTGCGCTTCAGGGCCGGGACGAAGCTGCCCAGCAAGTCCTGCAGCATGAAGCGTCCGGCACGTGTACCGGCGTCGACTGCGGTCAGGATGAACAGCGCCTCGAACAGAATCGCGAAGTGGTACCAGAACGCCATGGTGTTTTCACCCGGCAGCACCTGATGGAGAATCTGCGCGATACCGACGGCCAGCGTCGGAGCACCACCGGCACGGGCCAGAACAGTGTTTTCACCGATGTCTTTCGCGACAGCGGTCAGTTGCTCCGGCGTGATGGCAAAGCCCCAGCTGGACACGGTCTGCGCAACGGTCACCACGTCACTGCCGACCACCGCGGCCGGGCTGTTCATGGCGAAGTACACGCCCGGCTCGATCACCGACGCGGCAACCATCGCCATGATGGCCACGAAGGACTCCATCAGCATGCCGCCGTAACCGATGTAACGGGCGTTCTTCTCGTTATCCAGCAGTTTGGGCGTCGTGCCCGACGAGATCAGTGCGTGGAAACCCGACACTGCACCGCAGGCAATGGTGATGAACAGGAACGGGAACAGTGCGCCCTTCCAGACCGGGCCTGTGCCGTTGGTGAACTGGGTCAGGGCCGGCATTTTCAGCTCGGGCGCCAGAATCAGGATGCCGATCGCGAGTGCCAGAATGGTGCCGATTTTCAGGAAGGTCGACAGGTAGTCACGGGGCGCAAGCAGCAGCCAGACCGGCAGCATGGCCGCTACAAAGCCATAACCGACCAGCATCCAGGTGATCTGCACGCCGGTAAACGTGAACATCGGCCCCCAGGTCGGATCCGCCGCAACCATGCCGCCGACCCAGATGGAGCCGAGCAACAGAATGACGCCGACGATGGAGATTTCACCAATGCGTCCTGGACGGATATAGCGCATATAAATGCCCATGAACATCGCGATCGGGATCGTCGCCATGACCGTGAACATGCCCCACGGGCTCTCAGCCAGGGCCTTGACCACGATCAGCGCCAGCACCGCGAGGATGATGATCATGATCAGGAAACAGCCGAACAGCGCGATGGTGCCGGGAATACGGCCCATTTCCTCGCGGACCATGTCGCCCAACGAGCGTCCGTCACGGCGCGTCGAAAGGAACAGGATCATGAAGTCCTGCACCGCACCGGCCAGCACCACGCCGGCAATCAGCCAGAGCGTACCGGGCAGATAGCCCATTTGCGCTGCCAGTACCGGGCCTACCAGCGGGCCTGCGCCAGCAATGGCTGCAAAGTGGTGACCGAAGAGGATGTGTTTGTTGGTCGGCACATAGTCCAGACCGTCGTTGTTGACCACCGCCGGTGTCGCACGCAGCGGATCGATCTGCATGACGTGAGTGGCGATGAAAAGACTGTAGTAACGATAGGCAACCAGGTAGATAGCTACCGCGGCGACCACGATCCACAAGGCGTTGATCGCCTCTCCGCGACGCAAGGCCACGACCCCAAGGGCACATGCCCCGACAATTGCGACGATGAGCCAGGGAACATGGCGCATCAGACTATTATTATTTTTCATTTTTTTATTCCAGCAGAGTTGACTAGAAGGCAAGCCATGCGAGTTTAGCGCCGGATCAGCGAAAGACCACCCCCAACCAAGGTCTAGGTCGAAATTTGATCAATTGCGGCAGATACCCGGCATAGAGGGCTGGAATGGCCTCGACAGATGGCGTTCCGATCACAAAACAGCGATGCAGAACTGTTCTGCAATTGCTTTCCGGTCTATCGTGCATGGACAACAGAATCGATCAGATAACGACCTGCCCGCTGACTCCGGTGGCGGTCACCAAGAGAGTTCATTCGATGACCGACTCACCCGAAGATCGCCGTCGTTTCAAACGCATTGCCTTTGATGCCAAGACCGATCTGAAGCAAGGCGACAAAAGCTGGAAAGTGCAACTGGTCGACCTGTCCCTCAAAGGGTTGCTGATCGACCGGCCTGATCCGTGGAACGGTGATCAGACGCAGCCCTTTGAAGTCGACATCATTCTAAGCAACGATGCCCATGTGAAAATGGATGTCGAAATCACCCATGACAACAACCGGCAACTGGGATTCGTTTGCCGGCACATTGGGCTGGAGTCAATCAGCCACCTTAGGCGGCTGGTCGAATTGAACCTCGGAGACCCCGAGGAACTGGATCGGGAACTGGCAGCCTTGATCGAACTGCAGGAATAATCATCAGGGCGAAGTTACTCGAACAGCGCATCGAGGGCCTGCTCAAGTCGCGTAACGGCAATGATCTGCAAGCCGGGCGGCGCTTCTTTCGGCGCGTTGCCCTTGGGCACGATGGCGCGCTTGAAGCCGTGCTTGGCGGCCTCCTTGAGGCGCTCCTGACCGCTGGGCACCGGCCTGACTTCACCGGACAGCCCAACCTCACCGAACACCAGCAAGTCATGCGGCAGCGGACGATTGCGCAGGCTGGACATCACTGCGGCCATCAAGGCCAGGTCGGAGGCGGTTTCCAGCACTTTCACGCCGCCTACCACGTTGAGGAACACGTCCTGATCGTGAGTAGGAATGCCACCGTGACGGTGAAGGACTGCCAGCAGCATCGCCAGACGATTCTGATCCAGTCCCAGCGTTACACGGCGCGGGTTGGACATGTGACTGTCGTCCACCAGCGCCTGCACTTCCACCAGCATCGGCCGCGTGCCTTCCCAGGTGGCCATGACCACACTACCCGGCACTTCTTCCTGCGCACGAGTGAGAAAGATCGCCGACGGGTTGGAGACTTCTTTCAGGCCCTTGTCGGTCATGCCGAACACGCCCAGCTCATTGACCGCGCCAAAGCGGTTCTTCACCGCTCGTAACAGGCGCAGGCGACCATCCGACTCGCCCTCGAAATACAGCACGGTGTCGACCATGTGCTCAAGCACACGCGGACCGGCCAGGGCGCCTTCCTTGGTGACGTGGCCGACCAGGAAGATCGCCGTGCCGCTCTGCTTGGCGTAACGCACCAGCAAGGCGGCGCTTTCACGAACCTGCGACACGCCGCCAGGGGCCGACTGCAGCTGTTCGGTGAAAATCGTCTGGATCGAATCGATCACCATCACCTTGGGCTTCTCGACCTTGGCAGTGGCAATGATGGTCTCGATGCAGGTTTCGGTCATGACCCGCAGCTTGTCCTGCGGCAGGCCCAGGCGCCGGGCGCGCATGGCGACCTGCTGCTGGGATTCCTCACCAGTGACATACAGCGCAGGCATGCGCTGGGCGATGTTGCACAGCGTCTGCAAGAGGATCGTGGACTTGCCGATGCCGGGGTCACCGCCAATCAGCACCACCGAACCGTCAACCAGACCGCCGCCGAGTACCCTGTCCAGCTCGGTGGAGTTGGTGGAGAAGCGCGGGATTTCTTCGACGCTGACCTCCGCCAGGGTCCTGATCTGCGCCTGCGAACCGGTCCAGCCAGTACGCCCGGTGGGCGGCGCGGCGGCACCGCTTTCAATCATGGTCTCGACCAGTGTGTTCCAGGCACCGCATTCGCTGCACTGCCCCGCCCACTTGGGAAATGTCGCGCCGCACTCGGTGCAGCCGTACAAGCGTTTGGCCTTGGCCATGACAACCCCAGTCGTTAGAAAACGCCCATGATAACGCAGGTTGCAACACCTGCCAGTCGCTGGGCGACGACTGCTTTTGAAAACCGGATAAAACTTACATGGACGACTCCGGTCGATTGAATGTGGCACGGGCGGCAGCAGTACGTCTGGGCTACACTCATCCGGATCAAATTTATCTGCTACAAGGAATTACCCCATGAGCGTGCTTAAGGAATTCAAGGCATTCGCGGTCAAAGGCAACGTAGTTGATATGGCCGTCGGTATTATCATCGGCGCGGCATTCGGCAAGATCGTTTCCTCGTTCGTCGGCGATGTCATCATGCCGCCGCTGGGCCTGCTGATTGGTGGCGTGGACTTCAGCGACCTGGCCGTCACCCTGCGTCCCGCGCAAGGGACTGCACCTGCGGTACTGCTGGCGTACGGCAAGTTCATCCAGACCGTCCTCGACTTCATCATCGTCGCGTTCGCGATCTTCATGGGCGTCAAGGCCATCAACCGCCTGAAACGCGAAGAAGCCAAGGCACCTACCCTGCCGCCAACACCCTCCAAAGAAGAAGTCCTGCTGGGCGAGATACGCGACCTGCTCAAAGAGCAGAGCAAACCGGCAGCGCCCATTACCGTGGATCCTGCGCGTACGCTTTGATTGAGTAAGGCCTGCACCTGCAGGCCATCGGCCCTAAGCAGTGCTTTTCAACCGCGATGGCACTGACAACGCAGAGTGCGACGTAAGTGACGGCTGAGTCCTGGCGCTGATCCGGGGGTAGCCTGGCAGGACGCCAGGCTAGCCGCACCGCGCCATGGATGGCGCGTTGCGGCGCCCCCCGGATCAGTGACAGGGCGAAGGAACCCGACGAAGTCGGGCCGGAAACGGAGCTAAGGACTTTGCTTACTTTGGTCCCTCAAAGTAAGTCGCCGAGGGGCGAAAAGGTGACCTGAGTCGAACCTCAATCTACCTGACATCACAGAACAGCTGTGTGACGCAGAGCGTGAGGAACGATAGTTATGTGACTGTCGTGCCAATGCTCGGCACGACAGCCATCGTTAGCCGCCAACCCTCACCAATACGTCTCCACCGCCACCTGCCCAGGCTTGCGTGACAGGCTCAAGCGCATCTCGCGCTGCTTGAGAATCGCCCGAGTGTCATCAATCATCTGCGGATTGCCGCACAGCATCACCCGCGAATGCTCCGGCGTGAGAGCAATGCCGGCCGCGCGCTCCAGCTCCCCGTTTTCGATCAACTGCGTAATACGTCCATTCAATGCGCCCGGATGCTGCTCGCGGGTCACCGTAGGCAGAAACAGAAACTTGTCCGCGTATTCAGCCAGGTACTCACGCTGCATCAGTTCGGCAATCAACTGCTGATAAGCCAGCTCGCGCGACTCACGAACGCTGTACACCAGAATCACCCGCTCGAACTTCTCCCAGACCTCGAAATCCTGAAGGATCGACAGAAACGGTGCGACACCCGTCCCTGTGGATAACAGCCATAGATCGCGCCCATCGACAAAGCGATCCAGGGTCAGATAACCAAACGCCTGCTTTTCCACCAACAGACTGTCGCCCTCACGCAAGCGGCTCAACTCGCTGGTGAACTCGCCATCCGGCACCACGATGGAAAAGAACTCCAGAAACTCGTCATGCGGAGAAGAAACCATCGAGTAGGCACGCCATACGACTGAACCGTCGGCCTTGGTCACCCCGAGACGCGCAAACTGTCCAGCACGAAAGCGAAAACCGGGATCACGCGTAGTGCGAAGGGTAAACAGGTTCGCGGTCAGCGGCGTGACACGCTGCAGTGTCTGTCGGGTGAATTTGTCGTCACTGACGGTCATGGTGCGCTTTGAACTCCTGAATATGGAAAACAGAGCCCAGTGTCACGCAAAGCAGGCTCGATAAACACCGGCTATTTGTGATGGATTACCCGGCAACGGGCTCTGCCGCTTAGAGTATTTGGTTCTTGGATCAGCCCTTGCAGGGTCGAACGTCCACAGAGCCGATTACCCCGACCCCTCTTGCGCGAGGGTTTCAGCCGACAGCCACAGAACACGCTGCCAAGTGCCATCAGCCCATCCGTCCGGCTGATCCGCAGCCTGACGGATTGCGGTCTATTTGTTCCTAGACTGGATAAACACCCAGCAAGGTCTGTACACGTACTGCAAGGAGGCTACATGAACACAATGGACATAAATTTCTCACAGCCCTCGCCAGCAAAAAACCTGACTCAGAGAGAAATCGAAGTCCTCAAATGGTCCGCTGAAGGCAAAACAGCTGGCGACATCGCAATGATCCTCTGCCTGAAGGAGCGCACCATTCACTTCCACATTGCCAGCGCCATTCAAAAAATGGGCGTTTGCAACAAGACGGCTGCCGCCGTACAAGCCGCACTCAGCGGGATGTTCTGACAAACGGGCAATCACCGCGTAATCAGACAGGTATCGAAACGAAAAAATACGTAAAATCGTCTGTCTCAGCGAGCCCACCTGTCATCGGGCTCACTGACATACCTTCGATTGCACAGAGTTCTCCCGCCAATGCCCCTGCTCATCAGTCCCTTCGCTGAACTTGATCTCATTCGCCAACCCGAGCAACAGGATGAGCCCCTGCAGGCCTTCGATGCCGCTGACGAGTACCTGCTCAATCATGTTGCACAAACAGGGCTGAGCCTGCCAAGCCGGGTTCTGGTGCTCAATGACAGTTTCGGCGCGCTGGCGGCAAGTCTCGCGCCGCATGCCACGGTGATCAGCAGTACCGACTCGTTTCTGGCGGCACAGGCGCTGGAAAAGAATCTGGCGCGCAACGGCATGAGCTACGACGCAGTACCGCACATTCCGGCCAGCGAAGCGTTGCAGGGGCCATTCGACTGGGTGCTGATTCGTGTGCCCAAGACCCTGGCGCTGCTCGAGGAGCAACTGATACGCCTGCAAGGCCAGCTGGCCCCCGGCGCACGGGTTATCGCTGCAGCAATGGTCAAGCATTTGCCGCGTTCGGCTGGCGACTTGCTGGAGGAATATGTCGGACCGGTCCAAGCCTCGCTGGCAGTGAAAAAAGCCAGGCTGTTGTTTGCCACGCCACAGCCCATGGAAGTGCGCACCTCGCCCTACCCGACGCGCTACCGGCTGGATGAACCGGCCATCGAACTGCTCAACCATGCCAATGTGTTCTGCCGCGACGGGCTGGACATCGGCACCCGCGCTTTCCTGCCGCATCTGCCAAAAAATCTTGGCACGGCACGGGTCGCGGACCTGGGTTGCGGTAACGGCGTACTGGCCATCGCCAGTGCGCTGGACAACCCGCAGGCGCACTACACGCTGGTCGACGAGTCGTTCATGGCCGTGCAATCGGCAGCCGAGAACTGGCAAGCGACGCTGGGTGATCGCGACGTACGGATTCAAGCAGGCGACGGTCTGGAGATGCAGGAGCCTGATTCGCTGGATGTGGTGCTGTGCAACCCGCCCTTCCACCAGCAACAAGTGGTCGGCGACTTTCTTGCCTGGCGGATGTTCCTTCAGGCCCGGGCCGCTCTGGTGACTGGCGGGGCGCTGTACATCGTCGGCAATCGCCACCTGGGTTATCACACCAAGCTGTCGCGCCTGTTCCGCGGCGTCGAACAAGTCGCCGCTACGCCGAAATTCGTGATCCTGAAAGCCCGCAAGTAACCCACGCCCACGGCACAAAAAAAGACCCCCTTGCCACGCGAGTGGCAAGAGGGTCGCAAAACGTGTCCGCAGACACGAACGGGAATTCAGTATCAGTGTGTCGTCAGGCCCGCTGCGCTCATGAACATGCGCATCAGGCTGGCCACGATGAACAGCGCGAATACGCTGCCCGCCCAGATTCCGACCAGCCAGGCCAGTCGTTGCCAGAGCGGCTTGCTCAGCGCCGGATCAGGATCGTGCATGGAATTTTTACCAGACATCGTCATTCTCCTCGGTTCGGACTAGTGATAACCGTCTGCAGCCGTCACCTTGCCGCGGAACACGTAGTAGCTCCAGAAGGTGTAGCCCAGGATGAACGGAATGATGAACAGCGTGCCCACCAGCATGAAGCCCTGGCTCTGCGGCGGCGCGGCGGCTGCCCAGATCGATACCGACGGCGGGATGATGTTTGGCCACAGACTGATGCCCAGACCGCTGTAACCCAGGAAGATCAGCAACAGGGTCAGCAGAAACGGCGTGTAGTGGGCATTGCGGGCCACCGCCTTGAACAGACCATACATGGTCACCAGCACCAGAATCGGTACCGGCATGAACCAGAACAGGTTGGGCATGCTGAACCAGCGATGCGCGATATCAGCGTGGGCCAGCGGCGTCCACAGGCTGACCACGCCCATGACCGCGAGCACCGCAAGGGCCAGCGGACGCGCCAGATCATGCATCGCCTTCTGCAGCGAGCCTTCGGTTTTCATGATCAGCCAAGTGCAGCCCAGCAGCGCATAGGCGACGATCAAGGCCAGCCCGCAGAACATCGGGAACGGCGAGAGCCAGTCCAGCGAGCCCCCGGCAAACTGGCGATCGACCACCGGAATACCTTCAATGTAGGTACCCAGCGCCACGCCCTGGAAGAAGGTCGCAGCCAGCGAGCCGCCAATGAACGCCTTGTCCCACCAGTGGCGCTTCAGTTCGGTCGCCTTGAAGCGGAACTCGAATGCCACGCCACGGAAAATCAGGCCCATGAGCATGAACATCAGCGGCAGGTACAGCGCAGACAGGACCACCGAGTAGGCCAGCGGGAATGCACCGAACAGTGCCGCACCGCCCAGCACCAGCCAGGTTTCGTTGCCGTCCCAGACCGGCGCAACGGTGTTCATCATCACATCGCGGTCGGAACTGTCTTTCATGAACGGGAAGAGAATCCCGATACCCAGATCGAAGCCGTCCATCACCACGTACATCATGATGCCGAAGACGATGATGATGGCCCAGATCAGCGGAAGATCGATACCCATGGCTTAAATCCCCTTGCCGTGACGGTCAAGATTGTCGCCATCTTCTTCGCCTTCAACAGCGGCGGAGAGCGGACGGGCCGGTGTGCGTTGCTGGCCGGGACCACCGTGAGGCACATGTTCGACATAGGCCTTCGGCCCTTTGCGAACCAGACGCATCATGTAGCCAAGGCCTGTGCCGAAGAGCACGAAGTAGACGACCACGAACAGCACCAGGGTGATGCTCATCTGCGCCACGCTGTGCCCGGACGAGGCATCGGCGGTACGCATCAGGCCGTACACGACCCACGGCTGACGGCCGATTTCAGTGGTGAACCAGCCGGCGAGAATCGCGATCAGGCCAGACGGCCCCATCCACAACGCCAGGTACAGGAACGGACGCGAGTTATACAGCGTGCCGCGCTTGCGCAGCCACAGGCTCCACAGGCCGGTGAAGATCATCAGCATGCCAAGGGCGACCATGACCCGGAACGACCAGAACACGATTGTCGAATTAGGGCGATCCTCGGGCTTGAATTCCTTGAGCGCAGGCACCTGCTTGTCGAGACTGTGGGTCAGGATCAGGCTGCCCAGGTACGGAATTTCCACCGCGTACTTGGTTCGTTCTTCCTTCATGTCGGGAATGCCGAACAGGATAAGCGGGGTCGGTTCGTCACCGACGTTCTCCCAGTGACCTTCGATGGCCGCAATCTTCGCAGGCTGATGCTTGAGCGTATTCAGACCGTGGAAGTCACCGACGACAGCCTGGACAGGCGCCACCAGCAGGGCCATCCACATGGCCATCGAGAGCATCTTGCGCACCGCAGGCGTGTCGCGGCCCCGCAACAGGTGCCAGGCGGCCGACGAACCGACGAAGAACGCCGTCGCCACGAACGCGGCAATGGCCATGTGCGTCAGGCGATAAGGGAACGACGGGTTGAAGACCACGGCGAACCAGTCAGTGGGAATGATCCGACCGTCGATGATCTCGAACCCTTGCGGTGTCTGCATCCAGCTGTTGGACGACAGAATCCAGAAGGTGGAGATCAGCGTGCCGATGGCAACCATTACCGTGGAGAAGAAGTGCAGTCTGCGGCCGACACGGTTCCAGCCGAACAGCATCACGCCGAGGAAGCCCGCTTCCAGGAAGAACGCGGTCAGTACCTCGTAGGTCAGCAGCGGCCCGGTCACAGCACCTGCGAAGTCGGAGAAGCGGCTCCAGTTGGTGCCGAACTGGTAGGCCATGACAAGCCCGGAAACCACGCCCATGCCGAAGTTGACTGCAAAAATCTTCGACCAGAAGTGGTACA
This sequence comes from Pseudomonas syringae KCTC 12500, assembly GCF_000507185.2. Taxonomy (NCBI): domain Bacteria; kingdom Pseudomonadati; phylum Pseudomonadota; class Gammaproteobacteria; order Pseudomonadales; family Pseudomonadaceae; genus Pseudomonas; species Pseudomonas syringae. The sequence goes on from NZ_AYTM02000002.1 coordinate 1,410,280, forward strand.
GGTCACGGTAGACGTCATCGCGGGTCTTCAGCCACAGACCTTCGAGCACAGCCAGGTAACTTGCCAGACCGATGGTGATGGCAGGAAACAGGATGTGGAACGAAATCGTGAATGCGAACTGAATCCGGGCGAGATCTATAGCCTCTAAACCGAACATAAGATGTTCCTCTCTCAGATGAAACGTGCTGCCGGCCACAGGCCAACAGCGATTGCCCCCACGGTAATGAGTGCTTGTGTTTCTTTATTCTGGCGTTTCCAAAAGCGAAAACGCTGGTCGATGCACTGATCATTGCCTTAACGCAATGACGCAGATCAATCGACCATCAAAGAGTAGTCCTGTTCAGCCATTAAAGTTGTGTGGTCTATTGTCGCGTGGCGGTTTGTCTCACCTGCAGAGCAAGTGCAGACGCGGAGCCCTTCCGGACACCTATCGTTCCTCACGGCTGTGGGAATGCAGCTCGTGACGCTGCGCGTCACATCTGCGCCGCACCGCCTGCACAAGAGGACACAGAGCGCCACCCACTGCATGCCAATGCAGAGCATTGGCACGATAGGCAGTTGGCTGTGCGTTTACTGTTACAACAGCTTATCCAGCGTGATCGGAAACTCGCGGATCCGTTTGCCGGTGGCGTGATAGATCGCGTTGGCAATCGCTGCCGGCACACCCACAATGCCGATCTCGCCGACGCCCTTGGAACCCAGCGCGTTGACAATGTCGTCGTGCTCTTCGACAAACAGCACGTCGATATCACCAATGTCAGCGTTCACCGGGATGTGGTACTCGGCCAGGCTGTGGTTCATCGGACGGCCCAGGTCGTGGTCAAGCATCGCCTCTTCCTGAAGCGCCATGCCCATGCCCCAGACAACGCCACCCAGAATCTGACTGCGCGCCATTTTCGGGTTCACTACCCTGCCCGCTGCGACGGCACTGACCACACGATTGACCTTGATAGTGCCCAGATCCTCGTCGACCAGCACTTCGACGAACACCGCCGAGTGCGTGGCTGCCGCATAGGCTTCGCGCTTCTTGTCCGGCTCGGCGTCGACTTGCACCTCAATGACACCATGGGCCTGAGACGCTGCCAGTTCAGCCATCGATAGCGCCTGATCGCCGACATACAGCTTGCCCGCTTCGAAGCGCACCTCATCCGGCGTTACAGAAGCGAATTGCGGATGCAGCCCTTTGGCAACTTCCAGTACCTGACGCTGCAACGCCTGGCAGGCCTGTTGCACCGCAGTACCGACTGAAGACACCGTGAACGAGCCGCCCTGCAACGGCGCAGTCGGCAACGAAGAGTCGCCCAGCAGGAAGCTGACGTTATCCACCTCGATACCCGACGACTCTGCAGCGATCTGCGTCATCACGGTGTAAGTGCCGGTGCCGATGTCGGTGGTAGCACTGCTGACCACCAGCTTGCCGTCCGCTTGCAAGCGCGCCTTGGCGCTGGCCTTCATCTGCATGGCCTCCCAGACACCACCCGCCATGCCCCAGCCAACCAGCTGGCGGCCTTGGCGCATGCTGCGGGGCTCAGGGTTGCGGCTGGACCAGCCAAAGCGTTCGGCACCCTGTGCGTAGCATTCGCGCAATTCCTTGCTCGAATACGGCTTGTCTTCGTTACCGTTGCGCTCGGCGTAGTTGGTCAGGCGCAGGCGCACCGGGTCGATGGCCAAGGCGTAAGCCAGTTCGTCCATGGCGCATTCCAGGCCGATCATGCCCAGGGCAGCACCGGGCGCACGCATGTCGAGCGGCGTAAAGACGTCCAGCGGCACCAGTTTGTAGGTCAGCTGCACGTTGTCGCAGTGGTAGAGCATGCCGCTCCACTCCACGACGTGCTCGCTGAAGTCCTCGAAGCGCGAAGTCTGCCCGATGGCCTCATGACCGACCGCCAGCAAACGACCGTTGGCAGCCGCGCCCAGACGCAGGCGCTGAACAGTGCGCGGGCGATAACCGAAGGTGAACATCTGCTGCCGGGTCAGCGTCAGGCGCACGGAGCGCTTGAGGTGCAGTGCAGCCATCACCGCCAGCGGCAACTGATACTGCGGGCGCAGGCCAGAACCGAAAGCACCACCGACAAAGGCGGCCAGCACACGGATCTTGTCCTTTTCCAGGCCGAAGACCTTGTGCAGGTAGTCCTGACAGTTTTGCGTGCCTTGGGTCTTGTCGTGAATCTGCAAGCTGCCGTCGGCCTGATACAGGACGGTCGACGCATGCGGTTCCATCGGGTTGTGGTATTCGCTGGGCGTGCTGTACGTCACGTCCACGCTCAACGCCGAGCTGGCCAGTTCCCCCTCGAAGTTGCCACGCGGCGGCGGCAATTCGGCAGGCGCGTCATAGGCGGTGTCGAGCATAGCCTGCAGATCGGTCTGGTGCTCCTGCTGCTCGTATTCGATACGCACCAGCGAGCCGGCGTGCCGCGCCAGCTCCAGCGTATCGGCGACGACCAGCGCGAGTGGTTGGCCGCTGTACATCACGTTGTCGTTGTAAAAAGGACGAAACGGCGAACCGTCGGCCGAATCGGCGTCCTCATAGTTTTCGTCGTAACTGGCCAGCCACGGACGATTGGTGTGGTCAATGACAGCGACCACACCCGGAACCTTCAACGCTTCGCTTGTATCGATGCTGGCGACGCGACCGTTGGCGATGGTGCTGGAGACCACGCTGCCATACAGCAACCCTTCTTCAGGGTATTCGCCGGCGTAACGTGCGCCACCGGTCACTTTCAATCGGCCGTCGACGCGGTCCACAGGCTTGCCCATTGGCGAAAATGGCTGGTTCATTGGGCGCTCCCTCCTGTTGCGGCATCGCTCAGGGCACGGATGATCGCGCGGCGGGCCAGTCTGACTTTGAAACCGTTGTGCTCCAGAGGCTGGGCATCTTCAAGCATGGCGTCTGCGGCAGCGGCGAAGTTCTCGCGGGTGACCGGCTTGCCGACCAACAGTGTTTCGACGGCCTTGTCGCGCCACGGCTTGTGCGCGACACCGCCCAATGCCAGACGCACGTCGCGAATCACGTCGCCGTCCAGATCGATGGCGGCAGCCACCGATATCAGGGCAAACGCGTAGGACGCACGGTCGCGGATCTTCAGATAAGCGTTGTGGCTGACAAAGCCGTTTGCAGGCAGCTCGACGGCGACAATCAACTCATCGTCAGCCAACTGATTGTCACGTTGCGGCGCATCACCCGGCAGGCGATGGAAATCCGCGAACTCGATGGTGCGGCGACCGGCACGTCCCTGAACGTGCACCACGGCCTCCAGCGCAGCAAGTGCCACGCACATGTCGGACGGGTGAGTCGCGACGCAGTCCTCGCTGGCACCCAGGATCGCGTGAATGCGATTCAGGCCGGTGCGCGCCGGGCAGCCACTGCCCGGCTCGCGCTTGTTGCACGGCACGCCGGTGTCATAGAAGTAGTAGCAGCGGGTGCGTTGCAGCAGGTTGCCGCCGGTACTGGCCATGTTGCGCAGCTGCGGCGAAGCACCGGCCAGCACGGCTTTGCTCAGCAGCGGGTAACGCGCTTCGATCAGCGGGTGATAGGCCAGGTCGGCGTTGCTGACCAACGCACCGATCATCACACCGCCCGAGGCGGTCTCACTGACATCCCTTAAAGGCAGGCCAGTGATGTCGATCAGGTGCTCGGGCGTGGCGACGTTTTCTTTCATCAGGTCAAGCAGATTGGTGCCGCCCGCAATGAAACGCGTGGCCGGTCCGCTCAGGTTGACCGCCGCAGTGATGTCGGTCGGCTTGCTGTAGGTGAACGGATTCATGCGTTCACCTCCGGCTTCGGCGCTGCATTGTGGAACTGAGGCAGCGCCTCTTCGACGGCGGCGAGGATATTGCTGTAGGCACCGCAGCGGCACAGGTTACCGCTCATCAGTTCCTGAATCTCGGCATGCGTGCTGGCGCGCCCCTCATTGGCAAGCCCGACAGCCGAGCAGATTTGCCCGGGCGTGCAGTAGCCGCACTGGAACGCATCGTTCTTGATGAACGCCTGCTGCATGGGGTGCAACTGGTCGCCATCGGCCAGGCCTTCAATGGTGGTCAGCTCGGCGCCGTCACACATGATCGCCAGCGTCAGGCAGGCATTGATGCGCGTGCCGTCGCGCAGTACGGTACACGCACCGCACTGGCCGTGGTCGCAGCCTTTCTTGGTGCCGACCAGATCGAGCTGATCGCGCAGCAGGTCAAGCAAGGTGGTCCAGGGCAGCACATCCAGTTGGCGGAGCTGTCCGTTCAGGGTTAGGGAAATCGCGTGGGCGGCGAAGTCCTGGGGGTTCGGGGTCGTTGCACTCATGGAAACCTCACGGTAGGCGGTCACTTAGCGCACTTTTTATGCGTCTTAAGGGGTGGGACTTCGCGAGGTTTGCAACGTTCAGGCTTTCTTGATGAGCGTACTTGTCATCGAAAGGCCGTCATCCACAGGCAGCCATCCCGCCAAGCTGCTGGTATGATGCGCGGCTTTTTCCGACCCGCAAAAATCAAACGGGCTGCCCTGCAGTCTGTGCATTGCTGTTGGAGTCGATCATTCACGACGCGCGCCGCGTCACGGAGAGCCAGACATGCTGGAAAGGCTGTTTCAACTCAAGGCACACAACACCAACGTGCGGACCGAGATTCTTGCGGGCGTCACGACTTTCCTGGCGATGGCTTACATCCTGTTCGTCAACCCGAGCATCCTCGGCGAAACCGGCATGGACAAGGGCGCGGTATTCGTCGCCACCTGCCTGGCAGCGGCCATCGGCTCGACGGTGATGGGCCTGATCGCCAACTACCCGATTGCTCTGGCACCGGGCATGGGCCTGAACGCCTTCTTTACCTACACCGTGGTCCTGCACATGGGCCACAGCTGGCAGGTAGCGCTGGGCGCGGTGTTCATTTCAGCGGTGATGTTCTTCATCCTGTCCATCTTCCGCATCCGTGAATGGATCATCAACAGCATTCCCCTGCCCCTGCGTTCGGCGATTGCGGCCGGTATCGGCCTGTTCCTGGCGCTGATCGCCCTGCATAACGCCGGAATCGTGGTCAGCAACCCGGCGACCATGGTCGGCATGGGCGATCTCAAGCAGCCCGCCCCGGTACTGGCGACGCTGGGCTTCTTTCTGATCGTAGCCCTGGACTACCTCAAGGTGCGCGGCGCCGTGCTGATCGGCATCCTAGCGGTGACCCTGGTGTCCATCGCCCTGGGCTTCTCGCCGTTTGGCGGTGTGGTGTCGATGCCGCCTTCGCTGGCACCGACCTTCATGCAACTGGACATCATGGGTGCGCTGGACGTCGGTCTGGTCAGCATCATCTTCGCCTTCCTGTTCGTCGACATCTTCGACAACTCCGGCACCCTGATCGGCGTGGCCAAACGCGCCGGGCTGATGGGCAAGGACGGGCACATGCCGAAGATGGGCCGTGCGCTGATCGCCGACAGTACTGCCGCGATGGCCGGCTCACTGCTGGGCACCTCGACCACCACCAGCTACATCGAGTCGGCGGCGGGCGTCAGCGCCGGTGGCCGCACAGGTCTGACTGCCGTGGTGGTCGCCGTGCTGTTTCTGCTGGCGCTGTTCTTCGCTCCACTGGCCGGCAGCGTGCCCGCCTTCGCGACGGCACCCGCGCTGCTGTTCGTCGCCGTGTTGATGGCGTCCGGCATGGCGGAAATCGACTGGGATGACATCACGGTCGCAGCGCCAGTAGTCATCACGGCCCTGGCCATGCCATTCACCTACTCCATCGCCAACGGCATTGCCTTTGGCTTCATTTCCTGGACAGCGATCAAGCTGCTGTCGGGACGCTGGCGCGAGCTGAATTCGGCGCTGGTGATTCTGTCGATCCTGTTCGTGATCAAGCTGGGCTGGTTCAACGCATGAGTGTTCCCTTCGACCCTGCGAGCTACGACCGTCAGCTCGAAGAAAAAACCGTCCGCCTGCGCGAGTTGCTGGCGCCGTTCGATGCACCCGAGCCGCAGGTGTTCGACTCGCCACGCGAACACTATCGGCTGCGCGCCGAGTTCCGCCTGTGGCGCGAAGACCAGAAGCGCTACTACGCGATGTTCGCGCCGGGCGATAACAGGACACCGATCCTGCTCGAAGGCCTGCCGATCGCCAGCGAGCGCATAAACGCGCTGATGCCGGTGCTGCGCGAGCGCTGGGAAGCCAGCCCGACGTTGAACCACAAGCTGTTTCAGGTGGACTTCCTGACCACGCTGGCAGGCGACGCGATGATCACCCTGTGCTATCACCGCCCGCTGGACGCCGAATGGCAGGCCGCAGCCGAGCAACTGGCCGCCGAACTGGACGTCAGCCTGATTGGCCGTTCCAAGGGTCAGAAGCTGGTCATCGGCCATGATTACGTGACCGAGAAGCTCGACGTGGCTGGCCGCACCTTCAGCTACCGGCAACCGGAAGGCGCTTTCACCCAGCCCAACGGCACGGTGAACGGCAAGATGCTCAACTGGGCCTTCGATGCGCTGGGCGAGCGGCAGGACGACCTGCTGGAGCTGTATTGCGGCAATGGCAACTTCACCCTGCCGCTGGCCACCCGCGTGCGCAAGGTACTGGCGACCGAAATCAGCAAGACCTCGGTCAATGCGGCGCTAAGCAACCTGGATGACAACGGCGTGGACAACGTCACGCTGGTGCGCTTGTCCGCCGAAGAACTGACCGAAGCCCTGAATGAAGTGCGCCCGTTCCGCCGTCTGCACGGTGTGGACTTGAAGAGCTACGATTTCGGCAGCGTGTTCGTCGACCCGCCCCGCGCCGGCATGGACCCGGACACCTGCGAACTGACCCGGCGCTTCGAGCGCATTCTGTACATATCCTGCAACCCGGAAACCCTGGCCGCCAACATCGCCCAACTGCACGACACCCACAGGGTCGAGCGCTGCGCACTGTTCGATCAGTTTCCGTACACCCACCACATGGAATCGGGCGTGCTGCTGGTTAGGCGCTGAGGCCCCTCTGACTGACTATCTTGCCGACGCTCTGCGTCGGCATGTAGTTCTGGACGCTTCGCGTCCTATCGTTTCTCGCTTCCTATCTAGCACCAGAAAAATAAATATAGTGGCAGCTCAGCCGCGCCCCAAGCGACCCTCGATATTTACCTGGAGATTCTTAATCTCTATAGTTACCAGCACCCAACCAATCGCTCCATAACAGTATTTCGTGCCGATATAGAAGCAAGGGCCTTTTCATCAACTTCCTGAACACCATCGCAAAAACGGTAAACCTTAAAACTTTCACTAAAGACTGAGATTAGGCGCATGAACAAGAAAACATCAACTTCCACGCCCCCCTCGTCCAGTTCGAGTATGAGCAGCGCTTTGTACTGACCCGCATTACGCAGGGTTTTGCCATTGTGTTGAAAATAGTCCTCAAGCGCCTGACCTCTGAGTATTTCCATCCTGATCCAAGGTTCACTTTCTTGCTGAGTACTCCATTGCTTATTGACCTCCCATTTATTTATCTTCAAATCTAGAAAACTGCAGGCACTTAAAAGTTCTTCATCTTGAACATACGAGACCGGTACATCGCCCCATGCCTGGAGGATCAAATTTTCTCTTTCGGGCAACACGCCACCCGATTCCAAAGCAACAGCGTATTTATCAGTCATTACATATTCCCCGTTTCCTGCAAGCGTTTCAGACCTTTCTCCGCATTCCGGATCAACTCATCTCTTACGGACTGAGGCAGGCGTTTAAAGGCTTTATCGATCTGAGGGGCCAGCGGCTTGGAAAGATCGGGCCTGAAATCCACGATGGAGTCTTTTCCTCCACCCGATTGTATTTGAAGCTTACCATTGGGTTCGATATCAACGCGTAACAGCCGTTTGCGTCCGTTTATCACAGCCTCTACAGGCTGACCAATAGTTTCACTCGCTTTGATTATGCCTTTTGCATTTTCTAGGTTCTTTTCGCCTTCACGGTTAGAGTACGGTACGGGGGTAAAAGCGTCTTGAGCATCCAGCGTACTCTTGCTCGACCCCGGCCTCTGCAAATCAGATCGCTTCTTCAGCGCATCCTCATGCTTCAGCATCCACTGCCCCAGTCGTTCGCCTCTGGGGCTGGCTCGCATTTCCTGCGCGAGAAGGCGTGCGTCGCCTCGGCCACGTGTCAGGTATTCAACCATCGCGCCCAACAACAGCAGCACGACTTCCACGTGCCCTTTTGCGATGTCTTGAGTGGCGCTGTTCTGGGCGTAAGGATCGTCGCTCATGAACGGGTTTAGCCCTTGTTCGCGAGGCCCTTGCCATGCTGTTTTGATGCCGCTCAAGTAATAGCCGACGATGTGCGGGAATCCATCGACAACGTACTCGGCGATGGACTTCAGACCCAGCACTCCCAAAATGAAGGTACTGGTCTGTAATCCCAGCGCAGTGCCGAGAGCGCCACCGGGATAAGCACCTACCCCGAAGAAAGCTGAGCCAACCCCTGCGCCTATCAAGCCTCCGGTAAAGGCACTGCCCACTACAATCATGGCCGTCTGGGCAACAACATTGATCAAATCCTTGATGATGCTGGCGATGTCGAGGTCCGAAAAACGCTGTACCAATATGCGACCAGCCTCCCATTCAGCGAGGACGAATACCCTTCTTACGCAATCAAAACGACGAATGATCAGCGATCGCGAAGGTGCAGGTTCGTTACGGTGATTGCGAAAGTGGCCGCCTGGCTGATACCCCATGTCGTGGTTCAGCCTTTGTCGCAGCTCACTCCACGAAGGCAGCATGTGGAAAAACAACATTCAGTGTCTCCCTGACAACTCTTGATACAGCCCTTGCCAATGGAACCTACCAGAAGGCGCGCAAGAGTTTTGGGGGCACACATCAAAACAGTGAAATTCGGAAAGTTCTTACAACGCGCCAACTTGCTCAAATGTCCTTCGAGCGCTGTGCCTCTGGCTGGACATCGTTGAGCCTCATTTGTGGGAATAAGCAGCTACAACATGTAGGACTAATCTGATCCCGCGGTTGACTACTTGTCCACACGCCAACCCCACTCTAGTCTGCGTGCCGTCGCTGCTGAATCAGCGGCCGGATTTAGCGATCCGAACCATCAAAAGCATCAGTACACCGCAACCGGCCTCACGCATTACAATGCGTGAGTGCTTGTTATGGTGACTGTGTGTGGGAGGCCTTTGGGTCTGCCGGTTTCTTTGATGGCCGGTTCGCTAACCTGCGCACAGTCGCCACCCTGTTGTTTAGCGACGACAGCTGGTGACTCAACATCAAAGACTGAGTGCCCCATGAAGACCGACCCGAAACTTATCCTTTGCACCGACTGTGTAGACCCCCTGATATTCATCCGCCATCACCGTGCGCTGCGTGCCGTGCGCCTAGGGTATCAATGCTGGTTTTCCCTGCAGGACATGGCTCGGCTGATGGGCAAGGCGCTGGACGAGCGCTCGACCCGTAAACTGGACAGCGATCAACACCGCCATGTGTGGCTGCACAGTCATGGCGAATGGCAAAAATGCCTGATGATCAGCGATTCAGGCATTTACGCGCTATTGGTGCATCACTACGTGCCGGAAAACCGCGCATTGCGCCTATGGCTCAGCAGCGAAGTAATTCCGACGCTACGTAGCGAATTCACACCGCCTGCACGTCACATTACGGTGGTCTGGTGGCGTCGAATGCTTGGCCTGCCGCCTGCAAGAGAAAAGTTCGCCGCGTGAGCACTCTGCATAAGGAGCAAGGGTGCATCTGTTCATGCTCATCACCGCGAAACTGTCAGAATATTTATTAGCTTCCTATCGATACGCTGGGGTATAAACCAAAAACCTGAATCAGCTGCTTCGATGGGATCCTTTTTCTTGAGCTCCGAGTCTTCCGCGCCTTCTGTACCGGTCAAGTTGTCCAGCCAACCCGGTTTCGTCAGTTTTATCCTCTCGCGCCTGATGGCAGTGTTTGCCATGCAGATTCAGGCGGTGGTCGTTGCCTGGCAGGTCTATGACATGACCCGCGAGCCGATGGCGCTGGCCTATGTGGGTCTTGCTCAGTTCATTCCCATGTTGCTGCTGTTGATGCCTGCCGGGGATCTGATCGACCGCTACAACCGCAAGGTCATCCTGATGCTCAGTTGGGGTGTGCAGGCGATCTGTGGCGTCATTCTGCTGGTGTTCTCGGCGCTGAAGCTGCAAGACCTGCGGCTGATCTACGGCGCGCTGATGCTGTACGGCTGCGCCCGCGCCTTTACCGGTCCGGCGCTGCAAAGCCTATTGCCGCAGATCGTCCCGCGCGACCAACTGGCCTCGGCCATCGCCACCAACAGCGTGATCATGCGCTGTTCGACCGTCGGAGGCCCACTGATCGGTGGCTATCTGTACTGGCTGGGCGGCGCAGAGCTGACGTATTCGGTCTGCGTCGCAGCATTCATTGCCGGCATCCTTTTTCTGGCCCCCGTGGCAACGCCCTTTGCCGGTAAACCGGTGGAACTGGGCTCCAGCGCCTGGGGCCGGTTCACCGCGGGTATTGCCTTCATTCGCTCGCGGCCGATCATCCTTGGCACCATTTCGCTGGACCTGTTCGCCGTGCTGCTCGGCGGCGTGGTGGCGCTGCTGCCGATCTACGCCCATGAAGTGCTGCACCTCGGGCCGCAAGGGCTGGGCATGCTGCGTGCGTCGATGAGCCTGGGTGAACTGGGCGTCGGCATTTACCTGAGCATGCGCCCGTTGCAGCGCAACGTCGGCATGACCATGTTTCTCGCCGTCGGCCTGTTCGGCGTAGCGAATCTGGTGTTTGCACTGTCGACACTGTTCTGGCTATCGTGCCTGGCCCTGCTGATCGCGGGCGCGGCCGACATGGTCAGCGTATTCATCCGTTCGGCGCTAGTGCAGTTCTCGACGCCGGACAACATGCGCGGCCGGGTCAATGCGGTGAACATGCTGTTCATTGGCTCCTCCAACGAGCTGGGCGAGTTCCGCGCAGGCACCAGCGCCTCGCTGGTCGGCGCAATCCCTGCCGCAATTCTGGGGGGTGTCTGCACGCTGGGCGTGGTCGGCGCCTGGATGACGGGCTTCAAATCGTTGCGCCAGGTCGACCGTTTTGCCGACGCCTCGCCGCCGGACGTGCTCAACGCGCAGCCCGTGAAACAGGCCTGACAGCGGCAGGTTTCAGCAAAACACAGCCACGGCACAGCTTGCGCGAACCAATCAGCCCCGTTACACCTCTATACCCTCGCATTCTGCACACGACGCTGGCCGGAACGCCGGACTGGCGTATTCGCGTATCAGCAGCGACACTCATTGCACGAAAAGAAGAGGGATCCGACATGCTCTGGAAAAAAGGCCGACGCAGCGACAACGTAGTCGATGCGCGCGATGGCGGCAGCAGTGGTGGCGGCGGTGGTGGCATGCGCATCGGCGGCAAAGGGCTGGGTATCGGCGGCATCGTGATCATCGTCGCCATCGGCCTGCTGACCGGCCAGGACCCGATGCAGATTCTCGGGCAACTGACCGGTCAAGTGACCGAGCAGAGCGCCCCGCCCAGCGCGCAAACGCGTGAAGCGCCGCCGGCCAACGACCAGCAGGCGGAATTCGTGCGCAGCATCCTTGGCGATACCGAAGACACCTGGCGCGCCGTATTCGCTCAGAACGGTCGCGAATACAAGGACCCTACGCTGGTGCTGTTCAGCGGCCAGGTCAACTCCGCCTGCGGTCGCGCCACTTCGGCAACCGGTCCGTTCTATTGCCCGGCTGACCAGCAGGTCTATCTGGACATGGAGTTCTTCCGTGAAATGGCCCAGCGCTTTTCCGCCGCTGGCGACTTCGCTCAGGCTTACGTGATCGCCCACGAAGTCGGGCACCATGTGCAGACCCTGCTGGGCATTTCCGCCAAGGTCGACAAGGCTCGCCAGGCCGGGCAGAAAATGGAAGGTGCCAACGGTTTACTGGTCCGCCAGGAGCTGCAAGCGGACTGCTTTGCCGGTGTTTGGGCCTACAACGCACAAAATCGTTTGAACTGGCTCGAGCCGGGTGATATTGAAGAAGCATTGAACGCGGCCAACGCTATCGGCGATGATCGCTTGCAACAGCAAAGCAGTGGTCGAGTCGCCCCAGACTCCTTCACTCACGGCACGTCTGCACAGCGTGTACGCTGGTTCAAGGCAGGCTTTGCCCAAGGTCAAATCAATCAATGCGATACATTCGCCGCCAAGAGTCTCTGAGCACATGATTAAACCGCTTCTGGTCCTGTTGTTGAGCACTGCCTTCGTGAGCCTCGGGGCGCATGCCGAGGATCAAGCGGTCAATTCCATCAGCCCGGATCGCCTCGCCATCAATGGTGCCGAGGCGACCCTCGGGTTGAGCCAGGAGTGGGTACATCCCAAGCCGAAGATCGAACGCGTGGTGATCGTCCTGCACGGTCGCCTGCGCAACGCGCAAACCTACCTGCGCAGCATCGAACGGGCGGCCAACCAGTCCCGAGAGCGCGGCAAGACCTTGCTGATCGCCCCGCAATTTCTGGATGAAAGGGATATCGTTGCGCACCACTTGCCTGACTCGATCCTGCGCTGGCGCCAGAACAGCTGGATGGAAGGCGCAACGTCCACCGATCCCAAGCCGGTCAGCTCGTTCCTGGTGCTGGACCACATCCTCAAGCGCCTGAGCGACAGCAAGCTGTTCCCCAACCTGAAGGAAATCGTCATTGCCGGGCACTCCGGTGGTGCGCAGGTGGTGCAGCGCTACGCGATGATCGGCGGCAAGGAAGACGCGCTGCTGCAACGTGAAGGGGTGAAGCTGCGCTACGTGATCGCCAATCCGTCGTCTTACGCTTACTTCGACGCGGAACGGCCTGAACCGGTAACTGCGCAAAGCTGCCCGAACTTCAACGACTGGAAATACGGCCTCAACAAGATGCCGTTCTACTCGGGCAAGGAAAAGCCGGCTGACATCGAGAAGAATTACGTGAAGCGCGACATCACTTACCTGATGGGCGAGCTGGACACCGACCGCAATCACCCGGCGCTGGACAAGACCTGCGCCGCCGAAGCGCAAGGCGCCTACCGCCTGATTCGTGGGCAGAACTACTTCAACTATCTGCAGAAGCGTCACCCGGAAGGGCTGAACCAGCGTTTGGTGATCGTGCCGAAAGTAGGCCACAACGGCGACGGGATCTTCACATCACCGCAAGGCCAGGCGGTGCTGTTCAAGCCGTTTTGAGTGATCTGGATATAACTATCGTCCCCACGCTCCGCGTTCAACGCTACATACAAGGTTTAGACCGCCTGGAATAAAGGGCTTCCAGGCTTCTGCCCGAAGGGCGTAGGAGCGAACCGGGCGACGCTTAGTTCGTTCGCAAAGACGGTGTTTCAGTCGATGCATTTTCGGCGCTTATACAGCCCCCTTCGCGAACAAGTTCGCTCCTACGGCCTTCGGCCAGAATCAAAAGCAGACTTGTGGATCACGATGAGCGCTCCGCATTGGCACGATAAACAGCTCAGATCACCCCAGCATCCCGCGCAGCTCCGTGCAGTCCACCGCGTGCCAGTCAGTCAGCTCTGGCCATGGGTTGTCCTTCAGGTTGACCAGAATGGTCTTGGCGCCCGCCGCACGGCCGCAGTTCAGGTCATGCATGTAGTCGCCGATCATGACCATCTGCTCCGGCTCGACACTCCAGCGAGTGGCCAGCTGCAGCAAACCTGCCGGGTCCGGTTTGGGAGTCGCCTCGTCGCGGCCCAGTACATCCTCCACGGCAAAGCAGTCATCCAGGCCGATGGCCTTCAAGGTGATATAGGCCAGCTCCTGAGCGTTACGGGTGAGTATGCCCAGCTGATAACCGCGCGCTGACAATTCACGAACCAGCTCGACCGCGCCCTCGGCAGGCTGCGAAGCCAGCGCCAGCTCGCGTTCATGCTCCAGCAGCCAGGCGTGCTTGGCCGCCGATTCCTCAGCGGGCAACGCAGCAAGATGCCCAAGAATGTCGTCGTCCTGGGGGATGCCCAATTCACGTTTGATGGCCGGGAAGTCGTGGATAGGGACGGTCAAGGTACCGTCCATGTCGAACACCCAGTGCCGTATACCTTCGAGTGTCATGCCCAATCCTTACGATGTCGGATCAGCCCTTCCTGACTGACCGATGCGACCAGTTGCCCGTCGCGGTTGAAGATACTGCCGCGCGAGAAGCCGCGCGAGTTGCCTGCCCAGGGGCTGTCCATCGCGTAGAGCAGCCAGTCATCGGTGCGCAGGTCGTTGTGGAACCACAGCGAATGGTCAAGGCTGGCAACCTGCATGTCGCGCTGCCAGACGGTTTTGCCGTGTGGCAGCAATGAGGTGGTCAGCAAGTTGAAGTCAGAGGCGTAGGCAAGCATGTAACGATGCAGCGCCTGCACATCCGAGAGGCTGCCATCGGCGCGGAACCACACGTATTTCACGGGCTCGCCGGGCTTGGGATCGTAGGGATCCTCGGAGGTCACCGGGCGGAACTGGATCGGCTTGGGGCGCAGAAACTTGTCGTGCATCGCTTCAGGAATCAGGTGCGCGCGGCGGGTCAGCAACTCCAGCTCGGACGGCAGGTCTTCCGGGCCGACAATCTGCGGCATCGTCGCCTGGTGCTCGAAGCCCTCTTCGTCGTACTGGAACGAAGCGCTGCAGGTAAAAATCGGCTTGCCCTTCTGAATGGCAGTGACGTGGCGCGTGCTGAAACTGCCGCCGTCACGTACGCGGTCCACCTGATAGACCACCGGCAAACCGGCATCGCCGGGACGCAGGAAGTAGCCGTGCAGCGAGTGAACATGACGGTCCTCTTCGACCGTCTGACTGGCGGCGGACAGCGACTGACCCAGTACCTGACCACCAAACAATTGGCGAAAGCCCAGATCCTGGCTATGCCCGCGGAACAGGTTTTCTTCAATGGCTTCCAGCGTCAGCAACTCAACCAGATCATCCAGCACTTGGCTCATTCTCATTCCTCTCGTACATCGACTTTGCACTGGTACGGCAACAGCAGTCGCTGCATTTTCCGACAGGCCTCGGGCCCATCCCACTGGAACGGAATGATACAGACTTAAGATGGTTGGCTTAATTCAATCTGCACCCTGATCAAGGCTTCAGCGTCTTGAGCCACTGCTCATGGCTGATCCGGTACAGCACGTGCGGCTTGAGCGGGTGGCCGTCCTCAAGGTTCGGGTGATCGAAACTGCCGGACTCATCCTGCTGCATACCGATTGCCTGCATCACCTTTTGTGACGGCTGATTATTGACCGCCGTGAACGACACGATCTCCTTCAGCTCCAGGCGCTCGAAACCACAGCCCAAGGCGGTCCAGGCCGCCTCGCTGGCAAAGCCCAGGCCCCAGTGGTCATAAGCCAGGCGCCAGCCGATCTCCACGGCCGGTGTAAAAGGCGCCTTGAAACCCACCACATGCAGCCCGGTAAAACCGATGAACTCGCCGGTGTCCTTGCGCTCCAGCGCCCAGAGCCCGAAACCCAGTTCGGCAAAATGACCACGCAGCCGCCCGATCATGGCAGCACTTTCAAGATGGCTCAGGGGCTTCGGAAAATAGCGCATGACGCGAGGGTCCGCACTCATCCGGGCGAACGCCGGCAAGTCATCGTCACGCCACTGCCGCATCCGCAGTCGGGCGCTATCAAGCTTGAGTATCGGTTCCATCGATTCTCCCGTGTCACGAGACATGAATGGGCTTCAGTGCAGCCGTCCGCTGCGCCACACAACTGGGCGTACGGATACTTTACTGGCACTATCGGGCTTCGGCCCTTCAACGGACGCAAAATGTCCCTACCGCTTATCTACCACGAAGACTACAGCCCGGAATTCCCGGCGGATCATCGCTTCCCGATGGACAAGTTTCGTTTGTTGCGCGATTACTTGATCGACAGCGGCCTGACCAGTGACGTTCAATTAATGCGTCCCGAGTTGTGC
Source organism: Pseudomonas syringae KCTC 12500 (assembly GCF_000507185.2). Classification (NCBI taxonomy): domain Bacteria; kingdom Pseudomonadati; phylum Pseudomonadota; class Gammaproteobacteria; order Pseudomonadales; family Pseudomonadaceae; genus Pseudomonas; species Pseudomonas syringae. Next base: position 1,426,137 of record NZ_AYTM02000002.1, read on the forward strand.
CCGGCGGACATTCTGGCGCTGGCTCATGACCCTTCCTACATCAGCCGCTACCTTAGCGGTGATCTGTCGCGCGAAGACCAGCGGCGTCTCGGACTGCCGTGGAGCGAGGCTCTGGCACGCCGAACCATCCGTGCGGTAGGCGGCTCGCTGCTGACGGCCGAACAGGCTCTCAAGCATGGCCTGGCCTGCCATCTGGCGGGCGGCACCCACCATGCGCACTATGACTACCCGGCGGGTTTCTGCATTTTCAATGACCTGGCGGTGATCAGTCAGTACCTGTTGCAAAGCGGCCGCGTGGACAAGGTGCTGATCTTTGACTGCGATGTGCATCAGGGTGACGGCACGGCGCGCATTCTGGCCGATACCGAGGATGCCATTACCGTGTCGCTGCACTGCGAAAAGAACTTCCCGGCACGCAAGGCGCAGAGCGACTGGGACATCCCGCTGCCAATGGGCATGGGCGACGCCGACTACCTGAACGTGGTCGACGACCTGCTGAACTACCTGCTGCCGTTCTACAAGCCGGACCTGGTGCTGTACGACGCAGGCGTGGATGTCCACAAGGATGATGCGCTGGGCTATCTGCAGCTCACCGACCAGGGGCTGGCCAATCGCGACGAAGCGGTGCTGCGTCACTGCCTGAGTCGCGACATTCCGGTCATGGGCGTGATCGGCGGTGGCTACAGCAAGGACCGCCAGGCACTCGCAAGGCGCCACGGGATCCTCCATCACAGTGCGCAACGGGTCTGGAACGACATGGGCCTGTGACCCTGCGCGGTACTTCGCCTCAGTCGCAGCGCATGACGTGCGCCACACCTTGAAAGAACGCTCGGGTAGAATGCCCCACCCCTCTGCCATCGATCTTCGCTGACCATGACCGACCTCGCCTCCTCCGCTTCCCGAACCGTCGCCATCATCGGAGGCGGCCCTGCGGGGTTGATGGCAGCAGAAGTGTTGAGCCAGGCCGGACTGAGGGTCGATCTGTACGACGCCATGCCGTCGGTCGGGCGCAAGTTTCTGCTCGCCGGGGTGGGCGGTATGAATATCACCCACTCAGAGCCCTACCCGGCTTTTCTGGCGCGCTATGCCGAACGTTCGCCGATGATCGCACCGCTGTTGCGCGGCTTTGACGCTGATGCGCTGTGCCAGTGGATTCATGCACTAGGCATCGAGACCTTTGTCGGCAGCTCGGGGCGCGTGTTTCCCACAGACATGAAAGCCGCCCCCCTGCTACGCGCCTGGCTCAAGCGGCTGCGCGATGCCGGTGTCACGATTCATACGCGGCATCGCTGGTCGGGCTGGAACGCTGATGGCAGCCTGCGCATTACTCATGCTGACGGTGAACTGGCGATCAAGCCGGCAGCCACGTTGCTGGCGCTGGGCGGCGCCAGTTGGGCGCGGCTGGGGTCTGACGGGGCCTGGCTGCCATGGCTACAGGCAAGGCAGGTCGAGGTTGCGCCTTTGCAGGCCGCCAACTGTGGTTTCGAGGTAAGCGCCTGGAGCGACCTGCTGCGCGACAAGTTTGCCGGTGCGCCACTGAAAAATGTCGCGATGGGCCTGCATGGCCATGCCCTGCGTCTGGGGGAATGTGTGCTGACCGCGACGGGCGTGGAAGGCAGCCTGGTGTATGCGCTGTCGGCGCAGATTCGTGAACAGATCAACCTTCACGGCTCAGCAGTTGTGGATATCGATCTGCTGCCCGGCAAAGCGCTGACAGACATTCAAAAAGCCCTGAGCAAACCCCGCGGCTCGCGCTCGATGTCCAAGCATCTGCACAGCCAGTTGGGGCTGGACGGCGCCAAGGCAGCGCTGCTGCGCGAGCTTGCGCCTCGTGAAGCGTTTGCCGATCCGCAGCTGTTGAGCGAGGCCATCAAGGCGCTGCCACTGCCCCTGATCAAACCGCGCCCCATTGATGAGGCCATCAGCACCGCAGGCGGCGTTACCTTCGAGGCCATGGACGAGCGTCTGATGCTCAGGCAACTGCCCGGCGTATTCTGCGCCGGTGAAATGATCGACTGGGAAGCACCGACCGGCGGCTACCTGCTGACCGCCTGCTTCGCCAGCGGCCGCGCTGCGGGGTTGGGGATGGTCGAGTGGCTGCAATCGCGCTGATCATGATCGCCCCTACGCTCCGCGCTGATCGTGGTGCACAAGTCCGCTCTTGATTCTGCCCGCAGGGCGTAGGAGCGAACCGGGCGACGCTTCGCCTGTTCGCGAAGAGGGTGTTTCAATCGATGCATTTTCGGCGATTATGCAGGCCCCTTCGCGAACAAGTTCGCTCCTACGGCCTCCGGCCAGAATCAAAAACGAACTTGTATGTAGCAATGAGCGCTCCGTCCGCGTTGAATGCGCACTGCGCTTCAAGGCTTCTTCTTGCGCGGACCGGTGTTGAAGACCGGTACTTTACGCACCGGTTTGACCACCGGCGCAGGCTCGGACTCGCCGCTGTCGACCCATTTGCCCAGGTTGCGCTTGCTGCCCGACACCTTGGGTTTTTTCGGTTTCTTGGGCTTTTTCAGGATCTGGCCGCTGGCATCCGTACTCGGCACGCGATGCTCCGGCTCGAAATCCTGCTCTTCCTTGCGCTCCAGGGTCTGGCGGGTCAGCACTTCGATGGCTGACAGCAACTCAACCTCATCGGCACACACCAGCGAAATCGCCTCCCCCGTCAGCCCTGCACGGCCGGTGCGGCCAATACGGTGGATGTAATCCTCGGCCACGATCGGCAGGTCCAGGTTGACCACGGTCGGCAGGTCATCGATGTCCAGACCGCGCGCCGCCACGTCGGTGGCCACCAGAATCTTCACTTCGTTGCTCTTGAAGCGGTCCAGCGCGCGCTGGCGGGTGGCCTGCGGCTTGTCGCCGTGAATGCCGTCGGCGTTCATGCCCAAACCCTGCAAGCGATCCACCAGTTGATCGACGCCAACCCGGGTTTTGGCGAACACCAGCACCTGCCCCCAGCGATGCTTCTTCATCAGATGGATGAACAGATCCGCCTTGCGCTTCTTGTCGACAGTCACGACCCATTGCTTGACCGACGACGCCGCGACATTCCGCGGGCTGACTTCGATGGTCAGCGGGTCATTGAGCATCTGCGCGGCCAGCAGACGAATCTCGTCGGAGAACGTCGCGGAGAACAGCAGGGTCTGGCGCTGCTTGGGCAACACCGCATAGATACCGCGCAATTCCTCGGCAAAGCCCAGGTCGAGCATCCGGTCAGCTTCATCGAGGATCAGCGTCTGCAACTGGGAGAACTTGACCGCGTTCTGGCGGTGCAGATCGAGCAAGCGGCCTGGGGTCGCGACCAGCACGTCCACGCCCCTGCGCAACTTCATCATCTGCGGGTTGATGCTCACGCCGCCGTAAGCCGCGTAGGTGGTCAGCGGCAGATGCTCGGCGTACTGACGAATGCTTTCATGAACCTGATCGGCCAGCTCGCGGGTCGGCGCCAGCACCAGCGCGCGAATCGAATTGGGCGCGACTTTCGGGCCTTCCATGGTCAGCCGTTGCAGCAGCGGCAGGGCAAAACCTGCGGTCTTGCCGGTGCCGGTCTGCGCAGCAGCCATCAGATCGCGGCCCGCCAGTACCGGAGGAATTGCCTGAGTCTGTACAGGCGTCGGAGTCTGGTAACCGAGCGCTTCGAGGGCGCGCAGCAAGGGTTCGATCAGGCCGAGAGAGGCGAATGTCATGGAAATACCGTAGGAAAGATTCAACGCAAGGCGCGCAGTTTAACCTGTCCGGCGCGCCTCGGTTAGCTTGTGCGTGTCGATACGGCCTCTTGCGACGGCGACCGGCGCCATTGCGGCAGGCCAATCAGCACCACGGCACTGATGATCACCACCATGGCCATGCACTCTTCGACACCAATCGTTTCGCCAGCGAACACCACGCCAAGCATCACTGCCACAGCCGGATTGACGTAGGCGTAGCTGGTCGCCGCTGCCGGGCGCACGTTCTTGAGCAGGTACATATAAGCGCTGAACGCGACGATAGAGCCGAACACCACCAGATACAGCAGCGCGCCCCAGCCCGCCGCCGTCGGCATATGCGTTAGACGCTCGCCACTCAAGGCACTGCCGATCAGCAGCGTCGCTCCCGCCGTGATCATTTCCGCCGCACTGGCCATCGGCCCCTTCGGCAACGACAGGTGCTTGCTCAGCACCGAACCAAACGCCCAGGCGGCGGCGGCAAAGATCACCACGGCGGCGCCATAAGGGCTGGCCTGCAAATTGGAGCCGAGGTTCAACAGGCCGATGCCGATCAGGCCCAGCACGATGCCTGCCCATTCAAGGTTAGTGGTGCGATTGCCCCAGAACAGCCCGAACAGCAGGGTAAACAGCGGCATGGTCGCCACCGCCAGCGCTGCCACACCTGACGCAACGCCTGCGTGTTCGGCCAGGGTCACACCGCCGTTACCGCAGGCCAGCAGCAGGAAGCCAATCACGAACGCGGCTTTCCACTCAGCCCAGGTCGGCGCCGGCACGCCGCGAAACCTTAAAAAGCCGTACATCAGGCAACCAGCAATCAGAAAGCGCACACCGGCCATCATCAACGGCGGCCATGATTCCACGCCGATGCGGATCACCAGATAGGTAGAGCCCCAGATCAGGTATAAGGCCAGAAAGGCGCCGATGAGCAAGGGCGAAACGCGAACGGATTGAGGCATGGCTAGGCTCTGGGATCATTGTTATGGTTGACCTATTGTATGAAGGCCGAAGTCGGATATTAAGCAGACAAACCTGTTTAAAACGCGCTGAAACTTACGATTCAATGCTTGTCAGGCCTGCTTTCCTTTTCTTTTAAAAACGCCCATTGCTCGGTACGAGGCACGCCATGACCCTGGATAAATACGATCGGATTCTGCTCGATGAGCTGCTGAAAAATGGCCGGGCGTCTTTTGCGCAGCTGGCGAAACTGGTCAACCTGTCCGCGCCCGCGGTGGCCGAGCGGGTCGCCAAGCTGGAAGCCAGTGGCGTGATTACCGGTTACGAGGCCAAGGTCGATATGTCGAAAGTCGGCCTGCCGATTCAATGCATCATCGAACTGCGCATGGGCAGCCATGGCAATCAGCAGGCCTATAAGGACCTGTGGAAAGTCCCCGAACTGATCCAGTGTTATCGGGTGACGGGCGACCCGTGTGTGATCATGCGCGCGGCGGTCGATTCGATGCCGCACCTGGAAGACCTGATCAACCGCATCGCCAAATTTGGCTTCAGCAAGACGTCAATCGTGCTGTCGACGGCAGTGGAGCGCAGCCTGCCGGCCGATTACTTGATCAGCAACGGCAAACAGGAGCACTGACAGTTCAGACGCCGCGCTGGCGCTTCAGCGTTTCGCTGATCTTGGCGGCGGGGACTTTCTGCAGGGAACACAGCATCTTGTGAGAAATGGCAGAGATGCCGTGGGTCTGGCGCAATTCGTTGGTCAGGTACGCCGTCAGGTTGGCCGCCATTTCCGCATCGGCCATCGCCCGGTGAGCCTTGCCGGTGTCGGGCAGGCGCGCATAGCGGGTCAACGTGCCGAGCTTGTGGTTCGGTGCGCCGGGCATCAGCCGTCGGGCCAGCAGCAGCGAACAGGCAAAGCTCTGTTCGCGCGTGCGCTCGATACGCGACAACTCGTAATCCCAGAACTTCTGGTCGAACGAGGCGTTGTGCGCCACCAGCGGTGTCGAACCGACAAAATCCGCCACATCGCCCATCACCCGTTCGGCGCTGGGGGCGGTACGAATCATGTTGTTGCTGATGCCGGTCAACCCTTCGATGAACGCAGGAATACGCACGCCCGCATTCATCAGGCTCTGAAAGCGCTCGACGATACGCCCCTGCTCCATGATCACCACCGCAATCTCGGTCGCCCGGCAGCTATGGCCTGGGGAGATACCGGTGGTTTCAAAGTCGATGACTGCAATACGTTCCAACACTGGCCTGGCCCTGTAAATTCATTTCAACAACAACGCGCCTTCGATCGGCACGTAACGGCTGGCGGCGCGGATCAACGAGTTCGCGGTCAGCCCCGGCACGCCGTAGGCGACCGCCTCGACCCCATGCTTGCTGATCACGCGTTCGAGCAACATGTCAAAATCGCCATCACCCGACGCCAGCACGATTTCGTCCACTTGCGGCGCGAAATCCATGATATCGATGGTGATGCCGACATCCCAGTCCCCTTTGGCCGAACCGTCGCTACGCTGGATGTAGGGCTTGAGCCTGACCGTGAACCCCAGATTGCGCAGGATCTGCTGGAACTGCTGTTGCTTGCTGTCGCCACGATCGATGGCGTACGCAAACGCGTGAACGATCTCGCCGCGCTTGCTGATATCCGCCCACAAGGCGGCGTAATTGAAATGACAGCCATGCGCCTGGCGCACGGTGTAATACAGGTTCTGCACGTCGGCGAACACCGCGATCTTCTTCACCGCAATTCCTCATGGCGGGCAACATGCCCACGGGTTACAGCGATCCGGAACGTGAATCGGCGCCCAGTATGCCAGTTTGAGGAAGGAATTGAGGTCGACACAGCGATTATCGTTCCCGCGCTCCAGCGCGCATTGTCATACACAAATCTTTAAGAGCCCGGAAAACGTGACTTTCGAGCTTCTGCCCGCAGGGCGTAGGAGCGAACTTGTTCGCGAGACGGTGTTTCAGACGATGTATTTTCGACGGTTATAAAGCCCCCTTCGCGAGCAAGCGAAGCGTAGCCCGGCTCGCTCCCACGGCTTGCGGCCAGAATCAAGAGCAGACTTGCGTATAACGATGAGCGCAGAGTCCAGGCACGATCAGCGACCTTGCGGGCACCTATCGCTCCTCACGCTCCAGCGTGGGAGCATGAAGAACGACTGTCACATCCTCAAACGAACGAATCATCGTCCGAGAAACTGTCGCCAACATCGTCGAAATTGTCGTCAGCCGTGTACTGCTGATCCGGCTGTCCCCAACCGCCCTGGTCATTGGACAAGCCGGTGTCCTGAGCCTGTGGCGCGTCGTGAATGACTTCGACGATCTCCTGCGGCTGGCTGTGGTGGCCGAACATGCTGCTGATACCTTCTGCCAGCAACACACCGCCCGCTACACCGGCCGCAGTCTTCAGCGCACCGCCAAGAAAGCCACTGCCGGCAGCCGGAGCCGGCGCGGCATAACCACCCTGCGGCGCTGCGGGCGCAGGTGCAGGATTGAAACCACCACCATCACGCCAGCCGCCACTGGAAGGCTGGCTCGGTTGCGGCTGCGATGCGCGCGGGGCGCTGCTGCCAAAGATACTCGACAAAAACCCGCCACTCGCTGGCGCGGATGAGGCTTGCCCCTTGGCCTGCTGGAGCTCGGCCTGCAACTGCTGAATCTGCTCGTCGCGCTGTTTTACCTGCTGATTGAGCTGATTGACCGCCGCTTCCTGCACCAGAATCGCCTGCGTCATGTAATACGGCGCAGCGGGCTGACGGGTCAGATGCTCCTTGATACGCGCCTCGGCCGCAGCATCTCGCGGGGCGGATGCCGTTTCAGCGTCTTTCAGTTTCGAGAAAAGACCGTCAATCAGGGTTTGCTCTTCGCTGTTCATGACCACCTCACTGAGTTGCCACTGGAATTCTTCCCTGCCGCAATGGCAGGACCATGTGTAGAAAATGGGGCCTCATCGACGCGCTTCAATGACATGAAGAAAAAGATAACAAGGCGTGCGCCGAAAACCACTGTGCTTGGTTCGACAGGGGCCATGGGCTAAAGTGTGCGCCTGCTTTTAGCCTGCGATCTATCTCCATGAACCCGTTGAACATCATCCAGGATTCGCTTTATTTCTTTCGGCGCAATCTCGGCAGTATCGCGCTGCTGTGCCTGCCTGTCGTGATCCTTGAAGTGCTGGCCAAACAAGCGCTGGGCAACGCCATGTCCGCCGACACGTCACCTGCCTACGCATTGGTGATCGGGCTGTTTTTCTACCCTGTCTATACGGCCGCGCTGATCCTGTTTCTCGACGCACGCAGCCGTGGCGAGGACGTACACACCCGCGATGTACTGGCCATGGCAGTGCGCCTGTGGCCGACCTTCGCCGTGCTCTCGGCCATGAGCACCCTGCTAATCATGTTCGGCCTTTCACTGTTCGTCGTACCCGGCATCTGGGTGATGATCAAACTGGCGTTCAGCGAGTACCTGCTGGTTCTGCGCAAGCGCACGCCGTTCATGGCCATGCGCGAAAGCATGCAGATGACCACCGGACACTTCACGCGCATTCTGGTGTGTGTCCTGAGCGTCTATATTCCCCTGTGGCTGCTCGAGGGCGCCAGCCTGTACCTGTTTCCGGAACCGCAAAGCGCAGCGGTTTCCGTGATCACCGACAGCATCGGCAGCTTCCTGCAGCTGTTCACCACCATCGTGACGTTTCGCCTGTTCATGCTGATCAGCGAACCCGCGCACCGCGCCTGAAGCAAAGGCTGACGTCAGGCGCGTCGATTCGGTATGCTCACTGCCGAATCCCTCACTGAGCGCCAGGCGCTCCAAGTCGAGCCGATGCCCCGTTTACTGCTACGTCTGACCCTGTACGGCTTGCTGCTGGTCGCCGTATTGCTGTTACTGGTTTTCCAACTGACCTGGCGCCCTCCAGCCCGTGAATTACTCACGGCCAGTTGCAACCCTGCGGTCGAGGCACCGAAACTGGTGCCGGGGCAAGCGCTGAAAGTCATGACCTGGAACATCCAGTACCTGGCGGGCAAACGCTACGTGTTCTGGTACGACATGGCCGACGGTAGCGGCCCGGACGAACGCCCGACCCATGAAGACCTTGCCTACAATCTGGATGAAGTGGCGCGGGTCATCCGTGACGAACAACCCGACATCGTGCTGCTGCAAGGCGTCGACGATGGCGCCAAGAACTCCGACTATCAGGATCAGCTGGCGCTGATCAAGGAACGTGTCGCGGACCTCTACCCATGCAGCACGCAGGCCTTCTACTGGAAGTCAGAGTTCGTACCCAACCCGCATATCTGGGGCAGCGTCGGCAGAAAACTCGCGACCCTCAGCCGCTTCCACATCGACAGCGCCGAACGTATACAACTGCCGGTGCCCGACGCCAACATCATCAGCCGTCAGTTTCAGCCAAAGGATGCCTTGCTGGTCAGCTACCTACCCTTGCGTGACGGCGGCAAACTGGCCGTCATCAATACCAGCCTGACCACCGCCAGACACGCCGGCGACACCGCACAAAAACAGGTCGCTGCCACAGAAACACAGCTGGACAAGCTGGAAAGCGGCGGCACGCCCTGGCTGATCGGCGGCGACTTCAACCTGCTGCCGCTGGGCCAATACCAGCGCCTCCCCGAGCAGCAGCGCCTTGGCTACGCCGCCGACAGCGAACTGCACGAGCTATGGGACAAATACCCGATGATCCCCGACAACGCCGAATCCAGCGGCATCGACCGCAGCAAATGGCTGACGCACTTCCCCAACGACAGCCGCATCAACGGGCCGGACCGGACGGTGGATTATCTGTTCTACAGCCCGAGCCTGAAGCGGGTCAGTGCACGCGTGCGGCGGGATGATACGTTGCTGATATCTGATCATTTGCCGGTGATTGGAAGATTTTTGTTGCCGGTTTTGCCTTGAGGTAGAAAGCGGCATGCAGGTTTCAATATTCTGGCTGGCCACCAAACTTTCGAATGGCGTCCTCACAGCCGACAGTATCAAAACAGTTTGAACCGTTTCTGAGCGCGCTCGCCTAATGATTAGCCCATGGATACTTCCATGGGCGACGTGCCAATACCGGCATACACCAAAGGGTGATCAACATGGCTAAAGAAGACAAGAAAAGTAAAGGCGAAGCCTCGAAAGCCAGCAAGGATCTGAAAGACAAGAAGGCATCACCTGCCAAGAAATCCGAAGCGGCCTCGACGCTTTCCAAGTCTTCCGAAAAGAAAGACAAGAAAAAAGACGCCGAGCCAAAGAAAGCAGCCAAAAAAGCTGATAGCAAGCCAGAAAAGGCCAAGAAATCAGACAAGGTTGAAAAGGCTGAAAAGCCGGCTAAAAAGAAAAAGTGACATCTGCTGCCTGCCAGGGCTTTGCGCCCTGGCGTTCTCTGGGTCACTGTCTCGCTTGCAAGCTAAGTGACCAGAATAAAGAGGTTCTCCCTCTAGAGATCAACTCAACGTTGCACGCCCTGAATTTTCTCAAGACGCATTTCATAACCTTGACCTGGCTGCGTGACCGTCTCTGTTTCAACGGTCTGCACAACACGGCCCGATGCATCCTTGGTCACTGCGATGCTTTTGCTGTAAGCGGTTTGAACGCAGCCCGAGATAGAGATGACTGCCAGCAACAACAAAGCGAAGTTAGTTTTCATTATGGATTCCTGTCCATTGGTTGAGTGGCGGACAGCTTAACCGGATAGATAGCCTCTTGCCGTCATTTTTGCGCTTTTGCTTTATAAAGTCCGCTGGAAAAACCGAGCCCCTAATTAGCCTGACGCAGTTCAACGTGATCGGTTGGCAGAGCTTGACGGCTTAGCCTCTCGGTCTACTGGATTACGAGCCATTGCTCCCGGACCTCACGTCCCCCTCGGCTTCACCCGCGCCGTCGCCTCCGCCACCAACGGATCATCCGGCCAGTAATGCTTTCTATCACCTAGCACCTGCGACATTGACAGCGTTGTAGCTTCTAAATTAGTGGGCTTCTGGCGTTTTCGTCAGCAACACCGTTGACTGTCAATCTCGCTATGGAGGATTGACATTTTGAGAGGATTGACACCCTCGGCAAGATCTGCCCATAACAAAGCGAAACGGCCCTAACAAGGCGGGCCGTTTGCTTGGGACCGTCACGTAGCGTTAGAGGGTTGAAGCAACAACTGTATACACGAAACCGCACCTATTAGATCCGTGCAAACCCATACTCAAATCTTCGCACATATCAATCGAAATGTTCCGAGCATTCGCAAACCATCCTTTCTTCTAGCCAGATAGAGCTCATTCAGTTCAACAGAGCCATAGTCTCTCACGGACTGAAATCCTATACTCTGAAGCTCATGTTCAATGACAGCGGGGTCAAGCCATGTTTTCCATGGCTCACCCAGTTGCCCGATCAAACTCACAAGATGATCGCCTATGGCATTTTCAATGGGATCGAGCAACGTAGGGGTGACGCCGTAATCGAAAATTACGCCGCTTCCTTTTGGCAGCGACGCGACAAACGTTAGTGTGTCATGTATCGCTTCCTGGGATATGTATATCGTCACGCCTAACCAAGAAAAAAATGCAGGTTGATCTGCGCGGAAACCGGCTTTCTGCAGTTCTTCGGCTAAGGTGTTACTTTCAAAATCAACCGCCACGAACGTCAATGAGTCAGGTACGTTTATGGACGCTTCTTTAAGTAGACTTCTCTTCCATTCTTGGGTAGATGGATGGTCCACTTCAAATACATGAAGGCCCTCTTCAAGATAAGTATTCCTGAGAGCGAATGTATCAAGGCCGGCACCTAAAACGACATATTGTTTCACTCCGGAGTGTACAAATTTTTTGAGTTCATCTTCAGCTAATCGACTACGAGTAACCACGACAGCACGTATGCCTCGCGCATGGAGATCGTTGGATTGGAATGGATACTGTCGCAGGTCGGTTGCCGCCTGCTCGCCAAGAATCGGCAAGGCCAACGGGTCGTTGAATATGATGGGTTCATCCAGCAGCTGATGAGCGGCCCGGAGTTCGGCAACCTGAAAAGCAGTTCGACTTGGAATACCCGTATTAATAACGTTTTTCTGTGAAGTGAGCATCATAGCTTTCCTGTACCGTACTATGGGCCAACTAATATTTTTTGCATGATTATCCTTCACGTTTTACACCATCAATAGTTGTTGGTCTGCTATAGCTGGTTTTTTCGATCGACACTTGCAATTTGGCTTGCAACGTCCAGATTCCGCTTTAAGGACCTTTCGTGACCTGACTCCGCTGTCCTTGCACGCCCACCGGTACTTCGCCCTTGAAGGTCACCCGGCGTACGATGCGCTCTTGGGTTCATTAATCATCCAGCGCGTAATGCTGGGTGGCGCGGTTATCCCAGATCGCTACGTCACCGCTATGCCAGCGCCAGCGCACAGTATTTTCCAGCCGTGGGACGTGACTCTGCAGCAGGCTGAACAGGTGGGGGGGTAATGTTGTTCGATTAAGGCTATAGCTGGCATATTCAGGCAGCAAATGACTTAAATTCACTCTCGATGTATTTGATTCAGCCTACGCAAAAAGATAGATGGTGCCGTTCTATGCTGTCGGCACTGCGGATGACCGAGGAAGGCTCGATGGAGTTACGATGCCACTGTCGGCAACGTCAGCATGAAAAAGGCGCAAAAAGGGTCAAGAAAAATGCCAGTATTTCTTGCCCCTTATCTGACGAGGGCGTGATGTCAATAAATTTTACTTACGAACGGGACAGTCGCTGACGAATTTGCGCAACCAACGCGTCAAGCGTCCCGCTTTCATTGGTCTCCACGCGTTTGCTGAGCAGCAACTCTTCGGCGCTGAGCGGGTCACGATTGGCCTGCTGCCCTTCGATGACGGTCAGGGTGGCGTCGGACAGATCGTTCTTGTGTGTCTGACGTTGTGCCAGCCAAGCGGCGATCACGGCCTGTGGCGCATTGCAGTCGAGGATCAGGAACGGTGCGCCGGTGGCCTCAGCGATTTTCGCCGCAGCGTCGCGTTGTTCACGCTTGAGGAAGGTCGCATCCAGTACCACCGGGAAACCAGCGCGCATTACGGTGTCGGCGATCTCGTTCAAGCGCGCGTAGGTGGCGGCGCTGGCATCTGCAGTGTAGATCCCTGCCTGCGGCTTGTTCTCGACATGCTGCTCGCCGAACAGGCGCTTGCGCTCTACATCCGAACGTAGGCGAATTGCCCCCAGTGCTTCTACCAGGCGCATGGCCACGTGGCTTTTGCCGACGGCTGACACGCCGTGAGTGATGGCCAGGAAAAGCGAGGGGGTAGTGCTGTAGCTTTCTGCCAGGTTGGCGTAGTTGCGGTATTGGCGCAGGGTGGTTGCGCGCTGCACCGCGTCTGCCTCGGAAGGCATGCTGAACAGTGCAACCTTGGCGCGTACCAGGGCGCGGTAGGCTTTATAGAAGTTCAGCAGCTCCAGGCCTTGGTAGTCGCCGGTAAGTTCCAGGTACTGGCTGATAAAGCGCCGCGCCAGGCTTTTGAGGCCACGGTCTTCCAGGTCCATCGCCAGGAAACCGGTGTCGGCATACACATCGGTGAAGCGGAATGGCTCGTTGAACTCGATGCAGTCAAAGATCACCACATGGCCATCAATCATAGTGGCGTTGCCCAGGTGAATATCACCGTGGCATTCGCGGATGAAACCATTGAGCTTGCGTTGTTCAAACAGTGGCTTGAGGCGCTCGAAGCTGCTTTCGGCCCACGCCTGCAAGGCTTCCAGTTGTGCCAGGTCAGCCTTGTCGCTGAGGAAAGGGCGGATCTGCTCGAAGTTCTGCAGCACCGGCACCATGACGTCGTGTGGCGTGCCGGCGGAGTGTGTGGCCGGCACTTTCGGGGCATTCAGGTGAAAGTGCGCGATCTGCCTGGCCAGTTCATCGATGTGCGCGCTGGTCAGTTCGCCGTTGGCTTGCAAGGTGCTGAGCAGCTGGCTTTGTGGGAACTGGCGCATTTTCAGCACGCAGTCGACTACCGGGCCGTCGCCGCCCAATTGCGGTGCTTCTGCGCTGCCGGTGATTGGCAACACTTCAAGATACAAATTATCGGTCAGGCGCTGGTTGAGGCGCAGCTCTTCATTGCAAAAGTGGCTGCGGGCTTCCAGGGTGGTGAAATCGAGGAAGCCGAAATTCACCGGCTTCTTCATTTTATAAGCGTAGTTACCCGTAAGCAGGACCCAGGAAATATGGGTCTCGATGACGTGGAACTGATCCACCGGATGGGGGAACAGGGCCGGGTTTTGCAGGGCAGCAATCAGGGACTGGCTCACGTGTGATCCTTCGGAGTTTGGGGAGATTCATGGAGGGTATGATTGCGGCTACAGACGGTTGTGCAAACCGCTGTCCAGCTCATATGGGTCATCAATAGTATTAGCTCAGCAGGCTGGAAACACCTGAATATAATATAGCGCAAGAAAACATCATCAATACCGATGCTGAGGCTTTAAGTATTACCTGCCTTGTGCCCCCTCCTTCTTGCGAATGGAGATTGACAAAAGTTCCGACGCTCAGCCAAAAAAGGGACGCCAGCAACATAACCCCAGAAAAGACCAGCATTTCCTGAGCAATTAAAAGCGGATCGTCGATAAGCGTAACGGAAAAGATGATCGAAGACACAATAAATGCTTTCGGATTAAACAGCGTAGTAATAAATATATTAAATCCCAAAATAGTTTCGGTCGCTTTTAAAAAGTCACCTGAAAGCTTCCACGTCTTGCAAGACATGTAAGATATATAGCCCGCACAGAACACCTTCATGAAAAACAGACAAACTGTATTGCCCGAGACATATTCGATCAGAATGGAATAGAAGGTGATCGCAATCACGTAGCCGGAAAGCTCGAACAGCGGTAAACCAGCAGACTTCAAAAACCCCTTGGACACACCGGCCGCCAGCAATAACGTATTCGTCGGTCCCGGAACAAATAACAGTACAGCAGACTCAATCGCTACCTTCAGTAGTTCATGCATATCACACCCTTGCACAATAGCAACATTTCACTCGACAAAAAATCATTGAATACCTGGTCACTCACCGCGCGCCCCGCAACTCGACCCCGTCCGCGCGCGTACGTCCCCAAGGCATAAACACGCGGTCGTAAAGCTTTTTCAGGCATGGTACTTAACGATGCATGCCCCCCAAAAAAACATGCCAAAACTCAGGCAAAAGGCCAAATCACCATCATCCATCGGGGTCCCAGTCAGATTCAACAAACTATCAATCGTAAAAACATGTGCTTTCGGAGGCAGCGTTGGCAGCCTGAGTTTTGAGGCGTCGCCGCCGACCTCCATAATGTACATTTTGGACAAGTGCATAATAAAGTTATTGGTTATGAAGTGGCTTATAGCACTTTTATCAAAATCAACTTTCAAAAAAATATCCCTAGACAGCGTATGAATTGCGGTCAAGGCGAGCCGCAACGCATCAATATTTTTCTGTTCAGCATAAGCCTTAGTGACTCGGTGGTCGGTGGCCTCCGACCGCGCGATAACCTCGTAGCAGTTTCTGGTTTTTTCGCAGGTCACCAGACAAACGGCCACCCCGTCACTTAAAATCGCCGTTCCAGGATAATGCCGCTCCTCGTCAGTCATCAGCTTTTCTGCGAATACCAACAAAACCTTACTGTCTGGGCGCTCCTGCAGAATCTGCCCACAAAAACGCAAGGCATGAACGAAATTACCGCACTCCCCCGCAGACAAGGCATATAACGTCGCCTTATGAATACCGATATTCGCTGCCAACTTCGAGAGGTAGACACTCAGGCCAACGACCTTGTCAATGAATTTGGTTGAGCTGATATAGACAATATCGGTCACATCCTCTCGACCGACATGGCTCTCATCCAGGACCTTCGCGGCTACCTTTCCGCACACAGCATAAACGTCACGACTTTCATTTACATAATATTCAAAGCCGCCCGCCCGAAAGGCCTTAAGCTCATCAGGACTAATGCAAGATGACAAGCTATCAATTGACTTCGACTCGCCGAAATCAAACACGACGTTAGAAATAAACAGATTGGACATACCGGCATTCCCTGGCAATTAAATATATACAAAAAAGAGACAGTCCAACTACTCAAAGCCCTGGCAGCCTATACGCCATTCAAAAGAGCCGAGCTTAACTCAGCCAACGAGGGCTGTTTATTGACGAACTGAACCTTGAGCCATTCGGAAATGGCCAGATAGTTGGACGGTAGCAACCTGCATAGCGTTGGCCTTTGATCATCCGACAGCCAACCATGGGCGTTACCCGCACGCTGGCGAATCGCTGGATCATTAGTGATGTACGTCTTGGCTCGCCCACCAAAATGGATCGTCTTAGGATCTGGGAGATCCACTATAAAGGCGTCGCTTGCGGAAAAAAGGGTCTGCCTGATCAGTCCAGGCAAAAAAGAATCGCCTATCAGCACGTTCAACTCACTGCTGACAAAAAAATCTATTTGACTGAGCGTCCCTTGAGTGAAGTCGTTCGGGGCCGACAGCGCGCCTTCGATGCCAATCTTTATATCCAGTTCAGGGTGTTCAACCCTCAACCGGTTAATGCCCATCAATGCCTCCAGGTCATGCTCTTCATTATTGAGAATAATGGCATCACAGGCAGCGATGTTTTTCGCAAACTCAAACTGAGCAGCATCAATTCGCCCTTGCAGGTGCAAACGCTCAAGAACACCTTGCGGTAGCTTCTGGTAAAAGCCCTGAACACAGCGAGGATCATCCACGCGGATAAACAACTTGTTCTTTTGTGGGGTACTACTAAAACGCCCTTGGTAGGCCGAAATAACCCGGTAGTAGACCAGTTCAGTCGTCATACCGTAGACGCCGGTCAGGGCGACAGCGTTCAACTGATGCGCCAGAACTTTTGAAAACAGAACCTTATCGTTTTCACTGTGGGTAATAGCCACCCCCACACACCCGGAGTCATTGGATCTTTTGGCGCCCAATCTCGACAGAATGCTGTCCAGGCTACCGGAATCAATCGCCTCAGCGGTCCAAGGAACTGCCTGAAAAGCTAGATGTCCGCACGCCTGTGCACGCTCTATAAAAGAATAATCCAGATTATCTTCCGAGAGCGTCAGGACATGAGGGTACGCCAGGCCAAAATGACTACAAAACTCATCCCCCCGGCTCCAGCGACTTTTGAAAGCCTTAAACAACCCGTCTTTCGCAGGCTGCCGGGCAACCTTGCTTTCCAAGCTCTCTGTGCTGCCTGGCACCTGGCGAATGACTTTCTCACCCAAGACTAATGGCGCGCATTTATTGCGGATCTTGGTGGTCAACTTGGTGAGCACATCACCAGGACCGATCTCTACGTACTCATCGACCTCCAACCCCATCAAGTAACGAACGCTGTCCAACCACTGCACTGGGCTGTACAGTTGCTTCACCAGTTGGTTCTTCAGCATTTCATTCTGATGGGGCAAACCGGTGACGTTACTGATCACCGTTTTATTCATCGGTCGAAACGTGAAAGGCTCGAGAAACCGCTCAAAATCTTGTGCTATCGGCTGCATGTAGCGCGAATGAAAAGGTGCCCCCACCGGAATAGGAATGTAGGTGCCCGCCAGCGAGTTGATAATGCCTTCAAACGCCTCCAGCGCCTGATGCGGCCCTGCAATCACCAACTGATCCGGAGAGTTGATGTTTGCAATATCAATGCTGGTAATGCCGTTATCGTTGAGCAGTTGCTGCAGATCCTGAGCTTTATAATTCAGGATCACGGCCATGGAACCGGCATTCGCGGAAGACATCAATTCCCCGCGGTGCTTGACGATGCGCAGTCCCGTTTCAAAGTCAAAGACATCCGCGGCGAACAGCGCCGCATATTCTCCCAGGCTGTGCCCGGCCAGGAACTCGATCACCACCTCGTTATCTTCCCGATAGGCGAGGTACTGCAATGCACACACGGTATACAGCGCAGGTTGCGTGTACTGTGTTTTGTTCAACTGCTTCTGTGGGTCTTCCAGGCACAGCTGCTCAATGGAATATCCCAGAATATCACTGGCGATTTCAGTCTGCCGACGGAAACGTTCGAACAATTCACGCCCCATGCCCACTCGCTGTGAGGCCTGCCCCGGAAAAACAAGGGCAGTGTTCTTTGCTGGATTATTGCCGACCACGCTTGTTCGAGTCTTTTCCATAGAATGATTTACCAAGGTAGTGTCTTGAGGCCCGGGTTGAGCGATAGCGCTTTCGCTATACGCCTTTGCAAGGCGCTTTAGGGTCAGCACGCCGGCCTGGTATTGAGTCGTGTCGTTACTCATCAAGGACATCAGCGTCAGGCTCACAGGGACCTGCTTTGCCCTGAACGCACCCAGATGCTGTTTGACAAATCCATGCAACGATCCGGAAGGACTAAGATCAACATACACAGGCGTCGCGCCTGTGGCGCTTGCCTCTATCAAGTCGATGGTGTCTGCAAAGTTGATGGGGGACTCAACGATCCCCCAAAAGTGCTCGGCGTCAATCACACGACACCGCGCAACCGTTGCACAGGAGTAAAAAGGCAGCGTGAATGCCCCGGTTGTGTACTTTTTTATCGACGCTAAAGAAGCCGCTTTTAACGGGCGTATGGCAGGCGAATGAAAGGCGTAGTCCACAGCGATCCGCTGATATAAAAAAGCTCGTTGCTGGCAGCTCTTTTCCAACGCATCAATCACCCACGTATCTCCCGAAAAGGTGACGTGTCGTGAGTGATGCACACCCGCAACAGCAACTTCAGGAAACTCGGCGAGCAGTGCGTCCCTTTCATCCGGGGTAATCAATGCCGACAGCATGCCGCCTTTCGGCAACTTGCCTTGTCCTGCAAACTGCTCGATCAATAAGGCTTGATCACAGATTGCAGCCAATAAATCCGTATCCGAAATGGCACCGGCAACACAAGCGGCAATGAACTCCCCCAAACTCGTGCCGATCACCGAGTCAGCGGTGATCCCTTCAGCAGCGAGGGTTGAGACCAGTGCCAGTTGCACCATCACGATGCTCGGATGAGTGAACGTGATAGAGGAGAAGTCATCGCTGCGAGACTTGTCTTTACGATAAATCTCCGCGATTACCGATTTACCCAGTATGCGTTGGCCTATCAGATCCAGCCGCAGCATGGCTTCACGAAACGTTGAATGCGTCAGGAATAGATGGCTCGCCATCTGATAGTAATGACACCCCTGCCCGCCGAACATAAATACCCTGTGCAGGGGATAGACCATCCCCTGGTTCAGCGGCGAGGCGGTGTCTCTGGCGAGCGCATCGGTCCTGACATTCATTGCATCAGCCCTCCACGTCGGTTTCTAACACTTCTTCAATCTGGTCGCCGTGCTCAGCCACCAGGTACTGTGCCAACGACTGAATGGTGTCGTGCTCGAAAAACACCACCACAGAGATCGCCAGCCCCAGACGGCTGTTGATCAACTCACACAACCCAACAATGCTGATCGACTCGTAGCCGTTCTCAGTAAACGTTGCTACAGGACTAAACGAAGCTGACTCCTTGTCCAGCAACTCCGAGGAGATTGAAACCAACCAGGAAACCGTTGCCTGCAACTCGTCACTGGCGCCATCAAACGAATAGGCTGGCTGTTTTTGCGCGACCGCTGCCAGTGGCGCAGGCGATGCAACGGGAGGTTCCACGGTTACCTGCGGTTGAATGACTGGCGTGTTGTCAGCGAGAGTTGCGGCCTTCCAGATGAACGCGAATTGCTCATCCGAATGGTTTTTGTCCAGGGCGTGAATAAATGCAGTGGCAATGTCATTGGCCGCGTTGCCCTCCACTTCCAGCGCTACGGTCTTGCCTTCGCGGTAACCACTACCCTGCAACGCCGCGCGATAACGAGCAAAGGTTTTTGCCAGGGTGTTGAGCTGTTTACTGTCGTGTTCCTCGACGGTCATGACGATGGAGAACGATTGCAGCTGGGAGTCAAATGAATAGGTCGCCTCATCTAGGTTAATCAGTGCCGCGAGATGACGAATAAGCGCCTTGTCTTTCAACGGTTCCTTATGCTGCTGAACCTTGTCATCGGCCGGAACAATGTAATGCACACCCTGGACATCGCCCAGTTGGTCTTTTATCAGCAACAGTGCATTGAACACGGACTTTCTATCATCAAGTTCAGCCGCGTAGTAGCCGACTTTGGTATTGTCCAGGCTGTTCTGAAGTAACCCGATTTGCTCATCGATGTCTGGCGCTGAAAGCGCGTCACCCAGGATTGCGATATGGCATCCGCTGGTTTCATCATCAATCGCACGAATCACACTTTGGCCCACCTCATTCAAGCCGTTTGCCAGGACATAGACACCGTTGTCATTGAGTAACGAGCCTGATTCCGGCTGGCTGACTTTCTGCACGCTGCCGGCATAGATACTGTCGTGGGCACACAGGTATTCAGCGATGTGAGTCTGTGTGTCTGCTGCACGGTTGATCAGCGTCGAAATGTTGGCAAACGAGCACAAGGCTTCACAGTAAATAATCGTCAGTTTGACATTGGCAGCACCCAGCACGTGCTGTTCCAACGCCCCGGTCAATGCTGCATAGAGTTGATACTGGCGATCGAACGGCATGATGATTTGCAGGTGCAAAGGCTGAGTGCTGTCCGCCAGCCAGGCTTTGACCTTCTTCGCCAGTTGGCGTGAGACGGACTTGGCCAGATCAGCGAAAGACTGGGCAAAGCCGTTCGGCAGGACTTGCTGCCATTCTGAAGAGCCGGCATCGAGGCCGCAGGTCTCCAGATCTCGCTGGAAGTAATCCAGGGTGTCCAGGCCAACGACACAGATTTTCGTATCGGCCTGCGCCAGTTTCGGATGTGGGCTCACGTCCACCTTGTTCCAGCGATGAATAAACAACGACTTCGGTTCGGCGGTGACTTTTTCGACCGCCACCGGTGCCGTAATGACCGGCTCGCCAACCACCGGCTCAACGGTTTTCTGAACAATCTTCCCTGCGACTTTTTCAACGACCGGTTCAACCATAGCGGCTACGGTTTTCACCCGCTGCTGCACAGGGGCTGCCTCGACTTTTTGAGACACGCCGGCCGTGTGGTTGCCCATCGGCAACCAATGACGGTTTTGTGAGAACGGGTAGGTCGGCAGGCTGATACGTTGCCCTCTTTTCCCCAGCAGGCCGCCCCAGTTAATCACCACCCCTTTGGCCCAGAGCGCGACGATGTTCTGGTATTTACCTTGCTTCAGCCATTCAGAAAGAATCAGCTCAAGGGAGTTATCCTCGTACAACAGCTTCGCTGTGGCGTCCATCTCGCCGGCATAGCAGACATGCAGCGGGGATTTGCTTTTTTTATCATTCAGGAATGCATCGAGGTTGTCTTCAAGGTGCTCGATGGAGTCCGCCAGGAAGCTCAGGCGGTACGGCATTTGAGTGCGGCCGGTTTGCAGCGTATAGGCAATGTTGCCCAACCAGTATCGTGGCTGGTTGTTCAGGGAGGTGTTGTGCTGAGCGTTGTAGTGGATGTAGCCCAGCAACTGCGCAGCTCTCTGGTGTAGCGCCTCCTTTGATTTTGCGGACAACACGATCAGTTCCGGGTAATCCATCGTGTAATTGACCTGATTCGACACTTCCTCGTGCTCTTCGATGATGAAGTGCGCATTCGCACCGCCCGCGCCAAAGGACGACAGGCCGGCAATCCGCTTTTTGACCTCTTTATTCGGCAGACGCCAATGGGACAGCAACTGGGGGATCGAGAAGGAGGTTTTTTCGATCTGCAGGTTTTTATTAATTTTCTTCGAGTGGAGCGAAGGGACGATTTGCTGGTATTTCAGTTGCAGCAGAATCTTGGTCAAACCGGCCATGCCTGCGGCACTTTCGCAATGACCGATATTCGATTTCACCGAGCCTACCGAGCAGAACTTACCTTGTTGTGCCGAGTCTTGATCGATGGAAAACGCCTGCCTCAGCCCATGAATTTCGATGGCGTCGCCCAGATTGGTGCCCGTACCGTGCGCTTCAATGTACGAAATGTCCGCAGAACGAATGCCGGCCTGTTGGACCACTTTTGAGATCAGCTTGCTGTGAGCTTTCGGGCTTGGAACGGTATACCCATTGGTCTTGCCTGCGTGAACGATCAGCGACCCGGTAATCACCCCATAGATGTGGTCGCCATCGCGCAGCGCATCCTCGTAGCGTTTCAACAAGACCGCACCAACACCTTCTCCCGGTACATAGCCGTCTGCACTCTCGGAAAAGCTCGCACATTTACCGGTCTGCGAAAGGTCGCCGCCCTGTTTCAGCACACCATATTTGTTGGGATGCAAGGTCAGATTGACCCCGCCGGCAATCGCGTAATCAATCTCCCCAAGCTTCAACGCAGAGCATGCCAGGTGCACGGCGGACAGCGATGACGAACACATGCTGTCTATGGCGACGCTAGGGCCTTCCAGGTTCAGGATGTAGGAAACACGGTTGGCAATGGAGGCAAAGCTGTTGGAGATGGCCTGCCCTTCGTACAGACCTTTAGCCGTTTCGCTGTGCAACTGATACTCCTGGTACATCGCGCCGACATAGACACCGGTGGTCATGTCACTTTCGGCCAGGGACTCTTTGGTGTAGCCCGCATCTTCCAGCACCGAGAAGGCACATTCGAGGAATTTGCGCTCCTGAGGATCTGTCAGCAGCGCATCGGTTTCACTGAAGTCGAAGAACTCCGCGTCGAACTCGTCAAAGCCGTCAATAAAGCCGCCCTTGAAATTTTCCGGATTTTCGACCCGATTAAAGCCGGTTTGCTCCCACCTTGCCTTGGGCACTGAGGTCACCAGGTCACGACCTTGCGACAGGTTTTCCCAGAACTCGTCCAGGGTCCGCGAGCCAGGGTAAGTACCATTCAGCCCGATGATCGCGATATCGCCGGAACGACGGGGTTCAGGGTAGGTTTCCTGGAAATCAAACACCTGAGGCAGTGACGCCGACGGGGCGTCAACCTCTTGAAGGGAGAATGCGCCCAGGTCGATCACGTCAAACTCAGTAACCGCAGGTGCGCTGGCAGGGGCCTGGGTGTGAGAAGCAACGGCAACCGGGGCAGCACTAGGTGGTTGTGCATCGCTGAAATCAATACCCAGCAACGCCGCCAAGGCCTGTTTATCTTGCTCGATAAAGTAATCGATGATGCCTTCGACGCTATCAATATCAAACAGCAGGGAACTGCTGACCTGCTCGAAATGCTCACGCAGTTTATTGGTGAGGGTGACGACCAGGATAGAATCGAATCCCAGTTTTTCGAGGGAGAGGTCCAGCGCGATTTCATCGACAGGAAGCTGAACGACGTCGGCGATCAGATCAGTGAAAAACGCCTGGCTCTTGGCTTTCAACATTGCAACGTTGACAGCCGAAGGGGTATTTGACGGGGTATGCATGGAGGACTCGTTCCCTGATGAATGACTGGATCCGGACTCAACGACCTTGGGGGCAAGGGACGCGGCGTGCTTTTGCGCACGCATCAACATCACGAACTGCCCCATGTCGTGGGCCAGCTCGGCGGGGAACTGCGTAGAGCCGTAACCCACTTGCAGGGCGGTGTTGTGCCACGTGGCAGGCTCCAGAACCGGAGAGCCCGGCACCCTGATGTGATCGTCGTTGTACAACCACCAACCGTCGAGGAAACCAAACGTGAGGTGGTTGAACAAGGTATTGCGGCTGAGCTCGTTGACGATCAATGAGCCCTGATCTTTCAAAACTTCCCAGACCCGGCGAATCGAGGCGGCAATGTCACGGGTGGCGTGTAACACGTTGGTGGCAACTGCAATATCGTAGTAATCACGCTGCAGTGGTTGGTCATCAACCGACTTTTCTACGTTGAAAATCTCGTAGCGCAAGAATGGATTGCCTGGCCCGTATTCCCGCTGGGCATGAAACAGAAACGACTTCGAAAGGTCGGTGTAGCAGTACTCTGCGATGTTGGCGTGAAACGGCGCCAGGTGCTTGAGTAACACGGCGGTTGTACCGCCGGTGCCAGCGCCCACTTCCAGAATGCGAATTTTCCGCTGAGGGTCAGCGGCCAGCAGCGTGTTGATTTCGTCAACCACCGTCCTCGAAAGCACCAGGTTGAAGTAGTCAGCAACGCGGTTGTTTTTATAGATACCCTCGACCATGCGCATCGAAGAGTCAGGGAACATGATGTCGGTGGCCTTTATTTTCCCGGTCAGTATCTCCTTGGTATGGATCAGCAAGGCTTCAACCAGTTTGACTTGAGCGGATTTATTTTCATCCAGCAGCCATTCAACTTTTGCGGTGTTCCAGGAGAGCCAGGCTGCGCTGGCATCGCTCTCAGGAAACTCTGCCGTTTTGCTGAATTGACCGGCGTCGTGACGAAGGTAGCCTTGGCGCACAAGGCTCATCAGGGTCTCCGTCAACCAGCGCGAAAAACCTGCGCGAATATCGGTCTTGCGAAGCACGTTTTCAACGGAAAACTCAGTACCGGAAAACACGCCCAAGGTTTCAAGATCGGCAGCGACGATCCGGCAAAGGTAGCTGTCCATGTCCTCCAGGTAAAAAACGCCTTCCTCCCTTAGGGCCATATAGTGTTCATTCCGATACACATATTCCATCATACAGCCCTCCACGACATCGTTATTTAACTGAGTTGTTGATTGCACAAAACCAAATTCTGTAGTGTTCTGATGAAGTGTCACCTTATCTATCAATGTTATTTTTTCTGGATCGTAGGCAGCGATAAAACTGGCCTGTAAATGATCCCCTGCAATCAACGCCTCAAAGGCCAACATGCCGATGGTTGGGTTGATTGACGCCATCCCGCTTTTTTCCAGCACCTTTTGATACGACGCATCACTGACAATGCCGACGGTTCCCCAATACCCCCAGTTCATGGTTTTGACATGGGTAGTTGCGCACTTGGCCCGCAAGTAATGGGCAAAACTGTCTTTAAAGGTGCACCCCGCAGCGTAATTACTCTGCCCGGCCTGGCGAGCAAAGCTCTGGATCGAGGAATAGAAGGCGATGAAGTCGAGGTCTAGATCGGCAAAGTAATTTTCGATGTTTCGGCAAATATCCACTTTCGCAGCAAGGGCCGAACTAAAGGTTGTTTCAGACATATTGGCAACCGTCTTGTCCTCCAGGACGATTGCCGAATGAATAATGCCGTCCAGCCGGCCATATTGACGGAGGATGGTGTGTCGTAATTGCTCCATTTGGTGTGGCTGGGTGGCATCAACCGATACGTACAGGGGAGCACGACCGAGTCTCTCCATGGCACGCAATGAATGACGGATTTCATCATTAATGGCTTTTCGACCTGCCCAAATGACTTGGCTATCGTGCCGTTGCAAAAGACTTTCGGTCCAGGCCTGGCCCAGGCCACCGGCACCACCGATGATCAGATATACCCCGTTGTCACGGTAGATCGGCTTGACCGGCTCACTGCCGTTTTCAACCGGCAACACCTCCAGGTGCTCGGCATACCATTGATCGTCGCGGCAGCAATACGTCTGTCCTTTGACTTTTCTTTTTTCAATGCCTTGCGACGAGCGCACCAGCGAGGGGTTTGAGGTCGCACGCGCCACAAAGGCGTCATCGACATCAAGCAAGCTTATCGTCCAATGGCTGTATTCTTTCGCAGCGGCACCGACAAACCCGTGCAACCCGGCGTTGACCGCTGTGTTAGTGCCTTCGTTGTTGACATTGAAGTTATTCTTGGTGACGACCGTGATCGACAACCTGACTTCATCAGCCTTTAATTCCAGCAACGCCTTGAAGAACCTGAAGAAGATTTTTTCTTCGATACCATACTGTAAACTTTGATCCTCTGCGTGCACAGAGACATCAAGGCTACCGCCGATCCAGAGGATACTTTTAATCGTTCCCGGGATGTAGTCCGCCAGTGTCGCGGTCATACGTTCCAGCGTATCCAGCGCAGTAAAGCTGCAGTGAGCCTGACCGCCAACCAACGACAATAATCTCTGCCTGTTTGGTGACACACCCGCCGCAGAAGTAACTGGAATAATAACCAGAACGCTTTCATCGGTCGCCAACGACGGGCTGCCCGCTATTGGCCGCCAACGATTAACGGCATAAATGTTATGCACGGCATTGCTCATATCAAACCTTCTACCCAGAGGTAACAATCAATAGCACCCAAACACCAGGACCTGTTTAAGCTTCAGACAATCGCGGCACACCGGACAGTATCCGTTGGCGATAACCATCCAGCACCGCACAGACATTGGATTGCGCGTCGTAGATAACAATGGTCCAGATTTCTTTCTTGCCATCATTCAGCACATGCCCAACCGACCAGGCGTTGAGTGGAATTTCCCGATACTGTTGAAAGCGGTCTATTGCAAAAGGAACCCGGGTTTGCACCCCACCCTGATCCCTGGTTTGTTTGGCTTTATCCCGCGCTACAGCGAGAATCGAGATGGCCTGAAGTGCAGAGTCTGCAAGGCAGGGATGAACCGAAAAAGGCGACTGTTTATTCGCCAGGATCGACGGCAGTTGCAATTGAGCGATGACCGTCGAGGGCGAAAAGTAGAGGGCCTTGATACCTTGCAAACGGGTCTTGTGGGTAATGCCATGGCGACGCAACAAGTCATAGCATTGCGCTGCCGGTACTTTTCGATACTGGGCCAGCCCTGCCGCGCTCAGGTCAATCTCATCGAACCGGATCCCCTGTGCTTTCAGGTGACTGAACGACCGATCTTCTGCCAGCACCTGTTGACCTGACGACAACTCACAGATGGCTTGGGCATACAGCTGCTTTTTATCTCGGCTCAGCACCTTCAGGTCAGCGTTGTCGCCTCGCTCTGTCACTTCCACAATAATCGGTAAGCGTGGCGTGGCGTCGGTAAAGACCATCGGCTGAACCCAGGCAATATCGTTCAGCGCTATTTGGTAGGCATTCTTGAACTTGTCGCCATACACCGCGCAAACACTGCGTTTCATCAGCTCGATATACATCACGCCGGGCAGGACTTTCTGCCCCATAACCAAATGATCCGCGATGAAGAAATCATCCACCGTCAGGGTGAATTCACAGTACTTGCTGGCGGCTTTTGACCTTGCCGCCGTGGCTCGTGGGGCTGATGCGGGAGGACTCGGACGTGCAACGGAGGCCTGTTTCGCCGGCGCTTTATCCTTCGAAGACGCCCAGAACGACATGGAATTGAAAGGACTGGCCGGCAGGCTACAAATGCTGCCCTGGAACGAAGCGTCGTTGACCTGGCCGTTTTCAATATAGACGTGCGCTTGTTTCAGCAAAGCCTGGGCATTGCCCTGCCCCAAGTCGCTCGGCGTAAAGATTTGCATGCTCGGCTTGGCTGCTGACAGCAGGGAGCCCAGTGCATTGGCCAGTTCAGAAACCGAGCGGCAAAGAATCGCCACGCGCTTGCCGAAGTGCCTGCGCCCGCAGGCCAAGGTGTAAGCGATGTTGGTCAGCGACACCGTCGCGTCAGACTCGAGGTGCTCACGCAGTTTCTGCAGGAGTTTGACCAACTGTGGGTCAGAGTTCGCCGACAGCAGAATCAACTGCGGCCCAAACTTCTCCGCCGTGTGCCGTACCGGCTGGGGTAAATCACCGAGCACCACGTGTGCATTGGTGCCACTGGCACCGAAGGCACTGATCGTTGCCAGCCTCCGGCCATTTCTGGCTTGCCACGGTTGTGAAGATTTCGCGACATAAAACGGGCTACCGGCCAAATCAATTCGCGAGTTGCCTTTGGTGTGGTGAATCAGCGGCGGAATGGTGCTGTGTTCCAGTGCCAGCACCGACTTGATCACACTCGAGATACCGGCGGCAAATTGGGTGTGGCCAATGTTGGCTTTGACCGAGCCCAAGGCGCAGTAATTCTTGTGCGCGGAGTCCGTGGTGAAGGCTGCACAGAGTGCGTTGAACTCAATCGGGTCGCCCAGGTTGGTGCCGGTGCCGTGGGCCTCCACCATGGAGATGTCGTTAGCGGTAATACCGAAATCCTTGTACACCCGTTTCAGCAACTTCTCTTGCGAGACGGCGCTTGGGGCCGTGATGCCGTTGGTTCTGCCGTCCTGGTTGATGCCGTCACCGTAGATGACCGCGCGAATGTTGTCGCCATCGGCCAAGGCATCGTCCAAACGTTTAAGAATAATCGCCCCGACCGCTTCGCCGGGGACAAAACCATCGGCGTTTTCATCAAATGGCGAGCACGTCCCGGTGGGCGACAACATCCCGGCTTGTGTCGCCTGCACGTACAAGCGCGGCGTCGTCTGTACAAATACACCGCCCGCAATCGCCGTATTGGCGATCCCCAGTCGCAGGTCTTTACAAGCCTGATGGATCGCCACCAACGAACTTGAACACGCAGTGTCGATGGTCAGCGCCGGCCCTTTGAAATCCAGGTAATAGGCAATCCGCGACGCAATCATCGAGCCCATGTTGCCCCACAGCGCTTGCGCCGGAGCCTCACTGGCCTCGAACACTTCGTTGTAGTCGCCAGTCCAGCCGCCGACGTAAATGCCGAACTGATCTTTCACTTCAGGGGTCAGGCGACTGCCTGCATAGCCACTGTCCTCCAGGGCATGCCACGCCTCTTCGAGGAAAAGGCGTTGTTGTGGGTCCATATACGTGGCTTCAACCCCGGAAATGTTGAAGAAGATCGCATCGAACTTATCAATTTCATTGAGGAATCCACCGCGCTGGCAAACACCGTCGCGATACTTTTCCTGATTGAGATAGTCCGCCAGGTCCCAACGATTCACCGATTCGGTGCTGTCTTTGCCGTCGCGGATATTGTTCCAGAACGCCTCGGTATCATCGGCACCGCCAAAACGGCCACTCATGCCGATAATTGCAATCGGCTTTTGGTTGCGTTCCTGGCCAGTTGCAGGCGACTCGCTGAGTAGCTGAGGCGCTGGCCGAGCGAATTGAGTCGACGAGTCGACGATCGTCACAGGCGTAATCAGCCCATGGGCATGGCGGGATAGATCCTCGACATTCGGATAATCGTAGATACACGTGGTTTTCAAACCGAGACGATACTGTTCATTAAGCGAATGGATTAAATCAACGCCCAAAATGGAGTCCAGACCGTAATCGACAAACGACACCTCATTGTTGATCGACGCCTCATCCATCTTGAGTACATTGGCCAGTCTTTCTCGAATGAATCCGGCAACGGCCGGCACTTCAAGGCAAACGGGCACGTGACTGATGATTTCGGCGCTCACCTTCCCTGCTTCTGATGGCTGATCCAGGTGTCTGACGGCCCTTGCGTTCGAACCGACTTTGTCCAGGAAGCTATGGGTGTTGGCCGCAAAGGCATACTCGGGTATCCGGCATTTTTTCGGTTGCAGCCCATCGCTGTACAAACCTTCCCACTGCTCAAAGCTGCCATTGACCCACAGTTGCGCCAAGGCGTCCGACTCGTGGTGGGCAAAAGCAATCTGAACGCGGTCGTGGGCCAGCGCTTTTTGCTTGGAAAGCTCTTCAAACCGGTGAGTTTTCACCCCGGCATACAGGCCGCTACCATTAACCTGAGGGTCTTCCTCGCCAAGGAAGCGCTGGAGACGCTCGATAAAACCGGCTAGATCCCTGGCACAAATCGCGACGCGATGTTGATGGGCATTTCGACACGTTTGCAGCGTGAACGCGACGTCACGCAACGCGGGTACGGTCGACGATGAAGCGCCGCCCTGAATAACCGCCACCAGTCGCCCAATCGATACGCTGCCTTGCCAGTTGAGCATCGACAGATTCAGCCCGTAGCGGGTGTTGACGGCCTCGAACAGTCGATAGAAATCAAATGGTTTGAGCCCGGCATCGACCAGGGGGGTTGAATCGTCAACCTGATTCAACGAGAGATTGTTATCCAGCCCCCGAAGCGTGGCGCGAATAAACGTCGCAATATCCATTGCAGTGGAGGCTTCAGGCGCTTGCGCCTGAAGGAAATCCAGGAACCGACGGCAGTTTCTTTTCAGGCCTTGTTCGGTATTCGAAGAGAAAGGGAAAACCAACGCCTGGACATGTTCTTGCCCGACAGGTGCGCCAACGACCTGTTGCTGCGGCGCTGTGTACTCCTCCAGAATAACGTGGGCATTCACCCCCGCCGCACCGAACGACGAAACACCGGCGATACGATTGCGGTTGTTGCGCGATGGCCACTCGATCAGCTCCCGCTGTAAATAGAACGGCGACTGGTCGAACTCCAAGTTAGGATTGATCGTCTGTGCGTGCAGGCTGGGTACCAGGACCCGGTGCTGCATCTGCAGCACCACTTTGATCACTCCGGCCAGACCGGCGGCGGCTTCCAGGTGGCCGATATTGCTTTTTACCGAGCCAATCGCGCAGGAAGACTCAGGCAGGTCATTACCCGAGAAACAGGCTTTGAGTGCGTTCAACTCGATGGGGTCACCGAGTTCCGTCCCGGTGCCGTGAGCCTCGATGTAGCTGAGTTCGCCCGCTGTGATATTGGCGCTGTTCAGGGCTTTCTCGATCACCGCCGTTTGCGCCTTGGGGTTCGGCACGGTGTAGCCTTTGGCGGCGCCACCATGATTGACCGCCGAGCCTTTGATTGTTGCGTAAATCCGGTCGCCGTCTGCCTGGGCCTGCCGAAGCGGCTTCAGAATAAGCGTCGCGACACCTTCACCCGGTACAAAGCCGTCCGCCTGGTCGCCAAAACTGTGGCACTGACCTTTTTGCGACAGCATGCTGGACGCACAGAGTTGTACATAGCTTGCGGGGTGCAGATACAGGTTCACGCCACCGACAATCGCCATCTGGCAACGCCCGGCCTTGAGACTATGGACCGCCTCATGAATCGCCACCAGCGACGATGAACACATGGTGTCGATGGGCATGCTGGGCCCATTGAGGTCGAAGAGATAAGAAATACGGCTGGCGACAGAACTGAACGAGGTCGTCGGAATCGTGCGTTCGTCTTGATTCCAGAGTGCCGGGCCGTAGAGATTGAAGCCAGTCTTGGTAATGCCGACGTAGACACCAACGTCGCCGTCATACTGCTGCTTGATTTTATCTTTGGTGTAACCAGAGTCCTCCAGGGCACGCCAGCAAGACTGCATAAACAGCCGCTCCTGCGGATCCATGGCGAGGATTTCTCGTGGTGAGAGCTTGAAAAACTGCTCATCGAAATCATAAGCCTGTTCAAGAAACCCGCCTTGCTTGCAGTAGGATTTACCGTCTCTGATGGCCTCGACTTTGTCCGTGGCATAGAAGTCTTCCAGGGACCAGCGCGACTCAGGAATCTCGGTCACAGCGTTCACGCCGTTGCGCAACAGCTCCCAGAACGCTTCGATATTCGCCGCCCCCGGAAACTGCGCGTTAATACCAATAATGGCGACCGCATCACCGGCCTGCGCATCCACTGCGCGGGGCACTGCCGGACGCGGCTGAGCGTCCTGACGGGCAGAGGCTTGCGGAGCCTGTTGGCTCGCTGCCGGGGCAACCGCGCCGAGCCACGCCTGCACCGCGTCGGGTTGCAACTGGCTCAGTGTGGTGGCCAGGTCATGAATGGATTCCACTTCGTACAGCAGCGTTTTCGACAGTCGAGAGAAATGCTCACTCAACGCCTGATTGATCCGCATGATGGAAAACGAGTCGAGGCCGTAGCTTTGCAACGGCTCGAAGGTGTCGAGTTTGCTTGTCTCCAGCTTCAGGACGCTGGAGATCAACTGTTTGAGGTGAGCGACCAATGGATCATAGGCAGTCTCAACCGATGTCACTGCGCCCTTCCCGCTGGCTGCTTGAGCCGTTTGCTGACTGAGCGCCGGGGTTTGCAGGTTCCGCTGTGGTTTAGCGTTAACGTACTGGCTATCAATTTTCACCGGATCGCCATAGGTCACCAGAACA
Source organism: Pseudomonas syringae KCTC 12500 (assembly GCF_000507185.2). Taxonomy (NCBI): domain Bacteria; kingdom Pseudomonadati; phylum Pseudomonadota; class Gammaproteobacteria; order Pseudomonadales; family Pseudomonadaceae; genus Pseudomonas; species Pseudomonas syringae. The sequence goes on from NZ_AYTM02000002.1 coordinate 1,457,594, forward strand.
CGGTGGGTATCGGCGGCCAGTAACAACGTATTCACGTGATTGAGGGCCACATCGACCGGCAACGGCAACAGACCGTACTCGACGTGGAGTTCTTTCAGCGCCTGCTGATCAACACCCATACCGGCGTTTTCCCAGAGCGGCCAGTTCACCGACAACAGGCGATCAAAGCCGTTACCCCCGACCTTGTTTCGAGCGTCGCTGAAACCATCAATGAATCCATTGCCGGCCGCATAGTCGATCTGGCCGACAAAACCTAACTGGCCTGCACAAGAGGAGCAAAATAGAATGAAGTCAAAGCCCGTTTCAGTCTGTTGACTGACGTCGTTTGCAGCCTGAATCAGATGGATGCTGCCACTGACTTTGGCTTCCAGGGTATTTTCAAACTGCTCGACGGTTTTGTTGACCAGAAAACTGTCATTCAACGTGCCGGCGCAGTAGAAAATCCCTTCGAGGTGATGGGAGGCGACGACCTCGATCAACAGCGACTTGAGGTCCGAGTAGCTCGCCGCGTTCGCCGTGAGATAGGAAACCCGGGACTTTCCGTAGGTGTTTACCAATTGCAGGTACGGCGTATTACTTTGCAGATCGTCTTCACTGCGGCGCCCGGTCAATACGACGCGGGCCTGCTGCCCCTGGCGCAAAATGTAATCTGCCAAGTGCAAACCAATACCGCCTACGCCACCTATAATCAGATAACTCGCATCGGTTTTTATAAAGCGTTGCAACGACGCACCCTCAGAACGGTCACTGAGCGTTTCAAACACCTGAACATAACGGACATTCTTGAGGTAGCGCACATACGCCGCGTGACTGTGCTGTTCCTCGGCCAGGCTATTTTGGCTTAACTGACCCAAGGAGGCTTCATCAAGCGCCACCAGTTGAGTGGTAATGCTCGGGTGCTCCTTATTCAGGGTTTTCAGCATGGCTGAAATAGCCGCTTCCACTCCGACATACACAGATTCGTGCGCTACTTTGTCTTCAGCGTAACTATCGGGCCTCAGAAAAAACACCTGGAGCAGCGTATCCGCCGAGCTTTTCCGGCCTTTACCATGCTGCAAAATGGCCGTGACCTGCGCCTTCAAACTGACGAAAACGTCGAGGATCATCGCACTGGCCAAACCGCTCATCTGGTCGGCAAGCGTGCCTTTGGCGGCCGCCTCTTCGGGAGCCGACACTACCGTCATCCGGGCCAGCAGGCGTTGATCCAGGCGGGCTTTCAAGGTATCCACCAACCGCTCATGACCGTGCTCCGTTACGACCACCACGCAATGCTGTTCGTGAGCCTGAGCCACATCGAGCGCGCGCCCAAGCGGCGCATCGCGCCACACCGGCACATAACGCGTACTGCCCGGCGGCCCGGACTGCTCTTCACGCATACGGCCCCCGGTGGCGTCGGTTTTGGCCAGCGCCTGAACCGCTTGCTCTTTAGTAATACGACCCGCTTTGAGTTGATCAATAATGTAACGCTGAAAGTTAGCAATCTCATTGGAGTTATTCATGACGACACCCTTAATCCTTTCTCAATAGCTGCAGGACCGTCTCGGTATCCAGATCGTCCACAAGCACTCTGTCCAGTAAATTTTCATAAAATGAGTGCTCTACAAATTGCTCATTTGAAAACTTATCGACGTCATACCAGGTGGTCACTTGGTCTTTAGGCAGCCAATACCGCTGCTGTTCGAAAGGATAACCAGGCAACACAACCCGATTAGGCCGTGCGCCTCCGTAGAGCAAATTCCAGTTAAACTTAACGCCTTTAACAAACCGCTCCGCCACCCTATTGGCATTGTCCAAAGTGAGCAGTTCTGGCAGTGCCTCGTTGGACATTTTCTCGGTTGTCGAGCCCTTGATATGCCCGGTAAAGATGGACACGTGGTTTAACTCATTGGCCCCGGTCGAGAAGTCTGCATCGGACAGTGCGGCCTCACTTTCAATAAACCGCGTGAGTTTGTTCAGGCCATCCGCGCTATCCATGGCCACAATCGACAAACGGTAAGACAGCGCGGCACGCCCAACCTGGAGGGTGTAAGCCACCTCCTCAATCTGCTCGGGATGACTGGACAGGTGCTGGCGTAAATTGATCGCTTGCGAGACCAGCCCACGGCGAGTTTTCGCCGACAGCACCAGAACCACCTCGTGCCCGGAAAACGCCCGGTGCGCACGAGCAGTCGTCCGATTGCTTTCATAACGGCGCAGAACGACGCTGGCAATCGAGCCGCCAAATCCGAAACTGCTGACCGCCGCGAAAATCCCCTGATCACTGGCCTTCAAGCTGGACTGGCGTTCGTTGATCACGAAGCGGCTGTCATGCAGTTCGATATAGGGGTTCAAAGGTGAGCAGTGAAGATTGGCGGGCACCGTCCGCTCGCTGAGTACTTTCACCGCTTTGATCAGGCCGGCCACGCCTGCGGCTGACTCCAGATGCCCGATATTGCTTTTCAGCGCGCCGAGATAAATCGGCAAACCATGCGTTTCCGTCACCGCCTGTTTCAGCGCATTGACCTCTACAGGATCGCCAAGCTCGGTGCCAGTACCATGAGCCTCAACATATTGCAGTTGGCTCAAGTCGATCTTTTTAAGGGTTGTACGCAACAGCTCAGCCTGGCTCTTGGCATTCGGCGCCGTCAGCGACTTGGCCCGGCCGCCATGCTGATGCGCACTGCTTTCAATCACGGCCAGGATGTTGTCGCCGTCTTTCTGCGCCAGCGAAAGCGGCTTCAGGATGACCACGCCCACACCCTCGCCTCGAACATAACCATTGGCATTGCGCGAGAAGGTGTTGCAACGCCCATCCAGGCTCAACATGCCTGCATGGTCAGGCTCGGCGAAGCCCTGGATGTCGAGTAACAGATTGACCCCACCGGCGATGGCAAAGGACGCCGAGCCCGAACGCAGGCTTTCACAGGCATTATGGATAGCGACCAGTGAACTGGAACACGCGGTGTCAATCGACTCACTCGGGCCGTGGATGTCCAGGAAGAACGACACACGGTTCGCCAGCATGGCGTGAGAGTTGCCCGTGGCGATGTAACCGTCCAGCTCCTGGTCTTTTTGCAGCAATGCCCGGTAGTCATTGTTGCTGACCCCGATAAATACCCCGGTGTCCGAAGGCAGCTGGCTGGGGTCATAAGCGGCGTTTTCAACGGCGTGCCAGACCACCTCCAGGACTTGGCGTTGCTGTGGGTCCATGAACTCCGCTTCAACCCGCGAAATATTGAAAAACGCCGCATCAAACCCGTCTACCTTATCCAGGTAGCCACCCTTTTTGACGCAAGCCACACCGGCGAACGCCGCTTGGGTGTCCTGGTTGTAACGCTGGTAGGGGAAGTCTTGAATGCTGTCTTGGTTATTGAGCAGGTTCGACCACAACGCTTCAACCGACGCGGCCCCCGGGAATCGTCCGGCCATACCAATGACCGCGATGGATTCATGAGGATGCGGAAGACGGTGATTCCGCTCGGCCTCTGGTTTCTCGACGCGAGAAACCGGCGTTGCAGCCTGGTTCACTGCAGAGGCGCTGTTCTGTGGCGCCTCTTCACTGGTGCCGCTGACGCCTTGATCCTTGAGGTAAAAACACAAGGCCTCAATATTTTCGCAGTCAAAGAAAACGGCCGGGGTGATTCTGGCGCCCAGCGTCTCGTTAACTTCTTTGCTCAACTGGGTTAAGCCGATGGAGTCAAAGCCGAACTCGTAGAAGCTGGTTCTTGCGTCCACTTCGGATTCATCAAACTTCAAAAGCTTAGCGACGATGGCAGACACGGCTTTGCCGAGACCGTCGGACTCCGTGCCAGCGGCGGCGACTGGTCGCGGAGACTCGGCAGTCTCGTGGCGGAAAACGGGTTGGCTGCGGAAGCTGGCCGTCTCAATGGTCTTGGCGGCACGCGGTTCAATGGCTTGGCTATTGGCGATATACACATCGTCCAAGAGGGACAACAAAGTGCCATTCTTATCAGCCAACGCAATCGTTCCGCGCAACGCTTGCCCCGACGATTCGAGGGAGAACAGCAGGCTGCTGACCTTCGACACAGACGCTAAATCCAGCTGGACATTGCAGGCGCAAAGCGCGTAGTCGCTCCAATGGTCCAGTCCTTGGCGCAAGGCGATGTAGAGGACGGCTTGTTGCAACGCCGAACCGAGTTCGGATAAAAACGTCGTGTTGCGGGCAAAGTGATTGTGTCGATAATCAGTATCTTTCAAGTGCACGCGATAGCGCTGTTCACCGATCAACTGCAGCTCGCTGATAGCATTGACGTAATCGCCAAAAACGATTTTGTGCTCTTCCAGCGCTTTGCTGACCTGTGCACCGGAAAGGCTTTCCCGAACGGTCGCATTCGCAAACGCGGGAAAAGGCTGCTGGAGAACCCTGCGTCCATCGCCAGCTTGCACGGCAAATTCGACCCGTGCACACAGTTGATGCGGCGTCGACGCATCCGCTGTGGAAGAGATGTAAACGTCAGAAAATTGCCCCGTTTGATCATTCAATGCCACCGCATAACACAGCTGCGAAGGCACAACAGGGGTAGGCGCCAGCAACTCCCAACGCACAGAGGTGTAGCCGCTTTGCGGATCAGCCTGCTTCATCACTGCAATCGCCGCATCGAGCAGGCTGAACGTGATTAGCTGCGGCTGTTTCTTGACCCGGTAAAGGTAGTCGAGGATTTCAATCTCGATCAAATCAGCGGAGTAACGGATGCCGCTCAGGTCGGAGGTGTTGTCACGGACCAGCGGGTGATATTTGTTGCGGTTGCCCAGAGGATCAATAACGCTTGGGGCGTCTTCCAGAACCTCAAACCAGCAGCGTTTTTTCTCGAACTGATAAGCCGGAATGCGTACTTTAATCATCGCACCCAGGGCCGCTTGGTCATTCAAGCCATGCAAGGCAAACCAGTCCACGGTCGAGCCATTGGTCCAGTACTCGGCCAATGTCTCAAGCTCAGCGCTCTCGATAGCCTGACTCAGTTCCCTCCTGGAGAACTCCTTGGTCGCACCCGACGCACTGTCCACGAAGCGCACGGAACGGTTGCTGGAAAGACCACCCAGCCAGCTATCAATCGACCCAATGACCTCATTGACGCTGCCTGCGCAGAATGCCAGGCGGCATTTCATCTGGTTCTTGGCCACTTGCAGGGTGTAGGCCAGCGAGACGGGCGATACATCACGGTGGTCTTTCAGGTAGCTTGAAAAACCCTGCAGGTTCCTGACCAGCGAATCACGATTGGTCGCCGAAAATACAAACAGCTGTTGCTGGGTCTGGCGCGGGCTGCGGCTGGTCGTCCGAGGGTCGACATACTCCTCCAAAATCATGTGCGAGTTCATCCCTCCAGCACCGATGGAGGTGATCGATGCTCGACGCGGTAAGACCAGGTTGCTTTCGGAACGAGGAGCTGGCCACGACTGCAGTTCTTTATGCACATAAAACGGTGAGTCTTCGAAACGAATATTGCTGTTGAGCGTATCCGCACCCAGCGACGGCACGATCTGCTGGTGCTTGAACTGCAGTAAGATCTTCGAGATACCGGCGATACCAGCGGCCGCTAGAAGGTGGGCAACGTTCGACTTGATCGAGCCAATCGGACAGAACTGCTTCTTATCGGTGTATTTTCGGAAGGCCTGGGTAGCGCCTTTTATTTCGACCGGGTCGCCCAGTTCGGTACCCGAACCATGGCCTTCGAAGTAACCAATGGTTTGCGGGTCAATTTGCGCATCTTCAATCGCTTTTTCTATCGCCAGAGCCTGCATATGCGGCTGCGGAACGGTGAAACCATTGCGTACGCCAGCATTGGACAGGGCCGTTCCCTTGATAATGCCCCAGATGTTGTCGCCATCACGCTTGGCATCTGCCAGGGTTTTCAGGACCACGGCACCCACGCCTTCGCCCAAAATAGTGCCATCGGCGCCAATCCCATAGCTTCTGATGACATCTGAGGTTTTGGTGGTGAAATGTTCCTGGGAACTGGAGATCAGGTTGTAAGGGTGCAGGAGCAAGTTCATGCCCCCCGCCACGACTATTTTCGACTCACCAGACCGCAGCATTTGCACAGCCACATGGATGCAGGTCGATGTCGCCGAGCACATGGTGTCGACAAACAAGGACGGGCCGGTGAACCCATAAAAATACGACAGCATGTTCGGGATCGTGCCGGTGTAGCTGCCGCTGGCAGAACCGCCCCGCGTGAGGTTGTTTTGGAAACCATACAAGTTGTAGTGGTTGCTCATGGTGCCCGCGACAACACCCACGTCGCCTTTATACAGCTGTTGCAACGACTCTTTTGAATAGCCTGAATCTTCCAGGGCCTCGACGCCCACTTCGAGGAACAGCCGGACTTCCGGTGACATCTTCTCGGCTTCGAGTTGAGAAATCTGAAAGTAACGCGGATCAAACTTGTCTATGTCGTCGAGGAAGCCACCGGTCTTGATCGTCGACTTACCCCACACATCGCGTTCTTTGTAGTAAATAGCGTCGTGCTTCCAGCGATCCGCCGGGATCTTCTCGAACGCATGCTGGCCACTTTTCAACAACTCCCAGAGTTCATCCATGTTTCTCGATTTAGGATAACGTCCGGACAGACCGATGATCGCAATATCATGCTGATCACGGTCATCGGCGGCGACCTGACTGGCGACAGGTACTGCTTCAATTTGCTTGTTGATCGACGGTGCCGGTGCGGCAGCCGCCTCTTCAGCGACTTGTTTGTCTTTAGAGGGCGTGTCTGTATGAGCTGCGACCTCGACGACAGGCGCTCTGCCCTCCAGGTACAGGCTCTTTAGTTTTTCGCTGTATTCATCCATCAGATAATCGGCCACTTCATTGATCGTGAAGTATTCGAAAAACAGCGTTTTTGATAACTGACCGAATTGCCCCTCGAGTTGGCGGATCATTTCTACCGCCATAATCGAGTCAAAGCCGTACTCTTCGATTTTCTGATCGCCTCGGATCGTCTTGGCGTCGCGTTCAATGACGATAGCCAACTTGCCCTTCAGATAGTCCTGGGCATATTGAAACAGGGCCTCATTATCGACGTCATCACCGCTCTTCGAGGGATCAGGACTCTCCTGACTGCCCCCCTCAGGCACAACGCTGCGCTGGTTAAGGCCTGCGATGTAAGCGTGGATTTTCTCCTGGTTGCCGTACGTGACGAGGATCGGAGAATCATCGGTGGTGGTCAGCGCATAACGCAACGCGTGCATCGCTTCATGGGTGGGAAGCGGCTCCATGCCGGTTGTTTCATGCACCGATGCTAAGGTGCCGGCGTCCATTTTCATGCCACCTTCTTGCCAAAGCGGCCAATTAATGGCGATCGTCTGCCCGGTCCCCTCCCCCTCGCGCACCCGTTGATTGCGATCAATCGCGAAGGCATCCAAAAAGGCGTTGGCTGCGGCATAGTCACTTTGGCCAGCATTGCCAAACGTGCTCGCCACCGAAGAGAACAGCACGAACTTGCCTAATGGCAGACGCTTGATCGCCTGATCAATAGCCAGCGTCCCATCGAGCTTTGGCGACAGCACTGGCAGCGAATCCTTGACCTCTTTACGCAAGATGAAGTTATCGGCAATGTGGCCAGCGGCATGGAATATGACATCAACGCTGTGATGAGTATTCTTCAGTGCAGCGACGAAATTCTCGACCTCAACGACATCGGTAATATCGAGTGGCTGATAATCGACCTTGCCACCCCGTGCTTGTATTTCACTTTTCAAGGCAGAGAAAACAGCCTGCTGCTCGGCGGCGGTTTTGCGCCCGGTCAAGTAGAGCGTGCACCCCGGAAAATCCGCTGCGAGCTGCCTGGAAATCAGTTGACCAATACCCCCCAGCCCGCCGGTTATCCAGAACACCGGCTGTTCATTAAGCACCGGAATTTTTCCCTGAACAGGCCTTACGGGTTGCGCTGTAATCCGTTCTATCCGACGCAGGCCTTGCGCATCATGACGTACGCTAAATGCTCCGTCGGCGATGAGAAGCTCACGGGCGATGATCGATCCGGAATCGACCAGCGGAGAGTTTTCTATCGATACAAAGCGGCCCTGGATCCGTGGGTTTTCATTGTGCGCGACCCGCAGCAGCGCAGTCAGGCTGGAGCGGATCACATCCGGCAGTGTCGAGGAGGCGCAGACCAAAAGGTGTTGAATAGCTTTAGGCTTGGTTTCCAGGAGTTTCTTAATGTATGAAAAAACGTGGGAGTACGCTTCAATCGTCTGTGCGCTGCTCACTGCCTCAGGGGAAGAGAGCGCCATCGACTGGAACGTGCAGGACGTTTGCGCAGACACCTGATTACGATAATTGGCGATCCAGCGATCATCCTGAATCGTACTGCCCACATAAAGGGCAAGCACGTGATTAGCACGATCTGCGGGCGCTGTTGAGCTTATTGGCGGCTGTTGATGGTTTGTACTGTCAACAACCCACTGTTTCGAAAAATAAAGATTCTGGCTACTCGGTTCATTCGAGCCACTGTTGTTCTTGCTGGTCATTTGCTCACCCACGGGACTGCGCAATAAGAACATCGTAAAGTTTTTCGCCGACGCTACCTGTTCGCCTTGTTCGGTAAAAATATTCAGGTCAAAGGTCAACGAGGCTTTAGTGCCGGCAAATCGATTTTTCTCACGGATACGAGCCCAGACGGTCGTGGGGAAAATCTGATAGACCGATAAACTGTCGAGTGAAAAAGGAACATAGGGATAACGTGAGGCGTTATTGGACAACGCCGTCGCAATACCGGCCTGCAATACCGAGTCGAGAATTGCCGGGTGGGCAGAGAATGATTGTTGACTCCCAGCGATTGAAACCTTTACCCAGACTTCATCCACGCCGACATGGATTTGCTCGACACCCTGCAGCCTCGGGCCATGGTAAATACCTGTGCTCTGAAGGTATTGATAGCATTGATCGCGGTGAATTTTCCTGAATGACGACATGTCCGGCAGGTCAATACGATCGGCTACCGTTGAACCCGGCTGATACTCGCCTTGCACATGAACACGAACGTTATCTTTAGCCTGCCCTTCGATATTTTTGGGATGGGTATAAAAACGAAAGCCTTTGCCTGGCGGCCCAGAGGCAGCGTTTGCATCAGCCTGCTTACTGTCGAAGTCGAGGTAAATCGACTTTCTGATATCGACGTCGTCGTCGGACAGTTCGATGGCAAATGGCGATAACCAAAATACGTTTGAGAAGTCGACATTGATCATTTTATCGGCACGGGGAATCGTCGATAAAATCATTTCCAGATAGTGCACACCCGGCAATATAGATTGGTTATTCACCGTGTGATCTTCCAGGAAGAAGGCTTTACTCGACAGCGTAAATTCGACTGTACCCGGCTGTTTTGGCTTGGCCACATCAGCGTTCTTTTTGGGGAACCAGTAAGCCGTGCGCTCAAATGAATAAAGCGGCAAGCGGACTTTCGCGGGGATCAGGCTAGCGTCGAGATAAAGGTCATTCCAATCGACGGCAACCCCAAAAACCCAGTACTGGGCCAGGCTGAGCATATCGTGATTGGTCATCCAGTTTTCAGTCAGTGACGCTCGATTTTCTTCGGCGTAACTCCTAAGTTTCTTGCCTTCTCCGGCATCGTAAGAGTTACCTACAAATGTGTGCTCGGCAGCAGCGCGTGTATCTATAAAGCTCCGAATCGCCAGTTTCAGTTCGTCGATAGACTCAACCACAAAGCACACGCGTTCTGTGAGCGCGTCGCGCTGGCACTGTAATGCATGGGCAATGCCGGCCAGGTCAGAAGGGTTGTCCTCCAGAAACGCCAGCAGGCGCTGGGCATACGCCACCAACGACTCACTTGACTTGGCCGACACAGGGATCGCAAACACGGGATGGTTATCAGCGACTGCACGGGCTGACAACTGCGCGGTTTCAGGAATGAACTCCTGGATCACCGCATGGGCATTGCTACCACCAAATCCAAATGAACTGATACCGGCGATGCGCCCTGTCGAGCCCTCCGCAGGACTCGCCCAAGGCTGATGCTTGTCGACAATATAAAAAGGCGTATCTGTCAGTTCTATCTTGGGGTTGATGCTTTTAAAGTTCAGGTTTCCGGGCAGTTCTTTATTTTTTAACGCGGCTAAAATCTTGATAATCCCGGCAACACCCGCTGCACCTTCCAGGTGTCCAATATTTGTTTTAACCGAGCCAATACCGCAGTAGTTCTTCCTGGACTGCGGGTCATCGACAGCGTGGCTCGCCTGAGCGAAGGCTTTCTTAAGCCCGTGGATCTCGATAGGGTCACCCAACGGCGTGCCGGTGCCATGGGTTTCGATATAGCTAACATCGCGAACATCAATATTACTGCGTCGATAAAGCTCTGCGATCAGGTCCGCTTGCGCCTGAGGGTTGGTCACGGTCAGTGAGCCGGTTTTACCCCCATGGTTGTTGGCAATACCTCGCACCACGGCGTAGATGTTGTCCCCGTCCTCAATGGCCTTGTCCAACGCTTTGAGCAGCAAAAGCCCGCCGCCCTCACCGCGTACATAACCATTGGCGCGGTCATCGAAGGTATAGCTCTTGCCATCTTTAGAGAGCATTCCATTTTTGGTAAAGGCGATAAAATGCTGCGGGCTCCAGATTAAATTCACCCCCCCGGCCAAGGCCATCTCACACTCGCCGGACTTGATGGCATTGACCGCTAACGCCAACGACACCAGCGAGCTTGAACAGGCGGTATCAATGCTGATACTGGGGCCTTTGAGGTCAAAGTAATAAGAGATCCGGTTGGATAAAATCGAGTACGCCGTTCCCGTCGGAAAGTAAGGATCAATCGGCGTGTGATTCAGCGCCAACAGCTCAGCGTAATCCCAGTGACACACCCCCATAAAAACGCCGGTGTTCGTCCCCTTCACGCTGGATGGGCATATCCCTGCGTCTTCAAAGGCATGCCAGGCCATTTCCATGGCAATACGTTGCTGGGGGTCCATGAACTTGCTTTCACGGGGCGAAATCCCGAAGAAATTGGCATCGAAGCACTCGATATCGTCGACGAACCCGCCCCAAATACTCGATGTTTTATCGCCGCCAGTTTTAGGATCACCGTAAAGCTCAGCCTTCGACCAACGCTTTTCATTCACCTCACTAATCAGGGACTTTCCAGCTTTAAGCTTGCTCCAGAAAGCATCAATAGAGTCTGATTCAGGCAGGCGAAGGCCAACCCCGACAATAGCGACCTGGGTGCTATCTAGGTCAGTTTTTGTGCTTGACATAAACGTTGTCCCTTTGGTTTCTAGTGCCTTGCGTCTACGGCTTGAACCAACAACTTATCCACCCGGCAAGGATTGATATAAGCCGCGCCCTGACGTTTGACAAACCATTTATCCAGCTCGATCAAGGACATCAGATAGACAAACGCCTGGTTGTCTCTGACTGTTATGTCTTCACCGCCGGCAAGGGTTCGTTCGACCACTTTTTTGATCAGTGCTTTTGCAAACACCGGATTAATCAGCTCGATGGCGTCCAGCGCATTGGACTCGCAAAGATGATTGAGATAATCGAGGGCGTGTTCGACAAACGGCCCGCTGTCCGGCGCACGATACGGTGTTTTGGCTTTATGAATGATACGGTCCGGCAGAATTCCATCGTAGGCCATGCGCAGCATGTACTTTTCAGTAAAGCCATCGTCAAAACGCAAATTGATGGAAGAGGCGAGTTTCTGCACATTGATGTCGAGGAATGGACAGCGGTTTTCAATACCATGAGCAAGGCCCATTCGCTCGCCCTGGCTACTGAGGAGATACCCGGAAAGCAAGGTATTGAACTCCAGCCACTGGGCTTTTTGCGTTGGGCTTAACGCGCTGTACACCGAGTCTTTCGCCACCCATGCCTGAATGCCAGCAAATGGATCATTCTTGGTTTTCAGCAACCGACTGGCAAAGCGCCCATTTTGAAAACGTATTTCGTGGGAGAACAACCCAGGGATTTTTTCTTTCGCATAAGCGTTATAGAAACCCATCAAGTTCGAGTCATTGTCTTCACTGAAGCTTTTCATGTAAGGATACAACTTGGCCAGCAAGCGTTTCTTCTCATCGTGATCAGTGGTGTCCCACTGGGAGCGCAACAGAGTCTCTTTAAAGATGTTGTAGCCCAGAAATACTTCATCCGCTCCCTCTCCGCTCAGAATCGCTTTGATACCGGTCGAGCGAACATGCTTGGACAACATGTACATCGGCACGGGCGCGGTACGAAACAACGGCACTTCAGCATGGAAAACCGTCGCCGAGAAATTATCAACAATGTCTTTATGGTTAATAATCAGCCGTTCATGCTTGGTCGAGAACAACGCAGAGACGAGTTGTTGATCACTCGACTCATCCAGGTTCTTATCTTCAAACTCCACAGAAAACGTGCGCAGCGGCTTTTGCTTGATGATCCTTGCCGCAATACTGGTCAACACGGAGGAGTCAACACCACCACTGAGGTACAGCCCCATAGGCACGTCACTGCGCAGTCTGAGCTTGACCGCCTGCTCAAGAGTGTTGCGGATTTCTTCCTTGGCTTCATTTTCAGTGCCATCAAAATCCACAGCGCGAAAATCCAGGGCGTAGTAGGGCCGGATCTCACACTGAGCCCCTCGCAAGGTCATGATGGACCCAGGTGGCAGCTGACGAATGCCCTGAAACGGGGTTTGCGATGGCAGGGGTGTCCAATGGGCGAGGATTGAGGACAAGGACATTTCGTCAAACTTGAACTCAAACCCTGGAAAGCCAAAAAAGCACTTCATCTCTGAAGCAAAAAGATAACCACCGTCGGTTTGCGTATAAAACAGCGGGCGCTTACCAAAGCGATCGCGCGCTATAAATACTTCATCTTTAACCGTGTCATAAATGGCGAAGGCGAAAGCGCCATTAAATTTTTCCAGGGCCTCATCACCCCACTCCATCCAGCTGCGCAACACCACTTCGGTGTCGGACTCAGTGGAAAAATGGTGTCCCAAGACCTGCAATCGACGCCTTAGCTCGATGTAGTTATACAGTTCACCGTTGTATGAAATCCAATACTGACCTGTGCTATCGCTGAGGGGTTGAATACCTGCCGCAAGGTCAATAATACTTAAACGCATGGTGCCGAGGCCCATGGAATTATTGACATAATACCCTGCCTGGTCGGGGCCTCGATGTTCAATCATTGAAAGCATATTTTTTATGACGGTGGTTTCATCGAGATTTTTATTTTTAACACCAAAGAAGCCAGTTATCCCACACATAAAAATAAACCCACCAAAGTTTAAGTTGGCACCCCAAACAGAACTGTAGCGCCCTACCGCCTTAGCGAAGGTCGAAAGTCCCAATCACGGCTTGGAGTTTTTTTGCCAAGGTCAACGCGCACGCGCCACAAACACCGAATAATATTACGGAGAAAAGCATCGACAAACTTTAGCTGCCCTGCCTGACTGACAACAGTATCTGATGGACTGGTGGGCCTCTAAACCGCACCTCGGAACTACCGGGTGGCCGTTGCCCGTTTCTCGACAAACTCTACCATATTCTGGATAGAAACCAGCACATTGCCCATCATATCTTCCTGGGTGAACACAATACCAAACTCCTTCTTCAAGAAAGAAATAAGTTGAATATAACCTACCGAATCGATCAAGCCGAGTTTGATGAGATCATCTTGTTCTGTTATATCCTCATCGAACTCAAATAAGAAATTTTGGGTCAGATAGGATTTGATTTTTTCTTTCATGTATTCACTCTTTCATAGCCATTGCACATTCCACCGCAACGGAAGGACTTTTAAACGCACCCTCAACGAATAGATCAAGCCGACCCGGCCGACTCCAATTCTGCGCGTTCAAAAGGATATGGATGCCAGTCTTCATTATCATGACTGGTCACTGCCAGGCTTTTATCCCGTTCGTAGTAGCTGGTAAACTCCGGAATAATAGCTTGCGTCCGACGCATGATCCTGTTGTGGTTCGAGATCAGCGCACCACGCTTGTGCATGGTGCCATTGCAATTCCAGATCAGAAAATCGTCCTGCTTCCAAAAGTGCTCATAAACGTATTGATCTTTAATTTGATGATCAAACAGAAACTTTAAGAGTCTGTAGCTCTCTGACTTACTCAGCCCTTCAACACGCTCCATAGTGTTGTAGTTCAGATAAAGATATTTTTGCCGGGTGATCGGATTGGTTTTAACTAATGGTTGGTTGACCGGTTCAGTACGCTGAGGATCGACAAAGTAGTGAACCACTCGAAGATTATCAATACGCTTTTTCAGGCTGTCTTCCAAGTCATTATAGGCGGCAACGGTGTCGCAAAATAACGTTGCTCCGCCTTGTGCGGCAGCCAGCTCTGCATATAAGCAATTAATCGTTTCAACGTTTATGGCTTCCGAGTCGCCAGTGTGCCAACACGAAGTTCCCTTACCCTTGGTATGATTGTCTTTCTCATCCCATATCGCATGCTCATCCTGAGTTTTGTCGCAAAAATCCGGGCCGTTCACAAAATACAAAATCTCCCCATGATTAATTAGCGGCAGCCCATTAGGAATCACCTCGTCATCACCAAAAGTAGCTGTCTCTATCTGCGGCGCCCAAGAGTGTAACTTCAGGTTCGGATTGCCCAGCAGTCGCGTGACTGCGATTTGCTCTCTTCGTGTAAGATTTTGATTCCTGAATAACACAAACCCGCGATATGCCAAGCATTTTTTTATCGCTGCGATCGTGTCAAAGGACAGATTTTTGTGCAGTTTTAAATTCTCGATTTCGACGCCAAAACTCTGAGCTGGGTATGATATTTCAAAAGGAACACTTGATAATTTTAAACCCATGACAACCCCCCAGAACTTTAATCTACACTGATTGAGTTAACGTTTATAAATACCTTGAAGCTCGGGTCTGTAAGAATCACCTCACCGCCCTCCTATTCAGATTTCTTTCAGCATGGAGTCAAGAACATCGCCCTGGCCGAACCCAGGATTTTCGCCACTGCTTTAACGCTTCAGCAAAAACTATCACTGAATGAAAATACCAACAAATTATATAAATTCATCCTTGATGTATTTTATTCATTCCGCTTCATCTATTCCTTGATGGCTTCTTGCTCGCCGTTTGCGGGCCACACATAGATAGCCAATAAATATCACTTCGCTCAGCTCTTTAATCAGTCCTCTATTCCAGCCATCAATCGTATTCCCCATAGGAAAATCGGCGACCTTATTGGCACTGTCGGTGGTGCCGCCCAAGGGGTCACCTGGGCAATAACCTTCTAAGGTGACGTCCAGCTCAGAAACCACGATCACCCAACCATAACCCCGTTATCTTGCCGCTGATAGCCTGGAGACGGAGCTTGGACCTCACCCATGCGCCCAGTGTTTCCCTGTCCGATGGTGTTCAATACCATTCGACCTCATCCGACGATGAAGTGGAGGGACAGGTGGGGGGACAAAAGGGACGACAAGGGAAACCCGCGGCTAAGATAGACCGAGTACCAGAGCGTGAAGTTGCTCGGCATCCAACCGGTAACCACCCCAGTTCGCAGCCAGCAGAACAACGGCATGGCCAAGAGCTTCATAAAGATGATCAAGGGTGGCTGCGTGGCGTAAGCGTCCAAGCCAGATCGAGAAATTGGCTCTGTATAACCTGGCAATGCCTTCGAATACTATAATGAACAGCATCCGCACAGCGCCTTGAACTATCGCTCACCGAGAAAGCTCAGGCGTTTGGAGCCGTATCAATTTAGCAGGGGTTGGTGTACGGCTTTACGGGGACAAGTCCACGGCAAGATTGACATACCAAAATAACCGGACAAACATTATAGCCCATGTATTCGCCCAAACAATGGAGTGCTGGCTAATATGTTTTCAAAAATCCCCTTAAAGTCTCTACGATCGTTCGAGTCAGCGGCTCGACTAAGCAGCTTCAAAGCGGCTGCCATTGAACTTTTTGTTACGCCTTCAGCGATTTCACATCAAGTAAAATCACTAGAACACTGGCTCGGCTTATTGCTTTTTGAGCGAGTAGCCAAGGGAGTCACCCTAACGACTGAAGGGCTTGATTTATACAAGAATATCCATCAGCATTTTTCAAGCATAAACCAAAGCCTTAGTCAACTACGCTCACAGACCGACGAGAACGCAATCACCGTCACAACCACCCATGCATTTGCCTCATTGTGGCTCATTCCCAGATTAGGGGATTTCTACCGCCGCCATCCAACGATGCAAGTCAACATCATCACCAGCAGAACACAGGCAGACCTGCACAGAGATGCCAGTATCGACGTGGCTATTCGCAGCGTTTTCAAAGAGGTCCCTGATACCTATCAGCTACATCTAATGGACGAAAGCTTTCAGGCCTATACGCCCTACAGGACGCCCTTATCTGGAGAAACAAGGTCCCCACTCATCAACGTTCGTTGGGAGGCTGATGGCCATAACCCATTCGACTGGACGACTTGGTGCCAAGCGGCGGGACACGACGATTGGCTGGCCAACGCCACTTTCATGGAGTACGACGATGAACATCATGCTTTGCAAGCTGCAACTTCTGGCTATGGGATGGTGCTCGCCAGCGACGTCTTAGCCGTTGACAGTGTTACCCGAGGCTTTTTAACGCCATACAAGCCCGAGGTTAAACTAACGGGGACCCATTATGTCTCGGCCTGTGTACCTGGCAGAGAACGAAATCCGCCCGTCAGGGACTTCCTTGACTGGCTCAGTAAAGAAGCCTCTAAACATCTTGTACTGCAACGCCTCCTCACAGAGTCCATAGACTTTAGCGCACACAAAAATCCATTGAGGAACGACCGGAATCAAAGCATGCTCAAGCTCCAGATATACTAACAATGAGACTAGGAGTTCGATGCTCTGCCCCCCATGGATGGCAATGGAGACCACGTAGATAGGCATAAATCGCCATTTGCCATCAGGCAGTGACGAGTCACTGAGCTACAGTTGCAACACCGCAAACCATTTAACATCACCCGTACACTAAAACCGCGCAGCCGTACACACACCTTTCTCCTATCGTCGCACACATCAATATCCATCCGTATGCGTCCGACCCAGTCATCTACCCAGCCCCACAAAGCCAGGGCATGGTGTGCACTTAAATTTAAGTGGACACCCGTTCTAGCTTTTTAAGCGGGTATTTCATGCAGCCAACACGCCGTTCCTATTCCAAGCCCTTCAAAGCCCAAGTCATTCAGGAGTGTGCCCAACCCGGCGCCTCGATTGCCTGCGTCGCACTCAGCCATAGTCTCAACGCAAACCTCGTCCACAAATGGATTCGGCTGCAAGCGCAGAAAAGCCCGGCGCTCCCACCTGCATTTATTCCGTTAGCCATGCCGCCGGCCGGTGCAAACTCCCACGGAGATGCAGTACATCCACAGATCCCGCTCGTTCATGCAAGTCATCAATGTTTTGAGTGATCACGGAGACGTTATACCCTGATTTGGCCAGTCGGCTCACCGCGAGATGTGCATCATTGGGAGCTGCTTTAGAGACCTGTTGGCGCCGCCACAGGTACCATCCCCATACCAACGGAGGATTTTCACGAAAGGCCTTGGCTGTTTCCATATTGCGCGGATCGTATGGAGCCCAAATACCGGTCAATGGATCTTTGTACGTGGGGATGCCACTTTCAGCTGAGATTCCCGCACCCGTGAAAATGACGATCTCGGGGGCGTGGGACAGGGCCTTAGCGGCGCTTCCAAATTCAGGCACAGAACATCCAGTCCAGAAGGTTTAACCAGTATTTTGCCCTCTACGTCCCCCTCGGCTTCACCCGCGCCGTCGCCTCCGCCACCAACGGATCATCCGGCCAGTAATGCTTCGGATACCGCCCTTTCAAATCCTTCTTTACCTCAATGTAGGTCGACCGCCAGAAGTTAGCCAGATCCTGCGTCACCTGCACCGGGCGGCGTGCCGGGGACAGCAGGTGCAGTTTCAGCACCTGCCGCCCATTGGCAATGCGTGGGGTATCGGACAGTCCAAACAACTCTTGTAACCGCACCGGCAGAATCGGCGGATGTTCGCTGTAGTCGATACGGATATTCGAGCCAGAGGGCACTTGCAGGGTCTGGGGTGCCATTGCCTCCAACTGTTGCGGCAATGGCCACGGCAGCAGGTTGCGCAGGATAGAGGACAGGTCGAGCTGGCTGAAGTGGCTGAGCCGGGTAACTTTGCCCAGGTAGGGCATCAGCCAGTTTTCGAGTGTCGCCAGCAGTTGCGCGTCGCTCAGATCAGGCCACTCGCTCGCTGAGCTTTTCTCTATATCCAGGCCGCGCAACAGTGCAACACGCGCCTGCCACTGACGCAGTTCCGGCGTCCAGGGCAGCAGTTCCAGGCCTTTGCGACGCACCAGCGCCAGCAGCGCGTGGCTGCGGGTTGTCTCGTCGAGGCCGGTCAGTGGTTCGCGACTGATGATCAGTTCACCGACTTTGCGCTGTCGCTCGGCGCGGAATACACCTTCGCGTTCGTCCCAGTCGATCTGGTCCACGCTGATGACCTGCTCGGCCAACACCGAATCGAACAGTGCCGGATCGAACTCGGCAGCGAGGTAGATGCGTTCTTCGCGCTGGCCCTGACGACTGCCAAGATCAGCGATGACCAACCAAGGCTGTTTCATCAGCGCATCAGCCTCGGCGAACAGTGCCGCGCGGCCGTTGGCCAGTCGGTATTCGGCTCCGCCCGCTCGGCGTTGCTGTGCGACGCGATCCGGGTAGGCCAAGGCCAGCAAGGCGCCCAGCCAGCGGGAGTGGTCCGGATCGCCGACCGGGCTGTTCGCTGCGCCGCGCAGATAGCCGCGATATTGCCGCGACAACTGTCTGGCCCGCTGCACGCCGCCTTGTGCGCCGCGCGCCGCGCGTTCGGTGCCGGCCAGCAGGGTCAGGCGGCTGTGCAGGTCCGCGCCAGCGTCGCGCAAGATATCGCGCTCGCCCAGCAAGGCCGCCACGTCGCACGCCAGTTCGCCCAGCCCTAGCGCATGGCCGCGCAATAGCAGATGGGCGATGCGCGCATGAGCAGGCAGCTCAGCCATCGCCTGACCGTGTGGCGTCAGGGCTGGCGGCTGACCCGGCTGATTGTTCAATGCCTCCAGGCGCACCAGCAAATCCTGCGCCTGTGCATAAGCCGCGGCTGGCGGCACGTCGAGCCAGACCAGTTGCGCAGGCGTGACGCCCCAGCGGGCCAGTTGCAGTGCGAGCCCGGCGAGGTCCGCCTGAAGAATTTCTGCCGCCCCGTAGGCGGCCAGTTGATCGTGTTGCGCTTCGGACCACAGCCGGTAACACACGCCCGGCTCCAGCCGCCCTGCCCGTCCGGCGCGCTGGGTGGCGCTGGCACGAGAGATGCGTTGAGTCTCCAGACGCGTCATGCCGCTGCCCGGATCGAAACGCGGCACCCGCGCCAACCCGGCATCGATCACCACACGCACGCCGTCGATGGTCAGACTGGTTTCCGCAATGTTGGTCGCCAGCACCACCTTGCGCGTGCCCTTGGGAGCCGGTTCGATAGCCGCGCGTTGCGCATTCAGATCAAGCTCGCCATGCAAAGGGCAAAGCAGAATGTCGGCGCGCTCGCCCAGTGCTTCTGCCAGTTGCTGGTTGACCCGACGAATCTCGGCCTGCCCCGGCAGAAACACCAGCAGGCTGCCGGACTCGCTGCCCAGCGCATCCAATACCGTCTGCACGACACGCGGCTCGACAAACTCACCAGGCTGAAAAGGACGTCCCCACTGCATGCTCACCGGAAACATCCGCCCATCACTGCGTACCACCGGCGCATCGTCCAGCAACGCCGCCAACCGCTCGCCTTCCAGCGTGGCCGACATGAGCAGAATCTTCAGCGGCTGATCGTCGCGAAACAGTTCCCGGCCATTGAGACTCAGGGCCAGGGCCAGATCGGCATCCAGGCTGCGTTCGTGAAACTCATCGAAAATCAGCAGCCCCACACCTTCCAGCGCCGGATCGTCCTGCAAACGACGCGTGAGGATCCCCTCGGTGACCACTTCGATACGCGTCTTCGGGCCGACCCGGCTTTCCAGACGAATCCGGTAACCCACCGTGTCGCCGACCTTCTCGTCCAACTCGCTGGCCAAGCGCTCGGCAGCCGCTCTCGCCGCCAGCCGCCGAGGCTCCAGCATCAGAATGGTCTGCCCGGCCAGCCAGGTTTCCTCAAGCAGCGCGAGCGGCACGCGCGTGGTCTTGCCCGCGCCGGGAGGGGCTTCGAGTACGGCTTCATGGCGTGTGGACAAGGCCTGGCGCAAGGCTGGCAGGACGGCATCGATGGGTAACGAGATCATGGGGGCTCCCGGAGAGATGCGGGGAGTATACCGGGGTGGGGTTGGGAATCAGGGGAGTATTGGTGTAACGCTTTAGAAAGCCCTCCCTCTACTCACCTTTTTAAAAATTGACACCCCATAATCCTAGACGATTTTCTAGCCTTACATAAACGTCACTAAGCTGCACTTAGTGTCACTGACCTTTGTAAATCCTGATACCAGAGCCCATTGTCATAAGCGATTGTCACCAACGTGGTCTCCGCGTATTCCGGAAGGCTGGCAAGACGCTGAGCGACTGACAGACATGCCGCTGCGGTATTACCGACAAAAGTGCCGCTTTGAATATAGAACCCGCGTTGCGCCGCCAGCATCTCGCCATGCTCGACTTGATAGCAGCTGTTTACCAAGGACCAGTCCAGAAAGGGTGGGCAGACGCCAACCGCCATCCCTTCAAAACGATGGTCTGAAAAAACACCATTCTTGGAGTCGCAACCCGAGGGGTCGACCAAGACAGTAGATACATTGAAACCATTGTCCTTCAAGCCCAAGGTAATACCGGTAAAGCTCGCCCCCGTCCCTGCGCAGCCTATAAACAGCAGCTTTTTGTCGGCCTTAGCCTCTTCTAATTGGCAGGCAAGCTCGAATGCGGTCTGGCAGCGATATGCCTCGATCCCAATCTGGTTATTAAACTGATCAGTATAGTAGTAAGACTTGCCCATTTCGACCTGAAACTCTAAATGATGGGCAACGACATCCCTCGGCGATGCGCCTGCGTTCAACATATCCTTGCCAATCAATTTGGCACCAAAGCACTCCAACAAATCTCTTTTGGTCTGACTGAAACCGAGGCCAACTGCTAGCTCAACCGGAATACCATACGCGTGGCAGGCAGATAACAGACCAAAACCAAAATTGCCACCCGTCTTTTCAATTACAGTAGTTATACCGGGAATAATTCTTCCATTGCGTAGCGCATTTTTTACAATTAAATTAGCTGCGCGATATTTGTGACTACCTCCTGGATTATTCATTTCCAGCTTGGTTAAAACTCGATCATGAGTTCTGATAAGTACACTCACTTAATGCCTCCCTCCATAGCGTGGCCCGCTTTTGGTTTTTGGTCCAACAGCGCGACAATTACAGCTAACAACACGATACACAGCCCAATACAAATAGCGTTGGTACCAGACCAGCCTACCGTGCTGAGCAACAGCGAAGGAGTAAACGCACCGATCGTTGCGAAAATAGCGATAGCCAGATCGTTTTTTCCCTGCATGCGCAAGGCTTGCGAGCTGTTCTGAAGAGCTTGAGCCAGAAGTGCTCCGCCTCCCACGTAGGTTAGATTCCAGCCTGAGCCAAGGATGATCAGAGCGAAGACCATGGCGCCGTAAGAGCTTGATCCCATGTTTATGGCTGAACAGCCAGCCAGCATGAGGACGCCTACGCAGAGTGTGGTTTTGATCCCTAGCTTCTGGATGATCGCCCCCGTAAAAAAAGACGGAGCAAACATGGCTATCACATGCCACTGGATCGCCAGGCGCACATCCGAAAAATCCTCGTGCATGTGCTTCATGTGCATTGAAGCCTGAATCATCAGCACGTTCATAATTGCGTAGCCTATTGCAGCAACAGACATAGCGATCAAGATCGTCGAAGTCATCACGTGCGGCGGCGTGGTCTCTGGGTTTCCTCTGGAAACTAATGGCATCACCGGATCGTCAGGCAGGCAAACGGCGACCAGAAAAGACAGTACAGCCAGACCGATGAACGAGACATAGCACAATGAAAATAGAGAGTAGCCGCCCACGTCCCTAAGCAGCTCAGTCAGTATCGGTCCAACCACTGCGGCGATAACCCCACCGGCTACAACCAGAGAGATGGCTTTGGGCTTTAACTTTTGATCAAGGTTGTCAGTTGCAGCAAATCGGTTGAAGTTGGCAAAAGCGATATAAACCCCGAGTGCCGAATGGCTAAACATCAGTATCGAAAAATCCTGGTGCTCGACTGCCCAGAAGCCACTCAAACCGGATACCACCAGCGGTATGGCGCCAGACATGAAGGCTTTTTTCCGACCGATCCGGCTCATCAGCCTGGAAGCGGGGTATGTGGCCAGCATCAAAAACAGGAACTGTAAACCATACGGCACCGTTGAAAAGCGGGCTTCAGGTGCCAATGCTGAGCCGACAATAGCGGCCATGGTCACTGACATTACAGCGGTGGTCAGGTTAATGGATTGCGCGATGAAATACAGATAGGTGCGTCGCGGAAGCGTACTCATCGTAGGGCGCGCTCATGGTAGGGGGACAAATCAATTTCAGCGTTGGGAAAGTCACAGATCAGCCGTTCTTTACCTTTACCCAACCTTTTTCGACGCACGTTCAGGCGGCCTATGGCCCTAGGATTATCGAGATGAGTGCCACCGCAGGGAATCTTGATGCCTTGGTAACTCCACATGCGTGCGTCCTCAACACCAAAGACTGCATAGTTTTTGATCACGTCGTGGTGGGAGATCAACTCATTTGCGAGTCGTTCTATTTCACTGATGTCATCGCTGCTAAAGGACTCTTCAACAAGAAAATCAAAGCGTGCCGAGTTTTCTTTAATGTGACAGCCGATAGTCCAATGCTTTAGTTCCTCGCTCAGGCTGGTGGCAGCGGCATACAAAAAATGGCTAGCGCTGTGAGATAGACTCAGTCGTTCGCGACGCAAGATATCAATTCTGATCAGAGCAGCCATGCCTTCACTTATTGAGTCAAGGAGGTAGAGATCGTCAGGATGCACCATATGGAGGATAACTCCGCCTAACTTTCCTCCCTTGAAGCCCTCCAGATGAATGGGTGTGCCGTAGAGCTTTTTTACCCAGATAAATCGCACGGTACCAATGGGTAATTCTATAGTACCGAAATCAGCTTCCTGCCCACCTCCCTCGGGGTAGGCAACCGTGCAATCAAGCTCAATAGCATCTGGGTACAACCGCGTCACATTGGTATTTGTGGACCCCAAGTACCGATCTTTGTAATACAGTTTTCCCGTGTTACGCAACACATCTTGAGTCGTGGCGATCATTGCTCAATTACCACCTGGAGTGATGTTTTCACTTGCACTCGAGCACCCGAGGGAACGTCTTGGGTGATGATACAGCGCGGTCCGATGAATGCATCGTCACCTATGTTCAACGGACCCAATACGCTTGAAAAGGCGCCTATCTGCACGCGATTGCCTACTTTGGGATGACGCGATATAGAAGGATTACTGCTGATACCTCTGGCTCCCAGTGTTACACCTCCGAGAATATAACAGTCATCGCCAAGTATGGCGGTCTCACCAATTACAGTACCAAATCCATGATCGATAATGAGTCGAGCACCTATGCTGCAGCGGAAATGGATTTCTGCGCCAGAGAGCATTTTTCCTCGCCTGGAAATGATGGCTGCCAGAGACTGTTCGTGAGAGTTACAGCTTCTTTTTGCATTTCGGTATACCCAGTGGGCCAGGCGGTAATGCATTACCGCTGCGAAGGACGTGTAAGTCCTTGCAATGACCGAAGGATCGCCGCAAGAGGCCGGGTCCTTGCGCGCGAACATCAATAGATCCTCGTGCGACTGCTCGGTAACGCACTCAATGAGAAGGGTTTCTTTTAATTCATTGAA
The DNA here is from genome assembly GCF_000507185.2 of Pseudomonas syringae KCTC 12500. Classification (NCBI taxonomy): domain Bacteria; kingdom Pseudomonadati; phylum Pseudomonadota; class Gammaproteobacteria; order Pseudomonadales; family Pseudomonadaceae; genus Pseudomonas; species Pseudomonas syringae. The sequence goes on from NZ_AYTM02000002.1 coordinate 1,481,465, forward strand.
CTCCTCGACAGAACAGCATTCCAGCAATGCTGCGATGACAAGGTTCTTGACCAGTTGAAACGACTCCTGACCACCTGCGGCGGCGAGTCGGGAAGAAGGTACTGATCGTATGTCCATATTTGGCATTATCTCGATATCCGGTCTCTGATTTCAGGGGCTTCTGCGCAGCTGACGCCCTGCTGGCTCAAATACCAGCAAGCGCATAATCGCACTCGCCCACCCCAAAAGCGCACACAGTCGACGAGCTTTCTGATTAACTGTTAGGCTATTTTTTCTATCAGTTTGACGAAGCCGCCATGCCCAACAACGTCCTTTATGACTCGCTTAAGCAGCGCCTTGAATCAGGCGAGTGGCTGGCTGGACAACGCATGCCGTCGATCAGGAAACTGGCCCTGACTGCCGACGCGAGCTATCACGACGCCGTCTCGGCTTATGCTCGCCTGGTGAGTGAAGGCGTGTTGTCGGCGTCTCCCGGACGCGGTTACTTTGTGAGCAGTCATGTCACCCATGTAGATAACGTGCGGGAAATAGAGTGCATGAGCGCCGACCCACTGTTCAGGCTGCTACAGGCAGGACCGCACTACACCAAGCTGGGATGTGGATGGCTGCCACCGGCATGGCGAGATACCGAATTGCTGGCCAAGGCCATTCGACGCACGGCGCGGCTGGAACAAAGTTCGCTGGCCGAATACGGCGACATTTCCGGCTATCTCCCGATGCGCAAACAGCTGTGCGTACACCTGAAGCGTCTCACCCGCATCGACATCAGACCCAGTCAGATCCTCACCACTCTGGGAGCGACGCAGGGCCTGGACCTGGTTGCCCGCCTATTGATCAAGCCCGGTGACCATGTCTTTGTGGACGAGCCGGGCAATGGCAACCTGATCAGGTTGATTCAGTTGGCGGGCGGCCATGTTGTGGGTATAAGGCGGACTCAGGACGGGCCGGACATCGCCGAGATGGAGAGTTATCTGGCGAAGCACACGGTCAAAGCGTTTTTCTGCAATAGCACCTTCCACAATCCGACCGGCAGCAACATCAGCCCGCACAACGCCTTCAAGGTTTTGCGTCTTGCTGTAGAGCATGAGTTCTTTGTGGTCGAAGATGATGTCTACGGCGACTTCAGTCCTACTGTCCGCCAGACGTTTGCCGAGCTGGATAATCTGGATCGTGTGATCTACGTCGGCAGTTTTTCCAAATGCCTTTCTGCTTCGCTGCGCGTGGGTTATATCGCCTGCTCACAAGAGCTCATTGAGCCGCTGACACGCTTGAAACTACTGACGTGCGTTGCCGTTCCGGCGTTCTGCGAGCGGTTCGTCAACACCATTCTGGCGGACGGTACTTATGCCCGGCACATGCAGGATGTTCAACAAAGGCTTATCAGCCAGCAGATCCAGACTCAACGCGCCCTGCGAGCGAGAGGCTGGCAATTCGATATAGCACCGCAGGGCGGAATGTTCATTTGGGCCTATCACCCGGACATCCCTAACTTGGAGCCCTTCATAAAGGAACTTGAACAACACAAAATCCTGCTGATGCCAGGCTCGGCGTTCTCGGTGTCGCGCGACTACCAGCGTTTTGCGCGAATAAACTGCACGCATTTTTCCGAGGCAATAGAAGAACGCTTTTCAGTGTGATCAACGAAGAGCAGCGTTTAGTTATCGGGGCTGCTTGCGCCTTGAGCCCGTGGCTCAATAGCACTGCCGCCAGCACGCCTCACGCCGAAAAGTCAGGTCTTGAACTCGTTACCGTTCTCATCAATAAGGCCATTGTCGTATTTCTTGCGCAATTCAGGATCGGACAAAATCCTGAACGCGTTTGAAATTACTTTGAAACGCTCAGTCGCCTCAGCCTCGTTACCGACGTTCTTATCAGGATGATTCTTCAGCGAGGCTTTCTTGTAAGCCTTTTTGACTGCGGAGAGGTCCGCCGTCATGTCCGAGAGGCCCAGGTGCTCGTACAACTGCTTGACGGGTGGCTTGGCGGGGGCGGAATCGTCCACCTTCGCGGACGCGCCAGTAGCGGGTGTTTTGTGGGGCCGCTCTGTTGACGGCCGCTGAGCGCCTGAATTGGGCTGAGCTTTCGGCGGTGGTGGCGCGCTGTTGGCCTGGGGGCGAGCGCTTGGAGGCGTTTGTGGGCGTGCTTGCTGTTGAGTGCTTTCAGGTCTCCAGGAGGGTCCCGGTGTGGGTCGTCGCACGCGATCGGTGCTTTGCTGACGAATCTCGTTGATCACCTGGTCAGCGATGTCATTCATCAGTTTGTTCAGCTTCAAGTTGCTGGAGAAGAATGCGTAGTTCGCCTCACTGTTGTGCTTGCCATGCTCAGGTTCGAGACTGGCCATCGCGTCGGCCAGCGTCTTGCCTAGAGAGAACAACATCTTGCCCTGACTGTCGCTGACGCCCAAAAAGCTCATCACGTTGCGCATCGACTGGTCGCGCTCCCAGACAACGCTGGCCACGTCGAAGGCAGCTCGCGCCAGATTGAATCGGCCTCCCCCTCCGTGCGTCTCGACATGGGTCACCGGTTCCTTGCCGAGCAATGCGTCGAGGATCACCTCGAGGCCTTTCTGCTGACGCTCGTTGAGCCGGCTTTTCTGCTCCAGCAATGAGCTGTTGACCTGCAACGCCACTTTGCCAGCGATATGGCTGACGACGTTCATTGCGCGGTCTATCGTTGGCTTTGTCGAATCGCTGAGCGCCACACGCGCCAACGAAGATGCAAGGTTAGTGAGGTTGATCATCTGCTTCTCCGGAAACTCATACCGCCTTGGTGGCAAGCAACGAGATCCGGTTCCACGGGATATGCAACTCTGCACAGGTGCAAAGCGCTGACGCGAGCATCAGTCAGGTGTGTGCATTACGGTCAGCCCGCCTTGGCCGCCATCGCCGTCACTTCAACCCGCATCCCCTCAACCCCCAACGCCGCCACGCCCACCGCTGCGCGCACGGGCCACGGTTTTTTGAAGAAGCGTTTGTACACTTCGTTGAATGCAGCGCGATCGGCCATGTCGGTCAGGTAGATGGTCAGGTGCATGACCCGGTCCATCGAGCTGCCGGCGCGTTCAAGGGCGTCTTTCAGGGCTCGCAGGGTGCATTCGCTCTGCTCGGTGATGCCACCCAGTTCCAGGCTACCGTCGGGATGAGTGGGGATTTGGGTGCTGACCAGCACGCCGTTGAAGTCGGCGACGTCCGAGGAGATGGACTCCGGGTCTGGATCGGGGGTGAAGGTGATGTCTGCGTTTGCCATGGGATCTCTGCTTTGCAAAGGATGGAAAACGCCAAGCCTACGCGAGCGACAGGTGGGGGTCGAGCCGTGGGCTTTGGCGCGGAAAGTTGAAATGCGCCGCGTTGCTCTACAGAATCGCGCCCGGACCCGGCCATGCTGTCGGGCGTTTGGGGTGAAAGGGGTTGCCGTTGAACGAACAGAGATTGTCCATGCGCCTTGAGTGTGTGGCAACGCATGTGCCACCCGGTGCACGACTGGCCGATATCGGCTCGGATCACGGCTATCTGCCGGTGGCGCTGCTGAACCGTGGTGTCATTGCGGCAGCGGTGGCTGGCGAGGTGGCGTTGACGCCGTTCTGCGCAGCCGAGCGTACCGTGCGCGAGAACGATCTGGAGGATCAGGTCAGCGTGCGCCTGGCCGATGGTCTGGCAGCGATCGAAGCGGAAGACGCGATCACGGCGATCAGTCTCTGCGGCATGGGCGGCGAGACGATTCGCGACATCCTTGAAGCGGGCAAGGCGCGCCTGAGCGGTCAGGAACGCTTGATCCTGCAACCCAACGGCGGCGAGCAACCGTTGCGCGTCTGGCTGATGAAGCATGACTACCGCATCGTCAGCGAAGAGGTGCTGCGGGAAAATCGTTTCGACTACGAAATCATCGTCGCCGAACGCACAGGCCCCGTGCAGTACACGGCTGAGGAGCTGTTTTTCGGCCCGCTGCAGATGCAGGCGCGCAGCCCGGCATTTCTGCTCAAGTGGCAGCGTCTGCTGGGCAAGAAGCACAAGACGCTGCGCAACTTCGAACGCGCGCAGCAAGCCGTGAACCAAGAGAAGCTGCAGGACGTTGCGCAACAGGTCCGCTGGATTACCGCGTTGCTGGCCTGAAAATCGAACTCATGCCCGAACCGGCTCTCAAACCCGCATGATCCGCAGGTCAGGCTTTAAGGGTGCCTGCATCTGGTTCAGGCGTCAGCGCTGCAATGTGTGACGCGGAGCGTGAGGAACGAGAGGTGTCCGGGAGAACACTTCTGGTGCCTATACCCGGCGCGTCTTCTACACAACCATCGACGGGAGTAAAACGACCATGCATTCCGAAGCACTTTCCTGGGGCCACGGGCCTCGTCTGTTCGAAGTCTTCCTTGAGCCGACCTGCCCCTTTTCGGTGAAGGCCTTCTTCAAGCTCGATGAGCTGCTGGCTCAAGCCGGAGAAGACAGGGTCACGGTCAAAATCCGCCTGCAGTCGCAGCCCTGGCACATGTTTTCAGGTGTCATCGTGCGCTGCATTCTGGCGGCTGCGACCCTTGAAGGCGGCAAGCAAAGCGCCAAGGCGGTCATGGCGGCGGTTGCGTCACACCGTGAGGAATTCGAGTTCGAACACCACGCCACCGGCCCGAACATGGACGCGACGCCCAACGACATCATCGCGCGCATCGAGCGTTACAGCGGCCTCGCGCTGGCAGAGGCTTTCGCCAATCCCGAGCTTGAGCAGGTCGTGAAATGGCATGCCAAATACGCTCGCCAGAACGGCATACACGTCTCGCCGACCTTCATGATCGACGGTCTTGTGCAGCCGGGCTTGAGCAGTGGCGACCCGGTATCGAAGTGGGTCGCGGAGATAGGTTGAGCGACGAGCTCAACCCAGCGCATCGATCCGCTCATTGATCCACTCGCGGCTGCGCGCCAGCGCCTTGCGCGCCAACGTGGTCGGGAAGTGGATGAAGCCGTGCGGCGACTCGGGCATGAGGTGCATTTCGACGTCTGCCGAGTTGGCCCAGCGCTCGGCCATTTGCAGTGTGTCATCCAGCAGCGGGTCGATCTCTCCGACGAACATCAGTGCGGGCGGAAGGCCTGCCAAATCGCCATACAGTGGTGACAATGGCGGTTCACGGCGTTTATCGTCGCTTCGATCAGGGGTGAGCGCGCGCATGGCGCCGACCATGCCCGGACCATGCAGCACCAGCGTCTCCGGCCCTGCGGTACGCACGCTCTTGGTCCCCGTCAGGTCGTAAACGCCGTAGTACAGGACTGTACCCACTATGCGCTTGAGCAGATCAGGTCGGCTTTTCAATTTCAGGAGGGTGGCTGCGGCAAGATGCCCGCCAGCGGATTCGCCGACCACGATAACCGGCAGGCCGGCAAACTCTTCGCAGTCCTTCCCCAACAGCCAGCAGGCGGCAGAAAAGCAGTCCTCCATCAGGCCCTCGATGGCGGTTGTCACAGCAAGTCGGTAATCAACCGAAACAATGGCCACGTCGCAGGCATTGACCATGCCGACGTTGAGATCATCGTTCATCTGGGCATTGCCGATCACCCATCCGCCGCCGTGGATGTCGAACACCACGCCCCGGGGTTTGCCTTTGGGGCGGATGATGCGCACGGGCACAGCTACGTTATCCGAGCTGACCGTTCTTTTTTCGATGCGAAGGTCATGCCCTCCCGGTTTCAGGGCGCTGCCGATCTGCGCTGCACGCAACAGCGCCTGAATCAACCGGGGCGTGACGCGATTGCGAATCTGGAAACGCGGCATCCGCGCGAGGGTTTTATTAAACCGTCGTACTTCTACCAACTCTTGCTCACTGGAAGGCCAAGGCTGTTTTGTGTCCAATTTCTGCTCTCTTGTCAGGCTGACGTATGCGGGGGCGCGCAACGCGATTTGCCCCACCTGTACCTGAGAGGCTCTCAGTCGTAGAACGGTTCAACGGATGCCCGACTGCCCACGAAAAAACTGTCCGCGACCAGCCGCAACGGTTGCAGGTCCAGGTCACTGGCTTTATCGCCGATCAGCTGTTGGAAGTGGCGATACACCGCGGCGTACTCGCCCTCCTCCGAAACAGACTGAGGCACGCCATCGATACTCAACAGCGCACCGCCGTTGTCCAGACGCAACGTGCCTTCGGCGCAGCGAATCTCGATGCTCCAGAGCTCGTCGTGACCATGGTCGAAATCGAACTCGGCGCGGATATCGAGATGGCGCGTGTCGGACATTTTGATGGACGCAGCGATAGGCGACTGGCAATTGCTCGGCACGCGCAGTTCGGCAGACTCGACGAACAATGGCAGTGGCACCAGATGCGTCACGATCGACAGGGCATTGATCCCCGGATCGAACACGCCAAGGCCACCGGGCTGCCAGATCCACGCCTGACCGGGGTGCCATTTGCGCACGTCTTCTTTCCAGTCGATCTGCACGCTCTGCAGGGTGCGGGTGGACAACCACTCACGCGCCGCTTCGATACCCTGCGCGTAACGCGAATGCCAGGCGAACAGACCGCTGACGCCCTGCTCTTGCACCTGGGTCACCAACGCCATCGCCTCACCCAGGGTCGCGCACGGCGGCTTCTCGACCAGCACGTGTTTGCCGGCAGCCAACGCCTCTTGCACCAGGGCAAAGCGACCTTGCGGGGGCGTACAGAACGCAATCGCGTCGACCTGCGGCCCGCTCGCAAGCAGTTCGCCCAGGGATTTGAAATTCTCTACCCCGGCGCACGGCTGGCCTTGCGTAGCCACGGCCACCAGCTCAAACGCGGGGTTGGCGTGGATGGCAGGGACGTGTTGATCCTGCGCAATTTTGCCGTAACCCACCAGACCGAGACGAATCGGTTGCATACATGACTCCTGAGTTTTTGTAGTTATCGTGCGGCACAGTAAACCAGATGTTAATCGTGGTCGGTAAGGGGCATCGGCGCGGGGGCTGTTTTCCTGGCCGATCTCACATTCGATAATCTTCAGCGCCCGCTCAGGCCCCTTCGTGAGCAAGCTCAATCCCACCACTACGATTGCGCCGTTCGGGGCGCTTCGCATCCCATTTGGTTTAACTTCACGGCCGCAGAACCACGCCATCACTCAATAGTCTTAGCCTTGCAGTCATTGCCTTGTATAGTTGCCCTCTTCATCTCAGGAGCTTTCCATGCGCATTCCTTCTCGCTTGATCGGTGGCGTTCTGGTCGCCACGTTGCTGACTCAGATTTCCGCCTGCGGCAGCATTTTCTATCCTGATCGTCGTGGTCAGATCGATGGCAAGGTTGACCCGGCGATTGCGGCGCTGGATGCTTTCGCGCTGCTGTTCTATATCGTTCCGGGCGTGATTGCGTTTGCGGTGGACTTCGCCACCGGCGCGATCTATTACGGGCCCGGCGAGCATGCGCAGATCGATCCGCAAAAGCTGCAAAAGGCGCTCAAGGCTGATGGCAGTGTCGACAACACCAAGCTGCAAGCCATCATTGAAACCGAGCTGGGCCGTTCCCTGCCGTTGAACGATCCACGCCTGATCCAGCACAAAGGCAGCGTCGAGCAACTGGCAGCACTGGGCCTGGTCCCGGCTGCCTGATATCGATCCCGTTCAAGGAAGCGTCATGAGCACCACTGCCGAACATTCCCGACTGCTGCGGCTCGCGACGCGGGCCTCGCTGGCGGTCGCCACGACGCTGATCCTGGCCAAGGGCGTTGCCTGGTGGCTGAGCGGTTCGGTGAGCCTGCTGGCCGGTCTCACCGACTCGCTGCTGGATGGCGCTGCCTCGTTCCTCAACCTGCTGGCGGTGCATTACGCATTGCGCCCTGCCGATGACGATCATCGCTACGGCCACGGCAAGGCGGAAGCGCTGTCGGGCATGGCGCAGGCGTTGTTCATCACCGTCAGTGGTGTGCTGATTGCCGTTCAGGCCGTCGAGCGCATCCAGAACCCGGAACCGCTGGGCGCACCGCTGCTGGGCATGGTGGTGATGGTGGTTTCCATCGCGCTGACGATCGCACTGCTCACTCTGCAATACCGGGTGATCAAGGCGACCGGCTCGGCAGCGATCCGCGCTGATTCGCTGCACTACCGTTCAGACCTGCTGCTTAACGCCAGCATTCTGGTGGCGCTGACGCTGGCGTATTTCGGCTGGCAGCAGTTGGATGCGTATTTTGGTCTGGGCATCGCGGTGTATATCTTGTGGAGCGCCTTTCAAATCGCCCGCGAAACGATATCGGTGCTGATGGATGCGGAATTGCCCGCCGATGTCAGTACTCAAATGCTGGCACTGGCGTGCGAAGTGCCGGGCGTGCTCGGGGCGCATGATCTGCGTACACGAATCTCTGGCAATCACTGGTTTGTGCAGTTGCACCTGGAGCTACCGGGTAGCCTGACGCTATCGGTCGCCCATACAATTTGTGATCAGGTGGCTGACGCCATTCACAAGCAATTCCCGAAGGCCGAGGTGTTGGTACACGCCGACCCTCAGGAAGTCGTCAAGCAGGCCAGTGCCTGACCGCCATCAGTTGACGCTGTAACCTCGCCCCGCCAGGCACGCGCCCATCGAGCGACGATACAGATCGACCACGTCAGGCGGCGGCTGGCCGGTGACATTGGCCGGGTCGAAACCGCTTTGCTCCGCAGCCCAGCGGTAGCACTGGTATTTATCCAGCTCGACCTGCTGCGGGCTCTGCCCGTTTGCAGGGTAGGCCACCGGATCGTAGCCATTGCCCTGCTGTTCGGCCGGCGGAGCCTGATACACGGCTTCGTTCTGCGGCGGATTGACCACCACGTAGTCCTGACTGTCCGGCTGGTAGGCGTAATAGGTGCCGGCAGCCAGAAACAGCAGGCTGCTGCCGATCCATACTTCCTGAGAGTAGGACGGTAGTCTGCTGACACGCACGCCGTAGGGCGGTGTCACCACGACATAACGCGGGCCTTGCGGGCGATACCAGTAGCCACCCGAGTAGTAATAGTCCTGACCACGATAGGGAATACGCGAGTAGCCACCCGGTACGCGATCTATCGCATAGCCAGGCCGATATTGCGGACCTGGCCCCCAGCCATTGCCGTGCCCGTCGGGACGCCCTTCCCAACGGTCATTGGGGCGACCGTTGCCGGCCTGCCAGTTGCGGTTGTTGCCGCGTGGAATGTCCTGGTAATAGCCCTGACGCGGCGGCTGGGTTTGCCACGTCTCTTTCGGGCCGCTCTGGATCGGCAGGTTGTCCTGGGCTTGGCGCAACTGCTGACGCTGCTGGTTTTGCTGCTGCTGAATCTGGCGCTGCTGATCACGCTGTTGCTGCTCGATCTGCTGTTGCTGCTGGCGCTCGATGTTGCGCTGCTGAAGCTGCTGTTGCTGGATCTGCTGCTGTTGCTGACGCTCGACCTGACGCTGCTGATTCTGCTGCTCCTGAATCTGGCGTTGCTGATTGGTCTGCTGCTGGTTGATCTGCTGTTGCTGCTGACGCTCGACCTGGCGCAGCTGGTTTTGCTGCTGTTGGATCTGCCGCTGCTGGTTGATCTGCTCTTGAGCACGCTGCTGTTGCTGCTGACGCTGCTGCGCGTTTTCACCAGGGCTGCCGTAAAGCGGATTGCGCGGTGGTTCATCACGTTCGTCGGCCAGCGCCTGAGCACCGATGCTCAGACACAACAGACTTACACCCGCAAACTGCCAGATGCCAGATTTCATGCTTTCCTCACTAGAGCGCGGGTTGACGTCATTAAGACTGTTTAAGCGTAGCGCCGTTCTGCGCACTTTATCAGCAGGCAAAGAAAAGGGGACCAAATGGCCCCCTTGAGATACTTCGTCCTGGCGCAGCGCTTTTGACGCTGGCTCACCTCATGCCGTCTTCTGGACAGTATGTAGCCCGGGGGCCTGACACACCCTGTCGGGTGGGAGGCCGCGACTGGCCTGATTCGGCGGGTCGCGCTGGACGCTGTGTCCGGGCAGTGATTCTGTTTAAAAGAATAGGCCTGAGGCCGAGGCAGAAGATTGCTAATATTGCGGATTAAAACATTACTTGCGCAATTTTTGACTTCAGATGAATAATCCAGCGCAATTGAATTGATAATGGGGTGCATCGTGAGCAAGCTCGACAGATACGACCTGAGCATTTTGGCTGAATTGCAACGGGACGCACGGATATCCAACCAGGAATTGGCCGAACGCATTGGTCTGTCGCCGTCACCCTGCTCGCGCCGGGTCAAGCAACTGGAAGACGACGGTTACATCGTGCGCCAGGTTGCCCTGCTGGATCGCAAGAAACTGGGTCTGAACCTGACCGCCTACGTGCTGATCGGTATGGACCGACACACCCCCGAGCGTTTCGAGAACTTTGAGCAGCAGATCCGCAACCTGCCTCAGGTACTGGAATGCAGCCTGGTGACCGGCATGGACGCGGACTATCAACTGAAAGTGGTGGTGCCGGACATGGATCACTATCAGAAACTGTTGTTGGGCCATCTGACCCGCATCGAAGGCGTGACCAGCGTCAAATCGAGCTTTGTGCTCAATCAAGTGCTGGCCAGCACCGAAATGCCGCTGACTCACCTGCGTAACTGAGCGGGCACCTGCGTCACAGTTTTGCGGCGACTTCCCTGTACTGGCCCTGATCCAGGCCCTCCAGCGTCCAGTCGCCAATCCTGACCCGCACCAGCCGCAGGGTCGGCAAACCGACTGCAGCAGTCATGCGCCGCACCTGCCGATTGCGCCCTTCCTTGATCACCAGCTCCAGCCAGCTTGTCGGCACGCTCTTGCGAAAGCGCACGGGCGGGTTACGCGGCCAGAGTTGCGGCTCATCGAGCTGCCGCGCTTCGGCGGGCAAGGTCGGCCCGTCGTTGAGCTGGACACCGTCGCGCAACTGCTGCAACTGCTCATCGCTCGGCTCGCCTTCGACCTGCACCCAGTAGGTCTTGGCCAGCTTGTGCTTGGGATCGGCAATGCGCGCCTGCAACTGGCCGTCGTTGGTCAATAGCAGCAAACCTTCGCTGTCGCGATCCAGGCGCCCAGCCGGATAGATACCGGGGATCTTGATGAAGTCCTTGAGCGTGGCCCGCCCCTCCTCATCGCTGAACTGGGTCAGTACGTCGAAAGGCTTGTTGAACAGGATCAGCTTCGGCTCGGCCGGTGGCGCTTTGGCGACACGCCGGGCAGCACCTGCCGGTTTGGAGGCAGGACGGCGGGAAACGGGGCGTTGGGTGCGGGACATGAGAATTCGGCAATCGGAAAACAGAAAGGGCCACTTTAGTGGCCCTTCGTGCAAATACCAATCTATTAACGGCAAGCCATCAACGGAATGGCGGCTCATCGAAGCTGCGCAGTTTGCGTGAGTGCAGCGAGTTCAGCTCGGTGCGCAGCAGGTCGAGCGCAGCGATACCGATCTTCAAATGCTGGCTCACCGCACGCTCATAGAACGCATTCGCCGAACCCGGCAGCTTGATTTCGCTGTGCAACGGTTTGTCGGATACGCACAGCAACGTCCCGTAAGGCACACGCAGGCGATAACCCTGAGCGGCGATGGTGCCACTTTCCATGTCGACCGCCACTGCGCGCGACAGGTTGATCAGCGGACGTTCCTGAGCCCAGCGCAGTTCCCAGTTACGGTCGTCATAGGTCAACACCGTGCCGGTGCGCAGGCGCTTCTTGAGCTCTTCGCCGCGCTCGCCGGTAATCTGCGCAGCCGACTCCTGCAAGGCCAGTTGCACTTCGGCCAGGGCCGGAATCGGGATATGCGGCGGCAGCACACGGTCGAGAATCCCGTCGCGACGCATGTAGGCGTGAGCCAGCACGTAATCGCCGATGGTCTGCGACTGACGCAGGCCGCCGCAGTGACCGATCATCAGCCAGCAATGCGGACGCAGCACGGCGAGGTGATCGGTGATGTTCTTGGCGTTGGACGGGCCGACGCCGATATTGACCAGCGTCACGCCGTGACCGTCTTCGGCGATCAGGTGGTAGGCCGGCATCTGATAGCGGTGCCAGACCACGCTGGCGACGATGGCCTGGGCTTCGTCCTGGCCCATGCTCTTGTCGACTACCACGTTACCCGGCAGGACCATGCGCACGAAACGCGGGTCTTCGCGGAGCTTTTCCAGGCCGTGCAGAATGAACTGGTCGACATAGCGATGGTAGTTGGTCAGCAGAATCCACGGCTGTACGTGGCGCCAGTCGCTGCCGGTGTAATGCACCAGACGGCGCAGCGAGAAATCCACCCGCGCAGCGTCGAACAGCGCCAGTGGCAGCGGGTCGACATTGGCCCAGTCATACAGGCCGTCGGCAATGCCATCGGTGGCGGCCGACAGGTCGGTGCTCGGGAACACCCGTGCCAGCGCCGCAGCGGTGACGCCCGTGCCGGCCAGCTCATCGCCCTGCTCGACCACGTAAGGATAAGGAATGCTCTGCTCGCTCATGCCGACTTCGACCGTTACGGTGAAATCGTTCATCAGCGGGACAAGTTGTTCGAGCAGGTACTTTTTGAAAGCCTTGGGCTGCGTGACGGTGACGCTGTAAGTACCCGGCAGTTGCACCTTGGCATAGGCGCGCGTGGTCACCGGCACTTCGCCCTGGCATTTGTAGACCAGGCGCAATTCCGGATAGCTGAATTGCGCGCGCTCTTCGGCGGTGGGTTCTACGCGGTCTTTCAGGTAGCGCTTGAGCGCCTGACTCAGCGCACTGGTGGCGCGTTCATGCAGCTCGGCGAGCCGCTCTACAGCCTGCTCGGCGGTGTCGACAACAACAAAGGCTTGGGTCACGATTCATGTCCTGTCTGATCTTGCAGACGTGCATCGTAACGGGTTCGCGTGCTCATGCCACCTGCGGCGAGGCCCTTTGCAGCAATGTTTCTACGTCGACGCCCTTGGGCAATGCGCCATACACTCGCCCGCTGGACACCAGTCGACCGGCAATGAAGCCGTCACTGACCGCCGCGTTACCCGCTTCCAGCAGCAACTTGCCCTGCAAGGCGATGGCGATGTCTTCGGTCAGTTGACGGGCGCGGTACTGGATGTCGCCGGTGTCCCGAAACGCGGCCTTGAGCTTGTCGATGTGCGCCGCGAGATGCCGGTCGCCATGCCCGTCGCCCAGTTCGTCGAACAGCGCATCGAGTGCGCCGGGCTCTTTGGACAGGGTTCGCAGCACATCCAGGCATTGCACGTTGCCGGAGCCTTCCCATGTCGAGTTGACCGGCGCTTCGCGGTACAAGCGGGGCAGAATGCTGTCCTCGACATAACCGGCGCCGCCCAGGCACTCGGCGGCTTCGTTGATCATGGCCGGGGCGCGCTTGCAGATCCAGTATTTGCCCACTGCCGTGATCAGGCGCACGAAACGCTTTTCGTGATCATCATCCTGGTGGTCAAGCGCGCGCCCCATCCGCAGGGTCAGGGCCAGCGCGGCCTCGCTTTCCAGTGCCAGGTCAGCCAGCACGTTCTGCATCAACGGCTGCTCGGCGAGCAACCGACCACTGACCGCACGGTGCGCGCAATGATGCGTTGCCTGGGTCAGCGCCTGACGCATCAGGGCACTGGAGCCGATCATGCAGTCGAAACGGGTCATGGCGACCATTTCGATGATGGTCGGCACGCCGCGCCCTTCCTCACCGATCATCCATGCCAGCGCGCCGCGAAACTCGACCTCGCTGGAGGCGTTGGACCAGTTGCCGAGCTTGTTTTTCAGCCGCTGAATGTAAAACTCGTTACGCGTATCGTCCGGCCGGTGGCGCGGCAGCAAAAAACAACTGAGGCCCTTGTCGGTCTGCGCCAGGGCCAGGAAGGCATCGCACATGGGCGCCGAGCAGAACCACTTATGGCCGACCAGTTCGTAGGCCTGGCCGGGGCCGCCTGCCCCCACCGGGAGCGCACGCGTAGTATTGGCGCGCACGTCGGTGCCGCCCTGCTTCTCGGTCATGGCCATGCCGATGGTCGCGCCGTTCTTGTGCGCAATGCCCACGTTGCGTGGATCGTACTCAGTCGACAGGACCTTGGGCAGCCAGATTTCAGCCAGGTCCGGTTGCAACTTGAGTGCCGGAACGCTGGCGAAGGTCATGGTCAGCGGACAGCCGCTGCCGGGGTCTGCCTGGGTATGCAGATAACTCATGGCCGCGCGTGCGACATGCGCACCGGGCTGCGGATCGGTCCATGGCAACGATGGGATGCCATGCGCGATGGCAGCGCTCATCAACTGGTGATACGCCGGGTGGAATTCGACCAGGTCTATGCGGTGCCCGTAACGGTCATGGCTGGCAAACTCGGGCTTGTGCCGATTGGCCAGAAAGCCCGCTGCCATCAACGGGCCACCTGCCAGCGCACCGTAGGCGTCGATACGCGGCTGCGCCCAGCCCGCCCCGAATCGGCTGTTCCATTCCTGAAGCGGCACGTCGATACGGTAAAGGTTTGCCCCGTCGAGCGGCGGCGGTTGATTGGTGACTTCGTGGGTTTCGGCGAATTGATTCAGGTTCATGAGTCATCTCCGGCCTGCGTACACACGCAATATGCACACAGTGAATCACGCACCCGCCCCTCGCAAAAGTGCCGTAGCCGCCTAACCGCCGGCGCTTTCAGCTGATGACGCTATAAGGCCGCTTATATGCCCCATTGAGCCTTGAGTTCAGGCGCCCTGCGCACTGCGCCCGGCACGACCATCAGCATCGGGACGCTCAGCGTGAAACAGCTGCCCTTGCCGGGTTCGGAACGATGACTCAATTCGCCGCCCTGCAGCTCGACCAGTTTCCGGCAGATCGCCAGGCCGATGCCCAGCCCGCCGTATTCCCGGGTCATGGAGCCGTCGACCTGAAAGAAATGCTGATACAGCCGGGCTTCGTCCAGGCGGCTGAAGCCGATACCGCTGTCCATCACTTCGACCCGCAGGTAGAGGCGCTCCAGGTCCTGCGGATGACCGCTGAAACGCACCTGCACAGCACCCTTGCGGGTGAATTTGACGCGTTGTCCACCAGACACTCGATGCACTGGTAGAGCTTGCTCGCGTCGCCGCGAAGGTTCGGCGGCAGTTTATCGTCCAGATCGAGCGTCAATATCAGGCCCTTGGCCTGAGCCGCACCGCTGAAGCGCTCCTCCAGCCTGTAGGCCAGATCCTCGGGCGCAAACGACTCGCAGTCGGCGTACAGCACACCGGCCTGCAGCTCGGTGAGGGTCAGGATGCCATTGATCATGCTCATCATGTCGCGCGCCGAACTGGCGGCGGTTTGCTGATACATCTCGAGTTCATCGTCCATGTCCAGCGTCTGCATGACCTCCAGCGACCCGATCACGCCGTTCATCGGCGTGCGCAACTCATGGGTGAGCGTGGCGAGGAACTCGTCCTTCAGCCGGTTGCTGTTGGCCAGTTGCTGGTTGAGACGCTCAAGATCCTGACCGGCAGCCAGCAAGGTTTGCGCCTGTTGCCGGCGGGCGTGGTTGATACGGTCGGCCAGCGCCATCGACAGGAAGGCCATCTCCAGCACCGTGCCGATGTGCGAGGCGTACATGGTCAGGAAGGTATTGGGCAGATAGCCGAGCAGCATCAAGCCGAAGATCAGTCCGCTGACCATGAACACCGACCAGGCGAGCACAAAATAGCGCCCGACCCTTTCGCCTTTGACGACCGCAACGATACCCGCCAGATAGATCGTCAGGGCGCCTGCCATGACCAGCTGAGCCGCGCCGCGCAGGGCCGGCCCGTAGCTGAGGAACAAGGCCATGCCCATGACCAGTACGGCAGCGCCGATGACCGCCAGCAGCAGGCGGTCAAGCCAGCGGCTCAATTGTGCCGTACCCAGAAAGCTGCGCGAAAACTGGCAGGCGAATAACGTCGCCAGCGATATCAGGAAGGGGGTCGACGCATTCGCCCACCAAGGGCTGTCAGGCCACAGGTATTCGATGGCAACGCCGTTGATCGACATCTGGTAAAGCCCGAACGAGGCGACGTAAAGCAGGTAATACAGGTAATCCACCTCACGAACGCTGAGGTAGATGAACAAGTTGTAGACCAGCATGCCCAGCAGCACGCCGTAGATCAGACCGAAGACGTAAACCTTGGAGGGCTGCGCATCCAGATAGGCGTGGGTGGACCAGAGGTAGAGCGGTGCCTGAACAGCGCCTTCGCTGCGAATACGCATGTACAGGGTTCGCGTCTGGCCAGGCGGCAGGTCCAACTGAAAGAGGTAGTTGTTCTGGGCGAACTGACGGCTGGAGAACGGCAGCATATCGCCGGTATGCCAGGCTCGAGTCGGCTGCCCGTCGGCATCCGGGCCGTAGAAGTCAATGTGGTCCATTGGCGGATAGGCCAGTTCCAGCAGCCAGTCGTTATGAATGCTGGCATCTGTGGGGCGATACGTCAGCTCGACTTTCAGCCAGAAGGCGGAACGTGAATAACCGGCGTTGAAGGTTCCGGCAGGCACGGGCTGAAAGGCACCGGCGTGAGAGGCGGCGCTGACGCTTTCGATGGTCGCCTCGCCGGTCGGGTCCTCGAATACCTGAATGGCACGGCCCAACGACAGAAAACGAGTGTTTTCATCAAACTCGACTGCATGACTCTGCAACGGCAGCCAAAGAGCCAGAATGATCAACAGATAGCGCATTGAAGCCCCAAGGTAGGTCGTCGCGTTCAATCCATCCATTGATTACGACGTCCCGCAAATTTCTATCCTTGAAACAGGCTAATGATTCAAACACACCATTGAACGTGCACATGTACCGGCAGACATCAATAAACAACCGAACCGTCACTCGTCAGCCTTGCCAATCAAGCATAGCCGCTAATAGCTTAAAGACAGTATCGCGATCAAAATCAAGGTAATAGCTCTGTATCGGTGACTGCAGAGCAAACATGAGTACTTTTTAAGGTTTTGTCGAGCCTGCGGTTGTCGCCGCTTGAGCTTGATCCACAAGAAAAAACCGGCACCCCGAGCGGCCCGCGAAAGGTTTAGTGATAAGCTCGCGCACCATGAATATCTATAGCTCCCGCCCCGTAGTCCTTTGCCTGTCCGGTCACGACCCTAGTGGCGGCGCCGGTATGCAGGCCGATATAGAAGCCCTGCTAGCCCAGGGCTGCCATGCCGCTCCGGTGATTACCGCGCTCACCGTGCAAGACACCGTGAACGTCAGTGATTTCCGCGTGCTGGATCGCGAGTGGGTGATGGCGCAAGCCAATGCAGTCCTCAACGATTCGAGCGTAGCAGCCGTCAAGCTGGGCATGCTGGGCTCACTGGACATGGTCGATACGATAGTCGATCTGCTTCTGGCTCACCCGCATTTGCCCATGGTCTGTGACCCGGTGTTACGCGCTGGCGGCGGCGGCAGACTGGGCAAGGACGAGGTCGGCTACGCCATGCGCGAGCGCCTGTTGCCGCTATCGACCATCGCTACGCCGAACCTTCCGGAAGCCCGCATTCTTGCCGAGCTGCCCGAAGGCACTGCGGATGAGTGCGCTGACAGACTACTGCCGTTTTGTGAATATCTGTTGATCACTGGCGGCCATGGTGATGAGCAGCAAATACATAACCGCTTGTACCTGCGCGGCGGCCAGACCCACACCTTCGTCTGCGAACGTCTGCCCGGCAGTTACCACGGCTCTGGCTGTACCCTGGCCAGCGCACTGGCCGGGCGCATCGCTCAGGGGCAGGAACTGGTCAGCGCGGTGAAATCGGCACTCGACTACACCTGGCGGACCCTGAGGGATGCCGAACAGTTGGGCCGGGGGCAATTCGTGCCACGTCGGCTGCCGCTGGATTTTTGCTCGTAACACATCGCCATGAGGGTCGATTCATGAAACTGCGTGGCCTGTATGCCATTACCGACAGCCAGTTGCTGTCCGGCAAATTTCTTTCGTACGTCGAAGCTGCGCTGGACGGCGGCGTGACGCTGCTGCAATACCGCGACAAGAACAGTGACGAGTCCCGCCGTCTGCGCGAAGCGACCGAACTGCTCAAACTCTGCGAACGCTACAAGACCCGGCTGATCATCAACGATGACGCTGAGCTGGCTGCGCGCCTGGGGGTAGGCGTGCACCTGGGGCAGTCGGACGGCTCGCTGCCCGATGCCCGCGCCCTGCTGGGGCACAAGGCGATTGTCGGGGCTACCTGTCATGGCCGCGTGGAATTGGCCGAGCAAGCCAAGGCTGATGGCGCGACGTACGTGGCATTTGGCAGGTTCTTCAACTCACAGACCAAACCCGGTGCCCCCGCCGTACCGCTGGACCTGATCGCTCAGGTGCGTGCCCGGGTCCACCTGCCGATCGCGGTGATTGGTGGCATTACCCTGGAGAACGCGCCGCAACTGGTCGAGCACGGCGCCGACCTGCTCGCCGTGGTGCACGGTTTGTTCGGCGCTGAAAATACCCAGGAAGTGACACGCCGGGCAAAAGCTTTCACGGCGCTGTTGTAGAGCGGAATCGTTGTGGGGGCGAACCGGGCGACGCTCCCACAAGTACGTGGATCCTCATTCGCAGCCGCGCTTCATTTGATATAGTGCGTGTTCCTGCGCCTTCTCTGGCTCATGCCACCCAATAAAGCAGCCCACCCTGAAGCTGCCCGCCTCGGCTGACCCCAGCGTAGACACGAATTCCCCGTTTCAAAGCAGAGACCCGATCATGTCCCGTTCCGAAACACTGTTCGCCAACGCCCAAAAACACATCCCCGGTGGCGTCAATTCGCCGGTTCGCGCCTTCAAGAGCGTGGGTGGCACGCCGCTGTTCTTCAAGCACGCTGCGGGTGCCTACGTGACTGACGAAGACGACAAGCGTTATGTGGATTACGTCGGCTCCTGGGGCCCGATGATTCTTGGCCATAGCCACCCCGACGTGCTCGATGCCGTGCGCAGCCAGCTGGAACACGGCCTGTCCTACGGCGCACCGACGGCCATGGAAACCGAAATGGCCGACCTGGTCTGCGAACTGGTGCCGTCCATGGAGATGGTCCGCATGGTCAGCTCGGGCACTGAAGCGACCATGAGTGCGATTCGCCTGGCCCGTGGCTTCACCGGCCGCGACAGCATCCTCAAGTTCGAAGGCTGCTACCACGGTCACTCCGACAGCCTGCTGGTCAAGGCAGGCTCCGGCGCGCTGACCCTGGGCGTGCCCAGCTCGCCCGGCGTACCTGCGGCCTTTGCAAAACACACCCTGACCGTGCCGTTCAACAACCTCGACGCCGTGCGTGACCTGCTGGCCGAAGTGGGTCAGGAAGTAGCGTGCATCATCGTCGAGCCAGTGGCTGGCAACATGAACTGTGTGCCGCCCGCGCCTGGCTACCTGCAAGGCCTGCGCGACCTGTGCGACGAGCACGGCGTGGTGCTGATTTTCGATGAAGTGATGACCGGTTTTCGCGTAGCCCTCGGTGGCGCCCAGGCTTACTACGGAGTGACGCCCGACCTGAGCACCTTCGGCAAGATCATCGGTGGCGGTATGCCGGTCGGCTGCTTTGGCGGCAAACGCGAAATCATGTCGCACATCGCACCGCTCGGCCCGGTCTATCAGGCCGGTACCCTCTCGGGCAACCCGCTGGCAATGGCGGCCGGCCTGACCACCCTGCGCCTGATCAGCCGTCCCGGCTTTCACGACGAACTGAGCGACTACACCCGCCGCCTGCTCGAAGGTCTGCAACAGCGCGCCGATGCCGCAGGTATCCCGTTTGTGACGACTCAGGCCGGCGGCATGTTCGGCCTGTACTTCAGCGAAGCCGAAGAAATCGTCACGTTCGAAGACGTGATGACCAGTGACTCCGAGCGCTTCAAGCGCTTCTTCCACTTGATGCTGGACGGCGGCGTGTACCTCGCGCCGAGCGCATTCGAAGCGGGTTTCACTTCTATCGCCCATGGCGATGCCGAGCTGAAGCTGACTCTGGATGCCGCAGAAAAAGCATTCGCTGCGCTGAAATAAGCTCGTCAGGCATCACCCGCGCAGGGTGTCAGTGAACCGGCGCGAGTGATGGCTACGAATGAAACTGAACGTTAAGTCCGTATTTTGCTTCTACAATGCAATGCGAACACTGCACATACAGGCTGACGACAACCCTCTTTCAGGTAATCCGCCCGAAAAAAGGACGTTTTAAAGCCGTGCAGCAGAAAATCCGTAAAGACTTTGTAAGGTTGGCTCTGCTTATTTCATAATGCGCAGCCAGCACGTTTAGCTGGTCGGGCATGCCCGCACCTTTTTCAGAGGTAAGTCGACTCCCATGAACCGCACCGGCCGCACCCTTGTATTGGGCTGCCTGTTGCTTGTCTATCCCCTGCTGGCAAGTGCCGGCGGCAACTCGTTGTTAGTCCCGGCGATGGGTCGTTGCACCCTCAATACCCAGCCAGAGAACCTGCCTGCAGCGCTTGAAGCCTGCCAGCAGGCCGCCAAGGGTGGGGACGCGCAGGCGCAGTACGAGTTGGGTGAGTTCTATTACGAGGGCAAAAATGCACCTCGCGACTTGCCGCAGGCGCTGAATTATTTCGAGCAGGCTTCACTGCAGGGCCATGCCCAAGCGCAGTACCAACTGGGCTTGATGTTCAGCCGTGGCGAAGGTGTGCAGGCCAACAACATTCAGGCCTACGTCGTGCTGAAAATGGCCGCGGTCAATGGCTCGGAAGAGGCGCTTGACGCTGCCGACGAAGTCTCGGCAAAGATGCCGCGTGACGAGCTCGAAGTGGCCACTCAGGTACTTGGGCAGATTTTCCGCAAGTACCTGCTTGAACTGCAGACCGCCGAAGGGCGCAGTCCTTTCTCTCCGTTGCCCTGATCAGGAATCTTTCAGGGCAATCGCGATTCACACCTGCAACGCTTACTTTTCCGGCATCGGCATGGGGAACGGCATCACATTGCTGGTGCCGCGCGCTTCGCTGATCTTCGGTGTGCCCATGCGTTCGACTTCATCGATGCGCACAATCGAATGCATCGGCACGAAACTGCGCACCACGCCTTCGAACTGGGCCTTGAGCTTCTCTTCGCTGGGGTCCACCACAACGGTCGTGCGCTCGCCGAAGACGAATTCTTCAACTTCCAGAAAGCCCCACAGATCACTTTGGTAAATCTGCTTGGCGTACATCTCGAACACCTGTCCCTGGTTGAGGAAAATCACCTTGTAGATTGGAGCTTCGCGTTTGGTCATAACGGGCGGGTAACGATCAGAGATGAAAAAGGGGCACGGACTATAGCATGTCCGCCCGCCTCGTCGGACAGCCGACGCTAGGAACCCGAGCCCTTCATCCTTATAATGCGCGGTTCACTGACACGGTTGATCATCACGCATGGCCAAAAAGCTTTATATCGAAACCCACGGTTGCCAGATGAACGAGTACGACAGCTCGCGCATGGTCGACCTGCTGGGCGAACATCAGGCCCTGGAAGTCACCGCTCGCGCGGAAGACGCCGACGTGATCCTGCTCAATACCTGCTCGATTCGTGAGCGCGCCCAGGACCGGGTGTACTCCCAGCTGGGCCGCTGGCGTGAGCTGAAGCTGGCCAATCCGGAAATGGTCATCGCTGTCGGCGGCTGCGTGGCCAGCCAGGAAGGCGCAGCCATTCGCGATCGCGCGCCCTACGTGGACGTGGTGTTCGGCCCGCAGACCCTGCACCGCCTGCCGGAAATGATCGACGCCGCACGCGTGACCCGCTTGCCGCAGGTCGACGTCTCGTTCCCGGAAATCGAAAAATTCGACCACTTGCCCGAGCCGCGCGTCGACGGCCCGAGCGCGTACGTGTCGGTGATGGAAGGCTGCAGCAAATACTGCACGTTCTGCGTGGTGCCCTACACCCGCGGCGAAGAAGTCAGTCGTCCGTTCGACGATGTGCTGAGCGAAGTGATCCACCTGGCCGAAAACGGCGTGCGTGAAGTCACCCTGCTGGGGCAGAACGTCAACGGTTATCGCGGCACCACCCACGACGGCCGCGTTGCTGACCTGGCGGACCTGATCCGCGTAGTCGCCGCCGTCGATGGCATCGACCGCATTCGCTACACCACTTCGCACCCGCTGGAATTTTCCGACAGCCTGATCCAGGCCCACGCGGAAGTGCCGGAGCTGGTCAAACACCTGCATTTGCCCGTGCAGTCGGGCTCTGACCGCATTCTGGCGGCCATGAAGCGCAACCACACCACGCTGGAATACAAGTCCCGCTTGCGCAAGCTCAGGGCCGCGGTGCCGGGCATCAGTATCAGTTCCGACTTCATCGTCGGCTTCCCCGGCGAGACCGAAAAGGATTTTGACAACACCATGAAGCTGATCGAGGACGTGGGTTTCGACTTCTCGTTCTCGTTCGTCTACAGCCCGCGTCCGGGCACGCCCGCTGCGGATCTCAAGGACGATACGCCGGAAGCGCTGAAGAAAGAGCGACTGGCCGCGCTGCAACATCGTCTGAACCAGCAGGGTTTCGAGATCAGCCGGCAGATGGTGGGCAGCATCCAGCGCATTCTGGTGACCGACTACTCGAAGAAAGACCCAGGCGAACTGCAGGGGCGCACCGAGAACAACCGGATCGTCAATTTTCGCTGCGACAACCCCAAATTGATCGGGCAGTTTGCCGATGTACACATCGATGACGCGCAGCCTCACTCGTTGCGCGGCTCGCTGCTACAGTAAAGCTTGAGTGTCGCCGCAGAAACGAATCGCCGAATGAATTCGTTTCTGCGCGGTCCCTACCATTGAGCACGGTGAATCCCTGGCGCAGCCTTTAACAAGGCAAAGCTTTCGCACAACCAGCGCTAGGGGTATTCTTCAATACATCTCAATTGCCGCCGGACGGCCATTAAACGACCTTGAACGCACCCATAGAACCTCATCGTTTCACCCTCGAGCCTTTCGAGGCCCATCGTTTCGCCAACTTGTGCGGGCAACTCGACGAGCACTTGCGCCTGATCGAGCAACGCCTGGACATCGAGATCCGCAATCGCGGTAATCAATTCGAGCTCATTGGCGACCCCAAACAAAATCATTCCGCCGAGAACCTGCTGCGCCGTCTGTACCGGGAAACCAAAGGTACCGAACTGACGCCGGACATGGTCCACCTGTTCCTTCAGGAATCGGGGGTGGACGGCCTGGACAATCACCCTGCCGCCGAAGTCGGCGTCTCGCTACGCACCAAAAAGGGCATGATTCGCCCGCGCGGCCTGAACCAGCAGCGTTACGTCAAGGAAGTCCTCAGCAACGACATCAACTTCGGCATCGGCCCTGCGGGTACCGGCAAGACCTACCTGGCGGTGGCCTGCGCGGTGGATGCACTGGAGCGCGAGCAGATTCGACGCATCCTGCTGGTGCGCCCGGCGGTCGAGGCTGGCGAGAAGCTGGGCTTCCTGCCCGGCGATCTGGCGCAGAAGATCGACCCGTACCTGCGTCCGCTGTATGACGCGCTGTACGAGATGCTCGGTTTCGAATACGTCGCCAAGCTGATCGAGAAACAGGTCATTGAAGTGGCACCGCTGGCTTACATGCGCGGACGCACCCTTAATAACAGCTTCATCATTCTCGACGAAAGTCAGAACACCACCGTCGAGCAGATGAAGATGTTCCTGACCCGTATCGGCTTCGGCTCCACGGCCGTGATCACCGGCGATATCACCCAGGTCGACCTGCCCAAGGGCACTCGCTCCGGGCTGACGCATGTCATCGATGTGCTCAAGGACGTGCCGGGCATCAGCTTCACGCATTTCAAACCCAAGGATGTGGTTCGCCACCCGCTGGTGCAGCGCATCGTCGAAGCCTACGAGCGTTTCGACGACCGCCTCAGCGATGGTCCGTCGGGCAACAACAGTTACCCACGGGACACACACCGCGATGCTTGAGCTGGACCTGCAGATTGCAAGCGAGACAAGCGCCCCTGACGAAGCCCGATTCCGCCTCTGGTGTGAAATGGGCTTGCGTCAGCGCAGTGCCGACTCCGAGCTGACCATCCGCCTGGTTGACGAAACCGAAGGCCGTGAGCTCAATAACACCTGGCGACACAAAAATTACGCAACAAACGTGCTTTCATTCCCGGCGGACGTTCCAGACGACATGCTGGACATCCCGTTGCTGGGCGATCTGGTCATCTGCGTTCCGGTTGTCAACCGTGAAGCCGTTGAACAGGGCAAGTCCATCGACGCGCATTGGGCGCACATGGTCATTCATGGCTGCCTTCATCTGTTGGGTTACGACCACATCGATGATGAAGAAGCCGAAGAAATGGAAGCACTGGAACGAACGTTGCTTGAGGAGCTGGGCTATCCCGATCCTTACGCTGACGACGAAAGTGCCGACCTTCCCCATTCAGACATACCAAGCAAGGACCACGAGTAAGGGCTATGAGCGAAGACCGATCGA
The DNA here is from genome assembly GCF_000507185.2 of Pseudomonas syringae KCTC 12500. Classification (NCBI taxonomy): domain Bacteria; kingdom Pseudomonadati; phylum Pseudomonadota; class Gammaproteobacteria; order Pseudomonadales; family Pseudomonadaceae; genus Pseudomonas; species Pseudomonas syringae. Next base: position 1,505,678 of record NZ_AYTM02000002.1, read on the forward strand.
GCAACGGGCAAAAGTCATGGTTGGGTAAACTGACCCAGGCCTTTGTCCATGAGCCGAAAAACCGCCAGGAGCTGCTTGAGCTGCTGCGCGAAGCCCACCAGAACAAACTGCTGGACAGCGAAGCGCTGGCCATCGTCGAGGGCGCCATTCAAGTGGCTGATCTGCAAGTGCGCGACATCATGGTGCCGCGCTCGCAGATGATCAGCATCAAGGCGACCCAGACACCCCGTGAATTTCTGCCGGCGGTCATCGACGCTGCGCACTCGCGCTATCCGGTGATCGGCGAGAGCCACGATGACGTGCTCGGTGTGCTGCTGGCCAAGGATCTGCTGCCGCTGATCCTCAAGGCCGACGGCGACAGCGATGACGTCAAGAAGCTGCTGCGTCCGGCCACCTTCGTGCCCGAGTCCAAGCGTCTCAACGTGCTGCTGCGCGAGTTTCGCGCCAACCACAACCACATGGCCATCGTCATTGACGAATACGGCGGCGTGGCGGGTCTGGTGACCATCGAAGACGTGCTGGAACAGATCGTCGGCGATATCGAAGACGAGCATGACGTCGAGGAAGACAGCTACATCAAACCGCTGCCCAGCGGCGACTTCCTGGTCAAGGCCCTTACGCCGGTCGAGAATTTCAACGAATTCTTCGACAGCACGTTCTCGGACGACGAGTTCGATACCGTGGGCGGTCTGGTGATGAATGCCTTCGGCCATCTGCCCAAGCGCAACGAAATCACTGAAATCGGTGCCTATCGTTTCCGCATCCTGAGCGCTGACAGCCGTCGCATTCATTTGCTGCGCGTGACGCCCATTTCACGTCCGTAAACACTTGATGCTGCTTTAAGGAATCTACATGCGCTGGATAACCCGCCCCGGCTGGCCCGGTAACCTGCTGGCCCTGGCGGCTGGCGGGCTCACGACCCTGGCCCTGGCGCCTTTTGACATCTGGCCTCTGGTGCTGGTGGCAGTGGCGATGTTCTACCTGGGCTTGCGCGACCTGAACCCGCGCCAGGCACTGGCCCGCGGCTGGTGCTATGGCTTCGGTCTGTACGGCGCCGGCACCAGCTGGATCTACGTCAGCATTCACACCTACGGCGGCGCGTCCGTGTTGCTGGCAGGGCTGTTGATGCTGTTGTTCATCGCCGCCATTGCCCTGTTCTTCGCCCTGCCCGCCTGGGTCTGGGCGCGCTGGCTGCGTCGCAATGAGGCACCGCTGGCCGATGCGCTGGCCTTCGCAGCGCTATGGCTGTGGCAGGAAGCGTTTCGCGGCTGGTTTCTCACCGGCTTCCCGTGGCTCTATTCCGGCTACAGTCAGCTCGACGGCCCACTGGCCGGGCTCGCCCCCGTCGGCGGCGTATGGCTGATTTCGTTCTCGCTGGCGATGACTGCTGCACTGTTGTGCAACCTGCACCGCCTGCGTGCACGCAAATCGTTTCTGGCCATGGGCGTGGTGCTGTTGCTGGCCCCGTGGGTGACAGGCCTGGCCCTCAAGGGGCACGCCTGGACGTCGCCGTCCGGCGCGCCACTGAAAGTCGCGGCAATGCAGGGCAACGTCGAACAAAGCATGAAGTGGGACCCGCAAAAGCTCAACGACCAGCTGGCGCTGTACCGCGACATGACCTTCCGCTCGCAGCAGGCAGACCTGATCGTCTGGCCGGAAACCGCCGTGCCGGTGCTCAAGGAAAGCGCAGAAGGCTATCTGTCGATGATGGGCAAGTTCGCTTCGGACCGCGGCGCGGCGCTGATCACCGGCGTACCGGTGCGTGAACCAACCGGGCGCGGTGAGTATCGTTATTACAACGGCATCACGGTCACGGGTCAGGGTGACGGCACCTACTACAAGCAGAAGCTGGTGCCGTTCGGTGAGTACGTGCCGCTGCAGGACCTGCTGCGCGGGCTGATTTCCTTCTTCGACCTGCCAATGTCGGACTTCGCGCGCGGGCCGAACGATCAGGCGTTATTGCAGGCCAAGGGTTATCGCATCGCGCCGTTCATCTGCTACGAAGTGGTCTACCCAGAGTTCGCCGCTGGCTTGTCGGCACAAAGCGACCTGCTGCTGACGGTCAGCAACGATACCTGGTTCGGCACCTCGATCGGCCCTCTGCAACACTTGCAGATGGCCCAGATGCGCGCGCTTGAAGCGGGTCGCTGGATGATCCGGGCAACCAACAACGGCGTGACCGCGCTGATCGACCCGTTCGGCAAGATCACCGAGCAGATTCCGCAGTTCGAACGCGGCGTGCTGTACGGCGAAGTGGTGCCGATGCATGAACTCACGCCTTATCTGCACTGGCGCTCGTGGCCGCTGGCGATTGTCTGCCTGCTGCTGTTTGGCTGGGCGTTGATGGCGGCACGGATTTCCAAGACCGTCTGACTGCACGAAGCCGGTTTCATCTGCCTGCAGGTGAAATCGGCTTCAGATGATCATTGCCCTTTCCGATAGATCCACGGATACACCAGCAAGCCTGCGGCTTCATTGAGCAGCACCCCGCTCTGCGTGAACACGCGACTTTCAGGCAGCCAGCCGCCAAAAGACCTGGCGTTGTCGACCCCCAGAAAGCCGACCGGCGCACCTACCACCGTGAAACCCGCCTGCTCGAAGCTCCAGCGTGCCCGCGGCATATGCCAGGCCTGAGTCACCAGCACCACGCGCTTGATACCTTGCGGCTGCAGAATTGCGGCGCTCATGGTCGCGTTTTCCCACGTGGTGCGGCTCAGCCCCTCCTGCCAGCGCACCGTCATAGCAAAATCGTCCTGCAGCGACTGCGCCATGATCGACGCCTCGCTGGGCGGCTGGTCAAAATGCAGGCCGCCAGAGGTCAGTATCGGCAGCCCGGACTCTTTCGCCAATCGAGCCGCCAGACGCAAGCGCTCGAGTCCAAGACCGGTGGGCGTGTCTGTCCCCCAGGTCGGCGAGTTGCGCTCGCGCCCATTGCCCAGCACCACAATGGCATCCGCCTGCTGCGCCAGTGTCGCCCACTGCTGTTGCGGCAAGGGAGGGACCTGCTCCAGCTTACGAGCGGCAAACTCTACGGCGACCGGCAGGCTCATCAGCCACAATCCGCCGAGGCCGACCGCGAAAAAAGTCGCAGCCAGACGCGGCCGCGTGCGACGCAACCACCAGCCAAGGATCAGCAGGACAAACAGAATGCCGGGCGGCAAAAGAAGGGCTTTGAGCAGGTAGCGCAGCGGCATCGGGACATCTCCATGAGTGCCCGCAGCCTAGAATGTTTGCAGACACGCGACAATGTCTGAAACAGGAAGCCCGAGGTAGCCAGCCACTTTTCGTACAGAGACTAAGAGTTACGGCCCAGCCGCACTGATGCCTTGGCTCGTCCCCGGTCCTTCAGCCAGACGATGGTGGCTGACGCACGGGGCGACCTGCCATGCTCCGCAGTAATCAGACCGCTGCTCGTGGACGTGTCCGCGACAACTGCGCCTGCTTCCCCGGAACCTTTTTCGAGATAGGCTTCAATCAACTGGAACTCGGCACGACTCAGCCCCTTGAGCTCAAGCTCGGCAGGCGACTCGTTCCGGAGCCGGACCGAGGTACTCGCCGTCTCGAGTGCAAGACCGAGACGGTCGATCAGACGCTCATACAGCCGGGTCAGGCTTACAACATGCTGCAACTCTGTCATCCGCTCACCTCATCGAAGATAATCATCACCCTCGCGTTTGAGCTTAGCGCTGCTGCAAGAACCGGTAGGGAACAACGACCAACGGCCAGATGAGGTTGTCAGCCGGGCGTTGAGCCCACAAGTGGAGCAATCAGGGTTTCCCTCGATAGACGGCCCTCATGTATGCTACTGCGCTTCCTGTAATTCCACTTCCGCGCTCTTGAGCCCGAACGCACCGCACAGACAGTTGCAATTGTCCGCCACGCGGTGCCGACCTGACTCGGCGAAGCAATGAAGAGGTCAAGGGTCACTAATCCTTAGTAAAAAGTAGCCATGCACGAACTCTATCAGCCCCGTGAAATCGAAGCCGCCGCCCAAACGTTCTGGGATGAGCAAAAGTCTTTTGAAGTCAGTGAACAGCCAGGCAGGGACACTTTCTATTGCCTGTCGATGTTTCCTTACCCGAGCGGCAAGCTGCACATGGGTCATGTGCGCAACTACACCATTGGTGACGTGATCTCCCGCTACCAGCGCATGCTGGGCAAGAATGTTCTGCAGCCCCTGGGCTGGGACGCTTTCGGCATGCCGGCTGAAAACGCCGCCATCGACAACAACGTCGCACCGGCCAAGTGGACCTACGAAAACATCGACTACATGAGGACCCAGCTCAAGAGCCTGGGTCTGGCGGTTGACTGGTCGCGCGAAGTCACCACCTGCAAGCCTGATTACTACCGCTGGGAACAATGGCTGTTCACTCGCCTGTTCGAAAAGGGTGTGATCTACCGCAAGAACGGCACCGTGAACTGGGACCCGATCGACCAGACCGTACTGGCCAACGAGCAGGTCATTGATGGCCGTGGCTGGCGTTCCGGCGCGCTGATCGAAAAGCGCGAAATCCCGATGTACTACTTCAAGATCACCGCGTACGCCGATGAGCTGCTGGAAAGCCTCGACGAACTGCCGGGCTGGCCTGAACAGGTCAAGACCATGCAGCGCAACTGGATCGGCCGTTCGCGCGGCATGGAAGTGCAGTTTCCGTACGACCAGGCCTCGATCGGCGAAGCCGGTGCCCTGAAAGTCTTCACCACCCGCCCCGACACCCTGATGGGGGCGACCTACGTCGCGGTGGCGGCTGAACACCCGCTGGCAACCCTGGCGGCGCAAGGCAACCCCGCACTGCAAGCGTTCATCGATGAATGCAAAGGCGGCAGCGTTGCCGAAGCCGACGTTGCCACGCAGGAAAAGAAAGGCCAGGCGACCTCGTTGTTCGTCGAGCATCCACTGACCGGCGAGAAACTGCCGGTGTGGGTCGCCAACTATGTGCTGATGCACTACGGCGATGGCGCGGTCATGGCCGTACCGGCGCACGATGAGCGTGATTTCGAGTTCGCCACCCAGTACGGCCTGCCGATCAAGCCCGTGGTCCGCACCAGCGCCGGCGATCAAACGCCTGCCCCATGGCAACCGGCCTACGGTGAGCACGGCGAGCTGATCAATTCCGGCGAATTCACCGGCCTGACTTTTCAGGACGCGTTCGACGCCATTGAAGCCGCGCTGGTCAAGAAATCCCTGGGCCAGTCCCGTACCCAGTTCCGCCTGCGTGACTGGGGCATCAGCCGCCAGCGCTACTGGGGCTGCCCGATCCCTATCGTGCATTGCGACACCTGTGGCGACGTGCCGGTCCCGGAAGACCAGTTGCCGGTTGTCCTGCCGGAAGATGTCGTGCCCGACGGCGCAGGCTCGCCATTGGCGCGCATGCCCGAGTTCTACGAATGCAGCTGCCCGAAATGCGGCGCACCGGCCAAGCGTGAAACCGACACCATGGATACCTTCGTCGAGTCCTCGTGGTACTACGCCCGTTATGCGTCGCCGCATTACGAGGGTGGACTGGTCGAGCCGAACGCTGCCAACCACTGGCTGCCGGTGGATCAGTACATCGGCGGTATCGAACACGCGATCCTGCACCTGCTCTACGCCCGCTTCTTCCACAAGCTGATGCGCGACGAAGGCCTGGTGACCTCGAACGAACCGTTCAAGAACCTGCTCACCCAGGGCATGGTCAACGCCGAAACCTACTTCCGCATGGAAACCAGCGGCAAGAAGACCTGGATCAACCCGGCCGACGTGACCCTCGAAAGAGACGCCAAGGCCAAGGTGATCAGCGCCACACTGACCAGCGACGGCCTGCCGGTGGAAATCGGCGGCACTGAAAAGATGTCGAAGTCGAAGAAAAACGGCATCGACCCGCAGACCATGATCGACCAGTACGGTGCCGACACCTGCCGTCTGTTCATGATGTTCGCCTCCCCGCCCGATATGAGCCTGGAATGGTCCGACTCGGGCGTCGAAGGCTCACATCGCTTCCTGCGCCGCGTATGGCGTCTGGCCCAGGCGCATGTGGCTCAAGGCCCATCGACCGGCCTGGACGCTGCGGCATTGTCCGATGAGCAGAAAACCATCCGCCGCGCGATTCATCAAGCGATCAGACAGGCGAGCCAGGATATTGGCCAGAACCAGAAATTCAACACCGCTGTCGCACAAGTGATGACGCTGATGAACGTGCTGGAAAAGGCGCCGCAGGACACACCGCAGGATCGCGCACTGATGCAGGAAGGCGTGGAAACCGTCACCCTGCTGCTGGCACCGATCACGCCGCACATCAGTCACGAACTGTGGAAGCAACTGGGCCACAATGAACCGGTCATCGACGCGGGCTGGCCTGCATTCGACGCACATGCGCTGGTGCAGGACAGTCTGCAACTGGTGATTCAGGTCAACGGCAAGCTGCGCGGTCACATCGAGATGCCTGCCAGTGCCAGCCGCGAAGAAGTCGAAGCGGCTGCACGCGTCAACGAGAACGTATTGCGCTTCACTGATGGCCTGACCATTCGCAAGGTGATCGTCGTGCCTGGCAAGCTGGTCAACATCGTCGCAAGCTGATTGGATCGGGCGCCCGGCAAACGCAGGGCGCCGAACATATTTCCAGGGCACGCACTGGCGGCCCAAACGGATTCAAGGGGAGCATCAAGATGATCAAACGCAATTTGCTGGTGATGGGCCTGGCTGTTCTGTTGAGTGCCTGTGGCTTCCAGCTGCGTGGCACCGGTACCACCGAGCTGGCGATCAAGGAGCTGGATGTCAGCGCCCGCAACGCCTATGGCGAAACCGTGACTCAGCTCACTCGCCTGCTGACCAGCTCTGGCGTCAAGGTCTACACCGGCGCGCCTTACAAGCTGATGCTGACCAACGAAGCCGAGACTCAGCGCGCCATCAGCTACTCGGGCTCGGGTCGCTCGGCTGAATACCAGCTGACCACCACCCTGACCTATGAAGTGCATGGCGACAGGGATCGCTTCCTGCTTGGCGATAAAGTCACCGCAGACCGTTCCTACGTGCACGACGGCAACAACCTGACCGGTTCCGATCAGGAAGCCTCTCAGGTTCGTCAGGAAATGCGCAACGACCTGATCCAGAAACTGATGGCGCGCTTGCAGCAACTGACCCCTTCGCGTCTGGACGAACTGCAGACCAAGGCCGACGCAGTTGCCAAGGCCGAAGCCGACGCACTCGAGGCTGCTCAGCGAATCCGCGACGAGACACCTCAGCAGTCGCCTGTCGAAGTTCCAGCCAGATAAGTGTTCGGGGCCGGTTTTCCGGCCCCGACATCCTCTGAATCATGAAACTCGCCCCCGCCCAACTCGGCAAGCACTTGCAAGGCACACTTGCGCCCGTCTATGTGATCAGCGGTGATGACCCGCTGCTCTGCCAGGAAGCAGCTGACGCCATTCGCGCGGCCGCACGCCAGCAAGGCTTCGATGAGCGGCAGGTATTCAGCGCCGACGCCAGCTTCGACTGGGGCACATTGCTCCAGGCGGGTGCCAGCATGTCGCTGTTTGCCGAACGCCGTCTCCTGGAGTTGCGTCTGCCCTCCGGCAAGCCCGGCGACAAGGGTGCTGCGGCGCTTATGGAATATTGCGCCAGACCCGCCGAAGACACGCTGCTGCTGATCAGCCTGCCCAAGCTCGATGGCAGTGCGCAGAAAACCAAATGGGGCAAGGCCCTGGTCGAGGGTGCGCAAACCCAGTTCGTGCAAATCTGGCCGGTGGACATCGGACAACTGCCGCAATGGATTCGCCAGCGCCTGTCGCAGGCGGGTCTGGCGGCGACTCAGGACGCCGTCGAACTGATCGCGGCCAGGGTCGAAGGCAACCTGCTGGCCGCCGCGCAGGAAATCGAAAAGCTCAAGCTGATGGCCGAAGAAGGCCAGATCACCGTCGAGACCGTGCAGGCGGCGGTGGCCGACAGTGCACGCTTCGATGTGTTTGGCCTGACCGATGCCGTCCTTAATGGCGAAGCTGCCCATGCGTTGCGCATGCTCGAAGGACTGCGTGGTGAAGGGGTCGAAACGCCGGTGATTCTCTGGGCATTGACCCGCGAACTGCGCGCTCTGGCCAATATGTCGCAACAATTCAGCCAGGGCGTGCCGCTGGACAAGGTGTTCAGCTCGGCACGTCCGCCGATCTGGGACAAGCGCAAGCCACTGATGAGCAAGGCCCTGCAACGCCACTCGGCAAAACGCTGGAGCCAGCTGCTCATGGATGCGCAACGCATTGATGCGCAGATCAAAGGCCAGGCAGCAGGCTCGCCATGGAGCAGCCTGAGCCGGCTGGCGCTGCTGATGGCAGGGCAACGATTGGCGCTGCCTGCGGAGTAGGCCTCATGTGCGACCTGCCTACTGGCCTGTTTGAAGTCGTCGCTCGTGCCATTTTCTATCCGGTCGGATGGCCAATCGTAAAACTCCTGACGCTTGGCAAATACCCTGTAAAAGGCTCCTGGTTTGCGGAAACCCCAGCAGCAAATTGGGCGACAGGCATGGGAGTTGCCACCCTTGCAATCATCATGATGGCGCTACTGCATCAGTTTGATTTTTGATCAAATTCGCGAGCAAGTTGGCTCCCACAGGTATTCATTCACCCGGCCAACTACGCGCTCAGTGTCATAGCACACGACTATTAGACACACGCGCCGTTCTGCCCGATGATTCGCAGCGTTTTACAACACCCATCAGGAGCACCCGCCATGAGCAAGCCAAAGCGGCCGAACAAGGCCAAATCCATCATCGCCCAGCCTTTGTTCCGCAGTCGTCAGGAACAACCCGCCAAGGGCAAAGGCAGCTACCGCCGCGAAGCCTTCCAGTCTAAAAGCTGGGAGGCTTCCTGCTTTATGGCAGCCTGATATCGAGCAACATTTCCGGGGCGCTTTCAACCGCTTAGCCGTGTTATGGTCTGCACCTAACGGTAATACCCTTGGACTCAAGCATGCCTTCTCGTTTTACCCATCGCCCGCAGCTGCGCCAACTCATCGCTGCCTCCAGTCTTGTTGCCCTGGTAGCCTGCGCAGAAAAACCCACTGCAGCCGATGCCACGCCTCTTCAATCCAGCAAGGTGCAGACAAACGCTCCTGCCGTAGCGCCTACGCCAGCGCTGGTCGTTGATGAGAACCTCACGATTCAGCCCGCCGTCAGCTTCAGCGAATGGCAGGCCGGCTTTCGTGCCCAGGCGTTGAAGGCGGGTATCCGCGCGGACGTATTCGATCTGGCATTTGCCGGCGTCACCCCAGACATGAGCGTGGTCAAGGCCGACCGCAGCCAGCCTGAATTCAGCCGCCCGGTCTGGGAATACCTCGACGGTGCCATCTCTGCCGCACGCGTACGCAAGGGTCAGGCGCTGCTTTCGCAGTATGCCGACGACCTGCAGAAGATCGAGCAGCAGTACGGCGTGGATCGTCAGGCGCTGGTCGCGGTATGGGGCATGGAAAGTAACTTCGGGTCGTTCCAGGGTACGCAATCCGTCATTCGCTCACTGGCAACGCTGGCCTACGAAGGCCGTCGTCCCGGCTTTGCACAGAGCCAGTTGCTGGCCGCGCTGGAAATCATCCAGCATGGCGACATCACCCCGGACAAAATGCTCGGTTCGTGGGCCGGTGCGATGGGCCAGACCCAGTTCATCCCGACTACCTACAACACCCATGCCGTGGATTTTGACGGCGATGGCCGACGTGATATCTGGAACACCCCTGCCGATGCCCTCGCCTCCACCGCGCACTACCTGCAAAGCTCTGGCTGGCAGCGTGGTCAGCCCTGGGGCTTTGAAGTGGTGCTCGGCTCGGGATTCGATTACTCGCTGGCCGACTCGACGACCCGCAAAAGTCTTGCTGAATGGCAGCAACTGGGCCTGAAACAACCGGACGGCTCAGCCATTCCGGTCGCCGCCAGCCAGCAGCAAGCCGCCTTGCTGTTGCCGGCCGGTTATCGCGGGCCAGCCTTTCTGGTGCTGGACAACTTCCGCGCGATTCTCAAGTACAACAACTCGACTTCCTACGCACTGGCGATCAGCCTGCTTTCCGATCGTTTCAAGGGCGCGGGCTATGTAGTGGGCAGCTGGCCACGCGGAGACCTGCCGCTGAGCCGCTCAGAGCGCATTGAGCTGCAAACCCTGCTCTCTGCACGCCAGTACGACGCAGGCGCGCCAGACGGCATTATCGGCGCCAATACACGCAAGGCCATCCGCAGTGCGCAGCAGTCGTTCGGCTGGCCAGCCGACGGTTACCCGACGCATGAATTGCTGGAAAACCTGCGCAAGCCTGTCGGGCAGTAATCGGGAGGACGCAGAGCGTCCAGAACGGCATGCCAACGCGGAGCATCGGCACGATAATCAACCGCAAAAAAGAAGGGCCAGGTATCACTACCTGGCCCTTCTTGTTTTTGCGCCGTGTTGTCAGAGCATCGCTTTGGCGATCTTGGCCTGCTCGTCGGCATGGTACGAAGAGCGTACCAGCGGCCCGGACGCGACGTTCTTGAAGCCCATCTTGTAGCCTTCTTCGGCGAACCAGGCAAAGGTGTCCGGGTGGACAAAGCGCTGCACGGGCAAGTGATTGCGCGAAGGCTGCAGGTATTGACCCAGGGTCAGCATGTCGATGTCGTGTTCGCGCATGCGCTGCATGACTTCGATGACTTCTTCGTCGGTCTCGCCCAACCCCAGCATCAGCCCGGACTTGGTCGGTACATGCGGTACCATCTGCTTGAAGCGCTGCAGCAGGGTCAGCGACCACTGGTAGTCCGAACCCGGACGCGCAGCCTTGTATAGACGCGGTACGGTTTCCAGGTTGTGGTTGAACACATCCGGCGGCTCGGCGGCGGTGATTTCCAGCGCAACGTCCATCCGGCCACGGTAATCCGGTACCAGCGTTTCGAGCTGTACGCCCGGCGACAGCAGGCGGATTTCGCGGATGCAGTCGGCGAAGTGCTGAGCACCGCCATCACGCAGGTCGTCACGGTCCACCGAGGTGATAACCACGTACTTCAGGCGCAGGTCGGCAATCGCGATGGCGAGGCTTTTCGGTTCGTTGACGTCGAGCGGCTTCGGACGGCCGTGGCCCACGTCACAGAACGGGCAGCGACGGGTGCAGATGTCGCCCATGATCATGAACGTTGCAGTGCCACCGGAGAAGCATTCGCCCAGGTTGGGGCAGGATGCCTCTTCACAGACGCTGTGCAGCTTGTGCTTGCGCAGCAATTGCTTGATACGGTCGACTTCCGGAGAAACCGGGATGCGTACGCGAATCCAGTCAGGCTTCTTCGGCAGGTCTACCGTCGGGATGATCTTGACCGGGATGCGCGCAACCTTTTCCGCTCCGCGAAGCTTGACGCCCGCTTCGACTTTCGGACGGGCCACTCGCTCGGAAACATCCAGCGTCGGGATCAGGGTTTGCACGGTGTCAGTCATAATGGTTTATTCCGCCCGTAAGGGTCGCCTGCTCAGCGTAGTCGAGGTGTTTGACGAGCTGCGCACGCAGTCGGGCACTTACCTCGGAAAATTCTATCTGCCCTGCCTGATCGCTCAGTTGGGTCATGGCCAGTCCGGCGTATCCGCAAGGGTTGATGCGGCGAAACGGCTCAAGGTCCATGTCGACGTTCAACGCCAGACCATGAAACGAACAGCCGTTGCGAATGCGCAGACCGAGCGACGCTATTTTCGCGCCGTCAACGTATACGCCGGGGGCATCAGCCTTGGCTGCAGCCTTGACGCCGTAGTCGGCGAGCAAGGCGATGAGGGTGTTCTCGATCCGGGTGACCAGATCGCGAACGCCGAAACCAAGGCGCCTGACGTCCAGCATCAGATAAGCCACCAGTTGGCCCGGGCCATGATAAGTCACTTGGCCGCCACGATCGACCTGTACGACAGGAATATTACCCGGCAGCAGCAAATGCTCGGCCTTGCCGGACTGTCCCTGGGTGAAAACCGGCGGATGCTGGACCAGCCAGACTTCATCGGCAGCCTCGCGACCACGCTCGTCGGTAAAGCGCTTCATGGCGTGCCAGGCGGTTTCGTAATCGATCAGGCCCAGATCACGAAAACCCAGCGTAGCCGCCATCAGAGCACCATGTGCACGAAACCCGTAGCGCGCAAGGCACTATTGATATCGCGCAACTGGTCTTCGCCGGTAGCGACAATGTGCAATTGCACAGTGGTGTATTTGCCGTTGCTGCTCTGACGCTCGGCGAGCGTCTTGAGGTCGACCGTGGCATGCTTTTCAAGCACTTCCATCACGGCCGCCGTAAAGCCCACACTGGTGTCACCGATCACCTTGATCGGATAGTCATTGCAGGGAAATTCGATTTTGTGCGACTTGATGTCGGTATCAGTCATGGCAGTAAAGGTCTCACAAGCCGTGACGACGGACACGCGGCCCGCTCAGATCATGAGCAGGCCGCGAGAAGGTCGGCATTGGTTACTGGATCAGTTGAACAAGCCGTAAAAGAACAGGCGGATGCTATCCCACACGCGGCGGAAAATACCACCTTCTTCAACCCCATCAAGAGCGATCAGATTGGCGGTGTGGACCACCTGATCGTCTTTCTTGACCTCGACCTTGCCGATCACGTCGCCCTTGGCGATTGGCGCAACCAGTTGCGGGTTCATGGTCATGCTGGCAGACAGCTTCTTCATGTCACCTTTTGGCATGGTCATGCTCAGATCTTCAGCCAGACCGGCCTTGACCTGACGCTCGGTGCCTTTCCAGACAGTGGCCTGGGCCAGCTCGGTGCCCTTCTGGTAGAAGTTCTGGGTTTCGAAGAAACGGAAGCCGTAGGTCAGCAGCTTCTGGGTTTCAGCTGCACGAGCCTGTTCGCTGTTGGTGCCGAACACCACGGCAATCAGACGCATGCCGTCACGTACTGCCGACGACACCATGCAGTAGCCAGCTTCATCGGTATGACCGGTTTTCAGACCGTCAACGGTCTTGTCGCGCCACAGCAGCAGGTTGCGGTTAGGCTGCTTGATGCCGTTCCAGAAGAACTCTTTCTGCGAGTAGATCGCATAGTGAGCCGGGTCTTCGTGAATGATCGCGCGTGCCAGGATCGCCATGTCGTGAGCCGACGAGTAGTGCTCAGGGTTCGGCAGACCGGTCGGGTTCATGAAGTGGCTGTTGGTCATGCCCAGATCGGCAGCAGTCTTGTTCATCATGTCGGCAAAGGCATCTTCGCTGCCGGCAATATGCTCGGAGATCGCGACGCTGGCGTCGTTGCCCGACTGAATGATGATGCCGTGCAGCAGATCGCTGACCGTGACCTGGCTGCCGACCTTGATGAACATCCGCGAACCGCCCGTGCGCCAGGCGTTTTCACTGATCGTCACCGGATCGTTTTCGCCAATCTGGCCGCGACGGATTTCCAGGGTCGCGATGTAGGCGGTCATCAGCTTGGTCAGACTCGCAGGAGCCAGACGCTGATCACCGTTGTTCTCGACCAGGACGTTGCCGCTGGTGGCATCCATCAGCACGTAGGCCTTGGCCGCCAGTTGTGGTGCAGCAGGCGTCATCTGCTCTGCCGCCCACACAGTCGGGGTGATGATCAGTGGAACAAGCAGGCACAAACGTTTTGCAAAGGTGGTGATGTTCATCCGTCTCTCGAGAATCCTAATGGGCAAACATGCCCTTGCGGGCAAAACTGAACAGACCGGCGAAGCGAAACGCCTCGGTACGGCTCGTGGCGCCAGGCTGTAACCCTGGCTGACAAAGTCGCCTGTTCGACACACGACCTTGTGGGCAGTTACCTGCAACGCTTGCCCTGAAAGCAAATCTGCGCCGCCTGCGACTGCATACCGTCCCCCATTATTGCCGGAGAACGGTTGTCGAAAAACTTACTGATCCGATGTCACTACGCTCGGCTGGCCCAGATTGGCCGACCTGACGCTGTTTTGCAGCTGCTGGGCTTCACCCTGCGTGTCGATCGGTCCCATCCGCACTCGATAGAGCGTTTGCTGATTGCGCGCTATCGAGCTGACGAACACCGGCGCTCGAACCATCCCGCTCAATTTCGACCTCAGGAGTTCCGCAGCGTCCGGGTTGGCGAAGGCTCCCACCTGGAGAAATAGCCCAGCGGCTTGTCCTGAAGCGTTTTTTTTTGCGTCAACCTGCATAGGCACGACGGGTGCAGCGTGCTGCTGAGGGGGTGGTGTGTACTGCTCGACGGTGCCGGTCGAAGTGGACAGCGCAGGCGGCGTCGCCTGAGCAACGACCTGCGGCTGATTGAGCAACAGCGGCGCCGGACGGCCTCGTTGCGCCCACCATTCCTGCGGGTCGATACCTTCGACCTTGACCCGTGCAGTGCCGGTTTCGGCATAGCCGAGCTTTTTAGCGGCCGCGTAGGACAGGTCGATGATGCGGTCGGAATAGAACGGCCCGCGATCGTTGACGCGCAGGATCACCGTGCGATTGTTGTCCAGGTTGGTCACTTTGACGTAGCTGGGCAGCGGCAGGGTCTTGTGCGCGGCACTCATGCCGTACAGGTCATACACCTCGCCGTTGGCGGTGTTCTGACCATGAAACTTGGTGCCATACCAGGAGGCAGTGCCAGAAGCGACGTAACGCTTGGCATCGCTCATCGGAAAGTAGGTCTTGCCCAGCACGGTATACGGGTTGGCCTTGTAGGCGCCGGTGTGCAGGGTTGGCGTTGCATCAGGGATACGCGAGACATCCACGTCCCACCACGGCGCCCCGTCCTTGTGGGCACGGTTGATGTCCAGCCCCGGCATCGAGCGCACCACGGCGCCGCCCTTGGGCGACGGTGAGGTTGTCGTGCGCGATGGCGACGAGCAACTGGCGACCAGCACTGCCAGGCCAGTCAACGCCAGAAGCTTGAATGATTGAAGAATCGGCGATGCCCGCATTACTTGACGCCTCGAGCTTGAACCAACGATTCAGACAGCTGATATACGGCCATGGCGTACATCACACTGCGGTTATAACGAGTGATTGCATAAAAATTGTTCAAACCCAGCCAGTATTCAGGACCATTGTCGCCTTCCAGACGAAACGCCGTCACCGGCATATCGTCGCGCAGCGCATCATGACTCGCCCAGCCCAGCTGTCGCAACTCCCCGACCGACATTACCGGATCAAGCGCAGGGCTCAACCCCTCGTCAACCCGGTCGCCACGCGCCGTGGCACGACTGACCACCGGCTGACCGGCCACCCAGCCATGACGCTTGAAATAGCTGGCGACACTGCCGATGGCATCGTCCGGATCGGTCCAGATGTTGATATGACCGTCACCGTCGAAATCCACCGCGTAGGCGCGGAAGCTGCTCGGCATGAACTGCGGCAGCCCCATTGCCCCGGCGTACGAACCCTTGAGGGTCAGAGGGTCGACCTGTTGCTCGCGAGCCAGCAGCAGAAACTCGCGCAATTCCTTGCGGAAGAACTGGGCGCGTGGCGGGTAATCGAAGCCAAGCGTCGACAAGGCGTCGATCACCCGGTAATTACCGGTATTGCGGCCGAAGAAGGTTTCTACACCAATGATCGACACGATGATCTGCGCCGGCACGCCATATTCCTGCTCGGCGCGCGCCAAGGCGGCCTCATGCTGACGCCAGAAGTCGACACCGCGAGCGATGCGCGTATCGGTGATGAACATCGGCCGATACTCTTTCCATTGCTTGACCCGTTCGGCCGGGCGGGAAATGGCATCGAGAATGGCCTGCTTGCGCTCGACCTCCCGGAACAGACTCATCAACTGCTCACCGGCAAAACCATGATCGCGAGTCAGCTCACCGACGAATTCCGCCACCTGGGGCGAACCGTCGTAGTCGCCCGCCAGCGCCTCTTGCACCGATCCAAGGATGCCCACCAGACCGACCACCGGAGCATATCGAGCCCAGTTACGCATTACTTGCATTGAATAGTTCACCTTAATCAAACTTGAGCGATCCATTTACGATGTGTATGGATCGACATCAAAACTCCAAACGCTGACAGTAGGGTCACGAGCGAAGTTCCGCCGTAGCTAATGAAGGGCAAAGGCACCCCCACCACTGGCAGCAGGCCACTGACCATACCGATGTTGACGAAAACGTAAACAAAAAATGTCATGGTCAACGCGCCGGCCAGCAGTTTGCCGAATAATGTCTGCGCCTGTGCGGTGATCACAAGCCCGCGACCGATCAGCAGCATATAAATGATCAGCAACGCACAGATGCCCACCAGGCCGAACTCTTCACCCAACACTGCAATGATGAAGTCGGTATGGCTTTCCGGTAAAAAGTCGAGGTGCGACTGCGTGCCGAGCAACCAGCCTTTGCCGAACACGCCGCCCGAACCAATCGCAGCCTTTGACTGAATGATGTTCCAGCCGGTCCCCAGCGGATCGCTTTCCGGGTCCAGAAACGTCAGTACGCGCTGCTTCTGGTAGTCGTGCATGAAGAAGAACCACATGGCCACCGCCGCCGGTACGGCCGCCGCCAGTACACTGATGATCCAGCGCCAGCGCAAGCCGGCCATGAACAGCACGAAGGCACCCGACGCCAGAATCAGCAGGGACGTTCCCAGGTCTGGCTGGCGCACAATCAGAATGAACGGCACACCGATCAGGGCGAGACTGACCGCCACGTGCTTCAAATGCGGCGGCAGCGTGCGCTTGGACAGGTACCAGGCGATGGTCGCCGGCATGATGATCTTGAGAAACTCCGAAGGCTGGAAGCGGATGACCCCGGGAATGTTGATCCAGCGCGTCGCACCCATGGCGTTATGGCCCATGACATCCACCACGACCAGCAGCAGGACGCCGATGACATACAGCACCGGCACCCAGCGCGCCATAAAGCGCGGCTCCAGTTGGGCGATCACCACCATTGCCACCAGACCGATGCCGAACGAACTGGCCTGCTTGATCAGCAGGTCCCAGTTCTTGCCGCTGGCCGAATACAGCACGAACAGGCTGCCCGCCGCCAGCGTCAGCAGCAGGATCAGTAATGGACCGTCGATATGAATGCGCTGCAGAAACGTGGCGCGGCGACGCATCACGTCTTCACTGGACAGGATGCGGTCGAAATTACTCTTCACGGGCCGCAGCCTCCAGATTCAGGGAACCGGCGTACTCGGGTTTGAGATGGCCGTTTTCGTCGAGCAGCCAGGCGTCCAGGACCTGACGTACGACGGGGGCAGCAACGCCGGAACCGGACTCGCCGTTCTCGACCATCACTGCAACAACGATTTTCGGATTGTCGGCCGGGGCGAAGCCGACAAACAAGGCGTGGTCGCGGTGACGTTCCTGCACCTTGGTGCGGTCGTATTTCTCGCCCTGCTTGATGGCCACCACCTGGGCCGTACCACTCTTGCCGGCAATCCGGTACTGCGCACCGATGGCGGCCTTGCGCGCCGTACCGCGCGCGCCGTGCATCACCTCCTGCATGCCGTGATTGACGCGTCCCCAGTTGGCCGGGTCGCGCAGCACGATGTCCGGCATCGGGTTTTCATCCACAGGTGCCTTGCCTTCGATGGTTCTGGCCAGGTGAGGACGGTTCCACACCCCCTTGTTGGCCACCAGCGCGGTCGCCTGGGCCAGTTGCAACGGCGTTGCCTGCATGTAGCCCTGACCAATGCCGAGGATCAGCGTCTCGCCGGGGAACCAGGCCTGCCGGCGCGTGGCGCGCTTCCACTCGCGGGAAGGCATCAGGCCGGGAGATTCTTCGAACATGTCCAGCGAGACCTTCTGCCCGATACCAAACTTGTTCATATAGGTCGCCAGTCGATCAATGCCCACCTTGTGCGCCAGATCGTAGAAGTACGTGTCATTTGAACGCATGATCGCCGTATCCAGATCGACCCAGCCATCGCCGGTGCGGTTCCAGTTGCGGTACTTGTGATCGTAATTGGGCAGCTGGTAATAGCCCGGATCGAACACCCGTGAGCCAGGCGTCACTGCACCGGTATCCAGCCCGGCAATCGCCACCGCAGGCTTGATGGTCGAGCCCGGCGGGTACAACCCTCGCAGGATGCGGTTGAACAGCGGCCGGTCGATGGAATCGCGCAGCTCGGCATAGGCCTTGAAGCTGATGCCGGTGACAAACAGGTTCGGATCGAAGCTCGGCGCACTGACCATCGCCAGCACTTCACCGGTGGCCGGGTCCAGCGCGACAACCGCGCCACGACGCCCGCCCAGTGCGGCTTCGGCGGCTTCCTGAAGCTTGATGTCCAGGCTCAGGACCATGTCCTTGCCGGGGATCGGGTCGGTGCGCTTGAGCACACGCAACACGCGACCACGGGCGTTGGTCTCGACCTCTTCGTAGCCAACCTGACCATGCAGCTCGGGCTCGTAAAAACGCTCGATACCGGTCTTGCCGATATGGTGCGTGCCGCTGTAATTGATCGGGTCGAGGCTCTTGAGCTCTTTTTCGTTGATGCGCCCCATGTAGCCGACCGAGTGAGCAAAGTGCGGCCCTTGCGGGTAGTGCCTGACCAGTTGCGCAACCACTTCGACGCCCGGCAGGCGGAACTGGTTGACGGCGATCAGGGCGATCTGCTCTTCGCTCAGCTCGAACAGGATGGGCACCGGCTCGAATGGTCGACGCCCCTGTTTCATGCGCTTTTCGAAGATGATGCGGTCGTCGGGGGTGAGCTGCAGGATCTCGACAATGGTGTCGAGCACGCTGGACCACTCGCCTGCGCGTTCACGGGTCATGCTGAGACTGAAACTGGGCCGGTTATCGGCGACCACAACGCCGTTGCGGTCGTAGATCAGCCCACGGCTGGGCGGAATCGGCTGAACGTGAACGCGGTTGTTTTCCGAAAGCGTGGAGTGATACTCGTACTGGATGACCTGCAGGTAATACAACCGGGCAATCAGCACGCACACCAGCAACACGACCGCCACTGCTCCGAACACGACCCTGCCGCGCACCAGGCGTGCGTCCTTTTCGTGGTCTTTGAGGCGGATCGGTTGAGACATTTAGGCCGTATTCACAGTAAAGACGGTGCTACTTGTGATAAGGGTGCCCGGACAGGACCGTCCAGGCGCGATACATCTGCTCGCCGATCAGGATGCGCACCAACGGGTGCGGCAGGGTCAGCGGCGACAGAGACCAGCGTTGTTCACTGCGGGCACAGACTTCAGGCGCCAGCCCCTCGGGGCCGCCGACCATCAGGTTGACCGTACGCGCATCCAGACGCCAGCGATCGAGTTCGACCGCCAGTTGTTCGGTGCTCCACGGTTTGCCCTGCACTTCCAGCGTGACAATCCGCTCGCCCGGCTGCACTTTCGCCAGCATCGCCTCGCCTTCCTGACGGATAAAGCGCGCGACGTCGGCGTTTTTGCCTCGGGTATTGAGCGGGATTTCCACCAGTTCAAGCGCAAGCTCGGAGGGCATCCGCTTGGCGTATTCGTGCCAACCTTCTTCCACCCACTTGGGCATGCGCGAACCCACAGCGATCAGACGCAGACGCACATCAAAGCCTTATTCGTTGCCCGGTGTGTGGTGCGCAGCGCTGGCAGCACGGCTTTGTTCTGCTCCCTGCCACAAGCGCTCGAGGTCATAGAACTGGCGTGCCGCAGCGGTCATCACATGGACAATCACATCACCCAGGTCCAGCAGAACCCAGTCGCTGTCGCCCTTGCCTTCTTCGCTCAGGGGCTTCAGGCCGGCAGCCTTGACCTTGTCACGGACGTTATCGACCAGTGCGTTCAACTGACGGTTGGACGTACCGGTGCAGATCAGCATGTAGTCAGCGATGCTGGTCTTGTCGCGCACGTCGATGGTCAGGATGTCGGCACCCTTGACCTCTTCAAGGGCTGCAATCGCAACATTGATGACGTCTTCACTGCTCATTTTTTGCTTTGTCATATAAAACTCATTCAGCTCGTATGTGTGGGACCGTCCAGACGCTTGTCGATCAAAGCAGTTTCAGGACGACCCATCAGTGTTCGGCGCGCGGTAAAGTCCGCGTGCATCGATATAGGCCAGTACCGCGTCTGGCACCAGAAAACGTACCGACTTACCGCTGGCCAGCAGTTGACGGATCTGGGTGGCAGACACCGATAAAGGCGTCTGCCAGACGAATGTAATCTGTCCACCCGGCCCTTTCAGGGCCTTGGGATCGCTGACTGCGCGGGCCGCCAGCAGATTGCGCATGGCATCCGGCGACTCGCTGTCCGCGTCCGGGCGTTGCAGCACCACGATATGGCAGTGCTCCAGCAGTTCTTCCCATCTGTGCCAGGTCGGCAGCCCGCAAAAGGCATCCCAACCCAGCAACAGGAACAACTGGTCGCGAGGCGCCAGTTCGGCGCGCATCGATTCCAGTGTGTCGAGGGTGTACGACGGTTTGTCACGTTTCAGTTCACGGTCATCCACCGTCAGGGGCGACACACCCGCAACGGCACTCTGAACCATCGCCAGACGATCCTCGGCGGTGACGCTCGGCATGTCACGATGCGGAGGCCTGGCGCTGGGCGTCAGGCGCAACTCATCGAGTTCCAGCAGTTCGGCCACTTCGAGCGCACCGCGCAAATGACCGATATGAACCGGGTCGAACGTGCCCCCAAGCATGCCGATACGTCTGGGCAGCGCGGTCATGGGGCTATTCAAGTCAGGCTTGTCCGCGCAATTGGCCGTCACCGATCACGATGTATTTCTCGCAGGTCAGCCCTTCAAGACCAACAGGACCGCGGGCGTGCAGCTTATCAGTAGAAATGCCGATCTCGGCACCTAGGCCGTATTCGAACCCGTCAGCGAAGCAGGTCGGCGCATTGACCATGACCGAGCTGGAATCGACCTCGGCCATGAACCGGCGCACCTGACTCTGGTGGTCCGACACGATGGCATCGCTGTGATGCGAGCCGTAATGGTTGATGTGCTCGATGGCTTCATCCAGCCCGGACACGACGCGAATAGACAGAATCGCGTCCAGGTACTCGGTGTGCCAGTCGTCCTCGGTGGCCGGGATCACGTCGATCAGCTCACGGGTACGCTCGCAACCGCGCAACTCGACGCCCTTCTCGCGAAACTGCGCGGCCATCGACGGCAAAAAGTCGGCGGCAATGGTCTGATCGACCAGCAGGGTTTCCATCGCGCCGCAGATCCCGTAACGGTAGGTCTTGGCGTTGAAGGCGATCTTCTGCGCCTTGGCCAGATCGGCGTGGGCACTGACGTACACATGGCAGATGCCGTCCAGATGCTTGATGACCGGCACCCGCGCGTCGCGACTGACGCGCTCGATCAACCCCTTGCCGCCACGCGGAACGATGACGTCCACGTACTCGGGCATGGTGATCAGCGCGCCCACGGCTGCACGGTCGGTGGTTTCAACCACTTGCACGACAGCAGCGGGCAGACCGGCCTCGGCCAGGCCGCGCTCGATGCAGGCCGCGATGGCGCGATTGGAATGAATGGCTTCGGAACCACCGCGCAGGATGGTCGCGTTTCCGGACTTCAGACACAGACTGGCCGCATCGATGGTCACGTTCGGACGTGACTCGTAGATGATTCCGACAACACCCAGCGGCACACGCATCTTGCCGACCTGAATACCTGACGGCCGATAGCTCATGTCGCGGATCGCACCGACCGGGTCTGCCAACGCTGCTACCTGACGCAACCCGACGATCATGCCGTCGATACGTGCGGGGGTCAGGGCCAGACGCTCGAGCATGGCCGGCTCAAGGCCGTTCGCCTGACCATTGGCCAGGTCCAGCGCATTGGCGGCAGACAGCTCGGCGCGAGCTTCGTCCAGAGCGGCGGCAGTGGCTTGCAGGGCGCGATTCTTCTGCGCAGTGCTGGCACGGCCGATCACTCGCGAAGCTTCGCGGGCGGCGCGACCCAGGCGGGTCATGTAGTCAAGAACGGACTCAGTCATTGGTCTCAGAGGTCTTGGCAAAGAGGAAAGCGGCTGATTATAGCTGTCGTGCCGCCCGAACGACAGCGCAGACAGGCGGATGGTCGATATCAGTGCGCAGATTTTTCGTCACCGTGGCAGGCGTTGCCGGCGGCCATGCGCAGGCTGGCGCCCTGCATGGGCATAACGGCTTGTCATGATTCGGTCACGTTCAGAAACAACAAAGCGCCTAATCCAGACACATTCAGCTGAAATTAAAGTTGCGCTTGTTATTATCGGGCTCTTTCTCAATGTACCCGCCCGATTATGCCCACAGCCCTCCCCGACCACTTCTTTCATCGCGATGCCCAACTGCTGGCGCGCGATCTGCTGGGCAAGGTCATCCGCCACAAGGTGGGCGACCTGTGGCTGGCCGCGCGGATCATCGAAACCGAAGCGTACTACTGCGCCGAAAAGGGCAGCCATGCCTCGCTGGGCTATACCGAGAAACGCAAGGCGCTGTTTCTCGACGGTGGGCACATCTATATGTATTACGCACGCGGCGGCGATTCTTTGAATTTCAGCGCCGAGGGGCCGGGCAATGCCGTGCTGATCAAATCGGCGTTTCCCTGGACCGACGCAACCAGCGACGAAAACGCGCTGGCGCAGATGCAACTGAACAACCCCGACGCCAGCGGCGCGATGCGCCCGGCGCAACGGCTTTGCGCTGGCCAGACGCTGCTGTGCAAGGCGCTCGGCCTGAAAGTCCCGGTGTGGGACGCCAAGCGCTTTGACCCTGAAAAATTGCTGGTCGAGGACATCGGTCAGACACCCGAACGCATTATCCAGACCACCCGACTGGGCATTCCTGCCGGGCGCGATGAGCACTTGATGTATCGCTTCGTGGATGCCGGTTACGCCCGTTTCTGCACACGGAACCCTCTCAGACGCGGTCAGGTCGAAGGCCGCGACTACTTATTTCTCGATCAAGGAAACTGACCGATGGGCGATCTGCTCAATGGAATGACTGGCTGGCTGACCGCAAATCCTTCCTGGGTGGCTGTCGCGATCTTTTTGGTGGCCTTCATTGAATGCGTCGCGATCGTCGGGATCGTCGTGCCGGGCACGGTCATCATGTTTGCCATCGCCGCCCTGGCGGGCAGCGGCATACTGCCGTTGAGCGAAGTGCTGTTGCTGGGTTTTCTCGGCGGGCTGCTGGGTGACGCGGTGTCGTACTTCGTAGGCCGGCGCTTTCATCAGAATATCCGTCAATTGCCCGGCTTGCGCACGCACCCGGAGTGGATGGAAGGTGCGGAAAAATACTTCCACCGTTACGGCATTGCCAGTTTGCTGGTGGGACGCTTCATCGGCCCGTTGCGTCCGATGCTGCCGATGATCGCCGGTATGTGCGACATGCCGTTGCCGCGCTTCGTGGCAGTCAGCGTGCTGGCGGCGGCAGGCTGGTCAATTGCCTACCTGATGCCGGGCTGGGCGGCAGGCGCAGCGATTCGCCTGCCACTGCCGGAAGGCTTCTGGCCCGAGGCGGCCGTGGTTGGCGGCGGCCTGGCCGTCCTGTTCGGGCTGAGCATCCAGAGCAGTATTCGCCAGAAACGCTACGCAACCCGACTGATTTCCGCGCTCAGCCTGATGCTGGTCGCAACGCTATTTTTCGGCTTCCCGTTGCTGGCCGACTTCGACAACGGCCTGATGACGCTCATCCAGGAACACCGCAGCGAAGCCACGCAGAATATCGTGGTGTTCGTCACCAGCATCGGCGATTTCAGGGCGCAGTTGCTGGCCGCCAGCCTGCTGATCATCGTGCTGGCGGTTGCCAGGCAATGGCGCCACGCAGCCTTTGCTCTGACAGCCACACTGGGCACCGCAATCGCCAACGGCATCCTGAAAACATTTTTCGCCCGCGCTCGCCCGGAAGTGCTGTTAGAGCCGCTGACGACGTACAGCATGCCCAGCGGTCACAGCTCGGCAGCCTTTGCGCTGTTCATGACCCTGGGAGTGCTGGCCGGACGTGGCCAACCCGTACGGCTGCGCCTGACCTGGATGCTGGTCGCTGGTATTCCGGCTCTGGCAATCGCGCTGTCGAGGGTTTACCTGGGCGTTCACTGGCCCACCGATATTCTCGCCGGCATGCTTCTGGCGTTTTGCGTTTGCGCCGCCAGCCTGGCGTTCATTCAACGCAAGGCCCCCTTGCCGGCCATGTCGGTGCGCGTCTGGTGGCTCGTCGTGCCCGCCATGACCGCCTTGCTGGGTATCTTCGCCGTTCGTGCCCTGTCGCATGGCGTGCTGCGTTACCAGTATTGATCGACAGACCTGATCGCGCCCGCACATGACGGGTGCGACTCTTCTCACATCTGGCACCTTGCCAGCGCTCTTTCGAGGCGTTGACTACACTCTTCAGGGACAAATGAGTGTGCGATGGCGTGATCGAAGGAGTGTTGATGTCTCCACTGGATGGTTATACGGCGATACCCTCCCGGCAACGCGGCGCGATCGGCCTGATGGCGGCGCTGACCATGGGCCTGGCATTGCTGTGCACGCTGACCGTTATCGACAGCGGCAGGCTGTATCTGGAAAAGCGCTCGTTGCAGCGGGTTGCGGACATTGCCGCACTGGAAGCGGCGGGCCGTAGAGGCACGTGCAGCGGCACAGCCGCCTCGGCGCCCGATTTCGCTAATCAGAGCGCCACGCGCAACGGCTTCGTCCCGAATACCGATGGCCGCACCCTGGTGACTCGCTGCGGAACACTCACCGTGGACGTCGCAGGGCCTCGCGTATTTGTCGCCGACTCGACGCAGGCGCTGGCTATTCAGGTGGTCGCGGCTCATCCGGTGCCGCGCAGCATTGCAGCCGGCATTGGCGCACTGTTCGAAAAGACGCCTTCCCCACCCAATGTGACGATCAGCGCCACCGCCGTGGCCGCCAGTGCCGCGCCGCTGGCGGCGCTGACCATCCGCAGTGCGGGAGTCACTGTGGACAGTACCGGCGCAGCCCTCCTCAACCCGGTGGTGGGCAGCCTGCTGGGGGGTACGCTGAACCTAAGTGTTGCCAACTGGCAAGGCATTGCAGACACCAACCTGAGCCTGCTGAGCTACCTGAACAGGCTGAAAACCGACCTCAGCCTCACGGCGGTTGGTTACAACGATGTACTCAACACCTCGGTTTCGGTCAGTCAGTTGCTGCAGAGCGCGATCAATGTCATCAGCCCCAACGCAACACTGGGCGGTGCCGCCGCCATTCAGGGCCTGCAAGCCTTGAAGCTGGCCTCTGGGGCGACCACAGTGCTGCTGGGTGATCTGCTGTCCGTGCAGAGCGGCGCGGACCTCGCCGCACTGAATACCAACCTGCGGCTGATGGATCTGGTCCAGGGCCTCGCGCAACTGGCCAACAAAAAAAGCGGCGTTCTGACCGCGGCCCAGGTCAATATCGCCGGGCTCGCGCAGGTCACCACACGCATTCAGGTCATCGAGCCGCCTCAGCTGTCGGCAATCGGCGACCCGAGCAAGATCGACCCGCTCGACCCGCGAAACGGTGCAAATCGGATTTACGTGCGCACGGCACAAATGCGCGCACTGGTGTCGATCAACCTGCCGGTGCTCGGCACGATGACCTCGCTGGTCAATACCGCGGGTTCAGTGATTGGCAGCCTCACGCCGCTCCTCAACAGTGCACTGAGCCTGAACCTCGCCGGGCTGGGGACCTCGGCCACCTGCGCGCTGGGACTCACCAGTTGCATGGTGACCGACTTCAAGTTTCTGACCTCCGACAGTTCGTCGAGCGCAGGCCCGAGGATCGACATGAGCCTGTCACTGGCCAGCGCCGACAGCTACGTCAGCGGTTTTACCTGCACCAGCAACGCCAGCAAAACCCTCAACGTCAAGACCGACGCAGCATTACTAAGCGCCAAGATCGGCTCGATCGACAGTTCGTCTGCCTTCCCCGCCAGCACTGATCCGGCGGCCATCACCGCCGTGCCGGTGCCAGTCATCGATATCGGCACCATGACCTGCCAGAAGGTCGCCGGGCTGCTGGGTAACTGCACCGCGCGCAAGCCTTTCGGGGGTGGCGGTATCGGCCTGACCTTCGACAACGTCAGCCAGTCGGCACTGGGCAGCTCGACGGTGACCAGCACGACGTTCAGCTCGCCCAACCTGCCGGAGATCAGCAGCGCCCCGTTTTACCTGACACGCGTTGCGCACACCAAACCGAGCACCTTGCTCAACGGCACGGCTTCAAGCGTCAAAGTGAATGTGTATAAACCGGCGACCAGCAATGTGCTGGGCAACGTCATCACCGGTGCGGCCGCCACACTGAACAGCCTGACCCTGGCGCTGGATGCGATTGTCGACGACACCCTGACACGCTTGCTCACGTCAGTCGTCGACCCGTTGTTCGAATCACTGGGTGTGAGCATGGGGGCCACCGACGTCGGCACCAACCTGAGCTGCAACCTGGGTCAGGCGACACTGGTGATCTAGCTGCCGGTCTGATCGGCGTTGAAGATCGGCAGCTCGATCTGGAATCGAGCGCCCTCGCCGACGTTGGCGACGCTGAGCTGGCCGCCCATCTGGTCGACAATGCCGTAACTGACGGACAAGCCCAGGCCAGTGCCGACACCTACCGGTTTAGTGGTGAAAAACGGCTCGAAAATGCGTTCCAGCAACCGCGGATCGATGCCCCCGCCGTTGTCCTGGACCGCCAGGCGGATGATATTTTCATCGCGCTCGGCCTCGACACTGATCCACGGCTCGAAATCCCGGTCCTTTTCCCGGCGCGACAACAAGGCATCACGGGCGTTGACCATCAGGTTGATCAGCACCTGCTCAAGCTGATCGACATGGCCGCGAACCCGCACCGCGTCGATCATCCCGCCGACCCGAAGCTGCACGCCCTTGCCTTTCATGCCTTCAGCCAGCATCGAGATGGTGCCTTCGACCGCCTGAGCCGGATCGAACAACTGCTCTTCTACTTCAGAGCGGCGACCGAATACCCGCATGTGATCGACTACCCGGGCAGCGCGCTGCACCTGAGTGTCAATGCGATTGAGTTTTTCAGTGAGGTATTCGATGTCTACATCACCCCGGCCCAGACGCTTGAGAACGTTGACCACGGCCATGCGCATGACGTTGAGCGGCTGGTTGATCTCATGGGCCAGACCGGTGGACATCTCGCCAAGCGTTGCCATCTTCGCGCTCTGATTCAACTGCATGCGCGAGCGGCGTACATCGGTGTTGTCACGCCCCACCGCCTGCACTTCGACCAGCTTGCCGTGCTCATCGAATACCCCTCGGTCGGCCCATATCCACCAGGCATACTCGCGTCCCGGCAGCTCGATACAGATTTCCTCGGTACTCACCGGTGCTTCCGGAGTCAGCTGGCTGATACGCTTGATGAACGCCTCACGCTGCTCGTCCGACAGCCAGTCTCCGAGGTTGATCCCGGTCAGTTGCTCGGGTGTGCACTCCATATAGTTGGCCAGCGGCCGGTTGCCGAAACTCAACACCAGGTCCGGCGTGTAGCGGCAGATCATCGCCGGCGAATCCTCGACCAGAATGCGGTAACGCTCCTCGCTGCGCCGTATATGCTCTGCGGCCAGGGTGGCCTCGGTCACGTCCAGCCACAGCCCCACCGCCTCCACCGGCATGCCGAGGTCGTCACGCAGCAGTCGCGCCTCGTCCAGCAGCCAGTGGTATTGGCCGTTCCTGTTGCGCAACCTGAAACGGCGGCTGACGAAGCCTTCACGCAGCAGTTGCCGGTTACGCTCGAACCAGATGTCGTGGTCTTCGGGATGGATGTATCCCGCCAGTTGCCCATCGACGCAATCGGCCAGCGTCCAGCCCAGCAAGGGCGTCAGGCTGTCACTGAAAAAGGTTGGCTCCAGGTTGCCGTGATCGTAACGCTGCACGTAAATCACGGCGGGCGAGCTGGCAATCAGGTTATCCAGCCGGGCATGCGCGGCGGCGGCCTCGGTTTCCTGATTCTTGATATCGCTGACGTCCAGCATGAACCCCAGCACTCGCTGAACCTGGCCCCTGATCAATGCCTGCCCCTGGATACGAAACCAGAGGGTTTCCTGAGTGGGGTCATTTTGTGCCAGACGTACACAGAGCAACAGCGGCGTGCCTTTGTCGCGCAACTGCGCGAGACGACTGGACAGCTCCTGTCGATCGGCGGGATGAATCAGTGCCAGCCAGTCCTGACGCGACAGGCTCTCGACCCGGTCGCCCAGACGCAGACTGCGAGCCAGCTGCGGTGCCAGCAGAACCTCGTCACGATCCGGCAGCAATTCCCACCAACCGGTGCCCAGCAGGTCCTGAAGCACCGCCAGGCGTTCGACATGGTGACGGTTATGTTGCTCGGACATTCGAAAAAGAACCGGCCCGGCCAAGGCTGAGCACAGGTTGAGCCACTCGCGCTCGCCAAGGTCCGGAGCCTGCTGCTGCGCGTTATAAAATCCGAACATCAACCAGGCCTTGGCAACGTTATCGCGGCTGTGGGGGATCAGAAAACCGTCAGCGTTACCGAAAGCACTTTGCAGCGCGCCCTCATCGACAGTGCCGCCAAACCTCAGTTGCTGTGTAGCGTCGACGTTGAATCGATCCAGCGCAGTGCCCAGCCGCTGCCCGACCTGCCACAACTCGGGCGCCGTATGCGCGCTGTACTGACAATAAACACGCCAGCCGACACCGCCGGCCTCCGGTAACACCAGCGCCACACAAGGGATGCGCCACAGCTGCGCGAGCTCCTCCAGTTGCTCGCTCACCACCGTAGTCAGGCGTTCGACGTTGCACGCTCGCACACGCTCAGCCATCTGCCCGGCAAACCGCAGGCACTGCTGGCGGCTCCGCGCGGCACTGGCCTCCTCCATCAGGTCGCTGATATCCAGCAATTGCAAGAGCCAGCCCTTGCCATGCGCCTGCACCCAGCCTCTGGCGTGCAAGGTGTGTGCATCGTCCCCTTTGAAGTCCAGGTCGAGCATGTGCCCCAGCCAGTCACGCGGCACCCCTTCAATGACCAGTGCACTGTTGGGCAGCAGCAGACTCATCAAACGCTGAGCCGCCGGCAGTGGCGCAGCGACGTCCAGCCGGGCGAGCAAGTGCGGGCTGATGCTTTGTATACGGCCTTCGTCATCCAGCAGCAGATAGAGATCCGCACCGATCGGACCGGGCTCGCTCGATACAGCCAAGGGCTGCGGCACCTGCGTTGCTTCACCACGGCCCAGCCAACGGCTCAAACGATTCTTTTCAAGGGACAAGTTGCAGACTCGCTTGTGCAGTCAGGTTGTTCGGCAAGCGTGGAACCTCGCCAATGCCTGGAAGAGTCAACAAGGGCAGTACCTGAGCCAGTCGGGTCTTGGGGTACTGGATGGTCACGGTCAGAATGCCTGCGCTATAGGTCACGCTGGTATGGTTGATATTGAATCCCAGCGCAGGGGGTATCCACGACAACTGGTTCATGACCACACTCTGAGCCTGACTCTTTAACAAATCGTTATAGCCGGTAACTGTTGGACTGAGGGCCACACTTCTGCGCACCGCTTCACTGGCGGCGGCATTGAATGACTGGACCATGAGCAACGGCAGGCTATAACTCACCATGCCGTAGAACACCGCAAAGAAAATAACGAACACCGCAGAGAATTCAATAGCGGCGGCCCCCTGTTGACGACGGGGCAAGGTATGTTGCAGAACAGTTTTCATATCGACGTCTACCCTGACATGTAGTGCATCAACACAGCATAGATTCTTTCCCGATAACAGGATGTCTTCGGCGTGATGAAATTATTTTTCCTGTTGATATGGTTTGCAATTTGCGCCGAACAGGATGCGCGTTGCAAGCAGATTTCCAACGGGCTGACACTCGGCGCCGCAGCGCTGGCTATTATCTACCTGGCTTTGACCGGTATGACCTGGCTCGGCTCGCCTGCGCGGGAGGCCTTGCTGGCCGTGACCTTGGCATTGGCGCTGACATTGCCAGGCTATGCACTCGGGAAGTTGGGTGCCGCAGACGTCAAACTGATGACGGCGTTGGCGCTGGCCTCGAACAGTGCCTATCTACTGGGTACGTTTATTGGCGCCGGGGTTGCCATGGCGACCTGGCTTATCGTCGCAAAGCGTGCCTGGCCCCCGACACAGCAATGGGTTACGCAACGCTATCGGTATATGAACCCCACGGCGCCAGATAAATATCCTTTTTCACCTTTCTTGTTCGCAGGCTTACTCCTGAGCACGGCACTGCTCCACTAGTCGACTAACGCTGCGGGAAAATTTTATTGCTATGTACATAGTCAGAAAGTACGACTACGGTTAAGTCATCGCGATGGCGTACTGTCATCAATACCCGCACTGATCGAATAACGCCGAGTCATGTTTTGCTGAATGGATCGGGGCGCCGTCAACGGCCCCCTAACAGCATGGAGTTGCCTGTGGATAACGACCCGCTCACGAAAGTTCTGGTGGTCGATGACCAGCCCCTTATCGTTGAAGAACTCTGCGAGTTTCTGGAAAGCAGCGGCTATGAGTGTGTGCGTTGCCACTCAAGCCTTGAGGCCATCGAGCGTTTCAGCGCCGACAGCACCATCGGCATCGTACTCTGTGATCTGGAAATGCCCGGCATGAATGGCATCGAGATGGTCGAAGCGATGAAGATGACTGGCGGTAAGACGCACCTGTTCGAGGCCATCATGCTGACCGGCCAGGCCGAGAAGAAAGACGTCATCAAGGCGCTTCGGGCCGGCATAGCCGATTACTACCAGAAGCCGGTTGATCTGGAAGAATTGCTCGAAGGTGTGCAGTTGCAAGTACAAGCCCTGCACGAGCGGCAGAAAAACCGTCAGCAACTGGGCCTGCTCAACGAGAAGCTCCAGTTCCTGGCCGCCTCCATCGACGACCTTTACAAGAATCTGGACAGCGTCCAGAACAACTCCCAACCCGCGCGCAAAGCGCGTGACCGTCAGGAACGTGATGGGCAGATGCCGGTGGCACTGGCCAAGTTGTCACCTCGCCAACTGGACGTGGCTCGCCTGGTCAGTACCGGGCTGACCAATTACCAGATCGCCTGCGAACTGGGCATAACTGAAAACACTGTAAAACTCTATGTCTCGCAAGTACTGCGCCTGACGCACATGCACAACCGCACACAACTGGCGCTGGCATTTTCACCGGGCAAATCGGCGGAGCGGCACAGACAGATCGAAAGCCAGGACTGAGCAGGTATCAGGCTTCGATTTCGGTCCGCACGACGTGATAAGGCATGTCGACCAGCACCGAGTGCACGCGATTGCGGCCCGCATGCTTGGCGCAATACAACGCAGTATCCGCCTGCGAGGCAAGGCTCAGGCTGTCGTCATGGGCACCGAGGGCTACCACGCCGGCGCTGAAAGTGCAGAACAGATCGGCGGGCTGCGCCGGATAATGGATCTCTGCAAAACGATGGCGAATGTCATCCAGTACCCCGTGGGCGCTCTGGATATCAGTGTCCGGCATGACAATAGCGAATTCTTCACCACCGTAACGACCGATGAAGTCGGTTTTGCGCAGGCGTTGTTTGAGAAACAGCGCAAGGCTCTTGATCACACGGTCCCCCATCGGGTGCCCGTGGCTGTCGTTGACTCTCTTGAAGTGGTCGATATCGAGCATGGCAAAGCACAGCGGCTTGCCTTCACGTCGCGAACGAAAGCTGCAATCTTCCAGCAGTTGCAAAATATGCGTGTGATTGTAAAGCCCGGTCAGGCTGTCACGGACCATGCGCGCCTTGAGGTTTCGCGCCCTGGCAGCGCGGTTGCGCACGGTGGTGATCAGGTGACGGGGTTTGATCGGCTTGGTCAGGAAGTCGTCGCCGCCTTCGCTCATGGCATCGAGCTGCTTGTCCTGATCGTCTTCGGCCGACAGATAAATGATCGGCACGCTGACATAACGGTCGTTATGGCGGATGACCTTGGCCAACTCAGTGCCGGTACAGCCCGGCATGTACATATCGAGGATGATCAGGTCAGGCTGAAACTCGGCCAGTTCGGACATCGCCTGAATCGGATCAAGCAACACCCGCGTCACGATTCCGGCAGCGTTCAGAACACGCTCGGTGTGCAGCGCCTGCGCGCGCGAGTCGTCGATGATCAGCACTTTATAAGGCTCGTATTGAGCCACGCAGGTCAGGACTTCTATCTTTTCCAGCAGACTCGACGCTTCCAGCGCGCCGGTCAGAAACTCTTCGCCACCAGCCCTGACCGCGGCCAGGCGGGTGGGCGTATCGGTTTCATTGACGCTGAAAAACAGCAGCGGAAGCTTCTGCTCCAGCCCTTCCTGAGCCTGGGAGGCCAATTCAAGCCCCTTGCCGGGTCCGCTGAAATCGACGTCCATGACAATCGCTGCCGGGTGCCGCTGTGCCATTGCCCGCTGAAACTCGGCGACATTGTGCAACGACAGCGCTGCCAGACCGAAGAACTCCAGCTGCTTGGCCAGGCGCTCGGCCCGCTCGTGATCCTGAAGCACTATATAGACGGGCTTGCGCAACGGTGGCAGCGCCGTTTGCTCGAAACGATCGCCATGGCGCAGCCCGGTTCGGGAAAGGCGCTGCATCAGGCGATTGAGATCGGTGATGACACGGCTGTTGAGACGACCGCGATTGGCTTCCACCACATCCAGGGCCTGACTGATCTCCTGTGCCAGAGCGCTGTGTTCAACCTGCTCGAAGCGCTCGGCAAAGCGCGAAAGACGCTGCGTGGACTCCTTGAGCTCGGCCATATCGCCGACCGACCATTCGGCCTTCTGCAGACGTTGCCACGTCTCTAGAATCTGGCGCGCCTGGTGAATGACCCGCTGGGCAAAGTGGTGCTTCAGGCGATCTCGGCTAGGGTCTTCAGGGTAGGTCATATTCAGACTACTGTGGTTTTGCTGAGCGATACGGCTGATGGCGCTATGCTAGCACCTCCGTTACAACAGAACAGCGTCGTAAGTCACTTATTTGACAACATTTTGATGGCGCATAGCCAGTATGCAAATTCAATCGATGCATAGACTGCGCCTATGATCGTTACAGTTCAAATCTCAAGATAATGTCTGTCAGCCGCACCTTGAGGTAAGGTTGCGGTCGAACGCCTCGTGAAGCATTCAACTCAAGATCGAAAGGACCCTACCATGCTGGATTGGAAGAACCGCGCAGGCAGCGCGGGTGCGCGCACCGCAGACACTTCATCGACCAAACGCCGCGGTTACCTGGGTAACCTGTTCTACAGTCGCGCGCTGGGCGCCCTGATCTTGATCTACCTGCTCGTCGCACTGGCAGTCGGCTGGTACTGGAGCAAGGAGCCTGCCCTGTTCCCGGTGCAACAGAATGCGCAAGCCGCCGCCGAGCGCGAAGGCAAACAGATGGTCATCGGCTACACGACGGTTGAAACGCTCAAGACCGTAGCAGGCACGTTGCTTAGCAAGCCCGGTGGCTACCTGTCCAACGACCGCATGCCACCGGGCCTGTGGCTGGACAACATCCCGAGCTGGGAATACGGCGTGCTGGTTCAGGTGCGTGACCTGAGTCGTGCGCTGCGCAAAGACTTCGCCCGCTCCCAGTCGCAATCGGCTGAAGACGGCGATCTGGCGCGTGCCGAGCCGTTGTTCAACTTCAACAATCGCAGCTGGCTCCTGCCGTCGAGCGAGTCGCAGTACGCCGAGGGGATCAACTCCCTGAGCCGCTACCAGGCACGCCTGTCCGATCCCAACCAGAAAGGCGCGCTGTTTTACGCCCGCGCCGACAACCTGAACAACTGGCTGGGCGATGTCGGCACCCGTCTGGGTTCGCTGTCGCAACGCCTGTCGGCCAGCGTTGGCCGGGTCAAACTCAACAGCACGCTGAAAACCGAAGCCGCTGTGTCGGTCAAACCCGGTGAAGTGCCGCAGGTCGATGAGGAAATCGTCGAAACGCCATGGCTGGAAATCGACAACGTGTTCTACGAAGCACGCGGTCAGGCCTGGGCGCTGTCGCACCTGCTGCGCGCCATCGAGGTTGATTTTGCCGATGTACTGGCGAAGAAGAACGCGACGGTCAGCGTGCGCCAGATCATTCGTGAGCTGGAAGCCTCGCAAGAGCCGATGTGGAGCCCGATGATTCTCAACGGCAGCCCGTTCGGCGTATTCGCCAACCACTCACTGGTCATGGCCAACTACATCTCGCGTGCCAACGCCGCAGTCATTGACTTGCGCCAGCTGCTGAATCAGGGCTGATGTCCATACCTGCCAACGAGGCCGCGCATCGCGCCGCCTCGGATGCCGAGCAGATCGCCTGGGTCGACGAACAGGATCGACTGCTCGGTTCGCTGGTCCGTGCCGACTTGCGTGAACGCGGGCTGATCGGACGCGGCACTTATATCCTGCTGTTCAACAGTCTGGGTGAGCTGTGTGTGCATCGACGCACCTTGAGCAAAGCTATTTATCCCGGCTACTGGGATGTAGCCGCAGGCGGCATGGTCCAGGCGGATGAAAGCTATGCGGCCTCTGCCGCGCGAGAACTGGAAGAAGAGCTGGGGGTCAGTGGCGTGCCGCTGCAGGCCCACGAACAGTTTTTCTTCGATCAGCCGGGCAACCGGCTCTGGTGTGCAGTGTTTTCAGCCGTGTGGGACGGGCCGTTGAAACTGCAACCTGAAGAGGTCCTGGAGGCACGCTTCATGCCCATCGCCGACGTGCTGCAAGAGGCTGAGCACAATCCCTGGTGCCCTGACTCCCTGGCGGCGCTGAAACGCTACCTCAAACAGATAGAGAACGAGCAGTAAGCGAGTGTTCAGAAATTGGCGCATCCAGCCCCTTAGCAACCGGCCGGTTTGCCGTTACACTGCGCGACCTTTTCAAACTGGACCGGCCCTGCCGTTTCAGTAGCGCTGCCCCTGCCAGAGTGGGGCTTCGCGGTCGATGGCTCGTACGAGCCCGACCCATCTTCAGTCCTCAACAAGAGGATGTTTGCGTGGCTAAAAAAGCCGCTTCTCTCGCCGCCCTGGGTGGCCTGGTATTTTCAACCGACGCTGGGCGCCACTGCCCCGATTGTGGTCAAGCCGTTGCCGAGTGCACCTGCAAACAGACGGCCATCCCCGAAGGGGACGGCATTGCCCGTGTACGTCGCGAAAGCAAGGGCCGGGGCGGCAAGACCGTCACCACCATCAGCGGCGTCCCGCTGGCCGAAGAACCGCTCAAAGAGCTGGCCAAGGCCCTCAAGCAGCGCTGCGGCACCGGCGGATCGCTCAAGGAAGGCGTGATCGAGATTCAGGGTGATCACGTAGAACTGCTGTTGGCAGAGCTGATCAAAAAAGGCTTCAAGGCTAAAAAGTCCGGCGGCTGAACCCGCGAATCAAATCGTCATTTCCACTCATTACAATGCGCCCAGCTGGCTACTGGCTGGCGCTACGACTTCTTTATAGGGGACTTCGATGTCCGTACGACGCACACGCAAAGACGATGGCAGCCAATGGACCGTTGCGGACAGCCGCAGCGTTTATGGCATTCGCCATTGGGGCGCGGGTTATTTTGCAATCAACGAAGCGGGACGCGTTGAAGTCCGTCCCAACGGGCCGGACAGCTCGCCCATCGATCTTTACGAACAGGTCGACAATCTGCGCAAGAGCGGCCTGTCGCTGCCGCTGCTGGTGCGCTTCCCCGACATCCTGCAAGACCGCGTGCGCCAGCTGACCGGCGCATTCGACAGCAACATCGCGCGCCTGGAATACCAGAGCCAATACACCGCGCTGTATCCGATCAAGGTCAACCAGCAGGAAGCGGTGGTGGAAAACATCATCGCCACGCAGAACGTCTCCATCGGCCTGGAAGCGGGCTCCAAGCCTGAGCTGATGGCCGTGCTGGCACTGGCGCCCAAAGGCGGCACCATCGTCTGCAACGGTTACAAGGACCGTGAGTTCATCCGTCTGGCGCTGATGGGCCAGAAGCTGGGCCATAACGTGTTCATCGTCATCGAGAAAGAGTCCGAAGTCGAACTGGTGATCGAAGAAGCCGCCGAGCTGAAAGTCGCTCCCCAGGTCGGTCTGCGCGTGCGCCTGTCTTCCCTGGCGTCGAGCAAATGGGCGGATACCGGTGGCGAGAAATCCAAGTTCGGCCTGTCGGCTGCGCAATTGCTGTCGGTGGTCGAGCGTTTCCGCAAGGCCGGCCTGGATCAGGGCATCCGCCTGCTGCACTTCCACATGGGCTCGCAGATCGCCAACCTGGCCGACTATCAGCACGGTTTCAAGGAAGCGATCCGTTACTACGGCGAACTGCGCAAGCTTGGCCTGCCGGTGGACTACATCGATGTCGGTGGTGGTCTGGGTGTCGATTACGACGGCACGCACTCGCGCAACGCCAGCTCGATCAACTATGACATGGACGACTACGCAGGCGTGGTGGTCGGCATGCTCAAGGAATTCTGCGACGCGCAAAGCCTGCCGCACCCGCATATCTTCTCGGAGAGCGGCCGCTCGCTGACCGCCCACCACGCCATGCTGGTGGTGCAGGTGACCGACGTCGAAAAACACAACGACGAAGTCCCGGAAATCGCCGACAAGGCCAGCCTGCCGGAAACCGTGCAATGGCTGGTCGACCTGCTCGGCCCGACCGACATCGAGATGGTCACCGAAACCTACTGGCGCGCCACGCACTACATGAGCGACATCGCCGCCCAGTACGCCGATGGCAAGATCAGCCTGTCGGAAAAGGCACTGGGCGAGCAATGCTACTTCGCCGTCTGCCGCCGCCTGTACAACTCGCTGAAAGCCCGTCAACGCTCCCATCGTCAGGTGCTGGACGAGCTCAATGACAAGCTGGCCGACAAGTACATCTGCAACTTCTCGGTGTTCCAGAGCCTGCCGGACACTTGGGCCATTGGCCAGGTGCTGCCGATTCTGCCCCTGCACCGCCTGAATGAAGAGCCGGTGCGCCGCGCCGTGCTTCAGGACCTGACCTGCGATTCGGATGGCAAGATCAAGCAGTACGTCGATGAGCAGAGCATCGAGACCAGCATGCCGGTGCATTCGCTGAACGAAGGCGAAGACTATCTGCTGGGGATCTTCCTGGTGGGTGCCTACCAGGAAATTCTCGGCGACATGCACAACCTGTTCGGTGATACCGACTCGGTGAACATCTACCAGAACCCGGACGGCAGCGTTTACCACGCCGGCATCGAAACTCACGACACCATCGAAGACATGCTGCGCTATGTGCACCTGTCGCCGGAAGAACTGATGACCCATTACCGGGACAAGGTCGCCAGCGCCAAGATCACCCCACGCGAGCGCACCTACTTCCTCGATGCCTTGCGCCTGGGACTGACCCGCTCGTCGTACCTGTCGTCCTGATCCTCGCGCGGAGCCAGATCTAACTGCTTGTCATGCCAATGCTCCGCATTGGCATGCAGTTCGTGACGCGGAGCGTGAGGGACGAGAGGTGCCCGTAACCACCGCCCCCCATGCCCCGCGCTCATACAACCCACCCATTCGACGTAATCCCCCACCAACATCTGCTGTAGGCAACGTCCTGTTCTACCTGCAGACCTCTACCCTGCCCGGCTTCTGCGCGAGAATCTGCGGTCGCATTCCCGGTAGAGAAGCCCTCCATGCCCGACCCCGACAGCGCGCCGTTCTTTTATCTGGAGATTGCCCGCCTGCAGCGCCGTTTCAGCGTCGTATCGTTCGGCGCAACCGAAGCGATCAGCCAGCCGTATGCCATCGAGCTGGAAATCCTCGGCGACGGCTTCGATCTGGACCTGACCAGCCTGATGTACAAGCCTGCCTGGCTGAGCTGTGGTAGCGAGCAGGGTTTTCCGGGGCAGAGTTTTCAAGGACAAGGCTTTCACGGTCAGATCCACGGCGCGACCCGCAAGCACTACCACCCCGGCCCGGCCTGCTACACGCTGCTGATGGGGCCTCGACTGGCCTGCCTCGGACTGCGTCAGCACTCACGTATCTTTCAGCACATGACTGCCACGCAGATCATCGCCCAGGTGCTGGAAGAACATGGTTTGAAGAACGCCTTCCGCTTTGACCGCAGACAGAATGCATAGAGCGCGAAAGCTGCGTGCAGTATCAGGAATCCGACCTGCAACTTGTCCAGCGGCTGTGTGCAGAAGAAGGCATTCACTACCATTTCGTCCACTCGCGTCGCCGCCACCTGCTGGTATTTGGCGCCAGCCCTTGGGAGACCGGGTTCACAGCACCTGCCCCGGCACCGCGCCCTGCCATCGCGCCACTGCAGCGTGGCTGGATCATCGGCAGCGACGGCGAACCGGCAAGGACCGATGCGTCAGGTCGGGTGCACGTGCGCCTCGAATGGGACTGGCAACGTCCGGAGGGCCCCGACGCGGGCTGTTGGCTGCATCTGGCTGCGGGGCTGGATGTTGAGTGTCGGGGTGGCATGGCAGTGATAGTGAGCTTTTGCGCAGACGATAAACGCCCGCCGCAGATCACCGGCTGCCTGTCAGCGCTGGCAGACGCTGGCGGCCACAGATGTGATCAGGCACCTGCCGATAACGTCGAGATGCACCTCGACTGGCAACTGATCACCGGGCCAGACCGGCAACTGCAACTGGCGGACGGGACCCGCGTAGAACTGGCTGAAGGCAGCACACTGACCGTCGATGCCGGGGCAAGCACGGTACAGATAGATGACAGCGGTCTTACGCTGAGCAGCCCGCGCATCAGCTTCGCCAGCCCACCGAGTGATCCGCACGCCACTGAATGACGTAGCAGCAACTGTGCGGCACTGGGACGAAGCGTGACGGTCTCAGGCATATCCGACTTACCTTCCAGAGCCCCTCCGCTATGATCCGAGTGATTTTCCTGACACTGATGACCGGTGCCGTACTGGCAGCCTTGTCCGGCTGCTCGCCTTTGAAGCTGCTCAATACGTTGAACCCCAGCGGCCCTGTCGATCATGTCTACAATCTGGCTTACGGGCCGGATCCACGCAATACACTGGATGTCTACACGCCCAAGGCAAAACCGGCCAAGGCACCGGTCGTGGTGTTTTTCTATGGTGGCAGCTGGAACAGCGGCTCGAAGGCCAATTACGCATTCGTCGGCGAAGCGCTGGCCGCACGAGGCATGGTGGTGGTTATCGCCGACTACAGGCTGTATCCACAGGTACGTTACCCAAGCTTTCTGGAAGACTCGGCCAAGGCGCTAGCCTGGGCGCACAAGCATGCGAACACCTACGGTGGCGATCCGAGCCGCCTGTACGTGATGGGCCACAGCGCGGGTGCCTACAACGCCGCAATGCTCGCGCTCGACCCGCGCTGGCTGGCTCGCGAAGGCTTGTCGCCCTCCATCCTCAGCGGCTGGATCGGGTTGGCCGGGCCTTACGACTTCCTGCCCATCGAGAACCCGGACGTGAAGCCGGTGTTCTTCTTCCCCAATTCACCGCCCGACTCGCAACCCATCAATCACGTCACGTCCAGCGCACCACCGGCATTGCTGATGGCCTCGAACACCGACTCGCTGGTCAACCCCAAGCGCAACACGGGCGGCCTGGCCAGGTCGTTGCGGGAAGCCGGCGTGCCGGTGCGCGACCTGTACTTCTCGCGCACCAACCACGGCACGCTGGTCGGCGCATTCGCCAAATTGCTAAGCGGTCTGGCACCAGTGGTCGACGAGGTGGACATGTTCGTCAAGCACACGCCGCAAACGGCGTCTGAAAAGAACGCCGCAACCGGGTCGAAAGCTCAGTGAACGAACCAGCCGTCACTGCGTGTCAGCCGCCAGGCAATGGTCCCCAGACTAAGGCCACGCAGCAGGGTAAAGGCCAGGAACGTCAGCCATAGGGCGTGGTTGCCGTGGCTGGAAGCCAGATAAGCCAGCGGCGCGATACACGCTGCGCTGAACAGCATCGCGTTACGCATTTCCCGCGCACGCGTGGCACCGATGAACAGGCCGTCCAGCAAATAGCTCCAGACGGCCAGCAACGGCATCAGCGCCAGATACGGCAGATACGTCATCGCAGTGGCGCGCACCTCCGGGATATCGGTCTGCAGGCTGACGAAGGCATGCCCAGCCACCAGAAAGAACAGCGCGAACATTACGCTGGAAATCAGTGACCAGCCCCCAGCGACCACTAGGGAGCGGCGCAACGTATCCCGGTCCCGCGCGCCGATGGCATGCCCGCACAGCGCTTCGACCGCATGCGCCAGCCCATCCAGGGCATGGGCAGTCAACAGCAGGCCATTGAGCAGCAAGGCATTGGCGGCGACCGTCGCATCCCCCAGGCGAGCGCCCTGCACGGTGATCAGGAACATCACCGATTGCAGCGCCAGCGTGCGCAGAAAGATGTCACGGTTGACTGCCAGCAAGGGCCGCCAGTTGCTCCATAGCCGCAAGGCCGACCAGACGATCCGCCCAGGCCAGGCGCGCAAGGTGTTGCGCGCCAGCAGCAGACCGAGCACCACGCCCGTCCACTCCGCGAGTACCGAAGCACGTGCCGAGCCGACCACGCCCCAGTCCAGCCCCATGACGAACCACAGATTGAGCACGATGTTGACGGCATTGGTCACCAGCAGAATCGCCAGTGGCGCCCGAGCGTTCTGTGCGCCCAGAAACCAGCCGACCAACGCATAACTGGCCAGCGCCGCAGGCAGGCCGAACAGTCGGGTATGGAAGAATTCCAGGGTCATTTGCTGCAGATCGGCAGACGGCTGCATCATCGTCAGCGCCAGATGGCTGAACGGCAAGGCGATCACACCCAGCAGCAACGCCAACCCGACAGCCAGCAGCAGCCCCTGCAACAGAATCCGGCGCAAGGCAGCGCTGTCACTGCGCCCTGCCGCCTGCGCGGCAAAACCGGTAGTGCCCATGCGCAGAAAGCCCATGGCCCAAGCGAGAAAGGTATACAGCGTGGCGCCCACCGCCACGGCGCCCAGTTGATGGGCGTGGGGCAAATGACCGATCACCGCGCTGTCGACCAGCGCCACCAACGGCACGGAAATATTCGACAGAATCATCGGCGTCGCCAGCGCCCAGACGCGACGATGGGTTGAGCGATGACGCCAGTCAGTGAGCAACGTAGACATGAGAACCCCCGGCAAGGCGGGCATTGTAGCCAGATCAAACGCAGGGTGTCCCAGCGTTTCGATACGTCCGGAAACGGTACTCATGCCTCGAAAGCGGCGGCGTTATCGTTGCGCACGCTCCAGTGGGAATGCATTTCGTGACGCTCTGCGTCACCCGCTGCATGCCAACGCGCAATGGCACGATAGTCAGTCCGTTCGATAGATGACCTTACGGGTCAATCTGACAGTAATACTTGTCATCACGACTGTTATATAGTCGCATCCTCTCTACCGTTGCCGATGAGTGCCCCCATGTTAAACAAAGGATTGTTTCTGGCTTGCGCGCTTGCGCTGCTGAGCGCCTGTGATTCTTCTTCCACGGATAAACCCGCGCCCGCTACGGCCCCCACGACCCAGGCAACGGTCACCGACACAAAGCCCAAACCCGCAGTCGACCTCGCCGCGCTGAGCAAGCGCTACGCAGGCCGCGAACTGACGGTCATCGATGTATCGGAAATCCAGGTCGACGGCGCAAGCACCCTGTCGGTGAGCCTCTCGGTACCGCTCGACCCCGAGCAGAAATTCGACGAAAAACTTCACTTGGTGGACAGCAAGAGCGGCAAGGTCGACGGTGCCTGGGAGCTATCTGACAACCTCATGGAATTGCGCCTGCGCCACCTGGAGCCGCAGCGCAAACTGGTCCTGACCGTCGATGCCGGTTTGCTGGCCGTCAACAAGGCCAAACTCGCCGCCGAATACATAAGCCGTCTGGAAACCCGCGACCTGCAGCCCTCTGTCGGTTTCGCCAGCCGTGGCAGCCTGTTGCCGACCCGTCTGGCCGAGGGCCTGCCGGTGATCGCGCTGAACGTCGACAAGGTGGATGTCGAGTTCTTCCGCATCAAACCCGACTCGATGCCGAACTTCCTCGCCCAATGGGACGGTGCGTCGAGCCTGTCCAGCTACAGTTCCGAAGAGCTGCTGCCCATGGCCGACCTGGTCTACAGCGGCCGCTTCGACCTCAAGCCCGCGCGCAACACCCGTGAAACCCTGCTGCTGCCGATTGCCGGTATCAAGCCCCTGCAACAGCCAGGTGTGTATCTGGCGGTGATGCGCGCCTCGGGCACCTACAGTTACTCGCAGCCGGCCACCCTGTTGACGCTCAGTGACATCGGCCTGTCGGTGCACCGCTACAGCAATCGTCTGGACGTCTTCACTCAAGCGCTCGAGGGTGGCAAGGCGCTGGGTGATATCAGCGTCGATGTGTATGACGACAACGGCAAGGTCGTCGCCCAGGGCAAGACCGACAGCGACGGTCACGCGCAACTGCCGTTGCCGGCCAAGGCTGCCGTGGTACTGGCGCACAAGGACGAACAGACCAGCATGCTGCGCCTCAACAGCTCGGCGCTGGACCTGGCCGAGTTCGATATCTCCGGCCCGCAGGCTCACCCGCTGCAATTCTTCATCTTCGGCCCGCGCGACCTGTATCGCCCCGGCGAAACCGTGCTGCTCAACGGCTTGCTGCGCGACAGCGACGGCAACACCGTCAAGCCGCAGCCCGTCACCGTCGAAGTGCGCCGTCCCGATGATCAGGTCAGCCGCAAATTCGTCTGGGAGGCTGACAGCAACGATTTCTACCAGTATCAATTGCCGCTTGCCGACGAAGCCCCCACCGGACGCTGGCAACTGGTGTTCGACCTGGGCGACGGCAAACCGCAACTCTACGAGTTCAAGGTCGAGGACTTCCTGCCCGAGCGTCTGGCGCTGGAGCTCAAGGGCAGCGACACGCCGGTGGCGCCTGCTGACAACCCGCAATTCGATATCACGGGCCGCTACCTGTATGGCGCGCCCGCTTCGGGCAATACGCTGACCGGTCAGGTCTATGTCCGCCCGCTGCGCGAGGCGGTGCCGAAGCTGCCGGGTTATCAGTTCGGTTCGATCACCGAAGAAGACCTCAAGCATGATCTGGAGCTTGAACCCGTCACCCTCGATGCCGAAGGCCATTCGACGCTCGCTGTGCAGAGCGAGTGGGCGCAGGCCAAATCGCCGCTGCAACTGATTCTGCAAGCCAGCCTGCAAGAGTCTGGCGGGCGGCCGATCACCCGTCGTCTGGTGCAGCCGATCTGGCCTGCCGAACACCTGCCCGGCGTGCGTGCACTGTTTGGCAGCAGCACGGGTGGTGACGACTACGACGACGAAGCCAAGGGCGAGGCGCAGACCAACGGCGACGGCCCGGCCGATTTTGAAATCGTCATGGCCGACGCGGCTGGCAACAAGCTGGCCGCTGACAACGTGAAAGTCCGGCTGATCCGCGAGCGTCGCGATTACTACTGGAACTACTCGGCCGACGACGGCTGGA
Source organism: Pseudomonas syringae KCTC 12500 (assembly GCF_000507185.2). Taxonomy (NCBI): domain Bacteria; kingdom Pseudomonadati; phylum Pseudomonadota; class Gammaproteobacteria; order Pseudomonadales; family Pseudomonadaceae; genus Pseudomonas; species Pseudomonas syringae. Next base: position 1,548,808 of record NZ_AYTM02000002.1, read on the forward strand.
GTTACCACTTCAACGAGAAATTCCTCAACCTCAACGAAGAGACCGTCAGCATCTCCAAGGACGCCACCGCCAGGGTCAGCTTCCCGGTCGAATGGGGTCCTTACCGTGTCGAGGTGGAAGATCCGTCCACCGGAATGGTCAGCAGCCTGCGCTTCTGGGCCGGTTATCGCTGGCAGGACAACACTGACGGCGGCGCGGTCAGACCGGATCAGGTGAAGCTGGCGCTGGACAAGCCGGCCTACAACGATGGCGACACCGCGAAAATCACTGTCACCCCGCCGGCTGCGGGCAAGGGTTATCTGCTGGTCGAGTCCAGTGAAGGGCCGCTGTGGTGGCAGGAAATCGATGTGCCTGCCGAAGGCAAATCGTATGACATCCCGCTGGACAAAAAATGGGCGCGCCACGACCTGTACGTCACCGCTCTGGTGATACGTCCCGGCGAGCGCAAGGCCAATGTCACACCCAAGCGCGCCGTGGGTGTTCTGCACCTGCCGCTGGACCGGGCGCAGCGCAAGCTGGCGCTGACGGTCACCGCGCCGGAGAAAATGCGCCCCAGACAACCGCTGACCCTCAAGGTCGCCGCCAAAAATGCTGACGGCAGCGTCCCCAAACAAGTCCACGTGCTGGTGTCGGCGGTGGACGTCGGCATCCTCAATATCACGAGTTACGCAACGCCCGATCCGTTTGCCAGCCTGTTTGGCCGCAAGCAGTACGGAGCAGACCAACTGGACATCTACGGTCAACTGATCGAAGCCGGCCAGGGGCGACTGGCAAGCATGGCGTTCGGTGGCGATGCACTGGCGAAGGGCGGCAAACGTCCGGACACCAGCGTCACCATCGTGGCGTTGCAAAGCGCGCCGGTGACGCTCAATGACGCCGGTGAAGGTGAAGTCAGCGTCGATATACCGGACTTCAACGGCGAGCTGCGAATCATGGCTCAAGCCTGGACCGACGACCGCTATGGCATGGCCGAGGCGAAAACCGTGGTTGCTGCGCCGATCATCGCCGAACTGTCGACGCCGCGCTTCCTTGCCGGTGGCGACCAGACCAGCGTGGCGCTGGACGTTTCCAACCTGTCGGGCAAGGCACAGAAGCTGGACGTGAAAATCAGCGCTGAGGGCCAGTTGAGCCTTCCGGGCGGCGACCAGAGCAAGCCCCTGCAGCTCAAGGAGGGCCAGCGCGTCACCCTGAAGGTTCCGGTGCTGGCGCAAGGCGGCCTGGGTCAGGGCAAAATCAAGGTACTGGTCGAAGGTCTGGAACTGCCGGGCGAAAACCTGCCGGCCTTTACTCGCGAATGGACCGTCGGTGTGCGCCCTGCCTACCCGGCGATGCTCAAGCATTATCGCGCCACGCTCAATGATCAGCCCTGGAGCCTGCCGGAGGGCGCGCTGGAAGCGTTCGAACCGGCCGGTCGTGAGGCGCTGCTGTCATTGTCGAACCGTCCGCCCTTGAACCTCGGCGAACAGATTCGCGCATTGAAAGCCTACCCCTACGGCTGCCTGGAACAGACCGCCAGCGGCCTGTACCCGTCGCTGTATGCGGATGCCGCAACCCTCAAACGCCTGGGTCTGACCGGCGAAACGGATGCCGAACGCAAGCGCAAGGTCGAGATCGGCATCGAGCGGCTGCTGGGCATGCAACGTTACAACGGCAGTTTTGGCCTGTGGGGCTCGGACAGCGACGAGGAATACTGGCTGACGGCGTATGTCACCGACTTCCTGCTGCGCGCCCGCGATCAGGGTTTTGCCGTACCGCCGGATGCGCTGAAGAAAGCCAGTGAACGCCTGCTGCGTTATCTACAGGATGCCGGCCAGATTCAGGTCAATTACAGCCAGAACGCCGAACATACGCGCTTCGCAGTGCAGGCCTATGCCGGGCTGGTGCTGTCGCGCAGTCAGCAGGCACCGCTCGCGGCCTTGCGCAGCCTGTTCGACCGCCGCAGTGATGCGCGCTCCGGCCTGCCGTTGGTGCAATTGGCAGTCGCGCTGGAGAAGATGGGCGACAAACCCCGCGCCGACCAGGTCCTGATGGCGGGTCTGGCCGCCAGCCGCAAGAATGAATGGCTGGCCGACTACGGCAGCTCGCTGCGTGATCAGGCGTTGATACTGGCGTTGCTGGAAGAAAACGACCTCGCCAAAGACAAGCGTGATGAGCGCCTGTTCGCCCTGGCCGATGAGGTGGCCGCCAATCGTTACCTGTCCACGCAGGAAAGCAATTCACTGTTCATGGCTGGCCGTAACCTGCTGGGCAAACCGGAAAAGGACTGGACCGCCAGCATCGCCAGCGGCACTCAAACCCGCGAACTGAGCAACCGGCAGCCGGGCCTCAAGCTGGACGGTTCGCTGCTGGCCTCGCCGCTTTCGGTGCACAACCAGAGCAGCGAAGCGCTTTACCAGCAACTGACCGTCTCCGGTTATCCAACCCAGGCGCCTGCTGCGGGTGGCGAAAACCTGAGCATTCGCCGTGAGTACCTGAACCTGAGCGGCGCACCGCTGAACATCGGCGCCTTGAAAACCGGGCAATTGGTGCTGGTGCACCTGGAGATCGGTGCCAAACAGCGCGTGCCGGATGCGCTGGTGGTGGACCTGCTGCCTGCGGGCCTGGAGCTGGAAAACCAGAACCTGGCGCAGAGCGCGGCGAGCCTGGAAGACGCCAGCGAAGACGTGAAAACCATCCGCGAGTCGATGGAAAACGCCGGGATCAAACATCAGGAATATCGTGGCGACCGCTACGTGGCAGCCCTGGACATCGAGGGCAGCAGCACCGTGCACCTGCTCTACCTGGCGCGAGCCGTCACCCCGGGCACCTACCGCGTACCGCCGCCGCAGGTCGAATGCATGTACCGCCCGAACTGGCAAGCCCTGGGCGAAGCGCCAGCGCAGATGGTGGTGAAGGGAAAATGATCGATTACTGACTGGAATGCGTGACAGTTAGGGCAAGCTCGCTCGCAAACGTACCGACACACCACAGCTCCAGTAGGAGCGACCGGGGCGGCGATCCGCATTGTTCGCGAAAGGGCCGGTACATCCGCTGAAGATGTATCGCCCGTACCAGAGCCTTCGCGAACAAGCGAAGCGTCGCCCGGTTCGCTCCTACAAAAGTAAAAAGTGTCTCAGATGTGCGCCACAGAAACGATCGAGGCACCATACACAACTGCCCCGACACACCGCAGATCCAGTGGGAGCGAGCTTGCTCGCGAAGGCGTCGCCCCGTTCACCCACCATGGCGGCGGCTTAGCCTTTCAACGCATCAATGAATGATCCAGCTCAGCAACCAGAGGCCCAGCGCCAGCCAGATGATGCCAAGGATGATCGAAGCGCGCATGAAGGCGCGGACCGCCGAGTACAGCAGCATCAGGCCGATGACCAGTGCGATGATGCTGATCAGCGAGGTGTCCATGCCCAGCGTGCGGGACAAGCCATCGACAAAATTTCCCCCAGCATGGGTAAACCCGTTGAACAACCACGCCAGACCGTCGACAAAGAAGCGAATGATCGCGCCGATGGCCTGCCCGAGCCATTCAAAAAAGCCTTCTACCTGCATATGTACGTCCTGATTGGGGTCGTGAAGAAAATGGTCTGTCCGCTTTGGCTGTCGCAATGCGTGTCAGGTTCCGTGGATCATAAAGGCTCTTTGCGTTGAAACCTGAATTTCTTCTGCGCCTGCCACGAACATTCAAGTGGCTGGCGGGCGCGATCATGCTGCTGATCGCCCTCCTCTGGCTGGCTGACCGACTCTGGCCGCTGCCACTGCCCAGGGACGATCTGGCTCGCGTCGTCCTGGCCGAGGACGGCACACCGTTGTGGCGCTTTGCCGACGCCAACGGCGTGTGGCGCTACCCGATCAGCAACGAGCAGGTCTCGCCCTACTACCTCGAAGCCCTGCTGACCTACGAGGACCGCTGGTTCTACAGCCACCCCGGGGTGAACCCGCTGGCGTTGTTACGCGCCACCTGGCAAAACCTCAGCGGTGCCCGTGTAGTCTCGGGCGGCAGCACACTGTCGATGCAAGTGGCGCGGTTGCTCGATCCGCATTCACGTACGCTGTCCGGCAAGTTTCGTCAGCTGTGGCGCACGCTGCAGTTGGAGTGGCACCTGTCCAAGGATCAGATCCTCAGTCTGTACCTCAATCGCGCCCCGTTCGGCGGCACACTGCAAGGCGTCGCAGCCGCCAGTTGGGCCTATCTGGGCAAGTCGCCGCAAAACCTGACCCGCGCCGAGGCGGCATTGCTGGCGGTGCTGCCACAGGCGCCAAGCCGCCTGCGTCCCGACCGTCACCCGCAGCGCGCGCAACAGGCCCGCGACAAGGTGCTGAGGCGCCTGGCAGAGTTTCAGGTGTGGCCGCAAGCAAGCGTGAACGAAGCACTGGAAGAGCCTTTATGGCTGGCGCCGCGACAGGAGCCTAGCCTGGCGCCGCTGCTGGCCCGACGCCTGAATCGACCCAACAGCCCGCCACTGATCCGCACCACGCTGGACGCCTCACTGCAACGGCGCATGGAAGACCTGCTGATGGGCTGGCGCGCACGCCTCCCGGAGCGAACGTCGGCAGCGATTCTGGTGGTCGAGGCGGAAAACATGGCCGTGCGCGCGTACGTCGGCTCGGTGGACATCAACGACGCCAAGCGTTTCGGCCATGTGGACATGGTCACTGCCCTGCGTTCGCCGGGCTCGACGCTCAAGCCGTTCCTGTACGGCATGGCCATGGACGCCGGGCTGATCCACTCCGAATCCCTGATGCAGGATGTACCGCGGCGCTATGGCGACTATCGACCAGGCAACTTTTCGAGCGGTTTCGGCGGGCCGGTGGCGGCCAGCTCGGCGCTGTCGATGTCCCTCAACCTGCCTGCCGTGCAGTTGCTGGAGGTCTACGGGCCGAAGCGCTTCGCCGCCGAACTGCGCAATGGCGGCGTCCCCCTGACCCTGCCGCCGCTGGCCGAGCCGAGTCTGGCGCTGATTCTTGGCGGCGCAGGCAGTCGGTTAGAGGACTTGGTGACAGGCTACAGCGCCTTCGCGCGCGGCGGGCGCAGTGCCGATGTTCGACTGCAACCGCAGGACCGACTGCGTGAACGGCGGATGATGTCACCGGGCGCTGCGTGGATCATTCGACGCATTCTCAGTGGTCAGTCGCGCCCAGACATCGACCCGCGCGCCGAGCTGGTACAGCGCCCGCAACTGGCCTGGAAAACCGGCACCAGCTATGGCTTCCGCGATGCCTGGGCGATTGGCGTCGGGCCGCGTTTCCTGGTTGGTGTCTGGATCGGCCGGCCGGATGGCACACCGGTGCCAGGGCAGTTCGGGCTGGCTTCGGCGGCGCCGCTGATGCTTCAGGTGCACGATGTGCTGGTCAATCGCGACAGTCAGCGCGGGATCGCCGCACCGGTGCAACCCGTGCCGCTGAACGTCGGTGTGGCAGCCATCTGCTGGCCGCTGGGTCAACCGATGAGCAAAAGCGACCCCAATTGCCGGCGCCAACGCTTCGCCTGGACGCTGGACGGCACCACGCCGCCCACCCTGCAAGCGGCCGACCAACCGCTCGGGTTGGGTTTGCAGGAGCGTGTCTGGGTCAATGCCAAAGGGCTGCGCGTTGCGGCCAATTGCCCGGACGCCCAAGCGCAGGACATCGCGCTGTGGCCTGCGCCTCTGGAGCCCTGGCTACCCAGAGCAGAGCGGCGTGATGCACGCCTGCCACCCGCTGACCCGGATTGCCCGCCACAGAACCTCAACCTGGCGCCCCCGCTGAGCATTGTCGGTGTGCGTGAAGGCGACAACCTGCGCCTGCCTGCCGCCAGTCGTCAGGCTTTACGCCTCACGCTCTCGGCACTCGGCGGCAGTGGTCATCGCTGGTGGTTTATCGATGGCAAACCTCTGGCAGACACCGACACCCGGCAAGACTTCACCCCCACCCTGAGCAAACCGGGGCGTTATCAGTTAAGCGTGCTGGACGAGAGCGGCCAGACGGCGCGGGTTGAATTCAGCGTGGTGGAGTGAACGCAGACGGGTGTGACGCAGAGCGTCACGAAAGGCATTCGCACGCTGGAGCGTGAGGAACGACAGGCCGCTGACTTCGTGCCCATACCCCAGCGTGAACATGCTGCAGGGCGCGAGCCTGTCGTCACTGAACCTGAAAAACCTTCGGCTCGGGAAACAGGTTGTTGAGGGTTTCCAGCAAACGGACGTGATAGATCGGTTTGCGGAACAGGTCGAGCACGTGCAAACGCAGCAGGTCGCTGACGTCATCCATGTCGGCGTGGCCGGAGGTGACGATAACGGGCAAATGCTGACGTGAGGTGTGATCGCGCAGGTGACGAATCAACTGGATGCCGCTTTCCTCCGGCATCCGCAGGTCAGTGATCACCAGCGCGATATCCGGATGGAGGGTCAACTGGTGCAAGGCCATCTTGACGGAAGACGCCGTGAAACAGCAGAACCCCTCGCCTTCGAGCAGTTCTGCCAATTCCTCGTTTGCGTCCTCTTCGTCATCAACCAGAAGCAGTTGTTGGCGGATGGGGTGGACAGCCATGTGGTTCTCTCAACAGGGTGAACTCAAGTCACAATAGTAAACTAACTCGCCACCGTGCCACCCAAGGCGAGGATAATTTTGTTGAATTGAGCTTTCACAGCGTCGCCCATTGGCGTCACCATAGCAAACAGAACCAGCGCCACCATGGCTACAATCACTGCGTACTCGATCGCCGATGCCCCCTCCTTGTCCTTCAAAAAAGACTGAATACTAGTATAGACACTGACGTACAACTGGGTAAGGAACATCTCATTTCTCCTTGCGCCTTCAGTGGCGCCAATAAACCTTCGTGCGCATGTATCTCCTCGCAATATCAGCATTGCCTTCAATCAAAAAACCCACAATCTCAACAAAGCATTAACCGGAAAGTTATAGGTTTGCCCAATCCGTTGCGCAGACTGCCGACACGGCTATGCCATTCATCCGAAAGCATTTTTATACCAAAGCCGAATGGCGCTTTGATTGCCATGAGCTACCTTCACATAACGGACATTTGCCATCGTCCTCTATTACCTGCTGGTGAAATTGCCGCACCGCGTGTGTTGAAGTTGTCCTGCGATGACAAAGGGAAAAGTTGCCATGAGCAGTCGCATTACCCTGGTGCTTGCTGTCCTGTTTCTGTTGGGGGCGTTGATTGCCGCGTATCTGGGGATCGCCGTCAGCAAACCAGCCGAGGCACCTGCAGTTGTCATTCCGCCCAGCGAACCTGTCACCACCGAAACAGCGATCCAGACACCTCCGACTCCTCACGTCGAGGAAGCTCTGCGTCACAACGTAGTGGTATTGGCCAGGGATATCCCTGCCTACACCGCAATCACGGCCGATGACCTGACCATCGAGCGCCTCAAGGTCGCCCCACCTGGCAGCTTTGAAGCTATCGACAAGATCGTCGGGCGCAGCAGCTGGCGCACGCTGACCGCCGGAAGCTGGCTTACGGAGAGCAACTTCGAAGCAGGCGGCACCCTGGCGCGAATGATTCGGCCACACGAGCGGGCCCTGGCGTTACAGGTCGATGAAGTGACGGGCGCCTCCGGGCAACTCAGCCCCGGCGACTACGTGGATGTACTGCTTTACCTACCTGAAGACGTGAGCAATCCGAATCGGTCGAGCCAGGTCGTGGTGCCTGCCCTGCGGATTCTCGGCGTTGGCGCGCTGCTCGGTCCGGACCGCAACGGCAAGCCGGTGCAGGACCTCAACGCTGACGAACGCCTCAAACAGGAGCAGCAGCGGATCAACGCGCGAACCGTCACGGTCGCGGTGCCGCAAGCCCTGGTGGCGCGCCTGATGCTTGCGTCGCAAACCGGTGTGCTGCGTCTGGCCGTGCGCAGCGCCGACGAGGGCAACCTGCAGGATTACTGGGCCAACGAAGCCGGCGGCCCAGAGGCTGCCGAGCGACTCGATTCAGCCAACCGCCAACTGGTCAGCTTCAGACAACTGAGCCTGGGGCCGGCCAGCGCGCCAACAGCAGGCGCAACCCCGCGTACGTCTCGCGCTGTCGAGGTCATACGCGGTAACCAGATCACGCAACAAACTCCCTGATTGAGCAAGGATTGCATTTGATGAGCTGTTGTTCCGTGCCAGTTATAAAACCCCGTTTGCTGGCGTTAGTCATCGCAGCACTGTGCGCACCAGGCGCGTGGGCCGCTTCGGGCAGTTGTGCCGGCCTAGCCGCGATGCCGGCGGCCGTGGAAATCGACCAAGGCATTCAACAGGAGGTCCGCTCTGCGGTGCCCATCACCCGCATCGCCGTGGGTGATCCGAAAATCGCCGATGTGCATGTCAACGGCACCGACGGTTTTCTGTTGACTGGCGTCGCGCAGGGGACGACCAGCCTGATGGTCTGGACGGCCTGCGCAAGTACGCCGCGCCAGAGCATGGTCTTCGTGCGTGGCCGGGCGACGACCGCCATGGTCGAGAGTGTCACCGCGCCGTCTGCCGATGCGCAGTTACCCAGCCAGGTGCAGACTGACATCCGCTTTATCGAAGTCAGCCGCACCAAGCTCAAGGAGGCCAGCACCTCGATCTTCGGCAAAGGCTCGAGCAACTTTCTGTTCGGCGCGCCCGGCACGGTGCCGGGCGTCAACGTCACACCTGGCGCTGTGGGCGGCATAACGCCGAGCATTCCGCTGAACAACAGCAATTTCAATATCGTCTGGGGCGGTGGCAGCAGCAAGGTGCTGGGCATGATCAATGCCATGGAAAACAGCGGCTACGCCTACACCCTGGCACGCCCCAGCCTGGTCGCCCTCAACGGGCAAAGCGCGAGCTTCCTGGCCGGCGGCGAATTCCCGGTGCCGGTGCCCAACGGCGAAGGCAACGGTATCTCCATCGAGTACAAGGAGTTCGGCGTGCGCCTGACCCTGACCCCGACTGTCGTGGGCCGGGACCGGATTCTGCTGAAGGTCGCGCCGGAAGTCAGCGAGCTGGATTTCTCGGCCGGTATCACCATCGCCGGGACCACAGTGCCAGCGCTGAACATCCGCCGTACCGACACCAGCATTGCGCTTGCCGACGGCGAGAGCTTCGTGGTCAGCGGCCTGATCAGTTCCAGCAACAGTGGTTCGGTGGACAAGTTTCCCGGCCTCGGCGACATCCCGATTCTCGGTGCCTTTTTTCGCAGCTCACAGATCCAGCGCGACGAGCGCGAACTGCTGATGATCGTCACTCCGCATCTGGTCCAGCCACTGGCCGCCAACGCCCGGCTGCCTTCGCTGCCGGGTGAGGGGCTGCGCACCTATGACCCGAGCTTCCCGCGTCTGTATTTTCTGGAAAACGGCGATTTCGACCGCCGCGACGGGTTATCCAAATGAGCCAGAGCCTGAGCCAGACCTTCCTGGCAATCACCCGTAACAATACCGATCTGGAGTGGCTGCAAAGTGCCTTAGGTTCGTTGGGCCAGGTGGTCAGTGCCGGTACGGGCAGCCTCGACGACCTGCTGGCGCTGGTGGACGTGACGTTCGCCAGCGTGGTGTTCGTCGGCCTGGACCGTGAGCATTTGATGACCCAGAGCGCCCTGATCGAAAGTGCGCTGGAAGCCAAACCGATGCTGGCCATCGTTGCGCTCGGCGATGGCATGGATAACCAGCTGGTGCTCAATGCCATGCGCGCCGGAGCCAGGGATTTCGTTGCCTATGGCTCTCGCTCCAGTGAGGTCGCCGGCCTGGTCAGACGTCTGAGTAAGCGCCTGCCCGCCGTGACGCCCAACCCGAACATGAGCGGCCTGTCGGTGCTGTATGGCGTACAAAGCGATGACGACGGGGCCTTGATCGCGACGCACCTGGCGATGGTCGTGCACAAGAGCGGGCAGCGCACGCTGCTGCTGGACCTCGGCCTGCCACGCGGCGACAGCCTGTTGATGCTCGGTCTTGAATCGACCTTCAGCTTCGGTGACGCCCTGCGCCACTTGCGCAGGCTCGATGCAACGCTGATCGACAGCGCCTTCACCACCAGCGAAAGCGGCCTGCGCATTCTGGCCTACAGCGAAGCCGACGATCATCTGGAACAGTCCAGCGCCGCCGAGCTTTATATGCTGCTCAGCGCGCTGCGCCAGCATTTTCAGCATGTGGTCGTGAATCTGGTGGGGCAGCCCGACAGCGAAGCCTTGCGCTCGCTGGTCAGCCATTGCGATCAGTTGCTGTGGTACACCGACCAGAGCGTACTGGGCTGTCGACGCAACCTGACGGTGCTCAACAACTGGCGCGAAAAAGGCATGAAAATGCAGCACGCCGGCCTGCTGGTCGATCGTTATCAGCGCTCGGTCGCGCCCAACTCCGAAACCGTGAGCAAAACCTTCGGCCTGCCGGTGCTGGCGGTATTGCCGCTTGCGCCGGAGTTGCGCCTCAACGCCAAGAATCAAGGCGTGACGCTGTTCGAACTGGCGTCACGCGACGCTCTGTGCTCCGGGCTGCGGCGGCTTGGCGAGCATCTGGCACGGCATGCCGAGGCACGCGAGAAACCCGATCAGGGCTGGCTCGCTCGACTGTGGGGGAACCGGTAATGGCGGAGAAACTGTTTGGCGTCTCATCGCGCACGCAAGGCAAGCCTGATGACGGGCAAGGCCTGAAACTGGTGCTGCACCGCTACATCATCGACGGCATGGAAGAAAGCGGCAAAAGTCTGCTCGAAGGCTCACGACCGGCCCTGGCGCAATTCGTCATCGACAAGGTGGCCGAATACGTCGCACGGCTACGGCTGGCCATCTCGCGTTACGAAATGGAGCGCCTGGCTGAAGAACTGGTCGACGAACTGACCGGCTTCGGCCCGCTGGAGGTGCTGCTGCGCGACACCTCAGTGACGGAAATTCTGGTCAACGGGCCAGGCAAGGTGTTTGTCGAGCGCGATGGCGTGCTGCACCACACCGACCTGCGCTTTATCGATTCGCACCACGTCGAGCGTGTGATGCAACGCATCCTGGCACCACTCGGGCGGCGACTGGACGAGTCTTCACCGATGGTCGACGCACGCCTGCCCGATGGCAGCCGGGTCAACGCCATCATTCCGCCCATTGCGCTGGACGGCCCTTGCCTGTCGATCCGGAAATTCCGCAAGGACATGCTCAAGAGCGCCGACCTGGTGGCCATGCAGACCATCGATCAGTCGATTTTCGAGTTCTTCCAGGAGGCCGTCGGCAAGCGCTGCAACATTCTGGTCAGCGGCGGCACCGGCACGGGCAAGACCACCATGCTCAACGTGCTGAGCCAGTTGATCGACAGCAATCAGCGTCTGGTGACCATCGAGGACGTTGCCGAGCTGCAGCTCAGTCACCCGCATGTGGTGCGCCTGGAAACCCGCCCGCCCAACGCCGAAGGGCACGGCGAGGTGCGCGCCAGCGACCTGATCCGCAACTCGCTGCGGATGCGCCCGGACCGCATCATCCTCGGCGAGATCCGCGGCGTCGAAGTGCTGGACGTATTGACGGCGATGAACACCGGCCACGACGGCTCGATGAGTACCGTGCACGCCAACAATGCACAGGATGCCCTGCTGCGCCTGGAAACGCTGGTGGGCCTGACCGGGCGGCTGATCCCGGAAAAGACCCTGCGCCAGATGGTCTGCGCGGCGCTGGATGTGATTATCCAGCTGACGCGCCTGCCTGACGGGCGCCGCTGTGTCAGTGAAGTGGTGGAAGTGGTCGGCATCCGCGATGACATCTATGTCACCAATACCCTGTTTCGCGTTGATCGCCGCACCGGGGTCGGCTTCATGCGCGAAGCAGCCCACGCCGCTGGCGACAAGCTGCGGCCCGGCTACTGACATGCTCAAGGAGTCGGCATGAGTGCGTCTCTGGTACTGGGCCTGATCTCCTTGCTGCTGTTTATTGCGTCCATTCGCATGTTCTACCTGGCGCTCAATCAGGGAGCCAGTGAACGGGTCCGGCAGCGGCTGATGGCCGGGCAAGTGCAGCCCGTGGCCGAAAAGACCGGCTGGAGCTACCTGGATCGGGCCTTTTTGCGCGCCGGGCTGGGACAGCCGACCAAGCGCATGGGCCTGGCCTTGTCGCTGTATGCGCTGCTGATACTGATCGGCTACGCAACGGCCGGCGTCGTCGGTGCGCTCAGCGTGCTGCTGGCGGTGCCTCTGACACTGCGTGTGTTCGTTTCATGGCGCTATGAGGTGCGCGTGCGCCGCATGATCCAGCAACTGCCGCAATTGCTCGACCATACCGTGCGCAGCCTCAAGTCCGGCAGAACCCTGGCCGACGCGGTGCTGCACGGCATCGACGCCACCGACCAGCCGCTCAAGGACGGCATGAGCCGGATCGAGCGTAACGTACAACTGGGGGTCAGCCTGCCGGATGCGGCAAGGGACTTTGCCGAACTGTATGAGCGCGATGAGTTTCACCTGTTCGCCATCGGCTTGCGGGTCAATCACCGCTACGGCGGCAATGCCAGCGAGCTGATGGAAAACCTGATCAAGCTGATTCGTGATCGGGAACAGGCCGGTCGCCAATTGCGCGCAATGACCGGCGAAACCCGAATGACTGCCGTGGTGCTGGCCCTGCTGCCGATCAGCATGGCCGGTTACTTTCTGGCGGTGAACCCCAACTATCTGCTGCATATGTGGGACGACGAAAGCGGCAAGATCATGCTGAGCGCGGCCTTCGCCCTGCAGGCCACGGGGTGCGTGGTGTTGTGGCGCATGTTGAGGAGCATTTGAGATGGAACTGTTATTCGCCGCCATGATGCTTGCCGCTGCCGCATTTGTGCTGTTGTCAGGCATAGCCCGTCAACGTAGTAATGAACGTCTGGTGGCCAGACGCTTAAGGGGCCAGGTGATCCGTGAGAGCCGCATCGGCAGCCTGTTGCGGTTGCTCGGTGACACCCGCATAGGTCAACGCAGCATCAGCCTGGATTCGGAAACCCAGATACTGCTCAACCGCATCGGCTGGCGGCGCGCCAGCAAACGCTCGTTATTCGCGGCCTGCCAGGTCGGCGTCCCGGTCGGCCTGATGGTCATTGTCATCCTCGGCCAACTGCTGTTTTTCAAAGGCATCCAGCAACCGCTGATCGCGCCGATCTTTGCCCTGGGCGCCGGCTATCTGCTGCCCAAGCGGATTCTGGCGACCGTGGCTCGGCGCCGTCAAAAACAAGTGGTGGTGGAAATCTCCACCTTCATCCCGTTGCTGCGCATCCTGTTCGAGTCCGGCATGGCGGTCGAGCAGGCGCTTCGGGTGCTCAGCAACGAAGGCAAAGACCTGCTGCCGGTGCTGTCCGAGGAAATCCGCGTGGTGTTGATGCGTGTCGATTCGGGTCTGGAACTGGGCGAAGAACTGAGAAAAACCGCCGCCCTGCTGGACGTCGACGAGTTGAGCGACACCTGTGTGATCCTCAATCAACTGATTCATCAGGGCGGCGGCGCATTGAAGTCTCTGCTCACGCTCAAGCAACTGATCGATGACCGACGCCTGACCCGCCTGCAAGAATACATTTCCAAACTCTCGGCAAAGATGTCGGTGGTCATGATGGTGTTTCTGTTCCCCGCCCTGCTGATTGTGCTGGCCGGGCCAGGATTTATGGCAATCAGCCGCGCACTGGGCAGTTGACCCGGTGTTACCCGTGCACGAAAGGACGCATTGCAATGAAACCAGTGATCGTACTATTCGGGCTGCTGTTGCTGGGCGGCTGCGCCAGTGATGGTCGCCCCCTCTGGACGCAGACCACGGCTCAGCCGGGCCAGTGCCCCAAGCTGACCTCGGATCAGGAGTTCTCCCTGAATCTGGCTCAGAACATGGCCGATGAAGGCCGCCTGCATGCCAGCCTTGCCAACCTGGAAAGCCTGCCCGACAGCCTGGGCGAGGTTCGCCTGCGCAAGGCCCGGGTGTTGCGGCTTTTGGGCAGCAACGAGGCCGAGCCTCTGTACCGCAGCCTGCTGGGCACCTGCCGGGCAGCCGAGGGTGAGCATGGCCTCGGGCAACTGGCCGCAGCGCGCGGCGACAACGCGCTGGCACAGCAACACCTGCTGATGGCCAGCAAGCTGCAACCGACCGATGAAAAGATCCGCAATGATCTGGGCGTCGTCTACCTCAACCAGCTGAAACTGGAACAGGCACGCTTTCAGTTCCTGACGGCCATGGAGCTCAAACAATCGGACTCGCTGGCGGCGGTGAACCTGGCCACGCTGCTGATCTATCAGAACAACTGGACGCAAGCCGCCGAACTGGCGTCGCGGGCCGGGCTGACGCCTGAACAGGTGACCGATGCCCAGGCGCGTGCCGAGCAATTGCGAAAGCCCCCTGCCGCTCCTCGAGCATCTGCACGGCCCATTGCGAGCCTGACAGGGCAAAATGATCGTCAGTCCCAGGAGGTACAACCATGAAACGCATCATACTCACCGGGTGTGTACTGCTGTTGAGCGCAGGTGATGCCTGGGCGGACAACAACGAAACTGCGACCTCTGAAACCCGGCAGACCGAGACCTGGCTGCAGCTTCAGGCCAGCGGCAAGGCTGCTTCGCCGACGCCGCAGGTCAATACCGCGGCAGAGCGCGACCTCAGCCTGCAACGCTGGCTGGACACGTATAAGTACAAGATCCCGGATTTTTACGATCAGGAGGCTGGTGGCAGCTTTTCCTCGGGCAAGAAATAATTCCGGCACGGTCGTGGGCCTGCTGACACCCACTCTTACAACCTGCCCTCGGCACGCCGCCGGGCACTCCGTTATCATGCGCGGACTTTCGATATTCGAGACTGCCATGCGCCGTTTGTTATGCCTGCTGTTATTGATTCTGGCCCTACCCGCCTCCGCAGCCGGTTTGCTGGATAGCCGACCTTCATCCACCCTGGGCGGTGGCTCGCTGGATAACAGCAAGGACTTCCTGCCTGTGCGTCAGGCCTTTCAGTTGAGCCTGATCGAAACAACGCCGGAGTCGATCAAGCTGAGGCTGGTCGCCACCGATGGCTACTACCTGTATCGCCACCGCTTCCAGTTCCGCACCGAGCCTGCCGACATCGGCCTTGGCGAAGCGCAACTGCCCAAGGGCGAGCAGAAACACGACGAGTACTTTGGCGATGTCGAGGTCTACCACGGCATTCTCGATATCGACCTGCCACGCAAACCCGGCGAACAACGCCCCTTCACCCTCGCCGTCACCTACCAGGGCTGCGCCGACAAGGGCTTGTGCTACCCACCTGAAACCGAACGTTTGAGCATCGGTGATGTGGCCGCCAGCCCGGCCAATCAGGCCTCTGCCACCCCACCCGCCGCCACGGCAGGCTGGAGCTGGAAAGAACTGGCACTGTTTTTTCTCGCCGGCGTAGGCCTGACCTTCACACCGTGTGTACTGCCGATGCTACCGATCCTGTCCGGCGTGGTACTGCGCGGTCAGGTTGGCGGGTTACGCGGGCTGAGCCTGTCTCTGGCTTACGTACTGCCAATGGCGGCGTGCTTTGCCCTGCTGGGCGCGCTGATGGGGATGTTCGGTGCAGGCCTTAACCTGCAGGCACGATTGCAATCGGCCTGGGTGCTGGTGCCGTTCTCGGCATTCTTTGTGATCTTCGCCATAGCCATGTTCGGCGCTTTCGAACTGCGCCTGCCGCAATCGATCAGCTCTCGCCTGGACCGTATCGCCGGCAAGACCCAGGGCGGTTCATTGTGGGGTGCAGCGGTGCTGGGCGTGGTCTCCAGCCTGTTGGTATCACCTTGCGTATCGGCGCCTCTGGCCGGTGCGCTGTTGTATATCAGCGCCAGCGGCGATGCGCTCGGCGGTGCTCTGAAACTGTTTGCGCTGGGGCTGGGCATGGGCGCGCCGCTGTTGCTGATCGCCACCGGCGGTGCCACCTGGCTGCCGAAAAGCGGCCCTTGGCTGGTAACGGTGAAAAACGCCATCGGCGTGCTGCTACTGGGGCTGGCAATCGGCCTGCTGAGCCGTGTGCTGCCAGGGCAGGTCACGCTGTTGCTGGTGGGCCTATTGTCGGCCGGTGTCGCCCTGTTTCTCGGCGCGCTGGAATTCAACGTCAAAACCACACGGCAGAAACTCGCCCAGTTGCTGGGGCTGGCGTTGCTGGTCTATGCGCTGGCGTGCTGGTACGGCGCGCTGTCCGGGCAGACCGACCCCATGCGCCCGCTGGGCCGCGAGTACGCCACGGCGAATAGCGGGGCGGCAGCTTCGGCCGCATCACAGTGGCAAACGATCACCACCTCTGCCGAACTGGACCGTGTGATGCAGGAAGCCCAAAGCGAGGGCAAACCGCTGGTGCTCGACTGGTATGCCGACTGGTGCATCAGTTGCAAGGTCATCGAACACGAAGTCCTGCCTGACCCGGGCGTGATCGCCCGTTTGTCGGGTTACAAACAGGTGCGTTTCGACATGACCGACAGCAACGCAGAGCAGCGCTCCCTGCTCGACCGGTACAAGCTGTTTGGCCCGCCAGCGCTGCTTTTTTTCGATAAAAACGGCGAAGAACGGCAAACTGTCCGGGTCCTCGGCGAAATCGACGCAGCAGGCCTGATAGAGCGCCTGAACAGCGCCAATGACCAAAACTGACACCTTAGTCACAAACTTTGCGCGAATATCGCTCATTGTGCTTGCTACTGTTGTTAACTGGACAGTCTATTGCCCTTCCGGCATAGTCGCCGGGCGTAAACCGCTCGCAGACAATAAAAGGAACACGCAATGGCGACCATCCTGGTCCTTCACGGACCCAACCTGAACCTGCTGGGCACTCGGGAACCCGGGGTCTACGGCACCGTCACTCTGCCTCAGATCAATCAGGACCTGGAGCAGCGCGCTCGCGATGCCGGCCACCATCTGATGTATCTGCAAAGCAACGCCGAGTACGAACTGATCGACCGCATTCACGCCGCCCGCGGTGAGGGTGTGGATTTTATTTTGATCAATCCGGCCGCTTTTACGCACACCAGCGTTGCAATACGTGACGCGCTGATGGGAGTGAGCATCCCATTCATCGAAGTGCATTTATCAAACGTGCACAAACGCGAACCTTTCCGCCATCACTCCTACTTTTCAGATGTCGCTGTAGGAGTGATCTGTGGCCTGGGTGCCAGTGGATACCGACTGGCCCTGGAAGCCGCCCTGGAACAACTGGCCGCCAGTGCCAAGTCATGACGAGTCCAGCCTGAAGCTGACCGTATGGCTTGAGCCGGCCGACACATTGCCCTTACAGAACCTTGGGAGTTGATTAATGGATATTCGCAAAGTCAAGAAACTGATCGAATTGCTGGAAGAGTCCGGCATCGACGAGCTGGAAATTCGTGAAGGCGAAGAATCCGTACGGATCAGCCGCCACAGCAAGACCCCTGCGCAGCCTTACTACGCGCCCGCTCCGGTTGCAGCGCCGGTAGCCGCACCCGCACCTGCCGCCGCTCCGGCTGCGCCAGAAGTACCGTCGGCTCCGAAACTGAACGGCTTTGTGGTCAAGTCGCCAATGGTCGGTACGTTCTACCGTACCCCGGCACCTACTTCGCCTGCATTCGTCGAAGTCGGCCAGACCGTCAAGAAAGGCGACACCATTTGCATCGTCGAAGCGATGAAAATGATGAACCACATCGAGGCAGACGCCAGCGGTGTGATCGAATCCATCCTGGTAGAAAACGGTCATCCGGTTGAGTTTGACCAGCCTCTGTTCACAATCGTTTGACCCGGGGAGAGCCTGCGATGTTGGAAAAAGTTCTGATCGCCAACCGCGGCGAAATTGCCTTGCGCATCTTGCGTGCCTGTAAAGAACTGGGCATCAAGACCGTCGCTGTACACTCCACCGCAGATCGCGAGCTGATGCACCTGGGCCTGGCAGACGAAACCGTCTGCATCGGTCCGGCACCGGCCAATCTGTCCTACCTGAACATTCCGGCGATCATTTCGGCTGCCGAAGTGACCGGCGCCACGGCGATCCACCCGGGTTACGGGTTTCTCGCCGAGAACGCCGACTTCGCCGAACAGGTTGAAAAATCTGGCTTCGCTTTCATCGGTCCAAAAGCAGACACCATTCGCCTGATGGGCGACAAGGTTTCTGCCAAGGACGCCATGAAGCTGGCCAATGTACCGACCGTTCCCGGTTCCGATGGCCCGCTGCCGGAAGACAAAGACACCGCTCTGCGCATTGGCCGTGAAGTCGGTTACCCGGTGATCATCAAGGCCGCCGGTGGCGGTGGTGGTCGCGGCATGCGTGTGGTTCATCGCGAAGAAGACCTGATCGAAGCCGCGTCGCAGACCCGCGCCGAAGCAGCCGCCTGGTTCAGCAACCCGATGGTCTACCTGGAAAAGTACCTGACCAACCCACGTCACGTGGAAGTCCAGGTGATTTCCGACGGCCAGGGTCAGGCTATCCACCTGGGCGATCGCGACTGCTCGCTGCAGCGCCGTCACCAGAAGGTTCTGGAAGAAGCGCCGGCACCGTTCATCGATGAAAAGGCGCGCGAGGATGTTCTGGCTGCCTGCGTCAAGGCGTGTATCGATATCGGCTATCGCGGTGCGGGTACGTTCGAGTTCCTGTACGAAAACGGTCGTTTCTACTTCATCGAAATGAACACCCGTGTTCAGGTGGAGCACCCGGTTTCGGAAATGGTCACAGGCATCGACATCGTCAAGGAGATGCTCAGCATCGCCGCCGGCAACAAACTGTCGTACACCCAGGATGACGTGGTCATCAAGGGTCATGCGCTGGAATGCCGGATCAACGCCGAAGACCCGAAGACCTTCGTACCAAGCCCTGGTCTGGTCAAGCATTTCCATGCACCGGGCGGCAACGGCGTACGGGTCGATTCGCACCTGTACAGCGGCTACAAGGTACCGTCCAACTATGACTCGCTGATCGGTAAAGTGATCACTTGGGGCGCGACCCGCGAAGAGGCCATGGCACGCATGCGCAACGCCCTGGACGAAATCGTGGTCGACGGGATCAAGACCAACATCCCGCTGCACCGCGACCTGACCCGCGATGAAGGCTTCTGCGAAGGCGGAGTCAACATCCACTACCTGGAGCACAAACTGGCCAATCAATAAGCCAGTCTGCTTCACAACGACAAAGCCGCAGTGATGCGGCTTTGTTGTTTGCAGCGCATAGCAGTAAACTTGCCCGCTTCCTGCGGCCGCACTGGCCTTACTAGCCGCACTTATTTCCAAATCGAAGGTAATCCGCCATGCCTTGGCTGCAAGTCCGTCTCGCCATCAGCCCAGAACAAGCCGAAACCTACGAAGACGCCCTTCTTGAAGTCGGCGCCGTGTCCGTGACCTTCATGGACGCTGAAGACCAGCCGATTTTCGAGCCCGAACTCAATACCACGCCGCTGTGGACGCATACCCACCTGCTGGCGCTGTTCGAAGCCGACACCAACGCCGAGATGGCCCTGGCGTACCTGAGCCTGCTGACCGGCGAAGAATTGCCCGAACACAGCGCCGAAGTCATCGAAGATCAGGACTGGGAACGCAGCTGGATGGATAACTTCCAGCCGATGTGTTTCGGCAAGCGTCTTTGGATCGTGCCGAGCTGGCATGCTGCGCCGCAACCGGACGCCGTAAATCTGTTGCTCGATCCAGGCCTGGCCTTCGGCACCGGGACCCACCCGACCACCGCGCTGTGCCTCGAGTGGCTGGACGGCCAGGACCTCGAAGGCTGCAACGTGCTGGATTTCGGCTGCGGATCGGGCATTCTGGCCATCGCCGCACTGCTGCTGGGTGCCGAACAGGCCGTTGGTACCGATATAGACGTGCAGGCACTGGAAGCCTCTCGTGACAATGCCGGACGCAACAATATCGCGGCCGAACGCTTCCCGCTGTACCTGCCCGAGGATCTGCCACACCAGCAGGCCGATGTGCTGGTCGCCAACATTCTGGCTGGCCCGCTGGTTTCCCTGGCGCCGCAACTGGCTACCCTGATCAGAGCCGGCGGACGCCTGGCACTGTCAGGCATCCTTGCCGAACAGGGTGAGGAAGTTGCGGCAGCCTATGCTGACAGTTTTGATCTGGACCCGATCGCTAACCGAGATGGCTGGGTACGCATCACGGGTCGCCGCCGTTAACCGCCGCTTCAACCGGACAGCCGCATGACCGACAGTTTCGTCACCCAGTGCCCGCACTGCCAGACCAGTTTCAGAGTCAGTCACGCTCAACTGAGCGTGGCCCGTGGCGTGGTGCGGTGTGGCGCCTGCCTGCAGGTGTTCAACGCAGCGCGGCAGTTGCTCGAGCAACGCGCAAGCGATGATTCCGAAAAAGAGGCGCTGCCAGCCTCGCCGGTGGTCGCAGCCCTGCCCGAACCGGAGCCCCTGCCGACGCCAGTGCCGGAGCCCGAGCAGAAGCCGGAGCCACAGCCGGAGCCGGAGCCGGAGCCGGAAAAGGTGCCCGAAGAGGACGACCCCTGGCAGGTCAGCGAACTGGATCTGGACAATCTCAATCTGGACGAAGAACTGGCCCGCCTCGAACAACGCGAGACGCGCAGGCCTGACACCTTTGCCCGCCCGGTCAGCGACATCGACAACGACGCTGTGAGCCTGACGGCGAAGCGTGACAGCCGGCAGAGCGATGAGGCGGCATGGGTCGATACGCTGCATAACGACGATGTCGAGCAACTGCCCGAGCTGCATGCAGAAGTTATCCCGGATAGCGACTCTGCAGAAGCTGCCGAGCCGCCGGAGGACGACAAACGTACCGAGCCGTCACTGTCACTGGACAAGGATCTGGACGATGACGAGCCGCCGATGCCAGTCATCATCCAGCGCAAGGCCGCGCCTGCCCAGAAGGTCGAGCGCTGGTCAGCGGTGGATGACGATGATGAAGACGACGACCATGAGCCGGAGCCTGAACCGCGGGGCAAGCGCAGCCGCAACGAACCGGCAGTGCGCGACCAGACGCTCCTTGACCTGACCGACGACCCTTTACAGCTGGACTGGCAACGGCCCAAACCGCGCTGGGGCCGACGCCTGGCCTGGGGGCTGTTGATCGTGCTGGCGCTGGCGGGCCTGGCGGGACAGTACGTCTGGTATCACTTCGATCAGCTGGCACGCCAGGACCAGTACCGCCCGTTGTTTCAGCAGATTTGCCCGCAGGTTGGCTGCAAGGTGCCGAGCAAAGTCGACATTTCCCAGCTCAAGAGCAGCAACCTGGTCGTGCGCAGTCACCCGGAGTTTCAGGGGGCTTTGGTGGTCGACGCGATCATCTACAACCGCGCCTCTTTTTCCCAGCCGTTTCCCCTGCTGGAGCTGCGTTTTTCCGATACCGGCGGTCAGTTGATTGCCAGTCGTCGGTTCAAGCCCAGTGAATACCTGAGTGGCGAAATGGCCGGCAAGGAAGAGATGCCGCCGCAGACGCCGATCCATATCGCGCTGGATATCCTTGATCCAGGTGCCAAGGCCGTGAACTACAGCCTGAACTTCCGCTCGCCGGAATGACACGCCCGACGCCGAAGTGTCGGTCAAGACTGCTTCTTTACACGTAAATTTCATCAAAGAACGCTGCACGATCGCAGAAATTTCGCGGCAAAATACCCTCTTATCGAGGTGGTCGAGCCCCGGCAATAACTGTTCAGATTTTATCCAATTCAGCCTTTATCCAGTCATCGAGAGCGGGTATCATGCCAACCCTTTTTCAAACTCTCGGTTCGATCTGGCGGTGGCGCATGCGGCTGGCGGGATGAGCCGTTGCAGACCGGGTGAAACAGTTTTTTACACGGCCTGCGGATGATTTGGCCTCCACAACAGGTAAGGCTATGTCGGCAGTACGCATCGGCCCATATACAGTGCAAAACGGCTTGATTCTCGCCCCGATGGCGGGCGTCACCGACCAGCCTTTCCGTCAGCTGTGCCGAAGACTCGGCGCCGGCCTGGTGGTTTCGGAGATGGTCACCAGTGACATGAGCCTGTGGAACAGCCGCAAGTCGCGTCTGCGCATGATCCACGAAGGTGATCCCGAGCCGCGCTCGGTACAGATCGCCGGTGGTGATCCGCAGATGCTGGCAGACGCAGCACGTGCCAATGTCGAACTGGGCGCCCAGATCATCGACATCAACATGGGTTGCCCGGCCAAGAAAGTCTGTAACAAGGCAGCAGGCTCGGCGCTGTTGAAGGATGAGCAACTGGTCAACGACATCCTGCAGGCCGTCGTGGCTGCAGTCGATGTACCGGTCACGCTGAAGATCCGCACCGGATGGGATCGTGACAACCGAAATGGCCTGACAGTGGCGAAAATTGCCGAGCAGGCGGGCATCACGGCACTGGCGGTACACGGGCGAACCCGTGCCGACCTGTACACCGGCGAGGCCGAGTACGACACCATCGCCCAGATTAAACAGGCCGTGTCGATACCGGTCTTTGCCAATGGCGACATCGATTCACCGCAAAAGGCCCGGCACGTGCTGAAGGCCACCGGTGCAGACGGATTACTGATTGGCAGGGCCGCACAGGGGCGTCCCTGGATTTTTCGCGAGATAGAACACTTCCTGCGGACCGGAGAAACACTGCCGGCGCCGCAGTCGAGTGAAGTGGAACGCATTCTGCTTGAGCATCTGGCAGCGCTCCACGTTTTCTATGGAGACGTGATGGGCGTGCGCATTGCACGCAAACACGTCAGTTGGTATCTCGCAACCCTGCCGGGCGCCAGAGAGTTTCGCGCCCACTTCAATCGTTTGGAAGATACGGAAGCACAGTGCGCCAACGTCCGGGAGTTCTTCAGCCAAGGCTGCAAGGGCCCGGATAACGAGAATGATAAAGAGGTGGCCGCATGACGATGATGACCGAGACTTTAGTGAGTGGAACAACACCCGTGAGCGACAACGTCAATTTGAAACAGCACCTCAACACGCCGAGCGAAGAGGGTCAGACCCTGCGCGGAAGTGTCGAGAAGGCGCTGCACAATTATTTCGCCCACCTCGAAGGCGCATCCGTCACTGACGTCTACAACCTGGTGTTGTCGGAAGTCGAGGCTCCGCTTCTGGAAAGCGTGATGAACTACGTCAAGGGCAACCAGACGAAGGCCTCCGAGCTGCTGGGACTGAATCGCGGTACGCTGCGCAAGAAACTCAAACAGTACGATCTGCTTTAAAGCATTCAAAACAGAAAAGGCGACCTTGCACCGCGGTCGCTTTTTTTTGCTGACTTCTTTTGCTTTTGATGGAAATCGAGATGACCGACCAGACTACCCGCCTGCCGATCCGCCGCGCTCTGATCAGCGTATCCGACAAGACAGGAATCCTTGAGTTTGCCCGCGAGCTTGAAGCGCTGGGCGTCGAGATTCTTTCCACTGGCGGTACGTTCAAGCTGCTCAAGGACAACGGCGTCGCGGCAGTCGAAGTGGCCGATTACACCGGCTTCGCTGAAATGATGGACGGCCGGGTCAAGACCCTGCACCCCATGATCCATGGCGGGATTCTGGGTCGTCGCGGCATAGACGACGCCATCATGACCGAGCACGGCATCAAGCCGATCGATCTGGTTGCGGTCAATCTGTACCCGTTTGAAGCCACTGTTTCCAAGCCGGGCTGCGACCTGCCGACCGCCATCGAAAACATCGACATCGGCGGCCCGACCATGGTCCGCTCCGCGGCGAAGAACCACAAGGACGTCGCCATCGTGGTCAATGCCAGCGATTACGGCCAGGTCCTGGAAAGCCTCAAGGCCGGAGGCCTGACCTACGCTCAGCGCTTCGACCTGATGCTCAAGGCATTCGAGCACACCGCCGCCTACGACGGCATGATCGCCAACTACCTGGGCGGCGTCGACCAGACCGCCGAAACCCTGAGTACCGAAGGCCGCAGCCAGTTCCCGCGCACCTTCAACACCCAGTTCGTCAAGGCTCAGGAAATGCGCTATGGCGAGAACCCGCACCAGAGCGCGGCGTTCTATGTCGAAGCCAAACCTGCCGAGGTTGGTATCGCTACCGCCACCCAGTTGCAGGGCAAGGAGCTGTCGTTCAACAACGTGGCCGATACCGATGCCGCCCTGGAATGCGTCAAGAGCTTCGTCAAACCGGCCTGCGTGATCGTCAAGCACGCCAACCCGTGCGGTGTCGCGGTCTGCCCGGATGATGAAGGCGGCATTCGTCAGGCTTACGAACTGGCCTATGCCACCGACTCCGAGTCGGCATTTGGCGGCATCATCGCCTTCAACCGCGAGCTGGACGCTGCAACCGCCAAGGCCATCGTCGAGCGCCAGTTCGTCGAAGTGATCATCGCACCAAGCGTCAGCGCCGAAGCCCGCACCATCGTCGCCAGCAAAGCCAACGTGCGCCTGCTGACCAGCGGCCAGTGGAGCGAGCGTCTGCCTGCCTGGGACTACAAACGCGTCAATGGCGGCCTGCTGGTACAGAGCCGTGACATCGGCATGATCACCGAGGCCGACCTCAAGGTCGTTACCCAGCGTGCGCCGACCGAACAGGAAATGCATGACCTGATCTTCGCCTGGAAAGTCGCCAAGTACGTCAAGTCCAACGCCATCGTCTACGCCCGCAACCGCCAGACCGTCGGCGTCGGCGCTGGCCAGATGAGCCGCGTGAACTCGGCGCGTATCGCCGCCATCAAGGCTGAACACGCCGGACTTCAGGTTCAGGGCGCCGTCATGGCCTCCGATGCCTTCTTCCCGTTCCGTGACGGCATCGACAACGCGGCCAAGGTCGGCATAACCGCTGTCATCCAGCCAGGCGGCTCGATGCGTGACAATGAAGTGATCGCTGCGGCCGACGAAGCCGGCATCGCGATGGTGTTTACCGGCATGCGTCATTTCAGGCACTAAGGGCAGCTTCAAGCTTCAAGCTAAAGCCTAACGCACTAACCATTCAACGCCATGAGCTGCACGCAAGCTGCCCCCGCTTCTACTTGCAGCTTGTAGCTAACAGCTTGTAGCTACTCCAAAGGAGTCTGTTTTGAATATTTTGATCATTGGCAGCGGCGGTCGTGAACACGCCCTGGCATGGAAAGTCGCCCAGGACCCACGCGTGCAGAAGGTGTTTGTCGCACCGGGCAATGCGGGCACGGCGATCGAGGCCAAATGCGAAAACGTGGCCATCGACGTTCTGGCACTGGAGCAACTGGCGGACTTCGCTGAAAAAAACGTTGCGCTGACCATCGTCGGCCCTGAAGTGCCTTTGGTTGCAGGCGTCGTCGACCTGTTCCGCAGCCGTGGCCTGGACTGCTTCGGCCCGACCGCCGGTGCTGCGCAGCTTGAAGGTTCCAAGGCGTTTACCAAGGACTTCCTGGCGCGTCACAAGATTCCTACTGCCGACTACCAGAACTTCACCGAAATCGAGCCTGCCCTGGCCTATCTGCGTGAAAAAGGCGCGCCGATTGTCATCAAGGCCGACGGCCTGGCCGCAGGCAAGGGCGTGATCGTCGCCATGACCCTGGCAGAAGCCGAAGACGCCGTACGTGACATGCTGGCTGGCAACGCCTTTGGCGACGCCGGTTCACGCGTTGTCATCGAAGAGTTTCTCGACGGCGAAGAGGCCAGCTTTATTGTCATGGTCGACGGCAAGAATGTATTGCCCATGGCCACCAGCCAGGACCACAAGCGCGTCGGCGACGGCGACAGCGGGCCGAATACCGGCGGCATGGGCGCATACTCCCCTGCCCCGGTGGTCACCGCCGAGGTTCATCAACGTGTCATGGACCTGGTGATCTGGCCGACCGTCAGGGGCATGGCCGATGAAGGCAACGTTTACACCGGCTTCCTCTATGCTGGTCTGATGATTGATAAAGCGGGTAACCCGAAAGTCATCGAGTTCAATTGCCGCTTCGGCGACCCGGAAACCCAGCCGGTCATGCTGCGCCTGCAATCGAGTCTGGTACTGCTGGTCGAAGCTGCGCTGGCGCAAGCGCTGGACAAGATCGAAGCACAGTGGGACCCGCGCCCGAGCCTGGGTATCGTGCTGGCCGCCGGAGGCTATCCTGGCGACTACACCAAAGGCGCAGTCATCGAGGGTCTGGATGCAGCAGCACAGCTCGAAGGCAAGATTTTCCATGCAGGCACGGCCTTGCAGGATGAGCGTGTCGTGACCAGCGGTGGTCGTGTACTGTGTGCCACAGCGCTGGGTGACAGCGTCGGCAACGCGCAGGAAAATGCCTACGCGCTGGCCGCAAAAGTCGACTGGCAAGGGTGTTTTTACCGCAAGGACATTGGCTACCGTGCCATTGCCCGTGAGCGTGGCGAAGACCAGGAGTAATCGATCGGACCAGCCTCTTCAACCAGAGGCTGGCCGGTTGGTCCGGTATTCGCGGTTTTACCAGGCATTCACTCACGAAGGGATTTCATTGTGCGCGGGCTCAGGATTGCCATAGCCTCAACCGTCGGACTGCTGACCCTGCTGTTCATGCTTTCGGCGCAGGCCGAGCATGGTGCAGGCTGGTCGACGCTGCTCGACGAAAAGGCCCACCTGACGCTGGATGAAATCCGCTCGGCGCGCTATCAGAATCAATTCAGCCCCACCGAACTGGAACGTGTCACGGCTGCGGATCGCGGCGGTGCCGTGTGGCTGCATTACCGCCTGCAACCGACCCAGCACGAACAACTCCTGCGCATCTTCGCCCCGGATCTGTCCAGCGCCGATCTGTATGTCATGGACGGCGATCAACAGATTGACCACGTGCGCACCGGCAATGACGTGCCGATTGAAGATCAGCGACTGCCGTCCAACGATTTCCTGCTACCGGTTCCGCAAAGCTCGGCCCCTCTGGATATCTACCTGAAGCTCGTCTCTGCACAGAAAATGCGCCCCAGCATCACCCTCGAACCGGCGATAAAAAGCGCCGCCAACGAGACCCAGCCGTTGCTGTTCGGGCTGCTTTTTGGCGCGCTGTCCATGCTGATCGTGCAGAACCTGACGCGTTACGGACACACCCGGTCGCGCAGCAATCTGTGGCTGGCCGCCTGCGAATCGTTACTCGGGCTCAGTGCCCTGCTGCTGCTCAACCTGCTGCGCCCGATCGACCCGTGGAATATCGCGCAAACCCCTAGCGCGCACTTGGCACTGCTGCTGGCCGCTGTCGCAGGACTGATCTACACCTACTATTTCTTCGTCCACCGCAATGCCCGCAAGCTCGACCGTCTGTTGCTGGGCACCGCGGTGCTCATGGGGATCGGCGCCTCGCTGGTGCTGTTCGACGAGCAGTTGCCGATCAATATCCTGACGTTCGGCCTGGTCTCGTTGACCACCCTGAGCATTCTCGCGGTGTCGATGTGGCACTGGCAGAAGGGCTATCGCTCGGCGCGCCTGTTTGTCCTCGGGATGATCACCTTCAATATCGGCTACATGGTGGTCCTGCCCGGCCTGCTGTGGCTGAGCCTGGTGCCGCCGCAATGGCTGATACTGGCGCTGCTCAGCGTGTTTTGCATCAGCGGACTGCTGATGAGCCTGGCGCTCAGCGAACGCCATCGCAGCATCACCGAAGACCGGTTCAGCATCAGCCGCGATCAGGCAGCCAGCACCGCCGAAATCAACGCCAAGGCCGAGTTCCTGGCGAAGATCAGCCACGAGATTCGCACCCCGATGAATGGCGTGCTGGGCATGACCGAACTGCTGCTCGGCACGCCGCTGTCGGTCAAACAACGCGACTACGTGCAGACCATTCACAGTGCTGGTAACGAACTGCTGACGCTGATCAACGAGATTCTCGACATCACCAAGCTTGAGTCTGGGCAGATCGAACTGGACGACGTGCAGTTCGACATCGGCGCGCTGGTCGAGGACTGCCTGAATATCTTCCGCGCCAAGGCCGAGCAGCAACAGGTCGAGCTGATCAGCCAGATTCAGCCTCAGGTGCCGCGTGTCATCAACGGTGATCCGACTCGCCTGCGCCAGACGCTGCTGAGCCTGCTGGAAAACGCCCTGAAGAAGACCGACGAAGGTGAAATTCTTCTGGCCGTCGCCCTCGAGTCCTCGAAAAGCGGCAATACGCGGTTGCGCATTTCGGTTCAGGACAGCGGCGAATCGCTTTCCGATGAAGAGCGCGAAGAGCTGCTGCACGCCGAACTGCACAGCCGTAACTTCCTGGCCAGCAGCCGGCTCGGCGGCCACCTCGGACTGGTGATCGCTCGTCAGCTGATCGTGCTGATGGATGGCGAATTCGGCATTCAGAGCACTGGTGCGCAAGGCAATACGTTGTGGCTGAACCTGCCGCTGGACGCAAAGCTGCTTGAACAGCCGACCATCGATCTGGACAGCCCGCTGAAAGATGCCAGGGTGCTGGTGGTCGATGACAACGACACATGCCGCAAAGTGCTGGTCCAGCAATGTAGCGCCTGGGGCCTGAATGTCAGCGCCGTGGCGTCCGGCAAGGAGGCCCTGGCCCTGCTCAGAACCAAGGCGCACCTGCGCGACTATTTCGATGTGGTCCTGCTCGATCAGAACATGCCGGGCATGACCGGCATGCAACTGGCCGCCAAGATCAAGGAAGATCCAAGCCTGAACCACGACATTCTGTTGATCATGCTGACCGGCATCAGCAATGCGCCCAGCAAGATCATCGCGCGCAACTCCGGCATCAAGCGGATTCTGGCCAAACCGGTAGCAGGCTACACGCTCAAGACCACGTTGGCAGATGAACTGACCCAGTTGAACAAGGGTGTCGTGTCGAACAAGCCCGGCCCGATCGTGGCTCCGCCGGTCAACGTCCCTGGCGACTTCCGGATTCTGGTGGCCGAAGACAACAGCATTTCGACCAAGGTCATCCGCGGCATGCTCGGCAAGCTCAACCTCAACCCCGATACCGCGAGCAATGGTGAGGAAGCGTTACGTGCCATGAAGGCGCAGCGTTATGACCTGGTGTTGATGGACTGCGAGATGCCGATACTCGACGGTTTCTCGGCCACCGAGCAATTGCGCGCCTGGGAAGTCGGCAATCAGCGCGTACGTACCCCGGTCGTTGCACTGACCGCGCATATTCTCACCGAGCACAAGGACCGGGCACGCCAGGCTGGCATGGACGGCCACATGGCCAAGCCCATCGAGCTGTCCCAGTTGCGCGAACTGGTAGAGCACTGGGTGGCGCACCGTGACAAGGCCCGCGGGCTGACGGCTGACGACGAGCGCTATCGGCAAAACTGACAGCAACGGGAAAGGCCTATGGCCTGATAGACTGGCGCTGCCATCCACCTGCTGCTGTGAGTCGAAGCCATGCTTCACGTGTTGTTCAGCGTCTATCTGAAAATGCTGGTGCTTTACAGCCCGTTTTTCGTTCTTTCCTGCTTCATCAGCCTCACGCGAGGTCACTCGCGCAAGGAGCAGCGGCGCCTGGCCTGGAAGGTGGCACTGGCGACACTGGTTTCCAGCGTGCTGCTCTACCTGTTCGGACGGGTTATTTTCGATGTATTCGGCATCACGGTGGATGCGTTCAGAATCGGTGCCGGCAGTGTGCTGTTCATATCGGCACTGGGCATGGCACAGGGCAAGTCAGCGGTGCAGACCGATAATATCCAGCAGGATGTGACTATCGTTCCTTTGACCATCCCGCTTACCGTCGGCCCCGGCACGATCGGTGCGTTGCTGGTCATGGGCGTCAGCCAGCCCCACTGGGACGACAAACTTACCGCCATCCTGAGTATTGCGCTGGCCAGCCTCACCGTCGGCGTCGTGCTTTACCTCTCCAACCGTATCGAACGAATCCTCGGTGATCAGGGTTTGCAGATTGTCAGCCGCTTGATGGGCTTGTTTGTCTGTGCGCTGGCCGCGCAAATCATTTTCACTGGCATCAGGGGCTACCTGCTGCCCTAGACAGGGTTCAGATACTTGCAGACCGCACCAGCCCCAGCGCCCTGCCGTCCAGATAACGCATAACCTCGTCACGGTGAGTTGCATACACCTTGCTGTCAAAGATGTAACTGCCGCCCTTGAAGTGAAACAGCAGTCTCCGTCTTCCTGGCGCATGGTCGTCAACGCTCAGGTGCAGACTGCAAAGCAAGAGGAGCATCCTGCCAGACTCATACTTTTCGTAGGGTACGACCTGAAAACTGCCCAGACGTCCCTGATCCAAGCCGTTTTGAAAATACGACTCCGCTGCCTGATTGACCCCCACTGCAGCAACCGCACGCTGCACCATGTCGCTAAGACGCTTGCGATCCGCGGGATGACTGACCTTGAACGTCGCCTCTAATAAATCGTCGACACTGCTCACCACCAGTGAGTCACCCAAGACCAGGCCCTTTTGCTGTATGCCGCACGTCTTGAGGCGGCTGCGGTAGTAATGCATCCAGCTGCCCCACTGGGTCTTGAAATCAAACTGCCTGCCCGCGAACAACTGAGCGTCCAGAAGCACGTTCTGAATATCCGTGCGCTCCTCGCTCGCAAGTCCGGGCAGAAACGCGACCATACTGGGGATATTGCCCAGATAGGCCGCATTCTCTGTATCTGCACTCATTTGCGTTACTCCCTTCCATGGGCTTTTCGAGGTTATTAAAGACTGATGATTTCGGCTGCGGCACGATCAGCAAGCGCGTCCTGCACAGTCTGGCGAAACGGCTCGAAGCTCTGGCGACTGAAGCGGAACGCAGTAGCGACGGCATGCACCTGCATTTCGCCGCCCACTATCTGCCAGAAATAACGCGCGGGCCGCAGCGCCAGGGTGGTCATCTGCAGGCTGCACAGGAGGATCGACACTTCGTCCTTACTGCGCATTGCACATGGCATGAGCTGAAAGCTTTCAGAACGCCCGGACGTGAACCAACTGCTGAAAAAACTCGCCGCATGATCACTGCTCAATAACTTGTCGAACGAACTGCGGTACAACTGGCGAAGCTCGCCGGCATTATCGACCACGGGTAGCTGCAGTTTTCCGATATCCCTGAAACTGTGGATTTTCAATCGGGCATCGTTGATCCCGGCGCTCCGCAAACCGCCAGTGGCGGCAATCGAGCGCTGGTAAGCCTCCAGCCATGCACGCCACTTCGTCCTGGAAGAATGGTGATCATCTGCGACCAGTCGGGCATGGCGCAGACAATCGATTATGTTCTGGCGCAAATCAGGTTCAACATTGCGGGCGAAGGACAGCAGGCCGGCGTCCGTCAGCAGGGCTTCATCCGGATCAGACATCTGAACTGCCCCCAAGCGACATGATCAGACCCGCGCGCTTGCTCGACAGCACGGTGTCGATGCCATCGCGAAACTGCGAATAGACCTGTTCGAACAGCTGCATTGCATAGACAGTCACAGCGATGTTGCCGTAGACACTTGTCGGCTCGATGACCTCGAAAAGAAACCCGGATGACAACGGCTGACGTGTGGCGAACTGAAACTGCGCCAGTTTCAGGTTCTGCCGGGTGTCGACGAACGCCAGTTGCAGAAGCACGCTGACCTGCAACTTGCCCGCGTGATTCAAACCGCTCTGTATGGTCTGGCTGCGCAGCAGATGAAGCGCTTCGTTCGTGAAGGACTGATTGCCCACCTTACGCATGAACGCCTCCGCATGCCGGAGCGTCTCGGCTGGCACGAAGGGGGCGAGCGCACGCGTCATGCAACTCCACACCGTTTCGACAGACTCTTCCGGCAAAGGCTGGCTGGTGTGTTCGTTGGCACTCGGCAACCAACCGAAACGCTGCGCTGCGGCGAGACGGGTTTCATTCCATTTTTCGGGTTCGGCAAACTTCGAGTGTTGCTTCGATGCGGCCAACTGCACGTACAGCATCGAATCCAGCACATCGTTTTTCAGGGATACCCGCTGCGGTTCGGGGAAAAACATCAAACAGCCCGCATTGACGACTACGGCATCCAATTCCTGTTTCATGGGAAAATTCCTTTTATCCCGAAGGCGGAGGCAGTCCATGCCTCCGCCAACACTCCGGTCAGATTTCGAAATCTGCAATCGCACGTCTGGCATTATCGTCCAGCCGTTGCTGGATCATGTCGCGATGGCGCGCATACAGCGCCGTATTGAGCAACAGGCTGTCCTCACCCTTCCAGGTCTGGACACTGGTGTCCTGCCACTCCCAGAACAGTACGTTGGTGACGTCACTGTCAGCCTGAAAACTGACCGCTGCCATGGCCAGACTGACGATGCTGTCCTCGGATTCGATACAGGAGGCGATACGGAAGCTACCGCCACGATGTGCCTTGGTCTGGCTCTCGAACAGGCGCAGGGGTTCTTTTTTGGCCCTCAATGCGGCGATTGCATCTCCAGCCACCTTGAGCATCAGCAGCGATGCAGGCCCAGGTAACGCGGCAGCTGCAATGGCCGAACCAAGGATCTCCAGACCCAATTCGTCCATCGTGAAACGCTGATGGGTGGCACGATAACGCGCATAGTTCCACTGAGTGGAAAGCCAGCCCAGCTTCGAAAGCACTTCGTTGAACTTGTCATACCACTGATCACCCTGGGTTTGAGCGCTGAACGCCTTGTTGGCCACCAGGGTGGCAAACAGAAAGGAATTTATTACGTCCTGCTTGCTCTGCGCCGACATCCCGGCGGCAAATGCCAGCAGACTGCCTGCGACCACCGCCGCCTCATTGCCGGGTTTCGCGTCAGTGACGTCACGCGCCTTGAGTAAGCCTGGATTGGCCGCCGCCGCGTACGCGCCGAACGAAGATGGGCATTCAGCCAGCTCGCAGGCGGCGATGTAATCGAGGTTGTCAGTGCTGTTCATGGTTTTTTCCTGTGTCATTTCATTAGTCCTTTAATTCATGAGTCCTGGTGGACTGAATCGAGACTAACGAAATAAATCAGGCAGTTTTCTCGGTGCTTCCCGTTTGCCCCGTGATGGCTTTCGCGCACCAGGCTGCCGAACGTGACACGCAGAGCGAAATTCGACGCGCCATCTGCCTCCCGGTTTACCGCGGGTGAGCGAACATTCCGGTGAGATTTCTGGCGTCGGACTACAGACTACGCAGATTGAAGAGAGCCGATTCGCTCAAGCCTGTGAGCCGAAACACCAACTCACAGGCTTGAAGTGAGATCACCACTTCAGCACTTTCCCACAATAGGCAGCAGCTGGTATTACACGTGTGCGAGCTCACGCCGTAGGCTTGTTGCCGTACCAACGCGGCGTATAGACCCAGTTGCCGCCTTCGTGGCGCGCAAAGGTGCACGTCAGGGAAGAGCCGATCAAGACCATGGTGCGCATGTCCACCTGCTCCGGGGTCAACTCGCCGAGCGTGATAACCCTCAGAGTCTGGCCAGGACGGCCGATGTCGCGCCCCAGCGTCACGGGCGTTGCAGGGATGCGATGCTGGCGGACAATCTCCAGCGCGCGCCCCAGTTGCCAAGGTCGGGAGCGCGATATCGGGTTGTAGAACGCCAGAGCCAGATCGGCCTGGCAGGCGAGGTCCAGACGCTTTTCGATGATCTCCCAGGGCTTGAGGTTGTCGGACAGCGACAGCACACAGAAATCATGCCCCAGCGGCGCACCGGCCTGGGCTGCGGTGGCCAGAGAGGCCGAGACACCGGGCAGAATCTCCAGCTCGACCGCATGCCAGTGAGGATTATCCGACTCATGCAACGCTTCAAGCACCGCTGACGCCATGGCGAACACTCCCGGATCACCGGACGACACCACGACCACCGAGCGGCCTTGAGCAGCCAGCTCGAAGGCATGTCGGGCACGCTGCATTTCTTCGCGATTGTCAGTGCAGTGCAGCACTTGGTCGGCACGAAACGGCCCCGCCATGCGCACATAGGTCTCATAGCCCAGCACATCGTTGGCACGTGCCAGTTCGGCCTTGACCGCAGGCACCATCAGATCTGCTGCACCAGGGCCCAGGCCAATGACTGCAACGCGGCCACGTCCGCGACCGATGCTCTGCACCTCCAGCGGTTGCGCCGCGACAGCAATCGCTGTGTGGGCGTCGACGCAGAGCGGTGGCAACAGCTGCGGCACAGCCTTCATGGCCATCTCGCTGGCCGCAGCGGCGCTGACGAATCGCACCGCAACGTCCAGCTCGGCGGCAGCCTTGTGCAGGTGCGGATTGGCCATCTGCTCCTCGGCAGCCAACAAACAGGCCAGAGACTGCCCGGCGATACGTGCTTCGCGCAGGGCCGAGCGCACGTGCTCAACCAGTTGATCTGTGAGGTCAGTCAGCGCAACCAGCACATTACGCGGGTAGATCAGCAATTCATGGGGTGAAGGCTCGCGCAGGGCACTGCCGACATGGATGGCCAGCGCCGCCTGTGGATCTTCGGGCAGTTGCGCCTGAGCCAGCCACGGGGCTTGGCCCTCGATGCGCACGGGTTCACCGGATAGCAGGTCGGAAACGAAACGCTTGCCCAGCTCCAGATCGCCCAGCGCATAGCCGCTTGGCGGATTGAGCAGGCAGGTGCCGAAACGCAGCTCGCCGCTGGTAGTGATCGACGGCGCAACGCCAAGCCCGCTGGCGATGCTGCGCGCCAGAACATTCACCCCGCCAAGGCCGCCGAGCAGCGGCACCACGGCGCTGCCGTCTTCGGCCACAGCGAGCACCGGCGGTTCGGCGCCCTTCTCCAGCAGCACGGCGGCCAGGGTGCGAATAACGATACCGGCCGCACAAATGGCGATGATCGGCGTGTTCTGTTGATACAACTGGCGCAGCGTCGCGCCGAACTCACTGTAAGTACGGTCGGCACCCTGCACGCGCTCGGCCAGGCCATGAATCAGCGCATCGGGAAACAGCTGTTGAATGCGCCGCGCGGTAGCAAGGCTGCCATTGCCGAGAATGACGATGGCCGGAGTCATGGAGGTCATTAGCCTTGCCACCTGTCGCCAGGGACGATAATCAACGAAAAATAGGGAGACGACGTCGGGTCGACCTGATCCAGCGGAACGATTTTCTGGTTGCTCATCGTGGCGCGCTCGACATACAGCGCACGCCCGGCCATCCCCAGTTCGATCAGCACTTCGCGGACCTTGTGGAAGTTGCGCCCCAGTTTCATGATCACCGCCGCGTCGGCATCGGCCAGCTTGCGTTTCAGGTCATCGTGGGACAGCACACCGGACAGCACCGACAGGCTCTGATTGCGATACACCAGCGGCGCGCCCAGCACCGAAGCACCGCCGAGCATCGAGCACACGCCCGGAATCACTTCAGCGTCGTAGTGCTCGGCCAGACGATCATGCAGGTACATGTAGGAGCCATAGAAAAACGGATCGCCTTCGCAGATCACCGCCACATCGCGTCCGGCGTCCAGGTGCGCGGCAATGTGCCGGCTGGATTCGTCGTAGAAGTCGCTGATGAGCTTTTCGTAGGACAGTGTTGCCGGCAATGCCTCGGTGGTAACCGGGTAGACCAGCGGCATCAGGGTCTGAACGTCCTGCAGATGCGCTTCGATGATGCCGAATGCGTTGCCCTTTTTACCCTTGGCCACGAAATACGCCACCACCGGCGACTCGCGCAGCAGGCGCAGGGCCTTGACGGTGATCAGCTCCGGGTCGCCGGGGCCGACGCCCAGGCCAATCAATCGACCGCGTGCCTGCATCATTCGATCTCCGTGGCCAGTGCGTTGACAGCGGCCACGGCCATGGCGCTGCCGCCACGACGGCCCTGCATGATCACGAACGGCACGCCGCGGCTGTCGGCGGCGAGCATCGCCTTGGACTCGGCGGCGCCGACAAAACCGACCGGAAAACCGAGAATCAGCGCAGGCTTCGGCGCACCGGCATCGAGCATTTCCAACAGGTAGAACAGCGCGGTCGGCGCGTTGCCGATGACCACCACGCTGCCTTCCAGGTGCGGACGCCACAACTCGAGCGCCACCGCAGAACGCGTATTGCCCAGCTCCAGGGCCATTTCCCGTACGCCTTCATCATGCAAGGTGCAGATGATCGGGTTATCGGCGGGCAGACGGGTGCGGGTAATGCCTTCGGAGACCATCCGCGCATCGCACAGGATCGGCGCTCCGGCGGCCAGAGCGTTGCGCCCGGCAGCACCGGCACCCGGCGAGAAGCGCAGGTCTTCGATGACTTCGACCATCCCGCAGGCATGGATCACGCGCACGGCGAGTTTTTCCAGGTCGGCAGGGATCGTGTCAAGACGCGCTTCGGCGCGAATGATCGAGAAAGAGTTGCGATATATCTCCTGACCATCGCGGATGTAATCAATCATGCATGTTGCTCCGTGAGCCGGCGTTCAACTGCGCACCGACTGCTTTAATAGTAAGGTTGCGCGCGCGCAGCACGCCGAAACCGGCATGCGCTGTATCGCGAAAATAAAGATCGTAACGGCCCGGCGCGACAGCCAGCAAGGTTACTGGCGCTACGTGGGCGGCGGCGCAGGAACGCGTGCAGCCGCTCAAGTGAACAGCCTGGCCGGTAGCCAGCACGGCAGCCAGTTGCAGGGCGTCGGCCTTGGTGTCGGCCAGCCCCTTGGCGCACCCGGCAGAACCGGTACAGGCGAGCATCTGCGCCAGCGGTTGCTCGGCCGCCCCGAGGAAACCCGATGCCTGCAACGCGCCCAGCACCGCCGTCGCGCGCTCGACCGGCACGTTGGGCAATAACAGGCTTTGCCAGGGGGTCAGACGCAGAGTGCCATCGCCCTGATCCGCCGCCAGTTGCGCCACGCTGGAAAGCATCGCCGCATCGAGACGCCCCAACGGTACTGCAGCGCCCACCGCAACCTGGTCAGGCTGGGCCTGTGGATAAACACCGATATGCCGAGTGCCCTGAATGGCCGGACGCTGCCAATCGGCGATCGCCTTATCGGTGCGCACTGTGCAGCCGGACCGAGTCGACAGCTCGCGCAGCAGATCGGCGGTCGATACCTCGGCCAGCAGGTGCCGCATCCGGGTGTGCTCGGGGCGGGCCAGGTCGAGAAACAGCTCCAGCAGTGCGACAACCAGCGTCTTCCCCTCGGCCACAGGAACAGCGGCCAGCGGTCGATCACGGGCCGGACAGCCGGCCAACCCGAACGCCAGCAACACTTCGTCATCGAATTTCAGCGCCGACAGCCACACGTCGTGCGGGTGTTCGAGCATGACCAGCGCTTCGCCAGCGTCCAGCGACAGGGCGAACTTGGGGGACAGCTCATGAAAACGCGGGTGATGTTCCAGCGCGTCGAGAATCTGCGCCGCCAGCGGCCGGGCATCGAAGAGCATCTGCGGGTCCAGCCCGGCCGTCGGGCTAAGCATCAGGTTGCGCACATCGTCGCTGGCCGGGTTGGCGGGGCCGAGCCCTGCCGCCATCAAGGCACTGATCAACCCGTCATGATCAGCACCAATGCCGCGAATCTGCAGGTTGGCGCGGTTGGTGGCTTCAATAACGCCGTGTGCATAGGTGCGTGCGGCCTCGGCAACGGCCATGGCCTGCGCACTGGTGATCACCCCGCCCGCCAGCTTGATCCGGCAGATCCCGCCGTCCAGTGCCGGGACGATACGCAGCAACCCCGGACAGGCCGAGGGGCGTAGCGTTGCAGAGGATGTGCGAGCGGACTGCTGCTCGTTCAATGGGTCACCCGATGTGAACTGGCTGGAAACGGACGTTGATTAGAGCACTTGTACCCCGTCGGGCGCGGTATTATGCCTGCTTTGTCCGCAGGCATGAAAAGGCGCTCTGTCGGAAGTTCGGATTGAGGTAGGTACATGTCACCGTGGCTGACAGTCGTGGGAATCGGAGAAGACGGTTACAAAGGGCTCGGCAAGAACGCCAGACACGCTCTGCTGCACGCTGATCAGGTGTTCGGCGGCCCGCGCCAGCTGGCGTTGCTGCCACCGTGCATTCGCGCCGAGCGACGTGCGTGGCCGAGTCCTTTCTCGTTGAACCCTGTGCTCGAGCAGCGGGGTGCCGAGATCTGCGTACTGGCCAGTGGCGACCCGATGATGTTCGGCGTCGGCGCCAGTCTTGCACGCGTGGTCAGCATTGATGAAATGCGCATCCTGCCCGCGCCCTCCTCTTACTCTCTGGCAGCAGCCCGCCTAGGCTGGCCGCTGCAGGACGTCGTCACCCTGTCAGTGGTTGCACGGCCAGTAGCGGCGCTGAACGCACACTTCCACCATGGCATGCGTCTGCTGGTGTTGAGCAACGACGGCAGCAGCCCCGCCGTGATTGCCGGCTTGTTGCGCGAGCGCGGCTTTGGTCCAAGCCGCATGACCGTCCTGGAGCATCTGGGTGGCGAAGCCGAGCGACGCGTCGAAGGGCTGGCCAGCGAGTGGGGCAACCCCGAGATCGCTGCGCTGAACCTGGTTGCCATCGATTGTCGCGCCGACGCCAGCGCCATCCGTCTGAGCCCCATTTCAGGTCTGCCGGACAGCGCCTTCGAACATGACGGCCAGCTCACCAAGCGCGACGTACGCGCCATAACCCTCGCCCGCCTTGCGCCACTACCGGGCGAACTGTTGTGGGATGTCGGCGCGGGCTGCGGCTCCATCGGCATCGAATGGATGCGCGCGCACCCGACCTGCCGGGCGATGGCCATCGAAGCCGATGAAGGCCGCCAGCAACTGATCGAATTCAACCGCGACGCACTCGGCGTGCCTGGCCTGCAAGTGGTGCGGGGCAGCGCGCCTCAGGCATTGAGTGGTCTGGAACGCCCGGATGCGATTTTCATCGGCGGTGGCGTGACGCGTATCGGCGTACTGGAGACCTGCTGGGAACAGCTGCGCCCGGGCGGCCGACTGGTCGCCAATGCGGTCACCCTGCAAAGCGAAACCGCCTTGATGGCTTGGCGCGAACGGCATGGCGGCGAGCTGACCCGTATCCACGTCGCCCACGCGCAGCCCCTCGGTGAATTCGACACGTGGCGTCAGGCGTTGCCGATCACCCTGCTGGACGTAGTCAAACCCTGATGCGCGAAGAAACCGCCGAACAGCCTGCGCCACTGCGCAGTGGCCTGACCACTGGCAGCTGTGCGACCGCAACCAGCCTGGCGGCGGCGCGACTGTTGCTCT
Organism: Pseudomonas syringae KCTC 12500; assembly: GCF_000507185.2. NCBI lineage: Bacteria > Pseudomonadati > Pseudomonadota > Gammaproteobacteria > Pseudomonadales > Pseudomonadaceae > Pseudomonas > Pseudomonas syringae. Next base: position 1,587,533 of record NZ_AYTM02000002.1, read on the forward strand.
GCGGGCAGGTCAGCGACGCGGTGGGTATCGTCCTGCCAAAGGGCAAACAGGTGCAGATGCGCCTGGAATTCTGCCGGCTTGTGGATAACTTCGCGGAAGCCGCAACCCTCAAGGATGCCGGCGATGATCCGGATGTCACCCACGGCGCGCTGGTGTTTGCCCGTGTCAGGCTGCAAACAGCAGCGGGCGTGCGCTTCGTTGCAGGTGCAGGTGTCGGCACCGTGACCCGCCCCGGGCTGGTGCTGGCAGTCGGTGAGCCGGCCATCAACCCGGTGCCTCGGCGCATGATGACCGAGCACTTGCTGCAACTGGCCGAAGAACAAGGCTACAGCGGCGGATTCGAGGTCACGATCGGCGTCGAGGGCGGCGAGGCGCTGGCGCTCAAGACCATGAACCCGCGCCTTGGCATTCTCGGCGGACTGTCGATTCTCGGCACCAGCGGGATCGTCCGGCCGTTCTCCTGCGCAGCCTATATCGCCTCGATCCATCAGGGCATCGACGTCGCCACCACCAACGGCTATCGGCATATCGCCGCCTGCACTGGCAATGCCAGCGAAGACACCATGCGCCGCGTCTACAAAATTCCGGACATCGCCCTGATCGAGATGGGCGACTTCGCCGGTGCGGTGCTCAAGCACTTGCGCAAGGTGCCTGTGGATAAGTTGAGCGTGTGCGGCGGCTTCGGCAAGATCAGCAAGCTGGCCGCCGGACATATGGACCTGCACAGCCGCCATTCCAGCATCGACCTGCCACAGCTGGCGCAATGGGCTAAGGATGTTGGCGCGGATGCAGGCCTGCAACAGCAGATCCTTGCAGCCAACACCAGTCAGCAAGCGCTGGCGATAAGCGCCGCGGCGGGTGTGCCACTGGGTGACGAAGTGTGTCGCCATGCGCTGAATTTTGCGCGCAGCATCGTGCCTGCGAGCGTTCAGGTGGAGGTTTTCGCAATTGATCGTCAGGGCGGGCTGGTGGGTCAGGCTGGCGTTCACTCACAGAGAGAGGCGACATGAAACGCATACTGCTGCTGGGCGGTATTACCGAGGCTCTGGCCATTGCGCGAAGGCTTGGGCCTGAGCACATCTACAGCCTGGCGGGCGTGGGCCGGGTGCCGTCTGATTTGGCCTGCCAAATGAAGGTCGGCGGTTATGGCGGCGCCGAGGGCATGACGCGGTACATGGGCGAACAGGGCGTCGACTTGCTGCTGGACGCCACCCATCCCTACGCCGCGCAGATCAGCCACAACGCAGCGCGTGCGTCCAAACTGGCTGGCATTCCCTGCTGGGCCTTGCGCCGCACCGCGTGGCAGGCAGGTCCGGGAGATGACTGGCGCGAAGTGGCTGACTGGTCAGAACTGGCCACTGCCCTGCTTCCTTTCAAGCGCCCGCTGTTCACGCTGGGTCGCGAGCCCTTGCAGCACTTGCACGAAATACCGCCGCACCAGTTCTGGACACTCCGGGCACTGGACGACTACCCCGGCAACGAACGCTGCGAAGTGATCGGCGCACGCGGCCCATTCATGCTGGAAGACGAACGCCAGTTGTTCGAACAGCGCCGCATCGACGTACTGATCAGCAAAAACAGCGGCAGCAGCTCCACCGAACCCAAACTCGACGTCGCCCGCGAACACGGCCTGCCCGTCCTGATCCTCAAACGCCCACAGTTGCCTGACGTCGACCGGCTGTTCTGGGGTGTGGATGAGGTGCTGGAGGCCTTGGGGTTGGATTAATGAGCGGTCTTTAGTCCTCACTGATACCCCTGAAAACACCTCGGACCTGTGGGAGTGAGCTTGCTCACGCATAGACCGGTGCAGCCGCTGAAAATCTGTTGATCCGTTAATACGCCTTCGCGAGCAAGCTCGCTCCCACAAGGTCAGCGGTGCTGCAGAATATCCACATGGCTCGAAAGACCCCGAGCCTTTGGAAATAAGCCACATAGCTTGAAAACACCTCGGACCTGCGGGAGTGAGCTTGCTCACTAAGAGGCCAGTGCAGTCGCTAAAAATCTGTTGATCCGTTAATGCGCCTTCGCAAGCAAGCTCACTCCCACAAGGTCTGCGATGCTGCAGAATATCCACATGGCTCGAAATACCCCCGAGCCTGCGGAAATAAGCCCCATAGCTTGAAAAGCCCTCGGACCTGTGGGAGTGAGCTTGCTCACGAAGAGGCCGGTGCAGCCGCTGAAAATCTGTTGATCCGTTAATACGCCTTCGCGAGCAAGCTCCCATAAGGTCAGCGGTGCTGCAGAATATCCACATGGTTCGAAATACCCCGAGCCTGCGGAAATAAGCCACATAGCTTGAAAACACCTCGGACCTGTGGGAGTGAGCTTGCTCACGAAGAGGCCAGTGCAGTCGCTAAAAATCTGTTGATCCGTTAATGCGCCTTCGCAAGCAAGCTAGCTCCCACAAGATCAGCGGTGCTGCAGAATATCCACATGGCTCGAAATACCCCGAGCCTTTGGAAATAAGCCACATAGCTTGAAAACACCTCGGACCTATGGGAGTGAGCTTGCTCACGAAGAGGCCGGTGCAGCCGCTGAAAATCTGTTGATCCGTTAATACGCCTTCGCGAGCAAGCTCCCACAAGATCAGCGGTGCTGCGGAATATCCACATGGCTCGAAATACCCCGAGCCTGCGGAAATAAGCCACATAGCTTGAAAACACCTCGGACCTGTGGGAGTGAGCTTGCTCACGAAGAGGCCGGTGCAGCCGCTGAAAATCTGTTGATCCGTTAATACGCCTTCGCAAGCAAGCTAGCTCCCACAAGATCAGCGGTGCTGCAGAATATCCACATGGCTCGAAATACCCCGAGCCTGCGGAAATAAGCCACATAGCTTGAAAACACCTCGGACCTGTGGGAGTGAGCTTGCTCACGAAGAGGCCGGTGCAGCCGCTGAAAATCTGTTGATCCGTTAATGCGCCTTCGCGAGCAAGCTCACTCCCACAAGGTCAGCGGTGCTGCAGAATATCCACATGGCTCGAAATACCCCCGAGCCTTTGGAAATAAGCCACATAGCTTGAAAACACCTCGGACCTGTGGGAGTGAGCTTGCTCACGCATAGACCGGTGCAGCCGCTGAAAATCTGTTGATCCGTTAATACGCCTTCGCAAGCAAGCTAGCTCCCACAAGATCAGCGGTGCTGCAGAATATCCACATGGCTCGAAATACCACGAGCCTGCGGAAATAAGCCACATAGCTTGAAAACACCTCGGACCTGTGGGAGTGAGCTTGCTCACGAAGAGGCCGGTGCAGCCGCTGAAAATCTGTTGATCCGTTAATACGCCTTCGCGAGCAAGCTCGCTCCCACAAGGTCAGCGGTGCTGCAGAATATCCACATGGCTCGAAAGACCCCGAGCCTTTGGAAATAAGCCACATAGCTTGAAAACACCTCGGACCTGTGGGAGTGAGCTTGCTCACGAAGAGGCCAGTGCAGTCGCTAAAAATCTGTTGATCCGTTAATGCGCCTTCGCAAGCAAGCTCACTCCCACAAGGTCAGCGGTGCTGCAGAATATCCACATGGCTCGAAAGACCCCGAGCCTTTGGAAATAAGCCACATAGCTTGAAAACACCTCGGACCTGTGGGAGTGAGCTTGCTCACGAAGAGGCCGGTGCAGCCGCTGAAAATCTGTTGATCCGTTAATGCGCCTTCGCAAGCAAGCTCAGCGGTGCTGCAGAATATCCACATGGCTCGAAATACCCCGAGCCTTCGGAAATAAGCCACATAGCTTGAAAACACCTCGGACCTGTGGGAGTGAGCTTGCTCACGCAGAGGCCGGTTTTTCACAGCCAAATTGCGTCCCATAAGGGATAATCGCGCACGCTTTTGACCAGGTTGGCTCGAACAGGATTGGCAACGATATAACGGGCAAAATCCAAAAGGCTTTCTTCAGTGCGGATGCTGACGTCGTGGAACCCGCTTTGCCAAAAAGGTCCACTGCAGCCTCTGGCTCTGTTTATGGCGTTCGCGCTTTTCGATTTAACGCGCTGTACAACGCTGGATAATGAGTGACTATTCAACTGCAGCAGCCAGTGAATGTGGTCGGGCATTACCACCCAGGCTAATGACTCGGCCAGTTGCTGCTCTTGAACCTGTCGAAGTTCATCAACCAGCAGACGACCCATGCGCCAATCGGAAAAAACAGGATTTCTCTGAAATGTTTTTGCGGTGACTAAATACATTTGGCCCTTACCGGAGAATCGCCCCAAGCGCAAACGATGTGACTGTGCCCTTTCATTCATCCTCATCACCCAATGGCTGCATGCCGGGGAACGACTGTACGAAACGGGCTCACTCAGCAGCGCTCAAAGGTTTGCCCAAGTGTTTCGGATGTCCAATTGAGCTACCTTTCACTCCTTCATCGAATCCCCGGAGAATCTCCCCATGCTCAAAAAAGCATTGCTGCTGGCCGCACTGCTGCTGCCAGCCTGTGTCGTCCATGCCCATGAGTACAAGGCCGGGTCATTGCTGATTGGCCATCCATGGTCAATGGAGCTACCGCCCAACGCACCGACGGTGGCGGCATATTTCACCCTCGAGAACAAAGGTGACAGCGTTGACCGCCTGATTAGCGTCGACACGCCCATCGCCGGGCAGGCGCAATTGCATGAGCATGTACATGCCGACGGGCTGATGAAAATGCAGCACGTTCAAGCGGTCGACATACCGGCTGGCGCGAAGGTGGCTTTCGCCCCGATGGCCTGGCACGTGATGTTGCTGGACATCAAGGACCGTTCCAAGCTGGTCGTCGGCCAGCGCTTTCCAATGACTCTGCATTTCGAAAAGGCGGGGGATGTCGAGGTGCAGGTCGTGGTACAAAAACAGGCTCCGGAACATCAGCACTGAGTAGTTTTCACGGGCAGGGCCAAGAGCTGATGTCTTCAGCGATACTGTCGCGGCGACACTCCTGGCACCCAGGACCGATGCTGATTCTCCGGGCGCTTGATCGAATAGTGCTTTCGCGCTTTGCCAAAACAGCGGCAACAGCTTAGATTGCTCACTGCGGGGCCTGAAACCACTGAGTGGCGTTGTGATGAATTCCTCCTCATACCCGGTTTCAGGCCCCGCCCTCACCTCAATCTTGCGCGTTCCCGAGACTTCCTACCGATCAGACAGCCGATGCTGCAGTCCCCTGACTGCGCAGGCCGATACCCGCGTGCCTTCAAGCCTGACTATATGAAATGAACCGCCCGGCATATGCCTCTAGCGGATCATCCATCATGCAGACGAATCGGCACCATGACCTTACCGCGCACCGCACCAACCCAGGCTCTAAACGCCTCGCTTGCCAGCGATACCTATCCACCCGACTTCAGCAAGACGACCCAGGAACTGGCCCGTACCCTGCTTCACCCCCTCAAACCCGAGCTGGATGTCGAGACGACCTGGCTGACCTACCGTGACAGCGAGGTCGAATTCGACCACGGGAGCAACATACACAGGGTTCCACTGATCCCTGGCCTGATCGAATACTTCACCGGCCATTTGCAATTGATCGACAATGATGTAGTCGCTCTCCACCCACCTCTTGACACGCCTTCCCCAACGCCTGACACACAGCAACCTGACGTCAAGCCACCAGCCATTCAGCCGCTGGGGCGGGCAGCGACCGTAACGTTCTTCACCGAGGTCAGCGAGCAACTGGAGCAGTGCTATACACAAAATCTTGCAGACTACTGGAGCACTGCGACGCTTGATGGCGAAACCCGGAGCAGCCGGTTTGTCGCAGAGCAGATCGAGTGCCTGACATCCGAATGTGCAGTGCTGATCGCCTTGGGAAAGATGACAACCGGGCACTACAGCCTGCTTTCGGCCGCCCTCGGGCCCTGTGCCACAAATGCGACAGAGGGTTTCGCAGACTTACAGCCGCACAGTGTTTACAGCCTGTCGGCACGAGACGGCGACGGCCCCTCGCTGTCACTTTACGGCGCGTTTGCCATTGCCCGGCGTCTTCGTGATGCGCCGGTCCAGCCAGACCTGGAAGAGCTGGAAGATGTCCTGCTGTTTACGCCCCATGACGGGCTGGAAGCATTTGCCTCATTGCAACAGTTGAACGATGCGCTTGTTCAGCGAGTGACTGAACCCGAGTACCGAGGACGTTTGGGAGACGGCGTCACCGCCGGGCAGGCAAGCCCCACCAACCCCACCCCTGTCTTGCAATGGCAATACACCCTGATGGACGGCAATTTTCTCAGCCTGCTGCTTGCCCGGCAGGTTGTCGCGCAGCAGTCGGTCTTCGCTCAGACTGTACAGCTGGCCCGCTCTCAGAAGATGGACGCGGTCTGTTTCGAGCAAATGATAGCGAATTTGCTGAAACCCAGGATTTACTTCGACAACCACTGGCGACTCGACGGGTTCGACAGCGATCTGGTGCAAAACCAGATGCCCGATTGGTGGAAAACCATGACGCTGACGCAGCGTCAGGCATGGCATCGTCAGGCACAGCGATTTGGCGAGCAGGTGGTGAACATGCGCAAAGCCAGCAAGGAGCACTTCGGCCAGGCGGAAAACGACAGCCGCACCTATCCGACGCGCTTTATCGACCAGCAACTGGCTCAACTGCTGAACCGGCTATCCATCGCTGCAACAGCGCAACAGATCAATATTTCACTGACCTACTGGACGGGCATCGAAGTGCTCGATATTCCCGGCGCGCCTGTATTGCCAGAAACCAAGACTGAGAGCGTTTCGCTCAGGCAACTGGCACATACCCAAGCCCTGCACACCAAGGCCAAGGATGCCGTGCTTCTACGCGCTGTCGACGCTGAAGGCGTCCCCCTTGCGCACTTGGACAAGCAGGCCGTAACGGAGCTGATTGCCACGCTGGAAGAGCCCCGACACCTCAGTGATTACCTTGACCTGCACCTGAAAACCTCGGCGTATGCACAGCAGCTCAAGCGGTCAGAAAAAGCCATGTTGCGAGCTCAGATGAAGATGGCGCTGCTGGAGATCGAACAACAGGCTTTTGCACCCACCGGGCGAGAGTGGATCAAGGCTGTGCTGGATTCGCCAGGAATTCAAGGACGGCGAACCATCAACGAGCAAGTCATTGAAGTTCGTTTTTTCAGCGTCAACCAATTCAAGATGACCAACGTGATGCTGATTGCTCCAGCCGGAACATTCGAGAAGGGGCCGCTGGTGCTGTGCACGCTGGATGCTGCCGACGGTGTCGTTTTCCGCTGGTTCAACAGCATGTATCACCTGACCACCAGTTTTCTGGAAGAGGCACCCTTCCAGCAGTATCTGATTCAGCAAATACCGGTTTCCAGGCGTATTGAGACGCTGCATGCCATGCAGTACGAAAAGGAAGCGAAGCATTGGCGTCTGCCCGAAGTATTCACCCAACTGACGCTGCTACCGATCCCGTCAAGGCTGCTGCGCCCGGTCGTGTTTGTCAGCCAGAGCAAAGACATTTACGAGGAAAATCATGAGACCAAGATCAACCATCTAATCAACGAAGCCAAACGGCAGATGAGCCTGACCACCGGTACAGGGCAATCGGGTCGGGGATTCGATCTGATCGCGAGCATTGCGATTCTGTTTCTGCCTGGCCCGATCATGATGCCTGCCTCGCTGGGCGCTGGCCTTTACCAAACCTGGAGCGCTTTTTCGAAAATCGATGACAACGACCTGGAAGGCGCCGCCGAGGAGTTTCTGAGCGCCCTCAGCTACCTTGCCATTGCCTTGGTCGGCCACTTGGCGCTGGCCTTGAAGCCGGCAGGAATCGCCGCAAAAACGGTGAGACGTCCGCACCTGGTACGCAGAGTCGGTCGCGATGGTCAGGCACAGATCGGCTACCTCCTGTCGCATTCAAAGGCGCCGCGTTTCGCAGACTCGAAATTGATCGCTGCCATGGACCCCAAACGCTTCGTCGCCATTGAGGTAGAAGGCCAGACCTGCTTCATAAGCCGACGGGCCAACGTGTTCGGCCACTCACGCCTTTATCGGGTAAACCCGATGGATACCACGCAATTGGTGCACGGGCAGGAGTTTGCTCTTCGCAGCACGACCGGCGTCTGGAAAATCGTGGGCACACAGATCCCGCGCATGAGTCAGTCCGCAATCCGCAATGCCCAGGCTCGGTTGACCAGCCTGACAATCCTCTGGCCGGCTTCTCTGGAGGAAGCAAGTAGCGCCGAACGCTTGAGTTTCGAGACCGACTACCTGGCGCTGGCCAAGACGTCCAACGCAGAAAACTTTTCCGAAATCACCGCCTACGTAGAAGGCGGTTCAATGGACATCAATCCGCTGCTGCGAAGCGGCGTGCGCAACGCCAGGACACGGAAGTTTCTAAATCAGTTCCATAAGCTCAAGGCGTGGGAAGGCACCGCATTTCGCGCCACCTATGTGTCCAGCGACGGGGTGGCCTGCCTTGAGCGCGAAGTGGGTGCAGTGTTTACCGACAATGGCGTGCAGTCTGCATCGGTGTCGCGAGCCAATGCCTCCAGATGGAGCCAGGACGGGTTCGTGAGTCGCAACGCCAATGCCGAAAACCACCCGGTGTTTTTCATCTTTGCACCGGCGGTGCCCAAGAAGAACATGTTCACCGGTTTTCTTGGTGATCACGTGGCCATTGCGCCGGGGACATACGTGCAACTGGGCGCGACCAAACGAATCAACGGACAGCTGTTTGCCTGGTTTGATGCGCCTGAACAACTGGTTGATCAGACCTACGATCTCTATACCGGAGAACAGGAACTCTGGGTCTGAAACCCTCACGCGGCTGATCCGGGAAGCCGGCCGTAACTGGCTGGCGCTCCTGCGAAGCAGCCTTGCACCATTGCAGAGCCCGGAGCGCCCGCGGGGCAAAGCCGGGTTCCACCTTGGTGCACACCCTCCACGAACCGCGACACATTCGTTTCATTTTGCGACGTTTCTACGTTGGCCCAGACCTTGCTAAAGCTTGAAAGCGCAATGAAATGTACCGCCGCCAAACCATCAAATAATGTACTAAGGGAGCAGTCGATGAAGCGTCGCAGCCTGATCAAAGCCTTTACCCTGTCCGCATCGATCGCCGCCATGGGACTGACCTGGACCGTTCAGGCTGCCGAGACCATCAAGGTCGGCATTCTGCATTCGTTGTCCGGCACCATGGCCATCTCCGAGACGTCGCTCAAGGACATGGCCTTGATGACCATCGACGAAATCAACGCCAAAGGCGGCGTCAACGGCAAGATGCTGGAGCCGGTCGTCGTCGACCCTGCGTCCAACTGGCCGCTGTTCGCGGAAAAAGGCCGTCAGTTGCTGACCCAGGACAAGGTCGCCGTGGTATTCGGCTGCTGGACATCGGTGTCGCGCAAATCAGTGCTGCCGGTCTTCGAAGAACTCAACGGGCTGCTGTTCTACCCGGTGCAGTACGAAGGCGAAGAGATGTCGCCCAATGTTTTCTACACCGGCGCCGCGCCTAACCAGCAGGCGATCCCTGCCGTCGAATATGTCATGAGTGAAGATGGCGGCTCGGCCGAGCGCTTCTTCCTGCTGGGCACCGACTATGTGTACCCGCGTACCACCAACAAGATTCTGCGCGCATTCCTGCATTCCAAAGGCGTGAAAGATACCGATATCGAAGAGGTCTACACCCCGTTCGGTCACTCCGATTATCAAACCATCGTGGCCAACATCAAGAAGTTCTCCGCCGGTGGCAAGACGGCCGTTATCTCCACCGTCAACGGCGACTCCAACGTGCCGTTCTACAAGGAACTGGCTAACCAGGGCCTGAACGCTACCGACGTACCGGTTGTGGCCTTCTCGGTAGGCGAAGAAGAACTGCGCGGCATCGACACCAAGCCACTGGTAGGCCATTTGGCCGCCTGGAACTACTTCCAGTCGGTGGAAAACCCGGTCAACAAGAAGTTCGTGGCTGACTGGACGGCCTACGCCAAAAAGAAAAACCTGCCAGGCGCTGACAAGGCTGTGACCAACGACCCGATGGAAGCCACGTATGTCGGCATTCACATGTGGGCGCAGGCGGTCGAGAAAGCCAAATCCACCGACGTGGACAAGGTCCGTGAAGCCATGGCCGGCCAAACGTTCGCAGCGCCGTCGGGCTTTACCCTGACCATGGACAAGACCAACCACCACTTGCACAAGCCCGTGATGATCGGCGAAATCCAGGACGACGGACAGTTCAACGTCGTGTGGCAGACCAAAGAGCCGATCCGCGCCCAGCCATGGAGCCCGTACATCCCTGGCAACGACAAGAAGCCGGACACCCCGGCGAAGAGCAACTGAAGGATAAAAGCCGACTGCTGATCGTTCCCACGCTCGTCGCCAAGCGTCATATACAGGTCCTGAAGCCCGCGAAATACGGGGCTTCAAAGCTTCTGCCCACAGGGCGTAGGAGCGACCGGGGCGGCGATCCGCCCCGGTCGCTCCTACGGCCTTCGGCCAGAATCAAAAACAGCCAAGGCCATATTGATATGCCTTCTTATTTTTACCGTTTGATCCTCACCATCAGCCTGCTGCTGCCTTTGGCTGCCCAGGCCGGCGATGCCAGTGACTTTGTCGCAGCCAGTTCTTCGCAACAGGCAGAACTGCTGGAAGCCTGGGCCGCCAAGCCTGTGCCGGAACGTGTCGAGCTGCTCGAAGCCTTGCGCGATGGCCGTGTGGGTGCCGACAGCAGCAAGCGCGCCTGGATCGAAAACAACGATCAATACGTGGCCGTCGATGCACAGGCCCCTGCCGCCGTCGATGCTCCAACGCCTGACGAACCGCGTAAATTGCGCTTGAACAACCGGCTGCGTGGCCTGGTTGAAACGGCGCTGGCCAGCCATCAGTTGCTGGCAGCCGACACACGACTGCGCATGGCCGCCGCCCTGCAATTGCAAAAAAGCGCGCGCCCTGCACAACTTGAGTTGCTGACCGAACGCGTGGCCAGCGAATCCGATTCCAGCGTCAAAAGCGCGCTGACCCTGGCGCTGGCCAACCTGCAAATGGTCGACACCAGCCCGACAGTACGTCTGGCTGCCGTGCGACTGCTGGGCGAAACCGGTGACCCGCTGGCGCGTACCCGCCTTGAATCATTGCTGGCACCTGGCGTGGAAACCGACGCTTCGGTACGCGTGGCGGCTGAAACCAGCCTGGCGCAGGTCAAGCGCAAGCTGATGATCGGGGAAATCCTCGGCCAGGCGTTCAGCGGCATGTCGCTGGGCTCGATCCTGCTGCTGGCGGCGCTGGGTCTGGCGATTACCTTCGGCCTGCTGGGCGTAATCAACATGGCCCACGGCGAGATGCTGATGCTGGGGGCCTACTCAACCTACGTCGTGCAACTGATGCTGCAGCGCTACGCACCGGGGGCCATCGAGTACTACCCGCTGATCGCGTTGCCGGTGGCGTTCTTTGTCACCGCCGCGATCGGCATGGCCCTGGAGCGCACGATTATTCGTCATCTGTATGGCCGTCCACTGGAAACCCTGCTGGCCACCTGGGGCATCAGCCTGATGCTGATTCAGGCCGTGCGTCTGGCCTTCGGCGCGCAGAACGTTGAAGTCGCCAACCCGCAATGGCTGTCTGGCGGCATCCAGGTGCTGCCTAATCTGGTGCTGCCTTACAACCGCATCGTGATCATCGCCTTCGCGCTGTTCGTGGTGGTGCTGACCTGGCTGCTGCTGAACAAGACCCGCCTGGGCCTGAACGTGCGCGCCGTCACCCAGAACCGCAACATGGCCGCCTGCTGTGGCGTACCGACCGGACGCATCGACATGATGGCTTTCGGTCTGGGCTCAGGTATCGCGGGTCTGGGGGGTGTTGCCCTGAGCCAGATCGGCAACGTGGGTCCTGATCTTGGGCAAAGCTACATCATTGATTCGTTCCTGGTGGTCGTGCTCGGCGGTGTCGGGCAACTGGCCGGCAGCGTGATGGCGGCTTTCGGGCTGGGCATCGCCAACAAGATTCTCGAACCGCAAATCGGCGCCGTGTTGGGCAAGATCCTGATCCTGGCGCTGATCATTCTGTTTATCCAGAAACGTCCGCAAGGCCTCTTCGCACTGAAAGGACGGGTGATTGACTGATGAGCCAGCCATTGATAGTAACTGCCGCGCAAAAAGTCGGGCCCAGAGGCACGCTGACCGCAGGCTGCGTAATACTGGCGGTGCTGCTGGCACTGCCGCTGCTGTCGCTGCTGCCTGCCGATAACAGCTTTCAGGTCTCGGCCTACACCCTGACCCTGGTGGGCAAGATTCTCTGCTACGCCATTGTCGCGCTGGCGCTGGACCTGGTCTGGGGCTACGCCGGGCTGTTGTCGCTGGGCCACGGCCTGTTCTTCGCCCTGGGCGGTTACGCCATGGGCATGTACCTGATGCGCCAGGCCGCTGGCGATGGTCTGCCGGCCTTCATGACCTTCCTGTCGTGGACCGAGCTGCCGTGGTACTGGGCGGGCACCGACCACTTCCTCTGGGCGATGTGCCTGGTGGTCCTGGCACCGGGACTGCTGGCATTGGTATTCGGCTTCTTCGCCTTCCGCTCGCGGATCAAGGGCGTTTACTTTTCGATCATGACCCAGGCGCTGACCTTCGCCGGCATGCTGCTGTTCTTTCGCAACGAGACCGGCTTTGGCGGCAACAACGGGTTCACCAACTTCCGCAGCATTCTGGGCTTCAGCATCAGTGCCCAAGGGACCAGAGCTGCGCTGTTTATGGCCACGGTCGCACTGCTGGTGGCCAGCCTGTACATCGGCTGGCGCCTGGCGCAGAGCAAGTTCGGCCGCGTGCTGACCGCGCTGCGCGATGCGGAAAACCGCCTGATGTTCTGCGGTTACGATCCGCGCGGCTTCAAACTGTTCGTCTGGGTCCTGAGCGCCGTGCTGTGCGGTCTGGCTGGCGCCTTGTATGTGCCGCAGGTCGGCATTATCAACCCCAGCGAAATGTCGCCGACCAACTCGATTGAAGCCGCTGTGTGGGTAGCCTTGGGTGGCCGCGGCACGCTGATCGGCCCGCTGCTGGGCGCAGGTCTGGTGAACGGCATGAAGAGCTGGTTCACCATGGCCTTCCCGGAATACTGGCTGTTCTTCCTTGGCGCGCTGTTCATCATCGTCACGCTGTATCTGCCCAAGGGCGTGATCGGCATGCTGAAGAAAAGGAGCGAGCAATGAAAACCACTCCGACCCCGTCTTTCATGCTGGAACCGATCCTGGCGCCAAACTCCGACGCTGGCACCAGCCGCGACGCAGTGGGATTCGGCAAAAGCGCCGGCAAAGGCCTCAACACTCGCCACGGCACGATCCTGACGCTGGAAGACATCAGCGTCAGCTTCGACGGCTTCAAGGCCCTGAACGATCTGAATCTATACATCGGCGTAGGCGAACTGCGCTGCATCATCGGCCCCAACGGCGCGGGCAAGACCACGCTGATGGACGTCATCACCGGTAAGACCCGCCCCAGCCACGGCAAGGCCTGGTTCGGTGAAACGCTGGACCTGACGAAGATGACCGAAGTGCAGATCGCTCAGGCCGGCATCGGCCGCAAGTTCCAGAAACCCACGGTATTCGAGGCCTTGAGCGTGTTCGAAAACCTCGAGCTGGCGCAGAAGACAGACAAATCGGTGTGGGCCAGTCTGCGTGCGCAGTTGAGCGGCGAACAACAGGACCGGATCGGTGAGGTGCTGGAAACGATCCGCCTGACCAGCTCGATGCACCGTCCTGCGGGCTTGCTGTCCCACGGCCAGAAGCAGTTTCTGGAGATCGGCATGCTGCTGGTTCAGGACCCGCAATTACTGCTGCTCGACGAGCCCGTCGCGGGCATGACCGATGCCGAAACCGAATTCACCGCCGAGCTGTTCAAGAGCCTCGCCGGCAAGCATTCGCTGATGGTGGTTGAGCACGACATGGGTTTCGTCGGCTCGATTGCCGACCATGTCACCGTGCTGCACCAGGGCAGCGTGCTGGCTGAAGGCTCGCTGAACGACGTACAGGCCGACGAACGCGTGATCGAAGTGTATTTAGGGCGCTAGCGCGTCCAGCTGCAAGCTTTTAGCTGCAAGCTAGAAGCAAAAACAACGTGCTGCTCTTTACTTGCAGCTTGAAGCTTGAAGCTTATAACTCATGAGGCCCTCATGCTCACTGTTAGCCAGCTCCACCAATATTACGGCGGCAGCCACATTCTTCGCGGTCTGTCGTTTGATGTGAAGGTCGGTGAAGTCACCTGCCTGCTGGGCCGCAACGGCGTGGGCAAGACCACGCTCTTGCGCGTGCTGATGGGCCTGCTGCCATCGAAGGAAGGCTCGGTGCAATGGGAAGGCAAGACCATCACCCAGTTCAAGACGCATCAAAGGGTACATGCCGGGATTGCTTACGTGCCGCAAGGCCGGGAAATATTCGGCCGGCTGACGGTCGAGGAAAATCTGCTCATGGGCCTGTCCCGTTTTCCGGGCTCCGAGGCCAAGGAAGTGCCGGCCTTCATCTACGAGTTGTTCCCGGTGCTGCTGCAAATGAAGCACCGCCGCGGCGGCGATCTGTCCGGTGGTCAGCAGCAGCAACTGGCCATAGGCCGGGCACTGGCGAGCCGTCCACGACTGCTGATTCTCGACGAGCCCACCGAAGGTATTCAGCCCTCGGTGATCAAGGAAATCGGCGTAGTTATCAAAAAGCTCGCCGAGCGTGGCGACATGGCGATTCTGCTGGTCGAGCAGTTCTACGACTTCGCTGCGGAACTGGCCGATCAGTACCTGGTGATGTCGCGGGGCGAGATCGTCCAGCAGGGCCGTGGCGAGAACATGGAGAGCGACGGCGTTCGAGGTCTGGTCACCATTTGATGAGTCAATCCGTTATCGTGCAGCATTCGACAAACCAATGAAGACACCATGAACCTGCCTGCCAACACCGCCCTCTTCACCCCCAGCTGGCACGCCGAGCTGGAATTGGGTTACGGCCGTTTCGATGACAGCACACGCCCGACACTGCGGCGCCACAAAGGACCGCTGCGGGTGCAAAAGCATCTGTACGCCGAAGGCCCGGAGGTGTGCCAGCACATCATCGTTCATCCACCGGGCGGTATCGCCGGGGGTGACCGGCTGGATATCTCGGCCACCGTCGGTGCCGATGCCTGGGCACAGCTGACCAGCCCCGGCGCGGCCAAATGGTATCGCGCCGCCAGCCCGGCCTTTCAGCAACTGGAACTGCACGTCCAGCCCGGTGCGACACTGGAATGGCTGCCGCAGGAAACCATCGTCTTCAGCAATGCCCAGGCAGAACTGAGCACTCGGATAGAGCTGCACGGTGATGCAAAGCTATGCTACTGGGACGTGGTGGCTTTGGGCCGGCCGGCCAGTGGCGAGCGGTTCGAGCACGGCCATTTTCAATCGCATCTGGATATCCGTCGCGACGGCACATTGCTCTGGCATGAGCGACAACGCATTATCGGTGGCGACGGGCTGCTGGGCTCGCCCATCGGCCTGGACGGCAGAACCGTGTTCGCCACCCTGCTGATGACCGGCGAAGTGGGCAGCGAGCTGCTCGAGGCCTGCCGTTCGCTGTCGATGCCCAACCCGGTACGCGGCGACCTGACTCAATTGCCCGGTCTGCTGGTCGCTCGCTGTCTGGCAGACGAAGCATTGCACGCCCGGGCCTGGCTGATACAAATCTGGAAATACCTGCGCCCAGCCCTGCTGGGACGCGAGGCGGTAACGCCAAGAA
Organism: Pseudomonas syringae KCTC 12500; assembly: GCF_000507185.2. Classification (NCBI taxonomy): domain Bacteria; kingdom Pseudomonadati; phylum Pseudomonadota; class Gammaproteobacteria; order Pseudomonadales; family Pseudomonadaceae; genus Pseudomonas; species Pseudomonas syringae. The sequence continues at coordinate 1,603,156 of NZ_AYTM02000002.1, forward strand.
TCTGGAATACCTGATTGATGACTGGACGCTCTGCATTCCAGGCTACACCCTCGGCGCTGATGCACTCAGCGTGGTACATAAGTCCTGAAAAGCCCGAAAATCGGGGCTTTTAGCGCTTCTGCCCGCAGGGCGTGGGAGCGAACTTGTTCGCGAAGACAATGTTTTAGGCGCTGCATGTTCGGCGACTACACCGGCCCCTTCGCGAACAAGTTCGCTCCCACGGCCTTCGGCCAGAACCCAAAACAGACTTATACATAACGATGAGGGCTCAGCCTGGGAACGATCAACCACCGAATTTGAACAAACGGAAGCCCCATGGACCTGACACCACGTGAAAAAGACAAGCTACTGATCTTCACCGCCGGACTGGTCGCCGAACGGCGTCTGGCGCGCGGCGTGAAGCTCAATTACCCGGAAGCCATGGCCTATATTTCTGCGGCGCTGCTCGAAGGTGCGCGTGACGGACAGACCGTCGCTGAGCTCATGCACTACGGCACGACCCTGCTGACTCGCGATCAGGTCATGGAAGGTATCGCGGAAATGATCCCGGAGATCCAGGTGGAAGCCACCTTTCCGGATGGCACCAAACTCGTCACCGTGCATCAGCCGATTGCCTGAAGGAGTGATCATGCCGGACGTGATTCGCGATGCCCTGCCGGACGATCTGCCGGGCATTCTGGACATCTACAACGATGCGGTGCTCAACACCACGGCTATCTGGAACGAGCAGCCGGTTGATCTGGCTAACCGCCAGGCCTGGTACGCAGCTCGCCAGAGCCAGGCGTATCCGATTCTGGTGGCCGTCGACAACGCAGGCGACGTGCTTGGCTATTCGTCGTTTGGCGACTGGCGGCCGTTCGAAGGCTTTCGCCATACGGTCGAGCATTCGGTCTACGTGCGCTCCGACCAGCGTGGCAAACGCCTGGGCCCGCGCCTGATGGCCGCTTTGATCGAGCGCGCCCGCGACTGTGACAAGCACATGATGGTCGCGGCCATAGAAAGCGGTAACGCGGCGTCCATCGCCCTGCATGATCGCCTGGGTTTCAAGACCACCGGACAAATGCCCCAGGTCGGCACCAAGTTCGGTCGCTGGCTGGACCTGACGTTCATGCAGCTCGACCTGTCGCCCGGTGCTCAGCCACCGGTTTCACAAGCCCCTTCCGCCCTTTAGAGAGCACGCCATGAACCCAGCACAGCTGCGCCGCGTCACCGCCGAAAGCTTCGCGCATTACCGCCAGGGTCTGGCGCAACTGTTGTTCGATACGGTTCATGATGGCGCGTCGGTCGGTTTCATGGCCGACCTCGACATGGCGCAGGCCTACGGCTGGTGCGACGGGCTCAGAGTCGACGTCGCCGCTGGCACTCTGCTGCTATGGGTGGTGGTCGAGAACGAAAACGTCCTGGCCAGTGCGCAACTGTCGCTGTGTCAGAAGCCCAATGGCCTGAACCGCGCCGAAGTACAGAAGCTCATGGTGCTGCCTGCGGCTCGCGGGCGTGGCCTGGGCAGGCAGTTGATGGAGGCCGTTGAGCAGGCGGCCGTGAAACACAAGCGTGGACTGCTGCACCTGGACACCGAAGCAGGCTCGACGGCTGAAGCGTTCTATCGCTCACTGGCCTACCACCGTGTCGGTGAACTGCCGGATTATTGCGCGACACCGGACGGTCGCTATCGGCCGACCGCCATTTATTTCAAAACCTTGGGGCAACCGACATGATCCCTGGTCAATACCAGATCCAGCCCGGCGACATCGAACTCAACGCCGGACGCCGCACCCTCAGCCTGACTGTCGCCAACAGCGGCGACCGGCCGATTCAGGTGGGCTCGCATTTCCACTTTTTCGAAACCAACGACGCACTGACCTTCGACCGCGTCGCCAGTCGGGGCATGCGCCTGAACATTCCGGCCGGCACCGCCGTGCGCTTCGAACCGGGCCAGTCCCGCGAAGTCGAGCTGGTGGACCTGGCCGGTTTGCGCAAGGTTTACGGGTTTGCCGGTCGGGTGATGGGGGAGCTTTAGCTTCAAGCTTCAAGCTTCAAGCTTCAAGCTTCAAGCTTCAAGAGAAAAGCATATGACGACTAAAGACTTGCGGCTTGCAGCTTTCAGCTTGTCGCTTTGAACACATTACAGTTTGCGGCCTGCAACTTGCCGCTCTGAATCCGAGGTACGATAGATGAAGATAAGCCGACAAGCCTACGCAGACATGTTCGGCCCCACCGTCGGCGACAAGGTTCGCCTGGCCGATACCGAGCTGTGGATCGAGGTCGAGAAGGACTTCACCACCTACGGTGAAGAAGTGAAGTTCGGCGGTGGCAAGGTCATTCGTGACGGCATGGGCCAGGGCCAGTTGCTGGCCGCTGACGTAGTCGACACGCTGATCACCAATGCCTTGATCATCGATCACTGGGGCATCGTCAAGGCAGACGTCGGCATCAAGAACGGGCGTATCGCGGCCATTGGCAAGGCGGGCAACCCGGACATTCAGCCGGACGTGACCATTGCAGTCGGCGCAGCCACCGAGGTCATTGCCGGCGAAGGCATGATCCTCACCGCTGGCGGCGTCGACACGCACATCCACTTCATCTGCCCGCAGCAGATCGAAGAGGCCCTGATGAGCGGCGTGACGACCATGATCGGCGGCGGCACCGGCCCGGCCACGGGCACCAACGCCACCACTGTCACACCCGGCCCGTGGCACATGGCGCGCATGCTCCAGGCCTCGGACTCGTTCCCGATGAACATCGGTTTCACCGGCAAGGGCAACGTCAGCCTGCCCGGCCCGCTGATCGAACAGGTCAAGGCAGGCGCCATCGGTCTGAAGTTGCACGAGGACTGGGGCACCACGCCTGCGGCCATCGACAACTGCCTGAGCGTGGCCGACGAATACGACGTGCAGGTGGCGATCCACACCGATACCCTCAACGAGTCGGGTTTTGTCGAGACCACCCTGGCCGCGTTCAAGAACCGCACGATTCACACTTATCACACCGAAGGTGCCGGTGGCGGTCACGCGCCGGACATCATCAAGGCCTGCGGCTCACCCAACGTGCTGCCGAGCTCGACCAACCCGACCAGGCCGTTCACCCGCAACACCATCGACGAGCACCTGGACATGCTAATGGTCTGCCACCACCTGGACCCGAGCATCGCCGAAGATGTGGCCTTCGCGGAAAGCCGCATTCGCCGCGAGACCATTGCCGCCGAGGACATCCTCCACGACCTGGGCGCGTTTTCCATGCTCAGCTCCGACAGCCAGGCCATGGGCCGGGTCGGTGAAGTGATCATGCGCACCTGGCAAACCGCCGACAAGATGAAGAAACAGCGTGGTCCACTGCCGCAGGATGGCCCAGGCAACGACAACTTCCGCGCCAAGCGCTACATCGCCAAATACACCATAAACCCGGCGATCACCCACGGCATCAGCCATGAAGTGGGCTCCATTGAAGTCGGCAAATGGGCGGACCTGGTGCTCTGGCGCCCGGCGTTCTTCGGCGTCAAACCGACCCTGATCCTCAAGGGTGGCGCCATCGCCGCCAGCTTGATGGGCGACGCCAACGCTTCGATCCCGACCCCGCAACCGGTTCATTACCGCCCGATGTTCGCCAGCTACGGCAGCTCATTGCACGCCACCAGCATGACGTTCATCAGCCAGGCAGCGTTCGACGCCGGTGTACCGGAGTCACTGGGCCTGAAGAAGCAGATCGGTGTCGTCAAAGGCTGCCGTACCGTGCAGAAGAAAGACCTGATCCACAACGGTTACCTGCCGGACATCGAAGTCGACCCGCAGACCTATCAGGTCAAGGCCGACGGGGTGTTGCTGTGGTGCGAGCCTGCGGATGTGCTACCGATGGCGCAGCGGTACTTTCTGTTTTGAACCCAAAAAAGGGCCTTCGGTGTGCGAAGGCCCTGGGATGTTTCAGCTCAGACTGACTGTTTGGGGTCCAGCTTTTTGATTTCGGTCCTGTACCAGGACTTCAGATGAAAATCAGCGGTTTCCTTAAGCTTTACACCGTTCTTGAAAAAGATAACAGTCGGCGCGACGGTCACATTGTACTGTTGAACTGTCGCTGCACAGCTGTCCATCGGCACCCGAAGCATCACGACCGTGCCTTTGAACTCGGGCGCAAGCTCGTCGAGAGTCGCCCCAGTCCGTGTGCTGTGGTCAGGTTCGTTATACTCATTGACCCCGGGTCGGCTGAATTCGACCAACACCAGAGGGTTGGCTTTAGAGAACTCGCTATTGAAATCATCGTCATCCGAGACGGTTATTGCTTTAACTGTTTTTTCCTTGCGATTCAGAAATGTCTCGTCCGACTCCAGTATCTTCAATGCCTGCAACGTATCATTGATGGCGTCCAGCGTCCCCAGGTCCTCTGCGGTAGCCTTGCCTTGCAAGGTACGCCTCAGCACGCGAAAAACACTGAGTTTCCCTTTCGCCATATCGTATCGGTTACTGGTTTTACCGTTGGCGCCGGCCGGTACCTGCTCCGCCAGCGTGATACGCGCCTCGACAAGCGTTAATAATTCAGCATTGATCATGAAATTTCTCCCTCATCAACAATGCCGGCAAACGCTTTCAACGTGTCCTCTACGTACTGCTTGTCATAACCACCAACTATTTCGGCCATTTTGATCAGCACGGTCGTCGGACCGTGGTTGATGGCATACGTATTCGACGTCACCGGATTCAGAGTGTCCTTCAAGTCCGGACCCAACTCGATCTCGACCCTGACGAACTTGATTTTCTCGGCGTACGCGACGGCCAGTTCGTCTATGACAGCGTCCATTTTTGCACTGGCATTAGGCAGTTTTTGTTTGCTTTCCTTACCTCTGGTAGAAAATTCGACCAGGACCGGCTTCGTCTTGCTGGCTTCAAGAACTTCCTGTTGAAAGGTTGCATCTGTAACCGTAATGACACTCATGTCCCGGCCCTCCGTTCGTATAATCCCCGGAGGAAACATAGGACGAAGCGAATAGCACGTCTACTGACAGAAATGACAGTAAACACTCTGTTTGTCGTGCTCTGTAAAGGCGATAATATGCGCCATCTTTCGTCACGCTCCTCCAAAGGTAACCGGCCATGCGCCTTTCCGAATTCATCGTTATTCATGTGGATCGCATCGTCGATGAATGGGAAGACTTCGCCAGAACCCTGAAACCGGCGGCAGAAACGATGACCAGGGCCGAGCTGCGGGATCATGCCAGTTCGATTTTGCTCGCCGCAGCACGGGACATGAAGACCGCGCAGAGCAAAAGCGAGGAGATTGCCAAGGCCAGAGGCGAAGAGCTGAACAAGACACCAAGCCTGGACGAAGCAGCCAGCAGCCATGGCGAGTTGCGCCATGAGGTCGGCTTTGATCTGGTGCAGATGACGTCGGAGTTTCGCCATCTGCGCGCCAGCGTCATCCGCCTCTGGGTAGAAAGCCTGGCAGCGCCGCAACTGGCCGATTTTCAAGACGTGATTCGCTTCAACGAAGCCATCGACGAGGCGCTTGCCGAATCCACCGCGGCCTATGCGGAGCGGGTTGGGCGCTCACGGGATATCTTTCTCGCCATTCTCGGTCACGATCTGCGCGCGCCACTGCAAGCCGTCAGCATGTCCACCGAGTTGCTGGCCCGCAAAATAACGCTGGACGAAAAGACCCAGTCCTATGTTTCACGTATCCAGACCAGCACCCGCCACATGGGCTCGATGGTCAGCGATCTGCTGGAGTTCGTGCGCAGTCGTCTGGGCGCCGGGCTGCCGGTGGAGCGCAAATACATGGACCTGGCCAGCGCCTGCCGCGAGGCCATCGAGGAAGCCTGCGCCGGGCGACCGGACTCTGTGCCGGTGCTGAACATCGAAGGCAACACCAAGGGCCACTGGGACGCCGGGCGGATCAGCCAGATGTTACAGAACCTGATCGGCAACGCCCTGCAGCATGGTGCCGCCAGTCACGAGATAACGGTGACTGTCACGGGTGCCGAGAAAGCGGTGATATTGGTGGTACACAACGAAGGCAAACCGATTGCCGAAGACGCTATCGGGACGATCTTCGATCCGCTGGTGCGCAGCACCGAGGAAAACAGCGAAATACGCGGCACGTCGACCAGCCTGGGTCTTGGCCTGTTCATCGTCAAGGAAGTGGTCAACGCCCACGGCGGCAGCATCACTGTGACCTCGACCATTGGCGAGGGCACGACCTTCAATGTGGTGCTGCCGAAAAACTGACCGAGGCTGACTGCCTGCTGATGCGGGTGCCGCATCAGCCCAGGCAGAAAAGACAGAATCGCAAGAGCGCTCCGCTCAACCCTTCCACTGCGCGCGAGGATCGAACGACGAACTGTCTGCCAGTTTCTGCCAGAGCGCCCGGGTAGCCTCGTCGGTGTGCTTGGGCACGACTACTTTCAACTGCGCGTAAAGATCGCCGCGCTCGCCACTCTTGTTCATCAAGCCGTTACCCTTGATCCGCAGACGCTGCCCGTTCTGACTGTCCGGGCGGATGGTCAGGTTGATCCTGCTGGTCAGCGTTGGCACGGCAACCTTGGTACCCAGCACGGCTTCCCAGGGGGCCAGTGGCACGGTGATGACCAGATCATGGCCCTCGACCTCGAACAGCGGATGCGGGGCCAGGCGAATGATCAGGTACAAGTCGCCATGGGCACCACCGCCCACGCCAGGTGCGCCCTGCCCCTTCAGGCGAATACGCTCGCCATCGACTACGCCTGCCGGAATCTTCACATTCAGCGTTTTAGTGATATCGCTCATGCGCTGCCCGTTGGGGCTGTGCTGCGGCACCTTGAAGCTGACCTGCTTGGATTCCCCCGAAAGTGTCTCTTCGAGGAACACCGCCAGTTCCATCTCCACGTCCTGCCCGGTGCGTCCAGGGTTGCGGGTACGCCCGCCCTGTTGTGGCCGGCCACCGAAAATGGAGCTGAAAAACTCCGAAAAGTCTGCCGTTTCCTCGAACCCGCCTGCCCCCGCGCCGGCGCGGCTTTGCCAGCCAGGCGGGGTCTGGAACGGACGGCCCTGACGACCGTATTTGCGTAGCTCGTCATACTCGGCGCGCTTTTCAGGGCTGCTGAGTACCTCATACGCTTCGGAGGCTTCCTTGAACTTGTCTTCGGCGCCTGCTTCCTTGCTGACGTCCGGGTGATACTTGCGCGCGAGTTTGCGATAAGCGGTCTTGATCGCCTTGTCGTCCGCAGTCGGCTCCACGTCAAGTATCTTGTAGTAGTCTTTGAAATCCATGTAACGATCACCCATCCGAATTATCCGGCAAAGCCAGATACGCTGGCGTCACGCGCCCAGCTCCCTCTGTCACGAGGCATCTGGATTACCTAACGTCGAAAAATATACAGATAGACCAGCTGCCTTTGTCGGCGGGTCGATAGCTCGACACCCTAATGTCCGACAACAGCGTCTACCGGGAATCCCTTCAAGATTGGGGGTAATAGGCTTCAGTTCAAGGCTTGGCCGCAAATACAGCCAGGTAAATATAAGCGACGTGTCGCGCTACGCAATTTGCCCGCGCTGACATAAACTGCGCGGCCGTTTTTTGACTGGAACGTAAAAGACATGAATGACCAATCCCCGGCCCGTGCCTGCGGCATCGATTTCGGCACGTCCAACTCCACTGTCGGCTGGCAACGACCCGGCATGGAATCGTTGATCGCGCTGGAGGACGACAAGATTACCCTGCCTTCGGTGGTGTTCTTCAATATGGAAGAGCGCCGCCCGGTGTATGGCCGCCTGGCGCTGCACGAGTATCTGGAAGGCTACGAAGGCCGCCTGATGCGCTCGCTCAAGAGCCTACTGGGCTCGAAGCTGATCAAACATGACACCAGCGTGCTGGGCACGGCGATGCCCTTCAAGGATTTGCTGGCCCTGTTTATCGGCGAGCTGAAAAAGCGCGCGGAGCAAACGGCCGGACGCGAATTCGAGCAAGTCGTGCTGGGTCGTCCAGTGCATTTTGTCGATGACGACGCCCAGGCCGACCAGGAAGCCGAAGATACGCTGGCTGAAGTAGCACGCAAGATCGGCTTCAAGGACGTGTCGTTCCAGTTCGAACCGATCGCTGCGGCGTTCGATTACGAGTCCACCATCCAGGACGAAGAACTGGTGCTGATCGTCGACATCGGCGGCGGTACCTCGGACTTTTCGCTGGTGCGTCTGTCGCCCGAGCGACGCCAGCACGATGATCGCCAGCAGGACATCCTCGCCACCGGTGGCGTGCACATCGGCGGGACCGACTTCGACAAGCAGTTGAGCCTGCAAGGCGTGATGCCGCTGTTCGGTTATGGCAGCCGCATGAAAAGCGGTGCGTACATGCCGACCAGCCACCACATGAACCTGGCGACGTGGCACACCATCAACGCCGTGTACTCGCAAAAATCGCAACTGGCCCTGGGCAGCATGCGCTACGACATCGAAGACACTGGCGGTATCGATCGCCTGTTCAAACTGATCGAACAGCGTGCCGGGCACTGGCTGGCCATGGAAGTGGAAGAAACCAAGATCCAGCTGACTCACGCCGACAGCCGTCACCTGCTCATGGATCGAGTGGAAGCCGGCCTGAGCGTGGACCTGAGCCGGGTGATGTTCGAAGCCGCCATCGACGCCCAGCTTGAGCGCGTGCGCAACAGCGTGACGAACTTGCTGAACGATGCGAGAGTGAGTGTCGAACAGGTCAGCACGGTGTTCTTCACCGGCGGTTCAAGCGGTATCCCTGCCCTGCGCAACAGCGTCTCGAACATGCTGCCCAACGCGCGCCACGTCGAAGGCAACATCTTCGGCAGCATCGGCAGCGGCCTGGCCATCGAAGCGAAGAAGCGTTACGGCTAGTCATGCGCCTATTGTGGGAATGCCCTTCGTGATGCTCCGCGTCACAGATCGCTGATCTTGTGGGAGCGAGCTTGCTCGCGAAGACGGATTACCTGACCAATGGACTTCCAGCGGCTGCACGGGCCTCTTCGTGAGCAAGCTCACTCCCACGGGCGGGAGTGTTTCGAGCCATGTGGATGCTCTGCAGCACCGCAGACGCAGAGCGTCCAGAGCTGCATGCCAACGCGGTGAACTGTCACGATAGGCGTTCTTTCGGACGCCTATCTACGCAAGCGCACTAGACCAACCCTTCCTTCTGCAACTCACTCTTCAGGTAGGCATAGTAAATCGGCCCTGCGACCACGCCCGGCAGACCGAATGCGGCTTCGAACAGCAGCATCGCCAGCAGCAGCTCCCACGACTTGGCGTTGATCTGTCCGCCCACGATGCGCGCATTGAGGAAGTACTCGACCTTGTGGATCACGATCAGGTAGCCCAGCGCCGCCAGCGCGACCCAGATCGAGATGGACATGCCAACGATGAAGATCAGCGTGTTTGACATCAGGTTACCCACCACCGGCAACAGGCCGAGCAGGAAGGTCATGATGATCAGGGTCTTGGTCAGTGGCAGGTGAATCCCGCACAGCGGCAATACGATGGCCAGGAACACCGAGGTAAACGCCGTATTGAGCAGGGAAATCTTGATCTGGGCGAAAACAATGTTGCGAAACGCCCGGCTGACCAAGTGCAGCCGATCGAACAGAGCAGCCGCCAGCGGCTTGCGCGCATGCACATCGGAGATACGCTGCAAGGCAATGATCGCGCCCAGCACCATGCCGATCAGCATGGTGACGAACATGTGCGCCGCCCCCTTGCCGATCAACTGCAATTCGCCCACGTGCTTCTGCAGCCATTGCCCGAGCGAAACCTGAAACTCCGCTGCACTGGCAGGCAGATAAGCATCGATGAACGGAGGCAACTGACCACGAGCGCGGTCGACCAGGGTCATGAACTTGTCGAGCGAGGCACCCGGATTTTCGGCTTCATGCAGCACAAAACTGATGGCACCGGCAAAAATCAGTGTCAGCAGGCTGACCACCAGCGTGCCCAGCAGCGCCACAGCCAGCCAGCGGGCCCGTTCGCCGGAGATCAGACGTTGCAACTTGGGAGTCAACATGTTGACCAGCTCGAACACCAACAGTCCAGCCAGCAGGCTGGGCAACAACTTGAATGGCAACACCAATAACAGACCGCCAAATACAAGAATCCAGCTGGCTATTAACACCTGACGCGCAGAAAACGTTGGCATAGACCCTCAACGGGCAACACAAGGAAGGTGGGCAGTCTGCCAGCCTTCTTGGCCCATAACCAGTGATCCGAAAGCGGTAAAAAACAAGCCGCAATCATCTGCCCGATGATCGGCTCGAGAACAGCGCGAAAGTGCAGTGTTTACTGCACCCGCGCCTGTTGCCCGCAGTAAAGATGCCGACTGAAAAATTATTTCTTCTTGAGACAATCGCTCATGAAACTCTTGCGCTCATCGCCCTTGAGCGCCTGAGTGCTGGCGGTCGCGTTGCAGGTTTTCATCTTCTCCTGCTGAGTGGCCGCCGGCGGCGGTGCCGCTTTCAGGCAAGTGCTCATGAACGCCTTGCGCTCATCGCCCTTGAGCGACTTCGTGCTGGCGTCGGCATTGCAGGTGGTCATTTTGTTCTGCTGCGCGGTCGCAGCGAAACCCTGGGCAGACAACATCAAGCCAACGAGCAACACAGGAATACCGAGCTTGTTCATCGATCCACTCTCCAGATCCACTGCGCCGGGCGGCACAGGCTGAGATTCAGTGTAGTCAGCGTCTGCAGTCTGTGACGGGGCACCGAATATCGCCGCTGGCATTCTCGACAAACAGGCGGATAATTACGCCTCGCTTTAACGATGATCCCCTTATGCAATACGCTTTCCCGCTGATCACCGTCCTTATCTGGGCGATCAACACAGCCGTCACCAAGGCGTCTGCCGGGGTGATCTTTCCGGCTGAAATAGGCTTTTATCGCTGGGCGCTGGCCGGCTTGCTGTTCACGCCGTTCATGCTCGGGCCGGTGTGGGCGAACCGCGCGGCAATCAGACCGGTACTGGGCAAGATCTTCATTCTGGCCGTGCTTGGCACAGCGCTGTATCAGAGCCTGGCGTACTTCGCGGCCAGCCTGACGACGGCCACCAACATGGGGATCATTCAGTCGATGGTGCCGATGATGGCGCTGGGGCTGTCGATAGCCTGCCTCGGCACTCGCTTGACCTCGGGTGCGCTGCTGGGGGCGGCGCTGTCATTCGCGGGTGTGGTGGTCGTGGTCTCGGCGGGCAATCCGGCCGGCCTGATCGAGCAGGGGGTCAATCGGGGCGATGCGATGGTGCTGGTGGCCGCCGCGTCGTATGCGGTCTACAGCACACTGCTGAAGAAGTGGCAGTTGCGTTTGCCGCCCCTGCAGTTGCTTTACGTACAGATCCTGCTGGCGATTATCGTTTTACTGCCGCCGTTCATGCTGTCGGCGAAAACCGGCCTGAATGCGAGCAACATCCCGATGGTGCTGTATGCCGCGATTCCAACGTCGATGCTCGCGCCGTGGCTGTGGATGACCTCGATCATGCGCCTGGGCCCCAGCCGCACAACACTGTTCTTCAACCTGATGCCCATCGCCACGGCCTTGATTGCCGCGGCGACACTGGGCGAGAAACTGGCGCTCTATCACCTGTTCGGCGGAGCGCTGACCCTGTGCGGCGTCATCCTAGCGGAACGCTGGACAACGCCGCTGCGGTCAAAGGCGGATTAGACAGTCGCGCTGCCTTCGCTGCCCTCCAGGCTGTGAATCGACACATCGGTGATGCCGGCGGCAAGGGGCAGCCCGGCTTCACCCATTGGCAGCTCGTCCAGCTCTACGTGATGCTTGAGCGCCAGTTCGTGCACGACTTCGATGATGGGCACGTCCAGATTCTCGATAATGTCTACGTGGTGCTCGCCGAGCAGGGTGTACTCGATCTCATACAGCTCTTTATCGCTCATCGCATCTTCCTGGCCGTCACTGAGGAACGGCTGATTAACGAACTACGGTCCGACAACCGATGACCGAGCCCAAGGCTGAGCAAAACGCTCAACCATGCCATCAGATTGACCTCGGCCTTTCGGGAACGTGCGAGGAATATTCAAAGCGCTTTTCATGCCCGATCGTCATGCCGTTCGGGGGGGGCAGCACCGGCATCAGGGTGGATGCAAGGTACTGCCTCATCGCCATCTTTTTTTTCGAACTCTTGGCCTCTCCTCTGCTCCAAGGCGTACCGGGCCAAAACCGGCTCTGACATGTGGAGCAATAACGATGTACAAAAAACTCTTCGCGGCGACCTTTGTATTGGCGACGATGGCTGGCTGCAGCAACACAACCGTGCAGAACCCGGTGGACTACGTCACTTATCGCAACGAGCCGCTGGTCAAGCAGGTCGAGAACGGCATGACGCGCCAGCAGGTCCTGACCATCGGCGGTGAGCCGTCGAGCACCATCGAGCGCCGGGTCAACCCGGGCACTTGCAACAACTACGTCATGAACAAAGACGGCCACAAACAGGTTTACCATGTCAGCTTCAACAGCGACGGCCGTGTAACCAACAAAGGTTTCATGACTTGCGAACAACGCGAGAAGAACGAAAAAGCGATGTAATCAAAACGCAGGTACAAACAAAAAGCCCGAGGCCTGTATGCCTCGGGCTTTTTGTTGAATGCTTTTTTAGAAAACCAGCTTGAACAGGGCGATAACCACGACCAGGCCGATCAGAAAGATGATGCCAACGGTGCTTCCCAGGAACTTGAGCATTGTGTATCTCCACGATTTATTTGGGTCTCAAGGTTGGGACCGCGGGGCTCAGCACTCGTTTCTTATATTTTTACATTCAGTCACAACCTTGCGCACCGACGAAAATCCGATAAAACTTTTTCCCTTCTCCAGCACTCACAACCCTTGCTGATCCTGCCGGGCAATACACAGAGCGGGACAGCAAAACCTGATGAGTCCTGGAGATAAATGATGAATTCTGCACCGCAATCACAGCTTTCCGATGTAAATACTCTGCGCCAGCGCGCACGCCAGAACGTTGAGGATGGTGCTGTGACTCAAGGTTACAGCGCTGACCGCGAAACGGTCCTGCGCCTGCTCAATGAATCGCTGGCTACCGAGCTGGTCTGTGTGCTGCGCTACAAGCGCCACTACTACATGGCGTCGGGCCTGAAAGCGAGCGTCGCGGCAGCCGAGTTTCTGGAACACGCAGAGCAGGAAGCGCAGCACGCTGACAAACTGGCCGAGCGTATCGTGCAACTGGGCGGCGAGCCGGAGTTCAACCCGGACACCCTGTCGAAGAACTCCCACGCGCAGTACGTGGCTGGCAACACACTGAAAGAAATGGTCTACGAAGATCTGGTTGCCGAGCGCATCGCCGTCGACAGCTATCGCGAGATCATTCAATACCTCGGCGACAGCGACCCGACTACACGCCGCATCTTCGAAGAAATCCTTGCTCAGGAAGAAGAGCACGCCGATGACATGGCAGACATTCTTAACGATCTGTAAGCCGCAGCAGCAAATGAAAAGCCAGGACCTGTGTCCTGGCTTTTTTGTGGCCGGCATTTTCTCAAGCCAGATGCGTGAACATCGTTGCGCACGCTCCAGCGCGGGCACGAGAGATGGAGCGTTACTTCACCGTCTTCGGCGCCTTGCCGGTGCGCATCTGCTCCAGCAGCGGACCACACTGATTCGGCTCGCTGTCGCCAGTGGCGACCAGCGCGAGCAAACCGGCAACAGGACCTACGGTTGCACCGAGCAGGACCATGCCGGCTCCACGCAGCAACAACGGACCGGACTGTACGCCTGCGTTGGGCTTGGCGAACGGGCCGTTGACGTACAGCGGCGAGCGCAGCGAGAACACGCGGAAGCCTTTGGACTCAGGGTTGATCTGCAGGTCCAGTTGCTCGGTCTTCAGGTTCGCGGTGCCATTGATGTAAATGATGGCGTTCTCGGTATCGAAGACAAACAGCCGGCTGGTCGCCAACCCGTCTTTGATACCGAAGTTCGAGGCCGCGCAATTGATCTTCACGTCCTTGTCGCCGAACAGCTTGCCGACTACGTAGTTGCCCACGTTGAGCCCGGCAATTTCCATCAGGCCACGACTGATCGCGCCGTCGTTCACCAGCATCTTCATTTCGCCGTTGGCAGACCCCAGCAAGGCTGCAATCGAGTTGCCGCGCCCACTGATATCGGCGTCGCCGTTCAGCTCACCGAAGCTGGTTTTCATCGGTTCGAAGGTCGGGAACAACTGCTTGAGCTTGAAATTGCGCGCCGACAATTTAGCCCTGCCCTGCATCGGTTTGTTTTGCCCGTTCAGGCGAATGTCCGCGTCCAGCTTGCCGCCTGCCACACCAAAGCGCAGCGGCTCGAGGCTCAACTGACCATCGTCGAGAACCAGATGGGTGTAGAGGTCAGTGAACGGCAGATCCGGGCTCTGCACGATGCGCTTGCCGGTGAACTCCACGTCGGCGTCCATCGCCCGCCAGCGATCAGTCTGAAACTCCTCGACAGGCAGAACCTTGCCCGAAGGCTGCTTGCTCTCGCCACCGCGCTTTTTCTGCGCAGCATTGGAGTCCGCACCGATCAGCGGCGCGAGGTCACTGAACAGCAATTGGTTGGAGACCAGCACGCCGCTCAGCTTGGGCCGGGGCTGACTGGCGACGAAGCCCAGATCGCCGTGGATATCGCTGTTGCCGATCTTGCCGTTGAAGCCTTCGTAACGGAAGTTGGCGCCAGCCGGGTCGTGCAGTTTGGCGATCAGGCGGCCATCAGTGGAGTACGCCGGAGAATCCGGCAGGGTCACGCCGGTCAGCGGGTAAAGATTGCTCAGGCTCGCGCCGGAAAGCTTGAGGCGCAGATCCAGCGCGCCCAGGTTCTGTGGATCGGTCAGGGTCCCGGCGATCAGCGCATGGGTATCACCGACCTTCACGTCAGCCTGTACCGGAAACGGTTGATTGGCATCCTTGAGCGCGAGCAGACCGCCGACCTTGCCGGTGCCGCTCAGCTTCTGACCGTGATACTGGCCGGTGACCGCCAGTCCGAACGCATAGTCCTGCGGTACAGCACCCTTGTCCTGGGCCTTTTTCGCTTCCTTGCTGCCGACGATTTCACTGAACGGGATCGGCTTGCCGAGCAGGTCGATCACCACGTCCAGATTGGCGTTGAGTTTCTGGTCGTTGAAGCTCACCAGTCCCTTGTCGAACTTGATCGCGCCGATGTCCATCACCCATTTGGAGGGCTCGGCATTCGGGTCGGATTTGGGCAGATCGAACACCCAGTTGGCGCGACCATCGGCCAGACGCTCGAGTTTAGCCTCGGGGCCGGTCAGATCGATACGCGGGATAACCACTTGCTGCGCCAGCAGCGGCAGCAGCGAGAGACGAAATTCGACGTGCTTGAGGGTCACCATCTGCGGGGTCTTCGACCATTCAGGGTTACCCAGGCTCAGGTCATCGGCGACAAAGTGCGGCGACGGCACCCAGGCACGCCAGCCACCGAGTTCGGGCTCACGCGTCCAGCGCACATCCAGATCACCATTGATGGCGAACGGACGATGCAGCGCTTCGCTGACCTTTGCATTGAGGGTGGGTTTGATGCGATTCCAGTCGAAAGTGACGATCACAATGACCAATATAGCCAGCACCACCAGCAACGTGGCACCTGTCCAGGCGAAAATCTTGCGGCTGCGCGTCATGCGTCACTCTCCAGAAAACAGCGCCCCGACCCTGGCGCGCTGAATACGACATGAATGTTCGACTGACAAACGCGCCGAGGGTTTGATTTGAATACGAAAATGCATCGAAGGCCAGCACTCATGCACTATTACTGGTCAAGGAGCCTGACTGAAAACCCTTTCGACGCAGGTAAAGCGCATTTGCTAAAGTGCAACCCAGCCTAATCCAAGAATCGTTTGAGCCATGCTGCCCCGCGCCGAACAGAAACAACAGACCCGAAGAGCCCTGCTCGATGCTGCCCATCAATTGATGGAGAGCGGGCGCGGCTTCGGCAGCCTGAGCCTGCGCGAAGTGGCGCGCACGGCAGGCATCGTGCCGACCGGGTTCTACCGGCACTTTGAAGACATGGACCAGCTGGGGCTGGCGCTGGTCAGCGAGGTCGGCCAGACCTTTCGCGAGACCATCCGGCTGGTGCGCCACAACGAATTCGCCATGGGCGGGCTGATTCGTGCGTCGGTGAAGATATTCCTTGAACGCGTGGCAGCCAACCGCTCGCAGTTCCTGTTTCTGGCGCGCGAACAATACGGCGGCTCCTTGAAGGTGCGCCAGGCGCTCGGAGCGCTGCGTGAAGGCATCAGCGCCGACCTCACCGCAGATCTGGCAAAGATGCCCAAATGGCAGCACCTGAATGCCGATGCACTGTCGATCATCGCCGACCTGGTGGTCAAAAGCGTGTTCGCGATGCTGCCGGAACTGATCGACCCGCCCCCTGCCTCACTGGCCCCGCACCTGACACCTCAGGCGAAGATCACCCAGCAACTGCGCTTCATCTTCATTGGCGCACGGCATTGGCGGGGGCTGGGCAGTCACGATTGACGGTCGGAACGCTCTGCTTCGTCCCGAGAAAAACGTCTCACTATTAACGCTCCCATCAACCAAAAGACTCGCACCAAATTAAGGCACCACCTCGCTTGCGCACCTAAATAGAGCGATGCGGCGCGTGTCGATACTCGCATCACCCGCTTCTGTCAGCCATTTCGCCGTAAGCTGCACTGTTGGCAAGCCCCTTGCTCTGATTTGAAGCATCGCAATTGGCTGGAAGCTATCTGATGCTGGTGATTCACGACCGAATCGAACCTCAGGCCGAATGGGCCGCCGAACTGCATTTGAATTTCGAGGCACGCAGCAAAAGCCGACTGCGTTGCTTCAGTGCGGAAAACGAAGACGTCGGCCTGTTTCTGCAACGCGGCCAGTCGCCGCTGCGCGATGGCGAGTTTCTTCAAGCCCAGGATGGCCGCGTGGTGCGTGTCTGCGCGCGTCCCGAAAAACTCATGCACGTCACGTGCAGCAGCACCTTTGAACTGACCCGCGCGGCCTATCACCTTGGCAATCGTCACGTGGCCCTGCAAGTCGGCGATGGCTGGCTGCGCCTGCTCGACGATTACGTGCTCAAGGCGATGCTCGACCAGCTGGGCGCCACTGTCGACACCATCGAAGCGCCGTTCCAGCCGGAACATGGCGCCTACGGCGGCGGGCATCATCACTCGCGCGCAGGCGAGGAGGATTTCAACTATCCGCCGCGCATGCACCAGTTTGGCGTGCGCAAGTGAACAGCGCCTGGGCGCTGTTGCGCTTGGCCAGCCCGCAGCTGCCTATCGGTGGCTACAGCTATTCGCAAGGGCTGGAAATGGCAGTGGAGCAGTCCATTGTGGTGGACCCGCAGACCGCGGGCCGCTGGATCGGCGATCAACTGCTGCTCAACCTCGCGCGTTTCGAGGCGCCCCTGCTGCTGGCTCATTGCGAAGCAGCGGCAGCCGGTGACTGGGGTCAGCTGCTGCAAGTCAGCGAACAGCATCGCGCCAGCCGCGAGACTCGCGAGCTGCATCTGGAAAGCCGGCAGATGGGTTACTCCTTGAAGCAGTTGCTCGATGGCCTGCCTGAACTGGATCGTGATGCGCGCCATTTTCTGCAGCAGACTGCCGAGCCGCACCTGGCCCTTGGTTGGGCGCTGGCCGCACGCGCCTGGCAGATCAGCCCGCAGGATGCGCTGGCCGCCTGGCTATGGAGCTGGCTTGAAAACCAGTTGGCCGTGCTGATGAAAACCCTGCCGCTGGGCCAGCAAGCCGCCCAGCGCCTGACCAGCGAACTGTTGCCGTTATTGCAGCAGGCGCAGGTCAGTGCCAGCGCACAAGATCCCTG
The DNA here is from genome assembly GCF_000507185.2 of Pseudomonas syringae KCTC 12500. Lineage (NCBI taxonomy): Bacteria > Pseudomonadati > Pseudomonadota > Gammaproteobacteria > Pseudomonadales > Pseudomonadaceae > Pseudomonas > Pseudomonas syringae. Next base: position 1,620,928 of record NZ_AYTM02000002.1, read on the forward strand.
CCATGCCGGTAGCGCAGCCTTCGGTCTGTCCCTGGCGAGCATGGCGCACGAACGTCAATACAGCCGGTTATTCCGGTCCTGATCAGTCCTTATGGAGAACTCAATGAACAGCCAACCTCTGCGCGTCGGAATCGGTGGCCCGGTCGGATCCGGCAAGACGGCGCTGACCCTGGCGCTGTGCCTGGCACTGCGCGACCGCTATAACCTGGCCGTGGTGACCAACGATATCTATACCCGAGAAGACGCTGACTTTCTGGTGCGTAACGAGGCACTGGCACCTGAGCGCATCATCGGCGTTGAAACCGGCGGCTGCCCGCACACCGCCATTCGCGAGGACGCTTCGATCAACCTGGAAGCAGTCGACCAGCTCAATCGCCGCTTCGAAGGCCTGGACCTGATCATCGTCGAGTCCGGTGGCGATAACCTTTCCGCGACCTTCAGCCCGGAGCTTTCCGACCTGACCATCTACGTGATCGACGTGTCGGCCGGCGACAAACTGCCGCGCAAGGGCGGTCCGGGCATCTGTAAGTCCGACCTGCTGGTGATCAACAAGATCGACCTCGCCCCGTTGGTGGGCGCGTCACTGGAAATGATGGACAGCGACACGCGCAGGATGCGTGGCGAAAAGCCGTTCGTGTTCAGCAATCAGAAAACCGGTCAGGGTCTGGAACAGATCATTGCCTTCATTGAGCGCCAGGGCCTGCTGAATGCAGCAGCCTGAATTCAACAACCAAAAGGAACCCGTCGATGAACTACAAAAAAGCCCTTGGCGCCCTCGCGCTGTTGCTGGTGCCGACTCTGGCGCTGGCTCACCCCGGTCATGGCGATAACGGCCTGATCGCTGGTATCAGCCACCCGATCGGTGGGCTGGATCATTTGCTGGCCATGCTTGCCGTCGGCTTGTGGGCTGCGCAGCAACAAGGGTCGGCACGCTGGGCGCTGCCGTGCACCTTCGTCGGCACCATGCTGATCGGCGGCATGCTGGGCTTTGAAGGTCTGAACCTGCCTGCGCTGGAAAGCGGCATTGCAGCATCGGTACTGGCTCTGGGCCTGGCCGTGGCATTGGCAGTACGTCCGCCGCTGGCGTTGGCGGTCGCCGCAACAGCCCTGTTCGCCTTGTTCCACGGCGTGGCGCATGGCCTTGAACTGCCGGAAATGTCCAGCCCGTGGGCGTATGCAGCAGGTTTCGTTGCAGCTACTGCGGCCTTGCACGCGCTGGGTTATGCAGTGGTTCGCATGTTGCCTCAGGCGGCAGCACCGCTGGTGCGTATCGCCGGTGCAGCCTCTGCGGCAGCGGGTGTGTGGTTGCTGGCAGCCTGATCCCTGATCGAGTTTCGCGCTGATCGTGTCCGCGTCAGTTGGGGATGATCAGCGCGAAGGCGCAGGAATGCGGTACAGGTAGAGCAGCACTGCGCTGGCAAACGCCAGCAGACAGACCGGCAAGGGATGCAGACCGAACAGAACCGCGATGGCGGCGATCCAGGCGGGCAACCCGGCGGCCAGGAACGCCAGGCGGCGAATGGCCGCGAGCTTGAGCCACGCTGCCGGCTCCTCGGGTGTATCGAGTGCAGCCTGGGTGACCGCAAGCGCGCGCTTGTAGGCGCCGAAGGGTTTCAGGCTGACGAACATCGAGCCTATGCCGGCGATGAACAGCGGGATCGCCAACACCGGAATGAGCGGCTCGCTGGCACCGAAAAATAGACAGACCACCAGCAATGGCGCCAGGGTCAGACCCAGTTGACGCCACCATTGCATCTCCAGCTTTTGACGAACCTCGCTGCGTGTCACGCGGGGCCGACCTCGCTTTGATGTTCGTTGCCCATCATGTGCCCCAGCTTGCCCGCCTTGGTTGCCAGATAAAGGCGGTTGTGCGGGTTTTGTCCGGTGTGCAGCGGCACGCGCTCGGCGACCGTGATGCCCATGTCGGTCAAGGCCTTCACCTTGCGCGGGTTGTTGGTCATCAGCCGCAACGACTGCACGCCCAGATGCTGAAGCATCGGCAGGCAGATCGCGTAGTCACGCTGATCGGCAGCAAAGCCCAGCCGCTCGTTGGCTTCAACCGTATCGGCACCACCATCCTGCAGCTCATAGGCGCGGATCTTGTTCATCAGACCGATACCGCGCCCTTCCTGGCGCAAGTACAACAGTACGCCCCGCCCTTCGGTGGCAATGGCGCGCAGGGCGGCTTCCAGTTGAGAACCGCAATCGCAACGCTGACTGAACAGGGCGTCGCCCGTCAGGCATTCGGAATGTACGCGACCCAGAACCGGCTCACCGTCCGCCACATCGCCCAGACTCAGGACGACGTGTTCACGGCCGGTTGCCGACTCGATAAAGCCGTGCATGGCAAACTCTGCAAAGGGAGTGGGCAGTTTGGAAGCGGCGACAAAGACGACGGGCACCGTGTGCTCCTGATCAGTATGAAGACTGGAAATTCGCAAGATTTGCATTGTAACAGCAGGTTCCTGCAGACGCTCAGGGTGAATTCTCGGGCATTTAGATCATAAAGTTCGATAGATAGAAGCGCTCATCGGCTCACTGCTCACCGCCAAAATGCTGGTAGCCACGCGTGTCAGGCGTGACGTCTTGACCTGTGTCGTCAACAAGAATGACGCCTTGCCCCTGCTCTACCCGGCCAATCACATGCACCGGCCAGCCTTCTTTCAGCAAAGTCGGCAAGTGTTCGGAAGGCAGTGTGAAGGCCAGGATGTAATCGTCGCCACCGCTGAGCGCGGCCTGTCGGGCAGAAGGCAGATCGAACAAGGTCAGCAACTGGTCAGACATCGGCAGCCGGTCCCGCTCAACCACCAGACGAACACCCGACGCGCGAGCGATGTGTCCGCAGTCGGCCAGCAGCCCATCGGAGATGTCCAGCGCCGACGTCGCCCTGCCGAGCAAGGCCTGCCCAAGCGCCAGTTGCGGTTGCGGCGACCAGTAGCGGGCCAGCAATGCTTCGGCGATCGAGGGCTCGGCGCTGCGCTGCTTCAATACCAGCGGTAACGCACCTGCGCCATCACCCAGCATGCCGCCGACACACAACAGGTCACCCGCCTGAGCACCCGCGCGGGTCAGGGCTGATCCGGCCGGCACAGCGCCGAACACTGTCAGGGTCAGGCTCAAGGGACCGCGCGTGGTATCACCACCGATCAGACGCAGCGAACAGCCTTGCGCCATCTGGTCAAGGCCGCGAGCGAAGGTCTGCAGCCAGGCGGCATCGACCTGCGGCAGGGTCAGGGCAAGGGTGAACGCGACAGGCCGGGCGCCCATGGCCGCCAGGTCACTGGCAGACACCGCCAGCGCACGCTGGCCAAGCAGAAAGGGGTCGCAGGCATCAGGAAAATGTACCCCGGCAACCAGGGTGTCGGTCGAGATCGCCAACTGCTCACCGGGCGCTAACGCCAGCAGCGCGCAGTCGTCGCCGATCCCCAGGGCAACTTCCTCGCCCACCTGCGCACAGGGCGCGGCGGCGAAGTAATTGCGGATCAGCTCGAACTCTCCCATGAAGGTCAGGCGCGAATCAGCGCTTGTGGGCCTTCACTTCGACTTCACGCAGGCGCGGCGCCAGCTTGTCCAGCACGCCATTGACGAACTTGTGGCCGTCAGTGGAGCCGTAGACTTTCGCCAGCTCGATGCCTTCGTTGATCACTACGCGATAAGGCACATCGATGCGCTTGAGCAGTTCGAAGGTGGACAGCCGCAGCACGGCCAGTTCAACCGGGTCGAGCTCTTCGATGGTCAGGTCAAGGCAAGGCGAGAGCGCGGTGTCGATCTCGGTCTTGTTGGTTGCCACGCCGTGCAGCAGCTCATGGAAGTAGGTGCCGTCGACGTTGCTGAAATCGTTGTCGACACGGAACTGCGCTTCGATCTCGTTCAACGAATGGCCGGCCATGTGCCACTGATACAGGGCCTGGGTTGCCATCTGACGTGCTTCACGACGCTTGGCGCTTTTGCCCTTGGCGGCTTCCGGCGATTTGGCGTCGCGCGGGTTGAACTGGTCGGTATCGTCGGAAATCACTTGGCCTCCAGCTGCGACAGCAGACTGACCATTTCGATAGCGGACAGAGCGGCTTCAGCGCCTTTGTTGCCGGCCTTGGTGCCGGAACGCTCGATGGCCTGTTCAATGGAGTCGACGGTCAACACGCCGAAAGCGACCGGCACGCCGAATTCCATGGACACCTGAGACAAGCCCTTGACGCACTCGCCTGCCACGTATTCAAAGTGTGGAGTACCGCCACGGATCACTGCACCCAGCGCGACGATGGCCGCGAACTCGCTGCGTTGGGCAACTTTCTGCACAACCAGTGGAATCTCGAACGCACCCGGGGCACGGATGATGGTGATGTCGCTTTCGCTCACGCCATGGCGTATCAGCGCATCAACGGCACCGCTAACCAGGCTTTCCACGACGAAGCTGTTGAAACGGCCAACTACCAAGGCATAGCGGCCTTGGGGGGCGATGAAGGTACCTTCGATGGTCTTCAAGGTCATTCGGTGAGTCTCGTATTAAAGAGCAAGCCCGCCTTGGGGCGGACTTTGAGGGATATTAGGCCACGAATCATGCCTGTCAGGCCAAAACCTGCGAAAAACCATCTTTCACACGCCCCGACCTGCCGGTATTTATTCGGAGGGCACGTATTCTACAACTTCCAGATCGAAACCGGATATCGCATTGAACTTCATCGGCGAACTCATCAGGCGCATTTTGCGCACGCCGAGGTCACGAAGGATCTGTGAACCGGCACCGACCGTGCTGTAAGTGGTCGGTGTCTTGATCGGTTGCTGACCGGCAGTTTCGCGAATATGAGCCAGCAAGACATCGCCATCCAGCGGGTGGCCGAGCAGCAGCACCACGCCGCTGCCCGCCTCGTTAACCGCGCGCATGGCGGCGCGCAGGCTCCATCGGCCGGGCTGGTTGACCATCAGCAGGTCACGCAGCGGGTCCATGTTGTGCACGCGAACCAGCGTGGGCTCTTCGGCGCAGATGGTGCCCAGAGTCAGCGCCAGATGCACGTCGCCCTCGACCGAATCGCGGTAGGTCACCAGGTTGAAACTGCCCAGTTCGCTGTCCATCGGCTGCTCGGCAATCCGCTGAACGGTACGTTCGTGGATCATCCTGTAGTGAATCAGGTCGGCGATGGTGCCGATCTTGATGTCATGTTGCTGGGCAAATGCTTCGAGTTCGGCGCGACGGGACATGGTGCCGTCGTCGTTCATGACTTCGCAGATCAGGCCCGTCGCCTCGAAACCGGCCATGCGCGCCAGGTCGCAGGCCGCTTCGGTATGACCGGCGCGTGCCAGGGTGCCACCCGCCTGAGCCATGAGCGGGAAGATATGGCCCGGGCTGACGATGTCTTCGGCCTTGGCGTCCTTGGCAGCGGCAGCCTGCACAGTACGTGCGCGGTCGGCTGCCGAGATACCGGTGGTCACGCCTTCGGCGGCTTCGATGGAAACGGTGAACTTGGTGCCGAAACCTGAACCGTTGCGCGCGGCCATCAGCGGCAGCTTGAGGGTTTCGCAGCGCTCGCGAGTCATCGGCATGCAGATCAGACCACGGGCGAAACGCGCCATGAAGTTGATGTGCTCGGGCTTCACGCATTCGGCGGCCATGATCAGGTCGCCTTCGTTTTCGCGGTCTTCGTCATCCATGAGGATGACCATCTTGCCCTGGCGAATGTCTTCGACCAGTTCTTCGATACTGTTGAGCGCCACGCGGCACCCCCTTCAATCAATTCAGGATTTGAGGTAGCCGTTCTCGGCCAGGAAGCTTTCGGTGATCGTGCCGTGGCCCGGCTCGGCGGCCTTGTCACCCAGCAGCAGGCGCTCCAGATAACGCGCCAGCAGGTCGACCTCCAGGTTGACCTTACGGCCGGGCTGGTAGTCGGCCATGATCGTTTCGCTCCAGGTATGAGGCACGATGGTCAGTTCGAACTCCGCGCCGTTGACCGAGTTGACGGTCAGGCTGGTGCCGTCGACCGTGATCGAGCCTTTGTGGGCAATGTATTTGGCCAGCTCACGTGGCGCACGCACGGTGAACTGAATGGCGCGGGCGTTATCTGCACGGGCGACGATTTCGCCGACGCCGTCGACATGACCGCTGACCAGATGGCCACCCAGACGTGTAGTCGGGGTCAGGGCCTTTTCCAGGTTGACCCGGCTGCCGCTCTTCAGGTCGACAAAGGCGGTGACGGTCAGGGTTTCCCGGCTGACATCAGCCCAGAAGCCATCACCGGGCAATTCGACGGCGGTCAGGCATACGCCATTGACGGCAATGCTGTCGCCGAGTTTGACGTCGGTCAGGTCAAGCTTGCCGGTTTCCACATAAACGCGGACGTCGCCGCCTTTGGGAGTCAGGGCGCGGATGCTGCCAATGGATTCGATAATGCCGGTAAACATGGGTCCTCCGGGAGAACAAGGGCTGCGCGCAAGGCGAAAGCCGGGAATTATACGCCGGGTGTGCGCACAGGGAGAGCGATGACTCGCCAGTCATTACCGACAGCACGCATTTCCACAATGTTCAGCTCAAATGCCTCGCTCATCTGCGCCAGGGGCAGATCGAGCAGCGGACGGGCCGATGAGCCGAGAAACTTGCCGGCAATGAAGAGCTGAAACTCGTCGACCAGCCCGAGCCGGGCAAAAGCCCCCGCCAGTCGCGGACCGGCCTCGACCAGTACTTCATTGACGCCCCGCGCGGCGAGCTCGCCCATCAACCGGCGCAGGTCCACATGACCGGCGCTGTCGGCCAAGGCGAGCATTTCGTGGCCCTCTTCCTGATAACGACCTCGCGCCGACGCAGCGGCGCAGGTCACGACCAGTGCACTGCCTGCCTGGAAAAACGGTGCATCGAGCGGCACGCGTAAACGGCCGTCGATCAACACGCGCAACGGTGCACGTGCAGCGGCCAGCGCGGTCAGTTCGGCATCGAGCCCCAATTCATCAGGGCGAACGGTGAGACGAGCCTTGTCGGCCAGCACCGTATCGGCGCCGCTGAGTACCACACTCGACTGCGCCCGCAGGCGTTGCACGGCAGAACGTGCCTCAGGGCCGGTGATCCACTGGCTTTCACCGCTGGCCATCGCTGTGCGGCCATCCAGGCTCATGGCCATTTTGACCCGCACGTAAGGCAGGCCGGTCTCCATGCGCTTAAGAAAACCTTTGTTCAGCGCTCGCGCTTCGCTTTCCAGCACGCCACATTGAACGCCGATGCCGGCATTCATGAGGCGCAACAGGCCACGGCCAGAGACTTCGGGGTTAGGGTCCTGCATCGCCGCGACAACCCGCGTCAGCCCGGCTTCGATCAGTGCATCGGCACAGGGCGGTGTGCGCCCTTGGTGACTGCACGGTTCGAGGGTGACGTAGGCGGTCGCACCTCTGGCCAGCTCGCCAGCCTGGCGCAACGCATGCACTTCGGCATGCGGCTCACCGGCGCGCGCATGCCAGCCTTCGCCAACGATCCGGCCTTCACGCACGATCACGCAGCCGACTCGCGGGTTGGGATGTGTGGAGTAGAGCCCCTTGCGCGCCAGCTCGAGTGCTCGCGCCATGTAATGAACGTCGAGAGCCGCCTGTTCAGTCAGCAATGCATTTATTCCTTGCCCGGCTCGCGGGCCAGACGGTCGATTTCTTCACGGAATTCGTTGAGGTCCTGAAAGCGGCGGTACACGGAAGCGAAGCGGATGTAGGCCACTTCGTCGAGCTTCTGCAGTTCGGTCATGACCAGCTCACCCACTACCAGCGATTTGACTTCGCGTTCGCCGGTCGCGCGCAGCTTGTGTTTGATGTGAACCAGGGCCGCTTCCAGGCGTTCGACACTCACCGGACGCTTTTCAAGCGCGCGCTGCATACCGGCGCGCAGTTTTTCTTCATCGAAAGGCTGGCGGCTGCCGTCCTGTTTGATCAGACGCGGCAAGACCAGCTCGGCAGTTTCGAACGTGGTGAAGCGCTCGCCGCAGGCCAGGCACTCGCGTCGGCGGCGTACTTGCTCGCCTTCGGCGACGAGGCGGGAGTCGATGACTTTGGTGTCATTGGCACCGCAGAAGGGACAGTGCATGGTGGCTGGCAACAAAAGAATGAGGAGCGCCATGTTAGCGCATCCTGCTGGCAAGACAAGGCTGAGGGTTTACGGTATAGAGACGCGCATTAAAGCGGTGTGAAATTGTCCGGGCTCGGTAATACTGCACGCTTGGCGTCACCCAGCCTTTCGAATTTTGCCTTGTGGAGCTCTTGATGACGTTACGCCCAGCTTTTCTACTCTGCTTCATCGGCTTGCTGGCCGCGTGCAGCAGCAATGACGCGCCGAAACCCGCTGCGCCGCCACCGGTCGCACCTTCGATCAAGCTGCCTGCCGGGCCGGGGCCACTGCAACCGTACCAACGTGAACTCAGCGGGCAATTGCTGGGCGTGCCGGCTGGCGCCGAGGTCGAGCTGGCAATGCTGGTCATCGACGAGCGCGGACGTCCGCAGAAGCTGCTGACCAACACCCTGCTCAAGGGCAACGGTCAATCATTGCCGTTCCAGTTGCGCTTCAACCCGGAAGCCTTTCCGGTCGGCGGACGTGTCGAGCTGCGCGGTCGCGCCAGTAAATCCGGGCAGTTGATCCTGCACCTGCCGTCGATGCGTATCGATCAGCCGGCAACTCAGGCTCTGGGGCAGTTGCAGTTCGTCAAGGCGCCATGATCGCTCCGCAACATCTGCAACGCACGCTGAGCGAACTGCTTGGCGACGCCCGGCTGACCATCACTGCGCTGCCGGGCACAGAGTTGAAGCTGTGGCTGATCGACGATGCCAACATGGACCGCGCCTTCAGCCCGGATGAAACGCGGCGCATTCTGGAAGATCCACCGTACTGGTGCTTTTGCTGGGCCAGCGGCCTGGCTCTGGCACGTTTTCTGGCTGAAAACCCGCACTGGGTGGCTGGCAAACGGGTACTGGATTTCGGTGCGGGCTCGGGTGTAGCAGGCATTGCCGCGCTCAGGGCCGGGGCGCTTGAGGTTGTGGCCTGTGATCTCGACCCACTGGCGCTCGCTGCCTGCCGGGCCAATGCCGAACTCAATCAGGTGCCGTTGCGCTACTCGACGGATTTCTTTGCCGAGGCGGACCGCTTCGATCTGATTCTGGTCGCCGACGTGCTCTACGACCGCGCCAACCTGCCGTTGCTGGACCAGTTCCTCTCCCGAGGCCGCGAGGCACTGGTGGCCGATTCCCGCGTGCGCGACTTCAAGCACGCTGCCTACCAGCGTCTGACGATGCTCCATGCGCACACCCTGCCGGACCTGGCCGAGCCGCACGAATTTCGCGACGTGAGCCTCTATCACGCGGCGCGGTGAGCGCTAAATAACAGTCCGGGATTGCTCAGCTAAATGGCTTTTGTAGGAGCGAACTTGTTCGCGAAGACGGTCGTTCAAACGATAAATTTCAAGAGAGCTTTCCACCCCTTTCGCGAACAAGCGAAGCGTCGCCCGGTTCGCTCCCACGGCCTTCGGCCAGCATCAATAGCAATGAGTGTGGGCACGATCATGTCCAATAGACGACACCGCTTTCAGCATTGCCCTGCGGGCTTTATAGTTGGCAGCATTCAGATTCTTCGAGACGTGCAATGAGCCAGGAAACTGCTTACATCTTCGACGCAACCGCCGCGAACTTCGATCAACTGGTGATCGACAAGTCCTTCGACCAGCCGGTGCTGGTGGATTTCTGGGCCGAGTGGTGTGCGCCCTGCAAGGTCTTGATGCCCCTGCTGCAGCAAATCACCGAGAGTTATCAGGGTGAGCTGCTGCTGGCCAAGGTCAATTGCGACATCGAGCAGGACATCGTAGCGCGCTTCGGCATTCGCAGCCTGCCGACCGTGGTGCTGTTCAAGGACGGCCAGCCGGTAGATGGCTTTGCCGGTGCCCAGCCCGAGTCGGAAATCCGCAAGATTCTCGACCAGCACGTGGTCATGCCGCCACCGCCAGCCGCCGACCCGCTCAAGCAGGCACAGGCGCTGTTTGCGGAAAGTCGTTTCGCCGAAGCCGAAGCACAGCTCAAGGTGCTGTTGGGCGAGGACAACACCAATGGCGCGGCGCTGATTCTGTATGCGCGCTGCCTGGCTGAACGTGGCGAATTGAGCGAGGCCAAGGCCGTGCTGGATGCGGTCACCGGTGATGCACACAAGGCCGAACTGGCCGGTGCCAAGGCCCAGCTGACGTTCCTCGCGCAAGCCGCGACCCTGCCGGACGCTGCCGAACTGAAAAGCCGTCTTGCACAAAATCCTCAGGACGATGAAGCAGCACTGCAACTGGCGATTCAGCAGTTGTCGCGTCAACAGTACGAAGCTGCGCTCGAGGGCCTGCTCAAGCTGTTCATCCGCAATCGCAATTACGCCGAGGGCCTGCCGCACAAGACCCTGCTGCAAGTATTCGACCTGCTGGGCAACGATCACCCGCTGGTAACAGCGTACCGTCGCAAGCTGTTTGCCGCGCTGTACTAATGTACAAAGCAACAGGCACCGCTCGGGTGCCTGTTGTTGCTGAGCGCGGTCAGGTCACGTCGCTTCGACCCAGCTGTACAGCGGCGCATCTCCGCCGCTCTCGACTTTCACGTTCGCCGAGTGACGCAAGCGCACCAGCAGATGCTTGCCCGCAGCGGTACTGCCCGCCAACCCTTCCAGTTGCCCCAACAGATCCGGTCCACTCATCTGCCCGGCCTTGTGCAGCAATTCCTGAGCGACTTGCCAGAGCCTGTCGTCCTGGTTGAGCGGCTTGTTCTCGGCAGCGGCGGTAGGTGCCTCCGGGGCCGCGCCCTTGAGCTGCGCGCCCAGTTGCGCCCAGTCTCCTTCGTCCAGTTCAAGGGTCAAATCCACCGGCCACTGGCCTACGGTTCCACGAATACGCAACATGATGTGCACCTGCTGACAGTCAGGCGTACATGCTCCCACAGGCTGGCGCGCATTCCCATGATCAACCGTAACGCCACTGGTTGAGGACCGGTTCCTTGCCGTTGATGAAATTGCCAAGCGCCCGCACGTCATAGACGTTTTCCCAGCACTCGATAATTCGGCCATCGCGAAACCGCCACAGGTCGCAAAACGGCATGATGATTTTCCGGCCCTCACAACTGGCGCGCATCTCGCCCAACACCGAGCCGAAGTGATCATTGGCGATGATGTCGTGGACATCCATGTACAGGGTCTGATGGGTACGCCTGATCAGATTGATCTGGTGGGAAAGCACTGCCTCCCTGCCGATGGCTATGGACAAGCCACCGCCAGCGCCTTGATCCGCCTTGTGCAGCACGATGTCAGCGTCGGCGAATTCGGTGATGCGTGTCATATCCTTGTACACAGCACGCAGGACTTCTCTGTTCGAATGGAGCTTGTTCATGAGTATCTTCCCTGATGTCGCACTCGGCCCAGGTCGAGCGCAGGCCCTGACTGGCGATGAAAACCTTCCTGCGCATCCGGCGCAGGTGTAGCGATTTTCATCTTCCAGAGTAGGACTTGATGACGCGAAGTGTGAGACTACTTAGGCATAAGCACCGGACCGGGTATGCTCGACAAGACCGTCAATAGCGCTTTGCTGCAGCCCGGTCAACAGGCGTCTGGATAAAAACACGTCCACGCAGGCCGTCACTTGTTATAAGATCACATAACAGTTTTTCTCGATTATTGTTCTGGAGCCCGCTATGCGCCGTCTGCTACTCGCCCTGCCTTTTGCCCTGTTGCCACTCGTTGCTGCGCACGCGGCTGAAGAACACGACCACGATCATGGCGATGAACATGGCAGTCTGGGTGCGCACGAGCACGGCGTCGGACGTCTGGATGTGGTGCTTGAAGGCAAGACGCTGGAATTCGAATTCGACAGCCCGGCCATGAACATCGTCGGCTTCGAACACGTTGCGACCTCGGATGAAGACAAGGCCAAAGTTGCCAAGGCGCGCGAATTGCTGCTCAAGCCCAACGCGTTGTTCAGCATTGCCGATGCCGCCAATTGCTCGGCCACTTCGGTGAAGCTGGAAAGCCCGCTGTTTGGTGACAAGGATGACGATCACGACGAGCACGCCGATGCTGGCGATGCCGATCATCACGAGCACAGTGAAATCCATGGCCACTACAAGTTCGTCTGTGACGCACCGGCCATTCTGAAGAAGCTCGACCTGTCGCAAATCTTCATAACCTTTCCCGACACCAAGAAGCTTCAGGTACAACTGATTTCGCCAGGCGGCCAGTCAGGCGCAGAAGTGATCGCAGCCAACCCGACGCTGAAATTCTGATAGCACCCTGCAGTACAACGACCGGGCCTGGCCCGGTCTTTTAATTTCCAACCGAGCGTGAGTCAGCCTATGACCCAAGCACTGATCGAACTGTCGGACCTGCGCTTCAACTGGCCCGGCCATCCGCAACTGCTGGACATCCCCGAGTTCCGCCTGCAAAGCGGCGAAACCCTGTTCCTCAAAGGCCCGAGTGGCAGCGGTAAAACCACGCTGCTGGGCCTGCTGGGCGGTGTACAAAAACCGGTCAGCGGCAGCATTCGCCTGTTGAACCAGGAACTGTCGGCCCTCTCTTCGGCCGCTCGTGATCGCTTTCGCGTCGATCACACTGGCTACATCTTCCAGCAGTTCAACCTGCTGCCGTTTTTGTCGGTGCGAGAAAACATCGAACTGCCCTGTCACTTTTCAAAGGTCCGCGCCGAGCGTGCCAGGCAACGCCACGGCAGCGTCGAGAAAGCCACCACTACCCTGCTCGCCCACCTGGGTTTGAAAGACCCGGCGATGCTGACACGCCGCGCCGACTCGCTGTCCATCGGCCAACAACAGCGAGTCGCTGCCGCCCGGGCGCTGATCGGTCAACCGGAGCTGGTGATTGCCGATGAGCCTACGTCTGCGCTGGACGCGGATTCGCGCGAGGCGTTCATTCGCCTGTTGTTCGCCGAGTGCCGCGAGGCCGGGGCCAGCCTGCTGTTTGTCAGTCATGACCAGAGCCTGGCACCGCTGTTTGATCGCAATCTGTCGCTGAGCGACCTGAATCGCGCCGCCGTCGCCGTGGAGATTTGAGATGTATCTGTTTCGTCTGGCCATGGCCAGCCTGGCCAATCGCCGTTTCACCGCGTTTCTCACTGCCTTCGCCATTGCGCTGTCGGTTTGCCTGTTGCTGGCCGTCGAGCGGGTCCGCACCGAAGCGCGCTCCAGCTTCGCCAGCACCATCAGCGGCACAGACCTGATCGTCGGTGCGCGCTCCGGCTCGATCAACCTGTTGCTGTACTCGGTGTTCCGCATCGGCAATGCCACCAACAACATTCGCTGGGACAGCTTCGAGCACTTCGCCAACAGCAAGCAGGTCAAGTGGGCGATCCCGGTTTCGCTGGGCGACTCCCATCGTGGCTACCGGGTGATGGGCACCAATGAAGCGTATTTCGAGCATTATCAGTTCGGTCGCCAACAGCACCTGGAAATAGCCGAAGGACGCGAGTTCAAGACCGATCCCTTTGAAGTGGTGCTGGGTTCGGAGGTCGCCAAGGCGTTGCATTACAAGCTGGGCGACAAGCTGGTACTGGCGCACGGTGTCGCCGCGATCAGCCTGGTCAAGCATGACGACAAGCCATTCACTGTGGTCGGCATCCTCAAGCCGACCGGCACGCCGGTGGACCGCACGCTGCATATCAGCCTGGGCGGCATGGAAGCCATTCATATCGACTGGCACAACGGCGCCCCGGCACGCGGCAACGAGCGCATCTCAGCCGATCAGGCGCGCAATATGGACCTGACGCCGACGGCGATCACTGCCTTCATGCTGGGCTTGAACAGCAAGATTTCCACCTTCAGCCTGCAACGCGAGATCAACGAATACCGTGGCGAGCCCATGCTGGCGATTCTGCCCGGCGTGGCACTGCAGGAGCTGTGGAGCCTGATGGGTACGGCTGAAAAGGCGCTGTTCGTGATTTCGCTGTTCGTGGTGCTGACCGGACTGATCGGCATGCTGACTGCGATTCTCACCAGCCTCAATGAACGGCGCCGGGAAATGGCCATCCTGCGCTCGGTCGGCGCGCGCCCCTGGCATATCGCAAGTCTGCTTATACTCGAAGCCTTCGCCCTGGCGCTGGCGGGTGTCATCAGCGGCCTTGCGCTGCTCTATATCGGCATCTTCGTGGCCCGCGACTACGTGCTCGACAACTACGGTCTGTACCTGTCGTCTATGCCACCTGGCCAATATGAATGGACATTACTCGGTGCCATTCTCGGCTGCGCGCTGTTGATGGGAACCGTGCCAGCCTGGCGAGCCTACAGGCAGTCACTGGCCGATGGACTGTCGATTCGTTTATGAGGACCTTCATGATGCGGCGCATGCTACTCACTCTGCTGTTCTCGGTTACCACTCAAGTGTGGGCCGCCGAGCCGCGTGAGCTGACCTGGAATGACATGATTCCACCCGATGCACCTGTGGTGAAGCCGGTAACGGCTCCGCTGCACGATATGTCCAAGCTGTCCGATGCACTGGCCATGGAGGCAGCGCCTGCGGCCCACCAACTGGCACCGCATGCGCCAGTGGTCAAGGCACTGGACGGCAAACTGGTGCGCTTACCGGGCTACATCGTGCCGCTCGAGGTCAGTGAGGAAGGCCGGGTGACGGAGTTTTTGCTGGTGCCGTATTTCGGCGCCTGCATTCATGTGCCGCCACCACCGGCGAACCAGATCGTGCATGTCACGAGCGAGCTGGGTGTGAAGGTCGATGAGCTGTATCAGCCGTACTGGATCGAAGGACCGATGCAGGCCAAGTCGTCTTCCAGCGAACTGGCAGAAGCGGGTTATCAGATGCAGGCAGACAAGATTCTTGTCTACGAGTTGCCGGATTCATAAGGATCACGAGGTTCCCAGCGATTTCATTGAGCTGAGTCAAAGTCGCCGCTCGACAGCGCTTTAACATTACGCCCATAAATTTTGACTGATCTCTGGAGCCTCCATGCACAAGCATCTGCTACGCGCGTCCCTTGTCGCGCTTACCCTCACCGCCCCGGTCGCGGCACACGCCTACCAGTCCGGCGACTTCATCGTTCGCGCCGGTGTCGCGCACGTCCAGCCCAATGAAGACAGCGGCGAAGTGCGCCTCGACGGTGCCAAGGTTTCCGGCACCAAAGCGACTGTCGACGGCGAAAACCAGCTGGGCCTGACCTTCGCCTACATGCTGACCCAGCACGTCGGCGTCGAGCTGCTGGCCGCCACACCGTTCAACCACACCGTATCGGTCAAAGGCCTCGGGCCTGGCCTGGATGGCAAGCTGGCCGATATCAAACAACTGCCGCCGACGCTGTCGTTGCAGTACTACCCGATGGAACCGTCGTCGAAATTCCAGCCGTACGCTGGCGTGGGCATCAACTACACCACGTTCTTCGATACCGACCTGACCGGCAACCGTAAGAATCAGGGTTTCAGCAACCTCAAGCTCAAGGACTCGGTCGGCCTGGCCGGGCAGTTGGGCATGGATTACATGATCACCGACAACGTACTGCTCAACGCCTCGGTCTGGTACGTCGACATCGACACCAAAGCAACCGTGGACGGCCCGTCAGCCCTGGCCGTCGGCAAGACCAAGGTCGACGTGGACATCGACCCGTGGGTGTACATGGTGGGCGTGGGTTACAAGTTCTGACCTGAACGTCTCAAGCGCCACAAACACAAAGGCACCCTTATTGGGTGCCTTTGTGTTTTGTAGACCTGATGATCTCGTACCAACTCCATGACGAAGTAATGCCGCGCTTTTTGCAGGAGCGGGCTGGTCCGAAGGCAGTTACATTCGATGCACTTTCTGCGCCTGCAATATCGTCTTCGCGAACAAGTTCGCTCCTACAGGTGCTCACAGGCTTTTGCAGGAGCGAACTTGTTCGCGAATAGGCAGTTACACTCGATGTAATTTCTGCGTCTGCAATAGCGGCTTCGCGAACAAGTTCGCTCCTACAGGTGCTCACAGGCTTTTGTAGGAGCGAACTTGTTCGCGAATAAGTAGTTACATTCGATGTAATTTCTGCGTCTGCAATAGCGGCTTCGCGAACAAGTTCGCTCCTACGGGTGCTCACAGGCTTTTGCAGGAGCGAACTTGTTCGCGAATAGGCAGTTACACTCGATGTAATTTCTGCGTCTGCAATATCGGCTTCGCGAACAAGTTCGCTCCTACAGGTGCTCACAGGCTTTTGCAGGAGCGAACTTGTTCGCGAATAGGCAGTTACATTCGATGTAATTTCTGCGTCTGCAATAGCGGCTTCGCGAACAAGTTCGCTCCTACAGGTGCTCACAGGCTTTTGCAGGAGCGAACTTGTTCGCGAATAGGCAGTTACATTCGATGTAATTTCTGCGTCTGCAATAGCGGCTTCGCGAACAAGTTCGCTCCTACAGGTGCTCACAGGCTTTTGTAGGAGCGAACTTGTTCGCGAATAGGCAGTTACATTCGATGTACTTTCTGCGCCTGCAATAGCGTCTTCGCGAACAAGTTCGCTCCTACAGGTGCTCACAGGCTTTTGTAGGAGCGAACTTGTTCGCGAATAGGTAGTTACACTCGATGTACTTTCTGCGCCTGCAATAGCGTCTTCGCGAACAAGTTCGCTTCTACAGGTGCTCACAGGCTTTTGTAGGAGCGAACTTGTTCGCGAATAGGTAGTTACATTCGATGTAATTTCTGCGTCTGCAATAGCGCCTTCGCGAACAAGTTCGCTCCTACAGGTGCTCACAGGCTTTTGTAGGAGCGAACTTGTTCGCGAATAGGCAGTTACATTCGATGTAGGGCTCACTGCCCCATCAACAACTCAAGCCCGCGCACCAGTGGCGTTGGCTCGTCGAGGGTGAAGTGTTCCAACAGGCGCTGGTTGCTGGCGCGGGAGTGTTTGATGTCACCCGAGCGTGGTGCCTGATAAGTGACTTCCGGCTGCTTGCCGACAACCTGCGCAAGCGCAGCCAGCAGTTCGTTGAGCGACGTGGTCTTGTTCAGGCCGACGTTTATCGCGCCTTCGATGGCGCCTTCCCGTGACAAGGCCTGCAGCAGCAGCTTGAGCAGATCCCCGACATAGTAGAAATCCCGCGTCTGCTCGCCATCGCCAAACACGCTGATCGGCAGGCCTTTTCGGATGCGCTCGGCAAAGATGCTGATCACACCGGAGTACGGCGACGATGGGTCCTGGCGTGGCCCGAAAATGTTGAAGAAGCGAAAGATCACCGGTTCCAGGCCATGCTGGCGACGGTAGAAATCCAGGTAATACTCGCTGGCCAGCTTGTCCGAGGCGTAAGGGGTCAGCGGTGCCTTGGTGGTGTCCTCGGTGAGCGCTTCGCCCTCACCGTTGTTGCCGTACACCGCCGCGCTGGAAGCGAAGATCACCCGTTTGATGCCCGCTTCGCGCATGGCCTCGCAGATATTCAACGTGCCGATGAAGTTGCTCTGGTGAGTACGCACCGGGTCATCGACCGACGCTTGCACCGAGGCCACTGCCGCCAGGTGCACGACGGCCTTGCAGCCCTGCGCCACGCGCTTGACCAGGTCGGCATCGGCCACGTCCCCTTCGATCAGTTCGACCCGCGGGTTATCGAGCGGCAAGTTGCTGCGCTTGCCTGCCGAGAGGTTGTCGAGGATACGCACGGCCTGCCCGCTGGCAAGCAATGCGTCGGTCAGGTGCGAGCCAATGAAACCCGCACCTCCAGTGATCAGAACAGGAGCGTCAGACATGTCGATAATACCGATCCAGCAGGCTTGGCAGGCCGGCCCGCCAGGCGCGGGGCTTGATGCCGAAAGTGTGGAGAATTTTCTTGCAGGCCAGTACCGCGTGCTGCGGTTCTTCGGCTGCATCGGGACGCGCGGCATGAGCCTGCGCAGTGGGCGATTCGATGGCCAGCGCGTGCAGCAGACGCGCTTCGGTGAGCACTGCCTGCCCCAGCGCCAGTGGCGTGGTCGCCTCGTGTCCGGCGTAGTGGTAGGTGCCCCACAGCGGCGCTTCGCAGTCGAGTTGCTTGATGACCGAAATGATCACCCGTGCCGCATCATCGACCGGCGTCGGGTTGCCGCGGCGATCGTCGGCGAGCAGCAGCTCTCCGGGTTCCTTCGCACGCGAGAGAAAGCGGCCCAGCACGCCATCGGTGCTGTCATCCAGCAGCCAGCCGAAACGCACCAGCACATGTTGCGGGCAGGTCGCCCGAACGCTCTGTTCGATACGCCACAGGGCCTGACCGCGCAGGCCCAGGGGTACAGGATCGTCTTTTTCGCTGTAGGCCGTCGCGCGGGAACCATCGAATACACGATAGCTGGACGGCTGAACCAGCGTGATGTTGTGGTGCTGACACAGTTCGGCAAGACGCTCGACAGAGCGCTCCTGATGGGTCAGGCGCGCTTCACTCACGGTCTCCGCCTGAAACCAGTCGAAGTAGTAAGCAAGGTTGATCAGGGCATCGGGACGGGTGTCATCAAGCAGTTGCGTGAGGCTCGCCACATCCCAGCCGTCTTGCGGTGGACGTGGTGCGAGGAAGCCAATGTCTTCCTCTGCACCCAGACGAATCAGCGCCTGCCCGAGGGCATTCCCGCCGCCCAACAGCATAAGGCGCATTCGCATAGAGTCAGCAGGCTCGGTATCAGATAATCAAACGAACAATTGAAAAACGCCTGCAAACATAACACGTTGCCTGCCAACCCCCAACAGTTGCGCAGCCTGGCGGGCTAATGACGCCGCGACAAAGCGTTGCAGCGTCCCTGTGCGTCGGTTGAGTTACTGAGCTGCCGGGCCGGGCGTGCTGTTGCCCTTGGACAGACTGAGCGGCGCCGGCGCGGGCGCAGAAGGTGTCGCCATGGCAGGGTCCGAGGGCGCGGGCGGCCCTTCGGCTTCGACGCCAGCCTGCGGGTTATTGAAGCCCGGCCCCATGACCATCTGTGGATAAGTCTGCGCAAAACGCACGTTCGGGTTCTTGTCCACAAGGCGCTTGAGACGCTCGTTGAACGCGCGCCCCACCGCGTACTGACCGCCCGAAGAGGTACGAAATTGCGCGGTCAGCACCACGCCGTTGAGGTCCATGCGGTCGACGCCGAAGACCTCCAGCGGCCCCTGCAGGTTGTGCTTGAGCAGGATGTCTTCGCTGATCGACTGGCCTGTCTCGCGGATCAACGCCAGCGCGTCATCGATGTCCGAATCATAAGTGAACTGCACCGAGAAGAACGCGTACGCGAATTGCCGCGACTGGTTGGTGACCGCCTTGATCTGCCCGAACGGCACCGAGTGGACGAACCCCTTGCCGTCACGCAGGCGCACGGTACGAATGGTCAGGCTTTCCACCGAGCCGGAATGCCCGGTACTGAGCACCACCCAGTCGCCCACCGAAAAGGTGTCCTCGATGATGATGAACAGGCCGGTGATCACGTCCTGCACCAGTTGCTGCGAACCGAAACCGATGGCCAGACCGACCACACCGGCACCCGCCAGCAGTGGTGCCACGTTGATGCCCAGGTTGGCCATGGTGGTGATCGCGCAAATCACCACCAGAATGATTTTCACCGCGTTACGCAGCAGCGGCAGAATGGTTTTGATCCGCGTGCTCGGCTGGCGTCCGCTGCGATGATTGACCGGCGGTTTCAGGGCTTCCTGAATGGCAGTGTCAAGCACTACCCACAACAGCCAGGTGACGACGAAGATCAGACCGATGCTGCTCAGCGAATCACTGATCACTCGGCCCAGGGTATTGCGTTGGGCAAACTCGAACATCGAGAAGCCCCAGATCCGCCCCAGTATCTCGATGAACCCGATGGCCAGCGCGATACGCAACACCGCGTACACAAGGCTCAACAGACGCGCCTTGTACACATGCCCGCCGCGGCCCAGGGTCTCGGTCGGTTTGAACAGGTGCTGGAACACGGTGCTGAGGAACACCGTGGCAATCAGCAGAATGGTGGTGAACAACGCACACCGCAGCGCTTGCTGACTGTCCTCGCCAGCGCCAATCAGGTTGATCGCCGAGACCAGAATCATCAACAGGATCGGCAGGTGCCACAGTTTGGAGAATATCTTCAACGATTGTTGCAGCGCGGGCCGCTGCAGACGACTGCTCAAGGAGCGGTTACGAATCAGGTGGGCCACCGGGCGACGCACCTTGATGATCAGCATGCAGAACACCACCGAGGCGAACAGCCCGGTAAACACCGCAACACTGGTGGTGACGTTACTGCCGAGTTGACGGGCGATCTGCGGACTGGTCAACGCATCGCTCAGCGCCGCCAGGAAGCCGACCACGAACAGGGGCCTCGGCGCGTAGCGGCGGATCATGCGCACGCCGGCACGCTTGTGCCCGAAGTTGAACATCACGATCACGCAGAGCAGTACCGAGGTCGAAACGATGCCGCTGCTGGTTGCATACGCGAAACACAGCGCCAGCGCACGGCCTACCGAAGACGGCATGAAGTGGCTGACGTAAAGGGTCAACGGCAGGCAGACGATGGCTGGCAGGGTAAACGGCAATACGTATTTGAGCAGCGCCTGACTGCGGGCACGCACCCGCATGAACGGTGTGCGGCACAAGCGTACGGCCAGAAAACGACCCAGCGTGGTCAGAACCGCAAACGATGCGATCCAGACAAAAGACAGGGCGAGGAAGTCCCCGGCGACACTCCATGGGGAGCGTGTGGTGCGTTTGTTGACCAGCGTTTCCAGCTCGTCGGCGGCGCGATCGGCGCGCAGTTGCCAGGCTTCGAACAGGTTGTCATCCAGATTGAGCTTTTCCTGGACGTCATCGATGCTGGTACTGATGGCACCGAGCAACCCACCCTGCACCAGCAACTCAGGAGTCTCGGCCGCAGGCTCTGCGCCATCGGCGGGTTTCGCATCGGCCTTGTCCTTGTCCGCCGCCTTGTCATCCGCTTTCGCGGCGGGTTTGTCAGCGGCCTTGGGGTCGGCTTTGGGGTCAACCTTTTCAGCAGCCTTGTCGTCTGCCGGCACCGCGGCGCCCATCGGTAATGCAGGTACATCGGCCGCCTGGAGATTGAAACTGCCTGCGAATAACAGCAGACCCGAAAGGATCAAGATTTTCAGCTGAGACGCCACGCAGTTCTCTCCTTCAATGGGCAAGTCAAACCATGGACAGGGCAAGGCAAGCCCCGACCCCAATGAACTGATTCCCGTATGCGCGGCAAGTTCGGTTTTGGCATGCAAATACGATGAGGCAATGTTTCAGAAAAAACGCGTCAGGGCAGTACGCTCAGTCTTCTCGACTGAACTATGCAAAACCCCCAGTGCCGGAATTATCGGGAGCTGCCGAAGGCGTTCGCCCGCCTGCGCAGCACGGCGTTCGCCCGATCAACCTGACATCGAGAACCTGACATCAAGAGGAATCTGCATGAGCACGTTCAACACCAAAGATGGCACCGAGATCTATTACAAGGATTGGGGCACGGGCAAACCGGTCCTGTTGAGCCACGGCTGGCCGCTGGATGCGGACATGTGGGAATACCAGATGGAATACCTGAGCAGCCGGGGCTATCGCACCATCGCCTTCGACCGCCGCGGTTTCGGTCGTTCCGGCCAGCCGTGGACCGGCTATGACTATGACACCTTCGCTGACGACATCGCCGAACTGATCGAACACCTCGATCTGCGCGACGTGACACTGGTGGGCTTCTCCATGGGCGGTGGCGACGTTACGCGCTACATCGCCAACTATGGCAGCGAGCGAGTGGCCAAACTGGCGTTGCTGGGCTCGGTTACGCCGTTCTTCCTCAAGACCGCTGACAACCCGGAAGGCGTCGACCAGTCCGTATTCGATGGCATCACGGCAGGCCTGCTCAAGGACCGCGCTCAGTTCATCAGCGACTTCGCCAGCACGTTCTACGGCATCAACCACGGCCAGAAAGTTTCCGAAGGCGTACAGACGCAGACGCTGAACATCGCCCTGCTCGCCTCACTCAAGGGCACGCTGGATTGCGTGACAGCGTTCTCCGCAACCGACTTCCGCCCGGACATGGCAAAAATCGATGTGCCGACCCTGGTGATTCATGGTGACGACGATCAGGTAGTGCCGTTTGAAGCCTCGGGCAAACGGGCTGCCGCGATGATCAAGGGGGCCGAACTGAAGGTTTACCCAGGCGCGCCGCACGGGTTTGCAGTGACCCATGCAGAGACGCTCAACAAAGACCTGCTGGCGTTTTTGCAGGGCTGATGGCTTGTGTGACAGGGAGCCGATTGCCGGCCCCCTGCTGGCAGCGGGTCAGTCGGCCGGAACGGTCAACTGATTCTGCTCGCCCAGCCCTGCGATCCCCAGGCGTATGCGTTGCCCTGCACGCAGGAAAACAGGTTGCGGCTTCACGCCCTGCCCCACACCCGGTGGCGTCCCTGTCGAGATGACATCGCCTGGTTGCAGGCTCATGCAACGGCTCAGGTAGGCGATCAGTTGCGGCACGCTGAAAATCATCGTGCGCGTATTGCCATTCTGATAGCGGTGGCCGTCCACTTCCAGCCACAGGTCGAGCGAGTGAGGATCGGCAACTTCGTCGCGGGTCACCAGCCATGGACCTAACGGGCCGAAGGTATCGAAGCCTTTACCCTTGTCCCAGGTCCCGCCGCGCTCTAGCTGCCATTCGCGCTCGGACACATCGTTGATCACGCAATACCCGGCGACATGCTCCATGGCATCGGCTTCATCGATATAACGTCCGCCCTTGCCGATGATCACGCCCAACTCGACCTCCCAGTCAGTCTTGAGCGACCCACGGGGGATCTGGACATCATCGTTGGGGCCGCAAATAGCACTGGTCCACTTGTTGAAGATGATCGGTTCCTTCGGTACTTCCATCTGCGACTCCGCGGCGTGGTCAGCGTAGTTCAAGCCTATGCAGATGAACTTGCCGACCTGCCCGACACACGCCCCGATGCGTGGTTGGCCCGGAACCAGAGGCAGGCTCTCGGGATCCAGCGCAGCCAGGCTTGCAAGCCCTGCAGGGCTCAACACATCGCCAGCGATATCCTTGACGTGTGCAGACAGGTCACGGATCTGGTTGGCAGCATCAAGCAAGCCTGGCTTTTCCAGACCCTTCTCACCGTAACGTAGCAATTTCATCGAGTTCTCCCGTTTCTGTCCAAGGTGTGAACCGCGGATCAAGAGGGTGACGCCCTGTTGCCCAGCCTGCGCGGCGATACGTTTTCGTGTAATGACGAACGTGGCACGTATGGACAGATAGCATTGCAGCCGATGCCTCGCCTAATGAAATTTACGAACAGTTGCGCGGCAAGCCGGGTTCACTTTTAACACAGAAAATCACGATCACGCGGCGGCGGTCATAATTAATACACACAACGAGTATTAATATCAGCTCCAGTTGAAACGAGCCTTTCGCCAACGCGCCAAGGTTCGTATTCTTTCACGGGTGAGCTGAACTCATGTCAACGCTGATACTGTCCCGCCGATTACCGCCGCGTCAGCTACGCCACTGGCCACATCAGCCTGTGGGTAACTGCAACGTTGCCCCATCGTCGCTTGTGGTCCAGCAGAACGGCGACAACGCACCACGCACATGGCCGCACGCCGCATTGGCGATTGCACTGGCGATCGGGTTGCATGCCGCGCTGGCCGCGTGGCTGATGGCCGATCACCCGCAAGCGCCCGAGCCGACCCCGCCGATGCCGATCACCGTGCAGTGGATGCCGCCGCCCGTGGCGCCGCCGGTTGCACAACCGACGCCGCCCGAGCCAACGCCTCAGCCAGCACCGGAGCCGCCTGCGCCAGCTCCCAAGCCCGCGCCACTCGAGCCCAAACCTGCCGAGTTGCCCAAGCCCAAGCCCAAGGCCCAGCCCAGAACCGCAACGAGCAAACCTGTCGCCAAACCTGTTGCGCCGGCACCTTCCGTCGCGGCGCCCACACCGGCTGCTGCAGCGCCAGCGCCAAGACCTGCACCAGCGGCACCACAGACCACCACCGCACCGATAGGCCGGGCCGGTTACCTGAACAATCCGCCGCCGGTCTATCCGCCTGCCGCCGCGCGCCGCCATCAGGAAGGCACGACGATGCTGCGCGTGCATGTGCTGCCCAACGGACGTACCGACCAGGTGCAAGTGCTGCAAAGCAGCGGCGTTCCGGCGCTGGATGAAGCCGCGCAGGCCGCCGTCCGGCAATGGACCTTTATTCCCGCCAAACGCGGCGACACCCCGGTAGAAGGCTGGGTCAACGTCCCCATGGCTTTCAAACTCGCACCCTGAGGCTCACGTCATGAACACTGCTTACTCCGTACTCATTACCCAATCCTCAATGGCCCTGCTGGTGATTTTCTCGCTGGTGACCTGGGCGCTGTTGCTCGGAAAGACCTTCCAGCACTGGCGACTGACCCGGCAGAACCGACGCTACGCCACGCAATTCTGGGCCGCCCGTGACCTTAAAAATGCGCTGCACCTGCCGAACAGTGAAGGCAGCCTGGCACGCCTGACCGATGCCGGCGCGCAGGCACTCGCCGCGCCCCACGACTCGCCGGACCTGGGCCACAGCTGGAACCGCCAGGACTTGCTCGAGCGCAGCCTGCGTCAACAGATCCACAAGGAACGTCGTCGCCTGGAGAGCGGCATGATCCTGCTGGCATCGATCGGCAGCACCGCGCCCTTCATCGGCCTGTTCGGGACGGTGTTCGGGATCATTCATGCACTCAGCGCGATCAGCCAGGCCAAGTCGGCGAGCATTGCGGTGGTCGCCGGGCCGATTGGCGAAGCGCTGGTAGCGACCGGCGTTGGCATCGCCGTCGCGGTGCCTGCGGTGCTGGCTTACAACTTTTTCGGGCGGCGTCTGAAGCTGGTGATCGCGGACCTTGAAGAGTTCGCCGTGGATTTCCTCAACCTCTCGCAACGCAACGCCTTCCGGCTGCAACCCGACCACCGCGACAAGACGGCCCCGAGCCTGAAAGGAGTGAGCTGACATGTCCTTCTCCACGTCCAATGATGACGATGCAATCAGCGACATCAACATCACGCCGTTGGTGGATGTGATGCTGGTACTGCTGGTGACCTTCATCGTCACCGCACCGCTGCTCAATAACGCCATACCGCTGGACCTGCCGCAGACCGTCGCCACCACCTCACTGGATCAGTCCGACCCGGTGGTGGTGAGTGTCGACGCCAGCGGCAGCGTATTCATCGACAGCCAGGCTGTAGCGCTGGAGCATCTCCCGGAGGCTCTACAAACCCTGCACAGCAAAGACCCGGACGTCGCCGTCAGCCTGCGCGCCGATCAGGCGACGGGTTACGGCCGCGTAGCGCAAGTACTGGCCGATGTGCAGAAAGCCGGCATCAGTCGCCTGTCGGTGATTACCGAAAGCCCCTGAAACAAAAACCTGTCGTTAACCACATGACCCGCCGCAAGCGCGGCACCCTGACGCCCCAGGAAAACCTTTCCATGAACAATCGATCGATATCGCGTGCCCCTCGATTCCCGGTAACGCGCCTCGCGCTGCTGATTTCATTGAACTCATTGTGCCTGATCAGCCCGTTCATTCAGGCCGATGACGATGTGCCCACCTCGGCAACGGCGCCCGCCAGCGACAACAGCGCCGCCATGACGCTGGGCACGGTGTCGGTGATTGGTCAGGGCGAGACTCGCCAGGTGCAGCGCGTGACGCAAAAGGATGTGAAGGCTTACTCGGCAGGCACCAGCCCGATGAAGGTTCTGCAACGCCTGCCGGGGGTCAACTTCCAGTCCGGTGACCCGCTGGGTCGCGAGGAAGGCAGCCAGCGCATCAGCCTGCGCGGCTTCGATATGCACCACCTGGGCTACACGCTGGACGGCGTCACCCTCGGCAACATGAGCTTCGGCAACTTCAACGGGCTGAGCATCACCCGCGCGATCATCGCGGAAAACATCGCCTCCAGCGAAGTGGCACCCGGCATCGGCTCACTGGGCACGGCATCCAACAGTGATCTGGGCGGCACCATCCAGTTCACCAGCTCCAACCCCGATAAAGAGTTCGGCGCGCGTCTGTCGCAAACCCTGGGCAGCTACGACACCTCACGCACTTTCATGCGGGTCGATACCGGCGAATACAACGGCCTGTCAGCGTACGTGTCGGGCGAAAAGTACGACGCCGACGCCTGGAAAGGCCACAACAACCCGCAAAAGTCCGACGCGGTGAACGCCAAGGTCAACTACAACTTCGGCGACAATCGGGTGAGCTTCTTCCACAGCACCTCGTCTCATGACGAAGCCAACCTGCCGAACATGTCCAAAAGCATCATCCAGCGTCTGGGCTACAACTGGAGCTACTACACGCCGGACTGGACCCGCGCGGTCAATGCGGCCAACGGCATTTATAGCGGCGGGGTCACCAGCGCGAACGATGCGACCTACAACGCCAGCAGCCTGCGCGACGACGAACTGGACATCCTCAACGGCAACTTCTCGCTGACCGATGATCTGGTTCTGGACGCGACCGCCTATCACCACCATGACTCGGGCCGGGGCAATTCGTATTACCCGTTCGTCTACACCAGCGGCTCGACGACAGTGCCGAGCAATTCGATTCGCAGCACAAAATACGGCATTGATCGAACCGGTTTCCAGAGTTCACTGACCTACTACCTCGGCCAGCATGAAATTCAGGGCGGGTTCTGGATTCAGTCCAACAAGAACGACATCTCGCGTTACCTGTTCGATACCACCAATGCGACGCCGCAGAACCACATCGTCAAAACCGATGGCCTGCCCTTGGCGGCCACCGTGCTGGATCAGAGTTACAACGACCTGACCCGGCAGTTCTACCTGCGCGACACCTACACTTTGCTCGATGACCGCCTAAAACTTGAGTTCGGCGCGAAAAATACCGTGACAACCTCGACAGCCGAGGGCAAAGGCGGCGGTTACGCCAGTGGTTCGCTGCAAGCGCGGGACAGGTTTCTGCCGCAAGTAGGCGCAACCTACAAACTCGACGAGGACGACGAAGTCTTCACCTCTTACTCGGAAAACATGGCAGCGTTCCCGAGTGGCGGTTACAGCCCGTTCTTCACGACGCAGAGCGCCGTCGATGCGCAGAACGGCTTCAAGGACCTGAAGCCGGAAACCTCGAAAACCGTGGAGCTGGGTGTGCGCCGCAGCACCAAGCTGTATTCGGCCTCGGCGGCGATCTACAACACCAAATTCGATAACCGCCTGGTCGCCATCACCAACTGCACCGGCATCGTCATCTGCCAGAACGGCGTCGCCAACGTCGGCTCGGTCACCAGTCGAGGCCTGGAGCTGTCGTTCGGCCTGACGCCCAATGAGAACTGGCGCTGGTCCAACTCCATGTCCTATAACCACAGCACTTACGACGATGACTACGCCAGCGGCGGCAACACCGTTCATGTAAAAGGCAAGACCGTCGTCGATACACCGAAACTGATGTATTCGAGCAACCTGGACTGGAATTGGGAACACTGGAACGCCGGCTTGCAAGGCAGCTACATCAGCAAGCGCTATTACACCTACACCAATGACTCCAGTGTCAGCGGCTACTGGCTGGCAAACGCCAACCTCGGCTATGACTTCGGCAAACTCGGCGCCCTCAAGGACACCACGCTGTCGCTGAACATGGTCAACCTGTTCGACAAACGCTACATCTCCACCCTCAACACCGACGCCAGCGCAGCCACCGACCCGGCGGGCAACTTGCAGATTCTTCAAGTGGGCACACCGCGCAGCGCGTTCGTAACACTCGGCGTGAAACTCTGATCGTTGCTGACTGAGGATGGGCGAAGGATCGCCCCACCCGCCACTTGCATTGAATGACGCTGCGCGGTTTGCTCTTGGAGACAGGATCCTGCGGGAGCGCGCTGGCTCGCGAAGGCAATCTGCAGTCGCTGCATAATATATGTCGGTTGCCAGCCCCTCGGCGACGAACAGCGCACGGTGCTGCATACTCCCCCGCATCTATAGCGCCTGACCTCTATCTGGACACCCCATGACACCCAACGCAGAACTGTATAACCCCTCCACCGAATATGCCGACAAACTGATCTCGCGCATCGGCCAAACCCCTTCGTGGATCGCCAAGCGCATCGGGGTGACCGACAAACGCATTCGCTACATCCTCGATGGGGAGCGGACCGTCAAGGGCGAGACCACGCCGATTCAGATGACCTATACCGAGCAGTTTGCGCTGGAGTGCCTTGTGGCAGAGGCTATAGCGCTGAGGATGTAGACTTAGCTCTCAAGCCGATAAGCCAGAAGGAACATCGGCGTCAACTCATAGACTAAATTGGATAGCTTCTGCGGGTGCACCCAACAGGAATGATTCCATGCATATTCTTCATATCGCCAGCTCTCCCCGCGCCGAGCGCTCCGTTTCCCTGAAACTGGCCTCGCGCTACCTTGAGACTTTTACCTCACTTCATCCGGAATCCACTGTGGACGCTCTGGACGTGTGGACGACCGATCTTTTGCCCTTCGACGGTCCTGCCTTGAACGCCAAGTACGCAGACCTTCAAGGTGTGCAAATGAGCGCTGAGCAACAGGCAGTGTGGAAGCAGATCCATGCATTGGGCGAGCGTTTCCACCGAGCCGACGTCATCCTCTTCAGTGTGCCAATGTGGAATTTCGGTATTCCCTACCGCCTTAAGCACTTGATTGACGCCGTATCGCAGCGCGGTGTGCTGTTTGAATTCGATGCCCAAGGCATGCGTGGTCTGCTCAAAGGTAAGAAAGTGGTGGTGTTCGCCTCACGTGGGGTAGCGCTTGGGGAAGACTTCCCCACCGAAGCCTACGACCATCAGGTCGCGTACCTCAGAACCTGGGCACGGATGGTGGGCATCCCGGCCATCGACGCGGTGCTATCGGAAGCAACGCTCGCGGATCCCGCAACGGCAGAGGCTAATTTTAACGCAGCGCTGGCCGAAGCGTCGAAGCTCGCCGCGGACCAGTCTGACCTAGAAGGTGAAAGCGTTACTTAGACTCTGTCGCTTGAGGCGCATGCAGATCGGCGTAGATACTCTCCGCCAGTGCAATGTCTTCATCCGTCAGGTGCTGGAACAACCCGGTCCGCTTGCGCTTGGAGACATGTCCGCTGTTCTCGTAGATCACCGCGATTAGAAGCTCAAGGTCTCGGTTGGACAGATCAAGTTCGCGATTCATTTGCTCTTTGAATCTGTCACGGCGAACGAGATGGTTAACTTCGTCGCGCATGAGCCCGTCCAGAACCCGCGCAGCACTCTTGTTGACCTCTCCCTGCAGATCAGTGAAATCCAGATGAGCGAACAGATGATCGTGCGCTTCATCCAGTTCAGGGTCGCTGGCCAGGTCCGTCCTGTGGTACTGCGTAGCACCGAGTATCCGCCGTGACAGGGCATCAAGCGCGCCGATATAAGTCTCGAGATTGACCAGAAGGCCAGCAGATATTGGCATGATAATGCCCTGCAGCTTGACACCTTCATTAGCCAGGATGTCCTGCATGATGAAGCGGGACAAACGGCCGTTGCCGTCCATGAAAGGGTGGATATAGATAAAGCTGTGCGCAATCGCATTCAATTTAACCAGCGCTGGCGCGTTACTGCGCATAACGCGCTCACGCATCAGGAACCACTCCTCCATCATCTCAGGAACGTTCTCCGGCGCTGGCGGGATGAGGTGGATCAGATCCCCGCGGCCAAGCCAGTTCTGCATATACCTGTAAGCACCAATGGAAGGGTCAGGACGCCCCGTAGCGAGGGCTATTCGATGGACGTCGAACAGGAACTCCTCATCAAGCGAGCGCTGGCCTGCCTGTTCCAGCACTCGCACAAAGCGCAGGATTCGATCAGGCGCCGGGCGTTCGTGCTCAATCTCGTATGAACTGCGGGTCTCGGTCGTCAGCAGGTACTGCGCCGCTCTAGCAATCTCGCTGACTGAGAAGTCGACCATCTGGTCATGCATACGCTCGACTATTTGTGCATTCAGAAGATTGTCGTCTGCCCAACTCTGGCGTGTAACAAGAGCCGAAAGCTTCGGTGTCCCCAACAGATTCATCCGCACCCGGTGTCTGCGCGACATTTGCTCTGGGCCGGTGAAATATTTATCCGGTGGGAGCAGGTGCTCATAGGGTATGTTTTGAGCCGCGTCGGGCAAAGGCAACTGGTGGCCTGCAATGTGCTCACAGATGTACCAGAGTCGGCGCAGATAGCCGCTGGCTGGTTTCTCGACGATTGCAGCAGTCAGGTCATTACGAACAGCCGGATTCTGAAAGGCGCGCTCCAGAACGCCTATATTCACCCCTTCGTATGAGAGCGCAAAAAGCATCTGGTCAACGGGGCGATGCTCTCTGGCATAGCCCTTGGTGAAGACCTCTATCTTCACGCCACCAGTGGGCAGTGAGAGCGCAGGCCGCGAGCCAATGACACACTCATGATCAAGCGCCACGCAGCGAAGATCCAGTGCATTGATCAGCCAGCTATACCCGGCTCGCTCAATGGGTTGCTGCATGGAGAATTTCCTATACGAGTCACGAGAAAATTATAATTTACACGCTTTTCGAGGAAAAAATTATAGCTGGCTGTGCATACCATGAACGAGTGGGTGATTTTTTGTGAAGACTGCTTCGTTTCGACTCAGGTAGCAGTGGGTCGGAAATGTTTCGTCTGATGCGTATCGTTGATCAAACGCAGCTACCTGCCAATACGTGCTTTCGGCCAAAAGCAGCCGCTGCGTACAGCGGCCTGCCATGACCGCTCTCGCAGACACGATCAATACGATGTTATGCCACACCACTTTCAGAAAAGCTTATATCCAGACTGCGTGACGATTTAATCATCGCAGCGCACTCTTCACTGATGACAGGCTTACTAAAAAGATAACCCTGCATTTGATCGCAGCCATACGTCACGAGCAGCTCTAACTGATCGACTGTTTCGACGCCTTCTGCGATGACGTTAAGACCCAATTCGTGCGCCAATACGATTACCGCCCGGGTGATCGCGGCGTCCTCATGATTGCTGGTGATATCTTTGATAAACGCCCTGTCGATTTTGAGGGCATCAAGAGGGAATCGCTTCAAGTAAGCCAAACTGGAATAGCCCGTTCCGAAATCATCGACCGAAAGGCTTATACCATACGACTTTATATCTCGGAGTATTTCAACTGCCGACTCGGGATCGATCATCAGCATCGACTCGGTCAGTTCGAACTCTAAAAGAGCGGGGTTGATACCGTATGCTTCAACGATATGCTTGACGGTCTCGGCCAGGCCTTTCACCTGAAGCTGCCTGACGGACAGATTGATGGCGATCGGCACCAGCCTTATATTATTCTTTTCCCAGCTCTTTAGGGTTTCACAGACTTTGCGGATAACCCACACGCCGACAGGAATGATCAGGCCCGTGTCCTCCAGAATAGGGATAAAATCGGCCGGAGAAATCATACCTTGCTCCGGGTGATTCCAGCGCAATAAAGCCTCCAGACCACTTATCCTGCCATCGACGAGGCTGACCTTGGGCTGAAAGTGCAGAATAAACTCATCGCGCTCAAGTGCACCCCGCAGTAGCGTTTCAGTTTGCAAGCGCCGGGTTAAACTTTCGTTCATCCGGGCGTCGTAAAACTTGAAATTATTACGGCCGCTTTTCTTCGCATGGTACATGGCGGTGTCCGCATTCTTCAAGATAACGCCCGTGTCACGCCCGTCAAACGGATAATTAGCGATGCCCACACTCGCTGAAACGAATATATCCTGGCCGCCCAGGTTGAACGGTTTACCCAACGCATCAACAACCTGGGTCGCCAGCGATTTGATGAGGCTCTCGGAATAGACCTTGTGGGTGACGACGATCGAAAACTCATCGCCTCCCAGCCGCGCAACCACACTGTTCTCATCAATGCAGTCTCTCAAGCGTCGACCCGCCTGGATAAGCAATTGATCGCCTACTGAATGCCCCATGGTGTCATTCACGGCTTTGAACCGGTCCAAATCTATGAATATGACGCTTACTGCATCTGGCGCTGACGTGGTCCGACTGATTATCTCGCGCAGATAATTGCTGAGAAACCAGCGATTAGGCAGACGGGTGAGCGAATCATTTTCGGCCAGGTAGGTCAGCTTGTTCTTTGCATCATACCGTTCAAGCGCGGCTGCCAAGAGGTTGGCAAGTGTTTGAAGGTAGCTGACATCTTCACGCGTAAAGCGGTAATCCCTGCTGGCATACACCCCAAGAACGCCCTTGAAGACTTCTCTGCAAGAGATATCAACCTCCAGGCCACTTCTAATACTGCACGCCGCTACTGTCTCACAAGGAAGCAGCGTGTAACGGCTATCAGGCGAATCAGAATTAATGACAAACCCGGCAGAAGAAGCAGTACTGTTCAAAAAATCATTATGATAACCACTGCGGATTTCAACGCCGGCGAAGCCAACCTCCGCGGTGACGATGACCTCATGGTTCACTCGATCAACGACCCGTAAAGCGGCCTTGCTCAGGTTCAATCCTTGCGCCGCAGTCAGTGCCGCCAGCTCACCCAGAGCACTGACGTTTTCCTCTGTCAATGCCTGCTGGCCAAACAAGGCGATAAGGTTCTGCCTTCTGGCGTTATCCAGAATCGCTACCTCAAACTCTTTTCGATCTGTGATATCGATATCGATGCAGATATATTTTTCAACGCCGCCCAGGTCATCGAGAATAGGTATGACAGTGCGTCGATGCCATGCAACCTTGCCGGTACGACCAGCAAGCCTGACCTCACCGTTCCACACCTCATTTTCAGGTGCCCATTGCCACGGCTCATTGGCCGAAGACATGCCGGTCCAGACTTCATCGATCGTCAACTCTAAAAGCTCGGCTCGCGAGTGCTGTGAGCTTGTGACGAATCGTTCGTTAACGTAGGTGATACGTCCGGAGGCCGACACTTCGCAAACGATCGACACCTCATCCAGGGCATTTTTATGCTGCACCAAGGTATTCATCAACGATTCGATACGCAGCCCAAAGTGATTGCGCATACTCGCAGCAGTACGGTTTACCGCTTTTATCGCCTCCTGTATTTCCATGGGAGCATCAGCGACTAACATGGCTTCTGCTGCCACTGCGCCTGAAGCGATTTCTGCCTCATAAGAGTAAAGCTTGCCCAAGTGGGCAAGCGAACGCTTGATCATGAATCCCATCAACGTCAAACTGATCAGCAAAAAGAACCCAGCGAAGAGTGTCGCCTGAATCACAAGACTGTAGAGTGCGGCAGCAATTCTCTCGGCATTGAAAGACAGACGCATCACACCATAATCTTTCCCGCCAACAGTGATCGGACGATTGACGTCGAATAATCGCGCAGCGACTTCAGACTCTATCCATGCAGGCGCTCTTCCAAGCGGCGCACTGGCGGCCTCAAGGCGAATGACGCCACCCGACAGGTCAATAAACATGGCCGACTTGAACGGCGAGCGAGCCAGGGTTTTTTCGAGGGTTCTTTTGATGGTGTCGTAATCGCCGATGACGACACTCTCCTCGACCGCTTGCGCGGCTACCTCGATCAGCATATTAGCGGTGTCTTGTATCTCTTCAATATGCTGAAGCAGCTGGTTTTTATAAAACAGGCCCAGGCCCGTCGTCAAAAAAGTCAGTATCAGAATGCATAACATCGCCAGTATTCGCGATGTCAGTGATTTGGGCAGCAGGCTTTTAAAGAAATTCATTAACAGCCTCTCCAGCTAACGTTGAAATTATTTACTTGAGGTTTGCTGGCAAACTATTATAAAAATCACGATAGGACGCGTAATCCGCTTCCGTCGCAGGAATGAAGGTAATCGGTGTCGGTGCATGCACCAGCTCGGTCGCCTCACGAAGAACCCTGCTACCGTCGGGATCGTTTTGCATATTAAAAAATGCGTTGGCGACCGCATCACGTTCTTTTTTGGAAACCCGAGGGGATGCCATGAGGGCCAAATCGTTGAACGAGGCCGAACTCCACAGGACGCGGAACGACTTCCCTTCTCTCTCCGTGTAGCCGCTTACAAGCTGTGAGTTGGCCCCCATCGCTTGGGCCTTGCCGCTAAGGAGTTGGCTGAAAGCACCGTCCATGTTTCCTGCGAACACAGTAGACGTATTGATCTTTTTCTTGACCAATTCCGAACTTGTCACTTTATAAGCAATGAACGCTTCGGGCCCTGGATAAACCACTTCCTTGCCTTCTAGTTCCGAAAGGCTATGAATCGGCGAGTCGGCAGGCACCACGATTTGTCCTTCGAGGGCAGGCGCGTCACGGCGACCAAACACCTTCCAGCCCATTTTGTCGCGCTCGGGGCTAAAAAGATGGTTGGTGAACGCGAAATCAACTTCTTGCGCGAGCACATAACTGGTTGTATCAGAGGAAGTTCGCCCTAACTTCAGCGTGAGATTCACGCCGCTTTTTTCAGACACATACTTAATAATTGGATTCCAAAAACTGGCCGAAAGATTAATATTGTACTGATTGACAGGCGAAAAATTGTACACCTTAAGCTCTTCAGAAGCCGCCACATTCGACACGACCAAAGACAGGGCGATCATGATAGCTTTGCAGCTCAGGCGTAACTTCACTTGTTTACTCCACAGGTATAATAACTTCTTAGCCAACGGTGACGAGCGCCAACTTAAGCTCAGCCATCTAATATAATCGGCCGAGGCGCTTGAATCTTAAGCACCGACCGCATGAATAAATGTTAATGGCCAGCCCCCACACCTGCCTGCCGCCGCCACAGACCGCTTTATGTCAAAAACAGTCTTTCAGCACAGCACAAACGGCTGACTTGATCCCGGCGCAGCAGAGCAATTGAGATATCTTGTCGGGCTGTAGATCCGCTCAACATTCCAGGGAAGCCAATGCTCATTTCACTCGTGTCAAATGGTCAGCCACAAACGCCAGACCGATTGGAGCTGATGGCCCCCTGGTGGAGCTTTACGAAAACGGTCCTGGCTGCGACAGCCCTCTCGTTGGTACAGGATGGACTGATCGGGTTGGACGACCCCATTCCTGATCAGCCTTTCACTTTGCGCCAGCTACTGCGGCATGAAGCAGGACTGGCTGACTACGGAGAGCTTGCGCAGTATCACACCGCCGTTGCTAAAGGTGAGCCCGCCTGGCCGGCAGATGAAATGATGCGATGTCTTGACGGTACTCGACTTCGATACAGCCCCGGAACCGGATGGCGTTACTCGAACGTCGGTTACTTATTCATCGGCAGGCTAATTGAACGGCTGACCGATATGACGCTTGATGATGCAGTGATTCAACGTGCGCTTGCCCCTCTGGGCATCTCGAACGTTCGCTTTGCTAAAACGCGAGCAGACTTACAAGCGACCCATCTGGGAAGTACCTCGAATTATGACCCCGCCTGGGTTTACCACGGCTTGTTGATCGGGCCGATTTCGCAAGCAGCGCTATTTCTGGACCGACTTCTCAGTGCAGAGCTCCTCTGCGCAGGCTTGCTTCAGGAAATGCAGACAGCACGAACACTAGGCGGCCCGATTCCAGGGCGCCCATGGATCACGCCGGGCTATGGCCTCGGCTTGATGCAAGGTTCGATTGACGGTGGGCATTCTCTAGCTGGGCACACAGGCTGCGGGCCGGGCAGCGTCATAGCTGTCTATCGCATCGGCGATGGCGGCGCATCGGCTTGCTGCGCTGCTTTTGAGGTGGACGCGACTGAAGGTGCCGTTGAAGCCATCGTTGCTGGCCAACTGATGCAACTCTTGCGACAGGGGGCTGACGGCATCAAAGTCCTTTAGCCGTAGGCCTTATGGTTCGCCGGATAACCGCCTCTGAATCCCGTAAAGACCGCTTGTAAGGCCACGCCTGTTGGCGCCCATGCAATTGTCACAAACTGCTTACTTGATAATTTTTCTCTGTCACGCATCTGTCACTCGTCACTCCTATATTCCTCCGACACCTGTTACGAGGTTCCTCTACCGGCCTCGGACCCAACTTTCGCAGGGAATGCGCCCGATGTACCCGGCCTACCGGCCTGGAGGAAATCAATCGTGGATGCAACGCTGACACCCCTGCTGCACCTTCAGCCATTGCCTGCCGGCAGCGCCTCGCGATTGCTGCGCCGGGGATGCGCGGTAACGCTGGTCGTGGCGGTGCATGTTTTGGTATTGAGCATGGTGACCAGGTCATCGCCCCCTGCGCTTGCACCACAGGTGATTCGTACTATTTACGCCTCGGTCATCAATGAACCGACTCCGGCGCCAGCTGCAAGTGCCGCGCCCACGCCACCGCCTACCGTTGCCCCTGTCGCACCGGCACCAGCGCCTGTGGCCGTTAAGCCGGTGGCCCGGCCCAAGCCCGTGGCCAAACCGCAGGTGATGCAACACCCCGTCGTGGCCGCCGCAACGTCTGCCCCCGCGACCATCAGCACCGCGGCCGCCGCACCGGTAGTCACGCAAATTCCCGTACCACCGCCTCAGCCCAAGACCCTCACCCGGGGCGTCGAATACGTGCATGAACCACAACCCGAATATCCCGACAGTGCACGTGAAGAGGGCCACGAGGGCACCGTGATCCTGCGGGTGCTGGTGGACGAGCACGGCAAGCCCGGCGCGGTGGACATCGTACGCTCCTCGGGCTTTGGCAACCTCGACGAGGCGGGCAGGACGGCTGTGCGCGGCGCACTGTTCAAGCCTCATTTGGAGGAAGGGCATGCGGTGTCGGTATATGTGATCGTGCCGCTGCGATTCCAGCTCGACAGTTAGCAATCACGCAGGCGTAACCCACCATCTTTTATCGACGGGCCTCCCGGTCAGGGCAGCGCTCACCTCAAAGAAAGGAAATACACATGGACACCGGAACACTGGGTTTGAATGTTTTGTGGCAACAGGCCGACTTTGTCACCCGTGGCGTGGCCTTGACGCTGTTGGTGATGTCGATTGCGTCCTGGTACGTGATGGTCGACAAGCTGGTGCGCCTGGCACTGCATCGCCTGCGTTCACCTAAGTTGCTGGAGGCGTTCTGGAGCGCACCGACGCTCAAGGATGGCGTGCAACAATTGGGTCATCACAGTGCCTACGCCGAACTCACTCAGGCCAGCGTCAGCGCCGCACGCCAGCACCGTGATGCGCTGGATGGCGACATGCACCCGCCGGCCTTCAGCGAATGGCTGAACCGCGCCTTGCGCCAAGCCACGCTGACCGTGGGCGGACAGTTGCAAGGCGGCATGGCGATTTTGGCCACAGTGGGTTCCAGCGCCCCCTTTGTCGGTTTGCTCGGCACCGTGTGGGGCATCTATCACGCCTTGATGAAGATCGGCCTGACCGGCGACGCGAGCATCGACAAGGTTGCAGGCCCCGTCGGCGAAACGCTGATCATGACCGCTCTGGGACTGGCCGTGGCCATTCCGGCCACCCTGGGCTACAACCTGCTGGTGCGCAGTAACAAGCAGACCCTCGCTGAACTGGGCAAGTTTGCCTTCGAACTGCACGACCTGCTGGTGATCGGCGCCCGTGCGACCCCGCGCGGCGGGCAGCCTGCGCGCAGCACGTTCAACGCCCAGGCGGAGATCGTCTGATGGCCAGTGGATTGCTGGGCGGGGATGAACAGGAAGAGGACGGCTTTAACCCCGAGATCAACACCACGCCACTGGTGGATGTGATGCTGGTGCTGTTGGTGATCTTCATCATCACCGTGCCGGCCATCCAGCACTCGGTGAAGATTGACCTGCCCAAGGCCGCCGCGCAGCAGGACAACAAACCGCCGCCCTCCGTGGATCTGGCGCTGGACAACGAAGGCCACCTGCATTGGGACGACCGCGACATCAGCGACAGTGACTTGCCGGCACTGATCGCTGAGGCCGCCGCGCGTCAGCCGGTACCGGAGTTGCACCTGCGTGCCGAACGCAACACCCCGTATGAAAAGGTGGTGCAGGTAATGACCGCGGCGCAGTCCGGTGGCCTGGAAAAGATCGGCTTCGTGACCAAGGCCGTTACGCCTTAACAACCGCGCCGCCTTCACCCCCCTTCCTCGGTCGGCTGTTACAGCCGGCCACGGCGAAGTGCGCGCGACAGAAATCAACCAGGCCGTGAACGGCCGTTTTCGAAGGTGCTGTCATGTTTCGCAAATCCTCGTTGTATGTGCGTGCAGGTCTCGGTTTCGCAGCGTTTTCCCTGGCCTTGCCATCATTTGCTGCCGATGTACCACCGGCCATCGACGACAGTACATTGGCCACGCTGCCTCAAGTCACTGTAAAGGCCACCAAGCGCAAGCCGGCGCTGCACCAGCAGACCAACAGCGGCGCCTTGGGCAGCCATGCGGTGATCGACACACCGTTTTCGTTCAAGAGCGTAGGCAGCGACGAAATCCAGGCCCGTCAGGCGGGCATCCTGTCTGAGGCCGTCAAGTACGACGCCTCCGTCACCTCCATCAGTTCGAGCTATGGCACCCACCCCGCCACACTGGCCGTTCGCGGCCTGCCCCTGGATGACCTGAACGGCTACAAAGTCGACGGCATGGCCAACATCAACCGCGGTGTGGAAATGCCTCTTGAGATGTTCGAGCGGGTCGATGTGCTTAAAGGCCTGTCGGGCTTCATGTATGGCTTCGGCAGCCCGGGCGGCATCGTCAACTACGTGACCAAGCGGCCTACCGACAAGACCACCCTCAGCGTTGATGCCGGCTACCAGTCCGATAACGTCTATAAGGAACATCTGGATGCCGGAGGGCGTCTGGATGACCCGCGTTTCGGCTACCGGGTCAACGTGGTGCACGAGGAAGGCGATGCCGCTTCGGGTGACGCCAAGGTCAACCGTACGGCAGTCGGCGTGGCCCTGAACGCGCAGCTCAGTGATGACTTGAGCGTTGACTTGGACACTCTGTACCAGAAGCGCAATACCAGCGGTGGCACCGACATCATCGTCAACACCAAGAACGCCTTGCCCAGCCCTATTGACGGTAGCAAGCGCCTGTACAGCAATGGCTCCTACACCGATGTCGACTACAGCCTGTCGACCGTGAGCGCTACCTACAAGTTTTCTCCCGACTGGACCGGTAAGCTGGCCTACCGCTACTCCGATTCGACACGCCGTTATGTGAAAGACCAATACCAGATTTCCAGCGACGCCGGCGCGTACACCGACAAGGTTACGTCCGAGTACCACGCCTACGACTACAACGACACCATGGGCACCCTGGAAGGCAAATTCACCACGGGATGGTTCACTCACGACGTGGTACTGGGCGCCAGCTACTCCCAACTGAACTCGGACAAATCCGTGGTCACCCCGAAGACCACCGTGGGCAAGGGCAACCTGTACAACCCGACGATCTTCTCGGTCTACAACATCGACTACAGCGGCGGTACCTACGGCGACGACAACGTCAAGGAAAGCGCAGTGTTCGCCAGCGATACCATTGGCCTGGGCGAAAACTGGTCGTTGCTGGCGGGCCTGCGCAACGAAAATTATCGTGAGCAAACCCGCGGCTCCGCCACCTCCGCTGTGACGCCATACAAGGCCCGGCCGGCAACCCCAACCGTTGCCTTGATGTACAAGCCGACCAAGGACGTGACGCTGTATGCCAGTTACGTCGAATCTCTGGAAAGCGGCGGTACCGCACCCAGCAGCGCAGTCAACTCCGACCAGACCCTGAGCCCGCTGCTCAGCAAGCAATACGAGGTGGGCGTGAAAGCCCAGCAGCGTAACTGGAGCGCCACCGCCGCAGCGTTTCGCATCGACCGTGGCGCCGAGTACACCAACGACGCCAATGTCTACGTGCAAAGCGGCACCATCCGCTATCAGGGCCTGGAGCTGAACGCCAGCGTCGATGCCACGCCGGACCTGACAGTGGAAGGTAGCGTCATGTCACTGGACTCGGCCTACCACGATGCGGGGGACGGTGTGGACGGAAACCGCGCAGCCGGTGCGGCGCACTATCAGGCCGCAACTCAGGTTACGTATCGTGTGCCCATGGTGCCCAGGATGTTCCTGCACACCGGTGCCCAGCGTATCGGCGAAATGGCGGTGGATTCAGGCAACGTGCATACCCTCCCGGCCTACAGCCTGTTCGATGCCGGGGGCGGCTATCGTCTGCGTCTGGGCGATGGCCATGCGCTGACTCTGGGTGCCAACGTCACCAACCTGGCCAACAAAAAGTACTGGACCTACTACCAGGAAAACTACCTGCAACCGGGTTCGCCACGTACTTTAAGCCTCAATACCCGTTATGACTTCTAGGCCCGTGATGATGAAATCGACTTTGTTGAAGTATGCGGGGTTGGCGCTGGGCGTGTGCTTGGTGCTTCCATCAGTGGCCGCGCCTCTGGACACCACCGGCCTGCGCCTGGACAAGGTGGTACTGGTGATGCGCCACGGTATCCGTCCGGCTACCAATACCGCCGAGTTGCAACGCTGGTCGGCCAAGACCTGGCCAGCGTTTGGTGTCCGCGACGGTCAGTTGACCGACCATGGCCGCGCCGCCACCGTGCTGCTGGGCCAATGGCAACGCCGCATGCTGGATTCGCTCGGCCTGTTCAAGGCGGGACAGTGCCCGCAGGCGGGGGATGCCTACGTGTGGTCCAGCCCGGTAGCGCGCACCCAGGCCACCAGTGCGGCGTTGGTAAAGGGGATGTTCCCGGGCTGCAACGTAGCGATACACCATGTGCGTGAGAGTGAAGACCGGCTGTTCCACGGCGGCGAAAATGGCCTGGCACCGCTGGACCCGGCGCGCACCCGGGCGGCAATGCTGGCAGCCATGGGTGGCAGCGTTGACGCAGCTCGCGAGCGCTTTGCCGCGCCGCTGCTGGCCATGCAGCAATTGGTGGGCGTGCCGACGACCTGCGGGAAAAAGACCTGTGCCTTGAGCAAGCAACCCTGGACGCTGAAAGAGAAGGAAGGCGTCACCAAGCTCAGCGGTCCGTTGAGTGTGGGCGCGGCCATGAGCGAAACCTTCCGCATGCAATACGCCGAAGGCTTGCCACTGGACCAGGTGGCGTTTGGCGAAGGGCGCACTGCCGCAGACGTATCGCGCTTGATGGCCTTGCGTTCGGGCAAATACGCGCTGAGCAATCACGTACCTTACATCGCCCAGCGGGGTGCTTCGCAATTGCTCGGACAAATCCTCCTGGCTCTGCAACCAACATCCGTGGGCAGCCCGCCGGGTAGCAAATGGTTGGCGTACGTAGGCCACGACAGCAACATCGCGCAGTTGCGAACGCTGCTGGGCTTTGACTGGAAAATTGCCGAATACCCCGAGAATGACGCAGCACCAGGCGGCACTATTGTGTTTGAACGCTGGGTGAACGACCGCACAGGCGCGCAGTTTGTCAGCGTTGCCTATGTGGCGCAGAGCCTGGACCAGTTACGCAATTTGTCCAGTGAACCGCCGTATCAGGCGCAGTACCCGGGGTATGCGGGAGAGGAGTTGATGCCATTGAACGGGTTTGTTGCCGACATGGAAAAACGTATCGACCGGTCTGCGACTGAGATACAGCACTACGACAACCCTTGAAACAACAGCTTTGGCCCAACAACAGTCAACATTCCCCCCAAAACCGCCAGTGCCTGTCCACCCAACGCCCAACGAATCAAACAAAAAACCGCTCCTTTAACGGCACCAGCGCCGCCCCCAGCGCCGCCGCATCCCCATTCGTCTCGCTCAGCAATAACTGCGGCCGAGGCGGTGGAGAGTTGTAGCGATGGGTGCCCCAGAAGGTCGTCGCGGCGATCAGGCGTTTTCCCAATTCAGGCGGCAATTGCCCGCCAAACACCACGGCCTGCGGATCGAACAACCCGGCCAGTGCGTTGATCAGGCGATCCAGTGTGGGCTTGACGCGTGTCAGCCAGGTATTCACACCGGGCCAGCCGGGGTCGAAGCGCAGGCGCAGGTCTTCGATCGAGTCGACCTGCATGCCGCTCTGATGCAGGTCTTCGAGCAAGTAACGCAAAGCCGGGCGGTTTATCGATTCTTCGTCGTTGTAGAGGGTGATCTCGCCTGCGTTGCCGTGGCTGCCGAAATACGGTTTGCCGTTGATGACGACGCCGGCGCCGAAACCGAAGTTGAACGACAGGTAGATGAAGTTGCTGGCCCAGGCACCCACGCCCACCAGGCTTTCGCCGATGGCCGCGGTGGTGGCGTTGTTTTCCAGCCAGACCGGCATGCCGAAACGTTCTTCCAGCACCGGTTGCAGGTCCATCAATGACCAGTCGCGCAGCGGTTCAGGCGCATTGATCTGGCGGTTTTCAAGAAAAAAGCCGGCAATCGCGAAGCCCATGCCGACGACGCGTTGCGCTTCGATACCGTTGCGCTGAAGCATGCGCTCGATGGTCTTTTCCAGCGAA
This sequence comes from Pseudomonas syringae KCTC 12500, assembly GCF_000507185.2. Classification (NCBI taxonomy): domain Bacteria; kingdom Pseudomonadati; phylum Pseudomonadota; class Gammaproteobacteria; order Pseudomonadales; family Pseudomonadaceae; genus Pseudomonas; species Pseudomonas syringae. The sequence goes on from NZ_AYTM02000002.1 coordinate 1,663,104, forward strand.
TCCAGGGTGCTGTTGCGGCTTAACGGCGGCGTGCGCAGGGTGACTTGTTCCAGCACATTGCAGCCCAGATCGGCGACGCAGACTACTGCCGAGTCGGTGTTGATCGATACACCAATGGCATACACCGCTTCGTTGACCAGTTCGATGCGCGGGCTGGGTTGGCCGCGACCGTTTTTGACGCGCTCGCCACTGCGCAGCAGGCCACGGCTGATCAGTTCTTCGATGAGCCGGTGCACCGACTGCTGAGCCAGGTCCATCTCGGTTGAAACCGTGGCACGGGTGATCGCGCCTCGACGACGAAGGATGTCCAGCAACTTGCGTTCATTGAGGCTCAACGGTTGATGCGAATGAAGTGGCGTGTCGAGGTCGAGAGGCATGGAATCTTCAAATCGTAGGAGGATTAAAACAGTCGGCGTGTGAAGCAGTGTATCGCCCACCATCCATTGCACGCTTCCATCATGAAAATTTAATAAAAGTCACGTAGGTCACAAATACTACACACAACCTGTATTAAATGGCATTGAGTTCTTGTGAGTGTCCTCATGCCTTCCATCCGTAAGATGCTTTCCGCGCTGGCCCTGCTGCCGCTCGCGACACACGCCTTCGCTGCACCGGCCGAGTTCTGGTACAGCCACAGTGGCGCGGCCGGGAGCGCCATCGCGGATCTGTGCAGAAGCTTCAATGCACAACGTGATGAAAGTGATCGCCTGCACTGTGTTTCCCAGGGCAGCTATGAGCAGACGCTGCAGAAAACCGTTGCTGCTTACCGGGCGGGCATAGGCCCGGCACTGGTGGAGATTTACGACGTCGCCACGCCTGACATGCTCTTGGGCGGTGCCACCCGACCTGTCGAGGCGATCATGGCCGATCATCACAGGGCCTATCCCGACGACACCTTTCTGCCAGCCTTGCGGCGCTACTACGCCGACGATCACGGCACGCTCGCGGCGCAGCCTTTTGCGGCGTCCACAGCCGTGCTCTACACGCACAGAAATGCGTTGGCTGCTGCCGGGATCAGTGCGCCACCCGCCACGTGGGAAGCGTTTGCGGATGCCTTGCGAGCCCTGAAGAAAAGCGGCCAGAAATGCCCGGTCGTCAGCGCGTTTGCACCCTGGATCTGGCTGGAGCAGGCCAGCGCAGCGCAAGGCACTGACGTTGCGATTCGCTCCGCAGGCAGTGACCGCTACCAGTTCGACAAAGGCGCCCATCTACGCCTTATGAAAGACCTCGCGCAATGGACTCGTGAAGGTCTGGTGGTCCATGAGGACTCAACCCGCAGCGGCCAGCAGGCACTGGCGTTTGCCTCCGACGACTGCGCCATGCTGATCGACTCCACCGGGGCGTGGAATGTTGTGCACAGCACGCTCAGATCCGATATCCAGGTCACGGCACTGCCAATTTACGCGGGTACCCAGCGAAGCGCCAACGTCCCCGGAGGTTCCTCGCTGTGGGTGATGCGCGGGCATTCCGTGAGGGATTATCGGCTGGTCTCGGAATTCCTGGCGTTCGTGCTGCAACCGGACAACCAGTTGATGTTCAGCGCACGGACAGGCTATCTGCCCGTCACTCAGGCTGGCGCTGCACGTTTGCAATCTGCTGCCAGCGAGCCATCGGCGATCACGGTCGGACTGACAGTGCTCAACGATATCGACGGTCAGCCCTCCGCGCCTTTGCGCTGCGGTTTTATCACGCTGATGCGTCTGATCTGGTCACAGGAAATGGAGAATGCGCTCGCGGGTCGCCAGAGCATCGATCTGGCCCTGCGCCAGACGACGCTGCGCGCCAACGAGCTGTTGGGTCTGTTTCAGCAGATGCACCAGGCCCAGGCCAGCAATGAGTCAAACGAGGCAACGCCATGAAACCGCGTGCACATTTCCCTCAGCCACGTCTGGCGCTGCTGTTCGCCCTGCCGCAACTGCTGGCGCTCGGCCTGTTCTTCTATTGGCCTGCGGTCCAGGCCATCTGGTGGTCGTTTCATCTGGTGCCGCCCTTCGGCGGTAATGAAATCTTCGTTGGCCTGAGCAACTATTGGCGTGTACTGAAAGACCCCGGCGTGCTGGCGTCGCTGGGCTCGACGCTGGTGTTCAGCTTATCGAGCGTCGTGCTTTCGATCGTCATCGCGCTGGTGCTCGCACTGTGCCTGGAACTGAAACTGCGCGGCAACGCCGTGTTTCGCAACCTGCTGATCTGGCCCTACGCGGTATCGGGCGCAACCATCGGTATCGTCTTTCATGTGCTGGCCAATCCGGTGATGGGCATCTTCGCCTGGCTCAACGCGATTGCACCCGGCACCTGGGCGCCCTACTCCAGCCCGATACAGAGCATGCTGTTGCTGATCGTGGCGTATGCCTGGTGCCTGGTGCCGTTCAACTTCGTGATGCTGGTCGCCAGCCTGAAATCGGTGCCCGACGACTACCTCGCCGCTGCTGCACTGGATGGAGCCGGTCCCTTGCGGCGCATGCTCGACATACAACTGCCCCTGATCGCGCCCTATCTGCTGTTCGTGTTTGTCATCGACCTGCTGGAAAGCCTGTCGAACAGTTTCGGACTGGTCGACACCCTCACCCAAGGCGGACCTGGCGACACCACCAATGTGCTGGCCTACAAGATTTACACCGACGGTTTCATGGGCCTGGATCTGGCCGGCTCATCGACCCTGTCAGTGCTCATGCTGCTGGCGGTGGTGGCGCTGAGCGTCGCTCAATTCAAACTCCTGTCGCGCTTCCAGCGCCGCGGGGTGAAAGCATGATCGAGCATAACCGGCTGTTCAACGCAGGCGCTTACCTGTTGCTGATCCTGGGGCTGGTGTTCGCGCTGGGCCCGCTGTACATGGCGGTCTGCTCGGCGACCGTCAGCAATCCACAACTGTTCGCACACGGCCTTGCAGTGATACCCGGCGACCAACTGCTTGAGAATCTGCAGCAGGTCACCCGGCGTCTCGATCTGCTGCGCCTGCTGGGCAACAGCCTGCTGGTCGCCACGCTGGTGGTGATCGGCAAGCTGACGCTCTCGGCGCTGACGGCCTTTGCCGTGGTGTACTTTCGCAGCCGCTACAGTTCGGTGATTTTCTTCGCTGTGCTGGGGGCGCTGCTGCTGCCGCTGGAAGTAAGGATCATCCCCACGTATTCGGTGGCCAGCGATCTGCTCGCCCCCGTACGCAGCCTGTTGCACTGGCTGGGCATTCAATGGCTGCCGCTGCCGACCATCAATTTGCTGGACAGTTACCCCGGCCTCGCCCTGCCGCTGATTGCTTCGGCCACCGGCACCTTCCTGTTCCGGCAGTTCTACCAGACGCTGCCCGCTGAACTGGTCGAGGCCGCACGCATGGACGGTGCCGGGCCCTGGCGGTTCTTCATCGACATCCTGCTACCACTGTCGAAGACCAACTTTGCAGCGCTCGGCACGCTGGTGTTCATCGGCGCCTGGAAGGACTACCTGTGGCCGCTGGTCGCAACCAATCGCGAGGACATGCGCACGCTGGTGCTGGGCGTGGCCAGTTTTCTGCCAACCGATGCAACCCAGGTCCCCGAGTGGAACCTGCTGATGGCCGCTGCTGTGGTCAGCATGCTGCCGCCCATCCTCGTCATTGCGCTCATGCAGCGATGGTTTGTCAAAGGCCTGATTGGAGTCGGTAAATGAACGCGCTCACCCCTATTACCTGCGCGCCGGATATTGTCCTCAAGGGCCTGCACAAAACCTATGGCGCAGAACCCATCCTTCACGGGCTCGATCTGGTTTTCAAGGCGGGCGAACTCAACGTCATCCTCGGTCCGTCCGGGTGTGGCAAGTCCACGTTGCTGCGCATGGTGGCCGGGCTGGAAGAGGCAAGCCAAGGGCAGATTCTAATGGGCGGCCGCGACGTTACGCGCCTGCCGCCCAAGGAACGCGGCTGCGCCATGGTGTTTCAGAACTATGCGCTCTACCCGCACATGAGCGTGGCCGACAATATCGGCTACGCGCTCAAGCTGGCGCGGGTTGCACGCAAGGAGCGTGAGCAACGCATCCGCGAGTGCGCCGCGTCACTGGGCCTGGAGGACCTGCTGCAACGCAAGCCCGGAGAGCTTTCCGGCGGCCAGCGCCAGCGCGTCGCCATCGGTCGGGCGTTGATCCGCAAACCGCCGGTGCTGCTGTTCGATGAGCCGCTGTGCAATCTGGACAGCGCGCTGCGTCATGAAATGCGTCTGTTGATTCGCAGCCTGCACCGGCAGACCGGCGCGACGATCCTGTATGTCACCCATGATCAGACCGAAGCCATGACCCTCGCCGAGCGCGTGGTGATTCTCGACAAAGGCCGTGTCGAGCAGATCGGCACGCCGGCCGAGATCTACGATCAACCCGCCAGCACCTTCGTCGCCAGCTTCATCGGCACGCCGCCGATGAACCTGCTGCCGGTGCATTGCCTCGACGACAGGATTTTGCTGCTCGCCGATGGGCAGCGTTTGCCCATCAAGCTCGGCATTGCCAGCAACCGGACCGGCAAATGGCTGATGGGCCTGCGCCCCGAGACCTTCATGCTCGACCAGGAGGGCGTGACTGCCACAGTGGAGTCTTCGGAAAATCTGGGCAGCCACACGCTGCTGTATTGCCAACTGGCTGGAACGCGCTGCGTTGTCAGCCTGGCCGGACGGCAACATCAGATACCCGGCACTCAGGTTCGACTCGCGATCAACTCCACGCCCTTGCTGTTCGATATCGAGACCGGCCAACGCCAGCTCGTGACTTTCTCCCACACCACCAAGTGACCCGCCATGCTCAAACCTGCTCCCCTCGTCCGCTCGTCCCTGATTGCCCATCGCGGTGCCAAGGCTTACGTGCCGGAAAACACTCTGCTGGCCCTGGAAAAAGCTGCCGCATGCGGCGCCGAGTGGGTCGAAATCGACGTGAAGCTGACCCGTGATGGCCAGCCGGTCGTGATTCATGACGACTTGCTGGACCGCACTACCAACGGGCGCGGCGCCGTCGTGCTGCATGAGCTGAAAGCTATCCGCATGCTGGACGCGGGCAGTTGGTTCGCGCCTGAATTCGCCGGCCTTCAGGTCCCGACTTTTGAAGAGATCGTGGCCTGTGCGTTGCGCCTGAACCTGGGTTTGCAGGTCGAACTCAAGCCGACCATTGGCGACGATGTCGAGACGGCGGAAGTGGTGATGCCGATCCTCAAAAATCTGTGGCCCGCCGACAACGATCGGTTATTCGTCTCCAGCTTTTCGGTGCGCTCGCTAACGGCCGCCCGCCGCTTGTGGAACGACGTACCACTGGCTATCGCCTCCGTGGTGGCGCCTGCCGACCCGGTCGCGCTGTTGGCCGAATATGACTGCCGGATACTCCACGTACTTGACGATATGCTCGATGACCATCACCTTGTTCGCCTGAAAAGCAGCGGCGTCGAATTCGCCGTGGCTACCATCAACAGCCCGAAGCGTGCGCACTACCTGCTGGAACATGGCGCACAGTCGATTCTCAGTGATTACCCGGACTTGTTGAACCTGCCGAACGGAGGCTGTCTGCAATGAACAACCGACTCAGCGTCGCGATGCAAGCCGTAGAAAAGGCCACTGGCCTGGCCATGGCGTATTTTAACGACCGCCACACCCTCGACATCACCACCAAAAGCGCGCAAGACCTCGTCTCCCGCGCCGACTTTGAAGTGGAACAACTGCTGCGTGCAGAACTGAGCAAACACTTCCCCGACGATACAATCCTGGGCGAAGAAATGGGCGGCGAATTCATCACCGACGGCTGGGTCATCGACCCCATCGACGGCACCGGCAACTACCTGCGGGGCACCCCATTGTGGGGAATCGCGGTGGCGTACATGTCGGCAGGCGAGCCCGAAATCGGCGTCGTCGCCTACCCGGCACTGGGCTACACCCTGGCAGCCCGCACGGGCGATGGCTTGCTGCGCAACGGCGTCCCCTTTGTCCGCCCTCAACCACCCGAGCACCTGCGCATCGCTGGCGTCGGTGAAAACACCCGCTGGGATGCCGAAGAGATGGGCAAACTGCACCTGAGCCTGCGCCGACAGGGCTGGGGCCTTGCTGGTTATCGGTGCGCCACCATCGGCCTGGCGTTCGCCGCTTTGGGGCAGACAGACGGCTACATGGAGAAATTCACCAGCCTGTGGGACATCGCAGCGGGCGCAGTGATCTGCCGGGAGGCGGGGTTGTTGTGCACGATTGAAGGCGAGCAGAAGCAAGGCTCGATGACGGTGATGGTAGGCCGTGAGGAGTTGATGGGGATTTTTGGTGCGTGATGCGCCGGGCTAGTCGACGCAGTTTTCTGACTGCGTTTGTCCGCCTGCTGGCGTGCCTGCCCTTCGTCAACAGCAGGCTGCTGGCGGCAGAAACCTTTACCGCATTGCGCCAGCCTGCAGCCGAGAAAGGCATACGGTTCGGCTTTGCAGTTGATCCGACAAAGCTGAATGACGACGCGGCCTATCGGCAACTGGTCGCCCTACAGGCCAGCATCGTTGTGCCAGAAAATGCCTTGAAGTGGCAGACCGTCCACCCCGAACCAGAGCGTTACAACTTCGCGCCCGCCGACGCAATCGCGGCGTTTGCCAAAGCGCATGACCAGCGTATGCGCGGGCACACCTTCTGCTGGCATCGCTCTTTACCCGACTGGGTTCACCACACCGTCACCCCGATGAACGCCGAAGCAGTGCTGACGGCGCACATCAGTACCGTCGCCAGCCATTATCGTGGCCTAATCAGCGCATGGGACGTCGTCAACGAAGCCATCCAGCTGGAGGACGGCCAGCCTGACGGGCTGCGCAATTCATTCTGGTATCAGATGCTCGGGCCTCGCTATCTGGACATAGCCTTCAAGGCTGCGTACAAGGCCGACCCGGACGCCCTGCTCTGCTACAACGATTACGGCCTGGAAAAGGATACCCATTACGGCGAAAGCCGACGCACTGCCGTGCTCGCCCTGCTGCGCGGGCTCAAGCAGCGGGGCATTCCGATACACGGCCTTGGCATTCAGTCCCACCTGCGTGCAGGCGACACATTTGGTCCGGGCCTGTCTCGCTTTATTCTGGCAGTGCGTGATATGGGATTGTCGATCCACATCACGGAACTTGACGTCGACGACAGCCACTTGACTGGGTCCATCGCAGATCGTGATGGATCAGTTGCAGCGACTTATAAGCGGTATCTCGACGTGGTGCTTGCCACGCGCTCGGTGTCTACCGTTATTACGTGGGGCGTTTGGGACAGCCCGCATGTTGCCGGCGCCACGGCCAGCAACGGGCCGTTGGCACAACGAGCATTGGTTTTCGGGCAGCGGGGTGAGGTGAAGCCTGCGAGTTGGGTGGTTGAGCATTGTTTCGAAAACGCGCAAATGCAGAAGGATACGCGGCTTTAGAGGCCCAGCGGCTTTCACGGCAGCAGTACAGCCAGCGTGGTTCAGCGCTTTCTGACGCCTGAAAACGACGAAGCCCCCGATAAACGGGGGCTCCGGTTCTGGACCTGAACAGCAGGTACCAGCTATATCCTAGAACGGAATATCATCATCAAAGCTATCGAAATCAGCAGCCGGCTGCGGCGCTTGTTGTTGCGGCGCTGGGCGCGAGTCGCGCTGTTGTGGCGGCTGCTGGTTGTAGTTCTGCTGAGGTGCAGATTGCTGGGGCGCTGACTGTTGTGGACGCGACTGCTGTGGACGAGGTGCGGACTGGTTGTAGTTTCCGCCGCCCTGACCTTGTTGAGCGTCGCCCTGTGGACGGCCGCCCAGCAGTTGCATGGTGCCCTGCATGTCGACGACGATTTCAGTCGTGTAGCGCTTGATGCCGTCTTTTTCCCACTCGCGGGTCTGCAGCTTGCCTTCGATGTACACCTGCGAACCCTTGCGCAGGTATTCGCCAGCGATTTCGGCGACTTTGCCGAACATCGATACACGGTGCCATTCGGTCTTTTCGACTTTCTGACCGGACTGCTTGTCAGTCCACTGTTCGCTGGTTGCCAGACTCAGGTTGGTCACGGCGTTACCGTTAGGCAAGTAGCGAACTTCGGGATCCTGGCCGCATGTACCGACCAATATGACTTTGTTAACCCCACGGGCCATAACGTTCTCCTAGGCTTCGCACGCTTCTGACGCTGGATTGACCAGCTTTTCGAGAGAGGCACGATCCAATAATTTTGTGTCGAGTTTTATGTAGATGGCTGCCTCTTCCGCAACCACCACTGCATCTGTCACGCCTGCTACGGACATCAAACGCTCTGCCAGGCCTGCTTCACGCTGCGCCTGCGGCGACAACGGCAGACGTAGGCTGGTCACGTAAGGCGGTTCTCGCATGGTCACTGCGAAGGCGAGCCAGACGGCGGCCATGGCTGCACCACCCAGGAACACCACATCGAGCCCACCGTGCTGGAACAACCAGCCGCCCAGTATCCCACCTGCGGCCGATCCAAGAAACTGGCTGGTGGAATAAACTCCCATTGCCGTGCCTTTTCCGCCGGCCGGTGAAACCTTGCTGATCAGCGACGGCAACGACGCTTCCAGCAGGTTGAACGCGGTGAAGAATACCACTGTCCCGATGACCAGTGCCCGCAACGTGTCCCCGTATGCCCAGAAGAATAGCTCAGCCAGCATCAAAACTGTGACGGCGCCCAGCAGAACGCGCTTCATTTGACGTTTCTTCTCGCCATAGATGATGAACGGGATCATCGCGAAGAAGGAAACCAGCAACGCGGTCAGGTAGACCCACCAGTGTTGTTCCTTGGGCAAACCGGCTTTTTCGACCAGCGCCAGCGGCAAAGCCACGAAGCTGGACATGAGCATCGCATGCAACACGAAGATACCCAAATCCAGGCGCAGCAGGTCCGGATGACGCAATGTCGCCCCCAGCGCCTGCTTGGCGACGCCGGATTCACGGTGCATTAACGCCCCGCTGGCCTTGGGCACCACGTAGGCGACGATGAGAACGCCCAGCAAGGCCATGCCGCCGGTGGCCAGGAACAGCCCGGAAAGACCGAACATACCAGTGATCACCGGGCCAACGACCATGGCGATGGCGAACGACAGACCGATGGTCATGCCGATCATGGCCATGGCCTTGGTGCGGTGCTGTTCGCGGGTCAGGTCGGAGAGCAGCGCCATGACCGCCGCGGAAATAGCGCCAGCCCCCTGCAGGATACGTCCGGCAATGATTCCCCAGATCGAATCCGCGTTCGCCGCCACCACGCTGCCGATCGCAAAGATGATCAGGCCGAAATAAATGACCGGTCGCCGGCCGATACGGTCGGAAATGATCCCGAACGGTATCTGCAACACCGCCTGGGTCAGGCCGTAGGCGCCAATCGCCAGACCGATCAGTGCAGGGCTCGCGCCTGCCAGGTCCATGCCGTAGGTTGCCAGAACCGGCAAGACCATGAACATGCCAAGCATGCGGAACGCGAACACCAGGGCCAGACCGCCTGCTGCGCGGGTCTCGCCGCTACTCATACGCTCGCTGTGGGTATCGTGCATGGAATAACCTCGTGTGAACCGGCGGCGATTCTACCAGTCCCATCGTTGTACAGCACATACGCGACGCTTTGCCGCGTGATGGCTCGGAGCCGTATACTCCGTCGTTTATGCCCGCCAAGCGAGGCCGCAGTGGACAAGATCCTGATACGTGGGGCACGAACCCACAACCTGAAAAATATTGACCTGACACTTCCCCGCGACAAACTGATCGTTATCACCGGGCTCTCCGGCTCAGGCAAGTCTTCGCTGGCTTTCGATACGCTGTACGCCGAAGGGCAACGCCGCTATGTCGAATCGCTGTCGGCCTATGCCCGCCAGTTTCTGTCGATGATGGAAAAACCGGACGTCGACACGATCGAAGGTCTGTCGCCGGCGATTTCCATCGAGCAGAAGTCTACTTCACATAACCCGCGCTCGACCGTGGGTACGATCACCGAAATTTACGATTACCTGCGTCTTTTGTATGCGCGTGTCGGCCAGCCTCGCTGCCCGGACCACGACATCCCGCTGGAAGCCCAGACGGTCAGCCAGATGGTCGACCTGGTGCTGACCCAGCCGGAGGGCAGCAAATTGATGCTGCTTGCGCCGGTTATCCGCGAGCGCAAGGGTGAGCATCTTTCGGTTTTTGAAGAGCTGCGCGCGCAGGGCTTTGTCCGGGCGCGAGTCAACGGCAAGCTGTGCGAACTGGATGAGCTGCCGAAGCTGGACAAGCAGAAGAAGCACTCGATCGATGTGGTCGTGGACCGTTTCAAGGTCCGCGCCGACCTGCAGCAGCGTCTGGCCGAGTCCTTTGAGACCGCCCTGAAGCTGGCCGACGGTATCGCCCTGGTTGCGCCGATGGACGACGAACCGGGCGAGGAAGTGATTTTCTCCGCCCGCTTCGCCTGCCCGATCTGTGGCCATGCGATCAGCGAACTGGAGCCCAAGCTGTTCTCCTTCAACAACCCGGCTGGCGCCTGCCCGACCTGTGACGGCCTGGGCGTGAAGCAGTTCTTCGATATCAAGCGACTGGTGAATGCCGAACTGACGCTTGCCGAAGGCGCGATACGAGGCTGGGACAGGCGTAACGTCTATTACTTCCAGATGCTCGGCTCGCTCTCCAAGCACTATGGCTTCAGCCTGGAAATGCCGTTCAAGCAGATCCCGGCCGACATGCAGAAGATCCTGCTCAACGGCAGTGGCTCGCAGAGTGTCGACTTCCGCTACCTGAATGACCGCGGCGATATCGTCAAGCGCGCGCACCCGTTCGAAGGCATCGTGCCGAATCTGGAGCGTCGCTATCGGGAAACCGAATCGGCCACAGTCCGCGAAGAGCTCGCCAAGTTCCTGGGCACGCAGCCCTGCCCTGACTGCCGAGGCACTCGTCTGCGTCGTGAAGCGCGCCATGTGTGGGTAGGTGAAAAGACTCTGCCTGCAGTCACCAATCTGCCGATTGGCGACGCGACGCATTACTTCGAAACACTCAAGCTGACCGGACGACGTGGCGAGATCGCCGACAAGATCCTCAAGGAAATTCGCGAGCGTCTGCAGTTTCTGGTCAACGTGGGCCTGGACTACCTGACCCTGGACCGTAGCGCGGACACCCTGTCCGGCGGCGAAGCACAGCGTATTCGTCTGGCCAGCCAGATCGGTGCGGGCCTGGTCGGGGTGATGTACATCCTCGATGAGCCGTCCATCGGTCTGCACCAGCGCGACAACGATCGTTTGCTGGGCACACTCAAGCACCTGCGCGACATTGGCAATACGGTGATTGTGGTCGAGCACGATGAAGATGCGATTCGTCTGGCCGACTACGTGGTCGACATTGGCCCGGGTGCCGGCGTGCATGGTGGTCATATCGTTGCCGAAGGTACGCCGGACGAGGTGATGGCGCATCCCGACTCGCTGACCGGCAAATACCTGTCGGGGCGCGTGAAGATTGCCGTTCCTGCCAAGCGCACCCCGCGTAACAAAAAGCTCTCACTGACCCTCAAGGGCGCGCGTGGCAACAACCTGCAAAACGTCAACCTGGAAATCCCGATCGGTCTGCTGACCTGCGTGACGGGTGTGTCCGGATCGGGCAAGTCGACGCTGATCAACAACACGCTGTTCCCGCTGAGCGCTACGGCGCTGAACGGCGCCACGACGCTGGAAGCGGCTACGCACGACAGCATCAATGGCCTGCAGCACCTGGATAAGGTGGTGGACATCGACCAGAGCCCTATCGGTCGTACGCCGCGCTCCAATCCGGCGACCTATACAGGGCTGTTCACGCCGATTCGCGAGCTGTTCGCCGGGGTTCCGGAATCACGCTCGCGGGGCTACGGTCCGGGGCGGTTCTCGTTCAACGTCAAAGGCGGCCGCTGCGAGGCGTGCCAGGGTGACGGGCTGATCAAGGTCGAGATGCACTTTTTGCCAGACATCTACGTACCCTGCGATGTGTGCAAGAGCAAGCGTTACAACCGTGAAACGCTTGAGGTCAAGTACAAGGGCAAGAACATCCACGAAGTACTGGAAATGACCATCGAGGAAGCGCGTGAGTTCTTCGACGCCGTTCCGGCACTGGCGCGCAAGCTGCAAACCCTGATGGATGTAGGACTTTCCTATATCAAGCTGGGGCAATCGGCGACGACCTTGTCAGGCGGTGAAGCGCAGCGGGTCAAGCTGTCGCGTGAACTGTCCAAGCGCGACACTGGCAAGACGCTGTACATCCTCGATGAGCCGACTACCGGTCTGCACTTCGCGGATATTCAGCAGTTGCTGGACGTCTTGCATCGCCTACGCGACCACGGCAATACCGTGGTGGTGATCGAGCACAACCTGGATGTGATCAAGACGGCTGACTGGCTGGTGGATCTGGGTCCGGAAGGCGGTTCGCGAGGTGGGCAGATCATTGCGACGGGCACACCTGAACAGGTCGCCGAGATGGAACAGTCCTACACCGGTCATTACCTGAAGCCTCTGTTGACCAGAGACAAAGCCTGACGCGTGTGATGAAAACGGGTTCGGCATCAGTCGAACCCGGATACAAAAAAGCTCCTGTCACGCAAGTGCAGGAGCTTTTTTATGAGCGGCTGAATCAGAACTGCGATTGCAGGTAGTTCTGCAGACCGATGGACTTGATCAGCCCCATCTGCTGTTCGAGCCAGTAGGTATGGTCTTCTTCCGTATCAGCCAACTGTACGCGCAGGATTTCACGGGTCACGTAGTCGCTGTGCAGCTCACAGAGCTCGATACCCTTGCAAAGAGCAGCACGTACCTTGTATTCGAGACGCAGATCGCTGGCGAGCATCTCAGGCACTGTGGTGCCGACGTCGAGGTCGTCCGGGCGCATGCGCGGCGTGCCTTCGAGCATAAGGATACGACGCATCAGCGCATCAGCGTGTTGCGCCTCTTCCTCCATCTCATGATTGATACGCTCGTAGAGCTTCGAAAAGCCCCAGTCTTCGTACATGCGTGAGTGAACGAAATATTGGTCACGAGCTGCCAGTTCGCCCGTGAGCAACGTGTTGAGATAATCGATTACTTCGGGGTGGCCTTGCATCGCACCAGACTCCTGCTTCAAAGCCGATAGTTTGAACCAAGCGCCGCGCGAGGTCACTGAGAAAAACGCAATAAACCGACGAAAAGTGGCGAAATTACGCCGTTAAGAAGCGAAAAACCGTCCAAATGAGGGCGGTTCTGTTTCTCACTTCGAGTCAGCCCGACAATTCAACGTATGCTGATTAGCACCCTGGTTTAGCCTGCCTGAATCGCGTGCAACAAAAAACCGGGCACTAGGCCCGGTTTCATGTTCAAACTGATGTCTTATTCAGCAGCTTCTACAGAGCCACCGATAGGACGATCAACCAACTCGACGTACGCCATTGGCGCGTTGTCGCCAGCGCGGAAACCGCACTTGAGGATGCGCAGATAGCCGCCCTGACGGGTTGCATAGCGCTTGCCCAGATCGTTGAACAGCTTGCCGACGATTTCTTTCGAACGAGTACGGTCGAAAGCGAGACGACGGTTAGCAACGCTGTCTTCCTTGGCCAGGGTGATCAGCGGCTCGGCAACGCGGCGCAGTTCCTTGGCTTTCGGCAGGGTAGTTTTGATCAGCTCGTGCTCGAACAGCGACACCGCCATGTTTTGAAACATGGCTTTGCGGTGAGAGCTGGTACGGCTCAGGTGACGTCCACTTTTACGATGACGCATGGTTCATTCCTTACCAAACTCGCGTTCGGTGATTACGACGATCAGGCCGTAGCCTTGTCGTCCTTCTTAAGACTTGCCGGCGGCCAGTTGTCGAGGCGCATGCCGAGGGAGAGACCACGAGAAGCCAGAACGTCCTTGATCTCGGTCAAGGATTTCTTGCCCAGGTTCGGAGTCTTCAACAGCTCTACTTCGGTGCGCTGAATCAGATCGCCGATGTAGTAGATGTTCTCCGCCTTAAGGCAGTTGGCCGAACGCACGGTCAGTTCCAAATCGTCAAACGGACGAAGCAGGATCGGATCGATCTCGTCTTCCTGTTCGATTACCACTGGTTCGCTGTCGCCTTTGAGGTCCACGAACGCAGCCAACTGCTGTTGCAGGATGGTTGCAGCGCGACGGATAGCCTCTTCAGGGTCCAGAGTACCGTTGGTTTCCAGATCAATAACCAGCTTGTCCAGGTTAGTACGCTGTTCGACACGGGCGTTTTCCACCACGTATGCGATACGGCGAACCGGGCTGAACGAAGAGTCAAGCTGCAAGCGACCAATGCTGCGGCTTTCGTCTTCATCGCTTTGACGCGAGTCTGCCGGCTCATAACCACGACCACGAGCTACGGTGAGCTTCATGTTCAAGACGCCGTTAGACGCCAGGTTAGCGATTACGTGATCGGGGTTAACGATCTCGACATCATGATCCAGCTGAATATCGGCAGCGGTAACCACCCCCGAACCCTTCTTCGACAAGGTCAGCGTAACTTCGTCTCGACCGTGCAGCTTGATAGCCAGACCTTTAAGGTTCAACAGGATTTCAATGACGTCTTCCTGTACACCTTCGATGGCGCTGTACTCATGGAGTACACCGTCAATCTCGGCCTCGACTACTGCACAGCCGGGCATGGAGGACAACAAAATGCGGCGAAGCGCGTTGCCCAGGGTATGGCCGAAACCACGCTCGAGAGGCTCGAGAGTGATTTTGGCGCGGGTTGGACTGACAACCTGCACATCAATGTGGCGGGGTGTCAGGAACTCATTTACCGAAATCTGCATGGATGCACCTATTTTCTAGCCCTTACTTGGAGTAGAGCTCGACAATCAGGCTTTCGTTGATGTCGGCGGATAGATCACTGCGAGCTGGAACGTTCTTGAAAACGCCCGATTTCTTCTCAGTGTCTACTTCTACCCATTCTACGCGGCCACGTTGGGCACACAGATCGAGAGCCTGGACAATACGCAGCTGATTCTTAGCTTTTTCGCGGATAGCAACAACGTCGCCAGCACGAACCTGATAAGAAGGAACGTTAACGGTTTTGCCGTTTACGCTGACCGACTTGTGCGAAACCAATTGACGAGATTCGGCACGCGTCGAGCCGAAGCCCATGCGGTATACAACGTTGTCCAGACGGCATTCGAGCAGTTGCAGCAGGTTCTCGCCTGTTGCACCTTTCTTGCCGGCGGCTTCTTTGTAGTAGCCGCTGAACTGACGCTCGAGAACGCCGTAGATACGACGGACTTTTTGCTTTTCACGCAGCTGAGTACCGTAATCGGACTGGCGACCACGACGTTGGCCGTGGATACCTGGAGCTGCTTCGATGTTGCACTTGGATTCGATAGCGCGAACGCCGCTCTTCAGAAAGAGATCGGTGCCTTCACGACGAGCAAGTTTGCATTTTGGACCAATGTAACGAGCCATTTCTTACAGTCTCCTGGATTACACGCGGCGCTTCTTCGGCGGACGGCACCCGTTGTGCGGGATTGGCGTCACGTCGGTGATGCTGGCGATCTTATAGCCACAGCCGTTCAATGCACGGACAGCGGATTCACGACCTGGGCCTGGACCCTTGACATTGACGTCGAGGTTCTTCAGACCGTACTCCAGCGCAGCTTGGCCAGCACGTTCAGCAGCTACTTGAGCAGCGAACGGGGTGGACTTGCGCGAACCACGGAAACCCGAACCGCCGGAGGTAGCCCACGAAAGAGCGTTACCTTGACGATCGGTAATGGTGACGATTGTGTTGTTAAACGACGCGTGGATGTGGGCGATGCCATCAACCACTGTCTTTTTAACTTTTTTACGAGGACGAGCAGCAGGTTTTGCCATGACTAAATTCCTGTCGTTGCGCTGGTGCGATTACTTGCGGATCGGCTTACGCGGACCTTTGCGAGTACGCGCGTTGGTCTTGGTACGCTGACCGCGCACTGGAAGACCACGACGATGACGCAGACCGCGGTAGCAGCCCAGGTCCATCAAGCGCTTGATTTTCATGTTGATTTCGCGACGCAGGTCACCTTCAGTGGTGAACTTCGCCACTTCGCCACGCAGCTGTTCAATCTGCTCGTCGCTCAGATCTTTGATTTTCACCGCCGGGTTTACGCCGGTGGTTGCACAAATTTTCTGTGCGGTGGTGCGACCAACACCATAGATGTAGGTCAACGAGATAACAGTATGCTTGTTATCTGGAATGTTAACGCCTGCAATACGGGCCATTCAGTGGGACTCCAATTGACAGCTACCTACGCCCCGGAAGCCAAGAAATAGGGCGCGAGATAATATCGCTGTAGTAACAAATAATCAACCCAGCAGCGCACTAGCTGCTGGGCTTAAGCACAAATCACAATCAGCCTTGGCGCTGCTTATGACGTGGTTCCGCGCTGCAAATTACTCGAACCACACCTTCGCGGCGGATAATCTTGCAGTTACGGCACAGCTTTTTCACCGATGCACGAACTTTCATCACCAACTCCTCGAACCTTAGGGGTGCTTCAGCGCAGCATACCGCCGCTGCCACCGTAGCCCTTCAGGTTGGCTTTCTTCATCAGGGATTCATACTGGTGCGAAACGAGGTGAGATTGCACTTGCGACATAAAGTCCATCACAACCACGACCACGATCAGCAACGAGGTCCCGCCAAGGTAGAACGGTACGTTTGCCGCGACCACCAGGAACTGGGGAAGCAGACACACGGCCGTCATATATAGAGCACCGAACATGGTCAAGCGAGTCAAAACGCCATCAATATAGCGTGCCGACTGCTCGCCTGGACGAATACCCGGAATAAAGGCACCGGACTTCTTCAGGTTTTCCGCTACGTCTTTCGGATTGAACATCAACGCCGTATAGAAGAAGCAGAAGAAAATAATCCCTGCACTAAACAGCAGAATATTCAACGGCTGACCAGGAGCGATCGACTGCGAGATGTCCTGCAACCAGCCCAGACCTTCAGACTGACCGAACCAGGACCCCAACGAAGCCGGGAACAGCAAAATGCTGCTCGCGAAAATGGCCGGTATGACACCAGCCATGTTCACTTTCAGCGGCAAGTGGCTGGTCTGCGCAGCGAAGACCTTGCGGCCCTGCTGACGCTTGGCGTAGTGAACAGCGATACGACGCTGACCACGCTCAATGAACACCACAAAACCGATGATCGCTACCGCCAGCAAACCGATTGCAACCAGAGCGAAGATATTGATATCACCCTGACGTGCAGACTCGAAAGACTGCCCTATTGCTCTCGGAAGACCGGCGACGATACCTGCGAAAATCAACATCGAGATACCGTTGCCGACACCGCGTTCGGTGATCTGCTCGCCCAGCCACATCATGAACATCGCACCTGCCACGAAGGTAGTTACGGCCACAAAGTGGAAACCCAGGTCCCCAGAAAACGCGACGCCCTGACTCGCCAGACCAACGGACATGCCGATAGCTTGGACCAGAGCCAGGACAACGGTGCCATAGCGGGTGTACTGGCTTATCTTGCGACGGCCAGCTTCACCTTCCTTCTTCAACTGCTCCAGCTGCGGACTGACGGCGGTCATCAGCTGCATGATGATCGATGCCGAAATGTACGGCATGATCCCCAGTGCAAAGATGCTCATCCGTTCCAGCGCGCCGCCGGAAAACATGTTGAACAAGCTAAGAATGGTCCCCTCATTCTGTCGAAACAGTTCTGCGAGTCGGTCCGGGTTGATACCTGGAACCGGGATGTGTGCGCCTATTCGGTAGACGATAATCGCCAGGAACAGAAAACGCAGACGAGCCCAGAGTTCAGACATACCGCCTTTGCCGAGCGCTGAGAGAGCACCTTGCTTAGCCATTTATTCCTCGAACTTGCCGCCAGCTGCTTCGATAGCCGCACGCGCACCTTTGGTGGCGGCGATACCCTTGATAGTGACAGCGCGAGTAACTTCGCCCGACAGCATGATTTTCACACGCTGAACGTTCTGGTTAATCACGTTGGCATCTTTCAGGGACTGCACAGTTACGATGTCGCCTTCCACTTTAGCCAGCTCGGAGAGACGCACTTCTGCGCGGTCCATGGCCTTCAGGGAAACGAAACCGAATTTTGGCAGGCGACGATGCAGCGGCTGTTGGCCGCCCTCAAAGCCCGGAGCAATAGTGCCACCGGAGCGGGAGCTTTGACCTTTGTGGCCACGGCCACCGGTCTTGCCCAAACCACTACCGATACCACGGCCCGGACGATGCTTTTCGCGACGGGAACCCGGCGCTGGACTCAGATCATTGAGTTTCATCGATTAACCCTCGACTCGCAGCATGTAGTAAGCCTTGTTGATCATCCCGCGATTTTCGGGAGTATCCAGGACTTCTACAGTGTGACCGATGCGACGCAGACCCAAACCCTTAATGCACAATCTGTGATTAGGGATGCGGCCGGTCATGCTTTTGATCAGCGTTACTTTAACGGTAGCCATGATCAGATGATCTCCTCAACACGCTTGCCACGTTTGGCAGCGATCGACTCAGGAGACTGCATGCCCTTCAAACCCTTGAACGTAGCGTGAACCACGTTTACCGGATTAGTAGAACCGTAGCACTTGGCCAATACGTTCTGGACACCAGCAACTTCCAGCACTGCGCGCATTGCGCCGCCAGCGATGATACCGGTACCTTCAGAAGCAGGCTGCATGTACACCTTGGAGGCGCCATGAGCAGACTTCATTGCGTACTGCAGGGTAGTGCCGTTCAGATCAACCTGAATCATGTTGCGGCGAGCAGCTTCCATCGCTTTCTGGATCGCAGCAGGCACTTCACGTGACTTGCCACGGCCGAAGCCAACGCGCCCTTTACCATCACCCACTACGGTCAACGCAGTGAAAGTGAAGATACGGCCGCCTTTTACGGTTTTGGCCACGCGGTTAACTTGAACCAGCTTCTCGATGTAGCCTTCGTCGCGTTTTTGGTCGTGATTTGACATAACTTAGAACTCCAGCCCGCCTTCACGAGCAGCATCAGCCAGCGCTTTGACACGGCCGTGGTACTTGAAGCCAGAACGGTCGAAAGCGACTTGCGATACACCCGCGGCTTTCGCGCGCTCGGCGACCAGCTTGCCAACCTTAGTGGCCGCGTCGATGTTGCCAGTGGCGCCATCACGCAGTTCTTTGTCCAAAGTCGAGGCGCTTGCCAGGACTTTGCTGCCGTCGGCCGAGATGACCTGGGCATAAATGTGCTGCGAAGAGCGGTGCACGCAGAGACGCACGACTTCTAGCTCGTGCATTTTCAGGCGTGCTTTGCGAGCGCGACGCAGTCGGGTAACTTTTTTGACGGTCATTTGCTATGCCCTACTTCTTCTTGGCTTCTTTACGGCGGACGACTTCGTCTGCGTAACGCACACCTTTGCCTTTGTAAGGCTCAGGACGGCGGAAGTCGCGGATCTCAGCGGCCACTTGACCAACCAACTGCTTATCGATACCGCGAATCAGGATATCGGTCTGGCTGGGGGTCTCAGCGGTGATGCCATTCGGCAATTCGTAATCCACTGGGTGCGAGAAGCCAAGTGCAAGGTTGAGTACCGTGCCTTTTGCTTGCGCCTTGTAACCAACACCGACCAGCTGGAGCTTGCGCTCGAAGCCTTGGCTTACGCCTTGGACCATGTTGTTTACCAGTGCACGAGTGGTGCCTGCCATTGCGCGGGTTTGTTGATCGCCATTGCGAGCAGCGAAACGCAGCTCACCAGCTTCTTCAACAATCTCAACGGACGAATGGATGTTCAGTTCTAGAGTGCCCTTGGCACCCTTCACCGAAAGCAGCTGGCCGACGAGTTTGACTTCGACGCCGGATGGCAGCTTAACGGGGTTCTTAGCGACGCGTGACATGCTTATCCCCCCTTAGAACACAGTGCAAAGCACTTCGCCACCGACACCGGCAGCGCGCGCAGCACGATCCGTCATCACACCTTTACTGGTGGAGACGATAGACACACCAAGACCGCCACGAACTTTCGGCAGATCATCGGAGGACTTGTACTGACGCAAGCCTGGGCGGCTGACGCGCTTAACCTCTTCGATGACCGGACGGCCTTCGAAGTACTTAAGCTCGATGGACAGCGAGGATTTAACTTCGCTGCTGATCTGATAACCCGCAATGTAGCCTTCGTCCTTCAGGACTTTTGCTACAGCAACCTTCAACGTGGAAGATGGCATGCTTACGACGGGCTTTTCAGCCATCTGGGCATTACGGATACGAGTTAGCATGTCCGCTAACGGGTCCTGCATACTCATGGGCTAGACGCTCCTAAAACAAAATAATTAGCCTTGCGGCTACAGCTTGATCGCCGAGAACTTCCGGGCAAGTAAAAACACGGGCTCAGGCGAGCCGGCAATTCTAGTCCTACGCCGGAAATGAATCAAGCCCCAAAAGGGGCTTGATTCAAATTCAGGCGCCATCCCGACCGGTGACTTGCGTAGCCGGCGGGAAGGCGCGAGAGGTGTCGCCTTACCAGCTGGCTTTGACCAGACCTGGAACGTCGCCACGCATAGCTGCTTCACGCAGCTTGTTACGGCCAAGGCCGAACTTGCGGTAAACGCCGTGTGGACGACCAGTGATGCGGCAACGGTTACGCATGCGCGCAGCGCTTGCGTCACGTGGTTGCTTCTGCAGGGCTACGGTAGCTTCCCAACGTGCTTCTGGACTTGCGTTCAGATCAACGATGATTGCTTTCAGCTCTGCACGCTTCTTGGCGTACTTGGCAACGGTGAGCTGACGCTTCAGCTCACGGTTTTTCATGCTCTTCTTGGCCATTTTCCTACTCCAATCAGTTGCGGAACGGGAATTTGAAAGCACGCAGCAATGCGCGACCTTCATCATCGTTCTTGGCAGTGGTGGTCAGGGTAATGTCCAGACCGCGGAGAGCATCGATCTTGTCGTAGTCGATTTCCGGGAAGATGATCTGCTCTTTTACGCCCATGCTGTAGTTACCACGACCATCGAAGGACTTGGCATTCAGGCCGCGGAAGTCGCGAACCCGAGGCAGGGAGATCGACAGCAGACGATCCAGGAATTCGTACATACGATCGCGGCGCAGAGTCACTTTGACGCCGATCGGCCAACCTTCACGGACTTTAAAGCCAGCGATGGATTTCCGAGCGTAAGTCACAACGACTTTTTGACCGGTGATCTTTTCCAGGTCAGCAACAGCGTGCTCGATGACTTTTTTGTCGCCGATCGCTTCGCCCAGACCCATGTTCAGGGTGATTTTGGTAACGCGCGGAACTTCCATCACGTTCGAAAGCTTAAGTTCTTCCTTAAGTTTCGGAGCGATTTCCTTCCGGTAAATCTCTTTTAGTCGTGCCATGGTCTTCTACCTAGCAGTGTTCAAGCATCAACCGCTTTTTGGGTCGACTTGAAGACACGAATTTTCTTGCCGTCTTCAACTTTGAAACCAACGCGGTCAGCCTTGTTGGTTGCGCCGTTGAAAATGGCGACGTTAGAAGCGTGCATTGGCGCTTCTTTCTCGACGATACCGCCCTGTACGCCCGACATCGGGTTTGGCTTGGTATGACGCTTTACCAGGTTGATCCCACCAACGACCAAACGGTCGTCAGCGAGAACCTTGAGCACCTTACCGCGCTTACCTTTGTCTTTGCCGGCGATCACGATGATCTCGTCGTCACGACGAATCTTTTGCATGTCGGATCTCCTTAGAGCACTTCTGGGGCGAGCGAGACGATCTTCATGAACTTCTCAGTACGAAGTTCACGGGTCACTGGCCCAAAGATACGGGTACCGATCGGCTCTTGCTTGTTGTTCAACAGAACAGCAGCGTTGCCATCGAAGCGGATGATGGAGCCGTCTGCACGACGAACACCGTGGCGAGTGCGGACTACAACTGCAGTCATCACCTGGCCTTTCTTCACCTTGCCGCGAGGAATTGCTTCCTTGACGGTTACTTTGATGATGTCACCGATACCAGCGTAACGACGATGGGAGCCACCCAGCACCTTGATGCACATAACGCGGCGTGCGCCGCTGTTATCGGCCACATCGAGCATGGATTGAGTCTGAATCATATAATTTCTCCGACCCCTAGCCCTTAGACTTCCACAGCGCGTTCGAGGATATCAACCAACGCCCAAGACTTGGTCTTGGCTACCGGACGAGTTTCACGAATAGTGACCTTGTCGCCGATATGGCATTGATTGGTTTCGTCGTGTGCGTGCAGCTTAGTCGAACGCTTAACGTATTTACCGTAGATCGGGTGCTTTACGCGACGCTCGATCAGAACGGTGATGGTCTTGTCCATCTTGTCGCTGACAACACGGCCAGTCAGCGTACGGACAGTTTTTTCGGCTTCAGCCATGATTACTTACCTGCCTGCTGGTTGAGCACAGTTTTCACGCGAGCGATGTCACGCTTAACTTGCGAGAGCAGATGAGACTGCCCCAACTGGCCAGTTGCTTTCTGCATACGCAGATTGAACTGGTCGCGCAGCAGGCCGAGCAGTTGCTCGTTCAGCTGCTGTGCTGATTTTTCACGAAGTTCATTCGCTTTCATCACATCACCGTCCGCTTAACAAAGGAGGTGGCGAGCGGCAGCTTTGCAGCAGCCAGGGCGAAAGCCTCACGCGCCAGCTCTTCAGTAACACCCTCGATTTCATACAGGACTTTGCCTGGCTGAATCTGGGCAACCCAGTACTCCACGTTACCCTTACCTTTACCCATCCGAACTTCGAGTGGCTTTTTGGTTACAGGCTTGTCCGGGAACACACGGATCCAGATCTTGCCGCCACGTTTAACGTGACGGGTCAGAGCACGACGCGCTGACTCGATCTGACGAGCGGTGAGACGACCACGAGCAACAGACTTCAGCGCGAACTCGCCGAAGCTGACTTTGCTACCGCGCAGTGCCAGACCACGGTTGTGGCCGGTCATCTGCTTGCGGAACTTCGTACGCTTTGGTTGCAACATTTGGCGTACCCCTTACTTAGCAGCTTTTTTACGAGGCGCTGGTGCTTGTGGTTTCAGTTCTTCTTGGCGACCACCAATTACTTCGCCTTTGAAGATCCAAACCTTTACACCGATCACACCGTAAGTGGTGTGAGCTTCGTAGTTGGCATAGTCGATGTCGGCACGCAGGGTGTGCAGTGGCACACGACCTTCGCGATACCATTCAGTACGTGCGATTTCAGCACCGCCGAGACGACCGCTCACTTGGATTTTGATGCCTTTGGCACCAATGCGCATGGCGTTCTGAACAGCGCGCTTCATAGCGCGACGGAACATTACGCGACGCTCCAGCTGCTGAGCTACGCTCTGCGCAACCAGCATACCGTCGAGCTCCGGCTTACGGATCTCTTCGATATTGATGTGCACAGGCACACCCATTTGCTTGGTCAGGTCCTGACGCAGTTTCTCAACATCTTCACCTTTCTTCCCGATAACGATACCTGGACGAGCGGTGTGGATGGTGATACGTGCTGTCTGAGCCGGACGATGGATATCGATACGGCTGACGGACGCGCTTTTTAATTTGTCTTGGAGGTACTCACGCACTTTCAGATCAGCGAACAAATAGTCCGCATAAGTCCGACCGTCTGCGTACCAGACGGAGGTGTGCTCCTTGACGATTCCCAGGCGAATGCCAATGGGATGTACTTTCTGACCCATCTCTTCGACTCCGTTACTTGTCAGCAACCTTGACAGTGATATGGCAAGACCGCTTGACGATGCGATCAGCACGGCCTTTAGCACGTGGCATGATGCGCTTCAGCGAACGCCCTTCGTTGACGAAAACGGTGGAGACCTTGAGGTCATCAACGTCTGCGCCTTCGTTATGCTCGGCGTTGGCTACAGCCGACTCCAGCACTTTCTTCAGGATCTCGGCGGCTTTCTTACTGCTGAAAGCCAACAGGTTGAGCGCTTCGCCCACCTTCTTCCCGCGGATCTGGTCGGCGACCAAGCGGGCTTTCTGGGCGGAGATTCGAGCGCCCGACAACTTAGCGGCTACTTCCATCGTTCCTTACCCCTTAACGCTTGGCTTTCTTGTCTGCCACGTGCCCACGATATGTGCGGGTACCGGCAAACTCGCCTAGTTTATGGCCGACCATGTCTTCGTTCACGAGAACTGGAACATGCTGGCGACCGTTATGCACTGCAATGGTCAAACCGACCATTTGTGGCAGGATCATCGAACGACGCGACCAGGTCTTAACTGGTTTGCGATCGTTCTTTTCCGCCGCCACTTCGATCTTCTTCAGTAGGTGAAGATCAATAAAAGGACCTTTTTTCAGAGAACGTGGCACTGTCGTATCCCTCTATTTACTTGCGACGACGGACGATCATTTTGTCGGTACGCTTATTACCACGAGTCTTCGCGCCCTTAGTCGGGAAGCCCCACGGCGATACCGGATGACGACCACCAGAGGTACGACCTTCACCACCACCATGTGGGTGGTCAACCGGGTTCATGGCAACACCACGAACGGTTGGGCGAACGCCACGCCAGCGTTTGGCACCCGCTTTACCCAGCGAACGTAGGCTGTGCTCGGAGTTCGAGACTTCGCCCAGCGTTGCACGGCACTCAGACAGTACTTTACGCATTTCACCGGAGCGAAGACGCAGGGTCACGTACACACCTTCACGAGCGATCAGCTGTGCCGAGGCACCAGCGGAACGAGCGATCTGTGCGCCTTTACCTGGCTTCAGTTCGATGCCGTGTACGGTGCTACCAACTGGAATGTTGCGCAGTTGAAGAGCGTTGCCCGGCTTGATTGGTGCCAGAGCACCTGCAATCAGCTGGTCGCCAGCACTCACGCCTTTAGGGGCAATGATGTAGCGGCGCTCGCCGTCTGCGTAAAGCAGCAGAGCAATGTGAGCAGTACGGTTTGGATCGTATTCGATACGCTCGACGGTGGCAGCGATGCCATCCTTGTCGTTGCGACGGAAGTCGACCAGACGATAATGCTGTTTATGGCCACCACCGATATGACGGGTAGTAATACGACCATTGTTGTTACGACCACCAGACTTCGATTTTTTCTCGAGCAGCGGTGCGTGAGGAGCGCCTTTATGCAGCTCCTGGTTGACCACCTTGACCACAAAACGGCGGCCAGGGGAAGTCGGTTTGCATTTAACGATTGCCATGATGCACCCCTTCCTTACTCAGCACTGCTGCTGAAATCGAGATCTTGGCCTGGCTGAAGGGAGATAACTGCCTTCTTCCAGTCATTACGCTTGCCCAGACCGCGAGCAGTGCGCTTGCTCTTACCCAGAACATTCAGGGTAGTAACACGCTCTACTTTCACGCTGAACAGGCTTTCGACGGCCTTCTTGATTTCCAGCTTGGTTGCGTCAGTAGCAACCTTGAAAACGAACTGACCTTTTTTGTCTGCAAGAACCGTAGCCTTCTCGGAAACGTGCGGGCCAAGCAGAACTTTAAATACGCGTTCCTGGTTCATCCCAGCAGCTCCTCGAATTTCTTCACGGCCGACACAGTGATCAACACTTTGTCGTATGCGATCAGACTAACTGGATCGGAACCTTGAACGTCACGTACATCAACGTGCGGCAGGTTACGAGCAGCCAGGTACAGATTCTGGTCAACAGCGTCAGACACGATCAGGACGTCAGTCAGGCCCATGCCAGTCAGCTTGTTCAGCAAATCTTTGGTTTTCGGTGCTTCAACAGCGAAGTCCTGAACCACGACCAAACGATCAGTACGAACCAGTTCAGCAAGGATGGAGCGCAGAGCAGCGCGATACATCTTCTTGTTGAGCTTCTGAGTGTGATCCTGAGGACGAGCTGCGAAAGTGGTACCGCCGCCACGCCAGATTGGGCTACGGATAGTACCGGCACGAGCACGGCCAGTACCTTTCTGACGCCAAGGGCGCTTACCGCCACCACGAACGTCGGAACGGGTCTTTTGCTGCTTGCTACCCTGACGACCGCCAGCCATGTAGGCCACGACTGCCTGGTGAACCAGCGTCTCGTTGAATTCGCCGCCAAATGTCAGTTCGGAAACTTCGATTGCCTGAGCGTCATTTACATTTAATTGCATGTCAGCTTCCCCTTAACCGCGAGCCTTGGCTGCCGGACGTACAACCAGGTTGCCGCCAGTAGCGCCAGGAACAGCACCCTTGACCAACAACAGATTGCGTTCAGCGTCCACGCGCACTACTTCCAGGGACTGCACGGTCACGCGCTCAGCGCCCATATGACCGGACATTTTTTTGCCCTTGAATACACGACCAGGAGTCTGGCACTGGCCGATAGAGCCTGGGACGCGGTGGGAGACGGAGTTACCGTGGGTATTGTCTTGACCACGGAAATTCCAACGCTTGATCGTACCCTGGAAGCCTTTACCCTTGGACTGACCGGTTACATCAACCAGTTGACCAGCGGCGAAGATTTCAGCGTTGATCTGATCGCCAGCCTGGTAGTCGCCTTCTTCAAGACGGAATTCCATGACGGTACGACCGGCGGCAACGTTCGCCTTAGCGAAGTGGCCAGCCTGAGCGGCTGTGACACGCGAAGCGCGACGCTCGCCGACAGTGACTTGCACTGCACGATAGCCATCGGTTTCTTCGGTTTTGAACTGAGTGACGCGATTCGGCTCGATCTCAATGACCGTGACCGGAATGGAGACACCTTCTTCGGTGAAAATACGGGTCATACCGCATTTACGACCGACTACACCAATAGTCATGTTGTAAACCTCATGAGTGTACGGGGCTTTCACCCGCTATGGCCGCCCATTTCAGAGCGTTACACGACTAAGACCCAAGTCTTAGCCGAGGCTGATCTGAACTTCCACACCGGCCGCAAGATCAAGCTTCATAAGCGCATCAACGGTTTTTTCCGTTGGCTGGACAATGTCCAGAACACGCTTGTGAGTACGGATCTCATACTGGTCGCGCGCGTCTTTGTTGACGTGCGGAGAAACCAGAACGGTGAACCGCTCTTTACGAGTCGGCAGTGGAATCGGACCACGCACCTGTGCACCAGTACGTTTCGCGGTTTCCACGATTTCCTGGGTTGATTGGTCGATCAGGCGATGGTCAAAAGCCTTCAACCTGATACGGATTTGCTGGTTTTGCATTGGATTCAGACTCCAGATTGCTGTTCCCACCGAGCGCAATACGCCCGTTAAAAGGAGGCGCAATTCTATAGACGACCTAACAAGGTGTCAACCCAATAAAAAAGCCCCCGCAGTGCGGGGGCTCTTTTTGGGACTCAACGCTTAAGCGATGATTTTGGCTACGACGCCAGCGCCGACGGTACGACCGCCTTCACGGATTGCGAAACGCAGACCATCTTCCATTGCGATTGGCTTGATCAGGGTAACGGAAACTTTAACGTTATCACCTGGCATAACCATTTCTACGCCTTCCGGCAGTTCGCAGCTACCAGTTACGTCGGTAGTACGGAAGTAGAACTGTGGACGGTAGCCTTTGAAGAACGGAGTGTGACGACCGCCTTCTTCCTTGCTCAGAACGTAGATTTCAGCTTCGAACTGAGTGTGCGGCTTGACGCTGCCTGGCTTGACCAGAACCTGGCCACGCTCAACGTCGTCACGCTTGGTGCCGCGCAGCAGCACGCCGCAGTTCTCGCCAGCACGACCTTCGTCGAGCAGTTTGCGGAACATTTCAACACCGGTGCAGGTGGTGACGGTAGTGTCACGCAGACCAACGATTTCCAGTGGATCCTGAACCTTGACGATACCGCGCTCAATACGACCAGTCACAACAGTACCGCGACCGGAGATCGAGAACACGTCTTCGATTGGCATCAGGAACGGCTTGTCGGTAACACGAACTGGTTCTGGAATGTACGAGTCCAGTGTTTCAACCAGTTTACGAACGGCAGTGGTGCCCATTTCGTTGTCGTCTTTACCTTCCAGAGCCATACGAGCAGAACCGATGATGATCGGAGTGTCGTCGCCTGGGAAGTCGTAAGTGCTCAGCAGATCGCGCACTTCCATCTCAACCAGTTCCAGCAGCTCAGCGTCGTCTACCAGGTCAGCCTTGTTCAGGAAGACCACGATGTACGGAACGCCAACCTGACGGGACAGCAGGATGTGCTCACGGGTTTGTGGCATCGGACCATCAGCGGCCGAACAAACCAGAATCGCGCCGTCCATCTGGGCAGCACCAGTGATCATGTTCTTCACGTAGTCAGCGTGACCTGGGCAGTCAACGTGAGCGTAGTGACGGATCAACGATTTGTATTCGACGTGCGCGGTATTGATGGTAATACCACGAGCTTTTTCTTCCGGTGCGCTGTCGATCTTGTCGAATTCAACAGCAGCCGAACCGAAAACTTCGGAGCAGACGCGAGTCAGAGCAGCGGTCAGCGTGGTTTTACCGTGGTCAACGTGACCAATGGTGCCAACGTTGACGTGCGGGAGGGAACGATCAAATTTTTCTTTAGCCACGACAAATAACTCCTAGCCTAAAGGCGCTGAATCAGCCTTGTTTTTTGGTTACAGTTTCGACGATGTGCGACGGAGCTGTATTGTATTTTTTGAATTCCATAGAGTAGCTTGCGCGACCCTGAGACATGGAGCGAACGTCGGTCGCATAACCGAACATCTCACCCAACGGAACCTCGGCACGAATTACTTTGCCGGAAACCGTATCTTCCATACCCAGAATCATGCCGCGACGGCGGTTAAGGTCGCCCATCACGTCACCCATATAGTCTTCAGGCGTAACAACCTCTACCGCCATGATCGGCTCAAGCAGCTCACCACCGCCCTTCTGGGCCAGTTGCTTGGTCGCCATGGAAGCAGCCACCTTAAACGCCATCTCGTTCGAGTCGACGTCATGGTAGGAACCATCAAACACGGTAGCCTTCAGGCCGATCAGCGGATAACCGGCAACAACGCCGTTCTTCATCTGCTCTTCGATACCCTTCTGGATAGCCGGGATGTATTCCTTGGGAACAACACCACCTACCACTTCGTTTACGAATTGCAGACCTTCCTGACCTTCGTCAGCAGGTGCAAAACGGATCCAGCAGTGACCGAACTGGCCACGACCGCCGGATTGACGAACGAACTTGCCTTCGATTTCACAGTTCTTCGTGATGCGCTCACGATAGGAAACCTGAGGCTTGCCGATGTTGGCTTCGACGTTGAACTCACGGCGCATCCGGTCAACCAGGATGTCCAGGTGCAGCTCGCCCATGCCAGAGATGATCGTTTGACCAGTCTCTTCATCAGTCTTGACGCGGAAAGACGGGTCTTCCTGAGCAAGTTTGCCCAGTGCGATACCCATTTTTTCCTGGTCATCCTTGGTTTTAGGCTCAACGGCAACCGAAATAACCGGCTCCGGGAAGTCCATACGAACCAGGATGATTGGCTTGTCAGCGTTGCACAAGGTCTCACCAGTGGTGACGTCCTTCATGCCGATCAAGGCCGCGATGTCACCAG
The DNA here is from genome assembly GCF_000507185.2 of Pseudomonas syringae KCTC 12500. NCBI lineage: Bacteria > Pseudomonadati > Pseudomonadota > Gammaproteobacteria > Pseudomonadales > Pseudomonadaceae > Pseudomonas > Pseudomonas syringae. Next base: position 1,692,399 of record NZ_AYTM02000002.1, read on the forward strand.
CGCGCACTTCCTTGATCTCTTCGCGGGCGTTTGCGTGCATCTGCACCATACGACCCACACGCTCTTTCTTGCCCTTGACCGAGTTGATCACGCCGTCGCCGGATGCCAACACGCCCGAGTAAACGCGGACGAAAGTCAAGGTACCCACGAATGGGTCGGTAGCGATCTTGAACGCCAGAGCCGAGAACGGCTCGTTGTCGTCTGCATGACGCTCCATCAGGATTTCTTCGTTATCAGGATCGGAACCCTTGATAGCTGGAATATCGATTGGAGCCGGCAGGTAGTCGATCACGGCGTCGAGAACCAGGGGAACACCCTTGTTCTTGAAGGAAGAACCGCAAACAGCAAGAACGATCTCACCAGCGATAGTACGCTGACGCAGAGCAGCCTTGATTTCCTCGTTGGTGAGTTCTTCACCCTCAAGGTACTTGTTCATCAGCTCTTCGCTGGCTTCGGCCGCAGCCTCGACCATGTTGCTGCGCCACTCGTCAGCCAGTTCCTGCAGCTCAGCAGGTATAGGCTCACGACGTGGAACCATACCCTTGTCGGCATCGTTCCAGTAAACAGCTTCCATGGACATCAGATCGATCTGACCCTGGAAGTTGTCTTCGGCACCAATGGCCAGCTGGATCGGCACCGGGGTGTGACCCAGACGCTGCTTGATCTGAGCGATTACGCGCAGAAAGTTCGCACCAGCACGGTCCATCTTGTTCACGTAAACGATACGCGGAACACCGTACTTGTTGGCTTGACGCCATACGGTTTCGGACTGCGGCTCTACGCCAGAAGTACCACAGAACACAACGACCGCGCCGTCGAGTACACGCAGGGAACGCTCAACTTCAATGGTGAAGTCAACGTGGCCCGGGGTGTCAATAACGTTGAAACGGTATTGATCTTTGTGTTGCTTCTCGGAACCCTGCCAGAAGGCAGTAATAGCAGCAGAAGTAATGGTAATACCACGCTCCTGCTCCTGAACCATCCAGTCCGTGGTCGCGGCGCCGTCATGCACCTCGCCCATTTTGTGGCTTTTGCCGGTGTAAAAAAGGACGCGCTCGGTGGTGGTGGTTTTACCAGCATCCACGTGAGCGACGATACCAATGTTACGGTAGCGGCCAATCGGAGTAGTACGAGCCATAAAGCCCTCGCAAAATTAGTGACGCTGAAATTAGAAGCGGTAGTGCGAGAAAGCCTTGTTGGCCTCAGCCATACGGTGCACGTCTTCACGCTTCTTGACCGCAGCACCTTTACCTTCGGCGGCGTCCAGCAGTTCGCCAGCCAAACGCAGTGCCATTGACTTCTCACCGCGCTTGCGCGCGAAGTCTACCAGCCAACGCATTGCCAGAGCATTACGACGGGACGGACGAACTTCGACAGGAACCTGGTAAGTAGCACCGCCTACACGGCGCGACTTTACTTCGACCAGCGGAGCGATGGCGTCGAGAGCTTTCTCGAAGATTTCCAGGGGGTCGCTGTTCTTACGTTCTTTAACCTTTTCCAGCGCGCCATAAACGATACGCTCGGCAACGGCTTTCTTGCCGCTTTCCATTACGTGGTTCATGAACTTGGCCAGAATCTGGCTGCCGTATTTTGGATCGTCAAGCACTTCGCGCTTGGCTGCTACGCGTCTTCTTGGCATGGATAAGCCCTCAAACGGTCTTCAGGTTAGCTCGGGACCACCATCCTGCAAGGGATGCGCCCGACCTTACTCTTATCGACTCAGAAAAATAGAAATCTGCAATTTCAAACAGAAGCCAAAAACTACTTAGGCTTCTTGGTACCGTATTTCGAGCGACCCTGGTTACGACCTTTAACGCCGGAAGTATCCAAAGAACCACGAACGGTGTGATAACGAACACCTGGCAAGTCTTTTACACGACCGCCACGGATCAGTACCACGCTGTGTTCTTGCAGGTTGTGACCTTCACCACCGATGTACGAGGAAACCTCGAAACCGTTGGTCAGGCGCACACGGCAGACTTTACGCAATGCCGAGTTAGGTTTTTTCGGCGTGGTGGTATACACACGAGTGCACACACCGCGACGTTGCGGGCAGTTCTGCAGCGCAGGTACGTCGGATTTCTCGACGATACGCTTACGCGGCTGACGTACCAGCTGGTTGATAGTTGCCATCTACTAGCTCCACTGTTGTCTTGCGACGCTATTGTCTTACAAGAAAAGCAAATGACAGGGCACAGGCCCCGCCAAATTTAGGGGTACAAGAGTCTAAAGAGGATCCCGCCCCCAGTCAAGACAAAGCCCCGACGTCCTCACCGGGCAAACAACACGAAAACGTGCTGTCTGCCAGGTGAAAAATGCCGAGGCTCTGGTCTCAATTACCGCTGGAGTTCAACGCTTCCGTCAGAGCTGCTTCTACTTCGCTCGCGCTGACACGGGTCGGTTTGTCCATTTCACGACGACGCTTGCGCTCGCTGTGATAAGCCAGACCGGTACCGGCCGGGATCAGACGACCCACAACCACGTTTTCCTTCAGGCCGCGCAGGTAATCGCGCTTGCCGGTCACAGCCGCTTCGGTCAGTACGCGGGTTGTCTCCTGGAAGGAGGCAGCGGAGATGAACGACTCGGTGGACAGCGATGCCTTGGTGATACCCAGCAACACGCGAGTGAACTTGGAAACAAACTTGTCTTCCGTGCTCAAGCGCTCGTTTTCTACCAGTACGTGAGTCAATTCCATCTGGTCGCCCTTGATGAAACTGGAATCGCCAGACTCGGCAATCTCAACCTTACGCAGCATCTGACGCAGAATCGTCTCGATGTGCTTGTCGTTGATCTTCACGCCTTGCAGACGGTATACGTCCTGAATCTCGTTGACGATGTACTTGGCCAGCGCACTCACACCCAGCAGACGCAGGATGTCGTGTGGATCGCTCGGGCCGTCGGAGATAACTTCGCCGCGGTTCACTTGCTCGCCTTCGAAGACGTTCAGGTGACGCCACTTCGGAATCAGCTCCTCGTACGGATCGCTACCGTCGTTCGGGGTAATGACCAGACGGCGCTTGCCTTTGGTCTCTTTACCGAATGCGATGGTACCGCTGACTTCTGCAAGGATCGACGCCTCTTTCGGACGACGCGCTTCGAACAGGTCAGCAACACGCGGCAGACCACCGGTGATGTCACGAGTCTTCGAAGTTTCCTGCGGAATACGAGCGATAACATCACCGATCGCGATCTGCGCACCGTCAGCAACACCAACAAGTGCGTTGGCCGGCAGGAAGTACTGAGCCGGTACGTCAGTACCTGGCAGCAGCAGATCCTTGCCATCCAGACCGACCATCTTCACAGCAGGACGGATGTCCTTGCCGGCAGCCGGGCGGTCTTTGGCGTCGAGCACTTCAATGTTGGTCATACCGGTCAATTCGTCTGTCTGACGCTTGATCGTGATGCCTTCTTCCATGCCTACGTAGGTAACAGTACCTTTCATCTCGGTGACGATTGGGTGAGTGTGCGGATCCCACTTGGCCACGATAGAGCCAGCGTCGACCTTGTCGCCTTCCTTCACCGAAATCACTGCACCGTATGGCAGCTTGTAACGCTCACGCTCGCGACCGAAGTCATCTGCGATTGCCAGCTCACCGGAGCGGGATACCGCAACCAGGTGACCGTCAACACGCTCGACGTGCTTCAGGTTGTGCAGACGGACAGTACCGCCATTTTTCACCTGAACGCTGTCGGCTGCCGAGGTCCGGCTTGCCGCGCCACCGATGTGGAACGTACGCATTGTCAGCTGGGTACCCGGCTCACCGATCGACTGTGCAGCGATTACGCCGACAGCTTCACCGATGTTGACCTGGTGACCGCGTGCCAGGTCGCGACCGTAGCACTTGGCGCAGATGCCGTAGCGGGTTTCACAGCTGATTGGCGAACGCACGATGACTTCGTCGATGCTGTTCAGCTCGATGAACTCGACCCACTTCTCGTCTACCAGCGTGCCAGCAGGCACGATGACCTCTTCTGTACCCGGCTTGAACACGTCACGGGCAATGACTCGACCCAGTACGCGCTCACCCAGCGGCTCTACAACGTCACCGCCTTCAATGTGCGGAGTCATCAGCAGACCGTGCTCGGTACCGCAATCAACCTCGGTAACCACCAGATCCTGCGCGACGTCTACCAGACGACGAGTCAGATAACCGGAGTTAGCGGTTTTCAACGCGGTATCCGCAAGACCCTTACGAGCACCGTGAGTAGAGATGAAGTACTGAAGTACGCTCAAACCTTCACGGAAGTTCGCAGTGATCGGCGTTTCGATGATGGAGCCGTCAGGCTTGGCCATCAGACCACGCATACCGGCCAACTGACGAATCTGGGCAGCAGAACCACGCGCCCCGGAGTCAGCCATCATGTACATCGAGTTGAAGGATTCCTGATCAACTTCGACGCCGTGACGGTCGATAACGCGCTCTTTGGACAGGTTCGACATCATCGCTTTCGAGACTTCGTCGTTCGCCTTGGACCAAAGGTCGATTACCTTGTTGTACTTCTCGCCCTGGGTTACCAGGCCGGAGGCGTACTGACTTTCGATCTCTTTAACTTCTTCGGTGGCCGCGTCGATGATGCGAGCTTTTTCATCAGGGATAACGAAGTCGTTAACGCCGATGGAAACACCCGAAATGGTCGAGTAGGCAAAACCGGTGTACATCAACTGGTCAGCGAAGATAACGGTCTCTTTCAGGCCAACCACGCGATAGCACTGGTTGATCAGCTTGGAGATCGCCTTCTTCTTCATCGGCTGGTTGACGACGTCGTATGACAGGCCGGCCGGAACCACCTGGAACAGCAGCGCACGGCCGACAGTGGTGTCGACGATACGGGTGTTCTTGACGCTGCCACCATCACGGTCGTTGACCGTTTCGTGGATACGAACCTTGACCTTGGCGTGCAGGGCCGCTTCGCCGGCGCGGAATACGCGGTCGACTTCCTGCAGATCCGCAAATACACGACCTTCGCCCTTGGCGTTGATCGCTTCGCGAGTCATGTAGTACAGACCCAGTACAACGTCCTGCGAAGGAACGATGATTGGCTCACCGTTGGCTGGCGACAGAATGTTGTTGGTCGACATCATCAGCGCGCGCGCTTCGAGCTGAGCTTCCAGCGTCAGAGGCACGTGAACGGCCATCTGGTCACCGTCGAAGTCGGCGTTGTACGCAGCACAGACCAGCGGGTGCAGCTGAATAGCTTTACCTTCGATCAGTACCGGCTCAAACGCCTGGATGCCCAGACGGTGAAGCGTAGGCGCACGGTTCAGAAGCACCGGGTGTTCGCGAATCACTTCAGCAAGAACGTCCCAGACCTCTGGCAGCTCGCGCTCGACCATCTTCTTGGCAGCTTTGATGGTCGTAGCCAGGCCACGCATTTCCAGCTTGCCGAAAATGAACGGCTTGAACAGCTCGAGAGCCATCTTCTTCGGCAGACCGCATTGGTGCAGACGCAGGGTCGGACCTACGGTAATTACCGAACGACCCGAGTAGTCAACACGCTTACCGAGCAAGTTCTGACGGAAACGACCCTGCTTACCCTTGATCATGTCAGCCAGGGATTTCAGAGGACGCTTGTTCGAACCAGTGATCGCACGACCGCGACGGCCGTTGTCGAGCAGTGCATCGACCGCTTCCTGCAGCATGCGTTTTTCGTTACGCACGATGATATCGGGAGCGGACAGATCCAGCAGGCGCTTCAGACGGTTGTTACGGTTGATCACTCGACGATACAGATCGTTGAGGTCGGACGTCGCGAAACGGCCACCGTCAAGCGGAACCAGAGGACGCAGATCTGGCGGCAGAACCGGCAGAACGGTCAGCACCATCCACTCAGGAAGGTTGCCGGAACCCTGGAAGGCTTCCATCAATTTCAGACGCTTGGACAGCTTCTTGATTTTGGTCTCGGAATTGGTTTGCGGAATTTCTTCGCGCAGGCGGCCAATTTCGTGTTCCAGATCAATAGCGTGCAGCAGCTCGCGAACAGCCTCGGCACCCATGCGGGCATCGAAGTCGTCACCGAACTCTTCGAGGGCTTCGAAGTACTGCTCGTCGTTCAGCAGCTGACCTTTTTCAAGGGTGGTCATGCCTGGATCGATAACGACGTAGCTCTCGAAGTAGAGAACACGTTCGATATCACGCAGGGTCATGTCCATCAGCAAACCGATACGGGACGGCAGCGATTTCAGGAACCAGATGTGGGCAACAGGCGAAGCCAGCTCGATGTGAGCCATGCGCTCGCGACGAACCTTGGCCAGTGCTACTTCAACACCGCACTTTTCGCAGATGACACCACGGTGCTTCAGGCGCTTGTACTTACCGCACAGGCACTCGTAATCTTTTACCGGGCCAAAGATCTTGGCGCAGAACAGACCGTCACGCTCAGGCTTGAACGTACGGTAGTTGATGGTTTCCGGCTTTTTAACTTCACCGAACGACCAAGAGCGGATCATCTCAGGCGATGCAAGTCCGATACGGATTGCGTCGAACTCTTCGACTTGACCCTGGTTTTTCAGCAAATTCAGTAGGTCTTTCAAGGCTTTTCCTCCTGGCGGAGCAGGGAGCAGGCAGTACCGCCCTGCCCCCGATTCGCGTCACGTGTTATTCGGTTTCCAGATCGATATCGATACCGAGCGAACGGATTTCTTTGATCAACACGTTGAAAGACTCGGGCATGCCCGGCTCCATACGGTGATCGCCGTCCACGATGTTTTTGTACATCTTGGTACGACCGTTCACATCGTCCGACTTCACTGTGAGCATTTCCTGCAGAGTGTACGCCGCGCCGTATGCTTCCAGCGCCCACACTTCCATCTCCCCGAAACGCTGACCACCGAACTGTGCCTTACCACCCAGCGGCTGCTGGGTAACCAGGCTGTACGAACCAGTGGAACGCGCGTGCATCTTGTCGTCCACCAAGTGGTTCAGCTTCAGCATGTACATGTAGCCAACCGTTACAGCACGTTCAAACTTGTTGCCGGTACGACCGTCGAACAGCTGCATCTGGCCGCTTTCCGGCATATCTGCCAGCTTGAGCATTGCCTTGATTTCGCTTTCCTTGGCACCGTCGAAAACCGGGGTAGCCATCGGTACGCCGTTACGCAGGTTCTTCGCGAGGTCCAGAATCTCGTTGTCGGTGAGGTCTTCCAGAGACTCCTGACGACCGCCGATTTCGTTATAGATCTCGTTGAGGAACTTGCGCAGCTCAGCAACTTTACGCTGCTCTTCGAGCATGCGGTTGATCTTCTCGCCCAGACCTTTGGCCGCGAGGCCCAGGTGGGTTTCGAGAATCTGACCAACGTTCATACGCGAAGGTACGCCCAGCGGGTTGAGGACGATATCGACCGGCGTGCCATTGGCATCGTGCGGCATGTCTTCAACCGGCATGATCACAGAGACCACACCCTTGTTACCGTGACGACCGGCCATCTTGTCGCCCGGCTGGATGCGGCGACGGATTGCCAGGTAGACCTTGACGATTTTCAGAACGCCTGGAGCCAGGTCATCGCCCTGCTGCAGTTTGCGTTTCTTGTCTTCGAACTTGTCATCCAGAAGACGGCGACGATCAACGATGTAGGCCTGAGCCTTTTCGAGCTGCTCGTTGAGAGCATCTTCAGCCATGCGCAGCTTGAACCACTGACCATGCTCAAGACCATCAAGCACTTCGTTGGTGATTTCCTGGCCCTTTTTGAGGCCAGCGCCGCCTTCAGCTACACGACCCACCAGCGCAGAGCGCAGACGTTCGAAAGTAGCGCCTTCGACAATACGGAACTCTTCGTTCAGATCCTTGCGGATCTCGTCGAGTTGCGATTTCTCGATGGACAGGGCACGCGCATCACGCTCGACACCATCACGGGTGAAGACCTGAACGTCAATGACAGTACCTTTGGTACCGGTTGGTACACGCAGGGAGGTGTCTTTAACGTCGCTGGCCTTCTCGCCGAAGATCGCGCGCAACAGTTTTTCTTCCGGAGTCAGCTGGGTCTCGCCTTTCGGAGTGACCTTACCGACCAGAATGTCGCCGGCGCCGACTTCGGCACCTACATAAACGATACCCGCTTCGTCCAGCTTGTTCAGAGCAGCTTCACCCACGTTAGGGATGTCAGCTGTGATTTCCTCTGGCCCAAGCTTGGTGTCACGCGCCACACAGGTCAGTTCCTGAATGTGGATCGTGGTGAAGCGGTCTTCCTGAACGACACGCTCAGAAAGACAGATGGAGTCTTCGAAGTTGAAACCGTTCCAGGCCATGAACGCGATGCGCATGTTCTGACCCAGCGCCAGTTCACCCATATCGGTGGACGGGCCGTCAGCCATGATGTCGCTCCGCTGAACACGGTCACCCTTGCTGACCAGCGGACGCTGGTTGATGCAGGTGTTCTGGTTCGAACGGGTGTATTTGGTCAGGTTGTAGATGTCTACACCCGCCTCACCTGTTTCAACTTCATCATCGGCAACGCGAACAACGATACGGCTGGCGTCAACCGAGTCGATCACACCACCACGACGAGCCACGACGCAAACGCCGGAGTCGCGAGCAACGTTGCGCTCCATGCCAGTACCTACCAGCGGCTTGTCGGCACGCAGAGTAGGAACAGCCTGACGCTGCATGTTCGAACCCATCAACGCACGGTTGGCGTCATCGTGCTCGAGGAACGGAATCAGCGATGCGGCTACCGAGACTACCTGCTTGGGCGAAACGTCCATCAGGGTGACATCGGCTGGCGCCTTGACGGTGAATTCGTTCAAGTGACGCACAGCAACCAGCTCGTCGATCAGCTCTTGCTTGTCGTTCATTGCGGCCGAAGCCTGGGCAATGACGTGGTCCGCTTCTTCGATCGCCGAAAGGAAGACGATCTCTTCGGTGACCAGACCTTCCTTGACCACACGGTACGGGCTCTCGAGGAAGCCGTACTGGTTGGTGCGGGCATAGGCCGCCAGGGAGTTGATCAGACCGATGTTCGGACCTTCAGGCGTCTCGATCGGGCACACACGGCCGTAGTGAGTCGGGTGAACGTCTCGAACTTCAAAGCCGGCGCGCTCACGCGTCAGACCGCCAGGACCGAGTGCGGAAACACGACGCTTGTGCGTGATCTCGGACAGCGGGTTGTTCTGGTCCATGAACTGGGAAAGCTGGCTGGAACCGAAGAACTCTTTGACCGCCGCCGCAACAGGTTTGGCGTTGATCAGGTCCTGAGGCATCAGGCCTTCGCTTTCTGCCATCGACAGACGTTCTTTAACAGCGCGCTCGACACGGACCAGACCTACACGGAACTGGTTCTCGGCCATCTCGCCGACGCAACGAACGCGACGGTTACCGAGGTGGTCGATGTCATCGACGATGCCTTTGCCGTTGCGGATATCAACGAGGGTCTTGAGGACCGCTACGATGTCTTCCTTGCACAGCACGCCCGAGCCTTCGATTTCGGTACGACCGATACGACGGTTGAACTTCATACGGCCTACAGCAGACAGGTCGTAGCGCTCAGGGCTGAAGAACAGGTTGTTGAACAGTGTTTCAGCAGCATCCTTGGTTGGCGGCTCGCCAGGACGCATCATGCGATAGATCTCGACCAGCGCTTCCAGTTGGTTGCTGGTGGAGTCGATCTTCAGTGTGTCGGAGACGAACGGACCGCAATCGATGTCGTTGGTGTACAACGTTTCGATACGAACAACCTGAGCCTTGGCGATCTTGGCCAGGATTTCGGTGTTCAGCTCGGTGTTGCACTCGGCAATGATCTCACCGGTTGCCGGATGCACGATGACCTTGGCTGTAGTACGACCCAGGACGTAGTCCAGAGGCACTTCCAGCTCTTTGATCCCGGCCTTTTCCAGCTGGTTGATGTGACGGGCAGTGATACGACGACCCTGCTCGACAATGACCTTGCCCTTGTCGTCCAGGATATCCAGAACGGCAATTTCACCACGCAGGCGCTGAGGCACCAGCTCCAGGCTCAGGTTTTCACCGCGCACATGGAATACGTTGGTGGTGTAGAAAGCATCAAGCACTTGCTCGGTGGTGTAACCCAGAGCGCGCAGAAGTACGGACGCAGGCAGCTTACGACGACGGTCGATACGGACGAATACGCAGTCTTTCGGATCGAACTCGAAGTCCAGCCACGAACCGCGGTAAGGAATGATACGAGCGGAGTACAGCAGCTTGCCGGAGCTGTGCGTCTTGCCACGGTCGTGGTCGAAGAATACGCCAGGCGAACGGTGAAGCTGAGACACGATAACGCGCTCGGTGCCATTGATTACAAAGGTACCGTTCTCAGTCATCAGGGGGATTTCACCCATGTAGACTTCTTGCTCTTTGATGTCCTTGATCGCTTTGTTCGACGATTCTTTGTCGAAAATGATCAGACGGACCTTGACTCGCAGAGGTACTGCGTAAGTCACACCGCGCAGCACGCATTCCTTGACATCAAATGCCGGTTCGCCCAAGCGATAACCTACATACTCCAGCGCAGCATTGCCGGAGTAGCTGATGATCGGGAAAACGGATTTGAAGGCTGCATGCAGACCGACGTCGCGGAACTGATCTTTGGTCGCTCCCGCCTGCAGGAATTCGCGATACGAATCCAGCTGGATGGCCAAGAGATACGGCACATCCATTACGTCCGGCAACTTGCTAAAGTCCTTGCGGATACGTTTTTTCTCAGTATATGAGTAAGCCATCAGCGTTCCCCAGCTTGGTCACCTGCTTGTTTGGCTCCCTCCCGACGGAAGCAGCCAGAAAATCTTGCAAACCCCTTGGTTTGCGCCACCGCCATCGGTGGATGCCACACGTTACAGACGTTGACAGCGCCAATCGTCTATAACGGAAAAAGGCCGGTGGCAAAAGCCACCAGCCATCAGCCTTTCGCTAAACGCGTGGGCTGGACACTCAAAATCGATGCTTATTTCAGCTCGACTTTAGCGCCTGCTTCTTCCAGGGTAGCTTTTGCTTTGTCAGCTGCGTCTTTCGACACTGCTTCCAGAACCTGGGCAGGAGCGCCGTCAACTACAGCCTTGGCTTCTTTCAGGCCCAGACCGGTCAGTTCACGAACTGCCTTGATCACGTTTACTTTCTTCTCGCCAGCTTCCAGCAGCATGACGTTGAATTCAGTTTGTTCTTCAACAACAGCAGCTGCAGCAGCTGGGCCAGCAGAGCCGGCAGCAGCAGTAACGCCGAACTTCTCTTCGAAAGCCTTGATCAGCTCTACAACCTGCAGAACGGACATTTCAGCTACGGCGTTAAGGATATCGTCTTGAGAGATGGACATGACTCAATTTCCTGAATTGGGGGACGGCCTACGCGACCATCAAAATAAACAAAAATACGCGAAAAGATCTGACTCAGCCTTAGGCTGCAGCTGCTTCTTTTTGGTCGCGAACAGCCGCCAGAGTACGAGCCAACTTGCTGGTAGCGCCTTGAATCACGCTCATCAGCTGAGAAATTGCTTCGTTACGGGTCGGCAGGCTTGCCAGTACATCGATCTGATTAGCTGCGAGGAACTTGCCCTCGAACGCAGCTGCCTTGATCTCGAACTTGTCCTGACCTTTAGCGAATTCCTTGAACAAACGGGCAGCAGCGCCGGGGTGTTCGTTGGAGAACGCGATCAAGGTCGGGCCAGTGAACACGTCGTTGAGGACACTGAATTCAGTGTCAGCAACGGCGCGCTTGAGCAGGGTGTTACGTACAACGCGTACGTAAACGCCAGCTTCACGAGCCTCTTTACGGAGTCCGGTCATTGCGCCAACCGTCACGCCACGGGCATCAGCCACAACAGCGGACAGACCAGCTTTGGCAGCCTCGTTGACTTCAGCGACGATGGCCTTCTTGTCTTCGAGTTTAATTGCCACGGGTTTAACTCCTGCTTGTTACCGTTTCATCCGACCGAAGCCAGATGTCGTTTTGGTGTCTGATTCGGTAAGGAACCGGGAGCACCATCTGCGTAGGCTTGTGGTTTAAGACTTGCGTCGCCTACGGTCTTGGATAGCCCCCGCCAGGCAGGGACCCCAATCTTTCAAACGGTACGGCAATCGATCACCGTACCATTTTGTCTTACGCTTCCAACGAACCCTGGTCGATGACCAGGCCTGGGCCCATAGTGGTGCTCAGGGTGATGCGCTTGACGTAAATACCTTTCGAAGAAGCAGGCTTGATACGCTTCAGATCAGCGATCAGGGCTTCAACGTTTTCCTTCAGCTTGACAGCGTCGAAACCGACCTTGCCAACGGAAGTGTGGATGATGCCGTTTTTGTCGGTGCGATAACGAACCTGACCAGCCTTGGCGTTCTTGACGGCGGTAGCGACGTCAGGAGTAACGGTGCCGACTTTCGGGTTAGGCATCAGACCGCGAGGACCGAGAACCTGACCCAGCTGACCCACAACGCGCATTGCGTCAGGGGAAGCGATAACGACGTCGTAGTTCAGATCGCCAGCTTTCATTTCAGCGGCCAGATCGTCCATACCAACGCGGTCAGCGCCGGCAGCCAGAGCAGCTTCAGCAGCAGGGCCCTGGGTGAACACTGCAACGCGTACAGTTTTACCGGTGCCGTGCGGCAGTACGGTAGCGCTACGTACGACCTGGTCGGATTTACGAGGATCAACACCCAGGTTGACAGCGACGTCGATCGACTCGCTGAACTTGACAGTCGACAGCTCGGTGAGCAACGCAGCGGCGTCTACAAAATTGTAAGACTTGCCAGCTTCGATTTTCTCGGCGATTGCCTTTTGACGCTTGGTCAGCTTAGCCATTACACACCCTCCACGTTAAGGCCCATGCTACGAGCGGAACCGGCGATGGTACGCACGGCCGCTTCCATGTCAGCTGCAGTCAGATCCGCATTTTTTGCTTTAGCGATATCTTCCAGCTGAGCACGAGTCACGGTGCCAACTTTAACGGTGTTCGGGCGAGCCGAGCCGCTGGTCAAGCCTGCAGCTTTCTTCAGCAGAACCGATGCAGGGGTACTTTTTGTTTCGAAAGTGAAGCTACGGTCGCTGTATACAGTGATGATCACTGGAGTCGGCAAGCCTGGCTCAATACCCTGAGTACGGGCGTTGAACGCTTTGCAGAATTCCATGATGTTCACACCGTGCTGACCCAGAGCAGGACCAACTGGCGGGCTTGGGTTAGCCTGAGCGGCTTTCACTTGCAGCTTGATGTATGCGGTTATCTTCTTGGCCATGAGGCACTCCAATTACGGGTTCAAGCGCCAACAAAGGCTCCCCGGTTACTTACGCGTATATCCCAGTGACGAAAAAACCCCACAGCCTTAGGCTGCGGGGTATGGGATTCCAGCTCAGTTATGCCTTTTCGACCTGACTGAACTCCAGCTCTACCGGAGTAGAGCGTCCGAAAATGAGCACCGCCACTTGAATCCGGCTCTTTTCGTAGTTAACTTCTTCGACCGTGCCATTGAAATCGGCGAACGGACCGTCGGTGACGCGAACAACCTCACCTGGTTCGAACAGCGTTTTCGGCTTCGGCTTGTCGCTACCGTCAGCGACGCGACGCAGAATCGCTTCTGCCTCTTTATCAGTGATGGGAGCTGGCTTATCAGCGGTACCGCCGATGAAGCCCATGACACGCGGGGTGTCCTTGACCAAGTGCCAAGTACCCTCATTCATGTCCATCTGAACAAGCACATAACCAGGGAAGAACTTGCGCTCGCTTTTGCGCTTCTGGCCATTACGCATTTCAACCACTTCTTCAGTGGGAACCAGAATTTCGCCGAAGCCATCTTCCATGCCTGCCAGCTTCACACGCTCGACCAACGAGCGCATGACATGCTTCTCGTAACCCGAGTAAGCATGCACTACGTACCAACGCTTAGCCACGGGACACCCTTAGCCAACTATCAAGGAAACAAGCCAGCCGAGCAGGGAATCAAGCCCCCACAACAGCAACGCCATAACCAGCACAACAGCCACAACGATCAACGTGGTTTGAGTGGTTTCTTGGCGAGTAGGCCATACGACTTTACGGATCTCGGCACGCGCTTCTTTCGCCAAAACGAAGAAGGCCTTACCTTTGCCTGTCTGCAGCGCTACAAACGCAGCAACTGCGGCAATCACAAGGAGAGCGAGAACGCGATACAGGATCGGCTCAGCAGAATAATACTGATTGCCGACAACACCCACGACAACCAAAACGACTACCAGGAGCCACTTCAGCATATCAAAGCGAGAGTCTGATGCTTCAGCCTTGGGATTCATCTACGGAGATCCTGTGAAAAGAAAGCCAGATTACATCTAGGGAATCTGGCAGGTCAGGAGGGAATCGAACCCCCAACCTACGGTTTTGGAGACCGTCGCTCTGCCAATTGAGCTACTGACCTAAAAGCAAAATCAGGCCGACCATTATGCGGACCTGACGAGAGTTTTTCAACACCTTATTCGAAGAGCACCTAACAGGCAGCTTACTCCGAACAAGATTTAGACGGCGCACACAGTGCAGAACCGCCTAAAACAAAGGCAGATATTTTCATATCTGCCTTTATCAATGGAGCTCTTGAGCGGATTTGAACCGCTGACCTCACCCTTACCAAGGGTGTGCTCTACCAACTGAGCTACAAGAGCAAAACACTGCGCATGAACCACAAGCCTGGAGCGGGTAGCGGGAATCGAACCCGCATCATCAGCTTGGAAGGCTGAGGTTCTACCACTAAACTATACCCGCATAACTTGCAGCTCGCGCTAAATCTGGTGGAGGGGGAAGGATTCGAACCTTCGAAGTCGTAGACGTCAGATTTACAGTCTGATCCCTTTGGCCGCTCGGGAACCCCTCCTAAGCGAGGCAGCATTCTCAACTCATGCTACCCTTCTGTCAACCTTTTTCTCAGTAAAAACCTGAGGTTACATGCGTTGACTACTACCACTCCGTTCGTGAGACTTTCACCTCACTGCGAAGCGGGCGCCATTCTATGTAAACTAATCAGCAGTTGCAATGCCCTCGCACGACATTATTTGATTTTTTAATTGCGGGAAATCCTGACCCAGCTGACTGATCAAGCCAGCTTCGACAAGGCGTCGACTTTCCGGGGCGATTTTCAGCCAGTAGGCGGTCGCCCCACTCGTTTGCAAGGGCTGAAATTGAGACTGGATATCCAGACTGTTCAATCGCTGCTCTACCAGGCGCGCATCCTCTTGCCTGGCAAAGCCACCGACGTACAGACATTGGGCGTCACGATCGTGGGACACCCGCCCGGCATCCGATTCGCTGAGCAGACGAATATCCTGCTGAGAAGCACGGTGCAACGACAAGGGCATGACCTCTTTGGCCCTGAGCGGAGCCTCCTGCTGATGCCAGATGTAATAAAAGGCATTAAGCATCAACAGCAGAAGAAATAACCAACGCATAGAGACCTCAGCGCAAAGGGCAGGCGAGAGCCAGCCCCACGAAGACCAGATCAGGAACGATACGAGCTCCCGGCAGCACATCCACAACCAAGGCAGCGTCCCCGCCAGTCACAAAAATAGCAAAGTCCTCACCCCAATACCCACGAGCTATCTCGACCTGAGTCACTGCGAACCCCCGAAGCATCAGCGAGCAACCACGCTCTACGGCTTCTGCGGTTGCACGCCCGGGAACGAGACGAACCAAAGCCCTTTCCGCCTCTGTATCGTCATATCTGATGCGACGGGTATGGGTGCGCAACTGATTGCGCATCAAGGGCATCCCTGGACAGATGAAACCACCAAGATGCGCGCCGTCGGCGTCGACGAAATCAGATGTCACTGCGGTGCCCAGATCAATCACCAGGCATGCACGCTTGACAAGGTAGTACGCACCCACGAAAGCCAGCCAGCGATCCAGGCCGAGGCGCTCGAAATCGTCATAGCCGTTAATCACTCCTCCCAGCTCACGGGCAGGCACTGCGCAGACCGGGGCAACGGAGAACGCGTCAGCCAGCACGGAAACCAGACGCGCCGTTTCTTCGGCACTTCGGACACTTACCAGACGGCAGTCGCTGAACGTTGTGTCCGGTAAATTACGCAGGTGCTCCAACAAGGCTGCGTCAGAGTCAACGACACCAACGCTGACCACTGCTGCATCGCTTTTAGCGGTAATACGCCACTTGATGAAGCTGTTGCCACAATCGAGCTCAAGAATCATCTCGCAACCTCAGGCTCAGCTCTCCACCACTAAAGCTTTTTTCCACACCATTGACTTCCAACCGCAGCGCTCCAAGCGAGTCGACCCCTAACACCACTCCCTCCACGACACCTACTCCCGAGAGCAACTTGACTGCAGCCCCCTGCCACAAATGCCCGCGCTCCCACTCCTTCTGAAATGCCGCAAAGCCTTCCTTGCGATGAACCGTCATGAGAGCCTCAAGCTGTGTGCTTATACGAGCAGCGACCTGATTGCGATCAACAAGGCCGCCTGTTTCGAGTCTGACCGACGTCCACAGCTGATCGACCTCGCTGGTGGAGCGCATGTTTACGTTCACCCCTATTCCGATGATCACATGACACACGTCCGCCGGATCGCCAATCAGTTCGAGCAAAATGCCGGCGATCTTCTGCCTGCCAACGAGCACGTCGTTTGGCCATTTAAGGCCTGCGCCCTGCACGCCCATATCACGCAGCACATTCATTACCGCGAGCCCCACCAGCAAGCTGAGGCCTTCCAGCTGACGCATCCCTCCATCGATGCGCAGGACCAGGCTGTAATACAGGTTTTCAGCAAATGGACTTACCCACTTTCGACCACGCCGCCCTCTTCCGGAGGTCTGCTGCTCGGCCACCACCAGTACAGGCATGGCAACGCCTTGAGTGATCAGACGTGCGGCCTCAGCGTTGGTAGAGTCGATGGAATCGTAAGTGCGTACAGACCAGTTGGCAGGAAAGCCTGACTGCTCGATACCGTAGGGACTTAGAAGAGAAATGGGCGTTGCGAGTCTATAGCCACGACCACGCACCTTGTGGACATCTATGCCCAGGTCCGCCTCAAGCTGCTGAAGCTGCTTCCAGACAGCACTGCGACTTATGCCGAGGGCATCGCCCAATACCTGCCCAGAATGAAACGCACCATCGGCAAGAAGCTTTAACAAGGTCAGCATTTGGAATCGCCTGGCAATAAGGCACGCATCATAGCCACGCAGAAGCATGATGCATAGAAACGAAAACGTGTTTTCACGCTGGTTTTTTGCAGGCACCAGACAAACAAAAACCCTCAACGCGTAAGCGATGAGGGTTTCTGGAATTTAATCTTGACGATGACCTACTCTCACATGGGGAAACCCCACACTACCATCGGCGATACATCGTTTCACTACTGAGTTCGGGATGGGATCAGGTGGTTCCAATGCTCTATGGTCGTCAAGAAATTCGGGTACCGAATCGTGCCCTGCGGCGCGCTTCAGCAAATCGGGTATGTGATAGCAAGCTGGTTCAGGTGTCATTCGTGACGCAAACTTTCGGTTCGTGTCATCTTCACAGTCACCGCAATCTGGTCGTTCGACGCAAATTGCTTGGGTGTTATATGGTCAAGCCTCACGGGCAATTAGTATTGGTTAGCTCAACGCCTCACAGCGCTTACACACCCAACCTATCAACGTCGTAGTCTTCGACGGCCCTTTAGGGAACTCAAGGTTCCAGTGAGATCTCATCTTGAGGCAAGTTTCCCGCTTAGATGCTTTCAGCGGTTATCTTTTCCGAACATAGCTACCCGGCAATGCCACTGGCGTGACAACCGGAACACCAGAGGTTCGTCCACTCCGGTCCTCTCGTACTAGGAGCAGCCCCTCTCAAATCTCAAACGTCCACGGCAGATAGGGACCGAACTGTCTCACGACGTTCTAAACCCAGCTCGCGTACCACTTTAAATGGCGAACAGCCATACCCTTGGGACCGGCTTCAGCCCCAGGATGTGATGAGCCGACATCGAGGTGCCAAACACCGCCGTCGATATGAACTCTTGGGCGGTATCAGCCTGTTATCCCCGGAGTACCTTTTATCCGTTGAGCGATGGCCCTTCCATACAGAACCACCGGATCACTAAGACCTACTTTCGTACCTGCTCGACGTGTCTGTCTCGCAGTCAAGCGCGCTTTTGCCTTTATACTCTACGACCGATTTCCGACCGGTCTGAGCGCACCTTCGTACTCCTCCGTTACTCTTTAGGAGGAGACCGCCCCAGTCAAACTACCCACCATACACTGTCCTCGATCCGGATAACGGACCTGAGTTAGAACCTCAAAGTTGCCAGGGTGGTATTTCAAGGTTGGCTCCACGCAAACTGGCGTCCACGCTTCAAAGCCTCCCACCTATCCTACACAAGCAAATTCAAAGTCCAGTGCAAAGCTATAGTAAAGGTTCACGGGGTCTTTCCGTCTAGCCGCGGATACACTGCATCTTCACAGCGATTTCAATTTCACTGAGTCTCGGGTGGAGACAGCGCCGCCATCGTTACGCCATTCGTGCAGGTCGGAACTTACCCGACAAGGAATTTCGCTACCTTAGGACCGTTATAGTTACGGCCGCCGTTTACCGGGGCTTCGATCAAGAGCTTCGCTTGCGCTAACCCCATCAATTAACCTTCCGGCACCGGGCAGGCGTCACACCCTATACGTCCACTTTCGTGTTTGCAGAGTGCTGTGTTTTTAATAAACAGTCGCAGCGGCCTGGTATCTTCGACCGGCAGGGGCTTACGCAGTAAATGCTTCACCTCCACCGGCGCACCTTCTCCCGAAGTTACGGTGCCATTTTGCCTAGTTCCTTCACCCGAGTTCTCTCAAGCGCCTTGGTATTCTCTACCCAACCACCTGTGTCGGTTTGGGGTACGGTTCCTGGTTACCTGAAGCTTAGAAGCTTTTCTTGGAAGCATGGCATCAACCACTTCATGTTCTAAAAGAACACTCGTCATCAGCTCTCGGCCTTAAGATCCCGGATTTACCTAAGATCTCAGCCTACCACCTTAAACCTGGACTACCAACGCCAGGCTGGCCTAGCCTTCTCCGTCCCTCCATCGCAATAACCAGAAGTACAGGAATATTAACCTGTTTTCCATCGACTACGCTTTTCAGCCTCGCCTTAGGGACCGACTAACCCTGCGTCGATTAACGTTGCGCAGGAAACCTTGGTCTTTCGGCGTGGGTGTTTTTCACACCCATTGTCGTTACTCATGTCAGCATTCGCACTTCTGATACCTCCAGCAAGCTTCTCAACTCACCTTCACAGGCTTACAGAACGCTCCTCTACCGCATCATCAAAAGATGATACCCGTAGCTTCGGTGCATGGTTTGAGCCCCGTTACATCTTCCGCGCAGGCCGACTCGACTAGTGAGCTATTACGCTTTCTTTAAAGGGTGGCTGCTTCTAAGCCAACCTCCTAGCTGTCTAAGCCTTCCCACATCGTTTCCCACTTAACCATGACTTTGGGACCTTAGCTGACGGTCTGGGTTGTTTCCCTTTTCACGACGGACGTTAGCACCCGCCGTGTGTCTCCCATGCTCGGCACTTGTAGGTATTCGGAGTTTGCATCGGTTTGGTAAGTCGGGATGACCCCCTAGCCGAAACAGTGCTCTACCCCCTACAGTGATACATGAGGCGCTACCTAAATAGCTTTCGAGGAGAACCAGCTATCTCCGAGCTTGATTAGCCTTTCACTCCGATCCACAGGTCATCCGCTAACTTTTCAACGGTAGTCGGTTCGGTCCTCCAGTTAGTGTTACCCAACCTTCAACCTGCCCATGGATAGATCGCCCGGTTTCGGGTCTATTCCCAGCGACTAGACGCCCTATTAAGACTCGCTTTCGCTACGCCTCCCCTATTCGGTTAAGCTCGCCACTGAAAATAAGTCGCTGACCCATTATACAAAAGGTACGCAGTCACCCAACAAAGTGGGCTCCCACTGCTTGTACGCATACGGTTTCAGGATCTATTTCACTCCGCTCTCCGCGGTTCTTTTCGCCTTTCCCTCACGGTACTGGTTCACTATCGGTCAGTCAGTAGTATTTAGCCTTGGAGGATGGTCCCCCCATATTCAGACAAGGTTTCTCGTGCCCCGTCCTACTCGATTTCATTGCAAAGGGATTTTCGCGTACAGGGCTATCACCCACTATGGCCGTCCTTTCCAGAACGTTCCGCTAATCTCAATACAACTTAAGGGCTGGTCCCCGTTCGCTCGCCACTACTAAGGGAATCTCGGTTGATTTCTTTTCCTCAGGGTACTTAGATGTTTCAGTTCCCCTGGTTCGCCTCTTGCACCTATGTATTCAGTACAAGATAACCATCTTATGATGGCTGGGTTCCCCCATTCAGACATCTCCGGATCACAGTCTGTTTGCCGACTCCCCGAAGCTTTTCGCAGGCTACCACGTCTTTCATCGCCTCTGACTGCCAAGGCATCCACCGTATGCGCTTCTTCACTTGACCATATAACCCCAAGCAATCTGGTTATACTGTGAAGACGACATTCGCCGAAAGTTTGCATTTCACAAACTTTACCTTAGCCCGGACACGCACCAGTGAAAGAGGTGCCCGGTCTATATTTCTTTCTATCACATACCCAAATTTTTAAAGAACGATCTAATCAAAGACTAGAAATCAACATTCAGGCACTGATCGTCAGGATCAATGGAATGCTCATTTCTAAGCTTTCAAACAGAAGCAGTAAGTGGTGGAGCCAAGCGGGATCGAACCGCTGACCTCCTGCGTGCAAGGCAGGCGCTCTCCCAGCTGAGCTATGGCCCCGTATTTCTAAAGGCGTTTCCCACACAAAATTGGTGGGTCTGGGCAGATTCGAACTGCCGACCTCACCCTTATCAGGGGTGCGCTCTAACCAACTGAGCTACAGACCCAATTTCGAGCTTGTAGCCGCTAGCGTTGAGCTATCAGCTTGGAGCTTAAAGCTGCTTCTAATCGTCTTCTTCAATGAATCAAGCAATTCGTGTGGGTGCTTATGGTGCAGCTGAGTCGTCGATTAAGGAGGTGATCCAGCCGCAGGTTCCCCTACGGCTACCTTGTTACGACTTCACCCCAGTCATGAATCACACCGTGGTAACCGTCCCCCCGAAGGTTAGACTAGCTACTTCTGGTGCAACCCACTCCCATGGTGTGACGGGCGGTGTGTACAAGGCCCGGGAACGTATTCACCGCGACATTCTGATTCGCGATTACTAGCGATTCCGACTTCACGCAGTCGAGTTGCAGACTGCGATCCGGACTACGATCGGTTTTGTGAGATTAGCTCCACCTCGCGGCTTGGCAACCCTCTGTACCGACCATTGTAGCACGTGTGTAGCCCAGGCCGTAAGGGCCATGATGACTTGACGTCATCCCCACCTTCCTCCGGTTTGTCACCGGCAGTCTCCTTAGAGTGCCCACCTTAACGTGCTGGTAACTAAGGACAAGGGTTGCGCTCGTTACGGGACTTAACCCAACATCTCACGACACGAGCTGACGACAGCCATGCAGCACCTGTCTCAATGTTCCCGAAGGCACCAATCCATCTCTGGAAAGTTCATTGGATGTCAAGGCCTGGTAAGGTTCTTCGCGTTGCTTCGAATTAAACCACATGCTCCACCGCTTGTGCGGGCCCCCGTCAATTCATTTGAGTTTTAACCTTGCGGCCGTACTCCCCAGGCGGTCAACTTAATGCGTTAGCTGCGCCACTAAGAGCTCAAGGCTCCCAACGGCTAGTTGACATCGTTTACGGCGTGGACTACCAGGGTATCTAATCCTGTTTGCTCCCCACGCTTTCGCACCTCAGTGTCAGTATCAGTCCAGGTGGTCGCCTTCGCCACTGGTGTTCCTTCCTATATCTACGCATTTCACCGCTACACAGGAAATTCCACCACCCTCTACCATACTCTAGCTTGCCAGTTTTGGATGCAGTTCCCAGGTTGAGCCCGGGGATTTCACATTCAACTTAACAAACCACCTACGCGCGCTTTACGCCCAGTAATTCCGATTAACGCTTGCACCCTCTGTATTACCGCGGCTGCTGGCACAGAGTTAGCCGGTGCTTATTCTGTCGGTAACGTCAAAACAATCACGTATTAGGTAACTGCCCTTCCTCCCAACTTAAAGTGCTTTACAATCCGAAGACCTTCTTCACACACGCGGCATGGCTGGATCAGGCTTTCGCCCATTGTCCAATATTCCCCACTGCTGCCTCCCGTAGGAGTCTGGACCGTGTCTCAGTTCCAGTGTGACTGATCATCCTCTCAGACCAGTTACGGATCGTCGCCTTGGTGAGCCATTACCTCACCAACTAGCTAATCCGACCTAGGCTCATCTGATAGCGCAAGGCCCGAAGGTCCCCTGCTTTCTCCCGTAGGACGTATGCGGTATTAGCGTCCGTTTCCGAGCGTTATCCCCCACTACCAGGCAGATTCCTAGGCATTACTCACCCGTCCGCCGCTCGCCACCAGGTACAAGTACCCGTGCTGCCGCTCGACTTGCATGTGTTAGGCCTGCCGCCAGCGTTCAATCTGAGCCATGATCAAACTCTTCAGTTCAAACATCTAACTGGGTTTTGAGAAAACCCTAAACTTGGCTCAGCAATCGTTGGTTACATCTTTGATTTCTCGCGGAGTAACTTGGGTTGCTGATAATCTGTTGACTTCAGTCTGACACCACAAGCACCCACACGAATTGCTTGATTCAGTTGTTAAAGAGCGGTTGGTTAAGACCTTTCGTCTCAACCGAGGCGCGCATTCTACAGCGCCCTCTGTATCTGTCAAGCGGTTATTTTAAGAAGCTTTCAAAGTTTCCTTTGCAACTTCAACCACTTGCGCTGCGATCAACTCTTGAGTTGCTCATCAGCGGGAGGCGAATTCTACAGCGTTACAACCGCGTGTCAAACTCTTTTTTCTCACCACTGTCGATCAATCCAGACCCGACCTCCTTCCTCGCTGACTCTTCACTTAAAAACCTTGCAAACTATTGATCTACAAGGCTTTTTCGTTTACGTCTGCGCCGGAAGTGGGGCGAATTATAGACACCTGACAGAGGGCGTCAACCGTTAATTTGAACTTTCTTCGGAAACCAGCGTAACGCGCCCAAAAGCCTTCTTGCCGGCCTGGCAAACATGGGTGGCACCCAGCTTGAATACAAAGCTGCGATCCACGACCTCACCATCTATACGCACACCGCCAGAAGCCAGCAGATCACGAGCGACTGCTGCGTTCTTTACCAGGCCTGCTTTATTAAGGACCGCAGAGATCGGCATGTCCTCGGCAGCAGCCACCGATATCTCCGGCAGATCATCCGGCAGCTCGCCTTCCTTCATACGGTTACCCGCAGAACGATGCGCATTGGCCGCAGCCTCCTCACCATGGAAACGAGCGACCAGCTCTTCGGCCAGCTTGATCTTGATGTCGCGAGGGTTGGCACCCGCTTCGCAGTCAGCCTTCAAGCCGTCGATCTCTTCCATCGAGCGGAAGCTCAATAGCTCGAAGTAACGCCACATCAGGGAATCAGGAATCGACACCAGCTTGCTATACATAATGCCTGGCGCTTCTTGAATGCCGACGTAGTTGCCCAGCGACTTGGACATCTTCTTCACGCCATCCAGGCCTTCCAGCAACGGCATGGTCAGAATGCACTGCGGCTCCTGTCCATAAGCACGCTGAAGCTCGCGCCCCATCAGCAGATTGAATTTCTGATCGGTGCCGCCCAGCTCGACGTCGGCCTTCAAAGCCACGGAGTCATAGCCCTGCACCAGCGGGTAAAGGAATTCGTGAATGGCGATGGACTGATTGCTTTTATAGCGCTTGTCGAAATCGTCACGCTCGAGCATCCGCGCGACCGTGTACTGCGAAGACAGGCGAATGAAGTCAGCCGGACTCAGTTGGTCCATCCAGGTCGAGTTGAATGCAACTTCGGTCTTGGCCGGATCGAGAATCTTGAAGACCTGAGACTTGTAGGTTTCGGCGTAGTCGAGGACCTGCTCACGGGTGAGCGGCGGACGCGTGACGCTTTTACCGCTCGGGTCGCCGATCATGCCGGTGAAATCACCGATCAGGAAGATGATCTGATGCCCCAGATCCTGGAACTGCCGCAGCTTGTTAATAAGCACGGTGTGCCCAAGGTGCAGATCAGGTGCAGTCGGATCGAAACCAGCTTTGATACGCAGTGGCTGGCCACGCTTCAGCTTCTCGACCAGCTCGGCCTCGACCAGGAGTTCATCTGCACCGCGCTTGATCAGCGCCAGCTGCTCTTCAACCGACTTCATTTCAGTCCCCAATTCAAAGGGAGCCAACCTTACAAGATCAGAGCCCAATTACAAGTTTTGCCCAGCGTTTGCCTGCGAATCAGTGACCGATACGCGGGAAGGGTTGCTTCGAGCAGGTTTTGGTTATATTTTATACAGTTATTTCATCTTCATCATGTCATTCATCTTTTCCATTTCACCTTTTTCAAAGTCAAATTACCTATGAAAGACACACCGCCTAAAGCGCCCCCGCTTTATCCGAAGAGTCACCTGCTCGCTGCAAGCGGCATCGCCGCATTGTTGAGCCTGGCTCTCCTGGTTTTTCCATCCAGCGAAGTCGAAGCCAAACGAACCAACATTCCGCTTGATCTGGAGGCACCGGATCAGGACGTACAAGATCAAGACGCTCAACAAGCCACTCAAGCCACACCTGAAACCACCGAATCGCCATTTGCCCAGATCGACAATGCCGACGATCAGGCTCAAGACACCGCCAGTGCACAGCCTCAGGCAGAAAAACCCGCGCCAGCCGCTGCGAAGGATCCTGCTCACAGGGAAGTCACTGTCAGCAAGGGCGACACGCTGTCGACTCTGTTTGAAAAGGTCGGGCTGCCAGCTGCTACCGTTCATGAAGTACTGGCCAGCGACAAGCAAGCCAAGCAGTTCAGCAAGCTGCAGAATGGACAGACGCTGCAGTTCGAGCTGACGCCGGATGGCCAGCTCAAGCAATTGCATACCAAGCTCAGCGAAGTCGAGTCCATCAGCCTGTCGAAGACAGTAACTGGCGGTTACGCATTCAATCGCGAGATCAGCAAGCCCAACGTGCGTAACGCCTACGTACACGGGGTGATCAACAGCTCCCTGTCGCAGTCCGCACAACGTGCCGGCCTGACTCATAGCATGACGATGGACATGGCCAATATCTTCGGCTACGACATCGACTTCGCGCAGGACATCCGCAAGGGTGACGAATTCGATGTGGTATACGAGCAGAAAGTGGTCAACGGCAAGAGCGTAGGCACAGGGAATATCCTGTCCGCCCGCTTCACTAACCGGGGCAAGACCTACACCGCCGTTCGCTACACCAACAAGCAGGGCAATACCAATTACTACACGGCTGACGGCAACAGCATGCGCAAGGCGTTCATCCGCACCCCGGTAGACTTCGCCCGCATCAGCTCGATGTTCTCGATGGGCCGCAAGCACCCGATCCTCAACAAGATCCGCGCCCACAAAGGCGTCGACTACGCAGCGCCACGTGGTACGCCGATCAAGGCAACCGGCGATGGCAAGGTCCTGCTCGCCGGCCGCCGTGGCGGATACGGCAATACCGTCATCATTCAGCACGGCGACACTTACCGTACGCTGTATGGCCACATGCAGGGCTTCGCCAAAGGCATACAGACCGGCGGCACTGTCAAGCAAGGTCAGGTTATCGGCTATATTGGAACTACCGGCCTGTCCACAGGCCCGCACTTGCACTACGAGTTTCAGGTCAATGGCGTTCACGTAGACCCACTGGGCCAGAAGCTTCCGATGGCGGACCCGATCGCCAAATCCGAAAAACAGCGGTTCATGCAGCAAAGCCAGCCGTTAATGGCGCGCATGGATCAGGAAAAAGCCACCACGCTGGCCTCGAATAAAAGGTAATCCATGGACTTCTTCTATATAGGTGTGATGTCTGGCAGCAGTCTCGATGGGATTGATATCGCCCTTTTGAAGCAGGATGACCGATCAAGGCTTCTGGCCACTCACTACATCCCCATGCCCGAAGACCTGTATGCCGAGCTGCTGGGGCTTTGCTCCAGCGGCGCGGATGAGCTTGCGCGTGCGGCCATTGCGGAGCAAAAGTGGTGCAGGCTGGTCGCACAGGGCGTGCAGACCTTGCTGGAAGATCAAAACATGGTGCCTGCTCAGATTCGCGCCATCGGCAGCCACGGCCAGACTATTCGTCATGAGCCTGCGCGCGGCTACAGCATTCAGATCGGCAACCCCGCGCTGCTGGCAGAGCTGACTGAAATCACCGTGGTCAGCGACTTCCGCCGTCGCGATATCGCAGCAGGCGGCCAGGGCGCACCTCTGGTACCGGCTTTCCATGAAGCCCTGTTCGACGACAACAAGGATCATCGCGCTGTATTGAACATCGGCGGGTTCAGCAACCTGAGCCTGATCGAGTCCGATCGCCCGGTCGAAGGCTTCGACTGCGGACCCGGTAACGTCCTGCTCGATGCGTGGATACAGTCGCAGCGCCACGAGAGCTACGACAAGGATGGCGCATGGGCGGCGAGTGGCAAGGTTGATTCGGCGCTACTCAAGAAACTGCTCAGCGATCAGTTTTTCCTGACCAAGGGCCCCAAGAGTACAGGCCGGGAAGTATTCAACCTGGGTTGGGTTCACCACCATCTCTTCCAGTTGCCAACACTGGCTCCAGAGGACGTGCAGGCCACTCTGCTGGAACTGACAGCATTGACGATCACCGAGTCCCTGCAATCGGCCCAAGCCATTACCCGGGAGCTTCTGGTCTGTGGTGGCGGTGCGCATAACAAGGCGCTGATGAAACGTCTTGCAGAGCTGTTGCCCGGCACCGAGGTCAGCAGTACCGAGAAGTTCGGCGTAGACCCTGACTGGGTTGAAGCGATGGCCTTTGCCTGGCTGGCTCATTGCTGCCTCGAAGGCGTTCCGGCCAACCGTCCGACGGTAACCGGCGCCAAGGGCAGACGTGTTCTGGGCGCGATCTACCCCGCCTGATACCTGCTGTAATGCAAAACGCCGCTCAATGAGCGGCGTTTTTGTGTACAGCAAGCTTCGATCAGATCGAGAACGAGGAGCCACAGCCACAGGTTGTGGAGGCATTCGGGTTCTTGATCACGAATCGCGACCCTTCAAGCCCTTCCTGATAATCGACTTCTGCGCCAGCCAGGTACTGAAAGCTCATCGGATCGACAACCAGGCTTACGCCCTCGCGCTCGACGATGGTGTCATCGTCTGCCACATCTTCATCGAAAGTAAAACCGTACTGAAAACCTGAGCAACCGCCACCTGTAACGAATACACGCAGTTTGAGACGATCATTGCCCTCTTCGTCGACCAGGGTTTTCACCTTGTGCGCTGCATTTGGAGTGAACTCCAAAGCGGTAGGCGTGAAGGATTCGACACTCATGTCTGATATCTCCCGGCGTTAGCCGTCGTAATGCGTAATGACGGCATTATCCGCTTCTCCTAGAAAATCGGTCAACTATTTGATCGGGAGCGGCTACAAGCTACAAGCTACAAGCTACAAGCTACAAGCTACAAGCTACAAGCTACAAGCTACAAGCTACAAGCTACAAGCTACAAGCTACAAGCTACAAGAGCATGGCCGGCCCGCCTTTGCCTTGCAACTTGAAGCTTGCCGCTTGAAGCTCAAAGCTGCCTCCCTCAGGGCATCATGCCCGCATGAGACAACCCGGCGCGCTCATCAAGGCCAAACAGGATGTTCATGTTCTGCACCGCCTGACCGGACGCACCTTTGACCAGATTGTCGATTACCGAAAGCACGACGACCAGATCGCCGCCCTGCGGACGATGCACCGCGATGCGACACACGTTGGCGCCACGCACACTGCGGGTTTCGGGATGGCTGCCCGCTGGCATCACATCCACGAATGGCTCGTCGGCGTAGCGCTTCTCGAACAGTGCCTGCAAGTCCACCGAGCGATCAGTGACCGTTGCATAGAGCGTGGAGTGAATGCCGCGAATCATCGGCACCAGGTGTGGCACGAACGTCAGGCCGATGTCGCCACCGGCAGCACGACGCAGCCCTTGGGTGATTTCAGGCAGGTGACGGTGACCCTTCACGGCGTAGGCCTTGAAGCTTTCATTGGCTTCCGAGTACAGCGAACCGATATTCAGACCACGGCCCGCACCGCTCACGCCAGATTTGCAGTCGGCAATCAGACGAGTGTTATCGGCAATACCGGCTTCAAGCAGCGGCAGGAAACCCAACTGGGTAGCGGTCGGATAGCAACCCGGTACGGCGATGAGTCGCGCGTTCCTGATCTGCTCGCGATTGACTTCCGGCAGCCCGTACACCGCGTCTTCCAACAGCTGCGGAGCGCCATGAGGCTGGCCGTACCACTTGGCCCATTCGACAGGGTCCTGCAGACGGAAGTCGGCAGACAGGTCGATCACCTTGGTGCCTGCCGCGAGCAGTTCACCGGCCAAAGCATGAGCGACACCGTGGGGCGTGGCGAAGAACACCACGTCACAGGCCCCCAGAGTTTTCACGTCAGGCACGCTGAACGCGAGGCCGTCGTAGTGCCCGCGCAGGTTCGGATACATGTCGGCGACTGGCATGCCGGCCTCCGAGCGCGAGGTAATGACCACTACTTCTGCCTGCGGATGCTGTGCCAACAGACGCAGCAACTCGACCCCGGTGTAACCCGTGCCGCCGACGATACCGACCTTGACCATAACCTGCCCTCAACGAAACAACTGGAAAGCGGTCGATAATAGGAGCCTATCGCCTCTGCGACAACCGACAACGTGACGTAGGGGCGCACAAGACACTACTATTCGGCCACCGTGAACCTGGGAATAATCAAAAATGCTCTATCTATGGATAAAGGCGCTTCATGTCATTTCAATGGTCTGCTGGTTTGCAGCCCTGTTCTATCTGCCAAGACTGTTCGTCTATCACTCGATGAGTGAGGACACGGTCAGCCGCGAGCGTTTCATCGTCATGGAGCGCAAGCTGTACCGTGGCATCATGACCCCAGCAATGATTGCAACGCTGGTCTTCGGCGGCTGGCTGATCAGCTTCGACCCCAGCGGTTATTTCAGTCAGGGCTGGATGCACGCCAAGCTCGCACTGGTTGTCCTGCTGATCGGCTATCACCACGTCTGCGGCGCACAGATGAAACGCTTTGCCCGTGGTGAAAATGGCCGCGGCCATGTGTTTTATCGCTGGTTCAATGAAATCCCGGTACTGATCCTGATCGCCATCGTCATTCTGGTTATCGTCAAACCCTTCTGATTCCAAGCTTCGCCCGGCCTCATCAGTAACGCGACAGGGCGCTCTGTCTCAGGCAGGCGCCCGGCACTGTTTTCCATTTAAAGACAAGGAAGCCCCGTATGGCCGATTCACACTTCAAGATTGTGTTTGAAGGGCAGGTGCGTGAAGGCGTCGAGCTCGACACCGCAAAGGCCAACCTGGCGGGGCTGTTCAAAAGCGAACCGTCTGCAGTGCAGAAGCTGTTCAGCGGTCAAACCGTTGCGCTCAAGCGCGGGATTACTTACCAGGATGCGGAACGCTACTTGAAGGCGCTGAACGATGCGGGCGTCGAAGCACGTATCGAACCGGACATTGAAATCAGCCTGAGTCTGGACGAAGTGGTCAGCCAGCCCTCCCCTAAACCCGCGCATCTGGAAATATCGCCCTACGCACCGCCCAAGGCACAGGTCGGCGCTGATCAGCCTGGTCATTCAACGCTGAAGGTGCTGAGTATCAATGGACGTATCGGGCGCTTGCGCTATCTGGCGTGGAGCATGGTACTGAGCGCCGCGACGCTGATGCTGGTAGGTGTGTGCCTGCTGGTCATGAACGGTTCGCTGGTCGCCGGCGGCCTGCTGATGGCAGTGGTGCTCGTCGCGTTCGCGGTCATCGGAGCGCAGATCGGCGTTCAGCGGCTGCACGATCTGGGTTGGTCGGGCTGGCTTCTGCTGCTCACCATGGTGCCATTCGTAGGCAGCGTCTTCCCGTTTCTGATGATCCTGCTGCCCGGAACAAAAGGCCCAAACGCTTTTGGCCCGCCGTCGCCACCAAATTCCAGAGGTGTTAAGACTCTGGCCGTTCTGTGGGTGTTACTCATCCCCATAGTCGTGATCGGGCTCACCGCTGGCGGCGGAGGCATGCTGCGCGATGAGTTGGAATTGCAGACCGATGAATACGAGCAATCCCTCCCCTATGACGACGAAGAAAGCCGTGACAGTGCCTTGACCGCGCCAGCGGATGTCAACATAGAGTCCGAAGAACAAAGCGACAAGTAATAGACTGCTCACGGTTCGGCAGACTGCCGGTCGCAACACGCTCAATGGAGAACTGCATGACCCGTTACGCCCTGATCACCGGCGCGTCCAGCGGCATAGGCCTGGCGATGGCCGAAGCGCTGGCACGTCGCGGTCGCAACCTGATCCTGGTCGCCCGCCAGCGCGATCTGCTGGAAACAATTGCACTGGAGTTGACTCAGCGTTTTGGCGTGGAAGTGCTGTTTCGAGCCTGCGATCTGGGCGAGCCACTGAGGCTCTCGGGCTTTCTGCTGGAGCTGGAAGACGGTGCCCACCAGATCGATCTGCTGGTCAACGCTGCGGGCATCGGCACGTGCGGACCTTTTCTGGCTCAGGACTGGAGCGCCGAGCAGGACCTGATCGATCTGAACATTCTGGCCCTCACGCGCCTGTGCCACACGGTCGGCAATCTGATGGCCATTCAGGGCGGCGGCCAGATACTCAACATTGCCTCGGTGGCGGCGTTTCAGCCCGGGCCATGGATGAGCACTTATTACGCAAGCAAGGCGTATGTCCTGCATTTTTCCGAGGGGCTGCGCGAGGAAGTGAAGAAGGCCGGGGTGAAGGTCTCGGTGCTGTGCCCCGGCCCGACCAGGACGGCTTTTTTCCGCACCGCGCAGTTGCAGGTCAATGTGGATAGCCTGATGAGCCCTGAAGAAGTGGCGCTGTATACCGTTCGCGCACTGGCAAAAAACCGCGCAGTGATCACACCCGGTTTCAGTAACCGGTTGTGGACGCTCAGCCCGCGCCTGGTTTCACGCTGGCTGGCTCGTCAGATCAGCGGCTACATCAACAAGAAATACTGCCCACGCTGACCGACAAACGGCTGGGCGAACCGCGTCTCGCTCAGTACACTCGGACGCGCTGAAGCACAGCGATACCCTGTGACGACCATCAACCGACAAGGAGCAAACGGCTGTGGACACTTTGTTTACCAAGATCATCAATCGGGAAATCCCGGCGAAGATCATCTATGAAGATGATCAGGTCCTGGCCTTTCACGACATCGCCCCACAGGCACCCGTGCATTTTCTGGTTATCCCGAAAAAGCCTATCCGCACCCTGAACGATCTGACCGAGGAAGACAAAGGCCTGGCCGGACATATCCTGTTCACGGCGCAGCGTCTGGCCCTCGAACTGGGCTGCGAAGAAGGCTTCCGCGTGGTGATGAACTGCAATGAGCTGGGCGGGCAGACCGTCTACCACATTCACATGCACGTACTCGGTCAGCGTCAGATGAACTGGCCACCGGGCTGAGCCAGCGTTTTCGGGCTTCCCGGCCGACCAGCGCGTGTGAGCAGCGCTGGTCGGATGACACAAGCCCTGCCCGCTCCGGCCGATTGGGGTAAACTGCCCGCATGATCTTCCGGAGGTGCCCATGGCTACCGAACGTCAATACTCCCCCCTCGACCGTCTGTTACTGCAAGCCGACAGCGCGATGCGCACCTTGCTGCCGTCCAGCGCGCACTCGCAGCGCCCTTCCCCCGCGGTTGTTCAGCCTGAACACAAGATGAGCGACGTCGACACGCGCCACGTCGCGGGTCTGATGCGCATCAACCATACCGGCGAAGTCTGCGCCCAGGCGCTTTATCAGGGCCAGGCGCTGACGGCAAAGCTGCCCAAGGTGCGCAAGGCGATGGAGCATGCGGCTGAAGAAGAAATCGATCATCTGGTCTGGTGCGAACAGCGCATCCATCAGCTTGGCAGTCATACCAGTGTGCTGAACCCGCTGTTCTACAGCCTGTCCTTCGGGATAGGCGCGATAGCCGGCGTCATCAGCGACCGGGTCAGCCTGGGTTTCGTCGCGGCGACCGAAGATCAGGTCTGCAAGCACCTGGCTGAACATCTGGAGCAACTGCCGACCGAAGACGGCAAGTCCCGGGCCATCCTGCAACAGATGCTCAGCGATGAAGAACACCACGCTGAGTCCGCACTGGAGGCAGGCGGTTTTCGCTTTCCGGCACCGGTCAAGTTCGGCATGGGTGTGCTGGCCAAGGTCATGACCAAGTCGACTTATCGCATCTGACGATGCGTATACAACGCCCATAAAAAAGGCGCCTGCATCAGGCGCCTTTTTAATGTCCGGAATCCGGGTTTATACGGCTACGTTGCGGCCGTAGAAGATTTCCAGCATTTCGTGTTTGACCTTGGCGGTCACCTGCTCACGCTGCTCGGGAGACAAGTTGCTGGTGGCGTCGCCAAACAGGTAGTTGTCCAGTTCGAACTGCTTGAGCAGCATCTTGGTGTGGAACAGGTTTTCCTGATACACGTTCACGTCGGTCATCTGGTAACCGTTGCGCGTGTCTTCGGACAGGTAGTTCTGGATCGAGTTGATCTCGTGGTCGATGAAGTGCTTCTTGCCTTCCACGTCACGGGTAAAGCCACGCACGCGATAATCGACGGTCACGATATCCGACTCGAACTTATGGATCAGGTAGTTCAACGCCTTGAGCGGTGAAATAACGCCACAGGTCGACACATCGATATCCACGCGGAACGTGGCAATACCGTCAACCGGATGAATTTCCGGGTAGGTGTGGACCGTGATATGGCTCTTGTCCAGGTGCGCCAGGATGGTTTCCGGCAGTGGACCTGGCGACTCTTCGATCTGGCTTTCGGTAGGCGTCACCGGCTGCTCCGAGATCAGAATGGTCACACTGGCACCTTGTGGATCGTAATCCTGACGCGCAATGTTCAGGATGTTGGCACCAATGATATCGACAACATCAGTCAGAATCCGCGTCAAGCGTTCTGCGTCGTACACACTGTTGATGTACTCGACGTACGCCTGCTGGTCCTGCGGGGTTTCCGCATAGCAGATGTCATAAATGTTGAAGCTCAAGGTCTTTGTCAGGTTATTGAACCCGTGGAGCTTGAGTTTGCTTTTCACCGTTAAAAACTCTCTATATGGGTGCGGCGCCAGCCGCGTGATCAAGCATGCCCGTCAGGTGAGCCCGGCTCATCTGCGTAGGACGGTTAACACCTCTTCGCGTTGGCGATTTTGGTTGTCTGTTCGGACCGGCAGCAGAAAACCAATACATGCTGCGCCCGTAAAAAGTGGCGCATTATGCAGACGTCCGAAGCCGTCTGCCAGAGTGTGCGCCGTTTTTATGATCGTTGGATGTCTGGCGTTCAGCCCAGTTCGACAATTTCATAATCGTGGGTGATCTTCACACCCGCGTTGCCGAGCATGATCGAGGCCGAGCAATACTTCTCTGCAGACAGTTCGATCGCTCGCTTGACCTGCGCTTCTTTCAATCCTCGTCCTTTGACGACGAAGTGCAGATGGATTTTGGTAAACACTTTCGGGTCTTCATCGGCACGTTCGGCATCGAGAAATGCCTCGCAGCTTTCAACAGGTTGGCGCGACTTTTTCAAAATGCTCACAACGTCAAAGTTGCTGCAGCCACCCAGACCGATCAAGACCATTTCCATCGGGCGTACGCCCAGATTGCGACCACCGCTTTCCGGCGGACCATCCATTACCACCACATGACCGCTGTCGGATTCGCCTAGGAACATGGCTTCGCCAGCCCATTGGATGCGTGCCTTCATCGCCAAGACTCCACTGTAAAAAAAGGGGTCGCCAGCTTAGCACAGGGCCAAAAGCTGCCCGGAAGAAATGCCTTTTGTAGGAAATGCGTAGGAATGTTCGCAAATAGCTTCCTACACGTCTGGAAAAGCTGGCGAGAATAAAGGCTCAGCCGATACCTATAGGTATGCCATTTGGCCATACACCTTATTTCGGAAGTCTCGCATGGTCGCAATAACCTTTACGCCCAAAGCAAACAGTCTGGACAAGCTGCTGCCCCATGCAGAACGCCGCCGCCTCCCCGCGAAAACCAACATCATCAATGCCGGTGACCGCTCCGCATCGTTGTTTCTGATCCTCAAGGGTTCAGTCACTGTCCTGATCGAGGATGACGAGCGCCGGGAGATGATCGTCGCCTACCTCAACAGCGGGGATTTCTTCGGCGAACTGGGTCTGTTCGAGCAACCGGGCAAGGAGTCGGTACGCAGCGCCTGGGTGCGCGCCAAGACCGAATGCGAAGTGGCCGAGATTTCATATGACACGTTCCGCGAGCTGACCAGGCAAGAGCCGGAAATCCTGTATGCGCTCTGCAGCCAGATGGCTGAGCGTCTGCGCAATACAACGCGCAAGGTCGGTGATCTGGCGTTCCTTGATGTCACCGGGCGAGTGGCTCGCACGTTGCTCGAGCTGTGCAAGCAGCCGGATGCAATGACTCACCCGGACGGCATGCAGATCAAGATTACCCGCCAGGAAATCGGGCGCATCGTCGGCTGCTCGAGGGAAATGGTCGGACGTGTGCTCAAGGCCCTTGAAGAACAGAGCCTGGTCAACGTCAAAGGAAAGACCATGGTGGTCTACGGGACACGCTGAGCCCTTGGTATTCAGAGCGCAGCGAGCAGCTTCCGGTAAGTCTGCGCCAGACGCTCCAGGACATCAGCGCCAGGAAACGCTTCATACAGGGCAATGTGGCTTTCAGCCTGAACACGCGGCTCAAGCTCGCACAGCTCATTGAAGCGATTTACCGCAACCGCCATCTGAACGCGCTCGTTTTCTAGCAGCAAGGCACCGTGCGCCAGCACTACAGGACGCGTTCCGCCCTGACTCTGACGCCAGCGCTGAGCCGTTCCAACCATCTTGCGACCATCGAGATTGACGTTGAAGCGGCCGTCGCAGAATGCGCCAGCCACCTCACCCAGCGAAGCCTGCCCGCCCAACTCGGTCAACAGATCGAGAATCGGCTGACAAAATCGCAGGTAGGCGGTTTCTATACGGTCACGATCAACGTCAGTGGACGGTTGCGCGTAGACCAGCGCGATATTCAGCGTGGCAGAGGACTGCGGCACTGGCTCGCCGCCGGTTTCACGCAAGAGAACAGGCCATGCATTGTCCGACAGGGTCTCGCTGGCCTCGGCAAAACCCGGTAACCGGCTCATCCGCCGAGGCATCACCAGCGCGCGATCATTGGGCCGCCAGAACAACAGCCCATGATCCGCCGCACCGGAGCAGACCGACGCCAGAAGATCCTGCTCGGCCTGCAGGCCTTGTTCGACACAAATGTCGATGATCGAGTCTTGCACGTCGGACCTCGTAAGGGTGTTCAGCTCAATGCGCTCAGTCGCTGGACGACGTGCTTACCGCCATCTTGCGCTCAGGGAAGAACAACCGCTGCAGCTCGGCGCCAGGGTGCTCGGCACGCATGAAGGCCTCACCCACCAGAAACGAATAGACATCGCTGATTTCCATCAGCTCGACATCCGCACGATTGAGAATGCCGCTTTCGGTGACGACCAGGCGATCACGCGGGATACGCGGCAGCAAGTCCAGCGTGGTTTCCAGGCTCACTTCAAAGGTATGAAGGTTACGATTGTTGATGCCCACCAGCGGTGTATCGAGCGTCTTGAGTGCACGCTCCAGCTCGTCGCCATCGTGCACCTCGACCAGCACATCCAGCTTCAGGCCCTTGGCAACGGCAGCCAGTTCAGCCAGTTGCACGTCATCCAGTGCCGACACGATCAGCAGAATGCAGTCAGCGCCCAGAGCACGTGCTTCGACCACCTGATAAGGGTCGATCATGAAGTCCTTGCGGATCACCGGCAGGTTGCACGCCGCACGGGCCTCCTGCAGATAGGCATCGGCGCCCTGAAAGAAGTCCACGTCGGTCAGCACCGACAGACAGGTCGCGCCACCGGCCTGATAACTTCTGGCGATCTCGCCCGGCAGGAAGTGTTCGCGGATGACGCCCTTGCTCGGCGAAGCCTTCTTGATTTCCGCAATGACGGCGGGCTGCTTTGCCTTGGCCTGAGTGATCAATGCGTTGGCAAAGCCACGTGGCGCGTCCGCCCGGGCGGCCTGTTGTTCAAGCTCGGTCAGGCTCACAATCGCACGACGAGCCGCGACTTCCTCGGCCTTTCGGGCAAGGATCTTTTCCAGTACGGTTGGCACACTCATGCTTCGTTCTCCTGCTTGAATACCGCCGTAAAGGCACCCAGCTCTTCCAGTTTTTCCCGCGCCAGACCCGTGTGCAGCGCATCGTGCGCCAGGGCCACGCCCTCTTTCAGGCTTGTGGCGTGATCTGCAGCATAAAGCGCGGCGCCGGCATTGAGCACGATCATTTCCGCAGCTTTCTGACCGTTCTCGGTCTTGCGACGTCCCAGTGCATCGCGGATCAGCTCCAGCGAAGCCGCCGGGCTTTCCACGGCAAGGCCGTACAGGCTCTGGCTTTTGATACCCAGGTCTTCGGGCTGTACCCAATATTCGGTGACTTCACCGTTTTTCAGCTCGGCGACGAAGGTCGGTGCGGCCAGACTGAATTCGTCCAGGCCGTCCTGCGAGTGGACCACCAGCACATGCTTGCTGCCCAGACGCAGCAGCACCTCGGCCAGCGGGCGGCAAAGCGCCTGGTTGAACACGCCGACGATCTGATGACGAACGCCCGCCGGATTGGTCAGCGGGCCAAGCATATTGAACAGTGTGCGCAGACCCAGCTCGCGACGCGGCCCGGCTGTGTGCTTCATGGCCGTGTGATGAGACTGGGCGAACATAAAACCGATGCCCACGCTGTCGATGCAACGCGCCACCTGAACAGGCGTGAGGTTCAGGTAAACCCCGGCGGCCTCGAGCAGATCAGCACTGCCGCTTTTGCCCGAGACAGCACGATTACCGTGCTTGGCCACCGTGCAACCTGCGGCGGCAATGACGAAAGCAGACGCCGTCGACACGTTGAAGATATTCGCGCCGTCGCCGCCCGTACCCACGATGTCGACCACGCCATCCAGGGTTTTCAGTTCGACCTTGCCGGCCAGCTCGCGCATCACCGAAACCGCACCGACGATTTCATCGATGGTTTCGCTCTTCATGCGCATGCCCATCAGAAACGCACCGATCTGCGCTTCAGTGCATTGGCCAGTCATGATTTCGCGCATCACATCGCTCATCTCTTCAGTGGTCAGGTCCAGCTGGTTGACCACGCGATTGAGCGCGCTTTTGATATCCATGGGGGTACTCATAAAAAATCCTTAGCCCTGACGATGGCCGCCGCTCTGCTTGAGAAAATTGGCGAACAGCTCGTGGCCCTGCTCGGTCAGGATCGACTCGGGGTGAAACTGCACCCCTTCGACGTTCAGTGTCTTGTGGCGCAGGCCCATGATCTCATCGACCGAACCGTCTTCCAGCGCAGTCCAGGCCGTCACTTCCAGGCAGTCGGGCAGCGTATCCTGTTTGACCACCAACGAGTGGTAGCGGGTGACCACCAACGGATGATTCAAACCATCGAACACCCCGCCGTCTTGGTGAATGACCGGGCTGGTTTTGCCATGCATGACCTGACGCGCACGAACCACGTCGCCGCCAAAGGCCTGACCGATGGACTGATGCCCCAGGCACACGCCCAGAATCGGCAGCTTGCCCGCGAAGTGCTTGATCACGTCAAGCGAGACACCGGCTTCATTGGGCGTGCACGGGCCAGGCGAGACCACGATGTGCTCCGGGTTCAGGGCTTCGATCTCGGCGATGCTCAGTTCGTCATTGCGAATGACTTTGACGTCCGCCCCCAGCTCACCGAGGTACTGCACGACGTTGTAGGTAAACGAATCGTAGTTATCGATCATCAGCAGCATTTTGCTATCAACCTTTTGATTTACTGACTTGATTCAGGCCTTCCGGATTCTGCTTCACTCATGCATCCCCTCGTCAGCCACAAGGCCGGGGGACGGAGAAAAGCATCAAAAAATCGAAGGCATACAGGTACGGGTCCGGCAGGGCCGGCAAGGAAATAGTCAGGCGCGCCAACGCCAACGGGCGTGAGCCTTGATAACGCGCATCAAAAGCTTGCTGACTGTCGTCACGGAAGGGGTCTCATCGGTACGTTTCAGGACATTAGCGTACCGAATCGGCCGGTGCAATATGAATGTACCGGGCCGCTCCGATTGAAAAGCAGTTAAAGGCTGAAAAGAGGGCCGCGCCTCCTTGCGGAGGCGGGATTGAGGCAGGGGCACGATGGCCTAAGGGGTGGGGAGCCGAGAGGAACATCAGTGCGCAATCTCGCGCACGTAGGCTTGGCAGGCCTTCAAAGCGATCAATCCCTGATCGCCGTAGTCGGTGATGGCGACAATTCGTCCAGCAGCCGCTGGGTCAAGTTCGCCTCGCGAGCTTCCATGAACCACGCCGCCGGTGTCGGTGCCGGCTGGCACGCCATCACGGTTGGCGGGGCTGTTGGCGAGGAGGACTGACAAGCGCAAATCAGCGGTAGCCAGGCGATCACGCAAACGAGCCTGAGCAGTCTGTGCATCGCTCAATTCCTTGTGGATGGTTGAATCGTTGGTGTGCAAACGGACTTCCAGCGCCCGTCGTTGTGCCTGCTCGGCGTTCTGCCAGTCGACGACCGCGAGCGCCGCCTGCTCGCGCTCGCGCTGCCACGTCAGTGCTTGCGTGGACAGTTGCAGGCCATAGCGGGCCGCCTGCCATTTCCAGGCGGCCCATGTACCCAGCCCTGACCCCAGCACGAATGCGAGGATCAGGCATCGCATATCCAGCACTTTCACGGCAGCACCTCCAATGCGCGCTGGTAAAGCGCCTGTCGATCCGCCAGGCCGTTGGTACCGCCGTTGATACGGCGGGTGATCATCAGAAAATCACCCTGGTCTGCCAGCGTGTTGAGGTTGGCCCGATCCCAGAACCACGCCGCCGACATGGCGGCGTGGTCGGGTTGTTCGAGCAGTTGTGGCTGGGCAAGCAAGTCCAGCCCGAGCGCCTCCCCGCACGCCTCGTAGTTGGTCCGCCCCGTCACCTGAATCAGCCCACGGCCCCGATACAGCTGACCGTCGCCATCTGCCTCTGGCGTATTGCCCAGACGCAGCGCCAACTGCCCCGTGTCGTACTTCGCCAGGTAGCTGTCACTGCCCAGCTCACGCATATAACGAAGCTGCCCGGACTCATGCCCTATCTGAGCGATGAACGCGGCGATACGCAGGCGGGTGTCGATGGCGTAACGGGCCATGGCGATGTTGAGAGCAGGAACGAAAACGCCGGCTTTAGGGCCGGCGTTGGGGAGGATTTGTAATAGTTGTTGC
This sequence comes from Pseudomonas syringae KCTC 12500, assembly GCF_000507185.2. Classification (NCBI taxonomy): domain Bacteria; kingdom Pseudomonadati; phylum Pseudomonadota; class Gammaproteobacteria; order Pseudomonadales; family Pseudomonadaceae; genus Pseudomonas; species Pseudomonas syringae. The sequence continues at coordinate 1,731,688 of NZ_AYTM02000002.1, forward strand.
TGGTTGATAGGCATGGTTACTCCTGCCTTGCTTATGACGCTCGTCAGTGTCCCCAATCGACGAAGCTCTCGTGACTCAAGAGCGACGCGCATTAGGGGTAAAAAACAACCGATCATTGACCTGAGTCGTTAGCAGCAGTCATATCGGCAGGTCGCGGCCATAGCGAAAGCAGAAACAACAACTCCAGCCTCATAGCTGGCGTCGGATGCAATTCGTTTTCGCGCACGCCCTGCCAAATGGCTAACTACTCAGAAGGTGGCACATACACAAAAGGCTGCGCAGGCGCCACTGGCCAGTCGAACTTCCTTGGGTAACCTGGCAATGTGTCAATTAGGGAAAGCTGCACGCGATAAAGACGGAACGCGTACAGCTCAGCGTTTATTGCTGGCACGGATTTCAATTGCTCTTCGGTCGCCAGATTCATTGCTATGGCGTCTTGAAGAATATCCAGTTCGTCCAGCAACGAGTGGATTCGATAAGTAGCGTTACTTGATAAGTTATTCCGCTGACTCGTCACCAGCTGCAGGACCGCCTCCTCGGTCGGCTCGAGAACCGGGCCGAACTCACCGGCGAGGGCACGGTTAAACAGATCGACGCCGTGAGCAGCGGAGTCGTTGGGAGACGCACTAAAAGGCACCTCGCCGTAAGTGTCTTTAAACTCTGCAAACAACACCCACAGATTAATGTATGTGTGTGTCATATCGGACCAACGTGGATCACGAGCGCTTATTACTGTGTACATATGAATACCTTTGGTTTTCTATTGAGAGAGTATGGGTTTATGAATGATTGACGCTTGCGGGCGTCAGCGGACCTCCCGTTTCGTTTGATGGCAGGAACTAAAACGCCGGCGGTGGGGCCGGCGTCAGGGATGATGTTCAGTTGTTGTTGCTGGTCGAGAGGCATTGATCCTCCTCTGGGGCTTGCGGGATGAGCCCATCCCATGAGCCGATAAGGCTCTTCTGTTCAAAAGATTAAATGGCGAATAAAACAACGCCCCCTCAGAGCAGGGCGTCAGGACTTGGGCAGCTCGTCTGCACTTACGCCCCTAACCGGTGCCAGCTGTTCGGTCGGCTTTACATATAAAAACGGCGACGCTGGCGGGACGGGCCACACGAACGACTCTGGAAAGCCTGGCTGCGCATCGAGCTGGGCGAGCTGCACACGGTAAAGCCAATACGCATCAAGCTCGGCCTGCAGCGCAGGCAGGATTTTCAGTTGAGCTTCAATGGCACTTTGCAAGGTATCCAGCCTGCTGATCAGTGAATCGACTTTCGCCGCAGCCATCGCCGAATAGAGGCTGCGCTGTCCCTCGACATCGCCCGTGTCCACTGGCTCGATCGGATCAAGAATCGGTCCAAAAGCCCCGGCGATTGCCCGGTTGAAAAGCTCTACGGCCTGCGGCTTGCCAGTAGCTGAAACAGTGACTTCCTCCTCACCATGAAGATCTTTGGTTTTCTCAAAGATGATCAAAAGAACAATAGACAGACGGGCACGATCAGCCCAGCGAGGACTGCGAATGCTTGTCATGATCCAAGGCAGTTCATCTTCGCTCACGCCTGTAGGCGGTGTAGTCACTTCCGGCGGCTTTACGTAAACAAACGGAGTCGCAGGAGGAACCGGCCAGGCGAAAGAAGTAGGGAATCCCGGGAGCGAACTCAGATTGGAGAGCTGTGCCCGGTAAAGCGAATACGCATCAAGCTCGGCTTGCAGCGCAGGCCGGGACTCGATTTGCGCGACTGTGGCCGCCCCCGATGCGATGGCGTTTTGCACAATGGTCAGTTGAAAGTCCAGCTCGTTGATTCTCCTGGTAGCGTTGTCCAGGTAGATACCGCGCTCCGCATTGACGTTGATAAGGATCATCTGCTCACTCGGCTCGAGAATCTCACCGAACTCACCGGCGATTGCGCGGCTGAACAATGCTGCGTATTGCGGATCCGGATGATTGGCAGAGACCGATATAACGTCCTGACGATCCATATAGCCGGGTTCAGTAATGATCACCCACAGTGTCATGGAGGTGTGGGCCTGATCGGTCCATTGCGGGTTACGGGAGACGGGTACTATGTTCATGGTTAATTCCTTCATGTTGCGTATTAAGAGAGTGCTGTTATTACGGGATGACGATTTATGTGCATACCAGACGCCTCTGCCGATAACGCCTGAGTTAGCGATGCGGAAGGTCAGTGCTGTGTGGCGTTATGAATCACGTTTTATTAACGACTCAGCACCTTTTGTATGCAGAGTCTGTGAGGATTTGGCACGCGCCTAAAAACGCACGCAGCGGTCTCGAAAAGCGGGCAAAAAAAAACCGCTCTCGCGGTCATGTCTACAGGGCAGTTGTATCCGAGGGCGGTGAAGGCCATTTGATCTGGAGAGGGTAATCCGGGGTTTGCTCGATCCGGTTCAGTTCCACGCTATAGCGTTTCCATTCAAGCAAACTTGCCTTCTCCGCCTCGGTGGCATCTCCCAGTTCTTCGGCATACTGCAACGGGGCGATACGTGTAGCTGCGTCCTGCAAACGCTGGTCACGAACCAGCAGAGCAGCGGAAGCCAAAGCGGCCTTCTGCGCTTCGGTATCAAGAACCCAGTCCCCCTCTCTCCATACATAGTATTTGCCAGGCCATTGCTTGGTAGTGAGCCTTTCAGGAGGCTCACCCAGACTGCTCCATTCTTCCTCAGAGCCGTCGTTTATTCGATACATAGGGCCTCGACGATCCGCGACCTGTTGCAGCTCATTATTGACCATCGTCCAGGCAAAGCCCGTGTTCGGCGGGTTCAGCAACTCCGGCAAGCTCACCGCATTGCTGGGAGTTTGCTCGCCCAGCCCAGGGATAACCGGTAATTCGACAGGACCGATAAGGGCCCCGACATCATCTATCAAGTAAGTAGGCATAACGTCCTCAGATCAGTTTGATACGGCCGGGATAGGCCATGTTGCGGCTACGGAAACGAATCCAGTTGTTCATCGGTTGCTGGTCTCTCATTACAGTCGCCACAACGCCGTTGTCCGTTGTTTCTGGCAGATATGCCGAACCGCCAGCCGGGACCAATGCGCCTGGCGGCAACAAGCCACCCGGGCCTGTAGAGTTCAAGCGCCCATCCGCCTGCGCATGACCGCTGCCCAGCAGGTAGGTGCCAGTCTCTACATCAGAGCCGCTCCACTCCTGAGCCACCGTCCTGAGCCAAGTGCCGTCCTGCCAAGAGCCGGCGACACGCGACGCATCGACCCCACGAGACTCATCCAGTACCCGCAGGAACTCGCCCCTACCTTCAGGCCCTCGAAAGGTCAGGGCGCCGTCGCCACTGCTCCATCCACCTTCCTTGCCGGTACGAGCTGCTTCGGTGTAAAGCATCCCGGACTTTTGCGCGTGATCCCAAAGCCACGGCCAGTCGGCGCGATTAAGAAGCCCACCGTTCAACGCTCCATATCCTCCTGGGCTGAACGATGTAGTTGTCTCGAAAACAGGTCGCCCCAATGGGGTGCTGTCATATCGACCTATTGGCCACCAGCTTCCAGCAGCATCGCTGCGCAGGTGCCACCAATCGCCAGCCCCCATCAGAACCAGAAAGGAATAACCAGCAGCATTTAAATGGGTGTGGAACCTGATCTTTTCCCCGGCACTTGCATTCACGGTCAGCCGGTTGCCACTGCTGTCGATCCTGCGAACAATGACGTCCTTGACGCCTAGTGCCGCATTTGAAGAGGGCAGTGTGAATGCACGATTGCTGCCAGTAGCATCCAGTAGCAGCAACTCCATCTGGTCTCTTGTAAAAACTGTATCGGTATTGAAAGAGAACACTTTTTGAGAGTCGACCTCCTTTACCTCTGTGATTTTGCCGCGCTTGGTGATGTAGATTGCGTCAGTGTTAAAAACAAGCTCTACCCACTCCGCCGCATTGAGCTTCAAGGTATTGCTGCCGGCACCGAATAGAGAGATGACCTCAGCACCATTGGCCTTGATAGTTGCCGCTGCTGGCGATGCGTTATGAAAGGTTATCGACTTACCTACCACTACGTTCGCCTTGGGAGGCAAGGTCAGCGTGATGCCCCCAAGGTTGATTCTGTGCCAATGCCCCGCCGCTCCGGGCAGCAGAGTTTCAGAAGCGGTGTAGCCAAACCCGGCACCTTTGTAGGCCTGCCTGACCTGCGAACCAATCTGTGTAATTGCGGTTGCGAGCTGGTCTGTTCTGGTTTCATCAGGCTGCTCACCACCGGCTGCCATCGCATTCAAAATCTCCTGCGTCACCGAGTTTCCCCATGCCGCAGGAATAAGCGAACCGGGCATGCCGGTCGCCGGGTTTTCGTCTACAAACTTGCCGCTTGCCAAGCCTACGCCCGGCACACTCTTGGGATAATCCACATTGTGTTCCTCAGTTGAAGTTTACGAATTCGACGCTGTGCGCCGGTGCTGCTCGACGGATCAAACATTCGATTGCGAGCCCGGGATTCACCCCGAACCGCTCGCCCCAGTAGCTGGCCCCGAAGCGTCGGCCCAGGCGCTGGCGCCCGCCGGTGTTCAGGGTCCACATGAATTGCGCGCTCCAGGTGCCGAAATACGCCTGGCCAAAACGCGAACGCCCCATACGGGGCGCTCGGTGTTCGGTCACGGTGGCATCGGGGTAGCCCTGGCTGATGGCAATGTCGATGTAGAACGCCGCGTTCTGCCCTCCTGTCGCCACAAGCCGCTGGCGCACCGACAGGCGCCGGTCTGCGAACAAGGGTTTGAGCCCCAGGCACGGATCAGGCAGGTTCATCACCCTCTCCCAGTCCGGGACCAGTTCGCTGACGGTGGCGGGGTCCATCTCGTTGAGCAGGTCGAACGCGCGGCCATCGATGCGTGCGAACTCGCGGGACAGGCCGGTAATGACCTGCTGCAATTCCGGCACCCGCTCCGGATCCCATGCGGGACCGGGTGGCAACAGCGCCTGCAGTTGTCCGGCGTAGTGTTCGGCGGTTCTTATGACGACCATTGAATACCCCCGAACGTGAGCAGCTGGTTGGCCGCGGCAGTAACATTGGCCACTGGCGAAACCAGCACATGATCGGTTTCGCCCGTCGCGCGGCTGATGGCCTCGGCGATGTGCGTGAGCAACAGGGTTTCGCCCAGTCCGCCCTCACGGTTGTGCAGGTCCAGCAACTGCGCCTCGACCGCCGCCCGAACGGCGGAGGTGTCCGGGGTGAGCCGGATGGTGTAGACCACCGGTTTCTGCACCGGCGCCAGCACATACACATCAGCCGTGACCGGACGCAGCGGCTCGATATACGCCGCGACCGCGGCGAGCTGCTCGGCGTCAGGAATGGGATCGGCCTGGTCGTCACGCATGAAGAACACCGCTACCGTCCCCGGCCCCATGAAACGGCGCACACACCAGGCGCGCGTCACGCCCGGCACTTCCAGCGCCCAGGTCACGTAATCATCCTGATTGCCGCCATGCGGGATGACCCGGTAGGAACGCACGACACGCGCACGCAACGACTCGATACTTTCCTGCGAGATGCCGCCGGAAAGTCCGTCGGCAATGACGGTGAAGGTGCTGTCGATGCCTTCGACCGGTTGCACGGCAGTCATCACCAGACCGGCATCCGCATTACCCAGAACACCGGCATCGACTGCTTCGACCGTGGTGGTGTTATTGCCCGCAACCGTGGTGACGCCTTTGGTGACGCGGTAGAAGCGTCCATCACTGAACTGCAGCACAGTGTCCGCATCCAGCACCGCGCCGGCTGCAGCGGTAAAGCGCACCGTGCCGGTGGCGGCCTGTGCCACCTTGCGCGGCTGCCTCAGGCGCAGGATGGCTTGCCGCTCGAGGGTTTCCTCGTCGGCGGTGTCCGGCAGAATCTGGTCGGCGATCCAGTCCTGATAGCCGTACAGCCCATAGGCCGCACCGCTGTGTGCGCGGGACAATACCCGAGCATCGGACTGACGCAGCGCTTCGTCGGCGAGGTCGACCTGGGTTCGGTTGATCAGCGCCGGTAACGTAGGTGTTTCAAACGGCATAAATCACCTGCCACTGTTCAGAAGGGTTGAAACGCACGAGCTGACCGTCCGAGACGACCAGCTCGACGCCCAGGTTCAGGCGGTTGCTCTGAACCTGTTCGGTAAGGATGTTGATGTGCTTGACCTGGCCATCCTCGATCAGCCAGTCGAGCGCTTCGCGGGCATAGAACTCGGCATCGCGCTGGGTCTGGGCAGTCAGCCTGACCCGGCGCAGCAGCCACAGCCTGGAACCGATTCGGTCATTGGCCTGTGCCGGGTAGGTGTCGCCCCACCAGCCATAGCGCTCGGCATCGTCGAACGGGTCGTCCGCTTCGGCACGCCGCCAGGTGAACAGGCTGATGACCACCGAGCGCAGCAAGGACGCCTGCAGAGAGCCTTCGATAATCATCCGGCACCTCCAACGGGCGGCCCGCTCTGGCCATTACCGCCCTGCACGTTGCCGTGCAGATGGCTGATCTGGCTGATGCCAGCGGCAAGCTGGTCGCCCTGGGAGACGATCTTTCCGGTCTGGGTGATCTGTGGAGTGTCGAAGTTCACGGCCACCGTCGCCTTGATGTTCAAGGTGTCGGTTTCAATGTCGATGACCTTGCCGCGCTTGAGGTGAATCTTGTCGCCCTCGTCGGTATAGATCGCCACTTCGCCGGACTCCAGCCCCTTGAGGCGATAGCGCCGGTCGGCCACCACCAGCAGCAGACCGTGCGACCGGTCGCCACCAATGAACGCGGCAATGCCCTCGGCGCCGGCCAGCGGGTTGCTGGTGAAGCCGTAGGGTTCGAAGTGCTCCATGTCGTCCTTGACCTCTCCGGCGGTGAGGCGCATTTGCAGCGCCTGCATTTTGCTGCTGGCCCTGGCGAGCACCACCGTGCCGCGCACCAGCATGCGATTGAGTAAGCTCATGAGGTTGTTTCCTCGTCGATGGGCAGCAGCCAGGAGTAAGCGTCCTGGTTGACCTGCACCTTGCTGCGCTTGTTGGGGTCACCTGGCTCGGCCTGGAAACCTTCAGGCGGACCGACCACCAGTGTGGTGATCGTGCCTTGGTCGCTCAGCGAGTAGGTCACGGCTGAAATCAGCATGTTCCGGCTCGTAAAACCAATAACCGGATCGATCACCCGGACCATGGTGTTGTGCCGCCAGAGCGCCCCGTTGGACTGCCGCCAGCCCTGGACCTTGTAGGTGGTGAGCAGCGCCTTGCCGGCCCGCTGACCACGCTCCCAATTGGCGCGACTCAGGGCGAGCTTGGGGGTGATCGGCGCATCCTCATGAACGACCAGTACGCGAAGACGCTTTTTATGCGCGGGGTCGTCATGCCGGTCATCCGTGACTTCTGCCGAGACCTCCGACGACTCCTTGCCGAACGTCTGGTCATTACCAGTCTGTTGACCGATGACCCGGTACTCGGAAAAAAGCCCGGAAAAGTCCCGCGCGATGACGGCGCTCAACACATTCTTGCCGAGTTCGAGCGCGTCTGCGCTCTGCCCGCGACTGCCCGGCCTGGCCAGCACCACATTGCCGTATTCGTCATCGGTGGAAAAAATCCGGAACAGGGTCAGCAGCCGGTCAATGGACTTGAACACGGTTTCGGCAGGCTCGATGGTGTGATCGGCCATCTTCGAGGTTTCCGGTATTTCGCTGATCACCGACAAACCATAGGGAGCAGCCAGCGCCTCAACGATCTTCAGCACCCCCACCTCCTTCCACTGACTCGGCCTGTTGATGGCCGAACAGTCGATGAGGTCGGCGGTTTTCGAGCGTCCGGAAATCTTTAGCGTGACTTGCTTACCGTCATAGCTGATCGGCGCGGCAAACACCCAGCCGGTCAGAATCAACTCGCCGCCGATACGCACTTCGCACGCTGCGCCGGGCGTGATCGGATGCGAGATTTCAGTGCCCGGCCACTGCCAGGTAATGCTCACGTCAAAGCTGCGCGCCTGACGCTCGATCCCGGCAGAGATTTCCACCGACTTCCAGCCGGCATAGTCGTGCTGGTCAACGGTCAGGGTGACAATGTTAGGGTCGATCATGGGTCACTCCTGAGCAATCTTCAGCGTGCCGGGCGGCACGAACCCCGGGTGGGCCAGCCGATTGCGCTGCACCATTTCCTGCGCCCGGCTGGCGTCACCGAATCGGCGATAGGCCAGCACCAGCGAGGGCAAAGACTCGGACACTTTCATGTCCACCAGACGTACGCCGGAGGCCGCCACCGCGTTGAGGTGCCTGATCAAGGCCTGACGCAACGTGTTGAGCGCCAGGTAATGTTCAGGGTCAGCTTTCAACGACGCTTCCCAGATCGCCGAGCTCAGCGTGTCACGCAGTTCGATCACATCATCGGCAACCGGCACATCGACGCGTTGCAGCGCTTGCGTCACTTGCTGATCCAGCGACGGCACCACCGTGAGCGGCATGACGGTCGTCGCAACCGGCATGCTCGCGACGATTTTCGCCACCTTGACCAACAAAGCATCCTGAACCAGATTGGCCGCGGCCTGAGCCGTCACGCCGGTGTCCCGCCCGCTGCTCTGACTGACCAGATTGATGCCGGACACCGCTTCCGCCTGTTGCGTGGCCTCGGAAATCACCGACCGGTAATCGACCGTTTCAACAGAGTACACGCCGCCATTGCTGCCGGACCTTGCTGCCGCGCTGCTCGCAGCGGTGCCGTTACTGCCACTCGCGGATCCGCTGCCTGAGCCGCCCCCTGTCGAGCTGCCGGAACCTGACCCGGCATTCGTTCCGGTACTCGCCCCGCCAATACTGCTGGTGCCATTCGCTCTTCTGGCTCGACGACTGTCACCGTCGAAACTGGCGAAGAACGTGGTAAACAGCGTGCTGACCGTCAACGGCGCATTAACCAGCGAATGCACCAGCGCGGTGACATCCGAATAGATCGTCATGAACGGTGTGAACTGCCGCTGAATGGTCGCGAATACACCCGACAGGGCGCTGCGCAGCGCCTGAATATTGATACGCACAGCGTCCACTGTGGCCATCACCGAGCGGTAGCGCCTGAGCGCCGAGTCCAGCAGGCCCTCGGACGCGCCCAGCAACTGCCGTCGCGTATTGAGGGTCGACACGGGAAACTTGAGCGGGTTGGCCGGATAGAATTTCAGGTCCAGCCGGACGAGTCCGCCTTCGCTCAGGTTGTGTGTGACGCCACATTCGCCAACCTGGACCTGCACGCGCCCCAGCCACGGATGCACCAGCTCGCCGGCACCCTCCTGCTCCAGTGCCTGCAGCAGTCTGTCTCGCTGTTCGAAACAGTCGGGACCGACAATGAACCCCGTCAGCGTATGCACTTTCGACTGTTTGCCCAGCGACTCGAAATAAGGCTCGTCGCGTTGTGGAAACTCATGCAACTGCCCCTTGCGGCCTGCCGGGACGACGGCTTTTTCAATGAAAAAACCGACGCCCCGGAAAGACGCTGGCAGCAGGCTGTCACGCCATGTACTCATGATCCGGCTCCTGCGCCGAGGGTTCGATAACCGACGTTTGGCGATATCGTCAAACCCGGCTGGTTGGTTTGCACTTGCCCGGCACGCATGCCCGGCGGCGCGTTTTCAAAGCGAATGTTGAGCTCGCCCTCAAGTCGCGGGCCGGCCCCGGTTGCGCCCTGCTGCAACAACAGGCTGCCGGGGGCCAGCGGGGTGGGTACGCCGAGCAATTGGCTGGTCGACGGCACGCCAGTGGCCTGATTGAGCAACTGCTGATTCATGCGAACGTTCTCGACGGCACCGGCCGCCAGAAACGCCCCGGTCCCGCCGCCTGGCCCTGCGTTGCGTATCCGCTGTTCTTCCGCGAACTGATTGGCCTTCTCGGTCGCCCGCTGCAGGACGGTCTTATTCGTGTCGCCACCAAACCAGCTCATGATCGGCTCGATGAATGGCTTGATGTCCGCCCACAGACCTGCGAACCAGGTTTTGATCGGCTGCCAGTTCTCGATGACCATGCCCAGCGGCGAAAAACTGAACAGCGTGGCCAGCACATCGGTAAACGGTTGCGCCTCGGCCTTGATGGTTTCCCATAGCCCGGCCAGGTACTCGGACAACGGCTGCCAGTTGGCCACGACCATGCCCAGCGGCGACCACGCAAACAGCGTTTGCAGAAAATCGAAAACCGGCGTGGCCAGCGCCCTGATCACGTCCCACAGCGCAGCAAAGAATTCGGTCAGTGGCTGCCAGTTGGCTGCGATCATGCCCAGCGGCGTCCAGGCGAAGACCGCTTTGAGTACATCCCACAGCGCCATCACCGGTCCGCGAATCGCCTCCCAGACCGCCTGAAAATAAGGCGCGACGGTCGACCAGTTGGCGATCAGAAAACCTGCCGCCAGCGCGAGGCCGCGCACGATCAGGCCGAGCGGGGACATGCCCATGACCGCAGCCAGCAGCCCGGCGGCACTCGTCGCAGCGAGAACGGCGACTTGCAGTACGCCGAAAGCAATCGCGGCGCCCACGACGCCCTTGATCACCTCTGGATGTTCGGCCGCCAGCGCGGCGACCTGAGAAATCATCGGCCCGATCACGGCCATTGCGTCGTTCATCGCCGGCAGGAACATACTGCCGATATTGATGCTCAGACGATCGACACGGTTGGTCATCTCTTTGATGGCAGTGGCCGTGGTCTGGGAGTTGTCTGCGAACTCCTTCTCGATGGAGCCGCTGTTTTGCACGCCCTCCCCGACCTTGGCCAGGTTGGACCTGAGCACATCGAGGTGGGCCAGCAGCGGCGTGATCGCGCCCAGCGATTCGGCACCGAACAGCTGCGTGATGACGTTCGACTGTTTGCCGGGATCAACACTGGAAACCGCCGTCAGAACCTTTTCAATGGTCCCGGACGGGTCACTCTGCATGCCTTGGGTCAGCTGGTTGACGTCGAGCTGCAACGCCTCGAACGCCCCGGCTTTCGCCGCGCCCCCTTCAATCAACGATTGCATGAAACGCTTCATGCCGCTGGCGGCCACATCGGCCGGCACATCGACGCTGGCCAGGGTCGCACCCATTGCCGCCAGTTGCCCGGAGGCCATCCCCGCAACCGGCCCGAGCGGGCCCATTGCAGTGACCATGGTGGCGATTTTCTTTTCCAGGTTGTTGCCGCCGAGCACGTTGATCTTCTCGGACAACGCCGCGACCTGCGGCTGAGTCATCTGAAACGATGACCGCCACGAGGCCATCATGTCGCCCGACTCGGCCGCTGTCTGATCGAATGCGACGCCCATTTTCACGGCGTCGCTGGCAAACCCGGTCAGTTCTTCGCGCGGTACATTGGCCTTGGCACCCGCGGCGACAATCGCCGCGATACCGTTGGCGCTTTCCGGCAGTCGTTCACTGAGGTCCAGAATGTCGGAACTCATCTGCTGGAACTGTTGCGGTGTTTCAAAGGTGACCGATCGTTTCACGCCGGCCATGCTGGTCTCGAAACCGATCGCTGCCTTTACCCCGGCAATCAAGGGCTCTGCCAAAGCATTGCCCTTGATCATCTCGCCCACTTCGACGTTCCCAAGACCAGAGCCTTTAAGCCTGGTCTCGAAGCCTTCAACGTTGTTGCGGATGGTTGCCAGCGTTGGAGACAGCTTGTCGACGCCGGTAATCAGCGTCTTGATAGTGTCTGCCATCACTCCCCCTGCAGGATCTGGTTGATGCGTTGCGTCTGCAAGATCGACTCGGTGATGACGTCCAGCTCCCTGGACATCATCAGTTCGGGATCGGTCTTCCAGAAGTACGCGAGGTCGTAAACGACGGCGATCAGTCCTTCGAGGTCGCTGATGCCGCTGCCATGAAAAAACTCGCAACCTTCCAGCTCAGCGTGTTGATGTCGCACAGGTCCATCTGATTGACCGACGAGGGCGGGATGCCGGCGCAGACGGCGATGTACTTCGCCGCCACGTCCAGATCCAGAGAAACTTCCTCGTTCTTGTCGATCCTGTACGGCAGGGCCTTGATGGCCCGCGCTTCCTGCGCAGTAGGACGCCGGAATGTCAGTTGCGAAAGGGTTTCACCGTGCGCTTCGATCGGGCTGGCCAGGTCGATGACTTCACTCATTGCCAGCTCCCCTGATTGCCGTCGAATTGCAGTTCGATGGTGCCGTCGTCAGCCTTGCTGCTCGGCTCATCGACCAGGTAGGCGCCGGACAGGACGTAGGTTTTGCCGTTCTTGAACTCACAGGTGATGGTCATATCCACACCGGTAGTGAGCAGCTTGAGCGGCAGATCCGCGGTATGCACGGCGGTGAATTTCAACCAGGCAGCCTTTTCGGTTTCCTTGTAGTAACCAGGCACGACCGTCTCGCGCTTGATGTTCATCAGAGGCGCTTCGCCGCCGCCGCTGATGGTCAATTGGGTGCCATCCACTTTGATGTAGCAGGTACCCGCAACTTTCTGACCCATGTTGTTTATCTCCAGAATGAAAAAACCCGCACGAGGCGGGCTTGAAAGGGTTGGTTAGGCTTATGCCGCTTCGTCGTACTGCAAGCGGAACTGGTTGAGCAGCGCGAACACGCGCAGGCCGTTGATGTAGTCAGGCGGGAACATCACGTTCACGCGGCTTGGGTCATTGCCGTCACGCTCGACGATCAGGTGCTGGGCGAACGTTTCGGCGTTCTCCACATGACCCTCTTCTTCAAGACGTGCGTATTGCGCAATCAACTCGCCACGGATGGTGCTCGGCGTGATGATCGGCTGGCCGGCACCGAAGCGCGTGCCATCGTTGGCCAGCTTGTGGCGGCCGTACTTGCTGGTGATGATGCCTTGCAGACGACGGATGATGAACGCCGACTGGTGCATGGTTTCGCTGTCCAGGTACGAGTTGTCCGCCTGGCCGTAAGCGTTCTTCTGGTAGGTGGTGATCGAACGCTGAATGCGCACGTAACCGCCTTCGTAGTACGCCGTGGCGATGCCGTAACGCAGCAGCGACTCACGCTCGGTCAGGGTGAAGCGCTGACTGGCCGGAGCCGGATCGATGCCAGGCATGGTGCCGCTCTGGGTAGGACGGCTGGCGTCGGCAGAGATGAACACCGCCGTGCGCGCAGCCAGTGCAGCGGCTTGCAGCCAGACCGGTTGCGGAACACCGTTTTCCACACCCTGCAGGGTGATGTGCTGATCGTTGCGCAGTTGACCTGCGGCTACCAGCGTACCGACCGTGCCGCGCTTGGCGCTGTAAACGTGACCGTACAGCTGACGCGCCCAGCTCCAGCGACCGGTGCTGTCGTCCATTGCCGCTTTCCAGGCATCCAGCGTGGCGGTGTCGGTCCAGGGCATGCAGATGAACTCGAACGGCTCATCGCCCAGCGCAGCCAGTGCCTTGAGCTGATCAGGCGTACCCACGCCACCAGTCATGGCGGTGACTGCCGCCGTCAGGCCGGCAGGAATGACTTCGCCATTGGTCTTGCCCTGGCGATTGAATTCCAGCTGGATGTCATTGCCGCTCGCCCCGCTCCATTTGCAGGAAAGGGTCAGCACACCCGCTTCGACAGCCGCGGTGATCGGCAGGTCAGGCGTGGCATTGATCTTCACCGACAGCGCAGTAGCAGCCTGGGCATCGGTTGCACCATTAACGACAGTGGCCTGCACTCGCATGCCGCCGACATACAGGTTCAGCAGACCGGCTTCGGTCGCCGCCCCGGTGAGGGTGACTTTCGCGCCGGCCTTGGCGCCTTCGGTATTGAGCAGCGGCAGGCACCAGACTTCGCCGGTGGGGTCCGCCTTGCGCCAGGTTTCATACATCGAGGCCAGCATGGAGCCCTGACCGCCGATGTTTTTCGCCAGCGCCACACTCGGCACCAGCACCAGAGAACCCAGTTCGGGGCCGGACACATCGTCGTTGACCTGCGCAACGATCAGTCGACGCATGCTGGCCGACGCGCTGTTGGCGGCCGAGTTGTCCATCTCCGCATAAAACAGCGGAACGCGAACATCGGATGGAATGTTGTTAAAGCTGATAGCCATTGTTTGGCTCCCTCTTGGTTAAGCCGTGAAGGCTTGATGGGTGGTGGTGGATTGCTCGGTTTGAAGGGTGATGTCGCCGTCGTTCTGACGACGCTGCCACCAGGCGTTGAAGGTCACCTGCCGGCCTTCGACGGGCAGCAAATCGCCCGCCTCCGGATCCGGCACAGTGCGGCCCTCGGCCGGTACTACAGTGATGCGTTGAGTCATGGGGTTACCTCTGCTGTGAACTTCGCTTCGATACGGCCATCAGGGCCGGGGGACTTCAGGTTCGGATCTGCGGGGTCAACGCAGTCCATCTCAATGGTGGCGCCGGTAAACCCGGGCAAACCATCCAGATACGCTTCGTGCCAGGTCTCGGCAGGCTGATCGGAGGTGTTGCGGCCCAGTTGAAACTGCGCTGCAAACCCGAAGCGATACGTCACCCGGTCACCGCTGATCTGCACCAGCGCGCCACCGGTGTACTGCATCGCGTCGTAATCGTGATCCGGGTTCCAGCCCACCAGTGCACGCCACAGTTCGGCGCGCAGGGCATGCAGTTGCTCGCTGGCTTCCTGCCCGCGTTTGTCACCGCCATCGAGCACCACCACGACATCGATCGTGTCGGTGATGCTCTGGCGGATGACGTTCTGCAAATCGTTGGCGGTGGACTGATCGCCAGTGGCAATCACGTACGCCGACGGGTGAGCGAGCTGATCGCCGAGGGCGACCGCAGCCCAGTCGATACCGGCACTGATTCGCCCGGCAAAGCTGGGGCAGGTCGCCTGCAAATGGGCAACTATCGGGGTTATCTTCATGAGGGGTTCCGCGTGTGTTGAAGGTTGATTGCGGCGTGGGAAACGCCTACTGGTTAGCCTTGCACAACGCCTCATCAGCCTTGTCTGCAGCACGGCTGGCCGCGTGAGCGGCCTGATTGGCAATCGATGCAGCACTCTCGACCCTGTCCGCCACCTGGGTAGTGGTTTCGGCCAGCCTGTCCAGGCGCCGGTCGCGCTTGCCCAGTGCTGCGTCGTAGGCATTGCGAACCTCGGCTAGCTGCTGCGTATGCTCGGCATTCGCCGACCACTGCCCGGCCTGAAAACCGAGCATCAGGCAGCCAGCGATCAGCAGCATGGAAATCAGCCAGATTTCCAGGCGCCGCCACCAATGACGAGCGATGAAATCAATTGCGCATCTGTGCATCGTTTGCACCTCCGAGTTGAGATCGAAGCCGGGCGATTTCAGCGCTTTGCGTGGTGACCTTGTCGGTGAGCTGGACGATGTGGCTGGTGAGGGCTTCAATCTTGCCTTCCATCCGGCCAACCGCGGCAGCGAGCTCGTTGCGCTCCTTGGCGAACTGGTCAGCCCGCGCTTCAGCTTCCTTGCGCGCCTGGCGCTCGGAGTCGAGCAGCTCATTGAGACGGCGAACCGTGCCGATGTCCGCGTTGTCCATCGCCCGGTCTGTTGCATCTCTGGAAAGAAACTTGCGCAGCCATAAAAAGCCGCCAAGCAGAATTGTGCCCGTGCCGCCCAGCCAGGTAGCTGTGCCTGGGCCTAGGTCGGTTGGGTCCATGGGTACTCCAGATACGAAAAAGCCCCGGCAGATGCCGAGGCCTGGGATAGCCGTGCGTGTCAAATCAATGTTCAACTGCACGTAAAGCAGAAACTTGAGCTCGAGAAAAAAGCACCTGAAATCAGACGCTAGCCCAAATCTTTCTTTTTTGAAAACAAGGAATAAGCACCGAGGGTCGATATCAGTGATAACAAGCAGGCAAAGACTCCACTCAGTGAATCCAAAGCGTAACCGGCGCTTACCAACGTGGCGAGACAGGTCGAGAGCAGCAGAGGCGCGAAAAGAGCGAATCGAATCACCCTCCCCATTCTGCTGACACTGGAGGTGAACCACTCTAATAATCTTCCGGCCACAGCCAGGAGAAAAGATAGGGCTCCAAATCCAACAAGCGCAACAAAGTAAATAGCCACCGGTGGCAGCCCATAGGTATCAGAAGGCTGTAGCGGATTTTCACTGCTCCCGCTAATTGATAAGCCTAAAACACCTAGAGCGAGTGGAAATGATAAAAAAACAAAATTCCTGCGCAACGCAGCCATTGTCAATCCCTATGAAAAGAGGTCCGAACGACTAGAAAAACAGTTCACGCCTGCCTGTCTTTTTTACAGATCAGTCAACGCTGGCTACGCCACTGCTTAAGCACTACCTGTCATGCCTTTGGCCTAGTTGCCACTGACCGTAACCGGCAACGAACCGGGAATTTCGATCGAGTACGGAGTAAACGGAACGGCACTCAACACCGAAGTAAGATTTTCACCCAGCCATCCCCGATGATTGGACGGATTGGCATCGTAGACATCATTGAAGGCGCGAATCTCGCCCGAGAATGTCCATGCTCCACTCGAGCTTTTATCAATAGTTCCCACCAGCCTGAGTGTAATGTTCCCCAGCGTCAGCCAAGACGCGTTGGAATCCTTGCCGACATCATAGGCGAAGTTGACATCGAGCGAGCTGGTGCCAACTGGGCGTGCGCTCTGGATAGCATTCATTACATCAGGGATACCACGGATATCGACGTTAAGCCCGACATTTTGAATGGGGAACATAACGGGTGCGCCCAAACCAAACATGCCATGAGCCAGTGCATGAAATGGTGTCATAAGGCCCCCAGATAACACATGGTTGGCTGGCGGATACTTGATGATATGTTCGTTGATCTGCTGAGTTCTCCCTATGTCAGTCGCGATTTCGTTGTAAGCCGTTCGAAGGTCGCGCCCTTCAGCCTCACGCTGATCGGCCGCTGCTAGGGTCTTTAAAGCAACCCTGGATTGAATCCCGAAGCTGTCTCGCATCGCTTGATCCTGAAACGTGGCAAGGCAGTTGGGGCTGCAATACAAATCACCCTGAAGAAGCAGCACAGTCGCTACAGGATTCTGCATACCCCGCGGAAAGCTTTGACCAGCACTAAGATCTTGACCACGGTAGGTACCATTACCGCCGGTACTAATCTCAGGATAAGGGGTGATGTACGTCGGAGGAAGCTCAATGGGCATTGGTTTTACCTTTTATTAGTTGATGTTCGCGGAGGATTCCGCTTTTTTGTGTAGCCTCAAAGGCGATGACTCATGGCTCGCGGCCTTCACACGACTCAGCGCTCCGCATCGGGAAGACTTGATCTGGAGCTCAGTATGGTCACCCATGCGAGTCAGCAGTTTCCAGCACTGCCCGCATCGAAAGTCTTTCAATATGTACATTGGCCTCCGTGTGTCTGACCCAATAAAAAACCCCGCCAAGGCGGGGTTCGAGGTGGGTCGCGAGTGACCGGTTGTGGCTGTTGATCAGCCTGTTTCCGGCTGCTGCCCTGGGGCGCAAATCGCATATCGTGGGACCTTTTTACCCCCCTCCGGAAAGCCTGGGAAGGGGCAGTTTCGGGGTGGGTCGAGTTTGACCGGAGTTCAACACGAGTTCGGCCACAGCTGTGCAATCGACCCGGATAAACGGCGTGAAACCGTGTCTTCATTCACCCTTGCGCAGCTTTGTCGGCGACGGCGTTGTTGCTTCTGGAAGCGCTGCGCTCGGCGAGAATCGCCAGCACTTGCTGGTGAAGCTTGTTGATCCAGTTGCGATAGGTGCGATCTGCGCCCTCATTAATGCCCACCAGGCGCATCTGCTCGCGCACTGGCAACGACTCGACATAACGCAATGTCGCCAGCTGGGCCAGTTCAGGCCCGCGGCTCTTTGCCGGGCTGCGTGACAGCTGCGCAATGGCCGCCTCCACTTCGCTGCTTATATAGTCCAGACCGCTGCCATTACCCACCAGCGCGCGCGAGCCGGGTGTGCGACGCGGAATGTACGCGCCCCATTCCATGATCCCCGCCATCGGGCTGCTCAGTCCGCCGCCCAGGCCGATGCGCATGCGCTGTTCACCCCAGTGCTGCATCACGGCTTCTATTTTCTCGATCATCGTGTCTCTCCTGTAGGACCTTTCCGAAACGCTGCGCAGCGTCTTTCGCTGCACAGAACCAAGGCCTTACAATACATTTTGTATTTTTATGACACAACGAAGCATTACATTATGTATATTGCTCAACACCCTACAGCCTGTATGATTCGACGCATGAACAGAAAATGGTATGAAGTCGCAAGACAGGTCATGGAAACCCAGGAAATCAGCCAGGAAGAAATGGCTGAGCGGATGGGCGTGACGCCCGGCGCGGTAGGGCATTGGCTGAATGGCAAGCGTGAGCCGAAGATCGAGGTCATCAATCGATTTCTGACCGAGCTGGGCCTGCCGATTCTCACCACCTCCATCCCGGCCAGCGAACCCGGCATGCACAACGTGGAGCCCACGGTGCAGCCTTCGCGTTTCTATCGCTACCCGGTCATCAGCTGGGTCGAGGCCGGTGGCTGGAGTGAAGCCGTCGAGCCCTACCCTGCCGGCTATTCGGACACCTTCGAGATCAGCGACTATAAAGCCAAGGGCAGAGCCTTCTGGCTGGTGGTCCGTGGCGATTCGATGACCGCGCCCGCAGGCCAGAGCATTCCAGAAGGCATGTTGATTCTGGTCGACACCGGAATCGAGCCCACTGCCGGCAAGCTGGTCATCGCCAAGCTGCCGGAAAGCAACGAGGCCACGTTCAAAAAACTGGTCGAAGACGCCGGACGTTACTTTCTCAAGCCGCTGAACCCCGCCTACCCGACCCTTGCGGTGACCGATGAGTGCAAACTGATCGGTGTCATCAGGCAGATGACGATGCGTCTCTGAATTCAAGCACGCCCGCCCAAGCCCCGATAATCGGGGCTTTTTCATGCGATTTGTTTCAGCCCTGGCATGTGTCCGTGTAGGAAACATTTGTAGCTTGCGTGAGAAACACCCCTCAATTACTGTATGCACATACAGCAAAAAGGAGTTCACTCATGCTCAAGCAGTTCCCCGACACCTCGCAACATGACGCTTACCTGGCCTTGGCACAGCGCATTCAGGACGCTATCACCGGTGACAAGGCCCAGATCGAGCATCAGGTCCTGCTGATCAGGGAGCCTGGCGAGTCGGTGGCCCACTGGGAGCGCATCATGGATCAGATCAGCGAGGCCGAAGGCATCAGCGTGACCCGCAACCCGGAAAACGGCACTGCTCAAGTGTCCTGGTACATCGATTCCCTGTGAGACGAACGATACAAATTGTATTTAAAATACAAACTGTATTGTCACGAAGCGCTACATATCGTATTGTTTGTCTGCACCCCATCTCGGGAGTACTCACATGCAAACCACAGGGAGTCATGGAATGAACGAAATACTGGATCAACTTCGCAAAGAATTCGCCACGCCGTGCCCTTCGCTGAGCGCCGTCAGAGAGCGTTATTTTTCGCACCTGTCGAACGACAGGAATCTGCTGCGCAAGATCAACGCAGGGCGCATCGACTTGAAGGTCAGCCGTACAGGCGGCAGTCGTCAGGGCCACCCCTTCGTGTATCTGCACGACCTGGCCAACTACCTGAGCGCCATCGTGACCAACAGGGCTGCTTGAGGTCAAAAAAGCACCGCCGCAGCGCGATAATGTTCATCGAACTTTGCAGTCATGAAAAATCTTGCTACGTTTCCGGTACAAAATAAAAACAATCGGGATCCTTTCATGACCAAGACATCGAGGCGCTGGCCCTTCGCGGTCTGCCTGTTATCGCTTGCCTGCGGCACCGCTGCCGCTGCGCCCTATTCAACCATGGTGGTGTTCGGTGACAGCCTGGCCGATGCCGGGCAGTTTCCCGACACCGCAGGGCCCAGGGGCTCCACGCTCAGGTTCACCAATCGTGGCGGCCCCACTTATCAGGACGGCAGCGGTGAAGCGTTCAACCTGAACTCGTCGACGCTGATCGGCAGGATGCTCGGTGTGCCGGCAGGAGATCTGGCGGCCTCGACGTCGCCGGTCAATGCTGCGCTGGGCGCACCCGATGGCAACAACTGGGCAGTCGGTGGTTATCGGACCGACCAGATTCTTGACTCGATCAATTCCCAATCCACCGTCGTCGACCCGAACACCGGCACATTGCTACGCAGCCGGACAGGTTACCTGCCCGCCAACAGTTTTCGCGCCGACCCCAACGCTCTTTATTACCTGACCGGGGGCGGCAACGACTTCCTGCAGGGTCGTGTGTTGAGTGCCGGCAGCGCCGCGCAAGCTGCCAATCAGTTGGCTGACAGCGCGCAAGCCCTGCAACAGGCCGGTGCGCGCTACATCATGGTCTGGTTGCTGCCGGATATCGGTAAAACGCCAGCCTTGAGCGGTTCGCCGCTGGCCTCAGCGACTTCCGCACTCAGCGCGGGCTTCAATCAGCAACTGGTCAGCCGACTGGCACAGATCAATGCCCAGATCATTCCGCTGAATGTTCCGTTGCTGATCAATGAAATCCTCGCTCAACCGGCACGCTTCGGGTTCGATCCCAACGAGAATCTGGTCAGTACCTGTTTCAGCGGCGACAGCTGCCGGGAAAGCACCACCAACGGCAGGTCCAGTGCGACGCCGAATCCGAGCCGGCTGTTCTTCAACGATCGCGTGCACCCGACCGAAGCCGGACAGAGGTTGCTGGCCGACTACGCCTACTCACTGCTTTCGGCACCCTGGGAAATCTCCCTGCTGCCGGAAATGGCCAATGGCACACTGCGCATGCATCAGGACGAAATCCGCGCCCAGTGGCTCAGCGACTGGGGCAACTGGCAAGGCGTCGGGCAGTGGCAGAGCATGCTTTCGGCAGGCGGTCAGAAAATGGACTTCGACGCGCAGGACAACTCGGCTGACGCTGACGGAAGAGGCTATAACCTGACCATCGGCGGCAGCTATCGATTTGCCGAAAACTGGCGCACAGGGGTTGTCGCCGGGGCATATCGCCAGAGTCTTGAGGCAGGGCCACGGGACTCGGACTACACACTCAATAGCTACATCGCCACTGCGTTCCTGCAGTATCAGGCCAACCACTGGTGGGGTGATCTGTCGGTGTCGGGCGGCAAGCTGGACTACGAAAATGCCGAGCGCAAATTCGCGCTGGGCGTCAGCGAGGGTCAGGAAAAAGGCGATACCGACGGCGAAATGTGGGCTGCCAGCGGGCGAGTCGGTTTCGACATCGCGGGCCCGACCAGCCGCTGGCATCTGTCGCCTTTCGTCAGCGCCGATTACGCGCACATCGATGTCGATGGCTACTCGGAAAAAGGCGATCGATCGACCGCGCTGACCTTCAGTGACCAGACGCGCAAATCGCGGCGTGCAGGCGTGGGTGTGCAGGGCAAATTCCAGGTGACACCGAGTACGCAGGTATGGGCGAAGTGGCCCATGAAAGGGAGTTCGAGACCGATCAGCAGGACGTGACCAAGGCGCTCAACAGCGTCCAGTCCGTCGGCTTCACGCTGCAAGGCTACACGCCGCAACGCGACCTGAACCGGGCCACGCTGGGTGTCAGCCAGAAGCTGACTCAGGACCTGACACTGCGCGGCAATTACAACTGGCGCAAAAACGACGACGTGACCCAGCAAGGGGTGAATGTTGCGTTGAGTCTGAGTTTCTAGACAGGCTGCTGGACGGCCTCACTATCGTGCGATGCTCCGCGTCCGCTTTGAGACGCAGAGCAGCAAGCCTGCTCAGTCCTCGGCAGTTTGCGAGGCCAGGGCTACGGCGCGGAACATGGCGCGGCGTTTGTTCAGGGTTTCTTCCCATTCCAGCACTGGCACGGAGTCGGCGACAATGCCGCCACCGGCCTGTACATGCAACTCACCGTCCTTGATCACCGCAGTGCGGATCGCAATCGCGGTGTCCATGTTGCCGTTCCACGCCATATACCCCACTGCGCCGCCGTAGACGCCACGTTTGACCGGTTCCAGTTCGTCGATGATTTCCATGGCGCGGATCTTCGGCGCACCGGACAAAGTGCCCGCCGGCAGAATCGCGCGCAGCGCGTCCATCGCCGTCAACCCGCTTTTCAACTGGCCTGTGACGTTGGACACAATGTGCATCACGTTGGAATAACGCTCGATGACCATTTTCTCGGTCAGTTTGACCGTGCCAATCTCCGACACCCGACCGGTATCGTTGCGGCCAAGATCGATGAGCATCAGGTGTTCGGCGATTTCCTTGTGATCGGAGAGCAGGTCTTCTTCCAGCGCGCGATCCGCCTCTTCGGTGGCGCCGCGAGGACGAGTCCCGGCGATCGGACGCACAGTAATCAGATTGTCCTCGACCCGCACCAGCACTTCCGGCGAACTGCCCACCACGTGGAAGTCGCCGAAGTTGAAGAAATACATGTAAGGCGTGGGGTTGAAGCAGCGCAGCGCCCGATACAGATCGATGGGCGCGGCGCTGAAATCGATGGACATGCGTTGCGACGGGACCACCTGCATCACGTCGCCGGCGAGGATGTACTGCTTGATCGTATCGACCGCCGCCTCGTAATCGTCCTGGGTAAAGCTGGAACGAAACACCGGGTCGGCCGCCGGCGGCCGGTCCAGATCAAGGCCACGGCGCGGCGTGATCGGCTGACGCAGCTTGTGCATCAGTTCATCGAGTTGCGCCACGCCACTTGCGTAGGCGTCCTGTTGCGCTGGATCGATCAGCACGATGGCGTGCATCTTGCCCGCCAGGTTGTCGAACACCACGACCGCGTCAGACACCATCAACAGGATATCCGGCACGCCCAGCGGGTCAGGGTTCGGGCAGTTGGCCAGACGCTTCTCGACATAGCGCACACAGTCATAGCCAAAGTAGCCCACCAGCCCGCCGTTGAAACGTGGCAGCCCGGCAATGGTCGGCACGTTGTAGCGCGCCTTGAAGGTCTCGACGAAGTCCAGCGGGTCTTCGACATCCAGGCTTTCGATCTCGACGCCATCATGGGTCACGCTGACGTGATGGCCATGCACGCGCATCACGGTGCGGCATGGCAGGCCGATGATCGAATAACGCCCCCACTTCTCGCCGCCCTGAACCGACTCCAGCAGGTAGGAGTTGGGCTGATCGGCAAGCTTGAGGTAGATCGACAGCGGCGTGTCGAAGTCGGCCAGGGTTTCGCGGGCAAGCGGGATGCGGTTGTAGCCTTCGGCAGCCAAACGCAGGAATTCTTCACGGTTCATGAGCAACCTCGTGGTTTGAGGACAAAACGGTCAGGTAGGCAAACGTGCCGGCAGGCCGGCCAGAATCAGGTCAGGCGCGCCAACGCCAGCGGGCCAGGGCCTTGATGACTTTCATCCAGAGTTTGCGAGTGACCACCACGATGGATTCTCTTGAGGAGGGACGTTTGATGTCGGGCAACAGTATCTCAGCGTCCATGTCCAGGCAACCGGGAATCAGTCTGCGCAGATCATCAATCACCATCGCCGGGTTTTCCTCGGCAATCGGCCGCCCATGGTTGTAACCGTAGCTCAGCGCGACGCAGGCCACACCGGCAGCCTTGGCCGCCTGCACGTCAGTGCGCGAGTCGCCGACGAACAGCGATTGCGAGGCTGGCGCACCGGCCATTTTCATCACGAAAAACAGTGCAGCAGGATCGGGCTTTTTCTGCGGCATGGTGTCACCGCCGATGATCCAGCGAAAGAAACGCCCCAGCTTCATCTCGTCCAGCAGCGGCGCGACGAAGCGCTCCGGCTTGTTGGTGATGAGGGCCATTTCGACACCCATTTTCTGCAGCCACTTGAGGGTTTCACGCACGCCGGGATAGACCACGGTGAACTCATGCTTTTGCGCATAAGCGCGCATGAAGATTTCCAGACCCTGCTCGGCCAGGGCGTCATCGACCCCGCTGTGGTCGAGGTCGTTGGCCAGCGCGCGGCGGACCAGCACAGGCGCACCGTTACCCACCCAGGCCCGCACCGATTCCAGCCCGGCGATCGGGCGCCCCAGCTCGGCGAGCATGGTGTCCACCGCCACGGCCAGATCGGGCACGGAGTCCACCAGAGTGCCGTCCAGGTCGAACATGATCAGCTTGGGAAGTTTGCCTGCAAACAGCTGCTCGAAGCCGCTCATGCGCGGGATGACGCCAGTTCTGTGCGCATCTTTTCGATCACTTCGCGGTAGTCCGGCGCATTGAAAATGGCTGAACCGGCGACGAACGTATCAGCACCTGCCGCTGCGATTTCGCGGATATTGTTGACGTTCACACCGCCGTCGATTTCCAGGCGGATGTCGCGTCCGGAAGCATCAATCAGGGCGCGCGCTTCACGCAGCTTGTTGAGCGTACCGGGGATGAACTTCTGCCCGCCAAAACCGGGGTTGACGCTCATGAGCAGGATCATGTCGACCTTGTCCATGACGTATTCGAGCAGGTTCAACGGCGTGGCCGGGTTGAACACCAGGCCCGCCTTGCAGCCACCCTCGCGGATCAGTTGCAGCGAACGGTCGATGTGCTGGGTCGCTTCCGGGTGAAAGGTGATGTAGGTGGCACCGGCCTCGATGAAGTCGCCGATGATGCGATCCACCGGGCTGACCATCAGGTGCACGTCAATCGGTGCAGTGACGCCATATTTGCGCAGCGCGCTGCACACCATCGGACCAATGGTCAGGTTCGGGACGTAGTGATTGTCCATGACATCGAAGTGGACAAAGTCGGCGCCGCTGGACAGCACGTTGTCGACTTCCTCACCCAGACGGGCGAAGTCAGCGGAAAGAATCGATGGGGCAATAACGAAGGGCTGCATGACGCACCTGTTTGAGCAGAATCACGGTGCGCGGATTGTACGCCAAGCTTCGCCAGGAGCGGTAAGCCTCAAGCTTCAAGCTTCAAGCTTCAAGCATCTTGATTTGCTTCTGCTTGTAGCTTTCAGCTTGTAGCTTGTAGCTTGTAGCTTGCAGCTTGCAGTCACTGCGCCGTTCTGAGTTTTTCGCTGCGCCCCCTCAGCCACTCCAGCACCAGCAGCAAGACCACCGAAAAGCCGATCAGCAGGGTCGCAGCGGCGGCGATGGTCGGGCTGAGGTTTTCGCGAATGCCACTGAACATCTGCCGAGGCAAGGTCGCCTGTTCCGGTCCGGCGAGGAACAGCGTGACCACCACTTCGTCGAACGAGGTCGCGAAGGCGAACAGCGCGCCGGAAATCACCCCTGGCGCAATCAATGGCAGGGTCACGCGCCGGAACGCGGTCAGTGGCGATGCGCCGAGGCTGGCAGCCGCACGCACCAGGTTGTGATTGAAGCCCTGCAACGTCGCCGACACGGTGATGATCACGAACGGCACGCCCAGCACCGCATGGACCAGAATCAGTGAGGTGTAACTATTGCCCAGTCCCAGCGGCGCGAAGAACAGGTAGCTGGCGACACCGACGATCACCACCGGCACCACCATCGGCGAAATCACCAGGGCCATGACCAGCGCCTTGCCGGGGAAGTTGCCGCGGGTCAGGCCGATCGCTGCCAGCGTGCCGAAACCCATCGCCAGCAGGGTCGCGACCGGGGCGACGATCATGCTGTTCTTCAGCGCGCGCATCCACTCGGCGGAGTTGAAGAAGTCCTGATACCACTGCAACGAGAAGCCTTGCAGCGGATAGACCAGAAAGCTGCCGGAGTTGAATGACAGCGGCACGATGACCAGTACCGGGAGCACGAGAAACAGCAGCACCAGGGTGCAGATGATGCGCAAGGCGTAATACCAGAGGCGCTCGATCGGCGATGTGTAAGGGTTCAGCATGGTCACGCTCCTCAGCTCAGACGCAGGCGGCTGGCGCCGACCAGCCAGCTATAAATCAGGTACAGCACGATGGTCGCCAACAGCAGCAGCCCGCCAAGCGCGGTGGCCATGCCCCAGTTGATACTGGTGTTGGTGTAGAACGCGACGAAATAGCTGACCATCTGGTCGTTCGGGCTGCCCAGCAATGCCGGGGTGATGTAGTAGCCGATCGACAGAATGAACACCAGCAGACAGCCGGCCCCGATCCCGGCGTAGGTCTGCGGGAAGTACACCCGCCAGAAGCTCGCAAACGGGTGGCAGCCCAGCGAAATCGCAGCGCGCATGTAGGTTGGGGAAATGCTCTTCATCACGCTGTAGATCGGCAGGATCATGAACGGCAGCATGATGTGCACCATCGAGATGTACACGCCGACGCGGTTGAAGACCAGTTCCAGCGGCTTGTCGATGATGCCCATCGCCAGCAACGCACTGTTGATCAGACCGCTGGACTGCAACAACACGATCCAGGCAGCCACGCGCACCAGAATCGAGGTCCAGAACGGCAGCAACACCAGAATCATCAGCAGGTTGCTCTGCCGCGCAGGCAGGCTGGCCAGCAGGTAGGCCAGCGGATAAGCCAGCACCAGACAGATCGCGGTAATCACCAGGCCCATCCAGAACGTGCGGGCGAAGATGTCCAGATAGATCGCCTGGTCCGGGGTCGCCGGGGCGATTTCGCCGAGGTCGTCGATGCGATGGTCGACCGCAGCCAGCAGGTAATACGGGGTGATGCTGCTGGTATTACGGCGCACCGCCTGCCAATAGGCCGGGTCGCCCCAACGCTCGTCCAGCGCTTCGAGCGCTTCTTTATAAGAGGCAGGCTCGGTCTTGAACGGCAGCGCGCGTGCTGTTTTGCTCAGCAGGCTGCGGTATCCGGCCAGTTCGATGTTCAGACGCTTGGACAGATCGCCCAGCGTGGAATTCTTGCGCGTTTCGGCCAGGTCCAGGCTCATTGCCTTGTAGACCGACTCGGGCGGCAGCCCTTTACCATCCCACTTCTGCACTTCGACCACGGTGGTCGGCAGCGCAGTCACGACTTCGGGGTTGCCGACGCTCTTGTACAGCAGCGCAGCGATGGGCACCAGAAACACCAACAGCAGGAAAATCACCAACGGAGCGATCAATGCCTGGGCCTTCCAGCGGTTGACCCGCTCGGCGCGAGCGAGACGTTGCTTCAAGTTGGGGCTGGCGCCTTCAGTCAAGGGCACGGCGATGACCATAGCGAACTCCGGAATCTTTCAACGAGGGGGCGCTCCCCGTTTCAGGGAGCGCCCGGTTCTGACTCAACGCAAACGGATTACTTGGCAGCCCAGGCAGTGAAACGCTGCTCAAGGGATTCGCCGTTGTCGGTCCAGAACGCCACGTCCATCTGCACCTGATCCTTGATGTTCTCAGGCGTGGTCGGCATGTTCTGCAGGGTTTCCTTGTCCAGCAGCTTGACCGCCTGGGTGTTGGCCGGGCCGTAGGCGATGTTCTGCGAGTAGGTCTTCTGCTGCTCGGGGCTCAGCATGTAGGCGATGAACTTCTTCGCGGCATCGGCGTTTTTCGAGCCCTTCGGGATGGCCCAGGCGTCGAAGTCATACACGCCGCCAGCCCACACGACTTTGAGGTTGCTTTCCTTCTGCACGGCGGCGATCCGGCCGTTGTAGGCCGAGCTCATCACCACGTCACCGGAAGCGAGGTACTGTGGCGGCTGGGCGCCGGCTTCCCACCACTGAATGTTTGGCTTGAGCTCATCCAGCTTTTTGAACGCGCGGTCCTGGCCGTCTTTGCTGGCCAATACCTTGTAGACGTCTTTCGGCGCAACGCCGTCGGCCATCAGGGCGAATTCCAGGGTGTACTTGGCGCCTTTGCGCAGGCCGCGCTTGCCCGGGAATGTCTTGGTGTCCCAGAAATCGGCCCAGCCGCTGGGTGCAGTGCTGACCTTGTCAGCGTTGTACGCCAGCACGGTGGACCAGACGAAGAAACCGGCACCGCAGGTGGTGATGGCGCCAGGCACGAAGTCAGCGGCATTGCCCAGCTGTTTCGGGTCCAGCTCCTCGAACATGTCTTCGTCGCAGCCACGCGCCAGTTCCGGCGATTCGACTTCTACCAGGTCCCAGGAAACGCTCTTGGTGTCGACCATGGTTTTGACCTTGGCCATTTCCCCGTTGTACTCACCGGCGATGATCTTGCCGTTGCCGGCCTTTTCCCAAGGCGCGTAGAAGGCTTTTTCCTGAGCGGCCTTGTTGGCACCGCCAAAGGAGATGACGGTCAGGTCGGTGGCTGCCATGGCTTGCGCCGCGCACATCATGCCCAACGTGATGGCGGTGAACTTCAAAGATTTCAACATGTGTTCTTTTCTCCACGAGCAGTGTTGGTAAGCGATTGGGATGGGCGATCAGGTCGCCTCTGTTATTGCTTTTGTCGGTAGATCAATGCACTTGCTGCATGGGGTCGAGCGCTCGGACGTGCTCGACTTGCCAGCCGATGGGCACCACGTCGCCCACGCTCAGGCCGGGGTCCAGTTCGGCAATCGGCTGTTTGACGAAGAAGTCGTTCTTGCCGGCCACTTCCAGGCGCACGCGAACGTGGTCACCCAGATAGATGAACTCGGCCACACGACCGGAAAAACGGTTGGCGCAGCTCTCGCTGCGGCCATTGAGGTTAATGCGTTCGGGACGGATCGACAGGGTCACCGGACCGCCAGGCTGGCCGACGTTGATCGCCAGCGCGTGGACTTTCTCGCCACGCTCGAGTTCGACCACACAGCGATCGCCGTCCTGACTGACCAGACGTCCATTGAGGCGGTTGTTCTCGCCGATGAAGTTGGCCACGAAGGTGTTCTTCGGTTCTTCGTACAAGCTGCGGGGCGGCGCTATCTGCTGAATCTCGCCCTGATGGAAGACGGCAACCCGGTCGGACATGGTCAGGGCTTCGCCCTGGTCGTGGGTCACATAGACCACGGTTACGCCCAGGCGCTGGTGCAGGTGCTTGATCTCCATCTGCATGTGTTCGCGCAGCTGCTTGTCGAGGGCGCCGAGCGGCTCATCCATCAACACCAGTTGGGGTTCGAACACCAGCGCACGCGCCAGTGCAACGCGCTGCTGCTGGCCACCGGACAGCTGCGCCGGGTAGCGATGCGCAAAGGTGTCGAGCTGAACCATGCCCAGTGCCTTTTTGACCTTCTCGCCGACGTCGGTCTTGCTCATGCCACGCACCGACAACGGGAACGCCAGGTTCTCGGCCACGGTCATGTGCGGAAACAAGGCGTAGTTCTGGAACACCATGCCGATGTCGCGTTTGTGCGGCGGCACGTTATTGATGGCGCGGCCACCGAGGAGGATTTCACCGGCCGTCGGAGTCTCGAAACCGGCCAGCATCATCAGGCTGGTGGTCTTGCCAGAGCCGGAAGGACCGAGCAGGGTCAGGAACTCGCCCTTGCGAATGTCCAGGTTGAGGTCTTTGACGATCAGTGCTTCGCCGTCGTAGCTCTTCTGCACACCACGAAAGCTGACCAGAACATCATTTGCTCCAGCGCTTGTATCGACGTCGCTCATTACCCACACCTTTGTTTTGTCTGCGTGGGCTCAAGCCTAGAGCAGCCCGAAGCCCCCGCAAATCGGGGGCCGGGAGAGAATCGCCTAGGCCGGCTGGAAGGCCAGGGGTAGGGATTTCCCTACAGCGATGGCGCGATTGGACATGTCGGCTCAGGCATCCTTCTCGACGGCGCACTCACGTGGAGCACTCATCGTTATACACAAGTCCTAGAAAGCGCAGGATAAAGGGCTTCAAGGCTTCGGCCCGAAGGGCGTAGGAGCGAACTTGTTCGCGAAGACAGTTTTTCAGACGATTCATTTTCGGCGATCATACCGGCCCTCTCGCGAACAAGTTCGCTCCTACGGCCTTCGGCCAGAATCCAAATCAGACTTGTGTACAACGATGAGCGCTCCAGCGTGGGGAATGCAGGTCTCGACGCTCTGCGTCGCAAAGGGGCGCGGGGTGTCGGGTGTCGTTTTCAGACTCAGAGCAGCTTGTGCTCCATCGCGTACTTGACCAGATCGGCCAGCGAGTTGAGTTTCATTTTTTGCATCAGCCGGGCCTTGTGGGTGCTGATGGTCTTGCTGCTCAAGGCCAATTGCTGAGCGATGTCGTTGACGTTGGCGCCTTGAGCGAGGCGCTCGAATACCGAAAACTCGCGCTCCGACAATAACGAGTGCAAAGGCCGGCTGTCGGTGAGGCCAACTTCAAAGACCATACGGTCGGCCAGATCCGGATCGATATAACGCCCGCCGGCCGCCACCCGGCGAATGGCCGTGAGCAGCAGCGCCGGGTCGCTGTCCTTGGTGGCATAACCTGCCGCGCCGACCTTCAATGCACGCGCAGCCATCTGCGCCTCATTGTGCATCGACAGCACCAGAATGGCCGGAGGGTTGGTCAATGCGAGAATCCTCGGTATCGCCTCAAGGCCATTGACGCCGGGCATGGAGATATCAAGCAGCACCACTTCGCAGGCCACATGACGCAGGGTTTCAAGCAACTGTTCGCCATTGCTGGCCTCGCCCACCACTAGCAGATCCCTGGCCAGACCAATCAATTGCTTGATCCCTTCACGCACGATGGTGTGGTCTTCGGCTACCAAAACACGAATCACTGTTTTTGCTCCTGTGCGAGGGTGTCCAGCGGGATATAGGCGCGCAAGGTTGTGCCCTCACCCACCTCGCTGTCCAGCTCAAGTCGGCCGCCGAGCATCAGCACCCGCTCGCGCATCCCGACCAGACCGAACGAAACCGCCCTGCCCGACTCGATGGCAAAGCCCTGCCCGTCATCGGCGATGCTCATGCACATCATGCCGTCCTGCAGCGTCAGGCTGATCTCTACCGTGTGTGCCTGGGCATGGCGCATCACATTGGTCAGCGCCTCCTGAAGGATCCGGAACATGCCTGTGGCCCTGGCATCGCTGAGCGCCGGGAGATTGTCCGGCACCTGCACCAGACACGGGATCTGCGTGCGCGCCTCGAAACGGCGCGCCTGCCATTCGATGGCCGATGCAATACCAGCGTCGAGAATCGGTGGCCGCAAGGCCGTGGCAACATCGCGCACCAGTTGAAACAACTGAGCAATCAGACGCTTCATGCTCTCCAGCCGCTCGCTCAGGCCAGGGTCGAGGTCGGCATAGGCCAGCTCGCACATCGAAGTCTCGAGCTTCAATACCGTCAGCATCTGACCCAGCTCGTCGTGAACCTCGCGGGCAATATGCGCCTTCTCTTCTTCACGCACGCTTTCCAGATGCGCTGACAAGTCACGTAACTGCTCATGTGCGCGGCGGCGCTCGCTGACGTCAGTGAGGAACACCACCAGGTATTCAGCATCGCGAAAGCGCAGGAAGCTCAACGAGACATCGACAGGCAGCAGGCTGCCATCGGCGCGCAGGCAATGGGTCTCGAACACTTGCGGGCTGTCTTCGCTGGAGCGTGCGTTCTTCCACAGGTTAAGCCAGCGATCCATGTGCAGACCGGGCTCGAAATCGATCAGCGGGCGCTCGACCACCTGCCCCGACGCATAGCCCAGCATGGATTCCGCCGCCCGGTTGGCGTAACGCACCCGGCTGTCCCAGTTGACCCAGAGGATGCCGACGGTGCTTTGATCAATGGAAAACTGCGCCAGACGCAGCGCCTCCTCCTCTTCGACACGGCGGGCGAGTTCTTCACGCGCAGCCAGCAGCTCCTGCTCCAGCGCCTGCTGCTGGCGACGTTGCCAGATCACGATGGCGAAACACGCCAGCAACATCACCAGCAGCAGAATGCACAGGTTCTTCCAGAGTTTGGTCGACTCGATGAAATGGGACGGGGTCAGCGGCATCCAGCGCGCATGCAGCTGCTCCAGCTCCTTGGCAGGGATCGCCCGCAAGGCTTCGCTGACGATGGCGGCCAGCTCCGGCATGTCGCGACGTGAAGCCACCCGCAACAATTGCGGCAGCCCGATATCCCCCACCACCGCCAGCCCGGCGAACTCCGGCTCGCGCAGCAAACGACTGAGTTGCGCTTCGTCCACCACGGCATAACGTGCCTGCTGGCTGAGCAACAATTGCAAGGCCTGGCGCTCCAGCGGCACCCCTTGCAAGTTGAGGTGCGCAAAGTTGCTACGCAGGTAGTCGGCCGTGGTGCTTGGCATGCGTACCGCGACGCGGGAAAGGCTGTCGAGTTTCTCCAGGTCCACGGCAGTGCTGCCATCACGTTCGCCGATCAACAGCTGCGAAACACGCAGATACGGGTCGGAAAACAACCACAGACGCAGGCCTGCGGGTGTTTGCATCAAGCCGGGCGCAACGTCGATTTCACCCTTGGCCAGCGCGTTCTCCAACGCGCTCTGGTCAGGAAAATTCCGCCACAGCAACTCGACCGGCAGCGTCGCAGCCAGCGCATTCATCAGGTCGACGTTGGCGCCGGACAACTGCTGCAAGCGTTGATCGAACTGCGCGTAAGGCGCGCGCAGTACCAGCCCTACGCGCAAGGGGCCGTGCTGGTCGAGCCAGTTGCGCTGTGCTGAACTCAACTGCGCAACGGCAGGTGTTTCAGGTTCGTCAGCCTGCGTATTCGCCATCTGAGCCATCAAGAGCAAGGCCAGGCAGCCGATAAAACCGGTGCGCAGAAGACGAATCATCAGTATGTCGCTCTCGTGTGTGCGTATCACGGCCGTGTGCCGCGCAGGCTCAGGCCTGACAAAAGCCGATCAACCCACTAGGCTGCCGGGATAGTTTCTGGCTTGGAATATCCGATGTCCTACACCTTTCGCGCAACGTTTCCTGCATTGTTTCTGTCATTGATACTGCCTTGCGCCTTGCCTGCCCTCGCAGCCGACCCGACCCCTGACCCGGCCAAGGACGCTGCTGCGCAAGCGCCCGTCGAAAGAGCCCCGCTGCTCAGCCGCTCGCAGGAAGACGCAATAGCGCTGGAACGTCAATTGCCGCGCGAAGATCAGCAGCAACTTCAGGCCGGAGACGACAGCTTTCTCGCGCTCTGGAAACCCGCCAACACTGAGGCCCCTGAAGGCGCGGTCATCATTGTGCCTGGCGAAGCCGAGTCCCCGGACTGGCCCGACGCTGTCGGCCCGCTGCGACGCAAGTTTCCGGATGTAGGCTGGTCAAGCCTGAGCATCACCATGCCGGATCCGCTCGACAACACGCCGGGAGCACGCGAGCCCGACGTCGCCCCGGCAGATGCAAACGCCGCTAAAGCCACTGAGGCACCGAAGGAAAAACCCAAAGACGCCACGGAGACAGCAAAAGACCCGGCCGCAGAAACAGAGGCGCTGGCTGCGGCTGAAACAGCCAAGGCTGCTGCCGACGAAGAGCTCAACAAGGCTCAGGCCGAGCGCATCTTCGCGCGGATCGAAAGCGCGATCAGCTTTGCGCAGCAGAACAAGGCACGCAGTATCGTGTTGATCGGCCACAGCAGCGGCGCGTACTGGGCGGCCAGGTTCCTCAATGAACGGACGTCGCCTGTGGTGCAGAAACTGGTGATGCTGGCGGCGCGTGAACCTCTGAATGCCAAGCCTTCGCTGCTGGACATGGTGCCTCAGCTGAAAGTAAAAGCCGTCGATTTCATCTACAAAAACTCGCCTGACGAGGCTGCAAAGGCCCGTCTGCAGGCCAGCAAACGCACCAAGGGGCCGGGCTTTACCCAAATCGGCCTGATCAACATCGCCGGCAGCGGAGATACCGAACAAGAGCAGCTATTCCGCCGCGTTCGCGGCTGGATAGACGCCAAAGAGGAAAAGTAAGCGCCGGCTCAGTTGAACCCGCGTCGGGCTTTCACCACCCGATAGGCATTGTGCAATTCACTGGTCTTCTCGGTCGCCACCCGCACTTGCTGTGGATTGGCGCCCGAGCCGGCAATCTTGTCAGGGTGATGCCGGCTGAGCAGGCGCCGGTAGGCACGCTTGATGCTCAAAGGATCGGTGTCCGACTTTATCCCCAGCAGCGTCATCGCACTTTTGTAGTCGCCGCCGCTGCTGCTGATCGGCGAGCGCTTCATAGGGTCGTGGTCAGCAGCCAGCGCCTCGATCTGTGGACCTGTCCAGCCAAGCCACATGCCCCACACCCCGATCAGCTCGCGCTCGACCCGAGAAGCCTTGCCGTCCGCCCACGCCATCCGCCAGCAGGCGCGCAACATATCTTCGGCAATATCAGGCTGGCCTTGCAGGTCACGCAGATAACTGCGCAGGCCATCGGTGCCGTCGCGGCCGCGTTTGAAGGCGTTGATGGCGCGCAACTGATCCGCCTCGTTCAGGTTCAAACGGCGCATCTCGGTACGTGCCTGATGGATATGGCTGGCCAGAACCCGTCCGTCACTTTTGGCCAGACGGCCCAGCAACACAAACAGCAGATCGTCCTTGTGGACCGTTGCACGTCCACCCAGGCGCTCACGCAGATGCGCCCAACTCTGCAGTTTCAGGCGCCGGTCCAGCGCCTGCCCCAACAGAGCACCGAGCAGTGCGCCTGGAATACTGGCAATTGCGTAACCGACTCCAGCGCCGATCAGTGTGCCGGGCCAAAGCATTCAGCGAGTCTCCGCAAGCATCTGCTCGGCTTCAGCCAGGCGCTCGTGGGTACCGACATCGACCCAGCGCCCTCTGTAGTGCTCGCCCGTGACCAGTCCCTTATGCATCGCCTCGCGCAACAGCGGCGCAAGCTTGAACGCGCCGGGCTCGCAATTGGCAAACAGCTGTGGATGAAGGATGGCGATACCGCTGTACGTCAGCCGCTGACCCGCCGAATCGTCGTCGCGCACCTGACCATCGACCAGCGAGAAATCACCCGTCGAGTGATGCGCGGGGTTATCGACCAAGACCAGGTGAGCGAGGCCCGCAAGCGGTACACGCAATGCGCTGAAGTCGTAATCGGTCCAGATATCGCCGTTGATCACCACGAAGGGCTCAAGGCCAAGCAACGGCAATGCGCGCTGAATGCCACCGCCGGTTTCCAGCGGCAGGCCTTCGGGGGAGTAACGAATGCTCAGGTCGAAACGCTGACCGTCGCCCAGGTAATCCTCGATCTGCTGGCCCAGCCACGCATGATTGATGACCAACTGGTGAAACCCTGCATCGCGCAAGGCGTTCAGGTGGTATTCGATCAACGGTACATCCCCGACACGTACCAGCGGTTTGGGCGTATGCAGGGTCAACGGGCGCATTCGCTCGCCTTTACCGGCGGCGAGAATCATCGCTTTCATGCAGTCCTCTTCGACACAATCAAGATCTTTTCCAAAATGGCCATATTTCAAAGCGGCCCTGTATAAAACGGGCTGTCTATGACGTGGGCCGTCTCTGTCATTTCAGACAGCGGCGTCTACCGGCTGCAGACTGGTAAGCAATTGCCCGAGCTGCGCCAGTTCTGGGCGACGTGACAACACCGCTTCTATATAAGCGAAAAAGCGCGGAACGTCTTCCAGGTATCGAGGTTTTCCATCCCGGTGGCAAATGCGGGCAAAAATACCGATCACCTTCAAATGTCGCTGTACGCCCATCAGATCACTGGCGCGTTCGAATGCGGCAAAATCTTCCTGCACCGGAATGCCGAGGGCCTGCGCCTGATCCCAGTAGGTGCGCAGCCAGTCACTGACGCGCTCCTGTGGCCAGCTCAGGAATGCGTCCTTGAACAGGCATGTCACGTCATAGGTGACCGGGCCATAGACCGCATCCTGAAAATCCAGCACGCCAGGGTTGGGCTCGCTGATCATCAGGTTTCGCGGCATATAGTCGCGATGCACCAGCACTTTGGGCTGTGCCAGGGCGCTGTTGATCAACAGCTCGCTGACCTGCTGCCAGTCGCTCAACTGCGCCTCGTCCATCTCGACACCCAAGTGCCGCTTCACGTACCACTCAGGAAACAGCTCCAGCTCACGACGCAGCAACGCGACGTCATAGCTGGGCAATGGCGCGTCCATAGGCAGTTGCTGGTAAGCCAGCAACGCCTGGATAGCATCGGCGAACAAGGCATCGGCATTGTTGTCGTCAATGACATCCAGATAAGTCTGACGGCCCAGATCGTTGAGCAGCAAAAAGCCTTGTGTCAGGTCTTCGGCATAAATTTTTGGAACATTAATGCCCGACTTTTCCAATAAATGAGCGATATCCACGAACGGTTTGCAGTTTTCCTGCGGTGGAGGGGCGTCCATGACAATAAAAGTTCGACCCGCACCCTCCCAGCGAAAATAACGGCGAAAACTTGCGTCACTACTGGCCGCAGTCAATGTAGCCGGGGGCACGGCGCCCCAACCGTGCGCCAAAAACAGCGCCGGCAACTGCTCATCGAGCCAAACTTTCAGGGATTGCAGGCGTATATCTTGATCTGACATTACAAGGGTCTCCGACGGCGCTAGCCGTCAAGCGGGTCATGCTTTATTATCCGGAATCTTTTTCAGCCCATCGAGAGGCGTGCGGCCCCCCCGCGGGCAGATGGCGCGCAGGAAGCCCGGACTAATAAGATGGCATTGAAATCCCCCGCGTTTCGTAAAAAATTTCCGTTGCTCGTAACCGGCAGTCTGCTGGCGATGCAACCTCTGGCCACTCAGTTCGTGGTCGCCGCGGAACAGTATGACTGCTCAGTCTCTGCTTCGGGTGCCTGGAACTGTGCGCCGAAATCCAATGCTGCTGCAGTGGATCTGCCTCCGCGCCCCGTGCATGACACGACGTCGGTCAGTTCCAACGGCACGGTCACCTCACAAGGCACCTCTTCGGGTGAACAGTCTGCGGGTACGCAACTGGTCACTGAAGCCAAGGGCAAAGGTCTGAAGTCGCGTAGTGCTGACTACAGCCACCTCGATTGGGTTCCTCGCGAAAAGCTTACCGCAGCGCAACTGGCCGAGACCGGCCCGTATTGCTCGGGCGCCTACGTCGAGCCGATTCGTCCTGGCATGGACGACAAGACGCCGATGAAAGACGCGCCAATGTTCGTGGGAGCCAAGGCTTCGCGTTACGAACAGGAAGCGCAGGTCGCCACGCTGGCGGGTGATGTCGTGATGCGTCAGGGCAGCATGCAGGTGCAGGCCCAGGAGGCTGCACTGCATCAGGCCGAGAACCGTGGCGAGCTGAACGGCGATGTCCGTCTGCGCGACAACGGTGCGCTGATCGTCGGTGACAAGGCCGAACTGCAACTCGATACCGGCGAAGCCCGTGTCGACAACGCCGAGTACGTCCTGCACAAGTCGAATATTCGCGGTAACGCCCTGTACGCCAAGCGTGCAGAGAACGCGATCATCCGGCTCAAGGACGGTACCTACACGACGTGCGAGCCGAACAGCAACGCCTGGACGCTCAAGGGCAACAACATCACGCTGAACCCGGCCACCGGCTTCGGTACAGCGACCAACGTTACCCTGCGGGTCAAGGACATACCGGTTCTGTACACGCCGTATATCTACTTCCCGATCGACGACCGTCGCCAGTCCGGTTTCCTGCCGCCAACCATTGCAGCAGGTGGCGACAACGGCTTCACGCTGGTCACCCCGTACTACTTCAACCTGGCGCCGAACTACGACGCCACGTTGTACCCGCGTTACATGGCTGATCGTGGCTTGTTGATGGAAGGCGAGTTCCGCTACCTGACCAAGGGCAGCGAAGGTCAGTTCGGCGGCGCGTACCTGAACGACGAGAATGACGACCGCAAACAGCAGTCGGACTACGACAAGACCCGCTGGATGATCAACTGGCAGCACAAGGGCGGGCTTGATACGCGCTGGCTGACCCAGGTCGATTACACCGACATCAGCGATCCGTACTACTTCCAGGATCTGGAAACCGATCAGATCGGCGTGAAAAGAACCGACTTCCTCAACCAGCAAGGCTCCTTGACCTACCGTGGCGACAGCTTCTCGGCAGTGCTCAATGCTCAGGCCTACAAGCTGGCGACGGTTGCCAACGTTACGCCGTACAATCGCCTGCCTCAGCTGACGCTCAACGGTACGCTGCCCTACAACCCCGGTGGTCTGAAGTTCGATTACCAGACCGAAGCGGTGCGTTTCGAACGTGATCTGCGCAGCGGCGCGTTCATCGATGAAGATGGCAACTCCGAGACACGCCTGGACAACAACATCTCCGGCCTGGCTCGCGCCAACGGCGATCGCCTGAACCTGGCACCGTCCGTCAGCCTGCCGATGAACTGGACCTATGGCTTCCTGACGCCGAAGCTGAAGTATGTCTACACGCAATACGATCTGGATCTGGACAGTCAGGGCAGAAACACCCTGCTGGCCGGCGAAGAGTACAACAGCAGCCAAAGCCGCAGCGTACCGATCTTCAGCGTCGACAGCGGCCTGTACTTCGATCGCAATACCAACTGGTTCGGCAAGGATTACCGCCAGACCCTGGAGCCGCGCCTGTTCTATCTCTATGTTCCCGAGAAAGACCAGACCGACATCCCGGTATTCGACACCAGCGAAAGCACGTTCAACTTCTCCTCGCTGTTCCGTGACAACCGCTTCACCGGTTCCGACCGCATCGGCGACGAGAACAAACTGTCGCTGGGCGTCACCAACCGCTGGATCGAAGACAACGGCTTCGAACGTCAACGCTTCAGCATTGGTCAGGCACTGTATTTCGAAGACCGTAAAGTGCAACTCCCTGGTGTCGCGTTCGCTGACCGTGACGATGCGCGCTCCAAAGTCTCGCCTTATGCACTGGAATACGAATACCGCTTCAACCGCGACTGGCGCTTCAATTCCGATTTCAACTGGGATCCGGACAGCCGAAGCACCCGTTCGGGCAGCGCGATGTTCCACTACCAGCCTGAAGACAATCCGAACAAGATCGTCAACCTCGGCTATCGCTATCGCAACGACCAGATTCGTTACGACGAAAGCACCGGCCGTTGGGTCGTGGGGGGTGGTGACTACGGCACCCCGGGTTCGCCAAACTACGTGAAGGACTACTACAAGATTCAGCAGCACGATTTCTCGGTCATCTGGCCGATCGTGCCTCAGTGGAGCCTGATCAGCCGTTGGCAGTATGACTACAACCGTGAACGCACCATCGAAGCTTTCGGCGGGTTCGAGTACGACAACTGCTGCTGGAAAATGCGTCTGGTCAATCGCTACTGGATCGACTACGACGAGTTCAGCCAGGCAGCACCTCAGAACGAGAAAGGCGACCGCGGCATATTCCTACAAATCGTGTTGAAGGGGCTCGGCGGTGTAACTGGCGCCAAGGTAGACAGCTTCCTCGACAAAGGCATTCAAGGTTATCGTGAACGTGAAGACCAAGCTTTCTGATTGTCTGCGCCCGCTGATGCTGGGCGCGTTACTCCTGAGCGGTGCAGTGCATGCTGCGGTTCAACCTCTGGACAGTGTCGTGGCTATCGTCGACAACGATGTGATCATGAAAAGCCAGATGGACCAGCGTGTACGTGAAGTTCAGCAGACCATTGCCAAGCGCGGCTCTGGTGTACCGCCTGCAGAAGCCCTGCAACCACAGGTTCTGGATCGTCTGATCCTGGAAAACCTGCAGTTGCAGATGGGCGAACGCTCTGGCATTCGTGTCTCCGACGAAGAACTGAACCAGGCCATCGGCACCATTGCCCAGCGCAACAACATGAGCGTGGAGCAGTTCCGCGCCGCGCTGGCGCATGACGGCCTGTCCTATAACGATGCGCGCGAACAGGTGCGCCGGGAAATGATCATCAGCCGCGTGCGTCAGCGCCGGGTGGCCGAACGTATCCAGGTGTCCCAGCAGGAAGTGAAGAACTTCCTCGCCTCCGATATGGGCAAGGCTCAGCTGTCTGAAGAGTTTCACCTGGCCAACATTCTGATCGCCACACCTGACAGCGCTTCCTCGGACGCCATCCAGGCTGCTGCGGTCAAGGCCAAGGGCATCTACGACCAGTTGAAGAAAGGTGCTGACTTCACCCGTCTCGCAGCCACCTCCTCGTCCAGCGAGAACGCACTGGAAGGCGGCGACATGGGCTGGCGCAAGGCTGCACAATTGCCACCGCCCTTCGGTGACATGCTCAGTTCGATGCCTGTCGGTGACGTGACGCCTCCTGCGCGTACGCCGGGCGGTTTCATTATCCTCAAGCTGCTGGAAAAGCGCGGCGGCCAGGGTGAGGCGCAAATGCGTGATGAAGTGCATGTGCGTCATATCCTGATCAAGCCAAGCGAAATTCGTAACGAGGCAGAGACCAAGCGTCTTGCAGAGAAGATCTACGACCGCATCCAAAACGGCGAAGATTTCGCCGAGCTGGCGAAAAGCTTCTCGGAAGATCCGGGCTCTGCACTCAATGGCGGCGATCTGAACTGGGTTGATCCCAACTCTCTGGTTCCGGAATTCCGTCAGGTGATGAGCGAAACGCCACAAGGCGTCTTGTCCAAACCGTTCCAGACCCAGTACGGCTGGCATGTCCTAGAAGTGCTCGGTCGTCGCTCCAAGGACGCTACCGATCAGGCTCGGGAACAGCAGGCGCTGAACGTATTGCGCAACCGCAAGTACGACGAAGAGCTGCAAACCTGGCTGCGTCAGATCCGCGACGAAGCCTACGTTGAGATCAAACTCCCTGGCGCGACCCAGGCTGCACAGTGAAACCCAAGCGTTTCGCACTGACACCCGGCGAGCCGGCCGGCATAGGTCCTGACCTTTGCCTGCTGCTCGCCACGCAGCCTCAGCCATACCCCCTGATTGCCATCACCAGCCGCGACCTGCTCCTTGAGCGGGCCGCGCAACTGGGTGTGTCGGTCAGTCTGATAAAGGTCACGCCCGACGCGTTTCCCGACCTGCCTGCGCCTGCCGGCAGTCTGTACGTCTGGGATACGCCACTGGCCGCTCCGGTGGAAACCGGCGTGCTGAACAAAGCCAATGCTGCATTTGTTCTGGAAACCCTGACTCGCGCGGGCCAGGGCTGCCTGGACGGACTGTTCAGCGGCATGATCACCGCCCCGGTGCACAAAGGCGTGATCAACGACGGCGGTATCGCGTTTTCCGGACACACCGAATTTCTCGCTGAACTGACTCACACCGAACAGGTGGTGATGATGCTCGCAACCGGCGACCTGCGCGTAGCACTGGTGACCACTCACCTGCCGTTGCGCGATGTGGCCGACGCCATCACAGCGGATCGTCTGGAGCGCGTGACACGCATCCTGCACGCCGACCTGGTCAACAAGTTCGGCATTGCCCATCCACGCATTCTGGTCTGCGGCCTCAACCCTCATGCCGGCGAAAGCGGGCATCTGGGTCGTGAGGAAATCGACATCATCGAACCTGCTCTGGAGCGCCTGCGCAGCGAAGGCCTGGACTTGCGCGGCCCGCTGCCTGCAGACACTCTGTTTACCCCCAAATATCTGGAGCACTGCGACGCAGTGCTGGCGATGTACCACGATCAGGGCCTGCCCGTGCTGAAATACAAAGGTTTCGGCGCAGCGGTCAATGTGACGCTCGGCCTGCCAATCATCCGCACCTCTGTCGATCACGGCACGGCGCTGGACCTGGCCGGCACTGCAAACATCGACACCGGCAGCCTGCACGTCGCACTGCAAACCGCCTACCAGATGGCCGAGACCCATTCATGACCGAGCAATACCAACACCGGGCGCGCAAGCGCTTCGGGCAGAACTTCCTGCACGATGCAGGCGTTATCGACAAGATCCTGCGTGCCATCCGTGCCAAACCTGAAGACCGGCTGCTGGAAATCGGGCCGGGCCAGG
Organism: Pseudomonas syringae KCTC 12500; assembly: GCF_000507185.2. Lineage (NCBI taxonomy): Bacteria > Pseudomonadati > Pseudomonadota > Gammaproteobacteria > Pseudomonadales > Pseudomonadaceae > Pseudomonas > Pseudomonas syringae. The sequence goes on from NZ_AYTM02000002.1 coordinate 1,772,973, forward strand.
GCGCACTGACCGAGGGCCTGCTCGACAGCGGCGCTCAGCTGGACGTGGTCGAGCTGGACAAGGACCTGATCCCGATCCTGAACGGCCAGTTCGCCAGCAAGCCGAACTTCAACCTGCATCAGGGCGATGCGCTGAAATTCGACTTCAACACCCTCGGCGCCGAACCGCGCAGCCTGCGGGTGGTGGGCAACCTGCCGTACAACATCTCGACACCGCTGATTTTTCACCTGCTGCAGAACGCCAGCCTGATCCGCGACATGCACTTCATGCTGCAAAAGGAAGTGGTCGAGCGCATGGCTGCCGGACCCGGCGGTGGTGACTGGGGCCGTCTGTCGATCATGGTCCAGTACCATTGCCGCGTCGAACACCTGTTCAACGTCGGACCGGGTGCATTCAACCCGCCGCCGAAAGTGGACTCGGCCATTGTGCGCCTCGTCCCTTACGAAACACTGCCGCACCCTGCCAAGGATCACCGTGTGCTGGAGCGCATCGTGCGTGAAGCGTTCAACCAGCGTCGCAAGACCCTGCGCAACACCCTCAAGCTGCTGTTGACCAGCGATGAGATCACCGCTTCCGGAGTAGACGGCAGCTTGCGTCCCGAGCAGCTCGATCTGGCTGCATTCGTTCGTCTGGCAGACACTCTCAGCGAAAAAGTTGTGACAGAGTGAACCCTGGGGACAAGTAAACGGCAGGCTCAGTCTTCATTTTCCGCTTACTTGTCCTAGACTGATCTACCTGCCGCACACGCCCTTTTTTCGCAGCTATGGATTTCAAGGCCTATTGCATGCCCGATTCTCGTTACAAGGTCGACGTCAGCGTCGTCACACGCTTCCTCTCGGAGCAGTCGCAACCCGAGCAGAACCGCTTCGCTTTCGCCTACACCATTACCGTGCACAACAATGGCGAGCTCCCTGCCCGGCTGCTGTCGCGGCACTGGGTCATTACCGACGGTGATGGCAATGTCGAGGAGGTACGTGGTGAAGGCGTGGTTGGCCAGCAGCCACTGATCAAGGTCGGCCAAAGCCATACCTACAGCAGTGGTACGGTCATGACCACCAAAGTCGGCAATATGCAGGGCACTTACCAGATGCTGGCCGAAGACGGCAAACGCTTCGATGCCGTTATCGAGCCTTTCCGTCTGGCCGTTCCGGGCTCGCTGCACTGATGGCGGTGTACGCGGTCGGTGACCTGCAAGGCTGCCTTGAACCTCTGCAATGCCTGCTCGAGCACGTGCACTTCAACCCGGAGCAGGATCGCCTCTGGCTGGTGGGTGACCTGGTCAATCGTGGCCCGCAATCGCTGGAAACACTTCGCTATCTGTACAGCATTCGCGAATCGCTGGTGTGCGTGCTCGGCAATCATGACCTGCACCTGCTGGCAGTGGCCCGTAAAAGAGAGCTGCTGAAGAAGGGCGACACGCTGCTTGAAATCCTTGAAGCGCCAGACCGTGACGACCTGCTTGGCTGGGTGCGTCGGCAGAAGCTCATGCATTACGACGCAGAACGCAATGTCGCCATGGCGCATGCCGGTATCGCGCCACAGTGGACGCTGAAAAAGGCCTTGAAGCACGCTGCCGAAGTCGAGCATGCGCTGCAGGACGACACGTTGTACGGCGCCTTTCTCGACGGCATGTACGGCAATGAACCGGCCAAGTGGGACAACGACCTGCAAGGCGTGACGCGTCTGCGGGTCATCACCAACTACTTCACCCGCATGCGCTTCTGCACCAGCGACGGCAAGCTCGATCTGAAGAGCAAGGAAGGGGTCGGCACCGCGATACCTGGCTATGCGCCCTGGTTCAGCCACCAGAGCCGCAAGACCCGCGACGTGAAAATCATTTTCGGCCATTGGGCTGCGCTTGAAGGTCGCTGCGACGAACCTGACGTCTTCGCCCTCGACAGCGGATGTGTCTGGGGCGGCTCGATGACGCTGCTCAATGTCGATACGCTTGAACGTCATCAGTGCAATTGCGATGCTATCGGCAATGCCGCCGACGGGCTTGTTACCCGCATGCAACCCGGCGCTACTCCCCTTCCGTAACCTCAGGCTCAGGAGCCCAGGCAATGACTGAATTCAAACGTATCCCCCCTGAACAGGCCCAGGCTCTGCGCGAGCAAGGCGCCGTGCTGGTCGACGTTCGGGACCCACAGGCTTTCGAGAGCAATCACATTCCCGATTCCGTGCATCTGGACAACCACTCGATCGCCGACTTCATCCGCGAAGCCGATCTGGACAAGCCGCTGGTGGTCGTCTGCTACCACGGCAACTCCAGCCAGAGCGCTGCAGCCTATCTGGTCGGCCAGGGTTTCTCCGATGTGTACAGCGTGGACGGCGGTTTCGAGCTGTGGCGCGCCACTTACCCGCAAGAAACCGTGCAAGGCTGATAGAAAATATTTTTATGACAGCTGATCCCGCGTTCTACGCGGGCTCGCGAGCCATCTGACGAACGGTCAGCCCGTCTTCTCGCGCATCCCTTCTTTATCTTTCCGAATCCGAACTATCCTTAGCCTAGGCCATCCGTATTCAGGGGAGAGCCGGTACACCGGCGCGTGGGTCATCGGTAGTTACAAGGCTCTGTACGAAAAGTTGGCGAGCGAAGGTCAGGCAAGGCAAAAACAGGCGAGGAAGCGGAGTCTACGTGTTGTAAATGAGCATTCCGAGCCTGTTTTTAACGAAGCATCACCGAGCGCAGCCACTTTTCGTACAGAGCCTAGGGTGTTCTGGGGGGAAACAGCGGCCGTGGTTAGGTCGCTGCCAGCATCGACTGACGATCCGCCGCCGGCTCCACGTATCGAGCGAGGTGACGTCATGAGTATATTCAGCCACTTCCAACAACGCTTCGAAAGCACGCGGCAAGAAGAGCTCTCGCTACAGGAGTATCTGGAGCTCTGCAAACAGGATCGCAGCGCCTACGCCTCTGCCGCAGAACGTCTTCTGCTGGCCATCGGCGAGCCTGAACTGGTGGATACCTCCGCCAACTCCAGGCTGTCGCGCATTTTCTCTAACAAGGTCATACGCCGCTATCCGGCCTTTGCCGACTTCCACGGAATGGAAGAGTGCATCGACCAGATCGTTTCGTATTTCCGCCATGCCGCCCAAGGCCTGGAAGAGAAAAAGCAAATCCTGTATCTGCTCGGCCCGGTGGGTGGCGGTAAATCGTCCCTGGCGGAAAAACTCAAGCAACTGATCGAAAAAGTCCCGTTCTACGCCATCAAGGGCTCGCCTGTCTTCGAGTCGCCCTTGGGCCTGTTCAACGCCACGGAGGACGGCGCGATTCTCGAAGAAGACTTCGGGATTCCGCGACGCTACCTGAGCACCATCATGTCGCCCTGGGCGACCAAACGCCTGGCCGAGTTCGGTGGCGACATCAGCCAGTTCAAGGTGGTGAAGCTCTACCCTTCGATTCTCAACCAGATTGCCGTGGCGAAAACCGAACCCGGCGACGAAAACAACCAGGACATCTCGGCGCTGGTCGGCAAGGTGGATATCCGCAAACTGGAAGAATTCCCGCAGAACGACGCCGATGCCTACAGCTACTCGGGCGCGCTGTGCCGGGCCAACCAGGGCCTGATGGAATTCGTCGAGATGTTCAAGGCCCCGATCAAGGTCCTTCACCCGCTGCTCACCGCAACCCAGGAAGGCAACTACAACAGTACCGAAGGGCTGGGCGCGATCCCGTTCACCGGTATTTTGCTGGCGCACTCCAACGAATCGGAGTGGCACAGCTTCCGCAACAACAAGAACAACGAAGCCTTCATCGACCGTATCTACATCGTAAAGGTGCCGTACTGCCTGCGTGTCAGCGACGAGATCAAGATCTACGACAAGCTGCTGTTCAACAGCTCGCTGTCCAAGGCGCACTGCGCGCCGGACACCCTGAAAATGCTCGCGCAGTTCACCACGCTGTCGCGCCTCAAAGAGCCGGACAACTCCAACATCTACTCCAAGATGCGCGTGTATGACGGCGAGAACCTGAAAGACACCGACCCTAAAGCCAAGTCGATCCAGGAGTACCGCGACAGTGCGGGCGTCGACGAAGGCATGAATGGTCTGTCTACCCGCTTCGCGTTCAAGATTCTGTCCAAGGTGTTCAACTTCGATCCGCACGAAATTGCGGCCAACCCGGTGCATCTGCTTTACGTACTGGAACAGCAGATCGAACAGGAGCAGTTCCCCGCCGAAACGCGCGAGCGTTATCTGCGCTTTATCAAGGAATACCTGGCACCGCGCTATATCGAGTTCATCGGCAAGGAAATCCAGACGGCGTACCTGGAATCCTACAGCGAGTACGGTCAGAACATTTTCGACCGCTATGTGCTGTATGCGGACTTCTGGATTCAGGATCAGGAATACCGCGATCCGGAAACCGGCGAGATCCTCAACCGCGTGGCCTTGAACGAGGAGCTGGAAAAGATCGAGAAACCGGCTGGCATCAGCAACCCGAAAGATTTCCGCAACGAAATCGTCAACTTCGTGCTGCGTGCCCGCGCCAACAACAATGGCAAGAACCCGACCTGGCTCAGCTACGAGAAGCTGCGGGTGGTGATCGAGAAGAAAATGTTCTCCAACACCGAGGACCTCCTGCCGGTCATCAGCTTCAATGCCAAGGCCAGCAAAGAAGATCAGCAGAAGCACAACGACTTCGTGACACGAATGGTCGAGAGGGGCTACACGGACAAGCAGGTACGTTTGCTTTCCGAATGGTATCTGCGCGTGCGGAAATCGCAGTAAAGCAGCTGCAAGCTTCAAGCTATCAGCTGCAGGCGACAAGCGATCAACACCCGGTCTCGGGATTGATCGTTTGCTCGCTTGCAGCTTGAGGCTTACAACTTGAAGCTCCCCGGAGGAGCCTATGAGCTATGTGATCGACCGACGTCTCAACGGCAAGAACAAGAGCACGGTAAACCGCCAGCGGTTTCTGCGGCGTTACCGTGATCACATCAAGAAGGCAGTGGAGGAAGCGGTCAGCCGGCGCTCCATCACTGACATGGAACACGGCGAACAGATCAGCATTCCCGGGCGTGACATCGACGAACCGGTCCTGCACCACGGTCGCGGCGGCAAGCAGACCGTTGTTCATCCTGGCAACAAGGAATTCACCACCGGTGAGCACATCGCCCGCCCTCAAGGCGGCGCCGGCGGTAAAGGCCCCGGCAAGGCGGGTAATTCCGGCGAAGGGATGGATGAGTTTTCGTTTCAGATTACCCAGGAAGAGTTTCTCGAGTTCATGTTCGAAGACCTGGAGCTGCCGAACCTGGTCAAGCGCAACCTGACCGGCACCGACACCTTCAAGACCGTACGCGCCGGGATCAGCAACGAAGGCAACCCGTCACGGATCAACATCATCCGCACCCTGCGTTCGGCGCATGCACGCCGCATCGCACTGTCCGGTAGCAGTCGCGCGAAACTCAGGGAAGCGACTGCCGAGTTTGAGCGCATGAAGCGCGAAGAGCCGGATAACTTCGGCGACCTTCAGGAACTGGAAGTAGAAATCGACCGACTGAAGGCTCGCATTCGTCGTGTGCCCTATCTCGATACTTTCGACCTCAAGTACAACCTGCTGGTCAAGCAACCCAACCCCAGCTCAAAAGCGGTCATGTTTTGCCTGATGGACGTCTCCGGCTCCATGACCCAAGCGACCAAGGACATCGCCAAGCGCTTCTTCATCCTGCTGTACCTGTTCCTCAAGCGTAACTACGACAAGATCGACGTGGTCTTCATTCGTCACCACACCAGCGCCCGCGAAGTGGACGAGGAAGAGTTTTTCTATTCCCGGGAAACCGGCGGCACCATCGTTTCCAGTGCATTGAAACTGATGCAGGAAATCATGGCCGCACGCTACCCGAGCAGCGACTGGAATATCTACGCGGCACAGGCGTCGGATGGCGACAACTGGAACGACGATTCGCCCATTTGCCGGGAAATCCTCACCAAACAGATCATGCCTTTCGTGCAGTACTACACGTACGTGGAAATCACGCCGCGTGAGCACCAGGCCTTGTGGTACGAATACGAACGCATCGGTGAAGATTTTGCCGACACGTTTGCCCAGCAACAGCTGGTCTCTGCCGGTGATATCTATCCGGTATTCCGCGAACTCTTTCAGCGAAGGTTAGTGTCATGACCGCCAGAGAGCAGAAGCGCCAACCCCTTTCCACGGGGTCAGAGTGGACATTCGAACTGATCCGCGCCTACGACCGCGAAATCGGCAGGATTGCCGAGCGGTATGCGCTGGACACCTATCCCAACCAGATCGAAGTGATCACGGCCGAGCAGATGATGGACGCCTATGCCTCGGTGGGCATGCCACTGGGCTATCACCATTGGTCCTACGGCAAACACTTCCTCAGCACGGAAAAATCCTATTCTCGCGGCCAGATGGGCCTGGCCTACGAGATCGTCATCAACTCCGACCCGTGCATTGCCTACCTGATGGAAGAAAACACCATCTGCATGCAGGCGCTGGTGGTGGCCCATGCGTGCTATGGCCATAACAGCTTCTTCAAGGGTAACTACCTGTTCCGCACCTGGACTGACGCCAGTTCGATCATTGATTACCTGGTGTTCGCCAAGCAGTACATCATGCAATGCGAGGAGCGCCATGGCATCGATGCTGTGGAGGACTTGCTCGACTCCTGCCATGCGCTGATGAACTACGGTGTGGACCGCTACAAGCGCCCCTACCCGATTTCAGCCGAAGAAGAGCGGCGTCGGCAGAAGGACCGGGAGGAGCACCTTCAGCGACAGATCAACGATCTTTGGCGCACCATCCCGAAAAGTGCCGACAAGAGCAGCAAGGAAGACAACGCGCGCTTTCCGGCCGAGCCGCAGGAAAACATTCTCTACTTCATCGAGAAACACGCCCCGCTGCTGGAACCATGGCAGCGCGAAGTGGTGCGCATCGTGCGCAAGATCGCGCAGTATTTCTATCCACAGCGCCAAACCCAAGTGATGAACGAAGGCTGGGCGACGTTCTGGCACTACACGCTGATGAATGACCTGTACGACGAAGGGCTGGTCACCGACGGCTTCATGATGGAGTTCCTGCAGTCGCACACCAGCGTTATTTTCCAGCCCGGTTTTGACAGCCCCTACTACAGCGGCATCAATCCCTATGCGCTGGGCTTTGCCATGTATCAGGACATCCGGCGGATGTGCGAACACCCTACCGATGAGGATCGCCAATGGTTTCCGGAAATTGCCGGCAGCGACTGGCTGACGGCGATCAAGTTCGCGATGACCAGCTTCAAGGACGAGAGCTTCATTCTCCAGTACCTGTCGCCCAAGGTGATTCGCGACCTGAAGCTGTTCAGCATTATGGACGACGACCAGAAGGACGACCTGCTGGTGCCCGCCATTCATGATGAAAACGGCTATCGGACCATCCGCGAAATACTCGCTGCGCAGTACAACCTGGGCAATCGGGAGCCCAATGTGCAGATCTACAGCATCGACCGCCGAGGCGACCGCTCGCTGACCTTGCGCCATCAACAGCACAATCGCAAACCGCTTGGTGACTCGACAGACGAGGTGCTCAAACACCTGCACCGGCTGTGGGGCTTTGACATCCACCTGGAAACCTTGCAGGGCGATCAGGTGGTCAAGACTCATCACGTACCCCCGAAAGGCGAGCATGCCGACAGTGAGTATCCCCGGCTTGATATGGCGGTCGTCCACCTTTAAGCGCTAGGGCACTAGCGCGTTAAACGCTTGCTTATACAGCTTTAGCCTCCATAAGCACGACACAAGGTTTATCCTGTCGCGCTTACGGAGGCTTTTTATGCAGATTTATAAAGTGGGCGGTGCTGTACGCGACCGTCTTCTGGGTCAACCTGTCACGGACATCGACTGGGTGGTAGTCGGCGCAAGCACCGAGGACATGCTGATCAAGGGCTATCGCCCGGTCGGTACAGATTTCCCGGTGTTTCTGCATCCGCTGACCAATGAGGAATACGCGCTGGCGCGCACCGAGCGCAAGAGCGGTGTGGGCTACGGGGGCTTTGTTTTCCACGCCAGCCCCGAGGTGACACTCGAGCAGGATTTGATTCGGCGCGACCTGACGATCAATGCCATGGCTGAAGACAAGGACGGTAATTTAACCGATCCCTACAACGGCCAGGAGGATCTGGAAGCGCGGATATTACGTCACGTTTCACCCGCATTCGCCGAAGATCCGCTCAGAGTCTTGCGTGTGGCGCGATTCGCAGCGCGCTACGCCGGTTACGGTTTTACCATCGCGCCCGAGACCCTGGAATTGATGCGACAGCTCAGTGAATCGGGCGAACTCAAGGCGCTGACTGCCGAGCGAAGCTGGAAGGAAATCTCTCGCGCACTCATGGAAGAACAGCCTCAGGTGTTCATCCAGGTACTGCACGACTGCGGCGCGCTCAAAGAGCTGATGCCCGAAGTCGAAGCGTTGTTTGGTGTACCGCAGCCGGCGGCGCATCATCCGGAAATAGACACTGGCGTGCACGTGCTCAGCGTCCTCGAGCAATCCGCGCGCCACAAACACCCGCTGACAGTGCGCTGGGCCTGCCTGCTGCACGACCTCGGCAAAGGGCTGACGCCGGAAGCCGAATGGCCAAGGCACATCGCCCATGAACACACCGGCCTGCGCCTGATAAAAGCGGTCAACGAGCGTTTTCGTGTACCACGGGACTGCCAGGAACTGGCGCTGCTGGTCGGCCAGTACCACACTCACGGCCACCGTGCGCTGGAGCTGAAACCCTCGACCCTGCTGGAGCTGCTGCAAAGCTTCGACGTCTACCGCCGCCCGCAGCGCTTTGAAGAGTTTATTGCCGCCTGCGAGATGGACGCACGGGGACGTCACGGCTTCGAACAACGCAGTTATCCACAGGCCGACTATCTGCGCGGCGCCGCCGAGGTCGCACGCGCAGTATCAGTACAGCCGTTGCTGGAACAGGGCCTGAAAGGCAAGGAACTGGGTGACGCACTGAAGAACGAGCGCTTGAAGGCACTGAAAACCTACAAGGTCGAGCACCTCGCCTGACAGCCTCTCGTGCACGGTTATCGCTCCCGCGCTCCGCGTGGTAGCGCAGCCCTGGACGCTCTGCATCCGATCTTCAGCTTTGGCACGAGAAGCGTCAGAGCTGGAAGGCGCGGACAAGCTCAGCGACGCAGCAAATCCTCAGGCGTCAGTGCCAGCCCGCGCCACTCGAACGCCACCGGCCAAAGCTGCTGATCGATCTGCGCATCAGCCCAGAGTTTGCTGAAAGAAATCCCCACACCGGGATGCAGACGTTCAGGGGCAATCAACGCCAATGGACGCAGTACGAAGGCATTCTTCAGAATTTCTGCCCTCGGCAAGATCAGCCCGTCGAAATTACCGACCTGTTCGCCGTACAGCAGCACATCGATATCCAGCGGCAACCCTTTGCGATCCGGGGCATAACGGCCATTGTCCGCTTCGATGAATTTCAGGCGACGATCCAGCTCCATCAAGGGCAGATCGGTCAGTGCCGACACCACGAGATTGAAGAATGGCCCGCTCTTGATACCCACGGCATGGCTTTCAAAAACCGGCGAACAGCTCAGGTCGGTCAGGAAGCTATCCAGCGCATCGAGCCCCGCAACCAGATGGCGCTCACGCTCGATGTTGCTCCCCAGGCCGAGGAAAATCCGCGTCAGCGACATCCGCGCTCGATCTCCACGCCCACACCGGCTGCGGCCGCTACAGCACCGGGCTTGGTCAGTTTCAGGCGCAGCCAGGGAATATTGAATTCACCCATCAGCACTTCGGCCAGTCGCTCGGCGAAGGTCTCCACCAACTGGAACTGTGCCTGCTCGGCGAACGCCTGAATACGTGTCGAGACACTGGCGTAGTCGAGGGCCTTGCTCAGATCGTCCCCTGCGGCTGCGGGGCGATTGTCCCAGGCAAAGCTGAGGTCCAGACGCAGGCACTGACGAATGCCGCGCTCCCAGTCATAGGCACCAATGACCGTATCGACCTCAAGGCCCTCGATGAAAACTCTGTCCAAGCACTACTCTCCACTGCACGACAAGGGCGCGATGCGCCGTTAGAATCAGGGCATCCTCGCCCGGAATGGTTCGCATGTTTTGGTTACTGGCCACCTTCGCCTACCTGCTTGGCTCGCTGTCCTTCGCCATCCTGCTCAGCCGCCTGAGCGGCAGGCCGGACCCGCGCGCCAGTGGCTCCGGCAATGCCGGCGCGACCAACATGCTGCGTCTGGCCGGGAAAAAACTCGCCATCCTGACCCTGCTCGGCGACCTCTGCAAAGGCCTGGTGCCGATCCTGATCACCAGCGCCTTGGGCATGGACATCGCACAACAGGGCTGGATCGGCGTCTGCGCAGTGCTGGGCCATCTGTTCCCGCTGTACTTCCGCTTCCGCGGTGGCAAAGGCGTAGCGACCGCCGCCGGTGTGCTGCTGGGCCTGTATCCGCCCGCCGCTGCCCTGGCGATAGTCGCCTGGCTGCTGACGCTGTACCTGACCCGCACCAGCTCGCTTGCCGCCCTGATTGCCACACCCCTGACCCTGCCATTGCTGGCCTGGCAGGAGCCTCATGCTTTGCTGCCGATGAGCGTGTTGACCCTGCTCATCGTCTGGCGCCATCGCGGCAATCTACGCGACCTGCTCGCCGGGCGCGAACGACATTTCTGAGGCGTAACCCGCCTCGTCTGCCGTCACAGCCCCGACAACTGCTCCATGGGCCAGCGCGCCTGCACGCTGATGCTCAAATCTTCCTTCTGCCCGACCTGCAAACGCTGGCACCCGGCAAAAGCGATCATGGCGCCGTTATCGGTACAAAACTCGGGCCGTGCGTAATAGACATGGCCGCGCAAGTCGCCAAGCATGCTTTCCAGCGAAGCGCGCAGCGCCTTGTTGGCGCTGACGCCACCGGCAATCACCAGGCTCTTGAGACCGGTCTGCTTGAGCGCACGCTTGCACTTGATGGTCAAAGTCTCTACTACCGCTTGCTGGAAGGCCAGAGCGATGTCGCAGCGGGTTTGCTCACTGTCGTCTCCAGCGCTCCGGCATTGCTGCCAGGTACTGAGCGCAGAGGTTTTCAGGCCGCTGAAGCTGAATTCCAGACCGGGACGATCAGTCATCGGCCGAGGGAAGACAAAACGCCCTGCCACGCCCTGCATGGCCGCCTTTGAAATCTCCGGACCGCCGGGGTACTGCATGCCCATCATCTTGGCGGTCTTGTCGAACGCCTCGCCTGCGGCATCATCCAGCGTCTCGCCCAGCAGCTCGTACTGACCGATGCCGTCGACGCGCACCAACTGCGTATGACCGCCGGACACCAGCAAGGCGACGAACGGGAACTGTGGCGGGTTTTCTTCCAGCATAGGGGCCAGCAGATGACCTTCCATGTGATGCACGCCCAGCGCCGGGATATCCCAGGCGAACGCCAGTGCCTGAGCGCACGAAGCGCCGACCAGCAAGGCGCCGACCAGCCCAGGGCCGGCCGTATAGGCAATGGCGTCGATATCAGTGGCCACGCAGTCCGCCTCGGCCAGTGTCTGGCGAATCAGGGGCAGCATGCGCTTGACGTGATCGCGCGAAGCCAGCTCCGGTACCACACCGCCATAGGCACGATGCAGGTCGATCTGGCTGAATAATGCGTCCGCAAGCAAACCGCGTTCGCTGTCGTATAACGCGACGCCGGTTTCGTCGCAGGAGGTTTCTAATCCCAGTACTAGCATGGGGTTGCGCCTTGTAGGGGGCAGATTTGAAGGCGCGCATAATAGTCGCCGACCGAGGTGCCGACCAGCGGTTTTCGATCAGAGGCTTTGCATTCCTCTCAATGAGGGGTTAACATCCGCAACCCTTAAAAACCGACGTACTTTTGTGCAGTGTTTGCACTGAGCGTTGACCCCGGTAATGAATGAAGGTAGCTCTGGATGCCAGCCGTCAAAGTTAAAGAGAACGAACCCTTCGACGTAGCTCTGCGTCGTTTCAAGCGCTCCTGCGAAAAAGCCGGTGTTCTGGCTGAAGTTCGTAGCCGCGAATTTTACGAGAAGCCGACTTCGGAGCGTAAGCGCAAGGCAGCAGCTGCTGTCAAACGCCACGCCAAGAAAGTCCAGCGCGAACAGCGCCGCGCCGTTCGTCTGTATTAATTTACAGACCTTCGTCGCAAGCTTCTGCCTTGCCCGGCCAACCAGCCGGGCTGTCGGCAGTTACAGCCTCGCTGTTTTGCGTTTGCTTTATTGATTGACCCTGTCCAGGCCGCACATGCGACTCGGATATTCAGTCAAGCACGTCCCGGCCTGTTCACAGGCTACATCGGTCATGCCCACTCGGGCAGCACATCGACCGATGACAAGACGAGTATGCCTTGATGACTTCGCAAGAAGCTCAGCCAAGGCAGCGTCTTCCGTGTCCTCAGGCTCTGACCACTCACCGTGGGCAAAAAAGCTTGTGGCATTTCTGATCCACTCGCGGGATCAGATCTATTCCTTTCAGGCCAACACCGTCCTTCGGATGCAAAGACGTGCCCGTTTATTGCCGACGTCTTCAAAAAGACGGCTGACAGGCTGACGGAACGCTCGTAGAGTCATCCGATACTTTTGCACCACGCTTGAATGATGAGAACGCCATGGCCGGGCTGATTCCCCAGAGCTTTATCGACGACCTTCTGAACCGCACCGATATTGTCGATGTTGTCAGTTCGCGCGTGCAGCTCAAGAAAGCCGGGAAGAATTACACCGCGTGCTGCCCGTTCCACAAAGAGAAAACACCCTCTTTCAGCGTCAGCCCGGACAAGCAGTTCTATTACTGCTTCGGTTGCGGCGCAGGTGGCAACGCGCTCGGCTTCATCATGGACCACGACAACCTGGACTTCCCCCAGGCCGTCGAAGACCTGGCCAAGGCCGCCGGCATGGAAGTGCCTCGCGAACAGAGCGTAAAAGGCCAGAAGCCCCGACAGCCGACCGATTCCCCGCTCTACCCGCTGCTGACCGCCGCCGCCGAGTTCTACCGCCAGGCCCTGAAAAGCCACCCGTCACGCAAGGCTGCGGTGGATTACCTCAAGGGCCGCGGGCTGTCCGGCGAAATCGCCAGAGACTTTGGCCTGGGCTTCGCCCCTCCCGGCTGGGACAACCTGTACAAGCACCTGAGCAGCGACTCATTGCAGCAAAAGGTGATGATCGATGCCGGCCTGCTGATCGAGAACGCCGAAACCGGCAAACGCTACGACCGCTTCCGCGACCGGGTGATGTTTCCGATCCGTGACTCACGCGGGCGCGTCATCGCCTTTGGCGGCCGCGTACTGGGCGATGATAAACCCAAGTACCTGAACTCCCCGGAAACACCGGTCTTCCACAAGGGTCAGGAGCTGTACGGGCTGTTCGAGGCGCGCAAATTCAATCGCAACCTCGATGAAATCATCGTCGTTGAAGGCTACATGGACGTCATCGCCCTGGCCCAGCAAGGGTTGCGCAATGCCGTGGCCACGCTGGGTACTGCAACCAGCGAAGAGCATTTGAAGCGTCTGTTTAGGGTCGTGCCTAACGTACTGTTCTGCTTCGACGGCGATCAGGCCGGACGCAACGCTGCATGGCGTGCGCTGGAAGCGACCCTGTCGAACCTGCAGGACGGACGCCGGGCGCGCTTTCTGTTTCTTCCCGAAGGCGAAGACCCGGACACGCTGGTGCGCTCCGAAGGCACCGACGCGTTCAAGGCACGCATCAATCAGCACGCGCAGCCGCTGGCCGATTATTTTTTCGAGCAACTGACCAAAGAGTCCGATCCGCGCTCGCTGGAGGGCAAGGCGCACATGGCCACCCTCGCGGCGCCATTGATCGACAAGGTACCCGGCGCGAACCTGCGTATTCTGATGCGTCAGCGCCTGACCGAAATTACCGGACTGACCGGCGAAGCCGTCAGCCAGCTGGTGCAGAGCACGCCGGCAGAGGCACCACCGAGTTACGACCCGTATGTCGACTACGACGCCATGCCTGATTTTGCCGATTACCAGCCACAAGGCGGTTATGAGCCTCAGCAGGAATGGACGCAGAAGAAAACCGGCGGTCCGAATCAAAAAAAATGGGACAACAAATCCTGGGGCAAAAAAGGCAAGCGCCAGGACTTCGAACCTCGAACGCCGCGTGTACCCACCGCCGTCGAGCCGCCTATGCAGGCCGCACTGAGAACCCTGCTGCATCACCCCGAATTGGCGGAAAAGGTCGAAAATGCCAGCCATTTCGCTGCAGAAGACCAATCCAACGCACAACTGCTGGTCGCTCTTATCGAAGCCCGGCAAAAGAATCCGAACCTTCGGTCGTTACAGTTGATAGCGCGATGGCACGGTACTGAACAGGGCCGCTTGCTGCGTGCCCTGGCAGAAAAGGAATGGCTGATTGAGGCCGATAACCTTGAACAACAGTTTTTCGACACTATAACTAGCTTATCCGCTCGCCAACGCGAGCGCAGTCTGGAACATCTGATCAGCAAGGCTCGGCAGACCGAGTTGAGCGCAGAAGAGAAAATTCAGCTTAGGGAACTGCTAAATCGCAATGTTCCCGCACAAACCCCGACCTCAACTGGCGCGTGAGGTCATAGCTCGGGTATAATCCTCGGCTTGTTTTTTGCCCGCCAAGACCTTCAGTGGATAGGGTGTTATGTCCGGAAAAGCGCAACAGCAATCTCGTATCAAAGAGTTGATCACCCTGGGTCGTGAGCAGAAGTATCTGACTTACGCAGAGGTCAACGACCACTTGCCCGAGGATATTTCAGATCCCGAGCAGGTGGAAGACATCATCCGCATGATCAACGACATGGGGATCCCGGTACACGAGAGTGCTCCGGATGCGGACGCCTTGATGCTGGCCGACGCCGATACCGACGAGGCAGCCGCAGAAGAAGCGGCTGCAGCGTTGGCAGCGGTCGAGACCGACATCGGGCGTACCACCGATCCTGTTCGTATGTACATGCGGGAAATGGGTACCGTTGAACTTTTGACCCGTGAAGGCGAAATCGAAATCGCCAAACGTATCGAAGAAGGCATCCGTGAAGTGATGGGCGCAATTGCGCACTTCCCAGGCACGGTTGACCACATTCTCTCCGAATACACACGCGTCACCAGTGAAGGCGGTCGCCTTTCCGATGTCCTGAGCGGCTATATCGACCCGGACGACGGCATTGCGCCGCCTGCCGAAGTCCCGCCGCCTGTCGACCCCAAAGCCGCGAAGGCAGAAGGGGCCGATGACGACGAGGAAGAGTCGGCAGACGCCAGCGACGAAGAAGACGAAGTCGAGAGCGGTCCTGATCCGGTCATCGCCCAGCAGCGCTTCGGTGCGGTTTCCGATCAAATGGAAATCACCCGCAAGGCCCTGAAGAAATTTGGTCGCGACGACAAGCACGCCATTGCCGAAATGGTTGCGCTGGCCGAACTGTTCATGCCGATCAAACTGGTTCCAAAACAGTTTGAAGGTCTGGTAGAGCGTGTACGCGGTGCTCTTGAGCGTCTTCGTGCCCAGGAACGCGCCATCATGCAGCTGTGTGTACGTGATGCACGTATGCCGCGCGCCGACTTCCTGCGCCAGTTCCCGGGCAACGAAGTTGACGAAAGCTGGACTGACGCACTGGCCAAGGGCAAGAGCAAATACGCCGAAGCCATCGGTCGCCTGCAGCCTGACATCCAGCGTTGCCAGCAGAAGCTGTCCGCACTGGAAGAAGAGACCGGCCTGAAAATCGCCGAGATCAAGGACATCAACCGTCGCATGTCGATCGGTGAGGCCAAGGCCCGCCGCGCGAAGAAAGAGATGGTTGAAGCGAACTTGCGTCTGGTGATCTCCATCGCCAAGAAGTACACCAACCGTGGACTGCAATTCCTCGATCTGATCCAGGAAGGCAACATCGGCTTGATGAAGGCTGTGGACAAGTTCGAATACCGTCGTGGCTACAAGTTCTCGACCTATGCCACCTGGTGGATCCGTCAGGCGATCACTCGCTCGATTGCCGACCAGGCACGCACCATTCGTATTCCGGTGCACATGATCGAGACGATCAACAAGCTCAACCGCATTTCCCGGCAGATGTTGCAGGAAATGGGTCGCGAACCGACCCCGGAAGAGCTGGGCGAACGCATGGAAATGCCTGAGGATAAAATCCGCAAGGTATTGAAGATCGCAAAAGAGCCGATCTCCATGGAAACCCCGATCGGTGACGACGAAGATTCGCACCTGGGTGACTTCATCGAAGACTCGACCATGCAGTCGCCAATCGATGTCGCCACTGTTGAAAGCCTGAAGGAAGCGACACGCGAAGTGCTGTCGGGCCTTACCGCCCGTGAAGCCAAGGTTCTGCGCATGCGTTTCGGCATCGACATGAATACCGATCACACGCTTGAAGAGGTTGGTAAGCAGTTTGACGTAACCCGCGAGCGGATTCGTCAGATCGAAGCCAAGGCACTGCGCAAGCTGCGTCACCCGACAAGAAGCGAGCACCTGCGCTCGTTCCTCGACGAGTAATCGCACCAGCGAGTCAACAAAACCCCCGGCATGCCGGGGGTTTTGCGTTTTCGGGGCAAAAGAAAATTCAAAGTTTGCAGGCTCAGTTGTCAATTGACCCAATCAAGAAGAGGTCAGACATCAGTCTAATTGCAGCTCCTGAAGAATTGACCTACAACTATGTATCACACCAGACACCAGCGCTCTTCGAACCAAGCCTTGGATCATTGAAGTTACAAGGTTACGCCACACCATCACCAGCGATAGTCAGACACGGACGTAAGCCGCATATGCGTGGAGTAATCAACAACAGTGACCGGGAAGCGTCGTGCCTGTCCGAGGGAAAATTCGCCTCGATCTTCGCTCAATGTCCGGATGCCATGCTTATCGTCAGCCTTGCTGACGGGCACATCATGGACGCCAACGAGGCGTTCGTAGAGCGAACCGGCCTCCCCCTTGATGAAGTGATTGGCAAGACACCGACAGAACTGAATCTGTGGGCAGTGCCAGGCATCGGCCCAAAAGTCTTGCTGCAATTGCAGACCGACGATATCCATAATCTGGAGATACCCTTTCGGCGCAAAAACGGCGAAACCTTTTCAGGGCTCATGTCCGCCCAACCGTTCGAGCATAGCCCGATACCTGCCGTGCTGGTGATAGTGCGTGACATCACCCAGCTCAAACTGGCCCGCCAACAACTGCAGCTTTCCGAAGAGAAGTTCGCCAAAGCCTTTCATGCCTCGCCTGACGGGATGGCGATTACCCGGCAACAGGACGGCATGCTGCTGGAGGTCAACGAAGGGTTTTGCCGTCAGACCGGGTACAGCGAAAAGTACTGCCTTGACCACTCGACATTTGACCTGGGCATCTGGGTTGACCTGAGCGAGCGCTCAAGGCTCATCGAACGCATGAAAAAGCATGGCTTCGTCAAGGACATGCGGGTCCGGATTCGTCACAACAATGGTGATATTCGACTGTGCGAACTGTCCTCTCAACCCCTCATCATTGCCGGTGAAGACTGTCTGTTGACGATTACACGGGATATCACCGAAAGCAGGCAAATGCAGGAGAAACTGCATCTGGCGGCGACTGTTTTCGAGAGCACTGCCGAAGGTGTGCTCATCACCAATACCGACCAGAGCATCAGCGCCGTCAACCGCGCGTTCACGGAAATCACTGGCTACAGCGAAAGTGAAGCCATCGGGCAGACCCCTCGCCTGCTTGCCTCTGGCCAACATGACAGCGCGTTCTATGCCGCAATGTGGCATCAACTGGCGGCCGAGGGCCACTGGCAGGGCGAAATCAGCAACCGCCGCAAGAACGGCGAGCTTTACCCGAGCTGGCTGACCATCAGTGCCGTGCGCAACAAAGACGACCTCCTGACCCACTTCGTCGCCGTCTTCGCCGACATCTCCAGCCTCAAACACGCGCAGGCGCGCCTCGACTATCAGGCCCACCATGACCCGCTCACCGGCCTGCCCAACCGAATACTGTTCGAGAGCAGGCTTCAGGCCGCCCTGCTGCACAGCGAAGAATCCGGCAGTCTCGGCGCAGTTCTGTTTCTCGATCTGGATCGCTTCAAGCACATCAATGACAGCCTGGGCCACCCGGTCGGCGACCTGCTGCTCAAAGGCATCGCACACCGCCTCAAGGAGACCCTGCGCGACATCGACACCGTCGCACGCCTGGGCGGCGACGAGTTCATCGTTCTGCTGCCCGGCCTGCTGCAAGCCAGCGATGCGCAGGCCATCGCCAATAAATTACTGGCCTGCTTCAACACGCCCTTCGAGGCTGGCGAACATGAGCTCTACATCAGTCCCAGCATCGGCAGCTGCGTGTTCCCCACCGACGGCACCGACGTGGCCACGCTGGTCAAAAATGCCGACGCGGCGATGTACCGCTCCAAGGCAAAAGGCCGCAACCGCGTCGAAAGCTATACCTGCGACCTCAGTGAGCAGGCCAGTGAGCGCATCGCCCTCGAGCAGGAACTGAGACGAGCCCTGGAGCGCAATCAACTGACACTGGCCTACCAGCCCAAAATCAACCTGACGACCCACACACTGGCAGGCGCAGAAGCCCTGATCCGCTGGAACCACCCGACCTTTGGCGAAGTGCCGCCCGAGCACTTCATTCCCCTGGCTGAAGAAAACGGCATGATCCTGCAGATCGGCGACTGGGTGCTGGAGCAGGCCTGCCGCCAGATGGGCGTATGGCGCAAGACCTGTCAGCCGTTCGGCCCGCTCTCGGTGAACCTGGCAGGCGCGCAACTGCGCCAGACCAACCTGCTGGAACGCATCGAACAGCTGCTCACGGACAACGGCCTGGAACCCGGCTGCCTGCAACTGGAGATCACCGAAAACTTCATCATGAGCCAGACCCAGGAAGCGCTGGCCGTGCTGCACCAATTGAAGACACTCGGCGTGCAACTGGCGATCGACGACTTCGGCACCGGCTACTCCTCACTGAGCTACCTCAAACGCCTGCCACTGGACATCCTCAAGATCGACCAGTCCTTCGTCCGCGGCCTGCCGGAAGACACCCACGACGCCGCCATCGTCCGCGCCATCATCGCCCTTGGGCGCAGCCTGCAACTGACCGTAATCGCCGAGGGCGTGGAGAACAGCGAACAGCAGCAATTTCTGACCAGCGAAGGCTGCGAACAGATCCAGGGCTACATCGTCAGCCTGCCCCTCGACGCCGAAGAATTCCGCGCAAGATTTCTTCTTATGAATCTTTCGGACTTTTCGGATAGCACAGCCGCGAAACCGCCGTTATAATCCGCGACCTACTGAGGGCCCATAGCTCAGTTGGTTAGAGCAGAGGACTCATAATCCTTTGGTCCACGGTTCTTATGTGGTATGGATCACAGTGTGGTATTTGAACCGTGGATTTGATAGCTTTACGCAGCAAATTCGGGCCTCTAGCTCATGTTGGTTAGAGCAGCGGACTTAACGGCTCAGAACCTCCCCCCTTCGCAGGGCATGGTGATGAGCAAATGGGTTGCCCTGGGATAAGTTGACTCTGTCCCTTGGTAGAATCGCTCAAATTCGGGGAAGCCTCTGCATCAGCGTGGTAATCCCGAGCCAAGCCTTGAGATTTCAAGGAAGGTGTAGAGACTGTACGGGCGAGCCGAAAGGTAAGAGACAGTCCAGACCACGAACTCGAAAGAGGCAGTGAAAACTGAAGTGGTACGCATAATCCGTTGGTGCCCGGTTCGACTCCGGGGGGGCCCACCAATTCAAAAGCCGCACTCCATGAGTGCGGTTTTCATTAAAAGATCCCCTTTTTATCTCACGCTCCCTAGGCTAACCGCTCACTTATCGGTGAACGGCACCATTAGGGCTCCGGTGAGGTCGCCTCATTTTCGTCCGTGGCTGGCTTGGAGCGATCTCTTATCTAGTTGAGGTTTCTTACTTAATCCGCATCAAGGCTCCCGGTTTTCGTCTCTACTCGGCCATGCCACATTTCGCCAAGCGCTCGCGGATAGCGGGCGATTTGAGGCTCTCACACCGCGATGTTTGCCAAAGCCACCGGATGAATCTTGCAGGGTGTAAATGTTTTAGGCGCGCGATCCTCCCACTGCAATGAAGGGTATGCGCGACGCGAGCTCCCTGATGGGATAGATACCTCATCGCCGATACACTTCTCACAATCCTTCACCTGCCCGGGGTGCCCACGCCCAGGTATTTCCAAACCCATATAAATACCAGAAAGTTTTTTCCGCTAATAGCAAGCGAAACTAATTCCTATCAAAGCGGCTCTCAATCCAACAAGAATGATCACTGAGAACCGACTACAGAGAATAAGATATACCTCCAACTTATCGGGAAGGTCAGATTTTGGCTCTGCGCTCGAACCTCTATTACTCCTGCACGGAGACCGATTTCGTATCTGAAAGCTGAGTTAGTTGCGCGCAGAGAAAAAACCAGATGTGAACTATCCTGCACAATCCAGATGCTATGAGAACTACGGCCCGGCGAGCTCTGAGAGCTATGGGCCGCTTCAATATGAGCACAACGTCAAGTTGCAATATACGCCATAATCGATCATACATACGATAAACGATTGATTTGTAAGGACATTTTATATCCACACTGCTGATAATAATGAGTGAATTTCACTTGTGATAAATACTTCTTGAAACTAATTGGCCCATGATTTAGCTTCAATAGAAATTATTGATGTCTGGAACGGTGGAAATGAAACACTTCATTTTGGTCGAAGCCCCCCTGACGACCGAGGAAAACTATCTTCTGCTCCATCTCGACCCAGACCTTCCGGATGAGTGCAGGGAATTCAAACCGTTTTCTCATTACAGCCTATGGCTAGCACGGAGGGGTTACGCTCCGAACACTGCGAAACTATACGCAGAGCACGTTGGCCGGTTTATTGACTATGTGTACGAAGCAGCACACACCCAATTCCCGGTTGATGTCGAGCTCACGACTGAGACCATCATTTACAGCTACCAGGCTTACCTGCTATTCGGCAAAGGAGCATCAAACCCCATTGCAAGCACGCTGGCTGAGAGCCTTGGGAAAGAGAAACTTACCAGCCATAACTCCCTCGCACAGACTATCGAATCATCGATCTACTGGTTCCTCAAAGTTTTAGAGGCCAAGAACAGCATTGCTCCCGACGTATTATTCAGCCCGTTCTATCTCAATCGTGCCGAATACCGAAGCCAATCGGAAGTTTCTGCCCACAAGGCTAAATCTTGGCTGGCTGCAGTCATCAGTGACTCACTCAAATCCGTCCTGCCAAAGGAAAAAAAAGGCAGACTGTTTCCGCAGGCGAAGCGCAGGGACAGGAAGAACGACAAGCAGGGATTCAAGACTATTGCCTACCCCATCGAGCGATCCGTTGATTTGGTTAGGCAGCCGAAGCCAAGGAGGTCAAAAACTTTTTATCGGGACATGACTTTCTACGCCCTGCTCGCTGCGACCGGTGCTCGTAGCAGCGAGGCGCTCCAAATCAGAATGCCCGACATCGATGCTGATACGTTTGCAGTCTTCCTTCGAGACCCATTTGCCAGGAAGACTCCCGGCATTACTGAAAGCGAATATAAGCTTCTCTCATGGAAAGGCCGTGACACGGAGCTGACTTACATGATCGAACCATTCGCCAAGATCTTTTGGGAAAGTTTGGAAAAGTATTTGGCTCTGGAATACAACTCTAGCGTAGACCATGATTTTGTGTTTCAGAATTCTGACGCCAGGCCTTTTTTCGCTAGCGATAGAAGCAGCCGCGACAAAACCTTCAAGAAATACGCCCAGAAAGCAGGTTTGATGGACGTGTCTGGTATCAGCCCCCATTCACTTAGGCATATGTACGGAACCTACACCCTTAACTACATGCCAGTACCGGGCCAGAGCACTCCAGGCTTCCCAATTACATATGTGAAAATTCTCATGGGGCACTCCAGCGTCACCTCTACAATGAAGTATGCCAAACATGACACCGATATTATCGAGGCCTACTTGCAGCACGCAAATCAGTATGTAACTCAGCGGGGGGAGGACTCCCTTAGAACAATCCGCGAAGAGTTCCATGCTCGTCAGCTTGAGCTATTGAGAGACGAAGCCCAACGTATCAAAGGAACCAAAAATGATTAATCTTACCAAGGGCATTATCATCGTTCAATCGGGAGATGACCTGGCGAGATCAATCCAGTCAGCTATCACCAAGGCTAAGGATTGCATCTGCCAAGAGCTTTTCCAAGCTAAGCATGTGCCTCCTAGCAAAGTTACAAGCTCGCCTCGCAACGAATTCTATACTGCTTCTATCATGCGACTGTTCGACGGCCATCTCAGCACGGTAAACGTCCCAGTGTACGACGAAACCTGGGTACAGAATGCCTATACATGCTCAAAGAAGACACCTGAGCCTGAGATCGCAAAGGAGGTAATTCCAAAAGCCGCTCATGACTGGCTAACCAAGGCTTCGCTGGAAAGGCTGAGCAGAGACTGTGTGCTAATTCTTCACTTCCTCTGGCAGGAGAAAGCGGTGCTCCTCCCGGCGGACATGAAGAAACCTATCGTTGGCAACCCTAGAACCGAGACAAACTTTTTCGAGGTCGCAGCAGCCTATTATACTGAAGTGCTAGCACTAGTTAGGTTGCCTTTTGTGTCTCACGTTTCTTACACAGGCATACCAGACATTACCACCGTAATGAACCCCACTGCCGTTAGCAATTTCGAATGGAATGCGTGGAGGATGATTCGCTCCACAGACTGGCACAGGATCGAGGATATTGATCCTGTCGACATTTCAGCCTTGGTGGGTCACTTGGTTTCATCACGAAATGGTGGTGTGAGTTGGTTCAAGTACCCTATCGCCCCTGCCGCCTTTTGGGGCTATATACAACGTCTGTATCCTGATCGCTGCAGGCAGGGCGACTTAGAGAGACCAATCAAGAATTCCAGTCATGCAAATAGAAACGCGCTCATTTCTGGTGAGTTCGCATATCCTCCGGAGCACAAAACGATAGTTGAGACATGGTTAAAACACCAAGACAAATTCATCAACCTGCTTAAGACTCGCGGATTGAAAAAATATGCTGAGTATGCGAAGAGCTTTTCCATTCTCAACACATATTTGTTTAGCGAGTTGTACGAATCGACAAAAAAAGCCCCACCAGTCCCAAAGGAGTTTACTCGTCGGCATATTGAAGGTGACGGATTTGAGGGTTTCATTTCCTATCTACATAGGGGGAGGACGAAGGGAACAGTTAAGAACACCTTGTACAGAATAGACGCACTTTTTAATTACTTCGTAGTAAACTCCACAATCGACAACGACCTTACCGGGTTCATAAATCCGATTTCGGACATCGACTACCCGGTAGTCAAAAGGAAAGCCGGATCCAACAAGCCGGCTTTCGGATCTGAACACTTCCCATACCTGCTGCAGTATTGCTATGCAATTGAATCCTTTTCAACATACCTTTCCGACAAGGTTTTTGAAGAGAAAGAAAGCTTGTATGATCCAAAATACAGGGCAGATATCGAGACTAAAAACTGGAACGATGCCCATAGGGTGGTGCAAACTGAAAAACATGGCTACGTCCCACTAGTTTTTTACCGCAATCCTAATTTTGATACTTCGCAGCCAAAATCGGTATCAAACTCGCCGATTATGTACGAAGCCCTGCGCCTTCTCCCAAGAGTCCTATTTCCACATGTTGAGCGCAATGACGACTGGACTCACTATCCTCAGTTAAACCATATTCGGCACAACATAGTTGCTCTGGAAACTGGCGTCCGAAGCTTACACATTCGTTGGTTGGATAAGCGCACATATGATAAACATATAGATCGGTCAAGGCCGTTACCCCCAATCTGCAAATTACATATCAACACAGATAAGGCCAACGGGCCTTGGGATGCTACTGTTTCACGAAATGTCATTGAGGTGCTAGATCGACAGAAAAAAATGATACTGCAAATCGGCGACCCCTCAATGGAAAGTGCCGTATGGTATGACAATCACGAGGATAGCCCATTTGGAAAAGTTATTAGCATTTTTTCAAAAGGCGGCACCCCTGGAGTACTGGCTGCAGACTCGTATGCGAAATATTTCAGGAGACTCATTTACTCCTTCGACTTGTTCTGCCGATTCCAGCTAAGAGTCAACTCTACTAATCGGATGCCGAAGGCCCTGGCCGATTTTGAGTCAATCGATGATCCACACGACTACTTAGCAGCCGTCAAGCTGGGAGCCGAAGCTTACAAAATGATCGAACATACCCCTCATTCTTGTAGGGTATCTGTGGTATCCGAGTACATCAGGATTTTACCACCCCACATCATCGGGGCTTTCATCACAGGTCAGGCCACAGATGCACACGTCATGTACTACGCAAAGCTCGATCCTGCATACCTCAAGGCTGTGGCGCAGCATCAGAAACTCAGTAT
Source organism: Pseudomonas syringae KCTC 12500 (assembly GCF_000507185.2). NCBI lineage: Bacteria > Pseudomonadati > Pseudomonadota > Gammaproteobacteria > Pseudomonadales > Pseudomonadaceae > Pseudomonas > Pseudomonas syringae. Next base: position 1,797,326 of record NZ_AYTM02000002.1, read on the forward strand.
TGAACACGGTTGGCTTCTTGACCGTCCAGCAATGTCTTCCATCAAGGCCGAAGACGTCGCCTCCACGCTGCAACAAGCATTCCGCCGAGACAAGGACAAGTCCCTTATCGACTTCGGCGCAATCTCATTCGACCGAGAAACTGATAATAATGTGCTGTCAGGCATCAAGGCTGCAAAGCAGCGGCCTGTTGATTCGCTTGCCTTCATGCCGACCCATATCTGCCCATTTGGCAACCAATGTACAGAGGACGTCATCAAAGACCTAGGCGCTGTGCCTGGCTCAAGGATGCCTTGCGGTGGCTGTTATTATTCGATCAAGACTGTCGACCACCTGCCTAGGATTTATGGGCTTATTCGCGTGTTAACTGACGAGTGCAGCGAACTGGAAAGCCATATTTCCGAGGCCAAACGCAATGGCGCATCTTCCGAAAGCTTAGTGCCGAAAGCCAACCATCGAAAATTCTTAGCTTCAGAGATTATTTCCTGGAGCGTTACCGCTCACTGCCTTGAGCAAATGCACAACGAAATCAAGATGCGTTCGAGCTTCTTGGTGGAAAAGCCTGAAATCGTATCCGGACATCTGGATCGCTTAGAGTTTCAAGAAAACACCCTCTCCAACTTGATTGCACGTACCGCTGAAGCCAAGTCACATGCAGAATTTTTCACTCCTCAGTTGAAACATCAGATCATGGCCGCACGTCACAAGCTCTTGGCATTCACAGGGGACTTTAACCGCATTCTGCAAGAAGCCCCCATCGGATTCACATTGATCGACGAATTCAGAGGCTTGATTAGATCTGCCTGTGAAGTCCTTGGCTTGTCGTTACATGATTTGGGTGAAGCGATGAGTAAGCCCATGGCCCTTGACCGCCCCAACTCGATTCTGAAGCTGATATCAAAGCCTGAGAGTACCCCTGTATGACCAAAGGAGCGAAGCCAGGGCAGAACCGATTTGCGGGTGCTCAGAAACGCAGTCTTGATTATAGGCTCACACGAATCAAAGACGAAGTGATCCCGAGGCTGAAAGCTTTTGTAGGGAAAACATCCTTTGTCGGCGTAACACCCTTCTCCCAATTTTGTGCCGAGTTGTACAATGATGGCCTTGCTGTAAATGAAAAAAAGATCGGATATAGAACGCTCGTCCAGAATAGTGAGTACTGGTCGCTCGTCGGGCCTATCTATTACAGATACTGGGATTCATCCAACAACATGGAATCCAAGAAGGACAGCCTAGTTGGTAAGCTGGCTGTTCAGCGGGCAGACCGCCTTCAAGCTGATATAGGAAGACTGGAGAAAGAAGTCAAAGCCCTTCGAGCGGCGCTGCGGGCTCATGGCGCCTCGCCTACTGCCTTGACGGAGGGAAAGATCAACGATGAAGGTTTCATGGCAAAGTTTGACAAAACCTGCCGTGTTTTAAAGCTCGTACTCGATGCGAGTGATGGGATGTTTACGGCTGACATTCAGGCGAAAAAAATAAGCTGTGCTTACAATGACCTGGAACCAGCAGAGGGACTTGCACCGAAAGAGCTCATTGAACCATTTATCAGCTGGATGCAATCCAAAGAGAAAGATCATGACGGCGACTGACCGGAAGCGCTCACCCTTTGAGCGCTACAGAGACTATGTCATGCGCCTGGAACAAGCTGGCAAGAAGTTCCCTGTGAATCAGTTCGGGGATATCAACTTCAGCAAAATAGCTGATGAGTGCGGCAGTCGCCGACAATGGTTTTCCGAAAGTGCCAAGAAGATCTTTTGCTCCAATGGCGATACCTTAGAACAGGTTATTGCCAAAGATATTCGAAAAATTGGCAGTGAGTTTTTTGCGCCCAAGAACCACGAGCCTGTTCTCTTGGACATGGCGGAGTCAACAAACCGAGAGTCGAACCGCTTGCGAGCCATACTGGAGCAAAAGCTTAAGGAAAACGAATTACTTCGCGAACAGGTTGAACGTCTATCGGCTGAGGTGCGCTTGCTTCGGACGAATATGGCCGAAATAAGTGGCCAGCAGGAACTGATGATAGATTCGGGGCGGTCATTTAGCTTATGAGCAGTCTGTGCAGTGTCATTCAGGTTAGTTCGGTGAAAGTGGGCAGCTTTGGAGGGGCCATTTTTTCAGGACGCATCCTTGGCGAGAACGAAGTCTATACATGCAAGGCAAGTTACAAGGTAATCACTCGCGTCCCACAGCCAGGCGAATGCTGGAAAATCAATGGCTCGATCGTAAGTCGCGATCAATTCCGAAACTTTGTTCTGGTTGAAAGCTGTCACATTGTGAACCTGCCAGTGGCTGCTTACGTTGAGCGGTTGCTTGTTAAGCATCCGGCGTTCCGTGGGCTTTCATTTGGCAAAGCAAAAGTTACGAGACTGATCAGAAAACTCGGAGCGGAAAATCTAGCCCAGACCCTGACTGAGGGAAGAGTTGGCACCTTAGCAGAGGTGATCAACCCCGACCTGGCTCAGAAGATCGTGGACGCTTGGATGACGCTGCAGAACGAGATTTCTACTATTGAATTCCTCATGGAACACCATTTCGACCCAGGCCTTGCGAAAAGCATCCTGAGAGTCTGTCAGACCGATACAGTGGAAAGGCTAAAGCGCAACCCATATAGCTTGGTAGCTTTTCAAGGTGTCCATCCGAACCTGTGGAAAACTGTGGAGGCCACCGCATCCAAGCTGGGTATTTCTCCCAATGATCCACGGAGATTGGTTGGGCTTGTCGAGCACCTTCTTTATGTCCGCCTGGATCAAGGACATACCGCGTGCCCGGTTGACGACCTAAAAACTGAGCTGGCTCTGAAGCTGCGCACTCCTATACTGGTTGATCTCGCAATAACGTCTGCTCTTGACAGGCGTGCGGTGTGCGTAAAGAAACTATATGGCGCAACGTTGATCCAGCCGCTGGGTGCCGCCCTCGTCGAGAGCCAACTGGAGCAGCGTGTGGCGAGCCTAACGTCTGCGCCGACGTCACTACTCCACGGCTCACCCCAGGAACTGGCTCAGGCGATTGAGGACTACTGTTCGCGCCGGGAGCTGGCCTCTGGACATTCGCTCACGCCAGGGCAAAAAAATGCGGTGCTGATGGCGCTCACGAACCGAATCAGTACGCTCACCGGGTTTGGAGGAACCGGGAAGACGACAGTGCTAAGAGCCATTGTTGACATCGCATCCGAATCCCGCCCAGTACATGTCCTGGCACTCAGCGGAAAAGCCAAGGAGCGGGCAAAGGAGGCTATTGGTCGAGACACTCATACGATTCACAGCTTCCTGATCAAAGTCAGGAGCAGAGAACCCAACCTCAACAGTGACTCTGACCCGCTGGTGGTGGTTGACGAAGCCAGCATGGTGGACATCGCATTGATGCTCAAGCTTCTGAATGCATTTGCTAAGAAAGAGCTGTCACTCTTACTCGTAGGGGACACCGGCCAACTATCCCCGGTAGGGTATGGCATTTTCTTTCACGCGATTGCCAAATCGACAGCGATACCGTCCACTCACCTAACTAAGGTTCACAGGACGGTTGGCGATAGTCATCTGCAGAAGACCGCTATCCAGATTCGATCAGGAGAACTCAACACCCTCCCAAGCTGGAACGGCGAGCGGGATGGCGTTTATTTGATCCACTGCACCAACACTCAGGATTTGCTTAACCACCTGTCCAGGCTCAAGCAGATAATCCCAGATGCTCAGGTTTTGACGCCCCACATGTCCGACCGCATGCCCGATTCAGGCCACAAAATTAACAACCATCTTCAAAGCGTTCTTCAGCAGACAGACGAGACGCGGGGCATCAAGATGGGCAAATTCTGGTTGCGCGTAAACGATCCCGTCATCATCACCCAGAACAGCTACGATCATAACCTGTTCAACGGAAACACTGGCGTAATGTCCGGCATAACTAGCCTTGATGGTGAGAGCGCTGGGATTTTCACCTTTAATGGATCGGAAGTGATCCTATCTCGTATGGACTTGTTCCTGCTTGGGGTCAATCTTGCCTACGCTATCTCAATCCACAAAGCGCAAGGCAGCGAGTACCACACCTCTATTATTTGCTCCCTGACCCAAAGCGAATTTGTGGAACGCAGCATGCTTTACACCGGCATCTCGCGATCAAAGCGTCTGGCCCTGATCCTTAGCACCCAAGATCTTCTGCAGCAGGTAGTGGCTCGACCAAACCGAAGTGACACCCTCTGTGTAGGCTTTTCGGCATGACGTCGGGACGACAGCAGCCGTATCTCCGTTCAGGCCAGCAGCCGCGATGGCGGGAGCCCTGCGCGTATCGCGGGTAAAACCCACGTAACAACCGCCTTAAGTCGCCGTTAAGGCAATTACAAACCTCCCTGCCTTAGTGGCCAAATGGTAGCCTGAGCAACGCAATTCAAGGAGGAAACCATGCGACTCGATCAGATGCCTTACCACTCTGCGCCCACCCTGGCGGTACTACCATTCCGCCGATTCCACATCGGCTGGGTATGGCACCTGCGCGCCTTGAAACTCTTCCCCGACTCGCAGCTAGCGTGGAAGCGATACTTTTTTGATAACGGGAGCGGACATGCCCGAGGAGCGGTGTTCACAACCTATGCCGAGGCCATGAGCGCTGCTGATGAGTTCAACCAAGGCATTCATGACCGCGTGAGCAAGGCCGTAAAAGACCCACAGCTCCAAACCTCCACCATCCTGAAAGTTGAGAAAGCCCTGACAGCTGGGCGCCGAATTCGAGATGAGGAAGAGCTGATGGAGCGCGAGGTCATAAAGCGAAATGCCCAGCTACCTCGCCCGGCCAGTCAAGACCTTGAACTTCCCAAAGGCATCGAGCGCCTACGTGAGCCATTATCAAAGCAACTCGACGTCGCTCCATACCTTCACCTCGCAGCTTTTCCAGAATTCAAAGCCTGCCTGCACCGTACTGGGGAACTGAAATGGGAATACCTTGGGGCTTTGAACACAAAGCTGTCGCAGGCATGCTTTCGTGAGTCGATTGCCAGGGGCTACGGTTATTCGGGATTCGATCATTGGGGCCAAACAAAAGCACTGATTCGCGAACGATTGCTTCCTCGGGCAAATAAGCTGCTTCAGCTGGCCAGCGTCAGACAATTACTGGCCGAGGCGAGGAGCCGAGGACAAAGCGTGCTTGTGATTGGAGGCTTCGTCTTCTGGTATGAAGAGGATGGCGGGCCTCAATGGGTTGTGAAGAGCACGGGTGGCGAATCCATTGGCGGCGAAGGCACTACCCTTTGGCATGAAGGCACCATTCTGTCGAAAAACCATGGCCGCATCGTAGTGCTTCCGTACGTTAAGGAAAACGGCGAGCACGTCCAGGGCCACACGAAGAACTCAGCACACGACGGAAAGGCGCTGCCACGCCACCCCGACCAATACGTCACCCTTCCTTTCGAGATCCTGGACGGCGATCTCATGATCGGTTTATTTGGCGAGTTGCACTACGAGTAACGTGCGGAGCAAACACCAGGGTACACGCGGGGCACGCTTTGATCGCCCGAAAAAATACCACCAAAGCGACTGGCCCTAAGATATTGAAGTGCTATCGTTCAGGCTCCCACCCGCCGCTTCGCCAGGAGCATGGGCAAGGCCCGGTATCCGTGCAATGTCCCCTGATATGTCCGACATGTCGCGGTTCGCATTGGATGCCGGGCTAAAGTGCGCTGTGTACCCGGCAGTACGGTCTAGTTGTCCATTACACATCATGCAAGGAGTGCAATATGCAGTACGTGGCTTGTTTACGAGTTGGTCAGAATGACGTTAAAGCCCTGATAAATCTGGAAGCCCCAAGGCGGGACGTCGTAGCGCCTTTATTAGATATGCGATGTGATGACGATAGGCACCTACAAACTTTCTTGGCAAATTGGACTGAACACCCATTTTTCCTAGACGTTTCACGGGTAGCCAAGGATGTTGCCGAGCTTTTCATCACTAATAATGATTTGCATAACTCCGATGGCGCGTTTCAAAATAAACGGCAGTTTTTTGCAGATGTAGCAGCCATCAACCAAAACCTGATTCCTGTCATATCTTGGGTTGATGATGACCCGCAGCGAGCGGTAATTCAAAGTGCACTTGCTCTCCAAGGCACCTTTCAGAATATTGCCATCAGAGTTACTTGCCCAGAAAAACCCACCGCCACATCTTGGAACAGACTATTGTCCATCTTGGACGCCCTTGAAAGCCCCGAGACCGCTACGGTGATTTTAGACTTCGGTGCAACCAGCCCAGCCAATACTGCATCAGGATCAGATTTCAATTTATCGCTGAGGCACCTCAACACCTATCGGATCAGGAATTTGGTTCTGGCGAGCACTTCGTTCCCTATCGATAAACCGGCATCAAACACCTCTCGCTCCTCAGCTTGTTACGATGTAGCGTGGCAATCAAGGGTTGATACCAGTGGCATAGAGTCAAATATAATCTATGGCGATTATGCGGCAACAAACCCTACCGCCCCGATGGAATATATTCGAGGCATGCCCGTACTTCCATTTGCCTGCTATTACACACCAACGGAGTGGTGGCAACGGCGCAAAGGCTCTGACAAGGAATTTGTGAGATACGTGGAAATTGCTCAGGAAATCAGAACTCTACCGGGTTATCACGGCGACGATTTCTGCTGGGCTACTCGTGAATATTCCAGGATCGTCGCCACATCTACCAATTACGGTAACAACGGCACTTGGAACGGGTACAGGATCAACCAGCATATCTGCGCGATGATTCAGTCCATCGAAGATGCTGATAATGATTTTGATGACCTTGATCCCGATGACCTGCTCTAACGGTACCGTTGTTTCAAGCACGCTAATACGTGTGATCTGATCTCGCCTATAGGAAGGGCGTCGCTAAGCTGGCGGCGAACTTCCTTTATAAGGTCACGACTCTTCGTTGGCACGCCATGCTTGCTGGCAAGTGCATCCAATTCATTACGCCACAGAAAGCCCGTAAGGTGAAACTTGTCTTGAAACTTGTTGGGCTTGGCTTTTCGGATCATCGCCATGCCCGAGTAATCATCAACGACGAGCACGCCAACATGGGGAAGGCAAGATTCCAGTGCTTTTACAAGGTGCTTGGAGTGGCAGCACAGCCAAACCTCGTCAAAGCACGCCATGTAGGCCTCTTGCTGGCCCTCCCAACGTGCCAGGGTGTCTGCGTGGGATTTGATTTCGAAAGCGGTGAGCTTTCCATTTGCATGAACCAGATCAGCGCGTCTTGCCTTATCGATGAAGCATAGCTCCTCTATGAAGACGTCAGTTTCCTCATGGGGCATCGCTTTCGCGACCCATTGCTTGAGAATTGGGCGGATTTCGTTCGGATTCAACATGCGCGGATTATAGACAGACAACTGAGGCTTCTCACGCTAAAAAAGCAGCCGACTGTCGATCAGGAGCGAGCCATCAACTGCTGGGGGTTGCCTCACATTATCGAGTGTTTATCGAGTGTTTATCGAGGATGATTCACCCATGCTGTGAGCCCATGGGTATGTTTGGGCCTACGCTACCAGCCAGTTTTCGGATTTGGCAGCAGCGGTTTACGACTTCAGACTACACCCGTGAGATAGATTTGCACTCGCTTGACTACATCTCGGGCGGTGCGGGTTACTCCGATCAATGTGGCCGATGCGAGCCCTGTCCAATCCCCGTAACCCACCAGCCAAAGATTGGGTAAATCAACACTTCGGTTTTCGTCTACGGCTACTTTGCCGTCATGATCGACGATACCTAGGTTGCTCAGGTGGTCGAGCGCTGGAGAAAATCCGGTGCACCAGATCACGGCATCAACCTTCGTCTCAGCTCCCGACGGCCATACGACACCTGATGAAGTGAAATGCGTGAATGGCCGTACTGCGCTCAGGACACCGCGTTCACGAGCCTCTAATACCGGTGGCACCATGACGATGTCGCCCAGCCCTCCCACGGACTGCTGGGGCTCCACCCCCTCTTGCTGCGCCTTCAGCCGAGCGGTGGCTCGCTCGAACAAGACACGGCCATCGACGTCATCTGGAAGAAACTTCGGTGCCTCGTTAGTCACCCAGGTGGCCTGACCAACTTTTGAAACCTCAGCGTAAATCTGGGCACCCGAGTTGCCACCGCCGACGACAAGAACCTTCTTCCCCTCGAACTCACTCGGCCCCACGTATTGGGCGGAATGGATCTGCTGCCCCTTGAACACTTCTTGCCCCGGGTAGGTTGGAATAAACGGGCAGCCCCAAGTGCCCGTTGCGCTGATGACTACCCTGGCATCCCAGCAGCCATCCTCGGAGACAACGCGCAGTCCGCCTTCGATTTTTTCGACATGGCTTACCCGCGTGGAGCGGACGATGGGAAAGTCATAGCGACGCTCGTACTGGGTGAGATAGTCGACGACATCGTCACGATGAGGCGTTTCTTCCGATACAGCAGGCATCGGCCAGCCCGCAATTGAACTCCATGCAGACGGAGAAAAGAGACGGAGCGAATCCCATCCATGTCGCCATGCCCCTCCAGGTGCAGCCTCGGCATCGAGTAACACGTAGGAAAGACCTGAGCGCTTGAGAAAGTAGGCGGCGGTCAGCGCAGACTGGCCACCACCGATGACCACAACATCAAGTATTGGGTTTTGATTCACCAGCATCCCTCCAGGCCCATCTGCTTCGTATCGGTTCAAATCCTGTGGCCATTCTCATCAATGACGACTTGCCCGTCTTCTTTGACAAAACTGCCGCGTTGCGCTTGAGGAAGAAGATCAAGAACGGCCTCTGACGGACGACACAAGCGTGTGCCCAGTGGCGTCACGACAATGGGTCGATTGATCAGAATAGGGTGAGCCATCATGGCATTGATGAGCTGTTCGTCCGTCAGAGATGCATCGCCCAGTCCCAACTCTTCGTGTGGAGTGCCTTTGATACGCAAGAGGGCTCGCACCTCAATTCCCATATCCTTAATCAGCCTGATAAGCGTGGCGCGATCAGGTGGAGTCTGCAGATACTCGATGACTGTCGGCTCTTCTCCGCTATTACGGATCAACTCCAAAGTGTTGCGAGAGGTGCCACAGTTGGGGTTATGGTAGATCGTGATCTGGCTCATACAGGTTCCTCACGCTGGCGTTATATGGAGCGCTGGTTGACGCGCTTGGACAATTCTTCGGCAGACTCTCTACGCTCCGAGTAGCGATCAACCAGGTAGTCCTGGCGATCCCGCAGCAGCAGCGTGAACTTCATCAGCTCTTCCATGACGTCCACCAGACGATCGTAGTAGGAGGACGGCTTCATACGGCCTGTCTCATCGAATTCGGTGAACGCCTTGGCCACTGAAGATTGGTTTGGGATGGTGAACATCCGCATCCACCGACCCAGTACGCGCAGCTGATTGACCACGTTGAACGATTGCGAACCGCCACAGACCTGCATCACCGCAAGGGTCTTTCCTTGCGTAGGTCGTACAGCGCCAATCGCCAGCGGAACCCAATCAATCTGGGCTTTGAAAACCGCGCTCATAGAGCCGTGTCGCTCGGGGGAACACCACACCTGCCCCTCAGACCATTGCATCAGTTCGCGCAACTCCGCGACCTTGGGATGTGTATCGGGAGCATCGTCCGGCAGCGGAAGACCCGAGGGGTCGAAGATTTTGGTTTCGGCGCCAAACTCCTCCAGCAGGCGTGCTGCTTCCTGAGTCACCAGCCGACTGAAAGAACGCTCCCGCGTCGATCCATACAGAAGCAAAATTCGAGGTTTATGGTGCGAGGGTGTACGCGGCTCCAGTTGCTCCAGCGAAGGGATGTCGATTAGTTCGGCCTGTACGTTCGGCAATGCGTCTTGCATATAAACTCCTACAGCAGCGCGAAATGGGGCGCCGCCTCGGTTGATCTTTAAAGCGAACCGATCCGGTTCAGTTCAGCTTTCAGCTGGTCACCGCTCATCGTCTTCAGCGGAAGCTCAAGAAAGGCCGTAACGCGTTCACGAATTTTGGCGAGGGTGGCCTCAAACGTTTCGGTAATCTCGGCTTCCGACCCAGTGGCTTCGGACGGATCGGCTAAGCCCCAGTGCGCTTTCAAAGCTGGCCCGAAAAAGATGGGACAAGCTTCACCCGCAGCCCGATCACAAACGGTGATCACGATATCTGGAGGCGAGTCCTCAAAAGCATCCGACGCCTTGCTGCTCAGGCCAGCAGTGGAAATGCCCGCTGCTTCCAGCGTCTGCAGTGCCCGCTGATTCACTCGACCGCTTGGAAAGCTTCCCGAGCTGACCGCTTCTATGCCCTCGGGCGCCAAGTGATTGAACAGCGCCTCGGACAGGATGCTGCGGCAGCTGTTATGGGTACACATGAACAGGACTTTCATCAAAAGACTCCTTTTCAAATACTGAGGCGCAGTGCCAAGGCGGATAGAGTGGCGATTAGGATCGGCAGGGTCAGCACGATTCCGGTTTTGAAGTAGTAACCCCAGCTGATCTTGATGTCTTTCTTAGCCAGCACGTGCAACCACAACAACGTAGCCAAGCTACCAATTGGAGTGATTTTCGGGCCCAAGTCGCAGCCAATAATGTTGGCGTACACCATGGCTTGCTGGACGACGCCATCGACTTCGGCGGCATGAATCGACAAAGCCCCCACCAGGACGGTCGGCATGTTGTTCATGATGGAAGACAAAAACGCCGTTAGCAGGCCGGTGCCAAGCGAAGCACCCCAGATACCGTACCCAGCGAAGACGTTGAGGATCTGTGCGATGTGATCCGTTAGCCCAGCATTCTTGAGCCCGTAGACAACCAAATACATGCCCAAGGAAAAGACCACCACTTGCCACGGTGCGCCTTTGAGCACCTTCCCGGTGTCGATAGCATGACCACGGGCAGCGACTACGTAGAGGATGAGCGCACAGACTGCAGCAATGACGCTGATCGGAACGCCTAGAGGTTCGATCACGAAGAACCCCACCAGCAACATCACCAGGACTAGCCAGCCCGCAATGAATGTTGGCCGGTGGCGAATTGCTTCAGAAGGCGCATGCAGTTGGGCAAGATCATAGGTAGCCGGCAACTCCTTTCGGAAGAACCACAGCAGCATTACCAATGTCGCTACAACGCTGACAACGTTCACCGGCACCATCACGGAGGCATATTCGGTGAAGCCGATGTTGAAGTAATCGGCAGAAACGATGTTGACCAGGTTGGAGACCACAAACGGCAAGCTCGCAGTATCAGCGATGAATCCAGCTGCCATAACGAATGCCAAAGTGGCTGCCGGAGAAAACCGGAGGGCTAATAGCATCGCGATCACGATGGGGGTCAGGATCAGCGCTGCACCGTCATTGGCAAAAAGCGCTGATACGGCGGCGCCCAGCAATATGATGAATGCGAAGAGCTTTCTGGTGCTCCCTTTCCCCCAGCGAGCGACATGAAGTGCGGCCCATTCAAAAAAGCCTGCTTCATCCAACAGCAAACTGATGATGATCACCGCGATGAAGGTCGCAGTGGCATTCCAGACAATGTGCCAGACCTCTGGGATGTCCCCAAGGCTGACGACGCCAGTTAGCAGGGCCAGAACAGCGCCAAGGGTCGCGCTCCATCCGACTCCCAAGCCTCTAGGCTGCCAGATGACCAACACGATGGTGATGACAAAAATCAATACGGCGAGAAGCATATCAAGCACTCATAAAGGGGCGTGGATCAGTCGCACACCGCTTGTTTGACAGGGCGACCATCCATGTCACACAGGCGGATTGTCTCGTCGTGAAGCCACTGTTGGTTCGCATCGACGACGCCTTTCAGCAGAGCGGTCACCCATTCCGGCAGGTCTTGACGCAGTCGGTAGTAAACCCACTGTCCCTGGCGGCGATCCATCAGCAGACCCGCCGAGCGAAGCAGTGCGAGATGACGGGACACTTTGGGTTGGCTCTGGTCAAGGGCGGCGGTCAGTTCGCAGACGCAAAGCTCACCCTCTCTCACGATCAGCAACGTGATTTTGGTGCGAGTGTCATCAGCCAGGCATTTGAACAACGCGGTAGGAGTCATGGGGTCAGTCATACATCCTCCAGATGCTTTGTCTTCACCAACACAAAAAGTTTGATGCGTTCATGGATATCTTGAAGGGTGTGCCGAAATGCGCCGGGATCATTGCTCGTGACTGGGTCGGGGAAATCCCAGGCGATGACCTCACCAGCATTAGGCATCGCCTGGCATTCTTGGGCGGACTTATGACACAGCGTAATGACGTAATCGAACCGCTCTCCCTGGAACTCGTCGATGGACTTGCTCCGTAGTCCGGACGCGTCCACCCCGAAGTTTTCAAGCGCGGCGACAGTTCGCGGATCAACACTGGACGGCTGGGAACCCGCGCTGTACGCAGCAAAACGCGCATCGGTATGACGTAACAGGGCCTCCGCGAGCTGGGAACGAGCAGAGTTGGCAACGCAGACGAAAAGGACTTTGCTTGGTTGAGTCATGGCAGCCACCACACATGCGGAAAACCGAATATACGCATTATCATATATTCAGTAAAGCATATGTTTCCGATGATGCTATTTCCCTGTGTAGTGGAACGCTTTGCACTCAGACCGTCGGATGACTTTTTGCCGGCAGGCGAAAGCTGATTACCAAGCAAACCATCAACAAGCAGCAAAGCACGCTCAACAGCAGTGCCGGGCCGAACATGTCCAACACTAAGGCGGCTAGGATAGGGCCGCATGCCTGAGCAACCAAAACCGGTCGGGCAAGTAATCCCATTCGTGAGCCGTACCCCTGAGCTCCAAACAAGGCCAGCGGCAGTGTGCCGCGAGCAATGGTGAGAATGCCGTTACCTGCTCCATACAGGGCAATTGCAACGAACGAGAGCCACGGTCTTCCCGAGATCAGCAAGCCAAGCCCGAACAGACAAAGCAGCACGCCCACACGTGCCGACCACGTGGGATGCAGGTTTCTGCCGACTGAAAACTCTGCGATCCGCGCTGCGACTTGGGCGGGGCCGATCACCATCCCGATCGCCAGCGCCACGGCGGTCATGATCCCCAATTGCTTAAGGGTGTCCAGAAGATGCACCGAGACGCTCGATACGACCAGCGCGAGGAGGGTCAGCATCATGCCGATGAGCAGAAACAGAGCGCTGGACTGTCTTGGGGTACGCGTCGTCATGTCGTCGTTTCTGAGGACTACAGGCCTTAGAGGTTGCCTTGCGCTACCGGGGATCATCAGAGCATGGACAGGTAATCCGACAAGCAGGTGGGCGGCGGCAATGCAAAGGCAGGTTCCTCGCCAGCCGAGCCACTCCTCCATGGCGGCCATTGCGGGCCAGCCCAGCGTACTGGCGAACCCACCCAGCAGGGTTAACCCTGTGATCGATGTTCGAGCCCCTTCGCCGAGAAGCCTACCCAGGGTTGAAAAGGCTGCATCGTAAAGCCCTGCCGCCATAGCGATGCCAATCAAACTCCACGCGAAATAATACGTCGCTAGGTTTTCGGAGAGCCCCATGGTGGCAATGCCCCCAGCGAGAAGAAATGAGCTGAGCGCCATCACCACACGGCCCCCGTGTCGGTCGATGTGCCGCCCTACGGTGGGGGATGTTGCTCCCGCGACCAACATCCCCCACGACAGACCGCCAACGACACTGGTGATTGACCAGCCCGTATCCCTCGCAATCGGGGCGGCGAGAACCGCAGGCAGATAGTAGGTAGAGCCCCACGCAAGGATCTGGATGATGCCCATGGCCCAGACGAGCCTGGTTCGGTTGACCACAGGGTGTAACGCCTCGGGAAAACTCACTAGCTGAACTCGTTTTAGTTGGTTAGGAGCAAACTGGCGCGATGGGTTTCTGCCGTCAGCCAATGGAGCTTCGTTGACGGTTCAGCACTCCCGAGATTATTGTTGCATGTAACAACAAATTTGTGACGATTATGCCGAAGCGGAAAAAAGATCAGTTGTCTCAGGATGCCGAAGATTTGTACGAGGCGCTAAACCAGCTCGTCCGCGTTTACCAGTTTCGAGACCGAGACCGAATCTGCTGTTACGACGTTTCGGTCACCCAATGTTACGCGGTCGAAACGCTGGTCAAGAAAGGAGCTCTGCGTCTTCAGGTCTTGGCTGAAGAGATGTTTTTGGACAAGAGCACGGCGAGCCGGGTAATAGATGCGCTTGAACGCAAAGGGTACGTGTCACGCGTTGAGGATGATGAAGATCGCCGCGCTGTGAAGATCCAGGCCACGGGGGCTGGCAGGGAGCTTTACGAGAAAATTAGGAACGGCCTCGTCGCTGAAGAGAAAATAATGATCGAAAACCTTTCAGCCGAAGCCAGGCAGGGAGCGCTGACCCTGCTCAGACAACTCACACGAGCTACCGAAAAACGGTGTGGCCTCACCAGTGAGACTTGCTCAGATTCCAAGCAATCTAGCTAAGAAAGGTTTTTTTGACCAACATGTTGTTACTACCAACAAAAGGAACTCCATCATGCGCATCCGTCCTGCTGAGCCCAATGACGCACCAACGATAGCTGCCATCTACAACCAAGGAATTGAGGAACGGAGCTCGACGTTTGAAACCGCGCCTCGAAACCCAGCTGACATGCTTGAACGACTCCAAGGAGGTGATCGTTATCCTGTGCTGGTAATGCTTGACGAGCACGATCAGGTTGTAGGGTGGGCAAGCCTGAGCGGCTATCGCGCTCGCGCATGCTATGACGGCATCGCTGACTTTTCTATTTACTTGAGCCGTGAGGTTCGAGGCCAAGGGCTGGGCAAGCATCTGCTTCAAGCACTGCTTAAAGAGGCGCAAGCACGGGGTTTCTGGAAAGTCCTCTCCCGCGTATTTACCTTCAACCGTGCCAGCCTAGCATTGTGTGAGGCGTGCGGTTTCCGTGAGGTGGGGGTGTATGAGAAACACGCCTGCCTTGACGGTCGTTGGATTGACTGCGTGATTGTCGAACGACTTTTTCCTGAGAACCAAGCCACAGGCGTAACACCGATCGTTGTGACCAAAACTGAGACAGGTGGGCTAAGTGCCTGTTGAAATACCACTCTTCATTTTTGCTACCAAAACCTAACGATCACTCTGGGGCTCACGGGCCAGGTCAGTGCTTAGGAGTGATCAAATCCGGGCAATTAGGTGTTCCAAGAAGTCAATTGGTATCTGCTTTGAGCGTAACGGTTTGCCGATGCTCGCCGCCTACTTGGGGACGGAATGGAGATACCAGTTCCCTTAAGTTGCTTTCAAAAGTGTAATCACCCGCTAAGCGGGCTGACAGGTGCTCCCCTTCATCATCCGCACCGAGCCGACGCTCAAACTCTCTAGATTCATCGAGAGTCAGTCCCTTTGAGGAGATGCATCATGAAAGCTATCAACGTTGTGGTTATTACACTCAGTTTGGCTATGTCGTCACTGGCCCTTGCCGAGGGCGGCGGCGATCGCACCTATGAGCGCACGGAGAAAGCTCGTGTGGCCGCACTGGAGAACCGCAAATCAGCCTCTGAAGCGCAAGAAGATGTTGCACAGGAAAAGCCCACGACTGAAAAGCAGAAGCACCATTGCTGATGCCGCCCAGCTTACGGAAATGTAATCACGCCGTTTGTTGGCTTATGGCATCTTCGATGTATCAAGCGTACTAGCTATCCAAAGGGCGATCATCACCGAAAAATGCGTGCTCGATGAGCAGCACCTGTAAGTCCTTCTGTGCAGCGGTCTTATTGAACAGGAAGTCTAAGTGCCGGCGCATAGCCAAAACCTCTTCGTTCTCACCAATGGTCGACTCATCTTCGCCACGCTGGGGATAGTAGGGACGGCTGATTTGGTCGAATGCCAAACATGACGAAGAAACGAATTGACAACCTAAGATCTATCCATGGAATAGTTTTTGGTGACGAAATCACCACGCTTCACGGCACCCGGCCCCGTGTCTGTACTACCTCTGAGAAATGAACCCGGCTTCGCAAGAGTAAGACCGTCCCAGGACAGCCGCCTCTGCGTATTGGATGTCTAAACCCCTGAATAACATCTGAGAGGTGATGGCCACTAGGATGAGGCCAATACAGGTGCACGAATATGTCATCCGCCCGCATGCGAACAAGGCATGGCATGTGACTGCTCAGTTACCACAGCTGCGCTTATCCTTGACCCAGTTAAGGACTTCGAACCCTTCTGTCAGCGAGCAAGACGTGTTAACCACTTTTTTGTGTTGTAAACCCGTGAGGTTAACAAGTCAGAAACAGGGTTTACATCCTACGAAAGCTCGATCCAAGGTCAATCGTTGAGACCTAATCGGCAAGTATCAGCGAAGCAAAACCCATCAGATTCGTGATCTTTCCAGCGCCTGATCGGTCAAGGTGCAGCCCATTGATGCCAACCGCTCTAGGCCCGTGGCAGTCACAGCGCAGGGAGTCCCCCACCATCGCCACGCGCTCCTCGCCAAACCTATCGCCAACGCTCACTCCGAGCAGTTTGCAGGCGCTGCGGTACATCACTGGATCCGGCTTGAGCGCTCCGATCTCATAACTCAGTGCATATGCGTCCAGGGTTGGAAAAAGACGCTTTACGGCAGAGCCATATGGCGCTGCAAGATTGCTGCAAATGCCTAGCCGCACCTTCTGTGCCTGTAAGGCTTGAATGCCTTCAACGGCATCAGAGAAAGCCTCAATGCTGTGAATCTCGCGATCAAGGGCATCTTGGATCTGAGCAAGCCGCTCTGGCAGAACCGTGATTTGCAGAAGCTCGGCAGCCTGAGCAAGGTCGCCATCGAACGTCATGAGCGTTCGAACGTCACCTGGCCTGGGAAGCCTACCGGCCCGCAGCCCCTCTTTCAGAAGCATGCGGTATGGATGCGTGGCAGATCGAATTCGAACGATCGTTCCGAACGCATCAACTAGCACTGCTCGATAGTTCATCGATTCATATCCAAAAGAGGCACGATTCAGATTCAAGCCAAGGGAATTTCTGCGCTTCTGGCCTGAGAGCGACGCTGCTTCACAACGCTACTTGCGGGGCGCGTAGCGTCTGAATGTTGGCTGCAGTACGTCGACCCAGCTACTCATTTCATCCTCACAATGGGCACCTTAGCAATGGGCCACATGCGCACGATCTTCATCTTTGAGCACCCTCGACAATTCAGAGCTCGGGCAGATCAGGACGTATGCGCTTTGGGTCAGAGTGAATGCCAGGAGATAGCCTGAGCGCTCCAGGAACTCTGAAACGTCGGACGTCCTGATCAGCCGCCCACTGGCGAATCGATCTTTGTGATCAAAGTAAATTTGCCCTACCAGCGAAAAACCCATTATCTCAGGCTGATCCAGATACGCAGTGATCGCTACCCCAAAATCAATCCGGGATGCCTCGATCACTTCTTGGGGTGTTTTGCCATCAACAGGTGAACGCAACCCATTAGCCCCCACGTTATTTAACGACAATTCCATGTTTAGAAAAGTCCTCCAGCAACCGCTTGCGACTTAGCATGGCCGGAACCTTGAAGATATTTTGATAGCCGTACCATACCCCCCAAGGAATTAGCGCAAGGCCTAAGCCGAAGGTAGCAGTCGCCGCAATGAAGCCTCCAGGAATTGACCCAAGTGAATACAGCACTCCTTTGATTACAGTCGACCTGACAATGAGTCGCATATCACCGAGGTCGTACTCAACCTTGCCGTGCATGTTCTCGAACGCAACAACAATGATCGACTTCTTCCCAAGGTGTTTAAAATACCAAGTTCTCGGCGTATCTGTACGGAGCGCTCCTTTATCAGATAGATACTTTGGCACTACTACTTCTTTAAAATAAAACGTCTTGCCCTCCTCATCCTCAAGCCGCACACGGCTGTAAAGCGCATCAATATCTCCAGAGGCCCGCAAGTTGAAATTCTTCACAACCACTGTCATTTTCTTAAGATCAGACATGCATTTTCCTTGAGCATTGCTGGACTAATATCTGGCGATATCGCGATAGTTTCACTTTCGGCTGACTGAGCACTCGACAGTCCTGTATCAACTGGCTCGAAGGATCATAGTCTGTGGCACACCACCTATAACATCCTCAATGAACATTAGGTGGCTGACGATCACGTAGCAGGAACCGCTTTCCGTCAACAACAGCGTGTATCCGGCTTCCTGATATGTTTCAACGATCTGGCTTGTAGTAAACGCTTCACCATCTTCAAAGCGATTCAGACGGTCGTTAAATATCGCCGCTCGAACTCCATCACCCTTAGGCCGTGCGTCCAGTAAAAAACCGGTCACTACTCGCTTGAAATCTTGCTGAGCAGCTTCAGCCAGCAGCTCTAGAAAATTACGCATATAAATCCAGCCAACTAGTTAATATCGATCATAAAGTCGCCACTAAAACCGCACTGCTCACCCGGATAACCTTTTGGGTTACTAATGAGCCGGCATCCTTCCACCATCACGTCAACATGGCTATGCGTGTGCCCAAAGACCCATACATCGGCCTGACGAACGAGTTCTGGCCAGTCATTTGAATAGGCCGGCATTAGGGGTGAGCCCTGCTCTGGCCCGCAGTAGTTGACCAGTGGGCAATGATGAGTGATGACAATGGTCTGCCCATCAAACTCCTTGGCTAGCTCTTCCTTGAGCCACTCGTAGGTTCGATGATTTCGACTGATAACGTCACTGATACTCAATGCGCGGTATCCCTCGCCTGCACGAATCAGGCGGAAGTCGTTCATGCCTCGCCTAGCCTCCTGCGATGCTTGGTACACGCTTTCACCCGTCGCGAAGTCTGTCCAAGCTGTAGCACCCAAAATGCGCGCGTTACCTATCACGAGAGACTCATTTTCAAGAACATGCACATTGCTGCCTGCCGCCAACTGCTTCATCGATTGAAGGGTGCGGTCGATGTGGCCTTTGTAGAATTCGTGGTTTCCACATACATAGGCTACCGGGACATCAAATACTTCCTGGGCCCAGGTCACCCCTCGCCCTTTGGTGTGGATGTCGCCAGCAAGGATCACAAGATCAGCATCGTTGCTCGCGTTCCTTGGGATCAAGCCAAGTTGCGCTTCGATCTCTAGATGGAGGTCGGAGTAGATGCGGGCTTTCAACAGCAGGTCTCCAACTCATGGTTGAGGGGGTCTAGAAGACTTTCCCGATATATTGATGCTGCAGGCAGGGGCGTTCGTCCACCAAGCCAATGCATGCAAGGCTTTACCGGAATATTGACCCGGTGCGGACAGGCTCGCCGTGCCTCAGCGGCCTACCGTGGACTCATGAGCGGACAGCTCTGCTTTCGTATATGAATATACGGGTTTGAGTCGAACCATGCAAACGCGGCATATAGTCCGATTTCCTGGTATCGGTCGCTCATGCTCCGAATAGCGCTTGCCTCAACATTGCGGTTCATGCGCCGCCACAGCTCCGTCCTCCAGGCTGACTTTGAAGGCGGGGTTTCGCAATCCCACATCAGTCGCCTGGAAAGAGGTGAATCTAGTGTCACGCTGGAGAGACTAGAAGAGATCGCCGCGCACCTGAACGTGCACCCACTTACTTTGGTTACTCTTACATGGGGAGCTAGTGAGCAGATTCCGCCGGCAGAGCTGCTGGAGCGCGTCCGTCAGGAGCTCGAATCTCTCGATGGGCTTTTTCAGCCAATCGTTCTCGATGGCCAGCCTGCTACACATCCTCGGATCATTGAGGCGGAAAAAGTGCGCGATGAAGTACAGCGCCTGAAAGCGCTTGGGCACACCAAGGCAGAGATCTCCCGGCTGATGGGGATTGCAAAATCGACCGCTGCACGCCATTGGTGAAGCCGGCTCCTTAATCTCGTTACCTTTGAAATACTGCAGGCCCGTTTTGAATCCAAGAGCCCGCCTGGGCCGCATTGCATCTCTGGTACGCAACCTCGATGTCGGCGGCATTCAGCCCGTGGAGACCGTCGGAATCGAACGGGGCTTGTACAAAGGGACAGCACAGTGTTAGGAGTCAGGTATCTAACTCAATACAGATGGAGTTCATAACGGCCCCAGAGGCTCATCTGCGTACTACTACCGGTAGGTCGCAATGGCGATGTCGAAGACGAATACACAAGTTTCGGTGTTTCGATCAAGGTACCGACTTTCGATACTTCGTAAATGTGGCAGACGTGTTGCGTGCTTCGCTAGGGCGCAGAAGCAATGATAGGCAACCCGTCCCATCTGGATAATGGTGACTATGGAAGAGCTGGTTTACACCTCGATATGTCAAAACAACGGCTTGATCATTTTCGATGCGCTCGGTGAAGGCGAAATGCAGACTGGGCGCCGGCTTTATGAGGACTTGCTCGACCACTCCACTGCCATTGGCCGGGCTGGGTACTGCAGTTTCCACAAGATCAAAAGCAAGCAGATGCTGATTGCAGCCCTGAGGCTGGTGCACGCTGAATGCAGATCAGGCGTCCTCTTTCCCGTGCTCCATTTCGAGTGCCATGGAGACCCGGCGAAAGGGATCTTCCTCCACGCCAGCAAGGAATATGTCGGATGGGAAGAGCTTGTCCAAGAGATTGCGGCAATCAACCGGGCGACCCGCAATAACACGGGCGTGGTGTTAGCTGTGTGCCACGGGTTTGAGATTTCGAAGTTTGCGAGCATCACGGCACCTTGCCCATTCAACTATCTCATCGCCGCACCTGATGAGGTACAAGCTGGCTACCTTCGGGACGTCATTCCAGATTTCTACAAGTCCGTCGTTCAGTCTGGCGATTTGCAGGCAGGGCTTGCCCTGTTAGCTACCCCTCTGAAGCTATTCCACTGCGGAGAATGGTTTTACCAAACCCTGGCCACCTTTATGGTAAACAGCTTCAATGCCGCAGGGCGTGCTGAGGTCGTAGAGCAGATCGTCACTGACCAGGTTGCGAAAGCCGGGTACCGTAATCGTGAAATGATTCGTGCAGCCCGAGCTAAAGCAAAAGCGTATGTGAAATCACCGCACGGCTTTTACAACCATGCATCGTCCATTTTCTTCCACGGTAAACTGCCCATCCCCTACGGTGATTTCCGCGCATTTGTGGAGGTCAAGCGGCATTGCAGGTAGAGCCCGAGCGACAGGGCTGCCCTTGTCACCCCATGAGCCATGTTTATGCCCGGATAGGCTGTGTAAGCGTGCGCTTCTACCTTCGCCGAGCGGTTCCGGTTAGACGACAGCAGCTCGGCTATACGCAGCCACCATAATCCCAGTTAATAAATTTTGAAGGCGTGTTGGCCGGACGCATATCGATGACGATTGATGAAGGCCACCAGTTCATCACGGGGCTTGTCAAAGACTACCTTCAGCAAGCTCATCCCCAGTTCGTAAAGTTTAGATGACTAAGAAAGCCGGTCTACCGGGCCGGTTTCTTGCTCCAGCGGGAAAGTGTCGCTGGTGTCTCCAGTTGACGGGATCGAAGCCCTCACACAGCCCTTCAGCGCATCCCCGAATAAGAATGTCACTTTCCGCCGATACGCGCCGGCGCCGATGAAGACAGCGATGGCAGAGCCGTCCGCAATTTTTTGAGCAAGGGTAACGGAAGCCGGCTGCACGTTCCCCCGGGCATATCTGCTTGGCGGGACGTTAACGAAAGGTCGATCTGATAGCTGCCGGCCAGAAGATAGGGAAATCCTGTTAATAGGGGCCAGTTTTGTGAACAGGGAGATGAGGGTTATTGTTTTGAATGGCCAGCTTTCATCTGGCCACCACCTCATCAATCTCAGAACTCGTGCTCAATATCGTCGAAGAAGTTCGGGCCTAGCTCGTACTCCAAAGAGCCGAATCGCGCCAGCAGGTCTGCTCTCAGTTCGCCTTCAGCTTCCGGTTCGAGATTGATCCAGTAGCTATATACGAGTCCGTCATCCGATTCGTTGGTCGTGATCTCTGCTCCGGACAAGAGCTCGGCGTCGTCGGCAGATATCCCGAGTTCAATCGCAAGGGCTTGAGCCATGGACATCCGGTTACTACTCTGGGCTTCTTCCACTGTTGCCCAATACTCCTGCTCAGATCTACGGTCGCGATTAGCATCAGATTCACCGCTGATGATGGAAACGCCCTCCTCAGCCAGCAGCCACTTACCTTGGCGGCGCAGTAGCTCAACCGTTGCATTGAGGAAGAACGCTGCACCGTGATACATCCTTTCCTGATCTTGCTGCCCCTGGTACGTAAGGGAGAGCCCCAATGTGAGCTTCCCGGTTGTATCGCTATAGTCGGCGGCTTCCACTTCAAGAGCATCAATCGTGAATCCACTTGCATTAGTATCCGCAATCGCACCGGAGAGCTGATCCTCCAGCTCTAGATCCAGGTCGGCGTAGACATCATCCTCATGGATCGCTTGGGAAAAGTCTTTGATCCCAAAAACGGCCAACATCAGACGCGGATCCTTGGGATTCCGTTGAGCGACGACAGAAAGCTCATGGTAATCAGCGAAGCCCGCTTTTTGCACAAGGGTTTCTTGAGCGATAGAAAGCTTCAGGCCCTGATCACGAGCAAGCTGTTTAGCTTGGGATTTGAAGATGTTTAGCGGGGAAAAATCAGACATGGCAAAGGTTCCTAAATCAACGACGCTTAGGTGTCCGATTGCCTGTTCACCGGGCAGCGTCTGGTTAGGGACATGCCGATGTAAAACTGAAGGTGTCACAGATGGGCTATTGCTTCGCGAAACAGGCGCCAGGCGACCATCACCGCCTAGCGTGATCATATGACAGAGGAAATAGCCCCGCAATACCCCGCCCGAATGTTTCAATGGACGTTTTTTGGCATCGCCCACTGGCCGTGGAAAGAGTTCAGGAACAGCAACTGACGGTAAAACCAAACTAGAGCTAATGGAGAAATGACGCCACTAAATTGTCACTTTTGAATACTTAGGATGGCTGTTCAACAACGCAACACCGGCATGCGAGTAGAGTGTGTTTCAAATTGTTTCAATGACGAAACGTCCTACCCCCGATCTAGAAGGGCTGGGCATACATACAGGGGTAAAATGGATCCAAGCAACGATTTGCGCACAAGTTATCCACAGGGTTGTTATCTTGCAATGTCATTTTGACCCCATTATCTTGTAGGTCATCTCGACATCAGCACTACATGTTGTGTTTTTGCGAGAGGCTGAGGTTTCAGTGAACACAGCGGATATGCGTGCAAAGTTTGGACGCCGAGCACACATACCCGCCAATCCCTGAGCCAATGCGGACACTGGTGGGACGCGCATTAGAGAAAACCCGACTTTGGATGTCAACCATTCAGCTCGGTTTTCCGCTCAAGAGTCGCTCCTGCCTACTCGATTTTTTCTAGATACAGGAGCACCTAAACGTGCCGAAAAATCCTAAACAAACTTCGTCTCCCGTGGCCAGCTTGGCCTCCAAAATCCTGCGTAGTGACAGCTCCTCGGCCATCCAGAAGGAATTGGCAGGGTCGGCCATGGCTCAAGCTTCGACCGGCAAGCAAACCGGTTCCGATATGGAGACTAAAGCCAGTCATGTTCTCGACAGCAACAAGTACAACGCCACCACCAAGACCTTAGCTGCCTCGGTACTCGCCCAATCGAACAAAGAGCGGGGTAAGTAAAATGGCTCAATATTTCGTCAACCGCAACGCACAGACCAACGGTGACCACGAGGTGCATACCAGTACGTGCATCTATTTGCCGGCAGTTCACAATCGCCTTGATCTTGGCTATCACACCACCTGTGCGACCGCTGTTCGCCAGGCTCGCAACACCTACCGACAATCGAACGGCTGTCGGACGTGTTCCTTGGTATGTCATACCCAGTAATTTTTGAAGTCTCATCAGGGGCTCTGGGCGGCTTTACTGCTGCCCATCTTTTCAGGTTGATGGGGTTCCGGGACATTAAGTCTATTGAAGGTTGCGTCTCATGATTCATGATCACGAATACAGCTTGTTGGGAGGAATCAATCGAGCTCTTATTGGCAGATATTTGACAATCCTGGCAAGCGCGATTTCCGGCATTGCGGTATTTTTGCTGCTATCAGCTGCAGACCTGGCTGAAAAGTATAACCTACCTGTAAATCTTCCACCGACAGCCCTGTCGCTCATTGGCGCAGGTATAGTCTTTGCCTTGTTATATGCTCTGTTCAATAAGACAATTTGGAAATGGCGCTGGGCAGTTAAATATCTAAAAGTTCCAGACCTGTCGGGAGAGTGGCAGTGCACTGGAACCACGCTGGACACCGAAGGAAATCCGTTTCGCTCCTGGAAAGCTGATGTATATATTTGTCAAACTTGGGACAAGATTAGAGTGCGTTTGAAGACAGATCAATCAGGCTCCAACAGTATCACTGCGGCGTTGGTTCACGACGAAGCTGACGGATACCGCCTTCTTTATAACTATCGGAATGATCCTAATCCCGGCGAACCTGAGCTTCGGGGACATGTTGGCAGCGCAAACCTTTTGTTTACTAAATCACTAGATTGCGCACAGGGTGACTATTTTAACGGTTACGGTCGGCCCACCTATGGGCGAATGGAGCTAAGGAGAAAGAATGAACACATCAATTAATGAACGAATTAGCCGTCTACGCTCCAGACGCTCGGGCCTTGATAGATCCTCTGTGATCGCGATGGATGCGAAGGATTTCATCGTGAACCGAAGCCTCACAAAAGAGGCGTGGGAACATAGGGTTAAAGACAAGCCGAATACAACGTTTGCTTTAGGAGCGATGCAGGAGGTAGATCCTACCTACACCCGCATCAGCATCGAAACCGCAGAACGGGTTAGCAACCAGTTGTCGAAGAGGACAAGCGGCAATCTCGAATTCGAGCTTCAGGGATCAGTACCACTGAATGTCCATATTCGAGGGGTCAGTGATGTCGATCTTCTAGCGATAGAAGCTGACTTTCATACCTATGATGCCCGTGGGAACATGAGTACATCGGGTCAGTACCGCTCACCGACCTCACGCACTTCAGTTGGAGTGTTAACCGCTCGCAGGGGGGAAATTAGTAAAGCTCTTCGTGATGCGTTTCCCGCTGCGACAATTGACACCTCTGGCTCTAAAGCCATCAAATTGCAAGGAGGGTCATTAGCACGTCCAGTAGATGTCGTGCCTTCCCACTGGCATGACACCATCACTTATCAAGCCTCTGGTCAGAAATATGACCGCGCGGTCACTATCCTAGATTCGCATAAAAGTACCACGATTGAAAACTGGCCTTTCCTGCACATCAAAAAGGTACGAGAACGATGTGAAACCACGGGTGGTGGGCTCCGCAAGTCAATAAGATTATGTAAAAACATAAGGGCAGAGCTCGAAGCAGAGGGAAAACCTGTAACGATCTCAAGCTTTGATATTGCCTCAATAATGTACCATGCCAACATGCATAGCCTCTCCGCTGGCGCCTACTATGAACTAGCGATATTGGCCGAGACCCAAAGATATCTGGATTATTTGTGGAACAATAAGGAAGAAGCGAGGCGAATAGTAGTACCTGATGGCTCCCGCTTTATCTTTAATACCGAGGACAAATTCAATGGCTTGCTGCATCTATCCGTAGCAATGGACAGTCTCCTCCGAGAGGTAGCCAAAGAGCAAAACCACCTTCTAAGCTTATCCGAAAAGCCTATGCTGGATGCCAGCAGGGTAGCTGTGACCAACGCGATCATTTTTTAAAGGTTGCGTGCAGCGTTTGGAGACCAGTACAGAGATCAATTGACCTGGGTGCAGACGCCATGCTCATGATTTATCCGCTGGCTACCAGTCATTGGTTAAGGTCGGGATTTTTGTATGACCACTTGGGTTCCAGTGCATGGTTGGCGACATCGGCGATGAAGCGCTGGGTTCCATTCGGCTGCGTCTGAGGAATTCAGGCGGCGCCTCCCCTGACAATACTAGGATATTCCCAATACGCTCCGAAGGGCGCCTGCTGGGCAAAAATCGAATACCTCGCGTTGTCGGTGCAACAGATAACTGAAATCCGGGATGAGGTGGCGGCTATTCAAATGCGACACCCAGGTGGTATTTAAAATACGCTTCCACCGAGTCTGTCAGCTTACAAAAAACGCCCATTTCTCTAGAGATTACATGCCCCAAGACCGGACGGACAGTACTTAAACCGGAAATTTACGCACCACATAAAGGTTCGAGTCCGTGTGGGCCCACCATACTCAAAGCCGCGCATTGCGCGGCTTTTGTGTTTTTGGTGAGGTCCTCTCAGATACAGTCCTGTAGTGGTCTAACTCCAGACACTCATTCAGGCGAGAATATCGCCAGATAGAAGTGTCTGATTACCACTACAGCTGCCTGCATGACAGGGGCAGGTCAGCTTTTGCGCTCTCCCCTATCGCGGCCTTTCCCGGTGCGATTCAGGTTCAAGCCCGCTTCGGCAACTTCCAGTTCGGCCGGATGAAGTGGCAGGTATACCCGTTCGGTATCCGCTCCAGATAATCCTGATGCTCCGGCTCCGCCTCCCAGAACTCCCTCGCGGGCTCGATTTGCGTAACCACACGCCCCGGCCACAGCTTGGAGGCGTCCACGTCAGCCGCGGTATCTTCGGCAATATCCCTTTGCTGTTCGCTCAGGTAGTAAATCGCCGAACGATAGCTTGGCCCAAGATCATTGCCCTGCCGATTAGGCGTGCTCGGGTCATGGATCTGGAAAAAGAACTCAAGAATCTGCCGGTAGCTGATTACCGCCGGGTCAAACACGATCTCAATCGCTTCGGCATGGTTGCCGTGGTTGCGGTAGGTGGCGTTCGGTACGTCACCACCGGTGTAGCCGACTCGCGTATGCAGCACGCCGGGGTAGCGTCGCAACAAATCTTGCATGCCCCAGAAGCAGCCGCCGGCAAGGATGGCGGTTTCGGTTGGGTTGGTCATGGTCTGTCCTTGCGGTTTATGGAGACAGGGATAGTTATGGGGTGATGCCGGGCAATACCAAGCCGGATGAAGTAAAAAACAGGATCGTGTTGCGGAACGAGTAAACGTTTTACAGAAGCCTTGGCGCCTTGCTCCGTTGCCTGCAGTTGCGTCAGACTCCGCTGGCTTGAGCGCTTGAGTCAGCGTTTCCAAGGTGGCTCGGTCGCTGACAACTCAGTAATCGGGTTTAGTTGACCCACTACAAACCTGCCAACCAAACAACTATAAGCCCAATCCCCGCGCAAACCTGCCCACTCATCGACCCTCTCAATCACCCGATCAAAACATCCGATTAGCCATCCTCCGAAACATTCCGTAACGTTGTTTCCCGGTGCGACAGATGCGCGCACCGCTTGAGCTTTTAATCCCCCCGCTCAGCCCACGACCACGCACGAGCACACCATGTCTTTGAACACCCCGCAGCAAATCGCTGAAATTGCCGTCGAAAGCGGCGTCAAGAAAGCCCACTTGGGCCTGCCGTCGTTGATGATCCTGGGCTTTCTGGCAGGGGCTTTCATCGCCCTCGGGTTTCTTCTCGATATTCATGTCAGCACCATGATCCCTCACGAGTGGGCGTCGCTGGGCAATCTGCTTGGCGCTGTGGTGTTTCCGGTCGGGCTGATTCTGGTGGTGCTGGCTGGCGGTGAGTTGCTGACCGGCAACATGATGAGCCTGCCCATGGCGCTGTTCGCCGGGCGTATCGGTCTGGGTCAGTTGGTGCGCAACTGGGTGCTGGTGACGCTGGCCAATCTGATCGGCGCGCTGTTCGTCGCCTATTGTTTCGGCCATGTGGTGGGGCTGACTGAAGGCGCCTTCATGGCCAAGACTGTGGCCATCGCCAATGCCAAGGTGGGGGCCAGCTTCGAACAGGCTTTCATCTCGGGTATTGGCTGCAATTGGCTGGTGTGCCTGGCGGTGTGGCTCAGCTACGCGAGCAAGGACGTGATCGGTAAAGTGGTCGGCATGTGGTTTCCGGTGATGGCATTCGTAGCGATCGGCTTTCAGCACATCGTCGCCAACATGTTCGTCATTCCTGCAGCGATCTTTGCCGGCGCCTTGAGCTGGGCGCAGTTCGGCGACAACTTCGTTCCGGTATTTTTGGGCAACGCGGTGGGCGGCGCGGTGTTCGTCGGCCTGGCTTATCACTTGGCCTTCTTCAACGCGGCGACCAAGCCTGTTGAAATGTCCAGGACCAGCGGCGCGCAAACATCGGAATAATCCGGTCCTACTCCATACAGACGCTGCGGTCATAAGAGATGACGACCGCAGGTTCTGCGGGGGTGAGTATCAATGCGCCTCAACAGGCCGCAAACCCCAATAGCGGAGAGCACCGCCTGAGCTCAGAGGACGAGATCAATCAAGGTGCCGTACGCCGCTCAGCCTGATTCATGTATTCCATCGAAACCTGACTCAACGCCACCACACCCACCATCCCCTCCCCCAATTCAACCTCGACCCCCATACCCCGCAACCCGCCCACTGCCGTCCATTCCTCAAGCGCCAACCCGTGCAACTTCAAAAACGCTTCGCGCCTGCACCATGCCTTGGCGAACGCAATCGTGCGAACCGACTCGGGCAAGCCTGACAGGCCGGTAGCAACCTCAGCCCCCAGATAATCCTGCGCGACAGCATGCCAGTCCGGCACCGTCTGAACCTGCATCAAGTCCACGCCCACTGCGCCTTGAAGATTGATGGCAGCCAGAGAGAATCCAGCCTCGTGGCTGATGGAAAACCCTGGCACCGGCAGCCCGTCGATAAGCAATCGCGGCGCGACACCTGGGGCGCTGATGAACGTGATCGCCCCGGATGGCAATTCGAGCCACTGTTCCACGGCGGTACGCACACAAGCCCGAATGCGTTTTCTGGCTTCATCCCTTGCACCGCCCGGTCGGGTGACGCAGCTGACCAGTAATACGTTCTGCCGAGGGAAAGGCTTTGGCGGGGCAAGCCGGCCATCTTCATCGAATGCCCAGCTCGCCCCGCGTTTCATGCCCTGTCAGGTGACGCGGGGCAACCGGCCCAGCGGCTGCCGGCAGGGATGTGTTCGCCCTTCATGACCAGGGTCAGTGCGCCAAGGTGCGCATCGTTGCCGACGACCGCGCTATAGAGCACGGCGCTGCGCGGGCCCATGTACACGCGTTCGCCGATGCTGACGTGGTCGATTTTCATGACTCGGTCTTCGAACAGGTGGGTCTGTGGGCAAGCGCCGGCGTTCAATTCGCTGTCTGCGCCGATACTGACGCAGTCGAATTCGGTGATGTCGGTCGTGTCCATGTAAACCCCGCGACCAATCTTGCAGCCGAGCACATTGAACGCCAGTGGCAACCACGGTGTGCCGCGCAGGTAGCGCATGAAGTTTGGCGCGGCCATGCCTTCATACAGACTGGTGATGCCCTCTGAAAGCCATACGAAGGGCGTCCACATCAGGTCAGCGCGTTTGCGATAGCGGCCCATGACCAACCACTTCAAGGCAACGATCAGCAGAAAGTTACCCACGCTGTACGCCATGCCGATGACGGCGAGGTAGGCCAGCACGGCGCCCCAGCGATCGTTGTCAGCGAGTGGCATCAGGTCAAGCATCACCGTGTAGCCAACGGCGATCACCACCGCGTGCGGCGTGACAATGCGCACGCCTTCGACAAGGCCGCGGGCCAGGCGGCGCAGCCGTGATGGCTTGAACGTCAGCGATTCAGGAGCGCCACTGACCTGCTCGCGGGCCGGCAGGTGGATCGGTGGGGAGCCCAGCCAGGTGTCGCCGTCGACTATTTTGCTGTTGTGCGGTGCGCAGGAATGGACGCCGATCAGGACGTTTTCCGGCAGCACCGTGCCATCAGCGATGTATCCGCCGTTGCCGACAAAGCTGCGATGGGACACGACAGTGGGTTGCATGGTCATCCAGCCGCCGTCGATGCGCTCATCACCAAGCATCACCGCATCGGCGATAAAGGTTTCATCGCCCAGGGTCAGCATGTCCGGGATGACGCCCTGTGCACTGGAGATCTCGGCGTCGCGCCCTACTTTCGCGCCCAACAGCCGATACCAGAAGGGCGAATACACCGTGGCGTAGATGCCGGACAGCACGTTGAGGCTCGCTTCCTGAATCTGGCTGATCAGCCATTTGGCGCAGTAGGTATTGCTGTGTACCTCATAACGGCCCGGTTTGAGGCGCGGGAAAACGAGCCAGCGCAATGCCGCCGACGCCAGGACGGTCGCGACAATCAGCAACGCACTGGCCGGGAAGGCGATCAGGAAATAGCGCGCCAGTTGTCCCAGTGGTCCGCTGCCCTCGAACCATGGCAAGACGTTCTGCGTGTCGAACCAGTCGATCAGGAAGAAGGTCGGGAAGACCGGGATAAAGAATAACGTCGCGATCAGCAGTACGCCGAAGACGAAGAACAGTTTTTCTGCCCGCAAACGCGCAGGGCTGGTCACAGGCCGCGCCGGTTGACCGAGCGTATCGAACGCGCCGACATCACGCGCTGGCGAGCCCTGCCAGATGCGCCCAGCGGGAACTTCCCGACCGTCGGCCATGGCCGATTGGGCTTCCAGATGTCCCCACGGGCCTACAGCCGTATTGCCTTCCATGATCACGTAAGAGCCGACACAAGCATTGTCCTGCAAGGCGATACGCCCCAAATGCAACTGGCCCCGTTCAACGCGCGCACTTTCGAAGCTGACACCGTTGCCGACGCTGACCCCGTCGCCGATTTCCAGCAGGTCGTGAGCCCGTACTGTAGCCCCGCCGATAATCACGTCCTGCCCGATTTTCGCGCCCAGTGCGCGCAGCCACAGAGGATAAAGTGAAGAACCGCTCAGCAGATAAGTCGGCGCCGACTCGACCATGCGGTCTGCGGCCCACCAGCGAAAGTAAGTAACGCCCCACAGCGGATAGATCCCAGGCTTCAGGCGGCCGACGATCAGCCACTTGGCTGCCAGCGCGATGAAAAACTGCAGAACGGTGGCAATCAGAAACACCGAGATCGACGCCAGCGTCGCCAACGCGACAGAGTCGTCAGGCGAGCCGGTGAGCAAGTGGTAGGTAAAGAACGGTGCGAGCCATTGGGTCATGCGCAGGCTGACCATGACCGGCAATGCCAGCGCCTGGGCCACGCCGCAGCGCCAGCGACGCCAGGCTGACGGAGGCGTCCAGTCCACCGGCGCGTCCATCTCTTGTGGCGCCTGGTCCAGCACTTCGGCAATCGCACCGATACGCCGATGCTGGTAAATGTCGCGCACCGTGACTTGAGCGAAACGAGGATTGGCCCGCAGTGCCGAGGCCAGACGCGCAGCAAAGAAGGAATGCCCACCCAGATCGGTGAAAAAGTCCGCATCGCGGCGGATCGGCATGCCGGGGAACAGCGTGCTCAGCGCGGCAAACAGTGCAATCTCACCTTCGGTTTGCGCCACATCGGACTCTGCGCTGGCGGCCTTGGCATCGACCGTCAACGGCCGGGCCTTGAGCGTTTTGCGATCGATTTTGCCGGACGTGAGGCGCGGCATGCTGTCGAGCAGTTCGAAGTGTCCCGGGACCATGTACGGCGGCAACTGCGCCTGCAGGGTTTTGCGCAACTGACTCGTGAATGCGGAAGGCGTCGAGGTGTCGCTCACCAGGTAGGCAATCAGCTGATCAACGCCCGCCTCGTTGCGCAACAGGACGGCAACGGTGCCCACGCCAGGCTGTTGCGCCAACAGCGATTCAATCTCGCCCAGTTCGACGCGAAAGCCCCGAATTTTTACCTGATCGTCGGCCCGCCCGAGGCACTGCACCTGCCCGTCATCGTCGATCCGGGCAAGATCGCCGGTTCGATACAAGCGCGCATCGTGATAGCCGGTGGACCATGGGTT
This sequence comes from Pseudomonas syringae KCTC 12500, assembly GCF_000507185.2. Taxonomy (NCBI): domain Bacteria; kingdom Pseudomonadati; phylum Pseudomonadota; class Gammaproteobacteria; order Pseudomonadales; family Pseudomonadaceae; genus Pseudomonas; species Pseudomonas syringae. The sequence continues at coordinate 1,828,943 of NZ_AYTM02000002.1, forward strand.
CGGCAGGAATTTTTCCTGGGTCAGGTCCGGCCGACCGAGATATCCCTCAGCCAGGCCGGGGCCGATGATGCACAGCTCGCCGACTTCGCCACGCGGCAGCAGGCTGGGCGCCAGGGTGCTCCCGACCGCAGGGTCGTTGGCGATGACCAACAGCCCGTAATTGGGTAACGGTGTGCCAATCGACACCGGGCGACCACGCGACAGACGCGCCAGGCTGGCCGATACAGTGGCTTCGGTAGGGCCGTAGGTGTTGAACATCTGCCGGTTCGGCGTTGCCCAGCGATCGACCAGCGATTCAGGGCACATCTCGCCGCCCAGATTGATCAGGCGCAGGCCGGGAACGTCTTCGCTGAACAGCGCCAGCAAAGTGGGCACCGCATGCAAAACGCTGATGCGCTGCTCATTCAGCAAACGCGGCAGGGTTTCCGGGTCACCGCTGGTTTCCTTCGGACCTATCCACAGCGTCGCGCCCACCAGATAGGCAATCCAGATTTCTTCGAAGGACATGTCGAAGGCCACGGAAAAGCCCTGGTAAACCCGGTCGCTTGCCCGAATGCCGAGTATCGCGTTCTCGCTGCGCAGAAAATGGCAGATGCTGCGCTGGGAAATCACAATGCCCTTGGGCTTGCCCGTAGAGCCGGAGGTATAGATGACATAGGCAGGATGGTCGGGAAGCACACCACTGCGGCGCACCAACGCTGCGTCGGTCGGCGTCAGCAGGTGTTCGGCAGTCCACACCTTCAAGCCGGTATCGGCCAACACCGGCATCAACGCATCACAGGAAACCAGCCCGACTGCGCTGGCGTCGTCCAGGCAAATCTGCAGGCGCTCCACCGGCGTGTCCTGATCCAAGGGCAGCCAGGCAGCGCCCGCCTTGGCAATACCGGCCTGCATGACCAACAGCTCGATGCCGCGTGGCAGCCACAGACCGACGATATCCCCCGGACGAAGACCCGCGCTGATCAGCGCAGAAGCCACCTGATCGGCCTGCTGGTCCAGCTCGCCATAACTGATCTGACGCTCGCCGAAGATCAATGCCACATGCTGCGGATTGCGCCGGGCACTGGCTTCCAGCAGATCGGCCAGCACTTCCTCACGTAGCAGCTCAGGTTGAATAGGACCGTAAATCACGTCCAGCGATTGTTCGTTCTGGCCTAGCGTCGACAGGTTCAGGTTATTCATGGCAGCAGGTATTAGCTCGTCTGAAGGAGGTGCCTGAGATTTTCTGGTTATGAGCCGGTCCGTCAGCGATTGGCGCGAATTCTGTGGTGGTTACGTGTCCGGAATATGTCCGTTTTGATACATTTTGGCTGGAGCGCTGCAGCTCTCACCGAGGCAAGAGAACAGGCTGGCAAGGCGAATATGGCAAAGGCTGGCTGTACGAATCTTGAACAACAAAACGAAGGTGGCGGATTGCCCACCAGGTGTTCATGTGTCGGACTTGCAAAAAAGCAGAGGTCGTTGAACGGCGCCCTGGTCCGGGGCTACAGCTATACGCCGGTCCGGTTGATCCAGCAGGAATGCGATGTGAGAGTCACCCGCCACATTGCTGCGCGAGTTACAGCAGACGCCTCACACTTCGGGTTCAATGACTCACAGACCGTGATGAGCTCTCACGTAATCCGTGCCGCCTCGATGAGCACATCTAGACGGTGAGCCGAATAATCACCACAATCGGCTCACTCCATGAGCCGATTAACTTTTTATTCGGCTCACTGCATAGGCGGATACGATGTCCGAACATCTCTGGATCTGGCAACAGCCGAACTGGCCGCTCTTCCATTGGCGCGAAGAACGCCTTGCACCGTTGATACGAGCGTGCGCCAAGGCTCAAGGTCGCTTGCTGGGTATGAGCGGTGCAGTGGGTGGCGATGCGCAAATGTGCGAGGGCTTGAATGCCCTGCTGCAGAATATCGTCACTTCGTCCGCCATCGAAGGCGAGCGACTGAATGCAGATTCTGTCAGGTCGTCGCTGGCACGCCGCCTGGGGATCGCCGATGACGGCAAGCATAGCCCTCGCAGCGAGGGGTTGGCCGAGCTGATGCTGGACGCCACACGTGGTCATGATCAGCCACTTGACTTGCAACGTCTGTGTACCTGGCATCGCTGGCTGTTCCCGGAAGAGGACAGCTTTGTGTCTGCTCGCATCCTGGTTGGTCAATTGCGTAGCGACGAACCTATGCAAGTGGTCTCAGGGAGACTTGATCGACCCATCGTGCATTTTGAAGCGCCACCGCGGGCTGGACTTGAGCGGCAGCTGGAGGATTTTCTCGACTGGTTTGCCAGCAGTCAAAGTGATCCGACGCTCGATCCATTCGTGCGGGCAGGTATCGCGCATTTCTGGTTTGTAACCCTGCATCCGTTTGACGACGGCAATGGTCGCCTGACTCGGGCCATTACAGACCTGGCGCTGACTCAGGGCGATCAGCAAGCCATACGACTGTTTGCCATGTCCGCCAGCATCCTTGCTGACCGCGCCGGCTATTACCACGTTCTGGAGACCAGTCAGAAAAGCACGACCGATATCACCGAGTGGCTGGAATGGTTCCTGCGCACATTGTTGAAAAGCATTGAAAACGCCTTGGTTCATATAGAACGAGTACTGGGCAAAACGCGATTTTGGCAATTACATCGCGACAACGACCTGAGCGCCGAACAGGTCAAGGTGCTGAATCGACTGCTGGATGGCGGCGAGCGTGGCTTTGAAAACGGTCTGAGCGCAGCGCAGTATCAGGCAGTGGCTAAGGTCTCAAAGGCCACTGCTACCCGCCACTTAAGTGATCTGCTTGCCAAAAACTGCCTGGTTCGCCTACCCGGTGGAGGCCGAAGCACTCGCTACCAGATCAATCTGCCCTTGCCGTAGAACCCTACACAGCAGAAGGAGCTGCTAGCGCTTCAGACGTGAGCCACTGGTCGCATCGACTGTAGCATCCAGTTCCGCACCGGACAGAAACTGGCTGTAGTAATCATGCAGTTCGGTTTCCCAACCGGCCACCTCGTCCAGCGCCGCCTCGGCTTGTTCCTTGCTCAAGGCAAAGTGAGCGTGCTGACTGAGCAGATTGCCTCGGTTGAGCCGCGACCCTTCGATGCCGACTGACATGGCAAGTGCCTGAGCAGGCCCTTCGTCCAGAATGGGCAGTACGTCGTACATCGGCGATAACCTCCAGCCACCTTCTTTCCAGATGACTGCATGGTTACGGGGATGGTCATCGGCATTGCCGACCAGCACGTTGTAGGCCATGCGCCGATACAGCTCATGCCGATCAACGTCAGGCGCACCACGACGATACAGCTCATCGGCGAGTGCCGCATATTGCCAGTCGAGGTGCGTACGGGCCTTCCACTCGGCGTCCAGCAAGGTCAAGCCGCTGAGCATCGGCAGTCGGCGGAAGCGATGGGTTTGCTCATCAAAAGCGCGGTCGAAACGCTCGACCAACAGTGTATTGATCCGCTCGCCGCGATACAGAGAGGTGTTGGCCGCCTGCAACCCTTTAAGCCCTGCGAAGGTCATGCAGGCGTGCTCAACGGAGGGCAGGTCATAGTGATCGAATTTGTCGCGAGGCTTGGCCAGAATCAGTTTTCTGTCGCCCAGATAAGTTCGCTTGGGGCGTGCGCCGCCAGCGGAAGATCGCTGATCCCTTACCTTCAGAACCTCCAGCTGCTCGGCACTGAGCTGGCTGTCATAGATCGCTTCACAGGCATCGATGAAATGATCGAGCCCTTTGGCACGAAAGGCCTTGGGAGGCGTCTGGCCCAGCCCGTCCTGCGCGACACGCGACAGGCCGGCCATGATATTGCCCGCTCTGTCGCTGTTGGGCGATTTGAGCAGCAGCTGTATCGAGTCCAACGGGCCTTTTTCAACCCGATGCAGCAACCGCTCTCCCCAACCATCGGGCATGGCATCATCGATAAAACCCGGGACGCCACCATTTTTAGTCACGGTGTAGGATCGCGTGGACAGTGGATACCTGAAAGGATCCGGCACCCAGATGTTTTCCTGCACCGCATCCGGTGCATATTGGAATGTTCCGACGCCAGCCTGAATCGTCAGCTTGCCCAGCGTCAGTGTCTCTCCGCTGACAGGGCATTCCATGTAGATATAAGCCTGGGCCATCAGAAGTCCTCCGGCTTGTGTCGAGGCAGGCGGACACGCTTTCGGTCGGCAGCTTCAAGCTGCTCGACACTGAACGACTCGTCATCCCGAAGCCCTTGAAACAATCGCTCCGACACCCCCAGCCCCCAGACCACCAGCATAAAGTCACGCAGCGATACGCCTTCGGCATTGCCTGCCTCGATACGTCGAAACGTACGAAGCGAGATGCCCAGCCTTTCGGCAAGATCGACCTGGCGGATGCCTTGCTGCAATCTGGTCTGCTTTACCAGCAGGGCAATGCGCAAAAGCGTGTCGGTGCACTGAACGGGGAAAAAAGCCTTCATGAGCAGTTACCAGCGGGCAGGCGCAGGAGTTCGAGAAAAAACAAAGTAACACGGATAGCTACGTGGACCCGAAAATAATAGATCACGAAAGAACACATTAACCCTCATAAAGTGCCATTAAGTGACATCTTAATTACACATAAAAATCGTGATCACTGCCCTCAGCGCTTCATTCCTACACCTTAAGTGCGCAATGCCACGTCACTGATCATCGACATACCCCACCCATCCCCCATCAAAATGTGGCTTACTGAGGACTGCCATCATCCAATCAGGGAATCTCTTCCCTACCCTCGCGGTCTCTTAACGCATGACGAATTCGCGCTCTGCTTTCATACCCTCCTGGCTTCGCCCTGTTCTGCGTCCTTTGCTGGACCCGTATCGCCGTTATCGGCATGCGCGGCTGATCCACGCGGCGCGGATTGCGGTGGGCCTGCTGGTGACTATTCTGCTGACCACTGGCCTCAACCTGCCCCATGGCGAGTGGGCGTCGGTGACCATGCTGATCGTGATCGGCGGTTTGCAGCATCACGGCAATATCGGCAAGAAGTCGGTCGAACGGGCCTATGGAACGTTGATCGGTGCCGGCCTCGGTCTGATCGTGGTGGTCCAGCAGGGCTATCTGGAAATGCCGTTGCTGACCTACGCAATGATGTCGGTGATGTGCGGTTTCTTCGCCTATCACGCCATTGGCAAAGGCGGTTACACCGCGCTGCTGTCGGCGATCACGCTGTTCATCGTTGCCGGTCATGGTTACAACCCGATCAGTGACGGCCTGTGGCGTACCGTCGATATCCTGATTGGTATCGCGTTGGCCCTGGCGTTCTCCTTCGCCCTGCCGCTGTATGCGGTGTTTTCATGGCGCTACAACCTGGCCAGTGGTTTGCGTGACTGCGCCAAGGTCTACGGGCGCATCGTGCAGGGCCAGCCGGTTACCGCTGACGAGCATTTGAAACTGACCGCCAGGCTCAACGGCACGATGCTGCAATTGCGCTCGCTGCTGCCGTCGGTGTCCAAGGAAGTGAAGATGTCCATGGTCGAACTGGACGCCATTCAGGGTCACTTCCGCATGTGTCTGAGCACCCTGGAGATTCTCGCCAATATTCGCCCGGCGAACCTGAATCAGCTTGCTGACGAGCCACTCAAGGCCTCGTTGGACGCTGACTACCGCCAGATTCGCCGGCAACTGATCGGCATGGCGCGCGCCCTGCAAACCGGGGCCACCGAGCGTCTGGAACGTACGACGGAAACACCAGAGACACCAGCGACACCTGCAGTGAAGGCCGTCATCCCTACCGAGCTGAAGGGCTACCACTTGATGACCCAGCAGTTGGCGCTCAACCTCGACGGCCTGCAGGCGCGTCTGGCCAAGACCGCCAAACGCTGGAAGTTTTAAGGAACCGCCCGTGCCCGATACCCGCCCGCCTGTGCTGGATGAAATCGATCGCCAGCTGATTGCCGCGCTGCAAATCAACGCGCGCGAAAGCGTCGCCATGCTCGCCCGGCAACTGGGCATCGCCCGCACCACCGTCACATCGCGGCTCGCACGCCTGGAAAGCAGCAAAGTGATTACCGGTTACGGCGTGCGCCTTGGCCAGCGCGTGGTCAGTGGCGGGTTGCAGGCGTATGTCGGCATCACCGTGCAACCCCGCTCGGGCAAGGAAGTGGTGCGGCGCCTCAGTGCCATGGCGCAGGTTCAGCAACTCTGTGCGGTGAGTGGCGAGTTCGATTATGTCGCCTGGCTGCGCACGGATTCTCCCGAGCAACTGGACCAGTTACTGGACCTGATCGGCAGCGTGGATGGTGTCGAGAAGACCACGACCTCGATCATCCTCAGCAGCAAGATCGACCGCGGCCAGCCGGTGTAACTGAACGCCTCGATCGATCAACCATACAAACCGACCAGCAGATTCGTCACTTAGCCAAAACAAACAGCATATCGACGACACTTTGCGTCTTATTAACGTGTCCGCCCTTCTCTAGACTGTTGTTTTTCGCCGTTGCCCATCAAGGTCCGTCATGAAGAACAACCGTCACCCCGCCAACGGCAAAAAGCCAATCACCATGTTCGGCCCCGATTTCCCCTTCGCCTTCGATGACTGGATTGAGCACCCGAAAGGCTTGGGCAGCATCCCTGTGGAGAACCACGGCGCTGAGGTGGCAATTATCGGTGCCGGGATAGCCGGTCTGGTGGCGGCCTACGAATTGATGAAGATGGGCCTCAAGCCGGTGGTGTACGAAGCCTCGAAAATGGGTGGCCGCCTGCGCTCGCAGGAGTTCGAAGGCGCCAAAGGCATCATTGCCGAACTGGGCGGCATGCGCTTTCCGGTGTCCTCGACAGCGTTCTTCCATTACGTCGACAAGCTGGGCCTTGAGTCCAGGCCCTTCCCCAACCCGCTGACTGCGGCGTCCGGCAGCACCGTTATCGACCTGGAAGGCACCACCTACTACGCACAGATGCTCTCGGACCTGCCGGCGCTTTTTCAGGAAGTCGCCGACGCCTGGGCCGACGCCCTGGAAAGCGGCTCGCAGTTCGGTGACATCCAGCAGGCCATCCGCGATCGCGATGTGCCGCGCCTCAAAGAACTGTGGAACAAGCTGGTGCCGTTATGGGACGACCGCACGTTCTATGACTTTGTCGCGACCTCCAAGGCCTTCGCCAAGCTGTCTTTCTTTCACCGCGAAGTATTCGGCCAAGTGGGCTTCGGCACGGGCGGCTGGGACTCGGACTTCCCCAACTCGATGCTGGAAATCTTCCGCGTGGTGATGACCAACTGCGATGAGCACCAGCATCTGATCGTCGGCGGCGTGCAGCAAGTGCCGGTTGGCTTGTGGAGCCATGTACCCGAGCATTGCGCGCACTGGCCCAAGGGCACCAGCCTGTCGTCGTTGCACCGCGGCGCACCACGTCCCGGCGTGAAGCGCATTGCACGCGCCGAGGATGGCAGTTTTGCGGTGACTGACAATTGGGGCGACACCCGGCAGTACGCGGCCGTGCTGACCACCTGCCAGAGCTGGCTGCTGACCACGCAGATCGAGTGCGAAGAGTCGCTGTTTTCGCAGAAAATGTGGATGGCCCTGGACCGCACCCGCTACATGCAGTCCTCGAAGACCTTCGTGATGGTTGACCGCCCATTCTGGAAGGACAAGGACCCGGAAACCGGCCGCGACCTGATGAGCATGACCCTCACCGACCGGCTGACCCGTGGCACTTACCTGTTCGATAACGGCGACGACAAACCCGGCGTGATCTGCCTGTCCTACTCCTGGATGGGCGATGCTCTGAAGATGCTCCCGCAGCCCATCGAGAAGCGGGTGAAGCTGGCGCTGGACGCCTTGAAGAAGATCTACCCGAAAGTGGACATCGCAGCGCGGATCATCGGTGATCCGATTACCGTGTCATGGGAAGCCGATCCGCACTTCCTGGGTGCGTTCAAGGGTGCGCTGCCGGGCCATTACCGCTATAACCAGCGCATGTACGCACACTTCATGCAGCAGGATATGCCCAGCGAGCAGCGCGGCATGTTCATCGCCGGCGACGATGTGTCCTGGACACCGGCGTGGGTCGAAGGCGCTGTGCAGACTTCACTGAACGCCGTGTGGGGGATCATGAACCACTTCGGCGGCAAGACTCACGCCGAGAACCCCGGCCCCGGTGATGTGTTCCACGAAATCGGTCCGATTGCACTGGGCGACTGACAGAAGGAAAACCCCATGCGCGTTGCGCTGTATCAATGCCCGCCATTGCCGCTGGATGTCAGCGGCAACCTGACTCGCCTGGAACAGCAGGCTCAGGCCGCCGCCGAGCAAGGGGCACAGGTGCTGATTTGTCCGGAAATGTTCCTCAGCGGCTACAACATCGGCGCTCAGGCTGTTGGTGAGCTGGCGCAGGCGCAGGACGGTCCGGCAGCGACGCGCATTGCCGCCATCGCACAGGCCAGCGGCATTGCGATCCTCTACGGCTATCCGGAACGCGCTGCCGATCGGCAGATCTACAACGCTGTGCAGTTGATCGACAGCCAGGGCACACGCCTGTGCAACTACCGCAAGACGCATCTGTTCAGCGATCTGGACAAGTCGATGTTCGCCGCAGGCGACGATCATTACCCGGTGGTCGAATTGAATGGCTGGCGCTTGGGCCTGCTGATTTGCTACGACGTGGAATTCCCTGAAAACACCCGTCGGCTGGCCCTGGCAGGGGCCGAGTTGATTCTGGTCCCCACCGCAAACATGCTGCCTTACGATTTCGTCTGCGACGTGACGGTTCGGGCGCGGGCCTTCGAGAATCACTGCTACGTGGTGTATGCCAACTACTGCGGCAGCGAGGGCGCGATTCGTTACTGCGGGCTCAGCAGCCTCTGCGCGCCGGATGGCAGCCGCCCATTGCTGGCAGGTCAGGACGAAGCGCTGCTGGTCGGCACGCTGGACAAGTCACTGCTGGCCCAGGCCAGAACCGCGAACGACTACTTCATGGATCGCCGCCCGGCGCTTTATACGTCGCTGACTTGATCAGATTAGCCGGATGGATAATTCCCACGCAGGAGCGTGCGGAATAATCCTATAACTATCGTGCCCACGCTCCGCGACCATCGTCATACACAAGCCCGCTTTTGATTCTGGCCGGAGCCCGTAGCGAACTTGTTCGCGAAGACGCTCGCTCAGGCGATAGATTTTTGGAAACCTTAACGGCACCTTCGCGGACAAGTCCGCTCCTACGCCCGTTGGGCAGAATCAAAACGGCCTCCTGCCCGAGGGGCGTAGGAGATTCTATGGTTTTGGGAAAGCCCTCAAGCCACTTTTGTTTGATATTCGCTCTGGTTCTTTAACAGAGCGAAGACTACTCGAGCCAACTTTCGGGAGAGCATGACCAGCGCTTGAGTTGTACTAAAGCCACGCTTTCTCTGCTCTTCATAAAAAGGCTTCCAGGCCGGCGTACGGCTCCCGGACATAGCCGCGTTGTGCAGCAACCGTCGGGCTTCTGGATCGCCGCGTTTGGTCAATCGACGAGGTCCATCACTTTGCCCTGATTTGGATACTCTCAGGTCCAGCCCAAGAAACGCGATAAAGGCGTTCGCTCCGCTGAACTCGCCTCGCTGAAAAGAAGTGACCAAACGAGCTGCAGTCAGAAAGCCGATCCCCTCTACTTTCATACAGCGGTTGACCTGCCTCATCAGCCCGGCTTCCTGCAGTACATCGCGAATCTTCTTTTCAACGAGCGCCTCAAATCGTTTCATCGAGTTGACCTGATTGGCGAACGCTGTTCTCAGAAAAGGCTCGTTGGTCCAGCTTTGTACCAGGCCAGTACGAGCCTGAACCAAGGCTGCACGACGTCGGAACAGGCTCAGAAGCTGCCGATAAAGCGGGCTCGCAGGTATCCAGGGCCGCAACTCATCAAGCTCGTTTTTCAGGTATCGGGCCAACAAACGAGCATCTTGGGCATCGGTTTTGGCGCGTATGTTGACGCCTTTACGGTAATGACTGAGCTGATAGCCATCCACCATATAAATGTCACAGCCTGCTTCGTGGGCCGCATCCGCGAACAGGACGTGATAGACGTTAGTGGCTTCGATGGCGATGGCGCAGCTGCTCGCCAAGGCCTTCAGCCATTGGGTGATGGCGACTTTGGTATTGGGGATTGCCTCAAGTCGATCATATTGATCGTGGTAGATCACCAGCTCATTCTTGGCGACATCTACACCGATGATCGGTTTTTGCAGAGTAACCCGCATTGCCATAACGCCTCCTCGGGGATAAGGTTTACAGACTTGAAGGGGCCACCCAGAGGCGCAGGCTTGTTTCTATCGTAGGTTGTGAGCCTTAAGCATTCTTTATCGGCGCTTGGGTGAAAGGAGGAGGGGTGAAATCTCCTACGGGTCTGTACTGCGCGAACAGTCAGAAGCGAACTAAGTCCCTCCTCCTCCCTTCAAGTCTTACCATACAAGCGAACTTGTTCGCGAAGACGCTCGCTCAAGCGATGCATGTTCGGAAAGCTTAACGGCCCCTTCGCGGACAAGTCCGCTCCTACGCCCGTTGGGCAGAATCAAAAACGGCCTCCTGCCCGAGGGGTAGGAGCGAACTTGTTCGCGAAGACGGTCGTTCAGGCGATGCATGTTCGAAGGCTTGGCGGCCCCTTCGCGGACAAGTCCGCTCCCTACGCCCGTTGGGCAGAATCAAAAACGGCCTCCTGCCCGAGGGGTAGGAGCGAACGTGTTCGCGAAGACGGTCGTTCAGGCGATGCATGTTCGGAAGGCTTGGCGGCCCCTTCGCGGACAAGTCCGCTCCTACGCCCGTTGGGCAGAATCAAAAACAGCCTTCTGCCTGAGGGGTAGGAGCGAACGTGTTCGCGAAGACGGTCGTTCAGGCGATGCATTTTCGGAAAGCTTGACGGCCCCTTCGCGGACAAGTCCGCTCCTACGCCCGTTGGGCAGAATCAAAACGGCCTCCTGCCCGAGGGGTAGGAGCGAACTTGTTCGCGAAGACGGTCTTTCAAGCGATGCATTGTCGGGAAGCTTAACGGCCCCTTCGCGGACAAGTCCGCTCCTACGCCCGTTGGGCAGAATCAAAAACAGCCTTCTGCCTGAGGGGTAGGAGCGAACTTGTTCGCGAAGACGGTCTTTCAAGCGATGCATTTTCGGAAAGCCTGGCGGCCCCTTTGCGTCCTCTATTTCGCAGCTTTGAGCAGCAGGCTCGCGATCAGGTCAGCTAATCCGCTAGCATGACGCTTCGCCTCGCACAGCTTTCCGGACGCCCCTCATGCCTGCCGCACACGCCACTGACACTCAACGCCTCACGCTGGCCAACGGTCTGAATGTGGTGCTGTGTCACGAGCCACGGCTCAAGCGCTGTGCGGCCTCGTTGCGTGTGGCAGCGGGCAGTCACGACGCGCCTCGGGCTTGGCCTGGGCTGGCGCATTTTCTGGAGCATCTGTTTTTCCTCGGCACCGAACGCTTCCCGGCCGGGGATAACCTGATGACCTTCGTGCAGCTTCATGGCGGGCAGGTCAATGCCAGCACCCGCGAGCGCACCACTGACTTCTTCTTCGAACTGCCGCAAGCCGACTTCGCCCAAGGGCTGGAGCGCCTGTGCGACATGCTTGCCAAGCCGCGCATGGACATCGCAGATCAATTGCGCGAACGCGAAGTGCTGCACGCCGAATTCATCGCCTGGCTCGGCGATAGCGCATCCCGCGATCAGGCGCGCCTGCTGACAGCGATCAACCCACAGCATCCGTTGCGTGGCTTTCACGCCGGCAATCGCTACAGCCTGCCAGTGCCCAACCCGGCTTTTCAGCAAGCGTTGAAAGACTTTTATCGAGGCTTCTATCAAGCCGGACAGATGACCCTGTGCCTGACTGGCCCGCTGCCAATGGCTGAATTACAGGCGCTGGCGACAAACCACGGCGCAGTTTTCGCCAGCGGGGTGAAGCTCAAACAGCGCCCGCCTCCAGCATTGATGGCCGGCGCTCGACAGGCTGGCGAGCGAAACCATCTGCTGTTTGCTGTTGAGGACTTGCCGGACAAGGCTGACGAAGCGGTGGCCTTCTTCTGTCACTGGCTCAATGCAGCGCAGCCTGGCGGATTGGTTGCCGAGCTGATCCGCAGGGGCCTTTGCACCTCGCTGCACGCCGCACCGCTTTACCAGTTCGGCGGGCAGCTTTTGCTGGATATAGAGTTTACGGGCGACCCGGCGAACGCGACCGCTATCAGCAGCCTGCTTTTCAGCTGGCTCGGCTTTTTCAAGGCTCACTGGCCAACGCGAATCGAGGAATACCACCGTCTCGAACAACGCCGTCTGCAGATGTGCGGAGCACTGGCTCTGGCAAACCATCACTGTCGCGAAACGCCCGCGCAGTGGAGCGAGCAAGGCCAAAAAGCCTTAAGCGTATTACTGTCGAAACTCACCGCTGATGTGGAGAACCTCGATCCAGAGCCGCTCACTTGGCGCCTGCCAGCGCCGAATCCGTTTCTTGACAGGGCAGCGGACGACCCCGCTGAAGCCGCGCTGTACCTGCGCTGGCAACTGCCGTCCCCGCAGCCCGCTTTTTGGCGGATACTCGATGCGGCGCTCAAACCACTGGCCGAAGACGCACGTCAGGCCGGGGTCACCCTGACCTTCACTGCGTACGGCCCTTATTGGCAGCTTCAATTGAACGGCTTGCGCGAACCGATGGTGGCGGTCCTGCAACAAAGCCTGCAGCGCTTGCAGCACCCCGATGCACACACGCTGGAACACGACGAGCCGGTATTGATCCCGATTCGTCAGTTGCTCAAGCAGCTTGCCGATCACTACCTGCGCAGTGACCCGGAGGTGGCCATAAGCGACCTGCCAGACGTATGGGCGGCTTCGCGCTGGATCAGTTTAACCAGCGGTTTCGACCCGGCCCGCCAGTCAATGCTGGACGCGGTGTTGAATGCGGCACCCGGCGTTCGGCAAACCTCCCCGCCCGATCTGCCGACCATTCGCGCTGGCAAGCACTGGGCGACGCAAGCATCGTCCTCCTCGGAAGACGCCGTGCTGGTGTTCTGCCCCGCGCCCACGACTTCCATCGAAGATGAAGCCGCCTGGCGTCTGCTCGCGCACCTGGCCCAAGCGCCGTTCTATCAGCGGCTGCGGGTCGAACTGCAATTGGGCTACGCGGTGTTCAGTGGCCTCAGGCAGATCGACGGACGGACCGGTTTGCTGTTCGGCGTGCAATCACCCACCAGCAGTGCCCAACAGCTGTTTGCGCACATCGAGGCCTTTATCGGCAAATTGCCGCAACTGATTCGCGATGCAGATTTGCCTGAACAGGCAAGCGCCCTTGCAGCGCAGTTCGAGCCGTCGAGCCTGCCGCAGCAACAGCGTGCCGACCTTCAGTGGCAGGCTCAACTTGCCGGGCACCGGGGTGACCATGCGCAGACCTTGCAGGGGGCTCTGTCAAATCTGGATACACACTCGTTGCTGGCCTCTGCGGATCAGTTGATCAGCGCCAAAGGGGGCTGGCTGATCGTGGCCAATCGCCCTGCCAGCGCGGCCGTTCCGCAATCCTTACCTGAACAGTAACGGTCTTTTCTGCAGATTCCGAACCTGTCCAATTGTGAAATTGAGTAACATAGCTCCCTAAGCATCTGAACGTATGCCTCCAGCGATGCACTAAGATGTAGTCACCCAACGCTGCACTTATCCGAGGAGATTTTTATGTCGTGGACTAAACCTGCTTACACTGATCTGCGTATCGGTTTTGAAGTCACCATGTACTTCGCAAGCCGTTGATTTCAGTGCGCTGTGAAGCCTCGGTTCGCCGGGGCTTTTTTTATGGTTATGGCTGTTTTTTATTTCAGAGCGTGTCCCGGGAGCTGTCATGTACATCCAGATTCTAGGTTCTGCTGCTGGCGGTGGATTCCCCCAGTGGAACTGCAACTGCGTCAATTGCGCAGGTTTTCGCGACGGCAGCCTGCGTGCCCATGCGCGGACCCAGTCGTCCATTGCGCTGTCCGACGACGGTATCAACTGGGTGCTGTGCAACGCTTCACCAGATATTCGCGCGCAATTGCAGGGCTTTGCGCCGATGCAGCCCGGGCGCGCATTGCGCGATACCGGCATCAGCGCGATCGTGTTGATGGACAGCCAGATCGACCACACCACCGGCCTGCTCAGCCTGCGTGAAGGCTGCCCGCATCAGGTGTGGTGTACCGACATGGTTCATGAGGACCTGAGCACCGGCTTCCCGCTGTTCGAAATGCTCAAGCACTGGAACGGCGGCCTGACCTGGAACCGCATCGAGTTGCAGGGCAGCTTCGTGATTCCGGCCTGCCCGAACCTGCGCTTTACGCCCTTCCCGCTGCGCAGCGCCGCCCCGCCCTACTCGCCACACCGTTTCGACCCGCACCCGGGCGACAACATCGGCCTGCTGGTCGAAGACACCCGCACTGGCGGCAAGCTGTTCTATGCCCCAGGCCTGGGCAAGGTCGATGAAGCACTGGCCGAGAAGATGCGTGACGCCGACTGCCTGCTGGTCGACGGCACCATGTGGGACGACGACGAAATGCAACGCCGTGGCGTGGGCACGCGTACCGGCCGGGAGATGGGCCATCTGGCACAGAACGGCCCCGGCGGCATGCTGGAAGTCCTCGAAGGCTTCCCCGAGCAGCGCAAGGTGCTTATCCACATCAATAACACCAACCCGATTCTCGACGAAGACTCCCCGGAACGTGCGGAGCTGGTTCGTCGCAACGTCGAAGTGGCCTTCGATGGCATGAGCATCGAGCTTTAGGAGCTGACATGAGCGACGCGACTGCGCTGTCCCCCGCCGAATTCGAACAGGCCTTGCGCGCCAAGGGTACCTATTACCACATCTATCACCCGTTCCATGTGGCGATGTACGAGGGCCGAGCGACCCGCGAGCAGATTCAGGGCTGGGTCGCCAACCGTTTCTACTATCAAGTGAACATTCCACTCAAGGACGCGGCGATTCTGGCCAACTGCCCGGATCGCGAGATCCGTCGCGAGTGGATTCAGCGCCTGCTCGATCATGACGGTGCGCCCGGCGAAGACGGCGGCATCGAAGCCTGGCTGCGCCTGGGCCAGGCCGTGGGACTGGACCCGGACCAGCTGCGCTCGCAGGAACTGGTGCTGCCAGGCGTGCGGTTTGCCGTCGACGCCTACGTGAACTTCGCCCGCCGCGCCAATTGGCAGGAAGCCGCCAGCAGCTCGCTGACCGAACTGTTCGCACCGCAGATCCACCAGTCGCGTCTGGACAGCTGGCCGCAGCACTACCCGTGGATCGATCCGGTCGGCTACGAATATTTCCGCACTCGCCTGGGTCAGGCCCGACGCGATGTAGAGCACGGCCTCGCCATCACGTTACAGCACTACACTACGTACGAAGGTCAGCAGCGTATGCTGGAAATCCTGCAGTTCAAACTCGATATCCTGTGGAGCATGCTCGATGCGATGTCCATGGCCTATGAGCTGAACCGCCCGCCGTATCACAGCGTCACAGACCAAAGGGTCTGGCATAAGGGGATTACGCTATGAAGCACGATCCGCAGTTCCGAGCGTTGACACCCAAATGGCATCAGGGCTATCGCTTCCAGTACGAGCCTGCGCAAAAGGCTCATGTGGTGCTTTACCCTGAGGGCATGATCAAACTCAATGACAGCGCGGCCCTGATTGGCGGGTTGATCGATGGCAAGCGCAGCATCGCCGCCATCATTCACGAGCTTCATCAGCAGTTCCCCAATGTTCCCGAACTGGGCATGGACGTCGACGAGTTCATGGAAGGCGCCAAAAAGAAAAACTGGATCGATCTTGTCTGACATAGCACCCGTCACTAACACCCCGTACATACCGCCCACTCCCGAGGTCGGCCTGCCACTGTGGCTGCTCGCCGAGCTGACCTATCGCTGCCCGCTGCAGTGCCCGTATTGCTCAAACCCCCTGGATTTTGCCAAACAGGGCCAGGAGCTGAGCACCGAGCAGTGGTTCAAGGTCATGCAGGAAGCGCGGGAAATGGGTGCGGCGCAGATCGGCTTTTCCGGCGGCGAGCCGCTGGTACGCCAGGACCTCGCCGAACTGATCGCCGAGGCGCGGCGTCTGGGCTTCTACACCAACCTGATCACCTCGGGCATCGGCCTTACCGAAGAGAAGATCATCGCCTTCAAGGAAGCAGGCCTGGACCACATCCAGATCAGCTTTCAGGCCAGCGACGAGCAGGTCAACAACATGCTCGCCGGCTCGAAAAAAGCCTTCGCGCAGAAGCTGGAGATGGCCAAGGCGGTTAAAAAGCACGGCTACCCGATGGTGCTGAACTTCGTCACCCACCGGCACAACATTGATCGCATCGACAAGATCATCGAGCTGTGTCTCGCGCTGGAAGCGGACTTCGTCGAACTGGCGACCTGTCAGTTCTATGGCTGGGCGCACCTGAATCGCCTCGGCCTGCTGCCGACCAAAGATCAACTGGTCCGCGCCGAAGCCGTCACCAACGAATACCGCGTCCGGCTAGAGGCAGAGAATCATCCATGCAAACTGATTTTCGTCACTCCTGATTATTACGAAGAGCGTCCCAAAGCCTGTATGAACGGCTGGGGCAATATCTTCCTGACCGTGACACCGGATGGCACGGCGCTGCCCTGCCACGGGGCGCGGCAGATGCCGATCCAGTTCCCCAATGTGCGCGATCACAGCATGCAGCACATCTGGTATGACTCGTTCGGCTTCAATCGCTTTCGCGGTTACGACTGGATGCCCGAGCCGTGCCGTTCGTGTGACGAGAAGGAAAAGGACTTCGGCGGCTGTCGCTGCCAGGCCTTCATGCTGACCGGCGACGCCGCCAATGCCGACCCGGTGTGCAGCAAATCCTATCACCACGGGATCATCACTCAGGCTCGTGACGAGTCCGAAACCGCTACTCAAACCATTGAAGAGCTGGCCTTTCGCAATGACCGAAACTCACGACTCATCGCAAAATCCTCCTGAACGCCTGAGCGCCGCCCAAGCGGTCGCGGCAGGCGTTGACTTCGCCGAACTGGATGTCAGCTCGGCGGGCCTGTTCTGGAACGAATACCGCCCCGAAGACGGCGCCAGCCGCATCTGGCACTGGTACGCCAACAGCAAGCGCTGCCTGACGCCACAAGGCTTCAGCGTACGCAGCCGGGTGTATGAGTATGGCGGTGGTTCGTTCTGCCTCGCCGACGACGCCGTCGTGTTCGTCAATGAGCGCGACCAGCAACTGTATCGACAGGCACTGGACGCCAGCGAGCCGGTGGCGCTGACCGAGGGCGACAAGCGCTACGGCGGCGTGTTCTTCAGCGGCGGCCAGATTCTGGCCGTTGAAGAGGACCGCAACACGCATCGACTGGTGGCTATCGGGCTGGCTGACGGCAAGCGCCAGTTGCTGGCCGAAGGCGCTGATTTCTACTCATCGCCGATTGTCAGTGCCGACGGCGGACGCTTGGCCTGGATCGAATGGCAGCGCCCGCATCAGCCGTGGACCAGCACTCGCTTGATGTGTGCGACGAAACAGGACAACGGCAGTTGGGCCACTGCGCAGTGCATCGCAGGTGACGGTGCGCAAGAGTCTCTGCAACAACCGCGCTTCGATGCCCATGGGCGTCTGTATTGCCTGACTGATCGTGCAGGTTACTGGCAGCCGTGGGGCGAATCGCCTTCCGGGTTTGCGCCACTTCCCGCCCGTCCGGCGGATCATGCGTCAGCGCCTTGGCAAATGGGCAGCTGCACCTGGCTGCCGATCAACGATGGTTACCTGGCGAGCTGGTTTGCAGACGGTTCAAGTGTTCTGGGGCTGTGCCAGGCCGACGGCAGCGTCGAGGATTTCAGCGCAGGCTACAGTCGCTTTCGCAGCCTCGCCATTGATGAAGAGTTCGTCTATTGCATTGCGGCCTCGGCCATACGCACCTCTGCGGTACTGGCCATTTCTCGCCACGACGCCAGTGTTCACGTACTTGCCGGAGGCGGGTCGCCGCTGCCGGCCGACCAGATCAGCCGTCCTCAGACGTTGCGTTACCCCAGTGGCGGGGCCGAGGCTTATGGCTACTTCTATCCGGCCATGACCGGCGCAGAAAAACCGCCGCTGGTGGTGTTCATCCATGGTGGCCCGACATCTGCCTGCTACCCGGTGCTGGACCCGCGCATTCAGTACTGGACACACCGAGGCTTCGCCGTCGCAGACCTCAATTATCGCGGCAGCAGCGGCTACGGTCGCGTGTACCGGCAAGGCCTGCACCTCACCTGGGGCGTGGCGGATGTCGAAGACGCCTGTGCAGTCGTGAAACATCTGGCCGAGCGCGGCCTGATTGACGAACGACAGGCTTTTATTCGCGGCGGCAGTGCAGGTGGCTACACCACGCTCTGCGCGCTGGCCTTCCACGACGTATTCCGCGCAGGTGCCAGTCTGTACGGGGTCAGCGACCCGGTGGCACTGGCCAGGGCGACCCATAAGTTCGAGGGTGATTATCTGGACTGGTTGATCGGCGATCCCGACAAGGACATAGAGCGCTATCAGGCTCGTACGCCCCTGCTGCACGCCGACAGCATCAGCGTGCCGGTCATTTTCTTTCAGGGCGAACTGGATGCCGTGGTGGTTCCGGAACAGACCCGGTCCATGCTCAAGGCCTTGCAGGACAACGGTATCAAGACCGAAGCGCACTTCTATGCGGACGAGCATCATGGGTTCCGCAAGGCAAATAACCTGGCAGATGCGCTGGAGAAGGAATGGCGTTTCTATAGGGATGTGCTGGATGCCTGATCAGGCCGTGTGATCGTTCCCGCATCAGGGAACGATCAGCGAGTGCGACGAGGTATTACTTACGCGAAACGATGATGTAGATCGCGTGGATGATGCCCGGGATATAACCCAGCAGGGTCAGCAGGATATTCAGCCAAAAAGCGCCAGCAAAGCCTACTTGCATGAACACGCCTACCGGAGGCAGCAGAATGGCGAAAATGATACGAATGATGTCCATGAAAAGCTCCTGATTGATTGGCTCTGATTGGCCATACAGCTAATCGACCCTGGCCGGCGGTGAGGGTTCAACCGGCTCTGGCACCGCGCCATTATTCTTTAGCGGGAGGGGCTCAGGACAAGCGTTGCAATGCGGACACAGCAGCGTGTGCTGCGAGCGGAAAGAAAACAGAATCGTCAAAACGCAAACAAAGAAAACCCCGCCGAAGCGGGGCTTTCCAGACTGTTTCCCTGATTTCCCTTTCACCCCGCCATCCTGGCAGGCTTCCCTACGTGTCCCTGTTATGTCTTGTTGCGCTTCCTGCGCTACGTCCATGAGCAAAGATTAACTTTGGATCCCTTTCTTGGGAAGAGGCCAATTGGCGTCACGTAGTGTAAGCAAATGCTTACAAGACTTTTCCGGGTCAGAATTGTGACGCCTTCAACAGGTACAGCGACTCGCTGCCCGCGCGCACCGAGGCATCCAGCGAGTGAATACGCGGCAGCAGACGTGCGAAGTAGAAGCGTGCGGTCCCCAGTTTGCTTGCGTAGAACTCCTCCTGCTGCTCTTTACCCAGTGCTGCCTTGGCCATCATGGCCCACATGTAGGCATACGCCGTGTAACCGAACAGATGCAGATATTCCACAGAGGCTGCGCCAATTTCATTGGGGTTGTTGCGCGAGCGATCCAGCACCCAGCCGGTCAGTTCATCGAGCATGTTCAAGGCTTTGCTCAGCGGCTGAGTGAACTCGCTGAGCGCGTTGCTTGAGCCGTTGATGAACTGGCGGACTTCATCGGAGAACAACTGATAGAGCGCGCCATTCGAACCGACGATCTTGCGCCCGACCAAGTCCAGCGCCTGAATGCCGTTGGTGCCTTCGTAGATCTGCGTGATACGCACGTCACGCACCAGTTGTTCCTGGCCCCACTCGCGGATGTAGCCATGGCCGCCGAATACCTGCTGGCCATGGATGGTGGTTTCCAGACCGATATCACTCAGGAACGCCTTGGAGACCGGTGTCAGCAGCGCGGCCAGATCATCGGCACGCTTGCGCGCGGTATCGTCTTCGCTGAACTTGGCAATATCCAGTTGCAGAGCGACATAGCTGGAAAAGGCCCGGCCGCCTTCGTTGAAGGCTTTCATGGTCAACAGCATGCGACGCACGTCAGGGTGGACGATGATCGGGTCAGCGGCTTTGTCCTTGTTCTGCGCACCGGTCGGGGCACGGCTCTGCAGACGGTCCTGCGCATACTCAACGGCGGCCTGATAAGAACGCACGCCAGACGCAAGCCCTTGGATACCCACGCCGAGGCGCTCGTAGTTCATCATCGTGAACATCGCCGCCAGGCCCTTGTTCGGCTCACCGATCAGGTAACCGGTGGCGGCATCGAAGTTCATCACGCACGTCGCCGACGCCTGGATGCCCATCTTGTGCTCGATCGAGCCACAACTGACGGTGTTGCGCTCGCCGATGCTGCCGTCGTCGCCAACCATGAACTTGGGCACCAGAAACAACGAGATGCCTTTCGGGCCGGGCGGTGCATCCGGTAACTTGGCCAGCACCAGATGGATGATGTTTTCGGTCAGGTCGTGTTCGCCACCGGTGATGAAAATCTTGCTGCCGGTGATCTGGTAAGCGCCGTCCGCCTGGGGTTCGGCGCGGGTGCGAATGATGCCCAGATCCGTACCGGCGTGAGCCTCGGTCAGGCACATCGACCCGGCCCAGACGCCTGAATACATATTGGGCAGAAATTTGGTCTTGAGCGCTTCGGTCGCGTGGGTGTCTATCGACACGCAGGCGCCGGAGGTGAGCATCGCGTACAGACCGAACGCCAGGCTGGCAGAGTTGAGCATCTCTTCGACCTGAGCCGACACCACCTTGGGCATGCCCATGCCGCCAAATTCGGGGTTACCGCCCACACCGACCCAGCCGCCTTCGGCGTAGATCTTATAGGCCTCGGGAAAACCTGCAGGTGTGGTGACGACGGTGTCCTTCCAGTGGCAGCCCTCCTCGTCACCGTTGCGGCTCAGCGGCGCAATGGTCTTGCTGGTCACTTTACCGGCTTCTTCGAGAATGGCTTCGACCGTTTCAGCGTCGACGGTTTCGGCCAGCTCGGGCAGTTGAGCCCAGAGCTTGGACACCTCGAAGACTTCATTGAGGACGAAGCGCATATCGCGCAGTGGCGCTTTATAGTCAGCCATGGCAAACCTCGTGAACACGGATCGAAATGCTTTGGGAAGCCGATCGATACATCCAGCGACGCAGATCAGCAGTCGAGTTCCACGAGTCTAACCGAACAACATTTCAGAGACATAGGGTCGTGTCATGACTGAATAGTCATAACAGGTCACGGGAAGTGCCAGGGTTTGATCAGGTTGCGGCTTCAGTTGTGCGCACAGCGCCGCGTCGGTTCAACTGCCCGTAAGCCACCACACAATTGCGCCCGGCACCCTTGGCCGCATACAGCGCCTGGTCGGCGCTCTTGAGCACTTCTTCAGGCGTGCGATGCTCCGGCTGGCGTTCGGCAACGCCGATACTCACCGTCACCGACACGCTGCCAGCCTGCGCGCCACTGCGACGCTGCCGGCCTTGCTGATCGTCCTGGGGACGATCGTTCTTGTTGCGCAGCTGAATCTCGTAGCTGGCGATGGTCTCGCGGATGGCTTCCAGGTGCGGCATGCACTCATCGATACTCTTGGCAGCGAACACGATGGCGAACTCTTCACCACCGTAGCGATAGGCCTTGCCGCCACCATTGGTGATTTTCGACAGCTTGCTGGCCACCAGACGCAGCACCTGATCGCCCACATCGTGGCCGTGGGTATCGTTGAATTTCTTGAAGTGATCCACGTCACTCATCGCCAGCACATAGTTGCGACCCAGACGCTGCATGCGCTCATTGAGCGCCCGACGCCCAGGTAACCCGGTGAGCTCGTCACGGAAGGCCATCTGATAGGCCTCGTGAGCGACCGCAGCAGCAATCATCAGCATCACCTGACTGCAGAGGATGTTCAGCGTGAACGGCAGGATAAAGGTTTTCGGCAATGCCCAGAACAAACCCAGCAGGCCGACAATCTGCGCCGCATGCAGCGGTCGCGGTTTTTCCAGGTATTGCCAGATCAGCACCGCGAAGGACACCAGAAACATCGCATAAGAAAGTTGAATCAGGCTCATCCATGCGCCATGCAGGGCAGGCCAGCGGATGTCCGCCAGCCAGACTTGCAGCTCGACCGGATAACTTTGCTCCAGTCCCACCGCCACGCCTCCCAGCGCTACAAGCACCGCGAGCCGCGCGACCATGTCCTGGAACAGATGGGTTCGTTCCTCCCATGCCGCATACAGCCCGAACAGCACCGGCAGCAGCAGGCAGACCAAGTGAAAGATCACCGCCGCATCTTCGCGGACCTTGCCATGGTCACGGTAGTAATCGGTCTGAGTGTCTAGCAGGTAGTAGGCGATATACACCGTGAGCATCAGAAACAGCTCGCGCTGACGTCGATAAACAAAGCAGTACGCCCCGCCCAACAGCAGAACCAGGGTCGGAAGCACATTGAACAACGAAGTGAAGAAGACGTTCAGGTCTTTTACGTACGCAGCCGCGAGCCCCGCCACCAGCAAACCCAGTGAAGGCAGAAAATGACTCAAGCGTGCAGCTGATGGACGCAACAAAAGGGGTTATCTCCTACCCGGCATCTGGATGACTGGCTGGGCTGATGGCATTGTGCCCCTCCCCAGCAAACAATGCATCGGCAGGATCAACAAACAACTTAATTTCTGTAACGGCAGGAAGTGGGAAATGTTTATTGCGGGCGTCTAGCGCCCATGCGTTGGCATGCATTGGGTAACGCTCCGCGTCGTGCTGCAACGTCATGCTTTGCCTGTCATCACTGCACCTAAAAGCGCTTTTTTATCGCGATGTTACTGACGACGCAAATTGCGACGTAAGTGACGGCTGAGTCCTGGCGCTGATCCGGGGGTAGCCTGGCAGGACGCCAGGCTAGCCGCACCGGGCCATGGAGGGCCCGTTGCGGCGACCCCCGGATCAGTGACAGGGCGAAGGAACCCGACGAAGTCGGGCCGGAAACGGAGCTGCGGGCTTTGCCTACTTTGTCCCCATCAAAGTAGGTCGCCGAGGGGCGAAAAGGAAGCTCAAGCCAGAAACAAACATCACTGACATCGCAGAACCGCCGTATGACGCAGAGCGTCACGAACTGCATTCCCACGCGTGCGTGAGGAACGAGAGGTGTCCTGGAGAACATCGTGACTATGCGCGGGGCCTGAGCGCCTTCTCAGGTCTCGCCGGGAATTCGAATACAGCCATGCGCTAAAACGCACCCATAAAAAAACCGCCTGATCAGCGATCAGGCGGTTTTCATGACGCCAGCGAAGCTTAGTAAGCCAGGCCGAAGTCTTCTTCTTTCATGTCCATCAGGTTGGCAGCACCCGACAGAATGGCCGCCACGTGGGTACGAGTACGCGGCAGGATGCGCTGGAAGTAAAAACGCGCGGTCTGGATCTTGGCGCGATAGAACGCCTCGTCCGACGCACCGGCCGCCAGCTTCTCGGCCGCAACACGCGCCATGTCGGCCCAGAAATACGCCAGGCAGGCATAGCCGGAGAACATGATGTAATCCACCGATGCAGCACCCACTTCTTCGCGATCCTTCATCGCCGCCATGCCCACTTTCAAGGTCAGGTCGCCCCACTCCTTGTTCAGCGCAGCCAGTGGCGTCACAAACTCCTGCACAACTTCGTTGCCTTCGTTGCTCTGGCAGAACTTGTGAACGATCTTGGTGAAGCCCTTGAGCGCTTCGCCCTGGGTCATCAGCACCTTGCGGCCCAGCAGGTCGAGCGCCTGGATACCGGTAGTGCCTTCGTACAGCATCGAAATCCGGCTGTCGCGAACGTTCTGCTCCATGCCCCACTCGGCAATGAAGCCGTGGCCGCCGTAAACCTGCACGCCGTGGTTGGCAGCTTCGAAGCCCACCTCCGTCATGAACGCCTTGGCGATCGGGGTCATGAACGCCAGCAATGCGTCAGCGGCTTTCTTTTGCTCCGGGTCTTCGCTGTACTTGACGATGTCGACCTGTTTGGCCGTGAAGTACACCATGGCACGTGTGCCTTCGGCGAACGCCTTCATGGTCAGCAGCATGCGACGCACATCAGGGTGAACGATGATCGGGTCAGCGGCTTTTTCCGGTGCCTTGGGACCGGTCAGCGAACGCATTTGCAGACGGTCACGGGCATATTGCAGACCACCCTGAAAGGCGACTTCGGCGTGCGCCAGACCTTGCAGTGCCGTGCCCAGACGCGCGGTGTTCATGAACGTGAACATGCAGTTCAGGCCCTTGTTGGCCGGGCCGATCAGGTAGCCGGTAGCGCCGTCGAAGTTCATCACACAGGTGGCATTGCCGTGAATGCCCATCTTGTGCTCGATGGAGCCACAATTCACCGCGTTACGCTCACCGATGCCGCCATCGGCAGCCGAGAGGAACTTGGGCACGATGAACAGCGAAATGCCTTTGGTGCCAGCCGGTGCGTCCGGCAGGCGGGCCAGCACGATGTGGACGATGTTATCGGCCATGTCGTGTTCGCCAGCAGAAATGAAGATCTTGGTGCCGGTAACCTTATAGGTCCCGTCAGCCTGAGGCTCTGCGCGGGTACGCAGCATGCCCAGGTCGGTGCCGCAATGCGACTCGGTCAGGCACATGGTGCCGGTCCATTCGCCGGATACCAGCTTGGTCAGGTACGCGTCCTGCTGCTCGGGCGTGCCGTGCTCGGAGATCGTGTTCATCGCGCCATGCGACAGGCCCGGGTACATGCCCCACGACCAGTTGGCTTCGCCGATCATCTCGCTGACCGCCAGGCCCAGCGACTCGGGCAGCCCCTGACCGCCGTGCGCGACGTCATGCGCCAGACTCGGCCAGCCGCCTTCGACGAACTGTTTGTAAGCCTGTTTGAAGCCGGTCGGCGTCTTCACGCCCGACTCGCTCCAGGTGCAACCCTCGGTATCGCCCACGCGGTTCAGTGGAGCCAGCACCTGCTCACAGAACTTGGCACCCTCTTCCAGAATGGCGTCGACCATGTCCGGAGTGGCGTCATGACAGGCTGGCAGACTCTGATAGTGCGCTTCATAGCCGAGCAGTTCATCACGAACAAAACGAATATCACGCAAGGGGGCCTTGTAGTCAGGCATAGCGATAACCTCTGCTGATGAATCCTGGAACGAATGACCGGGCGGTCGCTGGAGAGATACCCTCAAGCGCCAGACAATCTCGTATGCCTCGCGGTCAAACAGGTGTTTGAAACATACGTTTACGCCCAAACCTTGTCAATAGCGAAGCACGCACCATTCGTCCACGGCCCATGCATAAGCCACGCAGGCGTACGTCGTGCGGGGGCGAGAGAAGCGTAAGCAAAAGTCTAGTGGAGGGCGAAACCGGGTGCAGGTGAGATACAGGACAATGATGCGGAGAAATTCAGGAAGCAACGCCGTGCGCGGATGGCACGGCGGGATTTGACGCGAAAATCAGGCGTAGGTATCGATCAGCGTGCCGAGCATTTCATTGCTGGCTTTCTGCGCAGCCAGTCCGGCTGCAAACTGATCCTTTCCAGCCTCGAGTTCGACGATGTTGGACGGCAAGTCGGAACGCTGGCTGCGATCAACAGAGCGCAGGTTCTCGAGCTGAAAGTCAGAAGACTGGCTTCTGCCCGACACTTCGATATTGGAGCTGGCAATCTGGGTGGCCGCCTGATCCACACGACTTTGCCCGACCTGCATTGCGCTAAGGCCTGGGTAGAGGGTGTTGTTCATGGTGATTTGCATAAGCCGATCCTCAGTTCAAAAAACGAACACGCCCATTGAAGCAGCATTTGCCCGGAAATACTCGACAAACAGACTAATGGCACTAGGCCGCACGATAGACTGACTCTTGAAAATCCGAAACTGTCTTACCGGTCAGCGACATAGCGGCGCTGTCAGCTCAGTACCTTTAAATCGAGATACTGCGCCACATTTTCGGCACTTGCCTCGTTCAAGCGCGGCACCTGCCCAAGACAAGGTGCAGGCAGACGCTCCACCAGCGTGGCGAGGTTTTCTTCAAGCCGCGAGGTGTCGGCATCCACGATGTTGGCCACCCAGCCTGCCAGCCGTAAACCGTCACGGGCAATGGCTTCAGCAGTCAGCACCGCATGATTGATACAGCCCAGGCGCACGCCCACCACCAGAATCACCGGCAGATCCAGAGCAATGGCCAGATCGGACAGCGTGCTCTGTCCGGACAGCGGCACGCGCCAACCGCCCGCCCCTTCGATCAGGGTGAAGTCGGCCTGTCTGGCGAGCATATGCCGCATGGGGTGCAGCACCGAGTCGACCGTCAACGCGACGCCAGCTTCGCGTGCTGCCAGGTGCGGAGCGATGGCCGGCTCGAAGGCCAGCGGATTGACTTCAGCGTAATCCAGCTCGACAGAACACTCGGCCAGCAACGCCAGGGCATCCGGGTTGCGCAGCCCGTGTGGCGTGACAAAACAACCGGACGCAACGGGCTTGCCGGCCGCCGTGCTCAGGCCGGACGAACGGGCGGCATGCAGCAAACCGGCAGCCACCGTGGTCTTGCCAGCGTCGGTATCGGTTCCGGTGATGAAGTAGGCGGCAGTCATCTCAGCAGTCTTTCCTGTCAGTCCATCAGTTTTTTTCAAGCACCGCGTACAGCACTTGATAGGTGGCGGGCAGTCCGGCGTCCTGGCGGAAGCCTTCATAGGCCTTAACCATGCCCATGATCCGCTCGCGCCCGGTCAGGCCATTTGGCCGTCCGGGGTTGAGATTGTGCGCACCGAGCGCCTTCAACTCGTGCGTCAGGCTGCGCACATCCGGGTAATGCAGAACCTGCGGGCAAACATCGAGGCTGCGTACTTGCAAGCCGCTCGCCGCGCACAGCTGGCGATAGTCGTCCTCATGACGAAAACGGTTCACATGCACCCGGCCGTCCACAGCCTGCCAACTGTAGCGCAGCTCGTACAACGTACCGACACACAGGCTGGCAAAGGCGAATACGCCGCCTGGCTGCAATACGCGCTGAGCTTCACTGAGTACGGAGGCGAAATCGGCGCACCACTGCACCGCGAGGCTGGAGAAAATCAGCCCGCAGCTCTGGTCACGCAGCGGCAGGTGCTCGGCGTCACCCGCAATGAAGTGCTGTGCGCCACCCAAGGGTCGGGCATGACGCAACATGCCTTCGGCGATATCCAGTGCAATACCTTCGCTGCCAGTGAACGTCTGCGCCAGCGCCCGGCTGAAATAGCCGGTGCCGCTGCCCAGATCCAGCCAGCGGGACGGCTTGCATTGCGCAGGCAAACGCGCCAGCAGCTCATTACCGACGTTGCGCTGCAGTTCGGCAACGCTGTCATAGCTGTCTGCCGCGCGGGAAAACGATGCGGCGACCTGACGTTTGTCAGGCAAGGCAGAAGGTGGTTTGGGGATTGAAAGATCAGTCATCGTCCAGCTCGTGCAGAAAGGCGTGGATCGCGGCCGCCACCCCATGAGGGTTTTCCAGCAGGAATGCATGACTGGCCTGCTCGATCAAACCCACTTCGACATCCGGCAACAAGGCCAGCAGATCACCTGCGGCCTCGGCGGGCACGAAGGCATCCAGCCCGGCGAACAGGTGCAGTTGCGGGCCACGATAGGTTTGCAGCGCACTGCGGGTGTCGAGTTGCCGGAGTATTTTCAGGCCGTCGATCAACGCCGTTTTCGACAGGTGCGGTGCGCTGGCCTTGAGCAGCCGCGCCAGACCGCGCGGGTCCTCTGCGCCTTGCGTGCATAACAGGCTGAAGCGCTTGAGGGTCAGGTCCGGATCATCGGCACAGCCAGCCAGAAACGCCTCGAAATCCTGCGCGGGCATCGCATTCGGCCACGCCCCCTGGGTGACGAAGCAGGCGTTACTGGCCAGCGTCAGCAACCCGCAGCAACGGTCGCCGCGACGCGCTGCCAGTTCAGCCGCGAGCATGCCACCCAATGACCAGCCGCCCAGCCAGGCGTCGTCTGGCAGGTTGGTGTCCAGTTCGTCGAGCCAGTCTGGCAAATCGCAGCTGTCGATATCCGGCAATGGCTCGACTTCAACCCGCAGGTGCTCATCCAGCCCGCGCAACGCAGCGGCAAGCGGCTCCAGCGGCGAAACGCCAAGGCCCCAGCCTGGCAACAGAATCAGACGATCACGCATGAACAGGCTCCGAGGAGTGGCTGGCATCCAGCAGCGGGTAGCACTGCTCCAGAGCGTTCAATAATAGCTGCACGTCGGCTTCGCTGTGCGCGGCAGACAACGTCACACGAAGTCGCGCGCTGCCCGCAGGCACGGTGGGCGGGCGAATGGCGGTGACCAGCAGGCCGCGCTCGCGAAGCAATTGCGAGAGGCGCAAGGCGCGACCGGCATCACCGATCATGATCGGCTGGATCGGGGTAAAGCTGTCCATCAGTTGCAGCCCGATCTGCTCGGCACCGCGCCGAAACTGCTGGATCAGCCGGGTCAGATGCTCGCGACGCCAATGCTCGGTACGCAGCAGCTGCAGGCTTTTCAAGGTGGCGCAGGCCAGCGCGGGGGGCTGGCTGGTGGTGTAAATGTAAGGCCGGGCGAACTGGATCAGGGTTTCGATCAGTTCTTCACTGCCGGCCACGAACGCCCCGGAAGTGCCGAACGACTTGCCCAGGGTGCCGACCAGCACGGGCACGTCATCCATGCTCAGGCCAAAATGCTCGATGATACCGGCGCCGTTGGCACCCAAAGGGCCGAAGCCGTGGGCATCATCCACCATCAGCCAGGCCCCTTTGGCCCTCGTCGCCCGGGCCAGCGCGGGCAGATCGGCGATGTCGCCGTCCATGCTGAACACCCCGTCGGTCACCACCAGGGTATCGCCCACGGATTTTTCCAGGCGGGCTTCCAGGCTGCTCACATCGTTGTGCAGATAGCGCGAAAACCGTGCGCCGCTGAGCAGACCGGCATCCAGCAGCGAGGCGTGGTTGAGACGGTCTTCCAGCACCGTATCGCCCTGTCCGACCAACGCCGTCACCGCGCCGAGGTTGGCCATGTAGCCATTGGAGAACAACAGTGCGCGCGGACGGCCGGTCAGCTCGGCCAGCGCTTCTTCCAGTTCGTGGTGTGGCGCGCTGTGGCCGATCACCAGATGCGAAGCCCCGCCGCCCACGCCCCAGCGCTCGGCACCCGCCTGCCAGGCAGCGATCACCTCGGGATGATTGGCCAGCCCCATGTAATCGTTGTTGCAGAACGCCAGCAAAGGCTGGCCGTCGACGATGACCTGCGGCCCTTGCGGACTTTGCAGCAGCGGACGCTGACGATAGAGGTGGGCGGCGCGACGGGCATCGAGGCGCGTGCGGAGATCGAAAGACATGCAGGCCCCGGTCCGGAAAATGACAATTCAAAACGGGCCGGAACAGTCCGGCCCGTGCAACGAATCAGGCAGAGGCGGCGTCGTAGAACATCGAGCTGCTTTGCTGTTCGACCAGCGCCTGTTCGATAGCGGCCTGGTGCACTTCGTCGGCATGCCCTTCGCCCGCTTCGGGCTTGATGCCCAGACGCGAGAACAGCAGCATGTCCTTGTCGGCTTGCGGGTTGGCGGTGGTCAGCAGCTTGTCGCCGTAGAAAATCGAGTTGGCCCCGGCGAAAAACGCCAGTGCCTGCATTTGCTCGTTCATCGCTTCGCGACCGGCGGACAGGCGCACGTGGGATTTCGGCATGAGAATCCGTGCCACGGCGAGCATGCGAATGAAATCGAACGGGTCGACATCTTCGGCGTTTTCCAGCGGCGTGCCGGCGACCTTGACCAACATGTTGATCGGCACCGACTCCGGGTGCTCTGGCAGGTTGGCCAGTTGAATCAGCAGACCTGCGCGGTCATCGAGGGACTCGCCCATGCCCAGAATGCCACCGGAGCAGATCTTCATCCCCGCATCGCGCACGTACGCCAGGGTTTGCAGGCGTTCGGCGTAGGTACGGGTGGTGATGATGCTGCCGTAGAACTCCGGCGAGGTGTCGAGGTTATGGTTGTAGTAATCCAGCCCGGCAGTGGCCAGCGCTTCGGTCTGTTCCTGATCGAGGCGGCCCAGGGTCATGCAGGTTTCCATGCCCATGGCTTTCACGCCTTTGACCATCTCCAGCACGTAAGGCATATCCTTGGCGGAGGGGTGCTTCCAGGCTGCGCCCATGCAGAAGCGGGTCGAACCAATGGCCTTGGCACGCGCGGCTTCTTCAAGCACCTTCTGCACTTCCAGCAGTTTTTCTTTCTCAAGACCGGTGTTGTAGTGGCCGGACTGCGGACAGTACTTGCAGTCTTCCGGGCAGGCGCCAGTCTTGATCGACAGCAGCGTGGAGACTTGCACGCGGTTGGCGTCGAAATGAGCGCGGTGCACCGTTTGCGCCTGAAACAGCAGGTCATTGAATGGCTGTACGAACAGCGCCCTGACCTCGGCTAAAGTCCAGTCGTGACGCAAAGTGGCGGTGGTGCTGGCGCTCATCGGGCGGCTCCTTGGTGTTTCTGGGCAATGCGCGAGGGCGGGAAAGACCCCAGGCGCTACACGGATGTCGGGCATATTTAAGGAAGAGCCATGCGCTGTCAACCCAACTACCCGCACGAGGTTTACATCTGGTTAAAAAACAAACAATCTTGTTTGTTATGTGATGAACGCAGTGAGGTGCCCACGCCTATCTGCGTGCCGTGCGAAGCAGAGCTGCCGTGGCTGGGCAACGCCTGTGTGTGCTGTGCCCTGCCGTTACCCCGTTCAGGCATGAGCTGCGCGCAATGCTGCAAGCAACCGCCTGGCTTTACTCAGGTCATCGCGCCCTGGCTGTACGATTTCCCGGTCGACGGCTTGATCACCCGCTTCAAACATAACGGTAAATGGCCCATGGGACGACTGCTGGCGGAACTGTGCGCGCACTATCTGCAGCACCGTTTCGAGGAAGACCTGCCACGTCCCGACTGCCTCATTCCGGTGCCGCTGGCCATCAAACGCTTACGCCAGCGCGGCTACAACCAGGCGGCAATGCTGGCCGGCTGGCTGGGTAAACAGCTGCAACTCCCCGTCGACGAAGAGCACGTATTGCGCAGCCGGGAAACAACCGCACAACAGGGCCTGGACGCCAAAGCCCGCAAACGCAACCTGCGCGGCGCCTTCACTCTGATTGATCCCGATTGGGTACAAGGCAGGCATCTGGCGCTGGTCGATGACGTGCTCACCACGGGCTCGACAGCCGACGTCATTGCACGTCTATTGAGCAACGCCGGTGCGCGGCGGGTCGACGTGTATTGCCTGGCACGAACGCCAAAGCCGGGTGACTAATGGCCCCTGCGCGCCTGCTTTAATATCGCTCCCACGCTCCAGCGTGGTAATGCCTTTCGGGACGCTCCGCGTCCGGTTTTCGACGTCATGCACGTGAGCGATCATACTGCCCTCTCCCACTCGACCGCTCTGGATGACCATGTCCCTACCCACCTTGCTGACGCAACACATGGTCCGCCGCCCGCAACGCATTGCGCTGTTGCAGCATATTGCCGAACAGGGCTCGATCACCCGTGCGGCGAAAAGCGCAGGGCTGAGTTACAAAGCGGCCTGGGACGCCATCGACGAGCTGAACAATCTGGCGCAAAAACCGCTGGTAGAGCGCAGTGTCGGCGGGCGCGGCGGTGGCGGCGCGAAGTTGTCGGTCGAGGGCCAGCGAGTGCTGCGTCTCTATCAGCGCGTCCAGGCATTGCAGGCCCAGGTGCTGGAAGCCGCCGAAGACAGCAGCGATCTGGACTTGCTCAATCGCCTGACCCTGCGCACCAGCGCGCGCAACCAGCTGCTGGGGCGGATCGTCAGCATCACCCGTCAGGGGCACAACGATCAGGTTCGCCTGCAACTGGCTGACGAGGTGTTTATCGAAGCGCAGGTCACCCATGACAGCACCCTGCGTATGGAGCTGGAAAACGGCACGGAGGTGGTTGCACTGATCAAGGCCGGCTGGCTGGAACTGCATGCAGACAACAGCAAAGAAACAAATGGAAACAATTGCCTGATCGGCCGAATCGACAGCGTGACCGACGCTGAAGATGGCCCAAGCGAAGTACGCATCACACTGCCCGGCGGCCAGACGCTGTGCGCCCTGGCGACACCTGAGCACCTGCATGCACAGCAGCTGAAAACCGGCGCCACGGTGCAGGCAAGATTCGCAGCTTCACTGGTGTTGCTGGGTATACCGTTGTAAGCGCTGGCAGGTCATCACCGCGACACATTTTCGTCATATGCGCGCACTAAGGTGGCTGCCATATTCGAGGGAGCCGTGATGATGAAACTATTAGAAGAAAACCAAACCACCGATCTGGAAAACATGGTCGGCGCAGACAAGGTCGGCCTCACCCGCCGCGGTTTCATCAGCGCCGGTGCCCTGTGTGGCGCAGCGATGTTTCTGGGCGGCAACCTGCTCAGCCGCACCGTCCTGGCGGACAGCGTCAGCGCGGCGTCTGGCACATTGCTCGGCTTTCAGAGCATTCCTGCTGCCACCGCCGACAGCATCAACCTGCCGGCAGGTTACACATCCTCGGTACTGATCAGTTGGGGCCAGCCGTTGCAGGCCGGCGGCCCGGCATTCGACCCGATCGGCAAAGGCACCGCCAAGGCCCAGGAAGTGCAGTTCGGCGACAACAACGACGGCATGTGCCTGTTCCCGATGCCAGGTCACAAAGACCGCGCGCTGATGGCGATCAACAACGAGTACACCAATTACCGCTACCTCTTTGATCACGGCAAAGAGCCGCAATCGGCTGAAGAAGTGCAAAAGGCGCTGGCAGCCGAAGGCGTGTCGGTCATCGAAGTCCAGCAGAAAAACGGCAAATGGCAGTTCGTGCAGGACTCGCCATACAACCGTCGCGTGCACGGCAACACGCCGATCGACCTGAGTGGCCCGGCAGCCGGTCACGATTGGCTCAAGACCGAGGCCGACAAGACCGGCACGCATGCGCTCGGGACTTTCCAGAACTGCTCCAGCGGGCAAACACCGTGGGGCACGTACCTGACGTGCGAGGAGAACTTCACTGACTGCTTCGGCAGCAGCAATGCGGAGCAGAAATTCGATGCGGGCATGAAGCGCTATGGCGTTGTCGCCGCCAGCAAGGAGATCAACTGGCACCCGCACGACCCGCGCTTCGACGTGGCGAAGAACCCCAACGAGATCAACCGGCATGGCTGGGTGGTCGAGATCGATCCATTCGATCCCAAATCGACGCCGGTCAAGCGCACCGCGCTCGGCCGCTTCAAGCATGAGAATGCGGCGTTCACCCAAACCAAGGGCGGTCGCGCCGTGGTGTACATGGGCGACGACGAGCGTGGCGAATTCATCTACAAGTTCATCAGCCGTGACAAAATCGATCACCAGAACCCGAAAGCCAATCGCGACCTGCTCGATCATGGCACGCTGTACGTGGCGCAATTCGACGCTGGCGACAACAACCCCGACCATCCGAAAGGCAAAGGCCAGTGGGTTGAGCTGACCCACGGCAAGAACGGCCTGGATGCCGCTGCCGGTTTCAACAATCAGGCCGAAGTGTTGATTCATGCGCGCCTGGCGGCCAGCGTGGTCAAGGCCACGCGCATGGACCGCCCGGAATGGATCGTGGTCAGCCCCAAGGATGGCCAGGTGTATTGCACCCTGACCAACAACATCAAGCGCGGCGATGAAGGTCAGCCGGTTGGCGGGCCGAATCCTCGTGCCAAGAATCAGTACGGTCAGATCCTGCGCTGGCGTGAAGAAGGCAGTAACCCCTCGGCGATGGAGTTCGAATGGGACCTGTTCGTGGTCGCGGGTAACCCGACTGTGCATGCTGGCACCCCACAAGCCGGGTCGAGCAATATCAACGCGCAGAACATGTTCAACAGTCCGGACGGCCTGAGTTTCGATCAGGCCGGTCGCCTGTGGATTCAGACCGATGGCGATTCCAGCAACAAGGGCGACTTCGCTGGCATGGGCAACAACCAGATGCTCTGTGCCGACCCTGCCAGCGGCGAGATTCGTCGCTTCCTGGTCGGCCCGGTCGGTTGCGAAATCACCGGTATCAGCTTTGCGCCTGACTACCGGACGATGTTTATCGGCATCCAGCATCCTGGTGAGAACGGCGGCTCTACCTTCCCCGAGCATTTGCCCAACGGCAAACCGCGCTCATCGGTGATGGTCATCACCCGGGAAGATGGCGGCGTTATCGGCGCCTGATCGGCAATCAGGAAAAGGACGCAGATCGCTCATCGTTATATAAAGGTCTGCTATTGATTCTGGCCGGAGGCCGTGGGAGCGAACTTGTTCGCGAAGAGGGCTGTATGATCGTCGAAAATGCATCGACTGAAACACCGTCTTCGTGAGCAAGCTCACTCCCACAAGGATCTTTACTCCGCCTGATACTGCGCGTCGAGCCCCGCTTTCCGGGCTCATCAAGACTCGAGTATCACGCCGGGCGCAGAGCGTGGGAGCGATGAGTAATCAATTAATCAATCAACCCGTTCACATCGTAGAACGGGTACGGCCCTTCATAGTCGCCGAACACGGCGTTATGGCTGACAAACCCCTGCTCCGAATGCCAGCGGTGCAGCACGTAGCCTGCCGGTTCCAGATTGAAATGCGCAGGCGCGGCTTCGTCGAGGTCGAGGACAATCTGATGTGAGGTGCCAGGACAGATGCTTGCCAGGCTGCCTCCGAAACGTCGTTGCATCGGTCGATGCAAATGTCCGCACAGCAAACGCTCCACTTGCGGATGCTGGGCGATCACGCGCTCAAGCGCCGACGCGTTGCCGAAGGGTTCGCGGTCCATGTGCCCTATGCCGGTAATGAACGGCGGATGGTGCATGACGATCACGGTCGGCACGTAAGGACGACGGGACAGCTGCGCGTGCAACCAGTCCAGCTGACAGTAATCCAGTTGCCCGCCATGCTCGCCGGGAATGGTCGTGTCCATGCCGATCAGGCGCACCGGGTATTTCTCCACCACCCAGTCCAGAGGTCCGCTGGCCGACAACGGCAGGTACACCTGCTCGGCAAACGCAGCCAGCAGGTTGTGCCGATCGTCATGATTGCCGGGCACCAGATAAAACGGCATCTGCAGACGTTCCAGCTCTGGCTTGAGTACGGCGTATTCGTCTTCGCGACCGAAGTCCACCAGGTCACCGCTGATCACCACGATGTCGGGGCGCTGCTTGCTGGCATTGATGTGCGCGACAGCGCGGCGCAACGCACTCAGAGTGTCGACCACGCCATAAGTCAGGCGGCCGTCGGCTTTGAGGTGCAGGTCACTGATCTGAGCAATGAGAAACGAACGATTCAAAATAATCTCTCTACGAAAAACGAGTTCACGAATGCAGGGTAAACAGCACTTGCGGGTCGACACTCAGGGCAATGACTGCGTTGGCGGCGTAAATCACGTTGTCGGTGCTGTCCACCAGCAGCGGCTGCGGGCCACCGACATCGACCAGCAAGCGACTTTGCGCGCCCTGAAAAAACTGCCCGACCAGACGCCCATGAAGATGGCCGTTTCCAGACATCAAACGCAGGTGCTCGGGGCGGCAGTAGACCGTGCCCGGTACGTCAGGCCCGTGCCACGGCAGCTCGCCACCGCTCACCTTGAGGCCTGACGGGGTGCGCTCGACCACGCTGAACGCGTTCAGATTGCCGACAAACCCGGCGACGAACGCATTGGCAGGTTGTTGATAGATTTCCCTCGGCGTCGCCAATTGCGAGACGCAGCCTTTTTCCATGACCAGAATCCGGTCGCCCAGAGCCATTGCCTCGCCCTGATCGTGGGTGACGAACACCGAGGTGATGCCCAGCCCACGCAGCAACTGGTCCAGCTCACTGCGCAAGCGCTCGCGCAACTGCGCGTCCAGTGCCGCCAGCGGTTCGTCGAGCAACAGCACCCTAGGACGCGGCGCCAACGCACGGGCCAGAGCGACCCGTTGGCGCTGCCCGCCAGACAGCTCGTTGACGCGGCGATTGCCGTGGCCGGTCAAACCGACCAGTTCCAGCAACTCATCGCAACGCTTGTTGCGCTCGGCAGCCGACAGACCACGAATCTTCAGGCCGTAAACGATATTGCCGGCCACATCGAGGTTGGGAAACAACGCGTAGTTCTGAAACACCATGCCCACGTCGCGCCGCTCGATGGGCAGACGTGTCACGTCCTGATCATCGAACAACACCTGCCCGACGTCCGGACGTTCAAGCCCGGCAATCAGCCGCAAGGTGGTGGTCTTGCCGCAACCGGACGGACCGAGAATCGCCAGCGTTTCGCCGGGCTCGATGGTCAGGTGCAGATCCTTTACAGCAACGGTGCCGTCGGCAAATGCCTTGCGGCAGCCTTTCAGGCGAATGGTGGTTCCGCTCATCGGCTCTCTCCACGGGCAAGACGCGCGCTGATGGCCTGCAACGCAATCAGCAGCGGCACAATCAGCAACAGAAAAAGAAGGGTGTAGGCACTGGCGACTTCCAGTCGCGCCGAGGCGTAGCTGTCGGCCAGACCGACCGGCAGGGTTTTGGTCATCGGCGTGTGCAGCATCCAGGTCAGGTTGAATTCGCCCAGCGACAGGGTCACAACCATCAGCACACCGGCAAGAATGCCGGCTCGGCAGTTAGGCACCACCACACTGAAGAAACGCTTGATCGGCCCGGCGCCCAGACTGGCGGCCGCCTCTTCAAGCACCGGCAGTTGCTGACGCTGCATCACCGCCATGACCGGACGCACCAGGAACGGCAGGGTGAACAACACGTGGCCGACCAGAATGAACAACCAGCTGCTGCGAAAGCCGCCGAACTGGCCGTAGGTCAGGAGTAACGCGAGGGCGCTGGCCAGACCGGGCATGGCGACGGGCAAGACCATCAATTCCTCGAAGGCCCGGCTGAAGCGATTGTTCATGCGCACCAGTGCATACGCAGCCGGAACCCCTACCAGGCACACGCAGATTGCGCAGGCCACGGCCAGTTGCAACGACAGCCAGACGGTGGGTGAATAGGCCTGCCAGACCTGTACCAGCCAGTCGAAGGTCAGACCGCTCGACAGACCGAGAAAATAATTGCGCGTCAGGCCGGCCAGCAGCGACAGCACCACAGGCACCAGCATGAACGCACAGACCAACAGGGTGAACGCCAGTTGCGCCACGAACAACGGTGAACGTTTCACAGGACAACTCCCGATTTACCGACCATACGACGCGCCAGCAACAGCACTGCCCACGTAACCAGCCCGAGGATGACTGACAGCGCAGCGGCCACCGTGAAGTTGGCGTAATTGGTGAACACGTTGTAGATCGCTACCGGCGTGACGTTCAGACGCGTGCCCAGGGTAAAGGCCGTGCCGAAGGCGCCCATCGACGTGGCGAAGCAGATCGCGCCGCAGGACACCAGCGCGGGCGCCAGCCCCGGAATGATCACATCGCACACCACCCGCCAATGACCGGCACCCAGCGAATGCGCAGCTTCTTCAAGGCTGCGGTCCAGGCTTTCGCAAGCGGCCATGACTGTCAGAATCACGCGCGGAATCGAGAAATACAGATAGCCGATGAACAGCCCGGTCAGCGAGTAGGCGAACACCCAGCGCTCGCCCGCCAGGTGCAGCCCGAGCGCGGCGAAGATGCCCTGTCGACCGGCCAGCAGAATCACCAGAAAGCCGACCACCACACCGGGAAACGCCAGCGGGAAGGTCAGCAAGGCCACCAGCGCAGAGCGTCCGAAAAAGTGGTTGCGGGCCAGAAACACACCGCTGATGCCGCCGACCAGCAACGCCGCGAGCGTTACCACCAGCGCCAGCAGGCAGGTTTGCAGCAGACTGCCGAGGTACTGAGCACTGCTCAGGACCTGCCAGTAACCGCTGCCATTGCCATCAGACCCTTGCGTACCGAGCATGATCAGGTGGGTCAGCGGCAGCAGCCAGAATGCCAGCAATACGGCCATCGCCGGGGCCAACGCCACCGCAGCGGTCGGGCGCAGCCGCAGCCTGAAAAATCCGCCCTTGCGCAGAGGCAGCGCTTGTTCCGGCGAGGCCGACATTACTTCACCTCACGCAGATAACGGGCAGCGAAAGCTTCCTGAACCGCGGCCATGTGCTGGTAGTCCACCACACCGGCGCGGGCGTAATCGCTGTCCGGCAGGAACTGTGCAGCCACTTCGGCAGGCATTTTCGAGCGCACTGGACGCAGATAGGCCTTGGCCCACAGCGCCTGCCCTTCGTCGGACAATACGAAGTCCAGCACCTTCTCGGCGTTGGCACGATGCGGTGCCTTGGCCACCAGGCTCATCACATACGGAACGCCGATGGTGCCTTCCTTGGGAATCACGAAGGCGACGTTGGCCTTGTCCTTGTAGCGAGCACGATAGGCATTGAAGTCATAGTCGACCAGAATCGGTAGCTCGCCGGACAGCACGCGTGCATAAGCGGTTTGCTTGGGCACGATGGGCGAGTTTTTCGCCAGTTTCTGGAAGTAGTCGATGGCCGGACCGAAATTGTCCAGCGTGCCGCCCATGGCCTGGTTGATCGCCACAGCAGAAACGTAACCGACGAACGCACTGGACGGGTCGAGATAACCGACCATGCCCTTGTACTCGGGCTTGAGCAGGTCCGCCCAGCTTTGCGGCACCGGCAGACCGCCCAGTGCGTCGACGTTGACCATGATGCCGAGGGTCCCGGAGTGAATGGCGAACCAGTGTCCTTCGGGGTCTTTCAGGCCTGCCGGAATCTCGTCCCAGTGCTTGGGTTTGTAGGTGTCGACCACGCCGGCCTTCTGCGCCTGCAAGCCGAATGTCACGCCGTAATAGACCACGTCAGCGACTGGTGCGGCTTGCTCGGCAACGATCTGCGCCAGCGCCTGGCCGGAGTTCTTGTTATCCAGCGGCACCTGCACACCGGTGCTGTCGGCAATCGCCTTGAGCTGCGTTCCCCAGTCGGCCCATTCGGGCGGGCAGTTGTAGCAGATGGCGGTTTCGGCGGCCTGGGCGAGGCTGGCCGCACCGCATAACAGCAGTGCCGCGAGGGTTTTACTGAGGCTGAGCATGAAGCATCTC
This sequence comes from Pseudomonas syringae KCTC 12500, assembly GCF_000507185.2. Classification (NCBI taxonomy): domain Bacteria; kingdom Pseudomonadati; phylum Pseudomonadota; class Gammaproteobacteria; order Pseudomonadales; family Pseudomonadaceae; genus Pseudomonas; species Pseudomonas syringae. The sequence goes on from NZ_AYTM02000002.1 coordinate 1,867,904, forward strand.
CTGGTAGGGCTGGGTGCTTTCGCCGGGCCGGATGTGGCACGGCAGACAATGAGAAACAGGTACTGCGCCAGCAATCCGTGCCAGTAATTGGTCGATGACGATGTGCGCCAGCTCGGCGATGGGCTGAACCACGCTGCACAAGGTCGGGTGCATCTGCGTGCCGAGGGCGATACCGTCGAAGCCGATCACCGACAGGCGCTCGGGAACGCCCCAGCCGTTGCGGCGCAATTCGGCAATCAGGCTGATGGCCAGCAGATCGTTGGAACAGACCAGCGCGCTGGGCGCGTCCGACCCACGTAGCAGCGGTTCGAGTGCAGCGAAATCGGCGCTGGTATGAGCAGGCATTTCAATCACCGGGCGAGCTTCAAGCCCACACTCGGCCATGGCGTCGCGATAACCTTCATAACGCAGTCGGGCGCGGTCGGACTGCATGGCCGGGCCTGCGACCATGGCGACTCGCTGATGGCCTGCATCGATCAGGTATCGAGTAGCCAGCGCCATCCCCGCGCGGTTATCCACAGACACCGAGCTGTAATCAGGATTGTCGGTCTGGTGATAGGCCAGCACGAACGGGGTGTCTTCACTGATCAGGTCTTGCAGCACTCGGTTGTGCTCGGCGTCGGTCACCGTCAGCACCAGCCCGTCGACCCGTTGACGTAACAATTCCTCAACCACGGCGCTTTCACGCTCTGCGGTGTAGTCGGTGGTTGCCAGCAGCAGGTTATAACCCCGCGCCCGAGCCGCCCGCTCCATGGCCTGAAACTGCTCGGCAAACACCGGGTTGAGCAGGTTGGGCACCACCACGCCAATCAGATTGGTGGTTTGCAGACGCAACTGGCGGCCCAGCCGGTTGGGACGAAAACCCAAGGCGCGGGCCGCGGCGAATACCCGCTCGCGGGTCTCCAAGCGCACGACGTCGGGGCTTGCGAAGGCACGTGCCGCCGTGGCTCGGGAAACCCCGGCCAGATGCGCTACCTCTTTCAGATCAGTCATTGTCACTCGCTTGAGATCGATCTCATTGACGGCGACTCTAGGCGCCGAACATGGCTATCTCGCTAACGACTCATGACTTTTTGATGACAAAAGAGAACCAAGGCAGATTAAACGGACGGGGTTTGGCGAAGCGGGACCGGTCTGCGTTACCATCAGCGTTCCGACGCGGCAACCTGCTGCGCGCAGGAGTAGTCATGGCTCACCCGTTTGCAACACTTACTCCCGATCTGGTTCTGGATGCTGTCGAAAGCATCGGTTTTCTCAGCGATGCCCGCATCCTGGCGCTCAACAGTTACGAAAACCGCGTGTATCAGGTCGGTATCGAAGACGGCCAACCGCTGATCGCCAAGTTCTATCGCCCACAGCGCTGGAGCAACGAAGCCATCCTTGAAGAGCACAGCTTCACCGCTGAACTGGTCGAGGTCGAAGTGCCGGTGGTCGCACCCATGGTGCACAACGGCGCAACCCTGTTCGAGCACGCCGGTTTTCGTTTCACGCTGTTCCCGCGTCGCGGTGGACGAGCGCCAGAGCCGGGCAACCTTGATCAGCTGTATCGCCTGGGCCAGTTATTGGGGCGTCTGCATGCCGTCGGCTCGACCAAACCGTTCGCCCACCGTGAAGCCCTGGGCGTGAAGAACTTTGGTCATGACTCGGTCAATTTTCTGTTGGAAAACGACTGCATCCCGCGCAGCCTGCTGCCGGCTTACGAGTCGGTGGCCCGCGACCTGCTCAAACGTGTCGAAGACGTTTACGCAGCCACACCGCACACCAACATCCGCATGCATGGCGACTGCCACCCCGGCAACATGATGTGCCGCGACGAGATGTTCCACATCGTCGATCTGGACGATTGCCGCCTTGGCCCTGCCGTTCAGGATATCTGGATGATGCTGGCCGGCGACCGCCAGGAACGTCTGGGTCAGCTATCGGAGCTGATGGACGGCTACAACGAATTCCATGATTTCGACCCTCGCGAACTGGCCCTGATCGAACCGCTGCGGGCCCTGCGCCTGATGCACTACAGCGCCTGGCTGGCCCGTCGCTGGGATGACCCGGCCTTTCCGCACAGCTTTCCGTGGTTCGGCACGGAGCGTTACTGGGGCGACCATATCCTGGCCCTGCGCGAGCAGATGGCCGCACTGAATGAAGAGCCGTTGAAACTGTTTTGACCTGATGAGCGTGCAGAACGATAACCCCGACTATCGTGCGTCGCATGCAGTTCTGGACGCTCTGCGTCCGATCCTGAGCAAGCGGCGCGGCACAAATATCGAGAATCAGTCGAACCTGTGTATAACATCGAGCGCTCCAGCGTCAGTACAATCAAAACCATCCACCGCATCACCCCATAATAAAACCGGAATTTTCTGTATTAAAGGGACGACGCTCCATGCAAGCTGCCAATCCACGCCGTGGATATATTCTGGGCCTGAGTGCTTACATCATCTGGGGCCTGTTCCCCATCTACTTCAAAGCCATCGCCGCGGTTCCGGCCATCGAGATCATCATCCATCGCGCGCTCTGGTCGGCGCTGTTCGGCTCGATTGTGCTGATGCTCTGGAAGCATCCCGGCTGGTGGCGCGACCTGCGCAACAATCCGCAACGCCTGGCGGTGCTGGCATTGAGCGGTACGCTGATCGCTGCGAACTGGATCGTCTATGTCTGGGCGGTGAACAACGGACGCATGCTTGAGGCCAGCCTGGGCTATTACATCAACCCATTGGTCAATGTGCTGCTCGCCATGTTGCTGCTGGGCGAGCGCCTCAGACGCCTGCAAATGCTGGCGGTCGCCTTCGCCGCCATTGGTGTTGCCCAGCATGTCTGGCACGTTGGCAGCCTGCCGTGGGTGTCACTGGCGCTGGCGCTGACCTTCGCGTTCTACGGGCTGATCCGTAAAAAAGCCCCGGTCGCCGCCCTCCCCGGCCTGGTGGTGGAAACCTGGATGCTTGTGCCGCTGGCGCTGATCTGGCTGACGCTCAACCCGACGGCCGTGAGCGCCCAGCCAGAATTCTGGACAACGACCCAAGCGATCTGGCTCGCCGCTGCCGGCCCGGTCACGCTGGTACCGCTGGTGTGCTTCAACGCCGCCGCACGCCATTTGCCTTTCACCACCCTGGGCTTCCTGCAGTACATCGCGCCCACACTGGTACTGCTGTTGGCCGTGCTGCTGTATGGCGAACACCTGACCACCAGCACCATCATCACCTTCGCCTTCATCTGGACGGGGCTGGCCATCTACAGTGTGGATATCTGGCTGAAATCCCGCAGCCGTCACTGATCAAAAAACAGTCAACACCTCGCAGACCACGCAGCACGTGGGCTGCAAGAGGTTCTCCAAAGGTTATCCACAGGCAGACTGACCTTATCTGTGCACAAGCCATTGAAACTGTTGAATTTTTGATCAATACACGCCAGGCCACGGCGGGTGTGGCGCGCAAGGCTATTCCCCCAGGTTATCCACAGGCAGGTGCACGATTAACTTGGATAACCAGAAACCGCTTACTCCTTGGCTCCCAGCACCAACTCCACCATCAAATCATCCGCCAGGGTCTCGAGCGCCGTTTGCAGGTCATCCAGGGACAATTCCTGCGGGACGCCCAGCACTGCTTTGGCCTGGAACAGCAGTTCGCTGCTCATGGGCGCGGGGGACACGTCGGTGATCAGGTGTTCGACGTTGACGCCCTGCCCGGCCAGCAAACGGGTGATGTCGCGCACGATGCCGGGGCGGTCGTTGCCGACCAGTTCCATGCTGATCAGGCGGGTGGTATCGGACGTCTCGACCACGCTCTCGGCCAGCAACATGCGGATGCCATGGGCTGACAGGCCGTTCAGCGCCTTGATCAGGTCGTCATACTTTTCGGCCTCGACACCTACCTTGAGGATCCCGGCAAATTGCCCGGCCATGCGCGACATGCGGCTTTCCAGCCAGTTGCCGCCATGCTCGGCAATGCACCGCGCGATGCGTTCGACCTGGCCCGGTTTATCGGGGGCAACCAGCGTTACGACGAGATGATCCACGGTCAATTCCTCTTTCTGCACAGATGGTTTGGAGACAGCGTCGGTCATACCAGTATAGGCATGCCCTGGGGGCAGCTCGCACACGGTAAATCGTGTACCGTTTGCCACGCTTTATGGAACAATCCTGAATGCTTTTGGGAACACGCTGAATAATCATCGTGACCCGATATGAATATCCAGTCGTTTAGTGACATATTCAGCGACGTTTTCACGCGACGACGGCTCATGTAGTATCCCGAATCGCGCACTACATGACACCCGGATCAATAACAGAGCGCTCCCCGAGTGTGCTCGACCCTGCTGAGCAGAGTGAGGCAAGTGCAATGACTGAGTACGTTCAAGTCGGTGACCTGCAAGTCGCCAGAGTCCTGTTCGACTTCGTGCAGAACGAAGCCACCCCCGGAACCGGCGTCGACGCCACTGCGTTCTGGGCCGGTGCAGACAAACTGATCCATGACCTTGCGCCGAAGAACAAGGCACTGCTCGCCAAACGTGATGAGTTACAGGCGAAAATCGACGCCTGGCACCAGTCGCATGCAGGGCAGGCTCACGACGCCTCGGCCTACAAAGCCTTCCTTCAAGAGATTGGCTACCTGCTGCCAGAAGCAGCGGACTTCCAGATCACCACGCAAAACGTCGATGAAGAAATCGCCACCATGGCGGGTCCGCAACTGGTCGTGCCGGTGATGAACGCCCGGTTTGCGCTCAATGCGTCAAACGCCCGCTGGGGTTCGCTGTATGACGCGCTCTACGGCACCGACGCCATCAGCGAAACAGGTGGCGCGGAAAAGGGTAAAGGCTACAACAAGGTGCGTGGCGACAAGGTGATTGCTTTCGCTCGTGCCTTTCTCGATCAGGCAGCGCCTCTGTCAGCAGGTTCACATGCCGACTCGACGGCTTACAAGCTGATCGACGGCAAGCTGGTCGTCAGTCTCAAGGGTGGCAGCAATACCGGCCTGCACGATGACGCTCAACTGGTCGGTTTTCAAGGCGATGCCCTGGCGCCGTTTGCCTTGCTGCTCAAGCACAACGGCCTGCACTTCGAACTGCAGATCGACGCCGCCAGCCCGGTCGGTCAGACCGATCCGGCGGGCGTGAAAGACATCCTCATGGAAGCTGCGCTGACCACCATCATGGACTGCGAAGACTCCATCGCCGCTGTGGATGCCGACGACAAAGTGGTTGTCTACCGCAACTGGCTGGGCCTGATGAAGGGCGATCTGGCCGAGTCGGTGTCCAAGGGCGGAGAAACCTTCACCCGCACCATGAACCCGGACCGCGTCTACACCACGCCAGAGGGCGGCGAAGTCACCCTGCACGGTCGCTCGCTGTTGTTCATTCGCAACGTGGGCCACTTGATGACCATCGATGCGATTCTCGACAAACACGGCAACGAAGTGCCGGAAGGCATTCTCGATGGGCTGCTGACCAGCCTCGCCGCCATCCACAACCTCAACGGCAACACCTCGCGCAGCAACAGCCGCAGCGGCTCGATGTACATCGTCAAACCGAAGATGCACGGCCCGGAAGAAGCGGCATTCACCAACGAACTGTTCGAGCGTATCGAGCAGGTGCTGGGTTTGCCGCGTAACACCTTGAAGGTCGGGATCATGGACGAGGAGCGCCGCACTACGGTCAACCTCAAAGCCTGCATTCAGGCCGCCAGCGAGCGCGTGGTGTTCATCAACACCGGTTTCCTCGACCGCACCGGTGACGAAATCCATACCTCCATGGAAGCGGGTCCGGTGGTGCGCAAGGCACAGATGAAAGCCGAGAAGTGGATCGCTGCTTACGAGAACTCCAACGTCGACATCGGCCTGAAATGCGGCCTGCAAGGTCGCGCACAGATCGGCAAAGGCATGTGGGCCATGCCGGACCTGATGGCGGCGATGCTGGAGCAGAAAATCGCTCATCCACTGGCGGGTGCGAACACAGCCTGGGTCCCCTCGCCTACCGCGGCTGCGCTGCACGCCCTGCATTATCACAAGGTCGACGTGTTCGCCCGGCAGGCCGAACTGGCGCAACGCGAGCAAGCCTCGGTGGATGACATTCTGACCATTCCGCTGGCACCGAACGCTGACTGGACCCCGGAAGAAATCCAGAACGAACTGGACAACAACGCACAAGGCATTCTTGGTTATGTTGTGCGCTGGATCGATCAAGGCGTGGGGTGTTCGAAAGTACCGGACATCAACGACATCGGCCTGATGGAAGACCGCGCCACGCTGCGCATCTCCAGCCAGCATATGGCCAACTGGCTGCGTCATGGTGTCGTCAGCGAAGCTCAGGTTCTGGAAAGCCTCAAGCGCATGGCCCCGGTGGTGGATCGCCAGAACGCCAACGACCCGCTGTATCACCCGCTGGCACCCGACTTCGACAACAACATCGCCTTCCAGGCGGCGGTCGAACTGGTGATCGAAGGCACGCGACAGCCTAATGGCTATACCGAGCCGGTACTGCATCGTCGCCGTCGGGAGTTCAAGGCCATCAACGGCCTGTAACGCGTCGCACACCTTCCTTGCAGGTTCTGGTGCTCACCGGACCAGAACCTGCAACGGCTCACCGCCTCAACTTATCCCCAACTCCCGCTTGACCAGCTTCACCAACTGCCTGGTATTGAGCGGTTTGAGAAGGAAGTCCACCACGTTCAGGTGCATGGCATCGATGGCATCGCGCACGTTGGCGTCGCCGGAAACAATGATGATCGGCAGTTCGGCGCGGTCCGACTCACGAACCTTGCGAATCAGATCCAGCCCGTCAAAAGGAGCCATCCGCAGGTCGGTGATCAGCAGTCCGATGGACTGACGCGAGTGGATCATCTGCAGCGCAGTATCGCCACCGGGCGCGGTCATGCAGCTGATGTCATTGAGGCTCAGAATTTCGGCCAGCAGTTCGCGCGCGTCGCTGTCGTCATCGACGATCAGGACCCGTTGCGGGGCGCTGCGGTCGGGCGTGAGCATGACCTCATGGAGGGCATCGCGCTCATCGTCGCTCAGAATATCGTGGTCAATCATTGCAGTCTCATCATTCCCTGAACTAATCCGACAGCAGATACGGGTCAATCTGCGATGCATTTCGTCGGCATCCTGGCCAGTCTTCGCTCGCAATCCATTGCGCTCGTCAAATCAGTTATGTCGCAAGCAGCACGGCGGTGTCACGGGGTTCAAGGTAAGACTTACGTCCAATGGGCACCTGGCTGCAAGCGGCCGACCATGAGCACCAATAACAAGAACGCGGAACAGGCCATGAGCAAGGCAGATGCTTTCACCCAGGCAGGCAAGACAGCCGTGCTGCAGAACATACACGGCACCATGCAGTTTCTGCAAAAATTCCCGCCGTTCAATCAGATGGAAAACGCTCATCTGGCGTATCTGGTCGAGCAGTGTCATCTGCGCTTCTACGCTGCAGGTGAAAGCATCATCAAGCCTGGCGACGGGCCGGTGGAGCACTTTTACATCGTCAAGCAGGGTCGCATCGTCGGCGAGCGTCCGCATTCTGCCAAAGGCGGTACGGAAACGACATTTGAAATAACCACAGGCGAGTGTTTTCCGCTCGCCGCCCTGCTCGGCGAGCGCGCCACGCGCACCGAGCATCTGGCTGCCGAGGACACCTTCTGCCTACAGCTGAACAAGCAGGCGTTCATCAAACTGTTCGCGCTTTCCACAACCTTTCGCGACTTTGCCCTGCGCGGTGTCAGCAGCTTGCTGGACCAAGTCAATCAACAGGTCCAGCAGCGCGCTGTCGAAACCCTCGGCACGCAGTACTCTTTGAACACCCGGCTGGGTGAACTTGCCATGCGCCATCCGGTGATGTGCAGCCCGGAAACGCCCATGCGCGACGCCGTGCGGCTGATGCACGAGCAGCAAGTAGGCAGCATCGTGATTGTCGACGAGCGGCAGTCGCCGCTGGGGATCTTTACCCTGCGCGACCTGCGTGAGGCGGTTGCCGATGTGAATGCCGACTTCAGCGCGCCGGTCAGGCACACCATGAGCCTGTCGCCTTTCCACCTGAGCCCGGACGCCAGTGCCTTCGACGCCGCCATCGCCATGACCGGTCGGCACATCGCCCACGTGTGCCTGGTCCGCGACGGGCGATTGTGCGGCGTGGTGTCGGAGCGGGATCTGTTTTCCCTGCAACGGGTCGACCTGGTGCACCTGGCGCGGACCATCCGCAACGCGCCACGTATTGAAGCGCTCGCCGGCTTGCGGGGCGATATCGTCCAGTTGGTCGATCGCATGCTCGCCCACGGCGCGTCTTCAACCCAGATAACCCAGATCATCACCCTGCTCAACGACCACACCGTATGCCGGGTGATCGAGCTGACGCTTGCAGAGAAAGGCGACCCTGGCATTGCCTTCAGCTGGCTGTGCTTTGGCAGCGAAGGCCGTCGCGAGCAGACGCTGCATACCGATCAGGACAACGGCATTCTGTTCGAAGCGCGTGATGCAGCCGAGGCAGAGCAGATTCGCAACGTACTGCTGCCGATTGCCGAACGCATCAATCAGAACCTCGCGCAGTGCGGTTTTACCCTGTGCAAGGGCAACATCATGGCCGGCAACCCCGAACTGTGCCTGTCCCGACTCGAATGGTCGCAGCGCTTCTCGACGTTTATTCGCGAGGCGACGCCGGAGAACCTGCTGGCCTCGAGTATCTATTTCGATCTGCGCGTGGTCTGGGGTGATGAAAGCAGCGGCGAGCAACTGCGCCGCAGCATTCTCGATCAGGTCGCAGATAACCGGCTGTTCCAGCGCATGATGGCTGACAACGCATTGCGCCAGCGTCCGCCAGTGGGTCGTTTCAAGGATTTCGTGTTGGCCCGCAAAGGCAGTGAAAAGGACACGCTGGACCTCAAGGTCGAAGGCCTGACGCCCTTCGTCGACGGTGCGCGCCTGCTGGCGCTGGCCAACGGTATCGGCGTGAGCAACACGCAGGAACGCTTGCGCCAACTGGTCGAGCGCGAAGTCATCGACCCGCTTGACGGTGCCGCGTATGAAGAGGCTTATCACTTCATTCAGCAGACTCGCATGCAGCAGCACCAACTGCAAAGCCGCCAGAACCTGGCGTATTCCAACCGCATCGACCCGGACACACTCAACCATCTGGACCGGCGTATTCTGCGCGAATCGTTTCGCCAGGCGCAGCGATTGCAAACCAGCCTGACCCTGCGTTATCAACTATGAACCTGTTCGAATGGCTCAAACCACGGCCGAAAAAGACACCCTTGCACGCGCATCAACTGGATCGCCTGGAGCGGCTGCCGGTGTGCGCGAACCTCAGCGACAGGTCACTGCGTGAACAGCGCTGGGTCGTGCTCGACCTGGAAACCAGCGGCCTGAATATGAACCGTGATCAGGTGCTGTCCATTGGTGCGGTAGTGATTGAAGACGGCGCCATCGATCTGGGCCAGCAGTTCGAGCGCACGCTATTGCGCGTCGACCACAAGATCAGTCCGGCCGTTCTGATTCATGGGCTGGCGCCTAGCGCGATTGCCGCTGGCAGTGAGCCGGTCGAAGCCTTGCTGGACTTCATGGAGTTCGTCGGTGACAGCCCGATTCTCGGCTTTCATGCGCCATTCGATCAGCACATGCTGTCACGCGCCTTGAAGGAAAGCCTGGGCTATCGCTTGCAGCATGCGTTTTTCGACGTCGCCGAAATAGCCCCGATGCTGTGCGAACACGCCAACCTGCGTCATGCCGGGCTGGATGACTGGACTCGTTTCTTTGGTCTGCATGCCGAAGAGCGTCACCATGCCAGCGCCGATGCGCTGGTCACCGCAGAACTGGCGCTGATCCTGTTCAGCCACGCCCGTCGTCAGCAGATCGACAGCCCCTTGCGGCTGGAGGAAGCACTCGGGCAGTGGCGCAGGCGCAGACAGTCGCATTCGTTCTGACTGCGACTGCGTCAGCGCCTCACGTTCAGTTCGGGGCGATGGTCTTGGCGATCACATCCACCGTCGCTTCGACCTGCTCCCGGTAGCGCTTGAGCTCGACCTTGTGCAGTTGCTCAAGCTCGATCTGCTGCGAACAAAGGTTCAGCGCAGCAAGGACCAGCAGACGGTCACCGATCAACGTCGGGTATTTGCGCTTGGTGTCGGCCAGCGATGCATTGAGCATCGCAGCGGCCTTCATGAGCGTCAGGTCTTCGCCAGCCGGCGCCTTGACCGAGTACTCATTGCCCAGAATGGTGAGAACGGTTACACCGCTGCCATCGACGTTCATGCGCCGACAGCACTTGCGCTGGTCGCGCGATCAACCAGTGCCTGGATGCGCGCGGCAGTGCTGCCATGCTTCTCTTCCTGCTCCATCAGACTCAGTTGCAAGTTCTCGTTCTCGTCCTTGGCTTTTGCCAGCTCGGCACTGAGCTGTGCATTTGTTTCCTGAAGGGCCTGGTTCTGCTGCACCAGATCGCCGACAAGTTGTTCCAATTGGCTAAGGGAGGCTTCCAACATTTTGATTTCTCGAGCAAATTTCAACGGGCGCGTACGATAAAGAAAAGTCGCTGCGCATACCAGCGCTCACCGCTCTGTCATCACATCGACACATCGATAACGTAGACGCGTAGGGGGCTTGTGACTCCTTATTCGGTATCCGGTTCCTGCTGTTCGTCAGACCGTCTGAAACTGCGACAAGTGCGCGCAGGCTATGGGCAGACTGCCATCTCGGAAAAAGCCTACGCCCCGTTTTTTCAAGGGCTTGCGCCCGACCCGGGAGAGAAATGAAGAAATCGTCACGATTAAGTCACGCCCAATACGTGCCTATCGGCTCAAGACTTTAGTCGCACGTCCGATAGGCACCCCACTTACGGCTTTATCCCCGTCTCTAAATCGCATGGAACGCGTCAATGACCCTGGAAGCTTTCTATGTCCCTGCGAAATATGAACATCGCGCCCCGAGCGTTTCTTGGATTTGCCATGATCGGCACCCTCATGCTGATTCTGGGCGTCTTTGCGCTGTCACAGATGAGCAAGATTCGCAGCGCCACCGAGGTGCTGGCCGACAGCAATGTGCCCAGCATCAAGAGCCTCGATCGCTTCGCTGAAGTCAGTATTCGTCTGCGGGTGCTGTCCTACCGATTGCTGGTCAACCGCGATCCGGAAACCCAGCAGAAAACCATCGAACTCATGGCGATGCGCAACAAGCAGATCACTGACGCTCAGGCCGTTTACGAGAAGCTGATCAGTGGCCCCGACGAGCGCGACCTCTATAGCCAGTACGTGCAGCTGCTGGGCCAGTATCGCCAGCTTGAAGAGCGCCTGAAAACGCTGACCCGTGCCAACAACATCGACGAACTGCAGGGCTTGCTCAACAACGAAATGGTCAGCAACTCCGACCAGATGAACGTTGTGCTGCGCAAACTGGTGGAGATCAATACAACGCAGTTGAATGCGGTCAAAGAACAGGCCTCCGTCGAGTATGACTCGGCATTCAACATGGTGATCGGGTTGCTGATCGCCGCCACACTGCTGACGATCGTGTTTGCCTGGATGCTGATCAAGAGCATTACCACACCGATCGCCACCGCACTGCTAGCAGCGGAGACCATTGCGCAAGGCAACCTGACCAAGCCGATCAGTATCGACGGCAGCGATGAAGCCGGTCGTCTGCTGCTGGCCATGAAAACCATGCAGGACAAGCTGCGCGATACCTTGCAGGGTATTTCCGGCTCGGCCACGCAACTGGCCTCGGCAGCCGAGGAGCTGAACGCCGTCACTGACGAAAGCGCACGCGGGCTGGTGCAGCAGAACGATGAAATAGAACAGGCTGCCACTGCGGTCAACCAGATGACCAGCGCCGTGGAAGAAGTGGCGCGCAACGCCACCAGCACCTCGCAGGCCTCGCGCAGCGCGGCGACCTCTGCAGGCGATGGCCGCGACCTGGTTCAGGAAACCGTCAGCGCCATCGAGCGCATGAGTGGCGACGTGCAAGGCACTGCCGAGCTGATCATCAGCCTGGCCAATGAGTCGCGTGACATCGGCAAGGTGCTCGACGTGATTCGCGGCCTGGCCGACCAGACCAACCTGCTGGCATTAAACGCCGCCATCGAAGCCGCACGTGCCGGTGAAGCTGGACGTGGTTTTGCCGTCGTCGCCGACGAAGTGCGTGCCCTGGCACACCGCACCCAGCAATCGACCAGCGAAATCGAACGCATGATCAGCAGCATTCAGACCGGCACGGAACAGGCTGTCAGCTCGATGCGCAACAGCACTGAACGCGCCGAATCGACCCTGAACATCGCCAAGGGCGCGGGCCAGGCACTGAACACCATCAACAGCGCGGTCGAAGAGATCAACGAACGTAACATGGTCATCGCCAGCGCCGCCGAAGAACAGGCACAGGTCGCCCGCGAAGTGGACCGCAACCTGGTCAACATCCGCGACCTGTCGGCACAATCCACCAACGGCGCCAACCAGACCAGCGCAGCCAGCACCGAGCTGTCACGCCTGGCAATCGACCTCAATGGCATGGTGGCGCGCTTCGCGCTTTGATGCTTGAAAACGGGCGTTTTATTTCCGGAAGCTATGTTGTGTGAAAGCCAGTCTTCGCGAACAAGTTCGCTCCTACGCCCTTCGGGCAGAAGCAGACCGTGAGCCCTCAGCTTCTGGCCGCAGGCCGTAGGAGCGAACTTGTTCGCGAAAAACACTCTCACGCCCTACGGCAGAAGCAAACCGTGACCCCTCAGCTTCTGGCCGCAGGCCGTAGGAGCGAACTTGTTCGCGAAAAACACTCTCACGTCCTGCGGCAGAAGCAAACCGTGATCCCCCAGCTTCTGGCCGCAGGCCGTAGGAGATTCTATGGTTTTGGCAAAGCCCTCAAGCCACTTTTGTTTGATATTCGCTCTGGTTCTTTAACAGAGCGAAGACTACTCGAGCCAACTTTCGGGAGAGCATGACCAGCGCTTGAGTTGTACTAAAGCCACGCTTTCTCTGCTCTTCATAAAAAGGCTTCCAGGCCGGCGTACGGCTCCCGGACATAGCCGCGTTGTGCAGCAACCGTCGGGCTTCTGGATCGCCGCGTTTGGTCAATCGACGAGGTCCATCACTTTGCCCTGATTTGGATACTCTCAGGTCCAGCCCAAGAAACGCGATAAAGGCGTTCGCTCCGCTGAACTCGCCTCGCTGAAAAGAAGTGACCAAGCGAGCTGCAGTCAGAAAGCCGATCCCTTCTACTTTCATACAGCGGTTGACCTGCCTCATCAGCCCGGCTTCCTGCAGTACATCGCGAATCTTCTTTTCAACGAGCGCCTCAAATCGTTTCATCGAGTTGACCTGATTGGCGAACGCTGTTCTCAGAAAAGGCTCGTTGGTCCAGCTTTGTACCAGGCCAGTACGAGCCTGAACCAAGGCTGCACGACGTCGGAACAGGCTCAGAAGCTGCCGATAAAGCGGGCTCGCAGGTATCCAGGGCCGCAACTCATCAAGCTCGTTTTTCAGGTATCGGGCCAACAAACGAGCATCTTGGGCATCGGTTTTGGCGCGTATGTTGACGCCTTTACGGTAATGACTGAGCTGATAGCCATCCACCATATAAATGTCACAGCCTGCTTCGTGGGCCGCATCCGCGAACAGGACGTGATAGACGTTAGTGGCTTCGATGGCGATGGCGCAGCTGCTCGCCAAGGCCTTCAGCCATTGGGTGATGGCGACTTTGGTATTGGGGATTGCCTCAAGTCGATCATATTGATCGTGGTAGATCACCAGCTCATTCTTGGCGACATCTACACCGATGATCGGTTTTTGCAGAGTAACCCGCATTGCCATAACGCCTCCTCGGGGATAAGGTTTACAGACTTGAAGGGGCCACCCAGAGGCGCAGGCTTGTTTCTATCGTAGGTTGTGAGCCTTAAGCATTCTTTATCGGCGCTTGGGTGAAAGGAGGAGGGGTGAAATCTCCTACGGGTCTGTACTGCGCGAACAGTCAGAAGCGAACTAAGTCCCTCCTCCTCCCTTCAAGTCTTACCATACAAGCGAACTTGTTCGCGAAAAACACTCTCACGCCCTGCGGCAGAAGCAAACCGTGATCCCTCAGCTTCTGGCCGCAGGCCGTAGGAGCGAACTTGTTCGCGAAAAACACTCACGCCCTACGGCAGAAGCAAACCGTGATCCCCAGCTTCTGGCCGCAGGCCGTAGGAGCGAACTTGTTCGCGAAAGCTGCCCGTGCCTCAAACCCAGATAGCATCCCACAGCGGGTAATCCTCAAGCTTTTTAACCAAGCCCGCACGTAAAGGATTGGCCACGATATAACGGGCTATCGGCGCAATATCCTTTTCGTCGCGGATTGCTCTGTCGTGGTACCCGGATTGCCACAAAGCGTGACGACGGACACACCGTTTTCCAACTGCAATCGAGCTTCGGGCCTTTAATTATTTCATCAAGCTGGGCAAATCACCGGCCTTGAGTTCAAAAAGCCAGTGGAGATGGTCAGGCATGACTACCCATGCCATAGACTTGACCAGCCCCTGCTCTTCGCAACGCTTCATTTCTCGTACGAGCAGCCGTCCCAGCTGCATTTCGGCGAACACAGGTACACGGCCCTTCGTCACTGAAGTGACCATGTAAATCTGACCGACTGCCGAGTATCTGCCTTTGCGCAGGTGTCGTGTCGTTGCGCAATCAGGCATTCCATCGCCCTCCAGAACCGGTTCAACGTTGAACCTTAGCGTCTGTAGGGCGATGAGCAGAGCGAATGTTTTACAGCCTGTGAGAGATGCTTTCTCGTCGTGGGCATTTGCAAACCGGACTTTTTTAAAGCCTCACACTCGCAAACGTCGACTCATTACGCGCCTGACTCAGAGCCGACATCGGCCCGGACAACGGAGCGAGCACCAGGGCCTGCGGGATTGGCATCATCGCGACCTGCTGTGCGGTGTTGGACCCTACGCGCTCGTCACGTGGCGGGATGCCGAAGTATTCGCGGTAGCATTTGGAGAAGTGCGGTGTCGACACGAAGCCGCACACCGACGCCACTTCGATGATCGACATCGGTGTCTGCTTGAGCAGCTGTCGGGCGCGAATCAGGCGCAGTTTCAGGTAGTAGCGCGAAGGCGAACAGTGCAGGTATTTCTGGAACAACCGCTCCAGCTGCCTGCGCGAAACGGCGACATACACAGCCAGTTCGTCAAGATCGATCGGCTCTTCAAGATTGGCTTCCATCAGCGCCACGATTTCCTGCAGCTTCGGCTGATTGGTGCCCAGCATGTGCTTGAGCGGCACGCGTTGATGGTCCTGTTCGTTGCGAATGCGCTCGTAGACGAACATCTCGGAAATGGCTGCCGACAACTCGCGCCCATGATCACGACTGATCAGGTGCAGCATCATGTCCAGCGGTGCGGTGCCGCCCGAGCTGGTGAAACGATTGCGGTCCAGCGTAAACAGCCGGGTGCTCATCGACACGCGCGGAAAGGCTTCCTGCATCGAGGCCAGACATTCCCAATGCACGCTGCACTCGAAACCATCCAGCAAACCCGCACACGCCAGCGCCCAACTGCCGGTGCACACGGCGCCCAGACGACGCGACTGACGCGCCTGGCCCTGTAGCCAGCTGACATGTTCACGCGTGACGGAGCGTTGAATACCGACACCGCCGCAGACGATGACGGTATCGAGCAAAGGAGCCTTGTGCATCGCCGCATCCGGCGTGATCTGCAGACCATCGCTGGCCCAGACCTGGCCGCCGTCGACACTCAGCGTGGTCCAGCGATACAACTCGCGGCCCGACAGCTGGTTGGCCATGCGAAGGGGTTCTACCGCCGATGCGAGGGAGATCAGGGTGAAGTTATCCAGCAGCAGAAAGCCGATGGACTGTGGCGCGCGATTCTGGGGTTGAGTCCCTTGATTGAACGATGTCATCACACTATCTCCTCTCATATGGCATACGGTTGGCCCCAGTACAGGCTCTTGTTGTAGCCCTCGTCACTGAAGGCGCTGTGATGACATCGCAAATCCCATGCCGGAATTTGATCGCTCATTCAAGAACACCCGAAAGCGACGTCGCGAAGCGTCTAACCGGCTGCGACCCACTTACCTGTTTGCGACAGCGAGGCCGCGGATCGCGCAGCTCGATGAGCAGTTCGGTAGCACTTGACGGAAACGACCAAAGGGTCTTGTCACGCCGAGTGCTACTCAAGGCACACCTCGAGGAAACGCTGCGCAGGGTAGACGCTCGCGCTAAAAAGTGGCGGCCTGCAGGGCGCGTGATCGAAAAGCGCGCAGCCACCAAAAATGACACCCTACATGGCGTGACCACTGCCGGATCCGACCCGATAATGAACTTGTCGGCGTTACTCCCCTCCAAAACACCGCGTTCGCGCAGGCACCGACCTGCCAACCGACCGCTGCCGATCTGCGCAGCGACTGTGTAACGTACTGGCCGTTTTTTCGCAGTTCCGACACTGCAACCGGGCGTGCGTACGATGCAACGAATCTGTAAGCGACCTTGCGCGCACTGGATACGACGCCTCCTGCACTGGATACGACGCCCCCTGTAGGCGTTTGATTTTCCCTGTTACATGATCGGTTCCGACTCGATCGCCCGGCGCAGTGATGGAGCTTCGCGAAAAGCCTCGCCAACCCATAAGCCGCGTCAGCGTTCACCTGCTGATGACTAAAAGAAACTCACAGGAGTCCACCCCATGAAAGGTTCCAAATCGTTGCTGTTGGCCGCTACGCTCTGTATGCCGGTGCTAGCCCAGGCAGCCGAGCCAGAGGCCTGTCATACGGTCAACTTCTCCGATGTCGGCTGGACTGACATTACCGTCACCACTGCGGTAACCAGCGCCGTACTCGAGTCACTGGGTTACAAGACCAAAACCACCATGATTTCCGTACCGGTGACCTACAAGTCGCTGGCCGACGGCAAGAACATGGACGTGTTCCTCGGCAACTGGATGCCGACCATGGAAAACGACATCAAGCCCTATCGCGAAGCAGGGACCGTCGAAACCGTGCGTGCCAATCTGGAGAACGCCAAGTACACCCTCGCGGTGCCGGAAGCGCTTTACGACAAAGGTCTGCATGACTTCGCCGACATCGCCAAATTCAAGAAGGAACTGGGCGGCAAGATCTACGGCATCGAGCCTGGCAATGACGGCAATCGCCTGATCCAGAGCATGATCGACAAGAACGCCTTCCGCCTCAAAGACGCAGGTTTCAAGGTCGTGGAGTCCAGCGAAGCCGCAATGCTGTCGCAGGTCGACCGCGCCGTGAAACGCAAAAACGATGTGGTGTTCCTCGGCTGGGAACCGCACCCGATGAACACCCGTTTCAAGATGAAATATCTGACTGGTGGCGATGACTTCTTCGGCCCCAACTATGGCCAGGCGACGATCTACACCAACACCCGCAAAGGCTACAGTCAGGAGTGCAGCAACGTAGGTCAGCTGCTCAAGAATCTGTCCTTCACGCTGAACATGGAAAGCACCCTGATGGGTAACGTGCTGGACGACAAAATGAAGCCTGATGCCGCCGCCAAGGCGTGGATCAAGAAAAACCCTCAAGTACTCGACACCTGGCTCGCAGGCGTGACCACCGTCGATGGCAAGCCAGGCCTGGAGGCCGCCAAAGCCAAGTTGACCCAGTAAGCCGACAGCAGGCGGGGCTGACCCGCCTGCTGCCCTCTTCACCTTCCGCAAGCGGACACCCGAAATCATGCTGACTGACCATAAAATCCCTCTGGGCGAGTACATCGCCGCATTTGTCGATTGGTTGACGGCCAACGGCGCCGATTACTTCGACGCAATAGCCTCGACACTGGAAATGATGATCCACGGGTTCACTTTCGCGCTGACCTGGTTCAATCCATTCGTACTGATCGGCCTTATCGCAGCCCTCGCGCACTTCATCCAGCGCAAGTGGGGCCTGACGGTTTTCGTCATCCTTTCGTTTCTGCTGATCCTCAACCTGCATTACTGGCAGGAAACCATGGAAACCCTGGCGCAGGTGCTCTTCGCCACGCTGGTGTGTGTCGTCATCGGCGTGCCGCTGGGCATCATTGCCGCGCACAAGCCGCTGTTCTACACCATCATCCGGCCGATACTCGACCTGATGCAGACCGTGCCTACTTTCGTCTACCTGATTCCGACGCTCACGCTGTTTGGTCTGGGCGTGGTACCCGGCCTGATCTCGACGGTGGTTTTCGCCATTGCCGCGCCGATTCGCCTGACCTACCTGGGTATTCGCGATGTGCCTCAGGAGTTGCTGGATGCCGGCAAGGCCTTCGGTTCGTCACGTCGCCAGTTGCTGACGCGCATTGAACTGCCCTACGCGATGCCCAGCATTGCAGCCGGGATTACCCAGTGCATCATGCTGTCGCTGTCGATGGTGGTCATCGCGGCCCTGGTCGGTGCCGACGGCCTGGGCAAACCAGTGGTCAACGCGCTGAACACGGCCGACATCGCGCTCGGTTTCGAAGCCGGTCTGGCAATCGTATTGCTGGCCATCATGCTCGACCGCATCTGCAAACAACCCGAAGCCAAGGTAGGGTCCGACGCATGAGTATCATCAAGTTCGACAAGGTAGACGTCATCTTCTCCAAGGACCCGCGTGAAGCCCTCAAGCTGCTCGACGAAGGCCTCACGCGTGACCAGATCCTCAAGAAAACCGGACAGATCGTCGGCGTCGAGAACGCCAGTCTGGACATCGAAAAAGGCGAAATCTGCGTCCTGATGGGCCTGTCGGGCTCCGGCAAATCCAGCCTGTTGCGCTGTATCAACGGCCTCAACACCGTCAGCCGTGGCTCACTGTTCGTCGAGCATGAAGGCTCGCAGATCAACATCGCCAACTGCAGCGCAGCCGAACTGAAAATGATGCGCACCAAGCGCATTGCCATGGTCTTCCAGAAGTTCGCCCTGATGCCCTGGCTGACGGTGCGCGAGAACATCAGCTTCGGCCTGGAGATGCAGGGTCGCCCCGAAAAGGAACGGCGCAAGCTGGTGGATGAAAAGCTCGAGCTGGTGGGCCTGACCCAATGGCGCAACAAGAAGCCCGACGAACTGTCTGGCGGCATGCAGCAACGAGTGGGCCTGGCGCGGGCACTGGCGATGGATGCCGACATCCTGCTGATGGACGAACCGTTCTCGGCGCTCGACCCCCTGATCCGCCAGGGGTTGCAGGACGAACTGCTCGCCCTGCAAAGCAAGCTGAGCAAGACCATTGTGTTCGTCAGCCACGATCTGGATGAAGCACTGAAGCTCGGCAGCCGGATCGCTATCATGAAAGACGGCCGTATCGTGCAATACAGCGTGCCGGAGCAGATCGTGCTCAATCCGGCAGATGAATACGTGCGCACCTTCGTTGCACACACCAACCCGCTCAACGTGCTGTGCGGGCGCAGTCTGATGCGCACCGTCGACGAGTGCACCCACGTCAACGGTTCGGTGTGCCTGGACCCGAGCGGCGACTCATGGCTCGATCTGGCCGACGGCAACGTAATCAAAGGCGCGCGGCAAGGTGCTACGGCCCTCGATCTGCAGAACTGGGCCCCCGGTCAGGACGTCGCCACTCTGGATCGACGCCCTACACTTGTGCATTCCAACATCGGCATGCGCGACGCGCTGCAGATCCGCTACCAGACCGGTAACAAACTGGTCCTGCAGGAAGGCAATAAAGTGGTCGGCATTCTGGGTGATACCGAGCTGTATCACGCGTTGCTGGGCAAAAACCACGGCTGACAAGGCCTGTAACCGACAAGCCCGCTCCACCGCGCTGGACTCATCCAGCCGGGAGCGGGCTTTTTTTCGTCCACAGCCTTGTCCCCCGGGCAACTCCCCCTACCGCTATTTCTGCTCCCTCAGCCCCCATGTCGTAAACGCACCTTTGTGTGGCGTCCATAGGCATTTGGCGTCTTCGGTGCGGCCCTACCATCGCTCTCAGAGGGCTCTGTTCCGCCCGAACGACAAGTCAGGCGCCGCGCCGCCGCTGGGAGATCCGCGATGTTCAGCAAGCAAGACCAGATCCAGGGTTATGACGATGCACTGCTGTCGGCGATGAACGCCGAGGAGCAGCGTCAGGAAGACCATATCGAGCTGATCGCCTCGGAGAACTACACCAGCAAACGCGTGATGCAGGCGCAGGGCAGCGGTCTGACCAACAAGTACGCAGAGGGCTATCCCGGCAAGCGTTACTACGGCGGTTGCGAGCACGTCGACAAGGTCGAGCAGCTGGCCATCGAGCGCGCCAGACAGCTGTTTGGTGCCGACTACGCCAACGTTCAGCCACACTCCGGCAGTCAGGCCAACGCAGCGGTCTATCTGGCGCTGCTCCAGGCCGGCGATACCGTGTTGGGCATGAGCCTGGCGCACGGCGGCCACCTGACCCACGGTGCCAAGGTCAGCTTCTCGGGCAAGCTCTATAACGCCGTGCAGTACGGCATCGACACCGCGACCGGGCTGATCGATTACGACGAAGTCGAGCGCATTGCCGTCGAATGCCAGCCGAAAATGATCATTGCCGGGTTTTCGGCCTATTCCAAGACCCTCGACTTCCCGCGCTTCCGTGAAATCGCCGACAAGGTGGGCGCTTACCTGTTCGTCGACATGGCGCACGTCGCCGGTCTGGTTGCCGCCGGTCTTTACCCGAATCCGCTGCCCTACGCAGACGTAGTCACCACCACGACCCACAAGACCCTGCGCGGTCCACGCGGCGGCCTGATCCTGGCCAAGGCCAACGAAGAGCTGGAGAAGAAATTCAATTCCGCCGTCTTCCCTGGTGGTCAGGGCGGCCCGTTGATGCACGTCATCGCCGCCAAGGCCGTGTGTTTCAAAGAAGCCATGGAGCCCGCCTTCAAGGTCTATCAACAGCAGGTCATCGACAACGCGCAAGCGATGGCGCAGGTGTTCATCGATCGGGGCTTCGACGTGGTCTCCGGCGGCACCGACAACCATCTGTTTCTGGTCAGCCTGATCCGTCAGGGTCTGACCGGCAAGGACGCCGACGCAGCGCTCGGGCGTGCGCACATTACCGTCAACAAGAACTCGGTGCCCAACGACCCGCAGTCGCCGTTCGTGACGTCCGGCCTGCGCATCGGTACACCAGCTGTTACCACCCGCGGCTTCAAGGTGACCCAGTGCGTCGAGCTGGCAGGCTGGATCTGCGACATCCTCGACAACCTCGGTGATGCCGATGTCGAGGCCGACGTCGCCAGCCAGGTCGCCGCCCTGTGCGCCGATTTTCCGGTTTATCGCTGAGTCAGGAGTAGCCTCACATGCAGCATTACTCAGGCTTCGGCCTTCTCAAGCATTCCCTCAGCCACCATGAAAACTGGCAGCGCATGTGGCGCACGCCCACCCCGAAAAAGGTCTATGACGTGGTCATCGTCGGCGGCGGCGGGCACGGTCTGGCCACGGCCTATTATCTGGCCAAGGAGCATGGCATCACCAATGTGGCCGTGGTCGAGAAAGGCTGGCTGGGCGGCGGCAACACTGCGCGCAACACCACCATCGTGCGCTCCAACTACCTGTGGGACGAGTCGGCCCACCTCTATGAACACGCGATGAAACTGTGGGAAGGCCTGTCCCAGGACCTTAACTACAACGTCATGTTCTCCCAGCGCGGCGTTTACAACCTGTGCCACACCCTGCAGGACATGCGCGACTCCGAGCGCCGCGTCAGCGCCAACCGGCTTAACGGCGTGGACGGTGAATTGCTCAACGGCCAGCAGGTCGCCGAGGAAATCCCGTACCTGGACTGCTCGAAAAACACCCGTTACCCGATCATCGGCGCAACGGTCCAACGCCGTGGCGGCGTCGCCCGCCACGATGCGGTGGCCTGGGGCTTCGCCCGCGCGGCCGACGCGCTGGGCGTCGACCTGATTCAGCAGACCGAAGTCATCGGCTTTCGCAAGGAAAACGGCGTGTGCATCGGAGTGGAAACCAACAAGGGCTTCATCGGTGCAAAACGTGTCGGTGTGGTAACCGCCGGTAATTCCGGGCAGATGGCCAAGCTGGCAGGCTTCCGTCTGCCTATCGAATCACACCCGTTGCAGGCACTGGTTTCCGAGCCGATCAAGCCGATTATCGACAGCGTCATCATGTCCAACGCGGTACACGGCTACATCAGCCAGTCCGACAAGGGCGACCTGGTGATCGGCGCCGGTATCGACAGTTGGGTCGGTTACGGCCAGCGCGGCTCGTACCCGGTGATCGAACACACCGTCCAGGCCATCGTCGAGATGTTCCCGGTGCTGTCCCGCGTGCGCATGAATCGTCAATGGGGCGGTATCGTCGACACCACGCCGGACGCCTGCCCGATCATTTCAAAGACCCCGGTGCCGAACATGTTCTTCAACTGCGGCTGGGGCACAGGCGGCTTCAAGGCCACGCCGGGCTCGGGCAACGTATTTGCCGCCAGTCTGGCCAAGGGCGAGATGCATCCGCTGGCCAAGCCGTTCTCCATCGACCGTTTCCACAACGGCGCACTCATCGACGAACACGGCGCTGCAGCCGTAGCCCACTAACAGGAGAACCCGACCATGCTGCATATCTTCTGTCCTCACTGTGGCGAACTGCGCTCCGAAGAGGAATTCCACCCGTCCGGTCAGGCGCACATCCCGCGCCCGCTGGACCCCGGTGCCTGCACCGATGAGCAATGGGGCGACTACATGTTCTTTCGCGATAACCCGCGCGGCCTGCATCACGAACTGTGGATACACGCCGCCGGTTGCCGCCAGTATTTCAACATGACGCGTAATACCGTGACCTACGAGATTCTCGAGACCTATCCGATCGGTACCAGGCCGCAGTTCACGGATCAGGGAGACAAGGTATGAGCCAGACCCATCGCCTGCCCAACGGCGGCCGTATCAATCGCAGCAAGGTGCTCAACTTTACCTTCAACGGCCAGACCTACCAGGGCTTTGAAGGTGACTCGCTGGCCTCTGCCCTGCTCGCCAACGGCGTCGATATCATCGGCCGCAGCTTCAAATACTCCCGCCCGCGCGGCATCTTCGCAGCGGGTTCGGAAGAGCCCAATGCCGTGCTGCAGATCGGCGCGACCGAAGCGACGCAGATCCCCAACGTGCGTGCCACGCAACAGGCGCTCTATGCCGGACTGGTGGCGACCAGCACCAACGGCTGGCCGAGCGTGAATACCGATGTCATGGGCATTCTGGGCAAGGTCGGCGGCAAGCTGATGCCGCCGGGTTTCTACTACAAAACCTTCATGTACCCGCAATCGTTCTGGATGACTTACGAGAAGTACATCCGCAAGGCTGCAGGCCTCGGTCGCTCGCCGACCGAGAACGACCCGGACAGCTACGATGCAATGAACCAGCACTGCGACGTGTTGATCGTCGGTGCGGGCCCGGCCGGTCTGGCCGCTGCCCTGGCAGCAGGTCGCAGCGGTGCCCGAGTGATCATTGCCGATGAACAGGAAGAGTTCGGCGGCAGCCTGCTCGACAGCCGTGAAAGCCTCGACGGCAAACCCGCCACTGAATGGGTGTCGACGGTCGTCGCCGAGCTGAAAAGCCTGCGCAACGTCACCCTGCTGCCGCGTGCCACGGTCAATGGCTATCACGATCACAATTTCCTGACCATCCACGAGCGCCTCACCGACCACCTGGGTGATCGCGCGCCGATCGGCATGGTCCGCCAGCGCATGCACCGGGTACGTGCCAAACGTGTGGTGCTGGCCGCGGGTACTCACGAGCGTCCGCTGGTCTACGGCAACAACGATGTGCCCGGCAACATGCTGGCCGGTGCCGTATCGACTTACGTTCGTCGTTATGGCGTGGCGCCGGGCAAGAAACTGGTGCTTTCCACCAACAACGATCACGCTTATCGCGTCGCTCTGGACTGGCTCGACGCCAGCCTGCACGTGGTCGCGATTGCGGATGCACGGCATAACCCGCGCGGGCCGCTGGTTGAAGAAGCGCGGGCCAAAGGCATTCGCATCCTGACCGGCAGCGCGGTCATAGAGGTCCGCGGCAGCAAGCGCGTGACGGCTGCCCGCGTTGCCGCCATCGACCTCAAGACGCACAGCGTGACCAGCCCAGGCGAATGGCTTGAATGCGACGTGGTTGCCAGCTCCGGCGGCTACAGCCCGATCGTGCATCTGGCCTCGCACCTGGGCGGCAAGCCGGTCTGGCGCGAGGACATCCTCGGCTTCGTACCGGGCGAAGCACCACAGAAACGTATCTGCGTAGGCGGAGTCAACGGCGTCTACAGCCTGGCTGACAGCCTGGCCGATGGCTTCGAAGGCGGCGTGCGCGCTGCCAGTGAAGCGGGCTTCAAGGTGGTCGAAGGCGTGATGCCCAAAGCCCTCAGCCGTGCTGAAGAACCGACGCTGGCACTGTTCCAGGTGCCGCACGAAAAAGGCACCGCACGCGCCCCCAAGCAGTTCGTGGACTTCCAGAACGACGTCACCGCCGCCGCCATCGAACTGGCAACCCGCGAGGGTTTCGAGTCGGTCGAGCACGTCAAGCGCTACACCGCGTTGGGTTTCGGCACCGATCAGGGCAAGCTGGGCAACGTCAACGGTCTGGCCATCGCCGCCCGTTCACTGAACGTGACGATCCCGGAAATGGGCACCACTATGTTCCGCCCCAACTACACGCCGGTGACCTTCGGCGCGATAGCCGGGCGTCATTGCAAACACATCTTCGAACCCGTGCGGTTCACCGCGCTGCACGCCTGGCATGTCAAAAACGGCGCCGAGTTCGAGGACGTCGGCCAATGGAAACGGCCGTGGTACTTCCCGAAAAACGGCGAAGACCTGCCCGCAGCCGTCGCTCGCGAATGCAAGGCGGTGCGCGACAGCGTTGGCCTGCTGGACGCTTCGACGCTGGGCAAGATCGATATTCAAGGCCCGGATGCACGCGAGTTCCTCAACCGCATCTACACCAACGCCTGGACCAAACTGGACGTCGGCAAGGCCCGCTATGGCCTGATGTGCAAGGAAGACGGCATGGTCTTCGATGACGGGGTCACTGCCTGTCTCGCTGACAACCACTTCCTGATGACCACCACCACGGGCGGCGCAGCGCGTGTCCTGCAATGGCTGGAAATCTATCAACAGACCGAATGGCCGGACCTGAAAGTGTATTTCACCTCAGTGACCGATCACTGGGCGACCCTGACACTGTCCGGCCCCAACAGCCGCAAGCTGCTCAGCGAAGTCACCGATATTGATCTGGGCCGTGAAGCCTTCCCGTTCATGACCTGGAAGGAAGGTCTGGTCGCCGGTGTGCCGGCCCGGGTATTCCGTATCTCGTTTACCGGCGAGCTGTCCTACGAGGTCAACATTCAGGCCGACTACGCCATGGGCGTTCTGGAAAAGATCGCCGAGGCAGGCAAGCAGTACAACCTGACGCCTTACGGCACCGAGACCATGCACGTGCTGCGCGCAGAGAAGGGTTTCATCATCGTCGGTCAGGATACTGACGGCTCGATGACGCCCGACGATCTGAATATGGGCTGGTGTGTGGGCCGTACCAAACCGTTCTCCTGGATCGGCTGGCGCGGCATGAATCGCGAAGACTGCGTCCGCGAACAGCGCAAGCAACTGGTCGGCCTCAAGCCGGTGGACCCTGCCAAATGGCTGCCGGAAGGTGCGCAACTGGTGTTCGATACCAAACAGACGATTCCGATGAGCATGGTCGGCCACGTGACCTCCAGTTACGCGCACAACTCGCTGGGCTATTCGTTCGCGATGGGCGTGGTCAAAGGCGGCCTGGCGCGTATGGGCGAGCGGGTCTTCGCACCCTTGGCCGATGGCAGCGTGATCGAAGCCGAGATCGTTTCTTCGGTGTTCTTCGATCCGAAGGGCGAGCGGCAGAACATCGAGTAGCACGCGATGAGTCGATCATCCGCAGCACACAGAATTCAAGCAGGTGAATCATGAGCACAGCCAACGTTTACCAGCAGCGCCCGACCACCGACGTCAAAGCCGAGTCGCCGCTGTTCCATGCAAACCTCGACAGCCTGATTGGCAAGGGGCGCGCCAGCCCGGGGGTTTTCCTGCGCGAGAAAAAGCTGCTGGGGCACCTGACGATTCGTGGCAATGCCCACGATCCGGCCTTCGCCGCTGGCGTACACAAGGCGCTGGGCATGGAGCTGCCCGCCGCGCTGATGCTGGTCATCAACGGCGAAAGCTCACTGCAATGGCTTGGCCCGGATGAATGGCTGCTGATCGTGCCGAGCGGCGAAGAGTTCGCGGCAGAACAAAAGCTGCGTGAAGAACTGAGCGGGCAGCACATCGCGATCGTCAATGTCAGCGGCGGGCAGTCAATCCTTGAACTGAGCGGGCCGAAGGTACGCCAGGTACTGATGAAGTCAACCAGCTACGACGTGCACCCGGACAACTTCCCGGTGGGCAAGGCAGTCGGCACTGTGTTCGCCAAGTCGCAACTGGTGATCCGCCGGACCGGTGAAGAAACCTGGGAGCTGCTGGTCCGCCGCAGCTTCTCGGATTACTGGTGGCTGTGGCTGCAGGATGCGAGTGCCGAGTACGGGCTGAGTATTCAGGCGTGAAGCGCCGGGGACCTGGGCTGAAACCTTAGCGTCAGTCTTAATGAGGACTCCTGCTGGAGCATTGGCACGATAGCCGATACGGTGATTATCGTCCCCACGCTCCGCGTGGGAATGCAGTTCCGGACGCTCTGCGTCCTGCTTGAGCATGCTGGCTGACACTGTCAGTCAGATTTGCGGATAACGAATACTCTGGAGCATTCATTTAATGAGCCGCGCGCCCGACACATGGATTTTGACCGCCGACTGCCCCAGCATGCTGGGCACGGTAGACGCAGTGACGCGCTTTCTGTTCGAGCTGGGTTGCTACGTCACAGAACACCACTCCTTCGATGACCGCCTCTCGGGACGCTTCTTCATCCGTGTGGAGTTTCGTCAGCCCGAGGCTTTCGACGAACAGGGATTCAGGGCCGGGCTGAGTGAGCGCGGCGAAACGTTCGGCATGATCTTCGAACTCACGGCGCCCAACTACCGGCCAAAAGTCGTGATCATGGTCTCGAAAGCCGATCACTGCCTCAATGACCTGCTCTATCGCCAGCGTATCAATCAACTGTCCATGGACGTGGTCGCGGTGGTGTCCAATCACCCTGATCTTGAGCCACTGGCTGGCTGGCACGGCATTGCGTACTACCATTTCCCACTGGACCCCAACGACAAGCCCGCGCAGGAAGCCAAAGTCTGGCAGGTCATCGAAGAGTCTGGTGCAGAACTGGTGATTCTTGCCCGCTACATGCAGGTCCTGTCTCCGGACCTGTGTCGCAAGCTGGACGGCAAGGCGATCAATATCCACCACTCGTTACTGCCCGGTTTCAAAGGCGCCAAGCCTTACCATCAGGCTTACAACAAGGGGGTGAAGCTGGTCGGTGCCACGGCGCATTACATTAACAACGATCTGGACGAAGGTCCGATCATTGCCCAGGGCGTGGAAGTGGTCGATCACAGCCACTATCCCGAAGACCTGATCGCCAAGGGTCGAGACATCGAAGGACTGACACTGGCCCGCGCGGTGGGTTATCACATCGAACGGCGGGTGTTCCTCAACGCCAACAGGACGGTGGTTTTATAGGCGCAAGCTGCAAGCTGCAAGCTGCAAGCGATCCGTATTTCTTGCCGCTTGAAGCTTGCAACTGTTCTTCTCTGCTCTAAATCTGTTTCACCACAATAAAAGCGAGGTGACATGTATGTCTGGTAATCGCGGTGTAGTGTATCTCGGCGCTGGCAAGGTCGAAGTGCAATCAATTCCTTTCCCGAAAATGGAAGATCCACGCGGCAAGCGCATCGAACACGGCGTGATTCTGCGCGTGGTCTCCACCAACATCTGCGGCTCCGACCAGCACATGGTACGCGGCCGCACCACGGCGCAAACCGGGCTGGTGCTCGGTCATGAAATCACTGGCGAGGTGCTGGAAGCCGGTCGTGACGTGGAACATCTGAAAGTCGGTGATCTGGTTTCTGTGCCATTCAACGTGGCGTGCGGTCGCTGCCGCAGTTGCAAGGAACAGAACACCGGCGTCTGCCTGACGGTCAATCCGGCGCGTCCCGGTGGTGCCTATGGCTATGTCGACATGGGTGACTGGGTTGGCGGCCAGGCTGAATACGTGCTGGTGCCTTACGCGGACTTCAACCTGCTCAAACTCCCGGACCGCGACGCGGCGATGGAGAAAATTCGCGACCTGACCTGCCTGTCCGACATCCTGCCCACCGGCTACCACGGCGCAGTGACTGCCGGGGTTGGCCCTGGCAGCACGGTTTATGTTGCAGGCGCCGGCCCGGTCGGCCTGGCTGCGGCGGCGTCAGCACGCTTGCTGGGCGCTGCCGTGGTGATCGTCGGCGACGTGAACCCGACGCGTCTGGTTCATGCCAAGGCCCAGGGCTTCGAAATTGCCGACCTTTCCCAGGACACTCCCTTGCACGAACAGATCGCTGCCTTGCTCGGCGAGCCTGAAGTGGATTGCGCCATCGACGCCGTAGGCTTCGAAGCACGCGGTCACGGTCATGCTGGCGCTCAGGCCGAAGCACCCGCCACCGTTCTCAACTCGTTGATGGGCGTAGTGCGCGTCGCAGGCAAGATCGGCATCCCCGGCCTGTACGTCACCGAAGACCCGGGAGCCGTGGACGCCGCCGCAAAAATGGGCAGCCTGAGCATCCGCTTCGGTCTGGGCTGGGCCAAATCCCACAGCTTCCACACCGGCCAGACCCCGGTCATGAAATACAACCGCCAGTTGATGCAGGCGATCATGTGGGACCGCATCAAAATCGCCGACATAGTGGGTGTCGAGGTGATCAGTCTGGATGATGCTCCGCGGGGGTATGGAGAGTTCGATTCGGGCGTGCCGAAGAAGTTTGTGATTGATCCGCATGGGTTGTTTGGCGGGAGTTAGTCTCGCACTGGCAACATTGATCTACCTCATCAATCCTAGGGTGCAATGTGGATTATTCCACTCTGCACCCTAGCGACGTATAGACTCAATAGACTCGCTAATTGTTTTATTTTTTAAATCTTTCCCATAAGTAGGTAGCCAAACGAGCAAGTCATTACCTGGCAGGCTGTTCATAGCCCGCTCAAAGGTCGGAAGAATCGCTTCCGGCGCATGAACGGGCTTATTTTCGATAGCCCAATAATAGTTCGGCGGAGGTACATCTTCTTTATAGACCGAGCTTGAAAGTCGATCTAACCGTGCCTTGTAAACTTCTTTCAACTCACCGGGAACGGTCAAACCTTTCTGATCATACTTTGCTATGACTTGGCTCGCACGATCTACATTTTTCCGGGCAGCAATTATTTTTTCATAGTGATTATTCAACACGCGCCTCGGGTTTTTAATCACCCTCACTGCTCTCAATATAGGTTTAAAAATATTAGGTATATGTCCATTTTTATCCTCTCGATTAACCGGATCCCCCTCACAGTACCCATACGCATTCACCCCACCCTCACCAAACGGGCTCAGACTGTCCGGGCTGTTAAACCTCATCAACACCGGGTTAAACGCCCGATACCCGTTACCCAGCAAATAGTGCCCCGTCACCGGGTCAACCCGCTGGCCGGTAAAGCCCGGCAGGCTTGCGGGGCCTGAAGGATGACGATGTCCGTAAGGCGTGTAGGCAAATTCCAACCCCTGAGCGGCGGTCACTGACTGCTGTTGATCCGTCGCCAACAACACGCCGTCGCGCTGATTATTTTCTGCACTCAGGCACGCCAGCAAATGCTCATCCGTGCGCATAAGCGTGTGCTGGACCTGCCCCTGAATCTGCGTAGCCAGGTGTGTCTTCTGATAAAAAAGGCGAGTGCTATCCTGCCCCGCAGGCGCGCAATCGGCCAGGCGATCCAATGGATCGTAGCGATAGACACAGAGCACGGACTGCCCGGACGAAGCCATGTTGTCACTCCTTTGAAATCACCCATGGCAGCAAGTCTGGGCTGACTCCGTGCTTGCGCCCAGCTAGCAGAACTACTAGGTGCCAGGCCGAAAGGCGCTGGGCACAGTCACGCTGGCACTCAGACCGAAACGCCCGCCATCGTGGAGCCTGATGCAGACGTGACGAAGAAATTTGTAATTGATCCGTGTGGGTTGTTGGGTATGACTTGAACACTGCCACCTTATTATCACCTTCATGATTAAAAGCCCCCACCTACCCTCTAACCAACTGGGTGGTTGGCCTTTATCGGAATCGACTTGGCACGTCTATCGGCTTCTAGGACGATTTATTGCCACCCCGATGTTTTCCAACCACCCTCTCATAATATTTTTGATCATTATCCATAACATACGGCACCCGACCATCTCTTCGAACAACTGCTTGATTATCTCGGACCTGCTTAATAAGCAGTTCATTAGCTCCGTGAATGTCTATTGCATTACCATGCGCATCCACGTAGTTATATCGACGAGGAACAGGCGGCGTGATATCGCTCAGTTGCCCTTGCTTGGGAGGAAGGGCCGGCGGAATGCCGTTCAGCTGCCCTGTCTTGGGAGGGCGGGGTGGTGGGACAACAAGGTGTGACGCATCAATAACACCAGATGCAGACAAAGGTACGCTCACCGACTTAGTTGAAGTAGCAACCTGTGTGGACCCGGAACTCTCCGCAGAAGTAACCAACGGGGAAGACATAGAATCTTGGCTACCTCTTCGACCAAGTAAACGCTTTTTTACACTGCTTGCTCTTTTCAAAAACTTCACTAAAACCGTTGGCCAATGCCCGCTCGGATCAACCCGATTAACCGGATCCCCCCCACAATACCCATACGCATTCACCCCACCCTCACCAAACGGGCTCAGACTGTCCGGGCTGTTAAACCTCATGAACACCGGGTTAAACGCCCGATACCCATTGCCCAGCAAATAGTGCCCCGTCACCGGGTCAACCCGCTGGCCAGCGTAGCCAGGCAGGCTCATCGGCCCTGCTGACGGATGACGATGCCCGTAAGGCGTATAAGCAAACGCCGCCCCCTGAGCCACAATCACGGACTGCTGCTGATCCGTCGCCAACAACGCGCCGTCGCGCTGATTATTTTCTGCGCTCAGGCACGCCAGCAAATGCTCATCCGTGCGCATAAACGTGTGCTGGATCTGCCCCTGAATCTGCGTAGCCAAGAGTGTCTTCTGATAAAAAAGGCGAGTGCTGCCCTGCCCCGCAGGCGAACAATCGGCCAGACGATCCAACCCGTCGTAGCGATAGACGCAGAGCACGGATTGCCCGGACGAAGCCATGGTCTCATTCCTTTGAAATCACCCATGGCAGCAAGTCTGGGCTGACTCCGTGCTTGCGCCCAGCTAGCAGAACTACTAGGTGCCAGGCCGAAAGGCGCTGGGCACAGCCACGCCGGCGCTCAGACCGAAGCGCCCGCCATCGTGGAGCTTGATGCGGACGTGACGAAGAATTTTGTTATTAATCTGCCTGGTTTTTTGGTACAACTTGACCACCTGCAGTATGGGTAACCTATAGCTACCCGCCCCTATCACAACGCAGCAATACGCAACAACATTCACGCTACTTATTTCGAAGCTTAGTAGGCTTATAGATAACAGGATTATAACTAAAGCTGGAATATTCGGAAGAGCCAGGCACGTGAATATTACTTTTAAGAAGCAACAGCCCTTGATCATACCGATTTTTACCGCTACCCAGCCAGCGAATAGAGGCAGACTTCCCAACAATCATGGATGAAATTTTTTCCGGATCCGGATAGGCAAACACCTCTGAAATATAGCCTTTAACAGGCTTTTTTGTAATTTTCGAAAAAGAGGCCGCAAAGGAGTTATCTCCCCCTGTAGCTGAATAACACATAACCAACCTTATTTGCTTATACTTATCAAAATTCACACCAGACGCCACCACTGAGTTGTATAGTTGCTCAGGACCTAAGCCTTGGTTCGCTGCTCTCATCTGATGATATCCATGTTCTTTGATTGGTACTTTGTAGCCGTGCGCGTAGAAATTAATTCTTTTCGCACCGTTGGCGGTGTCTTCAAAACTTATTAAACCCTCTGAGACAATTTTCATATTTTTTAACGGTTTAGGTTTGAAAAAACGCATAACGTTCACCAGTGGCCTGAAAAGCGAGAACATATGCCCGCTCGGATCAACCCGATTAACCGGATCCCCCCCACAATACCCATACGCATTCACCCCACCCTCACCAAACGGGCTCAGACTGTCCGGGCTGTTGAACCGCATTAGCACCGGGTTAAACGCCCGATACCCATTCCCCAGCAAATAGTGCCCCGTCACCGGGTCAACCCGCTGGCCAGTAAAGCCCGGCAGGCTTGCGGAGCCTGAAGGATGACGATGTCCGTAAGGTGTGTAGGCAAATTCCAACCCCTGAGCGGCGGTCGCGGAATGCTGTTGATCCGTCGCCAACAACGCGCCGTCGCGCTGATTATTTTCTGCGCTCAGGCACGCCAGCAAATGCTCATCCGTGCGCATAAGCGTGTGCTGGATCTGCCCCTGAATCTGCGTAGCCAAGAGTGTCTTCTGATAAAAAAGGCGAGTGCTGCCCTGCCCCGCAGGCGAACAATCGGCCAGACGATCCAACCCGTCGTAGCGATAGACGCAGAGCACGGATTGCCCGGACGAAGCCATGGTTTCACTCCTTTGAAGTCACCCATGGCAGCCAGTCTGGGCTGACTCCCTGCTTGCGCGCAGCTAGCAGAACTACTAGGCCGTTCCGCCTGCAGGACGAAAAACGCCGGGGACGCGCCCTACTCCCGCACAGCCCTCACCCATACCGAATAATAATGCTCCTGCACGTAGGCGTTGCTGTCAGGTTCCGGCGACCCGCGCATGCTGTCGATTGACGGGAAAAGACCAAGGTTCCAGTTCCGTCTGGCGGGCAATTGCGGCGTGACTCCATTTTGATCAGGCTCACGTGCAGGCTCGGACAAATCCGAGGCCAGCACGCCGGTAATCTGCCCGTTCTGGTCCAGCACTTTCCCGGCCACGAACATGAAATGAAACGGGTAGTCAGAGGACGGGCTGCCCTCCAGCCCACCTCGCTCGATGAAACCGATACCTTCGCCGATCTCGGGAAATGACTGCTCGCCGACAAAGTAGTCAGAGTGGTCGCGTGCACTTATCCAGTCATCGAGCGCTGTTGTCGTGATATTCAGGCTCACCGGCTGGCCATCCTGCAGGGCGACGACCTCGACATTGGGCACCAGGGGCGTCGGATCGCCCAGGCTCTCGCCCCGGTAATCGAACGCGACTTGCCCACCGGCATATTTCGAGACCAGAAATTCGGTGCTGGAGATGCAGCTTTCAGGCACCGCTGCCTTGGCTTCAAGCCTCACATAACCGTCACGATCCGCTGCGATGGAGTGGAACAGACTCAATGGCACATTGAGCTTGCCGGGCACCAGAACGTCGTCGTTCATGATGTGCAGGTCTTCATGGTGAACCTGAAGCGTTCCGCTCGCCGTGTCATGAGCGGAATGGGTTTCGTGGGTTGCCAAACTACCGGCCGGCCGCCGGGTGCGGATGCTGCAGATCATCTGATCGATGACATTGCCGCCCTTGAGCGCTGGCCGGTTGATCAGCGTGAACTCATGCCCGCCGATGTGACGCACCCAGGGCAGTGCCAGGGTCTCGGCGCGCGACCGGCCTTGCGGCGGCACCAGCAGAAACACCCCGTTGCGCTCATCCCAGTCGGCCCGGTAGATCCTGCCATTATCCAGCTTGATGTAGTCACGCCCTTCAATCGAGTAACTGCCGCGCTTTGGCCCGCTGCTGATCGCCTCGGCACCGGTCAGGTCGACAGCCGCGCTGGCAATCCCCACACCTCGGGTGCGCTCGGGATAAAGGGCGTCGTCGATGTGCAGTTGCAGTTGCGCACCGCTCAGATGTGCATGCTCGGCCGGCTGCTCCAGGCTGGTGACCGACTCATAGGTATAGCCGCGCTGCGAGGAGAGAAAAATGCGTCGCGCATCGGTTTCCGAGACATCATCAAGGGACAGCACCGCGATACTTTCGATTCTCGACGGGTCGGTAAAACAGGCTTCGATATCATCGATGACAGACCCCGAATGACTCAGGTAAAACTCGTCGTGGAGATGCCCCGCCAGCATGCCGAGATGCCTGGCAGGCGAATGGGCGAACCAGGCTTTCTCGCCTGACTTCAGGCTGACTTCTGCCATCATCAGGTTGTTCCGGGCCAGCTTCTCCTGAAGCTGACTGACGAAGCCGCTCCGCTCGCTGGCGAGCGGCGGAATGTTTTCCTGTGCAGCCAGAAGCGGCTCGTTCAAACGAAGCTGTTTGAGGATATTTTCCCCCAGGCTCAACTCCCGAGATCTCGATGCCGCCCCCCACTCAATGGTATGGCCCAGCAAGGTGTTGGCCAGCGCCGCCTGGTTACGCGCAGCAAAAAGAATGGCCAGTTCCGCGGGGGTATCGAGTACATAAAAGGGATTTTCCACCGTGGTAATGGACGAGGGCAGCCGCGATTTGATTTTGGCCACAGCGTCGATGTTCCTGGCAACCCACTGAGGGTTGCGTGCGTAGGCTTCGTTCGCTGCCTTCGAACCGTAGAACAGCTCCAGCGCAAAGTCATCATGGGCAATCCCGTTGCGATAATCCGACTGGTCGCGCCACAGGTGGGGCAACGCTCGCTTGGGATCTGCTTTCGGACTGATTTTCTGCAAAGTCAGAGCAACAGGTGGCTGGTCGTGCAACGTCTCGCCCGGCGCCAGCGCCAGGAAGTTCTCGATGGGCACAGTGCCGCGGTAGTGAACACCGCGATCCGCTTCGATCACCAGTTCCTGTCCGCTGCCATCACTGAGCGTCGCCAGGACACCCGCCACGGTCTTTCTGCCGACCAGACCTTGCAGCGTGTCGCTTAGCCGGACGGTCACGAACATGCCTTGAGCCGCGACGATCTCTGCCTGGATTTCAGGCTTGTAGGCCGGTATGGCAGGCAACATTCTGGCGACTTCCATGCGGCTGCCGTCAGCGCGAATGAAGGCGGTCGTCTCGACATCGGTGCCCGCATGTTCGAGTACTTCGACATGACCATTACGCTCGGTGACGTATTTGTGCTCGATCACACCAAGCGCCATGGTCTGCTGGCTTACCCTGCTATCTGCGTCGATGACCCGCACGGAGACTGTTTCAAGCGTCGCCACGCAGTTGTCATACCAGCTGACCGTGTTAGCGGGAGCCAGAAAACGTTCCGGGCGACCGCTGAAGCCAAGCGGAAAATCTTCGGTGTGGGCAAAACGTGAAAGCTGCGGGGCGTCGACCGTTGACTGCGGATGCCTGCGCCATTGCCCTGCTTCCAGGTCCAGCGCATGCAGAGGTCGCAATTCCGTTCCTGCCACCCCGCTGACCGCCCGGCAGGCAAAGCCGTTGAGCATGTAGATCTTCTCGCTGATGCCACCCAGCAGCACCGCCCGAGCGCCACCTTCGACCATCGCGTTGCCGTTCCAGTCGAGGCGCGTGACCTTTCTGCCCGTCGGCCGCTCGGATATCTGCCCATCCTCGGAAACCCGCCAGTGAGAGCTGCTTGTGGACGGCCGACGCCGCGCGAGGTGTTCGCCCTCGATGGCATCGCTGTGCTCAGGGTGTCGAACCGTTTCGGTCAGATCAGACCGGTCAGACACGGCGTGCTGGCTGACGGTCGGTTGATCATGCGGTCTCGCGGACCGGAGCCCCTTCACCGCTGATATGCCGCAATGCAGCGCCGAATGCAGACCGACCAGCATAAAGCCGAAGTTCTTCACAGACTCCTCGTAGTCGTTGGCCTTGATCGACTCGCCGAGGGCCTGGACCTGCTGGCTCATCGTCCAGATATTGGTGCCTTGCAGCATCAGTACACCCAGCACCCTGGGAGGGACCGTGCGCATTTTGCACAGCACCAACTCGGCAATGATGTTGACTGCATCCATCGCGATGCCTTCATCATTGCCGTCGTAAATATCGAATCCCAGGTTGATGAAGTTGCCCAGCACAGGAATCAGTCCGCCGACCTGATGCACCAGTTGCAGCACATGCTGTGCGCTGGTCGACATGTTCTGAATGTCATCGTCGTTCGCCCGGGCGCTCAACATCTGCCTGAACGCCAGAGCACTGGCTTCAAGCCGGACCTTCTCGTCGGCGTTCAATAACTCGATGCAATGAACCGGTCTGTCACTGTCCGACAGCGCAGTCCCTTCCAGAGTCTGCAGGCGCAAGGCGGCCGTACCTGAAACCAGCACGAGCCGCTCGGCCTCCAGCGCCCGGTAGGTTTCGGTCGCCCGGATCGCGTAATTCTCGGCCTCAAGTTTGAACGCTGCCTGTGGCGCGGTCAGTCGAGCAGGCAGCTGGCCGTTGTTGACGAAGGCAATGTTCGCGTCGAATAAGCCGGTCAGCTTCGCTTGCAGGGCGTCCAGACTTGCTGTGTAACGGGTTTTATCGGCGAGCGCCTGAGCCAGTCGCCCGAGCCGTTCATCACGATTGTCGGCAAGCGCCAGCTCGCGGCGCAGGTCTTCGTCATACACCACACTCAGCAGTGTTCGATAACCGGCCGACTCTTCATGCTTGAAAAACGTGCCGGTATTGATCCAGCCGGCCTGGTAGCTGATATCGAACGAAGACCGCGCAATCACCGGCCAACAGGATTCGTTCAGCCCCAGATAACGACACAGTTCACGCGCCACGAACTCCGGCTGGGTAGGCTGCAGAACGACTTGCAGTCGCTGTTGATCCTCGAGGTTCTGCGCAATCACTCTGTAGTAGGTGTTGACTGCGTCATTCAAGCGCCGCGCATAGGCCGCCTGACGCTGCGCGTGCGGCAAAGCCGGCAGGTCCTCCTGGTAATGGGCCAGCAGATAACGGACCGCGCGCTGCAATGTCACCGAGTGGCCGACGTCCCATTGCACCTCGCGCAACTCCTCGGTCAGTTCCACGAACCGCGACCTGATGACGTCATAAGCCCCAAGCGCAAGGGGATCCACGTACAGAAACGGAGGTTCTTTGCTGCGGATATCGAAGGCTTCGATGTCGATATCGCTCAGCGAATGGCTACGCTGGACAGGATTGGGCACGATCACTTCCACGATCAGCCGTTCGATATTGATCGCCCCCTCGGCTTCGCCATAGCGAATGGTGTTGATCATGTAAGACGACAGTTCCTGGCGCGCCGCGTCGAAGTATCCGGCAAGATCCTTCGCGCGCCAGGGATTGACGGTGTGCTGCTCGCGGTAGACATCGTGGTGGCCGTCGCTGTCGTAGACAACCAGTTTCAGGGTGATGCCACCGGCTTGCTGGAACATTGCCAGCAGCGCGTTTTCGTTGTCTTGCAGCGATGCACCGAAATGCCGGTAGCTGTTCAGCAAAGTGCGACATCGATCAAGATGCCACCGCATCTCCTTCTCCAGCTCAAGGTCGATGACACCGTAATCGTCAGTTCCATGCGCCTGGACCTTGTGCTGCCGAAAGGTGTAGACCTGCGACGTATCGAGCATAAAATGCTGGTGTTCTGCGAGGGTGAAAGGCAACGCGCGCGCAAGCATCGCGAGATGGGCTTCGCGCTCTCCGGGCAACAGCGCAGTGATCACCTGCAGCAGATCGTCTCGTGTGGCAGCCAAGGGAATGTCGACACCGTAGTAATCGAGCAGACCATGCAGTGAAACGGCTTGATCGTCGCGAATGGCCAGAATGCACCTGGCATCCGCCGACTCCAGATGCGGCGCCAACGGGGTCAGGCTGTCCGTGAAACGGATGACCCGCAGGTGCAGGTCTGACAGCGTGGCATACGCAGGTTGCCGCCCTCTGGAGACGCCCTGCAGTTGCAGCAAGTGAACCGGCCTGCCTTCATTCATCCTGACATGCAGCACACAGGTGAAAGGCTGTCTGAAATCCATCTGAGTCTTGTCGACCAGATCAAGAACGTAGCGCAGGTCTTTACGGCGTACCCCGGGCAACAGATCTTCATCGATATCGCCAGCCGGATCCACGCGGGCGATAACCCGCAGCAACGTCTTGAACTGCTGCAATATCGAACTGCCAAAAGCGACGCCGGCAAACAGCGGCGAGTCGTCAGCTACGGCCATGAACACGCTGTTGGTCATACAGGTGCCGGTCTTCACGTCCCGCAGGCGTGCGCGCAGCG
The DNA here is from genome assembly GCF_000507185.2 of Pseudomonas syringae KCTC 12500. Classification (NCBI taxonomy): domain Bacteria; kingdom Pseudomonadati; phylum Pseudomonadota; class Gammaproteobacteria; order Pseudomonadales; family Pseudomonadaceae; genus Pseudomonas; species Pseudomonas syringae. Next base: position 1,905,952 of record NZ_AYTM02000002.1, read on the forward strand.
TATTCAGCAACCTGGGGTAATCGCCCCGGGCGCGATCGATGCGCTCGGCTCGGACGCTCGGCGAATGGGACTCGCGCTGATGACTCTGCGCAATATCGAACACCGCCTTGGCCAGTTCGTGCTCGGGGCCCGCATCCGATACTGGCGAATCGACGGAACGGGCAACACGTTCGGTGCTGTCGCCAAGCGCGTTAAGCTCATCGTCAAACAGCACTGATTTCAGGGTATTCAGGAGTTCGATGTCGTCGGCCCATCGCCCGAACGAGCTGGCTGCTCCGAGTACCTGGATCTCGTCCAGAAGCGTGAAACCTTCAGGCCGGGGCCGTTGGAGAATGGCGGCCAGCTGCTCGCTACCCTCAGTTGTCAGCATGTGCTGAAGACTTTCCCGGCCGGCAGCTGATATGGAAGGAAGTGATGCGGTGTAGGTGTCGGTCATTGCTGATGCTCCGTGCATTCCAAATGACCGACACCATGCTGTTTCGCGGAAAAAGCCGGGTAATACATAGATGTTCTATGACAACGCCGGGCACACCGGGAACAAGCTTCTGTTCCTCCAGTCAAACCCTCTGCTTCATCGCCCACTCACGGGCGGTTCCGGTTCGATAAAGGTGACGCAATGAAAACTGCACGCGCAATGGCTTTGGCAACGTTGATGGCGGTGGGTGCAAGCCCTGCATTCGCCTTCAATCTGAATGACGCCGCGAACGCGGTCTCCAATGCCACCAATGGCAATCAGAAAGCCACGGCGGCACCCGAAGTCGCGGGGCTGCTCAATACCCTCGGTACGCAGCTCAATGTCACCCCGGAACAGGCGGTTGGCGGGACGGGCGCATTGCTGGGGCTGGCGAAAAACAAACTGACCAGCACCGATTATTCGCAGTTGGCCAAATCGGTTCCGGGACTGGAGCAAATGTCCGGAACGTCCGCGCTGGAAAGCCTGGGCGGCGCCAACGGGCTGGGCAGCCTGCTGGGCGGCAAATCGGGCAATAGCTCGATGCTCAACAGCGCGCTGGGCAACGTGCAGAGCATGGGTGATGTGAATAACGCCTTCAAGGCGTTGGGCATGGACAGCACAATGGTCAGCCAGTTTGCCCCGCTGATTCTGCAGTACCTGGGGCAGCAAGGTGCCAGCGGTTCGGCGTTGCAGAGTTTGAGTGGGTTATGGGGTGCCGGGAGCTGAACCGGACCTTATACGCGTAGCCGCCCTCAATATATCTCCGCTTTTGTACTGCTTTTTTTGCATAGCGCCTGAGATCAACGCACCCGCTGAATTGAAGGCCGCGCCAACCATGGCGGTGCTGCGGTCTTCAGGTAATTGCCGAGCAAGTAATATCCAGTGATCGGATCAATCGTCTGCCCTGTAAAACCGGGTACGCCCAGTGCGGATGTTTGCAGGGATAGCATGCCCTTTAGACAAACGCATGGCGGCGCAGGGGCCAGGCTTGCCAGTCGGTCCAGTGCGTCGTAACGGTATGAGCCGATCAGCGAAACGTCGGGCGATGACATGAGAGCGGATTCCGGCAATATTAAAGGCCAGTCTCACCCGCCAGTTTCGCCTCGTCTACCTGTCAGAACTGTCAGTGCCCAGGCAACTCCAGCCGCAACGCCGCAATGCGTGCATCTTTCTCGACCCAGAGCTGATTGACCCAACCCTGCACTTTCTCGCGAAACACAGGGTCGTTTTCGTAATCGCCCTGCCACAGCGCCGGGTCCAGCTCGCGGGTCCGGATGTCGACGATCACGTTGGAAACCCGGCCGCAGAGCATGTCCCAGAAACCGGGAATGCCTGATTCGGGATACACGACCGTGACGTCCAGGATGGCATCGAGTTGCTCGCCCATTGCCGCCAGCACGAAGGCAACGCCGCCGGCCTTGGGTTTGAGCAGATGGGTATACGGCGAGCCCTGGGCCGCATGTTTGGCCGCGGTGAAGCGCGTGCCTTCCAGGTAATTGACGATGGTCACCGGCTGGCGCTTGAACAGCTCACAGGCGGCCTTGGTGATTTCCAGGTCCTTGCCCTTGAGCTGCGGATGCTTCGCCAGGAACGCCTTGCTGTAGCGCTTCATGAACGGGTAGTCCAGCCCCCACCACGCGAGGCCCAGCAACGGTACCCAGATCAGTTCTTTTTTCAGGAAGAACTTGAAGAACGGTGTGCGCCGGTTGAGTGCCTGGACCAGCGCGGGAATATCCACCCACGACTGATGATTGCTGATGACCAGGTAGGAGGTGTCACCACGCAGCCCTTCATCGCCACGAATGTCCCACTGCGTCGGTATGCAGGTGGCGAAGATGACCTTGTCGATCTCGGCCCAGGTTTCGGCGATCCACATCACCGCAGCCGAACAGCGATCGCGCATCCGGCCTCTGAACAGCAGCTTGAGCAGCGCAAAAACCAATAGCGGACCGATCAGCACCAGCGTATTGATCAGTAACAGCAAGGCAACAAAACAGCCGGTGAGCAGACGGCGCATAACGGACTCTTGAAGGTTCAGGGGCGGCAATAATAAAGACCCACGCGTTTTACGCCAATTACACAGGTGCTTACAAATGTTTCACGTCTCGGCCTTTATGCTGACGTCATATTTATCCTGACGAACCTACAGCAGGTTCGCTGTCTAAACCCGGGCGCCAATCAGGCGCTGACTATTGCGAGGAACCTCTCACGTGAAACCGATCCTGGCGCTATTGTCTTTGCTGGCCCTGCCGGTCATGGCTGCTGAACCGACGTTGTATGGTCGCTACGAGAACATCAAGGTTGCGGAAATAGGCCAGACCTTCAAGGCCAAGATGGACACCGGCGCACTGACCGCCTCGCTGTCGGCAAAGGACATCGAGTTGTTCAAGCGCGATGGTGATGACTGGGTACGTTTCCGCCTGGCAACCAAGGGTGCGGACGACAAGGTGTATGAGCACAAGGTCTCGCGGATCAGCAAGATCAAGGGACGCGCCGAAGGTGATGACGATGATGACGAAGGCATCAACCCTGCCAAGCGTCCTGTCGTTGACCTGGAACTGTGCCTGGGCGACAAGAAGCGCACGGTCGAGGTCAATCTGGTGGACCGCAGCCACTTCAACTTCCCGCTGTTGATCGGTGCCAAGGCACTGCGTGAATTCGACGCCGCGGTCAATCCGGCCCGTCGCTACACCGCTGACGAGCCTGATTGCTGAGGTTGTTCAGAGTCCCAGCGATCATACGACGCTCCGCAGATCTGTGACGCAGAGCGTCACCCACGGCATTCCCACGCTGGAGTGAGGAACGATAGGTGACCGTAAGAACACCATCGTGCCCATGCTCCGCGTGGGTATGCCGTTCAGGACGCTCTGCGTCCTATCCTGAACATAGGGCGCGGCGCAGATTGACTCAAACCGGCGGCTGGGTCGCGATCATCGATGGCCGTTGACTGACGTCCAGGTACCAGGCGGACAGTCGCGGATAAGTACTGCGCCAGTTGAGATCCGGCTGGCGAAAATCCAGATATCCAAGTGCAACGGCAACGCTGATCGATGCGACATCGAAGCAAGTGCTGAGCTCGGTGATCGCGTCGCTTTCGAAGTAATGCAGCGAGCGTTCAATCTTCTGCTGCTGGTTGTCCAGCCACTGGTCCCAGTGTTTTTCCTGCGGACGCAAGGCGGTTTCGTAGCGGATCAGCACCGCCGCATCCAGCAACGCATCGGCCAGCGAAGCCAGGGTCAGGCGCCTCCAGCGGGCCGAGCCTTCCCGGGGGATCAGTGGCAGGCCAACGTGCTGATGGTCGAGATAATCAAGAATCACCCGGCTGTCATGAATGACATTACCGTCGGCCAGCCTTAACGCGGGAAGCTTGCCGGCCGGGTTGTCTTCGTTGAGCTCGGCAGACGGGCTGACCGGTGTCAGTACTGTGGTCTGTAACTCGACGCGATCGAGCTGAGCCGTTTCATGCAGCATCACCATCACCTTGCGGGCGAAGGGTGAAGCCGCGTTGAAGTACAACGTCATCGTGGGCGCTGACATGGGTATTCCTCGAATGAGACAGGATCCTAGACTAGTCAGCCTGTGACGCGTCTGCAATCAGCGTTTCAATCAGCCCCGCCGCACCAGCAAGCCCTTGATACTCAACAGGGCTGCCGTCCCCATGCCCAGCCACGCCAGCGTATCCCACCAGCCGTCACCCAGCAGCGCGGCGAACAAGCCGACGCCGATAAGCAGCGCTATCACGGTGGGTATCGCAAAGGTCTTCCAGAATCGCGATGGCCTGGAGCTCATTGCGCCACCTGAGCCTGAACAGTGCTCACCGAGCGCGCGGCACGACGCCTTACCCACCACAGATAAACGCCGCTGCCGAGCACGATGATGGTCAGCACGTCCAGCACGGCCCAGAGAATCTTCATAGGCATGCCGCCGTAATCACCGAAATGCAGAGGTTGCGACATGCCCAGTGCGTCCATGTACCAGGGACGTTCGACCACGGCGGTGACTTGCAGGGTCCGGGCGTCGATCAGCACCGGGGTGGCGAGGTGCGCAGTCAGGTGCGTATTGCCTTTGAGGAACACCGCGTAATGATGCTCGCTGGAGAAGCGCGTGCCGGGGAAGGCAATGAAATCGGCCTGCATGCCGGGCGCAGCGGATTCGGCAATCTCCAGCAATCGTGTCGCCGGGGCGCGCTGGCTCAATGGCGGCGCGTCTTTGTAAGGAGCGATCATGGTGGCCAGCTCGTCATTGCGCCAGGAGGCAATCAGCAGATCGGCACAGGCGCTGATCACCCCGGTCACGCCGACCACCAGCGCCCAGGTCAGTGTCACTACGCCGATCAGGTTGTGCAGGTCCAGCCAACGCGTACGCCTGGATTTATTGACCCGCACCTGGCCGAACTCCAGCTTGCGCATGAACGGCGCATACAACACGGTCCCGGAAACGATCGCCACCACAAACAGCAAGCCCATGAACGCCAGCAACAGTTTGCCGGGCAGGTTGGCGTACAGGTCTACATGCAGACGCAGCATGACCATCATGAAGCCGCCGTTGGCAGAAGGCATCTCCAGTGCCTCACCGGTGCGCGCATCGAGGGCGAAGGTGTGCGACGAGTTGGGCTCGGTGCCGGCGGTTGCAGCGGTGATTGCCATTACGCCATTGGGGTCTTCGTCGTCCCAGCCAAAATACTGCATCACCTCGCCGGGGCGATGCGCTTCGGCAGCCCTGGCCAGTTGCTCCAGGTCCAGGCGTGGCGTATCGGCAGGCATCTCTTTGTAATGCGGAGCGTCGCCGAGCAGATGATCGATTTCATGATGAAAGATCAGCGGCAGGCCGGTGACAGCCAGCATCAACAGGAACAGGGTGCAAATCAGGCTGCTCCAGGTATGCACGATGGACCAGCGGCGCACGGTTTGGCTTTTCATGGTTTATCCACAGACGAAGAGACGCAGCGCTGAGCGCGTCCCCGAAATGACTTGTAAGACTAAGCCGCTCGAAACCGAAAAAGTGTCAGGGCGATACGCTGTCTGCATGAACAGGTATGTTTCAGAGTTTTGCCGGAGGATTACCGGGCTGTTGATCCCTGGGCAGCACGGACACCCACCACGCTGTGTGTTGTTCTATCTGCACAGGCAAGGTCGGCAGCAGCGCCGTGAGCGCCAGGTCTGTGTCATTCAACGGGAAGGTGCCGGTCACCCGCAGATCAGCCACCTTCGGATCGACGCCCAGATGTCCTGTCCGGTAGCGCCCCAGTTCAGCGAGCATGTCCGCCAGCCGCGCGTTGTCCACCACCAGCATGCCGTGCGTCCAGGCATCGGCGCCGGAAGGCATGCCAAGCAACGGGCCAAGTCCGTTGCGGCTCAGCAGCACCTGTTGGCCTTCGCGCAGAACCTGTTCACCGGGAGCATTGCGCGGGTGGGCGACAACCGCCGATTGCAACACGCTGAGCAGGGTTCCATCAGACTCACGCCGGACCAGAAAACGCGTTCCCAGGGCGCGCATCTTTCCATCCGCCGTCTCGACGATGAAGGGCCGCGGGTCGTCATGATCGCCGGTCTGCACCAGTATTTCACCGTCCTGCAGAATGACCCGACGTTGCTGCGCATCGAAGCGCACATCGATTGCGCTGTGGGTGTTCAGACGAATCAGGGTGTTGTCCGCCAGACGCACGTCGCGCTGTTCACCGGTGGCAGTGCGCTGGTCGGCAAGCCAGTAATCTATCGGTAGATAGCGGTCGCCGACGAACAATGCCAGGCCCAAGGCCATGAACACTCCGGCCAGACCGCCACCGAGCTTGCGCAAACTGTGTCGCAGGGCACCCGGTGACTGTTGCAACGCCTTGCGTGCCGGACCTGCGGGCAAAGCAAAGCGCTGATTGACCATGCCCAACTGGCTCCAGGCCCGGGCATGCTCTTCGTCGGCGGCCAGCCAGCGCGCCAGCTCGGCGTCATTGCCGCCGTTGCTGTCCATGGTCAACTGCCACTCGATGGCCGCATCGAGCACACGGGCAGAGACCGGTCTGGTGTTCACGTCGGCTCACCGTAGAGCGCCACGTAGCACTGCCGCATGGCCTGAGCCAGGTACTGCCTGACGCGCGAGACCGAAACGCCCAGCTTCTCGGCAATCTCGGCGTGACTCATGCCGTCGAGGCGACTGTACAGAAAGGCCGCCCGCGCCTTGCTGGACAGCGTGCCGAGCATGCGGTCGATGGCCTTGAGGTCTTCCAGAATAAGAATCTGCTTTTCCGGAGAGGGCTGCTCGGCCTCAGGCACCAGCATCAGTTCCCCGAGATAGGCCTGCTCCAGCGCAGCGCGCCTGAAGTGATCGAACATCAACCCTTTGGCGACGGTTGCCAGGAAAGCACGCGGCTCTCTGGGCGCAAGCAATTCATGGCGCCCCAGCAAACGCAAGAACGTGTCCTGACTCAAATCCTGAGCACGTTGCGGGCAGGCGACATTGCGTCTGAGCCAGGCCAGCAGCCAGCCGCGATGATCGCGATACAGCGCACCAACGATCTCGCTATGAGTGCTTGGGACTGACGACACGAATGGCCTCGATGAGAAAGTTCTAACTAAAGAGAATCATTCGCGATTGTGGCAGAGCGGAGGGGTAGTGGCAATTCGCGTCTGTCGGGAGGAGGGTCTGAATCGAGTCGGCGCTCGTAACTATGCTCCGCGCCCATTGCGACGCGGAGCGTAGGAAAATGCATTGCTGGAGCGTGAGGAACGAGAATCTCGTAACTATCGTGCCAATGCTCCAGTGTGAAATACATTCCACGCTGGAGCATGCACAATCAAAGGCGTCCCGGAAGGACGCCTGGGCGTTAGATCAGGCCTGGTGGCTGATCTCGCGCAGCGGCTTGCCGCGTGCCGGCTTGTCGCCTGCTACGAAGTAGTCGGCCGTGCTGCGTGGCAGAGGCTGGCGACCACGAATCTTGTCGGCGATTTTCTCGGCGATCATGATCGTCGGTGCATTCAGGTTACCGGTGGTGATGATCGGCATGATCGAGGCATCGACCACACGCAGGCTTTGCAGGCCATGCACGCGACCCTGTCCATCGACAACCGCCATCTCGTCGGTGCCCATCTTGCACGAGCAGGACGGGTGATAAGCCGTTTCGGCATGCTCACGCACGAACTGATCCAGCGCCTCGTCGGACTGCACGTCGATGCCGGGGCTGATTTCGCGGCCACGGTACGGGTCCAGTGCCGGTTGCTGCATGATCTCGCGAGTCAGGCGGATGCCGTCGCGGAACTCCTGCCAGTCCTGCTCGCTGGCCATGTAGTTGAACAGGATGCTCGGGTACTCGCGCGGGTCTTTGGATTTGACCTGCACACGACCACGGCTCGGCGAACGCATGGAGCCGACGTGAGCCTGGAAACCGTGTTCCTGAACGCCCTTGGTGCCGTTGTAGTTAATCGCGACCGGCAGGAAGTGGTACTGAATGTTCGGCCATTCGAACGCTTCACTGGAGCGAATGAAACCACCGGCTTCAAACTGGTTGCTCGCACCGATACCTGTACCGAGGAACATCCACTCGGCACCGATAGCAGGCTGGTTCCACCACTTCAGCGAAGGATACAGCGACACCGGCTGGGTGCAGGCGTACTGCAGGTACATCTCCAGGTGATCCTGAAGGTTCTGGCCAACGCCCGGCAGGTCATGAACCACCGGAATATCCAGCTTGTTCAGCACTTCGGCCGGGCCGACGCCGGAACGCTGGAGAATCTGTGGCGAAGCGATTGCGCCGCCACACAGCAGCACTTCCTTGCGGGCACGGGCCTGGATGCGCGTGTCGCTGTCGCCCACCAGGTACGCCACGCCGACGGCACGCTTGCCTTCGAACAGGATGCGATCGGTCAGCGCGTGAGTGACGATAGTCAGGGTCGAGCGCTTCTTGGCCTCGTCCAGATAACCACGGGCGGTACTGGCGCGACGGCCATTAGGCGTCACGGTGCGGTCCATTGGACCAAAACCTTCCTGCTGGTAACCGTTGAGGTCGTCAGTGCGCGGGAAACCGGCTTGTACGCCTGCCTCGACCATCGCGTGGAACAGCGGATTGTTGCCCGCCTTGGGTGTGGCCACGCTGACCGGACCTTCACCACCGTGGTAGTCATTCGGGCCGATGTCGCGGGTTTCCGCCTTGCGGAAGTACGGCAGGCAATCGAGGTAGCTCCAGTCTTCGAGACCCGGCTCCTTGGCCCAGCCATCGTAGTCCATCGCGTTGCCGCGGATATAGCACATGCCGTTGATCAGCGATGAGCCGCCCAGGCCTTTACCACGACCGCATTCCATCCGGCGGTTGTTCATGTGCGGCTCTGGCTCGGTCTCGTAGGCCCAGTTGTAGCGACGGCCCTGCAGCGGGAATGCCAGGGCGGCAGGCATCTGGGTACGGAAATCCAGACGGTAGTCTGGACCACCGGCTTCGAGCAGCAGAACAGTGACGCCTGCGTCTTCGGTGAGACGGGCTGCCAGGGTGTTACCGGCCGAGCCGGCACCAATGATGATGTAGTCGTATTCGGATTGAGTTGTCATAGAGGCTCCCTCATAGAGCTGCGAGTTTCAAGCCTTGGCCGCAAGCAGAAGCAGCCAGGCGATACTCGTGAAAATGGGGTGCGGCAGGCAGCTTTTGAGTGCGTCTGCTTGAGGCCTGCCGCGTGCCACTGAAAACGTGTTTAGAAAACCGAGGCGTAATCGCCCAGCTCGATCTGTACCGACTTGATGCGCGTGTACTGGGCCAGCGAGCTGATGCCGTTCTCACGACCAACGCCCGACTGTTTGTAACCGCCGACCGGCATTTGTGCCGCCGACTCGCCCCAGGCGTTGATCCAGCAGATACCGGCTTCCAGCAGATGAATCACGCGGTGGGCGCGGTTCAGGTCGCGGGTCACGATGCCAGCGGCCAGACCGAAGTCGGTGTCGTTGGCGCGGCGCACCACTTCATCTTCGGTGTCGTAACCGAGGATGCTCATCACCGGGCCGAAGATTTCTTCACGCACGATGGTCATCTCGTCGGTGCAGTCGGTGAACACGGTCGGCGCAACGAACGCGCCCTTGTCGAACACACCGCCAGTCAGGCGATCGCCGCCGCACAACAGACGTGCGCCCTGCTCTTTGCCCTTGGCGATATAGCCCAGCACGCTTTCCATGTGCTCGAAGCTGACCAGCGGGCCGAAATTGATGTTTTCGTCTTCCGGGTTGCCAGCGCGGATGCGCTTCACACGCTCGAGGATTTTCGCTTCGAACTCGGCCTTCAGGGCGTTCGGCACGAACACGCGGGTGCCGTTGGTGCAGACCTGGCCGGAACTGTAGAAGTTGGCCATCATCGCGATGTCAGCGGCGCGGTCCAGATCGGCGTCATCAAACACGATCAGCGGTGACTTGCCGCCCAGCTCCATGGTCACTTCCTTGAGCGACGAGCTCGAGGCGCTGGCCATGACTTTCTTGCCGGTGTCGGTGCCGCCGGTGAAGGAGACTTTCTCGATGCGCGGGTGCTCGGTGATCCAGGTGCCGACTTCACGGCCGCTGCCGGTCAGCACGTTGAATACGCCGTTCGGTACGCCTGCTTCGGTGTAGATTTCTGCCAGCTTCAGGGTGGTCAGCGAAGTGACTTCACTCGGCTTGAAGATCATCGCATTGCCTGCCGCCAGTGCCGGGGCGGATTTCCACAGTGCGATCTGGATCGGGTAGTTCCAGGCGCCGATACCGGCTACCACACCCAGCGGCTCGCGACGGGTGTACACGAAGGAAGAATCGCGCAACGGGATCTGCTCGCCTTCGATGGCGGGCACCAGACCTGCGTAGTATTCCAGCACGTCGGCGCCGGTCACGATATCCACGTAGCGGGTTTCGGAGATGGCCTTGCCGGTGTCCAGCGTTTCCAGAGCAGCCAGTTCATCGTTGCGCTCACGCAGGATGTCGACGGCACGGCGCAGGATGCGCGAACGCTCGACCGCAGTCATGGCGGCCCAGATTTTCTGACCCTTTTCGGCCGCGACGACGGCGCGCTCGACATCGTCCTTGCCTGCACGCTGGATCTGCGCCAGGACTTCGCCGTTCGCCGGATTGATGGCGTCGAAAGTTTCAGGGTTGCTGGCATCGACATAACCGCCATCGATGTAGAGTTTCTGCAGTTCAAAACGGGCCATAAAGTCCTCGCAAATTCAGTGGGGGACGATGACTGTTTTCAGTGTGCCGGGGTGGTTCGGCACGGGCTTATACAGTCGTTCGGTGAGGCGCTTCGAAAGCGTCAGCTCGCCGATTTCGCCAATTGAAAGTCCATGTACTCGTAAGCGATCCGTTGCGCTTGCTCGGTGTCGAATGCATCGCCTGACAGCGCGCCTCTCAGCCACAACCCGTCTATCAGGGCTGCCAGCCCGCGGGCGGCGCTGCGTGCCTGTTCCAGTGGCAAGGTGCGGCGGAACTGACAGCACAGGTTCGAATACAAACGGTGGTCGTTGATACGCTGCAATCGGTGCAGCGAAGGGTGATGCATGCTGGTCGCCCAGAAGGCCAGCCAGGTTTTCATGGCCGGGCCGCTGACCTGACTGGCGTCGAAGTTGCCTTCGATGATCACTTGCAGGTGAGCCCTGGGGCTGTCTTCGGTCAGCGCCTGACGGCGTTCGCGGACGTTCTGGATCAAGGCGTTCATCAGATGCCGCATCGTGGCGGCGATCAGGCCGTTCTTGTCCTGAAAATAATGACTGATGATGCCGTTTGATACGCCTGCCAGTCGCGCGATCAGCGCAATGCTGGCATCGCCCATACCGACCTGATCGACCGCAGTCAGCGTGGCCTGGATCAACTGTTGGCGGCGGATGGGTTGCATTCCGACCTTGGGCATTGGCGCGGTTCTCCCGGGTGTCTGCAGTGATCGTTGTAACGAAAAGACGAGACCAGTCTAAAGATTTTTTATTGAACGATCAATCAATAAAAAATCCGTGCCCAGTTTTAGCGGCAAGCGACACGTTGAAAAGCGCCTGAATGCGGGTGTGCTGGAGGATGCGTCAAGGCGCATATGTGTGACGCGGAGCGTCACGACAGGCATTGCCACGCTGGAGCGTGAGGAGCGATGACCTCAACTATCGTGCTCTTCAACTATCGTGCGACGCTGCGCGTCGCATGCCGTTCTGGACGCTCTGCGTCCGGTCTTCAGCGCCGGAACAGTTCAATCCTGCAAAACCACAGCCGCCAGCTCATCAATCGCTTCCTGCCGCTCAGCCTGATTCGGTTTGGGCTGCGGGTTGAGTGTCGACCACTGCGGGTGGGCGCGGGCGCGTGACAAGGGCTCGGGGATTTTGCCTTTGCGCCAGGTCTTGTCCTGCGGCGTGGTCAGTTCGATGCTGTGCAGGGCAGCGTGGCCCCTGACACCCAGCGCCAGCAGCAAGTGGCGCTGACGCAGGGCGAGCAGGCGCAGTACCGCATCGTCGACGGTCAGTTCTCTGCGCCCCTTGAGCTTGCCGAGCAACCGGCCTCCGTAACTGCGCGCTGTGGATAACGCACCACCGGCAATCGCCCCGACCAGCGCCGCCGCACCCAGCGTCACACCGCCGACCATCAGGTCGACACCTGCTCCAGCCGCCGCACCAGCCGCTACACCGCCGCCAACGCGCACGCCCATCAACTTCAGGGTTTCCGGGTTGAAAAGGTCATCGCCCCAACGGCCGTCCATCAACGGCAAATCGCTGCTGGACACGTCATCCTTGCGAAACGCATACAGCTTGAGCAGCGCCTCGACACATTGCTGCTCGCGCTGCCGAACCGCCTTGCGCAGCGCTTCCACCGCCTGCTGCTCCTGGTCGGCGGTGGTTTCGACACTGCGCCGGCAAGCTGCGCAATCAATCAGCAGTTCGGCGATCAGGCGAGCGGCGCTGTGGCGTTTGGCTGTGCGCTGTTTTTCCTGATCATCAATCAAACGTTCGAGCCGCGGCCGCGCGCTTTCCAGCAACAGTGCCAGGCTTTCATACAGACGACGGCCGCCGTCTTCCGGGGGCGCCACGCTGTCGAAACGCACCAGCGCATGCAGGCCCAACCGTGAAAGCGCTTCGCGCCACTCAGGCTCGCGGTGCTGCTGCGCACTGACGAAATTCAGCACCGGCAGCAGTGGCTTGCCGCAGCTTGCCAAAACCGCCAGCTCGTCACGGTATTTGGCCAGCACCGGCTCACGCGCATCGATCACATAAAGACCCGCGTCCGAGTCGAGCAACTGGCGCATGACCTTGGCCTCTTGCTCAAAACGCTGGCGTGCCTCGCTGCCCTCCAGAAAACGCGTCAGTCGCGCTGGTCCGTCCAGACGCTCGCCGGGACGGTCCAGGCGCTCCAGATAATCGAGCAGCGCGATAGCGTCCTCCAGGCCAGGCGTGTCGTACAGCTCGACCAGCGCCTCGCCGTCCACAGAAAGGCGTGCGCCCTCGACATGGCGAGTCGTGCTGGGGCGATGGGACACTTCGCCAAAGCTGACATCACCCGTCAGGGTACGCAGCAGCGAGGTCTTGCCAACGTTGGTATGACCGACCACCGCCAGCCTGATCGCACGAACGCTGTCTGCTTCAGTCATGGCCTGTCTCCAGCCAGTTCAAAGGCGCACTGTCGGCGTGCGGCAACTGCAATTGATCCAGCGCGACGTGCCAGTCGCCGAGGCGCTCAGGGTCAAGCCTCTGCCCGGCAGGCGCGGGCAGCAGCCAGATGCGCGCTGCACCGGCGCAGCGTGCCAGTTCGGCGATCAACGCCAGACTGCCACGGTCCGGCGAGCGGCGCGGGTCGCAGGCGATCACCATGCGCGCAGGCGGATACTGGGTCAGTTGCTCCAGCAGTTTGTGGCGCGACTCACGGCTGTCGAGAATGCCTGCATCGGCCACACCCGACGGCAGCGCTGGCGGCCAGACCTGCTGATCATCCAGCTCGATGGCCACCAGCAGCGCGCCGTTGCTTTCGGTTGCTCCTGCCCCGGACTGCACCTGATGCAGCGCAGCAGGCTCGGCATCGTTGACACCCAGGCGCTCGCTGCTGGGCATCAGGCGCTCACGCAATTCAAGGTATTCGGGTAAATCCAGATCGAGGCGCAGCGCTGCCCTGCCCTGCTTCCAGCGCCACAGGCAGAACCCGGCCAGCAACAGCCGCGGCACGATGCCGTACACCAGCAACACACCCACCAGCCAGGCCGCCCAGGCCTGACGCGCGTTCTCGATACTCAACGCGCCATTGCCGCTGGCACGAATCATGGTTTCGTCCGGCACGCTGAACCCCAGCCACGCCGGGATCGTACTGAGCGTCTGGGTAAGGCTGACGAACGTGTCGCTGCTCAGAATGGTGGTTTCCCAGACAAACCCGTAGCGTCGGGTCGCCATCAGCATCAACAACAGCACCAGCGCAGTGAGTAACGCCAGCAGCCACAGGCTGTGAACCACCAAACCGAGCGCCCAGCGATTCAGGCGCTGGCGTTGCAGCAGCAAAACCAGCGCCGGGGCGAGCTGCGCGGCCTGGGCATCACGGGCGAGCTTTTCACTCAGCCACAACCACACTCGACCCAGCCCGGTATTACTGCGCCCGGCGAAGATCAGGCCCAGCGCCCAGGTCAGCAACAGCACGAGGTTCAGCCCCAGCAGGCTGCCCAGCGCCCAGAACACATTGACCGGTGCCTGCCCGTCGCCCATTGCGGCGAACGCCAGGCCCGCGCCACTGATGACCGAGAGCACCGCCAGCGCAATCAACGCCAGCCGCGCGCCCTGCTTCCAGTGGTGCAGTGCGCCAAGCATGCCGTCGCGCTGCGCCAGGCCGAGGGCGCGGTGGGTAATGCGCGCAGTCAGGTCGCCTCCGGCAGCGCGGGCACGGCGATTGGCTTCCAGATCATCCAGCACGCCAGCCTGCTGTTCACGCAGGCGCACGGCTTCGGTCAGCCAAAGGGTATCGAGGGGGGTCAGTGCAGTCACACAGTGTCTCTTGATTGAATTCAGCGGTGAGCATAACCGCAGTCATGGGACTGAGCACGGCGCATGTCAGTTCATTCGCCTGCCCTGCGACCTCTGATATCCTCGCGACATGAAAACTCATCTGCCCCTCAGCCTGATTGCCGCCCTCGGTGAAAACCGAGTGATTGGCGTCGACAATTCCATGCCCTGGCATTTGCCGGGGGATTTCAAATATTTCAAGGCAACGACGCTCGGCAAGCCGATCATCATGGGTCGCAAGACCTGGGATTCGTTGGGCCGCCCGCTACCCGGCCGCCTCAATCTGGTGGTCAGCCGCCAGACCGACCTGCAGCTTGAAGGCGCAGAAGTCTTCGCTTCGCTGGACGCCGCCGTCGTGCGGGCCGAGCAGTGGGCGCAGGAACAGGGTGTCGACGAGGTGATGCTGATCGGCGGCGCGCAGCTTTACGCTCAAGGCCTCCCTCAGGCAGATCGCCTGTACCTGACTCGCGTGGCGCTGAGCCCTGATGGCGACGCGTGGTTTCCGGAATTCAATACGGCGCAGTGGGCGCTGGTATCCAACACCGAAAACGCCGCCGTCGATGACAAACCGGCTTACAACTTCGAAGTGTGGGAACGGGTCTGATCAGCAATTTCTGGAGCAATTGCGGCCGCTGACGAAAAACTGCAACAAAAGTGTCGTTTTTGGTTTCACTGTCGCAAATAAAGGGGCAAACGGCGTCATTTGGCCTTTTTCGGGTCGCTGACGTACTTTTGCCTTCACAATAATTTGTTACGGTCTGCCCCTTCGTTTTTTCGACAAGGGGAAATCGCCTATGAAACTCGTGCCAAAACTGTTGGCCGCGGCCGTCTGCTTCGGGCTTGCCAGCCAGGCTATCGCGGCCACCGAACTGAAGCATTGGCCCGAGCCTGCCGCCAAGGCGCTCGACGCGATGATTGCGGCGAATGCCAACAAGGGCAATTACGCCGTCTTCGACATGGACAACACCAGCTACCGCTTCGACCTCGAAGAGGCGCTGCTGCCGTTCATGGAAAACAAAGGCCTGATCACCCGCGAAAAACTCGATCCCTCGCTGAAGCTGATCCCCTTCAAAGACAACGCCGAGCACAAGGAAAGCCTGTTCAGTTACTACTATCGTCTTTGCGAAATAGACGACATGGTCTGCTACCCGTGGGTCGCGCAGGTGTTTTCCGGCTTTACGCTTCAGGAGCTCAAGGGTTACGTCGATGAGCTGATGGCCCTGAAAAAGCCGATCCCTGCGACCTACTACGAAGGCGACACCGTCAAGCAGCTCAATGTCGAACCGCCGCGGGTATTCACCGGGCAGACCGAGCTGTACAACAAGCTGATGGAAAACGGCATCGAGGTGTATGTGATGACCGCGGCGTCCGAAGAGCTGGTACGCATGGTCGCTGCCGATCCGAAGTACGGCTACAACGTCAAACCACAGAATGTGATCGGCGTGAGCACGCTGCTCAAGGACCGCAAGACAGGCGAACTGACCACCGCGCGCAAGCAGATCACGGCGGGCAAATACGATCCAAAAAGCAACATGGGTCTGGAGCTGACGCCATACCTGTGGACGCCGGCAACCTGGATGGCGGGCAAGCAGGCGGCCATTCTGACCTACATCGATCAGTGGAAAAAACCGGTCCTGGTCGGCGGCGATACCCCGACCAGCGACGGCTACATGCTGTTTCACAGCGTCGACGTGAGCAAGGGCGGCGTGCACTTGTGGATCAACCGCAAGGACAAGTACATGACCCAGCTGAACGGCATGATCAAGGACAATGCCGCAGCTCAGGCAAAAGAGAAGCTGCCGGTCACGGCCGACAAGAACTGGGTGATCGTAAAGCCGGACGAGATTCAGTAAGCGACACAACATTGCGGGTTGCCAGCAACCCGCAAGCACAGTCAGTCGACTTTCTCGAACTTCAGGTCCCAAACGCCGTGCCCGAGCTTCTCGCCACGGCGCTCGAACTTGGTGATCGGCCTTTCCGCAGGGCGCGGGACGTACTGGTTGTCTTCAGCCTGGTTGCGATAACCGGGCGCAACGCTCATCACTTCCAGCATGTATTCCGCGTAAGGCCCCCAATCAGTAGCCATGTGGAACACCCCGCCGACCTTCAGCTTGCTGCGCACCAGTGCGGCGAATTCAGGCTGCACGATGCGGCGCTTGTGGTGACGACTCTTGTGCCACGGGTCCGGGAAGAACAGCATCAGGCGATCCAGGCTGTTATCCGCGACGCAGCGGTTCAGCACTTCGATGGCGTCGCAATCATAGACGCGCACATTGGTCAGCCCCTGGGTCAGGACGCCGTTAAGCAGCGCGCCTACGCCTGGAGAATGCACCTCGACACCGATGAAATCGTGTTCGGGGGCCGCAGCGGCCATTTCCAGCAGCGAGTGGCCCATGCCGAAGCCGATTTCCAGCGTACGCGGCGCAGAGCGACCGAACACCTGATCGAAATCCACCGGCGTGTCGGTCAGCGACAGGCCATACAACGGGAGGCCTTGATCGAGGCCGCGCTGCTGACCTTCGGTCATACGGCCAGCTCGCATCACGAAACTCTTGATGCGGCGGTGTGGGCGCTCTTCGCCTTCTTCGACAGCAGGCGACTCTGGGTGCGGAACGTGCGAATCAGTCATCAACGGGCTCTTACTTGATCAGGCCATCCAGCGGCGAAGACGCGCTGGCATAGAGTTTTCGTGGCATGCGCCCGGCGAGGTAGGCCAGACGGCCGGCAATTACGGCGTGCTTCATGGCTTCAGCCATCATCACCGGCTGCTGGGCGTGGGCGATGGCCGAGTTCATCAATACGGCTTCACAGCCCAGTTCCATCGCGATGGTGGCATCGGAGGCGGTACCAACACCGGCATCGACCAGCACCGGCACTTTGGTTTCTTCAAGAATGATCTGCAGGTTGTACGGGTTGCAGATCCCCAGGCCGCTGCCGATCAGGCCGGCCAGCGGCATGATCGCGATACAGCCGATTTCGGCCAGCTGGCGGGCGATGATCGGGTCATCACTGGTGTAGACCATTACGTCGAAGCCGTCCTTGACCAGGATCTCGGCGGCCTTGAGGGTTTCGATCACATTCGGGAACAGGGTCTTCTGATCGGCCAGCACTTCGAGCTTGACCAGATTGCGGCCGTCGAGCAATTCGCGGGACAGGCGGCAAGTGCGTACGGCCTCGGTCGCATCGAAGCAGCCAGCGGTGTTCGGCAATATGGTGTAGCGATCAGGCGGCAGCACGTCCAGCAGGTTCGGCTCGCCGGGGTTCTGGCCCAGGTTGGTGCGGCGCACGGCAACGGTCACGATCTCGGCGCCCGAGGCTTCGATGGCCAGACGGGTCTGTTCCATATCGATGTACTTGCCGGTGCCTACCAGCAGGCGCGACTCGAAAGTCCGACCGGCCAGGACGAAGGGCTTGTCGCTGCGAACATTGCTCATCGGAAATCCTCATAACGTGCAGATTGGGTTGGGCGCAGTGCGGATTGCGAACTAGCCACCGCCAATGGCATGAACCACTTCGACCTGATCGCCTTCGCTCAAGACGGTCGTCGCATGCTGACTGCGCGGCACGATATCCAGGTTCAGTTCTACCGCGACCCGGCGCCCTGCAAGGTCCAGACGGGTCAGCAATGCCGCGACGGTTTCGCCATCGGGCAATTCATGGGGTTCGCCGTTCAACTGAATGTGCATGCGAGAGCAGCCATCATTTTTGGGGGGCCAGCATTCTAGCCCGATCAGCCTGTATGACCAAGGCAAAGCCACGCCATTCGTCTCAAGCGCGCTTGCTTTGCGGGGAGCAGACACTCAAGGAGGCGAACCCAGCCTCCAGGCCGCCAGACCCAGCATCGACCAGCCGAACAGAAATGCCAGACCACCGAACGGCGTGATGATGCCCAGCTTGCTGAACCCGGTGAGGGTCAGGGCGTAGAGGCTGCCGGAAAACAGCAGAATGCCGACCGCGAAGGAGAATCCGGCCCAGGTTATCAGGCGTCCGGGGATGTGCGTTGCCAGGATCGCCACGCCGAGCAGGGCCAGCGCGTGAATCAGTTGATAAAGCACACCGGTGTGGAACACCGCCAGGTACTCGGCACTCAGGCGTTCCTTGAGGCCGTGGGCGGCAAATGCGCCCAGGGCCACACCGGTGAAGCCGAAGAAAGCGGCCAGCATCAAAAAGCTACGAAACATCAGGAACTCCAGTGAAAAATCGTCGGACGGCGCACGGTCTGTATAATGGCCCGCTCAACGGGTTCGGCCAAGCCATCTCTATGCTGCAGTCTATTCTTCGTCGCCTCTTCAAAGCCCTGCTGTGGTTCGCCGCAGGCAGTGTTCTCGTGGTCCTGGTTTTGCGCTGGGTGCCGCCACCGGGCACCGCGCTGATGGTCGAGCGCAAAGTCGAATCCTGGTTCGACGGCGAGCCTATCGACCTGCAACGCGACTGGGAACCGTTGGACAAAATCTCCGACAACCTGAAAATCGCAGTCATTGCCGGCGAAGACCAGAAATTCGCCGAGCACTGGGGTTTCGATGTCGACGCGATTCAAGCGGCCATTCTGCATAACGAGCGTGGCGGCTCGATACGCGGCGCCAGCACCCTCAGCCAGCAGGTGTCGAAAAACCTGTTCCTGTGGTCCGGCCGCAGCTACCTGCGCAAGGGGCTGGAAGCCTGGTTCACCCTGCTGATCGAGCTGCTCTGGTCCAAGGAGCGCATCCTTGAGGTGTACCTCAACAGTGTCGAGTGGGACGAAGGTGTATTCGGCGCCCAGGCTGCGGCGCAACATCACTTCCGCACCAACGCCAGCGCGCTTTCGGCGCAGCAGGCCAGCTACCTCGCCGCCGTCCTGCCCAACCCGCGCCAGTGGAGCGCCAGTCACCCGAGCAGCTACGTCTCTCGCCGCGCAGGCTGGATTCGTCAGCAGATGCGTCAGTTGGGTGGGGATGAGTATTTGCAGGGGCTGAACAGCAGCCGTCGGTGGTGATGTTTGCGCTCGGTTTCAATGGCCTCTCGCTACCTACGTTCGAGCATGAGAACGGGCCTTTGTAGGAGCGAACTTGTTCGCGAAGGCATTGTCTCGAACGACAAATCTTCTGCGACTATACGGGCCCTTTCGCGAACAGGTTCGCTCCTACGTTTGGGCATGGGAGCCGGATGGCTTTTGTAGGAGCGAACTTGTTCGCGAAGGCTTTGTTTCAAACGGCAAATCTTCTGCGCCTGTACGGGCCCTTTCGCGAACAAGTTCGCTCCTACGTTTGGGCATGGGAGCCGGATGGCTTTTGTAGGAGCGAACTTGTTCTTGAAGGCTTTGTTTTCAACACCAAATCTTCTGCGACTGTACGGGCCCTTTCGCGAACAAGTTCGCTCCTACAAAACTATGCAGTCGCACGATAGCTGTCACCAGAAACAAAAACGCCCCGATCATCTCGGGGCGTTTTCGTTGCCGTTCAGCCTTACGCGGCGATCGACGTCTTGAGCTTGTTCATCGCGCTTTTTTCCAGCTGACGAATACGCTCGGCAGAGACGTTGTACTTCTGCGCCAGGTCGTGCAGCGTGGCTTTTTCTTCTGCCAGCCAGCGCTGGTAGAGGATGTCACGGCTGCGTTCGTCCAGCACGTCCAGCGCCTGATGCAGGTTGGCGGTGGAGTTGTCGGTCCAATCGGAGTCTTCCAATTGACGCGCCGGGTCGTAGCGGTGGTCTTCCAGGTAGTTGGCCGGCGACTGAAAGGCGCTGTCGTCGTCCGCTTCGGCTGCCGGGTCGAACGCCATATCGTGGCCCGTCAGACGGCTTTCCATCTCACGCACCTCACGCGGCTCGACGCCCAGGCTTTCTGCGACACGATGCACTTCATCATTGTTCAGCCAGGCCAGACGCTTTTTCTGGCTGCGCAGGTTGAAGAACAGCTTGCGTTGCGCCTTGGTCGTGGCGACCTTGACGATGCGCCAGTTACGCAGGATGAACTCGTGAATTTCGGCCTTGATCCAGTGCACAGCAAAAGACACCAGACGCACGCCCATTTCCGGGTTGAAACGCTTCACGGCCTTCATCAGACCGACGTTACCTTCCTGGATCAGATCGGCCTGAGCCAGACCGTAACCCGAATAACTGCGCGCGATGTGCACGACGAATCGCAGGTGGGCGAGGACCATTTGACGGGCCGCGTCCAGATCCTGCTCATAGTAGAGACTCTCAGCCAGTTCACGCTCCTGCTCGGGCGTCAGCAAGGGAATGCTGTTGACCGTGTGCACATAGGCCTCGAGGTTCGCACCCGGGACTAGAGCATAAGCAGGTTGCAAAGAAGTGGTCATACGAAAAAACCTCCAGCGCACAGGTAATGTGCAGTTCAGCATTAGCCAGATTGACCCGGAACCGCTAACCAAGTTCCTTGATATTCGGAGGCCAGTCTGGTGAAACAATAATGTGGCTCTACCGGGGCGCCAGTTCACGAAGATGTCGGGCCACCGCAATCCAGGCACCGATATACCCTAACAGAACCGCTCCAAGCAAGAGGGAAAGACCATCACCCATCGGCACACCGGCCAGCGCAAAGTCACTTCCATAGAGA
Source organism: Pseudomonas syringae KCTC 12500 (assembly GCF_000507185.2). Classification (NCBI taxonomy): domain Bacteria; kingdom Pseudomonadati; phylum Pseudomonadota; class Gammaproteobacteria; order Pseudomonadales; family Pseudomonadaceae; genus Pseudomonas; species Pseudomonas syringae. The sequence goes on from NZ_AYTM02000002.1 coordinate 1,926,899, forward strand.
CCTGCCAGTCCGACAACCGCGCCGTTCAGCCAGTTCAGGCCGTAAGCCAGAACGCCCCAGGACAGGATGCCTGCCCCGAAGCCGTACAGCGCGCCCATATAAAGGAAAGGCCTGCGCACGTAGCTGTCGGTACCGCCGACCAGCTTGATGACTTCAATTTCGATGCGGCGGTTTTCAATGTGTAGACGAATTGTGTTACCAATTACTAATAGCAAAGCCGAGACCAGCAAAACCGTCAAGCCGAAAACGAAACGGTCACCCAGTTTGAGGATCGCGGCCAGCCTTTCAACCCAGACCAGGTCCAGTTGCGCCTGCTCTACTTTAGGCAATTCGGCCAGTCGCGTACGCAAGGCTTCCAGCGCAGGTTTGTCCACTTCGTCCGGCGTCACCAGCACCACGCCCGGAAGCGGGTTCTCCGGCAATTCCTTGAGCGCCTCGCCCAACCCGGACTGCTGCTTGAACTCACCCAACGCTTGTTCGCTGCTGATGTATTCGGCATCTGCCACACCGGGCATCGCTTTGATTTCATCGCGCAGGCGGGTGCCATCAGCGGTGCTGGCATCCAGATTCAGGTAGATCGAAATCTGCGCCGCGCGCTGCCACGAACCACCCAGACGCTCGACATTGCTCAGCAGCAACGACAAGCCCATCGGCAGGCTCAAGGCAATCGCCATCACCAGACAGGTAAAGAAGCTGCCAATCGGTTGCTTGCCCAGACGTCGCAGGCTGTCCAGCAGACTGGAGCGATGGCTTTCCAGCCAGGCGGACAGCAGCGCGCTGAAATCAGGGCCGTCGTCATCGTGGTCATGGCGCTGCTTTTTCTGTTTAGGCGGCACCGGATCGGCGGCTTTTGGCGCGACGCGCTCTGAAACCTTGGGGCTGCGTGTGGCACTCATACTCCGGCCTCCCCGTCACCGATCAGACGACCGCGCTGCAGGGTCAGCATGCGATGGCGCATGCGGGCGATCAATGCAAGGTCGTGACTGGCAATCAGCACGCTGGTCCCCAGTCGGTTGATATCTTCAAACACCCCCATGATCTCCGCCGCCAGGCGTGGGTCGAGGTTACCGGTCGGTTCATCGGCAAGCAGCAGGGCCGGACGGTGAACAATGGCGCGGGCAATGCCGACACGCTGCTGCTGACCGGTAGAGAGGTCACCCGGGTACAGCTCGGCCTTGTCGGACAACGCCACCCGCTCAAGCGCCGAGTCGACCCGCTTGGCGATCTCGGGCTTGGACAGGCCGAGGATCTGCAAGGGCAACGCGATGTTGTTGAACACCGTGCGATCGAACAGCAACTGGTGATTCTGGAACACCACGCCGATCTGACGACGCAGAAACGGGATTTGTGCGTTGCTGATTTGCCCAAGGTCCTGACCGGCCAGCATCAGTTTGCCGGTGGTCGGACGCTCCATGGCCAGCAACAGGCGCAGCAGCGTGCTTTTGCCGGCACCGGAATGACCGGTGACGAACAAAAACTCGCCGCGACGTACTCGAAAGCTCAGTTCATGCAACCCGACATGTCCATTCGGGTAGCGCTTACCGACCTGCTCGAATCGAATCATGGACGCTCCCGCTCCGCAAACAATGCCTGAACAAAGGGTTCGGCCTCGAAGGTACGCAGATCATCGATACCTTCACCGACGCCGATATAGCGAATCGGCAAGCCGAACTGCTTGGCCAAGGCGAAAATCACGCCGCCCTTGGCGGTGCCATCGAGCTTGGTCAGCGCCAGCCCGGTCAGCGTGACGGTCTGGTTGAATTGCTTGGCCTGATTGATAGCGTTCTGCCCGGTGCCCGCATCGAGGACCAGCAGGACTTCATGAGGAGCGTCTGCGTCCAGCTTGCCGATCACGCGGCGAACCTTCTTCAACTCCTCCATCAGGTTGTCCTTGGTGTGCAGACGTCCGGCGGTGTCGGCGATCAGTACGTCGATGCCACGAGCCTTGGCGGCCTGCACGGCATCGAAGATGACAGAAGCCGAGTCGGCACCGGTGTGCTGGGCGATGACCGGTATGTGATTACGCTCACCCCAGACCTGCAATTGCTCGACAGCTGCAGCGCGGAACGTGTCGCCCGCCGCCAGCATGACCTTCTTGCCTTCCAGTTGCAGCTTCTTGGCCAGCTTGCCGATGGTCGTGGTCTTGCCCGCGCCATTGACGCCGACCACCAGAATCACGAACGGCCTGTGTTCGGACTTGATCACCAGCGGTTGCTCGACAGGCTTGAGCATCGCGGCCAGCTCGCCCTGCAACGAGGTGTACAGTGCCTGGGCGTCGGTCAACTGCTTGCGCGCGACCTTCTGGGTCAGGCTCTTGATGATCACCGAGGTGGCTTCAACGCCGACATCGGCGGTCAGCAGACGGGTTTCGATTTCTTCCAGCAGGTCGTCATCAATAGCCTTCTTGCCCAGAAACAGGCTGGCCATGCCTTCGCCAATGCTGGCGCTGGTCTTCGACAGGCCCTGCTTGAGACGTGCAAAGAAGCCGACCTTGCCGGTTTCCGGCTCAGGTGTCGGCGCAGGTGCCGGCACTGCAAGCTCTTGCGCAGCAGGCTGAACCGGTTGCGGCTCTGGCTCTGCAACAGGCTGAACCAGCACCGGCTCAGGCATCGCCAGCGGCGCGATATCCGCTACTGATTCCGCTACGACGGGTTCAGGCTCCAGCGGTTCGGGCACAACCTGGGCATGGTTTTGTTCAGGAATGGCCGGCGTGACATGCGGCTCGCGCTCGTCGCTCAAGGCCACCGGCTCTTCAGTCACCGGCAAGGTCAACCAGGGCTGAGGCGACGGCGCGCCGGGCTCTACATGCAGTTGCGATGCAGGCGCAGTTGCTTCGACAGTGACTTCGGGCACCGATTGCGAGGCAACATGAGGCTCAACCTGCGGCGTCGCGGCAACCTGATCGGCGATCGGGTCGGGTTGCATCGGGGATGATTCTGCTGGCTTCGGCTCGGCTTGCTGCGGCTTCTTGCGCAGCCATCCGAACAGGCCTTTCTTCTCTCCAGCCTCGGCTGGGGTCTTCTTGTCGTCGTTGGAACCAAACATGGATGACGGCTATCTCAAGGTTGCGGGGCGCCAGAGGGCGACCCGGAAAAATTCTGACATGCAAAACAGACTGCGTTTAGGACTTCTTGTTCACTCAACGGCCGCTTGTGCAGCTACCTTTACCTGCGTTTCAGACAGGTTTCACTCGCAATCGGCCAGTGAAGGCTGTCTCTGAAGCAAACGGATCAGTATCCTAACACCCCCGCGCCCGCCGACGCTAAGTTCAAGCGGGCCGTCCTACAGGTTCAAACTACGAATGAATGCTTTAGCCCGCCGCGCCGCAGGCCTGCTGCTCAGCACAATTTGTCTGCCTTTGACAGCATTGGCTGCCGATCCGCAACCGACTCACGAATTCACCCTCGACAATGGCCTGAAGGTTGTTGTCCGCGAAGACCACCGGGCTCCAGTGGTGGTTTCGCAGATCTGGTACAAAGTCGGCTCCAGCTACGAAACGCCGGGCCAGACCGGTCTGTCCCACGCGCTTGAGCACATGATGTTCAAAGGCAGCAGCAAAACCGGACCGGGCGAGTCTTCGCTGATTCTGCGCGATCTGGGCGCTGAAGAGAATGCGTTCACCAGCGACGACTACACCGCTTATTACCAGGTGCTGGCGCGAGACCGTCTGGGCGTAGCGCTGGAACTGGAAGCCGATCGCATGGCGACCCTGAAACTGCCCGCCGACGAGTTCAGCCGCGAGATCGAGGTTATCAAGGAAGAGCGTCGCCTGCGTACCGATGACCAGCCAATGGGCAAGGCGTTCGAGCGTTTCAAGGCGATGGCCTACCCTGCCAGCGGTTACCACACACCGACCATCGGCTGGATGGCGGACCTGGAGCGCATGAAGGTCGAAGAACTGCGCCACTGGTACGAATCCTGGTATGCGCCGAACAACGCCACGCTGGTAGTGGTCGGTGATGTGCAGCCGGACGACGTCAAAGCCCTGGCAGAACGCTTCTTCGGATCGATCCCGCGCCGCGATGTACCGCCGTCGAAAAAACCGCTTGAACTGGCCGAACCCGGTGAGCGCAAGATCACCCTTCACGTCAAAACCCAGTTGCCGAGCCTGATCTACGGTTTCAACGTACCGAGTGTCGCAACTGCTGAGGATCCACGCTCGGCCAACGCACTGCGCCTGATTGCAGCGCTGCTCGACGGTGGTTACAGCGCACGCATTTCCTCACGCCTGGAACGTGGCGAAGAGCTGGTCTCCGGTGCCTCGTCGCGTTACGACGCGTTCGCTCGCGGCGACAGCCTGTTCATGATCAGCGCCACACCCAACCTGCAGAAGAAGAAAACCCTGGCCGACGTGGAAGCCGGAATCTGGCGCCTGCTCGATGAGCTGAAAACCAAGGCACCGTCCGCCGAGGAGCTGGAGCGTGTCCGGGCTCAGGTAATTGCCAGTGTGGTCTACGAGCGCGACTCGATCACCAGCCAGGCAACCATGATCGGAGAGCTGGAAACCGTCGGCCTGTCCTGGAAGCTGATGGACAATGAACTGGAGGCGCTGCAGAGCGTAACCCCGCAAGACATCCAGAAAGCTGCCAACACCTATTTCACCCGTGAGCGCCTCAGCGTTGCGCACGTTCTGCCTGAGGAGAAAGCCAAATGATCACGCGCAATGCTCCACGTCATGCGCTGCTTGGCCTGATCCTGGCCGGTTCGCTCGGTGCCTTTGTCGCACTGCCAGCCCTGGCCGACGACGCCCCTGCCGAGCCAAGCCAGGCCGCTCCCGCGCTGGGCAGCAACTTGCAGACTCTCAAGGAACTGGACGGCAAGGCTCCGGCCCGTCGCGCCCTGAATATCCAGACCTGGAATACCGCCGAGGGCGCTCGCGTGCTGTTCGTGGAGTCCCGCGAGTTGCCGATGTTCGACATGCGTCTGACGTTCGCTGCGGGCAGCAGCCAGGACCAGAAATCGCCCGGCATTGCCCTGCTGACCAACGCCATGCTCAACGAAGGCATCAAAGGCAAGGACGTCAACGCGATCGCCCAGGGTTTCGAAGGTCTGGGCGCCGACTTCAGCAACGGATCCTACCGCGACATGGCGGTGGCTTCGTTACGCAGCCTGAGTGCTGCGGACAAGCGCGATCCGGCCCTGAAGCTGTTCAGTGAAGTGGTGGGCAAGCCCACCTTCCCTGCCGATTCTCTGGCCCGCATCAAGAACCAGTTGATCGCCAGCTTCGAGACTCAGAAACAGAACCCAGGCGCTATCGCCAGCAAGGAACTGTTCAATCGTCTGTACGGCGATCACCCCTACGCTCACCCGAGCGAAGGCGACGCCAAGAGCGTCAATGCCATCACCCTGGCTCAGCTCAAGGCATTCCACGCCAAGGGCTATGCGGCGGGCAATGCAGTGATTGCTCTGGTCGGTGACCTGTCGCGAGACGAAGCACAGGCCATCGCGGCACAGGTCTCGGCCTCGTTGCCCAAAGGCCCGGCGCTGGCCAAGGTCGCTGATCCGGTCGAGCCCAAGGCCGGCACTACGCACATCGAATTCGCCTCCAACCAGACGCATCAGATGCTCGCGCAGCTGGGTGTCGACCGCAACGATCCGGACTACGCGGCGCTGACCGTGGGTAACTCGGTCTTGGGCGGTGGCGGCTTCGGCAGCCGGCTGATGACCGAAGTGCGGGAAAAACGCGGCCTGACCTACGGCGTGTCTTCCGGCTTCACCGCCATGCAGGTGGCGGGGCCATTCATGATCGGCCTGCAGACGCGCGCGGAAATGAGCGAAAACACCCTCAAGCTGGTGCAGGACATCATTCGAGACTTCCTCGCCAATGGTCCGACCCAGAAAGAAGTCGACGATGTGAAGCGCGAACTGACCGGTAGCTTCCCGCTGACCGCAGCCAGCAATTCGGCCATCGTGGGACAGTTGGGCGCCATCGGCTTCTACAACCTGCCGTTGACCTACCTCGAGGACTACATGGCCACCGCCCAGAACGTGACCGTCGAACAGGTGAAAGCGGCAATGAGCAAGCACCTGAGCGCCGACAAGATGGTCATCGTCACCGTGGGCCCGACCGTTGAGCAAAAACCATTGCCGGCGCCGACCGACAAACCCGTCCGCCAACCTGCAGGGGTCCCGGAACACTGATGGCCAATCCACGTCCGAAGGGCCACAACGGCCTGGGTCAGCTTCGTATCATCGGCGGAGAATGGGGCAGCCGCCGCCTGACCTTCCCCGACGCCCCAGGCTTGCGCCCGACACCTGATCGCGTGCGCGAAACCCTGTTCAACTGGCTGGCCCCCTACATCGCCGGTGCCAGGGTGCTGGACGTTTTCACGGGCAGCGGCGCGCTGTATTTCGAAGCCTTGTCGCGTGGCGCCAGCATGGGCCTGGCCCTGGACAGCAACGCGGCAGCCATCGCCAGCCTGCGCCAGAACCTCAATGCACTGAACTGCACCAGCGGCCAGGTCTCCCAGACCGACGCCCTGCGCCATCTGGAAACCGCCACCGCGTCGCCCTTCGACGTCGTGTTCCTCGACCCGCCCTTCCATCAGGGCCTGCTGGCTTCAGCCTGCAACCTGCTGGAAAGCCACGGCTGGCTGGCCGACACCGCCTGGATCTACACCGAAAGCGAAACACCGCCATCGACCACCGGCTTGCCGGGCAGCTGGCGATTGCACCGCGAGAAAAAGGCCGGGCAGGTGTATTACGCCTTGTGGCAGCGGGGCTAGCCCAAGTACCACTGAATGGAGCGTTTGGCGCGCTCCATTCCTGCCTCAATCCCCTCCCAGATAATGCGACCTACTTGAATCAAGATGTCGAACTGGTCGATTATCTGGATTACCACTGAGCGGAGGTCCCCGTGGAAATGCATAACCCCCCACATCCGGGCGAAATCCTGCTTGAAGAGGTGATTCCCGGTCTGCAGACCACGGTTTCGGAGTTCGCCAGCCATCTGGGTTTTGCCAGAGAGACCCTTTCGGAAATACTGCATGGCCTTGCGCCTGTAAGCCCTGACCTGGCAGTAAGGCTTGAACGGGCGGGCATCAGCAGCGCGCGTCTATGGCTGAGCATTCAGGCCGATCACGACCTTTGGCAGGCCGAGCATCGCGAGCAGCCGCCAATCGAGCCTTATGTCAGAGCAGGTCAAGGTTAGCAACGCGTCGCGGGGACAAGCCACCACGCTACTTGAATTCCCCCCTTACATCCCGGACTGCTTAGTGGCAACGTATAGCCAGTCACCCCTGAACTGATCGTTGAGCAAGCACGTGTCCACACGCCCTACCTTTCTGTCCCATGCCAATCCATTCGTCCCGGCCGTCGGCATGGGCAATCCGCATTTGCAGACGCTTTGGGGGCCGCTGCTGCGCAAGCCGACGTTGCTGGCGCGGACGCGCGAGCGGTTGTGGTTGCAGGATGGGGACTTTCTGGACATGGACTGGCATGGTCCGGATGAGTCCGATAAACCCTTGGTGCTGGTATTGCACGGCCTGACCGGGTCGTCCAACTCGCCCTATGTTGCCGGCCTGCAAAAGGCCATGGCTGCGCTGGGCTGGCCGAGTGTGGCGTTGAACTGGCGCGGTTGCTCGGGAGAACCCAACCTGCTGTCGCGCAGTTATCATTCCGGGGCGAGCGAGGATCTGGCCGAGGTGATCGCCCATTTGCGTTCGCTGCGGCCATTGGCCCCGATTTATGCGGCGGGGTATTCGCTGGGCGGCAATGTGCTGCTCAAGTACCTCGGCGAATCCGGCGCTGGCAGTGATTTACAGGGCGCCGTGGCGGTGTCTGTGCCGTTTCGTCTGGACGAATGCGCCAACCGTATCGGTCAAGGCTTCTCGCGGGTTTATCAGCGCCACTTCATGCGCGAAATGCTGGCCTATATCCGTGACAAGCAGCATCGGTTCCAGCATGAAGGCATCAGCGAGGGCCTGGCCGAACTCGCCGCGCTGGGCTCACTGGAGAACATGCGCACCTTCTGGGACTTCGATGGCCGGGTGACTGCGCCGCTGCACGGTTTTACCGATGCCACGGATTATTACCGCAGGGCGTCCAGCCGCTACTACCTGGGCCAGATTCAGACGCCGACGCTGATCATCCAGTCCAGCGACGACCCGTTCGTGTTCCCTCACAGCCTGCCCGAGCCCAGCGAGCTATCGTCCTGCACCGAATTCGAACTGCACACCAAGGGCGGGCATGTCGGCTTCGTCGAAGGCTCGCTTCGTAATCCGCGCTATTACCTCGAACGTCGCATCCCGCTGTGGCTATGCGCCGCCCAAGAGCGCGACGGCTCGCCCACCAGTTGATAACTGATAACGAATCAATCGGCGCCCGTGGCGATTTCACGCTCAGGATCGTTGATCCACTCGCTCCACGAACCCGCATACAGCGTTGCCAGCGGATAGCCGGCCAGACACAGGGCGAACAGGTTGTGGCAGGCGGTGACACCTGAACCGCAATAGGACACCAGGCTCTCGGGCGGGCGGCCCTGCAGCTTTTCAGCGAAACGCTGCCTGAGCTGCTCGGGCGGCAAAAAGCGTCCATCCGCGCCAAGGTTGTCAGTACAGGCCGCACACTGCGCACCGGGAATATGCCCGGCCACCGGATCCAGAGGTTCTACGTCGCCTCGAAAGCGGGCTTCGGCGCGCGCGTCGATCAAGGTCATTTCCGGGCGTCCCAGACGACCCTGCAAGCGACTGCCGCTGAGCACCATGGACATGTCCGGCTCACCGCTGAAATGACCGGGTTCACGGTTGGGCGCATCGAGGCTCAACGGCAGCCCCGCGGCGTGCCAGGCCTTCAGCCCGCCATCGAGCAGGTAGACGCCTTCACGCTTGCCCATCCAGGCCAGCAACCACCAGGCCCGTGCGGCATACATTCCCGGACCATCGTCATAGAGCACCACATCGCTGTCGGCGTTGATGCCCCATGCCTGAAAGCATTGCAGCAAAGCGGCGGGATCGGGCAGTGGATGACGTCCGGTCTTGCCCTTTATCACAGGCCCGCTGAGGTCGCGCTTCAGATCGGCAAAAGACGCGCCTTCGATACGCCCCTGGGCATAACTGCGTTGACCATAGTCGGAGTCTTCGAGCGCGTAGCGGCAATCGAGAATCACCAGGCCTGGAGTTTTCTGGCGTTCAGCCAGGTGCTCAGGGTTGATCAGTTGCGCAATGGACATGACACTCTCCCGTGGCAGAGAACCGACAAGCTGGCTGCTCTTCGGTCCCGGAATTCACATCAGAACCTCTGGCAGCGATGCGTGAAACGTTTCGCACAGTGCATCGAACGCTTCGCGAGCCTGAGGCGCGACAAAAACAGATTCGAGCATAAGTACCTGATAGACGCCACGTCGAATAGCCGATTGGTTGATCTCCGTAGAGTTTTCCCGATTGGTGCACAGAAAACGCACCCACGACGTCAGGACGATCCAGGTGTTGAGACTGGTCCATTCGATCTGCGACTCATCCATCTTCAGGATGCCTGCCTTGATGAATCCCCGGTAGATGGTCATCGCCTGCATCAGGCAGCGGTATGAAAAACGCCGATAACGCCGCGCCAGTTCCTCATCCGACGTCAGCAGGTGCTCAAGGTCACGGTGCAGAAAACGATAGCGCCACATGGCGTCGATGATCGCCAGGAAGTAATCGCGCTTGTCCTCGATGGTCGGCGTACGGTCGGCTGGCAGGGTCAGGAAACTGCCGATCAGCACCTCGTATTCGGAGAACAGTTCGGCGATGATCGCCTGCTTGTTGGCGAAGTGGTAATAGAGATTGCCGGGCGAAATTTCCATGTGCGCAGCGATGTGATTGGTGGTCACACTACGCTCGCCCTGCTGATTGAACAGTTCCAGACTGGTTTGCACGATTCGTTCACGGGTTTTGGTACGCGGTGCCATGCTGGGTCAGACCACTCTATGCTGATCAGATGATGGCAATCTTAGCGCAGGCTGATGCTGCAATGGTGGCAGAATCGTTGCGGTAAGAGTGTCAGGTCGACGCAGGCATACACATCTGGGTCAACACCGAACGCATCGAAAAGCCCGAGAACACCCCGCTCGTCAATCAGCGTCCGTCTTACAAACTTTTTCATCCGCCGACCAGCCATCTGTGACTGCGCCAAATAGCCCCAAAATCAGGGATTTCAGCAGAAACATGGCCGATAATCGGCGCAATACGACGTTTGATACCTGCCGCGCAGCTTGGCCCATCGGGAAGGCTGCGATACCATCCGAATCCCACAACGGACTCCGACCAGGACGACGCGATGAACCGAGTGTTGTACCCAGGCACCTTCGACCCGATTACCAAGGGCCATGGAGATTTGGTCGAGCGCGCCTCGCGCCTGTTCGACCAAGTGGTCATTGCGGTTGCCGCCAGCCCGAAGAAAAACCCGCTGTTCCCTCTGGAGCAACGCGTCGAGCTGGCCCGCGAAGTCACCAAACACTTGCCCAATGTGGAAGTGGTCGGTTTTTCGACCCTGCTGGCGCATTTTGCCAAGGAACAGAATGCCAATGTCTTTCTGCGCGGACTTCGTGCCGTGTCGGATTTCGAATACGAGTTTCAGTTGGCCAATATGAATCGTCAGCTGGCACCGGACGTCGAAAGCCTGTTCCTCACGCCCTCGGAGCGCTACTCGTTCATTTCCTCGACGTTAGTGCGGGAAATCGCCGCGTTGGGCGGTGATATCACCAAATTCGTACATCCTGCAGTTGCCCAGGCGCTGACCGAGCGCTTCAAGCGCTAGACTCGCTGCATGTGAAGGTGCATCCCGAAGCCTAATGCGGCACAATTCGCCGCATTGGTTTTAATGTGCCCCGGCGTCGGCTGCGGCAGGAGCAATTCATGTCCCTTATCATCACTGACGATTGCATTAACTGCGACGTCTGCGAACCCGAGTGCCCAAACGAGGCGATTTCACAAGGTGAGGAGATCTACGTGATCAACCCGAACCTGTGCACCGAATGCGTCGGTCACTACGACGAGCCTCAATGTCAGCAAGTTTGCCCGGTCGACTGCATCCCTCTGGATGAGAATCACGTCGAGAGCAAAGAACAGTTGATGGACAAGTACCGGATCATCACCAGCAAGGCCTGATAACGGCCTTTACTGCTGCTTGCCGTACCCGTCGCCCGTGCAACCCAGGCAACGCACGAAGGCTGCCTTGCCCGGATCCACCACCAGCGCCTTGCCCGTTGCCCCAAGGTTGCCGCCTGCCGCTGCAAAAGGCGCGGCGATCACGAACAGGCCTGTGCCGATAACGGTGGCCGCGATCAACAAGGGTCGGGCAATCAGCAAGTCACCGATCATGGCAAACGCCGGCGGGTTCTGGATGGTGTAGACCGGATCGCCGCTGCCTGTGGTGACATCGGCGGCAACCGCTGGCAGCGCCTGCAGGCCGGTGAACAACACCAGCGTGGCAGCGAGAATACGAAACGGGCTCATGGCTTGATCCTTCAGGCGTAGCAAATAATTAAGGTGCCATCACTATAAACAGGGCTGTGGGTTAAGCAAATGGCCCAGAGCCCCTGTCATGCGTATTTCAGCGCTGACATTTCGGGCAGTAAACGCTGGCGCGCTGGCCCAGCTTGACCTCACGCAGCGTCGTACCGCATACCTTGCATGGCTGACCGCCACGCCCATACGCAAACAATTCCTGCTGGAAATACCCGGGCTTGCCGTCGCCGCCAATGAAGTCACGCAGGGTGGTGCCGCCACGCTCTATCGCGTAGGCCAGAATGCGCTTGATCTCGATGGCCAGCTTCAGGTAACGCGCCCGGGACACACTCCCGGCTTCGCGGCGCGGGTCGATGCCCGCGGCGAACAGCGCTTCGGTCGCATAGATATTGCCCACCCCGACCACAACGGCGTTGTCCATGACGAACGGCTTGACCGCGATCGACTTGCCACGCGAACGCTCGTAAAGACGTTGACCATCGAACAGATCGGTCAGCGGCTCCGGCCCCAGGCGGATCAACAGTTCGTGGTTGTGCGGATCAAGGCTCCAGAGCATCGCGCCGAAGCGACGCGGGTCGGTGTATCGCAAGGCCAGCCCGGACTCCAGTTCGATATCGACGTGCTCATGCTTGAGCGCCGGAAGCCCGGCTTCGACCAGACGCAGATTCCCGGACATGCCCAGATGGCTGATCAAGGTGCCCACCTCAGCCTGGATCAGCAGGTACTTGGCGCGCCGATCGACCTGCACGATGCGCTGGCCGGACAGGCGAACGTCCAGATCTTCGGGAATGGGCCAGCGCAAGCGGCTGTCGCGCACGATCACGCGGCTGACGCGCTGACCTTCAAGATGCGGCGCAATGCCGCGACGGGTGGTTTCGACTTCAGGTAATTCAGGCATGGACAACTCGGTCGTGCAGAAAGGACAGGCCGGGACGGCGCCGGATCAGCGCGCGCCCAGCTCGCGAATGCTTTCCCTCAGGTATTCAAAGTCATATTCGGACAGCGCGACGTAATCCAGCACCAGCGGCCCGACACTTTCCCACTCGTGATCAACATCCTGACTGCCCAGCACACGGTAGGACTGGCAGATATGTTCAGCCATTTTCAGCGGAGCCAGCAGATTCTTGAGCGTGGGATCGCGGCTTGAGTCGTCCTGAAAGATCGCCAATGCGTTGTGATGATTGGCGATGGCGTTGGTGACGTGCTCCGGCAAACGCCAGGATTTGGCCGTGTAATAACCCACCACAGAATGGTTGGTGTCGAACGCACGGTTTTCAGTGTCGACCACCCGACAGTCAGGTCCGGCATTGGCGTAGGCCTCCTCCAGCACCGTCATGTAATCGGGAAAGCGCTTGAGCATCAGCGGGATACCGCAGTCATGAAACAGACCCAGCGCATAGGATTCATCCACCGTTTGCGAGCCGATGCGCTTGGCCAGCGTCAGACTGGTCATCGCCACATCCTGGGCCGTGTCCCAGAAGCGGTTCAACGTCACAATGGCCTCGTCAGTCATCTCGCCTCTGATCGACTGTGCGTTGATCAGATTGATGACGGTACGACTGCCGAGCAGATTTACCGCCTTATCGATCGAGGCGATCTTGCTGGACAGACCGTAATGCGCCGAGTTAACGATCTTCAGCAGCGCCCCGGACAACCCCGGATCCTGTGCAATCAAGCGCGCGATGGCACCCAGATCCGGATCAGGCATGTACTGCTCCATCTGCAGATCAACCATGATCTGTGGCTGGGGAGGCACGCTGATGCCCTGCAACGCTAGCTGTATCTGCTCGGAGGTAAGCTCTTCGGACATAGGTATTCACTCGCAGTAATGGCTGGATTCTCCCCTCTTGGACGTGAACGGTCCATCACTCCGGACGAAGATTTTCTCGGAACTTTGCCTTGTATATAGCTTCGGACCCTAAGTACATGGCGTAGACGGCAGCCTCAAAAAGGCCTGCCGTGCGTCATCCATCAAGCCTGACACTGGAGGATCCCATGTCCAAAGCACTGACTGGCAAGCGCATCGCAATACTTGTAACCGACGGTTTCGAACAGGTTGAATTGACCGGTCCGAAAGAAGCGCTGGAGCAAGCAGGCGCCACCGTGGAAATCCTTTCCGCTGAAGAAGGCAAAGTCAAAGGCTGGAATCACGACAAGCCAGCTGACGACTTCAAGGTAGACCGGACTTTCAAGGCTGCCAATGCCACCGACTACCACGGCGTAGTCCTGCCGGGCGGCGTACAGAATTCCGACACCATTCGCGTCGACACTGACGCGCAGCAAATCGTCAAAGACATAGACGCTGCCGGCAAACCGCTGGCCGTCATCTGTCATGGCGGCTGGCTGTTGATTTCTGCCGGCCTGGTTAAGGGCAAGACGCTGACGAGCTTCAACTCCCTGAAAGACGACCTGGTCAACGCGGGCGCAAAATGGGTCGATCAGGAAGTCGTCACCGACGACAAGCTGATCAGCAGCCGCCAGCCCGACGACATCCCCGCCTTCAACAGCAAACTGATTGAAGCACTGTCTGCCTGACAGATTCCGTCAGTTAATTGCAGTCATCCCGGCCCAGCGCCGAGATGACGCGCTATAATCCCGCTCTTTTTTCAGGAGCGACGTCATGTCCCTGCCTAGCTTGCGCCTCAAAGCCAACGCCGACCGCCGCCTGCGCGCCGGTCATCTGTGGGTCTACAGCAACGAGATCGATGTAGCCGCCACCCCACTGCATGGTTTTGCAGCCGGTGATCAGGCCATCCTCGAAGCTGCGGGCGGCAAGCCGCTGGGCATCGTCGCCATGAGCCCCAACAACCTGATCTGCGCACGCCTGCTGTCCCGCGACATCAAGCTGCCGCTCGACAAGTCTCTGCTCGTCCACCGCCTCAATGTTGCGCTGTCGCTGCGTGAGCGTCTGTTCGACAAGCCCTTCTATCGCCTGGTCTACGGAGATTCCGACCTGCTGCCGGGTCTGGTGGTCGATCGTTTCGGTGACATTCTGGTCGTTCAGCTGGCCTCGGCCACGATGGAAAACCACAAGGAAGACATCATTGCGGCGCTGGTCCAGGTCATCAAGCCAAGCGGTATTCTGTTCAAAAACGATTCGGCGGCTCGCGACGCGGAAGGCCTGAATCGTTACGTCGAAACCGTGTTCGGTCTGGTACCGGAATGGGTCGCGCTGGAAGAGAACGGCGTGAAGTTCGAAGCACCGGTCATGGCCGGGCAAAAAACCGGCTGGTTCTATGACCACCGCATGAACCGCGCGCGCATCGCCCCTTACGTCAAAGGCAAGCGTGTGCTCGACCTCTACAGCTATATCGGTGGCTGGGGGATTCAGGCAGCGGCTTTCGGTGCCAGCGATGTCACCTGCGTCGACGCGTCGTCCTTCGCCCTGGATGGCGTGGAGCGCAACGCAGCCCTGAACGGTTTTGCAGAAAAGATGACCTGCATCGAAGGCGATGTCTTCGAAGCACTCAAGGAACTGAAAGCCGCTGAAGAACGTTTCGACGTGATCGTCGCCGACCCGCCGGCGTTCATCAAACGCAAGAAAGACATGAAAAACGGTGAAGGCGCCTACCGCCGCCTGAACGAGCAAGCCATGCGCCTGCTCAGCAAGGACGGCATTCTGGTCAGCGCGTCGTGCTCGATGCACCTGCCGGAAGACGACCTGCAGAACATCCTCCTGACCAGCGCCCGCCATCTGGACCGCAACATCCAGCTGCTGGAACGCGGCGGCCAGGGCCCGGACCATCCGGTACACCCGGCCATTGCCGAAACGCGCTACATCAAGAGCATCACCTGCCGGCTGCTGCCCAACAGTTGACACCGAAGCGCCCGGCCTCGTCGCGCCTACAAGCGCTCGCTGTTCCTGACTATAGTGCCAATGCGCTGCATTGGCATGCCGTTCCGGACGCGCAGCGCGACAGCGCAAAGTCATGCTTTGCCTGTAGTCACTGGTCATAAAAACGCTCTTTTATCACAGTGGCACTGACGACGCAGAGTGTGTGGGATAACTGCACACTCCCGATCAAACCCTGCCCAACACTCCCCGCACGCCCAGCAACAGCAGAAAGTGCAGCGGATAGATCGCATAGGCCCAGCGCCGCATCGGGATCACTGCGAACCCGGGCTTTGCCCGCAGCAGCGCGATGCCCAGCAAAGGCGCCAACACGCAAGCCACTATCGAACCGATGGAAATCGGATCGCCCCAGCTCGCACCGGCAAACATCTGGGGCCAAGCATTACCCGCCAGACAAAAGACCGCCGGGAACAACGCATACCAAAGTCGCTTTTCCAGCACCAGCACAAAGACCAGCGGCAGCAGCACACCGGCAAAGCCAAACATCAGGTATTTCTGGAAGATCGCCGTCAGCAGCAAGGCGACAAGGGCCATCACTCGGGTTGTCGGATTGCGCTGCTGCCAGCCCTGAGCAATCACCAGCCCCAGCAGCAGGGTCGGCATCACATTCAGCACGCTCGCGTCAGCCATGAACAGCCGATACGGGATCTCCGACAACCCGGCAAACACCAGCAGCCAGCCCAGATAGCGCCATTGCACCCGCGGGGCCACAATCGCTGCGCTGCGCCGGGAAAGATTCACGGCAATTGCCAGGCAGAACCAGGGAAAGGCAAAACGCCCCGGCACGTAAAGAAAATCGACTGACCAGCCCACATAGCGAAGGTGGTCAAGCACCATACTCAACATCGCCAGCCACTTGAGCAGGTCCAGCGCCTTGTTGCGTCCGGGCAGAAAAGGCGGGTTGGAAAGATCCATAGTGCTCCTGAATAGGGAATTGCGTCATGCAGCCAACACATGACCGAACCTTATATTGTCGCTACAGTGCGCACCATAATTGCCCATAAGGAATCGGCCATGACAGACCAAAGCCAACAGTTCGCCAGCGACAACTATTCCGGTATCTGCCCTGAAGCCTGGGCAGCCATGGAGCAGGCGAACAAGGGCCATCAACGCGCTTATGGTGATGATCAATGGACTGCACGCGCCTCGGATGATTTCCGCCGACTGTTCGAAACCGACTGCGAAGTGTTTTTCGCCTTCAACGGCACGGCGGCCAACTCGCTGGCGCTGTCATCGCTGTGCCAGAGTTACCACAGTGTCATCTGTTCGGAAACGGCTCACGTCGAAACCGATGAATGCGGTGCGCCGGAGTTTTTCTCCAACGGCTCCAAACTGCTGACCGCACGCAGCGCGGGCGGCAAGCTGACCCCGGAATCGATTCGTGAAGTGGCGCTCAAGCGTCAGGACATTCACTACCCCAAGCCGCGCGTGGTGACCCTCACCCAGGCCACTGAGGTGGGCGGCGTCTATCAGCCGGAAGAACTCAAGGCGATCAGCGCGACCTGCAAAGAACTGGGCCTGCATCTGCACATGGACGGTGCCCGCTTCTCCAATGCCTGCGCCTTTCTGGAGGCCTCCCCGGCTGAACTGACCTGGAAGTCCGGCGTTGACGTGTTGTGCTTCGGCGGCACCAAAAACGGTATGGCGGTGGGCGAAGCCATTCTGTTTTTCGACCATGATCTGGCTGAAGACTTCGACTATCGCTGCAAGCAGGCCGGGCAACTGGCGTCGAAAATGCGCTTCCTGTCTGCACCGTGGGTCGGCCTGCTGGAAAACGACGCCTGGCTCAAACACGCCCGCCACGCCAACCGCTGTGCGCAACTGCTCGCCGAACTGGTCAAGGACATTCCTGGCGTGGAGCTGATGTTCCCGGTGCAGGCCAATGGCGTGTTCCTGCAGCTGTCGGAGCCGGCCATTGCTGCATTGACCGCGCGAGGCTGGCGCTTCTATACCTTCATCGGCAACGGCGGCGCACGTTTCATGTGCTCGTGGGACACCGAAGAAGAGCGCGTGCGTGAACTGGCCGCCGATATCAGGCTGGTAATGCAGGGCTGAGGCGTCTGGATCAAGCTTGCAGGTGCAGCCTGACGAGCGACGGGGTAATCTCCTTCTCAATGGCAAACGGCCCGCAAGGCCGTCCGGACTTTACCGACCGCCCTCAAGAAGGAGCTTGTCTGCATGTTCGATTTCTCCGCCCGGCTCAAGCAGCATTTCGCTGCCCTGCAGAGTGAAGCGCAATTCTTTTCCGTACGTTACGTGCACCGCACCGGCCAACGCCTGTGCGTGCGCAAGAATGTGGCCGAGCCGCCGTCACTGATCAGCGACGAGGGCGCCATGCTGACCGTGCGCCTGAATGGCGTTGAAGCCTACGCCGCCACCAACGACATTTCCCTGAAGGGTTTGCAGGCTGCCTTGCAGCAGGCCGAAACCCTGGCCCGCCGTCTGGCACCGCATGCGCTGCTGGACCTGAGCGATCAGGCGGTCTCGAGCGCCAAGGCTGACTACCTGTCGCCAAACATGGATCAAGCCTTCCCATCGCTGAGCGACTGCATCGGCCTATTGATGGCCGAGTGCAGCGCGGTCCCTGTGGACGAACGTCTGGTCAACTGGCAGGCCATACTGGGGCTGGAAACCGTCGAGCAAATCTACCTCAACAGCGCGGGCGCGCAATTGCGTCAGGCGCAGCGCTTTGTGTTTCCGGGCATGAGCGTGACGGCCTACGACGGTCGCGACAGCCAGACGCGCACTCTGGGCGGGCATAACTTCGGCCAGCAAGGTGGCATCGAAGTGCTGAGCAGTTGTGGCCTGATCGGGTCTGCCGCCAACGTCGCCGACGAAGCGTTGCAGCTGATCCTCGCCCCCAATACGCCATCAGGCCCACGCGACCTGCTGCTGATGCCCGATCAGATGGTCCTGCAGATTCACGAGTCCATCGGCCATCCCCTGGAGCTGGACCGGATTCTCGGTGACGAGCGCAATTACGCAGGCACCAGTTTCGTCAAAACGACTGACTTCGGCACCCTGCAATACGGCTCCAGCCTGCTGAACGTAACTTTCGACCCGGAGATTCCCGAGCAGTTGGCCAGCTACGCGCACGATGACGATGGTACGTCAGCCAGCAAGCAGTTCCTGATTCGTGACGGCCTGCTGCAACGCCCGCTCGGCGGTGCCCTGTCGCAATACCGCAGCGGCCTGGCGGGCGTCGCCAACAGCCGCGCCTCCAGCTGGAACCGTGCCCCCATCGATCGCATGGCTAACCTGAACATCGAACCGGGTGACCAGTCGCTGGACAGTCTGATCGGCAACATCGAGCACGGCATTCTGATGTCGAGCAATCGCTCCTGGTCCATCGACGATGCACGCAACAAATTCCAGTTCGGCTGCGAATGGGGCCAACTGATCGAGAACGGCGAGCTCAAGGGCTTGGTGAAAAACCCCAATTATCGGGCGATCTCTGCGCAGTTCTGGAAAAACCTCAGCGCAGTCGGTGATGCCAGCACCTTTCAGGTCCTCGGCACGCCGAATTGCGGCAAGGGCGAACCCAACCAGGTGATCCGTGTAGGTCATGCCTCTCCGGCGTGCGTGTTTGCCAATGTCGATGTGTTTGGAGGAGATGCCTGATGTCGCACCAACAGCAGTTCGAGGCGCTGGTCGCCGTGCTCAAGGCTGCCATCAGCCCAACGGAACACTTCACTCTGGCCTACGACGCCGAGGCGTCTGACTTCATCCGGTTCAACCACGGCCAGGTTCGACAGGCCGGGAGCGTCCAGCAGGTCATCGTGACGTTCAAACTGATCGATGACGGCCGGCATGCCAATCTGGAACTGACCTTGTCCGGCGACGCCGAGACCGACCAGCAGCGCCTTGTCGACGCCCTGCAACAACTGCGCGAAACACTGCCGTCGCTGGCCAGGGATCCCTATCTGTTGCCAAACACGAATGCCTGGCAAAGCAGCAACGTTCAAGACTTGCCGCTGCCGGACAGCGCCCGGGTCGTCGAGCAGATCAGCGAACTGGCAGGCGATCTGGACCTGGTAGGTTTCTATGCGGCAGGCCCGCTTTACCGCGGCTTCGCCAGTTCGTGGGGCGCGCTGGGCTGGCATCAGGCCAACAGCTTCAATTTCGACTGGAGCCTGTTTCACGAAAACGGCCAGGCAGTGAAAGCCAACTACGCGGGTCACCACTGGAGCGACGAAGCCTTCGCGCAGCGTTTTCAGCAGGCCCGCGAACAGCTGGAATTTCTCGGCCGCCCGCTGCATGCGCTAAAGCCCGGACAATACCGCGCGTACCTGGCGCCAGCGGCTCTGGACGAAGTCATCGGCATGCTCACCTGGGGCGGATTTTCCGCGCAGTCACTGGCCAGTAAACGCAGCCCGCTACAAAGGCTGTATGACGGCGAGACACTTTTCAGCCCGCTGGTCAACTTCGACGAGCAAGTCAGCGGTTCGCTCTCGCCGGCGTTTTCACGCGAAGGCTACCCACGCAAGGACCTGAAACTGATCGTCGACGGGCAAGCCCGCGATCGACTGGTGGATTCGAGCAGCGCTGCCGAATACGACCTGCCTGCCAACGGCGCGGATGATGGCGAAGGTCCAAGCGCGTTGAGCATTGCCGGCGGTTCGCTGGAGCTGGATCAGATCCTTGCAAGGCTCGGTACCGGTCTTTACATCAGTAACCTGTGGTACCTGAACTTCTCCGACCGCGCCGCTGCGCGCCTCACCGGAATGACACGTTTCGCAACGTTCTGGGTCGAAGAGGGCAAGATCGTCGCGCCGGTGAGCACCATGCGTTTCGATGACAGCGCCTACAGCCTGCTGGGCAGCGCACTGGAGGACCTGACCAAAGAAAGGGAACTGATTCTCCAATCGAGTACCTACAGTCAGCGCCAGACTGGTTCAATCCAGTTGCCTGGCGCATTGATCAGCCGACTTACCCTCACGCTATAGCAGGAGCCTATGCAGAACTCAGCAGCGCCGATCATGGACGAAAAGACCCTGCGCTGGATGCCCTGGGTCATCGCCATCGCATTCTTCATGCAAAGCCTGGACGGCACGATTCTCAACACCGCCTTGCCGTCCATGGCCCGCTCGCTGGCAGAAGACCCATTGCGCATGCAGTCGGTCGTCATCGCCTACATGCTGACCATTGCGCTGCTGATCCCGGCTTCGGGCTGGATCGCCGACCGGTTCGGGATCAAGCGCATCTTCTTCAGCGCCATCCTGCTGTTCAGCTTCGGATCGTTGCTGTGTGCGCTGTCCTGGTCATTGAACGTATTGGTGGCCGCCCGGGTGATTCAGGGGCTGGGGGGCGCGCTGATGCTGCCCATCGGACGCCTGATCGTATTGCGCGCCTATCCGCGATCGGAGCTGGTGCGGATCATGGGTTTTATCACCGTGCCGGGCCTTTTGGGTCCGTTGCTGGGTCCGACGCTTGGCGGCTGGATGGTCGAGTACCTGAGCTGGCACTGGATTTTCCTGATCAACATTCTGGTCGGCATCCTCGGTTGCTATGCCGTCAAACACTTCATCCCTGATCTTCCGGGAGGCGGTCGAACGCGGTTTGACGGCGTCGGCTTCATCCTGTTTGGCGCGGCGATGGTATTGATCACCATTGCTCTGGAGGGCCTGGGCGAGCTGCACTTGCCACACATGCGCGTGGTGCTGCTGCTGTTTGCCGGAATGGGCTGCCTGGCAGCGTATTGGCTGCGTGCCGGGCACATAGAATCGCCGTTGTTTGCCCCGTCACTGTTCCGTACCCGGACGTTTGCGGTCGGCATCATGGGCAACCTGTTCGCCCGCTTGGGCAGCGGTGCCCTGCCGTTTCTGGTGCCGTTGCTGCTGCAAGTAGCGCTGGGATATTCGCCATCTCAGGCGGGTATGAGCATGTTGCCGCTGGCGGCCGCGGGCATGTTCGCCAAGACCGTCGCCCGCTGGCTGATCGAGCGGCTGGGCTATCGCACGATTCTGACCGGCAACACACTGCTGCTGGGCATCCTCCTGGCCAGCCTGGCGCTGGTGGATGTGCAAACCCCCTACTGGGTATTGCTCGTGCATCTGGGACTGCTCGGCGCGGTCAACTCCTTGCAGTTCACGGCCATGAATACGGTCACACTGATCGATCTGGACGATGCCAGCGCAGCAAGTGGCAACAGCCTGCTTTCGGTGGTAGCGCAGCTCTCGCTGAGTCTTGGCGTGGCAAGCGCAGCAGCCTTGCTGGGTGGTTTCAGCGAAGAAGTTGCCACCGGCGAGGTCAGCAGCATGTTGGGGGCATTCCAGCTGACCTTCCTGAGTGTCGGGGTGCTGGCGATGTTTGCAGCAGGTATTTTTCTGCAATTGCCAGCGAAGGAACACCGCGTGGCCAAAGCCTGATTGACAACGGCACGTGACTAGAGCAAATCTGCAAAGCGAATTCCCCTGAAAAATGGGGGGTTCGCCCGAAAAATCAACGAATTTGAGTATCCGACCAGATACACTGAAGAACCTGGACAACCGGCCGACACTTTTATAGCACTAAGCCACTGTGGTCTCTTGTAAGCACGGGCCGCATGATGCAACCTTGCCATACGCGAAAGTGGGTTTTACCCCCGTCGCGACTAGTATTTCGGAAGCGAGTTTGTTCATGAAAAGCCAAACCGATGCTGCCGGTAGATCCGCAGCCGAGGTAGTGACGCAATTGCCAGTGCCTTCGCGCCTGGGAATGCTGCGTTTCGAGCGGCTGAATGAAGCCAATTGGGCGCTATTGTTTCTCGATCCAAATTGCGAAAGGCAGTTCGGACTGGCAGCCGTTGACCTTTGTGCCTTGATTGGATCCCCTTACGCCAGCCTCATGGAGCCGGAAGCTCGTTATCAACTGCACGATGACATCCAGCAGCAACTGGCCTCTTCCCCGAATTACCTGATCCGCTACACCCTTCACACCCCCAAAGGCCCCCTTGGCCTGCTGGAAATCGGCGAAGCCTACAAACAGCACAACCGCCATCTATTACGTGGTTATTTTCTGATCGTCGAAGGCCTTGTCACGACTGGCGAACCCGTCACGGACTCCGATCTGGAAACCCGCAACCTGCGCCTGCAGATTGCCCTGGAACTCAATCAGCGCGCCCAGCGCGACCAGTTTGCCCACCTGGAACGCGTGCGTGCCCAGCAGGATCTGATCCTGCGCCTGACCCGACATCGCTACACCACGGCCAACACCTTGCTCGAAGCGGCGGAGCTGATCACCAAAAGCGCCTGCGATATTTACGATGTCGACCACGTCAGTATCTGGAACCTCAACGACAAGCGCCTGGAGCCGATCACCGACTACAGCCGCGAAACCGGCGACTACCAGTCGCGCACGCCGGTGGATATCAGCCCCTACCCCACCTACCTGCAAGCGCTGAATACCAGCCGGGCGATCGACGCCAGCAATATCCAGACTGACCCGCGTACCTGCGAAATGGCCAAAATCCTGAACCCGGGAGAAACCAGGGCGGTTCTCGATGCCAGTATTCGCATCGATGGTCAGGTGATCGGTGTGCTGTGTCTGGAACAGTCCGGCTCGACGCGCGAATGGCAGTCCGACGAGATCGCCTTCGCCGGCGAGCTGGCGGACCAGTTTGCCCAGGTCATCAACAACCATAACCGTCGCGCTGCGACCAACGCACTGCACCTGTTCCAGCGCGCGGTAGAACAAAGCGCCAACGCCTTTCTGCTGGTCAACTGCAACGGCGTGGTCGAATACGTAAACCCGAGTTTCACGGCGATCACCCAGTACAGTTCGGAGGAAGTCTCCGGTCACAAGCTGTCGGAATTGCCCGCGCTGGAAAACCTCAACCAGTTGCTGCTGGAAGCCAACTCCAGTCTGACCAACAGCAACAGTTGGCAGGGCGAGTTCAAAAGCCGGCGCAAGAACCTCGAACCCTACTGGGGCCAGCTGTCGATTTCCAAGGTGTATGGCGACAATCGCGAGCTGACCCACTATATCGGCATCTACGAAGACATCACCCAGAGCAAGCTGGCCCAGCAGCGCATCGAGCGCCTGGCGTACACCGATAACCTGACCAACCTCGGCAACCGTCCGGCCTTTATCCGCAATCTGGACGAACGCTTTGCACGCGACACCGATACGCCGATGAGCCTGTTGCTGGTCGACATCGATAATTTCAAGCGCATCAACGACAGCCTCGGCCACCAGACCGGTGACAAACTGCTGATGCCTGGCGCGGCGCCTGCGCAACACCTTGAGCCCGTCCGATGTGCTGGCGCGCTTTGCCAGTAATGAATTTGCCGTGCTGATCGACAACACCGATCAGGAAGCCGGACAGGCCACCGCCACCCAGGTGCTGGCCACGCTGGACAAGCCGATGTTCGTCGACAATCAGTTGATCAGCGTCACCGGTTCGGTGGGTCTCGCCTGCGCGCCGCTGCATGGTCGTGATCCGCAGACCCTGATGAAAAACGCCGGTCTGGCCCTGCACAAGGCCAAAGCCAACGGCAAACATCAGGTTCAGGTGTTCACCGAAGCATTGAATGCCGAGGCCAGCTACAAACTGTTCGTGGAAAACAACCTGCGCCGCGCCCTGACCCAGAACGAGCTGGAGGTGTTCTATCAGCCCAAGCTGTGCCTGCTGACCGGTCGTCTGCTGGGAATGGAGGCGCTGTTGCGCTGGAACCATCCTGAAAAAGGCATGATCCGACCGGACCAGTTCATCAGCGTGGCCGAAGAGACCGGCCTGATCATCCCCATCGGTAAATGGGTCGCGCGTCAGTCCTGTCGCATGAGCAAGGACCTGACCGCCGCAGGGTTCGGCAACCTGCAAGTAGCCATCAATGTATCGCCCAAGCAGTTCTCCGACCCGGAACTGGTGTCGTCGATTGCCGCCATCCTCAAAGAAGAAGAGCTTGACCCTTCGCTGCTGGAGCTGGAGCTGACCGAAGGCCTGTTGCTGGAAGCGACAGAAGACACCCGCCAGCAACTCGACTCGTTGAAGAAGCTCGGCCTGTCGTTGGCCATGGACGACTTCGGCACCGGTTACTCGTCATTCAGTTACCTGAAGAAATTCCCCATCGATGTGATCAAGATCGATCGCAGTTTCATCCGCGATATTCCGGATGATGAAGACGACATGGAAATCACCTCTGCGGTCATCGCCATGGCCCACAACCTCAAGCTCAAAGTGGTCGCCGAAGGCATTGAAACCGCGGCTCAGCTGGCCTTCCTGCGGCGCCATCGCTGCGATGTCGGCCAGGGCTATCTGTTCGACAGACCTATCCCCGGCGAAGAGCTGATCAAGAAACTGAAGCGTTACCCTCGTCGCCCATCCGCCTGACAACCTTCCCTGCACCCCGCTCTCTCGGGCACACTGTCAATCTGTTATTACACGGCAGCACTTGTTTCTGCGTGTAACGGGACCTATACATTTGTATTGATCATCCGTCCTGACCGCCGCTGCCTGTCTCCACACGAGAGGATTTGGTTCATGACTTTGCGCTCGGAAATTCTAGTGAATAAAAACGTACTGCCTACCGCCGAACAAGCACTACCGGGTCGTGAAATACCTATGGCGCTTCCGGAAACTCACTTCGTCAACGGCAATCCGCTGTTGGGACCGTTTTCGAGCGATGTCGAATTCGCCATCTTCGGCATGGGTTGCTTCTGGGGCGCAGAACGTCGTCTGTGGCAACAGGAAGGTGTGGTGAGCACTGTCGCCGGCTACGCGGGCGGATTTACCCCGAACCCGACTTACGAAGAAGTCTGCTCCGGGCTGACCGGCCACACCGAAGTGGTGTTGGTGGTCTACGAGCCAGCAAAAATCAGCTATGAAGCACTGCTGAAAGTGTTCTGGGAAGTGCATAACCCGACTCAAGGCATGCGTCAGGGCAATGACATCGGCACTCAGTATCGCTCGGTGATTTACTGCACCACTCCCGAACAGCTCGACGCCGCCAAAGCCAGTGCCGAAACGTTCCAGGCGGAACTGAACAAGGCCGGTAAGGGCACCATCACCACCGAAATCGAGCAGGCCCCGACGGTTTACTTTGCCGAAGCCTACCACCAGCAATACCTGGCCAAGAACCCACAGGGCTACTGCGGGCTGGGCGGCACCGGGGTGTGCATGCCGGCCTGATTCGCGCCTGGCGGCCCGGAAACAGCGTTTTTCAGGCTTCTGCCCGCAGGGCGCAAGAGCGAACTTGTTCGCGAAGATAGTAGTTCAGGTGACGCATTTTCGCCGAATATACTGGCCCTTTCGCGAACAAGTTCGCTCCTACGACCTACGGTCAGAATCAAAAGCGAGCTTATGTATAACGCTGAGCTCCGCGTGGGAATGCAGTTCTGGACGCTCTGCGTCCGCTAGGCAGCGCAACTCGGCCTGGCTATGAACACGCCTACTCCGCAATCAACCAGTCCATCTTCCAGCCGCCTTGCGTCTGGCCCAGTTTCTGGGCGAGGTATGGCATCAGTTCGCGCAGTTCTTCTTCCAGACCCCATGGCGGGTTGGCGATGGCCAGGCCTGAACCGTTGAGGCTGGCCGGTGTGTCCAGCGGGTGGACGAACAATTCAACGCGCAACAGCTTGGGCGCGCCAGTTTCCGCCAGGTCCTGATAGAAGCGGCGCAGCAGGCGGGTATCCTTGATCGGGTACCAGATCGCCGCCACTGTCTGACGCATGCGCCCGATGGTTTCCTTGAGCGCCACCGCGCAACGCTTCATTTCATCGAGTTGCTCGAATGGCGGGTCGATGAGCATCACGGCGCGCTTTTCAGCCACGGGCAGCAAGGCGCGCGGGACATGCCAGCCTTCCCCAAGATGCACCGCCACGCGGCGGTCGCCCTTCATGTTCTCCTTGAGCAGACGCCCGTCTTCGGGGTGCTTCTCGTTGAGCAGCACCCGCTCGCGCTCGCGGGTCAGGCGGCGAGCCAGCTCCGGCGAACCGGGGTAGTAGCGCAGCTCGCCATCCGGGTTCATGTCGTGCAGCACTTGCAGATAGTCGGACGCCAGCGCAGGCAGATCCGTGGCGTTCCACAGGCGGCCGATACCTTCCAGCCATTCTCCGGTACGTGTGGCCTGATCGCCTTTGAGGTCGTACAGGCCGAGTCCGGCGTGGGTGTCGAGATAGGCGAACGGCTGCTCCTTGCGCGCCATGAGGGCGATCAGGCGAGTCAGGGTCAGGTGTTTGAAGACGTCGGCGTGGTTGCCGGCGTGGTAGGCGTGACGGTAATTCATGGCAGCTCCTGGCAAGCTGCGCAGTTTAGCAAACCTGAGCAATGAACAAGAATTTGTAACGAATTTGCGGGACTCGTCTCTTTCACTTGAAGGAAATTTCCGAGAAACTCCCGGCCCCTTGTGCCTGCCTGTTTCGATCTCTACTCTGCGCCCGTCGCTGCATATTCAGCGGTGAGGATTAGTAGCCCTCGTTATCCAGGCGCATTGCGCCACCTTGTGCAGGTGCCCTTTCACGGCCTGCGCTTTTATGGTGGTCGTGCGTGGGGCATCTTTGGATGCACCGGGGTTCCTGGACCGGGCTACTACCTGCGCATGATCACCACCCTCGATTAGTAGCCGACGGTGATGGTCTTCTAAAACTCCAGGAGATACATCACATGCTGAAAATCGTCCCCGATCCGCCCCTCTTCACCGCCAACCCCGATGTCAGCCCTGAAGACGCCCTGATGCATGCCAGTGACTTGCTGCGCTGCGCAGCCACCAGCGCCTGTGAATTCAGCGACAGCATGACCGGCAGCCAGCGCGACATGACGCTGTCGATCATGCACCTGGTGGAAATGGCCAAGGTCATGGTCGACAGAACCATAGACAACCTGCAAACCGAATGACCGCATGAACTGAAAACGACGCACTTGTAGCCAATCCTGCCACTCACGACAGGCAGGGGTTGCCCGCAGGCGGTTGTCCTTCCAGAATCGGAAAAAGCCCGATCAAAGGAACAGACGTCATGATGCACGCGGATTTGATTGACCAGGAAGACCTGCTCGGCCAGCTCAGAGCCCTGGGCTTCGAAGCACCCGGCGGCGCAACCGCTGAACAAGCCTGCGCAAACGCCGTCTGCGGCCTCAACGCCGAACGCGCGACCGCCTTGCGACGCCTGGTAGAACAACTCCTCACCGGCAGCGCCACCCTCCTCCCCGCCGTCCGCCAGGCGATCGACCAGCAACTGCTGCCCGCGCTGGCGGCTTATAAGCAGAGTCACAGTGGACCAGGTCAATAAACGCAGCGCTTATGCTTCAAAGAAGGATGCCGCTCTGAGCGCGTTGCACCAAATGCTCGGCAACATTTTGAGCGAGGGGTTTTAGTCCAGAGCATGATTGTCTGGTTGCCGAAAGATGAATGTGCACTTCCACCGCCGCAAATGAACGGGGATTCAGCGCACTTGATACAACTTACAGGTGAGTAATGACCTGCATTGCAACCAATGAGATAAGCGCTGCAATAGCTCCGGTTGCGAACGGCAAAAGACCAATGCGTGTAGCAAATGACTCCTTGGCGCTCATGCGTGCATCCAGATCAGCTATTTCATGACTGACGGATGAATCTGCTTTTGGATTCAAGGTATCCATAATGCGTCCTGTAAAAATAGGGTTCAGGCCTATCACACGTCCTGTGGGGGTTATAGGCATTCAGCTCGCAGTGCCAAGAGATGATTACTGCCGGGAGACCTCCGTGTAAATCGTCTTTATGATACAGAAATGCATCAGAGCCATTCCGCATGCGCGATACACCGCAATCCGCAATCCGCAGTTCCGTGACGCGGAGCGTCACGCAATGCATTCCCAGTTGGAGCGTGAGGAACGATAAGGCTCTGACTATCGTATCCATGCTCCGCGTGGGTATGCCGTTCGTGATGCTCTGCGTCACAGGGTTTCAGGCGTGCTCAATACTCAATCCGCACATCGCCCTTCGGCACGCTGCAGCAGGACAGAATGTACCCCTCTGCAACATCCTCGTCGGTAATGCCGCCGTTGTGCTCCATCTCGACTTCACCGCTCAGCTTCATGACCTTGCAGGTCCCGCAGATGCCCATGCCGCAGGCTTTGGGGATCATCAGGCCGAGTTTGGCGGCGGCGGCATGCACGGTTTCGCCCGGTCCCACGCGGATGCTCTTGCCAGTGTCGGTGAACTCCACCTGATGCAGGTCAGCAGCATCGACATCCGGCGCGTCGGCAGCGATTTCGGCCTGCTCGACGGCGTCGGCGCGGGCTTCTGGCGGTGTCGCACCGAACGACTCTTCATGGTACTGCGCCATGTTGAAGCCGTTTTCCTGCAACAGACGCTTGACCGCGGTCATGTAAGGCGTCGGCCCGCAGCAGAACACCTCGCGCTCCATGAAGTCGGGCGCCATCAGTTCAAGCATCTTCTGGTTCAGGTAGCCGCGATAACCCGCCCAAGGCTCGCCCAGCCCGTGTTTTTCACAGACCAGGTGCAGGTTGAAGTTGTCGATCCGCGACGCCATGTGCTCCAGCTCGCGATGGTAGATGATGTCTTTCGGTGAGCGCGCGCTGTGCACGAAAACCATGTCGACGTTGGCGTTGGTGTCGTAGAACCAGCGCGCCATGGACATCACCGGCGTGATACCGACACCGCCACTGAGGTAGAGAATCTTAGGGTTCGGGAAATCGATGGCGTTGAACAGCCCGACCGGCCCATGTACCGCCAGCTCCTGCCCTTCAATCAGCGTGTCATGCAGGTAGTTGGAAACCCTGCCGCCCGGCACGCGTTTGACGGTGATCGAAAAACTGTACGGCACCGATGGCGAACTGGAGATAGTGTAAGAACGCATGATCGGCAGGCCGTCGATCTCCAGCTCCAGGGTCACGAATTGGCCCGGCTTGAAGAAAAACATGATCGGCTGGTCGGCCATGAAGCAAAACGTGCGCACGTCCCAGGTTTCCTGGATGACTTTGACGACACGTACCAGGTGACGCCCGTTGGCCCATGTCTGGGTCGTGACCGGGCTCAGGAAACTTTGGGACATACTCGATCTCCACGGCCGACTGTCGGCCTCTCATGTTGCGGATTCTGCTTAACGCCCGAGGCGGCCATTTATCTATCAACGACATTCACGTACTTACCGCGACCAGCCCCGTCCAACAAGGCCTGTCGCGTCGGGAACGGATGCGGCCATGTCGCCCATGGATAAGGTTCACTGCGCGCCCGGCTCCACACTCGCCACCAAGGGTCATCAGCATGATCGACTGATCTATCCTCATGCTTGAAACGCGATCACACCCGTATCAGCCACATTCGCAGGCCGCCCATGCCGCGGTCATGAGGGATTTAATCGATGGACGTCACCGCAACCTTGAGCCTGGGCGATCCGCTGGAACCTGCACGCAAGGCCACTGCCGAGATGCTGCAGAATCGCGAGCGCACGTACTCGCTGCCGCAGCCCTTCTACAGTGATGAGCGACTGTTTGAAATCGACATGCAGGAAATCTTTCACAAAGAGTGGCTGATTGCCGGGATGACGTGCGAAATCCCGACCAAGGGCAATTACCTCACGCTGCAGATCGGCAAGAACCCGATCCTGGTCGTGCGTGGCCCTGACGGTGTCGTCAACGCGTTCCATAACGTATGCCGCCATCGCGGCTCGCGCCTGTGCACGGCCGAAAAAGGCAAAGTCGCCAAACTGGTTTGCCACTATCACCAGTGGACGTATGAACTCGACGGTCGCCTGCTGTATGCCGGTACCGAGATGGGCGACGACTTTGACATGAAGCAGTTCGGCCTCAAGCCGGTCCACGTCAAGACCGCGGGCGGCTACATTTTCATCAGCCTGGCAGAGAACCCGCCTGCCATCGACGAGTTCCTGTCGACGCTGCGCCATTACATGGAACCCTATGACATGGAAAACACCAAGGTGGCGGTGCAAACCACCTTGATGGAGAAGGCCAACTGGAAGCTGGTGCTGGAAAACAACCGCGAGTGCTACCACTGCAGTGGCTCGCACCCGGAATTGCTCAAGACGCTGCTGGAATGGGACGACGTTACCGATCCCCGCGCCGATCAGACCTTCAAGGATCATGTGGCCGCGTCCGCCGCTGCCTGGGACGCAGAGAAAATTCCCTACGCCCACGCCAGCTTCGGCCTGCGCAACCGTATCGTGCGCATGCCACTGCTCAAAGGCACAGTGTCGATGACCATGGACGGCAAGGTCGGCTGCAAGAAACTGATGGGCCGCATCCAGAACCCTGACCTGGGCTCCATGCGCATTCTGCATTTGCCGCATTCCTGGAACCACTGCATGGGCGATCACATCATCGTCTTCACGGTGTGGCCGATCAGCGCACAGGAAACCATGGTCTCCACTAAATGGATTGTGCACAAGGATGCGGTCGAAGGCGTGGATTACGACGTCGAGCGTATGCGCCAGGTCTGGGACGCCACTAATGATCAGGACCGTCGTCTGGCCGAGGAAAACCAGCGCGGTATCAACTCCAGTGCCTATCAACCCGGCCCTTACTCGAAAACCTACGAATTCGGCGTGGTCAACTTCGTCGACTGGTACAGCTCGCGCATGCTGGAAAACCTCGGCGCAGAGCCTGCACCGTATTTGAAAGGCGTAGCGGTCAATCACGAGTAGCGTCTACCCCGCCAACGCGATCCTCAAGGGCTGACTCACTTCATTCTGGAAGCGAGTCAGCCCGAGCCACGCCGACACAAAAGCCCTCCCGCCGATACCGTCATTTCTGACAGTTACGTGAAAAAAACTTTCGTGATCAACTCTCGTTGAAGTCAATCCAACGGACGGAGACACGAATCATGCTCAACCCAAAAATCATCAATCAATATAAAAACAAGAAGGTCGACGCCGCATCGACCATGACGGATATATCCGGGAAAAATATCCTCATGGGCTTCTGGCATAACTGGCGCTCGGAACCCGGCCAGGGCTACCAGCAGGGAATGTTTGCCGAAATGCCGCTGACAGCTATACATGAAGCGTACAACATCATCGCAGTGGCCTTCATGAAAGGCTCCGGCATACCGACCTTCAAGCCTTATAACATGAGTGATGAAGAGTTCCGTGCGCAAGTGGCAGAACTCAATACCCAGGGCCGTGCGGTGCTGATCTCGCTGGGCGGGGCCGATGCGCATATCGAGCTGCATGCCGGTCAGGAAGAAGCGCTGGCGTACGAGATCATTCGGCTGGTCGAAGTCTATGGCTTTGACGGCCTGGATATCGATCTCGAACAGGCCGCCATTACCTTTGCCGATAACCGGACCGTATTACCCGCCGCATTGAGAATGGTGCGCGAGCATTACAACACTGAAGGCAAACACTTCATTATCAGCATGGCCCCTGAGTTTCCTTACCTTAGGGCCAGCAAAAAACTTCCTGTATTGAAAGAAATCACTACGTACTTTCCGTTTCTAAAAGACTTTGTGAAGCTTCTGGAATCGTTGACAAGCGGCGGGGCTTACCTGGCCTACATCAATGCTCTCGAAGACATTTATGACTTTATCGCCCCCCAATACTACAACCAGGGTGGCGACGGTATATGGGTCGACGAGCTCGACCTATGGGTGACACAAAACAATGATGCCCACAAAAAGGAATTTCTCTACTACCTGACCGACAGCCTGATCCACGGCACGCGTGGCTTTACCAAAATCCCGGCGAACAGGCTTGCGATCGGCTTGCCCACCAATAATGACGCCGCCGCAACAGGTTATGTGATCAATCCGGACGACGTGAAATACGCCCTGGACAAACTGCAGGACGACGGCAACCCGATTCGCGGCCTGATGACCTGGTCGGTCAACTGGGATAACGGCATTAGTAAAGGCAGTGACGGCGATAACCGGGATGACGGCGTCAGCAAAGGTCGCGCCTATGACTGGGAGTTTGCCAAACGCTACGGTTATCTCACCGGCGGCGAAACGCCCGTACCTGACAAGCCTTCAGTACCCACTGGCCTCAGGTCAACCGAACAAACCCCGGATTCGGTGAAACTCGTCTGGTCGCTGTCGGTAGGCCAGAACCCGGTACTGCGCTATGAGCTGCGCCGCGACAACAGCGTATCGCTATTTGCGGACAGTCCTTCGCATGAAGACACTGGCCTTCAGCCCGGTACCACTTACAGTTATCAGGTACGTGCCATCGATGTCATGGGCAACACCTCGGCATTCTCCGCAGCCATCAGCGTCAGTACTCAGGCAGGAAGTGGCGGTGGTGCGAAGCCGACCACACCGGTCTTGAGCCTGGCAGGCGTCACCGATAAAAGTGTATCGCTGAAATGGACACTGTCTTCCAGCGACATCGGAATCGACAAGTATCCAATTGGCCGGGATGGCTGGCCTATTGCAGCGGTCCTCGCTGATCAGCCGCCCGAATATACCGATAATGGCCTCACAGCAGGTAAAAAGTATACCTACTACGTAGTTGCAAAAGACACACAGTCTCAGTGGTCAGAGGTCAGTAACCTGTTGGAAGTCTCAACCGATCCAGCACCCGAAAAACCTTCAGTGCCTGTCGACTTCAGGTCAACCGGGCGGACCACCACATCGATAACGCTGGACTGGAGTGTTTCGACGGATGCCAGCGGTCCGTTTCACTATGAGCTGTTCCGCGAGGGTGTTTCGATAGGCAAGGGCAAGGTTCCTCCCTTCACCGACGAAGGCCTTCTGCAAAGCCGCCTTTATGGTTATCACATCATCGCGACCGACAGTCTGGGTAACAGCTCAGGACTCTCTGAAGAACTTCTGGCCACTACAGGCTCCGAGGCGTCCAATGATCGACCTGCGCCACCCGGCAACTTGCGTCAGGCAGGTGCGACCACCACCAGTGTTTCACTGGCATGGGATGCACCTACCGGGGGTACTGCCGTTGACGTCTACCATATCTACAGTTTCGACGCGCCTACTGTGACCGTCGATTCAACCGTACTGACTTATACCGTCAGAGGCCTGACCCCAGGCAAGACCTATCAGTATCTGGTCGGTGCACGCGATAAAGATCTGGAACTGTCTGGGCCCAGCAACGTTGTGCAGGCCTCGACCAGCGCCGCATTGCCTGAATGGAAAACAGATACTGACTACGTGAAGGGGGATAAGGTGATGCATGCTGGTGCCTCTTACATCTGCCTCAATCCTCACCACTCACAAGTAGACTGGTACCCAGGCAGTGCACCGACGTTATGGGCGCCCTGGACCGAGCAAGCAGGCGGCAGAGGTTTCCGCGACTGGCCCAAAGAATGGCAGTGAGCCTCATGCGTACCGGCTCTGACTCATAAACAGACAGTGACGATGTCATAACTGAACGACTTATCCACAGCACCCAAAAAGCGTTTATGGGTAAGTCGTTTTTTCATCGGGCCGGAAATAGCCCGGACAACAACGACTTATCGGGGAGCGCCTCAGTCACAGAGCCTGTATGTTTTTTAACCAAATCTCTGTAGCGCCTGGTTTCATTGGGCTACAGACGAGCACGAACACCTTATCCACAGAAGCGCCAACAGACTTTGGGTACAACTTTGCCCAGATCCCCCATGCCCTGTGGACAATGTCTGAAATGGCTGAAAAAACCTCCCTTTCCAGAAGATTTCACGAGCAGCACACCGCCCTGATCATTTTTTGAACAACAGATCAAGACCCTCTGAATATAAGGCCTGTAGACAACCACGAACAAGTTGTCCACAGTCACACCAACAGAGATTGTGGGCAAAATGAGTGACTGACAGATAGCGCCTGAATGCTTATCCACAAAAAGCTAATAGAAATAACCACTTAGATTGATCAATTTTTGATCGCTACGTCACAAGCCACGTGCCACAAGAGCTTCAGCGGTTAACGAACACTTTATCCACAGGCACACGCACAGGGATTGTGTGTAAGTCCGTCCCGGCGAGCTGCCACGTCAACCTATCAGGTTTGCGAGTACCTCGACGCGCGCCATGCGCATAGGCTTTTTTCAGCGCTCTTCGATTAATCAAAGACGCGATTCCGAGCCATTGTGAATGGACGCACCGGTGCCATGAAAAAATATCAAAGGACTGTATTGTCAGTGGCGTTCATCACAGGCCTGCTATTGGCCTGGCTCGTCAGTGCTGCGCCAGACGCCCCCTCTTCCATAGCATCACCCGCGGTGTCAGCTGCGCAGGTGCCGGGCGTCCGCGAGGAAGTGAATGCGGGCACGTTCGAACAACCACGACTGGCCGGAGAACCCGCTTTCGAGGGAGCCGTGTTCTCCGCCCACACTGGCCAGTCCGTCGCGTTCTACATCGCAGCCTTCGACAGCCAGCCTGATCAGCTCGATCCAGCCCTGCCCGACACACCACATTCGACGCAATTCTGGACCTATGCAGGCCAGCATTCAGGTCTGGGCCCTGACCTTAAGCCGTTCGACGAGCCGACCCGCGAGGGCGCGCTGCACCTGGCGATGATCGAAGGCAAAAGCGCCTTGCTGAGCTCGAAAATCAGCGGAGTGCCCGGTCCGCAAACGCCCTATCCGACGACAGCGCAGAGCAACGATTTCTGGGACTTCATCGGATTCTTTGACAAGCCCGGCACGCCTGAAGCGATGAAGACCGATCAGGATCTGGTATGGCCTGGCGTCTTCGTGTATTTCGAACAGTCCAAGACCGTATATCTGGCGCAGCACACCGGACGCCCAGGCGTCGATGGATGGCCTGCACCCGACACAGAGCAAGGCGCTGGGTACTGGAAGTTGGCGGGAACCCGGTCAAACATTCCGGCTGCCCTTACCAAGCCCTGGACCGACATGAGCGTGTCGCAAGGCTCTTATTACCGCAACCCGCTAACCCCGCTACGCAGTCGCTACTACGCCTCCACGTTTATCGGATTTGCGCCCCTTCTGAACGCAGAATTCCCAAGCGGCCCGCAAAACAATCAGTACTGGGATTATCGGGGTGTACATGAAGGCTCAAACATAGACCAGAAGGCCTTTGGAGAAAACACGGCGCTGGAAAAACTGCATCGGGCCAAAATGCAGGGCAAATGGGTTTCGTTCGCGGCCCATTTCTCAGGGCCGGTTGAACAGCCTTACCCGACGTTGCCCACCAATACCACTTATTGGGGAGTGCACCACATCACCCAGAATGCCGGAACCTGGTGGGACCCCAGGACTGATCTGGACACCGACACTTGGGTAGGCGCTATCCATTCAACACCGCTGGGCCAGGGGAAAGCACTGTACCGAGCGCTGAAATCCTGGACCGCGCCCGAAACCGGCTGGGATTACAGCCAGACCGACGAGTTTCAGTCACTGGGGACTTCCCTCCATGCAGGAACAGTAGCCGACCCGAAGACCCAACAAGAATTTACCTGGCCCGGTGCAGTACATGAAATGCTGATCGACCACAACCCGGTCTATTTTGTCTCGCTGGCAGAAGGCTTTCCCTCCGAGCATGACTGGCCGCTGCCAGTCACGCCAGAAAGCAACGAGCATTGGTCATATATTCCGGAGATAAAACCGCTGGGCACTTTCGAAGCCCCGAGGCGCTTCGATGACTACAGCCAGGCAGGTTCGGTCTACGTGGATGACACTGTTCCAGGCTCGCGCACATTCTATGTTTCCAATTACGAGGGCTATCCCGCCAACGATCTCGACAGCTTCTCGACGGTGGGTACCGTCGATCCTTATTGGATCTACGCAGGCCGGCACGCGGGCACATGGAGTGACTTCAAGCCTTTCGATGACATCACCCGGGGCGGTGCACTGCACGAAGCCTCGATCAAGGGTCAGCGTGTAGCGCTGCGCTCACTGTTCGACGGCATGCCCTCTGCCGCGACGCCTTACCCAAGTGATCTTGCCAGTAACACCCACTGGGAGTTCGTCACCGTGTTCAAACACGCCGGTACGGCAGACGATTTCAAAGGCCGTGATGACGCCACATGGCCGGGCGCGCTGCACCTGGATGAAGATCAGCACCTCATTTTTGCGGCCCGGCAGCAGGCTCAACCGGTTGCAGGGGGGTGGGTTTATCCGGTGGGTGAAATAAGCGATGAGCAGTGGAGCTACGTGTCCTCACTCAACGGCGGCACCGCCGAAACGCCACGCGAACGTAACGACATCAACACGCCCGGCGCAATCTTTGCCGACCAGCTTGGCCTGACCCGTCAAAAACTCTTTCGCAGCAGGTTTTCCGGATTTGCCCAGGATGCAGGAGCGATATATCCCTCCGGTGAAGAGTCCAACGACTTCTATGAGTACGCCGGAGAACATGCAGGCACTTTCTCTGACCCCAAACCCTTCACCGACCCTACCTGGCCGGATGCGGTACACGTGGCCACCATCAATGGGCAACGGGCGTTTCTCAAATCGAAGATGACCGGAAAGCCCTCTTCGCAAACACCCTACCCCGAAGGGCTGACAAGCACAGACTTCTGGGAATTCATGTTTACTTCCGATCAGGCCGGCACTTACGCCGACCCCAAATCATTGAGCGGCCAAACCTGGATTGGCGCTGTTCATGAGTACAGCTCATCAGGCAGGAGCCAGCTTTACATCGCTCAGCAGTCGGGAAACCCGATCGCCGACAATTGGCCTCTGCCGACTGCGGGCGACACTCAGTATTGGAAAGTGATGGGCCTGGTGCGACACAAAGGTACTTTTGCCGATCCGAAAGACTTCGATGAAATGACCAGCCAGGGGCTGATTCACGCCACTACCATTGAAGGCCAACACTTCTATTACCGCGCCCTCGCACGCGGCGTACCCCAAGCCAATGACTGGAGTTACCCCGCGCCCGGGACCGACAACGAGTACTGGGAGTCTCTGGGCGCGAACGTTCCAGAAGGCACCTGGGCCGATCCGAAAGGCTCCTCCGGCTTTACCTCGCCCGGAAGAATTCATGCGGTGCAAGCCAGAGACCGTACGCTGTATCTGCTTTCCAAAGTCGATGGACTGCTTGCCGAACACAACTGGCCGATTCCGCAAGACGGGGACAATGATTACTGGACGGTGGTCGGGGAATCCAGGCATTCGGGCGAGATTATCGATCCCAAGGATCAGCAGGAAGTGACCTGGACCGGCGCCATCCACATGAGGCAATACGGAAACACCAGACGCTATTACAGCTCGAAAATTGTGGGCAACCTGGCAGTCATCGGCGCCGAACATCCCCTGCCTGCGACAGAAACCGACAATGCCTGGTGGACCTTCATAGGCCGGACTGCCCATGCTGGCACACAGCGCGACCCGATACAGTCGGGTGAGGTGATCAGACCTGGAGACACCGTCAGGGTTATCCGCACAGCAGACGAATATTATCAGGCTCGTTTTGCCGGGGTTTTCAACGCTGAACGCGCACTGCCTGACTCGCAGCGAGACAATGAAGACTGGTCGTATGTCGGCAAAAGTGAGTTTGCAGGCACCTTGCAATCGCCCAAGGATGCTTACGAAATCACCTGGCCTGGCGCGATTCACCGCTTTGAAGTCGATGGAAAGGCTTACTTCGCAAGATCTCTCATTGATGGCGCGCCCGGCCAGGAAGGATGGCACTATCCGGCACCGCCTGACAGTAACGAGCAATGGTCTTATCTGGACATGGGCATTCACGCGGGCACCTGGCTCGATCCGAAACCTGAATCCGATGCAACCTGGCCAGGCGCCCTGCATGTGGTGAAGCGCCCCACCGGCATTGGCGAAAGCTTTACCCGATCGTTCTACAGATCGAAAATCTGGGGGCATGTCATGGATGATGAAGAGGGCTACGGGAACGAAAGCAACTTCGAACACGTTGGCTACTCGATTTATCAAGGCACGCTGAACAGTCCCAAGTATTTCGACCAGCCCACCTGGGCGGGCGCCATCCATCAGGACCGGGAAACGAAATTTCTGTTCGAGGCCAAAAAGTCCGGCGAAATGGGTGTAGAGGTAGGCGAGCGGCCAATGACGCCGACGGATAACGAGTCCTGGCACTTCGTGGGCATCAGCAAGCACTTAGGCATCCTGAGCGATCCCAAAGAGTGGGACGAATATACCTGGCCCGGCCGGCTGCACCGCTATGAGCATGGTGGCAAAACCCTCTATTTCCGTGCACAGATGACAGGGACACCCTCAGACCATGGCTGGTACTACCCGACAGATGAAAGCAGCACCGAGCAGTGGGCCTATTACGGCACGACGTCGCATGCAGGCACTTTTGCCGACCCTCATGGACCTGATGAAGTCACCTGGAGGGGAGCGATTCATCGCGTAGAAAAAGACGGTATACGCTTCTATTTCAAAGCGAGGATCGCCGGGATACCCAACCAGCAGCACTGGACCTACCCCACAGACGCCACGAGCAATGCCTATTACCTATACGCAGCAACCGAAAGACACGCCGGTACTATCAGCGATCCCAAGGATGAGAAGGAGCCCGTCATACCGGGCGACTATGTAAAAACAACCCGAGTGGACGGTGATCATTATTTCATCGCGAAAAACAGCGGTGTTCCCTCTTTAAACCAATGGCCATTCCCCGCCAACCGAGGAGACACCGAAAACTGGATTTTCTATGGCATTTCGAGAAACGCGGGCACGCTCAATGACCCCAAGGAATGGGACGAAGTCAGCTGGCGCGGTACCGTTCATGTGCGTGAAGTCAGCAGGATGCGTTTATTGTTTAGCGTGAACTCCGACAAGGAGGGCATTCCAGAACAGGACAAGTGGACGCTGCCTCCGAACGCGCCACTGGATGCGGACGAAGAAAAGAAGCCTCCGGCTCTGGTCGAAAAGTCACCGGCCTGGAAGTTTCTTCAGGTCACGCACCTCAACGGAACACGCGAACAGCCCAAAAGCGTAGCTGACTGGACGCAGGCCGGGCTCGTCCACCAGACCACCATCGACTATCAGCACATGCTGTTCAGGTCGAAGTTCACAGGGAAGAACGACTACCCCAAGGGTCAGCCCGTAAAAGATGCCCCCGTTGCCGCCAAGAGTTCTACATGGTGGGAGTTCTTCAGCAAGGGACGGGGCACCCTCCAAGTGCCCAATACCTGGAACGACTACGCCTACCCGGATGATATCTACAGCTACGACTACCAGGGCGAACGGTTGTTATTCCGCGCAGAAAAAGAGGGTCGTCCTTCTGAAAAAGGCTGGTACTTTCCGACCTCGGAATACAGCACGTCAGACTGGACATACCTCTACAAAAATGAAGGTAACTACGCCGATCCCAAAACGTGGAACGAATTTACGCGTGTGGGGGAAATCCATCGTTACGATCACGACGGCCAGACGTGGTTCTTCAAAGCCTTGCAGGAGGGCAGCCCTGCCAGACACAACTGGTATTACCCTGCTGGTGCCGCAGACAATGGCTTCTGGACCTATGCCGGCAAGCATGCAGGCACCTGGCAGGACCCGAAGGAATGGAACGAGCCTACTTATCCTGGCGCCATTCACTCGCTGAATAACACCAATTTTTACCGTTCGAAATTTTCCGGTAACGCGGCGACGCACTATTGGTACTACCCGACCGCCGAAACAGAAAACGCCTACTGGATCAAGGTCAACAAGGACGCTTATGCAGCGCCGGGCATCAATGATTTTACCAGGCCATTCGATCAGTACACCTGGGTCACCGCGCACAACGCTTATCTGGACGCCATTACCCCGCAACTGGAACGCGGTATCAGGGGGTTTATGCTGGATATTCACATGGATGTGGGCGATTACAACGGGCAAAAACGGGTTCGGGTATGCCATCTGCCGGCGATCGGTGCATGCTGGGCGGACGCGCCCTTGTTAAGCGACGTACTCAGAGAGTTTGTTGCCTATATGCAGAAAGACCGAAATGCCGTCATTTCCCTGCTGTTCGAATCGACGCTGAGCTCAGACGAACTGCGTCCGGTGCTGGAGCAAGTGCCGGAATTGGCAGATTACAGCCATGTGTCCAATGGATACAGCTGGCCAACGCTTAGGGAAATGATCGATAGTAACAAACGCCTCGTCATGTTATCGAACGGAGAAGTGGCCAAAAGGTACACGCTGGCCGGCAAGCAGGCCGAGGTTCTTTGGGCACCCGATACAGAAGTCGAGAACACCTATAACCTGGGTACAACGTCGCTGGTGCATGACTGGCAGTGCAAAAGCCGCTACGGTTACATGGACCTTTCGTTACGCACCCGAGACGGCGGCCTGCCGCGGTTATTTGTCCTCAATCAATTCCATGCCTGGGGCAGTACTACGCTGCATGCAGGGGACGTGGATAACAACCTGACCTGGTTGCAGCGCAGGGTAGAAAACCATTGCGGTGAAGCGACCGGTTGGCGCAAACCCAACTATCTGGGCATTGATTTCAACCAGGTGGGTGACGCACTGCCCTATGCCGCGACGCTTTCTCAAGGCGGTCTTTATTTCTACGAACGCAACTATGCCGATCGTGGAGGGGACACCTCCTGCGTATTGCCGGCTAATCAGAGCGGCGGCAACAGCGGCGTTCAATATGACATAAGGCTGGCATCGAACGGGTGTGAAAACGATGAGGTCAGGTCCATGGAACTGGAGGGCGTCCGCGCAGGCACGCGTATCGAACTGTACGACAACCCCAACGGTGACCGGCAAGATGACTTCACGATCATAGACGTCAAACAATCGGTCCCCATGGGCAAAAGGGTGCGAATCGATTCATTCGAGGGCACGACCGATACGTTCTATTACCGTAAGCTCGCCTCTCGCAATAACGGGCTCGACGGTAAGGTTTCACGAATAAGAGTGCTTAACAAGCCAGACGATAACGACATCAGCGACGCAAGCATTGTGTTTTATGAAGCCAATGGGGCCACACAGAATATTGTCTGCACGGTGCCTTTCAATGTGGACAGACAATTCAAGATGGGCAACGGCAACAACAGCTTTGGCTGCGACAA
Organism: Pseudomonas syringae KCTC 12500; assembly: GCF_000507185.2. Lineage (NCBI taxonomy): Bacteria > Pseudomonadati > Pseudomonadota > Gammaproteobacteria > Pseudomonadales > Pseudomonadaceae > Pseudomonas > Pseudomonas syringae. The sequence continues at coordinate 1,968,007 of NZ_AYTM02000002.1, forward strand.
CGATGAAATACGCTCAGCCAAAATACTCAAGGCCGGCAAGGGATCAGTGTTCTCGGTTACTGGCAGGCCGGACGGCGGCTTTGGTCAAGGCCGTACAGGCGTGACATTCAAACGGGCCATTTTGTTACCCATCACGATTTCCAGTTTCAACCGCAGTTACGAAAACGCGGATGTCAAAGTCGAGGTCAGCAATGGCGGTGGTCTGGACGGGAGTATTTCCTATGCCTACTTCCGGCCCGCCTCCCAACAGAAAGGCAAACCGCCCGTCGAAGAGGCCAGCACAGGACCCTAGCCTTACTTTACGACGCCCTCATCGATCAACAGCTTCAGAATCGCGGCTGCGCCCTCTTCAGGGCGCAGCCCCTTCAGCACCTGGCCCCCGCCGCCATTGGCCTTGGCAGTGGCGGCTTTCATGCGATCAGCGCCGCTCTTGGCCTTGATCACTTTCAGGCGTTTGGGTCGCGGTCTGGCTGGCTGCAGCGCTTGGGCGGTCAATAACTCATCGGCAACGACCTGAACCATTTCGGTGTCCAGCGTGCCACGCTGCGCAGGCCCGAACGCACTCTGCCGGGGTTTGGGAGCTGCGTTATCCACAGTGGCCAGAAACGGCAGACGAACCTTCAGCCGGCGACGCTGGCCGCGAGGCAGAGCCTGCAAGACCAGCGCGCTGCCGTTATTCAGCGATTCGACTTCAGCCAGACCGGTCACCAGTGGCCAGCCCAGCCTCTCAGCCAACAGAAAGGGCAGCATGCCCGACCCTTCACCGGTTTCAGCCTGGCTGCCAGCCAACACCACCTGTGCGGCAGAATCCCGGAGGTAGTCAGTCAACGCAACCAGCGCATCGGCGCCCTCGGGTTGCTCCAGCACATGCAGCTCGTTGAGCCCCATGCCAAGGTAAGCACGCAGCGCCGGTTCTTCGGCATTGCCGGCGTGCAGCACCTGCAAGTTATCCCCAGCCAATTGCAAACCGAGCTCGACGGCCCGCGCATCCTGTTCAGCGCGGCGCGCACGACCTGATGTCGGATGCGCCCCGATGGACACCAGACTGATGATCTGTACCGCATGCTTATCCACAGACACTTCAGGCTGCATCGCGTTTACCTCCGCTGCGCCAGGCTTCGACGGCGGCGATCAGCGCCGTGAGTACTTCGGCGCTCTCGTCGATGACCGATAGATCAGCGCGCTTGACCATGTCGCACCCCGCATCCAGATTGATCGCAATGACCTTGTCACAGGCGCCGATGCCCTGCAGGTGCTGGATGGCTCCGGAAATACCGACGGCAACATACACCCTTGCGGTCACCCAGGTGCCACTCGCGCCGACCTGCCGTTCGCGGCCCATGAAACCATCGTCCACCGCCACCCGCGACGCCCCTTCGGTGGCACCGAGAGCCGAAGCGGCCTGATGAAACAGGTCCCAGTCCCTGACGCCATTGCCGCCAGACAGAATGAATTCGGCTTCAGCCATGGGGATAACCCGGGGATCGACGGCTACCGCTCCCAGGTCCTCGATACGCGGCAGACTGCGCGCCACGCCTGTGGACAACTCGACCGGTAATACCTCGTGACGGGTTTCGCTGACCGGTTCGGCGCACTCCACAGCGGCCAGAATCAAGCGCCCCAGAGGCCGGACCAGGTCTTCGCGGCCAGCGCCTGCCCGACTTATGCACAATTGGTCCTTGACCTGCCAGACCCGCGTTGCAGGTCGCTCGCCGATGCTGGCGGCAAAACGTCTACCCAGTTCACCACCGCCGCTGCGGCTGTCCGGCAATAGCCAGTGGCGCGGGTTGAACTGGTTATCCACAGCCCGCAAACCCTGCACGCGCTGTTCCGGTGAGTAACCGTCGAACTCGGCACCGTCGATAAGCAACAGCCGATCCACGCCCGCAGTGTCGAATGCAGCTTCCTTGTGCTCGCCGAACACCACCGCCAGCACCGCACCGTCGGCCCCCGCCAACTGACGCGCCAGCCCCAGCAAGTCACGGTCGTGGCTGCTCAGACGGCCGCCGACCATATCGGGCACCACCGTGATATAGAACGCTGGCTCGACGAGGATATGCAGCGGCAACTGCACGTCGGCAGCAACCGAACGCTTGACCGCGCCGCCCTGTTGCAAGCCGCTGCGGTCAATGCGCTTGATACCGTTGGGGCCGATAAAACCCTGACCATGCACGTTTTTGCGCATCAGGCCGTTCGGCCCCATCCAGCTGTTTTGCGCCGGCTGCATGACCGCATGCAGTGGGTGCAGTCGATTGCGGGCGATCCACTCGGCGCGTGGATCACGGCGGATAATGTCACTCATCAGAGCACCTCCGCGGGTTCACGTTTGGCAGGCGTTGGCGTGCTGGGGACAACGTCCTCAATCAGCGCATCGGCCACCAGTTCGGCAATGTCCTTGATCAGCGGTCGCGGTTCGACAACGCCTTCGAGCATGGCGGTACACTGTGGACAACCTACCGCGACCAGTTCGGCGGCGGTTTCACGGATGTCGTCCATACGCATGTCGGGAATCCGTTGTCTGCCGGGAATGTCAGTGATCGGCGCGCCGCCACCGCCACCGCAGCAGCGAGAACGGAAGCCCGAGCGCTGCATTTCCCTGATCTCGATCCCCAGCGCACGCAGCACTTCACGCGGCGCCTCGTACTCGCCGTTGTAACGGCCCAGGTAGCACGGATCGTGATAGGTCACGCTGGCCCCTTTGTGCTGGCCCAGCGTCAGGGCGCCGTTGCGCACCAGCTCGGCCATGAAGGCGCTGTGATGCTGCACCTGATAGTCACCGCCAAAAGCGCCATATTCGTTTTTCAGCACATGAAAGCTGTGCGGGTCGCAAGTCACGATACGTTGGAAGCTGTACTGGGACAGGGTCTGAATGTTGCGTCGGGCGAGCGTCTGGAAGGTCGCTTCATCACCCAAACGTCGCGCCACGTCGCCGCTGTCGCGTTCTTCGAGGCCCAGCACGGCGAAATCCACACCGGCCGCCTTGAGGACTTTGACGAACGCGCGCAGGGTGCGTTGGTTACGCATATCGAACGCGCCATCACCCACCCAGAACAGCACATCCACGGTTTTTTTCTCGCTGAGCAGCGTCAGGTTCAGATCCGCCGCCCAGTTCATTCGCCCGCCCGGCGCAAACCCGCCGGGGTTGTCGGTGGCGATCAGGTTGTCCAGCACTTCGGCGCCCTTGTTCGGCGTTGCGCCTTTTTCGAGGGTCAGGTGGCGGCGCATATCGACGATGGCATCGACGTGCTCGATCATCATCGGGCACTCTTCGACGCAGGCCCGGCATGTGGTGCAGGACCACAGCGTTTCGGCATCCACCAGCCCGTTGACGATGGGTTGATGAGGATTGCCGCCATGCTCGCCCAGCGGCTTGCCTTTGCCGTCCAGCGATGGATACGGACTGCCCGCAAATTTTGCGTCAGTGCCACCGGCAAGGCCGACCACCATGTCCTGAATCAACTTTTTGGGGTTGAGTGGCTGGCCTGCCGCAAACGCCGGGCAGGCAGCCTCGCACTTGCCGCACTGCACGCAGGCGTCGAAGCCCAGCAGTTGATTCCAGGTGAAGTCCTGGGGTTTCTCCACGCCCAGCGGCGCGCTGCGATCGTTCAGGTCCAGCGGTTTCAGGCCCGTAGAACGTCCGCCACCAAAACGCTCGGCCCGGCGATGCCAGGCCAGGTGCAGCGCCCCGGCGAAGGCGTGCTTCATCGGCCCGCCCCAAGTCATGCCGAAAAACAGTTCGCTCACGCCCCACAGTACGCCCAGCCCAAGAACGACCACCAGCACCCAGCCGCCGAAGTGCTCTGGAAGAATGCCCGCCACCGGCAACGTGACCAGAAAAAAGCTCGCAGAAAACGCCATGAGGCTTTTCGGCAGGCGCATCCACGGCCCTTTCGACAGACGCGCAGGCGGGTTGAGACGACGAAGATAGACAAACACCGCACCGACAAACATCACCGCCGTCATCAACAGCAGCGCATAGCCAAGCAGGCGATTATGCAGACCGAAACCGTGCACCAGAATCGCCAGCACAATCGAGGCCACCGCGCCGCCTGCGGTGGCCACGTGGGTGTTGGCGATATATTTGTCACGCGCGACCACATGATGCAGATCGACCATGTAACGCTTGGGCATGGCCAGCAGCCCACCCAGCCAATCGACTTTCGAGGACCGACCGTTGCGCCACAGGGTTACCCGCCGCCAGGCGCCCAGCGCCGCAAGGGCCAGGGCGCTGAACAGCAGGATTGGAAGAAGAGTGTCTAGCATCACGTTGACCTCAGGTGCGAGCTGCAAGCGTCAAGCTACAAGCTTCAAGAAAAAAGCACGGGGCAAACGCTTTTACTTGCCGCTTGCAGCTCACAGCTTGCAGCTGCCTTTAAAAATCCTTGCACAGCCGCAAGCCGTCATAGATCGCCGCGTGGGTATTACGCTGCGCCACGCAATCGCCGATACGAAACAGCAGGTAACCGTCACCCGGCTGGCTCAACGATGGCTGTGGCTGAATGGCGAACAGCGCGTCGATGTCAATCTGGCCCTTGTTGCGCGAACCCTCCTTGAGCGCGTAATAGATCGCTTCGTCCGGACGCACGCCGTTTTCCACCACCACCTGATCGACGACCCGCTCTTCCTTGGCGCCGGTGTATTCGTTCTCCAGCACCGCCACCAGCTTGTCGCCCTCGCGATAGACCTTTTCCAGCATCATGTCGCCGGTCATGATCACTTCCTTGGGGTACATGCTGCGGTAGTAGGTCGGGAACGAGGTTCCGCCAATCGCCACGCCCGGCTTGATGTCATCGGTGACGATTTCGACCTGGCAGCCCTTGTCGGCCAGAAAGTCGGCCACCGACATGCCGGTAAACTCGCAAATCGTGTCGTAGACCAGCACGTTCTTGCCCGGCGCCACCTTGCCGTCCAGCACATCCCAACTGCTGACCACCAGGCCTTCAGCGGCCCCCCAGTGTTCGTTCTGCTCCAGAAACGGATGACCGCCGACCGCCAGCACCACGATGTCCGGGCGCAGGTCGAGAATGGTTGCCGCATCCGCGGCGGTCCCCAGACGCAGGTCGACTTTCAGGCGCGCCAGCTCCAGCTGGAACCAGCGCGTGATGCCGGCGATCTGGTCGCGCTGCGGTGCCTTCGATGCGGTGGTGATCTGCCCGCCGATGAAGTCCTTTTTCTCGAACAGGGTCACGTCATGGCCGCGTTCTGCAGAGACGCGCGCAGCTTCCATCCCGGCAGGACCGGCGCCGACCACCACGACCTTGCGCCTGGGTCCGGCGGATTTCTCGATGATGTGCGGCACGCCCATGTATTCGCGGGATGTGGCGGCGTTCTGGATGCACAGCACATCCAGGCCCTGATACTGGCGATCGATGCAGTAGTTGGCACCGACGCACTGTTTGATCTGATCGATCTGGCCCATCTTGATCTTGGCGATCAGGTGCGGATCGGCAATGTGCGCACGGGTCATGCCGACCATGTCGACATAACCGCCTTCCAGAATTCGGGTTGCCTGGTTCGGGTCCTTGATGTTCTGCGCGTGCAGCACCGGGGCCTTGACCACTTCCTTGATCCCGGCCGCCAGGTGCAGGAACGGCTCCGGTGGATAACTCATGTTGGGAATGACGTTGGCCAGGGTGTTGTGGGTGTCACACCCAGAGCCCACCACGCCGATGAAGTCGATCATGCCGGTGTCGTCGTAATACTTGGCGATCTGTTTCATGTCCTCGTGGCTGAGGCCATCGGGATGAAACTCGTCGCCGCAGAGGCGCAGCCCCACACAGAAGTCGGGACCGACTTCCTTGCGCACCGCCTTGATCACCTCCAGACCGAAACGCATGCGGTTCTCGAAACTGCCGCCCCACTCGTCGGTACGCTTGTTGACGCGCGGGCTCCAGAACTGGTCGATCATGTGCTGATGCACCGCCGACAACTCGACGCCGTCCAGACCACCGGCCTTGGCACGCGCCGCAGCGCTGGCGTAATTGCCGATCACCCGCCAGATTTCTTCCGGCTCGATGGTTTTACAGGTTGCCCGGTGTACCGGCTCGCGGATGCCCGATGGCGACAGCAGGGTCGGCCAGTGATCGCCATCCCAACGTGAGCGACGGCCCATGTGGGTAATCTGGATCATGATCTTGGCGCCATGCTTGTGCATGGCGTCGGCGAGGTTCTGGAAGTGCGGGATGATTCTGTCGGTCGCCAGGTTGACCGACTTCCACCAGCTTTGCGGGCTGTCGATGGCCACGCTTGAAGAGCCGCCACAAATGGCCAGACCGATGCCGCCCTTGGCTTTCTCCTCGTAGTACTTCACGTAACGATCCGTGGTCATGCCGCCATCGGTGGCGTAAACCTCGGCGTGCGCGGTGCTCAGCACGCGATTGCGGATGGTGAGTTTGCCGATCTGGATCGGCTGGAACATCGCTTCGAAAGCCATAACCCGATCCTCGATTTACAGCGGCTTAACGACGAACAGACCGTCGTCATGACCTTCTTCGGAACCACCGTAAACCTGCTCGGCAACCGTGCGCACAGTGCTGCCGCTGGCAGCGAGGATCTGATCCATGGCCCCGGCGAACCAGCCGGTGAACATGTAATCGACCTTGCGCCCGACCTTGCCGTAGACGTACACGAAACAGGAGTGTTCCAGCTTCACACTGGCAGTGCCTTTTTCGATGTCGATGTCCTGGATCTTGAACAGGCCCCAGCCGCGCTGCGACAGACGCTTCATGTAGTGCTCGAACACCGCAACGCCTTCCAGGCCATGGCATTCGGCTTCCTTTTCGCACCAGTGCCAGGCGGATTTGTAACCCGCCTTGTAGAGGATGTCGGCGTAGGCATCGGCGCCCAGCACGTCCTCGATGCCCCTATGGTTGTTGACGAAAAAGTGCCGGGGCACATAGAGCATCGGCAACGCATCGGAGGTCCAGACGCCGGTTTCGCTGTCGACTTCGATGGGCAGTTGCGGGGCGATTTTAGCCATGGCGGTCAAACTCCAGATGATTCGGGCTACACCCACCGCTCGAAGGGCCGTGGGGGTTCAATTCGATAAGGTATGGCGGGCGGGTTACTCGCCCCAGACGTCGGCCAGAACGTTGACCCAGTTCTCGCCCATGATCTTGCGCACCACGCGTTCGGAGTGACCGCGCTTGAGCAACGTTTCAGTCAGATTGGGAAACTCCCCCACGGTGCGGATGCCCAGCGGGTTGATGATCTTGCCGAAGTTGGTCAGGCGGCGGGCGTAGCCCTTGTCGTGGGTCAGGTACTCGAAAAATTCCTGGCCGTGACCCTGGGTAAAGTCAGTACCAATGCCGATGGCGTCTTCGCCGACGATGTTCATCACGTATTCGATGGCTTCGGCGTAATCGTCGATGGTCGACTCGATGCCCTTGGCCAGGAACGGCGCGAACATGGTCACGCCGACAAAACCGCCATGGTCGGCGATGAACTTCAGTTCGACGTCGGACTTGTTGCGCGGGTGTTCCTTGAGGCCGGACGGCAGGCAGTGGGAATAGCAGACCGGCTTTTTCGATTCGAGAATGACTTCTTCCGAGGTTTTCGAGCCGACGTGGGACAGGTCGCACATCACCCCGACGCGGTTCATTTCAGCGACGATCTCACGACCGAAACCCGATAGCCCGCCGTCGCGCTCGTAGCAGCCCGTGCCCACCAGATTCTGGGTGTTGTAGCACATCTGCACGATGCCCACGCCGAGCTTCTTGAAGATCTCGACGTAGCCGATCTGGTCTTCATAGGCGTGCGCGTTCTGAAAGCCGAACAGGATACCGGTCTTGCCCAGTTCCTTGGCCTTGCGGATGTCGGCAGTGGTATGAACGGGCATGACCAGGTCGCTGTTTTCGCGCATCAGTTTCTGGCTGGTGCAGATGCTGTTGATGGTCGCCTGAAAGCCCTCCCACACCGACACGGTGCAGTTGGCCATGGTCAGGCCGCCCTTGCGCATGTCTTCAAACAGCTCGCGGTTCCACTTGGCGATGATCAGCCCGTCAATAACGATGCTGTCGGCGTGTAATTCGGCTGGGCTCATCAGGCTGTCCCCTTTTTGATTCCGGTGCGCCGAATCGGCTGTCGGCGCTAATGGGGTCAGCATATGCCGGAGGGTCAGGGGAACCGGGTGCAAAAACGACAGGGGGTTTGCCGAAAGCGTCAAGATGCGACAAAGGGGGACGGCGTGTCGTCGTGCGATGTCGTAAACCTGTTCAATGTCTCGCGCTTGAGACAGAATCGAGCCTATCAATGGATCGGAGCGACTCGATGAAAACGTTTTTGCTGACCCTGGCCCTTATGACGACGGCTGTGACTGGCGTACACGCCGCTCAGAACCCTGACGCGTCGCCGTGCGACGGTGTCGAGGACGACAAGCAGACCCTTGAATGCTCGGCCTACAGCCGCACCACTGCCGAACAGTTGCTCAAGGAGAACTTCGACAACCTGCTCAAGCGCGTTCAGTCGCAGTTCGTTGCCAACAAGACGCAGTTCAACGACTTTACCAGCAAGCTCAAGACCGCCCAGCAAGCCTGGGAGAAGCTGCGTGACGCCGACTGCGCGGTTGAAGTCTTTCCTTCTGCAGCAGGTAGTAAGGCCTTCACCATCAGTGAAAACGATTGCGTTGCACGCATGAGTGACGAGCGCTCGGAGTATCTGGAGTCGATAGCTCAGGAATAACGTCTACGATGAGATAACCTGCCTCTTTATATGAACGAGCTCATCAGGTTTTCTCATGATTATTTGCGGTGTAGAAATCAAAGGCAGCGAAGCCATCTTCGCCCTCGCCACGCGACGTAATGGCGACATCGAGCACTTGCCGCTCGCCACGAAGAAGCTTGCACTGGAGGACGATGACGAGGCCGCCAACGTCAAAGCCTTCTCCACACAACTTGCCGGTTTCGTGCGTGAAAACGGCATCAGCCATGTGGTCATCAAGAAGCGCAGCAAGAAAGGCGAATTCGCTGGCGGCCCGACCACTTTCAAGATCGAAACCATCTTTCAACTGATGTCCGATTGCAACGTGGTGCTGATCTCACCGCAGACCATCAATGCGCAGAACAAGAAACACACCTTCGCCCTGCCCGACACCCTGAACAAGTATCAGCACGAAGCGTACAAGGCGGCGTGTGCGGGGGTGATGAAGAGCGTTTAGACGCTTCAAGAGCTTCCGGAACCGCGTGCCCACGCGGAGTACCCATCGTTACGCACAAGTCCGCTTTTGATTCTGGCCGAAGGCCGTGGGAGCGAACTTGTTCGCGAAGACGGTCGTTCAGAAAATGCATTTTCGGAGAATATACCGGCCCTTTCGCGAACAAGTTCGCTCCTGCGCCCGCCGGGTAGAAGCGAGATTGTTCAGGCTCTTCAGCTTCAAGAGCTTCCGGAACCGCATGCCCACGCGGAGTACCCATCGTTACGCACAAGTCCGCTTTGGATTCTGGCCGGAGGCCGTGGGAGCGAACTTGTTCGCGAAGACGGTCGTTCAGAAAATGCATTTTCGGAGAATATACCGGCCCTTTCGCGAACAAGTTCGCTCCTACGCCCGCTGGGCAGAAGCGAGATTGTTGAGGCTCTTCAGCTTCAAGAGCTTCCGGAACCGCATGCCCACGCGGAGTACCCATCGTTACGCACAAGTCCGCTTTTGATTCTGGCCGAAGGCCGTGGGAGCGAACTTGTTCGCGAAGACGGTCGTTCAGAAAATGCATTTTCGGAGAATATACCGGCCCTTTCGCGAACAAGTTCGCTCCTACGCCCGCCGGGCAGAAGCGAGATTGTTCAGGCTCTTCAGCTTCAAGAGCTTCCGGAACCGCATGCCCACGCGGAGTGCCTATCGTTACGCACAAGTCCGCTTTGGATTCTGGCCGGAGGCCGTGGGAGCGAACTTGTTCGCGAAGACGGTCGTTCAGAAAATGCATTTTCGGAGAATATACCGGCCCTTTCGCGAACAAGTTCGCTCCTACGCCCGCCGGGCAGAAGCGAGATTGTTCAGGCTCTTCAGCTTCAAGAGCTTCCGGAACCGCATGCCCACGCGGAGTGCCCATCGTTACGCACAAGTCCGCTTTTGATTCTGGCCGGAGGCCGTGGGAGCGAACTTGTTCGCGAAGACGGTCGTTCAGAAAATGCATTTTCGGAGAATGTACCGGCCCTTTCGCGAACAAGTTCGCTTGTATGGTAAGACTTGAAGGGAGGAGGAGGGACTTAGTTCGCTTCTGACTGTTCGCGCAGTACAGACCCGTAGGAGATTTCACCCCTCCTCCTTTCACCCAAGCGCCGATAAAGAATGCTTAAGGCTCACAACCTACGATAGAAACAAGCCTGCGCCTCTGGGTGGCCCCTTCAAGTCTGTAAACCTTATCCCCGAGGAGGCGTTATGGCAATGCGGGTTACTCTGGAAAAACCGATCATCGGTGTAGATGTCGCCAAGAATGAGCTGGTGATCTACCACGATCAATATGATCGACTTGAGGCAATCCCCAATACCAAAGTCGCCATCACCCAATGGCTGAAGGCCTTGGCGAGCAGCTGCGCCATCGCCATCGAAGCCACTAACGTCTATCACGTCCTGTTCGCGGATGCGGCCCACGAAGCAGGCTGTGACATTTATATGGTGGATGGCTATCAGCTCAGTCATTACCGTAAAGGCGTCAACATACGCGCCAAAACCGATGCCCAAGATGCTCGTTTGTTGGCCCGATACCTGAAAAACGAGCTTGATGAGTTGCGGCCCTGGATACCTGCGAGCCCGCTTTATCGGCAGCTTCTGAGCCTGTTCCGACGTCGTGCAGCCTTGGTTCAGGCTCGTACTGGCCTGGTGCAAAGCTGGACCAACGAGCCTTTTCTGAGAACAGCGTTCGCCAATCAGGTCAACTCGATGAAACGATTTGAGGCGCTCGTTGAAAAGAAGATTCGCGATGTACTGCAGGAAGCCGGTCTGATGAGGCAGGTCAACCGCTGTATGAAAGTAGAAGGGATCGGCTTTCTGACTGCAGCTCGTTTGGTCACTTCTTTTCAGCGAGGCGAGTTCAGCGGAGCGAACGCCTTTATCGCGTTTCTTGGGCTGGACCTGAGAGTATCCAAATCAGGGCAAAGTGATGGACCTCGTCGATTGACCAAACGCGGCGATCCAGAAGCCCGACGGTTGCTGCACAACGCGGCTATGTCCGGGAGCCGTACGCCGGCCTGGAAGCCTTTTTATGAAGAGCAGAGAAAGCGTGGCTTTAGTACAACTCAAGCGCTGGTCATGCTCTCCCGAAAGTTGGCTCGAGTAGTCTTCGCTCTGTTAAAGAACCAGAGCGAATATCAAACAAAAGTGGCTTGAGGGCTTTGCCAAAACCATAGAATCTCCTACGCCCGCCGGGCAGAAGCGAGATTGTTCAGGCTCTTCGGTACTTGTGTCTAACCATGAGCGCGGAGCATTCATTCGCCTGGCAGGTGCTTTTGGCCGGACATAAAAAAACCCGCATTTCTGCGGGTTTCTTCAATGCTCAGCCAACTCAGTTGACCTTGGCATCCAGTTCGCCACGCGCGTAGCGTTCGAACATGGCGTCCAGGGAGATCGGCTTGATCTTCGAGGCGTTGCCAGCGGTGCCGAATGCTTCGTAACGGGCGATACAGACGTCACGCATGGCCGAAACAGTCTTGGCCAGGTACTTGCGCGGGTCGAACTCGCTCGGGTTTTTGGCCATGAATTCGCGGATGGCACCAGTGGACGCCAGACGCAGGTCGGTGTCGATGTTGACCTTGCGCACGCCGTGCTTGATGCCTTCAACGATTTCTTCGACCGGCACACCGTAGGTTTCTTTGATGTCGCCGCCGAACTCGTTGATGATCTTCAGCCATTCCTGTGGAACAGAGGAAGAACCGTGCATCACCAGGTGAGTGTTGGGGATGCGCTTGTGGATCTCTTTGATACGCTCGATCGCCAAGATGTCGCCGGTAGGCGGCTTGGTGAACTTGTAAGCGCCGTGGCTGGTGCCGATGGCGATGGCCAAGGCATCGACCTGAGTGCGCTTGACGAAGTCAGCGGCCTCTTCCGGGTCGGTCAGCATCTGGCTGTGATCCAGAACGCCTTCCGCGCCAACCCCGTCTTCTTCACCGGCCATGCCGGTTTCCAGCGAACCCAGCACGCCCAGCTCGCCTTCCACCGAAACACCGCAGGCGTGAGCGAAAGACACCACGCGACGGGTAACGTCGACGTTGTAGTCGTAATCGGCTGGGGACTTGCCGTCTTCACGCAGCGAGCCGTCCATCATGACCGAGCTGAAACCCAGCTGGATCGAGCGCTGGCAGATGTCAGGGCTGGTGCCGTGGTCCTGGTGCATAACCACCGGGATGTGCGGAAATTCTTCGATCGCGGCGAGGATCAGGTGACGCAGAAACGGCGCGCCGGCGTATTTGCGGGCACCGGCAGAAGCCTGGACGATCACCGGGGAGTCGGTCTTGTCGGCCGCTTCCATAATGGCGCGCATCTGTTCCAGGTTGTTTACGTTGAAAGCTGGAACGCCGTAGCCGAATTCGGCTGCGTGGTCCAACATCTGGCGCATGCTGATAAGTGCCATTGTCTGTTTCTCTCCCGGTAGGGTCGTTAGTCGAGCAAGCCTGCCGTAGTGGCGGCTGCCATTCAAGTTATAAGCTCAGCCGCGAGGCCGTGCGTGTGTGCCCGAGATCCGACTTATCTGGCCTTGCAGCCGCGACCGATCAGATCGTTGGTAGCGTCCCAGTAGATCAGGCCCTCGCTACCCTTGTTGACGAATGCCAACACATTGTTGCTGTACAGCGTACCGCTGGCAGCGCCGGGTTCGGCCTTTAGCCTGAACACCTGGTCGCTCTGATTCAGACGCACATCGACTTCCTTCTTGGCCGAGTCGATGTAGCGCCAGTTGACCTCTGCATTGCTGTCGCATACCCAGCGATTCCAGGGGTCATTGTGCTGCGGTGAACTCATGCTCGAACAACCGCCAAGCACTGCCAAAACCCCAAGGGCAATCACGCCTTTCATTACGTCTCCTGGCTGCCCTGCGAAACACGGCACGTGCCGGTCGTTTCAACTGTCAGGGGCAGTTCTGTTCCTGATTTCGGTCATCGGCCGGCTCACCGGTGACATGTGCCTCGACCCGTTGACTGTTTTCAGTCGTCGGCACATTCACGGCGGCCGGGCTGAATATCTGACAGGTCTTGGCACGCGAGCCAGAACCGGTACAACCAGCCAGTACAATGCAGCTCATCAGAGCCAAGGCAGCGATCTTCATGGCGAAACTCCTTTCGCGGAAAAATATCCACCCTTTAAAGACCGCTGAAGCCCGTCAATGTTGCCAACGGGTTTCAGACCTGGCTCACAGACAGCCTACATTGCCGGTCCGCGGCATGAATTCATAACGATCCCAAACCTCCGGACCGCCACGCTTGTAGACCACCGGCACCGTTTCTGCCTGCCAGCCCGCCTGATAGCAGCTTAGCTGGAGCGGTTGAGTCGGGGAGTCGCTCTCCACCTCTTCAGCCGCAGGCTTGCCCGCGCAACCGGCCAGTAAACCTGCGATGAGAAACCACGGTAACGCCCTGACCATTGACCACTCCTTGTCCAAAGCTTTCACTCAAGCCTTGGCGCGTTGTTCGAGCACTTCCACCGCTGGCAGAACCTTGCCTTCCACGAACTCGAGGAACGCACCGCCACCGGTCGAAATGTAGGAAATCTTTTGCGCAACACCATACTTGTCGATGGCTGCCAGCGTGTCGCCGCCGCCCGCGATGGAGAACGCCTGGCTTTCAGCAATGGCCTTGGCCAGCGTTTTAGTGCCTTCACCGAACTGATCGAACTCAAACACGCCGACCGGACCGTTCCACAGGATAGTCCTGGAAGATTTCAGTAATTCGGCGAAATGCGCAGCAGTCTGCGGGCCAATATCGAGAATCATGTCGTCATCGGCGACCTCACCGATCAGTTTGACGGTAGCGGCAGCGCTTTCGGCGAATTCTTTGGCAACCACCACGTCAGTCGGCAACGGCACGCTGACTTTGGCGGCGATGGCGCGTGCGGTGTCGAGCAGATCAGGTTCGTACAGCGATTTACCGACCTTGTGACCGGCCGCAGCCAGGAAGGTGTTGGCTATGCCGCCGCCGACGATCAACTGATTGCAGATGCCGCTCAGGCTGTTGAGCACGTCCAGCTTGGTGGAGACCTTGGAGCCGGCAACGATCGCGGTCATAGGCTGAGCCGGAGCGCCCAGGGCCTTGCCCAGTGATTCGAGTTCGGCGGCCAGCAGCGGTCCTGCGGCGGCCACCTTGGCGAATTTGGCCACGCCGTGAGTAGAACCCTCGGCACGGTGCGCGGTGCCGAAGGCATCCATCACGAACACGTCGCACAGCGCTGCGTATTGCTGCGCCAGCTCGTCAGTGTTCTTTTTCTCGCCCTTGTTGAAGCGAACGTTCTCGAACAGAACGACATCACCGGCCTTAACGTCGACGCCGTCCAGGTAATCGGCAACCAGAGGAACGTCACGACCCAGCGCCGTGCTCAGGTAGTCGGCAACCGGCTTGAGGCTGTTCTCGGCAGAAAACTCACCCTCTGTCGGGCGGCCAAGGTGCGAGCAGACCATGACGGCCGCGCCCTTTTCCAAAGCCAGCCTGATGGTCGGCAGCGAAGCGAGGATACGTGCATCACTGCTGACCACGCCGTCCTTTACCGGGACGTTGAGGTCTTCGCGGATCAGTACACGTTTACCTTGCAGATCGAGGTCGGTCATCTTCAAGACGGTCATGAGCATTCCTGTTTTTTTACTGTTATTGGTCAGCGACGCGCAGAAAGTGATCGGCGACGTCGAGCATTCGATTGGCAAAGCCCCACTCGTTGTCGAACCAGGCCAGCAGATTGACCAGCCGGGGTCCGGAAACGCGGGTCTGACTCGCATCGACAATGGCCGAATGCGGGTCATGGTTGAAATCGCAACTGGCGTGCGGCAATTCAGTGTAAGCCAGCAGCCCCTTGAGCGGGCCGCTGGTGGCGGCCTCACGCAGGATACGGTTGATCTCCACGGCATCGGTGTCTCGCGACATCTGCAAGGTAATGTCCAGACAGGACACATTCACCGTCGGCACGCGAACAGCTTTGGCCTGAATTCGGCCGGCAAGTTCCGGAAGCAGCCGTTCGATTCCGCGCGCCAGACCGGTGGATACCGGAATGATCGATTGGAAGGCCGAGCGAGTACGGCGCAGATCCTCGTGATGATAAGCGTCGATCACCGGTTGATCGTTCATCGCCGAGTGGATGGTGGTGATGGTCATGTATTCCAGGCCGATGGCCTGATCCAGCAAGCGCAGCAGCGGCACACTGCAGTTGGTGGTGCACGACGCGGCCGAGACCAGCAGCTCGCGGCCAGTCAGCTTGTGCTGGTTGATGCCGAACACCACGGTGGCATCGACATCCCGTTCGCTGGCCATCGGCTGGGAAAACAGCACCCGCGGCGCACCGGCCTCCAGAAAACGCTGGCCGTCTTCGCGAGTGTTGTAGACGCCGGAGCACTCAAGCACCAGATCGACTTCCAGACCGGCCCAGTCTATGCCTTCCGGCGTCGCACTGCGCAGCACCTTGATCCGGTGGTCATTGATGTGCAGGTATTGCCCTTCAACCCGCACTTCGCCGGGGAACCGGCCGTGTGTGGAGTCAAAGCGCGTGAGGTATTCAAGACTGGCCATGTCGGCCAGATCGTTGATGGCAACCACTTCAAACCCGGCTTTGGCCCCTCGCTCGCACAGCGCGCGAACGACGCAACGACCAATACGGCCGTAACCGTTCAGAGCAACTTTGTAGGGGCGGGGCTGGGGCATGAAATTTTCGCCAGGGGCTGGATCTGATTGCGCAAACGATAAAGCCTGTGGGAGCGGCCGGTGCGGCGATCCGCCCCGGTCGCTCCCACAAAATCAACTACCAACCATGAGGCAGTTGATCAGTCTTCCAGCAGTTCTTCAGCAGTGCTCAGGACGTTTTCCAGCGTGAACCCGAACTCTTCGAACAGCGCTGGCGCAGGGGCCGACTCGCCGAAGGTGGTCATGCCGATCACGCGCCCTTCCAGGCCGACGTATTTGTACCAGTAGTCGGCATGAGCCGCTTCGATCGCAATACGCGCGCTGACCTGCAACGGCAGCACTGCCTGCTTGTACGCAGCATCCTGAGCTTCGAAAATGCTGGTGCATGGCATGGACACCACGCGCACGTTGCGACCCTGCTCGGTCAGCTTGTCGTACGCCTGCACGGCCAGACCTACTTCCGAACCGGTCGCGATCAGGATCAGCTCAGGCTCGGCCGCGCAATCACGCAGCACGTAGCCGCCACGCGCGATGTACGACAGTTGCTTCTCGTCACGCGCCTGGTGAGTCAGGTTCTGACGGGAGAAGATCAGTGCCGACGGGCCATCGTCACGCTCGATAGCGTGCTTCCAGGCCACGGCCGATTCCACCGCATCCGCAGGACGCCAGGTGTCCAGGTTCGGTGTGGTACGCAGGCTGGTCAATTGCTCGATCGGCTGGTGAGTCGGGCCGTCTTCGCCTAGACCGATGGAGTCGTGGGTGAATACGTAGATCACGCGCTTCTTCATCAACGAGGCCATACGCACAGCGTTGCGAGCATATTCCATGAAGATCAGGAAGGTTGCGCCGTAAGGCACGAAGCCGCCGTGCAGGGCGATGCCATTCATCATGGCGCCCATGCCGAACTCGCGAACACCGTAATGCAGGTAGTTGCCGTTAGGGTCTTCGCCGGTGATGCTCTTGCAGCCTTTCCAGATGGTCAGGTTGGACCCGGCAAGGTCAGCCGAACCACCCAGAATTTCAGGCAGCAACGGGCCCAGTGCTCCCAGCGCGTTCTGGCTGGCCTTGCGGCTGGCGATGGTTTCGCCCTTGGCGTTGACTTCGGCGACATAAGCCGCTGATTTTTCAGCAAAATCGGCAGGCAATTGCCCACTCATGCGACGAATGAAGTCGTTGGCCAGCTCCGGGAAGGCGGCGGAATAATCAGCAAAACGCTGATCCCACTCGGCTTCGGCAGCCAGGCCTTTTTCCTTCCCGTTCCACTCGGCATAGATATCAGCCGGGATTTCGAAAGGACCGTGGTTCCACTTCAGTGCAGCACGGGTCAGGGCGATTTCGTCAGCACCCAGCGGCGCACCGTGGGACTCTTCCTTGCCCTGCTTGTTCGGCGAACCGAAACCGATGGTGGTCTTGCAGCAGATCAGCGTTGGCTGATCGCTCTTGCGAGCGGTTTCGATGGCCGTCTTGATTTCTTCAGGGTCATGACCGTCGACATTGCGGATCACCAACCAGCCGTACGACTCGAAACGCTTAGGCGTATCGTCGGTGAACCAGCCTTCCACTTCACCATCGATGGAGATGCCGTTGTCGTCGTAGAACGCGATCAGCTTGTTCAGTTGCAACGTACCGGCCAGCGAGGCCGCTTCGTGGGAAATACCTTCCATCATGCAGCCATCGCCCATGAACACGTACGTATGGTGATCGACGATGGAGTGGCCTGGACGGTTGAACTGCGCGGCAAGCGTTTTCTCGGCAGCAGCGAAACCGACGGCGTTGGCAAAGCCCTGACCCAGCGGACCGGTGGTGGTCTCGACGCCAGGCGTGTAACCGTATTCCGGGTGACCCGGTGTGCGGCTGTGCAATTGACGGAAGTTTTTCAGGTCGTCGATGGACAGGTCGTAGCCGGTCAGGTGTAACAACGAGTAGACCAGCATCGAGCCGTGGCCGTTGGACATGATGAAACGGTCACGGTCGGCGAACGAAGGGTTTGCCGGGTTGTGTTTCATATAATCGCGCCAAAGAACCTCGGCGATATCCGCCATGCCCATGGGGGCACCCGGATGGCCGCTGTTGGCTTTTTGCACGGCATCCATGCTGAGGGCACGAATAGCGTTGGCACGCTCACGACGGCTTGGCATCGCTGATCTCCTGGGAATTAAGAAATAGGATTGAGAAAAAGAAGGCTATTTTCCCTCACGGACAGGCCGGGGGCAATCACAGATAGACGACCATAGGCTTTTTTCCGGGGTTGCGGACATTATTTGCCACGCAAAGACTGGATCACCCGTCTGCACGACAAGTTCACAACGCCTGACCGGCGCCATCCATCCAGCAATATCAAAACTTTTTGATATTGCCCTTGCGACACTCCGAATCGCTCTCTAGACTGCGCAGCTATGAACCTGCGTGTACCTGCCATTCGCCACGATGCATGCGACGACCTCTCTGCATTGTGCAAGGCCGGCGGCGATCCCTTGCGGCTGAACGTGCTGCGTGTGCTGACCAACGACTCGTTCGGCGTGCTGGAACTGGCGCAGATTTTCGCCATCGGCCAGTCCGGCATGAGCCACCACCTCAAGGTGCTGGCGCAGGCTGATCTGGTAGCGACACGGCGTGAAGGCAACGCGATTTTCTACCGGCGCGCCCTGCCCCATACCGAGTTGCCGGGTGGCAGGCTGCATGCGGCGCTGCTGGATGAAGTGGATACGCTGGACTTGCCGGACGACGTACAAAGCCGTATTGGCCTGGTGCATCGGCAACGGGCATTGGCCAGCCAGGATTTTTTCGCCCGTACCGCAGAAAAGTTTCGTGCCCAGCAGGACCTGATCGCCGGTTTGGCGCAGTACAGCGAAAGCCTGCTGACCTTGCTCGACAAACTGAGCTTCGGCGCCCAGGCAACCGCTCTGGAAGTAGGCCCCGGTGACGGCGGCTTCCTCCCTGAGCTGGCGCGACGCTTCGCTCAGGTCATCGCGATGGACAACAGTCCGGTGATGCTGGACCTGGCGCGTGGCGTCTGCGAGCGCAATGCACTGGCTAACGTTGAGCTGAGGCTGGCCGACGCACTGACCGACGCTAAAGTCAGCGCCGATTGCGTCGTCCTCAACATGGTGCTGCATCATTTCGCGGTACCGGCCGAAGCCTTGAAGCAACTGGCCGAACATGTAAAACCCGGCGGTAGCCTGCTGGTAACAGAATTGTGTAGTCATGACCAGAGTTGGGCCAGGGAGGCCTGTGGCGATCTCTGGTTAGGTTTCGAGCAGGAAGACTTGGCCCGTTGGGCCATCGCTGCGGGGCTAGTTCCCGGGGAAAGCCTCTATGTAGGCTTACGTAATGGTTTCCAGATCCAGGTTCGCCATTTTCAGCGACCGGCTGGCGACACTCACCATCGGTAAAATGAAGGAAACCCGTAGAGATGAGCGAATACTCACTTTTCACCTCCGAGTCCGTGTCCGAAGGGCATCCGGACAAGATCGCCGACCAGATTTCCGACGCGGTTCTGGACGCCATCATCGCTGAAGACAAATACGCACGTGTAGCGTGCGAAACACTGGTCAAGACCGGTGTGGCGATCATCGCTGGCGAAGTGTCGACTTCGGCCTGGGTCGATCTGGAAGACATCGTGCGTAACGTCATCCTCGACATCGGCTACAACAGCTCCGACGTCGGTTTCGACGGCGCCACCTGCGGCGTGATGAACATCATCGGCAAGCAGTCGGTAGACATCGCCCAGGGCGTTGACCGCAGCAAACCTGAAGATCAGGGCGCTGGCGACCAGGGCCTGATGTTCGGCTATGCCAGTAACGAGACCGACGTGCTGATGCCAGCGCCGATCACCTTCTCCCACCAGTTGGTGCAGCGTCAGGCCGAAGCGCGTAAATCCGGCCTGCTGCCGTGGCTGCGCCCGGATGCCAAATCCCAGGTTACCTGCCGTTACGAAAACGGCAAGGTGGTCGGCGTCGACGCCATCGTCCTGTCGACCCAGCACAACCCGGATGTGTCGTACAAGGACCTGCGCGAAGGCGTGATGGAGCTGATCGTCAAGCACGTCATCCCTGCGCACCTGCTGCACAAGGACACCCAGTTCCACATCAACCCGACCGGCAACTTCATCATCGGTGGCCCGGTAGGCGACTGCGGTCTGACCGGCCGCAAGATCATCGTCGACACCTACGGCGGCATGGCCCGTCACGGTGGCGGGGCATTCTCCGGCAAGGACCCATCGAAAGTTGACCGTTCGGCCGCCTACGCCGGTCGTTACGTCGCCAAGAACATCGTCGCTGCCGGCCTGGCCGAGCGTTGCGAAATCCAGGTGTCCTACGCCATCGGCGTCGCTCAACCGACTTCGATCTCGCTGAACACGTTCGGCACCGGCAAGCTGTCTGATGACAAGATCATCAAGCTGGTCCGCGACAACTTCGACCTGCGTCCGTACGCAATCACCACCATGCTCGACCTGCTGCACCCGATGTACCAGGCCACTGCAGCCTACGGCCACTTCGGTCGTATCCCGGTCGAAATGACCGTTGGCGATGACACCTTCACCGCCTTTACCTGGGAAAAAACCGACCGCGCCGACGCCCTGCGCGCAGCTGCCGGCCTGTAAAAACCCAGAAAAAAGCCCCGGACGACCTGGTCGTTTCGGGGCTTTTTTTCGTCTGCTCGGCAGTCATTCTGCGGTCACACTTCAAGCCCGCCGCGACACCAGCAGTACCGATGCAGCGCCCGCCAACAACCCTGCGCACACCCTGTTGAACAACCGCTTGCCACTGGGTTTGGCCAACAGGCGACGAGCATGGATCCCCATCGCGGCGTACAACGCGATCGCTACGCACTCCAGTACCAGAAACAGACCACCTAGCACCGCGAACTGACCTGACACATCACTTTGGTGATCCACAAACTGCGGAAGAAAAGCCGTAAACAGCAGGATCGCTTTCGGATTGCCAATAGCCACTAGAAACTCTTGACGCGCAAGGCTGCCAGCGTTGGCTGGTGCAACCTCTGCCTGGTTCTGTATAGCCGGGTCGGCGCGCCATAGCTGCACCGCGAGATAAAACAGATACGCCGCGCCGACGACCTTGATCACATGAAACAACCATTCGGACGTGTGCAACACAGCAGTCAGTCCTGCGCCGGCCAAGGCGATCATGATGACAAACGCCAGCAAGCGCCCCGCCCCGCCGACGCATGAGCTGGTGAAGCCATAGCGCGTAGCATTACTGATCGACAGAAGATTGTTCGGACCGGGCGCCATGTTCAGCGCAAAGCAGGCCGGAATGAATACAGCGAGAGTCGAGATGTCCATTGGCTCCAGTCCCTGAGTTGAATCAGCTACTCAGTCTGGCTTTTTTTAATGAATGGTCAAGACACAGCTGCGCCGTGAAATGCGGCCGGGCTGTGTTGGCAAGAGTCATGCGTACCTAGCCTTTGTGGGAGTGAGCTTGCTCACGAAGAGGCCAGTGCAGCCACTGATCACTCTGCGTAGACATACCGCCCTGCGCAATGGCAAAACCCGGTAACCAAGCCCTACCCCATCACCACGCGACAACGACTAGCCTCATCGGGCCCATTCCTAAAGCAAGGATGCTTCGATGCTGCCAACCTTTCGCCTGATGACGTGTGCTCTTGTGTTTCTTCTGCCCGGCCTCGGCCATGCCAGCCAATGCCCTGACTGGTCTGCCGCCAAGGCGCGCAGCGAAATCACCGCGTTGCAACAGCAGATTGCCGCGTGGGATGACAGCTACCACCGGCAGGGCATTTCGCAAATCCCGGATGAGCTCTACGATCAGGCGCGGCAGAAGCTGAGCCTGTGGCGCTCGTGCTTTGCCGTTTCCACCCCAGAGTCCGATCCGCTAAAGACAGCAGTTGGCCCATTGCCTCATCCCGTTCCGCACACGGGGGTCAACAAGCTGGCCGACGAAGGCAGCGTCAAGGACTGGCTCAAGGGCCGCAACGATCTGTGGATTCAACCCAAGGTCGATGGCGTAGCCGTCACGCTGATCTACGAACAAGGCCAGCTTGTGCAGGCGATCAGTCGTGGTGACGGGCGCAAGGGGCAGGACTGGACCTCGCAGGCGCGACTGATCAAAACCATTCCTCAACAACTGCCCCAGGCTGAATCCCCAGTACTGCAAGGCGAGCTGTACTGGCGGCTGGACGACCACATTCAGGCCGCGTCCGGCAGCGTCAACGCGCGCAGCAAGGTCGCAGGATTACTGGCGCGGCAGACGATCAGCCCGCAGCAGGCCGACGCCATCGGGCTGTTCGTCTGGGACTGGCCGAACGGGCCGGCCGATATGGCGCAACGTCTCGCAGGCCTGCAAGCCATGGGTTTTGAGGACAGCGCGGCCTATACGCATCCACTGCAAAACTACGGCCAGGCCGCACGATGGCGCGAGCATTGGTATCGCAATCCCCTGCCGTTCGCCACGGATGGCGTGATCATGCGCCAGGGTCAACGCCCACCCGCGCAACGCTGGCAAGCCAGTGCGCCTTACTGGATTGCCGCCTGGAAACATCCCTACGCCCAGGCGCTGGCCGAGGTGCGCAAGGTCAACTTCAAGATCGGCCGCAGTGGCAGGATTACGCCGGTGCTGGAGCTGACCCCGGTACGTCTCGATGATCGTACCGTCAGCCGCATCAGCACGGGCTCGCTGCAGCGCTGGCAAACACTGGATATCAGGCCTGGCGATCAGGTCGCCGTGAGCCTGGCCGGGCTGACGATTCCACGACTCGATGGCGTGGTGTCCCGTGCTGCTGAACGAGCTGACATGATCATTCCACGAGCCGACGACTTTCATGAACTGAGCTGCTGGCAAGCCACACCAGGCTGTGAAAGCCAGTTCCGCGCCAGACTGGCATGGCTCAGCGGCAAGAAAGGCCTGGCGTTGCCCGGCGTTGGTCCGGGGACCTGGAACACGCTTATCGAGAACGGCCAAATAATGGGCTTACTCGATTGGATGACCCTGAATCATGCTGAGCTTGTTAACATTCCCGGCTTCGCTGAACGCAGTAGCGCTAAACTGCTCGACAGCCTGCAAACCGCACGCGAACGGCCGTTTCAGACATGGCTCAAGGCCATCGGACTGCCGCCCACGGGAGGCGCCAGACTGCCCGACAACTGGCACGAACTGGCTGACCGTAGCGTTGAGCAATGGCAAGCAGAGCCCGGCATTGGTCCTGGTCGTGCGGCCAGACTGAGGGCTTTTTTTCAGGACCCACAGGTACAGGCACTGAGCCAGCAATTGCAGGCACAGAGCATTTCAGGTTTTAAGTAGCGGACGTTCATTTTTCTGTCCGTATTCAAACGGAGTTCATATGCAGTTTTTATCGCCACTGATTCTTTTCACCAGCTGCACGCTGCTCGCTACAACCGTGTTCGCAGACGCACAGGCGCCCTCCCCCGTGCAGTCCGAATGCCAGATCAAAAGCCAGGAAATCAGCAGCAAGATTCAGTATGCCAAGACCGAGGGTAACAAGGCGGAACAGTCCGACCTTGAAAAGGCACTGGCCGAGGTCAATGCCAACTGCACCGAAACGTCATTGATCAAACAGCGCAAGCAGAAAGTGCTCGACGCCAAGCAGGAAGTCAGCCGCCGTCAGACCGACCTGAACAAGGCCATGGAAAAGGGCGATCCGGAGAAGATCAACAAGCGTAAGGACAAGCTCGCCGATTCGCGCAAGGAATTGCAGGAAGCCCAGACCGAACTCGAGAAAGTCCAGTCAGACGATTGATCAGGTCGCGACGCTGCCCATGATCGGCAGCGTCGCGAACAGACTGTCAGGACACGGCTGGGAAAGCCGACACCCCGAACAGCGCGATGATCAGGCCCATGCCCACCAGCCAGACAAGCGAGCGCAGTGCGGCCAGATCGGCCAGGTAGAAAATGATGTACAGCAGGCGGCTGGTGATAAACAACACCGCCAGCACATCAATCGTCACCAACTGCGCGTTACCGGCAATGTGCGCAATGATCACCGCCGCAGCAAACGCCGGGGTCACTTCAAAGCTGTTCATCTGGGCAGCATGCGCGCGGCGCGGAAACCCTTCCAGTTTGTCGAGAAAGGCACGCGGGTCATGGTTATGCCCGCTGCCAAATTTGCCGCTGCCGAACTTGGCGATACCGGCACAGATAATCGGCAGCAGGATTGCGACCAGCACGCACCAGAAAGCAACTGTCATACGTCCATCCTTATAGGGTTCAGCTTCATCGGAAGCATCCGGGCAATACCCGCTCACAAGCTATGAGCCGGGGGTCAGCGAAAGGTTCTTGAAGAACGACCACCAACCTGACGCATTACACCAGTTTAGGAAAGATCAGGCTGAACGTGGTGAATTGGCCTGGCTCGCTCTGCACCGTAACCTGCCCTTCGTGCAGGCTCATGATGGAACGCACGATCGCCAGCCCGAGCCCGGTCCCGCCCTGCTGTCGCGCTCGGCTGACATGCACCCGATAGAAACGATCGAACAGGCGCGGCAAGTGCTCGGCATCGATGCCATCCCCCGCATTGCGCACTGCCAGTGACACTTCATCCTCATGCGTGGCAAGCGTGAGGGTAATGACGCTGCCCGACAGACCGTGACGAATGGCGTTGGACAGCAGATTGGAAATCGCTCGCTGAATCATCAGCCGGTCCCCGGTCGCCCTGGCGTGCCCTTGAACCTGCAAGGTGATGTCGCGATCCTCCGCCGAGGAGGAAAACAGTTCGGCGACCTTGTCTGCCTCCTCACGAAGATCGATGACCTCGACCGGCAAGGGCGCTGCGGGCTGGCTGACGCTGGCCAGAAACAGCATCTGACTGATCATGCGCGACATGCGCTCCAGCTCTTCGGTGCAGGATTCGAGTGCCTGCTTGTACTCCTCCGACGGGCGCGGTCTGGACAGCGTGACCTGCGCCCTGCCCATCAGGTTGTTCATCGGCGAGCGCAGCTCATGCGCAAGGTCGTCCGAGAACTGCGCCAGTTGCTGCACATCACCGTCCAGCCTGTGCAACATGAAGTTGACCGCATGTGCCAGGTCGCGCAACTCGTCAGGCAGGCCCTTCACTTTCATGCGATGAGACAGGTCGCGGGCCGAGATTAGCGCAGTGACTTTCCTGAACGCCCCCAGCGGCCTGAGCCCGCGACGCACCACCCACCAGACGCCAAAGCCGACCAGCAGCAGAATCACCGGCAAGGCCAAACACGTCGATCTGACGTAAGCGTGCAGCAGCACGGTGTCGCTTTCCCTGTCCATGGACAGCCTGACCAGCACGTCCTGACCGGTCTTGAGGCGTACGGTCCTGTAACCCAGCAGAATCTTGTGGCCCTGCTCGGATTTCAGTTCCTGAAAGCCTTGCGGCAGCGCATCGATATCAGGAACCGGCAGACTTCGTCCCTCTTGGCTACCGACGCTCATCAACTCTTGCCGAGGGTTGCCCACGTCGAAAATGGTCAGCGAGAAGCTGTCATGCCCGACGATCTGGTCACGCAGCGTGTGGGGGTACTGGACGATGTCGACGACCCCCAAAAAACCCTCGCTCATGCTGTGTTCGATCTGCCTGAACTTCTCGTTCAACGCGTCTTCGGCACGTATATCGAGCTGACGGGAAATGGCTGCATAGGCAAGCATTTCCATCATCAGCACCAGGCACCCGATGAGCGCCGCGACCGTCAATCCGAGACGTGTCGAGAGACGGGTCAGCTTCATTCACGCACTTCCAGTACGTAACCGACGCCACGCAGCGTGTGAATCAGCTTGGTCTCGAACGGATCGTCGATCTTCGCGCGCAGACGGCGGATCGACACCTCCACCACATTGGTGTCGCAATCGAAGTTCATGTCCCAGACCAGAGAGATGATCTGGGTGCGCGACATGACTTCGCCGCTGTGCCGCATCAACAGGTGCAACAGCGCGAATTCCTTGGTCGTCAGGTCGATGCGCTGGCTGCCGCGAAACGCTCTGTGGCGCCCCTGATCCAGCTCAAGATCGCCGACCTGCAACACCTTGGAAGTGCTGGTCTGCTCGCTGCGGCGCATCAGCGTGCGGACCCGAGCCAGCAATTCGGGAAACTCGAACGGCTTGACCAGATAGTCATCGGCGCCCATTTCCAGGCCCTTGACCTTCTCTTCGAGACGCCCGCGTGCAGTGACCATCATGATGCGCGTACTGACGGTCTTCCTCAGGCGGCTCAACACCTCCCAGCCGTCCATCTCCGGCAGGTTCACGTCCAGAATCACCACATCGTAAGCCTGATGCTGCGCGAGATAGAGCCCATCGAGACCAGTTGCCGCGATATCGACGATATAGCCGCTTTCGGTCAGACCCTGATGCATGTATTCGGCAGTTTTCGGCTCGTCCTCGACGACAAGGATTCGCATAACCAGGCTTCCTGTTTGATGAACGGTGGATGACGATGCCGTGCAGTGTACTGAAAAGAAACGCCCATCCCGCTGGATAACAAAATCGTAATTTTGCAGCAATCCCTCTGATAACTCCGGTTGCATACAGTCCCCTCAGCCAACTTCAGCGCCCTGGTGCCTGTTTGTTTTTTGCTTTCGATGGGGTGAGTCATGCGACTGGAGAATAACGTGCGCGCTCAGCGTACAGATCGATTGGCAGGGATTGCGCTATGAGAGTCGCCGCACTTTGCCTGGTGTTGTTACCGTTTGTTGCCCCTGGCATTGCCGCAGCCCAGGGCATCAGCCTGGCTAAGGCACTGGAGGCAGCCTTCGCCCGTAACCCGGAACTGGCCGCAGCCCAGTGGGAGATAGGCGTCGCCGAAGGCGATCGCCAGCAGGCCGGGCTGATCCCCAACCCGACAGCGTCATGGGAAGTGGAAGACACCCGCCGCGAGACCAGCACCACCACCGTGATGCTCAGCCAGGCCCTGGAACTGGGCGGCAAACGCGGGGCGCGGATCGAGGCCGCCAGCAAGGGTCAGGACGCTGCGCGTCTGGAGCTGGAGCGTCGCGGCAACGAGCTGCGTGCCGAAGTGGTTCAGGCATTCTACGCAGCGGCGCGGGCACAGGCGGGTCTGGAGCTGGCGCGCCAATCCAGAACACTGGCCGAGCGCGGCCTTGAGGTTGCCGAAGGGCGAGTCCGGGCGGGTAAGGTATCGCCGGTGGAAGCCACACGCGCCCAAGTGCAGTTGGCTGAAACCGACCTGCTGGTACGCCGCGCCGAGACCCTGAAAATCAACAGCAACCGCGAGCTGGCGCGCACCACCGGTTCGCCGGTCGCCTCTTTCGAACGTCTGGACTACAACGACCTGTCGCCAGGCAAGCTGCCACCGAGCGCAAAGCTACTGACCGCCCTCAATCAGTCCGCCGAGCTGCGCCTGGCGCAGACCCAGATCGAGCAGCGCGAAGCCGCGCTGGGGTCGGAGCGCGCCAAGCGCATCCCGGACCTGACCGTCAGCGTCGGCAGCCAGTACAGCCGCGAAGAGCGCGAGCGAGTCAACGTCGTGGGCCTGTCGATGCCACTGCCGCTGTTCGACCGCAATCAAGGCAACGTGCTCGCGGCATCACGCCGTGCCGACCAGTCGCGTGACCTGCGCAACGCCGTCGAACTGAGGCTGCGCACCCAGACGCAGTCCGCCCTCGATCAATGGAAAACCGCCGCGCAGGAAGTCGAGTCCTTCGACCGCGTGATCCTGCCCGCCGCGCAACGTGCCGTCGACACGGCAACGCGCGGTTTCGAGATGGGCAAGTTCGGCTTTCTCGAAGTGCTGGACGCGCAACGAACGCTGATCTCGGCGCGCAGCCAGTACCTCGAATCGCTGGCCACCGCCACCGACGCCAGAGTCGCCATCGAGCGTATCCACGGTGATCTCAACCGCTTCATCCTCAACCCCTGACTTTCCTTTTCCGCCTGTATCGAGCGTATCCAAAAGTGCTGCATGCACCTGATCGCCGGGAGCCTTCATGAACAACAAACGAAGCATTGCCATCGCGCTGGCGGTGGTGGTCATCATTGGTCTGGGCAGTCTGACCCTGAACCCGCAGATGCTGCCGTTCGCAGCAGGACCAGAACCGTCAGCCGATGAGCACGCGCATGAATCCGGGCAGGGCCATGCTGAAGAGCCAGGCCAAGCCGACGAGGCGAAAAAACCGGACACCGCAGCCTCGGAAGCTTCTCACGAAGAGGAAGAGGGACACATCGAGCTGACTGCCGAGCAGATCAAGGCAGCAGGCATCGAGCTGGCCAGCGCCGAACCCCGGCAGATGAGCACGACCGTGACCTTCCCCGGTGAAATCCGCTTCGATGAAGACCGCACTGCGCATGTCGTGCCGCGGGTCAGCGGCGTGGTCGAAGCGGTGAAGGTCGATCTGGGTCAGTCGGTGAAAAAGGGCCAGGTGCTGGCAGTGATTGCCAGCCAGCAGATTTCCGATCAACGCAGCGAATTGAACGCTGCACAGCGACGTCAGGAACTGGCGCGCCTGACCTTGCAACGCGAAAAGAAACTCTGGGAAGACAAAATCTCGGCCGAGCAGGATTACTTGCAAGCGCGTCAGGACTTTCAGGAGGCCGACATCAACCTGGCCAACGCGCGGCAGAAGATCAGCGCCATCGGTGCCAGCACCCACCCTTCAGCGGGAAGCCGCTACGAGCTGATCGCACCGTTTGATGCCGTGGTCGTTGAAAAGCACCTGGGCATCGGCGAGATGGTCAGCGAGGCGAGCAACGCCTTCACGCTGTCCGACCTGTCGCGTGTCTGGGCCACCTTCGGCGTGGCGCCCAGGGATCTGGACAAGGTGGTGGTCGGTCGTCCGGTCATCGTCAGTGCGCCCGACCTGAATGCCCGGGTCGAAGGACGAGTCGGCTACGTCGGCAGCCTGCTGGGCGAGCAGACCCGCGCTGCGGCCGTGCGCGTGACGCTGGCCAACCCGCAGGGCGCGTGGCGTCCCGGCCTGTTCGTTTCGGTGGAAGTCGCCGCCGAGCAGTCCAGTGTGGCGGTCAGCCTTCCCGAATCGGCGATCCAGTCGGTCGAGGACAAGCCCTCGGTCTTCGTGCGCAACGCTGAAGGTTTTCAACTGACGCCGGTGACACTTGGCCGCCGCGATGGTGGCCACGTGGAAATCGTCAAGGGCCTGGCGGCCGGCACACAAGTGGCCACCGCCGGCAGTTTCATCCTCAAGTCGGAGCTGGGCAAAGGCTCCGCCGAGCACGCCCATTGATCTGCGTCCCACGAGTACACCCACATGTTTGAACGGTTGATTCAATTCGCGATTGAACAGCGCATCGTCGTGATGCTTGCTGTGCTGCTGATGGCTGGGCTGGGCATCGCCAGTTACCAGAAGCTGCCCATCGATGCGGTCCCCGACATCACCAACGTACAGGTGCAGATCAACACGTCCGCACCCGGCTTCTCGCCGCTGGAAACCGAGCAGCGCATCACCTTCGCTATCGAGACCAACATGGCGGGGCTGCCCGGTTTGCAGCAGACGCGCTCGCTGTCGCGTTCGGGC
Organism: Pseudomonas syringae KCTC 12500; assembly: GCF_000507185.2. Classification (NCBI taxonomy): domain Bacteria; kingdom Pseudomonadati; phylum Pseudomonadota; class Gammaproteobacteria; order Pseudomonadales; family Pseudomonadaceae; genus Pseudomonas; species Pseudomonas syringae. The sequence continues at coordinate 1,997,255 of NZ_AYTM02000002.1, forward strand.
CTGTCACAGGTCACGGTGATTTTCGAGGACGGCACCGACCTGTTCTTCGCCCGCCAACTGGTAAACGAGCGCCTGCAGATCGCCAAGGACCAGTTGCCGGAAGGCGTCGATGCGATGATGGGGCCGATCTCCACCGGCCTTGGCGAGATCTTCCTGTGGACAGTCGAGGCCCGCGAGGGCGCGCTGAAAGAAGACGGCACGCCGTACACGCCGACCGACCTGCGGGTGATTCAGGACTGGATCATCAAGCCGCAACTGCGCAATGTGCCAGGTGTGGCCGAGATCAACACCATCGGCGGTTTCGCCAGGCAGTACCAGATTGCGCCTGATCCGAAAAAACTGGCCGCCTACAAGCTGACGCTGAACGATCTGGTGGCAGCGCTGGAGCGCAACAACGCCAACGTCGGCGCAGGCTATATAGAACGCGGCGGCGAGCAGTTACTGATTCGCGCACCGGGTCAGTTGGGCACGGTGGACGACATCGCCAACATCGTCATCGCCAATGTGCAGGGCACGCCGATCAGAATCAGCAGCGTGGCCGAGGTCGGTATCGGCAAGGAAATGCGCTCCGGCGCAGCCACCGAAAATGGCCGTGAAGTGGTGCTCGGCACGGTGTTCATGCTGATCGGTGAAAACAGCCGGACCGTCTCGCAGGCGGTGGCCGCCAAACTCGCCGAGATCAACCGCACACTGCCTGCAGGTGTGGAAGCCGTAACGGTTTATGACCGCACCACACTGGTGGAAAAAGCCATCGCAACGGTCAAGAAGAACCTGATCGAAGGCGCGATTCTGGTCATCGTGATTCTGTTTCTGTTCCTCGGCAACATCCGTGCTGCGCTGATCACCGCCATGGTGATTCCGCTGGCCATGCTGTTCACCTTCACCGGCATGTTCACCAACAAGGTCAGCGCCAACCTGATGAGCCTGGGCGCGCTGGACTTCGGCATCATTGTCGATGGCGCGGTGGTGATCGTCGAAAACGCCATTCGCAGGCTGGCGCATGCCCAGCAAAAGCATGGCCGCATGCTGACCCGCAGCGAGCGTTTCCACGAGGTCTTCGCTGCCGCCAGAGAAGCGCGTCGGCCGCTGATCTTTGGTCAGCTGATCATCATGGTCGTGTACCTGCCGATCTTCGCCCTCACCGGTGTGGAAGGCAAAATGTTCCACCCCATGGCCTTCACCGTGGTCATCGCCCTGCTCGGCGCCATGATTCTTTCGGTGACCTTCGTGCCTGCCGCCATCGCCATGTTCGTCACCGGCAAGGTCAAGGAAGAAGAAGGCTTGGTGATGCGCACCGCCCACCAGCGCTACGCGCCGATCCTGAGCTGGGTACTGGGCCATCGCTCGATAGCGTTCGGCATGGCCTTGGTGCTGATCGTGCTGTCCGGCTTCACCGCCAGCCGCATGGGCAGCGAGTTCATCCCCAGCCTGAGCGAAGGCGACTTCGCCCTGCAGGCGCTGCGGGTACCGGGCACCAGCCTGACCCAGTCGGTGGACATGCAGCAGCGTCTGGAAAAAGCCATCATCGAAAAAGTCCCGGAAGTGCAGCGCGTGTTCGCCCGCACCGGCACCGCCGAGATCGCCGCCGACCCGATGCCGCCCAACATCTCCGACAGCTACGTGATGCTCAAACCGCAAAGCGAATGGCCTGACCCGGACAAGTCCCGTGAAACACTGATCGCCGACCTGCAAAAAGCCGCCGCCAGTGTGCCGGGCAGCAACTACGAACTGTCCCAGCCGATCCAGTTGCGCTTCAACGAACTGGTTTCGGGGGTGCGTAGCGATGTGGCAGTAAAGGTCTTCGGCGACGACATGAACGTGCTGAACCAGACCGCAGCAAAAATCGCCGCCACCCTGCAAAAAGTGCCGGGCGCCTCGGAAGTCAAAGTCGAGCAGACCACCGGGCTGCCGGTGCTGACCATCAACATAGACCGCGACAAGGCCGCGCGTTACGGCCTCAACGTGGCCGACGTACAGGACGCCATCGCCATTGCACTGGGCGGTCGTCAGGCGGGCACGCTGTATGAGGGCGACCGCCGCTTCGACATGGTGGTGCGCCTCTCCGAGCAACTGCGAACCGATGTGGACGGGCTCTCCAGCCTGCTCATTCCGGTGCCTGCAAGCGCTGGCAATCAGCAGATCAGCTTCATCGCCCTGTCCCAGGTCGCCAGCCTCGACCTGGTACTCGGGCCGAACCAGATCAGCCGCGAGAACGGCAAACGTGTGGTCATCGTCAGCGCCAACGTGCGCGGTCGGGATCTCGGCTCGTTTGTCGAAGAAGCGGGCACCACCATCGACAACGGCGTGCAGATCCCGGCCGGCTACTGGACCAGTTGGGGCGGGCAATTCGAACAACTGCAATCGGCCGCCAAACGCCTGCAGATCGTCGTGCCGGTGGCGCTGCTGCTGGTACTGGCGCTGCTGTTCATGATGTTCAACAACCTCAAGGACGGCCTGCTGGTCTTCACCGGCATCCCGTTCGCCCTGACCGGCGGCGTCATGGCCCTGTGGCTGCGCGACATTCCCCTGTCGATCTCCGCAGGCGTGGGCTTCATCGCCCTGTCGGGTGTGGCGGTGCTGAACGGCCTGGTGATGATCGCCTTCATCCGCAGCCTGCGCGAACAAGGCCACTCGCTGCACGACGCCATCAACGAAGGCGCCCTCACCCGCCTGCGCCCGGTGCTGATGACTGCACTGGTCGCATCGCTGGGCTTCATCCCCATGGCCCTCGCCACCGGGACTGGCGCCGAAGTGCAGCGACCGCTGGCGACGGTGGTGATTGGCGGAATTCTGTCGTCGACAGCGCTGACGTTGCTGGTGTTGCCGGCGTTGTATCAGTGGGCGCATCGGCGGGAGGATGAGGAGGTGGTTGAGGCGTTGAAATAGGTTTTTAAGTAAAAATTGCGCTGATCCAGCTGATGTTACCGTCAACTGGCACAGCGCAGTCGGCACTGTCTGTAGCCAAAGTCTTACTCCATTTCCAGAAACGCAGCACACTTGCTGGCGAACGATTCAGGTAGACACCGCAGCTTTGAGCAATGATATTTCGAACCATGAAACACGTTACTAACTAGTTGCCAAATGTGTTGAAATGCAGCCTTATCACCCAGCGCAGCGCGCGTTGCGCCGAAGATACTTAAGATCGTGAATTTCCTGCCACTGTGGGAACTCACTCCCCGGATCGGCAACTAACAGCGCAGTTGCTCGCGCATTGGCGGCAAACAGGATCGACGCTGAACGTTGTGTGTTTTTCAATTCGCCGCACGAAATGGCCATTTGAAAAGCAGGACGTACAGTTTGCGCAAGTAAAGGAGTTACACAATGGACCTGACCTTTGGCACCCCTCTCAGCCAGAGCGGACGCTTGCTGCAACTCACCACGCCGCTGGGTGAGCATCAGCTCCAGGCCCTGCGCATGCATGGGGTCGAGCGCATCGGGCGCGTGCCCCGCTACACTCTCGACGTGGTGGTGCAGGACACCGAATACGATCCTGAAAAACTCATCGGCCAACCCGTCAGCCTGGCCATCCTCTGCGATGACGGTTCTCCCGCGCAGCGTCATGGCCTGGTCGAGAGCGTGCGCTATCTGGGCAATGACGGCGGCCTGCATGACTGGCAACTGGTCTTCGCGCCCTGGTTCAGCCTGCTCGAGTACCGCCTCGACTGCCGCATCTGGCAGGACAAGAACCTGCCGGCGATCCTTGAAGCCGTTTTCTCGATGTACGAGCAGGCCAAGGGCAATTATCGCCTGGACCTGCGTCGCGAATACGCCCCGCTCTCCTACGTCACCCAGTTCAATGAAAGTGATGCCAACTTCGTGCAGCGCTGGTGCGAACAGGAAGGTCTTTTCTGGTACGTCGAACATACCGCTGACAAGCACTGCATCGTCTTTACCGATACCGTCGATACCCTCCCCGCGTTGGCGCCCCAGAGCATTCGGTTTCACACTCAGAACGCCACCGAGAAACAGGACGGCATTACTCAGTGGAGCAGTGGCTCGCAGTTGCTTAGCGGCAAGCTGCACTGGCGCAGTGTCGATTACCTAGCCCACGGCCAGCCACGCGAAACCGTGATGCCGGCCTTGCAGGCCGCTTCGGCCCCGCAGGCGCTGGAGCGGTACGAGTATCAAGGCCAGTACGGCTGGCAGAAGCAGGACCGCGGCGAATGGCTGAGTCGCGTACAGATCGAGCAGCGTGAATCGCAAGCGCGTCGTGTGCAAGGCCAAAGCGGCGTGCGGCAGATGGAAGCCGGACGCTGGTTTGAGCTGACCCAGCATCCGCTGTACGAACGCAAAGCAGCTGAAGAGCGTCAGTTCCTGCTGATCGAAGTCGAAATGTTCGCCGAGAGCAACCTGCCGCTGGCCGAGGAGCGCCGCGAAGTGCCGGGCAGTCTGGCGGCGCTGTTCAGATCTGTTCGTCCTGAGCCATCACCCCTTACCGGTGTGGCAGATACGCTGGGCGTCGGCAGCCACGGCTTCTTCCTCAACCGCTTCGAAGGCCAGTTGCACAGCGTGCCGTTCCGCAGCCCGTCGGAGCATTTCAAGCCGAATAATCCTGGCCCGCAGACCGCCGTGGTGGTCACACCCAACGGTCATGAGGTGTTTACCGACACTTTGAACCGGGTATGCGTACGCTTTCACTGGGACCGGCTTTCCCAAGACGGCGAGCTGGGTTCCTGCTGGCTGCGCATGATGCAACCGAGCAGCGGCCCGGACTGGGGCAGTGTGCACGTGCCGCGTGCCGGTGAAGAGGTGGTCATCACCTTCCTGGATAACGACATCGACCGGCCACTGGTGATGGGCCAGGTTTACGGTGGTCACAAACCTGCCTGGCACTCCAGCGGCTTGATGGCCGGCTACAAGAGCAAGGAAGTCGGCGGCGGAGGTTTCAACCACTGGGTGATGGACGACTCGACCGGCCAGGTCCGCACCCAGATCCACAGCAGCCACGGGCATACCCAGCTCAACCTCGGTTACCTGATCGACCAGCGCGGCAACAATCGCGGAGGCCTGCGCGGTACCGGGTTTGAATTGCGCACCGATGCCTACGGCGCACTGCGCGCCCAGCAGGGTTTGTACCTCAGCACCTGGAAACGCAGCGGTGCTCAGGGCGCACAGATCGATGCCAGCGAAGCGCAACAGCAACTGAAAAACAGTGAACAACGCGTCAAGACCCTGTCCGATACGGCCCAACAGCACAATGCCCTGCCCATGCAGGAAGGCTTGGACAGCCTGACCCAGCTCAACAGCGACGCCGACGTGACCTACGGCAGTGACGACGGCGCCCCAAGCCAAGGCCCCGGCGAGCAGCAACGCAACGGCGGTGATACCGCCTGGGCAATCCGCAGCGGCGGACGCGGTAAAACGCCGGGTTACCAGCAACCTCTGCTGATCGCCTCCTCCCCTGCCGATATCGCCACCGCCACGCCGAAAAGCACGCACCTGCACAGCGGCAAACACCTGACCCTGAGCACGGGCGAAGACGTCAGCATCGCCAGCGGCAAATCCCTGCTGGCCAGCGTTGCGCAAAGCATCAGCCTGTTCGCGCAGAATGCTGGAGCCAAACTGTTCGTGGCCAAAGGCAAGATCGAGTTGCAGGCGCAAAGTGATGCGATGGAGCTGACCGCGCAGCAAGGGGTGAAAATCACCTCGACCGCTGCCGGAATAGAAATCGCCGCTCAGGACGGCATATTGCTTACCAGCGGTGGTGGCTACATCCGCATCAAGGACGGCAACATCGAGATTCACGCGCCGGGGACGATTGATGTCAAAGGGGCGAAGAAGACGTTTAGCGGGCCAGCACAGCTTAATCGCGACCACCCTGCCTGGCCCGAGTCCTCTGTGACCCAAGCGCTTACCTTTTATGCAGGGCAAACCAACGCCGGAAGTTCCAGTGCATGGGCGGGCATGCCTTACAAATTGCGTGACGGTGTGTCAGTCGTCAAACAAGGCGTCATGGATAAAACCGGGGCAATAGACATTGACCACCACCCCACGACCAGTGCCTACATCCTCGAATTGGAAAACGGCATGCGTTATGACATACCGGTCGGTGGGCAGTACACAGGCGAACAAAGCAACGCCGAGTTCGCCAATAGCGGATTTCATCGTCATGGAAGTCAAACGGGTTCAGCGAAGTCTCGGGCAGGAACCGAGAGCGAGTTCCGCGCCCTGTACACCTCGTTGAACAACCCAGAGTCAGAATCGGAAACGTGAACATGGGAACGACTAGCCCATTCAAGACCAGAGTTGCGACCGGCATGCATCCTGATGAACCTGCAGAGCGGCCACGGCCTGTGCAATCAACTGTCAGCCATCCAGCTCGCCTCTCCGGTCAGGCAGCGTGTCAAAACCTATAAGGAACGAAACGCTCATGGAATCGCCACTCCCCCGCCTCAACCGCATAACAGTGCCCATCGCACTCTCGCACACCAACAGCGCCAGGATTGTTCCGCGCTGGTTCGTCGAGGAAAGCGAATTCAGCCCGATTCCAGCCACCTACCGACCGCTGGTCAACGGTGAGGAAGCGTTCAGAGCTGTTTATGAGGCCATTGCCAAGGCCGAGAAATCCGTCGAAATCATCTGCTGGGGCTTTCAGCCTTCCATGTATTTCATCCGCGACGGATGCCACCCCTGCATTGGCGAACTGCTCAGGCTCAAGGCCGCCGCAGGCAGGAAGGTGCGCATACTCGGCTGGGAAATGCCTTTCAACTCTGCAGGCGTAGCAGGCGAAGGCAATCTGCCGGGCAAAGGCGTGATCCGGATAAAATCCCGGGCTATGCAAAGCTCGACGCCTGATCAGTATGACTACGACCGCGACTGGTTCTCTGAGTGCGCGGTGTCCGATGGCAAGGCGGCTGAGCGAGTCAACGGCACATCCCCTGTATTCGTCAGCAGGGGGTTCAGTGCGAAAGAGCGGGCAGAGATTGCTTACTGGGTGAGGTATCAAGCGCTTGATCCCAACATCAGCACTCGCATGCAGCTTGCCCTGAGCGCCAGCGCCTCGCACCACCAGAAAAGCGTGCTGGTCGACTATGAACTGCCCAGCGCGGTCGGCTTTGTCATGGGCCACAACTCGCTGGACGAGTATTGGGACACCGATCAACACTCGGCACTGAACCGTGAAGAGGGCACCAAACCAGAACCTTATCTGGGTGCGCGCGGCCAAACGCCACGCCAGGACATCTCGTGCATGCTGTCCGGGCCGATCCTTCACGATGTGCACCAGAACTTCGCCATCGCCTGGCGTAAGGAAACCGGCGAAGACCTGCTCGCCTGCCGTGATTGCGATCCGTCCTCCAAGCGCCTCCAGTTCCAGAGCGGCACCCGGTTGATGATGCAACTGTTGCGCACCCAGGCTCAGGTGGGTCAGCCCAAAACCAACCGCAAGCACAAGGATGATGTGGGCGACTATGAAGCGCCCGTTCGGGATATCCAGAGCGGTTACATGGTGGCTGCCAATAACGTCACCCAGTTCATCTACATCGAGAACCAGTATTTCCGCTGGCCGCCGCTGGCTGACCACATCAAGACCCTGGCGGGGAAGTACTTCAAGGCAGGCCGCAAGGAACCCCTTTATCTTTTTGTCATCACCAATGACACCAAAGACGGGGTCGGCATGGGCACGGCCAAGACCCAGGAAATGCTCGCCAGCCTGGGCCGGGCCGAGACCATTCCGGCCATCACCAAGCTGCGACTGATCAAGGAGATGAAAAGTGAAGCCCCGGTCAGACCCCGGCCAGATGGGCCAAATGACCGTGCCGGGCAGAGAAAGCTGGACGAGTGGCAAGCGGAGATAGACAGGAAAACCAAGGAGATTGAAGACACCAAGCTGGAACTGGAGCCAGTAACAGGCTTGAAGATTCATGTCTGTTCATTGGTCGCACCCGACTCGCCGGCTGGCCAGCCCTGGATGCCGGTCTATATCCACTCCAAACTGATGATCGTCGATGACGTCTACACCACCCACGGCTCGGCCAACATCAACACCCGCAGCATGATGGTCGATAGCGAACTGAATATTTGTCACGAGCATCCTGAGTTTAGCCAGCCGTTGCGGCGGCGATTGTGGGATATGCATACAAACAAGATAGGGGCGCAGGATGAGCCTGATATGGCGTTTAAGGCATGGGAAGACATAATTACGATTAATACAGATCTTAGGCCGAAGAAAAGACCACCCCATGCCCCTCTAGTTGAATTCAATTACACCGGAACATCCATGACGGACTTTGACTGATGCGCCTAACCTTCTTGCTCTCAAGCATGCTATTGGTTGCCTGCAGCTCCGGCAACGCTATTACTCTACGGACAAAGGACACTCCCTTGAATCAGTTGAGCGAAGTCAACGCCAAACTGGCATTTACCTGCGTACACGAGAAAATACCGGCCCCTTCGGCGGAAACGGACGTGCTGTTCCAATATGCTCGCTGGTTGCAGAAGAACAATCAGATCCCGCAGGACGAAGCGGTCGACGTCGAAATTGGCAGACTGTATCGCATCGCCGCAGAAAACAATCACTATAAGGCCAACGTCAACCTGCAGAACGGTGCCATGCGCGGCCAGTTCAAACTCGCGGGCGGGGAAAGACTGCGCCTTAGCCAGCAGTTAATAGATGCAGACGTGGCTTCGGGATACTACATGATCGCCATCTATCTTCAGAAGGGCGCGGCTGGTCTGCAACAAGATGAAAATATGTCCCTGCGCTACTTCCGCAAGGCAGCAGACGAAGGAAGCGCGCAAGCACAAGCGTTTGTAGCAGAAAAATTATTCCCAATCGACATTGCTCCAGATATCGCTCGGCAAATGCGCCGTTGTGCAGCCGAGCAAGGCAATGGCAAAGCTGCAAGAGCACTGGGTGTTGACCTGAAGAACGACGGTCACTATCAGGCTGCACTTGAGATGCTTCAGCTTGGGGTCTCGGCTGGGGACGAAAGCTCAGCTTCCTTTTTAGACAATGGGTTTCGTGGTCCTAAAAGAGATAATGGGTTGTATTATCTTGACCAGCAGGAGGATCTTCAGCGTGCAGAAAGATACAGGCAAATTGGCAAAGCCCTCGGTAACTGGTCCTACGCCAACCCAAGCGTCCCCGAAATCAACGAAATCGTTCCCCTGCCGCCGGCCAAACTCCCCGCTTGGGATGGCAAGCTGAAATGGGTTGAAGAGCGTGAGGCCAATATCCCGCCGCCCAAGCCTTCCGAAGCGTTGATCGAGCAGTTGGCCAAGACGATGGTGCTCGACCCCAAAACAGGTAAGCCGTTGCCGGGCTCCCCTGTTTATAGCAAGGAAGACTGATCACATACCCATGTGCCCAGCACGGGTTTGCATGTGCCGACAGTATCGGTGCATGCAAATCTATGCGCCCCATCTTTTAGGTATGGAAGCCCGATTATGCGCGTGCTCACTCTGATATTCCCTTTGCCATGAGCGCCAGCGCCTCGCACCACCAGAAAAGTGTACTGGTCGACTATGAACTGCCCAGCGCGGTCGGCTTTGTCATGGGTCACAATTCTCTGGACGAGTATTGGGACACCGATCAACACTCGGCACTGAACCGTGAAGAAGGCACCAAGCCTGCGCCCTATCTAGGCTCGCGCGGCTCTACGCCACGCCAGGACATCTCGTGCATGTTGTCCGGGCCGATCCTCCATGATGTGCACCAGAACTTTGCCATCGCCTGGCGCAAGGAAACCGGCGAGGACCTGCTCGCCTGCCGCGATTGCGATCCGACCTCCAATCGTCTCCAGTTCCAGAACGGCACGCGGTTGATGATGCAAGTGTTGCGCACCCAGGCTCAGGTGGGCCAGCCCAAAACTAACCGCAAGCACAAGGATGACGTGGGCGACCATGAAAAACCCGTTCGAGACATCCAGAGCGGTTACATGGTGGCTGCCAACAACGTCACCCAGTTCATCTACATCGAGAACCAGTACTTCCGCTGGCCGCCGCTGGCCGATCACCTCAAGACCTTGGCAGGGAAATACTTCGAGGCAGGCCGCAAGGAGCCCCTCTATCTTTTTGTCGTCACCAATGACACCAAGGACGGGGTCGGCATGGGCACGGCCAAGACCCAGGAAATGCTCGCCAGCCTGGGTCGGGCAGAAACCATTCCGGCCATCACCAAGCTGCGAATGATCAAGGAGATGAAAAGTGAAGCCCCGGTCAGACCTCGGCCAGATGGCCCAAATGATCGGGCCGGGCAGAGAAAGCTGGACGAATGGCAAGCGGAGATGGACAGGAAAACCAAGGAGATTGAAACTTCCAACTTGGTAGCCAAAGAAGTGCCAGGGTTGAAGATTCATGTTTGCTCATTGGTCGCGCGTGACTTGCAGGATGGCCAACCCTGGATGCCGGTCTACATCCACTCCAAGCTGATGATCGTCGATGACGTCTACACCACACACGGCTCGGCCAACATCAACACTCGAAGCATGATGGTCGATAGTGAACTGAACATCTGCCACGAGCATCCAGAGTTTAGTCAGCCGTTGCGGCGGCGATTGTGGGATTTGCATACGAAGGGGTTAGGGGGGCAGGATGAGCCTGAAATAGCATTTAAAGCCTGGAGCGCTATCATTGGTAATAACAAGAGACTGCAGTCAAAAAAAATGTCTCCATACGCTCCCCTTAACGAATTTTATTACAGCGATACTTCTATGACGGACCTTGACTAATGCGTCTGACTCTTTTGCTTTCAAGCGTTCTGATGGTCGCGTGCGGCACTAGCAATGCCGTTAATCTAAGAACAAAGGACATCCCCTTGAATCAGCTGACTGACATTAATGCAAAACTGGCCTTTACCTGCGTACACGAGAAGTTTCCGGCCTCTTCGTCAGAAACCGATATGCTGTTCCAGTATGCTCGCTGGTTACAGAAAAACAACCAGATCAAGCAGGACAAGACAGTTGATCTCGAAATCGAGCGACTGTACCGAATTCCCGCTGAAAACCAGCATTATAAAGCGAACGTCAATCTGCAGAACGGCGGCATGCGTGGCGAATTTAAGTTAGGCGGCGAAGAACATCTAAGATTAAGTCAGCAGTTGATCGACGCGCGCATAGCAACTGGTTATTACTTCATCGCTGTATTTCTTGAGCGGGGATCCGCTGGCTTGCATAAAGATCCGGAAATGGCCTTGCGTTACTTTCGCAAAGCGGCGGATGAGGGAAGTGCCCAGGCCCAAGCTTATGTGGCAGACAAACTAGAACCGATCGATATTGCTCCGAACATTGCACGACAGACGCGCTGGTGTGCTGCTGAACAAGGTAACGGAAAGGCCGCGACAGCATTAGGTAACGATCAAACAATTGATGGAAATTATCAGAAGGCACTTAAAGCTTATCAACTTGGTGTTGCAGCGGGCGATGAAACTGCAGCATTTTTTTTAGAGAGTGGTTTTGATGGTCCTGCATCGGTTAATCGCTTGTACTTCATAGATCAGAAGAAAGATTTGGAGCGTGTAGATCGCTATAAAAAAATTGGTAAGTTGCTAGGTGACTGGTCCTATGCCAACCCAAGCGTCCCCGAAATCAACGAAATCGTCCCCCTGCCCCCAGCCAAACTCCCCGCATGGGATGGCAAGCTGAAATGGGTTGAAGAGCGTGAAGCCAACATCCCGCCGCCCAAGCCTTCCGAAGCGCTGATCGAGCAACTGGCCAAGGCCATGGTGCTTGATCCTAAAACAGGCAAGCCGTTGCCAGGCTCTCCGGTCTACAGCAAGGAAGACTGATCACAGATCCATGTGCCAAGCAGAGATTTACATGTGTCGACAGTGATCGGCACATGCAAATCTCTGCCCAAACTCAAACCCGACGCGCGCTCGTTGAACCTTATTATCGCGACGCTACTATGACGGACCATGACTGATGCGCTTGACTTTGTTGCTTTCGATCCTGCTGTTGGCCGCCTGCAGCTCCGGCAATGCCCTTACCTCACGGACGAAGGACGCGCCGCTGAATCAGTTGAGCGAAGTCGACGCCAAGCTGGCATTTACCTGCGTACACGAGAAAATTCCGGCCCCTTCGGCAGAAACGGATGTGCTGTTCCAGTACGCGCGCTGGTTGCAGAAAAACAACCAGATACAGCAGGATGAAACGGTCGACGTCGAGATAGGGAGACTGTATCGCATCGCGGCAGAAAACAACCACTACAAGGCCAATGTCAACCTGCAGAACGGTGCCATGCGCGGCCAGTTCAAGCTGACTGGCGGGGAACGCTTGCGCCTTAGCCAACAATTAATAGATGCACACGTGGCAACAGGTTATTACATGATCGCCATCTACCTTCAGAAGGGTGCGGCTGGGCTACAGCAGGATGAAGACATGTCCCTGCGTTACTTCCGAAAGGCAGCAGATGAAGGAAGTGCACAGGCGCAAGCCTATGTGGCGGACAAGCTAGAGCCTATAGATATTGCTCCGGATATCGCACGACAGATGCGTCGCTGCGCTGCCGCGCAGGGAAATGGGAGTGCGGCGCTAGCGTTAGGTACGGATCTCGCGATAGATAGGAATTACAAAGAGGCAATAGAAGCATTCCAGTTGGGTGCAGCGGCAGGTAATGAAGTTGCTGCGTCTTTTCTGGGAAAAGGCTTTCGCGGCCCAAAACCGGATGATCGCTTATACTACTTAGACCAAAAAGAAGATCTTGAGCGTGCGGAACGTTATAAGCAAATTAGCAAATTACTTAGTAGGTTGTCCTACGCCGACCCAAAAGTCCCTGAGATAAATGAAATCGTCCCACTACCGCCAGCCAAACTTCCTGCTTGGGATGGCAAGCTGAAATGGGTTGAAGAGCGTGAAGCCAACATCCCGCCGCCCAAGCCTTCTGAAGCGCTGATTGAGCAACTGGCCAAGGCCATGGTGCTTGACCCTAAAACGGGCAAGCCGTTGCCAGTCTCCCCGGTCTACAGTAAGGAAGATTGATCACAGATCCATGTGCCAAGCAGAGATTTACATGTGTCGACAGTGATCGGCACATGCAAATCTCTGCCCAAACTCAAACCCGACGCGCGCTCGTTGAACCTTATTATCACGACGCTACTATGACGGACCATGACTGATGCGCCTGACTTTGTTGCTTTCGATCCTGCTGTTGGCCGCCTGCAGCTCCGGCAATGCTCTTACCTCACGGACGAAGGACGCGCCGCTGAGTCAGTTGAGCGAAGTCAACGCCAAGCTGGCATTTACCTGCGTACACGAGAAAATCCCGGCCCCTTCGGCAGAAACGGACGTGCTGTTCAAGTACGCCCGTTGGTTGCAGAAAAACAATCAGATTCAGCAGGATGAAACGGCCGACGTCGAGATAGGGAGACTGTATCGCATCGCGGCAGAAAACAACCACTACAAGGCCAATGTCAACCTGCAGAACGGTGCTATGCGTGGCCAGTTCAAGCTCACTGGAGGGGAAAGATTACGACTTAGCCAACAGCTGATAGATGCGCATGTGGCTTCGGGGTATTACATGATCGCCATCTATCTTCAAAAGGGCGCGGCGGGTCTACAACAAGACGAGGATATGTCCCTGCGCTACTTTCGCAAAGCGGCAGATGAGGGAAGTGCGCAAGCGCAAGCATACGTTGCCGAAAAACTCGCGCCCATTGATATTGCACCGGATATTGCAAGACAAATGCGTCGTTGTGCTGCAGAGCAAGGTAACGGCAAGGCAGCTGGAGCATTGGGTGTCCACCTATCAACAGCCAAGCAATATCGGGCCGCTCTGGAAGCCTTTCAACTTGGCGCAGCGGCAGGTGATGAAACCTCTGCGTCTTTTTTGAGCAAGGGCTTTCGCGGACCCCAACCCGATGATCGCTTGTATTATCTAGGCCAGCAGGAAGACTTGGAACGCGCCGAACGTTATAAGCAAATCTGGAGCCTTCTAGCAGATTGGTCCTACGCCAATCCAAGCGTCCCCGAAATCAACGAAATCGTCCCACTGCCACCAGCCAAACTCCCCGCATGGGATGGCAAGCTGAAATGGGTTGAAGAGCGTGAAGCCAACATCCCGCCGCCCAAGCCTTCTGAAGAGCTGATCGAGCAGTTGGCCAAGGCCATGGTGCTTGACCCTAAAACAGGCAAGCCATTGCCGGGGTCGCCTGCTTATCGCAAGAAAGACTAATTACAGTGTCCAGTTCCGAGCAGAATTTTGCATGTGCTGACATTGGCCTGTGTATGCAAACCTGCATTTCCTCCCTTTGTCCGGACGCTAATCGATGCATTATAAAATACTGACAACACCTTGCGACCCATGGCCTTTTTCCAACACAGACCGTCAAGGCCAATCCATCACAACACATTTAAATTACAGATTGCATCAAAAAATTATTTGAATACCGACCCGCGGCTAACAATTTTGCATTCAATGAAAGGAAGCTAAAAATGAGACCAATGAATATATTGAAGCTCGCAACCGGGAGTGCGATAGCATTTATGCTGACGAGTTGCTCCGGGCAGCGATCCACCGAGGAAATCAAACCTTTTGTGATTTGCAAAGAGAGAATTGAAGGTCGTTTCAATAAGCAAGGTGATGTAGAGGAAACGCCTGGACCCGTTGGACGCTGCTCAACGAATCTGCGCAAAATTTCTACTCATTACGTGGCGAAGGATGGGAAAATTTATTGGATGAGGCAAGAACACTCCAGAAATACACCCTGTATCTCAGGAACTGGAGATGCATCGGCATTAATATATAATCTATCACCTGCCTGTCTATTTTCAAGACCAGGGCAGTACGATGCGATAGAAGATAGATGGCTTAAATTAGTTACTCAGGACTCAACCGCCTTTCAGTCTTTGGAGGATACCAGCGAGCCCTTACCTTATTGGAAAAAGGATCAGTATTCACACTACGCAAAAGATACGAACCATGTTTATTACAAACATGCCAAAATAGAAGGTGCAAAACCCGAACTATTTTCAGTTTTTTTCCCATTCGGCACCGATGATAACTGGCGCAAGTATGAGTTTTCAAAAAGTGAAGACGAGGTATTTGTAGGCGGAAAGCCGATTGGCAAAATCGATTTGAATCAATTTACTCCTCTTAAACCTGTGAGATGCCCAGAACATGGGCTTAAAACGTGCGCCTACGTTCCTGACATGGAAAGTTTTTTCACTGCCGGGAACTGGGGAAGCGGGATACTGGGGAAACTGGGAAATGATCTGATTTTTTTACGAGAGAACGGGGCTGATTACTTTCAAGGCATGGCATCGCCCGATATGTTTATGTTTGTAACATCACAAAAAATCTACTTATATACTCATGGGACGTTTTATGAGCTGGCAGCGGGCTCACCGTCATCAACCAGAATACTCGTGCCTATGGATGTTGATTATTATGAAAATAATATATGAACACTGGCACCCAAGTCTCTCCTCCAAAGCACTTGGCAAAACTCATCGTTTGAATAATCTCAAGGATCATGCTGTGATTGCGCCCGGCAATCTCCTAATTTTGCACGCTCAACTGGACAAGTCGGACGCGCAAACGCCCCCGTTTTCCCAGAGACACTCAGGCATGGATAGCAAAGAAGCGACAGTCAGGATGTCGGTGCCGCCTCGTGGCGACGGCACAGGGCATCGTATCGCTGGCATCGCGGCAACCACGGCGCTAGTGCTGGAGACCAATAATCTGCGTGGTGGCAGTGATGCCGTGCAGGCATTGAGCAGCCTCAAGCGGCTGGTTGCCCGGTATGCGCAGCAGAGTGTTTCGCCCCTCTCGCTGGCGCAGTGGGTCATCACCCATGACGGCCTTGATCTGCAGGCGCGTCAGGCGTTGTGTGAGCTGGCAGGGCGCACGCTGGACTTTGTCGAGATCGACGCGCTCACCGGCTACTACGATGCGAAGAATGCAGGCTTTGATTGTGTCGATCAAACGCGCTGCCAGTACGTGGTATTTGCCGACGCCGATTGCCTGCCTTGCGCCGACTGGCTGGAACAGTTGCTTGTACCCTTTGATCAGGCCGATGCGCCGGTTGCTGTCGCTGGACGTACCAGCTATGCGCCAAGTATCGCTGGCAGTGCGCTGACTGCCATTGATTTCATGTATTTCCCCAGCCCGTTGCGCAGCGGTGCCACGCGCAATTTCTATGCAAACAATGTGGCCTTCCGCTGCGATGCTTTCGAGCGGCACCGCTACGAGCCCCTTGACGGCGTTTACCGGGCGCATTGTCAGGTCATGGGGTTGCGCATGCAGGCAGAGGGCGTGGCGGTGGTCTACGCACCGCATGCGCACACCGAACACCGCTTGCCCGACAGCCGGGGAGAAGTCTTGAAACTGCGCTGGTTGCGAGGTGGAGACAGCGTCGACCTCACTCCGTATCTGGTGCATGCCTATATGCCCGGCTGGCTACAGTGGCTCGGGCGCAGCGGTCCCATCGGCCCGTTGTGTGTGATGGTGGGTCGCCTTGGCTACAGCCTGCGCGCACTTAACCACCAGCATCTGCCACCACTGCATGGATTACGACGCCTGACTGCGATGACTTTTGTAGTGGGGCTGTCGCTGCTGGACACCGCCGGTGCCGTTATACGCGGTTGCGGCCTATCGTTTGGTCGTGCCAGCGCACGCCATAGTGAAGCGCTCTCTTATCACCGCAATCTGGATTGAGCCGCGTCATACCCCATCGTCGCACGCAGGAAGCGTGCTCACAGGAAGTCAGTATGAAATCTTTATCGAACACTTCGCTTGGCTGCTACATCGTTTGCCTGGCATTGCTGGGGCTGAGTACTCAGGCACAGGCTGCGCCTTCCGATTTCAAAGGCCGCGGAGTATTTCACTTTGCTTCGGCCAGCGGTTGCGCCACAAACCTCAGCAACGCGGATGACAACTGTAACCGCATCGCCCTGGACGTGGCTGATGCCCATGCCAGCGTAGACCCTCAATCCCACACCATTGTATTTACCGCCGACGCCAGCCATGACAGCAAAACCGTTATAGGCGACGTGTTGCTGCACGGCAGTGGTCTGGCCGACGATGGCCAGCGAGTACCGCTGAGCCTGCATGTATTGCTGCGCCGCTCAGGCAAGGTGTGGTCCCCCGATACCTATGTGCACGCCCCGGTGCGTGGCAAGTTTCGTGAGATAAAACTCGACCCTTACCAGATCAGCGTTCGCGAAGGGACAGGAGAGCGAGTGCTGTTCACAGCCGAGCAGGCACGCAATGTTCTGGCGCAACCGTCACTTGCCGCAAGAGTGGCCAGCTATTTCATCGAGGTTCACCCAAGCGATGTGAAAACCCCTGATGCCAACGACATCACCATTGCCTTGGGAGTCGGCAAAGTATCGAAGTCTTTGCTGCGCGCCAGCTTCACCTCGGATCAACCGGGCACCGTAGAGCTGGGTTCTCTACTGGAAACCGGCACCTGGAATGTCAAATTGCAGGCGTTGAGCGGGCAGATTCCGGTGTGGGTGGTTCAGCGCCAACTGTTTGTGTTTGGCCTGGAAGACAGCCCGCTTCTTGCCGACGTGCGCAAACATGGCTTCAAAAAGCTCGACACCCTCGAAATGGGCGCGGTAAGTGGCAAGGGCTATCTGCGTTACAACGGTGCTGAAGAACGCTTCCCGACCGCTGCGGCCTCAGGCTCGGCCTTTTTACGCGACAGCTTCATCGGCCTGATCCTGGCCTGGCACCGTAGCCCGCAGCCTGTGCAATGAGCGCGATCGAACACAGCGCCAGCGAATCCGACTTCAGCTGCCTGGCCACGCCCGAGGTGCGAGGCCTCGGTGCATTGCAAGCGCACATGGTGGACCGGATCAAACGCGCGGCACTCAAACGCCTGCACCGCAGCCCACGCGGTGAACGCATGCTGCTGCGCATGTACCTGGCCGGCGAGGACGCTACTGAGCGCGCATTACTTGACGAATTGATGCCGCAATCACCGCCTTGGCTCGAACGGCAGGTCGAACAGCACCTGGCCGATGAGCGTCGTCACGTGGTGCTGTTCACTGAGGCCTTGCATGCGATGGGCGATGAAGGATCAAAGCGTCTGGCACCGGACTGGCTCAGTCGGCACAAAATTCGTCGCTGGCAACATCTGGCCCGGCGGCATTCAGCGAATTTCGAGCAGGGCCTGCTGGTGCCCGCCTATGCTACCGGGCTCTGCGCAGAGCAGATGGCCCAGCGCGTGCTGGGCCGTCACTGCGCAGTCATCGGCACGGCACACAGTTTCTACCCGTTGCTGTCGAAAGTGCTGGCCGACGAGAAAGCCCACGTGCGCCTGTGCGAGAACACCTTGCGGCGTATCGTGGCGCCTCATGAATGGGTGCATCTGGCGCGGTTATTGAAGGATATTCGTACTGTAGAATCCGGCTTTGGCGTGACCAGCGCTGTGGCGATGTATGTAGCTGGCTGGGTGTTTGGCGGGCTGCGCAAAGCGGGCGGCAGCGCCCGATGAGCACACGCATTCTTTATCTCGCGACTGCCGATGCACGCGGCCATCTGATGCGCGCGCAATTGCTGGTGCACGCGCTGCGCAAGGCCGGGGCCGAGGTTGATGTGATGACTACCTCTGAGCAAGGGCAGCGTTTTCTGCAGCGTTTCGGAATAGAGGCAGGGGTTCTATCGCTGCACTATGCCGTGCAGTTCGATAGCGAACAAAACATGCTGCGCAAGGCCACCAACCGCAATGTCGCGCACTACCTGTTTCGCCCAAGTCGCATGCTGCGTGATATCGGCCAGCTGCAACGTCGCCTGCGCGATGTCGATCTGGTGATCAACGATTCCTTTCACCCCGCGCTGCTGTACATGGGCATGCTGCCCGGCTGGCGGCGCAAGGTGGTGCATGTGTATGGGGCAAGCCTGAAGGTCGCGCTGATCAATAATTTCGCGGGCATGTGGCCACGTCCGTTTGCGCGCCTGTTTGGCTGGATTGTTGACCGCCAGATAAACGCAGCTCGCGCCTGCATAGAGCATGATTTTGCCTACGCCGTTGACGACGCAGACGCCCCAAAGGTGTTTCGCTTGCCAACCCCGGTAGCCCTGGTTGCCGTAACGCCAGACCGGATCGGCGATGGCGCAGCGGTTTACCTCAACCCTCATTTCACCGAGCCCGCCCTGGCCGACGCCTTGAGCGCGGGCCTGTCCGCTGCAGGGCTGAGCAAGCACCTTATCGGCGAGGGTTATGCCGGACACGATGGCTGGCTTGCCATTGACCCGGACTGGGCCAGCCGCGCAGCGCAGGCACAACTGATCGTGTCGGCACCGGGCATGGCCGCGCTGTCGATCGCGCTGGTTTATCAACGGCCGATCATCCTGGTAGTCAGCGATCAGCCCGAACAAGCCACCAACGCCGCACGTGCTGCGCAGTTGCAGCTGTTGCACCGCGTGGTGACCTGGCGGGGCGATGCTGCTGAATTTCAGCATCAGGTGGCCGATGCGGCCAGGCAACTGTGTGCGGTCTCCGCACCCGACCCTTCCGGCGCGGCAGGTCAGGCGCGCGCCCAGGCGCGAATCAACGCCTGGAACAGCCGTTTGCTCAACTTATGAGTTCAATGCTTATGCCATCGCCCAGCGAACAGCCATGAGCCAGCCCGTGCAGCTTCGCCAACCCGACTACCGTCAGGCGCTGATCGCGTTGCTGGGGCTACTGCTCGGCCTGGGCGTTTTCATCTGTCTGGAACGCGCCGTCACCCCTCGCTACAACTGGGTCACACCGCTGGATGAGTTGATCCCGTTCACCGCACATTCATGGTGGGTGTACGTGCTATTTTTCCCGTTCGTGCTGTTAGCAGCCGGGTACGCCAGCGTCGAGCGCTTCAAGGCGTTCAGAACGGCAACCGGGATCGCGTTTGGCGTGGCCTTGCTATGCTTTTGGCTGTTCCCCGAGTTCATACCCCGGCCTGATACCGGGTTGATCGACAATGCGTTTCTACAACAACGCTTGAGCCGGCTTTGGCAGCTGGACCTGGCGTCCAACGGCTGCCCCAGCCTGCACGTGGCCGTCACCTGCCTGGCTTGCCGAGCGCTTTGGGGTCAACCTTACAGAGCGTTGATCGGCATTACCGGGCTGCTGATCTGCTTGTCGACCCTGACGTTGAAGCAGCACACGCTGATAGATGTCGCAGGCGGTGTGATGCTCGCTCTGGCCTGTGCCCTGGCCACTCGACCACAAGGAAACAACGCCCGTGCCCAAGCCTGAATCACGCACAGGCGGTAACCTCGCGCTGAAAGCGTTTACACCTGCCGCCGAGTTGTATGTGCTCAAACCCTGGATCAGCCTGCTGGCGCTATTGGCCGACTGGGGCCTGATCGCGCTAGCGTTCACTTGCGCCGCGCTCTGGCCACACCCCGCAACCTATCTGTTTGCAGCCCTGCTCATCGCACGCAGCCAGTTGGCGCTGGCGGTGATCATGCATGAGAGCGCCCACGGCGTATTGTTGCCCCGGCAGAAACCTAATGATGTGATCGGCCAACTGGCTGCAGCAGGCCCGCTGTTTATCTCGATGCAGACCTACCGCGCCGGACACCTGAAGCATCACATGCATCCCATGCAGCACGATGACCCGGTAGTCGCGGTGTTCGGTCTGGGGGATTACCCACAACCAAGAGGCAAGCTGGCCACTCGATTACTGGCTGATCTGTGTGGAGTGGGATATTTCATCAGCGCATTCAGATTTGCCCGTGGGGACTATCGCGCAATCATGCCCAAGGTCGATAAATCACCTCGGCAGGCGGCTTGGGAAGTCTTTTCGATGCTGATCAGCAACGGGCTTTTGTTTGGTGTGCTCGCCTGGTCGGGGCATCCGCTGCTGTATCCGGGATTATGGTTGCTGCCTGCCGTCACCTTGCTGCCGCTGATGGGACGGATTCGAGCGATCATGGAGCACGCAGGCCTGCCGGCCTGTGATGACCAGAGCCAGAACGCGCGCAGTATAGTGCGCCCGAACTGGCAGACGTTTGTATTTGGCCCGCATGCCATTCATTACCACATAGAGCATCACCTCTATGTGCGCATGCCTTTCTACCATTTGCGTCAGGCGCATCAGCAATTGACGGCTCGACGGCTGCTGCCGGGCGAGAACCTATACGGCGGATACGGTGGAGTGCTGCGCGACGTCAGCTTCCCCGCGTCCCGAAAGCGTTTGTAAGCGGATACCGTTGCCTGAATAAAAAGCGCCCCAAAGGACGCCTCACTCAATCATCCCCCTCAAAGCACACTCAACGGATACTCCACAATCACCCTCACCTCATCCAGATCCGATTCGAACGCCGTGGCCCGGGTCGTTGCCTGGCGCACGCGCAGTGACAGGTCTTTCAGCGATCCGGTCTGCACGATGTATTTCGCTTCGATATCGCGCTCCCAGCGTTTTTGATCGGTCAGCGGGTTGCCTTGTGCGTCGCGGCGCATGTAGGTGCTGTTGGCGTTGGAGTAGTCGGCGTCGGTGCCTTTGCCGTAGCGGGTCATGAATGACAGGCCGCGCACGCCGAAGGTGGACATGTCGAGGTTGTAGGTGACCATCCACGAGCGCTCCTTGGGTGAGTTGAAGTCGCTGTACTGGATGGAGTTGGCCAGGTAGATGGAGTCGGACTGCCTGAGGTAGTCGAAATCATCATCACCTTCGTTGCGCTGATGCGAAAGCGACAGGGTGTGTGCGCCGTATTGCAGGGCGAGTTTTGCGCTCCAGATGTCGTTGTCGAATTCGCCGAGCAGCTTTTTGCCTTCGTCGGTGGCGTTGTAATAGTTCAGGCTGCCGGTCAGTGCGAGGTCATCGGAAAGTGGCAGTACGTATACCGCCGAGGCGTATTTCTGATCCCAGACATCTTTGAGTCGGCTGGTGTACAGGCCAAGGCTCAGCGCGTCGGTGGCCTGGTAGTCGCCGCCGAAGTAGGCGACCCATGGTGCGTCGACCGCGCCGCCGTAGAAGGTGGCGAAACCGTCGCGCAGGTTGCTGGAGACGGGCTGGCTCATGGAATGCAGGCGACCGCCTTGCAGGGTCAGGCCGCTGATGCTGTTGTTGACGGCGGTAACGCCGCGGAAGCTCTCCGGCAGCAGGCGGGAGTCGCCAAAGGCAACCACCGGCGTCGACGGGAAGACATCGCCGACGTTCACGACGGTGTCGAAAGCCCTGGCCTTCAGCGAGCCGCCGACTTTGGTGTACTCGTCCCGGGCGTTGCCTTGCTCATCGACCGGCAGTACATCGAAAGCGCTGCGCCCACCGTTTCTGCCATCCCCCGTGTCGAGCTTGATACCGATCATGGCAAAGGCATCGACGCCGACACCGAATGTGCCTTGAGTGAAACCTGACTGGAATCGGCCGATGATGCCCTGCGCCCATGCTTCTGAATAGCCATTGCCGGTCGGGCTGGACTCGCCATTGCGATGGTCGCGGTTCATGTAGAAGTTGCGGTTGAGTACCGTCAGCGTGCTGCCTTCGATGAAGCCTTCTTTCTGTTCTTCGGCGAGTGCGGTAATCGGCGTTACACCTGCCAGTGTCGAGCATAGGGCAAGGGACAATGTTCTGAGTTGGGTCATATGTGCTCCGATGGATCGGCAGATTGTTTTGAACGTGTCGACCTGGCTCTTTTTATAGGTGCGAGAGCTGCCAGCGGGGCACCATCTTGAGGTGGCGAAGATAACGTCGAGGTGACGGCGGGATTACAAATATGAAAGGAAGTGAAGTACCGCCTGCGTTAGTTCAATACGGTGAAACAGGCATTGAACGGATACGTCTGTTTTTATTCTCGCCGAAGGCCGTAGGAGCAGGCCGGGCGACGTTTCGCTGGTTAGCGAAGATGGTGCATTTGCAGCGAGCATGCCGGCCTCTTCGCGAACAAGTTCGCTCCTACGCCCTTCGGGCAGATGCATGAAAAACGCTTATCGCCGACGTTTCTGCCAGGAATAAAAAAAGCGCCCCGAAGGACGCTTAAAGATTCGCCCCGACCAAAGGAGCAGGGAGCTGCTACAAAGGGCGAATAGGGGTGCAGCGGGTCGGGTAGCAAAGGCATCAGCCTTCGGACTTGGTCGACCGTTCAGCCTCGGCTTTCTCGTCGGCATTGACGTACCGCTCGGCTTTGCTGCTGTTCTGTTCCTTGAAACGCATCTCTTGCGCCAGGCGCATCTTGTCGGCAGCGGGGCTTGCGTACTCGTTACCGTCGTCGGCAAAGGCTGCAGTGGCGGACAAGGCAGCTACGGCGAAGACCATCGATTTGACCAGTTTCATCATCATTACCTTTCTCGGTTGAATGTCGGACCTGCGCAGCGCTTGGCGCTCGTCAGGGATGAAACAAGCTTACGGAGGGGGAGCTAACAGGAAGGTGAGCGAACAATGACAATACTGTTAGGAAGCTGACATCTTCGAGATGACCGATTTGTAATGTTTCAGCAACCTTCCGGTTAGTGCGCATTGGTTAGGGTTAAGCCACATTCAAACGGAGACAAAAGAAAATGCGCACAGCCAAATCGTTGTTACTTGCCCTGGTCATCCTTTCGCCCATCAGTGCTTTCGCCTACACCTCTGATGAGGTCAAAGCCACTACGGTGATCAAAGAACACCAGGCCAGCGTGCAGAAGTATGCCGCCCTCCATAACAAGCCGATGCCGGAAATCAAGGAGTACACCTACGGCATGAAGCTGGACGTTGCCAAGCTGGTCCGCAAGTCCCCGGATCTGCAAACCTGTAGCGTGATGCCAAAACTGATGACGTACGAAGACTCCAAGGGCAAGCTGAACACGGTTCAGTACCAGGTCCTCGGCGGGTGCAGAAACAGCCAATGATTCTGAACCTGCCAGGAAGGCCACTCAGCGTTACATCCCCCGTCAGCCCGGACCGTCATTCGGGCTGACTTTTTTGCGTCTGCAATCCCCTCCTTTTCCCGTCTCAAATCCAGCTTCGTTTGGTGATTCCGGCCTTTTTTGCAACATCACCGCCTCTGCGTGGTCAACGCAAACCCCACTGTGGCGTGTCGAGATGTGTCTGGACGTAGTTCCGGTCCATCAAACACAGGCTCGGTTACGGTGATCGAGACACTGCAATTACGGATTTGGAATGACCGATGCTTGAACTCGCTGCTGGTTTTATCTGCCTCACTGCGCTGCTGACCTACGTGAACTACCGTTTCATCGGTCTGCCCCCCACCATTGGCGTGATGGTCACCGCGCTGATGTTCTCGTTGCTGCTGCAGGGTCTGAGCTTTCTGGGCTATCCCGGCCTGGAAGATCGCGTTCAGCAATTGATCGGCCAGATCGACTTCGGCGACCTGCTGATGAACTGGATGCTGTCCTTCCTGCTGTTCGCCGGGGCGCTGCACGTCAACCTGGGCGACTTGAGAAGCTACCGTTGGCCCATCGGCCTGTTGGCGACTTTCGGGGTGCTGATTGCCACCACGGTGATCGGCGCACTGGCCTACTGGATCTTTGCCCTGTTCGGCTGGCACGTCAGCCCGTTGTACTGCCTGCTGTTTGGTGCGCTGATCTCGCCCACCGACCCGATTGCGGTGCTCGGTGTGTTGCGTACGGCCAACGCCT
Organism: Pseudomonas syringae KCTC 12500; assembly: GCF_000507185.2. Lineage (NCBI taxonomy): Bacteria > Pseudomonadati > Pseudomonadota > Gammaproteobacteria > Pseudomonadales > Pseudomonadaceae > Pseudomonas > Pseudomonas syringae. The sequence goes on from NZ_AYTM02000002.1 coordinate 2,021,703, forward strand.
CGAAACCGCTGAAGACCACGATCGTCGGCGAAAGCCTGTTCAACGACGGCACCGCGGTGGTGGTGTTCACCGTGCTGCTGGGTATCGCACAGCTGGGCGAGACGCCGACGGTTGGCGAAACCGCTCTGCTGTTCGTCCACGAAGCGGTGGGCGGTGTGCTGTTCGGCGGCCTGATCGGTTACGCCGTGTACCTGATGATCAAGAGCATCGAGCAGTATCAGATCGAGGTCATGCTCACGCTGGCGCTGGTGATCGGCGGCTCGGCGATGGCGTCTGAACTGCATGTGTCCGGTCCTATCGCGATGGTCGTGGCCGGCCTGATCATCGGCAACCTGGGACGCAATCTGGCGATGAACGACATGACCCGTCGTTACATGGACGGTTTCTGGGAGTTGCTGGATGACATGCTCAACGCGCTGCTGTTTGCGCTGATCGGCATGGAGCTGTTGCTGTTGCCGTTCTCGTGGCAGCACCTGATTGCGGCCAGCCTGCTGGCGGCGGCGATTCTGCTGTCGCGCTTCGTCACCGTCGCCCCGGCCATCCTGTTGTTGCGTCGCTGGCGCAAGGTGCCGCACGGCACGATCCGCATCCTCACCTGGGGCGGCTTGCGCGGCGGGGTCTCGGTTGCGCTGGCGTTGGCCCTGCCGACCGGGCCGGAACGCGATCTGCTGCTGAGTATCACCTACATCGTGGTGTTGCTGTCGATCCTTCTGCAGGGCCTGACCATCGGCAAGCTGGTGAATGCCGTTACCCGCGCCCCGCAGGCGAAAGAGCCGGCAGAGCATTGATCAGACCGATGCGGCGGCGCGCCGGTATTCACTGGGCGTCTGCTGCATCTCCACGCGGAAGTGTCGGTTGAAGTTGGACAGGTTGGCATAGCCGACTTCAAAGCAGATGTCTGACACCGACATCTCGCTGTGCAGCAGCAGCCGGCAAGCCCGCTGGACCCGCAGTTTGCGCATCAGATCGATAAAACAATGGCCCGTGGTGCGCTTGAAGAAGCGTGAGAACCCCGGATCGCTCATGTCCAGTCGCTGCGCGATAACGGACAGGCGAATATCGCTGGTCAATTCGGTCAGCAGATAGTCGAACGCCTTGTTGATCCGTTCGGAGCTGCGCGCATCCAGGGTCGGTGCATACCAGGTGCTGGCCAGCAGGCGAACCTCCTGCGCAGGCGCTTTCATAAGCGTGTTGACCAGTTGCAGAAACAGAATCAGCCGCTCCAGCCCCTGAGCAGGGCCAATCTTTTCAAGCAGGCGTGCAGCCTGCACCGCTGTCGCACCGGTGAACTCCAGGCCGCGTCGCGCCTGCTCGAACAGCCGCTGCAAGTCACCCATTTCCGGCAGCGTGCCGCGCAAGGCGAGCAACGCTACACCGTCGAACTGCAGCACCACGTCCCGCCCGGGCAGATGCTCACCGGGGGCCAGATCGCCAATCCAGTCATGCGGCAGATCCGGACCGATCAGGGCCACATGCCCTGCTGCGAACTCACCGATGTAATCACCGGCCACCAGCTTGCCGCTGCCCTGGCGGATCAGATGAATTTCGAATTCCGGATGATGGTTCCAGCGCGCCAGTGCGTAGGGATAGTCGTGCTCGTACCAGCGAAAGCAGTGGTCGGGCTGCGGGAGGATAACCTCAAGCTCGGCAGGGCGCTGCTCGAGCAAGGCGGCTCGGCTGTCAGGCACGGGATGCCCCTTTTTATCGTTATGAATGCGCTGTGGACGCTTGAACATACGCCCTCGCGCCTAGCCAAGGCTAGCCCGCGATCAAACCGGCACTGATACTTTTTTGCTTTCGGACCGCCGGAGCGCGCTCGGTTAAAAAAGTATCAGTCGATGATCCGCGCTGCGTTTGTTCAGCCCTCTGAGGGCTGCTGTAATCGAGCCGTCCACCAGGGTGACTCAACCGTGGCCAACAACAAAAACAATGACTCCCGCCAGACAAGGCGCGAGGTGGAGAGCACTAAGATGAACATTCGGAAAACGCTTTTCCTGTCCGCAGGCGTGTCCGCCGCCCTTTTCAACCTGACTGTCCAGGCCGCCGAAACCGTGACCATCGCCACGGTGAACAACGGCGACATGATCCGCATGCAGCGCCTGTCGAAAACCTTTGAGCAGCAGCATCCCGACATCAAACTCAACTGGGTAGTGCTCGAAGAAAACGTCCTGCGTCAGCGCCTGACCACCGATATCGCCACGCAGGGCGGCCAGTTCGACGTGTTGACCATCGGCACCTACGAGACCCCGCTATGGGGCGCCAAACAGTGGCTGGAGCCAGTCACCGGCCTTGCGCCGGACTACGATCTGGAGGATATCTTTCCTTCGGTGCGCCAAGGCTTGTCAGTCAAGGACACGCTCTATGCCCTGCCCTTTTACGGCGAAAGCACCATTACTTATTACCGCACCGATTTGTTCAAGCAGGCTGGCTTGAGCATGCCCGAACACCCGACCTGGACGCAGCTGGGCGAATTCGCCGCGAAGCTGCATCAGCCCGACAAGGGCGTTTACGGCATGTGCCTGCGCGGCAAGGCCGGTTGGGGTGAAAACATCGCTTTGCTCAGCACCATGGCCAATGCATTCGGCGCGCGCTGGTTCGACGAGCAATGGAAACCGCAATTGACCAGCCCGGAATGGAGCAAGGCTGCGAATTTCTACGTCAACACCCTGAAAAACTATGGCCCGCCGGGCGTGTCGAGCAACGGTTTCAACGAAACCCTCGCGCTGTTCAACAGCGGCAAATGCGCGGTGTGGGTGGATGCCAGCGTGGCCGGCTCGTTCACCACCGACAAGGCGCAGAGCAAGGTTGTCGACAGCGTCGGCTTTGCACCTGCGCCGGTTGAAGTGACTGACAAGGGCTCGTCATGGCTTTACGCCTGGTCGCTGGCGATACCGACCACCTCCAAGCACAAGGATGCGGCCAAGGCGTTCATCACCTGGGCGACGTCCAAGGCGTATATCCAGCTGGTCGCCGAGACAGACGGCATCAGCAACGTACCACCTGGCACCCGCACCTCCACCTACAGCGAGGCTTACCTGAAAGCTGCGCCGTTCGCCAAGGTCACGCTGCAGATGATGCAACACGCCGACCCGGCGCACCCGTCGGCCAAACCCGTGCCCTACGTTGGTATCCAGTACGTGACCATTCCGGAGTTTCAGGCCATTGGTACCTCGGTCGGCAAGCTGTTTTCTGCTGCGGTGACCGGGCAAACCACCACTGAACAGGCGCTCACAGCCGCGCAGGCGGTGACCGAACGCGAGATGAAACGTTCCGGCTACCCGAAGTAGAGCGCCAGCCCTCAACTGTATTGAACGGACGATGAACCCATGAAACGACTTGAAGGTAAAAGCGCGCTGATCACCGGATCGGCGCGAGGCATCGGCCGGGCGTTTGCGCAGGCGTACATTCACGAAGGCGCTCGTGTGGCGATTGCCGATATCGACCTGCAACGCGCACAGGCGACAGCGACAGAACTGGGACCCAACGCTTATGCGGTGCGGATGGACGTCACGGATCAGTCGTCCATCGATCAGGCCATCGCCGCAGTGGTCGCCCAGGTCGGCAAGCTGGATATCCTGATCAACAACGCCGCGCTGTTCGACCTGGCGCCGATCGTCGACATCACCCGCGACAGCTACGAGCGGCTGTTTTCGATCAATGTCGGCGGCACGCTGTTCACCTTGCAGGCAGCAGCCAGGCAAATGATCGCCCAAGGGCACGGCGGCAAGATCATCAACATGGCCAGCCAGGCCGGGCGCCGGGGCGAGGCGCTGGTGGCGGTGTATTGCGCGACCAAGGCTGCGGTGATCAGCCTGACCCAATCGGCCGGGCTGGACCTCATCAGGCACGGCATCAATGTCAACGCCATCGCGCCGGGTGTGGTCGATGGCGAACACTGGGACGGCGTCGATGCGCTGTTCGCCCGCCACGAAAACCGGCCGTTGGGCGAGAAGAAAAAGCTGGTAGGCGAGCAAGTGCCTTTCGGGCGCATGGGCACAGCGGACGATTTGACCGGCATGGCCATTTTCCTGGCTTCAGCGGACAGCGAATACGTGGTCGCCCAGACCTATAACGTCGACGGTGGCAACTGGATGAGTTGACGTGCGACGGCGGTAAAGATGAGCCGAACCGCGCAAAAAAGCCTGCAACTGCTTCCATTGCCGAAGCGATTGGCTAAGATGCGCGGACCGTCTGCTGCCTGAGGCGGCTCATTGATGTACAGGAGTACGAATGTCCACTGAAGAGGAGATCGCCATTTCCGGCGGTACACCTATGATCCCTGATCAGCGCCGGGAGCTGATGCTGCGTCAGTTACGCAAGCATCAGGTGCTCAGCGTGCATCAGTTGATGGAGATGTTCGATTGCTCGCACATGACCATCCGCCGCGACATCGCCCTGCTGGAGCAGGAAGGTCGTGCCTACTCGGTCACCGGAGGCGTGCGCATCGCCAGCCAGGTCCACAGCGAACCCAGCCACCAGTCCAAGGCGGTGGTGGAGTTGCCGCACAAGCAGGGCATGGCGCGGCTCGCAGCGGGGTTGTTGCACCCGGACATGACGATCTATCTGGACGCAGGCACCAGCACACTCGAAATCGTCCCGCACATCATCGCGCTGTCGGGCATGACCGTGGTCACCAATGATTTCGGCGTGGTCAACGCGTTGGCCGATGCTGCGCATGTGGATGTGATTCACACCGGAGGGCTGCTCGATCATCCGAACCGCTCCAGCGTTGGCGGCCTGGCAGCGGCAACCTTGCGCCAGCTGGCGACCGATGTGGCCTTCATGTCTACCAGCTCGTGGGACCTGCAACGCGGCACCACCACACCGTCGGCGCTGAAGGTCGAGGTCAAGCAGGCCGCCATGCAATCCGCCTCGCAAACCGTGCTGATCGCCACCAGCTCCAAATACGGCACCTTCGGCATGTACAAGGTCGCCGGGCTCGAACAGTTCGATACCATCATCACCGACGCGGCCCTGGCCGAAGCGGCTGCCGACGGGATTCGCAAGCAGCGTATCGAGTTGCTGCTGGCGCCAGTGGGCGGCCGTTCGAAGTAGGTTGCCTCAAGGCTGGCTGATACCAGAGGCAAATAGCGGGCATAAAAAAACCCGGTCTGGCGACCGGGTTTTTTGTGTCTAGCCGACTAACCGATTACTCAGTTGCCCGACTTCTTGGCAGCACGAGTACGCTCGCTTTCGCCAAGGATTTTCTTACGCAGGCGGATCGACTTTGGAGTCACTTCGCAGAGTTCGTCTTCTTGTACGAATTCCAGCGCTTGTTCCAGAGTGAAACGGATAGGCGGAACCAGAGCGATGGTTTCGTCTTTACCGGAAGCACGCATGTTGTCGAGCTTCTTACCTTTGGTTGGGTTTACACCCAGGTCGTTGTCGCGGCTGTTGATGCCGACGATCTGACCTTCGTACACGTCTTCGCCATGACCCAGGAACAGCTTGCCACGGGCTTGCAGTGTTTCCAGGGAGTAGGTCAGCGCCTTGCCGGTAGCAACCGAAACCAGAACGCCGTTCTGACGGCCGGACATGTCGCCAGACTTCATCACGTCGTAACGGTCGAAGATGCTGGTCAGGATGCCTGCGCCGGAAGTCAGGGTCAGGAACTCGTTACGGAAACCGATCAGGCCACGTGCCGGGATGTTGTACTCAAGGCGCACACGGCCCTTGCCATCCGGAACCATGTTGGTCAGGTCGCCTTTACGGTTACCCATTTGCTCCATGATCGCGCCCTGCGCTTCTTCAGGCAGGTCGATGGTGACGTTTTCGTACGGTTCGTGCTTGACGCCGTCAACCATGCGGATGATCACTTCAGGACGACCAACACCCATTTCGAAGCCTTCGCGACGCATGGTTTCGATCAGTACCGAGAGGTGCAGCTCACCACGGCCGGAGACCTTGAACTTGTCGGCGGTGTCGCCTTCTTCAACGCGCAGAGCAACGTTGTAGAGCAGTTCCTTGTCCAGACGCTCCTTGATGTTACGGCTGGTGACGAACTTGCCTTCCTTACCGCAGAACGGCGAATCGTTAACCTGGAAGGTCATCGAAACGGTAGGTTCGTCGACGGTCAGCGGCTTCATCGCTTCGACGTTCAGTGGGTCGCACAAAGTGTCGGAGATGAACAGCTGGTCGAAGCCGCTGATGCAGACGATGTCGCCGGCAGCTGCTTCTTCAACGTCGATGCGGTGCAGACCGTGGTGACCCATCAGTTTCAGGATACGGCCGTTACGCTTCTTGCCGTTGACGTCGATGGCAACCACCGGGGTGTTCGGCTTGACGCGACCACGAGCGATACGGCCAACACCGATGACGCCCAGGAAGCTGTTGTAGTCCAGTGCGGAAATCTGCATCTGGAACGGACCGTCACGGTCAACCTTTGGTGCAGGGACGTGATCGACAATCGCCTGGTACAGCGGGGTCATGTCTTCAGCCATGTCGGTGTGTTCCAGACCGGCAATGCCGTTCAGGGCCGAGGCGTAGACGACTTTGAAGTCCAGCTGCTCTTCGGTGGCACCCAGGTTGTCGAACAGGTCGAAGATCTGGTCCAGAACCCAGTCCGGACGCGCGCCTGGACGGTCAACCTTGTTGATGACCACGATTGGACGCAGGCCGGCTTCGAAAGCCTTCTTGGTCACGAAACGGGTTTGCGGCATAGGGCCGTCCTGGGCATCGACCAGCAGCAGTACGGAGTCGACCATCGACATCACGCGCTCTACTTCACCACCGAAGTCGGCGTGGCCCGGGGTGTCCACGATGTTGATGTGGTAGCCATTCCAGTTGATCGCGGTGTTCTTCGCGAGAATGGTAATACCGCGCTCTTTTTCCTGGTCGTTGGAGTCCATCACGCGCTCATCGTTGAGCTCGCCGCGCTCCAGAGTGCCGGATTGACGCAGGAGTTTGTCTACCAGGGTGGTCTTACCATGGTCAACGTGAGCAATGATGGCGATGTTACGTAGATTTTCGATCACTTGTGTATCTCGATCAGAGGATTCGGTCTGCTGACTGGTTAAGGACAGCGATTACTATTTTGAGTCGGCAAAAGCCGTAACGGCATGACGACAGGTGTCGGGGGGCCGGTGACGCAAGCCACAGGCAAACAGCCCCGGGCACTTAGCTCGGTCGATATACGCGCACATTGGCATGTCCCTCACTGAGCAAATGGTGGGCATGCAGGCGACTCATGACGCCTTTGTCGCAATACAGCAGGTACTGGCGCGTGTCATCCAGTGCCTTGAAACGGCTGTTCAATGCGTAGAACGGCAACGTCTGTATCTCCACGCCAGGGACTTGCAGCGGCTGGTCTTCCTGGGCATCCGGGTGACGGATGTCGAGGATCACCTGACCGGCCAGCGCCTGGCTGACTTCTTCTATATCGACATTGCGGCTCAGATCGTCGATAACCCGATCGATCGAAACCAGCTTCGCGCGTTCGAGCGCCTGCTCGAGAATCGCCATGTCGAACTGTTTTTCTTCGTACTCAACGCGATTTCGCTTGGCGTTGGTCTTTGGGTTGACCGAAATCACCCCGCAATACTCAGGCATGTGCCGGGCAAAATCAGCGGTGCCGATTTCAGTCGCCAGGTCCACGATGTCCTGCTTATGGGTGGCAACCAGCGGCCGCAGGACCAGCTTGTCGGTCGCCGCGTCAATCAGCGACAGGTTGGGTAGCGTCTGGCTGGCAACCTGTGAAATCGCTTCGCCGGTGACCAGCACATCGATTTCAAGACGATCAGCCACGGCAGATGCAGCGCGTAACATCATACGCTTCAAAACTACACCCATATGACTGTTATCGACTTTCTGCAGAATTTCTCCGAGAACTTCCTCGAACGGTACGCTGACGAACAGCACGCGCTGTGAACTGCCGTACTTCTTCCAGATGAAGTGCGCGACTTCCATCACGCCCAGCTCATGGGCTCGTCCGCCCAGATTGAAGAAGCAGAAGTGCGCCATCAGGCCGCGGCGCATGATCTGGTAGGCCGCAACGGTCGAATCGAACCCGCCGGACATCAATACCAGGGTCTGCTCCAGCGCGCCCAGCGGGTAACCGCCCATGCCCTGATGTTGGTCATGAACCACAAACAACCGTTGGTCGCGAATTTCCATGCGCACGACCAGATCGGGCTTTTTCAGCTCGATTCCGGCGGCGCCGCACTGCATGCGCAGCTTGCTGCCGACGTATTTCTCGACGTCCATAGAATTGAAGTCGTGTCGGCCGGCGCGCTTGCAACGCACTGAAAACATCTTGCCAGGCAACAGATCGGCGTAGTGCAGTTTGCACTTGGCAACCACGTCATCCAGATCGCCCAGCGGGTACTCGGCGACCTGCAGAAAGTTGGCGATGCCCGGCATGCAGCTCAGCCGTTCCCTGATGCCCTGCAGCACTTTGGGGTCGGTCAGGCGGGTTTCGACCTCAAGGTTGTCCCATACGCCACCCACGACAATGTCCGCGTCCAGTTCACGGAGCACGGTACGAATGTTCTTGCCCAGTTGCCGGATGAACTTCTTGCGCACCGGCGGGCTTTTAATGGTGATTTCTGGGAAAACTTTAACGATTAGTTTCATGGAAACGGAGCGTGAGGTGCCGACCAAAAAAGGGGGGCGCGGATTATAGCGGAAATTGCTCAAGGTTTAACCAGTTATCGTACACGCAATCAACGACGCACCAAAAAGAGTCGTCGCACCAAATTGTAGCGCCATAAAGGTGCGTGTTTTTCCCGTGTGGTGCGTTTTCGCCCCCTGAAAACCTGCGTTTGAGGCAAAAAACCCAACACGGGGCACTGGCATGCAAATTGCTCCCTTGTGAGGCAGGTTGCCTTGGCAGAGTATCTGCGCCGGCATCACCCAAATTCAAGGGACCATAACTCTATCAAGTCGGTCTCTAGCCACCCGGAGGACACCATGTCGAAGTCGGTTCAACTCATCAAAGATCATGACGTTAAATGGATTGATCTGCGCTTCACAGACACCAAGGGCAAGCAGCAGCACGTCACCATGCCTGCGCGCGATGCACTGGAAGACGACTTCTTCGAAGTCGGCAAAATGTTCGACGGTTCCTCCATCGCTGGCTGGAAAGGCATCGAAGCGTCCGACATGATTCTCCTGCCGGATGACGAAACCGCCCTGCTCGACCCGTTCACCGAAGAGCCGACCCTGGTTCTGGTGTGCGACGTGATCGAACCTTCGACCATGCAAGGCTACGACCGCGACCCGCGCGCCATTGCCCACCGTGCCGAGGAATACCTGAAGTCGACCGGTATCGGCGATACCGTATTCGTAGGTCCGGAGCCAGAGTTCTTCATCTTCGACGAAGTGAAGTTCAAGTCCGACATCTCCGGTTCCATGTTCAAGATCTTCTCCGAACAGGCCTCCTGGATGACCGACGGCGACGTCGATGGCGGCAACAAGGGCCACCGTCCGGGCGTCAAAGGTGGTTACTTCCCGCTGCCACCAGTCGACCACGACCACGAAATCCGTACCGCAATGTGCAACGCTCTGGAAGAAATGGGCCAGACCGTTGAAGTTCACCACCACGAAGTGGCGACTGCCGGCCAGAACGAAATCGGCGTGAAATTCAACACGCTGGTCAAGAAGGCTGACGAAGTTCAGACCCTCAAGTACTGCGTACACAACGTTGCCGACGCTTACGGCCGTACCGCTACTTTCATGCCCAAGCCACTGTACGGTGACAACGGCTCGGGTATGCACGTACACATGTCCATCTCCAAGGATGGCAAGAACACCTTCGCAGGCGAAGGCTATGCCGGTCTGTCCGATACCGCCCTGTACTTCATCGGCGGCATCATCAAGCACGGCAAGGCTCTGAACGGCTTCACCAACCCGTCGACCAACTCCTACAAGCGTCTGGTCCCAGGTTTCGAAGCACCGGTCATGCTGGCCTACTCGGCGCGTAACCGCTCCGCATCGATCCGTATTCCTTACGTCAACAGCCCACGCGGCCGTCGTATCGAAGCACGCTTCCCGGATCCGGCAGCCAACCCGTACCTGGCATTCGCTGCTCTGTTGATGGCTGGCCTGGACGGTATCCAGAACAAGATCCACCCTGGCGACGCAGCTGACAAAAACCTGTATGACCTGCCGCCTGAAGAGGCCAAAGAGATCCCACAAGTTTGCGGCAGCCTGAAAGAAGCCCTGGAAGAACTGGACAAGGGCCGCGCGTTCCTGACCAAGGGCGGCGTCTTCAGCGACGACTTCATCGATGCCTACATCGAGTTGAAAAGCGAAGAAGAAATCAAGGTTCGCACCTTCGTACACCCACTGGAATACGAGCTGTACTACAGCTGCTGATCCAGCAACGCCAGCATTGTTGGCGTTACAGGAGACCTCCTTCGGGAGGTCTTTTTTTTGCCCGGATTTTACCGCGTGAACTTTTGTTCACCCTGCAACACTGGCTCTGCCCGGTCGCCTGGAGTTAAATCTGCACCTCCCAACCGAACCGAGATGGAACTGCCATGCGCCTTATTCTGGCCACTTCCCTGCTGACGATGACGTTCATGTCTACCTGTTTCGCCTTCACTGCCGAGCAGAAGCCTTCTGCACTTGAACCTCTGCTGCAAGCGATCAGCGAGCGCCTGACCATCGCCGATCAAGTTGCCCTGAGCAAGTGGGACAGCGGCAAGGCCGTCGAGGACCCGCCGCGCGAGCTGCAAGTGATCAGTGCCGCCCAGGCCCGTGCTGCCGAGTTCAAGCTCAACCCCGATGACGTTCAACGCCTGTTCCGCGCCCAGATCGAAGCCAATAAACAGGTGCAGAACGCCCTGCTCGCCCAGTGGCACGCGGCAGGTAAGGCGCCCGACACGGTCAGGCTCAGCCTGGTCGATGACATCCGTCCGAAACTGGATCGCCTGCAGACCCAGTTGCTCCAGGCCTACGCGGACTTCCAGCCACTGCGCAAGGCGGAAACCTGCCAGATGCAACTGGATGCGGCGCTGAAGCGTTATCAGACCGACCCGATTCACGATCAGGCGCTGGTACTGGCCACAGCCGACCTTTGCCCTGCGAAACTCTGACACATCAGGCGGATAGCGCAGCATAGGGCGATGTGTTCTATGCTGACGGCCAATCTTGCCCCGCTGTCGAGAGTCTCATGCGTCAAAGTCTGATTTGCCTGCTGCTGTTGATCAGCCTGCCCGCGCTGGCGCAGATCTATAAGTACACCGATGCGAACGGTAACACCGCGTTCAGCAACCAGCCGCCCAACGGGGCCAAGACCGAAGTGGTCGAGTTGCCGCCACTCAACAGCATCGAAACGCAGACGCCTTCAAGACCGGTCGTCAACAGTGCGCCGCAGCCGGCCCCTGCGGCGCCACAATCGCAGCCACAAACGACCTACGACGTGCTGGAACTGAAAGACCTGCCCACCGACGAAGCGTTACGCGCCAACAATGGCACGTTCATCATCGGTGTGAAGATCCAGCCACGCCTGCAACCGACTCACAGCCTGCAATTGCTGCTGGACGGCAACCTGTACGGGCAGCCCTCCAACCTGCCGCGCTTTCAGGTGGTCAACGTAGATCGCGGTGAACACAGTTTCGCGGTAGTCGTGAAAGACGGCGAGCGGATCATTCAGCAGAGTGAAACCATCACCCTGACCGTACAGCGCGTACACCTCGGCAAGCCATGAGCAGATACACGATGCGCGGTCTGCTGACCTGCCTGTTGCTGCTCTTGACGCTGCCCGCAGTGGCCGACGTCTACACCTATATCGACGCGCAGGGTAATCGGGTGTTTACCGACCAGCCGCGCAAGAACGCTACTCGCGTCGACATCGCGCCCAGCAACAACATGACCGGCACACCGCCGACCCGCACCTTGAAGGCCCACCCTGCCAAACCTGCAGTACAACCGATGTTTCATTACCAGTTGCTGAGAATTCTGGTGCCCGAACCGGACGCTACCCTGGTCAATCCCAGTGGCGACCTGATCGTTACCGTCACCAGCGAACCGGTGTTACAGGCGGGGCACAGCTACCGGCTGCTGCTGGATGGCGTTGCCGTGGGCCAGGCCGGCCGCAGTCCGGTGTTTCCGTTGAGCAATGTGGATCGCGGCACGCATCAACTGTCGGTAGAAATTTTCGACGAGCTCGGCCGTGTTCTGGAAAAAACCCCGAACCAGCCGTTTCACGTACAGCGCATTTCCCTGGCGCAAAAGCGCGCGACTCATCCCTGCAAGGAGGATGACTACGGCGCGCGTCCGGAGTGTCCGCTCAAGGACAAGCCGGAACCAAAAAGCAGCATCCTGCCCTTCTTCTGATCTCGCCAAATCGCCAGCACCTTTTTGGTGCGCTCAATGTCTGCCTGCGCAACAATACAGCCCAATCTGGTTCAGGAAGCCTGGCCGGGTAGCGCCGTGTGCGGGCACTCTCTACAAAAACGGCCCGATTTTGCAGATAAAGCGCTTCTTTTCGGAGCCTTGGTTTGTTTTTTGCAACTTCACTGACATAGCACCGTATTGGTGGCCTTGCTCCTGCTGGTGCAGACCAACCAGCACCCGCATTGCGCGACTGCAATGTGCCAAAAGAGGTCAACACGATTCATGACTATCAGCGATGCGCTGCACAGACTGTTACTGGATAACCTGACCACTGCCACCATTCTGCTCAACGCTGACCTGCGACTTGAGTATATGAACCCGGCGGCGGAAATGCTGCTGGCCATCAGCGGGCAGCGCAGCCATGGGCAATTCATCAGCGAGCTGTTCACCGAGTCGGCCGAAGCATTGAGTTCGCTGCGTCAGGCAGTCGAGCAGGCTCATCCTTTTACCAAGCGCGAAGCGATGCTCACCGCACTGACCGGTCAGACCCTGACTGTCGACTATGCGGTGACGCCTATCCTCAGCAAGGGCGATACCCTGCTGTTGCTTGAAGTACACCCGCGTGACCGGCTGTTGCGCATCACCAAAGAAGAAGCTCAGCTGTCCAAGCAGGAAACCACCAAGATGCTGGTGCGTGGCCTAGCTCACGAAATCAAGAATCCGCTGGGCGGCATTCGCGGAGCCGCACAACTGCTGGCCCGCGAGCTGCCTGAAGAAAGTCTCAAGGACTACACCAACGTCATCATCGAAGAGGCCGACCGCCTGCGTAATCTGGTCGACCGCATGCTCGGCTCCAACAAGCTGCCATCGCTGGCGATGACCAACGTGCACGAAGTGCTCGAGCGCGTGTGCAGCCTGGTCGAGGCCGAAAGCCAGGGCTGCATCACCTTGGTGCGCGACTACGACCCGAGCATTCCCGACGTGTTGATCGACCGCGAGCAAATGATCCAGGCCGTGCTCAATATCGTGCGCAACGCCATGCAGGCCATCAGCGGCCAGAACGAATTGCGCCTTGGCCGGATCACCCTGCGTACCCGCGCCATGCGCCAGTTCACCATCGGCCACGTTCGCCATCGACTGGTGAGCAAGATCGAAATCATCGACAACGGCCCCGGTATTCCGGCCGAGCTTCAGGAAACCATTTTCTACCCCATGGTCAGTGGCCGCCCGGACGGTACGGGATTAGGTCTTGCCATTACCCAGAACATCATCAGCCAGCACCAGGGTCTGATCGAGTGTGACAGCCATCCCGGCCACACCACGTTCTCGATCTTCCTGCCGCTGGAACAAGGAGCAGCTTCGACATGAGCCGTAGTGAAACTGTCTGGATCGTAGACGACGATCGTTCTATCCGCTGGGTACTGGAAAAAGCCTTGCAACAGGAAGGCATGACCACGCAAAGCTTCGACAGCGCCGACGGGGTGATGAGCCGTCTGGCCCGTCAGCAACCGGACGTGATCATTTCCGACATCCGCATGCCGGGTGCCAGCGGTCTGGACCTGCTGGCGCGGATTCGCGAGCAGCATCCGCGTCTGCCGGTGATCATCATGACCGCCCACTCGGACCTGGACAGCGCCGTGGCGTCCTATCAGGGCGGCGCGTTCGAGTACCTGCCAAAGCCGTTCGACGTCGATGAAGCCGTGTCGCTGGTCAAGCGCGCCAATCAGCACGCTCAGGAACAACAGGGCCTGGACGTTGCACCGACGCTGACCCGCACCCCTGAAATCATTGGCGAAGCGCCAGCGATGCAGGAAGTGTTTCGCGCCATCGGCCGTCTGAGTCACTCCAACATCACGGTGTTGATCAACGGTGAGTCGGGGACCGGCAAGGAATTGGTCGCTCATGCCTTGCATCGCCACAGCCCGCGTTCGGCCTCGCCGTTCATTGCGCTGAACATGGCGGCGATCCCCAAGGACCTGATGGAGTCCGAGCTGTTCGGGCATGAAAAAGGCGCCTTCACCGGCGCGGCCAACCTGCGTCGTGGGCGCTTCGAACAGGCCGACGGCGGCACGCTGTTTCTCGATGAAATCGGTGACATGCCCGCCGACACCCAGACTCGTCTGTTGCGTGTACTGGCGGATGGCGAATTCTACCGGGTCGGCGGTCACACGCCGGTCAAGGTCGATGTGCGCATCATTGCTGCCACCCACCAGAATCTGGAAACCCTGGTGCAGGCCGGCAAGTTCCGCGAAGACTTGTTTCACCGCCTGAACGTGATCCGCATCCACATTCCGCGCATGTCAGACCGTCGCGAAGACATCCCGACCCTGGCCAAGCACTTCCTCAGCCGCGCGGCTCAGGAACTGGCGGTCGAGCCCAAGTTGCTCAAGGCCGAGACCGAGGAGTACCTCAAGCATCTGCCGTGGCCTGGCAACGTGCGTCAGCTGGAAAACACCTGCCGCTGGATCACGGTCATGGCGTCGGGTCGTGAAGTGCACATCAGCGACCTGCCGCCGGAACTGCTGAGCCTGCCGCAGGACGCCGCGCCGGTCACCAACTGGGAACAGGCGCTGCGCCAGTGGGCCGACCAGGCATTGTCTCGCGGTCAGTCCAGCCTGCTGGACAGCGCCGTGCCGACCTTCGAGCGGATCATGATCGAAACCGCCCTCAAGCACACCGCTGGCCGCCGCGATGCCGCCGTGCTGCTGGGCTGGGGCCGCAACACCCTGACCCGCAAGATCAAGGAACTGGGCATGAAGATCGATGGCGGGGATGACGACGAGGCTGACGAAGGCTGAGCCGTCCTCAAGACGTTCACTGCCATTTCTGACAGTTACCCGCAACGCCCATTAATGATTAGCTTCTTTTGACTCCACTCAAGGAGTCATAAGGAGCTGATCAATATGGAAAGTGCATTACTCGGCGAACCTGACGCCCGACAGCACGCCAACAATTTACGTTTGCTTGCGGCACTGCCGCGTGGTGCAGGCATTGAACGACGCGAGCGGATTGTTGACTACGAAATCGTCGAACTCGCCGCACTGCTGCGCGAAGGCAACCCGCAAAGACTGACCGCCGAACAGGTGCTAGTCGAATACTGGAGCCGCATCACCCGGTTCAACGGCCCGCAAGAAACCTACGGCGATAACGGTAAATACAACGCTTTTGTGCGGCTGGAAGATTTCTCGACACTGTTGGAGCAGGCAAGACTCGCCGATCAATGGCTGACGACTCCAGACGATCAACGCGGCCCGGCGCCTCCGTTGTGCGGAATTCCCTTCGGTATAAAAGACTCTTTCGCCATTCAGGGCCTTGAAAGCAAAAACGGCACTCAGGCCTTTTCCGGCAACCTGGCATTACGTGATGCGACATGCGTAGCCCGGCTGAGGGCTCAGGGCGCTCTTATTATCGGTCATACCATCTGCTCCGAACTCTCGACCCACACGGTCGGCCAGTTTGCCGGGAACGCATGGGACCCGATACGTACGCCGGGCGGGTCCAGTCAGGGCTCGGGGGTCGCCCCGATTGCACGACTGTGCGCCGCAGCGCTGGGCGAAGAGACGGCCGGCTCGATTATCATTCCTGCGGCTGCGAATGGCGCCAGCGCAATAAAACCATCGCTGGGACTGGTGTCTGGCGCCGGCGTGATGCCCCTGCGAAGCGGCTGGGACGTGGTCGGCCCCATGGCCCGTTCGATCCGCGATGCGTCGCTGATACTGTCCATAATTGCCGGCCCTGATGGAGAAAACGACCCGCAAAGTCTGTCGGCCCCATCGATAGGCGAGCAGCTTTCCATTACCCCGACCCCCGGTTCTCTTCCTCTGGAAGGGCTGACCATAGGCATTCCGCAGACGGACTGGATGTCGTCGTCCGGTCAACCCCCTGCGCAGTCTTACGACGAGGACTACAGCGCAGCGTTTATCAGGTTCAAGGATCAGCTCGAGACGCTGGGTGCAAGGGTCATCGACTTTCCTTGGCTGGATGCTGAAATTCTTGAAAACATTCCTTACTCCTCGCCAGAACCCATTCATGACGTGCTGGACAGTGATGGCAGCACTCTGATGAGAGTCAACGCCCAAGCCGTGACCAGTTACGCCAACCAACTGGAAACCCGGCACTGGTCGGCCGTACGTGACTTTGCAGACGTGTTGGAGAATCAAGACGACAGAGACTATTTGCTACGAAGATATCCGGAGTTATTCGATCAGGTTGCCTCACTGATTCCAGTGGGGATCAGACTCGAAGCAGAGAACAGACGCCGTCTACAGCAGGGGCATTTTGAAAAGGCCCTGAATGACTATCAGATTGACTTCATGATGGTGCTGCCGCTCGGTGCTCACGTCGGCGAGCGGGCAGACGCACTGGTGAGGACACTACCGGTACAGCGCACGTACTTCGATATGCCCAACGCGCTGGCCTGGCCCATGCTGACACTGCCCATCGGGCATGGCGCGACCGGCGTCCCAAAGCAATTACCCGTTACGGCGGCGTTCTGGGGCAGGCGCTTCAGTGAACCACTGCTCGTACAAGCCGCCATCGACTTTCAGACGCACTATTGCGAGTATCACACCAAAGCGCCGCCAGACCCGGATTTCGCCTCGCCCGTAGCGTTTCATCTCTGGACACTGGACGAGATTCCTTGGCAATACTCAGCCGATCCGCTGGTCATTGCCGAGGGCAGGAGGAAAAAATCATGAACCAGACCTCCTTCTTTGTTATCCAGTGGAAGCCACTGAACAACCCGGCGTTGCTGCCCGCGCAGACGAGTGAGCCGCCAGACGCATTTTTCAACGTCCGATGGCGGCCCACGCAAGGTCTGAGTTATTACCCGGAAACGGCTGTGCTTACTCAGCCAGAGAAGGTTTTTCCCACAGGTTGATCCCGCCTTCTACCGCAAAGCTGTCGATCTCGGTCAGTTCTTCGGGGCTGAACGCGAGGTTCTTCAGCGCGCCGACGTTTTCAATGATCTGCTCGGGACGGCTCGCACCGATCAACGCTGAGGTCACGCGCGGATCGCGCAACGTCCAGGCCAGGGCCATTTGTGCCAGGCTCTGACCGCGACGCTGGGCGATTTCGTTGAGCGCGCGCACGTGGGCGATGTTCTGCTCGGACAGGTGCGAAGCCTGCAGCGAGCCGCCCCCCGGACGATTGACCCGCGCATCCTTGGGCACGCCGTTCAGGTACTTGTCCGACAGCAGCCCTTGGGCCAACGCAGTAAACGCGATCACGCCAGCGCCCAGCTCTTCGGTAGCGTCGAGCAAGTCTTTCTCGACCCAGCGGTTAAGCAGGTTGTAGGCAGGCTGATGAATCAGCAGCGGTACTTTCCACTCTTTGAGTAACGCAGCTATTTCGCGGGTCTTGGCCCCGGAATACGACGAGATACCGATGTACAACGCCTTGCCCTGCTGAACCGCGGTGGCCAACGCGCTGGCGGTTTCTTCCAGCGGAGTGTCCGGGTCGAAACGGTGGGAATAGAAGATGTCGACGTAATCGAGGCCCATACGTTGCAGGCTCTGATCAAGGCTGGCGAGCACGTATTTACGTGAACCACCGCCCTGCCCGTACGGCCCTGGCCACATGTCCCAGCCGGCCTTGCTGGAGATGATCAATTCATCACGGTAGTGCTTGAAGTCTTCGCGCAGCAGACGGCCGAAGTTGATCTCGGCGCTGCCGTACGGCGGGCCATAGTTGTTGGCCAGGTCGAAATGATTGATGCCCAGATCGAACGCCGTGCGCAGCATGGCGCGCTGGGTGTCGATCGGCGTGCTGTCACCGAAGTTGTGCCACAAGCCCAAAGACAGTGCCGGAAGCACCAGCCCGCTGCGGCCGGTACGGCGATAAGGCATGTCTTCGTAACGATTTTCGGCAGCGATGTAGGTCATTGAATCCTCTCTTGTCTGGGGGATATTCGAGGCGTCTTGATTGCGTTTGCGAACAGGTGAGGCCTGTTCGCAACGCCGGAATCATGGCTTTTGCCAGACAACCTGCTGAATGTCGACCCGCTTGGGTATCAAGTGGTTGTCGTAAAACAGATCAGCGGTCGCCTGCTGCGCGCGTACGATCTCCGGCGTGATCGGCAGGCTGGGTGATACAGGCCGATGGTCAAGATACTGAGTCATGACCGCTTCGGACAAGCCCATGCTGCGCGCCAGTATCTGAATACTCTCGGCACGCTGCGAGCGCGACAATCCGTCGGCCACCGTCAGTTCGTCGAGCACCTGCTGCACGAGCGCTGCATTTTCCTCGGCAAACGCTCGCCGTGCGGTATAGAACGGCCCGGACAATCCAAGCCCCTCGCCGTTGGCCAGCAGACGAGTGTGGCCTTCGCTCATGGCGATGGAGTAGTAAGGGTCCCAGATCGCCCAGGCATCGACACTGCCGTTTTCAAAGGCCGCGCGAGCATCGGCGGGGGTCAGGTAGATTGGCTGAATATCCTTGAACGTCAGGCCTGCTTTGTTGAGCAAACGCAGCACCACGTTATGCGAGCTGGAGCCTTTCTGCAGAGCGACCTTGCGGCCTTTCAATTCTGCGACGCTGTGCACCGGGCTTTCGTTGCGCACCAACAGGGTTTCCACCTGCGGCTTGGGTGGCTCGGCACCGATGTAGACCAGGTCGGCACCTGCGACCTGGGCGAAAATCGGCGGAATGTCGCCGGTGGAGGCGATGTCCAGGCTGCCAATGTTCAGCGCCTCCAGCATCTGCGGCCCGGCCGGAAACTCGACCCATTTGATTTTCTTCTGGGGAAAACGCTTTTCCAGCAGGCTATGCTCCTTGGCCAGCACCAGCGTGATCGAACCCTTCTGATAGCCGATGCGAAGGGTGTCGGGCTCGTCGGCAGCAGCTGTACCGAACAGGCCGCTAAAGGCCAGAATGGCGGCGATAAACGTAAATGATTTCATGGGTGATCCCTTAATTCTGTATAAAAATCTGCCTTTGATTCTGGCCGAAGGCCGTGGGAGCCCGCTTTCTGCGCTCATCAGGACTTGCATGCGGCAACGATCAAAATCTATAAGCAGGCCGTTGCAAGCCCAGGTTTTCGCGCAAGGTCGTGCCTTCATACTCGGTGCGAAACAGCCCGCGCCGCTGCAGCTCCGGCACCAGCAGTCTCGCGACATCTTCGAGACCGCCCGGCAGGTGCGGCACCAGCACATTGAAGCCATCCGCCGCGCCTTGCTCGAACCAGCGTTGCAACTCATCGGCTATCTGCTCCGGCGTGCCGATCAGGCTGTAGTGCCCTCGCCCACCGGCAATCCGTCGCCCCAGTTGCGCCAGGGTCAGGTTTTCCTGATCGGCCAGTTCGGTGAGCAGTTTCTGCCGGCTGCGCTGGCCGCTGTCGGTCAATGGCAATTCCGGCAGCGGGCCGTCCAGCGGGTAGCCCGACAGGTCGAAATTGCCCAGCATGCGGCCCAGCAGAGCGACCCCGACCTGAGGCTCGACCAGCTCCTGAAACGACTCGAATTTAGCTTTCGCCAAGGCTTCGGTTTCGGCCACGACGATGAACACGCCGGGCATGATTTTCAGAGAATCGACGGCCCGCCCGTAAGCACTCAGACGGCCCTTGAGGTCAGCGTAGAAAGCTTGCGCACTGGCCAGCGAGGTCTGCGCGGTGAATACCACTTCCGCCGTCTGCGCCGCCAGATCACGTCCGACTTCCGAGGAACCGGCCTGCACCACCACCGGCTGACCCTGCGGCGAACGCGCCACGTTCAGCGGGCCTTTGACGCGGAAATGCTCGCCCTCATGATTAAGCACATGCAGTCTGGCCGGGTCGTAATACTCGCCACTGGCCTTATCGCGGGTGAAGGCGTCGTCTGCCCAACTGTCCCACAGGCCGGTCACCACCTGATGAAACTCTCGTGCGCGGCTATAGCGCTCGGCATGCCCCACATGCTCGGCGCGACCGAAGTTCTGCGCTTCGGCGGCGGCATCTGACGTCACCAGATTCCAGCCCGCTCGCCCACCGGAGAGATGATCCAGCGAGGCGAACTTGCGGGCTACGTGATACGGCTCGTTGTAGGTGGTGGTCGCTGTCGCGATCAGACCAATATGCTCGGTCACCGCGCTGAGTGCCGAGAGCAGGGTCAGTGGTTCGAAATGATCGGAGCGCGCCATGCGGCTGGCGATATCACCCGTCGCGGCAGCCACGCTGTCGGCGACGAACAACGCATCGAATTTTGCCGCCTCCGCGACCCTGGCCACGTGCCGGTAATGCTTGAAATCCAGCCCTGCATCCGCAGGCACGTCCGGGTGCCGCCAGGCAGCGACATGGTGCCCGGTGGCCATCAGGAAAGCGCCCAGTTTCATCTGTCGAGCAGTCGTGCTCATACCTCACTCCTTACGTGTTGCCTGGGGTCTCGGCTCAAAAATCCTTGCGTAACTGCACGCCGAAATAACGCTCGTCATCACGCGGTACGGATCGGTAAACGTAATTCCCGCCGGTGGCGAGCATTGGCGAATAGGACTTGTCGGCCAGGTTCTTGCCCAGCAGTGCAACGCGCCAGCCGCTGTTGTAATCCGCCAGTGCCACGCTGGCGTTCCAGATGCCGTAAGCGCCCTGTTTGGTGTCCGGGTTCTGGCTGATGTCGTACTGCACTTCGCTCTGCCAGCTGTAATCGGTGCCCAGTTCGATATCCAGGCCGTTATCCAGCGGGATGGTGTAGTCGGCGCGCACGTAGCTTTTCCAGTCCGGGCTGTACGGCAGGGTTTTACCGTCGACGTTGCAGGACGCCGCCGCACCGGCCGGGCAGGCGAAGCTGTCGATGCGTGCTCTGGTGTAGGACAGCGCCCCGGAGAATTTCAGGTTTCGGGTGGCTTGCAGGGCGTAATCCAGCTCGACGCCTTCGGTGCTGACACTGCCGGCGTTGATCAGGCGCGTCACGACCTGTCCGGCAACACTGTCGAAGAAATTCGCCTGATAGTTGTCGTACTCGCTGTGGAACACCGCCAGATTGGTGGTCAGGCGATTGTTCCAGGTGGTGGCCTTGAGGCCGACCTCCCAGGTGTTCGAGGTTTCCGGCTTGAGCGCCTCGGTGTCACGCGGCTGCATGTTGAAGAACACGTTGTAGGCCGGGCCTTTGTAGCCGCGCGAGTAGGTGATGTAGGTCATCACACTGTCGCTCAGGTCGTACTGCAAACCGAGACGCCCGGACTCGCCGTCTTCATCCACCGAGCCGGAACTGCTGGTCGCTGGCTGAATGCCGCTGACAGTCGTAGCCGATGTCGATACGCGGCGATGATCGTATTCCAGATCATCATGGGTCCAGCGTGCCCCAACAATCGCTCGCAAGTCCGGTGTGAAGTTGAACGTGGTTTCGCCGAACACCGAATAGCTGTCGGTGGTGGTGCTGTAGTCGGCGATGCCGCGATCCTGAG
Organism: Pseudomonas syringae KCTC 12500; assembly: GCF_000507185.2. Classification (NCBI taxonomy): domain Bacteria; kingdom Pseudomonadati; phylum Pseudomonadota; class Gammaproteobacteria; order Pseudomonadales; family Pseudomonadaceae; genus Pseudomonas; species Pseudomonas syringae. The sequence goes on from NZ_AYTM02000002.1 coordinate 2,043,354, forward strand.
TCGTCGGTGTGATCAGCGTGCGCTGATAGGTCTCGTCGCTCTTGCCGTGCATGTAAAACAGACCGCCGACGTATTCGACAAACTGGCCTTTCGGCGACGCCAGACGCAGCTCCTGGGAATACTGGTTGAACGCCAGATCGCCCTTGTCTTCGGTGCCGGGGAACGCCGCAGTGACAGTGCCAAGCCGGTCGCCGTCCTGATACTGCGTGTTGTCCCAGCCGCGCCAGGCGGTGATAGAGGTCAGGGTGTAGTCGCCCAGTTGCCAGTCGAGCTGACCGGACAGGCCTTTGTTGACGTCCTCGACATGGCTGCGGTAATCGCTGACGACATTGCGGTTATCGCTGTCGGCACGTACCGGCGCCAGGGCACTGGCGAAGGACGGGGTCAGCGCTTTGCTCACCACACCGTTGGGCGCATCGTCATGGGACTGCATGTAGTCCGCTGCGAGGGTGAAGGTGATGTCGTCATTGGGCGTGAATTCCAGCTTGCCGCGTGCGCCCTTGCGGTTGTAGCCGTTGATTTCCTGACCATTGAGCTTGTTATCGACATTGCCGTCATAGCTGCCGAACAACGTCGTGATCGAGCCTTTGAGGGTCTGCGGAATCAGGCTGCCGCCAATACCGAAACGGGTGCGGCTTTCATTGCCGCTGTAATAGGACTGATCGATGTAACCGTGAGTCTCTTCGGTCGGTGCCTTGGTGGTGACGTTGAGCACGCCCGCCGAAGCGTTCTTGCCGAACAGCGTGCCTTGCGGGCCGCGCAGCACTTCGATGCGTTCCAGGTCGAGCAAGTCCAGCGTGGCCTGACCCGGACGCGCATACACCACACCATCGATCACAGTGGCCACCGTCGGTTCGACGCCTGGCGAGGTGGAAATGGTGCCGACACCGCGAACGAACAGCGAAGTGTCCTTGTTGGAAGCCCCGGTGCGGAAATTCAACGATGGCACCTGCTGCACGATGCTGGCCACGCCATTACGGTTATCGCGTTCCAGTTGTTCGCCCTCGATCACGGACACGGCGACCGGTACTTTTTGCAGCGATTCTTCGCGGCGTGTGGCGGTCACGGTCACCGATTCCAGCGCTACTGTTTCTGTATTCTGCCCTGCCGCTGTCTCTGCCATGGCCGGAACACACGGCAATGCCGTCAGCCCCATCAGCAACCACCCACAACGGCGCCCCCGCGCCGTATGAGCCTGATCGATCGCCTGCGCCAGAAGCGTGTGTCTGACGCTATCCCCACCTGTTGTGTGCATCTGCGTGCCTACCTGAAATATGCGCTGATCCGACAGTGCGATGCGCACTGGCGCCTATGCGTGCTGACTAAACCGGGTCCGGGCATTCGCGGTGGCGAGTAGCAGACAAACCATCTTTGTTAGCGCTAACATCGCCAGTATCAGGAAACGACTGATAGATCGTCCAATACTGAAAAATTAGTTTTATATTCTTTTTACTTTTATGCGAAGTGATCGAGCATGGCCGACGAGAAGCCTCTGATACGCAAACGCCGAGGCGCAGGCCGGGTGACGATCACCGCCGTGGCGCGTCAGGCAGGGGTGTCGGCCATTACCGTGTCGCGCTATTTCAATCAACCGGAACAGGTTTCGTCCGAACTGCGCGAGCGGATTGCGAGCACAGTCAGTGCACTGGGCTACGTGCCCAATCTGGTTGCTGGCGGCCTGGCATCGGCACGCAGCCGGGTGGTAGCGATGGTAATTCCCAACATCTCCGGGCCGATCTTTGCCAATACCATTCAGGGCTTCAGCGACACACTGAGCCGGCACGGTTTCCAGTTGCTGCTGGCGTCCAGCTACTTTTCCGCAGAGCAGGAGGAAAGCGCAGTGCGGGCGTTCCTGGGCTGGTCACCGGCGGCACTGGTGCTGACCAGCCGCTTTCACAGCCCTGCTACCGAGAACATGATCGAGCAGACCGATGTCCCGGTGATCGAAACCTGGGACCATCAACCCGACCGCAGCCCGATCCAGATCGGCTTTTCGCACTACGACGTCGGCGTGATGGCAGCCCGTTATCTGCATGACAAAGGCTACCGTCGCATCGCATTCGTACAGAACAGCATCGCGGGCGACTTCAGCGCACTGGAGCGTCGCGACGGCTATGCCGCAACCGTGGAAGGGCTAGGTATCACGCCGTGGGTTTTCGTCCCGGACGCGGATCGAGCGCCCTTCGAGGCTGGCAAACAGGCGATGGACACCCTGATGAACCAAGCGCCCCGCCCTGACGCGATCTTCTTCGCCAACGACAACCTGGCAGCCGGCGCCCTGCTCGCCAGCCAGCGCGCAGGCCTGAGCATTCCACAGGATTGTGCCGTGATGGGCTTTGGCGATTACGCCTTCGCAGAAATGATGCTGCCCAGCCTGACCACCATCAAACCGCCCGCCCTGCAGATCGGCGTAATGGCTGCGACGCGGGTGCTTGAAAGCCTCGGTGTATTACCGCTAGAGGGAGAAGTACAACGCCTGAATCTGCTGGAGTGCAGCCTGGTGGAACGGGAGAGTACCTGAGCCCGGCGCAATCTCGAGCCTACGCTGGAGCGTGAGGAACGATGACCCTGTAACCATCGTGCGACGCTCCGCGTCGCATGCCGTTCTGGACGCTCCGCGTCCTCTCCTGATTATGTGGCGCGGCGCAGAACGTGAGGGACGATAGTTGTAACCGCCCCCCACGCCCCGATCAACGCACCAGGTGCAGGAACTGCATATGCCGTTCGTACTGATCGAGCACGTCGTTGATGACTTGTTCCTTGGTGTAACCCACCAGGTCGTAGTCCTGACTACCCTCGCTCAAGTGCACCTCGGCGCGGTAGTAGCGGCGGTTGTTCAATTGCTTGGAGCCCATGCCGCCTCGGGCGAACGACGGAGTGAAGAAGCCTTTCATCTGCACTTGGTAAATGAACGGACGTTCTTCACCATGGCCGATTTCCAGGGTCACCGAGTCGTTGGACGGGTCAGGTACGTTGACCACATTCAAGCCCTTCTCGACGAACACCGCCGTCACTTCTTCAATCGCCGGACGCACGGTCTGATCGAGGAAGCGATACACCTCGTCTCGCGACGGGTAATGCACCGCCTGGCTCAGACGCTGACGCCAGCCGCCGCGTCGTGAACCGGACACTGGCGCCAGCGAGTACAACTGGGCGATCTTGCGCTGCGACTCCATGACGAACGCCTTGTGCAGCCCCCACATCATCAGCAACAGAATCAACGAGAATGGCAACGACGTCAGCACCACGGCCGATTTCAGCGCATCGATGCTGCCCGAGAACAGCAAGCCACTGGTGATCAACGCCGTGGCCACACCCCAGAACACCCGCAGCCATTTCGGACCGTCTTCGTCAGGGTTGCCGCCTTTGGCTGACAGTGTCGACAGCACCACCGTGCCCGAATCGGCCGAGGTGACGAAGAACACGAAGCTGATGAACACCGTGACCGCGATGACCGTCTTGCTCCACGGATAGGTTTCCAGCAGCAGGTACAGGGTCATCGACGGATCATCGATAGCCGATTGACCCAGCGCCGTCATGCCGTGGTTGAGCACTTGATCGATGGCGCTGTTGCCGAAGATCGACATCCAGGCCAGGGTGAAACCCAGCGGGATCAGCAACACACCGAAGACGAACTCGCGGATGGTCCGGCCACGGGAGATACGCGCAATGAACAGGCCTACGAACGGCGCCCAGGCAATCCACCAGGCCCAATAGAACACCGTCCAGCCGCCCAGCCAGTCACTCGGCTCGTTATAGGCGTACACGTCGAAACTCTTGCTCGGCAGTGCGCCCAGGTAGTCACCGATGTTCTGCACAAGTGTATTAAGCAAATGCTGAGTCGGGCCGGCAAACAGCACGAACAGCAACAGCGCACAGGCCAGCAGCATGTTGATGTCGGACATGACGCGTACGCCCTTGTCGACCCCGGCGATCGCTACCAGAATCGCCGCGCCCATCATCAGGGTGATCAGGCCGACCTGAATCCAGTGGGTGTGCGCCACGCCGAACAGGTAGTCCAGACCGGAATTGAGGTGCAGCACCCCGAAGCCCATGTCTGCGCCGAGCCCGAAGATGGTCGCAATAATGCCGAAGCCATCGACCGCATAGCCAATAGGGCCATTGATGCGTTTGCCGATCAGCGGATACAGCGCCGAGCGCAGGGCCAGCGGCAGGTTATGGCGATAAGCGAAATAGGCCAGCGCCATACCGACGAACGCGAACACGCCCCAGCCATGCAGACCCCAGTGCAGAAACAGCAACTGCATGCCCTGGCGTGCTGCTTCGGCGGTACCGCCCTCGCCCTGCGGTGGCTGCAGCAGGTGCGTCAGGGGTTCTGAAACGCAGAAAAAGAACAGCGTGATGCTGATGCCGGCGGCAAACAGCATGCCGGCCCATGACAGGTAACTGAACTCGGGTTCGTCGTGGTCGGCACCGAGCTTGATCTTGCCGAAGCCCGACAAGGCGGTGACCACCACGAAGACCAGGTACAGGGTCATGACCATCATGTAGTACCAGCCTACCGTGTTGGCCGCCCAGTTTTGCGCCGCCAGCAGCCATTCGCCGCTGGCTTGCGGGAACGCGATCACGACGATGCCGAAAATCAGAATAAAACTCGCAGCGAAATAGAACACTGGAGCATTCATGCGAACCATGCCGCTTGAAGAGGAACTCGAAGAACTCATCGGTTGAGTACCTCCGGACTGATAAAACCAATTGCAAAAAGCGGATACGGCAAGGGTAAGCCTCCTGTTGTGAGCGGGCAGCGAACCACCGGTTTAACTTGAACGAGCGTTCAATTTAAACATGAAAACACCCGCGAGACCTAATCGCAGGCCGGTGAATGCTGGCTCAGGCCTGGGTATGACGCGTGCTCGAGCGGGTTCGTTCCCACGCTAAAGAGGCCATTTTCAGCCCCCCAAACGCGCTGTTTGCAAACATCCGCAGCACTTTGATTCCGGTCTTAACGCGATGCACACCCTCCTCGCACCAATCTGTTACCTGCCGCCCCAAAACTGCGCAAAAAGTCATTCAGGTAACAGAACAGCGCTCCTCTCGGGCCAATGCTTGCGCGCTGACCAAAACCGCAAGGCTCCGGAAATAAAGCCTTGCAGGCCAATTCGACGGCTTAAAAACAACAGCAGCGAAAAGTTGGTCTTTTGATTGCATATGCTTGTATGTACAAGTAGAGACAGGCTAAACATTCTGTCTGCTGCCCACTTGAATCAGCCTGCTTCGCCAGGCGCTGTTCGCCCTTCATCGGGGTGGTTCGAATTGATCGCCGAGGATTTTTTTGTGACCGAGAATAACCAAGACCTGAAGCAGGACTGGACCCGTCATCGCGAAGGCGTCGTACGGGCTGCACGCGGTACTCAATTGACCGCCAAGAGCTGGCTGACCGAAGCGCCGCTGCGCATGTTGATGAACAACCTCGACCCGGAAGTTGCCGAAAACCCCAATGAGCTGGTGGTTTACGGTGGCATCGGTCGCGCTGCGCGCAATTGGGAGTGCTACGACAAGATCGTCGAAAGCCTCACTCAGCTCAACGATGATGAAACCTTGCTGGTGCAGTCCGGCAAGCCGGTCGGCGTATTCAAGACCCACAGAAATGCCCCGCGCGTGCTGATCGCCAACTCCAACCTGGTGCCGCACTGGGCCAGTTGGGAGCACTTCAACGAACTGGATGCCAAGGGCCTGGCCATGTATGGCCAGATGACCGCCGGCAGCTGGATCTACATCGGCAGCCAGGGCATCGTGCAAGGCACTTACGAAACCTTCGTCGAAGCCGGTCGCCAGCACTATGACGGCAACCTCAAGGGTCGCTGGGTGCTGACCGCAGGCCTGGGCGGCATGGGTGGCGCGCAGCCGCTGGCCGCGACATTAGCCGGGGCCTGCTCGCTGAACATCGAATGTCAGCAGAGCCGCATTGATTTCCGTATCAAGACCCGCTACGTAGACGAACAGGCCGCTGATCTCGATGACGCACTGGCGCGTATCGCCAAATACACGGCCGAAGGCAAAGCCATCTCCATCGCCCTATGTGGCAACGCGGCGGATATCCTGCCGGAAATGGTCCGTCGCGGTGTGCGCCCGGACATGGTCACCGACCAGACCAGCGCCCACGACCCGCTCAATGGCTACCTGCCCAAAGGCTGGACCTGGGACGAGTACCGTGCCCGTTCGGTGAGCGAGCCGGCCAGTGTGGTCAAGGCCGCCAAGCAGTCGATGGCCGAGCACGTCGAAGCCATGCTCGCCTTCCAGCAAGCCGGCATTCCGACCTTTGACTATGGCAACAATATTCGCCAGATGGCCAAGGAAGTCGGCGTCACCAACGCCTTCGATTTCCCGGGCTTCGTCCCCGCCTACATCCGTCCGCTGTTCTGCCGTGGCATCGGGCCGTTCCGCTGGGCCGCGCTGTCAGGTGACCCGCAGGACATCTACAAGACCGACGCCAAGGTCAAAGAACTGATTCCGGATGACGAGCACCTGCACAACTGGCTGGACATGGCCCGCGAGCGCATCAGCTTCCAGGGCCTGCCGGCGCGTATCTGCTGGGTCGGCCTGGGTCAACGCGCCAAACTGGGTCTGGCCTTCAACGAGATGGTCCGCAGTGGCGAGTTGTCGGCACCGGTGGTAATCGGTCGTGATCACCTGGACTCCGGCTCGGTCGCCAGCCCCAACCGCGAAACCGAATCCATGCGTGATGGCTCTGATGCCGTCTCCGACTGGCCGCTGCTAAATGCCCTGCTCAATACCGCCAGCGGTGCGACCTGGGTCTCGCTGCACCACGGCGGCGGCGTGGGCATGGGCTTTTCGCAGCATTCCGGCATGGTGATCGTCTGCGACGGCACCGATGAGGCCGCCGAGCGTATCGCCCGCGTATTGCACAACGACCCGGCTACCGGGGTGATGCGTCATGCCGATGCCGGCTACGAAATCGCTATCGACTGTGCCAAAGAGCAGGGCTTGAACCTGCCAATGATCGGACGTTGACAACGTTGTCGGTCATCAGGCCGACACACGTCGGGGACGGGCATGAGCATGCCCACGGGCCGGATGCCTACTTGAAGCTGCCGTCATCCATTTCAGGCTTAGGAGCATCGACAATGAATATGAAAAAGGCCCTGCTGACCACATTGGTATCCGCTGGCCTGCTCGCCAGCGCAGGCGCAAGTCAGGCTGCCGGCTGGTGCGAATCAGGCAAGCCGGTGAAATTCGCCGGTCTTAACTGGGAAAGCGCGATGCTGCTGACCGACATTCTGCAGGTGGTTCTGGACAAGGGTTACGGCTGCACCGTTGACGCCCTGCCCGGCAATTCCATCGCCATGGAAAACGCCTTGGGCACCAACGACATCCAGATCTTTGCCGAAGAATGGGTCGGCCGCAGCGAGGTCTGGAACAAGGCCGCCGCTGCCGGCAAGGTGGTCGGTGTCGGCGCGCCGATCGTCGGCGCAGTGGAAGGCTGGTACGTGCCGCGCTATGTGATCGAAGGCGACGCCAAACGCAAGCTGGAAGCCAAGGCACCCAACCTGAAATCCATCAGCGACCTGGCCCAGTATTCAGCCGTGTTCAAGGATCAGGAAGAGCCTGGCAAGGGGCGCTTCTACAACTGCCCGGCCGGCTGGACCTGTGAGCTGGAAAACAGCGAAATGCTCAAGAGCTACGGCCTGGAAAGCAAATACACCAACTTCCGCCCAGGCACCGGTCCGGCGCTGGATGCGGCGATTCTGTCCAGCTACAAACGTGGCGAGCCGATCCTGACCTACTATTGGTCACCCACGCCGCTCATGGGTCAGGTAGACCTGGTGCGTCTGGAAGAGAAAGCCGGGGTCAACAAGACGATCGATATCAAGGTCGGCGTGTCCAAAGTGTTCCACGATGAGGCCCCTGAGCTGGTCGCCATCCTGGAAAAGGTCAACCTGCCGATCGACCTGCTCAACCAGAACCTGGGGCGCATGGCCAAGGAACGCATCGAATCGCCGAAGCTGGCGAAGATTTTCCTGAAAGAGCACCCCGAAGTCTGGCACAAATGGGTCAGCGAAGACGCCGCGAAGAAGGTGGACGCTTCGTTGTAAACGACCGGGCTGTCGGACCGAACGGTTCGACAGCCCTGTCGTTGACCCGACACACCTCATTTGAGAGCCGCTTATGTTTCCTGAAAGCTTCACTTTCTCGATCGCCAACTGGGTCAACGATGGCGTCGACTCACTGGTCACGCAGTACGGCGATGTGTTCCGGCACATCTCCGACACCCTGCTATGGGCCATCGTCAACCTCGAAGGCCTGCTGCGCATGGCGCCGTGGTGGCTGATGCTGATGATCGTCGGCGGCATTGCCTGGCACGCGACACGCAAGATCGTCACGACGCTGGTCATCGTCGGCCTGCTGTTTCTGGTCGGTGCGGTCGGGTTGTGGGACAAGCTGATGCAAACCCTGGCGCTGATGCTGGTCGCCACGATCATCGCGGTGCTGATCGGCATTCCGCTGGGCATCCTTTCGGCACGCAGCAATCGTCTGCGCTCGGTGCTGATGCCGCTGCTCGACATCATGCAGACCATGCCCAGCTTCGTGTACCTGATCCCGGTGCTGATGCTGTTCGGTCTGGGCAAGGTTCCGGCGATCTTCGCCACAGTGATTTACGCCGCGCCGCCGCTGATTCGTCTGACCGATCTGGGCATTCGCCAGGTGGATGGTGAAGTAATGGAGGCCATCAACGCGTTCGGCGCCAATCGCTGGCAGCAACTGTTCGGTGTGCAACTGCCGTTGGCGATGCCGAGCATCATGGCCGGGATCAACCAGACCACCATGATGGCGTTGTCGATGGTGGTGATTGCCTCGATGATCGGTGCACGCGGGCTTGGCGAAGACGTTCTGGTGGGCATTCAGACCCTCAACGTCGGGCGCGGGCTGGAAGCGGGCCTGGCTATTGTCATTCTGGCGGTCGTCATCGACCGTATCACGCAGGCCTATGGCCGCCCACGGCATGAGGCGCACAAATGAGCAGCGTGGAACCGAGTAAAATCGTCGTCAAAAACGTATTCAAGATCTTCGGCAACCGCTCGAAAGAAGCGCTGGAGTTGATCAGGCAAAACCAGAGCAAGGACCAGGTGCTGGCCCAGACCGGCTGCGTGGTCGGGGTCAACGACCTGTCGCTGTCGATCGGCAGCGGCGAAATCTTCGTCATCATGGGCCTGTCCGGCTCGGGAAAATCGACGCTGGTGCGTCACTTCAACCGGCTCATCGACCCCACCAGCGGCGAGATTCTGGTCGATGGCGAAGACATCCTGCGTTACGACATGGAGGCCTTGCGCCAATTCCGCCGGCACAAGATCAGCATGGTGTTCCAGAGCTTCGGCCTGCTGCCGCACAAGACCGTGCTGGCCAACGTGGCCTACGGCCTGACCGTACGTGGCGAGAGCAAGGCGCTGTGTCAGGAACGCGCGCAGCACTGGATCACCACCGTAGGCCTCAAGGGCTATGAAAACAAATACCCGCACCAGCTTTCCGGCGGCATGCGTCAGCGTGTAGGTCTGGCCCGCGCACTGGCCGCCGATACCGACATCATTCTGATGGACGAAGCATTCAGCGCCCTCGACCCGTTGATCCGCGCCGAGATGCAGGACCAGTTGCTGGAGCTGCAAGCCAGCCTGCACAAGACCATCGTGTTCATTACCCACGATCTGGACGAAGCCGTGCGCATCGGCAATCGCATTGCGATCCTCAAGGACGGGCGATTGATTCAGGTCGGTACGCCGAAAGAAATCCTCCACTCGCCCGCCGACGATTACGTGGATCGTTTCGTTCAGCGCCGCGTAGCCACCCTTTAAGGACCGTTGCAGATGTCGCGAGCAGAACAGATCGTCATCGGTGAAGCACCTGCGGGCTGGCAGGACGTGGTCGCCGTGGCCCGACATGGCGCAAAACTCGCCTTGTCGGATGCTGCCTGGGCACGGATCGACAACGCTCAGGCCATCGTGCAGCGCATTGTTGTCAGCGGCGAGCGTGCCTATGGCGTGAACACCGGGCTCGGCGCGCTGTGCAATGTGTCACTGCAAGGCGACCAGCTCAGTCGCCTGTCGCGCAATACCCTGCTCAGCCATGCCTGCGGCGTCGGTGCGCCACTGGCCGACGAGCAGACCCGTGCAATCATCTGCGCCGCGATTCTCAACTACAGCCAGGGCAAGTCGGGCATTCACCGGCAAGTGGTCGAAGCGCTGCTGGCCCTGCTCAACCGGGGCGTCACGCCGCAAGTACCGGCGCAGGGCTCGGTGGGTTACCTGACGCACATGGCGCACGTCGGTGTTGCGTTGCTGGGCATCGGCCAGGTCAGCTATCGCGGGCAGATCGTCCCGGCCGAGCAGGCCCTGAATGAAGAAGGTCTGGCTCCGGTTATCCTCGGCGCCAAGGACGGATTGTGCCTGGTCAACGGCACACCGTGCATGACCGGCCTGAGCTGTCTGGCCATTGCCGATGCCGAGCGCCTGAGCCAATGGGCCGACGTAATCGGCGCGATGAGCTTCGAAGCCCTGCGCGGCCAGCTGGACGCGTTCGATGCAAGCATCCTCGCCCTCAAGCCGCATCCGGGCATGCAGCAGGTGGGCAAGAACCTGCGCGCGTTGCTGGCCGGCAGCGACGTGCTCGCCAGCAGCGAAGGCATTCGTACCCAGGACGCGCTGAGTATTCGTTCGATTCCCCAGGTGCATGGCGCCACGCGCGACCAACTGGCTCACGCCACTCGCCAGGTCGAGATCGAGCTCAATTCAGTCACCGATAATCCGCTGCTGCTCGGCACGCCCGAGGCTTTCCGGGTGGTGTCCCAGGCCAATCCACACGGCCAGTCGGTGGCCATGGCGGCAGACCTGCTGTGCATGGCGATGGCCGAGCTGGGCTCGATCGCCGAACGACGCCTGGACCGCCTGATCAACCCGATGGTCAGCGGCCTGCCGGCGTTTCTGGTCACCCAGCCGGGGGTCAACTCGGGAATGATGATCGTCCAGTACGTCGCCGCTTCGCTGTGCGCAGAAAACCGCCAGATGGCGCAACCGGCCGTGGTCGACAACTACGTGACTTCCGGTCTGCAGGAGGATCACCTGAGCCTGGGCACCAGCGCCGCGCTCAAGCTGCACAAGGTGCTGGGCAATACCACACAGATTCTGGCAATCGAGTATTTGCTCGCGGCCCAGGCATTCGAATTTCTCAAGACACAGGGTTTTGGTATGACCCCCGAAGGTTGGACGATTATTTCTACGCTGCCTGAGCGGCCTGCATTCTGAACTCCACAGGGCTCAGGCCGTTAAGTTTCAGTTTGATGCGTGACTGATTGTAATACTCAATGTACTCGTCGATGCCCGCATGAAGCTCATCCAGATTGTTAAATTTGTTCAGATAGAAAAACTCGGACTTCAGCGTGCCAAAAAAACTTTCCATAGCCGCGTTGTCGTAGCAGTTGCCCTTGCGCGACATGCTGCATGTGATCGAATGCTCATTGAGTAATCGTTGGTAAACAGGCATCCGATATTGCCAGCCCTGGTCTGAGTGCAAAATAGGCTTTTCATGCGGCTCAAGCTTCTTGAACGCTCCTTCAAGCATTTCGTCCACCATGGAGTACAGCGGGCGCCTGGCGATTGCATAGGAAATGATTTCGCCGTTGTACAGATCCATGATGGGCGACAGATAGAGCTTCTGGCCTCCCACTTTGAACTCGGTGACGTCCGTGGCCCATTTTTCATTAAGGTGCTGGGCCTTGAAATCACGCTTGAGAATGTTGGGCGCAGCCTTGCCTACTTCGCCCTTGTAAGAGCGGTATTTCTTCACTCGCACCAGGCTCTTCAGGCCAAGCTGCCCCATCAGTTTCTGCACCGTCTTGTGGTTCACAAGATGGCCTGCGCGCCGCAACGCCGCCGTGATACGACGATAGCCATACCGGCCTTTATGATCGTAGAAAACTGTCTGAATCAGGTCTTTCAGCCCGGCGTACTTATCGCCCGCTTGCAGTACCTTTTGTTGATAGTAAAAAGTGCTGCGCGCCAGACCGGCAAGCTTCAGCAGGCCACCCAGAGAATGCCCCAGTCTCAGTTCGGTTACGATTTGCGCTTTTTCTGTTGCGCTATTCGTTGCTTCTTCTGAGCCAAGGCATCGAGCTTTTTTAGATAGTCGACCTCCATCCGCAGTTGCTTCACCTCGGCAAGCAACTCGTCACGCGAGCGCGATTCATCGTCGATTGAGGGGGCGTTCACAGGCGGAAGTGCAGTCGTCATCTTTCTTGGGCGTCCGGCTTTTGTGGGTGGCTTGGAGGAGGCATCAAAGGCCCCTTCTTCATAATGGCGCTGCCATAGACCGATGATGCCGAACTGACGGATATCGAACAAGGCCGCTGTCTGGCGCAGAGATAAACGCTCATCATGCATGCGCTTCAAAACAGTCAGCTTGAACTCGTCACTGTAGCGCTGGCGTTTTTTCTCTTGCAGGCCCGCTACGCCATGAATCTGATAGGCCGCAACCCACTGCCTAAGGCAGGAAAAATCCACATCGTGGCGATGCGCAACATCCCTCAAACCTGCCTTGCCAGCACAATACTCTTTCACGGCTGCGAGTTTTGCCTGCTCTGTATATTTACCCATGACGCCTCCAAAGGTTGCATCCAACCTTCGGGGGTCACACCACTCCGCGTGGGTATGCCGTTCGGGACGCTCTGCGTCCGGTCTTGTTTGTTGCAGCCGGGTATCAGGACTGAATAGCGGGTTTTTCCGATGCGGCCGGCGTAGAGGGCTTGGTAGCAGGTTTGGCCGCCGGCTTTCTTGCCGCTGGCTTTTTTGCTGCTGCAGGTTTGGTCGCGGTGCTGGTTTTGCCGGTGCTCGCAGCGGCAGGCTTGTTGGTAGCCTCGACGGGCCTGGCCGCTGCTTTCTTGACGGCTGGCCTGGCCGCTACGCTCTTGTCCGCCGCTTTGGCGACAGGCTTGGCCGCAGCCTTGACCACCGGTTTCGCCGCGCTTTTCGCCGCTATAGGTTTGGCCGCCAACGTGCGTGAGGCAGCCGGCTTGGCTTTCGCGCCCACCAATAGCTCGATCTGCCGGGTCAGCTGGTCGACCTTGCTGTGCAGCGCCTGTACTTCACTGCGGCTCGGCACACCCAGACGCGAAATCGCGCCGTTCAGGCGCTTGTCGAAAGCCTCTTCCAGCTCGTTCCACTTGCCAACCGCGAGGTCTTTCACGTCGTCCACGCGGGACTTGGCCGACTTGCTGGTGTTCTTGACGTCATCGAGCTGTTTCTGCGCTTCGACCTTGGTCAGTTTCTCGGCCTTCTCGCCGTCCTTCACCAGGGTATCGAACAGCTTGCTGCCATCATTGCTGATCTTGGAATACGCGCCCAAACCAGCCAGCCAGATCTGACGAGAGTACTTCTCAACCTCGCCCATCCAGGAGCTGCCATCTTTGTCGGTTTTTTTCTTGCCAGCCATCCTGTTCTCCTTATCGTCCAGACTTGGAACGCTCGAGTCGTTTCGGGACGCAGCGTTCGAGCTTTTATCGGCCCGACACGCTCAAGCAATGCCGTCAGCTCATCGAGCCAGGCAAAGAGCGTGTCTACATCATGTTTAGACGGGATACCGACCCGGTTCAAGGCCTTTGCGACTCGAAGGTCGAAAGCACGCTCGATTCTGTCGATTTGCGCTCATAAAAGAGCGCATGAACACACGGAGGGCGAAGAAAAATCAGCAGGTCTGCATACGGCGTTCAGGCAGCGAGCGCCTTGTCCAGAACGCGCTCGACTTCTGTCTTGATCGAACCGCTCATGGCCGACAGGATGAAGTTCAGCTCGATGTTGACGCGGATCAAAGCCTCTTCGACCTCGACCTCGCCCTTGGCACCCTTGCCCTCCAGTTTTACGGTGTCGCCAGCCCATTCGTGAGCCAGTCCGTATCGGGTGGAAAGCTTCTCGACCAGTTGCTCGGCCTTTTCGCGAGCCTTCTCGAGGCCCAGGGCGTGCGGGCGTTCAACGGTTATCTTGGCCATCGGAGGCTTCCTTGATCGTCATATGAAATGCGGCGCAACTATATACACCCGCCCGCATCCAAGAAAGCGTTGCAGGTGAGCCTTGTCAAGACAAAGCCGGCCTTGGCGATTAGAATGACCCGCACTCTATTCCGGTGAAGCGATATGAACGATCAGCGCAAAGGCAGCGATGCCGAACCTACGACTCACTTCGGTTACAAAAATGTACCGGAAAGCCAGAAGGCAGAAAAAGTCGCTGAGGTTTTCCATTCGGTGGCGGCCAAGTACGACCTGATGAACGACCTGCTGTCCGGCGGCATGCACCGCCTGTGGAAGCGTTTCGCGATCGAGCTGTCCGGCGTCCGCACCGGTAACCGCGTGCTGGACATTGCTGGCGGCACGGGCGACCTGACCCGCAAATTCTCCAACCTGGTCGGCCCGACCGGCCAGGTGGTCCTGGCTGACATCAACGCTTCCATGCTCAAGGTCGGCCGTGATCGCCTGCTGGACCTGGGTGTGGCGGGCAACGTCGAGTTCGTCCAGGCAGACGCCGAAAAACTGCCATTTCCGGACAATCATTTCGACTGCGTGACCATCGCGTTCGGCCTGCGCAATGTGACGCACAAGGAAGACGCGCTGCGTTCCATGCTGCGCGTGCTCAAGCCGGGTGGTCGTCTGCTGGTGCTGGAGTTCTCCAAGCCGACCAACAAGCTGATGTCCAAGGCCTACGACGCCTACTCGTTCGCGTTCATGCCGTTGATGGGCAAGCTGGTCACCAATGACTCGGAAAGCTACCGTTATCTGGCCGAATCGATCCGCATGCACCCCAACCAGGAAACCCTCAAGTCGATGATGGTAGAAGCCGGTTTTGACCGCGTGACCTATCACAACATGACTGCCGGCGTCGTTGCCCTGCATCGCGGTATCAAACCCTGATGTTGCTCCGGGGGCTGCTCGCCAGTATCGAGCACGGCATCAATCGGGTGCTGCGCCTGGACAGCACCGCGCTGCCACGCATGGCGCGTCTGTCCGGGCGAGTCATTGCGGTGGACTGTCGCGATCCGTCCCTGAAGCTGTTCATACTGCCCAGCGACGAAGGCTTGCTGCTCGCCGCTGACTGGGCTGCCGAGGCTGACTGCACACTGCGCGCGCCGGCTTCCAGCTTGGTGCGTCTGGCCCTGAGCAAGGACAAGACCGCTGTGCTGCACGGCCCGGACGTCGAACTCGACGGTGACAGCGGCGCGCTGCTGGAACTGGTCGGCATTCTTCAGGACCTGGAGCTGGACTGGGAGCACGAACTGTCTAACTGGATCGGCCCGGTGGCCAGCCAGTTGTTCAGCAGTCACCTGCGCAACAGTGGGCGCTGGACACGGGAAAGCTTCAACAGCCTCAGCCAGAACGTTGCCGACTACCTCAGCGAAGAATCGCGCACCCTTGTAGGCAAGCACGAAGCCGAAGCACGATTCGCCGAACTCGATCAGATCAAGCTCGATCTGGAACGCCTCGAGGCGCGCTTTGCCCGCCTTGCCCACTCCCTCAATACCAGCGATAACGCATGAAGCTGCTTGCCGTCCGCCGTCTGTTTCGCATTCAACGTGTCGTTATCCGCTATCGCCTTGATGACCTGTTGTTCGCCCTGCCCCTGCCGTGGTGGATGCTCGCGCTGCGTTTCGTGCTGCCCTGGCGCTGGCTGCCACGGCGTAAATCCGAGCTGAGCCGGGGCGTACGCTTTCGTCTGGCGCTCCAGGACCTGGGGCCGATTTTCATCAAGTTCGGGCAACTGCTGTCCACACGGCGCGATCTGCTGCCCGAGGACATCGCCGACGAGCTGATGCTGCTGCAGGACCGCGTGCCGCCGTTCGATCAGCAATTGGCGATCAAGCTGATCGAAGAACAGCTCGGCGCGCGCATTTGTGACGTGTTCAGCCGCTTCGACGAGAAGCCGCTGGCGTCCGCTTCGGTCGCTCAGGTGCATGCCGCCTGCCTGAAGACCGGCGAAGAAGTCGTAGTCAAAGTGGTACGCCCCGGCCTCAAGCCGATCATCGGGCAGGACCTGGCGTGGCTGTTCATTCTGGCCCGCACCGCCGAGCGCGTTTCCGCCGATGCCCGCCTGCTGCACCCGGTGCAGGTGGTGATGGATTATGAAAAAACCATCTACGACGAACTCGACCTGCTGCGTGAAGCGGCCAACGCCAGCCAGTTGCGACGCAACTTCGAAGGCTCTGACCTTCTCTACGTGCCACAAGTCTACTGGGACTGGTGCCGCCCGAAAGTGTTGGTCATGGAGCGCATCTACGGCCTTCAGGTCACCGACATGGCCGGGCTGGCGGATCAGCGCACTGACATGAAACTGCTCGCCGAGCGCGGCGTGGAAATCTTCTTCACGCAGATTTTTCGCGACAGCTTCTTCCACGCCGACATGCACCCCGGCAACATTTTCGTCAGCACGGTCAACCCGTGGGCGCCGAAGTACATTGCCATCGACTGCGGCATTGTCGGCAGCCTGACCCCGGAAGATCAGGATTACCTGGCGCGTAACCTGTTTGCCTTTTTCAAACGTGATTATCGTCGCGTTGCGCAACTGCACATCGATTCGGGCTGGGTGCCGGCAGAGACCAAGCTCAATGAATTCGAAGCGGCCATCCGTACGGTCTGCGAGCCGATTTTCGAAAAGCCGCTCAAGGATATTTCCTTTGGTCAGGTGCTGATGCGTCTGTTCCAGACCGCGCGCCGCTTCAATATGGAAGTCCAGCCGCAACTGGTTCTGCTGCAAAAGACCCTGCTCAACATCGAGGGGCTGGGTCGTCAGCTGTACCCTGAACTGGACCTGTGGAGCACCGCGCAGCCTTATCTGGAGCGCTGGATGCGTGAACGGGTCAGTCCGAAAACCCTGCTGAGCAATCTGCAATCACAGGTCGAGCAATTGCCGCACATCGCGGGCATGACCCGTGATCTGCTGGAGCGCATGTCCCGCCCGCACGCCTCGGATCCGCCGCGCCCATGGCACGGTCGTAAGGACGAGCCGGTCCTGCGGCTGATCGGTGCGGCATTGCTGGTCGGCGGCGCGATACAGGGCTGGGTGATGAGCGAGGCCGCTACCCAGTTGCTGACGCTCACCGCATGGCCGGCGGCGATCATGCTGATCGCCGGGCTGTATCTGATCGTTCGCCGATAGCCAGCAGCGAACGGCGCTGGCACACTGTTCAATCCGCCGGGCATGAAAGCCGGCTGCCGGAGTAGATATGAAAGACTGGCTGGACGAGATTCACTGGAACAGCGACGGTCTGGTGCCTGCAATCGCTCAGGATCACAAGACCGGCCGGGTGTTGATGATGGCCTGGATGAATCGCGAGGCCCTGAGCCTGACGGCGTCCGAGAACCGTGCCATCTATTGGTCGCGTTCGCGTGGCAAACTCTGGCGCAAAGGTGAAGAATCGGGTCATGTGCAAAAGCTGCATGAACTGCGCCTGGACTGTGACGCCGACGTCATTATCCTGATGGTCGAGCAGATCGGTGGCATCGCTTGCCATACCGGCCGCGAAAGTTGCTTCTACCGAGTGTATGAAAATTCAGGCTGGAAGACCGTAGACCCGGTTCTGAAAGATCCTGATGCTATTTACCAGGCAGGCCATTGAACATGACTGATACGTTGTCCCGCCTGGCCGAAGTGCTGGAATCCCGCAAGGACGCCGCTGCCGACAGCTCCTATGTCGCCAGCCTGTATCACAAGGGCCTGAACAAGATTCTGGAAAAGCTCGGCGAAGAGTCGATCGAGACCATCATCGCGGCCAAGGACGCTGCGGTCAGCGGTGATTGCAGTGACGTGATTTATGAAACCGCTGACCTGTGGTTCCACAGCATGGTGATGCTCGCCGCGCTGGGTCAGCACCCACAGGCCGTGCTCGATGAACTGGACCGCCGATTCGGCTTGTCCGGCCACGCGGAAAAAGCCGCTCGCACGGCAGAGTAACGCTCTCCCCTTTCAAGCTTGAAATCTTTTACGAGGACTGTTTCATGGGTATTTTTGACTGGAAACACTGGATCGTCATCCTGATCGTCGTTGTACTGGTTTTCGGGACCAAAAAACTCAAGGGCCTGGGCAGCGACGTCGGCGAATCGATCAAAGGCTTTCGCAAGGCAATGAATGATGACGACAAGCCAGCCGAACAGCCTGCGCCTCAACCCCAGCAGGCCCAGCCGGCCCCACAGGGCTCGCCGCTGAATCAGCCACATACCATCGACGCTCAAGCGCACAAAGTCGACGAGCCGATCCGCAAAGACCAGGTTTAAGCCCATGTTCGGTATCAGCTTCTCTGAACTGCTGCTCGTTGGCCTGGTTGCCTTGCTGGTACTGGGTCCCGAGCGCCTGCCGGGTGCTGCACGCACCGCAGGCTTATGGATCGGCCGGTTGAAGCGCAGCTTCAATGCGATCAAACAGGAAGTTGAACGTGAAATCGGGGCTGACGAGATTCGTCGGCAGCTGCACAACGAGCACATTCTCTCGCTGGAAGACGAAGCGCGCAAAATGTTCGCGCCCAATCAACCGCCTGAAAACAGCTCCGAGCCGGTAAATCCGTCGCCAGCACCGGCAGCGGCCGAAGCCGCAAGTCCCGCGCACGATGAAGCCGCACACCACGAAATCGGCCCTGCACAACCTGCGGCACCGAAGACCGCGCTGTCGCTGGAGAAAACCGCGAAACCGGCTGACGCCGGCACACCGGTCCCGACGCCTTCCGACCACGATTCGTCATTGCCACCGCGAGCACCATGAGCGCTGATATCCCGGAAAACGATCAGCAAATGCCGCTGATCTCGCACCTCACCGAGTTGCGTACACGTCTGTTGCGCTGTGTTGCGGCAGTCTTCCTGATTTTCGCCGGCCTGTTCTACTTCACGCAGAAGATCTACACACTGGTCTCGGCGCCGCTGCGGGTCTATCTGCCTGAAGGCGCAACGATGATCGCCACCGATGTGGCTTCGCCGTTCATCACGCCGTTCAAGCTGACCATGATGGTCGCGCTGTTTCTGTCCATGCCGGTCATCCTGCATCAGATCTGGGGCTTCATCGCGCCGGGCCTGTACAAGCACGAGAAACGCGTCGCGGTGCCACTGCTGGTGTCGAGCATCATCCTGTTCTACGCAGGCATGGCGTTTGCCTACTTCCTGGTCTTCCCGCTGATTTTCCACTTCTTCGCCAGCGTGACGCCGGAAGGCGTGTCGATGATGACCGACATCGCCAGCTACCTGGACTTCGTGATGACGTTGTTCTTCGCCTTTGGCGTGGCCTTCGAAATCCCGGTGGCCGTGGTGTTGCTGGTGTGGATCGGCATCGTCGACGTCAAGTACCTGAAGAAGATCCGCCCTTACGTGATCATCGCCTGCTTCGTGGTCGGCATGATCCTGACGCCGCCGGACATCTTCTCGCAAACGCTGCTGGCAGTGCCGATGTGGCTGCTCTTCGAGCTGGGCGTACTGTGCAGCACGATGATCAAGAAGCGAGGTGAACATCCGGACGACCAGGTCGAGGACGCTGACAAGCAGGACCAGCCGCCCGCGACCACACCGTGAATCTGCTGCTGCTTGAGGAAGCCGATTTCATTGCGGCTGACCGGGTGGTCCTGCGTGACCGCCGCCTGAAGCACATGCAGGAGGTGCACCGCGCAGAGGTCGGCGACAGCTTGCGGGTGGGCAGGGTCAACGGCCTGCTGGGCAATGCCGAACTGCTGCGCCTTGACCCCCATGAAGCAGAGCTGCGTGTCGAGCTACAGAGTGCGCCTCCGGCAAAACTGCCGCTTACCCTGTTGCTGGCGTTGCCACGCCCCAAGATGTTACGCCGGGTGTTTCAGACCGTCGCGACCATGGGCGTGCCGAAAGTCATTCTGCTTAACAGCTACAGGGTGGAAAAAAGCTTCTGGCAGACGCCGTTTCTAGAGCCCGAGGCCATCCGCGAGCAACTGATTCTGGGCCTGGAGCAGGCGCGCGATTCGGTGCTGCCTGAAATCGTGATCGAAAAGCGCTTCAAGCCTTTCGTTGAAGATCGCTTGCCACAGATCGCGCTCGATACACTGGGCCTGGTTGGCCATCCCGGTGATTTCCCCGCCTGCCCGCGTGCGGCCACAGAGCAAGTCACATTGGCCATCGGCCCTGAAGGTGGCTGGATACCCTACGAAATCGATCTGTTGCGTCAGTCAGGTTTGCAGCCCGTGCAACTGGGCGAACGCATCCTGCGCGTCGAAACCGCTGTAACGGCACTTCTTGCCCGTTTGTTCTAAGTTGTCAATGTCGACTCAATCGCTTCAGTTAACCGATAGCTGGCCGATGCAGTCGGATACTTAGGAACAAAAGCAGTCAAGGAGTGATCATGTCTCGTGGTTTAACCAAAAGCCTCGCCAATGCGAGTGTCAGCCTGAAATTGGCGATCGGCTTTGGTCTGGTGCTGTTGATGACGCTGATGATTTCAGCCACCGGCTGGTTCAGCAATCAGGCGCTGATCGATCGTGGGGACCGTGTCACTGCGATTGCAGAGGTCAATGAGCTGACCCTTCAGTTGCGCATCAACCGTATGAGCTACGAGGTGCTGTACAACGCAGAGACTGCAGCGAAGGTCAGAAGTACACTCGATGAGCTCGACGCTGCACTGCAAACCGCCAGAAACCTGCTGCGATCCCCCGAGAACCTGCAGTTGCTGGATGTCCAGATTCAGGCAACGCGGGACTACCGCCAGTCGTTCGAGGACATGAGCAAGGCGATCGAAACCCGCGAAGCGAGCCGCAGCCAGATGGGCGAAAACGCCGACAAAGCGGTGGATCAGGCCGACAGGATCGAAGCCGAACTGCTCAAGGAAGATAACATCCTGGCCTTCAATGGCATCGTCGGCGTCAGCAAGCTGATTCAGCAGGCGCGTTTTCAGGTACGTGGTTACACCTACAGCGGCCGTCCCGATTTCGAAAAGGATGCCAATAAAGCCATCGATGATGCTGTGACCGGGATCAACACGCTGGCTGGCGACATTTCTTCCACTTATTCGCCCATGCTGCAACAGGCCATCGCCGGGCTCAATGGCTACCGCGCGGCTGTGGGCCGCTACCGCGATGCCCAGGCCGCCTCCAAGGCAGCACTGGAAAAAATGACCACTCTGGGCGTCAGCATGCTCGCCACCAGCAACGACCTGATTACCCGACAGAACAAGAGCCGCGACGCAGACAGCGCCAAGTCGGTCACGATGATCGCCGCAGCGACTGCGCTGGCGTTGGTGCTGAGCATTCTCGCGGCGTGGGTCATCACTCGCCAGATCACCACCCCGCTGCAGGAGACCCTTGAGGTCGTAGAGCGGGTGGCCTCGGGCGACCTGAGCCGCAACCTCAACGTTGATCGCAAGGACGAGCTGGGCAAGCTGCAGGCCACGATTCAGCGCATGACGGTGAGCCTGCGCGAACTGGTGGGCGGGATTCGCGATGGTGTCACCCAGATTGCCAGCGCAGCGGAAGAGCTGTCGGCGGTTACCGAGCAGACCAGTGCCGGGGTCAACAGCCAGAAGGTCGAGACCGATCAGGTCGCCACTGCCATGCATGAAATGACGGCGACCGTTCAGGAGGTCGCACGCAACGCCGAGGAAGCTTCGGAAGCAGCGGTGACGGCAGACCGTCAGGCCCGTGACGGGGAACGGGTGGTCAACGAGGCCATCGCACAAATCGAGCGCCTCGCCTCTGCGGTGGGCAACTCCAGCGAAGCGATGGGCGCGCTGAAACAGGAAAGCGACAAGATCGGCAGCGTGCTGGACGTCATCAAATCGGTCGCCGAGCAGACCAACCTGCTGGCCTTGAACGCCGCTATCGAGGCAGCACGCGCCGGTGAAGCCGGTCGGGGCTTTGCGGTGGTTGCCGATGAGGTGCGCAGTCTGGCGCAGCGTACGCAAAAATCCACCGAAGAGATCGAAGCACTGATTGCCCGTCTGCAAAGCGGTACACAGCAGGCCACAACCGTCATGGACAGCAGCCGCGAGCTGAGCACCAGCAGCGTGGAGCTGACTCGTCGGGCCGGTGGATCGCTGGAGAGCATCACCAAAACCGTCTCGGCGATCCAGGCGATGAATCAACAGATTGCGGCTGCCGCCGAAGAACAGAGCGCGACCGCCGAAGAGATCAACCGCAGCATCATCAATGTCCGTGACGTGTCCGAACAGACATCTGCGGCCAGTGAAGAAACCGCGGCGTCCAGCGTAGAACTGGCCAGACTGGGCAACCACCTTCAGGTGCTGGTGAGCCGTTTCACCGTCTGACCTGTCAGCGCACAGCCCGCGCCAGCACACGGCGCGGGCCATTTTTTTCGACAAAATGTGACACCCTTCACCCCTCCTTCGTGCTCGGAAATCTCCTACGGCCTTCTCAGGTCACGCAATGAATCGCCACGCCGATGCGCTCACAACGCACGTCCCGACGAGTTGGGAACGTGCTTTTGTTCGCTCATTGCAGGAGATTCCAATGTTCCGATTGATCAACCAAGCGCTCGGCAACATGAACGTCAGATTCAAGCTGTCCCTGGGTTTCGGCCTGGTGCTGCTATTGACGCTGATCATCACACTGACGGGCTGGCATGGCCTGTACACCATGATCGACCGCTCGGAGTCGCTCTCGGACATCGCCCAGCTCAACGGTCTGACCAAAGACCTGCGCGCCGAGCGAATCACCGACCGCGTCCAGAAAACCCCGGAGAGCACGGCGCTGGTTACAGAAAAGCTCAATGAAATGAAAGCCCAGCTCACCCTGCTGCACACACAGAGTGAGGAGGAGGCAACCATCAAGCTGCTCAACGGCCAGTTCGAGATGCTGAACAGGCTCGAAAAGACCTTCGCGGACGTTCGCGACAACCGACAGACCCGCAACCAGATACGTACGCGCCTGGAGCAGACCTCCGAACAGGCCTTGCAGGCCATCGCGCAGGTTGAGGTAGAGGTGCTCAAAAGCGTCAGCCAGGAACAGGACAGCAGCGAACGGATGGAGGAATTCACCAACATTTCCCAACTGAGGCAGCAGGTCCAGACCGCTCGTTATCAGGTGCAGACGTATACCTTCACCACGCGCGACGCGGATGAAAGCGCAGCCATTGCGGCCATCGACGAAGCGCTCAAGGAAATCGGGCAGATCGCGCAGGATCAGGGCAACGAAAGTCTTCAGGGCCTGACGCCGGCGACTGCCGCCCTGCAGAGTTATCGGGAACGGCTAGGCGAGTTCAAGCAGATACAGACCAAGGCTGAAGCGGATCAGGAAATCATGGCGGGTCTTGGCGAAACGCTGCTGGACTCCGTCGCGGCGCTGAACCGTCTGCAAACCGCCCAGCGCGACAGCGAGGCGGCCAACGCCAGCGCCATGCTGAGCAGTGTTGCAGGCCTGGCACTGCTGATCGGATTGCTTGCTGCCTGGATCATGACCCGGCAGATCACCGTACCGTTGCAACAGACTCTGGGGGCCGCAGCACGCATCGCTCAGGGCGATCTGAGCCGGGACATATCGGTCACGCGCCGTGACGAAATGGGTCAGTTGCAAGGCAGCATGCAGACCATGACCGTCAGCCTGCGCGAACTGGTTGGCGGCATCAGCGAGGGCGTATCGCAGATCGCCAGCGCGGCCGAGCAGTTGTCCGCGGTGACCAAACAGACCTGCATCGGAGTCACCAGTCAGAAAGACGAAACCGATCAGGTAGCGACGGCCATGAATGAAATGGCCGCAACCGTGCAGGAGGTCGCGCGCAATGCGCAGGAAGCGTCGCAAGCGGCCGCTCAGGCGGATCAACAGGCACGCAGTGGCGATGAAGTGGTCGGGCAGGCGATCATTCAGATCGAGCAACTGGCTCGCGAGGTGTTGAACTCCACGCAGTCGATGAGCGCGCTCAAGCAGGAAAGCAACAAGATCGTCGGCGTTCTCGATGTGATCAAGTCTGTTTCACAGCAGACCAACCTTCTGGCCCTCAATGCGGCCATTGAAGCCGCCCGCGCGGGAGAGGCCGGGCGCGGCTTCGCGGTGGTTGCCGATGAAGTTCGGGGGCTGGCGCAACGCACGCAAAAGTCCACCGAGGAAATCGAAGAACTGATCGCCGCCTTGCAAACCGGCACCCAACAGGTCGCAACCACGCTGGATAACAGCCGCACCCTGACCGATAACACGGTTGAACTGAGCCGTCGTGCGGGAGGCGCACTGGAGCAGATCACCCGCACCGTGGCGACGATCCAGCACATGAACGAACAGATCGCTGCCGCCAGCGAGGAGCAGAGCGTGGTCGCCGAACAGATCAACCGTAACGTTATCAGCGTACGCGACATTTCCGAACAGACCGCCGCAGCCAGCGAACAAACCGCAGCCTCCAGCATCGAACTCGCCAGACTGGGAACGCACCTGCAGACACTGGTGGGGAAATTCAGGGTGGGTTGATAGATCTGCGACGCAAGGATTCCGACGCTGGAGCGCTTGGCGTTACACACCAGCCTGCTTTTGATTCTGCCCAACGGGCGTAGGAGCGGACTTGTCCGCGAAAGGATCGCCAAGCCTTCGAACATGCATCGCCTGAGCGACCGTCTTCGCGAACACGTTCGCTCCTACCCCTCGGGCAGGAGGCCGTTTTTGATTCTGCCCAACGGGCGTAGGAGCGGACTTGTCCGCGAAGGGGCCGTCAAGCTTTCCGAAAATGCATCGCCTGAACGACCGTCTTCGCGAACACGTTCGCTCCTACCCCTCAGGCAGAAGGCTGTTTTTGATTCTGCCCAACGGGCGTAGGAGCGGACTTGTCCGCGAAGGGGCCGCCAAGCCTTCCGAACATGCATCGCCTGAACGACCGTCTTCGCGAACACGTTCGCTCCTACCCCTCGGGCAGGAGGCCGTTTTT
This sequence comes from Pseudomonas syringae KCTC 12500, assembly GCF_000507185.2. Classification (NCBI taxonomy): domain Bacteria; kingdom Pseudomonadati; phylum Pseudomonadota; class Gammaproteobacteria; order Pseudomonadales; family Pseudomonadaceae; genus Pseudomonas; species Pseudomonas syringae. Next base: position 2,068,216 of record NZ_AYTM02000002.1, read on the forward strand.
GATTCTGCCCAACGGGCGTAGGGAGCGGACTTGTCCGCGAAGGGCCGCCAAGCCTTCGAACATGCATCGCCTGAACGACCGTCTTCGCGAACAAGTTCGCTCCTACCCCTCGGGCAGGAGGCCGTTTTTGATTCTGCCCAACGGGCGTAGGAGCGGACTTGTCCGCGAAAAGGCCGTTAAGGTTTCCAAAAATGTATCGCCTGATGCGACCGTCTTCGCGAACAAGTTCGCTACCCCTCAGGCAGAAGGCCGTTTTGATTCTGCCCAACGGGCGTAGGAGCGGACTTGTCCGCGAAGGGGCCGCCAAGCCTTCGAACATGCATCGCCTGAGCGACCGTCTTCGCGAACAAGTTCGCCCCTACCCCTCGGGCAGGAGGCCGTTTTGATTCTGCCCAACGGGCGTAGGAGCGGACTTGTCCGCGAAGGGGTCGTTAAGCTTTCCGAACATGCATCGCTTGAGCGACCGTCTTCGCGAACACGTTCGCCCCTACGCCTCGGGCAGGAGGCCGTTTTGATTCTGCCCAACGGGCGTAGGAGCGGACTTGTCCGCGAAGGGGCCGCCAAGCTTTCCGGACATGCATCGCCAGAACGACCGTCTTCGCGAACACGTTCGCTCCTACTCCTCGGGCAGAAGGCCGTTTTTGATTCTGCCCAACGGGCGTAGGAGCGGACTTGTCCGCGAAGGGGTCGCCAAGCCTTCGAACATGCATCGCCTGAACGACCGTCTTCGCGAACAAGTTCGCCCCTACCCCTCGGGCAGGAGGCCGTTTTGATTCTGCCCAACGGGCGTAGGAGCGGACTTGTCCGCGAAGGGGCCGCCAAGCTTTCCGACAACGCATCGCCTGAGCGACCGTCTTCGCGAACACGTTCGCTCCTACCCCTCGGGCAGGAGGCCGTTTTGATTCTGCCCAACGGGCGTAGGAGCGGACTTGTCCGCGAAGGGGCCGCCAAGCTTTCCGGACATGCATCGCCAGAACGACCGTCTTCGCGAACACGTTCGCTCCTACTCCTCGGGCAGAAGGCCGTTTTTGATTCTGCCCAACGGGCGTAGGAGCGGACTTGTCCGCGAAGGGGTCGCCAAGCCTTCGAACATGCATCGCCTGAACGACCGTCTTCGCGAACAAGTTCGCCCCTACCCCTCGCTTGCGCGGGTCTTTACCACTAGACGCAATAAAAAAGCCCCCGACGCGCTAAGCGTCAGGGGCTCTTTTCGTAGCCGGGCGGTTTTAGACCGGGACCGGCTCCGGTGCTTTACCGACAGGTTGCAAAGGCAGCAAAGGCGCATGTGGATCGGCTTCGATGGAAGCTCTCCACGCGGCCAGCCACTCTTCATGACCTTCGCTCCAGACACGCTCGTGCAAGCGGCCAAGGGCAACCGGGTCGCTCAGCAGCATCAGGCGTTCCTGATTGCCGAGTTTTGCCGGACCAACCTTGAGTGCCTGATCGACACGCTCCATACGCACCACTTCAATCGGCTGGGCCTGGCGGTGACGCGACGTTGCCAGGGCGCAAGCCAAGGCGTTCTGTCGCGGGTCGACCACAGCCCGAATGAAGCCCTGTTTCAGCGCATGCCAGCGGTTCTCGTAGGTGTACTGATCCGTCGAGATCAGCTCTTGCGGCGGCTCGAACTCTTCAGGAATCAGGAAGAACTTCTCGTCACGCGCCTTGACGCCCAGATTGGTACGACTGGAAATCACCGACACCGGAATCGACAGCATCAACGACACCACGATCGGTGCAAGCCACCACAGGAAGCTCGGGTTCAACCAGAACACCAGCAAGGCCCAGCACGCGCCCAACAGGGTTTGCGGACCGTGGCGCTTCACTGCTTCGATCCACGGCGTGGAGTCATCGTCGCGTTGCGGCGAGTTCCAGGTCGCGGCCCAGCCCAGGAAAGCGGCCAGTACGAAGCGGGTGTGGAACAGCATGCGCACCGGAGCCAGCAGCACCGAGAAGAGCATTTCCAGCAGCATCGAAACGGTGACCTTGAACTTGCCACCGAAGCCTTTCGCGCCCTTGGCCCAGATCAGAATGACGCTGAGCAGTTTAGGCAGGAACAGCAGGACAATGGTGGTCGAGAACAACGCAACGGCTTTCTCCGGGTGCCATTGTGGCCACAGCGGATACAGCTGACGTGGTTCAAGGAAGTAGGTCGGCTCCATCAGCGTGTTCACTGCCAGCAAGGCCGTGGACAACACGAGGAAGAAGAACCACAACGGCGCCGACAGGTAAGACATCACACCGGTCAGGAACACCGCACGGTGAACCGGGTGCATGCCCTTGACCAGGAACAGCCTGAAGTTCATCAGGTTGCCGTGGCACCAGCGACGGTCACGCTTGAGTTCGTCCAGCAGGTTGGGCGGCAACTCTTCGTAACTGCCTGGCAGGTCGTAGGCAATCCACACGCCCCAGCCGGCACGACGCATCAGCGCAGCTTCGACGAAGTCGTGGGAGAGGATCGCACCGGCGAACGCGCCTTTGCCGGGCAACGGCGCCAGGGCGCAGTGCTCGATGAAGGGCTTCATGCGGATGATCGCGTTGTGACCCCAATAGTGGGATTCACCCAACTGCCAGAAGTGCAGACCGGCGGTGAACAGCGGACCATAGACCCGGGTAGCGAACTGCTGCATGCGGGCATACAGCGTGTCCATGCCCGACGCACGTGGCGCGGTCTGGATGATACCGGCGTCCGGCGTGGCTTCCATCAGGCGAACCAGACTGGTCAGACACTCACCGCTCATGACGCTGTCGGCGTCCAGCACGACCATGTAGCGGTAGTCACCGCCCCAGCGACGGCAGAAGTCGTCGAGGTTGCCGCTTTTGCGTTTTACGCGGCGGCGACGGCGACGATAGAAGATCTTGCCGAAGCCTTTGGTCTCGCGGCACACGTCCAGCCACGCCTGTTGCTCGGCAACGGCGATGTCGGTTTCGTTGGTGTCACTGAGCACGAAGAAATCGAAACGATCCAGGTCACCCGTGGCAGCTACCGATTCGAACGTAGCACGCAGACCGGCGAAAACCCGGGGCACGTCTTCGTTGCAGATCGGCATGACCAGCGCAGTACGTGCGCCCTTTTCGATCGGCTCGTTGCCAGCACTGGCACCCGAGATACGGTATTTATCGCGACCGGTGAGCAGCTCGAGGAAGCCCATCAGCGCGGTCCAGAAACCGGCCGACACCCAACAGAACAGAATCCCGAACAACAACAGAATACTGGTCTGCAAGGCATAAGGCATGACCTGCAAGGCGGTCTGCACGAAGGTCTGACGCGTGATTTCGTCGAGCGAAACCAGCGACCAGCCCTGATACGGCAGGATACCTTTCATGTACCAGCCCGCCACGATCGTCTGACCCAGCATGAGGATCAGCAGGATGTAGCGACGGATCGAACCGACGGTACGCCAGCGCGCCTTCGGCAGATCACGCGGCAGATCATCATGCTCGGGCTTGGGCGGGTTGCCTTTGCCGGTCAGGCTACGCCAGCCGCGCACCAGAATGTTGGTGCGCCATGGCTCTGGCACGACCTTAGTCCGGCGAATCGGCGGTGTAGCCTTCAAGCACAGGCGACCGCTGGCGTCGACGCCGAGCATCTCGGCGTCCTCCAGCTGATCTGCGGTGGTCAGCGTCAGACGACGACCCACCGAAGCCTGAGCGGCCTCGGCAGGGTCATTGACCGGCTGCGCGGAAAGTCGCTCATGCAACTCGGCGAAGGTCGTGCAGCCGGCAAGTTCTGCCCGCTGCTCGTCGCTCATCGGTAAATGCGCCAGATACTCGTTCAGAGACATTGGCACCGGTAGAGAATTACTCATCGCTCGGCAACTGATAGCTCCAGGTCTCGGTCATGACTTGCAACGTCTTGGCCGGTTCCGGATGGGTGGGTGCTGCCTCGGTTTCAGGCTGCTGAATTTCCTTACCGTCCTTGTCCTTGGCTACGTCAGCCTTGGATGCGTCGGCTTTGCCTGCATCGGCCTTGGCGACTTCGCCTTTGCCTTTGGCTGCGTCAGCTTTTGCTGCGTCAGCCTTGCCAGCTTCAGACTTGGCAGTCTCAGGCTTGGCAGCTTCCGGCTTCGGCGCGTCGGCCTTGGCGATTTCTACCTGGTCGTTGGCGGACTCCTTGGCAACTGCCGGCTTGGCAGCTTCCTTGGCGGCGGCCTTCTTCTCTTCGGCTTTGTCAGCCACGAGCAGCGCAGGTTCCTTGCCCGGTTCGGCAGGGATTTCACGCAACAGGTAAGCGCGCATTTCGGTCGGCTTGCTGGAGTCCTTGACCTTCACCCGCAGGGTCAGGCGGTAGCCTTTGGTGACCGGGTTGTAGCGCAGGTTGTTTTCCACCAGCTCGACGTTGTCGTCAGTGGTCACCTGGCTGCGAATGGTCTTGTCTTCCGGCAGTGCGGCCAGCACCGGGCCCACGAAGTCGACCAGGAAGGCAAGGCTGCCGTCCGGCTGACGGATCAGGTTGGACTGACGCACGTCACCGATGGAGCGTTGAGTCTGCTTGACCCAGCCCAGATCCGGCGAGTGAATCGAGTTTTCCTGCATGGTCCAGTGCAGACGGTAATCGAACGCCATTTCCTGGCCAGGCTCGGCCAGCGTTTCAGGCTTCCAGTAGGCTACGATGTTGTCGTTGGTCTCGTCGGCAGTCGGAATTTCGACCAGCTCGACAGTCCCTTTGCCCCAATCGCCCTTCGGCTCGATCCAGGCACTTGGACGCTTGTCGTAACGGTCATCCAGGTCTTCGTACTGGCTGAAGTCGCGGCCACGTTGCAGCAGACCGAAACCACGCGGGTTCTCGACCGAGAAGCTGCTGATGGACAGATGTTTAGGGTTGTTCAGCGGACGCCACAGCCACTCACCATTGGCCGCCTGAATCGACAGACCGCTGGAATCGTGCAGTTCACGACGGTAGTTAGGCACACGCGACGGCTGGTTGGCGCCGAACAGGAACATGCTGGTCAGAGGAGCAACGCCCAGCTTGTTGACCTTGTCACGCAGGAACATGCGCGACTTCACGTCAACCAGGGTGTTGGTACCCGGACGCAGGGTCAGCTGATAGGCACCGGTGGCACGCGGCGAGTCGAGCAGTGCAAAGATCACCAGATGGTTGTCATCCGGGCCTGGCTTCTCGATCCAGAATTCCTTGAAGCGCGGAAATTCTTCACCGGAAGGCGAGGCAGTGTCGATCGCCATGCCGCGCGCGGAAAGGCCATAAACCTGACCCTTGCCGATCACGCGGAAGTAGCTCGCGCCCAGCATGGTCATGATTTCGTCCTGTTTGTCATCCTTGTTGATCGGATACAGGACACGGAAACCGGCATAACCCAGTTTCTCGGTGGATTTCGGGTCGATCTTCAGATCGCCGAAGTCAAAACGATTCGGGTCGTACTTGATCTCGTCGACGCTGGTCGCGGTCACTTCGTTGATTTTGACCGGCGTATCGAAGTGCATACCCTGGTGGTAGAAAGACACTTTGAACGGAGTCTTTTCACCCGCCCATTCGGCCTTGTCATCACGGAAGCGGATCTTCTGATAATCGGCGAACTTCATGTCGCGCAGCTCGTTCGGCAGATTGCTCCTCGGAGCCTCGAACTTCTGCCCGGCCATTTCTTTGGCCTTCGCCGCTACATCATCAAGGTTGAACGCCCATAGCTGACCTGCACTGAACAGGCATACAAGGGCCGAGCTTGCCAGAAGTGCACTACGCAACCGCTTGACAGGTGTCTTTGGAGCATCACAGGGACTAACAATCACGAGCAACCCTCGCCGAAAAACAGATGAAAAAACCAACGGCCAGCTATCAATGCCGGGTTGGCGAGCATTGTTCCGACTCCGAATGGGCTTAATGATTCCCCAACCAGGTGTCAGAACCGCTTTTGTCATACCAAATGGACCAACAGTGTCGATCCCCGTAGCGCGCGATTATCCAGTAGCGCGCGCCACAACGCATCAGGTATGACAAAGAAATTTATCCCCGCAAGACAGATGAATTCAGGGGAACAACATGAAATCGTAGCTTATGTATCAAACAAAAATGTCACCGGGCCATCATTTATCAGGTGCACCTGCATGTCTGCACCAAACTGGCCCGCAGCTACCGCGGGATGCGCGATTCTGGCCTGACTCAACAGATAGTCGAACAGCTCGGCACCCAGCGCTGGAGGTGCGGCTTTAGAGAAGCCCGCACGCAACCCGCTTCTGGTGTCCGCAGCCAGCGTGAACTGGGAAACCAGCAACAAGCCGCCCCCCACCTCGCGCAAAGACAGATTCATCTTGCCCTCGGCATCGCTGAACACTCGATAATTGAGCAACTTGTGCAGCAACTTATCGGCACTGGCGCGGGTGTCTTGAGGCTCTATTCCCACCAACACCAATATGCCCTGTTCAATGGCACCCACGACCTCGGTGCCGACCTCGACGCGCGCACTTCGCACGCGCTGCAACAAACCTTTCATAGATGCCTTTCCAGACTCAAAACCAATACCGGATGACTGTTACGCTTCTTCGGGCGGCAGGTCGAGCAGGTTGCGCGCAACTTCTGCAGCGGCCCGTACCAGCGCGTCGGCGATACCCGGTTCGGCTGCCGAATGCCCGGCCTCGCGAATTACCTGCAGCTCACTGCCAGGCCAGTTCTGGTGCAGCTCCCATGCATTATCCAGCGGACAGATGACATCGTAACGACCGTGCACAATGATTGCCGGCAGGTGCGCGATCTTCGGCATGTCGCGAATCAGCTGGTTGTCTTCCAGAAAAGCGTTGTTCATGAAGTAGTGGCATTCGATCCGCGCGATAGACAACGCACGGTGCGGCTCGGCGAAGCGATCCACCACTTGCGGATTGGGGCGCAAGGTTGCGCAACGCCCTTCCCAGGTCGACCAGGCCTTGGCGGCGTGCATCTGGGCGATCTGATCCGGACCGGTGAGTCGCTTGTGGAAGGCAGTCAGAATGTTGTCACGCTCGTCCAGCGGGATCGGCGCGACATAATCCTGCCAATAGTCCGGGAACAAACGGCTGGCCCCCGCCTGATAGAACCAGTCGATTTCCTGTTGCCGGGCAAGGAATACGCCACGCAGGATCAGCGCGTGCACGCGATCGGGATGGGTCTGTGCATTAGGCCAGAGCGAGGGTCGAACCCCACGAACCGCCGAACAGCACCCATTTATCGATCCCGAGGTGCTCGCGAATCGCTTCGAGGTCTTCCACCAGTTTCCAGGTGGTATTGTTTTCAAGGCTGGCATGCGGTGTGGAACGGCCGCAACCGCGCTGATCGAAGGTGACGATGCGGTACAGGTTGGGATCGAAATAGCAGCGACTGTGCGCGTCGCACCCAGAACCCGGGCCGCCGTGGATGAACACCACCGGCAACCCCTCTGGCGAGCCACTTTCATCGACGTAAAGCACATGCGGTTGTTCCACGGCCAGATCGTGCCGGGCGTAGGGTTTGATCTGCGGGTACAAAGTCTGCATAAGTGCTCCATAAGTCCAGTTCAGAGGCTTCTATTATTCTGCCGTGGGGCATCATAAACCCGAAACGAAGAATCAGCATGCTGCACGTCATTGATCAGGATGGAACGAACGATGCAAGCGTTTTGCCAATTTCACCGGTGCGCGAACCAGAGCCGTCGCGCTGGGTCGAAGCGAGAGCTATGCCATGAATTATTTCGCTTTTTTTCAGGAAATAATTGACGACACGCCTACAGTCTAAGAATCCCGTTTTCCATTCGTCAGACTACTTGAGGTTTTACCGATGTCTCAGGAACCACTTGTTCGTGACGCTGATGTGGCCGCTTTTCGCGCCGCTGTGCTCGCCAAACTCACCTACTCGGTGGGCAAGGACCCCGACCATGCGTTTGAGCATGACTGGTTTGAAGCTGTCGCCCTTGCCGCCCGCGACCATATGGTCGAACACTGGATGGACCATACGCGGCAGATCTATCGCAAGGTTCAGAAACGCGTTTACTACCTGTCTCTCGAATTCCTGATAGGCAGGCTGCTGTACGACAGCCTCAGTAACCTGGGCCTGCTCGAAGTCGCTCGCGAGGCGCTGACCGAGCTGGGTGTGGACATCGAGCGTATCCGCCTGCTTGAACCGGATGCGGCACTGGGTAACGGCGGCCTGGGTCGTCTGGCTGCGTGCTTCATGGAAAGTATGTCGACCCTGGGCATTGCGGGTCATGGTTACGGCATTCGTTACGAGCACGGCCTGTTTCGTCAGGGCATCGTCGATGGCTGGCAGCAGGAGCAGACCGAGAACTGGCTGGACTTCGGTAACCCATGGGAATTCGAACGCCCTGAGGTGGTGTACTCCATCGGCTTCGGCGGCAGTGTCGACACCGTCCCGACCGAAGCAGGCGACTCGCGTCAGGTATGGCGTCCGGGCGAGACCGTTCGGGCCATCGCCTATGACACCCCGGTAGTGGGCTGGCGCGGCAAGAGCGTCAACACCCTGCGCTTGTGGCGCGCCCGTGCGGTAGAAGACCTGCACCTGGAGCGCTTCAACGCCGGCGATCACTTCGGCGCGGTTGCCGAAGTGGTGCGCGCCGAAAGTATTTCCCGCGTGCTTTACCCGAACGATGCGACCGAAGCGGGTCAGGAACTGCGTCTGCGTCAGGAATACTTTTTCGTTTCCGCGTCGCTGCAGGACTTGCTGCGCCGCCATCTGAACCAGCACGCCACACTGACGGATCTGTCCGAGCATGCGGCGATTCAGATGAACGACACGCACCCCTCGATCGCCGTGGCCGAGCTGATGCGTCAGTTGATCGACAACCACAACATCCCGTGGGACACCGCCTGGAAAATCACCGTAGGCACCCTCGGCTACACCAACCACACTCTGCTGCCTGAAGCACTGGAAACCTGGTCGGTGGGCCTGATGGAGCGGATGTTGCCGCGCCACATGCAGATCATCTACCTGATCAACGCGCAGCATATCGACACACTGCGTGCCAAGGGCGTCGACGACGTCAACGTGCTGCGTGCCGTGTCGCTGATCGAAGAAGACAACGGTCGTCGGGTACGCATGGGCAACCTGGCGTTCCTCGGCTCGCACAGCGTCAACGGCGTTTCGGCGCTGCACACGCAACTGATGCGCAAGACCGTGTTCGCCGAGCTGCACAAGATCTATCCAGAGCGGATCAACAACAAGACCAACGGCATCACCTTCCGCCGCTGGCTGTTCCAGGCCAACCCGAAGCTGACCGAGATGCTTGTCGAGTCGCTCGGCGAGGATGTTCTGGACAACGCCGAGACGCGCCTCAAAGAGCTCGAGCCGTTCGCCGAGAAGTCGTCGTTCCGCAAGCAGATGGCCGATCAACGCCTGCACAGCAAGCGTGCGCTGGCGGCGATCATTCATGAACGTTTGGGCATTGCCGTCAACCCTGCCGCGATGTTCGACGTTCAGGTCAAGCGGATCCACGAGTACAAGCGCCAGTTGCTGAACCTGTTCCACACCGTCGCCCTGTATCAGGCCATTCGGGCCGAGCCAGGTACCGATTGGGTGCCACGGGTGAAGATCTTCGCCGGCAAGGCGGCGGCCAGCTATCACTCGGCCAAACTGATCATCAAGCTGACCAACGACATCGCGCGGACCGTGAACAACGATCCGACCGTACGCGGTCTGCTGAAAGTGGTGTTCATGCCCAACTACAACGTCAGCCTGGCGGAGAGCATCATTCCGGCGGCCGACCTGTCCGAGCAGATTTCCACCGCAGGCCTGGAAGCGTCCGGGACCAGCAACATGAAGTTCGGCCTCAACGGCGCACTGACCATCGGTACGCTGGACGGCGCCAACGTGGAAATGAGCGAGCAGGTCGGGCTGGAGCACATGTTCATCTTCGGCATGTCTTCGCAACAGGTCGAAGCCCGCAAGCAGGCCGGTGAATTCAGCGCGCATGACGATGTGGCTGCTTCCGGACGCTTGAACGATGTGCTGCAGGCGATCCGGGGTGGTGTGTTCTCGCCGGATGATCCGAACCGCTATGTGGGCCTCATCGATCAGTTGCTGGATTATGACCGCTTCCTGGTCTGCGCTGACTTCGACTCGTACTGGGCGGCCCAGGCCAAGGTCGAAGAGCGCTGGCACGACTCCAAGGAATGGTGGCGCTCGGCGGTGCTCAATACCGCACGTATGGGCTGGTTCTCCTCGGACCGGACCATCCGCGAGTACGCCGGAGACATCTGGAAAGCGCTGGACTGACGTCAGAGCCTGAACAGACTCACAGGCTCTGTGGGAGCGAGCTTGCTCGCGAAGAGGCCATTAAGGTCTCCGCAAAGAAGGCGCTCGAAACGACGCCTTCGTGAGCAAGCTCACTCCCACAAGCGCCACAAGGATCTGTCTCAGTCCTGCAGAGACTCTGGTGCCCCCGGCATAAAACATTACAAGCGATGTCCGCCCGCCCCTATATACTGCGCACGATGAACCTTCACACACCGAAAAGGATGTCGTCGCGTGCTTTGGATTTGTCTGGTGGTGGGCGGTGCGCTATTGGGCTACTCGCTCAGTTATGACGAGTGGACCGGTACGCTGATGGGTGCAGTCATGGGCTGGGTTTTCTGGGCCGGCATTCGCGTGCGTCTGCTTGGCAGGCAATCCGCCGATCAGCTGCAGCAACTGCTCGCAACCCGCGAATCGCTCGATGTCCTTCAGCAGCGCCTGAGCGCACTCGAACGTCAGTCCGCGCCCGGCGTGCCGCCTGCGCAGGCCCCTGCACCGCTTCCACTCGATGCAGTCATCGTCGAAGCGCCCACCGACGGCCCCGAACTGATCTGGGACCTACCGGACGAAGCGCCGCAGGCAACAACGCCTGCCGAGCCCGCACCACAGATACTCCAGCCAACCAGAACAGCAAAAGCCAATCCGCTGGACAGCGCGATCAACGCCGCAAAAGACTGGCTGCTGGGCGGTAATACCGTGTTGCGCGTGGGTGTCGTGGTGCTGTTCCTCGGCCTGGCGTTTTTGCTGCGCTATGCCACCGAAGGCATGGTCGTGCCGCTTGAAGCGCGCTACGCCGCAGTGGCCGCGAGCGCCATGGCTCTGCTCGGTCTGGGCTGGTGGCTGCGGATGCGCAACGGTCCTTACGCCTTGATGCTGCAAGGCGCCGGCGTGGGGGTGCTGTACCTGACTGTCTTCGCCGCGATGAAACTGCACACCCTGCTGGACCCGACGCTGGGCTTCGCGCTGCTGGTCGCAATCACCAGCTTCTCAGCCATTCTGGCGCTGACACAGAACTCGCTGGCCCTCGCCTGCGCCGGTGCGCTGGGCGGCTTCGCGGCACCGTTGCTGGCATCGACCGGGCAAGGCAGCCATATCTCGCTGTTCAGTTACTTTGCCCTGCTCAATGCGGGCATCATCGCCATCGCATGGTTCAAGGCCTGGCGCATTCTCAACCTGATCGGCTTCTTCGGCACGTTCGGCATCGGCTTCGCGTGGGGCCTGCAGGCCTATACACCCGCATTGTTCTGGAGCACCGAGCCCTTTCTGATGGTGTTCTTCCTGATGTATCTGGCCATCGGCCTGCTGTTTGCCCGCCGCAAACTGCTGGAGCTGGACAGCGCGCCGCCCGACCACACTCGCGAAGCCATGCTGCGCTGGGCTGCCCGCCAGGGCGATTATGTCGACGGCACGCTGTTGCTGGGCACGCCGATAGCCGGGTTCGGCCTGCAATATGCACTGGTCGAGCATCTGGAATTCGGCGCTGCGTTCAGCGCGCTTGCGCTCGGCCTGATCTACATGGCGCTGGCACGCTGGCTGGCAGCACGTGCGCCAAGCCAAACCGCCTTGCTGATGGAAACCTGCCTGGCGCTGGGCGTGGTGTTTGCCACGCTGGCGATCCCGCTGGGCCTGGGTTCGCAGTGGACAACCAGCGCGTGGGCCGTGGAAGGCGCGGCGATTTTCTGGCTGGGCTTGCGCCAACAGCGCAGGCTGGCACAGGCTTTCGGCCTGCTGCTGCAACTGGGCGCCAGCGCGATTCTGATCAGCGGCGGCACCGAGAGCTCGCCGCAAGCCTTTGCCAACGATTACTGGACGCCGATGATCCTGGCGGTCGCAGCCATGGTCAGTGCCTGGTGCGTGTTCCGCCTCAATTCGCTGACCCTCATCGATCAGCGCACCGCTCGAACACTGCTGATCATCTGGGGCGCGTTCTGGTGGATGGTCTCACTGACCAGCGCTGTGATGCTGCACGCGCCAGAGGCCTATCTGGCTGCAGCGTTTTTGCTAGCCCTTGCGCTCAGCGTGGCGTTCTGGGCGGCAATCGCCATCCGTTTGCGCTGGCCGGATCTCGCCGCGCTGTGCAGCGTACTGACGCCACTCAGCGCCGCTTTGCTGATGATCTCGGTGGACCTGCACAACCATCCCGCAGGTCGCCTGGGCTGGCTGGCCTGGCTGCTGGTGTTTGCCGTGCATCTGCTGACCCTGCGCTATCTGACCGGCATGCAATCCATCCTCGCCCGACGCGTCGCTCACACTGTGGGCTGCCTGCTGATCATCGCCGTGCTGGCGCTGGAACTGCGCTTCGGCCTGCTGCAACTGTCCGAACATTACAACGCCTGGCGCTGGCTGGGCTGGGCGATTGTGCCGAGCCTGTTCCTGCTGGCGATGAGCTCGACGCGCCAATGGCTGTGGCCGGTAAAAGCCTGCCCCGAGGCCTATCACCTCGGAGCCGCTGCGCCGCTGGCGGTGTTGATGATGGCGTGGTTCTGGCTGGCGAATACCTTCAGCGACGGCGCGGCGGATCCCCTGCCGTATATTCCGCTGCTCAACCCGCTGGAAATCGGTTTGCTGTTGTCACTGGCAGGGGTCTGCCTGTGGCTACGCAAACACGTCATGCGCCTTGGTAACGCTGCCTTGCTGGTGGCTGGCGCGTCACTCTTCGCGCTGGTTACGGCAATGGTCATGCGCACGGCGCATCATTGGGCTGATGTGCCATGGAACACCGGGGCGCTGCTCGACTCCATGCGCGTTCAGGCCGGGTTGTCGATAGTCTGGACGCTGATGGCACTGGCCTTGATGATCGGCGGTCACATGCGCTCCAACCGCCAGCTGTGGCTGGGCGGTGCAGCGTTGATCGGGGTGGTGGTGGTCAAGCTGTTCTTCGTCGAGCTGAGCAATCGCGGCGGCATGGAGCGCATCGTCTCGTTCATCGGCGTTGGCATTTTGCTATTGGTGGTGGGATATTTCGCACCTTTACCGCCGAAACACTCTGTCACAGAGGTCGGCGAAAAACCCGGCCCAGGCCCGACTGCCGCACCGGACACGCTATGAGGAAACCGTTCTTGAGTCATCCTGCCATGAAGATCGCCGTGCTTGGCCTGGCCTTGTGCACGGCGATAACCGCCCTCGCCCAGGACAAACCGGCGGACTTCGCCAGCCAGACGCCGCTAAGCCTGAGCGGCGAAGGACCGTGGTATCGCATCGAGTTGCCGCTTGCCGTCCAGTTGAATGCCCGGCAGACCGATCTGAGCGATGTACGCGTGTTCAATGCAGAGGGCCAGCCGCAGGCTTACTCGATCACGCCGCGCCAGCCCGCGCCCGAACAGGAGCCGACGCCGATCGAGGTCAACTGGTTTGCCCTGTACAGCACACAGGAGGCAGGCGACACCGCACCGGTCATCCGTATCGAGCGCTCCAGCAACGGCAGCGTGATCGAGGTCCAGCCACAAAGCGATATCGAAGCAGGCGAAGAGGTGCTGCGCGGCTGGTTGCTGGACACCAGCGCAATCAAGGCACCGCTTGAACAACTGGTCATCGACTGGAGCACCGAGCGGGAGGGCTTCCAGAATTTCAGCATCGAAGCCAGTGACGACCTGCAGCACTGGCGCAACTGGGGCGAAGGACAGGTTGCGCGGCTGTCGTTTGCCGACGAAGTGGTCGAACAGCGCGAAGTCGGCCTGCCCGGCCAGAGCGCCCGCTATCTGCGCCTGCTGTGGCGTTCCCCGCACAGCGCGCCGCTGCTGATCTCTGCGCACCTGCTGAGCGCCAGCAGCGACACTCCGGCCACACCGCTGACCTGGTCGCCACCGGTCAAGGGCAGCGTCGAAAGCCCCAACGAGTATGTCTGGCAACTGCCCACCGGCTTGCCGATAGGCCGCGTCAAAATCGACATCACCCAGCCCAACAGCCTGGCACCGGCGACGCTCTACGGCCGGCTCGATGCCGGGAAGCCCTGGCAGCCGATCAGCAGCGGCCTGCTGTATCGCTTGTCGCAGAACAACAGCGACGTTTTGCAGGACCAGCTGCAACTGTCCGGACGCATCGTTCAGCAGCTCAAGCTGGTGGTGGATGATCGTGGCGGCGGACTGGGCAGTGAAGCGCCGCAGTTGAGTGTGGCCGTGCCTGCCACGGAGGTGGTGTTCCTGGCGCGCGGTAACGGGCCATTCACCCTGGCAATCGGCAACCCGAGCGTCAAGGCTGCCAACCTGTCGCTGGCCACGCTGATTCCTGACCTGAGTGCGGAAAAGCTCGCGACTCTCGGCACAGCGAGCCCAGCCACAGCGGCTGTGGCCAACATGTCCGCTGCGCCGATCGCCGTGCAACAAAGTACTGACTTCAAACGCCTGGGGCTTTGGGCCGTGCTGCTGCTTGGCGTGGTGTTCCTTGGCTGGATGGCGTTCAGCACGCTGCGCGCTGCAAAACGCTGAAACAGGCGACCTGTCAGGCGCGGTTCGCCTGACATCTGAACTGAAACAGTCTTAAGCCAGTCTCATAGCAGTATTACGTCGCCACTCGCGTTAAACTGCGCGGGTTTTCATACCCCTATTTTCGGAGCTATCCATGTCCCGCGTCACACTAAGTCGTTACTTGATTGAGCAGACTCGCAGCAACAACACCCCTGCCGATCTGCGCTTCCTGATCGAAGTTGTGGCGCGCGCATGTAAGGAAATCAGTCACGCCGTCTCCAAAGGCGCGCTGGGCGGCGTACTGGGCAGCATGGGCACCGAAAACGTTCAGGGCGAAGTGCAGAAAAAACTCGATGTAATCTCCAACGAGATTCTGCTCGAAGCCAACGAGTGGGGCGGTCACCTGGCCGGTATGGCGTCCGAAGAAATGGACAACGCCTACCAGATCCCGGGCAAATACCCGAAGGGTGCCTACCTGCTGGTTTTCGACCCGCTGGACGGCTCGTCGAACATCGACATCAACGCACCGGTCGGCACTATCTTCTCGGTACTGCGCTGCCCGAACGAATACCTGAGCCAGAACGAAGCGCTGAATGAAAAGGCCTTCCTGCAGCCAGGCACCGAACAGGTCGCCGCCGGTTACGCCATCTATGGCCCGCAAACCATGCTGGTCCTGACCTTGGGCGATGGCGTGAAAGGCTTCACCCTGGACCGCGAGATGGGCAGCTTCGTGCTGACCCACGAAGACATCACCATCCCGGAGTCCACTCAGGAGTTCGCGGTCAACATGTCCAACCAGCGCCATTGGGAAGCCCCGGTACAGCGCTATGTGAGCGAGCTGCTGGCCGGTGAAGACGGTCCGCTGAAAAAGAACTACAACATGCGCTGGGTCGCGGCGATGGTGGCCGACGTGCACCGTATCCTGACCCGTGGCGGCCTGTTCATGTACCCGCGCGACAGCCGCGAGCCTTCCAAGCCGGGCAAGCTGCGCCTGATGTACGAAGCCAACCCGATGTCCTTCCTGGTCGAACAGGCTGGCGGTGCGTCCACTGACGGCCATCAGCGCATTCTCGACATTCAGCCTGAAGGCCTGCACCAGCGCGTTGCGGTGTACCTGGGTTCCAAGGAAGAAGTCGAGCGCGCCACCGCGTATCACAAGGCATAAGACGTCGTCTGCACCAGTAGTGATCGGGCCATGCTCGATCACTACCGAGTGAACAGATACTTGAAAAAACCAGCAGTCCGCCCTTCTGCCAGCCCCGTCTGCGGGCCAACTGTCTGATCCACGGCATAAATCCTTGCGCCGTCCGGGAACCAGATTCCCTTTTTCTCTTCTAAGCTTGCGGTATTGCGCCAGCGCCAGACTGCACCGGCTTGCACTGCGACGCGACCCCCTTCCGTTCAGGAGCTACATCCATGTCCTTGCGTTCTGTCGCGTTAATCTCGTTCTGCGTCCTGCTGGCTGCCTGCAGCAAGATCACTCAGGAAAACTACTCCAAACTGTCCGCTGGCATGCCTAAGGCTCAAGTCGAGTCCTTGCTCGGCAGCCCGACGGAATGTTCCGGTGCGCTGGGCATGTCGAGCTGCACCTGGGGCGACCAGAACACCTTTATCAGCGTGCAGTACGCAGCGGACAAGGTTGTGCTGTTCTCGGGCCAGGGTCTGAAATAACACATGATCAAGGTACTGGTACGTTTTGGAATTTGTGTCATGGCCAGCTTTTTGGCCATCGGTTTTGCCCACTCGGCTGACAATCTCGAGCCCAAGACTGTCGACAGCGTCGACCTCAAGCAGTATCAGGGCACCTGGTACGAGATCGCCCGCCTGCCGATGTTCTTCCAGCGCAAGTGCGCTCAGTCCGAGGCCCGTTACACGCTCAAGGATGACGGCAATATCGCGGTGACCAACCGCTGCCGCACGATTGAAGGCAAGTGGGAAGAAGCAACCGGGACCGCCTCACCGCAGGTTCCAGGCAAGACCGACAAGCTGTGGGTTGTGTTCGACAACTGGTTCTCGCGCCTGCTGCCGAGCGTTGCCAAGGGTGATTACTGGATTCTGGACGTCAGCGAAGGCTACCGGACCGCCGTGGTCGGCAACCCGGATCGCAAGTACCTGTGGCTGTTGTCGCGTACACCGACCGTGTCTGCCTCGGTCAGAGAAGACATGCTCAGCAAGGCCCGCCAGCAAGGCTACGACACCTCACGCCTGATCTGGCGTGAGGATGACTCGAAGATCGGCAAAGGCGAGAAGTAACCGAATTGGGATTCTGGCTAAGCCCGGTAGGAGCGAACTTGTTCGCGAAGACGGTCGTTCGAACGATAAACTTCAGAACGCTTTCCGGCCCCTTCGCGAACAAGTTCGCTCCCACGGCCTTTGGCCAGAAGCAGAAGCGGACTCGTGGATAACGCCGAGTGCTCTGCGTCCTCCCTTGCATCAGCCCAGCAACTCCCTCAAAACCTGCGCGAACTCGCGCTTGCTTTGTTCTTCTGCGGCGTGTCGTCCTTCGCGTATGACCCACCGCCCGTTGACCGCCACGTCGCGGATCTGCCGATCGCTGCCGGCGAACAGCCAGCGGTTGAGGATGGCGTCGTCCGAAGCCGTGGCGATGTACGGGTCGTTGCCATCCAGCACCAGCCAGTCCGCGCGCTGCCCCTCTTGCAGCGTCCCCATCTGCTGCCCCAATGCCTGCGCGCCACCGGCGAGTGCAGCGTCGTATAGCGTGCGACCAACCATGGGCTGATCGCTCCGATATAGCCGGTTACGGCGCTGATCGCGCAGACGCTGGCCGTATTCCAGCCAGCGCAATTCTTCGACCACGCTGAGCGAGACGTGACTGTCCGAACCGATCCCCCAGCGACCGCCCTGAGCAATGTAGTCCACCGCCGGAAAGATCCCGTCGCCGAGGTTGGCTTCAGTGGTCAGGCATAACCCTGCCACCGCGCCGCTTTGCGCCATCAGGGCCACTTCATCCGCCTCGGCATGGGTCGCATGGACCAGGCACCAACGGTTATCCACTGGCGCGTTTTCATACAGCAATTGCAGCGGGCGTCGACCACTCCAGCTCAGGCAGTCATCGACTTCCTTCTGCTGCTCCGCGATATGAATATGCACCGGACACTGCCGGTCACTGGCCGCCAGCACCTCACTGATCTGCTGCGGCGTCACCGCGCGCAGCGAGTGGAAGCACAGCCCCAGCTGCTGCGCAGACTGAGCCGCCAGAACCGGACGCAAACGAGCCTGCAGATCCAGATAGTTGTCGGTGCTGTGGATAAAACGCCGCTGGCCCTCGTTGGGCGCCTGCCCGCCAAAACCGGAATGGCTGTACAGCACCGGCAGCAAGGTCAGGCCGATACCGACCGAACCGGCTGCCTGGCTGATCTGCAGCGCGAGCTCGGCAGGGTCGGCATAGGGTTTGCCATCGCTGTCCTGATGCACGTAATGAAATTCGGCAACCGAGGTGTAGCCGCCCTTGAGCATCTCGATGTACAGCTGGCGAGCGATAACGCCCAGTTGCTGCGGGCTGATGCGCCCCACCAGGCGATACATCAGGTCGCGCCAGGTCCAGAAACTGTCGTTAGGGTTACCCGCCACTTCCGCCAGCCCGGCCATTGCGCGCTGGAACGCGTGGGAGTGCAGGTTCGGCATGCCAGGCAGTAAAGGCCCGTGAACCTTCTCGGCGCCCTGCTGCTCGGCATTGGCCTCGACGCGGGTCAAAATACCGTCCTGACCGACCTCCAGGCGAACGTTGCTGGCCCAGCCGTCGGAGAGTAACGCGCGCTCGGCAAAGAAGGCTGACATTGACTTCACACCTCATCACTGTAATTTGTATATACATATACAGACGTTTGAGTGACCGGTAAACCGTCTGCATGCTTGCCGAGCAGCTGGTTAATGGTTAGCGTGGACGCTTTGCAGCGTCTGAATGCTCTCGAAAACACCGTCTCGAACAACAAGGACTCCCACGTGTCGACTCCGCCCGCCGCTTCTTCCCTGGCAGCCCAGATGGGCGAAAGTCCTGCACCCTTGTACGCCCGCGTGAAACAGATGATCGCCTTGCAAATCCAGAACGGCACCTGGCCGCCGCACCACCGTGTGCCGTCGGAAAGCGAACTGGTGACGCAACTGGGCTTCAGCCGCATGACCATAAACCGGGCACTGCGCGAGCTGACCGCCGAGGGCCTGCTGGTACGCATGCAGGGCGTCGGCACCTTTGTCGCCGAACCCAAGAGCCAGTCGGCGCTGTTCGAAGTGCACAACATTGCCGACGAGATCGCCGCGCGTGGCCATCGCCATACCTGCAAGGTTATGGTCCTCAAGGAGGAAGCCGCTGGCTCCGAGCGCGCCCTGGCGCTGGACATGCGTGAAGGCCAGCGGGTCTTCCACTCGTTGATCGTGCATTACGAGAACGACATCCCGGTGCAGATCGAGGACCGCTTCGTGAACGCCCAGGTCGCTCCGGACTACCTCCGGCAGGACTTTACCCTGCAGACGCCTTACGCCTACCTCTCGCAGGTTGCGCCGCTCACCGAAGGCGAGCATGTGGTCGAGGCGATTCTCGCCGAAGCCGATGAATGCAGGCTGTTGCAGATAGAGGCGGGAGAACCCTGCCTGCTGATTCGCCGCCGTACCTGGTCAGGCCGTCAGCCTGTCACCGCCGCGCGCCTGATCCACCCCGGCTCCCGCCACCGCCTGGAAGGACGCTTTACCAAATGAGCCAGACCCGCATTTTGCGCGCCGTCGACTACCCGCGCATGCCGTGGAAGAACGGCGGAGGCAGCACGGAAGAAATCGCTCGCGACGCAGGCCAGGACCTGGACGGCTTCGGATGGCGGCTGTCGATTGCCGACATTGAGACCTCGGGCGGTTTTTCGGTGTTTGCCGGTTATCAGCGCATCATCACGGTCCTTCAGGGCGCGGGCATGACGCTGGACGTGGATGGGCTGAGCAGTCGTCCGCTGCTGCCATCGGACCCGTTTGCATTCAGCGGTGACAGCCAGGTCAATTGCACCATGCTGGACGGGCCGATTCGCGATTTCAACCTGATTTATGCCCCACACCGCTACACTGCACGCCTGCACTGGATAGACGTGCGTCACCCGCAACGCCTGTTCAGTTCAGCCAGCACCTTGGTGCTGTTCAGCATGGCCGAGCAAGTGGCGATCAGCGTCGACAGTCAGCCGTGGGAAGTCCTCGGCAAACACGATTGCGCTCAGGTGGACAACGCTGGCGGTTTGCTTGAAGTCGAACTGCAATCACCTCGCGCCAGCCGTTGCTGCCTGATCGAGCTCACCGCCACAGGCCAGTAAGCGCTTATCTGCACATCTGATAAAAACAGCTTTTCGTTCAAGGACGACCATGACTCAAGTTCCGAACCGGGAAACGCCCAGAGGCATTGCCATCCTCGCCGGCTTCCTCGCCTCCGAATCAGCCGGCGGCATCGTGTTGATGGCCGCTGCGCTGGCGGCATTGATCGTTGCCAACTCGCCTCTGTCTGCCGGCTATTTCTCGATCCTGCACAGCGTCTGGCTGGGCCTCTCAGTCGAGCTGTGGATCAACGACGGGCTGATGGCGATCTTCTTCCTGATGGTCGGCCTGGAAATCAAACGTGAAGTCCTCGCCGGTGGTCTGGCGACTTGGGGGCAACGCGCCCTGCCCGGCTTTGCAGCCGCAGGCGGGATGCTGGTGCCTGCGCTGATCTACATCGCGATCAATTGGGGCAATCCGCAGACCCTGAGCGGCTGGGCGATCCCGGCAGCTACCGACATCGCCTTTGCCCTCGGCGTGCTGTCGCTGCTGGGCAATCGGGTGCCGACCTCGCTGAAGGTGTTTCTGGCCGCGCTGGCGATCCTCGACGATCTGGGCGCCGTGACGATCATCGCCTTCTTCTACAGCTCCGGTCTGAACCTGCCGATGCTGGCCGCCGCCTTCGTGACGCTGGCGGTGCTGATCGTCATGAATCGTTTGAACGTGCGCCGTCTGCTGCCTTATCTGCTGCTCGGCGCGCTGCTGTGGTTCTTCGTCCTGCAATCGGGTGTGCATGCCACGCTGGCCGGTGTCGCCCTGGCGCTGTGCATCCCGATGGGCAAGCCCGAGGAAGAAGCCCGCTCGCCCCTGCTGTTCCTCGAAGAAAAGATGCACTACTGGGTGGCCTTCGCCGTGGTGCCGATCTTTGGTTTTGCCAACGCTGGCGTGTCGCTGGCCGGCATCACCTTGGGCAACCTGATCGATCCTGTGCCACTGGGCGTTGCGCTGGGACTGTTCGTGGGCAAGCAGATCGGCGTGTTTCTCGCCGCCGTGTTGGCCATCCGCGCCGGGCTGGCAGTATTGCCGGAGGGCAGCAACTGGGTGCAACTGTACGGCGTGGCGATTCTGTGCGGCATCGGTTTCACCATGAGCCTGTTCATCGGCAACCTGGCGTTCCCCGGCTCGCAACACCTGATCGACGAGGTGAAGGTCGGCGTACTGATCGGCTCGGGGTTGGCCGCGATTGCCGGAATTGTGTTGCTGCGCAGCCGTTTCAGTCGGGCCTGAAAAAATATTTTCAAATCACTGCATCCAGATGGGTTTCTCGCGGGTAGTACATTCAGCAGCCACTTCGAGTTGCTGAGCGCGGTCAAACCTTCTGGAGATTTCTGCATGAACGCAAAACGCTTGCTCTGCCTTGCTGGTACCACTCTGGCCTTCACTTGCCTGTCATCTGTTGCCATGGCTCAGACCGACCTCCCCGAAAGCGTCCGTGTGCCGGCTGGCAACAAGGTCGGCATGCAAACCACCGGGGTGGGCGAGATCACCTACGAGTGCCGCGCCAAGGCCAACATGCCCAACGAAATGGAGTGGGCGTTCGTCGGCCCTAAAGCGGTGCTCAACGACAAGAGCGGCAAACAGGTCGGCACCTACTACGGCCCGCCTGCTACCTGGGAAGCCAAAGACGGTTCCAAAATAACCGGCACTCAAGTCGCCGTGGCCCCTTCGAGCGCTGGCAACCTGCCGTACCAGCTGGTCAAGGCCAACCCGGCCGAAGGCAAGGGCGCAATGACCGGCGTGACGTACATTCAGCGTGTGGCCCTGAAAGGCGGCGTCGCCCCGGCCAAAGCCTGCGCAGAGAGCAACAAGGGCGCGAAGGAAGTGGTCAAGTATCAGGCCGACTACCTGTTCTGGACCGCAAGCTGATAGCCATCACTAACCGGGTGACCGCTCAGCATTAAGCTATGCTGCTGGGCGGGAGCCTCGTGATATCAACGAGGCAGTAGTCTTCCATTGATGGCGGATCATCTTGTCTTCGCACGAATCTCTCTTTGATTACGAAGCCACGTTGCAGGCCTGCGCTCGCGGTGAAAAGCAGGCCTTGCAGCGTCTCTATCAACAGGAAAGCGCCCGGTTGCTCGGCGTCGCTCAGCGCTTGGTGCGTGACCGCGCGCTGGCCGAAGACATCGTGCATGACGCGTTCCTGAAAGTCTGGTCCCACGCGGCTAGCTTCGATGCCTCGCGTGGTTCGGCACGTGGCTGGATCTTCAGCGTGACCCGCCACCTGGCGCTCAACACGTTGCGCAACACGGCTCGCGAGGTGCGTGTCGAAGACGACGGCAGTGAAGATCATCAGGAACAGGCGACACTGGAAGGCTGGCAGGAAATCGGCGATGCCTTCGATTGGCGGGTCAATCCAGGACGGATTACTTCATGCATGGAGCAACTGGAACCAGTAAGACGAAACTGTATTTTTCACGCTTACGTAGACGGTTATTCGCATCAGGAAATCGCGCAGAAAATTGGCGCGCCATTGGGTACGGTCAAAGCCTGGATCAAGCGCAGCCTGACGGCTTTGCGGGAGTGCATGGGATGACCCGGCCTTTAGACGACAACATTCATGAGTTGGCTGGCGAGTATGTACTCGGCACGCTCTCGGCGCAGAAGCGGCTCGACGTGCAGCGTCGCCTGTCGCGCGAGCCCGACCTGCAGGCTGCCGTCAATGCCTGGGAGCAGCGTCTGCTGCCCCTGACCGAGCTGGCCGAACCGGTGACGCCCTCGCCTGGCCTGTGGGATCGCATCGAACGTAACCTGCTGGACATGACCACGCCTGCCAGCACGCCGCAAAAACCTCGCGTTCGCTGGTGGGACAACCTGTCGATCTGGCGCGGCCTCGCCGGAGCAGGCCTGGCTGCTTCGCTGGTACTGGGCATGACGCTGCTGACCCGCGCACCGGCGCAACCGTCTTATCTGGTGGTCCTCGTAGGACCGCAGGACAAGGCTCCCGGCTGGGTCGTGCAGGCCAGTAACTCGCAGGAAATACAGCTTATCCCGCTGGGGGTGTTCGAGGTTCCGGCCGACAGGGCGCTGGAGTTCTGGACCAAGGGTGACGACTGGCAAGGCCCGGTTTCGCTTGGCCTGGTCAAGCCGGGAGAGAGCCTGCATGTGCCGCTGGATAAACTGCCGCCGCTGCAACCCAATCAGTTGTTCGAGCTGACACTGGAGAAATCCACTGGCTCGCCAATCGGCAAACCCACCGGGCCGATTCAGTTCATCGGCCGGGCGGTGAAGGTGATCTGACGCAAAGGCAGACTACTTGCGGCTGCAGTCGTCCTGTTGCAGCAGGTTGGCCTGGGTCAGGTTGCAGTCTGCCGGTACGCTGCGCGTCAGCCAGACATTGCCGCCGATTGTAGAACCTTTGCCGATGGTGATACGCCCCAGAATCGTCGCGCCAGCGTAGATCACCACGTCGTCTTCAACGATCGGATGCCGTGCATGACCTTTCTGCAACTGGCCGTCCTCGTCCGACGGGAAGCGCTTGGCGCCCAGGGTTACGGCCTGATAAATCCGCACCCGCTCGCCGATGATCGCGGTTTCGCCAATGACCACGCCTGTTCCGTGATCGATGAAAAAGCTCGGGCCGATCTGCGCACCCGGATGAATATCGATACCGGTCGCTGAATGAGCGATTTCCGAGCTGATACGCGCCAGCAACGGCAAACCGGCGCGATACAGATAATGCGCCAGCCGATGGTGGATCACCGCCAGAATGCCGGGATAGCACAGCAGCACTTCATCGACACTGCGCGCCGCAGGGTCGCCGTGATAGGCGGCCAGCACGTCGGTATCCAGCAACAGACGAATACCGGGCAGGGCCATGGCGAAACCCTGGATCAGCTCCAGCGCTCGCGCATCGATGCTGTTCAGGTCACCACCCTGCTGATGGGCCACGTAGCGCAATTCAAGCCGGGCCTGAGCCAGCAGCGCATTGAGCGCCACATCGAGCGTATGGCCGACATAGAAGTCCTCGCTTTCCTCACGCAGGTCCACCGGGCCCAGGCGCATCGGGAACAGTGCACCGCTCAAGGCCTCAAGAATCTCGCCCATGGCCGCACGCGAAGGCAGCTCACGTCCACCGTGCTCACCGCTCACCCGCCTGTTGCGAGCCCGCCAGTCTTCACGCGCGCCACGCAACTGGCTGACGATGCGCTGCAACTGCCAATGGCTGGAGCGGCCGTCGGCGGACGCTTCTGGAATATCGCTCACGCTTGACTCTCCTTGATGTGAAGGGTGGCGACCGACAGTAAGGGCCGCTGCTGTTACCACTCTACGGCAAACATTCAGACGAAAAAAACAACAATTTCTGTCGGAATACGCGAAGAGCGCCGTGCGCACAGATAAGTTGCCGTGTGAGAAACGTCTGCCTATAGTCCGGTGACTCTTTACACGGCTTATCGACGACCATGATCAAAAATCAGCTTGCCCGCTTCAATCGCCTGGACCTGATCAGCGCGCCAACGGCTCTGGAAAAGCTCGAGCGCCTGTCGGTCTGGGCAGATCGTGATATCTACATCAAGCGAGATGACACCACCACGCTGGCCCTGGGCGGCAACAAGGTGCGCAAACTCGAGTACCTGGCCGCCGATGCGCTGGCCCAAGGTGCCGACACACTGATCACCGCCGGCGCCATCCAGTCCAATCATGTCCGCCAGACCGCTGCACTGGCCGCGCGCCTGGGCCTTGGCTGTGTGGCGCTGCTGGAAAACCCTATCGGCACCGAAGACCCCAGTTACCTGAAAAATGGCAATCGCCTGCTACTGGAGCTGTTCGATGCCAAGGTAGAGCTGGTGGAAAACCTCGACAACGCCGACGAGCAACTCCAGGCCCTGGCTGCGCGCCTGAGTTCCAGCGGCAAAAAGCCTTATCTGGTCCCCATCGGCGGCTCAAGCCCGGTAGGTGCGCTGGGTTATGTGCGCGCCGGGCTGGAACTGGCCGAGCAGATCAAACAGACCGGTATCGATTTTGCGGCTGTCGTTCTGGCCTCCGGCAGTGCCGGCACGCACAGTGGTCTGGCGTTGGCACTGGCTCACGAACTGCCGCAATTGCCGGTCATCGGCGTGACCGTATCGCGCAGTGAAGAAGCACAGCTGCCCAAGGTGCAGGGCCTGGCCGAGCGCACCGCAGAGTTGCTCGGCGTTGCGCTGCCTGAGCACTTCAAGGTCGAACTGTGGGATGAGTATTTCGCCCCACGGTACGGCGAACCGAACGCCGGCACGCTGTCAGCCATCAAGCTGGTGGCCAGCCACGAAGGGCTGTTGCTCGACCCGGTTTATACCGGCAAGGCCATGTCCGGGCTGCTCGATGGCATTGGCCGTCAACGCTTCAACGACGGCCCGCTGATCTTCCTGCACACCGGCGGTGCGCCAGCGCTGTTTGCCTATCCGGATGCGTTCGACCAGTGACGTTCTAGCCCACGCGGCTTTTATGCCTTTCCAGAGGGAAAATAACTTTTTTTGTTATTTTTCCTCATAAGCAGATGGCTATATAGTCGCGCCCGACAGACCACAACGCTTAACCTTACACCTGACGTAACTGCCTGAAAAAAAGCTGAATAATCAGCACGAAGTTGCTCGAGTCGGGTCAGAAAATGGCCAGACACTTCCATACCAACAAGGGGCTCGCATGAACATTTCCGCTATTCGTCGTACGTTTCTTTTCTCGGCAATGGGCTTGATGCTCAGTGCCGGTATCGCCGGGCAAGCCATGGCTGGCGAGCAACTGCAGAAAATCAAGGACAGCGGTACGCTCAATGTCGGCCTGGAAGGCACTTACCCACCGTTCAGCTTTGTGGATAAGAGCGGCAAGCTCACCGGCTTCGAAGTAGAGTTTTCCGAAGCGCTGGCCAAGGAACTGGGTGTGAAGGCCAAGATCCAGCCTTCGAAATGGGATGGCATCCTGGCCGCTCTGGATTCCAAGCGTCTGGACGTGGTGATCAACCAGGTGACCATTTCCGACGAGCGCAAGAAGAAGTACGACTTCTCCGAGCCCTACACCATTTCCGGCATCCAGGCGCTGGTTCTGAAGAAGAACGCAGACACCATCAAGTCTGCCAAAGACCTGAGCGGCAAGAAGGTGGGCGTGGGTCTGGGCACCAACTACGAGGAATGGCTCAAGGCGAACGTTCCGGGCGCAATCGTCAAAACCTATGACGATGACCCGAGCAAGATCCAGGACCTGAGTGTCGGTCGTATTGATGCGATCCTCGTTGACCGTCTGGCCGCTCTGGAAATGGCTGCCAAGACAAAAAACAAACTCGTCCCGGCGGGCGACGCATTCTCCCGCCAGGAGTCGGGCATTGCCCTGCGTAAAGGCGAGCCTGAATTGCTGGCGGCCATCGACAAGGCCATCGACAAACTGCGTGCCGACGGCACGCTGAAGAAGCTGTCGGAAAAGTACTTCAACGCTGATGTCACCCAATGATTGAAGAGAGCCTTCAGCTCGCGCTGGACTCCGCGCCCTTCCTGCTCAAGGGCGCGTACTACACGGTATTCCTCAGTCTTGGCGGGATGTTTTTCGGTTTGCTGCTGGGCTTCGGCCTGGCATTGATGCGCCTTTCGCGCATCAAACCGGTGAACTGGATAGCCCGCATCTACGTGTCGTTCTTTCGTGGCACGCCCTTGCTGGTGCAGCTGTTCGTGATTTATTACGGCCTGCCGGAGCTGGGTATCCAGCTCGAACCGCTGAGCGCCGCACTGATCGGTTTTTCCCTGAACATGGCCGCCTACGCCTGCGAAATCCTGCGCGCGGCCATCAGTTCGGTGGAGCGCGGCCAGTGGGAGGCAGCGGCCAGTATCGGCATGACCCGCTGGCAGACCATGCGTCGGGCGATCCTCCCGCAGGCCGCACGTACCGCATTGCCGCCACTGGGCAACAGCTTTATCTCGCTGGTCAAGGACACGGCGCTGGCAGCCACTATCCAGGTCCCGGAGCTGTTCCGTCAGGCGCAGTTGATCACCGCACGCACCTTCGAAATATTCACCATGTACCTGGCCGCTGCACTGATCTACTGGATCCTTGCAACGGCGCTCTCGCACCTGCAAAACAAGCTGGAAGCCAGGGTCAACCGGCACGATCTGGAGACCTGACACATGATAGTGGTTGAAAAACTCACCAAGGCATTCAAAGGCAATCAGGTGCTCAAGGGCATTGATCTGCGTATCGAAGCCGGGGAAGTGGTGGCCATCATCGGGCCCAGTGGCTCGGGCAAGACCACCCTGCTGCGCTGCCTGAACCTGCTGGAAACCCCTGACAGTGGCAGAATCAAGGTCGGTGACATCGAGATTGATGGCACTCGCTCCATGAACCAGCAGCAGGGGTTGATCCGCCAGTTGCGTCAGCAGGTCGGGTTCGTGTTTCAGAACTTCAATCTGTTTCCGCATCGCACCGCACTGGAAAATGTCATCGAAGGCCCGGTGGTGGTCAAGAAGGTGGCCCGCGAAGCCGCCGAGGCGCTGGGCAGAAAGCTGCTCGCCAAGGTAGGCCTGAGCGGCAAGGAAGACGCTTACCCGCGACGCCTTTCCGGCGGGCAGCAACAGCGCGTGGCGATTGCACGGGCGCTGGCGATGGAGCCGCAAGTGATCCTGTTCGACGAGCCGACCTCGGCCCTGGACCCGGAACTGGTCGGCGAGGTGCTGACCACCATTCGCGCTCTGGCTGAAGAGAACCGCACCATGGTCATCGTCACTCACGAGATGAGCTTTGCCCGGGACGTCGCCAACCGGGTGATCTTCATCGACAAGGGAGTGATCGTGGAGCAAGGCGAAGCCAAAGCGCTGTTTGCCAACCCGAAAGAAGAACGCACAAGGCAGTTTCTTGAGCGTACCCGCTCCTGATCAGGAAGATCAGCCTGCGCAAAAAGCAGCGTGTATTCAGTCGCGCTGCTTTTTTCTTACATTTCTGGGAGGATTGATCGTTCAATATCCTTGCTGAATTCCCGCGTAATTTTCCGAAAAATCATCGAAATAATAAAATTAGCGTACGTCCGTTCTGCGCCCTGATCCGTAGCCGGCTGCGCCGTTGCGTGCCCGTCTTGCCAGACGTTCCCTTACAGCCTTAATCCCGTCGGTTACAGTCTGTTGCCATTGATACTTTGTGGTAGGACAGTTGTTTAGTGAGGAGTCAACGGTTCCAAACATACAGCGTAGGAAGTATCCGGTTTTCAAGTAAACAAGCCTTAAATGCACTCCGCACATTGACAAGTGCCCGCAAAGCCCATTAGCTCACCTACTTCACTCATTCCAGTGAGACATCAAAGTTTCAAGTACACAATTCATACCGTTTGTAATGTTTGCCATAACTTGGATATTTAAGGTACTTATCCCCCTGCCTGAACCGCACACTTTATTACTTGAACATGACAACTTATGACGATTCTTTACTTGAACTATTGATTATCAGGAGCACCCCGACATGAATCAAAGCACTTGCAACGCCCACCCCCTGAGCTTGCCGATCCCTTCTGTACCGCTGGCGAGCCGGCATGGCATAGGCGTGAGGAACGCCTCTCAACTCGTTGTTCATGTTGATCCCTACGGCAGCATGGAAGAAGGCGATCTGATCGAACTGTTTTGGGACGGTTGTTACGTCGCGTCAACAATTTTGAAGGCATCCGACGTCGGCAAGCCGGTCATCCTACGTGTGCCGGAAAGCTTTCTGCAGAATGGCAAGGCGAGAACCTACTACCGGGTCATGAAGATAGGCGGAGTACCCGTGACCTCGCCCTGCCGCAAGCTATGGGTCAAGCTCAACGCACCGGGAGGACAGCTGGTCAGCGCCAATACGGAAGAAAACCAGGGGCTGGCGCCACTCTATGTGGCGCCATCGGTCATGCGCCACGGCCTTTCGCGCAGACACCTGGAGGGCGGCTTGCCGATGACCATCGAGCCTTATCTGAACATGGCTGTTCACGACGAGATCACCATACGTTGGGGCGATCTGCGTATGGACCTGCCGCCGCTCACCGCCGACGATGTCGGTGAGCCGGTCGATTTGGTTGTACCGCCTGAGTTGATACACGAAGGCGGAGACGAGCAACGGCTGGAAGTGAGTTACTGTGTCATCGACCGGGTGGGCAACAACTCGCTTTGGGCACCGCCCCGGATAATAAAGATCCAACCGTTGGGGCATTGAATACCTGACGATGGCCAGTCGGATAAACCGCGTCACTCCACGATACTGTTCAATGGACAGCACCGCACGGAACACTCTAAAAACGCAGCGTTATTTATTCACGCTCATTACGTGTCTTAAACATTGGCCACGCGGGTAAGAAAGTTCGACGTCGCTTCGGCATACGCCATGTTTCATCCACACTTGCTTCTGCGCAGGCGTCTAACAGGTTGCGTTACGCAAGGTGAGTACATAAACAGGCATTGGCGACTGACAATAACCATCTATGCTTATTCCAAAAAGCACGTTTTAAAAACTTTTATACACGCTTAGGGTATATGCACCGGACCACCGGACATCGTGATGTTTTCCAGCCGCACCTGATGCGGCCTACTGCTACGAGGTTCCGATGGTCCCTTTCACAACTACCCCTGTGGATAAACCCAGGGTCGTATCGATTGACGGTGAGCGACGCGAGTCTGATCCGGCAACGGTAGCGACCCACCGCGTCGAGGCTCCACAAGAACCTGACGTTGCCCCCCGCCTGCTGAAGGCCACCGTGTTGCAAAACGACGCGCAAGCCATTGCAGCAGCCCACGACCTGGCGGCGGCCGCGCAGATCAATGCCGCCAATCGCGACAGACAACGCGCCTTGCCATGGGCTGAAATCGAACAGTTCACCCGCAGTGGACTGGGCAGTATTTCCATCCCGCGCGCGTACGGCGGCCCGCAAGTGTCGTTCGTCACGGTAGCCGAAGTCTTCAGGATCATTTCTGCTGCCGACCCGGCACTGGGACAGATTCCGCAAAACCAGTTCGGCATTCTGCACTTGCTGCAGAGCAGCGCCACCGAGCAGCAGAAGAAAACGCTGTTCCAGAGCGTGCTGAACGGTTGGCGCATCGGCAACGCAGGGCCCGAGCGTGGCACCAAAAATACCCTGGAACTCAAGGCACGGATCACCACCAACGGTGACCGTCTGAGCATCACCGGACAGAAGTTCTACTCCACGGGTGCGTTGTTCGCACATTGGGTTGCGGTCAAGGCGCTGGATGACCAGGGGCGGCAGATAATGGCCTTCGTCCAGCGTGGCACTCCGGGCCTGCGCATCGTTGATGACTGGTCGGGCTTTGGCCAGCGCACCACCGCCAGCGGCACGGTACTGCTCGACAACGTGCCGGTGGACGCTGCGCTGGTGGTCGATAACTGGCGCCTGTCACTGACGCCGAACATTCAGGGCGCGGTTTCGCAACTGATCCAGGCCGCGATCGACGCGGGTATCGCGCGCGGCGCCATCGACGATGCGATTGCTTTTGTACGCGAGAAATCCCGTCCATGGATCGACGCCAACGTCGAGCGCGCCAGCGATGACCTCTACGTGATCGCCGACATCGGCAAGCTGAAACTCGAACTGCACGCGGCAGAAGCCCTGCTGCGCAAGGCGGGCCAGGAGCTCGACGAGATCAGCGCTGCGTCTATCGATGAGCACTCGGCAGCCCGCGCCTCCATCGCGGTGGCGCGAGCCAAGGTACTGACCACCGAGATCTCGCTGCTGGCCAGCGAGAAGCTGTTCGAACTGGCAGGCAGCCGCGCGACATTGGCCGAGTTCAATCTTGATCGCCACTGGCGCAACGCACGCGTCCACACCCTGCATGACCCGGTGCGCTGGAAATACCACGCGGTCGGCACCTGGCATTTGAACGGCACCCTGCCTGCTCGCCATTCCTGGATCTGAACCAGACCACTGGAGAACACCCTTCATGAGTTCCAACCCAAAAGCGCGCGATAACGCAGCGCTGATCACCAGTGACGCTCAGGCCCTGCATATAGCCCGCGAACTGGCCCTGCAATTGAAAACCGACAGCGCACATCGCGATCGCGAGCGCCGTTTGCCGCATGCCGAACTCGAGCTGTTCAGCCAGTCCGGTCTGTGGGGCATCAGTGTGCCGCAAGCCTTTGGCGGCGCGGGTGTTTCCAACATCACCCTGGCCAAGGTGATCCAGCTGATTTCCGAAGCCGATGGCTCGCTGGGCCAGATTCCACAAAACCATTTTTACGCTCTGGAAGTGCTGCGTGTGAACGGCAGTCCGGAACAGCAGGCGCGCTTGTACGCCGAGGCACTGGCAGGCGTACGCTTCGGCAATGCGCTGGCCGAACTGGGGACCAGAACCGCACATGACCGCACCACTCGCCTGAGCCGCGACGGGGACGGTTATCGCATCAACGGCCGCAAGTTCTACGCCACCGGCGCGCTGTATGCGCAACGTATTCCCACCTCGGTCGTTGACGACGAGGGTGTGCAGCAACTGGTGTTCGTGCCGCACGACAGCGAGGGTCTCAGTGTCATCGATGACTGGAGCGGTTTCGGGCAGCGCACCACGGGCAGTGGCTCGGTGGTGTTCGACAATGTGCATGTCAGCGCCCGCGATGTCGTGCCGTTCCAGAGCGCCTTCCAGCGCCCCACCACGGTCGGGCCGCTGGCGCAGATTCTCCACGCCGCGATCGACACCGGTATTGCCCGTGCTGCCTTCGAGGACGCCCTGGCGTTCGTGCAGACGCGTACCCGGCCATGGATCGATTCGGGTATCGAAAAGGCTGTGGACGACCCGTTGACGCTGCACAGCTTCGGCAAGCTGGGTATTCGCCTGCATGCCGCCGAAGCACTGCTTGAGCGCGCTGGTGAGTTTCTGGATGTCGCTCAGGCCGACAGCAATGCCGAGAATGTCGCCGCTGCGTCGATCGCCGTGGCCGAAGCGCGCGCCATCAGTACGGAGATTTCCCTGGCAGCCGGCAGCACGCTGTTCGAACTGGCGGGTAGTCAATCCACACTGGCCGAACACGGCCTGGATCGCCACTGGCGCAATGCGCGCGTTCATACGCTGCACGACCCGGTACGCTGGAAGTTTCATGCCATCGGCAATTACTACCTCAACGACACTAATCCTCCCTTGCGAGGGACGATCTGATGGCGCGTAAAAAGATCCTCCTCAACGCGTTCAACATGAGCTGCATCGGCCATATCAACCATGGCCTGTGGACCCATCCACGGGACACCTCGACGCAATTCAACAGCCTGGAATACTGGACTGACCTGGCGAAACTGCTGGAACGCGGACTGTTCGACGGCCTGTTCATCGCCGACATCGTGGGCGTGTATGACGTCTATCAGAACTCGGTGGACGTCACCCTCAAGGAGGCGATCCAGTTGCCGGTCAACGATCCGCTGCTGCTGGTCTCGGCCATGGCCGGGGTCACCAGACATCTGGGCTTCGGCCTGACCGCCAACCTGACCTACGACGCGCCCTATCTGTTTGCCAGGCGCATGTCGACGCTGGATCACCTGAGCCGTGGCCGGGTGGGCTGGAACATCGTCACCGGCTACCTCGACAGCGCGGCGCGGGCCATGGGCCTCAGCGAGCAGAACGAACATGACCGCCGTTACGATCAGGCCGACGAGTACCTGGAGGTGCTGTACAAGCTCTGGGAAGGCAGTTGGGAAGACGATGCCGTGATCAACGACCGCGAACAGCGCGTCTACGCCCAGCCGGGCAAGGTCCACAAGGTCAGGCATCAGGGCGAGTTCTATCAGGTCGAGGGTTATCACCTCTGCGAGCCGTCGCCGCAACGCACGCCGGTGCTGTTTCAGGCCGGCAGTTCGGAGCGCGGCCTGCAGTTTGCCGGACAGAACGCCGAATGCGTGTTCATCAGCGGGCAGAACAAGGCAGCGACCCGCGAGCAGGTCGACAAGGTGCGCGCCAGTGCCGTGCAGGCCGGGCGCAATCCGGAGGACATCAAGGTGTTCATGGGCCTGAACGTGATCGTCGCGGCCACCGAAGCACTGGCTCGGGAGAAACACGCCGAATACCGCCGCCATGCCAGCGCCGAAGCCGGCGTGGCGCACTTCGCTGCGTCTACAGGCATCGATTTTTCCCGATACGAACTGGACGAACCCATTCAGTACGTGAAAAACAACGCGATTCAGTCCGCGACCAAAAACCTGAAAAACAACGACTGGACGCGCCAGAAACTGCTCGACCAGCACGCCTTGGGCGGCCGTTACATCACCTTGATCGGCTCGCCCGAACAGGTCGCCGACGAACTGGAATCCTGGATCGACGAAACCGGCCTGGACGGCTTCAACCTGACCCGCATCGTCACCCCGGAAAGTTACGAGGATTTCATTGACCTGGTGATCCCGGAGCTGCAACGCCGGGGCTCATACAAGACCGCTTACCAGGACGGCAGCTTGCGCAAAAAACTGTTTCCGCAAGGCACCGACCGTTTACCGGAACGGCATGCGGGGGCGGCACACCGACATATTTGCTGAAGACATGCGCCCCAACACTGAAGCGCTTGGCGTTGTACACAGGTTTTTGTGGGAGCGAGCTTGCTCGCGAAAGCGATTGTCCAGACGCCCTGTTTTTTTGTGTCTGCACTGGCCTCTTCGCGAGCAAGCTCGCTCCCACAGGACCGAGGCGCTGCCGGGGACGGCACACCGCCGTATTTGATGACGACATGCGCCCCCACGCTGAAGCGCTTGGCGTTGTACACAGGTTTTTGTGGGAGCGAGCTTGCTCGCGAAAGCGATTGTCCAGACGCCCTGTTTTTTGTGTCTGCACTGGCCTATTCGCGAGCAAGCTCGCTCCCACAGGACCGAGGCGCTGCCGGGGACGGCACGCCGCCGTATTTGATGACGACATGCGCCCCCACGCTGAAGCGCTTGGCGTTGTACACAGGTCTTGTGGGAGCAATAAGCACAAGGCGTGGGGACGAGACTTAGGGATTTTTAAAAGGACCGCATCATGAGCAAAACCCTCGCTGCACTGGCCCTCGGTCTGTTGACCCTGACCGCTTACGCCGACGATAAACCCCTGAAAGTCGGGACCACGGCAGCCTTCGCCATACCGCTCGAAGCCGCTGTCGAAGAGGCTGGCAAGCAGGGCCTGAAGGTCGAGCTGGTCGAGTTCACCGACTGGATCGCGCCCAATGTCAGCCTCGCTGCCGGCGATATCGACGTGAACTACTTTCAGCACATCCCGTTCCTGACCAACGCCAACGACGCCGCCGGCTTCGGTCTGGTGCCTTACGCACCGGGGATCATCAACAACGTAGGCCTGTACTCGAAAAAGTACAAAAGCTTCGATGATCTGCCGACCGGCGCCACAGTGGCCATCGCCAATGACCCGATCAATAGCGGACGCGGCCTGCAACTGCTGGCCAAGGCAGGGCTGATCACGCTCAAGGAAGGTGTTGGTTACAAGGCCACCGAAGAAGACATCACGGCCAACCCGAAAAAACTCAAGCTCATCCAGGTCGAAGCCGTGCAACTGGTGCGAGCCTACGACGATGCCGATCTGGTGCAGGGCTACCCCGCCTACATCCGTCTGGCCAAGACCTTTCCCGCCGACTCGGCGATCCTCTTCGACGGTCTGGACCACCCGGAATACGTGATTCAGTTCGTCATCAAGCCTGATCACAAGGATGACCCGCGGCTGGCGAAATTCGTCGACATTTACCAGCACTCGCCGGTCGTCCGCGCCTCACTGGACAAGGTCAACGGCAAGCTTTACCAGGCCGGGTGGAAAGAATGACCGCGACCGCGCAACGCCAACGGCCACTCGACACAGCAGGCGCAGGTCAACGTGCACAGCAGGCCGAGCTGCATCCGGAGCTGAATCGCGCGCATGTGCGCTTCATCAACCTGGGCAAGACCTATCACGGCAAGCAAGGCCCGGTGGAGGCGCTGGGCAATATCGACCTGGCCGTCCAGCGCGGCGAGATCTTCGGCATCATCGGCCGCAGCGGCGCAGGCAAATCCTCGTTGATCCGCACCATCAACCGCCTTGAACAACCGAGCAGCGGTCGCGTACTGATCGATCAGGTGGACATCGGCGAGTTCGACGAAAACAAGCTGGTGGAGCTGCGCCGACGCATCGGCATGATCTTCCAGCACTTCAACCTGATGTCGGCCAAGACCGTCTGGCAGAACGTCGAACTGCCGCTCAAGGTCGCCGGCGTGCCCAAGGCGCAACGCGCGCGCAAGGTCGCCCAGTTGCTGGAACTGGTGGGTTTGCAGGACAAGCACAAGGCGTACCCCGCGCAACTGTCCGGCGGGCAGAAACAGCGTGTCGGCATCGCCCGCGCGCTGGTGCACGACCCGGCGATACTGTTGTGCGACGAAGCCACTTCGGCGCTGGACCCGGAAACCACCCAGTCGATCCTCGGCCTGCTGCGCGAGATCAACCAGCGCCTGGGCCTGACCATCGTGCTGATCACCCATGAAATGGCGGTGATCCGTGATATCTGCCACCGCGTCGTGGTGCTGGAACAGGGGCGAATCGTCGAGCAGGGGCCGGTATGGCAGGTGTTTGGCGACCCGCAGCACGAGGTCAGCAAAACCTTGCTGGCGCCCCTGCAAACCGGGCTGCCGAAAGAGTGGGCCGAGCGCCTGAGCGATCAGCCGCAACGACCCGATGCGGCCCTGCTGCTGGACGTGCATTTTACCGGTGTCAGTGACGAAGGGCCGGATCTGGCCGCGCTGTTTGCCGCGCTGGGCGGCAAGGTGCAATTGCTGCAGGGCGGCGTCGAGCGGATTCAGGAGCGGGCCATCGGGCATCTCATTCTGTCGGTTGCCGGCTCGCCGCACAGCCGGGACGAGCTACTGGCACGCGCCCGCACACTGGCGCCACGCGCGGAGGTATTGGGTTATGTGGGTTGATCGCTTGCTGCAAGGCACCCTCGACACATTTCTGATGGTCGGTGTGTCGTCATTGATCGCACTGCTGCTGGGCATTCCGCTGGCAGTGATCCTAGTGACCAGCTCCAAAGGCGGCATCTACGAAGCACCGGGGATCAACCGGGTGCTGGGCGGCTTCGTGAACCTGTTTCGCTCGATTCCGTTTCTGATCCTGATGGTCGCGCTGATTCCGTTCACGCGGATGATCGTCGGTACCACTTATGGCGTATGGGCAGCCGTCGTGCCGCTGACCATTGCCGCCACGCCGTTCTTTGCGCGGATCGCCGAAGTGAGCCTGCGCGAGGTCGATCATGGTTTGGTCGAGGCCGCGCAGGCGATGGGCTGTCGGCGCTGGCACATCATCTGGCATGTGCTGCTGCCGGAAGCGCGCCCCGGTATCGTCGGTGGCTTCACCATTACCCTGGTGACCATGATCAACTCATCGGCCATGGCCGGTGCCATCGGTGCAGGCGGATTGGGCGATATTGCCTATCGCTATGGCTATCAACGCTTCGACACGCAGGTGATGCTGACAGTGATCGTCTTGCTGGTTGCGGTCGTAGCGCTGGTGCAACTGGGCGGCGACCGATTGGCACGCAGCTTCGACAGGCGCTAAACAGCCGCAACGCAGCGAGGGTATATTGGCGGTCTTCCTTTACCGGACCGCCCTTGATGAAACTCGACCCACAGACCCTTGCGCAGATCACCGCCGCGACCCTCGGCAATTACAACAGCGTGGCCGACGACTTCCGCGAAGGCACCCGCGACCACGACGTCAGCCAGAATATCGACGCCCTGCTGCGGCATATCGAAGGGCCGGCACCCTGGCAGATTCTCGACTTTGGCTGCGGGCCGGGCCGCGACCTGAAAGCGTTTACCGCGATGGGCCATGTGGCGGTCGGACTCGACGGCTCCGAACGTTTCGCCGAGATGGCCCGTGCCGAGACCGGTTGCGAAGTGCTGCAGCAGAACTTCCTCGAACTCGACCTGCCGCACGGCCGCTTCGATGGCCTCTTCGCCAACGCGGTGCTGTTCCACATCCCCAAACAGGAGCTGCCGCGCGTCCTGCGTCAGCTGCATGCCACGCTCAAACCGGGCGGTGTACTGTTCAGCTCCAACCCGCGCGGTGAGAATCAGGAAGGCTGGAACGGCGAGCGTTACGGCGCTTATCACGACCTGGAATCATGGCGCGAATTGCTGACCGAAGCCGGTTTTGTCGAACTGGAGCATTACTACCGCCCCGCCGGCTTGCCGAGGGAACAGCAGCCGTGGTTGGCGAGTGTCTGGCGGCGTCAGTGATGTGCGGCGCTGTGAACTGCTACTTCTGACAGTATCGCCGAGGAGCTCGCGCGCCTTAGGATGGACTTGCGGCCATCTGCGCAGGCAGCTGGCAATGGAATCCATCTGAACCGATCAAAGGAACTGATCATGGCGACCGAATTCTTGAAAAACGGCAATTTCATCGACGATCTCAAGTACTGGGCAGCGCCGGAGGGCTTCGATCCTGAGTTCGAGCCTTCGCCCGGAGGCAAGGGTCAGAGCATCAAACTGAATACTGGAGTGACCGTAAGTCAGTTCATCGCTCAACTGCCCGCTCCTACCCTGCATATAGAGTTCGATATGCTTAGCGCAGACCTGGACATTGACAAGGTGCTCTTTGTGATAGCTGTGGGTGGCTACAATTCAGAGGGCGCGCTGAATCTCACACCGGTCATAGGCCTCGCCACTCAGGAATGGGAACATTTTTCAGGCGACATTCCGTTCGGAGAAGAGCTTGAAAAATGCTTCGTAAATCTATCGGCGCCTTCTGACACGTCTCGCTTCTCGTTCTCAAACTCATTGCTGGTCCCGCTGTACGGCCCTGTACGGTTCGCTAACCTCAGTCTGTCCCTTGCCGAGGTAGATGGCGAGGACGATGGCGAGCAAGATTGATAGCCACGTAAGCACCCTACCTCCTGATCACAAGCGGCAGGGCACGCCGACCTCAATGCGCCGGCTGCGCGTGCTCCCCGTCATCCTTGTCAGCCGCTTCGCGACGCTGTTCGTCGGTCGGTTCCTTGATGCGATACCAGGCCACATACAACGCGGGCAGGAACAGCAAGGTCAGCAGCGTGGCGATGATGATGCCGCCGATCATGGCGTAGGCCATCGGCCCCCAGAACACCTCCCGGGCGATTGGAATCATGCCCAGGCTGGCCGCTGCCGCCGTCAACAGGATCGGACGACGACGATGCTCGGTGGCTTCGACCACGGCGTCCCACGGCAGATAACCGCTTTTTTCATAGGCATCGATCTGGGTCACCAGAATCACCGAGTTGCGGATGATGATGCCGATCAGCGCCAGCACCCCGAGAATCGCCACGAACCCCAGTGGCGTCCCCGTCGGGATCAGCGCCAGCACCACACCGATAAGCCCCAGAGGCGCCACACTGGCTACCAGGAACATCTTCTGAATGCTGTGCAACTGAATCATCAGGAACGTCGCCATGAGAAACAACATCAGCGGCGCAACGCTGGCAATCGGCCCCTGTGCCTTGCTGCTTTCTTCGACCGTACCGCCGGTTGCCACCTTGTAGCCGACCGGCAGGCCTGCGGCAAACTTGTTGATTTCCGGTTGCAGCTGTTTGACCAGATCAGTTGGCTGAATCGCGTCGCGGACGGCGCCTTTCACGGTGATGGTCGGCTTGCGATCGCGGCGCCAGACCAATGGCTGCTCCAGCTCGTAACCGACCGTGGCAAACGCCAGCAGCGGGATCGACGTGCCGGTCGGTGTCACGATTTGCAGGTTCTGCAGGGTTTCCGGTGTGCCGCGCTCGGCATCTTCGGCACGCCCGACCACATTGATCAGATAGATATCATCGCGCACCTGAGTCACGGTAGAACCACTGACCACGCTGTTCATCAGCTTGGCGACGTCTTCCGACGACAGCCCCAACTGCCGGGCCTTGTCCTGATTGATGTCGATGCGCAGGACCTTGCCCGGCTCGTTCCAGTCGTAGATCACTTCGCCCACATGCGGGTTGTGGTCGAGCAGCGTGGCCAGCTCGATGGCGTGCTGACGCACCTTGTCGATGTTCTCGCCGCTGACGCGATACTGCAACGGACGACCCACCGGCGGGCCCATTTCCAGCGCCTGTACATACGACCCGATGCCGACGAAGTCATCACGCAGGCGTTTTTGCAGACGGGCAGTCAACGCGCCACGCTCTTCCAGGCCTTTGCTGACAATGACCAGCTGGGCGTAGAACGGATTTTCCAGTTGCTGATCGAGTGGCAGGTAGAAACGCAACGCGCCTTGGCCAATGTAGGTGCTCCAGCGCTCGATGTCCGGGTCGTCCTTGAGGCTCGCTTCAAAACGATCAACCACCTTGCGCGTTTCGTTGATCGAGGCGCTCTGCGGCAGGTTCAGGTCGACCAGAATTTCCGGGCGGTCCGAAGACGGGAAGAACTGGTTCTGCACGAACTGCATGGAGAACAGCGACGCGGCGAACAACCCAACCGTGATGGCAATCGCCAGCCACCGATGACGCATGGCCCAGAGCATGCTGCCGTTGAATGCCCGGCCTATGCGACCCGGCTCTTCGGATTTGGGCTTGATGTTGGCGCTCAGAATGTGCACGCCGATCACCGGCGCAAACAGAACGGCAACCACCCACGACACCAGCATCGCCACGGCGATGACAGCAAACAGCGTGAACGTGTATTCCCCCGCCGAGCTGTTGTTCAAACCGATCGGCACAAAGCCGGCCACGGTCACCAGCGTACCGGTGAGCATCGGGAACGCTGTCGAGGTGTAGGCGTACGTGGCCGCCTGCTCCTTGGATTCACCCATTTCCAGCCGTGTGACCATCATTTCCACGGTAATCATGGCGTCATCCACCAGCAGGCCGAGGGCGATGATCAGCGCGCCGAGGGAAATCCGTTGCATGGTAATGCCGCTGTATTCCATGAATACAAACACCATCGCCAGTACCAGCGGAATCGAACACGCGACCACCAACCCTGCGCGAAACCCAAGGCTGACGAAGCTGACCAACAGCACGATAATCACCGCCTCGAACAACGCGCTGGTGAAGCCGCCCACGGCCTTGTTCACCACCTCGGCCTGATCCGATACCTTGTGCACGCCAATGCCGACTGGCAGCTCCGCCGTTGTAGCGTCCATACGCTCATGCAGCGCCTTGCCGAACGACTGGATGTTGCCGCCCTTCTGCATCGCGATGGCCAGGCCGATCGCCGGTTTGCCATCGAAGCGGAACAGCGGCTTGGGCGGATCGGTGTAGCCACGGGTGATGTCAGCAATGTCGCTCAGACGGTAAAAACGGTCATTGATGCGCAGATTGACGGCAGCCAGATCCTTCTCGGAAGCAAACTGCCCGGAGGTACGCACCGAAATCCGCTCCGGCCCGGCTTCGATCACCCCGGCAGGTGTCACCGCGTTCTGCGATTGCAGGCTTTGCACCACCTGGCTCTGGTCAATGCCCAGTGCCACGAGTTTGCGTGTCGAGAAGTTCAGGTACACCACTTCGTCCTGCTGACCGATCATCTCGACTTTGCCAAGGCCGGGCACGTCACGGATGTCGGCGCGAACCTTCTCGACGTAGTCACGTAACTGACGCATCGAGAAACCGTCTGCGGTAAACGCATAGATCGAGCCGTACACATCACCGAACTCGTCGTTGAACGACGGGCCTTGCAGCCCCTGCGGAAACTGGCCACGGATGTCATCGACTTTCTTGCGCACCTGATACCAGATTTCCGGTATCGCCTTGGCATTGGTCGTATCACGCAAGTACACGAAAACCGTGGACTCACCCGGTCGGGTATAGCTCTTCACGTAGTCCAGCGAGTCCAGCTCTTCGAGCTTCTTCTCGATGCGGTCGGTGACCTGCTCGAGGGTCTCGTCCACCGTCGCGCCCGGCCAGCGGGTCTGGATAATCATGGTCTTGATGGTGAAGGACGGGTCTTCCTCGCGCCCCAGCTTCATGTAGGAAAACACGCCCATCAACAGCGCGACGAACATCAGGTACCAGACGAACGACTGATGCTTGATGGCCCACTCGGATAAATTGAAATTCCCTTTCATCGCGGGCTTTCCTCATCGACTTTGACTTTCTGGCCCGGCTTGAGACTGTTGACGCCCGCGCTCACCACTTTTTCACCTGCTTTGACGCCATCGGTCAGCACGAAGGAGTCGCTGTCACGGCTGGCAATAGTCACCGCTCTGGGGTTCACCGTCTGGCTCTGCGAGTCGACGATCCAGACCTGGCGTTTGCCATCGACTTCCTGCAGGGCATTGATCGGCAGACGCATGCGCGGCGTGATGGTCGAGCTGAGCGTCACACTGATGGCCGTGCCAAGCCTGAACGCCGCTGGCGTTTGCGCCAGCGACAGACGCGCACGGCGCGTACGTGTGGTGCGGTCGGCCTGGGGTTCGATTTCGCGAATGGTGGCAGTGGTGTTCACTTCCGGATTCAGCTGACTGGCGACGGTGAATACCACGTCGGACGGTAACTGATCGGCCAGTGTATCGGGCAGGTCGATCACCGCTTCCTTGATGTCCGGCCGCGCCAGGGTCACGACTTCCTGACCGGCTGTCACCACCTGCCCGGCTTCGACCTTCCATTCGGTGACCACGGCGTCGTGATCACTGCGCAGCTCGCTGTAACTCAATTGATCGCGGGCCTGTTGAGCCGCGGCCTTGGCCTGTTCCTGCGACGAGCTGGCGGTCTTCAGATCGGTCAGGGCGATGTCCAGTTGCGCCTGGGCGCCGACACCGCGATCGAACAGCTCCTGCTGGCGGCGAGCATTGGCCTGGGCGTTGATGAACTGCGCCTGCACATTGGCCAGGTCGCCCTGCCGGGCACGCACGGCGTTCTGCTGATCGGTCGGATCGAGGGTTGCCAGCAAATCGCCTTTCTTGACTTCAGCGCCTACGTCAACGTCGCGCCGGGCGATGCGACCCGCCACCCGAAAGCCCAGCACACTTTGATAACGCGCCTGGATATTGCCGGCAAAGCGCCCGAAATCCTGATTCGACTCAGGCTTTGCTTCGACGAAGACGACGGGGCGCACCGGCTCGGGAGGTGTTTCATCCTTGCCACAGCCGCTCAATAGAAAACCGCTCAACAGCAGGCCGCCCAGCGGCAGGCATGACAGACGCTTCATGGCTGCACCTGTGCGTTCGGTTGCTTGGGCTGTTCGGCAATTTCGACCTGCATGTCCGGGTGTAACAACTGTCCGCCTGCCACCACGACTTTCTCTCCACTCTTGAGTCCGTCGCCAATGATGACTTTGGCGGTCAGGTAACGGGTGACGGTGACCTTGCGCAAATTGACCTTGCCCTGCTCGTCCACCACCCACACGGCAGGCTTGCCCAACTGTTCGCCGAGGTCCTTGGTCAGCGCCGCCCAAGGCAACTCGACACTGGCATTGGCCGGCGCACTGAGCGCCACACTGACCACCGAACCCAGGTCCATGCCTTCAGGCAGCGGGTCCAGAGCGATCTTGATCTGCAAGGTGCCGGTTTGCGCCGACACCGCCGGGGTCACTTCGCGCACTTTGCCGCTGACCTTGATGTTCGGGTTATCGAGTAACGTGACCTGCACAGCCTGATTGGTCGGCGGCTTGACGAACAGCGACTCGTAGACATTGAACACGGCATCGCGAGCACCGTCGCGCGCCAGATCGAAAATCGGCATGGTGGCCTGCACCACTTGCCCGACCTCAGCCTGACGCGCGGTGATCACACCCGGCGCATCGGCGACCAG
This sequence comes from Pseudomonas syringae KCTC 12500, assembly GCF_000507185.2. NCBI lineage: Bacteria > Pseudomonadati > Pseudomonadota > Gammaproteobacteria > Pseudomonadales > Pseudomonadaceae > Pseudomonas > Pseudomonas syringae. The sequence goes on from NZ_AYTM02000002.1 coordinate 2,110,741, forward strand.
CGCGGTATAACCCAGTTGTTCACGGGCATTGGCCAATTGCGCCTGCGCCGCCTTCAACGAGCTTTCGCTGCCGCGCAAGGCAGCCTGCGCAGAGTCATATTCGCTGCGGCTGGTATAACCCTTGGGCAACAACTTTTGTTGTCGGACGAACGCAGCGCTGGCCTGATTCACGCGGGCCTGCTCGGCAGCCACAGCAGCAGCGGCCGAATCGACATTGGTCTGCAGATCCTTCGGATCGAGCCGGGCCAGCACTTGCCGCGCAGTTACCCGGTCACCCACATCCACATTGCGCTGAATGATCTTGCCATTGACCCGGAATGAAAGGCGGGTCTGCACGCGCGCCTGAACATCGCCGGTCAGCGCAACGCTGGCAGCAAAGTCGGCGCTTTTTACCGTTTGCACGTAAACCCTGGGCAGCTCGGGCGCGGCAGGCTTTTCTTCGCCACAACCGGCCAGTAACGCCAATGCAGCGGCCAGAACGAACGTAACCAGTCTTGAAAGTCGAACGGGCATGCAGACTCCTTGTGCAACTGCCGGATGCGGGCGTGATCAGGGCGAGAGAATAGCGTGAGTATGCGACTGTATGCGAGAGGGAGGGTTCATTGGAGGCGCTATTTGCAGGAGTTTGAAAAGAGGACCTGCCTTGAAATAAACCAGGCAGGTCTTTGGAAGCTGATTCAAAAATTGCAGGTATAGGCCCGGCAACATTGCCATGAGGGTGGGCTTGTCTACGAAAGCTGACCGACACCCGACGCATTACCGAGAACCTGTGCCCTTGTTCCCGGCTAGCGCACGATATTGGGTAAAGCAAACCGATATGATTTAGTTTATATACAGGCAGGCTCAATTCCCAAGAACGGTATTAACAGTGAGCATATCAGCTTTTTGTGTAGCCCCCATCAATACCCTATTTTTTTAATCTCTCAATATTATAAATTTGGCTATCGTATACATCACCCCCACGAATACGGGACATTTCCAACATACCGCCATCCGTTTTCATAACACCCTTTATCAGATTATCATTAAAGTATTTATTGCGCAGCATGAGACTATCCCCAGCAGAAAGTGAACTTTCCGCATAATAAATTTTCTTATCAAGCTGCAATATCTCCGAGCCGTTAATTTGATGAACGATATTTTCCACACCTCGGCCATCCCCCCTCACGCTCTTATACACGCCTAACTCCTGCTTCAATTTATTAATCATTTCCTTGTGGCCAGCGTTTGATTGCGCTCTAGCGGTTCGCGACCCAGCTAACAGCTTTTCAAGCGTACTTTTATCATTATTGACTTTTTTAATCTTGGCTCTGACTTGTTTTAACTTGAAGCCCGTCGTAGCAAATGCCCCCAAGCCGACCATCAAAGAAATGCTCCCAATGACGGTGAGCGTGGTACCGAGCGCGCTGTTCGAATCTTTGAGCCCGGCAGCCGTTGCTATTGCGCCTGCTCCAGCACCACTAAGTACAATGCCTGATATCAAAGCAGCCAACGCCGAGAAATGCCCCGTCGGATCAACCCGGTTAACCGGATCGCCCACACAATACGCGTACGCATTCAACCCGCCCTTGCCAAACGGACTCAGGCTGTCCGGGCTGTTAAAACGCATCAGCACAGGATTGTAGGCGCGATAGCCGTTGCCGAGCAGGTAGTGGCCAGTGACTGGATCAGGCTGCTCGCCGTTGAAACCGGGCAGATCTGCAATAGCCTGCCCGGCTTGATGATGCCCGAACGGCGTATAGGCGATATCAACCGGTCTCCCGTCTTCGCTCACGTGCAGAACGCTATTGCTGCGGTCGCCGGCAATCATTGTTGTCACGACCTCATCGCCCTCGCGACTCTGTTGCGCAAGCAACTGGCCGCCTGCACGGATACAGGTTCGTTGCCTGCCGCCCTGCAACTCAGACATCAGTTGCCCGCCGTTATAGAACCGGTTGGAAACGGCCTGAGCCAGCGGAGTCAATGTGGACACGCGGTCCAGCGGGTCGTAGGTGTACTTGCAGAGAATAGCCATGATCGATCCTTGATGATGGAGTAAGCACTCGGGTGAATCAGACCATAGAAATCATGTACAGATAAACATATCAATACATCATAGCTGTATCAGCATCGTCTGGCTGATCACCCCCGACGGCTGTTCTTCGAATGCGTTTAGCGGTAGTAACAACTTCACTGCTTGAACGCTTTTGCGTAACCAGCTTTATATTTGTCCCTGTACCCTCCCAACGCCTGATGCGTGGGCTGACTATCCGAATGGCGAGCACTGGAGTCAACATGCCTATTGCCGTCGCGAGCAAAATATTCGCAGCAGGAGCGTCAGGATCGACCGCATTGATTACCCGGCTTACTGTAAACACGCTGCTGGCTGCAAGCTGGCCGACTGCTGAAGCCGCTATCAGTTTCGTTGATAAGGGTTCGCCGCCCTTGGCGATAGCCTTTATCGCAGGAACAGCCGTCTTTACACCCACGAAAGCACCGAACAAGCCGAGCCCTATCCAGACAAATGAAAGTACCTGACCAACATCCACCTCATGCCCGGTCGGATCAAACCGATTAACCGGGTCCCCCGCGCAGTACGCATACGCATTCATACCACCCTTGCCAAACGGACTCATACTGTCCGGACTGTTGAAACGCATCAGTGCCGGGTTGTAGGCGCGATAACCATTGCCCAGCAGATAATGACCGGTCAACGGATCGGGTCGCTCACCGTTGAAGCCTGGCAACTGGTTTAATGCTTGCCGATGCCCGTAGGGGGTGTAGGCGATAGGGCCAGGCAATCCGGCCGATACGGTGTGGAGCACGCTGTGCTGTTGGTCCGAGCCGATCAACAACGTGGCGAGCGCTGACTGCATGGCCAGCAACTGACGGTCGCGATGCAGGAAACGAAGGTGTTCCGCCCCCTGAACCTCGCTGACCAGCGTGTCGGACTGATAGAACGAACGGGCAATGGTTCCTATCGCAGGCGTGCGAGCCGCGAGCCGGTCAAGCGCGTCGTAGCGGTAATGGCACAATGTGGTTGGCTGGCGCATGGCGAGTGACCGGAGTGGTCTTGATCAGCGAGGCAGGCCTCTTCAAGCAAACAATGCACCGCAGGGACCGCAGCGGCTACTCGTAGAACTGCTAGGTTTCATCATTATTGTCAGGGGTTCTGAACGCATTCCAGCGAGCGCTCCAGCTCGGCCTTGGCCATATTGATCAGATGCACCACCGAGAACGCCAGATCACGTTTCAGGCCATCGAGGTTATCACCGGTTTCATACGCGGTGGCCGAGGCACAGCGCAGTATGTCGCTGACCTGCATCAGAGAGTCTTCCAGAGAGTTGGGGAGCGGCGGGGATGGGGTTGAGTTGATCATCGCTTATTCCTTTAGCTGACAAGACCACCAGATGCCTGCTGCTAAACAAACAAGGGTGGCGACTTTGACGCGGGTTAGCAGACCGGTGTGGAACAAGCGCAAGCAACCGGCGCACCCGAAGGTGCCCCACGCAAAGCCGCCATAAACGGCACTTGCGCCACTTGTTATCCACAAACAGGCTGCTAAACCCGGTCGCTGAAAAAATCAGCGACCGACGCAGCCTAGTGTGCAGAGTTGGCAGGCACAAGGGCCCGGGATTTTCTAGGAAAGGTCATACGCAGGAAAGCGAAAAGACTGAAGGAAAGGTCCTGCAGGACAGGTTTTTCGTGAGCGGAAGTAACCTGAATCTTTCAGAAGAGGACGCAGAGCGTCCAGAAATGCATACCCACGCGGAGCATGGGTACGATGACATTCCTGAGATCGCCTATCGTTCCTCACGCTCCAGTGGAATGCACTCCGTGACGCTCCGCGTCATCCTCAAGCAGCGCCGATCAGCTGCCCTCGGTGCCGTGTGCTTCTTCGAAGAAGAAATCCTTCCAGCTCGCCGCCTTGTTTTTCAACACGCCCAGCTCATGCAGTTTCTCGGCGTAGATGAAGGTGCGCTGCGGCGTGACGGTGAAGTCGATTTCCGGGTCGGCGACGATTTTCTCTACCAGTGGCAACGGCAGCTTCGATTGCTCGACGCGGATGTAGGTCTGCGCGGCAGCGGGCTTGTCGGCCTTGATGATCTTCTCGGCTTCAGCCAGCGCGTCGTAGAACGCCTTGTAGGTCTTGGGGTTTTTGTCGTGGAATTTCTCGGTGGTGTAGAGCACGTTGAACGTCGCCTGGCCGCCCAGCACGTCATAGGAACTGAGCACCTTATGGACGTTGGGGTTCTCCAGTTCCTGATACTGGAACGGCGGGCTGGAAAAGTGCGAGTTGATTTCCGAGCCACCGGCAATCAGCGCGGAAGTCGCATCCGGGTGCGCGAGGCTGACCGAGATGTTGTCGAATTTCTTGTAGTTGTCGTTACCGAACAGCTTGGCGGTTTCGATCTGCAAGGTGCGCGACTGGAAGCCCACGCCCGCAGCCGGTACGGCGATGCGGTCCTTGTCGGTGAAGTCCTTGAGAGTCTTGACGTTGGGGTTGTTGGTCAGCAGGTAATTGGGCATCGAACCCAGCGAGGCAATCGCCTTGACGTTCTGTTTGCCCTTGGTGCGGTCCCAGACGGTCAGCATCGGCGGCACGCCTGCCGACACCACGTCCAGTGCGCCGGCCAGCAGCGCTTCGTTCATCGCCGTGGCACCTGAGATGCTGTTCCAGTCGACCTCAATGTCCAGGCCCTGCTCCTTGCCGTGTTTCTCGATCAGTTTCTGATCGCGCACCACGTCGAGGATCAGGTAGCCGATGCCGAATTGCTGAGCGATGCTGATCTTGCCTTCAGCCTGAGCGCCGCCGCTGAGCAGCGCGCCAAACAAGCCGAGCGTCGCTGCCAACACAGTCAGTGCCGGGCGTTGAAATGCAGTATTCATGTGGTTCTCACCCTGATTATTCAAAAAAAGACGGCGTTTCAACGCTGCATGCCCCAACGCTTGACGGTCAGGCGCTCGATGTTGGCGAACAGCAGGTTCTCGACCAGCAGGCCGATGAGGATCACCGCCGCCAGCCCCGCAAAAACCTTGTCGGTATACAGCTCGTTACGATTCTGGAAGATGTACCAGCCCAGACCGCCCTTGCCGGAGGACGCGCCAAACACCAGCCCGGCGGCGATCAGCGTGCGCCAGGCAAAGGCCCAGCCGATTTTCAGACCGGCGAGAATCGATGGCAGGGCAGCAGGAATCAGGATGTGCCAGACAAAGCGCAGGCCTTTGAGACCATAGTTGCGCCCGGCCATGCGCTGGGTTTCCGAGACACCCAGAAAGCCCGCGTAAGTATTGAGCGCCAGTGCCCACAACACCGAATGCACCAGCACAAAGATCAGGCTGTTCTGACCCAGCCCGAACCACAGCAGCGCCAGCGGCAGCAGGGCAATGGCCGGCAGCGGGTTGAACATGGCCGTCAAGGTGCTGAGCAGGTCGCGGCCCAGTTGGGTGGACACTGCCAGGGTGGTCAGGGCGAACGCCAGCACGATGCCGATCAGGTAGCCCTGAATCAGCACGGTCAGGGAGATCCAGACCTTGCCCGGCAACTCACCGGAAATCAGCCCGTCATAAAAGGCGGCAGCCGTTTGTAGAAAGCTCGGCAACAGCAGGTCGTTGTTCTGCAGACGTGCGGCCAGTTCCCAGATCACCGCCAGGGCGATCATGATGACGCATTTGCGCACCCAGCTCAGTTGCCAGATGCGCTGTGCCAGGGGCAGATCGCGGGCCAGGTCTTCCTGAGTGAAAGGCTCCAGCGTGATTTCATATTCTTCGCGAGCGGGAGGTGCGAGGCTCATGATTCGGGTTCTCGGTAGTCGTAAAAAGCGTATACAGAACGCTCTGGGAAGCGTTAATACGCACAGCATTCATTATTTAGCCTTTGATTCTGCTCGCAGGGCGTGGAGCGAGTTTGTTCGCGAATGGGCCGTTACATTCTTAAAAGATGCATTGTCTGAACTACCGTCTTCGCGAACGAGTTCGCTCCTACGGCCTTCGGCCAGAATCAAAAACCTGTACCAGTGCGGCCAGTCAATAAGCAATCCGGATGTCCTGAAAATTCAGATCCTGCTCCACCGGCCCGGCCTCGCCCTCATCGAACAACAACCGATGAATACGCTGCGCGGTTTGCTGAAAGCCGACGCCGCCGAGACTTTTCAGGTCGTATTGATGGCTGTTGATTTCCGCCCGTACACGGCCCGGATGCGGCGACAGCAGCAGGATGCGGTTACCGACCACCAGCGCTTCTTCGATGGAGTGCGTGACGAACAGCAGCGTAAAGCGCACCTCGTCCCACAGCTCCAGCAGCTCTTCCTGCATCTTGCGGCGGGTCAGTGCATCCAGCGCGGCGAACGGCTCATCCATCAGCAGGATTTTCGGCTGCATGGCCAAGGCTCGGGCAATTGCTACACGGGCCTTCATGCCACCGGACAAGGTGTGCGGGTAGGCATCGGCAAACGCGCTGAGGCCGACCTTTTCCAGGTAATAACGTGCGCGCTCCAGCGCTTCGGGGCGCTTCAGCGTGCGTGATGCCAGCAGCGGAAACATGACGTTCTCGATCACGGTTTTCCACGGTGGCAACTGGTCGAACTCCTGAAACACCACGATGCGGTCCGGGCCAGGCTCGGTGACCTGATGCCCCGCCAGGCGAATCTCGCCCTCACTGGGCGCGATGAAACCGGCCACCGCCTTGAGCAGCGTCGACTTGCCGCAACCGGATGGGCCGAGCAGCACGAAACGATCGGCCGGATCGACTTCAAAACTGACCTGATGCGTCGCCCGCACCACGCGTTCTGGCGTGCGGTATTCGAGGCTGACGCCGCGAACTTGCAACAAGGCTTCAGCAGTGGGCTGTGCAGCCGGTTGCGGTTGGGTGCTGGTGCTGGCCGTGTGGCCTTGCGCGACAGCATTCATGAACGGCTCTCCTGGATCAAAATGGCGCGGTGCCTTGAATGGTCGTGCGATGCAGCTTGCGGCGCAGATGCGCCGGGCAGCCGGCAGCCAGATGGATCAGGGAACGGTTGTCCCAGAACACCATGTCGTTGGCCTGCCACTGGTGTCGATAAATGTGTTCGGGCTTCACGCTGTGCGCGTAAATCTCGTTGAGAATCTGACGGCTCTCGTCTTCCGGCAGACCGAGGATGCGCGTCGTGAAACCCTCGCTGACGAACAGCGCCTTGCGCCCGTTTTCAGGGTGGGTGCGAACGATCGGGTGGCTGACTTCGACCACCTGCGCCAGTTGCTCGGCGGTCAGGGTCGGACGCCAGTTGGCGGCGTTGTGGCCCTCGGCGTAGCGTGCGGTGTAACTGTGCACCGCTGAACGCCCTTCAACCGCATCGCGCAGGTGTTGCGGCAACGTTTCCCACGCCAGGTGCATATCTGCAAACAGCGTATCGCCGCCTTCACTTGGCAGTTCCTGGGCGTACAACATCGAGCCCAGGCTCGGCAGCTCCTTGTAAGACAGGTCCGAATGCCAGTACTTGCCGGCATCGCCCAGGCCCACGGGCTTATCGTTCTCGACAATATTGGAGACGATCAAGATTTCCGGGTGGTTGGCCAACAGAAACTGCTTGAGCACATGGATCTGCAGCACCCCGAAGCGCCGGCTGAAATCGATCTGCTGCTGCGGCGTGATCTGCTGATCGCGGAACACCACCACATGGTGATCCAGATGTGCCTGATGCACACGAGCGAAGTCGGCATCGTTCAACGGCCTGGACAGATCCAGCCCAACGATTTCCGCGCCCACCTTTTCGGTGAATGGACGCACTTCGAAGGATTGCGAAGCAGGTTGAGCGGACAATGAAGCGAGGGAGGCTGCTGGCATGAGAACTCCGACTCCAGAACAGTGTGACTGAAAGACGAAACTCTATAGGTATAAGAAAGAGAATTTAAATACCGTTGAGGAATAACGATAGCGCCGAATATTTCATGCGGGTGCCTCGCAGGCCCAATCCAGCATAAATGTGTCATGACAGTTACATCGAAGTGTCAGAACGGCTTGCTAGGGTCGGCGCCTTATTCGACCTGAGTGAAGCGCCCGCTATGCGATCCAATAAACCGGTTGTCCATGTAATGGTGTCGTCATTGATACTGTCGCTGCTTGCCGTCTCGGTTCAGGCTGCGAGCCGTGCCAATGACAATCGTATAAACGGTGTCGATCTGCTCTCCGGGTTCAATACCCTGTGGACAACCGGCGCAACCTGGGACACCGGCACGCCCACCGCCCTCGGCCAGAGCCTGCTTCGGCGCAACCTGCAGATCGTGGTCGACCGCGCCAACTCGCGCACGCTGGCGCAGGAAACCGCCGCCTACTTCGATGACCGCCGCGACCAGAGCTACAGCGCCATCAGCGGCCTGGGCTCGCTGAGCGATGCTTACAAAGCCGGCGCGGGCGCGTTCACGACCATCACGCAATTCGACGACAGCAACAAAACCGTCAAGTACGACGACAAAGGCAATGGCGCAGGCAGTTCGTCTTCAGCGCTGGGCAAGGTGGTCGATCTGGTCGGCGCCGTGCGCAACGATGCCTCCACGACTCCGGCCAAGTCCCACTATCTGTATCCACGGCCATGGCGGCAGAGCCTCGACGGACAGAGCCTGGCATTCGTCGTCGCGCCCTCCCTGCGCCCGGCCGAAAGCACCACGCCGGCCAGTGACTCGGGTTTCCCCAGCGGTCACACCAACGCCGCTTACCTGTCAGCCTACGCCTTGGCCTACGCGATCCCGGAGCGGTTCAGCGAGCTGATGCTGCGTGCTTCGGAGATCGGCGACAACCGCATCGAAGCGGGCATGCACTCGCCCTTCGACGTGATGGGCGGGCGAATCACGGCGACCTATTTCGCAATCGACAATCTGTCCAATTCCGCCAACACGCAATTGCGCGCCGATGCTCGCGCACAGGCGCTGGCCTATTTCACTGCTCAGTGCGGCGGCGACGTCAACAATTGCATGACGGCCATCGACCCGGCCACCGACCGCACTTCCCAGCACGCACAGGACAAGGCGCTGTACACCGCGCGCATGACCTACGGCTTCGACCCGGTCGGCCCGACCAACCTCGCCCCGGTCGTGCCAACCAACGCTGAAGTGCTGCTGGAAACACGCTTCCCGTACCTGGACGCCAGCCAGCGCCGCGAGATTCTGGCGACCACTGAACTGTCGTCGGGCTACGCAGTGATCGATCAGTCAGGTGGCTACGGTCGCCTGAACCTGTATGCCGCAGGCGATGGTTACGGCGCGTTCAATTCCAACGTCACCGTCAACATGAACGCCAGCCTGGGCGGCTATAACGCCATCGACGCCTGGCGCAACGACATCAGCGGCAGCGGCGCACTGATCAAGAACGGTACGGGCAACCTGATCCTGACCGGCAACAACACCTACTCGGGCGGCACGCTGATCAACGGCGGCACCCTGACCGGTCATGCCCAGGCCTTCGGCAGCGGCACGATCACCGATAACGCAACGCTGGTGGTCGATCAGTCCACCAACGACACCCTCGCCAACACCCTGACCGGCAACGGTGCGCTGATCAAACGCGGTATCGGATCGCTGAACCTGACCGGCAACAGCAGCCTGTCCGGCGCGACGACCGTGCAGGCCGGTCGCCTGGCAGTGAATGGCAACCTCGGTAACTCCATCGTCAGCGTGCAGCAAGGCGCAACGCTGGGTGGCAACGGCACCGTCGGCGGCATCAACGTCGCTCAGGGCGGCGTGGTCGCACCGGGTAATTCGGTCGGGCAACTGAACGTCAATGGTGACGTCAACCTGGCTCAGGGTTCGGTTTATCAAGTGGAGTCGGACGCCAGTGGCAAAGCCGACCGCATCGTCGCCAGCGGCCGCGCGACGATCAATAACAGCACGCTGTCACTCGTCGAGGGCGGTAACTGGCTGGTCGCCAGCCGTTACTCGATCCTCTCCGCAGCCGGTGGCGTGAGCGGTGCATTTGCCGCCGTACAAACCAACTTCGCGTTCCTTACCCCGACGCTGAACTACACCGCTACCGATGTCGGGCTGACGCTGGATCGCAACGCACAAACCTTCGCCAGCCTGGCGGCCACGCGCAACGCCAAGGCGGTCGCGCAGGGGCTGGACAGCGCGGGCGCAGGCAACGCGCTGTGGCGGCAGGTGGTGCAGGACGACGCCTCGACGGCGCAGGCCACGTTCAGCGCGCTGTCCAACGAGCTGCATGCATCGACGCAGTCTGCACTGATCGAAGACAGCCGGCTGGTGCGCAATGCCATGAACGATCGCATGCAACAAGCGCAATCCGCACAGGCATTCGGCAGCACCACGCAAACCCTCGCCGGTGACGCCTCGCGCGGTGTGGTGTGGACCCAGGCCATCGGCGCGACCGGTCAGACCGACAGCAGCCGCGACGCCTCAGGCCTCGAAACCCGCACCAGCGGCCTGTTGTTCGGCGCCGACGTACCGCTCGACGACACTTGGCGTGTAGGTGCATTGGCAGGCTTCAGCAACAGCAGCTTCGACCTGCGCCACGCGTCCGGCTCGACCGACAGCGACAACTATCATCTGGGTGTCTACGGCGGCGCGAAGTGGGGCCAACTGGGCCTGCGCCTCGGCGCGGTACACACCTGGCATGAGCTGACCGCCAAGCGCACGCTGGACCTGCCGGGCTCGTCCGAGCACTTCAAGGAAGACTACAAGGCAGCGACCAATCAGGTCTTCGGCGAACTGGGCTACACCCTGGAAATGGGCAACGCACAGCTTGAACCCTTCGCCAACCTGGCGCACGTACGCCTGGACACCGACGCCTTCGACGAGAACAGCAACGCCATCAGCCTGCAGAACAAATCCCAGGACAACCACATCACCTTCAGCACCCTGGGCCTGCGTGCAGCGACCCGCCTGAACGCTGGCAGCGTCGTGATCAAACCCAACGCCACACTGGGCTGGCGTCGCGCCTACGGCGACGTCACCCCGGAAAGCCGCTCGGCCTTCAGCGGCGGCAGCACCTTCGAACTCTCCGGCGCCCCAATCGCCCGCAGCGCAGCGGTGCTCGGCGCAGGTGTCGACCTGGGGTTGAGCGATACCTTGAGCGTAGGCCTGAGCTACGACGGTCAGGTGAGCAACGACGCATCGGATCAGTCGTTGAATGCTCGGGTGACATTGGCGTTTTAAGGCTGAAGCGGCGGCTGCTCTCTGTAGGGGCGGAGAGCAGCCTGCCGAAGTTATCAGGGGGTCTGAGCGCGCTTGCGTTGACCCTCAATTCCATCACACTCCAACCCTCTCGCTTTCATTTCCCGGCCTCCCGATCAGCCTCAACAATCGGGGTCGGGAATGGGCTGCGTGCCTTTGCAAACCACCACAGGGCACCCGCCCCGATAACGCTCGTCAGCACGGCCAAACTCAGGATGACCTGGCGAATGCCCAGGGGCGCTGCGAGCAGGGCCACCAGCAAACCCGCCAGAGGCTGCGACAGGTTGTTGAGCAACGTGATCACGCCCACCGTCTTTCCGAAGTCCTGAGGCGGTATCACCCGCTGCCGGAGGGTGCGCATGTAGACGTTGAACATCTTGTCGAAGCCGACGATCAACAGAAACCCCAGCGCATAGCCAATCAGGTTCGGGCTCACGGCGCTGATGAATGCCCCTGTCGAGATCATCGAAAAGCCGACGCCACCCAGCACGCGCATAGGCAGAGCCACGCGGGCCAGGAAGAACAGGATCACGATGGTCGTCACCGCACCCGCCGCCTGCAGGCCGGCGTAGCTGTCTTTGCCGGCGCTGTACTCTCCGATCACCATGGCTGCCGAGGTCGCCAGCGTGACGCCGACGATCAGGTTGACGCCGACTGCCAGCGTGATGATCTTTTTCAATTCCGCCAGGCTGCGGATATGCCCGAACGCAATCCGCAATGGCTGCAGCCAGATGTCCTGATGCTGCTCGAACACCTCCAGCGTGATACGGCTGAGACGTTGCCACGCGAGCATGCTCAGGTCTGCCAGCAGAAACAGGCCAGCGGTCAACAGTACGACCCAGTGCCAGGCCCACACTTCAAGCACCAGTGCCGCGACCAAGGGCCCGAGAACCAGCCCGGACTGGTCGGCGATCTGGGAATAGGACAACGTTCTGGTGTAGCTGTAGTGCTGAAAGATATGCGGCATGAGCACTTCGCGCGCCATGATGCCTTGCGTGGTCAGCACCCCGCACAATGCCGACAGCACCACCAGCCATCCGATACCGCCAAAGATGGCGTAGAGCACCATCGCCAGCACGCACAGCGATGCCCGGTAGATCTGGCTGATATGCAGAATTTTGACTGGCGGGCATTTGTCGCAGAGGGCACCACACAACGGAAACGCGAGAAACCTCGGCAGCGATTCGACGAAAAACGCCAGCCCGGCCCACGATGCGCTGTTGGTGGTCTGAAACACCACCAGCGGCACAATGAACAACAGAATCTGATCCGCCAGCCTGGACAGGAAAAGCGAGACGAAGAAAGCGAGGTAATCCTTACGCATGGAAAACTCCTATAGGCCGGGGCGTACATCGCGATTAACCGAGCCAGGCGTTGGAGCTTATTGGATTTACGATTTTAATGCTGGCGGCGCTCGCTACAGTTAGTATTCCTCAGGTCATACCTGGCTTGATACATCCATGCTGAGACGCCCTCTCCTGTGAGCTCGTGGAGAAATACTGATGAACTCATCGCCAAGGTCCTCGGCCATTCTGGCCATCCTGTTGACGGTCCTGCTCGCAGGTTGCAGCGCCGCGCCAGGGTCTGCCAGGCCATCTGTTAATGCGACCAGATATGGCGAGGGCGGTGTTCCTGCCTTTTACACATGGCCGGATAAAGTGCCGCCGACACCGGGCCGACTGCTGCGCTCCGAACCGCTGACGGACAAGCAGAGTCTCGAAAATGCCGGACAGAATGTCCGCATCCTGTACACCTCAACAGACGGGCTCAACAATCAGCCAGTCGCAGTGTCAGGTGCTCTGTTCATGCCCAGAGGTAAGTCGCCAAAGGGCGGATGGCCACTGATGGCGTGGGCGCACGGTACTGTCGGTAGCGCGGACATCTGTGCGCCTTCATTCACAGGGCGCAGTGATCGCGATACGCGCTACCTGAATGAATGGCTTGGCCGGGGTTATGCGATTGTGGCTACTGACTATGAGGGTTTGGGGACGCCGGGGCTGCATCCGTTCGGGCTGAGCAGTCCGCTGGCATATGGTGTGCTCGACAGCATTCGCGCCGTTCAAGGTGCTGGGTTCAAGCTGTCTTCGCGGGTGGTTGTGTTTGGGCAGTCCCAGGGTGGCCGTGCCGCTTTCGCTACGGCCGTGTATCAGAAGACTTACGCGCCCGAATTGAACATTGTCGGTGTGGTCGCGACCGGGACGCCTTATCCGATGGCTCAATTGCATGAGAAACATACCGGACCGGATAACTTCCGCGATCAGGTCTCGCCGTCGCTGGCCTACAACCTGTTGCGATTGAGTACCGCCGCGCTGATCAACCCGTTGCTGCATCCCGCCGATTACCTGAGCGACCGCGCGAAGCCCGCGTTTGAAACCAGCCAGCGTGAATGCCTGCAAGCCATCGAGCGCAAGGTGGTCGCGGATGGACTGACGTTCAACAACAGTTTCAAACGCTCACCCGAGAAAGCACTGGATCAGGTCAATCGCCATTCGGACTACCCGACGGTAAAGTCGGACATTCCGGTATTTATCGGTACCGGGGGCAAGGACGTCATCTCACCTGTTCGCAGCCAGATCGCGCTGGTCAAGGACGCGTGCAGGGCAGGCGACCGCATCGAATGGCATTACTACCCGCAACTGGATCACTCCGGCGCAGTGAATGGCTCACTGCCGGACTCGACACGTTTTGTCGAGAAAGCATTTTCGGGGGAGTTTATGACGGGGAATTGTGGGGAGACGCAGAGCGTCGCACGATAGTTGAGGTTATCGTTCCTCACACCAGAGCGTGAGGAACGATAAGTGCCCGCAACATGCTCCGCGCTCAGCTTTACACACATGTCTTCGTGGGAGCGAGCTTGCTCGCGAAGAGGCCGGTGCAGCCCCCGGAAATATGGCGTTTGGACCAACGCCTTCGTGAGCAAGCTCACTCCCACCAAGATTTCTGTCCAGCCCCATACAGCATGTAGCTGTGACGCGGAGCGTCGCACGATAGTTGGGAGAGCGAGAATCAGTAATCAGAACGCAGGCAATACCGCGCCGTCGTACTTCTTGTTGATGAAGTCTTTGACTTCCTGGCTGGTCAACGCTTTCGACAGCTTTTCGATGGCGTCGGTGTGGGCGTTGTCTTTGCGGGTGACGAGGAAGTTCACGTAAGGCGAATCGGCACCCTCGATGATCAGCGCGTCTTTCTTCGGATTGAGCTTGGCTTCCAGCGCGTAGTTGGTGTTGATCAGGGCAAGGTCAACCTGCTTCAACGCACGTGGCAGTACAGCTGATTCGAGTTCGCGGAATTTGAATTTCTTCGGGTTGGTTGCGATGTCTTTCGGCGTGGAAAGGGCGTTGGTTGGATCCTTCAGGGTGATCAGGCCACCTTTTTGCAACAGCAGCAGTGCGCGGCCTGCGTTGCTGCCTTCGTTTGGAATAGCGATGGTTGCGCCTTCAGGCAGATCCGCCAGTGTCTTGTACTTGCTGGAGTAGCCACCGAACGGTTCCACGTGTACGCCCACGCCAGTCACCAGGTTGTCGCCCTTGGCTTTGTTGAAGCCATCCAGGTAAGGCTTGGTCTGGAAGTAGTTGGCGTCCAGACGCTTCTCGTTCAGTTGCACGTTCGGCTGTACGTAGTCAGTGAAGACCTTGATTTCCAGGTCCACACCTTCCTTGGCCAGGGTCGGCTTGATCAGCTCAAGGATTTCCGCGTGCGGTACGGGCGTCGCGCCGACTACCAGCTTTTCACCTGCGTGAGCCAGGCCAATCGAGAACACAGCCGCCAGAGCGGTCAGCAAAAACGTCTTTTTCATGCAATGTCCTTAACGAAAATCCGAGAGTGTCATCCAGAAATGACACCTTATTATTCAATGGTTTGCCACAGGTGTCTGAACCCTGCGACATCATGCTGACATTACCGATGTTTTATATTCCGATAAAATACTTTTTAATCGAGTGCTTATGCTTTTTTGTATCAGGATCTACTTTACCTCATCAAGACCACGCTGGCTCACGCTCAAGCGGGACGCCGCGCCAGCTCCGAGGTGACTGCTTCAAGCAATTGCCTGAGCGCGGAAAGCTGCCTGCGATCACCACCATCGAGCAATAGCTGCGTCTGGCGCTCGATCAGCGTCAACGGATCGGCGATGTCCGGCAGATTGATATCGTGTGCGCGAATTTCATCACCGCTGCTGACCAACAAGGCAAAGTGAATGACGTTCTCCAGCTCACGGGTATTACCGGGCCAGCTGTGAGCCTCCAGCGTGCGCTGCGCATCCTCACTGATCAGTTGCACCGGCAGGTTCAGACGCTGGCTGTAGATCCCCACAAAATATTCGGCCAACGGCAGGATATTGCCCGGCTGCTCGCGCAAAGCAGGCAGATCAAGGCGGCCCTCGCTCAGGTAATGATAAAGACGCTCGTGGAATTTCCCGGCGGCCACGGCCTGGGCCAGATCGATACTGGTGGCGGCGACCAGACGCACATCGACCGGGCTCGGCTGCTGGGCGCCCACTCGCGTGACTTCGTGATTTTCAAGGGCCGCGAGCAGCTTGACCTGGATCGGCAACGGCAGGTCGCCGATCTCGTCCAGGTACAAGGTGCCGCCATTGGCTGAACCGAACCAGCCTGCGCGACTGCTGACCGTCCCACTGTGAGCTCCGGCGGCGTAGCCGAATAATTCGGCGTCGGCATAGGTCGGACTGATGGCACCGCAGTTGACTGAAACGAACAAGCCCGAACGATCGCTGCCGCGATGAATATGCCGCGCCAGCAATTCCTTGCCGGTCCCGGACTCGCCACGGATCAGTACCGGTAAAGAACGGGGAGCCAGTTGCTCCATTTCTTCACGCAACCGGCGCGAGCGTGGATCGATAAACACCAGCGCCTTGGCGCGAATGCTCAGTGGGCTTTTTTCCGCATCGGGAAAGGTCAGCAGCGGCTGACCGAAGTTTTCGTGAAGGCTCATGACACACTCCCGCCTGAGCCCTTGCGGTGGCTCAAGCGTTTAAAAAGACGGGACCCGGTGAGTCCGATAAACAAGCTGCCCGGTCATGCACGACGACGCGCGTGTTGCTCCAGACGGTTTTGCAGGCGATACAGGTAGGCGAAACCCTGCTCCCAGCGTTGATGGCCGGACTTGACGTTGATATGCCCGGCCTGACTCAGAAAGCCTAGCTCGGCACCCCAGTGACGCGCCATCTCCATGGCACGCTGGGAGCTGACCGCAGGGTCGTTGTCAGAGCTGACGATCTGCGTCGGAAACGGCAACAGATCAGTAGGGATCGGTGCGAAATTACGCAACGCAGGCGGGCAATTCGGACGATCGACGTCGGCCGGTGCCACCAGCAGTGCGCCCTGCACCTGACGCAAGGTTTCCAGCGGCGCGAGTCGGGCCCAGTGCGCGACGGTGACGCAACCCAGGCTGTGCGCGATCAGGATCACTGGCGTGTCGTGCGCGGCGATCGTGCGTTGCAACTCACCCACCCAGTCTTCACGACGTGGCTTGAGCCAGTCGGCCTGCTCCACCCGCGTGCTGTTGGGCAGACTGTTCTGCCAGTGGGTCTGCCAATGATCATCAGGAGACCCTTGCCAGCCTGGCACGATCAGATACCGGATCGACTCGTTATGCATGGATTCGCCTCCTGCATGTATGCGTTCATGAGACGAGTATAGGGATGGAAGGTATATTCGCTAAGGAATAAGAAGCTATTTGTTAATTCCCAAAACGAATATCAGCTGACAGGCAAAAAAAGAGGCCACTCCCTGCCTTCGAGGAACGGCCTCCAATAAAAATCACTTTCAGGGCAAAGACTATCCACACTTCGTTACAGGATTACGACGGCCTCAGGTTGCAGGCACAGTACGCGGCCCCCGCTCGCCCGCAGCCAGCGGTAATGGTTCGTCGTGCTGCGGGACTTCACGGGCAACGTTCCAGACCACGATTGCAGCGACAATGTCGAAGATCGCCAGCACCACGAATAGCGGGCTGTAGCCGATTTTGGTGACCAGCACGCCGAATACCATGGTGAACGCCGCCGCCCCGAAAAAGCCGAACATTCCGCCCATCCCGGTCGCTGTTGCAACCTCGTTTTTACCGAATGAATCCGAGGTGATCGAATACAGCGCGCCCGACAGGGTCTGGTGGGCAAAGCCGCCGATGCACAGCAAGGCGATGGCGGTGTAGGGACTCTCGACCAGCCCGATGCACGCTGGCCCGATCATGCAGGAGCAGCCGAACAGCATGACCATCTTGCGCGAAGTGAACAGCGACACCTTGCAGTACTTGTGGAACAACGGACTGAGGTAGCCGCCGAGTACGCAGCCGATGTCAGCCGCCAGAAACGGCAGCCAGGCGAACATCGCGACTTCCTTGATATTCATGTGACGCTCGGTCATCAGGTACAGCGGGATCCACGCATTGAAGGTCTGCCAGGCAGGCTCGGAGAGGATCCGCGCCGAGGCAATTGCGTAGAAATTACGGTTTTTGAACAGTCGCTTCCAGCTGCCTTTCTGGGCAGGTGCATCCTTCAGACGCGCTTCCTGGCCGCTGAGGATGTAGTCACGTTCGGCATCGCCAAGACGTTTCTGATCGCGCGGGTGCTTGTACAGCAGCAGCCACAGGCCGCTCCACACAATGCCAAGACCGCCGACAATCAGGAACGCCAGCTCCCAGCCACTCTGCAGAATGGCCCAGACCACCAGCGGCGGCGCAAGCAATGCGCCAAACGACGAGCCGATGTTGAACCAGCCGATGGCCACCGAGCGCTCTTTGGCCGGAAACCATTCGGTGGTCGCCTTGACGCCTGCCGGCAGCCCTGCTGCTTCGGTCAGGCCGAGCATGCCGCGGAAGATCGCCAGACTCTGCCAACCGGTTGCAAATGCGGCGGCAGCGCAGGCGCCAGACCAGGCGATGGCGAAAATCGCAAAGCCCATCTTGGTGCCGATCGCGTCGATGATATAGCCCGCCACGGGCTGCATGATGGCGTAGCACAATTGCCAGGCAACAACGATGTGCGCGTACTGCTCGGTGGAAATGCTCAGTTCGCTCATGAGCGTCGGTGCTGCGACGGACAGCGTGTTGCGTGCCAGGTAGTTGACGACCAGGCCGGCCGTTACCAGCCCCACCATCCACCACCGAATGCCTTTTATCTTCATCTCTTCACCCTGTTTATTTTTAGATTGGCGATGAGCGTCCCGCGGCCAAGGCCGTGAGGCGGCTGGTTTTATGTAACTTCAGATTACGGTTTCTTCAGAAGACTTTTAGGCGCTTTCTGCCGACGATCATGCGTAAAAACAGATTTTTCGCACGAGGAGCACGCGTTTATGGCCTGAGAATTCAGACTGATCATGAGGTTGTTACTCTTTGAATTATTTTTGTGGTTGTAATTTTTTTCAAGTCTCATGTTGTCGTACAACATGATGCACTTATAGTCATTTGCCATTCCAGTGTCAAATGACAGAAACGCTCTGACCTGCATCAGGGATGGGCTAGCGAGGCGTCGGGAAAGGGAGGCGCGCTTTAGCGTTATACGATGACTGCATAATCGGCGCCTGCTCATAGCTCGTTTCGGCCTATAGAGCGTCGCTCAGTGGTGACAGCGCGGACTATTTTCTGCCTGACGGCAAGAAACGCGTCATGACACTTGCACAACTGTCATAAATGCTCTCATTCTTGAAGGCGGCGTCAGGCAAGGGAGTTGCTCGGTGAGACCTTATCGGCACGGGCCTGACGGTGACGTCACCCCATGTCAGGAAGAGGCGTGTGCATGCCTGAGCCAAGCAGTCTCGCCAGCTGGACCCCCGCTCTGCGCAAGCAGCTCACGGCCTTGGGCATGGACAGCGATGCGTTGTGCCAGAGCGCGGGCATTGACCTGAACAGGCTGAGTGAGGCCAATGCGCAATTCTCGCCGGATGTCACCGCCACGCTCTGGCAACGCGCAGTTCAGGCCAGCCTTGATCCGGCTCTGGGTCTACGTGTTTCACGTTTTGTCAGCCCGACGGCGTTTCATGCGCTGGGCTACACACTGGTGGCCAGCGGCTCGCTGCGTGAGGTATTCGAGCGCATCGTACGTTACCGCTCGATGGCCGAGGACTCTCTAGAGCTGGACTTCAGAACAGTCGGCGAGCGTTATGAATTCCGCTTCGGCACACCATCCTCCTGCCAGTCACCGGTCCATGAGCTGCTCGATGCATTTGCCGCGATTTACGTACGCACCTGCCGCAATCGGCTCGGCCGGGGCTATGCGCCGCTTGCCGTGCACCTGCAACGTCCCGCGCCCGAGGACCCGCGGCCCTGGCACGACCTGTTTCGTTCACCGGTCATGTTTGCGGCGCAGGAGAACTTGCTGGAGTTTGACGGTGATCAATTCGACAGCCACCTGGATGACGGCCCTGTACAGCTGAACGGTCAGGAATCCCAAGGGGATCCGCTACCGTCACTGATCTGGGAGCAGCGCGTACGCTCGGCCATCGAGACCCTGCTGCCGGACGGCGAGCCCACTGTCAGAAGCATTGCCGAAGCCCTGCACCTGAGCCCGCGCAGCCTGCAGCGCCATCTGGCCGACGAGGGCTGCTGCTATGACCTGCTGCTCAATCAATGCCGCCAGAACCTGGCGCTTTTGCACATGAACGATCAGCAAAGCTCGCTGAACGAAATCGCCTACCTGTTAGGTTTTTCCGACACCGACTGCCTGAGCCGCGCCTTCAAACGCTGGACCGGGCTGACACCGGAACAATACCGCAGCGCCGTGGTGCGTTGATGGAGGGCATGCCATCGTGCCCATGCTCCGCGTCCACTCTTGATTAAGCGGCTCAGCGCAGATGTGTGACGCGGAGCGTCACGAAGGGCATTCCCACGCTGAGCGTGAGGAACGATAGTTGTCTGGGGGATCGCGAGCGTAACGGTCCCGCAAGAACACCGTCGCGCCTGGGCTCCGCGTAGGTATGTCTTGGCTTCTAGCGTGCTTCGATCCGCGCCAGCTCGGGCAGATCTCCCGACAACCCCAACGCTTCGCGGACGAACAGCGCTTTGGCTTCAGGCATGCGGTTGACCATTTTCAGGCCGGTGTTGCGCAACCAGCGCAAGGGCAGCGGGTCTGCCTGGAACAGGCGTTCGAAGCCTTCCATCGCGGCCATCAGCGCGAGGTTGTGCGGCATGCGGCGGCGCTCGTAGCGGCCCAGCACACGCAGGTCAGACCAGCGCTCGCCACGCTTTGCGGCATGGGTCAGCACTTCAGCCAGCACTGCGGCGTCGAGGAAACCGAGGTTCACGCCCTGCCCGGCCAGCGGGTGAATGGTGTGTGCCGCATCGCCAATCAGTGCCAATCCTCTGGCAACGTAACGCTTGGCGTGACGTTGACGCAGCGGCACGCACAGGCGGCTATCGGCAGACAGCACCTGGCCCAGTCGTCCTTCGAATGCCTGCTCCAGTTCGCGGCAGAACAGGTCATCCTCCAGCACCATCAGGCGCTCGGCTTCGGCAGGTGTGACTGACCAGACGATGGAGCACCAGTGCTCGCCCTCGCGCTCCAGCGGCAGAAAGGCCAGCGGCCCGTCATCGGTGAAACGCTGCCAGGCGGTTTTTCTGTGGGGGTCGGCGGTGCGCACGCTGGTGACGATCGCGTGATGCAGGTAATCCCATTCACGCGTCGGCGTTTCGGTCAGGCGGCGCACGGCGGAATTGGCACCATCGGCGGCCACTACCAGCGGTGCGCGCAGTTGACGACCATCGGCCAGGGTCAGCAGCCAGTTATCGCCGGAGTGACGCATCTGTTCCAGCCGTGCATTGGCCAGCAGGCCGATGTCGCTGGCATGCAGACGGTCAAGCAGCGCGTCCTGCACCACACGATTCTCGATGATGTGCCCCAGCACGTCGGCATGCACACTGGAGGCCGAGAAGTGAATCTGCCCGGTGCCGCTGCCATCCCAGACCTGCATATGCGCATACGGGCTGATGCGCCGGGCTGCGATGCCGTCCCACACGCCCAGCCGCTGGAGGATTCGCTGGCTGGCCGCCGACAGGGCGCTGACCCGCGGCTCGAAGCTCGACTGTTGATCAAACGGCTCGACGCTCAGCGGTCCACCATCGACCACCAGCACATCAAGGCCGCTGCCCTGCAATGCCAAGGCAAGGGCACTGCCGACCATTCCGGCTCCGACAATCAGCACATCTGCGCGCGTTTCCATGGTCAAACCGTTCTCGCTTGCGGCCGAAGCCCTGTGTTTAAAGTGTGTGATTCACACATCGGATCGAGTCCCCAAACCCATGGCCTGGCGGGCAAACCAGCGCTTGGCGGCAGGCAGCAGGTCCAGCCCGAGCAACCCGACGTTACGCCCGGTGGCAACCGCCGACCGGGAGCTGCCGAACAGGCGTGTCACCTTGTCGGAGAAGCCCACGGTCAATTGCTGATCCTGGCGCTGACGCTCACGGTAGAGCTGCAGAGTCGGCAGCTCACCGGGCGGCGCGTCGCTGTCCAGCAGCGTCTCGGCCAGTGCATCGGCGTCACGCAAGGACAGATTGAACCCCTGTCCGGCGACCGGATGCAGGCTGTGCGCCGCGTTGCCCAGGATCACCAGATGCGAGCGCACCTGCTCTTCGGCTTCGATCAGTGCCAAGGGGTAGACATGCCGAGCACCGACCTGACGCAGCGTGCCCAGGCGATAGCCAAATACGCCCTGCAGCTCTTCCAGAAAACTGCGGTCGTCCAGCTCGGCCAGACGCTGGGTATCGTTGCCCGGACGTGTCCAGACCAGCGCACAGCGGTTATCCGGCAATGGCAGCAGCGCCATCGGCCCGTCCTCGGTAAAACGTTCGAACGCCTGACCACAGTGAGCTTCGCTCGGCGTGATATTGGCAATCAGCGCATGCTGGTCGTAGGGCCGTTGCCGCACCCCGATACCCAACTGCTCGCGCAGGCTGGAACGGCCACCGTCGGCCAGCACCGCCAGGTCGCAGTCCAGCTCGCTGTCGTCACTCAGGCTCAGGCGATAACCGTCGGCCAATGGCTGCATGTGTTTGACCTCGGCCGGCACACGCCAACTGACCACATCACGGTCCAGCCCGGCCCACAGAGCCTGACCGAGCCAGGCGTTTTCGACCACATAGCCGAGCGCCGGAACGCCCTCTTCGATCGCAGACAGGCGCGTGGCGCCGAAGCGACCCCGGTCAGACACCTGGATTTGCAGGATCGGCTCGGCGCGTCGGGAAATCTGCTGCCACAGGCCAAGCCGTTCATAGATGCGTCGCGAGCCGAACGACAGTGCCGAAGAACGCGCATCGTAGCTGGGCTGCCAGGCTTCACCCGGCGCAAAGGGCTCGATGAGCACGATTTTCCAGCCGCGCGCCTTGGCACCGGCCTGCAGCGACAACGCAAGGCTTGCACCGACCAGTCCGCCGCCGACGATGGCGATATTGAAGCGGCTCATGCGACGTGTTCCTGTGCAGCCGCCATCAACGCCTCAATCTCGGCGACGGTCTTGGGCACGCCGCCGGACAGAATTTCACACCCCTGCCTGGTCACAACCACGTCATCCTCGATTCGCACACCAATACCTCGCCATTTTTTCGCGACTTCCAGGTTGTCGGGGGATATGTAAATCCCGGGTTCAACGGTCAGCGTCATGCCGACCTCCAGTACGCGCCACTCGCCGCCGACCTTGTATTCGCCGACGTCGTGTACATCCATGCCCAGCCAGTGCCCGGCACGGTGCATGTAAAACATTTTGTAGGCCTCGCTTTCGATCAGCTCGCCGACGTCGCCGCGCAGCAGGCCCAGCTCGACCAGTCCGGCCGTAATCACCTTGACCGTCGCCTCGTGCGCCTGGTTCCAGTGCTTGTCGGGACCAATGGCCTCGAAGGCCGCATGCTGGGCCTTGAGCACCAGCTCGTAAATGGCTTTCTGCTCGGTGGAAAACCTGCCGTTCACCGGAAAGGTTCGGGTGATGTCACTGGCATAGCAGTCGATTTCGCAGCCTGCGTCGATCAACACCAGATCACCGTCCCTGAGCACCGCGTCGTTCTGCTGGTAATGCAGGATGCAACCGTTGCGCCCCGAGGCGACAATCGAGCCGTAGGCAGGCATCTTCGAACCGCCCTTGCGGAACTCGTAGTCCAGCTCGGCCTCCAGGCTGAATTCATGCAGCCCCGCGCGACAGGCCTGCATAGCGCGCACATGGGCCCGCGCGGAAATATCCGCCGCGCAACGCATGACTTTGATTTCCGCAGCGGACTTGTACAGGCGCATGTCGTGCAACAAGTGGTCCAGCGCCACGAACTCCTTGGGCGGCTGGGCACCGAGGTGCGCCTTGGAGCGAATCACGTTGATCCAGTCCATCAGGTGCCGGTCGAATTCAGGATTGCTACCCATCGCCGAATACACCCGATCCCGGCCTTCGATCAGGCCGGGCAGGATTTCGTCGATGTCATTGATGGGAAACGCGTCGTCCGCACCGTATTCGCGGATCGCGCCTTCCTGTCCTGCACGCAGGCCTTCCCACAGCTCGCGCTCGGGATTGCGCTCGCGGCAGAACAATACGTACTCGCCGTATTCACGACCGGGGATCAGCACCACCACCGCTTCGGGCTCGGGAAAGCCGCTCAGGTACTGAAAGTCGCTGTCCTGCCGGTAAACGTGCTCGACGTCACGATTGCGAATGGCAACCGCAGCGGCAGGCAGGATTGCAATGCTGTCCGGCTCCATCTGAGCCATCAGAGCCTTGCGGCGGCGGGCGTACTCGGACTTCGGGATCTGAATCATGGGCAGCAGGCGTCCTGATGGAGTCCACCGGCTCGCGCTGTGGCACGCGCAGGCCGGTGTCGCAGTGATCGGCTATCAGTGCAGTGAAGGCTTGGGTTGCGGCGCGGACGGCTCGTTGAATTCAGTGAACAGCAGCAGCGGCGCTACGCGCATGTACTCCATGACTTCCATGTAGTCGGTTTCGCCGTCTTCGGACTCTTCCAGCGCGTCCTGAACCTGGGCAATCGCCGCCAGATCCTCCAGAACCGCCTTGGCTTCAGTGCCCAGCGGCTTGTCGCCAATGGCCAGACCGAAACCTGCCAGGAACCCCTGACACCATTGGCCCAGCGCAGCAGCACGCTCGGTCAGCGGTTCGTCGTCGCCCGGCAGCAACAGCACGACGGTCATGTCGTCACCGGTGAGCTCGCCCTTGACCATCTCTTGCAAGCCGACGAGCGCCTGACGGATATTGTCTTGCGGCTCGGTTTCGAGCAGGACCGACGCGTCGGCAAACCAGCCTTCGTTATCGAAACCGGCACCTGCGCAACTGCGCCCCAGCAACAGGCCATGCAGCTCGGCGGGAGATACCTGGTGACCGCCACTGTTGAGCAGAGTGGCGAACGCTTTGTACGGAGAATTCTGAATGGGCATGGGTAGCTAGTCGCCAAACGGCGCAATGTCTAGAATGAAGGCCTTGTATCCTAGACTATCCGCGCGACAAGATCACCCGGACGGCGGTTCGAGCTTGAGCACAAGCATCGCTCCCCCTGCCATTCATCAGAAAGTATTCAGTGGAAAACAATGGAAGACACCGACCTGCAAGCGCTGATGAAACGTGTGGAGCTGCTCCTGAAGTATGCCGAGCAACTTAAAGGCCAAAACGCACTCTTATTAGCTCAGGAAAAGACCTGGCGCGAGGAACGTGCCCAACTGATTGAAAAAAACGAAATCGCCCGGCAGAAGGTCGAGTCAATGATTTCGCGCCTTAAAGCCCTGGAGCAAGACTCATGAGCAATGGCAACAGCGTTACCGTTCAGATCCTGGACAAGGAATATTCGATCATCTGCCCTCAGGAAGAGCGCACCAACCTGGTCAGCGCCGCCCGCTACCTGGATGGCAAGATGCGTGAGATCCGCAGCAGCGGCAAAGTCATCGGTGCAGATCGCATCGCCGTGATGGCTGCCCTGAACATCACTCACGACCTGCTGCACAAGGAACATCTGCCTGACGTACAGACCAGCGGTTCGACCCGCGAACAGGTCCGCGATCTGCTCGACAAGGTCGATCTGGTGCTGGCGACAGACACGCCCGGCACACCGGATTCAACTCGGGGCTGATTATTGCGGGGCATTTCTGTATACTCGCGCTGCTCCCTGGAGTGCTTGCCAGTCGGTCATGTCCCTGAGCCGATACGCACAACCACGGGGGTTGCACGTTGGGGTTGGTGTGCATGTCCGCTCGACGGAAAGCCTTAAAACCTCCTGCAATCTCCACCTTGAACTTTCGGGTTCAAGGGCTAAACCGACAGCGGTTCGTCGGGGAGTCCATATTCAGTTCGTTGCCAGCCCTGTTGTCTGGCAACGACGACCCCGCTCCGGCTTCAACCTCCTTTCCGGATCAGCCTGCATGACCTTCTGCTCATGATCAGCGCCCAGTCACTTACTCGTCCGCAATTGCGCCGCCAGCTACGCAAGGCACGCAAAGCCCTGAGTCAGAGCCAGCAACGCGAAGCCGCACGGGATATTTATCGTCAATTGGCGCAGCACCCGCTGTTTCGACGTGCCCGGCATGTTTCGCTGTACCTGCCGATGGATGGCGAGATCGATCCGCGGCTGTTACTGCGTGAAGCCCAGCGTCGCGGCAAGGCAACCTATCTGCCGGTGCTCAACGCATGGCCGCGCACCCGCATGGTTTTTCAGCGCGTACGCCCCGGCGAGACATTCATCCCCAACCGTTTCCGCATCCCTGAGCCGCGCATCGACCGGGCAAAGCAGCGCACTATATGGGCGCTCGACCTGATTCTGATGCCGTTGGTAGGTTTCGATGACGAAGGCGGTCGCCTGGGCATGGGCGGAGGTTTCTACGACCGCAGCCTGGCGTACCTGGCGCGCAGAAAGACCTGGCGCAAGCCGGTGTTACTGGGGCTGGCTCACGAGTGTCAGAAAGTCGATCGACTGGCGCAGGCCAGTTGGGATGTACCGCTGCAAGGCACGGTATCGGATAAAGGCTGGTATGTGACGCAGACACTCTGATCGTTCAGCCAACAAGGCTATCAACGATCAGAGTACAAGCAGGGCTCAATGCCTGCCGGGGACTTTTTGCTGCTGCTGTGTGATCTCGACTGGAGCATCATCCTTTGTGGACCACAAGCTCTGTGCATAACCGGTTGTCACGACACCCAAGCCAAACAGAATAACCAGAATCCAGAGTAAATCAGGCTTGCGTTTCATTGACTGCCCTCCTTAGGCAAATCAATACGATGTCAGCATCGGTTTTGTATAGGCCGTGCAACAGCGTGGAACTTTGAAGGGCGGCATTTTGCGGTAACGTGAACCAGTACGCAAATAGTGGCGCGAACCGATTGTCGGTTTGTCATCAAACTGTTCGTATTACCGTGAACCTTTTGTCTGTGGAGTGAGCACAATGGCCTATTGGCTGATGAAGTCCGAGCCTGATGAATTCTCGATCAGCGACCTGCAACGACTGGGCAACGCTCGCTGGGACGGGGTGCGCAACTATCAGGCGCGCAATTTTCTGAGAGCCATGGCAGAGGGCGACGCGTTCTTTTTCTATCACTCCAGTTGCCCGGAGCCGGGCATCGCCGGCATCGGAAAAATCGCCAGATCAGCCTACCCGGACCCCACCGCACTGGACCCCGAGAGCCACTATCACGACGCCAAGGCCACGGAGGAAAAGAATCCGTGGAGTGCCATCGACGTCGAGTTCGTGGAGACCTTCAAGCGCGTGCTGGGGCTGGGTTATCTCAAGCAACAAAGTCAGCTGGAGCAACTGCCTCTGGTACAAAAAGGCAGCCGGCTCTCGGTCATGCCGGTCACCGCCGAACAATGGGCGGCGATCCTGGCATTGCGCTGACGGACGTTATTGAACGATGAAGTTATTGAACAGCAAGTCTTCGACAATCGGCTTGCCTTCTTCATCGTTCATGACGCGCTGAACCTGCTTGAGCGCTTCCTGACGAATGTTTTCCTTCGCTTCGGCGCTGCTCATGGTATCGACGGTCTGCTGAGTGAACAGCGACACCAGTTGATTGCGGATCAGTGCATCATTGCGCTTCACGGCGGCCTCGGCGTCGGCACCGGTTACACGCAAGGAAATGTCAGCCTTGTAGACACGCAGCTTGGGGCCGCCATCGAGCGCGTAGTTACCCACGAACGGAGGCGTCAGCGAGACATAGGCCGCTTTTGGCGGGCCGCCTTCTTCCTTGGCTTCCTCTTGCGCCATGACAGGCAATGACAAGGCCAGCAACATCAGAATCCACGCTTTCACAGTCCACTCCTTAATACGGTTTGCCACGTAGCTTACAGCTTATGTGTGCTTATCAGGCAGGGCCATGCTTGTTGACCCGGGAACCCGCTTAACTGACTTTATCGGCCATTACCGGAAAAGGAATAGCCCGATGAAAGCCCTGTTATGCAAAGCCTTCGGTCCTGCCAGCACACTGGTACTCGAAGACGTCCCCGGCCCCGCGATCAAAAAGAACGAAATTCTGCTCGACGTGCACGCCGCCGGGGTCAACTTTCCCGACACCTTGATCATCGAGGGCAAGTACCAGTTCAAACCACCCTTCCCTTTCTCACCGGGGGGTGAGGCCGCAGGCGTGATAGCCGCCGTCGGGGAAAACGTCAGCCATCTGAAACCCGGCGACCGCGTCATGGCCCTCACCGGCTGGGGCAGCTTTGCCGAGCAGGTCGCCGTGCCCCACTACAACGTGCTGCCGGTTCCACAGGGCATGGACTTCACCACGGCGGCCGCATTCAGCATGACCTACGGCACCTCCATGCACGCCCTCACACAACGCGCCCGCCTGCAACCCGGCGAAACCCTGCTGGTGCTCGGTGCATCCGGCGGCGTCGGCCTGGCCGCCGTAGAAATCGGCAAAGCCCTCGGCGCCCGCGTCATCGCCGCCGCCAGCAGCGCAGAAAAACTCGAAGTCGCCAGAAACGCAGGCGCGGACGAACTGATCAACTACAGCGAAACCAGCCTCAAGGAGGAAATCAAACGCCTCACCCACGGCAACGGCGCCGACGTGATCTACGACCCGGTCGGCGGCGACCTTTTCGACCAGGCCATCCGCAGCATCGCCTGGAACGGCCGCCTGCTGGTCGTCGGCTTCGCCAGCGGCCGCATCCCCGACCTGCCCGTCAACCTGACCCTGCTCAAGGGCGCTTCGGTGGTCGGCGTGTTCTGGGGCTCGTTTGCGCAGCGACAACCGCAGGACAATGCGGCGAACTTCAAGCAGTTGTTTGCCTGGTTTGAAGAAGGGAAATTGAAGCCGCTGGTGTCGACGGTTTATCCGCTGGAAAGGGCTGGGGAGGCGATTGATTTGTTGGGGGGACGCAGGGCTGTGGGGAAGGTGGTGATCGCGTTAAGCGCTGATCTCATAAAATCATCCCACTAGCCAGAAACACGAGCTTATTAATAAATATGTATATCACTGGCACTTAGGAATTAAAACAACATAGCCATACAGATAAGGAGAACTGTATGGCCACACGAAGAAAGCGACAAACAAATATATTACATGACCAGACAAGCGGCACTGTAACCATAAGTCATGGAAGCTCATCCAAGCCCCAAAACACTGGCTTTTTTGGAGGCGGCTTTACTAATACTGGAGCCTCTAGCAGTAAACGCAGAAGAAGGCGTTTACGGGCGCGAGCACAACAGCAAGCAGCGCAGGCTCAAGCCTATGCTGAAGCTCAAGCGCAGGCAGAGCGTCGGGCTGCAGAAGATGCAGCGGCTCAAGCAAGAGCCCAGGCAGAAGCCTCAGAACGAGCACGTATTGAAGCGCAGGTACGCGCACAGGCTGAAAAAGATCAGGCACATCGACAGGCTCTTGAAGCGCTGACAAATGTCTTTCCATCTTTACAATCTGGATTGGCACAAAACTATTCTCAGGCCTCTGCAGCGCTGCCGAATGCTATTCAAGAAGAAATAGCGTCGGGGCTTGATCTGAATGTCGTTCACTCGGACGAACAGCAACTACGCGACCTGATACTTCAGGAAAAGGCCAGGATAAATTATTTAATTGAGTCCAAAGGCTCGTTACTGGAAGAGCGTCGCGCTCAGGCTCTGAGTCTCACCGGTCAAGAGCTTGACCATGCTACACAAAAAGACCACCTGAACTATCTGGTGTACTACAGCCAGGGTGATCCTCCACGTGTGCAGCAGGCCCATGAAGCGTGGGTAAACGCTTTATCTCAAACCTACGAAGCAAAGCTTCTTGCCGAGTCGGTCACGCTGCTCAATGAACAATCAGCAGCGCTTTCCATGCGCCATGCTGAACTGTCGCTGGCCAATAAACCGGCGAGTCAGGAAGCACGACAGGCCGCTGGCATCGACAGGTTGTGGTCAGTTATTGCCCCCGCGTCAACCACCACCGCAGCACCAGGCATCAGAACCGTTGCGACCAACATCGCGAAGGATCAACTCATCAGGATTGCGACCAGAACATTGGGCAGCAATCTGGTTACGTTGCTGGCGATGTATCCACAACCGTTGGGCGACGCAGAACTGCCGCCCGCCGTTATCGCCACACCTCTGTCGCAGCTCAACCTGCCGCCGCATATCGATCTGCACTACCTTGCCAGCGTCAAAGGCACGCTGGATGTGCCTCATCGACTGACATCCGATGAAGCTGGCACAAGCGCTACACGCTGGGTAGCTGCGGACGGTGTGAAAGCTGGTACCAAGGTTCGCGTAAGAACTTTCACCTATAACGCACAGAACAATTCCTACGAGTTTATCCGTGACGGGGAATCGACACCGGCACTGATATGGACGCCAATAGCACGACCGGCGGACAGCTCGACAAGCTCACCCGCAGGACCACCCGCTTTGCCGGTAGATCCAGGCAACGTGGTGACACCTTTTGTACCCGAGCTTGAAGCTTACCCGGCGATTGATCGAGATGATCCTGATGATTACATTCTCATATCGCCGATTGATTCAGGGCTGCCGAATAGCTACCTGCTGTTCAAGGACCCGAGGTCGATTCCGGGGGTTGCGAGTGGGTATGGTGAGGCGGTGACAGCTACCTGGCTGAGAGGGCCGACGGCAAGCCAACCAGCGCCGATTCCTTCCAGTGTTGCGGAAAAGCTGAGTGGGCGACCATTCGCAAGCTTTGCCAAATTAAGGGAAGCGATCTGGTTATAGGTATCACAAGACCCGGAGTTGAGCCGACAGCTTGGGGAATTAAGCCGTATTGAGGTATCAGATAAACGTGCACCTCTTGTCAGGGCAGCAGATAGGGTAGGTAAACGTGTGAAATATGAAATCCATCACAAGCACTGGATTAGCGAAGGCGGAGCAGTTTACGACTTGGACAATTTGGTAATCATGACGCCGAAAGACCATATTCACGCTCACAGGAAAAACCAATGAAACTCAAATCTCAATTGAGCGACTATACCGAAGCTGAGTTCATGGAAATCCTGAACGAACTTTTTAACGGCGTAAGCGCAACCAAAGAAAATGCTGAAGAATACGTCATTAGCCTTATCGATCACGTTGCAGAAGTGACTGAACATCCAGAAAAATCAGATTTATTGTGTTATCCACCCGAAGGCCGGGAGGATAGCGCCGCGGGGGTTATGAAAGAAATCAAAGAATGGCGAGCTAAAAATAGTAAGCCTGGATTCAAAAGTTAAGTACTCCACAAACTAACAGTTCAAACACTATAAAAAGGAAATCATCCATGGAAGAACTACATCATCACCTACGGCAATTACCTGGCTTTCTGCAAGCCGAGCTTGCGGCTCAGGTCGGCGACTGGAGCGGAATACGTTACATCGACATCACTGATAAACACGTACATGCTATCAATCAGCTGATTGCCATCAAACGCGCTCCGTTGCGGCAGGACCACATCGACAATTCGTATTTTTTGTGGGGTGCTGATCCCTGGGATAAATCGTCTCTGGAGTTAAACGCAGAGATACGGGCTATACCAGGCAGAGTGCCTACCGATTTTTTCTACATGACGGGAGACGCCCGCTTTCATATAGAAAGCATCCGTTTTCTAAATGAACTCAAAGGCAATCTCGAATCGTTGCACGCTCGGCTAATAGAACAGGAACGCGAGTATAACGAGCGCATGGCCCAAGAAGCCGCACAACGCCAAGCCGAAGAAGAAGCGCGCGCGCGAGCCGAGGCGGAAGAGGCGGCTCGCCGACTCGCGGAAGAGCAGGCTGCGCAGCAGCGAGCCATAGAGGCAGCGTTCCAGCTTGCACAGCGTCAGGTCGAAGAAGCCGAGCACGCATTGGCCCTACGCAACGCCGAGGAAGCTCGCGCTAAAGAGGCCGAATCCAACCGAGCGATAGAGATGACGTTCGGGCCTGAGGCGTCGCGAGAAATCGATAATGCGATCAAGGTGCTGAGAGGCACTATCGAAATCGCGATCACCGACTTCTCGAATGCGATCAACCCTCACGGCGCGCTAAATATGAGTCAGCTTGAAGCGATTCAAAATATGAGCGCTACTCACTAACCGCTCACCAACAGTGCCGTGGCCAATGCATTAATGCGTTGGCCACGGCACTTCGCTGACGCGCCCCCCCCTTACAGCGCCTTCCTCACACTCTTCGGCAAATAATCCACCTATCTGCGCATCGGATTATCTCGGCACTTGCCGACAATGTTCGGTACTGCCTCCAGCAGCTCATTTACATTCATGCAGCGCCTTAATGCTTCTGCCCTGCATTTATCGTAGCAAGGTGAAACACTCAGGCATAGCTAGTACATTTGATAGTAGTCGGATGCCTCTACTACGGAGAGTATGGATATGCATCATTTTCGATGCGAAGGGAGGTGTACAATGGACCAGTATGAAATCGAAGACGTTGTTGAATCAGCTATTCATGGATGGCTTCGCCTTGATGTCAATCTAGACTATGGAAGCACTGCTGCAGCCGTGAGTAAGATCACCAGAGAAACCAGTTTTTCCGATCTGAGCAAGGAGTACAAACCTCTGGATAAAAACAAGCTTTTAGTTTCAGTATTCGCCATCATGATGCGAAAAGGGCTCGGCATTCCTGATCGTTTCAAGAAATTTTATGCAGACCGAGTCGCGGCTGGTGGCTTTGTTGTAGGGGTCGTTATTGGCGAAAACATCCCTAATTATACCCCTGTTACGGTTGATGCTGCGGAAGTGGAGGAAGCTGTTAACCGCGAACTTGAGCATGCTTTTGTGACTGGCCTCCAGTTCACCCCCGATGTTAATACCGAGATCGCAAACGCAAAAACCATTGGCGAGCTGGCTGCGATTCTAAAGAAACCATGACAACCCAGTTCATCTCGATCTAGACTAAACTCATAAACTCAGTAGTCTGAGTTAGTCTATAGACTTTAACGTTTGGCGTGTACTGACTATGAGTCAGCTTGAAGCGATTCAAAATATGAGCGCGGTTCACTGATCATTTCGCTGAAGGTGCCGGGGTCAAGTCAGCACTGATTTGACCCCGGCACCACACAATAGATCTGACATTCTCCGGCAAATAATCCACCTACCTGAAGGTCGGATCATTTTGGTAACTGACGACGATATCCGGTTCAGACCTCCAGACTGAAACTCACTCAAAAGCAGGAGGATTACCTGAACTGTGGGAGCGAGCTTGCTCGCGAAGGCTTATTCACAGGGCAACAAACATTTTCGTTGCCATGCTCGCTCATGCTTCTCTGGAGACTCCGCGTCCAATCTTGAATGTGCCTCATGGAGCGAATGGTGACGCGGAGCCTTAAGAAAGGCGTTCCCGCTGACGCGTGCGAAACGAGAGATATCCGTCGGCTGTACCGGCCCCTTCGTGAGCAAGCTCACTCCCACAAGTAAGCGGCGCGCACGATGTCCGTAATCAATACCGCTCAACCCTTACAACGCCTTCCTCACACTCTCCGGCAAATAATCAACATACCTGCGCATCGGATTTTTTTGGCATTGAGCGACGATGCCCGGCGTCGCTTCCAGCAGCTCAAGAACCAGGGCCTGACGCTCGTCCAGGGTGAGAAAATGCTTTATGACCGGACTGCTCGACAGGTACAGCTCTGTGCGCATCAGCGCATCCGGCTTGACGTCCTTGCGCCATTTGCGTCCCTCGAACATTTCCGTATTCAGCTGCCAGCACAACACCTGCTTCAGCTCGACATTGGCTGCCAGCGGCGGGTTGACATGTGGCCGCCCTGTGAAATTGAACGTGACCGTAACTGCTTCGCCCTCGGGATGAGAAGCAGACGGCTGCCAGGGTTCGAAGACCCACTGTTCGACAGCACTTCGGGTCAGGCCGATGAGCCTAGGATCGGGCGCGCCCAGCACTTCGAGGAAGCGCACGCCTCCATCGGCCTGAATGAAAACTCTGATGCTGGCACTGCGTTTTACGAAGGAACGAAGCATCGATGTCGGATAGCCCGGCTCAGGCATATGCAACGGCACCGGATGCGACGGCAACGCCTGTGCTCCCCCCGCCGAAAGCAACCCCGTAAGCATCATGCAACCCAGCACGCAGCTCATTCGCTGCGCTCCGCTTGCTCAGCCAACCCCACCATCAACACCTTGATCGGCGCTGGCAGATAATCGCCGTACAGACGATCGGGATTGCTTCGGCAATTGCTGACCATCATCGGTATCGCGGCGCCCAGTTGCTCAAGCAGGACCTGGCGTTGGGGCTCGCTGCGCAGGTGGGCAACATGGCTGCCGAACAGCGCCTGCCCGGTGTACCAGAACACGTCGACCTTACTCAGTGGTTCCTTGGGATAGTCCTGGCGGGCGGATTTCACTTCGTGGTTCAGGTAGCCGCAGCGGATGTTGCCCAGGCCCACGGTCACTTCGGTGTTGAAGCGCCGATAGCCGTGGGAACCGAAAATGACGGGCACGGTGATCGTGGTCATGGGCGGCGCGCCGACTGTTCCGACCCAGGGTTTATAGCGCCATTGGCGGAGTGCCTGCTCCACCGCTGCGGCGAGCTGCGGATGCCCGCTCTCGATCGCCCTGACTTCACGAACCTGTCCGTCGGATTTGATCCACAGCTGGGCGCGGACCTTGCCTGCATAGCGGGTCTTGACCAGCTCAGGTGGAAAAACCGGTGTCGGCGTGTATATCGGCACCAGAAATGGCTCTGCAGCGCCAACGGGAGGGGCCAGTGCTGCGGCAATCATGAACGCGGTCATTCTCATTGTTGTAGGGGCTCATCGTCGTGGTGCACCTCCAGGGCGCAGTGATGACGATGGTATGAACCTGCCGACACATCAGTCAGCACACGACTTCCGATACGCCTGTAGGACCCATCCCAAACAATTGAAACGTCTGTAAACACTTGCGCAATGTTCGTAAAACAACAGCTGACTGCCTGCATTTCCTACAAAGAATCAGCCCGAAGGCACTGCTTTTTTCTGTAATGAAAATGTAATATTCGCATTCGCAAAAACAACAATAATCAGGAGCTTCTCCATGTTTGGGTTTTTCCGCCCTGCCAGGCATCAGGCACCCCTTCCCGAAGAAAAGGTCGACAGCACCTATCGCCGTCTTCGCTGGCAAATCTTCGCAGGCATCTTTATCGGCTATGCGGGTTACTACCTGCTGCGCAAGAATTTCTCGCTGGCGATGCCGTATCTGATCGACGAAGGCTATACGCGTGGCCAGCTGGGCGTGGCGATGTCTGCCATTGCGATTGCCTACGGCTTGTCGAAATTCCTCATGGGCATCGTTTCGGATCGCTCCAACCCGCGTTACTTCCTGCCGTTCGGCCTGCTGGTCTCTGCCGGGATCATGTTCATCTTCGGCTTCGCGCCGTGGGCGACGTCCAGTGTCACGATCATGTTTGTGCTGCTGTTCATCAATGGCTGGGCCCAGGGCATGGGCTGGCCGCCGAGCGGGCGGACGATGGTCCACTGGTGGTCGCAGAAAGAGCGCGGCGGTGTGGTGTCGGTGTGGAACGTGGCGCACAACGTCGGCGGCGGCCTGATCGGCCCGCTGTTCCTGCTCGGTATGGGCTGGACCAACGACTGGCATGCGGCGTTCTACGTGCCGGCGGCGGTTGCGTTGCTGGTCGCGGTGTTCGCCTTCGCGACCATGCGTGACACCCCGCAATCGGTCGGCCTGCCGCCTATCGAGCACTACAAGAACGATTATCCGGAAGGCTACGATGCCAGCCACGAAGAAGAATTCAGCGCCCGGGAAATCTTCGTCAAGTACGTGCTGCGCAACAAATTCCTGTGGTACATCGCCATGGCCAACGTGTTCGTTTACCTGCTGCGCTACGGCGTACTGGACTGGGCACCGACCTATCTCAAGGAAGCCAAGCACTTCACGGTCGACAAGACCTCATGGGCTTACTTTCTGTACGAGTGGGCGGGCATTCCGGGCACGCTGCTGTGCGGCTGGATGTCGGACAAGATCTTCAAGGGCAATCGCGGCCTGACCGGCATGGTGTTCATGTTTCTGGTGACCATCGCCACGCTGGTGTACTGGCTGAACCCTGAAGGCAATCCGACCGTCGACATGATCGCGCTGGTGTCCATCGGCTTCCTGATCTACGGCCCGGTGATGCTGATCGGTCTGCAGGCGCTGGAGCTGGCACCGAAGAAGGCAGCAGGCACGGCCGCCGGCTTTACCGGGCTGTTCGGCTATCTGGGCGGGTCGGTCGCGGCCAGCGCGGCGATGGGCTACACGGTTGACCACTTTGGCTGGGATGGTGGGTTCGTGCTGTTGATCGGCGCGTGCATTCTGGCGATGGTGTTCCTCGCACCGACGCTGCGGCACAAACAGGTCGCCAGCACATCCCGCGACATCAAAGGCTAATCAGGCAGTCTCCGACTTGCAGCGCTTGAGCCGCGCCTCCAGATTCAGGTCTGGCATGGCGTGGCTACGCAGGGCCTTGGCGGTCTGCTCCACGTACTCGCGGGTGGTCCCGTAGCGCCCTCTGGCGCTGGCCAGCACCTGGCTGAGCACGCTGTCCGGCAGGTTGCCTGCGTAGCTGGGCAGATGCCGCTCGAGTACGAAGCCCAGGGCCTGCACCTTCCGGCCATCTTCAAGGCGGCAATTGAGCCAGTGCGGGCGATACGAGGGGTACGGCATCTCGCGCTCCCACAAGGCCAGCAGCGATTTTTCCAGGCATTCATCCGGCAGACGATAGGCGAAGCCGGTGCATGAACCGCCACGGTCCAGACCGAATACCAGCCCCGGTACTTCCGGCGTGCCACGGTGTTCGTGCGACCAGAGGTAAAGCCCGCGGTGATAACCGTGCACTCGGGCGCGCTGGCTCTCCACGGCGGTGCACTCGGGACGCCAGATCAGTGAGCCGTAGGCGAACAGCCAGACCGGGCCGCCCTTGTGACGACGCATGGTGGTGTTCATGGATGCGAGCAATTGCTCGCGGGTAAGCTGCGGGCCCATATCGATAACGGGCGGGTACGTCAGGCCAAGGCCGTCATGCACCGCAGCGGCCAACTCGTTGATTGGATTCTCCATTTGCCCCCCTGACAGTCTGACTGTCAGTTTTACCGAGCCCCGCCGACTCGCTCGTGGTTGAGCGGCATCAGGGTGTCGTGGTTCGGTTGTTGCCACAGGCCAACGGCCTGCCTCTACTAAAAGTTGCCTGGCGACGAACAGGCATCGCCATCGGTTGTAATCAGTTAAAGCAATTTACACTCCACTCCTGCAGCCGTCAGTCCGGCATTACGCACGCGGTGCGTAGGCGAATACGTCTGCGCGCATCTGATGGGCGTCCATTCCGGCGTCGACCAGAGCGTCCAGCGTTCCGTAGATCATCGCTGGCGAGCCGCTGGCGTAGACGTGGACGGCCGACAGGTCCTTGATGTCCTCGCAAACCGCCTCGTGCAGCAGACCGCAACGTCCCTCCCAGCCGCACAGGTCGCTGACGACCTTGTGCAGGAACAGATTCGGCAGTTTCGCCCACTCATCCCAGTGGCTGACCTGGTAGAAATCCTCGGGGCGACGCACGCCCCAGTACAGGTGCACGGGATGACTGAAGCCTGTGGAGCGACAGTGTTCCAACAAACTGTTCATTTGCGCCATGCCCGTACCGGCCGCGATCAGCACCAGCGGGCCGTCCGGCAGCTCGGCGAGGTGGGTGTCGCCAAAGGGCAGCTCGACCCGCGCCATACGGTTGCGTTGCAGTTGCTCGATCAGGCTGCGCGCACTGTCTTCACGAGCCAGTACGTGCAGCTCCAGTTCACGACCGCAGTGCGGCGCCGATGCGATGGAGAACGCCGACTTCTCGCCGTTCTCACGCTCGATCATCAGGTACTGCCCGGCGTGATAACGCGGTGGCTTGCCGGCCGGAGCGCGCAGGCCGACCCGCCAGACATCACCACCCACTTCGACGCACTCGCTCAATTGGCAGGCAAAACTGCGCACCGGCAGCTCACCCTTGGCCAGCACGCCATCCCAGAGCACCACGCACGCTGTCAGCGGCTCGGCCACACAGGTATGAATTTCGCCGTGATCGAGCGTCTGCCCCGACTGCATTACCTGGCCCTCGACCAGCAGAGCCGAGCAAACATGGCAGTTGCCATTGCGACAGCTCTGTGGGCACTCGTAACCCAGACGCTGTGCCGCATCGAGTATCCGCTCCCCCGGCAGGGTTTCCAGCACCGCACCTGACGGCTGCAAGGTTACGCGCATCAATCTATTCCCAACTGAGTCCAGATTTCGTCCACCCGGCGTGTGGTGGCTTCGTCCTTGACGATCGCCCTGCCCCACTCGCGACTGGTCTCACCTGGCCATTTGTTCGTGGCATCCAGTCCCATTTTCGATCCCAGGCCGGACACCGGCGAGGCGAAATCGAGGTAATCGATGGGCGTGTTGTCGATCATGACCGTGTCGCGCTTGGGGTCCATACGCGTGGTGATGGCCCAGATCACGTCGTTCCAGTCCCGCGCATTGATATCGTCGTCGGTAACGATCACGAACTTGGTGTACATGAACTGGCGCAAGAACGACCAGACACCCAGCATCACGCGCTTGGCATGGCCGGGATACTGTTTCTTGATGGTCACCACCGCCATGCGGTACGAGCACCCCTCGGGTGGCAGGTAGAAATCGACGATTTCCGGAAACTGCTTTTGCAGAATCGGCACGAACACTTCGTTCAGCGCGACGCCCAGAATCGCCGGCTCATCAGGCGGACGGCCGGTGTAGGTGCTGTGGTAGATCGGCTTGATACGGTGGGTGATGCGCTCGACGGTCAGCACCGGAAAGCTGTCGACTTCGTTGTAATAGCCGGTGTGGTCGCCGTAAGGCCCTTCGTCAGCCATCTCGCCCGGATGAATCACGCCTTCGAGCACGATTTCGGCGCTGGCCGGGACTTGCAGATTGCTGCCACGGCACTTGATCAGTTCGGTGCGCGAGCCACGCAGCAGACCGGCAAAGGCATATTCGGAGAGGCTGTCCGGTACCGGCGTCACGGCGCCGAGAATGGTCGCCGGGTCCGCGCCCAGTGCGACGGCGACCGGATAAGGCTCGCCAGGATGCTTGGCGCACCAGTCGCGGAAGTCCAGCGCACCACCGCGATGGCTGAGCCAGCGCATGATGATCTTGTTGCGACCGATGACCTGCTGGCGATAGATGCCGAGGTTCTGGCGCTCCTTGTTCGGGCCTTTGGTGACCGTCAGGCCCCAAGTAATCAGGGGCGCAACATCGCCCGGCCAGCAGGTCTGTACGGGCAGCATGCCGAGGTCGACGTCATCGCCTTCGATGACGACCTCCTGGCAGGGCGCATCCTTGACGACCTTCGGCGCCATGGCGATGACCTTGCGGAAGATCGGCAGCTTGGACCAGGCGTCCTTCAAGCCCTTGGGTGGCTCGGGCTCTTTGAGGAACGCCAGCAGCTTGCCGATTTCACGCAGCTCACTGACCGCTTCGGCACCCATGCCCATGGCGACGCGCTCTGGCGTGCCGAACAGGTTGCCCAGCACCGGGATATCAAAACCGACCGGTTTTTCGAACAGCAGCGCCGGACCCTTGGCACGCAAGGTACGGTCACAGATTTCAGTCATTTCCAGCACAGGCGAGATCGGCATCTGGATGCGTTTCAACTCTCCGCGCTGCTCAAGCTGCTGCACGAAATCCCTAAGATCTTTGAATTTCATTAACCCGGCCATTTATCCAATAGACGCACATCGTACCTGCTCCAGCCCGTCAAGGCAGCTAATCGGCGGCATGCAGGCAAAAAAAATGGTGCCCCGAAGGACACCATTTTTTGTTTCGGCCTGCCAGTTACTTGCGTTTCATGGACAGGAAGAACTCGTCGTTGGTCTTGGTCTGCTTGAGCTTGTCGATGAGGAACTCGATAGCCGCGACTTCGTCCATCGGGTGCAGGAGCTTGCGCAGGATCCACATGCGCTGCAGCTCGTCATCAGCGGTCAACAGCTCTTCACGGCGTGTGCCGGAGCGGTTGATGTTGATGGCCGGGAACACGCGCTTCTCTGCGATCTTGCGATCCAGAGGCAGCTCCATGTTGCCGGTACCCTTGAACTCTTCGTAGATCACTTCATCCATCTTCGAACCGGTTTCAACCAGTGCGGTGGCGATGATGGTCAACGAGCCGCCTTCTTCGATGTTACGCGCAGCACCGAAGAAACGCTTTGGCTTCTCGAGTGCATGAGCATCGACACCACCGGTCAATACCTTGCCGGAGCTCGGGATGACGGTGTTGTAGGCACGTGCCAGACGGGTGATGGAGTCGAGCAGGATAACGACGTCTTTCTTGTGCTCGACCAGGCGCTTGGCCTTCTCGATCACCATTTCGGCAACCTGTACGTGACGGGTTGGCGGTTCGTCGAACGTCGAGGCGACCACTTCGCCGCGCACGGTGCGCTGCATCTCGGTCACTTCTTCCGGGCGCTCGTCGATCAGCAGAACGATCAGATGCACTTCCGGGTTGTTACGCGTGATGTTCGACGCGATGTTCTGCAGCATGATGGTCTTGCCCGCCTTCGGCGGAGCAACGATCAGACCACGCTGACCTTTACCGATCGGTGCGCACAGATCGATCACACGACCGGTCAGGTCTTCGGTGGAACCGTTACCGGCTTCCATCTTCATGCGGATCGTCGGGAACAACGGCG
Organism: Pseudomonas syringae KCTC 12500; assembly: GCF_000507185.2. Classification (NCBI taxonomy): domain Bacteria; kingdom Pseudomonadati; phylum Pseudomonadota; class Gammaproteobacteria; order Pseudomonadales; family Pseudomonadaceae; genus Pseudomonas; species Pseudomonas syringae. The sequence continues at coordinate 2,150,912 of NZ_AYTM02000002.1, forward strand.
TCAGGTTTTCGAACAGAATCTTGTTCTTGGCGTTTTCCGGACGGTCGTAGTTGATCGTGTCGACCTTGAGCAGAGCGAAATAACGCTCGCCTTCCTTGGGTGGACGGATCTTGCCAACGATGGTGTCGCCGGTACGCAGGTTGAAGCGGCGGATCTGGCTGGGGGAGACATAGATGTCATCCGGGCCGGCCAGGTAGGAAGCGTCTGCAGAGCGCAGGAAACCGAAGCCGTCCTGGAGAATCTCCAGCACGCCATCACCGGATATTTCCTCGCCACTTTTGGCGTGCCGTTTGAGCAGGGAGAAAATGACGTCCTGCTTGCGCGAACGGGCCATATTCTCGATGCCAGCCTGTTCGGCCATTTCGAGCAATTCGGTAATCGGCTTTTGCTTGAGTTCAGTCAGGTTCATATGGGGAATGACGTAATCATGTATGGAGGGGGAAATTAAGCTTTTGGCTTAATGAGGCCGCGCCGCAGAGAAGGCGACAGGATCGCGTACTAAATCGAAAGGAGAGCGTCGGCGACGGCTAGCAGGGGGCAACGGAGAAGCCGTTGCGGGGCCGAATGTACCACCTGATTTTCCAGGCGTCTAGTACGACACCCGAAAAAAACCCCGCGATTTGCGGGGCTTTGAAACGCTTCAGATGTTGGCGTCGAGGAACGCAGCCAGCTGCGACTTCGACAGCGCACCCACTTTGGTCGCTTCCACATTGCCGTCCTTGAACAACATCAGCGTAGGAATACCGCGAACACCGTGCTTGGCAGGAGTGTCCGGGTTTTGATCGATGTTCAGCTTGGCAACAGTCAGCTTGCCTTCATAGGTACCGGCGATTTCGTCCAGAACCGGGGCAATCATTTTGCAAGGGCCACACCATTCAGCCCAATAGTCAACAAGCACAGGACCCTGAGCCTTGAGTACTTCGGCTTCAAAGTTGGCGTCGGTGACGTGTTTGATAAGGTCGCTACTCATGGAAGTCTCCGAGGTCATAGGCTAAAAACGACGCTCATCATAGCGGGCCTCAGGTGATTCAGGAAGCGAAGGTTCATTGAGTCTGACTATGATGGCTCATGACTGGAGTTATGGCAGGCGTTCAGTTGGCGGGCGACACGAACACGATGCCGGTGCGCAGTGCCGCGCCACGAATATGGTCCTGCATGGCCTTTTGCGCTGGCCCTGACGCATGTCGGGCCAGCGCACGAAGGATCTTGCGATGCTCCTGCCAGGTTTCCATGACCCTGGCCGCCCGGATGAACGGCATCTTCTGGCTTTCCAGAAAGATGTCGGCCCCGGCAGTCACGATCCCCAGCATCGCCTGATTGCCGCTGGCGACCAGAATGTGCCGATGAAACTCGAAGTCCAGCCGCGCCGCAGCCTCGAAGTCACCGGCACGCAATTCCAGACGCATGGCTTCGACGTTGTCCTCCAATACATCGCGCTCGTCGGCGGTCAGGGTCACGGCGGCCATGCCTGCAGCGAAACCTTCCAGTGCATAGCGCAACTGAAAGGTGTCGGCCGGAGAAACCTGAGCTTCATAAGGCCAGGAAAAACCACCCGTGCGCTGTTCTGGTTCAGAAATCGACTGCACGAACACGCCTTTGCCGGGCTGGACACTGACCACTCCGAGCGCGCTGAGCGATGACAGGGCTTCACGCAAGGACGCCCGACTGACGCCCAGCAATACCGCCAGATCGCGTTGCGACGGCAGGCTCTCACCGGGCTTGTACCCTTGCTCGGCGATCAATTTGCGAATGGCCCGGAGGGCTGATTCGGGTACTGCGAGTGAAGTGTGCGGCATCACTGTTCAGGCCAGTCAGTCCAGTAAACATCCCTTTTATCCCCATCTCGAACATTCGGCAAGCGACGCCCAGCCCTGGGGCGGCAAGGCTTTAAAGCGCGCCAAAGCAGGGCGCGAAGCCGCTCGACTGGTCAGACCAGTAAGACCATAAACACGCTGCAAACCTTGATTCATGGCAGCTCACGAGCGAATGGCATGCGCTGTGCACTGGAGACAGGCCAACACCTTTCGTTTCGCCCGGAGACTTCATATGACCAAGCGTTACAGCGCCCTGCTTACTGCACTGTTTGCCAGTCTGATGCTGAGCCAGACACCCGCCCACGCCAACGGCCTGGACGACGTTGTAGCGCGCGGCACCCTTAAGGTGGCCGTTCCACAGGACTTCCCGCCATTCGGCTCGGTCGGGCCGGACATGAAACCGCGCGGCCTGGACATCGACACCGCACAGCTGCTGGCTGACAAGCTCAAGGTCAAGCTGGAGCTGACTCCGGTCAACAGCACCAACCGCATTCCGTTCCTGACTACTGGCAAGGTCGACCTGGTGATCTCCAGCCTGGGCAAGAATCCGGACCGCGAGAAAGTCATCGACTTCTCGCGCGCTTACGCACCGTTCTACCTGGCGGTATTCGGTCCACCTGATTCGCCGGTCAAGGACATCGCTGACCTGAAAGGCAAGACCATCAGCGTCACCCGTGGCGCCATCGAGGACATCGAGCTGTCGAAAGTGGCTCCGGAAGGCGCGGTCATCAAGCGCTTCGAAGACAACAACTCGACCATCGCAGCCTATCTGGCCGGTCAGACCGACCTGATCGCCAGCGGCAACGTGGTGATGGTCGCGATCAGCGAGCGCAACCCCAAGCGCATCCCGGCGCTGAAAGTGAAACTCAAGGATTCGCCCGTGTATGTCGGCGTGAACAAGGGTCAGCCGGAACTGCTGGGCAAGGTCGACGAGATTCTGAATGCCGCCAAGGCTGACGGCTCGCTGGAAAAAGCCTCCCAGACCTGGCTGAAGCAACCGCTGCCTGCCGATCTCTGATCACCGCTTTCCGGTAACAGGATTCACCAATGGCTTATCACTTCGACTTTACACCGGTCCTGCAGAGCATCGATCTGCTGTTGCGCGGGGCTTTGTTCACGCTGGAACTGACGGCCATTGGCACGCTGCTGGGCGTCAGTCTCGGTATTGTCGGTGCCGTCGTGAGGGCCTGGAAGATTCAGCCTTTTGCGACGATTTTTGCCATCTATGTCGAGCTGATCCGCAACACGCCGTTTCTGGTCCAGCTGTTCTTCATTTTCTTCGGTCTTCCGTCGCTGGGCGTGCAGATCACGGAATGGCAGGCAGCGGTGCTGGCGATGGTCATCAACCTGGGTGCCTACTCGACTGAAATCGTGCGGGCAGGTATCCAGGCGATTCCCAAGGGTCAGCTTGAAGCATCGGCAGCATTGGCGATGAGTCGCTATGAAGCCTTTCGCCACGTGGTGCTGGTGCCAGCGCTGGGCAAGGTCTGGCCAGCACTGAGCAGCCAGATCATCATCGTTATGCTGGGCTCGTCAGTCTGCTCGCAGATTGCCACTGAAGAACTGAGCTTTTATGCCAACTTCATTCAGTCACGCAACTTTCGCTCGTTCGAAACCTACATTGTGACCACGCTGATCTACCTGGCCATGGCGCTGCTGATCCGGCAATTGCTGGCCTGGATCGGGCGGCGCTACATCTCGAGGAACCGCTGATGGATTTCACCCTCTGGGACATCGTGCGCAATCTGCTGATCGGCCTGCAATGGACCTTGGCCTTGTCGCTGGTGGCCTTCATCGGCGGCGGGCTGATCGGCTTGCTGATAATGGGCATGCGCACCTCGGAAAAATCCGGCCCTCGCGTGACCGCGAAACTCTATATAGAGCTGTTTCAGGGCACACCGCTGTTGATGCAGTTGTTTCTGGTGTTCTTCGGTGTCGCGCTGATGGGACTGAACATTTCGCCCTGGGCTGCGGCGGCACTGGCCTTGACGCTGTTTACCAGCGCCTACCTTGCGGAGATCTGGCGTGGCTGCGTCGAATCGATCTCCAAGGGCCAGTGGGAAGCATCCGCGAGCCTGGCGCTGACTCCGTTCGAACAGATGCGCTATGTGATTCTGCCGCAGGCGTTGCGCATCGCGGTCGCGCCGACGGTCGGCTTTTCGGTGCAGGTGGTCAAAGGCACGGCGGTGACGTCGATCATCGGCTTCACCGAATTGACCAAGACCGGCAGCATGCTGGCCAACGCCACGTTCGAACCTTTCATGGTCTATGGCTTCGTTGCTCTGGGCTACTTCATCCTGTGCTACCCCTTGTCGCTGTGCGCGCGCCATCTGGAAAGGAGACTGCATGCCTCTGCTTAGAATTTCCGCCCTGCATAAATACTATGGCGATCATCACGTGCTCAAAGGCATCGATCTGTCGGTCGAAGAAGGCCAGGTCGTGGCGATCATCGGTCGCAGCGGCTCGGGCAAAAGCACCCTGTTGCGCACGCTCAACGGCCTGGAGTCGATCAACGATGGCGTGATCGAGGTCGATGGCGAATACCTGGATGCGGCACGCGCCGACCTGCGCACGCTGCGCCAGAAGGTCGGCATGGTGTTCCAGCAGTTCAACCTGTTCCCGCACCTGAGCGTGGGCGAGAACGTCATGCTTGCGCCGCAGGTCGTGCAGAAAGTACCAAAGGCCGAGGCCGCCAAACTGGCGAGGAAGATGCTCGAACGCGTCGGACTGGGCGAGAAGTTCGACGCCTTTCCGGATCGCCTGTCCGGTGGTCAGCAGCAACGCGTGGCGATTGCCCGCGCGCTGGCGATGTCGCCCAAGGTCTTGCTGTGCGACGAAATCACTTCGGCGCTGGACCCGGAGCTGGTCAACGAAGTACTCAGCGTGGTGCGCCAGCTGGCAGCCGATGGCATGACCCTGATCATGGTCACCCACGAAATGCGCTTCGCGCGCGAAGTGGGCGACAAGCTGGTGTTCATGCACCAGGGCAAGGTGCATGAAGTGGGCGATCCGAAAGTACTCTTCGCCAACCCGAAAACCCCGGAACTGGCGAACTTCATCGGCACAGTGGAGCACGCCTGACGCTGAACGCAGAGCGTCCGGAACAGCATGTCCACGCGAAGCGATCAGCGTTATACACAAACCCCGAAGAGCCTGGAAAAGGGCTGAATCGGCAGTGTCTGGCTGGACAGAAATCTTGGTGGGAGTGAGCTTGCTCACGAAGGCGTTGGTCCAAACATCATATCTCCGGGGGCTGCACCGGCCTCTTCGCGAGCAAGCTCGCTCCCACGAAGACTTGTGTGTAACGCTGAGCGCGGAGCATGTTGCGGGCACTTATCGTTCCTCACGCTCCGCGTCACAGCTACATGCTGCATCACGTTGGACAGAAATCTTTTTGGGAGTGAGCTTGCTCACGAAGACTTTGGTCCAAACGCCATATTTCCCGGGGCTGCACCGGCCTCTTCGCGAGCAAGCTCGCTCCCACGAAGACTTGTGTGTAACGCTGAGCGCGGAGCATGTTGGAGGCACTTATCGTTCCTCACTCCGCGTGGGAATGCATTTCGTGACGCTCCGCGTCACAGCTAAATGCTGCATCACGCTGGACAGAAATCTTTCTGGGAGTGAGCTTGCTCACGAAGGCGTTGGTCCAAACACCATATCTCCGGGGCCTGCACCGGCCTCTTCGCGAGCAAGCTCGCTCCCACGAAGACTTGTGTGTAAAGCTGAGCGCGGAGCATGTTGCGGGCACTTATCGTTCCTCACGCTCCGCGTCACAGCTACATGCTGCATCACGTTGGACAGAAATCTTTGTGGGAGTGAGCTTGCTCACGAAGGCGTTGGTCCAAACACCATATCTCCGGGGGCTGCACCGGCCTCTTCGCGAGCAAGCTCGCTCCCACGAAGACTTGTGTGTAACGCTGAGCGCGGAGCATGTTGCAGGCACTTATCGTTCCTCACGCTCCGCGTCACAGCTTCATGCTGCATCACGCTGGACAGAAATCATTGTGGGAGTGAGCTTGCTCACGAAGGCGTTGGTCCAAACACCATATCTCCGGGGGCTGCACCGGCCTCTTCGCGAGCAAGCTCGCTCCCACGAAGACTGTGTATTACGCTGAGCGCGGCGCATAGACACGATGGCGTTCTTAGGGATACCTCTCGTTCCGCATGCTTTAGCGTGGCAATGCATTTTGGTGACGCTCTGCGCCACATGGCATTGATAGCCATACGCCACGCGCGCGAGTAATACCGGGTATTTCCGGTGCCTGAACAGCTTCGCGTTGGCGGCAAGCATGGATCGTGGCACGATGGTCCGGTTATCGAACCGGACTTCCTGACCATGCCGCACTCAACACCCAAGAATTTTTCACTGATCGCCGCTATCGACCTGGGCTCCAACAGCTTTCATATGGTTGTGGCAAAAGCCAATCAGGGCGAGATTCGCATTCTTGAGCGCCTGGGCGAGAAGGTGCAGTTGGCCGCTGGCATCGACGAAGAGCGCCAGTTGACCGAAGAATCCATGCAACGCGGTCTCGACTGCCTGAAACGCTTCGCCCAGTTGATCAACGGGCTGCCGCTCGGTGCGGTGCGCATCGTGGGCACCAATGCCCTGCGCGAGGCGCGTAACCGCAACGACTTCATTCACCGCGCCGAAGAAATCCTCGGCCACCCGGTGGAAGTGATTTCCGGCCGCGAAGAAGCGCGCCTCATTTACCTGGGCGTCTCCCACACGCTGGCCGACACCCCGGGCAAACGTCTGGTCGCCGATATCGGCGGCGGTAGTACCGAATTCATCATCGGCCAGCGCTTCGAGCCGCTGCTGCGTGAAAGCTTGCAGATGGGCTGCGTGAGTTTTACCCAGCGCTACTTCCGCGACGGCAAGGTGACACCGGCCCGGTACGCTCAGGCCTATACCGCTGCCCGTCTGGAAATCATGAGCATCGAACACGCGCTGCATCGCCTCAAGTGGGATGAAGCGATCGGTTCGTCAGGCACCATTCGTGCTATCGGCGTGGCGCTCAAGGCCAATGGTTACGGCGCTGGCGAGGTCAACGCCGAAGGGCTGGCCTGGCTCAAGCGCAAGCTGTTCAAGCTGGGTGACGTGGAAAAGATCGACTTCGACGGCATCAAACCCGACCGTCGCGCCATTTTTCCCGCAGGCCTGGCGATTCTGGAAGCCATCTTCGACGCCCTCGAGCTCAAGCGCATGGATCACTGCGAAGGTGCCCTGCGTGAAGGCGTGTTGTATGACCTGATGGGCCGCCATCATCACGAAGACGTGCGTGAGCGTACGCTCAGCTCGCTGATGGAGCGTTATCACGTCGATCTGGAGCAGGCCGCACGCGTTGAAGCCAAGGCGCTGCATGCGCTGGAGCAGGTTGCCGAGAGTTGGGAGCTGCAGCACGAGAGCTACGCCGAACTGCTGAGCTGGGCGGCCAAGGTGCACGAGATCGGCCTGGACATCGCTCACTATCACTACCACAAGCACGGCGCGTACCTGATCGAGCACTCCGACCTGGCCGGTTTCTCACGCGAAGACCAGCAAATGCTCGCACTGCTGGTGCGCGGTCATCGCCGTAATATTCCCAAGGACAAGTTCGCCGAGTTCGGCGATGAAGGCATCAAGCTGATTCGCCTGTGCGTGCTGTTGCGCTTTGCGATTCTGTTTCACCACATTCGTGGCACCCAGGAGATGCCACGTGTGACGTTGCGTGCCGACGGCCCGAATCTGGACGCCGAATTCCCGAAAGGCTGGCTGGAAAACAACCAGCTGACTCAGGCCGACTTCGCGCTGGAAGCGGAGTGGCTGACCCGAGTCGGCATCGTCTTCAGCGTACGCTGAGGACCGGGTTGCTCAGGCGCTCCAAAAGAGTCGCCTGGGCGCTTCGCGGGTTCTGATTACCGGTCGGCGTGCTGCGCACGTAACGCCCGTCCGACTGCAACAGCCAGCTGTGGGTGTTGTCGGTCAGGTAGCTCTCCAGTTCCTTCTTCACACGCAGAATCAACTTCTTGCCTTCCACCGGGAAGCAGGTCTCGACGCGCTTGTCGAGGTTGCGCTCCATCCAGTCGGCACTCGACAGGAACATCTGCTCGTCGCCGCCGTTGAGGAAGTAGAACACTCGCGTGTGCTCCAGGAAGCGGCCGATGATCGAGCGCACATGGATGTTGTGCGAAACCCCGGCGATGCCTGGACGCAGGCAGCACATGCCGCGCACCACCAGATCGATGCGCACACCGGACTGGCTGGCCTTGTACAACGCCCGGATAATCTTCGGATCGGTCAGCGAGTTGAACTTGGCGATGATGTGCGCGGGCTTGCCATCGAGCGCAAATTGCGTCTCGCGGGCGATCATGTCGAGCATGCCTTTCTTGAGCGTGAACGGCGCATGCAGCAGCTTCTTCATGCGCAGCGTCTTGCCCATGCCGATCAACTGGCTGAACAGTTTGCCGACGTCTTCACACAACGCGTCATCGGAGGTCAGCAAGCTGTAGTCGGTATACAGACGTGCGTTACCGGCGTGGTAGTTGCCGGTCCCGAGATGCGCATAACGCACGATCTCGCCCGCTTCGCGACGCAGGATCAACATCATCTTGGCGTGGGTCTTGAAGCCGACCACGCCGTAGATCACCACCGCACCGGCGGCCTGCAGGCGGCTGGCCAGTTGCAGGTTGGACTCTTCATCGAAGCGCGCACGCAACTCGATCACCGCAGTGACTTCCTTGCCGTTACGCGCGGCATCGACCAGTGCATCGACGATTTCCGAGTTCGCGCCGCTCCGATACAGCGTCTGGCGTACCGCCAGCACGTGCGGGTCTTTTGCTGCCTGGCGCAGCAAGTCGACCACGGGCGTGAACGACTCGAAAGGGTGCAGCAACAGGATGTCCTGTTTGCTGACCACGCTGAAAACGTTTTCGCTGTTCTGCAGCAGCTTGGGGATAGCTGGCGTGAACGGCGGGTATTGCAATTCGGGATGGCTGTCCAGGCCGGTGATGCTGAACAGACGCGTCAGGTTGACCGGGCCATTCACCTGATACAGCTCGGACTCGTTCAGATTGAACTGCTTGAGCAGGTAGTCCGACAGGTGTTTCGGGCAGGTGTCCGCCACTTCAAGGCGTACCGCATCACCATAGCGACGCGAGAACAGCTCGCCACGCAATGCGCGCGCCAGGTCTTCCACATCTTCGGAGTCCAGCGCCAGGTCAGCGTTTCGGGTCAGGCGGAACTGGTAGCAGCCCTTGACCTTCATGCCCTGAAACAGATCGTCAGCGTGGGCGTGGATCATCGACGACAGGAACACGAAGTTGTCGCCAGGCCCGCAGACATCTTCCGGCACCTTGATCACTCGCGGCAGCAGACGCGGCGCGGGAATGATCGCAAGACCGGAGTCGCGCCCGAAGGCATCGATGCCTTCAAGCTCGACGATGAAATTCAGGCTCTTGTTGACCAGCAAAGGGAACGGGTGCGTCGGGTCGAGGCCGATCGGGGTGATGATCGGCGCGATCTCGTCGCGGAAGTAGCGTCGTACCCAGGCCTTGAGCTTGGCCGTCCAGTGACGGCGACGAATGAAGCGGACCTGATGTTTCTCCAGCTCCGGCAGCAGAATATCGTTGAGGATCGCGTACTGGCGATCCACATGACCGTGTACCAGTTCACTGATCCTGGCCAGCGCCTGATGCGGCTGCAGACCGTCAGCGCCCGCCTGTTCGCGGGCAAAGGTGATCTGCTTCTTCAGGCCTGCAACACGAATCTCGAAGAACTCATCGAGGTTGCTGGAGAAGATCAGCAAAAACTTCAGCCGCTCCAGCAATGGGTAGGACTCATCGAGCGCCTGTTCCAGAACCCGGATATTGAACTGTAGTTGCGACAGCTCACGGTGGATATACAGGCTGCTATCGTCCAGGTTCGGAGCGACGATAGCGGGCACCGCAGCGGCGGGTGCCTCGATGGCCGGGATTACTTCGATGTCAGGTTCGACCACGGGTGTTGCCTCCGGGACATCGACTTGAACAGCGGCTTCGATGAGTGCTTCGGTATTCATGAATGTTCCTGTGAGGCTATTGCCCCTTCAACAGTTGAGCGGCGCGAACAGCAAAGTAGGTAAGAATGCCGTCGGCGCCGGCGCGTTTGAAGGCAGTGAGGGACTCGAGAATCACCCCTTCACTCAGCCAACCGTTCTGGATTGCGGCCATGTGCATCGCGTATTCACCGCTGACCTGATACACAAAGGTCGGCACTTTGAACTCATCCTTGACCCTGTACAGAATGTCCAGATAAGGCATGCCAGGCTTGACCATGACCATGTCGGCGCCTTCGGCAAGGTCGGCTGCCACTTCGTGCAGAGCCTCGTTGCTGTTGGCCGGGTCCATCTGATAGGAGGCCTTGTTGGCCTTGCCCAGATTCAGGGAGGAACCCACCGCATCACGGAACGGACCGTAGTAGGCACTGGCGTACTTGGCCGAATAGGCCATGATCCTGACATTCACATGCCCGGCCAGCTCCAAAGACTCGCGGATGGCCTGAATGCGACCGTCCATCATGTCCGATGGTGCGACCACCTGAGCACCGGCATCGGCGTGCGACAGCGCCTGTTTCACCAGCGCGTCGACAGTGATGTCGTTCTGAACGTAGCCCTCTTCGTCGAGGATGCCGTCCTGACCATGCGTGGTGAACGGGTCCAGCGCCACATCAGTGATGACGCCCAGCTCCGGGAAACGGTCACGCAGGGCGCGGGTCGCGCGCTGGGCGATGCCGTCCGGGCTCCAGGCTTCGGCACCGTCGAGGGATTTCTTTTCCGGCGGTGTCACCGGGAACAGCGCCAGCGCAGGGATACCCAACGCGACCCAGTGCTCGGCTTCCTTGAGCAACAGATCAACGCTCAAGCGCTCGACGCCAGGCATCGAGGCGATGGACTCACGACGGTTTTCACCATCGAGAACAAATACGGGAAGAATCAGATCGTCGACAGTGACAACGTTTTCACGCACCAGCCGACGGGAAAAGTCGTCGCGGCGATTACGGCGCAGACGAGTGAGAGGAAACAGGCGGTTAGCGGGGGTAAAGCTCACGGCGAGACTCCTGAGCCCGCTTACGCGGGCAAGCGCGACAGTTATAAGCCGCCATTATGACCAATGTGTGACAGTCATGGTTCGACCTGCGACTGCACGTCGCGGTCACGGCCTTAAAGGGGATACGACCATTGTGGTTGCAAGAATCTTTAACGTCGAGACACATATGGACACTTTCATGATTGCCTTGGGCGCGTTAGGCTGCGCGTTCATTTCGCCAGCATCCAGACAATGCTCCAGAATTTCTTGAACGAATTCGGCTACTTTGCCCTGTTCCTCGGCACCTTTTTTGAAGGCGAGACCATTCTGGTTCTTGCCGGATTCCTGGCGTTCCGCGGATACATGGACCTCAATATCGTCATCCTCGTAGCCTTTTGTGGCAGTTATGCGGGCGACCAGTTGTGGTATTTCATGGGACGCAAGCACGGCCGCAAGCTTCTGGCGCGCAAGCCTCGCTGGCAACTCATGGGCGACAAGGCGCTACGGCTGGTCCGCAAGCACCCGGACATCTGGGTATTGGGCTTCCGCTTCGTGTACGGCCTGCGAACGGTCATGCCCGTGGCCATCGGCCTGTCGGGTTATCCACCCGGGCGTTATCTTCTGCTGAACGGTATCGGCGCGGCTGTCTGGGCTGCGGCGCTGGGTTCGGCTGCTTACCACTTCGGCGCGGTGCTCGAAGGCTTGCTGGGTAACGTCAAGAAATATGAACTCTGGGTGCTGGGCGCACTGGTTCTGGTGGGGCTGGCCCTGTGGATACGCCGACGCGTCAAGAACGCCCGGATCGCCCGTGAAGAGCGTGAAGAAAAGAGCCGTTTCTGTGCATCGGCAGCGGCCTCCGACCTGGAAACGCCGGTCACCGTGCCCGTCGATCTGACGAAAAAATCCGACGAATAAACGTCCCCCCCTCCCGAGCGCAGGCTGACAAGCCTCGCTCGGCGATAGCGCACAGACGCTGCCGAACTCGCGACCACCGCCCTCCCCATGCACCTTTGCTCAGCCGGCTTTGCACCGCCAACGATGCCTCAACTGAACACTCGGCCCGTAAAGCGATCAACTGAACAGACAAATTAAAACAAACATTAAGTTGATCGAGCACAAGGAGCCGAAATCGATGCAGAAAAAAGTGGCTGTAATCCTCTCCGGCTGTGGCGTCTACGACGGTGCCGAGATTCACGAAAGCGTTCTCACCCTGTTGCGTCTGGATCAGCGCGGTGCGCAGGTTCAGTGCTTCGCCCCCAACATCGCTCAGCATCACGTCATCAATCACCTGAACGGTGAGGAAATGCCCGAGTCGCGCAATGTGCTGGTCGAGTCTGCGCGCATTGCACGGGGCGAAGTGAAGGACATCCGCGAAGCAAATGCCGAAGACTTTGACGCCCTGATCATCCCGGGCGGCTTCGGCTCGGCAAAGAACCTTTCCGACCTTGCCCTGCAAGGCCATGCCTGCCAGGTCGAAGCCGGGCTGCTGGAGCTCGCCGAGGCGTTTGCCGAAGCCGGAAAACCGGTCGGGCTGATCTGCATCACCCCGGCACTCGCGGCCAAGATCTATGGCCCCGGCGTGACCTGCACCATCGGCAGCGACCCTGAAACCGCTGCGGCCATCACTAAAATGGGTGGCAGCCATGCTGAATGCGCCGTCGATGACATCGTCGAGGACGAAGCGCGAAAACTGGTCAGCACACCTGCCTATATGGTCGCCAAGAGCATCAGCGAAGCGGCCTCGGGCATCAATAAGCTGGTTGACCGCGTGCTGGAGCTGACTCACGAGGGCGATGCCTGACCGTCGCCCTGCCTACAAAACACCGCCTGTCAGACGGGCGGTGTTTTGCAGGCTGGCCATGGTGATCCATCCGGGCTTTATGCTTTACTGTATGTATGAACAGTATACGAGTAACGCCAGATGTCCAGTCTCTATCCGGTTCGTGGCCGAGGCACTGCCAGCAATCCGCATAACCGTTTCGCACCCAGTCAGTCGGTGGTTGAAGACGATGGCTGGTATCAGGAAGTACCGCTCACGCAAGGCACCCAGGTCACCAGCGAAACAGCCAAAAGCATCATTACCCGCAACAGCTCGCCGGATATCCCCTTTGACAGGTCGATCAACCCTTACCGGGGCTGCGAGCACGGCTGCATCTATTGTTTCGCCAGACCCAGCCACGCCTATTGGGACATGTCGCCGGGCCTGGACTTCGAGACCAAGCTGATCGCCAAGACCAACGCGGCGGCGCTGCTGGAGCAACAACTGTCCAAACCCGGCTACCGCTGCGCGCCCATCACCCTCGGGGCCAACACCGACCCCTACCAGCCGATCGAGCGTGAGTACCGCATCACCCGGGCGACGCTTGAGGTGTTACTGCGCTATCGACATCCGGTCAGCATCATTACCAAAGGCTCGCTGATCCTGCGCGATCTGGATCTGCTGGCAGAAATGGCCAGGCTGCGGCTGGTGTCGGTCTTCATCAGCCTGACGACGCTGGATGACGAACTCAAATGCATCCTCGAACCCAGGGCCGCGGCGCCCAAGGCTCGCTTGCGGGCCATTCGGGTATTGCGTCAGGCGGGGGTCCCGGTCGGTGTGCTGTGTGCGCCGATGATCCCGATGATCAACGACAGCGAGCTGGAGGCACTGCTGAGCGAAGCGAAAGCTGCGGGTGCCCTGAGCGCCAGCTACGTGATGCTGCGCCTGCCGCTGGAAGTCGCGCCGCTGTTCGACGAGTGGCTGAAGACGCATTACCCGCAACGCGCCGATCATGTCATGAGTCTGATTCGTCAAAGTCGCGGCGGAGCCCTGTACGACAGCACGTTTGGTTCTCGAATGCGTGGCGAAGGACCGTTTGCCGACCTGCTGGCTCAACGCTATGCGCTGGCGATCAAACGGCTCGGATTGAACAAACGGGGTAGATTTGCACTCGATTGCGATGCGTTTTGTCCGCCGGGAGGGCAAATGTCGCTGCTGTGACGAACTTGGTACTATCGTGCAAACCCGCGTCCCAGAGCCATCGCATTCAGTTTCGTTTAAGCTTCGGCGATTAGTCTGTTACTCGGAGTGTCATCAGCGATAGCGCTCAAGGGATTTGTTCGTGATGCCTTTTAGAGAGGGATCACATCCGGCTCTGGTCAAACAGGCATGAAGAATCCACATCAATTCGTCAGAGAGGGTGAAGACATGACAGACATCGGTAAACAGCATTCGGCTACGTCGTCCAGCACATCAAGCCATTCGGACAGCGCCGACGTAGCGTTGAAACATATCGTCGATGGCTTTGTACATTTCCGTAAAGAGGTCTTCCCCCAGCAGGAAGAACTGTTCAAGAAGCTGGCGACCGCCCAATCTCCACGGGCCATGTTCATCACCTGCGCCGACTCGCGCATCGTGCCCGAATTGATTACCCAAAGTTCGCCAGGCGACCTGTTCGTCACGCGTAACGTCGGCAACGTCGTACCGCCGTATGGCCAGATGAATGGCGGCGTGTCCACCGCTCTGGAATACGCAGTGGTTGCACTGGGCGTGCAGCACATCATCGTTTGCGGACACTCTGACTGCGGCGCCATGCGCGCAGTGCTCAACCCCGACAGCCTGGACAAGATGCCTACGGTAAAAGCCTGGTTGCGCCATGCCGAGGTTGCCCGCACGGTGGTCGAGCAGAACTGCAGCTGCAGCGGCGAACTGGAAACCATGCAGGTCCTGACTCAGGAAAACGTGATCTCCCAGTTGCAACACCTGCGCACCCACCCTTCGGTCGCAGCGAAAATGGCTAGCGGCCAGTTGTTCATTCACGGCTGGGTCTACAGCATCGAAACCAGCGAAATCCTGGCTTATGACGCCGAGCTCGATCGTTTCATACCGCTCGACGGTAAGGGACCGACGCCGATGGCTTCACCGAAAGCACGCTTTTCAGCCGACTGATCACCAGTCCGACTGACGGCAAGCCCTTCTTAATCAGCTGATGGCGACTGCGCAGGATGCGCGTCGCCCGTCTTGCCTCGTCTGAAGAATCCCGGAGAAGCGTCATGGGTATTACAGCATTGAAAACCGCTTTACCACGGGAGTTGCTCGCTTCCGTGGTCGTGTTCCTGGTCGCCCTGCCGCTGTGCATGGGCATCGCCATTGCATCCGGCATGCCTCCGGCCAAAGGTCTGATCACCGGCATCGTGGGCGGGCTGATAGTCGGCTGGATAGCCGGTTCGCCGCTGCAGGTCAGCGGACCCGCAGCCGGTCTGGCAGTACTGGTTTTTGAAGTGGTGCGCGAGCACGGCATGGCCATGCTGGGTCCTATTCTGGTACTCGCCGGACTGCTTCAGCTGCTGGCGGGTCGATTCAAGCTTGGCTGCTGGTTCCGGGTCACGGCACCTGCAGTGGTCTATGGCATGCTCGCCGGTATCGGTGTGCTGATCGTACTGTCACAGGCACACGTGATGTTTGACAGCGGCCCCAAACCCTCCGGGCTGGACAACCTGATCGCCTTCCCTTCCACACTGATCCAGGCCTTCGGACCCGGCACCGGCATGCAGGCCGGTATGCTCGGTCTGGGCACCATGCTGATCATGTGGGGCTGGGAAAAACTCCGTCCGCAGTCTTTGCGCTTCGTACCCGGCGCACTGCTGGGCGTGGGCATCGCCACCGGCATCAGCCTGTTCATGGCCTTGCAGGTCAAGCGTGTCGAAGTGCCTGACAACCTGGCCGACGCCATCGACTGGCTTCGCCCGGCCGACCTGATGAATCTGGCCGACCCGGCCATTCTGGTGGCGGCTATCGTCGTAGCGTTCATCGCCAGTGCCGAAACGCTGCTTTCCGCCTCGGCGGTTGACCGCATGCACAGTGGCCAGCGTTCGGACTTCGACAAGGAACTCAGCGCTCAAGGCGTGGGCAACATGCTCTGCGGCCTGCTCGGTGCGTTGCCGATGACAGGCGTTATCGTACGCAGCTCGGCCAACGTCCAGGCCGGTGCCACCACGCGCTTCTCGACGATCTTCCACGGCCTGTGGCTGCTCGCATTCGTGTTGCTGCTGTCGAGCGTACTGCAGAGCATTCCGGTTGCGAGCCTGGCTGGCGTGCTGGTCTACACCGGCCTGAAGCTGGTCGATCTGAAGGCGTTTCGCGGTCTGGGCCGCTATGGCCGGATGCCGATGTTCACCTATGCGGCGACTGCCATTGCGATCATCTTCACCGACCTGCTGACCGGTGTGCTGGTCGGTTTCGGCCTGACTCTGGTGAAACTGGCGTTCAAGGCTTCGCGCCTGAAGATCAATGTGGTCGAACTGGCGGGCGAGAAGGAATTCGAGCTGCGTCTGGTCGGTGCCGCAACCTTCCTCAAGGTGCCGGCGCTGACTCAGGCACTGGGCACTATCCCGCAGGGCAGCACGGTGCATGTGCCGTTGGGCAATCTGTCCTACATCGACCACTCGTGTCTGGAACTGCTGGAAGAATGGGGTCGTTCCAATGCCGCTCATGGCACACGGTTGCTGATCGAATCGCGTGGCCTGAAGCGTCGTCTTGAAGGGCGGATCTACACGACAACGGGGATCGGCTCGGGCGCGGCCTGATAGTCGCTACCTTGTTATCACAGCCTTGGAAACATGGGAGCCGGATGGGTCTTCGCGTAGCAGCGGAGCGATATCCGGCTCCTTCCATTGCCGGCGAAGACAGTGATTCGGGCCTCTGAATCAGACCGCGGAGCGCTCCAGCTCCAGGCCGACGCCCAATTGCCGTGACAGGCTTGGCCAGCGCTGCCAGGCCGCCCCCGTTGCAGGGCTGATCAGCTTCTCGCGATAGGCCTCGACCGAGTCCAGCGCGAAACTCTCCTCATCAAGCAATTCATCGACAGCATGGTGCACCGCTTCGTCCAGCTGGTTGGCAAATTGCTCGCCGATCAACTGGTGGGCGATCACGCTGGCAACCGTGGTATTTGACGGTATCA
The DNA here is from genome assembly GCF_000507185.2 of Pseudomonas syringae KCTC 12500. Classification (NCBI taxonomy): domain Bacteria; kingdom Pseudomonadati; phylum Pseudomonadota; class Gammaproteobacteria; order Pseudomonadales; family Pseudomonadaceae; genus Pseudomonas; species Pseudomonas syringae. Next base: position 2,167,707 of record NZ_AYTM02000002.1, read on the forward strand.
GCGGCTGACCGAAATGCTTGATGTACAGGTCATTCACTTCCTCGACCAGCCGGTGGGCCAGATAAGCCTCGTCCAACAGGCTTTCCAGGCCTTCATGCCCATCCATGATGGAAGGCGGGGCCGCGAAAAAATGCTCGGCGATTTTCAGCACCGGCTTTATCTGCCCTTCGATCCCGGCTTGCAGCGCGACCTCATGGGCGGCGTCCAGCAGATCGGGGACCAGATCGATATAGGCCGTGACGAAACGCGTCAGTACGTCTTTCGCGTCGACTTCCGGCAGATGAATGGCGGGATGAAGATGTGGGAGCTTTTGTTCCAGCTGTTGCAGCAAGTGGCCGGTCCGGGCCTCATGTTGATGGGCTAGTTGTATCTGCTCGCGCAATGCGGCGGTGTTCATGGCTGCTGGGACTCCTTGAGGCGTCAGACCCCGTGGTTCGTTGATGAAGAGTCATACGTTAGCTTGCTTAACTAACCGCCTAAGACGGTTTTGCTATATGCGACTCACATTTAGATACATTGGCTATATTAAAACAGCCTTTGCTCAATTTCTGACCAAATACGGCTGCCGTGCCCGGCTATGCGGACGCGCTGCAGCTCGCGTTTTGCATAAGCAGGCTACTCTGAAGTCGCCCGCAGCTCTTTCGACACGCTGTCCGACATAAAAAGTGAGCCACGCATGACTCAGCCTCTTTTGTCCAAACGGCTCGTTCTGCGTTTGACGTGCTTAATGGTAATCATGCTGATGTGCGGATTGGCATTGCCGTCGCTCTATGCCGTGCTGACCGGGCATGACAGAGTCGGCGTGCAGGGGGAGGACGCTTCTCGTCAGGTCGAGGTGCAATTTACTGCCGGCAACGCGGCCGGGATGACCTGGGCGTTCTACCCGCAGTCCCGCCAGATGCAGGTCCACCCCGGTGCGGTCAACGAGATGATCTTCATCGCGCAGAACCCGACCGACAGGCCGATGCAAGCCCAGGCCGTACCGGGTATTTCGCCTGTAAAGGCGGCAGCGTGGTTTCACAAGACCGAATGCTTCTGCTTCACCCAACAGACATTGCAACCGGGCGAGCGTATCGAGATGCCGGTGCGCTTCATCGTCGACCGTGACCTGCCCGACGATGTAAAAAGTCTGACGCTGGCTTATACGCTGTTCGATGTCACCACGCGCTAGGCTCGGTGCGCAATATAGGCCATCATCCTCGACCTTACGCCGATCACGACTCGCGCTGACACCATGACCCGTACCCAGAAAGCCGTTTTCATTGCTGCCGCCATCGTCGCCCTGCTTCTGGGCGTGATCCTCAGTCAGGTGCTGCCTGGTCGCAGCTCACAGGACCAGGCGGCGCTCAACGACGCGGGTATTGTGCTGCTCCCCAAAAGCCGCCAATTGCCAGCCCTGAGCATGACCGACCAGAACGGCGCGGCTGTAGCGCTTGATGGCTTGAAAGACCAATGGACGCTGATGTTCTTCGGCTACACCTTCTGCCCGGACATTTGCCCCACGACGCTGGCGCAAATCAAGCAGATCAGGGCCGAGCTGCCCGAAGAGGCAGTCAAGCACATGCGGGTAGTACTGGTCAGCGTCGACCCGAACCGTGACACGCCGCAGCAGCTCAAGCAGTACCTGGGCTACTTCGACCCGCAGTACATCGGCCTGACGGCACCTGTCGCTGATATTCAGACACTGGCCAATGCCGTGAGCATTCCGTTCATTCCTGCAGACACCAGTAAACCGAACTACTTCGTCGATCACAGCGGTAACCTGGCCCTGATCGGCCCGGACGGTACCCAGCGAGGCTTTATCCGTGCCCCGCTGAACAACCAGAAGCTGGTGAAACAATTGCCGGGGTTGCTGGAGCGGGATTAAACCGAGCGTTCTGCCGCTCCAACGAACCTGATAAAGGTTTACTCGCTCAACCGAACAGGCGCCTTGCTTCCCAAACGAATCAGCTCATTGGAGAAACATAACCCTGCGATGATGAGCATCGCCCCGACGTACAAGCTCTCACGCGGCACTTCATTGAGCACCACGAACGCCAACAGCGCGGCGAACAGCGGTTCGGTCAACTCCAATGCCTGTACCTGGGACGGTTTGAGGTACTCGATGGCCTTGGTTGTGCAAAAGAACCCCAATATGGTCGGCAACGCCGCCAGCGCTAACAGTGCGGCAATCACAAGCGCTGACAGTTCGCCGATCACAAAACCATCTGCCGCTGCTGGCATCAGAAGGTACAGCCCGCCAAAAAACAGCAGCTGCCGGGTAAAATGCAGCCCTCCTGCCACACCCATATGCTTCATGGCGACTGAAAAAGCCCCGTAACCACAACCGGCAATAGAGGCGAGTGCGGCACCCTGCAGGGTGAAGCCCTGCTGAATATCGGCGCCAAAAATCACTGCGATCCCGGCAATAGCGAGCGCAGCCCCCACCACTGCATTCGCGGTAATGGCGTCTTTGAGGAAGATACGCCCCAGAATAATCGAGGAAATCGAGGCGCTGGCCATCAGCACCACGACGACGCCTGCCGCTGCGTAACTTCGGTAGGCGGACGTTTCAAAGTGGAACAGTACGAAAATGCCGAGGAATGCACAGACTGCTGCGTGTACCCATTTCGCTTTCGACGCCGGACGCCTTAAGAAAAGCAATAAGACCGAGAGGAGCAGGCAGCCCAGGATGGTCTTGATAACCGCCACACTGCTGGGGGTAAAACCATGACTCATGAGGATTTTACTGAGCACTCCAATCGTTGCGTTGAGGGCTGCGGCGGAGAGCGCAAAGAAGATGCCTTTGCTGAAATTAGATTGCATTGATGACAGTCCCTGTCGCTGACGCGTCGTTTAATAAAAGGCCGGTCCCTACCTGAAGGACCAAAGTTTGAGCGTTGCCCCGAGCCAGTCAGCAAGATCACCAGCGACAGGCCAGAGGGCTGGAATCACCGGGACAGATTACCAGACTGATCCAGAACAGGTTCTGTAGAAGTGCGCGCGGGCCATGATGGTTGCCACACAGCGCCCTGAGCGTCGAGCCAACTTGAAGCTGGCTCGGGATCGAGGGTATCGCGTCGCGCTCGATCCTCTGCAGGCAGCTAAATCAGAACGCCGGAACCACAGCGCCTTTGTACTTCTCGGCCAGGAACGTTTTCACTTCCGGGCTCTGCAAGGCGGCTACCAGCTTCTTCATCGCGTCCGAGTCCTTGTTGTCCGGGCGGGCCACCAGAATGTTCGCGTAGGGCGAATCGGCACCTTCGATGATCAGCGCGTCCTTGGTCGGATCGAGCTTGGCGCTCAAAGCGTAGTTGGTGTTGATCAGCGCCAGATCGACCTGAGTCAGCACGCGGGGCAGCGTGGCCGCTTCCAGTTCACGGAACTTCAGGTCTTTCGGGTTATTCACGACATCCGAAGGCTTGGACAGGATGTTGCCCGGATCCTTCAGGGTGATCAGACCTGCCTTGGCCAGCAGCAGCAAGGCGCGGCCTTCGTTGGTGGCGTCATTGGGCAGCGCGACGTTGGCACCGTTGGGCAGGTCTGCCAGCGTCTTGAGCTTGTCCGAGTAAGCGCCGAAAGGCTCGATGTGCACCTTGGCCACGGCCACCAGATCAGTACCTTTGCCCTTGTTGAACTCATCCAGATACGGCTGGTGCTGGAAGAAATTCGCGTCCATACGGTTCTGCGACACCTGCACGTTAGGCTGAATGTAGTCATTGAACACCTTGATGTTCAAATCCACGCCTTCTTTGGCCAGGGTCGGTTTGACGAACTCGAGAATCTCGGCGTGCGGCACGGCAGAGGCCGCGACGGTCAGAGTTTCGTTGGCCTGCGCGGACAAAGCGGTGACAGCAGCGAATATGGCCAATAGTTTCTTCATACAACAACTCCTTTGGGCCCGTACGAGACGGGCCAATACCAACGGGTTCGATCAACGATGTGTGAAATGCGCGACCAGTCTGTCGCCGATGGTCTGCAGAATCTGCACCAGCACCAGCAACAATACGACCGTCACGAACATCACATCGTTCTGGAAGCGTTGATAACCATAACGAATCGCCAGGTCGCCCAGCCCGCCAGCGCCCACTGCACCGGCCATGGCCGTGAAAGACACCAGCGCAATAGCGGTCACTGTGATCGCCGCCAGAATGCCAGGCCGCGCCTCAGGCAGCAGCGCCTTGACGATGATCTGCCGAGTGGTCGCGCCCATGGCCTGGGTGGCTTCGATGATGCCGCGATCCACTTCGCGCAAGGCTGTCTCTACCAGGCGCGCAAAGAACGGCGTGGCGCCAGCGATCAGCGGAGGCAATGTGCCGAGGATGCCCAGTGACGTGCCGGTAATGATCTCGGTCAACGGCATCATCACGATCAGCAGGATGATGAACGGCAGCGCGCGCAGCATGTTGACGATCACCCCGACCGTGGCATACAGCTGCTTGTGCTCCAGCAACTGACGCGGCGAGGTGAGAAACATCAGCACGCCCAGCGGCAGGCCGAGCAGGATGGTGAAACCGAGCGATACACCGAGCATGATCAGCGTGTCGCCAGTGGCCACCCAGATCTCGTACCAGTCGACATTGGAAAACAGGTTCAGAAAAGCGTCCATCAGCGCAGCACCTCCATATGAACATCAGCGGCGGTGAAGCGCGCAAAGGCGGCGTCCATGTCGCCGCCGGTGATGGCCAGCGTCAACTGCCCGTAAGGAGTGTCCTTGATGCGGTCGATACGACCGGCGAGGATGCTGTAATCGACTCCGGTTTCCCGCGCCACTGTGCCGAGCAACGGCGCGTAGGTGGCCTCGCCCTGAAACGTCAGACGCACGATACGGCCCTGAACATGAGCGAAGTCGTCACGCTGCTCGTTTTCGTCGACCTGCTCGTCGACCTGCACAAAGCGCTTGGTCGTCGGGTGTTGTGGATGCAGAAACACATCAGCGACCTTGCCGTGCTCGACAATCACTCCGGCGTCCATCACGGCCACCTGATCGCAGACGCGACGAATCACGTCCATTTCATGGGTGATGAGCACGATGGTCAGCTTCAGCTCACGATTGATCTCGGCCAGCAGTTGCAAGACCGACGCAGTGGTCTGCGGGTCCAGCGCGCTGGTGGCTTCATCGCACAGCAGGATTTTTGGTTTGGTAGCCAGTGCGCGGGCGATGCCGACGCGCTGCTTCTGGCCACCCGACAGTTGTGCCGGGTACTTTTTGGCGTGATCGGACAAGCCGACGCGCTCCAGCAACTCGGCCACGCGCTGGTCGATCTGCTTGCGCGGCATATCGCCTGCCAGGGTCAGCGGCATGGCGACGTTGTCGGCCACGGTTTTGGACGCCAGCAGATTGAAGTGCTGAAAAATCATCCCGACCTGTTGGCGGAAGCGGCGCAGGCCATTGGCGTCGAGCGCAGTGACGTCTTCGCCATCGACCACGATCTGTCCACCACTCGGGGTTTCCAGGCGGTTGATCAGGCGCAGCAGGGTACTTTTGCCCGCGCCGGAGTGGCCGATGATGCCGAACACCTGGCCGCTGTCGACGCGCAGGCTGGTGGGGTGCAGGGCCGGTATTTCCTTGCCTGCCACCCGATAGGTTTTGTGGACGTTATGAAACTCGATCACGGAGCGAACCTTGTGGGGCGCGTTAAAAAATCAGCGCAGTGGCTAGAGCACCACCTGCTTCGTTACCTCGGCCAGATAAAGCCGGGCGCGCATTTTAGCCTGTCCGGCCCGCTGTGCTTAGCATTTATTTACCGGCGGTCCTGCGCAATGGGCATAACACGACCGTTGGTGAGCGTATGACGAAAATAAAAGGAACGGCTGTTTTTTGCTCCGGTCACTTCATGGATACCGTGATTTCCCGCTTACGCCAGGGAAGTCGTAATCAGCGAACCCAACTCAATGATTGGGGCGAGATAAGGAGTCTCTGATGGCTAGCAAGAACGCACCACCTGTAACCGAAACGCCCAAGAGCGAAATGGCAGGTACCGACACCCTGGACCGTGGCAATACCAACGAAAAGCTGGAAAGTCTCGAGCAGTTTCGCTCGGACGCGACCCAGCAGGCCCTGCGCACCAACCACGGCGTCAAGATTTCCGATAACCAGAACACCCTGAAAGTCGGCAGCCGCGGCCCATCGCTGCTCGAAGACTTCATCATGCGTGAAAAGATCACGCACTTTGACCATGAGCGTATTCCGGAGCGTATCGTCCACGCCCGTGGCACTGCAGCGCATGGCTATTTCCAGACTTACGAAGACCACGGCGCCCTGAGTAAAGCAGGCTTCCTGCGTGATCCGGGCAAGAAGACTCCGGTGTTCGTGCGTTTCTCCACCGTTCAGGGCCCACGCGGCTCGGGCGATACCGTGCGTGACGTGCGTGGCTTTGCCGTCAAGCTCTACACCGACGAAGGCAACTTCGACCTGGTGGGCAACAACATGCCGGTGTTCTTCATTCAGGACGCGATCAAGTTTCCTGACTTCGTGCACGCGGTGAAACCCGAGCCGCACAACGAAATCCCGACGGGTGGCTCGGCTCACGACACTTTCTGGGACTTCGTCTCGCTGGTGCCGGAATCCGCGCACATGGTGCTGTGGACCATGTCCGACCGTGCGATCCCGAAAAGCCTGCGCACCATGCAGGGCTTTGGTATCCACACCTTCCGCTTCATCAACACCGAAGGTAAGTCGAGCTTCGTGAAGTTCCACTGGAAGCCCAAGTTCGGCGTCTGCTCGCTGGTCTGGGACGAGGCGCAGAAGCTCGCTGGCAAGGACACCGATTTCCACCGCCGCGACCTGTGGGAGTCCATCGAGATGGGCGACTACCCGGAATGGGAACTGGGTGTACAGATCGTTGCCGAGGAAGACGAGCACAAGTTCGACTTCGACCTGCTCGATCCGACCAAGATCATCCCGGAAGAACTGGTCCCGGTCACCCCGCTGGGCAAGATGGTCTTGAACCGTAACCCGGACAACTATTTCGCCGAGACCGAGCAGGTCGCCTTCTGCCCGGGCCACATCGTGCCGGGTATCGATTTCTCCAACGATCCACTGCTGCAAGGTCGCCTGTTCTCCTACACCGACACGCAGATCAGCCGTCTGGGTGGGCCGAACTTCCACGAAATCCCGATCAACCGTCCGATTGCACCGAACCACAACGGTCAGCGTGATGCACAGCATCGCACCACTATCGACAAGGGCCGCGCTTCCTACGAGCCGAACTCGATCGATGGCGGCTGGCCGAAAGAAACCCCTGCCGGCCCGGTAGATGGCGGCTTCGAGACCTACCCTGAGCGTGTTGAAGCGCACAAGGTGCGTGAGCGCAGCGAATCGTTCGGCGATCACTTCTCGCAGGCCACCCTGTTCTTCCAGAGCATGAGCCATCACGAGAAAGAGCACATCATCGCGGCCTACAGCTTCGAGTTGGGCAAGGTCGAGCGCGAGTACATTCGTGCCCGTCAGGTCAACGAGATTCTGGCCAACATCGATCTGGAGCTGGCCAAGCGTGTAGCCGCTAACCTCGGCTTGCCAGCACCGACTGCCGGTACCGTACCTGTGCGTCAGACTTCGGTTAAAGAGTCGCCTGCGCTGAGCCAGGTCAACCTGCTGTCTGGCGATATCGTTTCGCGCAAGGTTGCCATTCTGGTGGCTGATGGCGTCGACAGCAAAGCGGTCGAAGCCATGAAAGCCGCGCTGACTGCCGAAGGCGCACACGCCAAGGTATTGGGCCCGACCTCCGCACCGGTCAAGACAGCTGACGGCAAGAGCCTGCCGGTGGACGCTTCGGCTGAAGGCCTGCCTTCGGTAGCGTTCGACGCAGTCTTCGTGCCGGGTGGCAAGGCGTCGATCAAAGCGCTGGAAGGCGACGGCGTGGCATTGCACTTCATCCTGGAAGCCTACAAGCACCTCAAAGCCATCTCCTTTGCCGGGGAAGCCGAAGAGCTGTTGAAGACGCTACGCCTGGAAAAAGATGCGGGCCTGCTGGAGGTATCCGATAGCAAGTCGTTCAAAGCGTTCTTCCACGCGATTGCTCAGCACCGTGTGTGGGATCGTGAAGTGAAAGCCAAGGCTGTTCCGGCTTGATCTGACGCTGCTACGCGTATCGCTCCCACGCTCCGGCGTGGGAGCGCCTTTCCGGACCCTCTGCGTCCGCTTTTACGCTCTCTCCCCCCGCTTATACTCCCGAACACTTCTCGTTCCTCACGCTCCGCGTAGGAATGCAGTTCTGGACGCTCTGCGTCCGCTTTGAAGGATCGACTCAGGACTTGGCTGGCGTCAGGATGATCTGCGCTTTTTCATTGCGCTCGATCTGGCGACGCAATTGCAGTTCGAAATCCGGATTGGTCTTGACCACCCGCTTGGTCAGCAACGTAGCCAGCCACGGATAGTCTTCGGTGCGCGGCACCACCATCAGCACTTCACAATTGAACGCTACGGTATCGGCTGCGATATCGTTCAGTTGACGACGCAATGCACGCATATCGCCGATCTTGAGCTCAATCGTCGTGCTTTCTGCCGACGGATCAATCAGCTTGGCAACCCTTCTGGCTTCGGCCGCCTTCAAATCCGCTTCGGCTTTTTCCAGCTCGGCCTTGCGTGCATGGGCAATGGCGCCGTTGACGCCACTGGTCAGCGCCGGTGCCTTGGGCATCAGGGCGCGTGCACGGCTCAGCGCAGAGGCCGCCGCGTTCATGTCACCCTTCTGCAGGCTGATCTGGCTGCGGCTCAGATAGGCTTCGGCCAGACGACGCTGAAAAGGCTCCAGACGGATGTCGGCAGGATTGGCCGCCTGCAACGCCGCCAATTGGTCCTCGGCGGTTGCCAGCTCATTGCCGGCGATGTTCTGCTCGAGCTGAGCGAACGCGTCAGGCTGAGACTCGGAGCCAGGCGCCTCGACAGTGGGCGCACTCTGGCAGGCACCCAACAGGATGGAAAATGCGACAAGCAGCAGATAGCGTGGGGCGAACGGCTTCATTCCTGCGATTCTCTAGTTTGCGCAAAAAACGAGCAAGTCTACACCGCTCGCCTGGGTAGAACAAAGCTGAGCAAGAACAACGCCGCAGCAGATACCACTATAGACGGTCCGGCAGGGGTGTCCTTGAACCAGGACAATGATAGCCCGGCACACACGGCTATCACGCCTAACAGGCTCGCGCCCAGCGCCATTTGCTCCGGCGAACGGGCGTGACGCTGTGCCGCAGCCGCCGGGATGATCAACAGCGAAGTAATCAGCAGAACACCGACGATTTTCATCGCTACCGCGATCACCACCGCGATCAGCAGCATCAACGTCATGCGCAGTGTAGCAACCGGCAGGCCTTCGACACGCGCCAGTTCTTCATGCACGGTCATTGCCAGCAGTGGGCGCCACAGCGCGACGATCAGCACCAGCACCAACGTGCTGCCGCCCAGAATCCAGCCCAGATCAGCCGGGCTGATGGCCAGCAGATCGCCAAACAGGTAGGCCATCAGGTCGATGCGCACTTCGTGCATGAAACTGAGCACCACCAGCCCCAGCGACAAGGTGCTTGGTGCCAGAATCCCCAGCAGCGTGTCCGACCCCAGCGGCTGGCGCTGCTGCAACGTGACCAGCAACACCGCCAGCAGCAGGCAGCCGACCGTCACCGCGATGGTCGGACTGATATCGAGCAGGAAGCCCAGCGCGACGCCGAGCAGCGCGGCGTGGGACAGTGTGTCGCCAAAATACGCCATGCGCCGCCAGACCACGAATGATCCCAGCGGGCCAGCGACCACGGCCAGAGCAACGCCTGCGAGCAAGGCATACAGTAGAAAATCAGCCATGCTTGCAGCCGTCTCCGTGAACATGAGTGTGGGAGGTCGCAGCGTCATTCACCACCGCGCCATGCAGATCATGGGCGTGGTCGTGATGGTGGTGATAAATCGCCAGGCTCTGCGCATTTTTGCCGAACAGCTCGACAAAGGCCGGGTCATGGCTGACCTGCTCGGGATGCCCGGAGCAACAAACGTGGCGGTTCAGGCACACCACTTGATCGGTGGTGCTCATGACCAGATGCAGATCGTGGGAAACCATCAGCACGCCGCACTGGTGGCGGTCGCGCAGCCGGGTAATCAGGCTGTACAGCTCGGCCTGTCCGGCCACGTCGACACCCTGCACCGGCTCGTCGAGGACCAGCAACTCAGGCTTGCGCAATAACGCGCGTGCCAGCAGAACACGCTGCATCTCGCCACCGGAAATGCCTTGAATCGGGCTATCGATGACCTTTCCGGCGCCGACTTCTTCCAGCGCCGACGCTGCGGCCGTGCGATCCACACCGGGAACCAGGCGCAGGAAACGCAGCACCGACAGCGGCAGCGTCTGGTCCACATGCAGTTTTTGCGGCATGTAGCCGACACGTAACTTCGGCTTGCGCCAGACGCTACCGGAGTCGGGCTTGAGCAACCCCAGCACCGCACGCACCAGCGTGGTCTTGCCAGCACCGTTGGGGCCGATCAGGGTGACGATCTCGCCAGGCTTGACGCTCAACTGGATGTCATCCAGGACGTTTTGCCCGGAAAGCGTAACGGCGACCTTGTCCAGACGTATCAATGCATCCGACATCAAGCGGCCTTGCAGCCAGCGCACACGCCGACGATCTCGACCGTTTGGCCTTCCACCGCGAAGCCGACGCCTGCGGCGGCGTCGACCACGGCATTGCTGATGGCCGGGTGCTGCAGTTCGATCGCCGCATGACACAAGCGGCAAATCAGGAACTGGCCCTGATGCGCGTGGGTGGGGTGGTTGCAGCCCGTGAAGGCGTTGAGCGAGGCAATCCGGTGTACCAGCCCGTTTTCCAGGAGGAAATCCAGCGCACGGTAAACGGTTGGCGGGGCCGCACGGCGACCGTCTTCATCACTCAGCACTGCAAGGATGTCGTAAGCACCCAGCGGCTTGTGGCTTTGCCAGACCAGTTCCAGCACGCGACGGCGCAAGGTGGTCAGGCGCAGACCCTGTTTGGCGCACAGCGCATCAGCTTCGGCGAGGGCCGAATGCACGCAGTGAGAGTGGTCATGGGGGCGACTGGCCAGGGGAGTATTGGGCATGAGCAGCGACGATATTGGCTAGAGACGTTATTATGTTACCCGTTCCTGGCTGATATGAGTGATTCGAGTGCGCCGTCTTTTAAATCTTGCTGCTGTTTTCTGGGTCAGCCTGCTGATCATCGCCCCTGCTCAGGCTGAGGTCCGAGTGCTGACCAGTATCAAGCCTCTGCAGCTGATTGCGGCGGCTGTGCAGGACGGCGTCAGTAACCCGGAAGTGCTTCTGCCACCGGGTGCCTCACCGCATAACTACGCACTGCGCCCATCCGACGTACGGCGGGTACAGGACGTCGAGTTGCTCTACTGGATCGGCCCGGACATGGAAACCTTCCTGCCGCGCGTCCTGAAAGGCCGCAAACTGCCTACGGTTGCCGTGCAGACACTGCCGGGTATGCACCTGCGCCACTTTGGCGAAGACAACGCCTCGCATGATGACCACGAGCATGATCACGACAACGACGCAGATGAACATGACCACGACCACCGGCCAGGCAGTCTCGATTCGCACCTGTGGCTGTCGACCGTCAACGCGCGAGTGATCGCCGCAAAAATGGCCGCTGACCTGAGCGCTGCCGACCCTGCCAATGCAACACGCTACACCAGCAATGCCGAGGCCTTCAGCAAACGTCTCGATACGCTGGACGCTCGTATCAAGCAGCGTGTCAGCGCAGTGGCAGGCAAGCCGTACTTCGTGTTCCACGAGGCCTTCGATTATTTCGAAGAGGCCTATGGGCTCAAGCATGCCGGGGTATTCGCCATCGCCGCCGAGATCCAGCCCGGCGCCCAGCACGTCGCCGCCATGCGCGAACGCCTGAAAGCTGCCGGCAAGACCTGCGTATTCAGCGAACCACCCCTGCGCCCGCGCCTGACCGAAACACTGAGCACCGGCCTGCCGGTCAAACTGGCCGAACTGGACGGACTGGGCGGCTACACCCCAGCCACCGCGCAGGGTTACGAGCAAGTACTGCAAAAGCTGGCTGATGATTTGGCGGGTTGCCTGAGCAGTCTCTGACTGCCACCGCCCACATCGCAGCACTGCCGTGTGACGCAGAGCGTCACGAACTGCATTCACACCAGAGCGTGAGGAACGATAGTCGTCAGGGATAACACTATCGTGCCCATGCTCTGGTATGACCCCCGAAGGTTGGACGATTATTTCTACGCTGCCTGAGCGGCCTGCATTCTGAACTCCACAGGGCTCAGGCCGTTAAGTTTCAGTTTGATGCGTGACTGATTGTAATACTCAATGTACTCGTCGATGCCCGCATGAAGCTCATCCAGATTGTTAAATTTGTTCAGATAGAAAAACTCGGACTTCAGCGTGCCAAAAAAACTTTCCATAGCCGCGTTGTCGTAGCAGTTGCCCTTGCGCGACATGCTGCATGTGATCGAATGCTCATTGAGTAATCGTTGGTAAACAGGCATCCGATATTGCCAGCCCTGGTCTGAGTGCAAAATAGGCTTTTCATGCGGCTCAAGCTTCTTGAACGCTCCTTCAAGCATTTCGTCCACCATGGAGTACAGCGGGCGCCTGGCGATTGCATAGGAAATGATTTCGCCGTTGTACAGATCCATGATGGGCGACAGATAGAGCTTCTGGCCTCCCACTTTGAACTCGGTGACGTCCGTGGCCCATTTTTCATTAAGGTGCTGGGCCTTGAAATCACGCTTGAGAATGTTGGGCGCAGCCTTGCCTACTTCGCCCTTGTAAGAGCGGTATTTCTTCACTCGCACCAGGCTCTTCAGGCCAAGCTGCCCCATCAGTTTCTGCACCGTCTTGTGGTTCACAAGATGGCCTGCGCGCCGCAACGCCGCCGTGATACGACGATAGCCATACCGGCCTTTATGATCGTAGAAAACTGTCTGAATCAGGTCTTTCAGCCCGGCGTACTTATCGCCCGCTTGCAGTACCTTTTGTTGATAGTAAAAAGTGCTGCGCGCCAGACCGGCAAGCTTCAGCAGGCCACCCAGAGAATGCCCCAGTCTCAGTTCGGTTACGATTTGCGCTTTTTCTGTTGCGCTATTCGTTGCTTCTTCTGAGCCAAGGCATCGAGCTTTTTTAGATAGTCGACCTCCATCCGCAGTTGCTTCACCTCGGCAAGCAACTCGTCACGCGAGCGCGATTCATCGTCGATTGAGGGGGCGTTCACAGGCGGAAGTGCAGTCGTCATCTTTCTTGGGCGTCCGGCTTTTGTGGGTGGCTTGGAGGAGGCATCAAAGGCCCCTTCTTCATAATGGCGCTGCCATAGACCGATGATGCCGAACTGACGGATATCGAACAAGGCCGCTGTCTGGCGCAGAGATAAACGCTCATCATGCATGCGCTTCAAAACAGTCAGCTTGAACTCGTCACTGTAGCGCTGGCGTTTTTTCTCTTGCAGGCCCGCTACGCCATGAATCTGATAGGCCGCAACCCACTGCCTAAGGCAGGAAAAATCCACATCGTGGCGATGCGCAACATCCCTCAAACCTGCCTTGCCAGCACAATACTCTTTCACGGCTGCGAGTTTTGCCTGCTCTGTATATTTACCCATGACGCCTCCAAAGGTTGCATCCAACCTTCGGGGGTCACACCATTTCGATGATGGCCATTCTGGAAACGGCCCGTCAGGTTGCGGTAACCGATGCCAACATCCTGATTCTGGGCGAGTCGGGTACCGGTAAGGGCGAACTGGCCAGGGCGATTCATGGCTGGAGCAAACGCGCCAAGAAGTCCTGCGTCACGATCAACTGCCCATCGCTGACTGCAGAACTGATGGAAAGCGAACTGTTCGGCCACAGCCGCGGCGCCTTTACCGGCGCCAGCGAAAGTACGCTGGGTCGCGTCAATCAGGCCGATGGCGGCACCCTGTTTCTCGACGAAATCGGTGACTTCCCGCTGACGCTGCAGCCCAAGTTGCTGCGCTTCATTCAGGACAAGGAATACGAGCGCGTCGGTGACCCGGTGACCCGACGTGCCGACGTGCGCATCCTGGCCGCCACCAACCTCAACCTTGAGGACATGGTGCGCAGCGGACGTTTCCGTGAGGATCTGCTGTACCGCCTGAACGTGATTACCCTGAATCTGCCAGCCCTGCGTGAGCGCAGCGAAGACATTCTGACCCTGGCGGACCGCTTTCTGGCGCGTTTCGTCAAGGAGTACGCCCGTCCGGCTCGCGGCTTCAGCGAAGAGGCCCGAGCGGCACTGCTCAATTACCGCTGGCCGGGCAACATTCGTGAGCTGCGCAACGTGATCGAGCGAGCCAGCATTATCTGTCCACAGGAGCGCGTGGAGGTCAGTCATTTGGGCATGGCTGAGCAACCGACCAACAACGCACCGCGGGTGGGAGCGGCCTTGAGTCTGGACGAGCTTGAAAAGGCGCACATCGGGGCCGTACTGGCAACCAGTGAGACCCTTGATCAGGCCGCCAAGACCCTGGGTATCGATGCTTCGACGCTTTACCGCAAACGAAAACAGTACAACCTATGAAATACCTCAAATGAAGCTGGCCATGAAGTTGCGCACCCGCCTCTTTCTGAGCATTTCGGCGCTGATCACGGTCGCTTTGCTCGGGCTGCTGCTGGGGCTCGTCAGTGTCATGCAGATGGCCCGTACTCAGGAATCGCTGATTCAGCATAACTTCGCCATCCTCGATCTGGGTCTGAAGTTGCGTCAGAACATGGGTGATCAGTTGGTGTTGATGACCGGTTCCAATCGCAATGAGCCTGAGCTGCAAAGAATGCAGAAGCAGTTCGAAGAGCTGCTGGAGGAGGGATCGGCGCAGGACACCCAGCAAGATGTGCGCAACGGTTTTGAGAAGACCCGAGGCGATTATCAGCGATTCATTGCCGCCTGGCAGCAGTATGGCAATGATCCGCGAGGCATACGCGGCAACTCGCAATTGAGCGAAAGTTTCGACACGTTGCGTAACGGTCTGATGGATGTGCATCGCAAGGCGCTGGAGAACATCAGCAACGCCGAGATCAACTCCAGGGATCGTGCATTGTGGATCGCCGGCTTGCTGGGCCTGGTCGGGCTGGCTGTGCTGTGCATCGGCTTTGTGACCGCGCATGGCATCGCCCGCCGTTTCGGTGCGCCGATCGAGGCGCTGGCCAAGGCTGCCGATCGCATTGGTGAGGGTGATTACGAGGTCACGCTGCCCATTTCCTCGGCCGCCGAAATGAACCTGCTGACCCGGCGCTTCGGCATCATGGCCGAAGCCCTGCGCCAGCATCAGGCGACCAACGTCGATGAGCTTCTGGCGGGCCAGCAACGTCTGCAGGCGGTTCTCGACAGTATCGACGATGGCCTGCTGATGATTGATCGCCAGGGCCACCTGGAGCACCTCAACCCTGTTGCGCAGCGCCAGCTCGGATGGGACGAGAGTCGCCTCGGGCACAGTCTGGGCGAGGCGTTGGGCCGCCCCGAGCTGGATGAGCAATTGCATCTGGTGCTGCGAGGCGGAACGCTGGAACGTGCGCCGGAAGACCTGGCCATCGAAATCGACGGCGAGTCGCGACTGCTGACCTACAGCATGACGCCGGTCAGCCACACCAAAGGCCACATCCTGGGTGCGGTGATGGTGCTGCACGACGTGACCGAGCAACGTGCTTTCGAGCGGGTACGCAGCGAGTTCGTCCTGCGCGCCTCGCATGAGTTGCGCACGCCGGTTACGGGGATGCACATGGCGTTCGGCCTTCTTCAGGAGCGTCTGCATTTTGCTCCCGAGTCCCGTGAGGCCGATCTGCTCAATACGGTCACCGAAGAAATGCAGCGCCTGATGCAGCTCATCAACGACCTGCTGAATTTCTCGCGTTATCAGAACGGTCTGCAGAAGCTCAAACTTGCACCGTGCTCCATCGAGACCTTGCTGCAAGAAGCCAAGGCGCGCTTTGAGGATCAGGCCCAGGAGCAGGATATTGTGCTGATGCTGGATATGCAGGAGCCGATGCCGCGCCTGCATGCCGATCAGTCCCAGCTGGAGCGGGTACTGGATAATCTGCTGGACAATGCCTTGCGTCACACGCCGCCGAACGGCCTGATTCGCCTGCAGGCCAGGCGTCACGGTGAGCGGGCGATCATCAGCGTCGAAGATAACGGCGAGGGCATTGCCTACGGACAGCAGGGGCGGATCTTCGAACCCTTCGTCCAGGTCGGCCGCAAGAAAGGCGGCGCCGGGCTCGGGCTGGCGCTGTGCAAGGAGATTGTCCAGCTGCACGGCGGACGCATGGGCGTTTATTCACGGCCGGGGCAGGGCACGCAGTTCTATATGGCTTTACCGCTCTGAGGGCTTGAGCACCAAGCCCTCACGCGCTTCAATTCGAGTGATTGAGCACCTGCAGGATGGCCGCGCTCTGTGCGTCAGGCTCGCCGTCGAAGCGTGCCGGGCGATAGTGCATCTGGAAGGCGGCCAGTACCTGGCGTGTTGCGACGTCCAGTTCACCGGTCTGCGGGGTACTGTAGCCCAAGCGTGCCAATTGCTGCTGGAACCAGGTGATGCTCGGCAGATTGACTGCCAGCAATGCCTGACGCTGGGCAACCTGGCGTTCGTCCGGCCAGTTGCCCAGACCTTCGGCAGCGAGGCGTTTCCATGGGAACAATGGCCCCGGATCCTGCTTGCGCAACGGGGCGATGTCGCTATGACCGATGATGTGTTTGGGGTCGATCCTGTTGCGTTTGACGATGTCCTTGAGCAAGACAATGATCGACTGGGTCTGCGCTTCGGTGTACGGATACCACAGGCGACCTGTCGGCGTTTCCTTGAAGCCCGGATTGACGATCTCGATGCCGATCGAACTGGAGTTGAGCCAGGTACGGCCTTCCCACTCGCTTTCGCCGGCATGCCAGGCACGCGCGCTTTCATCGACCAGCTTGTAGATGGTGGCCTTGCTGTCGTCACCGATCAGGTAGTGGGCGCTGACCTCGCCATGGGTCAGTAATTGCAGCGAGCGTTCCAGCGACGTCGAGGTGTAATGCATCACGATGTACTGGGCACGGCCATCGAAATTTACCGAGGGATGGCTGGTGTCCAGCCTGGGGCCGCTGGCACAGGCAGTGAGGAGAAGCATGAGCAAGGCAGAGAAATACAGCTTCATGAGGTCGGCAGCGTCGGCAGGAAATGAAACATCATAACAAAATGTGTGCGAATAGCATGGGGCACCCGCTATTTGTTCAGGTCAAAATGTTTCAGTCAGCCCTGTTCGATGCGGTTCCGGCCGTTCTCCTTGGCCTTGTAAAGCGCCTGATCAGCACGTTTGATGGCGGTGTCGCTCTTCTCTGACGGGCGAAAAGCCGTCAGTCCAATGGAGACGGTGATGGTGACTCGCTCACCCTTGAAGTGGAAAGGGCACGACTCGACGGCGGCGCGCAGTTCATCCAGGAGCGTCAGCCCGGTGGCGGGAGATGTCGCGGGCAGCAGCATGACAAATTCTTCGCCGCCAAACCGTGCCATGAAGTCGTCGGCGCGCAGGCGTTTGCTGAGGACATTGGCGACGATCTTCAATACCTTATCGCCAGCCAGGTGCCCGTAGCCATCGTTGATGCGTTTGAAATGGTCCAGGTCCAGAATGCACACCAGCAAGCTGTTTTTTTCTTCCTGCCACCTGGCCATCTCCTGTTCGAGTCGCTCGCCCCAGGCTGCACGATTGGGCAGTCCGGTGAGCGGGTCGATCAGGGCCTTTTGACGCTGTTCCTCCAGATGAGTCCTGAAACCCAGGGCTTCCTGCTCCATGCTCGCGACGCGGGCCGCCAGACCTTGCAGGCGCGAGGCCACTTCGCGCTCGCGGGCATCGCGCTTGAGCTGGTAGTGATCCATGGTGCCGAGCAGGGCCTCAAGCCGATTGTCGAGCACCCGCTTGAGGCTGGGCAGATCGGAGGCGTCCTGAACACTGCTTTGCAGGCCGCCCACCTGTTCGCGCAACTGGTCGTTCAGGTCGCGCGCAGTGGTCTGATCCTCGGCGTGATCTTCACTGGCGGCCTGCAAATGGCTCTGAAACGATTCGAGCCGCTCATTGAGCTGCTTGAGGTAAGTGCCGAACTCCTGCTGACCACCGTTATTGATCGCCAGCATCAACACCGCCAGATCGTCGAGGATCGGCAGCAACTCGTACCAGTTAAGCCCATGTTTCAAGCGTAACTGCATATCCTCAACCTGCGGGCGAAAGTGCTCGGACAGGGTCAGGTCGTCCAGCAGGCCCAGCAAAGTCTGTTCAATGTGCGCCGCCACCGAG
The DNA here is from genome assembly GCF_000507185.2 of Pseudomonas syringae KCTC 12500. Classification (NCBI taxonomy): domain Bacteria; kingdom Pseudomonadati; phylum Pseudomonadota; class Gammaproteobacteria; order Pseudomonadales; family Pseudomonadaceae; genus Pseudomonas; species Pseudomonas syringae. Next base: position 2,185,945 of record NZ_AYTM02000002.1, read on the forward strand.
CTGTAACTGGGCTCTGGTGAGGAGGGCAGCGCGTAACCTTCTTCGCCCTCTGCCGACTCGGGCTGCTGCTCGGCCTCTGCGTCGGGTTCTGCGACTGTCACGTCGATTGGCGCGGGCCGCTGTTGGTAAGGCACTGATGGGACTGGCGCCAGAACATCCGCGAAATCGATGGGTTCGACGGTGGCAGGTGCAGGCCCGGCGACGGCTTCTACCGATATCGGTGCAATGTCCGTGGCAGTGGTCGGTGGCGCAGGTTCTTCAGGCGTCACTGCAGCGGGTATCACTGCGGCAGGCGCAGCGCTTTGCGGGGCAGGCGTCGGCAGTGGGCTGTTTGCGGCGACGGCGGCTGCGGTAGGGGAATCAACGGCCTCGGCTTCGCCAGGAGAGGCGTCTGGCGGAGCGTGAGCGCTTGCTGCTTGCCGCTCGGCTTCGGGCTCATGCGATTCCGGTGTGGGGGGGGCGTCTTCGGGGTGAGCCGCTTCAGGATGGGGCTCGTTGCTGTGGCCTTCGCGTGAACCGAACAGGCGTTGCAGCAACCCTTGGCGCGGGCCTTCTTCGGGTTTTTCAATCTGGGTAAGTGCCTGGCCCTGCAAATTGCTCAACTCGCCAAGCAGCAGGGGCAGTTCACGGGCCTGGGAGGCGCGCTCTTCAAGCTCCTTGGCAAAGCGCTTGAGCGGCCTGCGTACTTCGCGTGGCAGCGGTAGTGACTGTAGCTGTGCAACCAGTGCGGTCAGTGCCGAACTGATTTGAGCGGCCCGTACTTCGCGGCGTTGCTCAGAGTCCAGTACGGCTTTTTCAAGGCGCGGGATCAAGGCTGCCAGGCCCGCATCCATATCGTCCTTGCGGACGATTTCGCGCATTTCCTTCATGCATTCGTCGACGGCGCGGTCAGAGCCCTCAGCCGCCAGACTGCTGCGTACCAGACCGCGTCGCAACAAATCGAGCCGCGCATCCCAGCGCTTTTCGAGTGTGTCCTGCTGCTCGATCCCTTTGAGGTATTTCTCTTTCCAACGCTCCGCGTCGTCGCTCATGCAAGGCTTCCACCAGAGGGCACAGGCAGTGAGTCCCCACGCAATGAGTCTGGCAGGCGAATCTCGACAGCGACAGGCAGGTGATCGGAAATGGGTTGCGCCAGTACCTGCACGCGCTCGAGCGTCAGGGTCGGGCTGAGCAAAATGTGATCGAGGCAGCGTTGTGGCCGCCAGCTCGGAAAGGTCGCCTCTATCTGCGGGGCCAGAAGCCCCAGATCCCGTAGCGGAGAGTGCTCAAGCAGGTCATTGGCGTGGGTATTCATGTCGCCCATCAGCACCTGATGGCGATAACCGCCGATCAGTTCGCGAATGTACGCAAGCTGCCGGGTTCGGGTTCGGGTCCCCAGCGCCAGGTGCATCATGACCACGACCAGTGCATCCTCGCCCTCGCCGAAACGCACAAGAATTGCGCCGCGCCCGGCGGGGCCTGGCAGCGGGTGATCCTCGATCTTGGTCGGACGCAGACGGCTCAGCACGCCGTTGCTGTGCTGGGCCAGGCGTCCGAGGTTGCGATTGAGCTGTTGATACCAGTACGGAAAGCCGCCCAGTTGGGCGAGATGCTCGACCTGATTGACGAAGCCGGAGCGCATGCTGCCGCCGTCGACTTCCTGCAGCGCGACAAGATCGAAATCGTTGATCAGAGCGCCGATCTTCTGCAGGTTGCCAGCCCGGCCACCATGCGGCAGCAAGTGCTGCCAGCTGCGCGTCAGGTAATGATGGTAGCGCTGGGTGCTGATACCCACCTGGATATTGAAACTGAGCAAACGCAGCCTGCCGTCTTCCGGCAGGCCGTTTTGCAGCAGATGATGTTCGTTGACCTGCGGATCATGCAGGCCAACGATACGGGTACTGCCTTTGCCCCAGCGGCGCATGACGTGCGCTTACTTGGCGGCTGAGGCAGCCGCTCGCTCTTTGGCAATCAACTGGTCGGCAACTTCCAGGGTCTTTTCCGGACCACCGGCAGAACCCAGGTCAAAGCGGTACTTGCCATTGACGATCATGGTCGGCACGCCGGTCACTTCATACTTCTTGGCCAGTTCCTTGTACTGGGCGATCTTGCCCTTGACCGCGAAAGAATCGAAAGTCTTCAGGAATTCGTCCTTGTTCACGCCCTGAGTGGCGACGAAATCAGCCATGTCATTCTTGTCGGTCAGACGCTTGCCGCCTTTCTGGATGGCTTCGAATACGGCCGCGTGGACTTTATGCTCGACGCCCATGGTGTCGAGGGTGATGAACAGTTGGCCGTGAGCGTCCCAAGGGCCGCCGAACATGGCAGGAATACGCACGAAATGTACGTCGGACGGCAGTTTTTCGACCCATGGATTGATGGTCGGCTCGAACGCGTAGCAATGCGGGCAGCCATACCAGAACAGTTCGATGACTTCGATCTTGCCTGGCTCGGCAACAGGCACAGCGCTTGCCAGCTCTACGTATTGCTTGCCGGCCTCGATGGGCGTGGCAGCCTGGGCGGACATACCGAACAGACTGGCGGCAACCAGAGCGGCGCTGATGATCAGATTACGCATGCTTTACTCCTGAGCAGATTGAATCGCCTTCAAGCGACGGTGTTTCGACCGGACGCGAAAGCCTGAGTTCGTTAGTGTAACGCTGAGGTTGTAAAAATGGGCGACCGAGGACGGCCTTTTTGCACAAGGAGTGAAGCAGGTCATGTCTGAATGTTCCAGCATATCTATCAGATCGGCTCGATACGGTGTGAGTGTGGGTCGGGGGGCAGGTGTGTCATTATATGCGCACGGATCCAAACGAAACCGACACCTCCTGCCGCACCCCTTGCAGGCAGGTATTCACCGGAAATCACATGCAACTCAAAAACCCCATCCTCGGTCTGTGCCAACAGGCCACGTTCATGCTCAGCGCCGCCAAGGTCGACCAATGCCCCGACGACGAAGGTTTTGAGGTCGCGTTTGCCGGTCGCTCCAACGCGGGCAAATCGAGCGCGCTGAACACCCTGACCCACGCCAGCCTGGCGCGCACATCGAAGACGCCGGGGCGTACCCAGTTGCTGAACTTTTTCGGTCTGGACGAAGATCGCCGTCTGGTCGACCTGCCTGGTTACGGCTACGCCAAAGTGCCCATTCCGCTCAAACTGCACTGGCAGCGTCACTTGGAAGCCTATTTGGGCAGCCGCGAAAGCCTGAAGGGTCTGATCCTGATGATGGATATCCGTCATCCAATGACCGACTTCGACGTACTGATGCTGGATTGGGCCATCGCCAGCAACATGCCGATGCACATTCTGTTGACCAAGGCTGACAAGCTGACCTATGGCGCGGCCAAGAACACGCTGCTCAAGGTTCAGGCCGAGATTCGCAAAGGCTGGGGCGATGCAGTGAGCATCCAGTTGTTCTCGGCCCCCAAGCGCATGGGGCTGGAAGAGGCCTACACCGTGCTGGCCGACTGGATGGAACTGGAAGACAAGGCACCTGCGGAGTAAATCGCAGGCAAAAAAGACCCCGGACTTCGCATGGGGAGGGGGAAGTTCCGGGGCTTAAGGTCCAGACCTTAGGGTGGGATCTGGATAACTGCCAACACTTAACACAACTAGGAGCACGATCGATTTTTCAACCAATCGACACGTCTGACTCCTGTCCAAACGGTTAAGTTCCAGCAGTGAAGAAAAGTTCACATTTCCTACAATATTTGACGAACCTGCGTACAGGTTCGCCATTTCAGGCTCAGTGAGCCTCGTCCCAATTGTTGCCAACCCCCACTTCCACAAGCAACGGCACTGCCAGTTCTGCTGCGCCGCTCATGTGTGGACGGATCTGTTCACTGACCTGATCGACCAGGTCCTCGCGCACTTCAAGTACCAGTTCGTCATGAACCTGCAGGATGACCCGTGCATCCAGGCCGGACTCGTCCAGCCAGCCGTTCACCGCCACCATGGCTTTCTTGATGATGTCCGCAGCGGTGCCCTGCATCGGCGCGTTGATCGCCATGCGCTCCGCGCCTTTGCGCAGGGACTGGTTCTTGGCGTTGATATCCGGCAGGTACAGGCGACGACCGAAGATGGTTTCGACAAAACCTTGCTCGGCAGCCTGGGCGCGGGTGCGCTCCATGTAGTTCAGCACGCCAGGGTAGCGGGCGAAGTAGCGGTCGACATACGCCTGTGACTGCTTGCGATCGACGCCAATCTGCTTGGCCAGACCGAACGCGCTCATGCCGTAGATCAGGCCGAAGTTGATCGCCTTGGCGCTGCGACGCATGTCAGTGGTGACGTTTTCCAGCTCGACGCCAAATACCTCTGCAGCCGTCGCGCGGTGAACGTCCAGGTCATTGCGGAACGCGTGCAGCAAGCCTTCGTCCTGGGCCAGATGCGCCATGATGCGCAGTTCGATCTGCGAATAGTCGGCGGCCAGCAGTTTGTAACCCTTCGGGGCCACGAACGCCTGACGAATGCGCCGGCCTTCAGCGGTACGAATCGGGATGTTCTGCAGGTTCGGATCGCTGGACGACAAGCGACCGGTGACGGCCACCGCCTGATGATAGGAGGTGTGAATCCGCCCGGTACGCGGGTTGATCTGCTCTGGCAGGCGGTCGGTGTAGGTGCTCTTGAGCTTGCTCATCGAGCGGTATTGCATCAACACCTTGGGCAGCGGGAAATCCTGCTCCGCGAGTTCGGCAAGCACGGCCTCGGCAGTCGATGCCTGACCGGTGGCGGTCTTGCTGAGAATCGGCATGCCGAGTTTCTCGTAGAGAATTACGCCCAGCTGCTTGGGTGAGCCGAGGTTGAACTCTTCGCCGGCAATGGCGAAGGCTTCGCGCTCCAGCGCAGTCATCTTGTCGCCCAGTTCGACGCTCTGGATACCCAGCAGGTTGGCATCGACCAGCGCGCCCTGGCGCTCGATACGCGCCAGCACAGGCACCAGCGGCATCTCGATATCGTTCAATACCGGCTGCAGGGTCGGAATCGCGGCCAGCCGTGCGTCGAAGACTTCATGCAGGCGCAGGGTCAGGTCCGCTTCTTCGGCGGCGTAATTACCCGCCTGTTCCAGTGCAATCTGGTCAAAGCTCAGCTGTTTGGCACCTTTGCCGGCAATCTCCTGGAAATTGATCGGCGTGTGCGTCAGGTACTTGGCCACCAGGCTGTCGCGGTCGTGGCGGGTGGCGGTGGAGTCCAGTACGTAGGATTCCAGAATGGTGTCGAAGCGCACGCCCTGCAGGTCGATACCTTGAGCCTGATCGCCGTCGATCGCGCAATTGGCAAGCAGGTTGATAGCGAACTTGGCGTGCTGGCCGACCTTGGTTTTGTCCGGGTCTTCCAGCAGCGGCTTGAGCGCCTTGAGCACGGTGTCGCGGTCCAACTGCTGCGGCACGCCCATGTACGAGTGGGTCAGCGGAATGTAGGCGGCTTCGTGGGTCTGAATGGCGAAGGACAGGCCGACCAGTTGCGCACGCTGGGCATCGGTGCCGTTGCTCTGGGTGACGAAGGCAAACAGCGGCGCTGCCTGCAGCTTCTTCAGCCACGCATCGAACTGGCCCTGTTCAAGAATGACTTCATAAGCCGCTTCCCTGTCCTCAACAGTCGGCTCTTCGACGGTCAGCTCCTGGCCGGCACGTTTGGCGTCGCGTTGCAGGTCTTCGATCCAGCTCTTGAATTCCAGCTCGGCGTACAGCTCCATCAACGTGTCGCGGTCGGGCTCGCCGCAATGCAATTGATCCAGCTCGATGTCCAGCGGTACGTCGATCTTGATGGTCGCCAGTTCGTAAGACAGAAAGGCCATCTCACGATGTTCTTCGAGTTTGGCGGCCAGGGTCTTGGCGCCACGGATCGGCAGGGAAGCGACCTTGTCGAGGTTCTCGTAAAGCTCCTTGATGCCACCGCCGATGCCGACCAGCAGGCCGACTGCGGTCTTCTCGCCAACGCCGGGCACGCCGGGAATGTTATCGACCTTGTCGCCCATCAAAGCCAGGTAATCGATGATGTGCTCCGGACCGACGCCGAATTTCTCTTTCACGCCCGCCACATCCAGCACGCTGCCGGTCATGGTGTTGACCAGGGTGATGTGGCCGTCGACCAGTTGCGCCATGTCCTTGTCGCCGGTGGAGATCACCACTGGACGATCGGCTGCCGCGCTGCTGCGTGCCAGCGTGCCGATCACGTCATCGGCTTCGACGCCTTCGACGCACAGAAACGGGTAGCCCATACCTTTGACGCAGGCATGCAGCAGGTCGACCTGCACACGCAGATCATCCGGCATGCTCGGCCGGTTGGCTTTGTAATCGTTATACAGCGCATCACGGAACGTCCCGCCCTTGGCGTCGAACACCACGGCGAGCGGGCTGTCCGGATACTGGCGCCGCAGGCTTTTGAGCATGTTGAGCACGCCCTTGACGGCACCGGTCGGCAATCCTTTGGAGGTGGCCAGTGGTGGCAGTGCGTGGAAGGCGCGGTAGAGGTAAGAGGAACCGTCTACCAGGACGAGTGGCGCTTGGGTCATGAGCAGAATCAACCTTTTCGGCGGGGGCGGCGCTAGAATGCGCGAACCATTGACGACAAAGGGACAAGGTTATCATGCGCAAGGTAAATCGACTGATATTGACCGGGCTGTTGGCCTTTTGCCCTTTGTTCGTTGTTGCAGCAGAAGATCCACCTTCTGCGGCGCCGGACGTTACTATTCGCACTGACGGTGACAGAACCATTCAGGAATACCGCCAGAACGGCTTTCTGTATGCGGTTAAAATCACCCCGAAACACGGCAAACCCTATTTTCTGGTGCGCGCCGATGGTACAAGCCCCAATTTCATTCGTTCGGACCAACCGGACATGCTGATCCCGCAGTGGGAAATATTCAGCTGGTAGCACCCTACATTCACTTCAATCGTTGGCAGTCCTGATATGTCCGTTTTTACCCCACTGGCTCGGCCCGAGCTGGAAACATTTCTCGCCCCTTACGGGCTCGGCCGTCTGCTTGACTATCAGGGCATCGCTGCCGGTAGTGAAAACACCAATTACTTCATCAGCCTGGAGCAGGGCGAGTTCGTGCTGACGCTGGTCGAGCGCGGCCCGGTTCAGGAGATGCCGTTCTTCATCGAGCTGCTCGACGTGCTGCATGAAGCCGATCTGCCAGTGCCTTATGCGCTGCGCACCACCGACGGTCAGGCGCTGCGCGAGCTGGCAGACAAACCGGCGCTTTTGCAGCCGCGTCTGCCGGGCAAGCACATCAGCGAGCCGAACACCCAGCACTGCGTGCAGATCGGCGAGTTGCTGGCCAACCTGCATCTGGCGACCCGTGGGCAGATCGTCGAGCGCAAGACTGATCGCGGCCTGGACTGGATGCTGAGTGAGGGGCGCAATTTTCTGTCGCACCTGGGCGAGACTCAGCGAGCGCTGCTTGAAAAGAGCCTTCAGGAGATCGAGGCGTTCAAGCCGCAGATCATGGCGCTGCCGCGCGCCAATCTGCATGCCGATCTGTTCCGCGACAACGTACTGTTCGAAGGTACGCACCTGACCGGGTTGATCGATTTCTACAATGCTTGCTCGGGTCCGATGTTGTACGACCTGGCGATTGCCCTGAACGATTGGTGTTCCCGGGAAAACGGTCAGCTCGACGCTGTCCGCGCGCGCGCCTTGCTGGGCGCCTATGCGGGCTTGCGACCGTTTACGGCTGCGGAGTCGAAGCTTTGGGCGACTATGTTGCGTATCGCTTGTGTGCGTTTCTGGCTGTCACGTTTGATCGCCGCCGAAACCTTCGCCGGGCAGGATGTGCTGATTCATGATCCTGCGGAGTTCGAGCGCCGCCTGGCCGAGCGCCAGGAAGCGCACATTGCATTGCCGTTTGCGCTCTGAGACCAGACCTGTCTCCGCGAGTCGATTGTCGTCCCAACGCTCTGAGCTGATCCCAAAAAGTTGGACAGTTGACTATCGTTCCCATGCTCCGTGGGAATGCAGTTGGTGACGCTCTGCGTCGCAAGAGGACGCGGAGCGTCCAGACCGGCATGCCCACGCGGAGTGGTGTGACCCCCGAAGGTTGGATGCAACCTTTGGAGGCGTCATGGGTAAATATACAGAGCAGGCAAAACTCGCAGCCGTGAAAGAGTATTGTGCTGGCAAGGCAGGTTTGAGGGATGTTGCGCATCGCCACGATGTGGATTTTTCCTGCCTTAGGCAGTGGGTTGCGGCCTATCAGATTCATGGCGTAGCGGGCCTGCAAGAGAAAAAACGCCAGCGCTACAGTGACGAGTTCAAGCTGACTGTTTTGAAGCGCATGCATGATGAGCGTTTATCTCTGCGCCAGACAGCGGCCTTGTTCGATATCCGTCAGTTCGGCATCATCGGTCTATGGCAGCGCCATTATGAAGAAGGGGCCTTTGATGCCTCCTCCAAGCCACCCACAAAAGCCGGACGCCCAAGAAAGATGACGACTGCACTTCCGCCTGTGAACGCCCCCTCAATCGACGATGAATCGCGCTCGCGTGACGAGTTGCTTGCCGAGGTGAAGCAACTGCGGATGGAGGTCGACTATCTAAAAAAGCTCGATGCCTTGGCTCAGAAGAAGCAACGAATAGCGCAACAGAAAAAGCGCAAATCGTAACCGAACTGAGACTGGGGCATTCTCTGGGTGGCCTGCTGAAGCTTGCCGGTCTGGCGCGCAGCACTTTTTACTATCAACAAAAGGTACTGCAAGCGGGCGATAAGTACGCCGGGCTGAAAGACCTGATTCAGACAGTTTTCTACGATCATAAAGGCCGGTATGGCTATCGTCGTATCACGGCGGCGTTGCGGCGCGCAGGCCATCTTGTGAACCACAAGACGGTGCAGAAACTGATGGGGCAGCTTGGCCTGAAGAGCCTGGTGCGAGTGAAGAAATACCGCTCTTACAAGGGCGAAGTAGGCAAGGCTGCGCCCAACATTCTCAAGCGTGATTTCAAGGCCCAGCACCTTAATGAAAAATGGGCCACGGACGTCACCGAGTTCAAAGTGGGAGGCCAGAAGCTCTATCTGTCGCCCATCATGGATCTGTACAACGGCGAAATCATTTCCTATGCAATCGCCAGGCGCCCGCTGTACTCCATGGTGGACGAAATGCTTGAAGGAGCGTTCAAGAAGCTTGAGCCGCATGAAAAGCCTATTTTGCACTCAGACCAGGGCTGGCAATATCGGATGCCTGTTTACCAACGATTACTCAATGAGCATTCGATCACATGCAGCATGTCGCGCAAGGGCAACTGCTACGACAACGCGGCTATGGAAAGTTTTTTTGGCACGCTGAAGTCCGAGTTTTTCTATCTGAACAAATTTAACAATCTGGATGAGCTTCATGCGGGCATCGACGAGTACATTGAGTATTACAATCAGTCACGCATCAAACTGAAACTTAACGGCCTGAGCCCTGTGGAGTTCAGAATGCAGGCCGCTCAGGCAGCGTAGAAATAATCGTCCAACCTTCGGGGGTCATACCAAAGGGCTGTGGGAATCCAGACCATCCTTGGGCTTGCGAACCTCACCTTCCAGTGCTTCGAGACGTGCAGACAGTTGTCGAACTTCAAGCTGCTTGGCCGTCGCAAGACGCAACTGGTCAGGACTGCACGGCTTGACCAGGTAGTCGGCTGCGCCAGCCTGAATGGCATCGACAGCCGTATCGACCGCCGAATGAGCAGTCACGATCACCACACGCATCCACGGCGCCTGAATCCGCATCTGCGCCAGCACGTCCAGGCCATTGTCTTCGCCCAGACGCAAATCGAGAAAGCACAGATCGAATACTTGACGCTGCATGAGCGTGTCGGCCTGGGCTGCGCTGTTGGCAGTGGCAACACTGTAGCCTTCGTCTTCCAGACAGTATCGGAAAGTGCGGAGGATGGCGGACTCATCGTCCACAAGCAGAATACGGCCCTGATTCTCAGTGGCTGCTTCCATTTTTCCTACGCTCCTTAATGAATTGTCTCAGTTAGTCTCGGAATCATCGGGCAAGTTGCATGGTCAATTCTGATTGATTCTTCGGCATGCATGGTAGCTTTCTGATCAGCTAATGGCGAACAGCCTGACTAATCCGCGTTTATGCCGTCAAAACCGTCTATTCGGAGACGAAATCTCACCGCAAAAGGAACACTCCTATGTTTTCACTGAAAAAGATTGCTCTGATCACCGCCGCCGCTGCGCTACTGGGCAGCGGCCCGGTACTCGCCCAGCCTGATCTGCCTACTCAGCTCACCGAGGCGCGTCAGGAAGGCTCGATCTGGACAGCTTTCGCGCTGAACAAGCATCTGAGCCCGTTCAAGATCGATGTGGGTGTCGAGCAAGGCACTGCGACGCTCAAGGGCAAGGTTGAAAACGAAGTGGACCGCGAGCTGGCCGAGCGCATCGCACTGGATACCAAAGGCATCGAAAAGGTCGACAACCAGCTCGAGGTGGATCCTGCTGTCGCCACCGAGCCTGGCACCCGGACCAACATGGCTCAGCGGTTCGAGGATGCAACGCTGGTCGCAACGGTGAAATCCAAGCTGCTGTGGAGCAGCGTGACCGAAGCGCTGAATATCGAGGTCGACAGCAAGGACGGCGTCATCACCCTCAAGGGCCGTGCACAGAGTCCCGAAGCCAAAGAGCTGGCGGGTAGCCTGGCCAGCAATACCGATGGCGTGGTCAGCGTCAACAACCTGATCAGCCTCAGCGCAGCCGACTCGATTGCGGCCAAGACCCAGCCACAGTCGCTGACCCCGACCGAGGAAATGAGTGACGCCTGGATCACCAGCAAGGTCAAGGCAAGCCTGATCTACAGCCGCACGCTGGATGGGCTGAACATCAAAGTGGATACCAAGGCCGGTGTCGTCAGCCTGAATGGCGTGGTCGCCAACTTCGCCGAGAAAGAACTGGCGGTGGAAATCGCGAAAAACATTCGTGGTGTCAAAGGCGTCAACGGCGACGCACTGAAGGTCATGGCACGCAGCGCAGGCTGAGGGTTCAGCGCCATCGCGCTGAGCGCTTCGTGCAGAACGCACGATTACAAAGGGGTAATCGTGCAGCTTGCTGGTAACATGCCCTCACCAAACTTATTAAACCATTGATTTTAAAGAAATTTATATCGATCAAAAAACTGGCATGCAGTCTGCAATAACTCATTCAACAAAGGTCGATCCACAACGACCCATCAGATTGAATGCCCACTCAGGCAAGGGGATTTTGCAGATGAACAGCCAGCGTATTGCACAATTGCGTATCTCTCCCCTGCACCTTCAGCAAGGTCTTTTTCTGCTCCTTGCCTTGCTCGTCACTCTGATCGCCATTCAGCAGTTCCAGCGTTGGAATCAAGCCAACGAGGCAGCTCAACCGAAACAGCAATTCATCCAGACCAGCAGCACCTCCTACCGCGGTGTTAGTGCACCAGCGGTCAAGGACATGTCCTCAAGCCTGCGTAATGTCGACGGCCTGGTTTCTGTAGATGAAGTCGCTCCACAGCAAAAATGGGTTTTCTGACCCGACCTTAAAAGCAGCACCCTTATTAAAACGGCATCAAAAGGAGTATCACCATGTTGAGTTGGGCAATCACGTTTCTGATCATCGCTATCGTCGCTGCAGTACTGGGCTTCGGTGGTATCGCGGGCACGGCTACTGGTATCGCCAAGATCCTGTTCGTCGTCTTCCTGGTGATGTTCGTTGTGTCGTTCTTCTTCGGTCGTCGCGGTCGAGGCTGATAATGCACACGTCATTTCGCACACTGGCCGCCGCCCTGTTGATGGGTGGCAGTGCCATGGTCATGGCAGCCAATGATGGGCAGTCTCGGGTCAATGAGCTTCTAAGCTCCGCCCCCAAGTACCGCACCACTTGGGCGAAGGTCGTCAAGAAGGAAGAGCGTTTGCCGGATTGGGTGATCAACCTGTCCGGTGCTTCCGAGCAGCAGATGACAGCGGCCCGTGAGGACGATGACAACTATCTGGTTGGACCGCTTTGCGAGACGGCCGATACGTGCAAAAGCAAGCGCCTGATCGTGGCTTTCAGCCTCGACAAGAAAGACGCTTATGCCATGTTGGTTGAAGTGCCTGCCGGTCTTCCTGCAGACAAATCGCCAACACGTCACGCGACTTACCGTTACCTGGGTAAGCCTGACGAGGGTATGCAAAAGCTCTTGAATGAAGAGCTGCGCAAGGACCCTAACTGGTATTGATCCAGAAGAAAGGTGTCGGCTCAGGAGTCGACACTTTTCGGCTTTGTGCGGCCTGAGAAGGTACGCGCATGACCAAGGGGCCGGGACGCGTTGATCAAGTGGATCGGCGTGACCTAGGGGTACAGGGAGTACCTCCGCCAAGGGCCGGGTCAGGCAAGCCGCCGTGCAGGACCACGAGAATGCGTCGACGTTTCGAACGCTTCCTGTGACCCTGCACGGCGCTTTATATTTCCCTTCTCGCTTCGCCCTCTTGTTAAATTGCATCCCTCGGCAGCATCAGTGGCAGCCTTACGCGTGCTTCCAGTCCACCCCCCGAACGATTTCTCAACTCGACGTTGCCGCCGTGCATGGCAGCGATACGCTTGACGATGGCCAGGCCGAGGCCGGTGCCCTTGCCACTGCGTGCGCGATCACCACGAATGAACGGGTTGAAGATGGTGTCCAGCTCGGACGGATCGATGCCCGCGCCCCTGTCCAGCACGCTCAACACCACGTAAGGCGCGTTTCGGTCACCGGATACATAGGCGGCGACTTCGATACCGTTACCGGCGTGGTGCTTGGCGTTGCCAATCAAATTGGTCAGCAGGCGCTTCATCGAGACGCGGCGCAGCGGGAACGGCGGAATGGGCTCCAGGCACAGACGAATGCTGTCTTCATCGTCATTGAAGGGGGCAACCACATCGCGCACCAGGTGCCCCAGATCGACCTCTTCGATCTCTTCGTCGCGCCCATCGCGGATGAACGCCAGGAACTGATCGAGAATGGCGTCCATGTCCTCGATATCACGCACCATGCCTTCGGAGAACTCATTGTCGTTCATCAGTTCGAGAGACAGGCGCAGGCGCGTCAGCGGTGTGCGCAAGTCGTGGGAAACACCGGCCAGCATCAGCTCGCGCTCCTGCCCGGCCTGCTCGACGTCTTCAGCCATCTGATTGAAGGCCCGGTAGACTTCGGTCATCTCGCTCGGCGTGTCGCTGACCGGCAGGCGTACGCTGCGCCCCTGCCCCAACTGGCGCGCCGCAAACACCAGACGCTTGAGCGGCTGACTCAGTTGACGCACGAAAATCCAGGCAGATGCAGTGGAAAGCAACCCGATGGCCAGGAACCAGCCCAGCACGTTCCAGATTTTCTGACCGCGCAACGGGTGCGGATAAAGCGGCACTTTCAGCCAGCCATCACCCAGGCTCGGCGCTCGCACCCACAGCGCGGGTGGCGCGTGTACCCGCAGACGCACTTCCGTATCGGCGCCCAGCTCAGCCTGCATCTGCCGCTGATAGATCTCACTGTAAGGCCAGTGCTGCTCGCCTTCCGGCACGCCACCGCCCACCACCCGAATCAGACCCGCCGCCTCGGCAATCGCCTCGCGATCGTTTTCACCGGCTGCCCAGTACGCGCGCAGGGTCAGAGCAACGCCGTGGCTGTATTGCCTGTCGACCAGCACGTCTTCGTTCATCAGCAGATAAACCAGCGTCAGGGCCTTGGAAAACAGCACGACGATGAGCACCAGCCAGAGCGTGCGGGAGAAAAAGCTTTGCGGGAACCAGAGCGGAGTCTTCATAACTGCAGCCATACACTTTGCAGGGCGAGCGGGGCTCGCAGGTTTGCCGAACGCGGGCCGGACCCGATGGACGAACGCAAAAAACCAGTACGTCGATAAACCTGTAAAGATTATCGACGTGACTGGCAGCAATGACGGATTTCTGGGCCGACAACCGGGTTATCAGCGACTTCCGGCGCCGTCCGGAACGAATACATAACCTACGCCCCAGACCGTCTGGATATAACGGGGCTTGGAAGGATCAGGCTCGATCAGACGACGCAGACGGGAAATCTGCACGTCGATGGATCGCTCCAGCGCATCCCACTCCCGGCCACGCGCCAGGTTCATCAGTTTGTCGCGGGTCAGCGGCTCGCGAGCGTGCATGACCAGCGCTTTCAGTACCGCGAATTCACCGGTGGTGAGCATGTGCACTTCTTCACCGCGCTTGAGCTCGCGGGTTGCCAGAGACAGCACGTAGTCACCGAAACTGACCGACTCGTCTTCGCTGCCAGGGGCGCCGGGCACCGGTGCAGCCTGACGACGCAACACCGCCTTGACCCGCGCCATCAGCTCGTCCGGGTTGAACGGCTTGGCCAGATAATCGTCAGCCCCCAGTTCGAGCCCCTTGATGCGGCTCAGCTCATCGCCCTTGGCGGTCAGCATGATAATCGGCACCTGATTGTTTGCGGCACGCAGACGACGACAGGCTGAAAGGCCGTCTTCGCCGGGCAGCATCAGGTCCAGCACCACAAGGTTGAACACCTCACGGGCCAGTAACCGGTCCATTTGCTCCACATTTGCCACGGCGCGGGCACGATAGCCCTTGCTGGTGAAAAAACGTTCCAGGAGGCTGCTCAGCCCCGGATCGTCATCGACAATAAGGATTTTTTCGCCTTCGGCATTTTGTGCGGTGCTGCTCATCGGATGCTCCTCTGATCTCGGGGCGCATTATGGCGTAGCTGCGGTGATGCGCACCTTGTGCATTGTTAGCAGATTTTACTGGAGGCGACACTTGTGCCTGCGTTTTCGCCGAAAAAACACCCCATTTATCGGCCGATCCCCTAATCCGGCTTCGCTGGGTATAATGCGCCGCCCTCGAAGTCAGGCAACGCCGGACTCATGGCGGTTCGCCAGCCCTGAAAATAAATGCTGGCGCACGATACCCAGGCAAGGCAATTCGTACATAGCCCAGTTTTTTGCTCACAACTCCAGGTGGTTTTATGGACAGCATCAACAGCCGCATCGCCGAAGAACTCGGCGTACGCCCACAACAGGTCGCAGCGGCCGTAGCACTACTGGATGAAGGCTCGACCGTGCCCTTCATTTCCCGCTACCGCAAGGAAGTGACCGGCAGTCTTGATGACACGCAACTGCGCCATCTGGAAGAGCGCCTGCGTTATCTGCGTGAACTGGACGAGCGGCGCGTCAGCATTCTTGCCAGCATCGAAGAGCAAGGCAAGCTGACCCCGGAGCTGGCCCGCGATATCAAGTTGGCCGACACCAAGACCCGCCTCGAAGACTTGTACCTGCCTTATAAGCAGAAACGCCGCACCAAGGGCCAGATCGCCCTTGAAGCCGGGTTGGGCGAGCTGGCCGACGGCCTGTTCAACGACCCGAGCCTGGCTCCGGAAGCAGAAGCAGCCCGCTTCGTCGACGCGGATAAAGGCGTTGCTGATGTAAAGGCTGCGCTGGAAGGCGCCAAGTACATTCTGATGGAGCGCTTTGCCGAAGATGCCTCGCTGCTGGACAAGCTGCGCAGCTTCCTCAAGCAGGAAGCGGTGATCAGCGCACGCGTGGTGCCGGGCAAGGAAGAGGAAGGCGCCAAGTTCCGCGACTACTTCGAACACGACGAACCGCTCAAGAGCATGCCGTCGCACCGTGCGCTGGCGATTTTCCGCGGTCGTAACGAAGGCTTCCTGAGCTCGGCACTGAAAGTCGGTGAAGAATTGCCGGGCGCCATGCACCCGTGCGAGCTGATGATCGGTGAGCGTTTCGGCATCCAGAACCAGAACCGCCCGGCAGACAAATGGCTGGCCGAAGTGGTGCGCTGGACCTGGAAGGTCAAGCTGTACAGCCACCTTGAAACCGATCTGCTGGGTGAGCTGCGTGACGGCGCGGAAACCGAAGCGATCAATGTGTTCGCCCACAACCTGCACGACCTGTTGCTGGCCGCTCCGGCCGGTCAGCGTGCCACGCTGGGCCTCGATCCTGGCCTGCGTACCGGCTGCAAGGTCGCCGTGGTCGACGCCACCGGCAAACTGCTCGACTACGCCACCGTCTATCCGCACGTACCGAAAAACCAGTGGGACCAGACCATCGCCGTACTGGCCGCACTGTGCGCCAAACATTCGGTCGATCTGATTGCCATCGGCAACGGCACCGCCAGCCGTGAAACCGACAAGCTGGCTGCCGACCTGATCAAAAAATACCCAGGTCTGAAGATGACCAAGGTCATGGTTTCCGAAGCAGGCGCGTCGGTGTACTCGGCATCGGAACTGGCCGCCAAGGAATTCCCGGACCTCGACGTGTCGATCCGTGGCGCGGTGTCCATTGCCCGTCGCTTGCAGGACCCGCTCGCCGAACTGGTGAAAATCGACCCGAAATCCATCGGGGTCGGCCAGTACCAGCACGACGTTTCGCAGCTCAAGCTGGCGCGCGGCCTGGATGCAGTGGTGGAAGACTGCGTAAACGCCGTGGGCGTGGATGTGAATACGGCCTCCGTGGCGCTGCTGGCACGCATTTCCGGCCTCAACACCACGCTGGCGCAGAACATCGTTGCGCATCGTGATGAAAACGGCGCGTTCAAAACCCGCTCGGCGCTGAAGAAAGTCAGCCGCCTGGGCGAAAAGACCTTTGAACAGGCCGCCGGCTTCTTGCGCGTCATGACCGGTGACAACCCGCTCGACGCCTCCGCCGTTCACCCGGAAGCCTACCCGCTGGTGCAGCGCATTGCGGCTGAAACCGACCGCGATATTCGCTCGCTGATCGGCGACGCCAGCTTTCTCAAGCGTCTGGACCCGAAGAAATTCACCGACGAGACCTTTGGTCTGCCAACTGTGACAGACATCCTCCAGGAACTCGAAAAGCCGGGCCGCGATCCGCGTCCGGAGTTCAAGACCGCAGAGTTCCAGGACGGGGTCGAAGACCTCAAGGACCTGCAACTGGGGATGATCCTCGAAGGCGTGGTCACCAACGTCACCAACTTCGGTGCATTCGTCGATATCGGCGTGCATCAGGACGGTCTGGTGCACATCTCGGCGTTGTCCGAGAAGTTCATCAAGGACCCGCGTGAAGCGGTCAAGGCCGGTGATGTGGTGAAAGTGAAGGTCATGGAAGTCGATATCCCGCGCAAACGCGTCGGTCTGTCGATGCGCATGAGCGATACGCCCGGCGAGAAAATCGATGGTGCACGCGGTGCCCGTCCAGGTTCTTCGCCTCGCCAGAACAACGCGCCGCGCAAGGAAACCACTGCGCCAGCGCCCGCCAACAATGCCATGGCGTCGCTGTTCGCCAATGCCAAGCAACTGAAGAAGCGCTGATGGATATTCCTGAAGATCTGACCCACAGCGCCTACTTCAAAATGCTCGGCTGCGAGCTGCGGCGTCTGGACGAGGGCGTTGCCGAGGTTGCGTTGCCGCTGGAGGCGCACCTGCGCAATCGCGGCAACGTGATGCACGGCGGTGCAATCTTCAGCCTGGTCGATATCGCCATGGGCCTGGCCTGTTCCAGCGTTCACGGTTTCGACCAGCGCAGCGTGACCATCGAGTGCAAGATCAACTACGTGCGTGGCGTCTCCGAGGGCGAAGTCCTGTGCATCGCCAAGGTGCTGCACGCGGGTCGCCGCACGCTGGTGGTCGAGGCCGAAGTCGTTCAGGGCGACAAGCTTGTGGCCAAAGCCCAAGGCACATTTGCGGTGATCTAGACTTGATCGAGGGCTGATGAACAGCATCCCTGCGAACTGAACCTAGCCGTACCGACATCATTTGGGTTAATTTCGGCACCATTAGCGTGGTGCCGAGTCCATTTGGGTAGTACGACAAAGAGCAGTGATTGTGAACAGGCGCTACCGACCAACCAGGCGACTACGCCAGTTCCTTTCTTCACCCTTGTAGACCGTCAAGTCCACCCCCATATCGGGGCGACCGATGCGTGAAGGATTACACCTTGAGCGAACTTTTAAACCGTCGTCTTGCATTGCTCGGCGAGCGTAACAACCTCTCTCTTCTGGAGCAGTGCCTGCACGGTATCGAGCGTGAGTGCCTGCGCGTTACCGCAACGGCAGAACTGGCCCGGACGCCCCACCCGCAAGCTCTGGGTGCCGCCCTGACCAACGGTCAGGTGACGACCGATTATTCCGAATCGCTGCTGGAGTTCATCACACCAGCCTTGAAGAACCCGGCCGAGACCATCGACAACCTGGACCGGGTCCACCGCTTCGTTTACAGCAAGCTGGGTGACGAGCTGCTGTGGAGCCCGTCGATGCCGTGCCCGTTGCCCGATGAAGAGCACATACCGATCGCCTATTACGGCACGTCGAACATCGGCAAGCTCAAGTACGTATACCGCAAGGGCCTGGCGCTGCGTTATGGCAAGACCATGCAGTGCATTGCCGGCATTCACTACAACTTCTCGTTGCCGGAAGACGCCTGGGGGCTGCTCAAGCAGACCGAGGACTTTGCAGGCGATGCGCGCGACTACCAGTCGCATTCCTACATTGCGCTGATCCGTAACTTCCGCCGCTACAGCTGGCTGCTGATGTACCTGTTCGGCGCTTCACCGGCACTCGACGCGGGTTTCCTGCGCGGCCGCAAGCATCAGCTGGAGCAGCACTTCGACGCAGACACCCTGTATCTGCCGTACGCCACCAGTCTGCGTATGAGCGACCTGGGTTATCAGAGTGACGCCCAGGCCGACCTGACCCCTTGCTACAACGATCTGGTCAGCTACACCGACAGCCTGCGCAAGGCCGTGGCCACGCCTTACAAGCCTTACGTCGAGGTCGGCACCCATGACCAGAACGGCGAGTGGGTACAGCTCAACACCAACGTGCTGCAGATCGAGAACGAGTACTACTCCAACATTCGCCCCAAGCGTGTGACCTATAGCGGCGAACGCCCTATTCAGGCGCTGGTGGCCCGTGGTGTGCAGTACGTCGAAGTGCGCTGCCTGGACATCAACCCGTTTCTGCCGACCGGCATCAGCCTGGAGCAGTCGCGCTTCATCGATGCCTTCGTGCTGTATTGCGCCCTTGAGGAAAGCCGGCAACTGGCCAGCCACGAGTGCTCCAACGCAAGCTCGAACTTCCTGTCAGTGGTCAAGGAAGGGCGTCGCCCGGGCCTGAGCCTGATGCGTGACAACCGCCCTGTCGATCTCAAGACCTGGGCAACCGAGCTGGTGGAGAAGATCACGCCGATTGCCCGCTTGCTCGATCAGGCTCAGGGCACCGATGAGCACCTCAAATCGATTGCGGTGCAACAGGCCAAGATCGACGATACCGCGCTCACACCGTCTGCCCAGGTGCTGGCCAGCATGGAAGCGCATAACGAGGGCTTTACCGCGTTCTCCCTGCGCCAGAGCCAGGTCCACGCCGAATACTTCCGCACTCACCCGCTGAGCGCTCAGGAACAGGCAGACTTCGAAGCCCAGGCCAAAACCTCCATCGAGGAACAGGTCGAGCTGGAAGCAACGGAAGAAGTGGTGGATTTCGACACGTTCGTGGGTTCGTATCAGGCGAGCATTCTGTCGATCAGCAACTGATGCACAGATGACGCAGAGCGTCACGAACGGCATTCCCACGCGGAGTGGTATGACCCCCGAAGGTTGGACGATTATTTCTACGCTGCCTGAGCGGCCTGCATTCTGAACTCCACAGGGCTCAGGCCGTTAAGTTTCAGTTTGATGCGTGACTGATTGTAATACTCAATGTACTCGTCGATGCCCGCATGAAGCTCATCCAGATTGTTAAATTTGTTCAGATAGAAAAACTCGGACTTCAGCGTGCCAAAAAAACTTTCCATAGCCGCGTTGTCGTAGCAGTTGCCCTTGCGCGACATGCTGCATGTGATCGAATGCTCATTGAGTAATCGTTGGTAAACAGGCATCCGATATTGCCAGCCCTGGTCTGAGTGCAAAATAGGCTTTTCATGCGGCTCAAGCTTCTTGAACGCTCCTTCAAGCATTTCGTCCACCATGGAGTACAGCGGGCGCCTGGCGATTGCATAGGAAATGATTTCGCCGTTGTACAGATCCATGATGGGCGACAGATAGAGCTTCTGGCCTCCCACTTTGAACTCGGTGACGTCCGTGGCCCATTTTTCATTAAGGTGCTGGGCCTTGAAATCACGCTTGAGAATGTTGGGCGCAGCCTTGCCTACTTCGCCCTTGTAAGAGCGGTATTTCTTCACTCGCACCAGGCTCTTCAGGCCAAGCTGCCCCATCAGTTTCTGCACCGTCTTGTGGTTCACAAGATGGCCTGCGCGCCGCAACGCCGCCGTGATACGACGATAGCCATACCGGCCTTTATGATCGTAGAAAACTGTCTGAATCAGGTCTTTCAGCCCGGCGTACTTATCGCCCGCTTGCAGTACCTTTTGTTGATAGTAAAAAGTGCTGCGCGCCAGACCGGCAAGCTTCAGCAGGCCACCCAGAGAATGCCCCAGTCTCAGTTCGGTTACGATTTGCGCTTTTTCTGTTGCGCTATTCGTTGCTTCTTCTGAGCCAAGGCATCGAGCTTTTTTAGATAGTCGACCTCCATCCGCAGTTGCTTCACCTCGGCAAGCAACTCGTCACGCGAGCGCGATTCATCGTCGATTGAGGGGGCGTTCACAGGCGGAAGTGCAGTCGTCATCTTTCTTGGGCGTCCGGCTTTTGTGGGTGGCTTGGAGGAGGCATCAAAGGCCCCTTCTTCATAATGGCGCTGCCATAGACCGATGATGCCGAACTGACGGATATCGAACAAGGCCGCTGTCTGGCGCAGAGATAAACGCTCATCATGCATGCGCTTCAAAACAGTCAGCTTGAACTCGTCACTGTAGCGCTGGCGTTTTTTCTCTTGCAGGCCCGCTACGCCATGAATCTGATAGGCCGCAACCCACTGCCTAAGGCAGGAAAAATCCACATCGTGGCGATGCGCAACATCCCTCAAACCTGCCTTGCCAGCACAATACTCTTTCACGGCTGCGAGTTTTGCCTGCTCTGTATATTTACCCATGACGCCTCCAAAGGTTGCATCCAACCTTCGGGGGTCACACCAGAATTATGTGGCCGTGCATGCTTATGGGCAGGCCGAGGTTTTTACCGATGCTACGCAATTGCATCAGTTGCTGGCTGACTTGACCCATCGCCATGAATCCAACCGAGCGCAACCCTGGTCCATTGACGATGCGCCGGCGGACTACATCGCAAAAATGCTCGGAGCGATTGTCGGGTTCTCCATTCCGGTGCAGCGGCTGCAGGGCAAACGTAAACTCAGTCAGAATCGCAGCGCTGCGGACATGGCCGGTGTGCGCGACGGCCTCGCCTCAAGCCAGGATGCAAATGACCAACACGTCGCTCGCTTGATGAGCGAAGGGAGCAGCTCATGACCGATGTGCAGATTCGCCCCGTTAACGTCGACGACCATCACGCGTGGCTGCCTCTGTGGCAGGCCTATCTGCGCTTCTACAACACCGAGCTGGCCGAAGGCGTCAGCGACATCACCTGGCAACGCCTTGTGGACGCGAACGAACCGACTCACTCGGCGCTCGCCTGGCGGGGTGACGAGGCGGTGGGCATGGTGAATTTCATCTACCATCGCTCCAACTGGAGCATCAACAACGCCTGTTACCTGCAGGATCTGATCGTCGCCCCCGAACAACGCGGGACAGGCATCGGCAGGCAACTGATCGAGTTTGTCTACGCCACGGCCAAGGCAGACGGTTGCGACAAGGTGCACTGGCTGACCCACGAAACCAACGCCACGGCCATTCAGTTGTACGAGCGAATCGCCGAACGGCCCGGCCTCATACAATTTCGTAAAGCACTCTGAAACAGGAAGTGACTGATGTCCGACACCCTGCTGGACTGGCAAGCCGCTGCATTGCCCTCGGCCCATACACTGACAGGCCGTTTCATTCGCCTGGAAAAACTCGATGCCGCGCGTCACGCCGATGACTTGTGGGCGGCACTCGAGGGTCCGAATGCGGACCCGAAGTTGTGGGATTATCTGCCATACGGGCCGTTCAGCGACCGTAGCGCTTTCGATAGATGGCTGGCCGGGCATCAGGCGGCCACCGATCCGTGGTTTTACACCGTGGTCGATCAGCAGACCGATAAGGCCGAAGGCGTCATCAGCCTGATGTCGATCGTCGCTGCCCATGGGCGTATCGAGATAGGTCATGTCACCTTCAGCGCGGCCATGCAACGCACGCCCAAAGGCACCGAAGCCATTTACCTGCTGGCCAGAGAGATTTTCGCACTGGGCTATCGTCGCCTGGAGTGGAAGTGCAACGCCAACAACGCCCGCTCCAAACGCGCTGCCGAGCGATTCGGCTTCAGCTACGAAGGCACCTTCCGCCAGCACATGGTGGTCAAAGGCCAGAGCCGGGATACCGCGTGGTATTCGATCCTCGACAGCGAATGGCCTGAGCGGCAGAACGCCTTTGAGCGCTGGCTGGCTGTGGATAACTTCACTGACGGGCAACAGATCAAGGGGCTTGAGGCGTTTCGGTAATCCTGAGGACGCAGAGCGTCCAGAACTGCATTACCACGCTGGAGCGTGCGGAACGATAGTCGTGACCACTGGCCGCGCCTGCACAGAATAAAAAAAGGGAAGCCACGAGTGCTTCCCTGAGGTAAACCTTTGGATGATGCTCAGGCGTCAGCTCAACCTTCGATCTCGATCAGCACTTCGCCCGGATTGACGCGGTCGCCTTTGGCGACGTGGATGGCGACGACCTTGCCCGCTACCGATGCCTGAACCTCGGTCTCCATCTTCATCGCTTCAGTGATCAACACTGCCTGACCGGCCTTGACCACATCGCCCTCCTTGACCAGCACATCGACGATGTTGCCGGGCATGGTGGTGCTGACGTCACCCGGTGCGTGGGCTTGTTTGCGTTTGCTAGCCCCGCCGCCGACGAATTCGTTGAGCGGCTCGAACACCACCTCTTCCGGCATGCCGTCTATGGTCAGGTAGAAGTGGCGCTTGCCCTCGGCCTTGACGCCCACACCGGTGATGTCGACCCGATAGGTTTCGCCGTGCACATCAATAACGAACTCGGTCGGTACGCCCTCACCGCCTGCCTTTGCCACGCTTCCGGCTTCGGGAATCGGCAGCAGCACTTCCGGTGCCAGTTTCCCGGCTGCACGTTCCTCAAGGAACTTGCGGCCAATGTCCGGGAACATGGCGAACGTCAGCACGTCCTCTTCGGACTTGGCCAGTGCGCCGATATCAGCCCTTAGCTTGGTCATCTCCGGCTTGAGCAGGTCGGCCGGACGAACATCGATCAGCTCTTCATTGCCGATCGCCTGACGGCGCAGTTTTTCATCCACCTGACCCGGCGCCTTGCCGTAGCCGCCTTGCAGATAAAGCTTCACTTCATTGGTGATGGTTTTGTAACGCTCCCCAGCCAACACATTGAAGAACGCCTGAGTACCGACGATCTGCGAGGTCGGGGTTACCAGCGGCGGATAGCCGAGGTCTTTGCGCACGCGCGGAATTTCAGCCAGCACTTCGCTCATGCGGTTGAGCGCGCCCTGCTCTTTCAACTGATTGGCCAGGTTGGAAATCATCCCGCCCGGCACCTGATTAACCTGTACCCGCGTGTCGACTGCAGTAAATTCGCTTTCGAACTGATGGTATTTCTTACGCACCGCGTAGAAGTACAGACCGATTTCCTGCAGCAGCTCCAGATCCAGGCCGGTGTCGAATTCGCTACCCTTGAGCGCGGCCACCATCGATTCGGTGCCCGGATGGCTGGTGCCCCAGGCAAAGCTGGAGATCGCCGTGTCGATATGGTCCGCGCCGCTTTCGATCGCCTTGAGCTGACACATCGCGGCCAGACCCGCCGTGTCATGCGAGTGGATGAACACCGGCAACGACTGCTCGGCCTTCAGCGCCTTGACCAGCTCACCCGTGGCATAAGGCGTCAACAGGCCGGCCATGTCCTTGATCGCCACCGAGTCACAACCCATGGCTTCCATCTGCCGGGCCTGCGCCACGAAGGCCTCGATGGTGTGCACCGGGCTGGTGGTGTAAGCGATGGTGCCCTGCGCGTGTTTGCCCGCCGCTTTCACCGCCTCGATGGCAACCCGCAGGTTACGCACATCGTTCATGGCATCGAAAATACGGAACACATCAATACCGTTGACCGCCGCCTTGGCGACGAACGCCTTGACCACGTCATCGCTGTAATGCCGATAGCCCAGCAGGTTCTGGCCGCGCAGGAGCATCTGCAACCGGGTATTGGGCAAGGCCGCACGCAGCTGGCGCAGACGTTCCCACGGGTCTTCCTTGAGAAAACGCACGCAGGCATCGAAGGTAGCGCCGCCCCAGACTTCCAGCGACCAGTAGCCGACCTGGTCGAGCTTGTCGCAGATCGGCAGCATGTCTTCGGTACGCATGCGGGTTGCCAGCAACGATTGGTGAGCGTCACGCAGGATGGTGTCGGTTACAAAGATCTTCTTGGTCATGGGTAGTCCTTTCGAGCTGCAAGTTGTCAGCTGCAAGCTTAAAGTAAGAGCGACTCGGCTTTTACTTGCAGCTTATAGCTTGAAACTTGCAGCTGCTTATTCATAAGCCTGCATGGGCGGCAATGGCGGCGGCGATGGCCAGGGCCAGCTCTTCGGGTTTGCGTTTGATCGAATAATTGGTCAGCTCGGGGTGGCTCTCGACAAAGCTGGTGTTGAACTCACCGCTGCGAAACTCCGGGTTGCGGAGGATTTCCTGGTAATAGGCAGCCGTGGTCTTGACCCCTTGCAGGCGCATGTCATCGAGCGCACGCAGGCCGCGGTCCATGGCCTCTTCCCAGGTCAACGCCCAGACAATCAGCTTCAGGCACATCGAGTCATAGAACGGCGGAATGGTGTAGCCGGTATAGATCGCCGTGTCGGTACGCACGCCAGGCCCGCCGGGCGCGTAATAACGAGTGATCTTGCCGAAGCTGGGCAGGAAGTTGTTCTTCGGGTCCTCGGCGTTGATCCGGAACTGCAGGGCAAAACCGCGATGGATGATGTCTTCCTGCTTCACCGACAGCGGCAGACCGGAGGCGATACGAATCTGCTCGCGAACGATATCGATGCCGGTGATTTCTTCGGTGATGGTGTGCTCGACCTGCACCCGGGTGTTCATCTCCATGAAGTACACCTCGCCCTCGGCGAGCAGAAATTCCACGGTGCCGGCATTCTCGTAACCGACTGCCTTGGCCGCACGTACCGACAGATCGCCGATGTAGGCGCGCTGTTCGGGGGTCAACTGCGGGCTGGGAGCAATTTCGATGAGTTTCTGGTTGCGTCGTTGAATCGAACAGTCGCGCTCGAACAGGTGCACCACGTTGCCGAAGCTGTCGCCCAGAATCTGCGCTTCAATGTGCTTGGGATTGACGATGCATTTCTCAAGAAAGACTTCTGCCGAGCCGAAGGCCTTGGTCGCTTCGGAAATCACGCGCGGGAAGGCCTGCTCGAGTTCTTCGCGGCTGTTACAGCGGCGGATACCCCGTCCGCCGCCCCCGGAGGTGGCCTTGAGCATCACCGGGTAACCGATGCGCTCGCCCTCGGCCAGCGCCTCGTCGATATCTGCCACGTTGCCTTCGGTGCCGGGCGTGACCGGTACGCCGGCCTTGATCATGCTGCGCCGGGCCTCGGTCTTATCCCCCATGCGACGAATAACTTCTGCTGAGGGGCCGATGAATTTGATCCCTCGTTCGGCACAAATATCGGCCAGTTCGGCATTCTCGGAAAGAAAGCCATAGCCGGGATGCAACGCATCGCAACCGGTTTCCACTGCCAGATTCACCAATTTACGCGGGTTCAGATAACCCGCCAGAGGTTCGGCACCAATGCTATAGGCTTCGTCCGCACGTTTGACATGCAAGGCATGCCGGTCCGCTTCGGAAAAGATCGCCACCGAGCGAATGCCCATCTCGGCGCATGCACGCACGATGCGAACGGCAATCTCCCCACGGTTGGCGATCAGAATTTTTGTTATCACTGGCGTTTCCCTCGACCCACACTTGTAACCGTGTATGTGACTGAATGTCGCAGGGCCACCCTATGCCCAATCGAGGATTAACAAAAATGAGTAAAAGTTGGGAGGTGCATAAGTAAAAGCTTATAGTTGGCGCTTCAGTCGTATCGCGGAGCCTTTATAAATGCGTAAGTCATTGATGCGTATGACATTGCGTCAACTGCGCATTTTCAATGAAGTGTGCGATCTGCGCTCATACAGCCGCGCGGCCGAAGAGATGTCGCTGACACAACCCGCTGTCAGCCTGCAGATTCGCCAGCTCGAAGAGCTGATCGGCCAGCCGCTGTTCGAATACGTCAGCAAAAAGCTCTACCTGACCGAAGCGGCGCAAGCGCTGCAACAGGCCAGCCGGGATATTTTCGGGCGCCTGGAAAGCCTGGACATGCAGCTTTCCGACATGCAGGGCTCGCTGCAAGGCCAGTTGAAGCTGGCAGTCGAATCGAGCTGCAAGTACTTCATCCCTCACCTGTTCGCCGCCTTCAAGCGCCAGCACCCGGAAGTCAACCTGAGCCTGATGGTGGTCAATCGCGCGCAAGTCATCAGGCGCCTGGCGGATAACCGCGATGATCTTGTGGTGATGTCGGCAGTGCCGCTGGACATGGGCCTGGAGTTCTTGCCGTTCCTGAATAACCCGATTGTCGCCGTAGCGCCGCCTGACCATCCGCTGAGCAGCCGCGCGACGCTGAACCTGAAAGATCTGGAGCCATGGCCGTTGCTGACCCGGGAAACAGGATCGGGCACGCGTCGGGCCTGCGAGGAGTTCTTCAAAGAGAAGCGCGTGCATTTCACGCAGACGCTGGAAGTGTCCTCCAGCGAAGCACAACGTGAATGCGTGGTAGCCGGGCTGGGCCTGGCGATGCTGACCCGACACGCGGTCTGCCAGGAACTCGCCACAGGCGCCCTGGTCGAGCTGCCCGTGGCGGAGTTGCCACTGTATCGAAGCTGGTGCGTGGCTCAGGCCGGGGACAAACGCCTTTCACCTGTGGCACATGCGTTTCTTGCGTTCATCCGCACCGAACGTGCGCAGATCAGCCAGCTTGTCGAGCGTTTCGACGGTCGACCGCGGGCAACTTGATCGTCTGCCAAACGGCGTTATCCATGCCATCCATGTAGTCACACAGCTCCTGATTGAGCTGACGTGCCTCGCTGTAGCTTTCAATTGCCCGACGAAACTCCATGCGACGCTGATCTTCCTGCTGACGGCGGGTTTTCACGGTGCTGGTGGGTAAATCATCGTAATGCCGAGCCATGTCCTGTCTCCCAATACGTTTTGTGGGAGCACCAGAATGGAGCGTGACAGTGACAGTCAGGCGGCACGCAGGTGACAGATCGATGAAATTTGATGTAACGGGATCGGCTCAGTCTTCGTGGGTCTTGATCGACTTTGGTGACAGGCGCAAGCCCCGCAGGCTGCGCTTGACGCTCTTGAGGTGGTTGACCAGACCGGGGCCGCGCGCCATGGCGACGCCCATTGCCAGCACATCAATGACAACCAGGTGTGCAATACGGGAAGTCAGCGGCGTGTAGATTTCGGTGTCTTCGTGCACATCGATGGCCAGGTTGACCGACGACAGCTCGGCCAGCGGTGTCTGGCTGGGGCACAGCGTGATCAGCGTCGCGCCGCTCTCGCGGACCAGATTGGCGGTGATCAGCAAATCCTTCGAACGGCCTGACTGCGAAATGCACACCGCGACATCTGTCGGCTTGAGCGTGACAGCTGACATCGCCTGCATGTGCGGATCGGAATACGCCGCAGCGGTCAGCAGTAGACGAAAGAACTTGTGCTGCGCATCAGCGGCCACTGCGCCGGACGCGCCAAACCCATAGAACTCGACCCGATTGGCCCCGGCCATGGCCGTGACTGCCAGTTGCAACGCATGGGGGTCGAGGTTTTCGCGCACTTCCATGAGCGTGTGCAGCGTGGTGTCGAAAATCTTCAGGCTGTAGTCGGCAACCGAATCGTCTTCGTGAATCGCGAACTGCCCAAAACTTGCGCCCGCCGCGAGGCTCTGCGCCAGCTTGAGCTTGAGGTCCTGAAACCCGGAGCAGCCGATGGCGCGGCAGAAACGCACGATGGTCGGCTCACTGATACCGACACTGTGCGCCAGATCTGCCATGGAACTGTGCATCACGGCCGCAGGGTCGAGCAGCACATGGTCGGCTACCTTGAGCTCCGATTTGCGCAGCAAATTACGTGACTGGGCGATGTGTTGCAGCAGATTCAAGGGGCAGACTCGGCAAAAAGAGAGATGGGATGGTTGTAGCTTTCTTGTAGTTATACTACATGACCCGCCAGCCGCCCAGTTAAACGAAGCCGGAACGCGCCGTGCGGGCGTTATCAGCGGCAATTGTGGGAATAATCCTACATTAGGCCCATTCGCCAGTCAGACCCTGCCTGTTCACCCATAAAGGTAGACGCAACGCATTCGCGCCCGACAACAGGCGACGACCGGTCGTCAGCGCCCCCGCTATTTTTATTGGCTGACGCAAAGCATGGTTTGCCCGTCATCGCGCGGCACCCTAGAATGCGCTGATGCGCGATGATCTCTCTCTTCTTCTGAATTCCCTCAACGATGCCCAACGTCAGGCCGTAGCCGCCTCTCTGGGTCGTCAGTTGGTTCTGGCTGGTGCTGGCTCCGGCAAAACCCGTGTGCTGGTGCATCGCATCGCATGGCTGATGCAGGTCGAGCAAGCCTCCCCGCATTCGGTCCTGTCGGTGACGTTCACCAACAAGGCTGCCGCCGAAATGCGCCACCGTATCGAGCAGCTAATGGGCATCAGCCCGGCTGGCATGTGGGTGGGCACCTTCCACGGGCTGGCCCATCGCCTGCTGCGGGCGCACTGGCAGGAAGCCGGGCTGGTGCAGACCTTCCAGATTCTCGACAGCGATGACCAGCAGCGTCTGGTAAAGCGCGTGATGCGCGAGCTGGGTCTGGACGAACAACGCTGGCCTGCACGTCAGGCCCAGTGGTTCATCAATGGTCAGAAAGACGAAGGCCTGCGCCCGAAACATATTCAGGCCAGCGGCGACCTGTTCCTGACCACCATGAAAAGCGTCTACGAAGCCTACGAGATCGCCTGCCAGCGGGCCGGCGTCATCGACTTCTCCGAGCTGCTGCTGCGCGCTCTCGACCTGTGGCGCGATAACCCGGGCTTGCTGGCGCATTATCAGCGCCGCTTCCGTCACGTCCTGGTGGACGAGTTCCAGGACACCAACGCCGTGCAGTACGCCTGGCTGCGCCTGCTCGCCCAGGGGGGCGACAGCCTGATGGTGGTCGGCGACGACGATCAGTCCATTTACGGCTGGCGCGGCGCGAAGATCGAGAACATCCACCAGTATTCCTCGGACTTTCCGGACACCGAAGTCATCCGCCTGGAGCAGAACTACCGCTCCACAGCGAGCATCCTCAAGGCCGCCAACGGCTTGATCATCAATAACAGTGGTCGCCTGGGCAAGGAATTGTGGACCGACGTCGGCGATGGCGAGCTGATCAATCTGTACGCCGCGTTCAACGAGCACGATGAAGCGCGTTACGTGGTCGAGACCATCGAAAGCGCGCTGAAAACCGGTATTTCGCGCAACGACATCGCCATTCTGTACCGCTCCAACGCCCAGTCGCGGGTGCTTGAAGAAGCCCTGCTGCGTGAGCGCATTCCGTACCGCATTTACGGCGGACAGCGCTTCTTCGAACGTGCCGAAATCAAGAACGCGATGGCCTACATGCGCTTGCTGGAAGGCCGTGGCAACGATGCGGCACTGGAGCGGGTGATCAACGTTCCGGCGCGCGGCATCGGTGAAAAAACCGTCGAAGCGATTCGCGAGCATGCGCGTCATGCCGACGTCTCCATGTGGGAAGCCATGCGCCTGCTGGTTGCCAACAAGGGCCTGACCGGACGCGCCGCCACTGCCTTGGGCGGTTTCATCGAGCTGATCGAGAACCTCGCGGCCAAGGTCATGGAAATGCCGCTGCACCTGATGACCCAGACGGTGATCGAACAGTCCGGGCTGATTACCTATCACGAGCAGGAAAAAGGCGAGAAAGGTCAGGCGCGGGTAGAAAACCTTGAGGAACTGGTCAGCGCTGCCCGTGCTTTCGAGAATCACGAAAGCGAAGAAGACCTGACGCCACTGGCCGCGTTTTTGGGGCATGCCTCGCTGGAAGCGGGCGACACCCAGGCGCAGGAGCATGAAGACAGCATTCAGCTGATGACCCTGCACAGCGCCAAGGGCCTGGAATTCCCGCACGTGTTCCTGGTGGGCATGGAGGAAGGGCTGTTCCCGCACAAGATGAGTCTGGAAGAACCGGGCCGTCTTGAAGAGGAACGGCGCCTGGCCTATGTCGGCATCACCCGGGCCATGAAACAGTTGGTGATGACCTACGCCGAAACGCGTCGTCTGTACGGCAGCGAAACCTACAACAAGGTCTCGCGTTTCGTACGCGAAATCCCGCCGGCGCTGATTCAGGAAGTCCGGCTGTCCAACAGCGTCAACCGTCCGTTCGGCGGCTCGCCGAAATTCAACAGCAGCAGCCTGTTCAACGGCACCGGCATTCCGGAAACCGAGTTCACCATGGGCCAGCGCGTCCAGCATGCGGTATTCGGCGAAGGTGTGATCCTCAACTTCGAAGGCGCTGGCGCCCAGGCCCGGGTGCAGGTCAACTTCCCCGAGGGCAGCAAGTGGCTGATGATGGGCTACGCGAAGCTGGTGCCGTTGTAGGCCGGTCGATCATCGCCCATACGTCCCTGACTATCGTTCCCACGCTAGCGTGAGGAACGATAATCCTCGTACACATCTTACGAAGCGCGTAGAAAAGTCCTACGCTGTTTATGTAAAAGTCCGAAACACTAACGCGCTGGTCATGTCGCCATCCGCTGTGCAACATGGCGCGCGTGCAATCACAAAACGGGAATACCCTTATGCAACGTTTTCTAAGCATCGCGATGGCGCTGTGCATCGGGCTCACCATGAGCCTGGATGTGAACGCCGCGCGCTTCGGTGGCGGCAAGAGCATGGGCTCGGCGCCTACGCATCAGACACGTCAGGCCGCGCCTTCCACACCTGCGGCAGCGCCTAACGCTGCGGGTCGTCCTGCCGCTGCGCCAAGCGGTGCTTCGCGCTGGCTGGGCCCATTGGCCGGTATCGCTGCCGGTGGCCTTCTCGCGTCGATGTTCATGGGGGACGGCTTCAACGGCCTGCAACTGTTCGACATCCTGATCATGGGCCTCATCGCCTTTCTGATCTTCCGCTTCATTGCGCGTCGTCGGCAGCAGCAACAGCCGAAAATGGCCGCTGCCGGTGCACCACCGTACCAGCGCGAAACCAGCCAGCCTGCGCAGAACCCGATCTTCGGCAGTTCTTCCCCGGCCTCCACTGCGCCAGTGATCAACGCACCTGCCTGGTTCAATGAACAGCGCTTCCTGGACGCTGCTCGCGGCCACTTCCAGTCGCTGCAGCAGCACTGGGACGCCAACGAGATGGACAAGATCGCCGAGTTCGTCACCCCGCAAATGCTGCAGTTCCTGAAAAAGGAACGTGCGGACCTGGGCGACGGTTTCCAGTCGACCTACATCGAAAACCTTCAGGTCCAGCTGGACGGTGTGGATGATCGTGCCGACAAGACCATTGCCACACTGACGTTCTCGGGCGTGTCCAAGACGTCGCGTTTCGACCAGGGCGAAGTGTTCAGCGAAAGCTGGAACATGGAACGCCCGCAAGGCGATAACCAGCCTTGGCTGGTGGCAGGAATTCGCCAGAACGGTTGAACCAGAACCCGTTCTCGCGTTCAGAACCCCGGACATGTCCGGGGTTTTTTGTTTATCCGTTCGGATAGTTATTTTGAGAAAGGCTTTACGCTACTGTATAACCCGCGCCATCAAGTGAGAGGATCTGTGTCGTGGAAGAAGTCATTGAACAACTGCGTGAAGCAAATGAACCGGTTCCGGTTCCGCTTGAGCTGCCTGACGAAGACCAACTGGTAGAGATCGAGGAACAGCTGTTCATCAACATTCCGTTTGTCTTCAAGGAATTTCTCCTGACAGTCAGCGATGTGGTGTATGGCAGCCTTGAACCCGTCACTGTGACCGACCCGCAGTCGCACACTTACCTGCCTGACGTGGCCGCTACGGCCTGGGATCTGGGCGTGCCACGCGAGCTGATCCCGATCTGTCAGGACGGTGACGACTACTACTGCGTCGAGGAAGACGGCACTGTATTGCTGTGGTCCGCCGAGGAAGAACTGGTCACCGAAGACAGCTGGGAATCGGTCTGGCACTGGGCTCGGGATGTCTGGCTGGAAAGCTGAGACACCTCTGCTGCGCAGTATTCAAGAATCTCCGGGCCTCAGTGCCCGGAGTTCTCTTGATGGTTACCCAGTGTTTCCAGTAACGCAATCTGCATCCGGGTATGCACACGGATCAGCCAGCGCCACAGCAATGCAGCGACCAGCGCAGCAACCAGAGCAACCACCAGCAGCAGTTCGTTGGCCGGCAGAATGCTTGCCGACAGCGCCGCCAGCATCACGAAAATCACCATCAGCGATAACAGCGGAATCACCTCGGCCACGACCTTGCGCACGCGCACGGTATGCCGGCCCGCCATCTCGGGCTTCACGCCCATCTCGGCCAGCAGCATCGACAGTGCCTTGAGCTTGCGGTACGCAGCAATCAGAAAAGGCAGTGACAGCAGCAGCGCCGCGCCGCAGATCCAGGCTTTCTGATGGCTGACATCGCCCACCCATTCGCTCATGTAGCCGCCAAGACGCTCGGCAAAATAGCCACCGCTGAAAAAGATCGCCATCACCAGTGCCAGGTTGACGCCGACCTGCAAGAGAATCCGCCTGATCATCCCGGCCAGCACTGCACTCTGGCCTTGCGGCTGAATGCTGCGCAGCCACTCGCCGTACATGCCGAACACCCGTGCAACGCGCCGGGGCATGATCGCCGCCAGCTTGAGCGACAACGGGTCTGCGCCGCGAATCAGGTACGGTGTCAGCAGGGTGGTGATGGCGGATACGGCGACTGCCACCGGGTACAGGAAGTCGCTGGTGACCTGCAGGGTCATGCCCAACGCTGCGATGATGAAGGAAAACTCGCCAATCTGTGACAGTCCCATGCCCACGCGCAGTGAGGTACGGCCATCGTTGCCTGCGATAAAGGCGCCCAGGCCGCAGGACAGCATCTTGCCCAGCACTACGGCAACGGTAATGACGGCGATCGGCCAGGCATATTGCAGCAGGATGCCCGGATCGATCATCAAACCGATGGCCACGAAAAAGATCGCGCTGAACATGTCGCGAACCGGCTCGATCAGGCGCTCGATCTTCAGCAGCTCACGCGACTCGGCCATGATCGCGCCGATCAGGAAGGCGCCGAGTACCATGCTGTATTCCAGCTTGACCACCAGCAGACAGAAGCCGAAACACAGGCCCAGGACGGTGATCAGCAGCATCTCGTTGCTTTCGAATCTGGCGACATAGGACAGCAGTCGAGGCACAACAAGGATACCGACCACCAGCGCCACGATCATGAACAGCGACAGCTTGCCGACGGTGGAGAACACTTCCCCGGAACTGACCGAGCCGCTGACGGCGATCCCGGACAGCAGCGCAATGATGCCGATACCGAGAATGTCTTCCACGATCAACACGCCGAAAATCAACTGGGCAAAGCGCTGGTTCTTCATCTTCAGGTCGTTGAGCGCCTTGACGATGATGGTGGTGGAAGAGATCGCCAGAATCGCGCCGAGAAACAGCGAGTCCATGGTTTTCCAGCCAAAGAACTGCCCGATCTCATAACCGATCCAGATCATCAGGGCAATTTCCAGAAAGGCCGCGATGAACGCCGTGGCACCGACCTTGAACAGCTTGCGCAGGCTGAACTCCAGCCCGAGGCAGAACATCAGGAAGATCACCCCCAGTTCGGCCAGAATTTTGATGGTGTCTTCGTCGTGGATCAGACTGAATGGCGGGGTGTGCGGACCGATGATGAACCCGGCAACGATATAGCCCAGTACGACCGGCTGCCGGAGGCGATGGAAAAGAATGGTCACCACACCGGCCACCAGCATGATCACTGCCAGATCCTGAATGAAATTGATGGCATGCATGATGGCGAAGCTCCTTGTGATGATGACGTTGCAAGCCGATATCGCCGCGCCCTTCAGGGCGACAGCTATCCTTTTCGTCACTAAAATCCGATAAAGACGTAGGAAAAAACCCGACCCACAGGTTTTTGCAGGTTAACACCGCCCCCTTCGACATAAAGGCGGTGCAATATATGGAAACAGATAGTTATGACGCGTGACGGCCGCCTGCTGGCCAGCGTCCCGATAACTGTCGCAAGCCCCTTGAGCGCCAGCATAGGCGCCCCTTGAACACCTTGACCGTGTGAGTACGCTATGGAACCCGGAAACGCCCAGCTGTCGATGACTGTATTGATGACCCCGGACATGGCCAACTTCTCTGGCAACGTACACGGCGGCACATTGCTCAAGTACCTGGACGAAGTGGCCTACGCATGTGCCAGCCGCTACGCCGGACGCTACGTGGTGACGCTGTCGGTAGACCAGGTGATTTTCCGTGAGCCGGTGCACGTCGGTGAGCTGGTGACCTTTCTCGCCTCGGTCAATTACACCGGCAACACCTCCATGGAGGTGGGCATCAAGGTGGTCACCGAAAATATCCGCGAACGCTCGGTACGTCACTCCAACAGCTGCTTCTTCACCATGGTTGCCGTGGACGACAATCGCAAGCCCGCCAGCGTCCCGCCCCTGGAGCCCGAATCGGCCGATGCCAAGCGGCGTTTCATCCAGGCGCAGCAACGCCGCCAGATTCGTCAGGAACTGGAAAAGCGTTATCAGGACATCAAGGAAGAAGCGTTGTAATTACCCGGCTCGGGCATCGATGCCCGAGCCTTTGATAGCAGCTCTATTACAAACGCACGGCTTCGAACTTTACCCGTGGATGCGCGATGCGATCCTGAGCGCGCACCAGTTCCAGCTCATAGCTGCCACAGGCCTGGGTTTCCAGCAGCACCTCGTGGACGGCGGCCGCAGCGAACTCGAACGCTGCAACCAGATCGTCGCCGAGCAGCACACGCGACAGAAACAACCCGGAGGTCAGATCACCCACGCCGACCGGCTGACGCGGAAATGCCAGTAACGGGCGGCGCAGATGCCAGCTGGCCTCGGCAGTGACCAACAGCATTTCAAAACCATCGGCGGCCTTGCCGGGGTAATCGAGGTGTTTCACCACAATCGCCTTGGGACCACGCGCCAGCAAGGCACGCGCCATCGCCAGGCAGTCGTGCAGTGATTCGGGCTTACGCCCCGAGAAGCTGTCCAGCTCCAGTTGATTGGGGCACATGAAGTCCGCCATGGCCGCCGCTTCCTGCAGCAGGAAATCACTGACTTCGGGCGCAACGATGCAGCCTTTTTCAGGATGGCCCATCACCGGGTCGCACAGGTACAGCGCTTTCGGATTGGCCGCCTTGATGCGTGCCACGCCCGTGAGGATCGCCCTGCCCTGCGCCGCACTGCCCAGATACCCCGACAGCACCGCATCGCAGTTGCCCAGCTCGCCGATGGCGGCAATCCCGTCGATCAGCGCAGGAATCTGCTGCGGAGCCAGCACTTCGCCGGTCCACTGCTTGTATTGCGTGTGGTTGGAGAACTGGACCGTGTTGAGCGGCCAGACGTTGACCCCGATACGCTGCATCGGGAACACCGCTGCGCTGTTGCCGGCGTGGCCGAATACCACATGGGACTGGATAGCGAGCAAATGAGGCGTACGTTTCATGGGGGGCGGAATCCTGAACACGATGCAAATGCAATAATGAGAAATATAAGTCGCGCAGTATGGCTGTAAATCACTCAGGACAGTTAAGCTGACGACTCCTACGCTGGAGCACTCCGTCATGCTGACCCTGGGAAACATCTTCGTGCTGATGCTGTTCGCGAGCGCCGCGGCCTGGTGGTGGCACGCCCATGGTCTGCGCGAAAAGGCGCTGGCACGCGTCAAGCAGCACTGCGAACGCCTTGAGCTGCAATTGCTGGACGACGCGGTTGCCCTGCGCCGCCTGACCTTCGCCCGCGACGCTCAGGGCCGCAAACGCCTGGCCCGCGTGTATGGCTTCGAGTTCACGGTGACCGGCGAGCAACGTCACCCTGGCACGATCACCATGTTCGGCGCGCACACTGCGCAAATCGAACTGGCACCCTACCCGTTTGAAATCAAAACACCACCACCCAGCGCTGAAGTTATTCAGATGAGCGAATGGCGTCAATCGCATCAGAAATGGAAGCAGTAGCCACGCACGACTCTTGTTGCCGCGATTCAGCGCTCATCTCCATGCGCAAATCCGGCTGACTAGCGTGCCAGGGCTCCGGGTTGGCATGCCGTCCCGGACGCTCTGCGTGCTGCCCTCAGCTATCACCTGTCACCTGTCACCTGTCACGCCAGACACTCCCGCATCTGCGCCTGCAACTTATCCACATCCTGCGCTGTGGAAAAGATCAACTCCAGGCGAGAGTCCTGACGCCATTCGCTGATTTGCCAGGCCAGCGGAGCCCCATTTACCACGTTGCCGGAATACCAGCCGCCCTCGCTGTGGATAACCATCTTCGCCCGCCGCCAATCAAGGCTTTCCAGCCAGTGCAGGATGCGCTGCAGATCAAAGCGCTGCGAGGGATGCCAGCGCCAGCCGATGCTCCAGCCGTCAGCACTGACCTGACTCAGACAGATCGGCACCTTCGGGTCGGTCCATAGCGCGGGCAAGTGGCCGACGCCGTTGGGCAGCATCAGCTTATCCACAGTCTGTTTATCCACAGCGGTGCCACTGGCGAACCCCGGCACACGGCTCAGGGGCAGCTCGCCGTGTCGGGTCCAGATCAAGGCATGCGGCAGCAACTGTTCGGCCAATGCCTGGCGAGCGACATCATCCAGTTGCTCGGACTTGTTCATGACCACCAGCCCGGCGTGCGCCAGGGCTTCCTGCTGAGTACTCGGCAACGGTTGTCCGGCGAGCATTGCCTGCGCATCCAGCACCACCACGCCGGGCTGAACATCCAGAACGCCGCGCCACGGCGCTTCGCGCAATTGCGTCATCAGTTGCGCGGGATGGCCCAGCCCCGAAGGCTCGATCAACAGACGGTCCGGCCGCGCCTTGCGCAACAAACGCCCCAGGCCGATCTGAAATGGCACGCCATTGACGCAACACAGGCAGCCGCCAGCCACTTCGCCAAGTGCGATACCATCGGCATCCGTGGTCAGCAGCGCGGCGTCCAGGCCGATCTGCCCGAACTCATTGATCAATATAGCCCAGCGCTCATGGGCAGGTTTCTGCGCCAGCAGACGCTTGATCAGGCTGGTCTTGCCGGCGCCCAACGGGCCACCGATGACATGCGTCGGTATGTTTTGCAGCATGAGATCACTTTTGGCGAATGCGTTGTTCATTGAAGAGCAAGGAAGGATACCGATGCAAGTAATGCGGCTGTCTGCCCGCCTGGCGTTGATGCTGCTGACAGCGTCTTGCGGCTCGGCGTGGGCCGAAGCGTGTCTGGTCCACAGCCAGGCCGAAAGGCTCGACGTGAAGGTCTGCCAGGAAAATATCAACATTCCGGCAAACCTGTTTCACGACAGCTTCTGCCAGCCGCAACTGGCCGGGCAGAAGACCGAGACCACCTATTCGCAACAATGCCCGGCAGGCGCATTCGGCGTTTGCCGCAATGCGCAGGTTGCCAATATGCCGTATCGCGAGCACATCCACTATTACGGCGTCGCCGGTGACGCGCTGTACCTCAAGCCCTTTTGCGAAGGCCAGAGCAAGGGGCAGTGGATAACGCCTGACTGAGCATCACGCCATCCAGTCCAGCGTCAAAATCAACCTGCGCTCATTGCGCAGCAGTTGCGGCGAGCGATGGATCAGGCCAAAACCTTCATTGCCGTGCCAGCGCTCGCCCTTGAGCAGCGCTACTTCACCACTATTGATCTGCTGGATATGGGCGACATCTGTCGGCTCGGCGTCCAGATGCCCCAGTTGTTTGCGGTCCATCACCCCTTCATGCAGCCATTGACTGCCAACCCCACCGTAAGTGGTGATAAGACGCACAGGCACGTGGTCGACATGGAAGCGCGGGCACATGGCCTTGTCGAGCACCCGCAAGCGCAGGCCAACGCATTCGGCACCCAGCAGACAGGCATAGGCGCCGACCAGCCAGGAAACGTCGGCAATGAATCCCTGATAGCCCAGCAGGTCGGAATAGCCCGATGCCAGCGCGCTCAAGTCAGGCTCGACCTCGCCGCCCTGCACTTCCAGGGTCATGGACTCGGCTAAAGGCTCACCCATCGACAGCAGCAAGGCACCGAAGTCTTCTATGTGCGCAGGCAGTTGACGCTGCCAGAGCGCCAGGTTGACGCCATCCTGCAGAATATCGCCCAGCACGTCGGGCGTATCGCCCTGTGCCTGTCGGATTGCGGTTTCAGGTTTAAAACGATAAGCCAGCATCAGGCAGCCACCTCTTCATGCCAATCGCCAAACGGATCGGCCAGCGCACGCCAACGGTCGGCGCCCGCCTCCATCTCCGCATCAGTGAGCAGGCAGTTGTCCAGCTCGGCAGTCAACTGCGCAAAATCAATGTTCTGGCCGATGAACACCAGCTCCTGCCGACAGTCGCCGGTTTCAGTCGTCCAGTTCTCCAGAATGGAACTGACACTTTCCTTG
Organism: Pseudomonas syringae KCTC 12500; assembly: GCF_000507185.2. Taxonomy (NCBI): domain Bacteria; kingdom Pseudomonadati; phylum Pseudomonadota; class Gammaproteobacteria; order Pseudomonadales; family Pseudomonadaceae; genus Pseudomonas; species Pseudomonas syringae. The sequence goes on from NZ_AYTM02000002.1 coordinate 2,224,579, forward strand.
TCGTCGGGCCAGCTGTCGCGGTTCACGAAACGCCACCAGCGCCCGGCAAAACCATGACGCATCAAGCCGCCTGCCTGCGACCAGCTGCCCGCATCCTTGTATTTACTGGCCAGCCAGAAGAAGCCTTTGGAGCGCAACAGCTTGCCGTTGCTCCAGGGACGATTGATGAAATCGAAAAAGCGCTCCGGATGGAACGGTCGGCGAGCACGATAGGCCGTTGATGCAATGCCGTACTCTTCGGTTTCCGGCAGGTGTTCGCCGCGCATTTCCTTGAGCCAGCCCGGTGCCTGGGAAGCGCGCTGGAAGTCAAAACGTCCGGTGTTGAGAATCGTCGCCAACGGCACATGGCCCATCACCATCGGCACAATCTCGGCTTCCGGGTTGAGGCGTTTGAGGATCGCCATCAGCTCTTCACGCTCACTGGAGCTGATCAGGTCGATCTTGCTGAGCAGGATGACGTCGGCAAACTCGATCTGCTCGATCAGCAGGTCGGTAATCGAGCGATCATCGTCTTCTCCCATGGTTTCACCGCGTGTGGACAAGCCGTCTGCCGCCTCGTAATCGAGCAGGAAGTTCACGCCGTCGACCACGGTGACCATGGTGTCCAGGCGCGCCAGGTCCATCAGGCTTTTGCCGGCCTCGTCGCGGAAGGTGAAGGTTTCAGCCACGGGCAACGGCTCGGAGATTCCTGTGGATTCGATCAATAAGTAATCAAAACGACCGTCCTGAGCCAGACGGCTGACCTCTTCGAGCAGATCCTCGCGCAGGGTGCAGCAAATGCAGCCATTGCTCATCTCGATCAGCTTTTCTTCGGCACGGTTCAGGCTGACATCACGCTGAACTTCGCTGCCGTCGATGTTGATCTCGCTCATGTCATTGACGATCACCGCAACCCGCAGGTTTTCACGGTTGCGCAGCACGTAATTGAGTAAAGTGCTTTTTCCGGCCCCGAGAAAACCGGACAGGACGGTAACGGGTAGAAGATTTGCCATCAGGATTCTCCAGGCAGCTGCAAGGTTTGAACCTTGTTCATGTCAGCTGCGACGAATCCCTCTGGCAGCCAACTCTAATCACAACAGGATGTTATAGTATAACAACTGTAAATAGCTATGGCCTTGCTGAAGGGATCTTCATGAGACGGGTTTCAACAGGCTTGATGGCGCTGCTGATCAGCGCGCATTTGATGGCTGCACCACCAAGACCCTCCGCCGATCTCGCCACCTGCACGCGCAGTGCGACGCTGCTGGCGTGCAACGATGCGCACGGCAATAGCTACAGCGTGGCCACCGCCGGATCAACGACCTGGTTGAAGGGTTACGAGGTACTCGACAAGCGCCGCTGGGCACAGACCAACAGTCGCTATGGCCAGTTGACGTTTTTTACCGGGCTGGCTTCCGACGGCGAAGCCTGGGCAGGCACTGTGCAGCGCGTAGGCTGGACGACAATCACTCGGGTATCCAGCTCAAGCGGTACGCGCAGCAAGATCACCTGCAGCCGCTTGAACGGCTGCCGCTAAGCCGGTCAGACCGGCTGTTCCTGCTTCTGCGCCTGCAGCCAGGCCATGTGCGAATCCACTGGCGGGTTACGCTGGAAATAGCGCTGCAGGCCATCGAAAAGGCCATCGGCAACGGCCTGTTGATGACGCGCAGTAACCAGACGCTGACTATCGCGGCTGTTGGAGATGAAACCGGTTTCGACCAGAATCGACGGCACGTCCGGTGATTTGAGAACGGCGAACCCGGCCTGTTCAACACGCTTCTGATGCAGCGTGGTGATGCCTTCCAGACTGCCCAGCACGGTGTGACCCAGTTGCAGACTGGCCGCAATGGTGGCGTTCATCGACATGTCGAGAATCACCCCGGCAAGCATCGGGTCCTTGTCCTTCAGATTGAGCAGCGACGTGGCACCCAGCAGGTCCGCGCCGTTTTCCCGCTGAGCCATGAAGCGCGCCGTTGCCGACGTTGCACCACCTTCGGAAAGAGCGAACACCGACGCACCCGATGCCGTCAGACGAGGCGCAGCATCGGCGTGCACGGAAATGAACATGTCGGCGTTGGACTTGTGCGCGAACTCGACACGCTTGCGCAGCGGTACGAAAAAGTCATCGTTGCGCACCAGACGTACGTCGAAGCCTTTCTCGCGCTTCAAGCGTCGGGCCAGCAATTGAGCGATGGAGAGCACCACATCTTTTTCGCGCTCCCCCCGCGAACCCACGGCACCAGGATCCTTGCCGCCATGGCCGGCATCGACCACCACCATGATGTCGCGTCCGGTGTGCGCCTTGCTGGTCGGGATCGGCACAGGCACCGGCGGCGGCAGCTCAGCCATCTGCACAGGAGCATGGGCCGTGGAACTCATGTCCAGCACCAGCCGATGCCCCTGCCCGCCTTCCGGACCAAGCAGGAAACTGTTGAGCTGTACCGGTGCGGTGAGGTCCAGCACGATGCGTGTGTCGTCACCCTGGCCGTAGTGCCCGGAACGAATCGATTTTATGACGGTACGGTCCAGCGCCAACTGGCTGAAGTCGCCGGTCAGCCGCGAACCGCTGACGTCGATGATCAGGCGGTCGGGGGCTGTCAGGGTGAAGGTCTTGTATTGCACCGGGCCGCTCAGGTCGAGGACCAGTCGCAGCTTGTCGTTGGTACGCCAAAGGCGGGCGTTACGGATCTGCGTGGCGAAGGCACCCAACGGCAACGTAAGGGCCGCGCTGGCCAGCAGCATGTTGAGCAACACTTGGCGTCGGTGCATGGAACGTCTCAAAGAGCAAATTGAGCATCCCGGCTCACGAAGGGTTCATCCACATCATTAGTAACAATATAACATGCAGTTACGGACGAAAGATGAGGCCCTTCATGAAGATTAAGTCATCTGAAACGCTGTCAAAGGCGACAAAAAATCATCACCTCTGCGCAGCGTGTTCCACGTGGAACATAACTCCATGAATTTGATCAGGTACGCGGGGCGACGTTGCCACATTGTGGCCCCAGCCACACTGCACGGGTGTCCATGCTGCCGTTCTGTTGCTGACCGGTAGCGTTGAATGTACCCACAACATTGGTGGTGAACTCACGATCACTCAGGAACTGCGCCTGCCCGGTGCCCTTGGCTTTCGGGCAGCTGAACTGAAAATTCCAGGTCTTGCCGTTGCGCGCAGTAATTTTTTGCGTGCATCCGGATGCCGGGTCAGTCAGCGGAATGTCGTCCGACTGTACTTGCGCCTGAGTCAGGCAAGCCCTCACACCTTTGCCGCCCAGGGTGACGCCCTGCTTCTTCATCATCTGTTCCATCATCGCGCGCTGCTCGGGCGGCAGGTTTTGCAACTGCCCCAGCATCAACTGCATGTCCGGTAGCTGTTGTCCGTCCACTTTCATATTGCTGGACGTCAGCTCCCACAACCCCGGTTGCAGCATCTGCGCCTGAGCCAAAGGAGCCGCCAGACAAAACATCCAAGCCAACATGCGTTTGTTCATTTCAAGATTCCTGATCGGGCATTGCGGATGAAAACGAGACTGGAATAATCCAGCCAAAAGATAAACCTTAGACGGCAGACATGTCGCCCAGTTGCACCCGGAATTAAATAGCGACATTCCTGTTCAGCTGTGGTCTGTTAGGCAGCAAAGGCGAGGAGCATTGTTCCACATGGATTATCACGACCCGTACTTTTTCGGTTACGTCCTGGGTTTCATTCATTTACTCGGTACAGGTGCCGCCATCCATGCATTGCTGACGGTGCGGACTTCCCAAGGCGCAATTGCCTGGGCGATGCCGCTGCTGTTCATTCCCTATTTCACCTTACTGCCTTATCTGGTGTTCGGCCGAAGCTCATTCGACGCGTACATCAAGGCGCGCCGCCAGGCCAACCAGGAAATGCGGATCGCGATCGGCGACCTCAACTGGCGCCCATGGATGGAAGAAGCTGTGGCTGCGCGTCGATCAGAGGCGTATGCGGCGCTGCGTGCAATGCCCAAGCTGGGCAACATGCCGGCGCTGGCCAACAACAAGGTCAAGTTGCTGATCAATGGCGAGGAAACCTTCGGAGCCATTTTTCAGGCCATCCGTGAAGCGAAAAAGACCATCCTGATTCAGTTCTTCATCATTCATGACGACAAACTCGGGCGCGAACTGCAATCGCTGCTGCTGGAAAAAGCCGCCGAAGGCGTGGCGATCTTTGTACTTTACGACCGCATCGGCAGCCACGCTCTGCCAGGTGCCTATATCGATAAGCTGCGCGACGGTGGCGTGCAGATAAAAGCCTTCGCCACACGCGGCGGCTGGCTCAATCGCTTTCAGATCAACTTCCGCAACCACCGCAAGATCGTCGTCGTCGATGGCCTGAAAGGCTATATAGGCGGTCATAACGTGGGTGATGAATACATGGGCCTGAAGCCGCCGCTGGCCCCATGGCGCGATACTCACGTGCAAGTCATCGGCCCGGTGGTCGCCTGCTTGCAGGAGTCGTTCGCTGAGGACTGGTTCTGGGCCACTCGCGAACTGCCACCGCTCAGCCTGCCTGATGAATTTCCCGAAGACGGTGTGCTTTGCCAGTTGCTGACCAGTGGCCCGGCTGATGCGCAGGAGACCTGCTCGCTGTTCTTCGTAGAAGCCATCCACGCGGCCGAAGAACGCGTGTGGATCACCAGCCCCTACTTCATCCCTGACGAAGCCGTCACCGCTGCGCTGACCCTGGCAGTGTTGCGCGGCGTGGACGTGCGCCTGCTGCTGCCGTCGCGCCCCGACCATTACGTGGTGTATGCCGCCTCAAGTCTGTACGCCTTCGATGCTGTGCGTGCCGGAGTGCGGGTATTCCGCTACGAACCGGGCTTCCTGCATCAGAAGGTCGTCCTGGTCGACAACGAGATTACCGCAATCGGCAGCGCCAACCTAGACAACCGCTCGTTCCGCCTTAACTTCGAATTGATGCTGCTGACGGTCGACAGCGACTTCTCTAGCCAGGTGGAATCCATGCTCACCGCCGACTTCAACCTCGCCCGCGAAATCTCCGTGCAGGAAAGCCACGAAACGCGGCGTCTGCATCAACTGGGTATGCGTGTGGCGCGGCTGATTTCACCGATTCTGTGAGACCTGTGCTCGCTACGCTGCTTGCCTTGAGGGGCTAAACGGGACGTCACCCGTAAATATCCTCACGCGTCAGCGGTAGCCCAGTCTTGCCGTCGGCGAAGGGTTTTACGGCGAGTATCTGGTGCAGGTTGATCCAGCCTTTGGTGAATCCATAGGCACAGCCTGCGAGGTACAGCCGCCAGATGCGCAGGGTCTGTTCGGGCACGATGCGCGCGGCTTCGTCGAGCCGGGCTTCCAGTCGAGCGCTCCAGTGCTCGAGGGTTTTCGCGTAGTGCGGGCGCAGGCTTTCGACGTCGACCACTTCAAGCCCGGCTTCGCTGATCTGGGCGCTGATCATGGCCAGGTGCGGCAGCTCGCCATTGGGGAAAACATAGCGATCGATGAACTCGCCGGCACCACGCCCGACAGGACGACCGTCGGTATGCCGGGCGGTGATGCCGTGATTCATCACCAGGCCGCCCTCCTTCACCGCGCCGAACAGGCGTTGCGCGTACAACGGCAGGTTGGCATGCCCGACGTGCTCGAACATGCCGACACTGACCACCTTGTCGAAGCGCGCATCCTGCGGCAGGTCACGGTAATCGAGCAGTTGCAGGTCGACCTTGTCCTGCAGACCTTCGGCTTGAACCCGCTCGCGAGCCAGCGCCAATTGTTGCTGGCTCAGGGTGATGCCGAAGACCTTCACGCCGTATTCGCGAGCAGCAAAACGCGCCAGCCCGCCCCAGCCGCAGCCGACGTCCAACAAGTACTCACCGCGCTGGAGCCGCAACTTGCGGCACAGGTGGTGGAATTTATCCTGCTGCGCCTGCTCCAGCGATTCGTCGCCGGTCTTGAAATACGCGCAGGAGTAGACCATCTCCCTGTCGAGCCAGAGCTGGTAGAAGTCGTTGGAAACATCGTAGTGGTAGGCAATCGACGCCGCATCAGTGTCCTTGTCATGCTCGACCCGGATCGGATTGCCTGCGCTGTCGTCATCGTCCACCAGCGCGTGGGTCAGTTCATCGCAGACCCGGACCACTTCGCTGATTGAACCCTCCAGCTCCAGCCGTCCCTCCACGAACGCGCTGCCGAGCAGGCCCAGGCTGGGGTGGCTGAAGTCGGAGACCAGTTGCGGATCCTTGACGACTATCGTGACGCTGGGCGACGGCCCGAGGTCCATCTGATGACCGTCCCAGAGCTTTAGCCGCAACGGCAGATGGAGATTCTGCAGGGCCGTTGGAAGTTGTGTAAGCATTTCAAAATCACCCCCTTATCCAGAAACTCAAAAAAGAGTAATCCAGCAAGGGCCCCGCAAAAGGGCCCGAAAAGGCATTGGCGACGGCAAAACTGCTATGAATCAACTGCGGGGGAACAGCCCTGTGCCCTCTGATTCGAGCCGAGAGTCAGCCTGAATTTGGATCACACAATGAAACACAGCGCTTAATCTGTAACAGAATTAGTCAAAGCTCAAGCCGTTTGACGCACTGATCATCAGTGCAGGCGTGAGACCTGATGTTGCACACCCACGTCTTCGAGCTTGAGCAATGGCTCCTGAAAGCGCAGCAAACGTCCGGCGTTGCCCAATACCAACAGGGTGCTTAGATTGTGCAGGATAGCCGCGACCATCGCACCCGCAGCACCAAGCAGACCAAAGGCGGCCAGTGCCACGATGGCCAGCGTCCAGCCCAGCCCGATGATGACGTTGACTTGCAAGGTCTGACGACACTGGCGGCTGAGTCGCACGCAGGTGCCGAGGCGGCGCAGGTCGCTGCCGATCAGCACGATGTCGGCGGACGCCAGCGCGATATCCGCCCCGCCCGCGCCCATCGCCACGCCGACCACGCCCGCCTTCAGGGCCAGCGAATCGTTGACCCCGTCGCCCACCACCATCGGCCGGAACCCTTTGGCAATCTCACCCATGACTCGGTTGAGCTTGTCCTCAGGCAGCGCCTGCGCCTGCACGTCAGCGATGCCGATATCGTGCGCCAGGTTGTCGGCCACGCTCTGCCGATCGCCGGTCAACAGCAACTGTCGCCCCAGGCCCAGGCCACGCAATTCGAACAGTGCTGCCTGGGCTTCGGGTTTGACGCTGTCGGCCAGCAGCAGCCAGGCGAGAAAAACACCGTCCAGCGACAGCCCGGCCAGCGGGCCGTCATGTGCAGGGACGGCAGGCGTGATGATGCCCATCTGCGCGAACAACTCCGGGCGGCCCAGTGCCGCATCACCCTGCCCGGTCGAGGCCACCACCCCCAGACCCTGGCGCTCACGGGTGTCGGTCAACGGCAGCAGCCGGGCGTTGTCCACCAGCCCGGCCAAAGCCCGGCTCACCGGGTGGCTGCTGGCCGACCCGAGGCTCGCGGCCAGCTCCAGCAATTGCGGATGCTGTGGACCGTCGGCCTGCACGGACTGCAGGCGTAGACGGCCATAGGTCAGGGTGCCGGTCTTGTCCACAACCAGTGAGTTGAGGTCAGCCAATTCTTCAAGAAACGCCGAACTGCGGATCAGAATTCCGTGCCGGGCCGCAACCGCAATACCGGCAATGGCAGTGGCGGGTGCCGAAAGCACCAGCGCACAGGGACAGGCCGCAACCAGCACCGCCAGCATCGCCTGCGCATCCTGAGTGATAAACCAGGTCAGCGCCGCGATCAGCAAGACCAGTACCATGTAACTGCCTGCGTAACGCTCCAGCAGACGCGTGATAGGCGGCTTGGAGCGCTCTGCGCTCTGCATCAGCGCGATGACCTTGCCCAGCGTGGACTGATCGCCGATGCGGGTCACTTCAATGCGCAGCAGGCCGTCCAGATTGATGGCGCCACCGAACACCTCGACCCCGACAATGGCTTCCAGCGGGACCGATTCGCCGGTGATCGACGACGTATCCAGACTGGCTTGCCCGGACAGCACCCGACCGTCCGCCGGAACGCGGTCGCCCGCTCGCACTTCCACCTGATCGCCGGCTTTCAGCGTCGCGTTGTCGACCTCGCGCACGCTGCCGTCGGCGCCCAGCAAACGCGCCTGGCTGCGGGTCAGGCGCCCCAGCGCCTCAATGGCCTCCTGCGAGCCGATCACACTGCGCTCTTCCAGCACATGGCCGAAGATCATGATGATCGGCAGCAAGGCGGCGGTCATCAGGTCACCGGTGGCCCAGGCACCGAGCATCGCCAGCGCGATCAACTGGTCGGTGATGCCGTGCAGGCTCGGATGCCGCAAGCTGTGCCAGCCGGCGCTGATCACCGGTATTGCCACCAACAGTGATGCAGCGCCCAAGAGCAACTGGCTGACACCTTCCTGCTCCGGGGCGAAAAAACGCCAGACCAGTCCCAATCCCAGCAAGCCCAAGGCCAGCATCGCGAGGGTCAGTTGCCGGGCGGCACTGCGCTGTTCTGCGCTGCTCAGCAGACTGCCAGGCGCTTGCGGCTGGTCGGCGTCGTGGGTGTGAACGGCTTCGCCACTCATTGTGGTGCTCCCTGAATGATCAGGCGGGAATCGTCTTTGGGGTCGACCGTGGTCACCGAACCCGCCTGATGCAGAATGGCCGGTACACGTTCACGGTAGAGGCGTTGCATCAGGCCGGGGTCGCTGCGGGTTTCGGCTGATTGGGTCAGGCTGACGACCGTTGCAGTGGCCGCCTGCGCCTTGGCCAGACGCTCGGACGCCTGTGCGTGCGCCACTTGCAGGGTTCGGTCGGCCTGTTGATTGGCGGTCTGGGTCAGCTTTTCGGCATCAGTGCGTGCATTGGCCACAGCCTGATCGGCCTGCTGACTGGCCGTCAGCACGGCATTGAACGCATTGACTGCGGAGGTCGGCAGGCTCGACTGCACATCCACCCGAGCGACCTCGACACCGATGCCCATGCCGGTCGCCTTGAGCTCGGCCAGACGCTGATTGATGCCGCGCACCAGATCGCCACGCAGCCGCTCACGGCGCTCGGCAGCCTGGCTGTCAGCACCGATCAGCTCGGGACGGGCAACCAGAATGGTGTCCAGATCCCGCGCTGCCGTCAGCGCCACAGCGCTGCGATTGACCAGTCGGTCCAGCGCGGGCAATACATGCTCGCCTTGCAACACGAAGGCAGTGGGGTCAGTCACTTTGTAAAACACCGTGACGTCCAGTTGCACCACACCGGCATCGCCAGTCAGCAGAAAACCGGAGCCTGCCAGTGCATCACTCATGGGTGCCGACAGGGTCGCGATTTCATCGGCCTTCAACGCGGCAGGCGAACGCAGCAGGGTTTCCACGCGCCGCTCGATCACCCGATCAGCCGAAGGCAGCAGCACCACCTGTTCGAACGGCTGCGGCCAGGCGACCAGCAATCCTGCGTTCTGAACCCGTTCGATCGCGCCGAAGTGCATGACCACCGCGCGGTTCTGTGGGTCGATCTGGCGCACGTTGGACGTCGCCCAGGCCAGCGCGGCCAGCAGTGTCACACCATACAGCCCAATAAACGCCAGACGACTCGCCTGCAACCAGGGGCTGTTCACCGGCGGGCGCTGCGCCACGGCTTCGTCGACCGGCTGGCTCATGGCTGCGTTCCGCTCTTGCCATCCAGCGTCGGCGGGCCGTCCACCAGCACGCGGAACGGCGCAGCGTCGGTACGCAGTATCAGACGCGTGCCGGGCGTTACGATGGTGCCCAGCGTGTCCAGCGAGCGCAGCAGGTTGTAGAGCTGCGGCGAGCCCGCATAGGCACGGCCATAGATCTGCGCGGCTTCAACCCGCGACTGTGCTTCGATATCGGCCGCCTTGACCGTGGCATCGGCTTCGACAATCCGTGCATCGCGCTCGGCGGCCGAACGAATCTGCGCCGCCTCTCGCTTGCCCACGGCGGTGCGCTCGGTGGCGATGGTCTCGCGCTCGGCGCGCATGCGGTCCACCGTAGCGTTGAGCGTCACCGACGGCAGGGTCAGTCGTTCAACGCCGACCTGCAAGACACGCACTCCGTAAGTCGCCAGCAGTTGCTGATCGATCTGCTGGCGCAGCTGATTTTCGAAGGCGGTGATATTCACCTTGCTGGCGTCGGTATTCACCAGGCTGGAGAGGTCGAAACTGCTCGCCGTGGTTTCCAGCGCCGAGCCGACAAAAGTGCGGATCTGCCGCGCCGCTTCGTCGGGCTGGTTCTGTACTGCGCGCATGAAGCGCTGCACGTTGTCGGCGTCGCCCTGCACCTGCCACGCCACGTAGGCCTGAACGATGATGCGCAAGCCATCGCGAGTACCGACGTCCTGCAGACCGCTGGAGGTGGTGCGCAGGCGCAGGTCCACCGGGATGGTCGCCTCGAACGGTGCCGGCCAGCGCCAGTTGAGGCCCGGCTCCAGCAGGACCCGGGACGGGTTGCCGAAGCGCGTGACGACAGTCGCCTCGCCCGAACGCACCTGCACCAGGCTCGCTGCTGCAATCGCAAACGCGATCAGCAGCGCAGCCAGGCTTGCCCGTCGCCAGGGGAACGCTGCCGGGCCGCTCGCGCCATGATGATGGTGGTGATGGCCATGACTGTCATGGCTATCGTGGTCGGCGTGATCGTGATGATGATGGAACAGACTCAAGGGACGACTCCTTACTGAACGGCTTTACGCGGCGCCGTTGGGTCTGCCGGGGGGGTGAAGGTACGCAGGTCGATGGTCGGCGCACTGTCGCCGCCCAGACGATGATCCAGTATCAGCAACTTCGCATTGCCCAGGCCCTCGGTCAGTTGGGCCAGGTATTGCTCCAGCAAAAACGCCTGGCCTGCCTTGGCATAGGCCTGACGTTCAGCACTGAAGCGCAGGTCTGCACCCTGTGCGCCGGCCAGAATCTCGCGGGCGGCGGCACTGGCCTGATCACGCGCCACGCTGGCATTGAGCTGCGCCTGATTGGCCTTGTCGCTGGCCGCGCCGCGTTCGCGGGAGATCAGCGCCTGTGCACCGATCTGCGCAGCCTGAACAGCATGATAGGCGTTGGCAGCACCGGCGGGCGGGTGGATGGCTTCAACCACCGTGGCGAGCAATTCGACGCCGCTGTCCAGACGCTGCAAGTCGGCCTGCACGGCCTTGCCGATGTCATCGGCCAGCTCGCTACGCTGTTCGCCGAGCAGTTCATCCAGCGTGCGCGAAGCAAAATCATGCACCAGCACCCGGCTGGCCGTGCTGCGAATCAAGGCCGGAATGTCAGCGCTGTTATAGGTCGACGCCATGGCTGCGGCATCCGTCAGACCAATGCGGTAGACGAATCGCACATCCATGTTGACGATCTGAAAGCTCTGCTTGTCGCCGGCGCTGCTGGCAATGACCTGGGATTTTTCGTTGATATGGCTGGCATCCCACAGACGGTTGGCGCTGCCCGGTGGCGGGCCTTCGGCCGGGTCCAGCGTCTGCTCGAAGGTGTCGGCGGCAGAAACGCTGGTCGCCAGCTCATGAACCACGCCGTTTTCAACCGCCAGCACGCGCCCGAACGGCCAAGGCAAACCCACATGCAGACCGGGACCGAATACATCGACCGGCTTGCCGAAGCGCTCATAAATGCCCCGCCCCTGCATGGGGATTTCATGCACGCCGCTCAGCACCCAGCCCAGCGCTGCGACCACCGCCAGCACCGGCAAAAAGGCGCGACGCATGTAGGTAAAGGCCCAGATCTGGCGCAGATCGATGCCGAAACGGTTGTGCAGTTCGTGCTGCAGGGCGAGCAGCGGGCGCGGCGGCCAGCGCAACAGGTCAGCGATGAAACTGGCGGCCAGCAGGCGCGGTTCGCTACGTGGGTTGCGCGGGCTGAACACCGACAGCACAGCGCGCAGCAGGAACTCCAGCGCCACGCCAAGCGGCAGCAGGCCGATCAACACCGCCAGCCGCGCAGGCCAGACACGCTCTGCACTGGAGAAGAACAGGCACAGCGCGCCAATCAGCAGAACGATGAGCGTCATGCGCACCAGTTGCGCCAGCGCTCCGGCCTCCGGCGACTGACTGTCGGACTCGCTGCTCAGCTGTCGCTCGATGACCAGCAGCCCGAACGCCAACAGCAGCATAACGCTGCCGGCCAGGCTACCGGCGGTGGAGAGGTCGGCACCGGACAGCGCCAGGTTCCAGAAGGCGCGAACGACGATCAACGCCAGCACCGCCCAACCGGCAAGCCACAGGGCCGAGCTGCCCACATGCCTGACCAGCGATTTGCCGAAATCACTCAGCCGTTCAAGCAGGCGCTCGTACCAGCCGCTCTCGTCGCCAGCAGACAGGTTTTCGTCGAGCGTGTCCGCATCCGGCGAACGCAGCGCGCGAGCCCGCCACAGCGCGACATGTCGCGCCGACTGCAAGCCCGCCGTGAGCAGAAACAACGCCGCCGAGGCGTTGCACAGCACAGCCATCCACAAAGAGCCAGGGGAAAACAGATCGATGGACAACGCCAGCAGCAGCCCGAATGCTCCTGCCCCACCGGTCACATACATCAATCGTCCCAGACGCCGAACCTGTTGCACCGCCATTTGAAAACGCGGCAGGCCTTCAAGGCCTTCGTGCTCATCCAAATCAACCCGCATCACTACCCCGGCACCCGCTTATTTATCGCCCTTTGGAGAGCCCTGCATTGGCATCTGAATGCCAGTGAATCATAGCGTTACGATATAACACGCGGAGTGAAACTTTCGTCAGGACTATTAGCTGAACGAATGTGCGATAGCGGCGCTGCCCAACGGGAAGATCGACCGGAAGTTGTGCAGGTGGCGAGCCCGTGCGTCAGCAAAATGATTGCTGAATATTGCTTGGCAAAAAAGTTTTTAGCGTCGGCCGAAGGCATCGAGTTGATCGGCGCTTCTTGCCCCGATCGTCTGAAAGCCTTGCGCCAAGCGGCGATGCGCTTAATCGATTAGTCTAAAGCGAGTAAAAAAACAGCGTCATAGCCGTCAATACGCCGGATTCATTACCCATGATCGACGTTTTTTTTTGGCCAATTTCCGAACCGTATCTCGTCTTTGTTATCTGTTGTGGGTAGTTTGCGTTCGGCAAGGAGTCGTTGGCGCGCCATTTTTTGTGCAGGACGCACAGAATTACTCAGAGGCTTCACCTTTATGAATCGCAGAAATCTCCTGAAAGCGTCCATGGCGTTGGCCGCCTACGGCAGCGTATCGGCCTCAGGGCTTTTTGCTGCGCGGGCACTGGCCGCCGCAGCCGATGGCGAGATCGAACACTTCGATTTTGCAGAGTTGCAGGCGCATGCCAAGAAGCTTGCGAGCAAAGGGTATGTGAGCAACAAGCAGGTGCTGCCACCGGTACTTGCGAACATGACGCCGCAGCAATTCAATGCCATCCGCTACGACCCGAATCACTCGCTGTGGAAAGACGTCCACGGCCAGCTCGACGTGCATTTCTTCCACGTCGGCATGGGCTTCAAGACGCCCGTGCGCATGTACAGCGTCGATCCGCAGAGCAAGCAGGCGCGCGAAGTGCACTTCCGCCATGACCTGTTCAACTACGAGAACAGCGGCATCGACAAGAACCAGGTCAAGGGCGACCTGGGCTTTGCCGGTTTCAAGCTGTTCAAGGCGCCTGAAATCGCCATCAATGACGTCGTTTCGTTCCTCGGCGCCAGCTACTTCCGCGCCGTTGACAGCAACAAGCAATACGGCCTCTCGGCCCGCGGCCTGGCCATCGACAGTTACGCCAAGCGTCAGGAAGAATTCCCGGACTTCACCAAGTTCTGGTTTGAAACACCGGACAAGAACGCGACGCGCTTCGTGGTTTACGCACTGCTCGATTCGCCGAGCGCGACCGGTGCCTACCGCTTCGACATCGACTGTCAGGCTGGCCAGGTGGTCATGGAAATCGACGCGCACGTCAATGCGCGTACCGATATCCAGCAGCTGGGCATTTCACCGATGACCAGCATGTTCAGCTGCGGCACTCACGAACGCCGCATGTGCGACACCATCCACCCGCAAATCCACGACTCGGATCGCCTGTCGATGTGGCGTGGCAACGGTGAGTGGATCTGCCGTCCGCTGAACAACCCGGCCAAACCACAATTCAGTGCGTTCTCCGACACCGATCCGAAAGGTTTCGGGCTGGTACAGAGCGATCATGAATTCTCCAGCTACCAGGACACGGTCGTCTGGTACAGCCGCCGTCCAAGCCTGTGGGTCGAGCCGATCACGGCGTGGGGCGAAGGCGAGGTCAGCCTGCTGGAACTGCCGACCACCGGCGAGACGATGGACAACATCGTGGTGTTCTGGACACCGAAGACGCCGGTCAAGGCCGGGGATTCGATGAACTTCGGCTACAAGCTGTTCTGGAGCCCGCTGCCGCCGGTGAGCACGCCGCTGGCACAGGTCCACGCGACACGCTCAGGCATGGGCGGCTTCCTCGAAGGCTGGGCACCGGGCGAGCATTACCCGACAACCTGGGCCCGTCGCTTCGCGGTGGACTTCAACGGCGGCGGTCTGGATCGCTTGCCGGAAGGCACCGGAATCGAACCCATCGTCACGGTCACTCATGGCAAGGTGCAGGACTTCAACATCCTCGTGCTGCCGGACATCAAGGGCTACCGCGTCACCTTCGACTGGGTACCGGACAGCGACTCGGTCGAGCCGGTCGAAATGCGCATGTTCATCCGCACTGGCGACCGTACGCTGAGCGAGACCTGGCTCTATCAGTACTTCCCGCCTGCACCGGACAGACGCAAGTACCCGTAATCCGCAGATGGGTGACGGAGAGCGTCACGAAGGGCATTCCCACGAGCGTGAGGAACGATAAGTGTCTGGGCTGGAGCGTGAGGAACGACAGGGGTTCTCAGGAACACTATCGTGCCCATGCTCCAGCGTGGGCACGCCGTCCTGGACGCTCCGCGTCCTGTCCCGGGCACGGGTCGTGCGGCGCATAACCATTAATCCTGACTAATTAATTGACAGTTGCCCCAACTGCGACTGATATACCTGTTGTCATGCCGTTGCGAGCGTCCGCTCCAGACCCCCATCTCCCAAAGCCTGCCTGTGTCGACACGTCCCCGTGATCGTCGGGCGGTAGCTTTGTCCGCGCAATTCCCCTGACGTATTTCACAAGGCAGCCAGCATGGCGTTGAATACTGCGAACGGCGTCGACGCCAGGTCGTCGTTGATGTCCTTTGACAAGTCCACGGTGGTGGTGTGGGTCGCCATCGGCCTGATGCTGGTCGAGACCTTTTCCGGAGCCTTGCGCTTCTACTTCGATCAGGCAGGTCTCAGTCCCCTGCTCTATCTGCCCAAAGCCGCCTGCATCCTGCTGTTTGCGCTCGAACTGCGCACCTTCAGGGCAGGAAGGCTGTTCTGGACATTCATGATTCTGTGGCTGCTTTCCGGGCTGCTGGCCATGCTGCATCGCGCCAGCGTGCACAACCTGGCGTTTAGCCTGTTCGCGCTGAGCCCGCTGGTATTCGGCCTGGTATGTGGCCGGCACCTGCTGTATCGCCGCAAGCTGTTGTACCGCGCCATTGCGTTCTGCCTGCTGGCCTCACTACTGGGGATTGCCATGGACAAGCTCACCTCCGTGCCGTGGAAGGGCTACAGCTACAGCGTCGGTGAAACCCAGTTGAGCGCCAATACCTCATGGAGTGCGGACGAGGTGGATCGCATTGCCGGTTTCGCCAGAGTGTCCAACGTGCTGTCGATCATGATCGCCTTCTACACGCTGTACCTGATCATGTTCCTGCGCTCGCGCCTGATGATGTTGTTGCTGAGTGCAGTGGCGCTTTACGCCATCGTGCTGACCACCAGCAAAGCGCCAGCCGCGGCCTTCGCGCTGACCATCGTGCTGCTGTTGTTGCGGCGGATGAGCTGGACCTGCAGGACAGTGTGCACCGTGGTGGTGGGCATCGGTCTGCTGTTGCCGGCGCTTGGGCTGATCGTGAGTCCTGATGCCTACGCGGTCAGCAGCGGCGGCTCTCTGGCCTCGCTGTATGACCGGATGATCAACACCTGGCCCGGCCTGATCAATGCGATGAGTCGCGAAGGCTGGATGATCAGCGGCGCAGGCTTCGGCATGGTCGGCAGCACGATGGGGCTGTTTCCGGTGGACGGCGCCGGGGTCTTTCTCGGTATGGACAGCTCCGCCCTGTACCTCTGGGCAATGCTGGGCGTGCTCGGCTTGCTGCTGTATACGCTGCAGATTTCGCTGTTGTTCCGACTGATCGATGATCAGACCCGTGTCGGCCATATGCTGCTGGCAATCAGCTTCTGCTGGTGCCTGATCAGCTGGACCACCGACATGTTCGAGGTCGCTGTTGCCAACCTGTTCATCGGCCTGGCCATTGGTCATGTGATTGCCGGCAGAGAACCGTCTGCGAGCCATACGCCCGGTCTGTCGTCGACTGCACGCTGACCGCCACCCCATCATCACCGCGCTGGCCGCCGACACGTTTCGGCTGATCACCGGCAGCCTCTTCCTCACGATCAGCCAACGGATGGCTTTCTCAAATGGACTTCAGAAAAGACATCAATGGCCTGCGCGCCATCGCAGTGATTGCGGTACTGCTCTTCCACTTTCACCCCGAATGGCTGCCTGGTGGCTTTGCCGGTGTAGACGTGTTTTTCGTGATCTCGGGGTATCTGATCACCGGGATCATCCTGCGCGGCTTGAGGAGCGGTAAGTTCAGGCTGGCGACGTTCTACACGTCACGGGCCAGGCGCATCGTCCCGGCCCTCGCTGCGCTGTGTTTTGCCTTGCTGCTGCTGGGCTGGTTTTCCCTGCTGCCGCTGGACTACCGCGCGCTGGGCACACACGTGGCGAGCAGCCTGGGGTTCGTTTCCAACATTGTCTATTGGCGTGAGGCGGGGTATTTCACCGCCAGTGCCCATGAGAAATGGCTGCTGCACACCTGGTCGCTGTCGGTGGAATGGCAGTTCTACCTGCTGTACCCGATCGTGCTGCTGATACTCAGTCGCTTCGTCGCGCTGCACAACCTGCGCTGGTGGGTACTGGGCGCAAGCCTGACAGGCTTTGTAGCGTGCGTGTATGCCTCCTCGCAATGGCCGGAGGCGGCGTTTTACCTGCTGCCGACCCGCGCCTGGGAGTTGCTGGCAGGTGGCGTCGCCTGTCTGTTCCCGCTGCAATTGAAGGCCCTGCAGCAGCGCGTTCTGGAACACATCGGACTGACGCTGATCGTGGCCGGTTTCTTTCTGCTGTCCGTGCAGGACACGTGGCCGGGTTATCTGGTGCTGATGCCGGTGCTGGGGACGTTCGCGGTGATCGTCGCCGCACGCAACGACTCACTGCTGACCTGTAACCCGCTCGCCCAATGGACCGGCACACGGTCGTACTCGCTGTACCTTTGGCATTGGCCGGTGGTGGTGTGGATGAATGACGCCGGGTTACTGGGCGAGACCCGCGCAGTGCTGGTGGGCATCGGCATGGCCGTGACGCTGGGTCTGGTCTCATGGTGGCTGATCGAGCAGAACGCCAGCAGGCCGTCGTCTGATCAGCGCAGCAGATATGCCACGTTCGGCACGCTGATCGCTCTGGTATTCGTCTGCGGAGCACTGGTGAGTGCGACCGGCGGCGTGGTATCGCCACTGCGCCCGGTCAGCGTTTCGGACAAGGCGCGTTTCATTCAGGAATACGCTGATCGTCAGCACAACCTGTATGAGCCTTACTGGCTGAAATGTGATGCCTTCTCTGCCCTGACCCAACGCGGCCAATCAGCCATCGACGAAGCCTGCACGCGCAAGCAAGGTGCGGGCGGCGTGTTCCTGTGGGGCGACTCTCACGCGCAGGCGCTGTCGCTCGGCTTGCGTACCTTGCTGACACACAGCACGCCCTTCTATCAGGTCGCCTCAGCCAGTTGCCGCCCCGCTCTGAGTGACCATCAAGGACGTACCTCTGCGACCAGCAGGGCCTGTGACTACTCCAACAGAACGGCCCTGCAGGGCATCGAAAAGCTGCGTCCGGACATCGTGGTCATCGCGCAGAAGGACGGGCATGACAAGACCGACTGGACGCAGATAGCGACCCGGCTCAAGAGCCTTGGCGTGAAGCATATCGTGCTGATCGGCCCGGTCCCGCAGTGGAACCCGTCGCTGCCCAGCGTCATCGCCAACCGTCATTGGGGGCTGAGCGAATCGCACATCCGCGATCCGGCTCTGGATCAAAGCGTCATGCTGGTGGATCAGGCAACCCGCGCACTGGCCGCATCGGCAGGCATCCAGTTCGTGTCACTGATCGACAAACTGTGCGTCGCCGATGCCTGCCGGGTACGCCTGGAAGACAACCGCTCTCTGCTGCAGATCGACTCGGGACACTTGAGCGCAGAAGGTTCGCTGTACGTGGTGCGCAACTATGTACTGCCGCAATTGGTGAATTAGTCAGCCGCTGAGTACAAACGTCCTGTTTCTGGAGGCTGTAGCGGCCTCCGGCCAGAATCAAAAGCGGACTTGTGTATAACGATGAGGGCTCGGTGTGAGTCGTCGATCAGTGCAGCTCTTTGAGGCGCTCGGCGAACTTGACGAGGTCGGCCAGGGAATCGGCTTCCATCTTGCGCATCACCGAACCACGGCGGACCTTGACGGTGATTTCACTCACGTTCAGCCGGGCTGCAATCTGTTTGTTGAGCAGGCCGCTGACCACCAGCTCCATCACCTGCTGCTCACCGAGATTGAGGCTGGCGTGGCGGCGCTGCAGTTCGGCACCCACGGCGGCACTCTGGCGCCGGCTGCGATCCTGCGCCAACCCCTGCTGAATGGCGTCGAGCAAGTCCTGGTCACGGAAGGGCTTGGTCAGAAACTCCACCGCACCGGCCTTCATGGCCCGTACGGACATGGGAATGTCGCCATGCCCGGTGATGAAAATGACCGGCAGGGAAATCCCTGACCTGGCCATATGCTCCTGAAAATCCAGGCCACTCATGCCCGGCATGCGGATGTCCAGAATCAGGCAGCCCGGCGCATCAGGGCGCGGGGTGTCCAGAAACTCGCGGGTCGAGCCGAACAGCATGCTGCGCAATCCGACCGAGGCCAGCAGGTCCTCCAGCGAGGAGCGCACCGACAGGTCGTCATCGAGGACGTAGATGATCGGCTCTTCGGTCGGTGAGGCGGTGGCGGCTGTGCTCATCAGGTTTCCATCTTTCCGGTGGGCAGGGTGAAGTGAAACGTAGCACCGATTGCAGGGTTGGGCGTGACCCAGATGCGCCCGCCATGAGCTTCGATGATCGAACGACTGATCGCCAGACCGATCCCCATGCCTTCCTCCTTGGTGGTGTAGAACGCGTCGAACAACCGATGGATGTTTTCCGGCTGCACGCCGATACCACTGTCGCTGACCGCAAATCCGATATCGCCGCCGTCATGCCAGCCCACCCGAATCTCCAGTTGCGCCTGATCCGCCTCGAGCTTTTTCATCGCATCGACGCCGTTGAGCATCAGGTTCAGCAACACTTGCTGGATCTGCACCCGATCAGCCAGCAGCGGCGGCAGGCCCTCCGGAACGTCGACCAGCAGTGCGACGCCCTGCCCCTCTATCTCGCTGTGTGCCAGCGCCACGATCTCGGCGACGGTATCGGCCACGCTGATCCACTCCTTGTGAGTGGACGAACGCTTCGCCAGGGCGCGCACCCGCACGATGATGTCGCCTGCGCGGTTCGCGTCACTGATCATGCGGTCGACGGCCTGCCGGGCCTTTTCCAGATTGACCGGCTCGGTGGCCAGCCAGCGCTGGCAGGCATTGCCGCTGGTGACAATGGCCGACAGCGGCTGATTGATCTCGTGGGCAATGGACGCCGTCAGTTCACCCAGTTGATTGACCCGTGCGATCCGCGCCAGCTGTGAGCGCGCCTCATGTACCGAGCGAATGGCCAGCGCCATGCGCAGCGCCAGCCAGGTGGTCATGGCGATGGCCGAAAGGCTGATAATGCAATTGATCAGCCCGGACGCCTCACTGCCTCTGGAGGTCGTCATCTCATAACTGATCACGGTCAGCACCATGCACAGCAACGCCATCGCGATAACGCCTGTGGCCGGCAGGAACCTGACCGCCAGCAGCACCACAACAATCTGGAATACGCCCACGGCGATTTCCAGGTCGGTCAAGGTATCGGCAACCGCAATGACCAGCGCCAGCATCAGCAAAGCGATCAGCCGCACCGCCATAGCGGCCTTGCCGTAGGATTCCGGTTCACGCATGCGCATCATCCCGCTGGTTGCAAAAGGCCCGTTGAGTATGTCCTACAAACCTCAGGACGGGTTGTCCAGGCTGAACTGATCAGCCAGTTCGTCATAGGCGAACAACTCCGCGTAGCGCCCCCATTGAATCACTGCGTTGAGGGTCTGCATGGCATCGCTTTCAGACATGAAGTCTTCGAGTTGATCGCGAAAGCGCCGTGCCGGTGCCGTGTGCGTGGGACGATCATCCAGCACCCGCCGAATGTGCGCCACCAGCGGCACGAAGCTCAGCAGGTGCTGGGCGAACAGTTGCTTGCGCTCGTCGACATCCGCCAGCGCATAGCGATTGGCGGCTGGCAGCAGGCGAATGTCGCCGCCCTTCAGTTCAGCGAAGCGCAGTAGTTGCAGCACTTCGGCAATCGGAAACAGCTCGTCGGCGTTGTAGTGCAGCGCAGCAGCCAGCTCCGGCAGGTCGGCTTTGAGGCTGTAGGGCGGCGCGTGAATCGCCTCGATCAGCCCGGCCAGTGCGTTGGTGGAAACCTGCGGCAACACCATTCCCAGCCCGGTACCCGGAAACACGCCCTGACGAATCTCGCCGGCGTCGTTGTCCTGGGTCATCAGCACGTAGATTTCTTCCACCAGCGCCCGGAAGATCGGGTCCTGGCGGTTGCGCGGCTGGGGCAGATCGACCTTTATCTCGCTGATCACCCGCCCAGGATTGGAGGAGAACAGCAGGATGCGGTCGCACATCAGCACGGCTTCGGCGATGTTATGCGTCACCATCAGGATCGACTTGATGGGCATGCGCCCTTCGCTCCACATGTCCAGCAAGTCAGTGCGCAGGGTTTCGGCGGTGAGCACGTCGAGCGCAGAAAACGGTTCGTCCATCAATAGCACGTCAGGATCGATGACCAGCGCGCGCGCCATGCCCACCCGCTGACGCATGCCTCCGGACAGCTCTTTGGGATAAGCGCTCTCGAAACCGTCCAGGCCGATCAGATCGATGGCCGCCAGTGCGCGCTTGCGGCGTACCGCGGCGAGCACACCTTGTGCTTCAAGGCCGACTTCGACGTTTTCCAGCACGGTCAGCCAGGGAAACAGCGCAAAGCTCTGGAACACCATGCCCACCGACATCGCCCGCCCTTGCGCACGGCGCGGGAAATTCACCTCACCTTCGGTGGGCACCACCAGCCCGGCGATGGAGCGCAGCAGGGTCGACTTGCCCGAACCGGACCGGCCCAGCAGGCCCACTATTTCGTTCTCGTTGAGCGTCAGTGTCACGTCATCCAGCACCAGGCGCTCTTTGCTGCCTTTGCCGTACACATGTCGGACCTTCTGAACATCTACCAGGCAACGCGTTTCGACAGCCATCATGATGGCGCCCTCCCCTTACACAAGATCAGACAAGACTCAGACGTCGCTCGGCAAACCCGTACAGGGGGCGCCACAGCAACCGGTTGAACGCAATCACGAAGACCGACATGACCACGATGCCCAGTGCGACGCGTGGAAAGTCGCCCGCCTGGGTCGCATTGGCGATGTATGACCCCAGGCCTGCAGCTTCCAGGTGCTGATCGCCCCAGGAAACCGCTTCGGCGACGATACTGGCGTTCCACGAACCACCCGACGCGGTCAGCGCACCGGTGATGTAGTAGGGAAACACGCCGGGCAGCGCGACACGGCGCCACCACTGCCAGCCGCGCATGTTGAACATGGTCGCCGCTTCGCGCAGGTCAGTCGGCAAGGCACTGGCCCCGGCGATCACGTTGAACAGGATGTACCACTGGGTGCCGAGCACCATCAGCGGCGACAGCCAGATGTCCGGGTTCAGGTGCAGGCCGACAATCGCGATCACCGCAAAAGGAAACAGAACGTTGGCCGGGAACGCCGCCATGAACTGCGCGATTGGCTGCAAGCGTTCAGCCCAGACCGGACGCAGGCCGATCCAGATACCGACGGGGACCCAGATCAGGCTTGCGATAACGATCAGTACGATCACACGCACCATCGTCGCCAAGCCCAGACCAAAGGCCGTGACCATGTCGCTGGCGCCCAGTGACGCCTCGATGAACCTGAACAGGTACACACTGCCAGCCAGGCAGGCAGCCATGACCAGCCCCAGCCACGCGTAGTCGAGCACACGGGCGACGCCTGGGGTGAGCTTCACTTTCCACAGCCGGGAGAACACCCGCCAGTCGATCAGCATAAGGCACTTCCACGGTGCAGCCAGGACCGAACCCAGCATCGGTGCCACACGGGAACGGCCCAGCAGGCTGTACATCCATGAGCGCGGACGCTTCGACGATGCGGTTTGCTCGAAGCGGAATTTGTCCGCCCAGGCGACGATAGGCCTGAACAGCAATTGGTCATAGGCCAGAATCACCAGCGCCATTGCGCCCACTGCCCAGGCAATCGCAGCCAGGTTCTTCTGCTCGATGGCCAGCGCCAGCCAGGACCCAATGCCCGGCAGATTGACCGTGGTATCGCCGACCGAAATGGCCTCGCAGGCGACCACGAAAAACCAGCCGCCGGACATCGACATCATCATGTTCCACACCAGCCCCGGAATGGCGAATGGCAGTTCCAGGCGTGTAAAACGCAATACCGCAGACAGCCCGAACTGACGGCTGACTTCGTTCAGATCACTCGGCACAGTACGCAGTGACTGATAGAAACTGAACGCGAGATTCCAGGCCTGACTGGTGAAGATGGCAAAGATCGCTGCGCATTCGACGCCCATCTGCCGACCGGGAAACAGGCCCATGAAGAAGGTCACGGTGAACGTCAGAAAACCCAGCACCGGCACCGACTGAAGAATATCCAGCGCCGGGATGATCACCTGCTCGGCCTTGCGACTTTTGGCTGCCAGCGTGGCCACGACAAAAGTGAAGATCAATGAAGCGCCCAGCGCGATGAACATACGCAGCGTGGTGCGCAAGGCATATTCGGGCAGGCGCGCCGGGTCGAGGCTCATGGGGCTGGAATTCAGCACGGTCAGCGGCTGCATCATCTGGCCAAGACCATAAATGAACAGGCCAATGAACAGCGTCAGAATGGCCAGGCAAATACCATCGGCCCAATAAGGCGTGCGTGCACCGGGTTTTACGAAACGGGGCGTCCGCAGGCTTTTACCGAATTCAAATATCGAATGCATTGCTCACCTCGAGCCGGCCGCGCAGACGCAGACCCACCCGTTTTATAAGCAAACAGGCAGTCAGCGATAACAGATAAAGGCCGTGAGTTAATAGTTGCAGTACAGTGAGGTAAAGCTTATAGCGTTTCGATCAACACTAGAAACCTGCAAAAGTAGCTCATGTTTATCTGTAAGTATGAGTGAGGTATACCAACGTATAGTTATATAACTATCGCCCCGTTATTCAGGCCAGTTTAGCGTCGCGCAAAAGAACATTATCGCGCCCATGTTGGAGCGTGAGGAACGATAGGCGCTCATGAGAACACCTATCGTGCCCATGCTCCGCGTGGGTATGCCGTTCCGGACGCTCCGCGTCCTCTCTTGAGCAGGTGGCGCGACGTGGAGCTGTGACGCAGAGCCTCACCAAATGCATCCCCACGCTGGAGCGTGCGCAACGATAAGTGTCCGTCTGCTCCGCGTGGGCATGACCGTCAGGTGGATCACACCCGGAAGTGGCTGACCATCATCTGCAGCTGGCCACCGAGGCGTGCCAGTTCGACGCTGGAGGCTGCGGTTTCTTCGCTGGCTTCGGCGGTCTGTTCGGATACGTCGCGAACATTGACGATGCTGCGGCTGATTTCGTCGGCCACCGAACTTTGTTGCTCGGCAGCCGCAGCGATCTGCTGGTTCATCGCCTGAATGCTCGATACCGTACGGGTGATGCTTTCCAGCGACGTACCGGCCCTGCGCGTCAGTTCGACACTGCTGTCAGTCAGCGTGCGACTGCCAAGCATGATGCCCGACACCTGACGCGTGCCATTCTGCAAGGCCGACACCAGCCCTTCGATTTCTTCGGTGGACTGCTGGGTACGTTGCGCCAGGCCGCGAACTTCGTCGGCCACCACGGCAAAACCCCGGCCGGCTTCCCCGGCACGCGCGGCTTCGATGGCGGCATTGAGGGCCAGCAGGTTGGTCTGCTCGGCGACCGCCTTGATCACATCCATGACCTTGCCGATCTTGTCACTTTCCTGCTCAAGCACGTTCATTGCGTCAGATGAGCGAATCACCTCGGCAGCCAGTCGTTCGATCTGCTGGATCGCCTCGCCGACGACCTTGTCGCCTTCACGCGCCTGCTTGTCGGCATCGGAGGCCGCCACGGACGCCTGCTCGGCATTGCGTGCCACTTCATGAACAGTCGCCGACATTTGATGCATGGCGGTGGCCACCTGGTCGGTCTCGACCTTCTGGCTGTTGACCCCTGCACTGGTCTGCTCGGTGACCGCCGACAGTTCTTCGGCCGCGCTGGCAATCTGCGTGACGCCATCGCGAATACCAGAGATCAGTTCACGCAGCGTCGTACCCATGCGCTGGATGCCTTGCTGCAAGACGCCCAGTTCATCGCGTCGGGTGACCGCTTCGGTATGGGTCAGGTCGCCGGACGCAATACGTTCGACGATGGCCAGCGTATCGCGCAATGGACGAGTGATCTGACGCGTGATGACCACAGCGGCAAGAATGCCCAGCAGCATGACCAACACCACACACCCCATCTGCAGGCTGCGCGCGTGAGCGGTGTCTTCCTTGCCCATCTGCATCTGCAGGCCATACAACTCTTCGCCCAGCTTGACGATGGTGGCGCCTTGAGTAGTCAGATCCTTGCGCACGCTCGCCGCTGTCTGAGTGGTCGCCTTGAAGGTATCGACCGAGCTGCGGTAATTGCGTAAAGCGCTTTCAAACTGTGCGATCTGTTCGCGGTTGGCAGTGCCAAAAGCGGCCTTGAGCCTGTCCAGATGACTGATCGCGCTATCGAGCTGCTGAAAAGCTGCTGTCTCGGTCTTGTCATTCGGATTGCCGGTATAGCCGCGCACTTCATAACGCACCAGAACCAGGTCTTGCCGAGCGCTGTTTGCCAACTGGGCCAGATCGAAGCGTGCCGGGTCAGAAGGATCTATCTGCATGACCGCATTGTTCAACGACTCGACGGCCTGCATCGCTGCTGTGCCATTGGCGGTCATCTCGTTGCGCACGTTGGCACCGGCCTGGTACGCGGCGCGCATGCTGTTCAGGGATGCTTCATAGTCGCGAGTGACATCGGCCAGTTCGCGCAGCGGCTTGAGGTTGACCGGATTGTTGAAGCTGACGAGCAGTGATTGCTGCTGCGCCTTGAACACATCCAGCTTGCTTCGCATGTTCTGCGCTGCGGTTTCATCGCCGTCCGTCAACATGTATTGCAGACGCGCGATTCGCAGAGTGGTCAGGTTGTCACTCAGCCTGGTGATATCGCCGATTCGGTCGGTGCGATAGATGAGCTTGTCGAGGCTGGTCCAGCCAACAAGGGCGAGGACAGCCGTGAAGAAAAGAACGGTCCCAAAGCCCAATGCCAACTTCATGTTGACGCTGATATTCGCAAATCTGCTGTTCATAAAATCTCCTGAAAATGCTTTTTTGTGCGCAACGAAAGAGCTGAGATTTGTTTTTATGGACAGCAAACCCGCGCGCCAGAGCTATCGGCCGCAGAAGAGCAAAACTTGATCGGAAAAAGGCAATCCGCGCGAGCGCGCCGATTCGGGAGGGAAATCGGGGGCTGAACAGCCCCCGATTCAATCAGGCAGTCAGTTTGAAACGCGCCACGACATTGCGCATGTCGCTGGCGACCCGCGCCAGTTCATCGGCGGTGACCGCATTGTTATCGATACCCAGCATCAACGTCCCGGAGCTGTTACGAATCTCCATGACATTGCGGTTGATGTCTTCGGAGACCGCATGCTGCTGTACGGCAGCACTGGCGATCTGCGTGTTCATCTCGACGATACGCTCCACGCCCTGACTGATGCTCGACAGGCTGCCCGAGGCATCGCTGGCGGCACTGATACACGCATGCGCCTTCTGCTGCCCGGCCTGCATCTGCTGCACGGCAGCGTCGGTCGCACCTTGCAGCTGCTGGATGATGCCGCGAATTTCTTCGGTCGACGCCTGAGTGCGCGAAGCCAGCGTCCGGACTTCATCAGCCACCACGGCAAAACCGCGACCCTGCTCGCCCGCCCGCGCAGCTTCGATGGCAGCATTGAGGGCCAACAGATTGGTCTGATCGGCAATGGTGCTGATGACCTGGATAACGCCACCAATCGACTGACTGTGCAGGGCCAGCGCCTGGACTTTCTGGGCACTGAGTTCCACTTCTTCGGCCAGCGCCTGAATGGTCGAGTGAGCCTGATGCATGATGCGCAGCCCGTTACGTGACGCAGTGTTCGCTTCATCGGCGGCCAGCGCAGCACCTTCGGTGTTCTGCGCCACGTCGGCGACGCTCGCGGTCATCTCGTTGATCGCGGTCGCCACTTGCTCCGTTTCAGCCTGCTGCGCGTTCATCGACTGCTTGGCCAGGCCGATGGATGCGCCCAACCGGGACGCGACATCCGTCAGTTCGTAAGAGGTGCGGTCCATGTGCGAGATAGAACTGGCGAAGGCGTCGGCCATCAGGTTCAGGCCGTTGGCGATATCCGCCACTTCGTCCTTGCTGACGACCGCTACGCGGGCACTCAGATCGCCCTCGCCCAGACGGCGGGTAACGCCCAGCAGGCTGTCGATGGTCAGGCGCAAGGCGCGGTAGATACTGCAGAACGCATAGAGCAGCAGCAAACCCATGACCACGCACATGGCAATGACGACTTCGCGTTGCAGCACCAGAGCGTCGTAGCGCGTATTCAACTCATCCTGAAGCGCAGTCTGAATTTCGTCCTGAGCCTTGTAGAGGCCCGAAACAACGACGTTGCCGCGCGCACTCAGCGCCTGCCCCTGCTGCACCGAGAACTCTGTGCCTTTTACGTACGCGTGCAGGTCGCCGCGAAAGCTGTCCATCGCTGCTGTAGAGGCAGTGATCGGGTCACTGATGCGCGCGGCCAGTTCTGGCGAACGGCGCTTGAGCAGTCGAATGCTTTGCTCCAGCTCCGCACGAAATTGCAGTTCGATCTTCAGCAGGCTCTCGAGCGAGCCGCGCATCGATACACTCAGCCCCTGACCGGTTATCAAACCTGCCGTAATACCGCGGATCTGACCGGCGACGTTGATTTCCCGGGGCATACGGATGGTGCTCAGGTCGATCAGAAACAGCGAGGCGTAATCTTCGTCCAGCACCATGCCTGAGGTAGCCGAGACGTAGTAGATAAAGTTGAGTGTCTGGGCCAGTTGCTCATTCCACTGGGCGAACACTTCATCCTGCGACAGGCCTGGCTTGATACTGTCCATCAGGGAACGGGTGCTTTCGCGCAGGCGCTGTACGCGGTTCTCGGTTTCCAGCTGCTGCCCTTGTCGCGCATCCATGTCGGCAAGGTTAGCAAGAGCAGTCTCGAGCTGAGCGCGGTTGCTGGTCATATCCTGAGCGGCAGAGGCATCGCCGGCCAGCAGACGGTTACTGACCGCACGCTGCAGCATGGAGAGTCGCAGAACGGGGGTGGTCAGTTGCAGGTACTCACGGCCAACGCGCTCTTGCGCGACGGTGTCGATGCTTGCATTCAGGCTGTTGAAAACCCGCAGACCGAGAACGATCAGCGGGATAACGATAATGATGGCTAAAACGGCAAACTTGGCAGGGAAGCGCAGGCGATTGGTCAGGTAGATACCAGGCGAAAGGATGTTCATAGTTTTCTCTTTTTAATTAGGGGTCCAATCCGGGTGGAAAAGCTCCTTTCTTTGCATCACGGGTAATAAGGGCCGGCTGTGCTGTGCTGAACGCGGCAATCCATTCAGATAGAGGCACATTGACATCACTTGAGAGCAATGGCCTATCAGGAAGTTCAGTGGGTGCCATAGCCTGATACTCGGGCTATCGACCAAGCCACGGTTAACGTGAGGTCAAGATCATCGGGAGGATGGCGGGCTAGAGCGATTTGCCGCTAAGACGCTTGCAGCAGGCATGACCCGAATGAGGGTATTCAGGTGAATCAGGCGGGAAACAACCGTTCATCTGACAGTCTGGCGACCGTAGACTTTGCAAAAGGGTAATACCGTCGTGCGCCACGGTGACGCACGACGGTAAGCGTCGTATCGAGGTGATCGAGGGCTATTCAAGCCCTCGCCCACTCCACGTTCGACAGACCGAGCTTTTCCGCCTGAGGCTTACTCAGCTTCGGCACCGGGTCGGAACGGTACTTGGGGATCGCACCGAACCCGGCATCCACTGAAGCCCAGTGCCAGGCCTCTTTGTTGTCCATGGCACCTGCCCTTATGTAGAACGTCTTGTAACTGCCATGCAGCAGGTAATCGATACGGTAGTGTTTTTCATCAGCCATTGGGGTGCTCCTGCTTTGTCGACTCGCAAAACAGATCACAGCAGTTTCAAAAAATTCAAAATATTAATACCATCATTTAAATGATGTCATATAGCCATAAGCTATGTGTCCTTATAACTGAACTCTGGGGTTTAGTTGACGATAGAGTTTGTTTATAACAGCGCTTTTCACGCTGTTTCCTACCTTGAACAGTGAGCGCCTACAGGTCAGTCCAAGTAGGCTTCTCCGCCACGATGAACGTCCATTCAGCGACGCCGGGGGAATAATCAATTTCTATTGAACTGCAGTTTAAACACCGTCGGTCCTTTTTAAAAAAGTTAGCAGTAACGATCGTGCTCTTCAGTCTCTCATAACCTGTGACTGCGTTGAATCGAGCCCATGCACATGGGTTGACGCTTCCCGAGAGATCAAAGCCTGAGGATACGACATGTTCATGTATAACAAGCGACTTCAATATACCGTACGTGTAGCAAGACCCAATCCTGGACTGGCCAACCTTCTGCTTGAGCAGTTCGGCGGGGCTCAGGGTGAACTGGCTGCAGCCGGACGCTATTTCACTCAAGGGTTGAGCGAAGAAGACCCAGGCCGTAAAGACCTGCTGATGGATATCGCCACCGAAGAACTGAGCCACCTTGAAATTGTGGGTTCCATTATTGTCATGCTCAATAAGGGCGCTAAAGGTCAATTGGCTGAAGGCATCGAAGAAGAAGGCGAGTTGTATCGCTCTATCAACGGTAACGGCAATGACTCACACATCACTAGCCTGCTGTACGGCTCCGGTGCGCCATTGACCAACTCTGCCGGCGTGCCCTTTACAGCGGCTTATATCGATACCATCGGTGAGCCAACAGCAGACTTCCGTTCCAACATCGCCGCAGAATCCAGAGCCAAGATTGTTTACGAGCGATTGATGAACGTGACGGATGACCCGGGCGTTAAAGAAGCGCTGGGCTTTCTCATGACTCGCGAAATTGCACACCAGTTGTCTTTTGAAAAAGCCCTGCACGCCATCCAGCCCAACTTCCCGCAGGGCAAACTGCCTGGCATGCCGGAATTCACCAACAAGTACTTCAACATGTCCGGCGAGCCCAATGTACGCGGCGCCTGGAATCAGGGCGGTGACTGGGAGTATGTGGAATCGCCACAAGCGGCTGTCGATGGCGGCGATGGTACGGCCTCGGTCACGCTGGATGAAAAAGATACAGAAGTGCTGGAAATGATGAAGGAACGGACCCAGTCCGACCCGGCCGCCAACCCAATCACCGGTGCGGACCTGGGCTCTGGTTTTGTCCAGGGCAAAGACGCTTGAAACGGCAACCTTAGTTTTGATCAGGAGAATGGAATCATGAAAAAACTCAGCTCCAGTCAACCTCTCACGCCTCGCGACCAGCTGGATAGCGCGTTGACCGACAGGGTGTTTGTAAAAGGGCTTCGTGCCTTCGAGGCGCAGGCACTGCTTGCACGCCGAGGCTTTCAAGTGGTGATGGCGACCAAGGGTTTCGGCGTTGGAACTCTTCTTGAAAACGACCTGCCACGTCGATGATCCAACGGATCATCAACGGCACGCGCCTCAACCAGTCACTTTGAAAACGTAATGATGGTTTCTCAGCGTTACCCGCATGACGCTCTACAGGGTGTAGATCCCGTCATGCGGTGCAGAGGATTTACTTCTTGGCAGCATCACCGCCATGCGCAGCAGCGAGTTTTTTCGCATGCTCCAGATGCTTCTCCAGCGTAGGCAGCGTTGCCTTTGCAAACGCCTTCAGCTCTGGATCCTTGCCATTCTCGGCTTCTTCCTTATACAGCTTGATCGCCTGTTCATGCGCGGAGACCTGATTGTTGGCGTAAGCCTGGTCGAACGACTTCTCGCGCATCTCCAGAATCATCGCCTTGGCTTTGTCCATCAGCATAGGGTCTTCGGACACTTCAAGGTTCTTGCTTTTTGCGATCGCAGCCAGCTTCTCATTGGCAGCGGTGTGATCCGTGACCATCTGCTTTGCAAATTCCTTCACATCTGCAGAGACACCTTTCTCATCCTGTGCGAGCTTGCCAACCTGAACTTCGGCGATGCCTTTGGCAGAAGCATCTTCTACGAAATCATCAGCGTCCTGAGCAGCAACAGCCATTTGCGAACCTAGCGAAAGCACAACGGCAATGGCGCTCATGCGAAAATAATTGTTCATTTTCGGTCATCCTTTTATGGGCTGAATACGTCATCGTTATCGATGACATAAACGTTACGACCGGCTTCAAATACCTGCGTTCAGCCTTTTTGATCGGACACGGCATACGCCGATGCCGCGGTCACCTGTTGCGGATGTAAACCCCGACCGGCAATGCATTTTTTCCGCGCAACCATCGCCCGCTGGAATAAGCACGATCGCCACCTATCGGCGCCCGGAAAATTACGCTGAATTTCCCTGTACTGGGGCACTCACTTATCTACGCTGCACAGAAAAACAGAAAGTCTCGAATGACTGCGTCAATCGTGATGTTCAACTGCCGAGGTACGATTTTCATGACGTCTCTTCAAGTGATGACAGGCGATGCCGTCGTCAAAACCGTCGTTGAAGAAGCCCGTTCAAAGACCGTCTATCAATCATGGATGAATGAACGTGCTCCCGAACATCAACACGATGCGGTCATGTTTCTGAATCACTGCCTGGCCCTGGCTGAGCGGGAACACTGCGACCTTCCGGCCCAGCCTGAAGCGCTTGAACAGTGGATGGAGCAGAACGTAGGGGTCGTGGCTGATCAATATGCGCTCTATCTTGAGCAACGCCGCGCAGGAAAACCGAGACGGTTTTTCAAAAGCAAAGCGCACGCGATGTATTTCATTCAGCAAGTTGCACCGACCAAAATGGTCGACGGCGCCTGGCTATACGGATTGCTGCCGCGCTGGGCAGACTACCGCTTTCATGGCCTGATTCGTACGTACCTTGAGGAACTCGGTGACGGCGAACAGGCGCAGAATCACGTTTCCCTGTATCGGAAACTGCTGGCGGATCTGGACTGCGATACCAGCGCGCCACTGGCAGACGACGCCTACCTGCAGGGTGCCATTCAGCTGTCGCTGGGCCAGCTTGGCGAGCAGTACCTTCCCGAGGTCATTGGTTACAACCTGGGCTATGAACAGCTGCCACTGCACTTGCTCATCACATCATTCGAGCTGAATGAACTGGGCATTGACCCTTACTACTTCACCCTGCATGTGACGATCGATAACGCCAGCACCGGTCATGCGCGCAAGGCTGCGCAGAGCGTCCTGGAACTGATGCCTGTCGGCCAGGAGCGCGACGAGTTTTATCGTCGTGTCGCGAGTGGTTATCGCCTCAATGAGCTGGGCATGGGATCAACTAAGGTGATCCAGTCGTTCGACCTGGAGCAGGAAGTGATCGCCATGCTCGAGCGCAAGCGCACGTTCGGTCAGCACATGCATTCCGATTACTGCCGTCTCGACGGCAAGACCGTCAACGAGTGGCTCGCCGAGCCCGATCAGATCCCGGAATTTCTTGCCGTACTGGAGAATAGGGGCTGGATCAAACGTCACGAAGACCCTCTGCACAGCCGTTTCTGGAAGCTGTTCGAGGGTGCCGGTGCACCGATGTTCGGCGTCTTCAACGGTTATGAAAAACAACTCGTGCATGACTGGATCGCCGGTGAGTGGCTGTCGGATGGCAGCGCTCAACCCACGATCGGCAAACGGCTTCCGGAAGCCTTTCGCTCGCGCTTCCGCAATCTGCAAGACGGCGCTCAGCCCTCCCCTGAGCTTGCTGTGCCTGCCTCGGCGGATGCTGATCCGGACGTTCGCGAACTGCACAGGAAACTGGAATCTGCGCCCGCCTCGGAGAAAATGTCCACGTTGATCGAAAGCATGTCGCCAGCAAGACACGCAACGGCCGCCGGCCTGCACGCGACGCGTCTGTTTGTGAGCAGCATGGCCGAGCGCATGACAGGAGCCCAGGCATGAGTCATCCCCTCCCCGACAGCGCCGCGCTGATTGCCTTGGCGCAGCGCCTTGATACCAGTGGCTATCGCTTTATCACGCCCACACCCCTGACCCATCAACACGTCAATCAACGCCCGGAAAATCGTACTGCCGCGTCACTGCGCGATGTCTTCGGCTGGAGTCGGCTGATACCGGAATCCATGTTGCCGGTAGAAGAGGCTCAAGGCCTGCTGGCTGCCGGTATTCTGGAACGCAAGGAAGATGGCTTGAAAAGCCGGGTGAGATTTTCCAGCCTGGATAATCTGCTATTGGTGCATTCGGCGTTTCCTACCACAGATGAAGACTCGGTATTTTTCGGTCCGGATACCTATCGCTTCGCGCAGTCCATCAATCGTCATCTGCAAGGCACGTCGCACCCGATCAACCGCGCCGTCGACATCGGCTGCGGTACGGGCGCCGGTGCCATGTTGATCGCGGTCGCCCGTCCGCAGGCTCAGGTGCATGCCGTCGACATCAACCCCAAGGCCCTGCATTTCGCCCAAACCAATGCCACGGTCGCCGGGCTGAAGAATATGGAGTGCTGCCACAGCGATATTCTCTCGGGCCTGAGTGGAAATTTCGACCTGATCGTCGCCAACCCGCCCTACATGAAAGACACCCAGCGCCGCGCCTACCGCCACGGTGGTGATGCACTGGGCGCGGACCTGTCCGTGCGCATCGTGCGCGAATCACTGGACCGCCTCACGCCGGGCGGCTCGCTGGTGCTTTACACCGGCGTGGCCATGGTGGGCGAGCACGATCCGTTTTTCGAGGCGGTGCAGGCCGATATCGACCATGCGGCACTGGCATGGACCTACCGTGAACTGGACCCGGATGTCTTCGGCGAAGAGCTGCTTGAAGAGG
Organism: Pseudomonas syringae KCTC 12500; assembly: GCF_000507185.2. Taxonomy (NCBI): domain Bacteria; kingdom Pseudomonadati; phylum Pseudomonadota; class Gammaproteobacteria; order Pseudomonadales; family Pseudomonadaceae; genus Pseudomonas; species Pseudomonas syringae. The sequence goes on from NZ_AYTM02000002.1 coordinate 2,257,985, forward strand.
GCTACGAGGACGTGGACCGTATTGCAGCAGTCGAACTGGTCGTCACCCGACGGCCCGCATGACCCACCGAAATATCTTCAATAGTTCATGCTTATAGCGCGCATAAGAACCGAGCATTGGTCAGCCAGTCAGCATCCCGGTGACACTTGCTACGAGCCATCGATCAACACCTTGCTGTTGATCGATGCAGGCTCGTAGCGCACCGAAAAGGATGACGACACATGCCACGCCTGAACAGGATTATCGAAACAGCCCTCTACGTAGAAGATCTGACGAACGCCAAGGAATTCTATTCCGGCACCCTTGAACTGGAAGTGATGTTCGAAAGCGCGACATTGGTGGCCTTCAATGTCGGCGGCGTGAGCACTCTGCTGCTGTTCAAGCGCGGCGCGTCACTGCAGACGCAGTACCTGAGCGGCGGAGAGATACCACCGCACGACGCACAGGGCCGGATTCATGTGTGCTTCGCCATCAATGCCGACGAGATGCAACCCTGGGCTGATCGCCTTGCCAGGGCCAGCGTCGCCATCGAAGGCCGCACCGAATGGCCCAAGGGCGGATCAAGTATCTACTTCCGCGACCCCGATGAAAATCTCGTCGAACTTCTCACGCCGGGCTGCTGGACGATTTATTGAATCGTCCAGGTCAGGTGCAGCCTGCGAAAGGTGGGTCGATACACCGAGGGTTATCGAAGGTTGATAAGCGAGAGTGCTGCACTTCGAATGTTATGTTATAACAATTAAAGACTCTTAACGCAGCCTTCCCTAGCGACCTTCCCACGCCATGATCAAGCCTGTTTCCCAATCCTTTCCAGTCACCACAAAGCACGCCTTGCAGGTCGGTCAGCACGCTTGGCAATGGCTACCGGGTGAGCCGCCCTCGCGGCACGTCACTGTAGGCCCGCGTGTTTGATGCTGGCGCTGGAACGCCTCGCGTGGGCACCGGAACAGACGTCAGTCTGCACGCACGAACACTTTGCCTTGAAGGATATCGACCTGCAGATCGCCGCAGGCGAGTTCGTCGGCCTGATCGGGCCCAATGGCAGCGGCAAAACCAGCCTGCTGCGTTGCGCATTCCGCTACAGCCGCCCGCGCAGCGGCAAGGTCGCCATCAACGCCCGCGATATCTGGTCCTGCAGCCCGCGCTGGTGCGCCCGGCACGTGGCAGTGGTTGCCCAGGAGTTTCCCGATGCATTCGGCCTGACGCTGCTGGATGTGGCAAACATGGGTCGCGCGCCTCATCAGGGGTTCTTTGCCGCAGACAGTGACCACGACCGCGCGATTGTACAAAACGCGCTGAACGCCGTCGGGCTGGCGGGCTATGAGCAGCATCGGTTCGACACGCTTTCCGGCGGCGAGAAGCAGCGTTGTCTGCTGGCGCGGGCGCTGGTGCAAGAACCCCGATTGATGGTGCTGGACGAGCCCACCAACCACCTCGACCCGCGCCATCAACTGGAATTGCTCGGGCTGGTCAAACAGCTCGGCATGGCCACGCTGGCCAGTATTCATGACCTGAACCTGGCGGCGGCATTCTGTGATCGCCTGTGTGTCATTCATCACGGCCGGCTCATTGCGCAAGGCACGCCCCGGGAGGTGCTGACCCCGGAAATGCTGTTCAACGTGTTCGGCGCCAAGGCGCTGGTCGACAGCCACCCTCTGCGTGACTACCCACGCATCACCTGGATACCCTGACATGAACTGCCTGTCCGCCCGCTTGGCTTTTGCCGCGTTGCTATGCAGCCCGATGGCGCATGCCGCCTACCCCGTCACGGTGCAAAGCTGCGACCGCTCGGTGACGTTCACGGCTGCGCCGCAGCGTGCCGTCAGCAACGATGTGAACCTCACCAAAATGATGGTTGCCCTGGGTTTGCAATCGCACATGGTCGGCTACAGCGGCATCACCGGCTGGAACAAGCCCGACCAGGCGCTGTTGCGCGAGCTGGGCAAGCTGCCCGAGCTGTCCAGTAAATATCCATCTCTGGAAACGCTGCTCAATGCCAACGCCGACTTCTATTTTGCCGGCTGGAACTATGGCATGCGCGTGGGTGGCGATGTCACGCCGCAAAGTCTCGCCCCGCTGGGCATTCAGGCCTACGAACTGACCGAATCCTGCGCCCAGATAATGCCCCGCACCGAAGCGACGCTGGAGGATGTCTACAACGACCTGCTCAATCTGGGCCGGATATTCGATGTGCAGACCCGGGCCAAAACGCTGGTTGCACAGATGCGCAGCAGCGTGAGCGACGTCGAAAAACGCGTGGCAGGCAAATCGCCGCCCAGGGTATTCCTGTATGACAGCGGCGAAGACCGGCCGATGACCGCCGGGCGCCTGGCCATTCCCCAGGCGCTGATCAGCGCTGCGGGCGGCCGCAATGTCATGGGCGACGTCGCGGCCAGCTGGACCCACGTCAACTGGGAGTCGGTCGTGCAAAGCAATCCCGAGGTGATCGTGATCGTTGACTACGGCGAAGTCAGCGCTGCGCAGAAACAGCACTTTCTTGAAAACAATCCGGCACTGCAATCCGTGGACGCGATCCGCAATCGGCGTTATGTCGTGCTGCCCTATGTGGCGGTGACGCCAGGCATCGACAATGTCACGGCCATCGAAACGCTTGCAGCGGCATTTCATGACGTGAAGCGATGACGCTGGCGCAGTGGCTGACCGAACGGCCGCGTCGTTACCTGGGCCTGTTGATCGCTCTGACGCTTTTGCTGCTGACGTCGTGCCTGGTGTGCATCACCTTCGGCGCGGCCCCCGTGCCCTTGAGCCGGGTGATGGGTATCCTGATGTTCAAAGTCTTAGGCACTGCCGAACACTCACCGCTCTGGACAGCGGGTCAGGAAACCATCGTCTGGCTGATACGCACGCCCCGCGTACTGCTGGGCGCGCTGGCAGGCGCAGGGCTGGCACTGATTGGCTGTGTTCTGCAAGCCGCGACCCGTAATCCGCTGGCCGACCCGCATTTGCTGGGAGCGACCTCGGGGGCGACGCTTGGCGCAGTGATCGTGGTCATGCATGTGGGCGAAGTGTTTGGCATGCTGACATTGCCACTGGCCGCCTTTGTAGGCTCGCTGGTCAGCCTGTGCCTGGTGTTGTGGCTGGCCAGTCACCAAGGCCGCCTGGACAGCCAGCGCCTGCTGCTCGGCGGCGTGGCCGTGTCCTTCGTGATGATGGCAATTGCCAACCTGTCGTTGTTTCTGGGCGACCACCGCGCCAGTTCCTCTGTGCTGTTCTGGATGCTCGGCGGGCTGGGTCTGGCCCGCTGGGAATTGCTTGCGGTGCCGTTTATCACGGTGCTGTGCGGTTGGGTCCTGCTGCAAGGGCTGGGTCGTTCACTGAACGCGCTGATGGGCGGCGATCAAACCGCCGTGAGCCTTGGCCTGCAAGTGCGCAACGTGCGCCTGCTGGTTTTTCTGATCGCCTCACTGATGACCGGCGTACTGGTCGCCCTGTGCGGCTCCATCGGTTTTGTCGGCCTGATGGTGCCGCACATGGCCAGACGTCTGGTGGGCTCGGAGCATCGACGATTGTTGCCTGTCGCCACCCTTCTGGGCGCATTGTTGATGGTCTGGGTCGACGTCATCTCCCGCACGCTGATCGCCCCCGAAGACCTGCCGATAGGCATTACGACCGCCTTGTTAGGAGGGCTGTTTTTCATTTTCATGATGAAGCGCGGTCAGTAATCGGCAACGTGTTTGCTGCAGGCAAACAGGACTGACCGCGACCCTTCTGGCTACATGACAAACTTGTGTCATCGTTTCTTAACACCTTTATGACATTTATTTTGCGCTGGTTATTTAAGGCTGCCGACGCACCTGAATACAAACCGGCTCATCCATTCATGCATGAAGCAGAAGGAGCGACACTTGAGAGTGACAGTGTTCGGAACCGGTTATGTGGGACTTACTCTTGCTGCTTGTCTGGCTGAAGTAGGCCATACCGTGTGTTGCATGGACGTCGACAGCAAGCGCATCGACGCGCTGCGCGAAGGCATATGTCCGATATTCGAACCTGGTCTTGGCGAACTCCTGCGCAATGGCCTGGACTGCAAGAGACTGAGTTTCACGACCGATGAAGTACACGCCAGTCGCTTTGCAGAGTTGCTATTCATCGCAGTCGGTACGCCAGCGCAAGCCGATGGCAAGGCGGACCTGAGCCAGGTGCTTGCCGTACTGCACTCGGTGATCAGACACGCCGAGAGCGCCCCGATCATTGTCAACAAGTCGACCTCGCCAGTGGGCACCGTTGACCGTCTGCTCGCTGAGATCGCTGCCAGTACGCGACGCGATGACGGCTTTGAAGTGATCAGCAACCCCGAGTTTTTCAAGGAAGGCTGCGCGGTCAGTGACTGCCTGCGTCCGGATCGCATTATCGTCGGCGGGGCCAGCCCGCGAGCGCTGGAGCAGATGCGCGAGTTGTATCAGCCCTTCAGTCGCAACCGCGAGAAGTTTGTGGTCATGGATGCGCGCAGCGCAGAGCTGTCCAAATATGCTGCCAACTGCCTGCTGGCGACCAAGATTTCGTTCATCAACGAGATCGCCAACCTGGCTGAACAGGTGGGTGCCGACATAGAACAGGTGCGGCTAGGCATCGGCTCCGACCCGCGCATTGGCTATGACTTCATTTACCCGGGCTGCGGCTTCGGCGGCTCATGCTTTCCCAAGGACTTGCAGGCGCTGATCGGCACAGCCAGCGAGCATGGCGTGGAAACGGCGTTGCTCAACGCTGTGGAACAGGTCAATCGCCGCCAGAAGCACCGCCTGTTTGAAAATATCCATACGCATTATCGTGGTGATCTCAGTGGCAAGGTCTTCGCCGTCTGGGGACTGGCCTTCAAGCCCAATACCGATGACATTCGCGAAGCCTCCAGCCATACCCTGCTCAAAGCGCTCTGGGCAGCCGGTGCCCGGGTTCAGGCACATGACCCTCAGGCACTGGAAGCGGTCAGGCATCATTACGGTAAGCGAAACGACCTGCAGCTGGTGCAGTGCAAGCAGGATGCTCTGGAAGGCGCAGACGCTCTGGTGGTGGTGACCGAATGGCAGGACTACCGGGTACTGGATCTGAACCAGCTCGGCGAAAAGCTCGGTGATCGCGTGGTGTTCGATGGCCGCAATCTGTTCGACCCGTCGCAACTGCGTGAGGCAGGCTTTACCTACTACGGCATTGGTCGTGGCCGGGCGACTCCGGCATGAAGGTACTGGTGACAGGTGCTGCAGGGTTCATCGGCTTTCATGTCGCCAGGCGTCTGGGCGAACTCGGTGTGGAGGTCGTCGGCATCGACAACCTCAACGATTATTACAGCGTCGAGCTTAAACAATCGCGCCTGGACATACTCCAGCGCCATCCAGGGTTCGCTTTCCACAGGCTGGACATAGCCGACACCGAAGGCCTGTACACCCTCTTCTCGCAAAACGCCTTCGAACAGGTCATTCATCTGGCGGCGCAGGCCGGTGTGCGTTATTCGCTTGAACAGCCGAATGTTTACGCCCAATCCAATCTGGTCGGCTTTATCAACGTGCTCGAGGCCTGTCGGCAGTATCGACCGGCGCACCTGATCTACGCGTCGAGCAGCTCGGTGTACGGCGCCAATACGCGCATGCCGTTTCAGGTAGAGGATGCCGTCGACCGGCCGCTGTCGCTGTATGCCGCCACCAAGCGCGCCAACGAACTCACCGCCTACAGCTATTGCCACTTGTACGGCCTGCGCGCCACAGGGCTGCGCTTTTTCACCGTCTACGGCCCCTGGGGCCGGCCGGACATGGCGCTGTTCAAGTTCACAAAAGCCATGCTCGCCGGCCAGCCTGTGGATATCTACAACCACGGCGAAATGGCGCGGGACTTCACCTACATCGACGACATTGTCGAAAGCATCCTGCGCCTGCGCCTGCTGCCGCCCGATGCGGTTGGCAGCGAGCCGCCTCATCAGCTCTTCAACATCGGCCGGGGTCAGCCCGTCAAGCTGCTGGAGTTCGTCGATTGCCTGGAGGCCGCGCTAGGCCTGCGCGCCGAGCGGCGCTACCTGCCCTTGCAAGCGGGCGACGTGCTGCAAACCTGGGCAGACGTCAGTGCGCTGAGCCAATGGATCGACTTTCAACCGCAGGTCTCGGTCGACACTGGCGTCAGGGCCTTCGTCGACTGGTATCGGGAGCACTATCAGGCCCGGATCTGTGCGCCACTTCAATAACAAGGACTTCCATGACCACGCCCACTTTTCTCTCCGTCGTGATCCCGGCCAAAAACGAAGCCGACAACCTGCCCAGCCTGATAAAAGAGATTTGCACAGCGCTGGACGGGGAACGCTACGAGATTCTGGTCGTTGATGACGGCAGCACAGACGACACCTTGAAAGTGCTGACTCACCTCAAAGACAGCGGATTGACCTTGTTGCGGATCCTGCGCCACGAGCGATCGCTCGGGCAGAGCACTTCGGTCTATCACGCAGCACTGGCGGCCAACGGCACCTGGCTGGCGACCCTGGACGGTGACGGTCAGAACGACCCTGCGGACATTCCAGGTATGTTGGCGCTGGTACGCGCTCACGCAAACGGCTCCGGGGCGATACAGCTGGTGGCAGGCCACCGAGTGAATCGGCGCGATACCGCCAGCAAACGCTGGGCCTCGCGCTTTGCCAACGGGTTGCGCAGCCGGCTCCTCAAGGACGCAACTCCAGACACCGGGTGTGGCCTGAAACTGATCGAGCGAGCCGCGTTTCTGCGCCTGCCGTACTTCGACCATATGCACCGGTTCATTCCAGCGCTGATTCAGCGACATAACGGCCGTATGGTCACGCACCCGGTCAACCACCGTCATCGCCAGGCTGGCGTGTCCAAGTACGGCAACCTGGACCGCGCGCTGGTCGGCATTCTTGATCTGGTCGGCGTCTGGTGGCTGATCCGCCGGACTCGGCTGGATGTTCAGGCACAGGAACTGCGGTCATGAAGCCGGACAACGAGACCTTCTGGCTGATCCTCGGCTTTGTCGGGCAGGCCGTATTTACCGGCCGCTTTGTCCTGCAATGGCTGTACAGCGAATTCAAGAAGCGCAGCATCATCCCGGTGGGCTTCTGGTACCTGAGCATGCTGGGCAGCACGATCCTGCTGGCCTACGCCATTTATCGACAGGATCCGGTCTTCATCGCCGGCCAGGCCTTTGGTCTGCTGGTGTACATGCGCAACCTGCAGCTGATCAGCCGACAGGCCAAGACATCCGAGGAGCAATGACGGTGCGAACTCACCTTTCGCCTCGCCTCGAGGGATGGCTACTGGTCGCGCTGGCCGTTTTACTGGTCGGGGGCGGCCTGGGCTTGCGTCTGCCGCAGAACGTGGATGAAGAGCGGTTTCTCGGCGTTGCCCTGGAAATGCTGCAGAACGGCTCATGGTTCGTCCCGCACCGGGCCGCGCAGATCTATGCCGACAAACCGCCGCTGTTCATGTGGGCGACGGCATTCTTCATTTGGCTGACCGGCAGCCCGAATATCGCGCTTTACCTGCCCGGGCTGCTCTCTGCAGGCGCAACCACCGCAGTCCTCTACGATCTGGGCACCCGCCTGTGGAACCGACGCATCGGTCGGTACGCTGCCTTGTTGTTCCTGGCGACCTATCAGACCTACAGCATCCTGCGCACCGGGCAGATCGACAGTTTTCTGTGCCTGTGGATTGCGCTGGGCTTCTACGGTCTGGTTCGCCACGTGTTGCTCGGGCCGGCCTGGGGCTGGTTCTATTTCAGCTGTGCGGCCATGGGCCTGGGCATTATCACCAAAGGCGTCGGTTTTGTTCCCGCGTTGATGCTGATCCCTTACGCCTATGCCGCGCGTAAAGGTTGGCACGGTGTGGTGGCCATGCCTGGACAGGCCGCGCGCTGGGCGCTGGGTCTGCTGGTGTTATTGCTGGCCTGCTGCCTGTGGCTGGTGCCGATGATTATCTCGGTCGTGCGTGACGGCGGCCCGGAAGGGTTCGCCTATGTGCAGGAAATACTCTTGCACCAGACGGCCAATCGCTACGCCAGCGCCTGGGACCATCGCGAGCCCTTCTGGTATTTCTTCGTCAAAGTCATCCCGCAGTATTGGCTGCCGCTGGTGTTGGTGCTGCCCTGGCTGATCCCGGCCTGGCGCCGACAGTTGAGCAAGCACGACGGCCGGGTGTTGGTACTGCTCGGCTGGGTGTTGCTGGTGCTGCTGTTCTTCAGCCTCTCCAGTGGCAAACGCAAGATCTACATCTTTCCGGCGCTGCCTGGTCTGGTGCTGGTAGCGGCCCCCTTGCTGCCCTGGCTGTTGAAACGCTGGTTCCACGACCGCGTCAGGGCCCGGCAAATCGTCCCGGTGGTGGTGGTCGCCTGGCTTGGTCTGTGGTTCGCCAGAGGGTTCGTCGAACCCGTCATAGAGGGCCAAAACCCACACAAGGAACTGATGGAACAGGCCGCTTATGTCACGCAAGGTGCCGATCTGGTGCTGGTCAACTGGCGCGAGGGGCACTGGCTCTATGCACGCCAACCCATTGTGCATTTCGGTTTTGCCAAGCCGTCGGCAACCGAACAGGCCGCCCGCTGGCTAAGAGAACACCCCGGCACCTTTGCGCTGGTGCCAGGCGAGCAACTGGCCAATTGCTTCTTGCCGGAAAAAGCCCGGCCGCTGGGTCAGACCTCCAGAGCTGACTGGTTCATCGTCGATGCCGATGCCGACAACGGCCTGTGTAAACCGGAAAGTCCGATGCAGGCCTATCGCTTCGCCTGGCAGCAGAATGTTGATTAATCCCCCGCCCAGCCGCCCAACACGCGGGAGTGCCTGACGCCATGCAGCTGGAAACGATCAAGGCAAAGCGCCTGACGTGGTCGAACGTCGCACGAAGGCAGGTATCACTCGCACAACTCGTGCTGAGTGCAGCTGCCCTCGGGCTGTTGATCCTGGCCTACGCCGTGTCGACACACTTCCAAGTCCCCCAACAGCTGTACCAGTACGGTCGCACCTGGTTAAAGGGCAATACGGCAGCCGACAAAAATATCTGGCTGCCGGATTTCCATGTGGTTATCGACGCCAAACCACTTGCACCGGACGTCGCCAATATCTCCGGGATCACCTACGACTACGACAATGACCGACTGCTGGCAGTGACCAACAAAGGCCCCATGCAAGTGCTGGCGCTGAACGTGAACGGCGACATAGTCGCCCGCTACCCATTGATCGGTTTCGACGACACCGAAGGTGTGGCTTATCTGGGCAACGGTCGCATCGTGCTGTGCGATGAAGATCTCCAGCAACTGGACATCATCACGTTGCCGCCGCAGGCACGCCCCATCCACGTCGAGGAAGCTCAGTTCATTGCGCTACTGATCAACCCCAGTATTCATAACAAGGGATTCGAAGGCGTAACCTACGATCCCGCCAACGACCGCCTGTTCGCGATCAAGGAACGCGATCCACGCCAGATGTTCGAGGTTTCCGGCGTCTTGCGCTCCATCGATCAGGGCCGTTTGCAGATCAAAATCGTCGACCGGCTGAACTGGATCACGAAAAGTGTCGCTGCACGCGACCTTTCAGACGGCTACTACGATCCGCGAACCGGCCATTTGCTGCTGCTCAGCGACCAGTCGCGCTCGATCACAGAACTGGACAGCAAAGGACGATTCGTCAGCATTCGATCACTGCTGGGTACCTTCTCCGACCTCAAGCACAGCGCCCCCCAACCCGAAGGCCTGACCATGGATCGCGCAGGCAACCTGTACGTCGTCAGTGAGCCGAATCTGTTTTACAAGTTTTCGAAAGTGTCGGAACGATCGGTTGAAGAAATCAGGCCTTGAGGGCGACTTTCGGGGGTGTGGGGGTAGGGTCTGTTTTGGGAGTATCGCTGGTCGAGTTGATCAGCGAGTTGCGAGGGTTTATCCACAGGGGGTGGTTTTGAGTTTTGAAAAGCCAAATGTCTCTTTTGAATAAAATTTGTACGTAAAATCGGCTTAAGTCATTGATTTTTCGTACCTACCGAAAGCGATCTTTGGAATAAAGTTTGTACCTAAGCTCAAATCTGAAGAATTTTTATTTGGAATAAAGTTTGGACATGCGGCTAAATCCTGCCACTGACTATCGCCACCAGCCTTTCTGTAAGCTCCCTAGCGTTTCGCATCCGGCTCTTGGTGTGAGGTGGAGGATTGGAAATAGATACGGCTTTTCGAAAATCAATGGAACGATTACCTGGCGTTGGCTGCCCTTTTACATTGATTTGACCGACACCACTTCCACGTATCGATATTTGCCTTGGCTGCTCTAACCGCTTCTTGCTCTGCTAGCAGGGTGCTGAGGGTCATCCTTCAAGGCGGTGACACCTGCCAGATGGCAGAGGATCAGCTAGGATGCCGGGACCTTTCTGGAAACTGCATCGGGAGCTAAAAGTAGAAAAATGGTACAAAGAAAATCTGCGAGAAATCGACGAGAAATCTTTGCCCGAGATCCGTTACCCCAACCGTCAAGCGCAGCTACCCCAGTCAGTTCGCTGTGTCACTGGTGCCTGGGATGGGGTCGTGGTGAACGCGCGAGAGGCTTGGTTCAAGCCGACATCTTATGTCGTGGGCACGGCAAGGCACCTTGCTGCCCCGCCTGAAAACGCAGCGCCACCAGTGTGTCGTTCTCGTGTCGGTGCGTCGGGCCCATACGCTCATGCCAAATGCCGTGCCTGCGAAAGTATCTTTCCAACTGCACCGTCGTGACCGCCACGACAGTATCGGCCCCCGATGCACCCGCTTCTAACAGCGCATGGCGAAAGAGCGCAGCCCCAACATCAGGACCGGCCTGTTTGGCAGCAGCGAAGCGCGATACTTCCCACACATGTGGATCGACCGGCAACGGAGCATCGCTGATCCACGCAAAAACCTCTCCCAGTAGATAAGGTTTGAGCGTGGGCAATAATCGAGCGCAACTCACGACCTGTCCGTCCTCCAGACCAACGATGTAGCGCGCATGAGGAGTATCGAACTGATCGGTCTCTACGCGGGCCGTCTGCTGATCCAAGGGAAGGCGCCATCGCAATTTACGGATGAAAACCTCGTAGCGAAAACGTATAAGCGATTGGTAGACACTGTCGCCCAGTTCACTCGCGCTGCCCGCCAGAATCTCCATCTGCATCACCCGAAGTTTGAAAGCACGCAATTACCCCATGACCGAGCGATCAACGACAACTACCTCTTCTGGTAGCGCGAGCGTTCAGATCAGATTCAATGCCACGGCGTGTGCGGCCGCGTGTGCCTTGTTGGGCGATCCAAACTTACCGACGATCTTCTTGATATGAAAATTCACCGTGTTATCGGAGATGCACAGGATCTGGGCGATATCACTGACGCATTTGCCGTCTGCAGTCCATCTGAGGATTTCCACTTCCCTGTCGGAAAGGACGCAGCGTTCGACTGCCGACAGGTTCCACCGCGCCAACGCCTGGCGGCTGGCATCGCTCAGGCAACGCAGCTTCACCCCCAGCTCCAGTTGCTCGATCTGACTGACCCGGCGACGGCCTCGAGCAAAAGAGATGACGTGCGTATCACGGCTGGTCGCCAAGGCACTGTAGGTCATTCCATGAACCAGGCCAAACTGAGCGGCCTCGGCGAAGAAACGTCGGTGGCAGCTGGCTTGAACATCACTCCAGTTCAAGACATCCGCTTTGGCCATGCTGTGCTCAATCACAGGATCAATCGCACCATAACTTTGCTCGTCATAGCGCTCCTGCCACTCAAGCGGATAGGTGCCCATGATGAGCGTCTTACGCCGAGTGAAAGGCGTGGGCGCTTGCAAGGCCAGACCAACATGTTCGAAGCCACACTCTATGGCCTCACGGTGCAGGATCGACACCAGATTTTCGATTTCATGAGCCGCCGAAATTTCTCTCATGACGTCGCTATACCACTCCAACATTCCCAATCCCACCGACGAGCCCTCCTGGTCATCCACCGGCTGAACAGTGTAGAGCGCTTTTGCCCGTCTCGCAGCCCCGGTCAGACCACACATCGCTTATACGAATAAACGCCACGATTAATCACCTACCAATTCTTGTAATTTCTTGCATCTGGCCACTGCCCTAGCATCCCTGTTCCCGCCCGCAGCCAGAAGGCAATGCCATGCAATCCGATGAGCGTTCGACTTGCCACACCGCGAAAATCGTATGGTCTGCCGAATCTTGCAGCCCTGCCTCGACCGGTAGAACGTGGCTTGCAATAGCAGATGGCCAACACTGCGATACCCCCGACGGCTGCATTCCGATCGATGCCGACCGGATCGCAGGCAGCGCCCTCGCGGCGGGCGACACTGTGCTGGTGGCTGTATCCGAAACCGAAACCTCTGGCCCATGGCAGCTGGCGCAAAGCCAGTTTGAGTCGATTCATCGCATCATCGCCGCGCTGCTGGCGACGGGCACGCATCTGAAGCTTTTGCTTTTCAGCGGTATCGCCAACGCCGACGCAGCTGCTGCGCACGGCTTGTTGCAATCCCTGCGCTGCGAAACCGAACAACTGGCTCACACCTGGCTGGAAAGCGATGCGAGCCTGGCACAGTCACTCACCATCTGCGGGCTAATGCAGCAGGAAGGGCTTCGGCGCCTGCGAGTCGAGGGCGGCAAGCGCCTAGTGGCTCATCTGCACCAACAAGTAACGCCGCTCGCGAACGAAACCAGAAGCCAGGACGGGCCGGCGCTGATCATCGGCGGCTTGGGTGGCATCGGCCAGCACCTGCTGGAACATATCGTCGGCCAGCAACCGGTTTTCGTCATGGGCCGCTCGCCCTTGAGCGATGAACGACGCTCGCGCTTGAAAGCGCTGGGTTGCTCAGGCTATTTCCAAGGCGATGCGACGGACACCGAGAGCCTGCGACAGACGCTTTCGACGCTCCATGAACGCTACGGTCGGGTGGACACCGTCTTTCACCTCGCCGGTCATCTGGAAGATGGCCTTTTCCAATCGCAGACGACTTCCTCTTTGGAAAAGGTCATGAAGACCAAGATCGCGCCGGCCCTTGCCCTTGCGCATCTGCAGAACGAGATGGCAATACGCCGCGTGGTCATGTTCGGCTCGCTATCAGCAACCGTCGGTCTGGCCGGACAGACGGCCTACGCATCAGCCAACGCCTACCTGCATGCTCTGGCTGAGCGGCAATGCCTGCAAGGCCATACGGGCTGGTCAACCATCGGCTGGGGTATCTGGGATGTGAGCGGTATGGCGATGGGCCAGGACCGCGGACTGCTGTTGCCTATGGCCCCTGACAAAGCCCTGGCGGCGATGGATGAGCTGCTTGCCGCCCGCTGCGCCGACGCCCTGATTTACGCTGGCAGGCTGCTGACTGAGGCACCCTCCGGTCGACAAGCGGCGAAAGCCAGTCGCGCGCCAACGCTGGATACTACGCTGCTGGTGCGCCAAGCCATTGCCAAGTTTACTGGCCTGGAAAATCTCGCAGAGGCTGAAAACGTGCTGGATCACGGCGCTGACTCAGTCGCGGCGATCAGCATTGCCGCAGAGATCGAACGCCGCCTGGCCGAGGCAGGCATGGTCACTAGAGTCCCCCGCTCCATCCTGTTCGAGCACCCGAGTATCTCGAGCCTGTCGGCCTACATAGAGGCTCGCGCGGCAATCATTGGACTGCAGCCCGAGCCCGCGGTGGCACCTCAGTCCCCTCCCGAGCTCACTTGGCGAGCCCCCTCCCCACATGTGCGCGCTCACACCCAAGACGAGCCGCACTGGCGGGCGCAGGATATTGCCATCGTCGGTATGGCGGGCTCTTTTCCAGGTGCTACCAGCATGGAAGAATTGTGGCCGCTGCTGGCAGAAGCGCGATTGGCAGTGCGCCCCGTCCCATCGCAACGCTGGGACTGGCGCGCGTTCTATGACAGCGATGCCAGCGCCACGGGACGTAGCTATGCCCGCCATGGCGGCTTCATCGACAATGTCGAGATGTTCGACCCCCTGTTCTTCCAAACCACGTTCAAAGCTGCCGAGCGCATGGACCCAGCCGAGCGCAAACTGCTGCAGACGACTCACCATGCGCTGGAAAACTCAGGATTCTTCGCCGCGCCGACTCCAGACGTAGGGGTTTTCATCGCAGCGATGTACGGACACTACCAGCAATTGGAAGCGTCCCAGCCCATCGACACCTCGTTCTCTGCCCAGGCCAACCGGCTTTCTTATCATTTCGACTTCCGGGGGCCATCGCTGACCTTGGATACCATGTGCTCAGGATCGCTGACGGCCCTCCATCTGGCCATCGCAGCACTGCGCCGCGGCGAGTGCCGGCAGGCAATCGTAGGCGCGGCCAATATCATGGTCAGCCCACATAAATATCGGGTGCTCAGCCAGGGCAAATTCCTCAGCCCGACGGGCCGCTGTCATACCTTCGGTGCACAGGCAGACGGGTATGTCCCAGGTGAAGGGCACGTGGTCTTCGTCCTTCAGCCCTTGCAGGAGGCAATCGATGCCGACGCACGCATCCATGCGGTCATCCATGGTAGCGCGGTTAACGCAGGCGGGCGCAGCAGCGGCTTCACGGTACCCTCGGCAGCAGCGCAAACCAAGGTCATCGAAGCCGCACTGCGCGATGCCGACCGCCAGGCACACGACATCACCTACATCGAGGCGCATGGCACCGGCACTCGCTTAGGAGATCCGATCGAGATCGAAGCGCTGAACGGCATATATGGGGCGCGTGATTACGGGCACTGCGCCGTAGGATCGATCAAAAGCAATATCGGCCATCTGGAGCCTGCCGCCGGTCTGGCGGGGTTGGCCAAGATCGTGTTGCAACTTCGTCACCGCTCGCTCGCCCCTACGATCGGTTGCGACATCGCCAATCCATTGATACCCGTCGGTGAGGGAACAGTTCGTCCGCAGACCGAACTTGTGCCTTGGAACACACCTGACGGCCAGCGTCGCTACGCCGGTCTAAGCAGCTTCGGCGCTGGTGGTGCCAACGCCCATGTCATCGTGGGCGAATACATGCCGCCGCAGGTGAATGCTCCGGCACGACATGACGCCGTACCCATGGCAGTGGCCATCAGCGCGCAAAGTGAAGCGTCGTTGAATGCGCTCAAGGCCGCCATCCTCGACTACCTGCTTAAGCAGGAGGGGCTGTGCCTGGAGGACGTCGCCTACACGTTAAACGTGACCCGTCCGGCAATGCGCTACAGGTTCTGCGCCTTGGTCACCGACCTGGATGACCTGGCCAACGCACTGGCATCGTCGACTGCGCACCAAGCGAGCTTCAGCGCTCAGCTCGAGCAGGCAGCCAGCCGCTTTCAGGCAGGGGAAAGCATCGACTGGCGGCACCACAACCCACCGGGCAAGATGCTCGACCTGCCGAGTTATCCTTTCGAGAAAATACCACTGTGGGCCAATGAACTACGTGTATCACACGAACCACAAAGCTCGAATCCACCACCAGAAACCGATGATAGGCTTCTGCTCGCAGTTGCGGACTTCACGTCCAATGCGTCCGAGACAACGCGCACGTTCACCAGCCCCTTCACCTTAATTGTCGATCCGGAGCTGGATCGACAACTCCGAGGCCATGGGCATCGGATCGTCGTGCTGGACCCGGTCGACCCGGCGCCAACATCGTCCTGCGGCGCCCCCCGTACCACCAACCTCGTACAAGCCTGCAAGCGCGCACTCGACGACATCCCGCAAGAGCATCCCATCGTCATTGCCCTAGGCAACACATCGAGTACCCCTATCGCGCAGGAGCCTACCCAACGCGCGCTGCACTGGGCACTGTTCCAAGCCATTGCTCATCTGCAAGGCCCAAGATCACTGATGGTCTGTCTGCCAAACGAACCCGATGCCCAAGCAGGTCTCGTCGGCTTGCTGCGCAGCCTTTGCAAGGAACAACCGCAGCTGAGGATCTTGTCACTGCAGCTCGGCGGTTCGCTGGCGCACCCCAATGTTCTCCAGCAGGCCTTGGCACGCCTAGCATTCATACCAGTCAGCGGCCACGTGCACGAACGTCTGCAGGGCACGCAAAGCCAACGCCTGCAATGGCGCCCGATAGAGTTGCCAGTCGCACCCCCGACGCTATGGCGTCAGGGCGGACATTACCTGATCGCCGGAGGCTTCGGCGGAATCGGCCAAGCCGTCGCTCGCCGACTGGCGAGTGACTTCGGTGCCCATATCAGCCTGGTAGGACGGCGACCTGACAGCGCGCACATCAGGCATGAGTGCCAACAAATGAGCGCGCAGGGCGGGACGGTTCGCTACTACAGCGCTGACCTGGCAGACGTCGGGGCAGCCAAGGCATTGCTCGCCCAAATGAGCCCACTGAACGGTGTGCTGATCGCGAGCGGCGTGCTGCGCGATGGGGTACTGACCGACAAGGCGTTCGAAGACTTTGAACAAGTCGCACGCAGCAAGATCGAGACCACCCTGGCGCTGGACGAAGCGATCGGCTCGGCCCCGTTGGACCTGTTCATGCTGTTCTCTTCAATCGCTGCGGCATTCGGCAACGCAGGGCAGACCGACTACGCCTACGCCAACGCCTGGCTCGATGGTTTCGCCCAGGCGCGTAGCCGTGCGGTGGCGCTCGGGCAGCGCCATGGCCGCACCCTCAGCGTCGCATGGCCGCTCTGGAAAGACACTGGCATGCAAGTCGATACCCAGACCCTTCAGTTCATGACACATGAAACCGGGCTCGAGCCCCTTGAAGCGAACACTGGGGTAGATCTGGTACTGCGACTGCCCTCAGCACTGGCCGCAGATGTGTGGGCGGTGGCGGTACTTGGCGGCGATACCGGACGCATCACCGAACGGTTGCTCGCACCACCTCGCCAAGATCCCGCAGGCAATCGGGCTTGCGAGTCGAACTCACCTGATGCATTGCGTGAGGCAGTGAACGAACTGCTCGAGACGCTCACCGCCATTCCTGCGCAGAGGATTGATCCTGAGGCGCGTTGGGGCGAGATGGGGCTCGACTCGGTCGGCCTACAAGAACTGGCGAAAAACGTACAGGCTCGGTTCTCGGTGCCGATGGCCGCCAGCGCCCTGTTTCGCTACAACACCCCGAGTCAGTTGGTCCGCTATCTCGACAGCCAACGGGCATCCGACACACAAGGCCTGAGCACGAGCAGAGCACCCGACGCCGGCCATCCCGATGAATCGCTCACAGGCTATGCCATCATCGGTATGGCCGCCACGTTGCCAGGTGGGGACACTGTCGAGACATTCTGGGACTCGCTCCTGCATGGGCGCAGCGCCATCGTGCCGATGACGCGCTGGCCCGAGGAGGACCTCTACGGCGGTGCGGTGCGGAATATCGAGCATTTCGATGCACGCTTCTTTGGTCTCTCGGCACGTGAGGCGATGCTGATGGATCCCCAGCATCGACTGTTCCTGCAAACGGCATACAACGCCTGCCTCGACGCGGGCTATCGACCAGGCGACATCACCCGCACCGGTGTCTTCGCGGGCGTGCAGTTCAACGACTACCAGGTGCTGCTGCAGCTGTGGGGTCGCTCAAAACATCCCTTCGCCGCCACGGGCAACGCTCATGCGATGCTCTCCAACCGGGTGTCCTACCAATTCGGTTTCAGTGGCCCCAGCGAAACGGTCGACACCGCTTGCTCGTCAACACTGGTCGCCTTGCATCGCGGCATCAAGGCCCTGCAGGAACAGGAGTGCGATACGGTACTGTGTGGCGGAGTCAGCCTAATGATCGACCCGGTCGTAACCCACGCGGCCGCCAGCATGGGTGTGTTGTCGGCGAGCGCTCGCTGCGCCACGTTCGATGAATCGGCTGATGGCTATGTGCGCGGTGAAGGGTGTGGCGCCTTCCTCATCAAGCGCTACGCCGATGCGGTGCGCGATGGCGACAACATCAGAGCGCGGATCGTCGCCAGCCAGGTCAATCACGGGGGGCGTGCCAATTCGCTGACTTCCCCCAACCCGAACGCCCAGTGTGATCTGTTGCTGGCGGCGTACACGCCCGAGTTGGCAGAGCGCCTGGGCTACATCGAGGCGCATGGCACCGGGACGCGCCTTGGTGACCCGATAGAGCTGCAAGCCCTGAGTGCCTTCATCGCCCAGCAAGCCCCCGCAAAGCCACCGGCAAGCGTGCTGGTCGGAGCGGTCAAGACCAACACGGGCCACCTGGAACCTGCAGCAGCCGTACCGGCCTTGGTCAAGGTCATCAAGGCGATAGAGACCGGCTGGCTGCCTGCCAACTTGAACTTCCGTCAGCAAAATCGGGAAATCGACCTACAGGACACGCCTTTTTCACTGCTCACCGAAAAGCAGCCCTGGCGGTCAAACGACCGTGTCGCAGGCATCAGTTCCTTCGGCTTTGGCGGCACCAATGCGCATGTGGTGCTAACGCAGGCCGATGCACCGACACAACAAGTCACGGCACAACCTGGGCAACTGCACTTGGTAGGCCTGTGCGCCAGAACCAAGGAATCGCTTGAACGCATGCGCGATGAACTGATCGAGCATCTGCGCAGCAACCCGCACCTGCCCCTAGCAGACGTGGCCCGGACCTTGGCAATCGGGCGTGAAAGCTTCGAGCACCGACTGGTGGTAAGCGCCATGGATCTGCCCTCATTGATCGAGCAGTTGAGCAGCGCGGCCTTGCACTACGTCGAGCCCCACGCCCTCAGGAGCCACGTCAACGAAGGGCCGCTGCTGGAGCTCGACAACAGCGTCGTCACCGAGCTTGCGTCCGCTTACCTGCAGGGCCGCGACACGCTCAGACGCATTTACCTGAAGGGCCCCGGCAGACGCATTTCGCTACCTGGCTATGCCTTCGACAGCAAACCTTACTGGTTCGAAACCGCCGCAGACCTGGAGGCCTCATGACTCACCCTGACGCATTATCGTTATCGGCCCTGCAGAAACTGTTCGCCGATGCGCTGCTCGAAGTCGAGCCGCTCGACGCAGACGAACCCTACATCGAACGTGGCGTCGATTCGATCCTCGCGGCGCAGCTGGCGAAGGCCATTGCCCAACGCTTCGCAGTGCCCTGCCGCACGGCGGACCTGTTTGAGGCCGCCTCGCTGCGCGAGCTATTGAAACTGCTTCAAGTACGCATCGAACCTTCGACCACAACACGGACAACTCCAAACGAAAACCCTCGCTCCAAGACTGGACGCACACCGGTGATCGTGGGCGCCGCCGGTCGTTTCCCAGGTGCGGCATCGCTCGACGAACTGTGGGCAGTGCTCGAGAGCGGCAAACCGCAAACCGGCGTCATGGGTGATCACAAACGAACCGGGAGCTTCAAGGGTGGGTTTCTGCGGGACATCGACGCCTTCGACAATGGCTTCTTCCATCTCTCGCCCAACGAGTCGGTCTGCGTCGATCCGCAGCAACGGCTTTCCCTGGAGCAGGCCTGGCACGCCATTGAGTGCAGCGGACTGACCCTGGCCGAGCTCAAGACACTGCGTTGCGGCGTATTCGCCACCGGGCTGCCGGGCGACTACCGCCACGTACTCAGCGCACACAGCGAGCAAGCAATCAGTGCTGCGGCTTTCACCGGCAATGCGTTCTCCGCCTTGGCCGGTCGTATCGCCTACTGTTTCGACCTGCCGGGACCTGTGCTTTCGATCGACACCGCCTGCTCATCCTTCCTGGTGGCACTACACCAAGCCGCCATGGCATTACGCAGTGGCGAGTGCGATGCCGCTATCGTCTGCGCAGCGACGCTGTTCTGCACCGATGAAGTTTTTCGCCTAGCACAGGCAAGCCAGGTGCTCTCTGCCTCCGGGCACTGTCTTGCATTCGACGAACGCGCTGACGGCTTCGCACCCGCCGAGGGCGCCGGAGCGCTGTTGTTGACCACCCAAGAGGTGGCCCAGAACCTGGGGCTGGCAATGCTCGCGCAGCTCGATGGCAGTGCGGTTGGCCACGATGGTCGCAGCAATGGCCTGATGTCGCCGAGTGTGAGCGGGCAAACCGAGGTCATCCGTGCAGCCTGGGAGGATGCGCGACGACAAGGTGGGCAAGGACCTGAGCACATTGCCCTGATCGAGACCCACGGTACAGGAACCCCAGTGGGCGATCCGCTCGAAGCCAAGGCGTTGGCGCAGACCTACGGGCAGCTCGAGGGACAAGGGCTGCGATACCTTGGGGCGAACAAAACGATCTTCGGTCATACCTTGGTCAGTTCTGGGCTACTCAGCGTGCTCAAGGCTCTATTGGCCCTGGACCGGCAGCAGATACCCGGGCCGCTGCTGAGGCCATCTTCTTCGCACTGGCACGACATCATGCCGGTATCATCCCCGCACACCGCACATGCGCTGCCGCCCGGCGCCGGCATCGCCATCAGCGCGTTCGGCTTCACCGGTGTGAACGCCCATGTGTTGTTGCACAAGCCAGGCAGCGCAAGCGCTGTACAGGTCGATATCGAAGGCCTGTGCATCAGCGCCGCCAGTGAAGCCGGACTACAAAGAACGGCACTATTGCTGGCCCGATTTCTCGCCCAAGGCACACTGTCATATGCACAAGTGTGTGCCAGTTGTGCCGCCAGAACGCCTCAGGCCGTGCGGGCGGTGGTCTGCGCAGAGCAGGTCGACCAAGTGGTCGATGCCCTGGCGCGATGGGGGCGCTCGACTCCGACAGGGGTGGTTGTCGCTCGCGACTACCAAGAGCTGCCCGCCAGCACTCGTCGACCCGACGGCGTCGCTGCTCGCTGGCTGCAAGGCATGGCTACCCGCATCGGAGTATCCCAGGCCATCCATGTGCCCCCCTACCCCTTCGCCCGCCGCGCGTTCTGGCCTGGCCTGCCAAGCACAGCCACAGACCAGGACAACGCTGGCGGATCCGCCAACGTGCTGGAGGAACTGCGCCAACGCCTGGCCCAGCTGTGCGGCTACCGACTCGAAGAGGTCGATAGCCAAGCTCCGCTGTCCAGCCTTGGGCTCGACTCCCTGACGGTACTGCAGCTGCTGGCACCCTTCCAGAAACGGAGCGGGAAGATAGCTGTCGAACAGGCCTTTGCCGCAAGCACTCTTGCCGAACTGGCCACGCTGATCGAACGTGCGGCGCAGTCGGGCCGGGTAGCTGACCAAGCGGCGACCGACCTGCCACTGGGCCTGCGCCGGCGTCAGACCCGCAGCGGCCTGACAGTGCTGGACCAGGCAGGCAACTTGCCGCCTGTGATACTGGTCAGCCCGCTCAATGCCTCACCCAGAATCTGGGTGCAGCAGTTGCCCATGCTGCGTCGTGATGGCTGGAATCCTTGCATCGTCGAATTGCCGCTGCATGACGCAGTACAGCCCGATACCCCAGAGATCGATCTGGGTAGGGTCGCTGCGCAATTGGCGCAATTGTGCGAGGAACTGTCCGTGGCGGGTCAGCCAGTCCCGTGCATCGGCTGGTCGCTTGGAGGCTGCGTGGCACTGCATGCTGCGCTCCAACACTCGCCCTGCGTAGGGCCCATCACGGTGATCAGTGCCGCGCCGTGGTTCGGCGAGACGATCCTGGAAGACACTCTGCAAGCGCAAAGTGAACTGGAGGGGCGCGGCGAGATGTTCGACCAAATTCTACCGGGTAACGGCAGCGTCGCCTCACGGATCGGCGCGGGCCTGAACCTCAGGAGCCTGGGTGCCTACATTAATGCGCTGAGTACATTCGACATCCGCGAGGCATTGGGAGATCTGAACGTGCCGCTGCTGGTCATCCACGGCGCTCAGGACAATGTGATCCAGGCCCAGTGCGTCATGCCGCTGCGACAGCTCGAAAAGGCACGGTTCTTGGAGATTGCCGATGCCGGTCACTTCTCGCCTCTGACACACGCCACGCTCGTCAACCGAACGTTGCTCGACTGGCTACACGTCAGCAAGCCCTCCGCCAACGTCACTCAGGTAGCTTGAATGGACACCCTCATTGCCGATTGCCGTCCTGCCACACCAGAAGAAACGCTGATCTGGCGCCGCAGCCAGACGCATGCCGGCGATCCGGGACTGATATTGAGCTACCGCTTCGCGCTGGCATCATCGGTGGATGTCCAGCTTCTGGACCATGCACTGTATAGGTTGCTGGCCGGGCCCTTCGCCAGCCTGCGCAATACGTTTTTGCTCAACAACGGCACGCTGCTCAGCAAGCGCCTGGCCCTCAGCCCTGAGGTGCTGGAATACGATAGTTGCCCGCAACCATTGCAATCCCTGACGCAGGGCCGCTCAAAGCACTATCGCTTCGTCCTGCAGACACTTGAGGACGGGCAGTGCTACCTGGACTGCCTCTTCAGCCACCTGGTGATGGACGGCGTGAGTCTACAGCGCTTTCTGGCAGCCCTTAGCGAATGCTACGCCGGCCGCACGCCGGTGCCCTGCCCCGCAGCCGGCCCACGCACACCGGCGCCTGCAGGTTTCTGGAGCGAGCTGCTCGCCGGTTACACCCTTGAGCAATCCCTGCCGATGATGCCGCCTGCCTCAGGCCCCCGGTCAGGTCAGGTCAGGACAGCCACAATGACCTTGAGCCGGGTCACCCCCGATCAGTGCAACACCCTGCAAACCAGCGGATTTCGCCTGACCTGCGCGGCCATGGCACTGACCCTTGCCCGCTACCTGCGGGCTTGGGAGCAGAACGCCAAGATAATGCTGTGCCATACAGTACAAGTGCCTGGCGGCCCCGACGCAGGGACCTGCAGCAACCTTGTTCCTCTGCCTGTCGATGTGGATGCCTGTTCAGACGCTCACACACTGTTGCAACACATTGGCGAAACACGTCGACGCATCCGTCCCTTCCAGCACACACCATGGAACGAGCTGCTGGCTCAGTTCCCGGCGGGGAGCGCAGGCAATGTCGTCATCAATGAGTCGCCTGGGCTGCTTACACCGACCGCCCCAACGATAGGCGAGGTCTGCGAAGTTCGTGCCTTGCCATGCGCAGGTGGACCGTACGATCTGGCCGCCGTGTGCTCGATGGCCGGAGGATGTCTGCAAGTGCGCCTGGAAGCCAGTCACGAACGCAGCACGCCGCGCTGGTTCGCGCAGTTCGCAGAACAGTTTCAACACAGCCTACACGACTTGCTCGAGGACACGCAGCAGCCCTTCGCAGCGCTGGCAACACTGAAGCGACCAGAGCCTGGCGAACGAGGCCAACGAATCCCTCCCGTTTCGCTGGAGCAGATGCTGTGCGCACTGGAACAGGCCGAGGCAGAACGGATTGCGGTAATTGACGACGATGGTGAGCTGACCTACAGCGCACTGCGCAGCAGTATCGATGCCACCGTTGTACGCCTGGCGCAACAAGGAGTCAGCCAAGTCGGGGTCTGCATCGGCCGCAACCGTTGGCTGCCGATCGCACTGCTGGCAGCGCTCAAGCACGGCGTTCGCTTCACCCCACTTGAGGCCGGCCTGCCCGACGAAGCATTGAGCGATCTGATCCACCGAACCCAGATCAGCTACGTACTGTGCGATCGCTCTACCCATGCCCGTCTTGCCCATGCGGCTCCCCAAGCGGTGCTCCTGAACATCGAAACACAGGTGATGTCCGGGGCAGGAACGTCTACATCGTCTTCGCAAGAAATCGACCCCATTGCCTACCAGATGTTTTCCTCAGGCAGTACTGGCGTCCCCAAGGGTATCCAGATCGGCCGTGACAATCTGGCAGCCTTCCTGACGGCCATGGCCGCGATGCCGTTTTGCTATCCGGGTGCGCGCTGGATTGCGCTGACTCCACTCAGCTTTGACATTTCCTTGCTCGAAGCACTGCTACCGCTGTGCAGCAACGGCTGCATCGTGATGGCCGACGACCCTGTACGACGCAGTGGCCGACAACTGATCGATCGTATCGAGCGAGATCGGATCGAAATCCTGCAGCTCACCCCATCCAGCCTGCGTCTGTTGAAAGACTCCGACTGGCAGGCACGACGCCCCATCACCCTACTGTGCGGTGGCGAGCGTCTGAGTCAGGAAATGGCAGACTGGGTCCTGGCTGCAGGCCATACGCTGTTTCATGTCTACGGCCCTACCGAGGCCACCATCTGGGCCAGTTGCCAGCGCGTCACCCGCGGCATGCCGCTCAGCATCGGGCATCCGCTGGACAACACCGCCCTGCAGGTCGTGGACGATCAATTGCAGCCGCTCGCCTTGGGTGTTCCCGGCGAACTGCTCATCAGCGGATCGTTGGTCGGAGCGGGTTACCTGCCGCCGGCCCCGCAGCACAACTTCATCGAGCCATTCAGCGCGCAGAGCAATCGCGCCTACCGCACCGGCGATCGAGCTGTAGCCTGGGGCGAGCAACGTATCGACTACCTCGGTCGGCTGGACTCTCAGGTCAAGATACGCGGCCATCGCGTGGAGCTGTCCGAGGCTGAGGCGCTGATCAGGCGCCTTGCACCCGGTGTGGAGCCTTGCTGTGTGGTGCGCGAGGAGCCTGTCGCCTACCTGTGCGCATTCATTCGACCGGCTCAAGGCCGTCCATTCGACGTGGAAACGCTGCGCGCACAAGTCGAATCTCGGCTACCCGAGCAGCGTTGCCCATCACGCTATGTATTGGTGGACCAGTGGCCGCACACCCCCAACGGCAAGCTCGATTTGCGCAGGCTGATGCAAGCCGAGTTGCAGACGCTGGCTCGCTCGGCGCATGAGCAAGAGAGCGGTCCAAGCCGCGACAGCGAGTCGCAGGGAATCACCGAGCTGCGCAGATTAATTGCCGAAACATTGGGTGTACAGGTCCAAGACCCCAATCAGTCACTGGTCGCTGCGGGTGTGGATTCAATCGGCTTCAACTTGTTGGCAGAGCGCTTGCGCCACGAACTCGCAGTGGATATTGCGCCGCATCGCTTTTACGAACTCAGCAGTCTCACCGCCATCGCCAACGCATTGCATACCGAAACGCCCAGCGAACTTTCCAGTCCCAAACCAGCAGCCCAGTTTGAGGCTGCGCCGCTGGCCATCCTCGGGATGGCAGGCGTCGGCCCGGCAGGGCTGGACATCGATGAACTTTGGCAAGCGATGCTGGAGCAGCGCAATTGCATAGCCCCATGCGTCAGATCCGATTCGCCGAGCATCTTGCCGGGCGGCTACCTGAATGACATCGACAGCTTCGATGCCTCTTTTTTCGGCATTTCGGCCGTTGAGGCTGCGCACATGGACCCACGCCAGCGTCTGCTACTGCAAGAGTGCTGGCGGACCTTCGAAGATGCCGGCCTAGTCCCCGACGACTACCGCGGCGCGCGCGTTGGTTGTTATATCGCGGCCACAGGCTGCGAATACGCCACGGTCGTATCGGCGCGGCAAAAAACGGCCCATGCCTACGACATGACAGGCACCTCGGCGAGCATCCTGGCCAACCGGCTGTCGTACCAATTCGACTGGCGGGGGCCATCGGTGACGATCGACACGGCCTGCTCCAGCGGTCTGACCGTACTCGCCCGAGCTGCGGCCGATTTGCATCAGGGCCGCTGCGACATGGCGTTCGTAGGTGCGGTGAATCTTCTGATCGATTCACGCACAGATGATGCATTGCGTGCAGGACAGTTCCTCTCACCGAACGGTGTCTGCTCCCCATTTGCCGAAGCTGCGAACGGGTATGTCAGGGGCGAAGGCGTGTTTGCCATGCTGTTGTGTAGGGCCGGAGAGACAGTGCCCGGCCTGGGGCCGTGTGCGCTGCTGGCAGCGGTCGAGGACGGCCATTGCGGACGCTCCGCATCCTTGACCGCGCCAAGCGCCAGCGCCCAGGCTGACATGATCGCAAGTATTTATCGCTCCCTTGGCGGCACCTCAGACGTCGGATTCATCGAGACCCACGGAACAGGCACGCGCCTGGGCGACCCCATCGAGGCCGAAGGCATCAGTCGCGCACTGAGCAGCATGCACGTTCGGGGCGACGCACCGATCTGCCTTGGCACGTCCAAGGCCGCCTTCGGCCATCTGGAGGCTGCTGCCGGACTGTTCGGCCTGATCAAGGCGGTCAAGGTCGTCGCCGAAGCCATGGTGCCGGCAAACCCGGAGCGAGGCCCTGAGAACCCGCGGGTGAAACTGGAGGGTGCGGCACTAGCCAAGGCCGGCAACCAGAACTGGCCCAAGGCCGGCGATATTCGCCGGGCCGGGGTCTGCAGTTATGGCTTTGGAGGTTCCGGGGCACACGCGGTGGTGCAAAACGTTCCCTCACGGCCCGCCAGCCACGAACGAATGCAAAACCAAGCCCCCTGCCTTGCAGTGCTCTCGGGATTCGATGCGCCAGCACTCAAGCGTCAGGCCAAGGCTCTGAAAACCTGGCTGACGGAACATCCGGATGCGAGTCTTGCTGCCATTACCAAGACCCTGGGATTGCATCGCACCGCAATGGCCTCGCGCGTTGCCGTGGCGGTGCACGATCACCAGAGCCTGCTTCAGGCCCTGGAATGCATCATCGAAGACCATCCCCTGCCTGCAATCGAAGACCTTGCACTGCAACAGGCAGCAGGCAACTACCTGCAGGGGGGCACGCTTGAGCCGTCACTGTTCGACCCCTCGATACTCCCAGTACGCCTGCCAACTTATCGCTTCGATGGCAGCTATCGCTACCCACTGCCATCGACCTTGCAGCTGAACTTGAAGCCCTGCCACGATCGCCCCTCGGAGGTGACCGCACGTCACCCTGTCTTCCAAGACCATCAGGTGAACCGCCAAGGCGTTCTACCCGGCGTATGCGCATTGTATTGGGGGTTACGTCTCGCCCGCCACGATACCTTGCACAGGAGCCTGGTGGACATCACCTGGCGCTTACCGCTCAGCCAGTTCGCCGCCGATAGCGCGCTGGATCTGACCCTTACAGACGATGGCACGTTCAGGTTGCTGTCAGGCGACACACCGTTGGTCAACGGGACGCTCTCGTTCGACCTGCATTACCCGGCTCCGACCAGCCAGGCATTGCAGCGCCTGCGTGAGGTCCAAGGACGCCTGCCGGATGCGCGGCGTATAGATGCTGCCCGTCTTTACGAGGCATTCGATGCCTTGGGTATCGAGTACAGCAGGGATTTTCGCAGCGTCATCTGGGTTGATCGGCAAGGGCCGCTCGCATGCGCACGCCTGATTTGCCACGGCACTGAAGCGATCCAGCAGTGGGGGTTGCTCGACGGGGCATTGCAATCGGGATTGGCCTTGACCCTGGAGAGCCGCAGTACACCCGTATTGCCATTCACCCTGGGCGCACTGGTCTGGAGCGCACCTGTGGACTGCCCGGCCGGCACCTACTACGCCTTGACGGAGAAGACCAGCGACTTCAGGACCCAGATCCTGCTCTGCGATGACCGTTTCCGAGTGATCGCGCAATTCATAGACCTGGGTATCAAGCCTTATTCCGGGAACATTTTGGGAGACGCGCATGAACAGCAACGCTGACACACCAAGCCTTGGCCTCTTCGAGCCTGACTGGCAATTCACCATGACCGCGCATTCGCCCCAAGAATCGGTGCCAGACTGGATTCTGGTGCCAGCAACACAGCCGTCGCTGGCAGAGGAAATGGCAGGACTACTGGGCGAGCAGAGGGTGCGAACCTTTACCGAAGCGCCGCTTGACCTGCCACCCGGGGATCACTACGCAATCATCGTACGCAGCCCTTGGGCACAAGGGGCACAAACGTCGGTGACAGTGGCGGTGCTGAATCTGCTCAAGACTCTGAGCCGGCTACAGCGCGCACGGATCGATGTGGTTGCCTGCCGAGCCCTTGCAGGACCACCCGGCCAGGATGTCCGTTATCCGTTGGATGCGACCTGCCTGGGGCTGGCCCAGACTGCCAGTCGCGAGTATCCCCACCTGAGCATCAATGCCTTCAGCCTGTGCGATTTCGCTGTAGCCACCTTGCACCGCGCGTTCAGCCACCGCCCCACACATGCCCCCGCGACACCGGTGCACATCACCCAGGACGGCTATGCCGTCCGCCACTTCAAACGGGCATCGCTGAACAGCAGCGTATCGGGCCTGGCCCTGCGCAAAGGCGGGCACTATCTGGTGCTGGGTGGCACGGGCGGTCTGGGACGGATGCTTGCCAGCTATCTGGTTGAGCGCCATCAGGCGCGGGTGCACCTGGTCTCGAGGTCTGCGCCCGACTTCGAACTGCATGAACTCATGCGTCATAGCTCCTGCGACATCAGCGTGCCTCAAGCGCTCGAGGCGATCTTCGAAGCGCACGGCCCGTTCGACGCGGTGATTCATTCTGCGATGGATCTGCACGACCAGACCCTAGACACCTTGCAGCCTGCCCAGCTTGAACGCAATCTGCGGCCCAAGCTCCTGGGCAGCTATGGTTTGATTCAAGCACTGCGCCAGCATCCGGTAGATTTCGTGCTGTTCTTTTCCTCGATCCAATCACACCTTGCCAATCCTGGCCAAGGCGCCTACACGGCCGCCTGCGCGGTCAAGGACGCCATGGCCGCCTTGCTTGAGGAGACCTTCCAGATCCCTTCGAAGATCATCAACTGGGGTTACTGGGGCAGTGTCGGCGCGGTGGCCGCGCCTTACTATCGGGAACGCATGGAAAAGGTCGGGGTTGGCTCACTCGAAGCCGAAGACGGCATCGCCACCATCGAAGCCCTGATCAGCAGCGACCAACGCCAGGTGATGGCGCTCAAGGCCAACGCACAAGCCCTGTTGGCCATGGGCTTCGAAACCGCCGACAGCCCAGGCGTCGTGCCAGTCGATGAACTTCAAAGCCTAATCCCCCCGTTTGATGATCAGGCCGAATGGGTCAGACGCAACGAGCAGGCCAGCGTGGCGCTGGATGAATACGCCCGTCGCGCCATTCATCGCATAGGCATGCCCACCAACATCGCAGCTCACCACCAAGCACTGGCCCAGGCACTGAGCGCCATAGAGGATGCGCCCCAGGCGCTGGATCGACACAGCTTGTTGCAGCGCTTTGCCCACCTGCGCGCGCACCTTGATCTGCTGGACGCCTGCATGGCCGACTTCGCCTCGATCCTGCAAGGCAAGACCGATCCGCTAGAGGTGCTGTTCCCCCATGGCAGCTTCGACCGGGTAGAGGGGGTGTACCGTAACAACCCCGTGGCCGACTATTACAACCAGACCATGGCGACCATCGTCGAGCGTCTGGCCGACAGCACTGAACAGCCGCTTCGCGTGCTCGAGATTGGCGCTGGCACAGGCAGCACTACCGAGCAAGTGATGGCGCGCGTGGGCCACAGGCTAGGCCAGTACCGCTTCACCGACCTCTCGCTATCTTTCATCAACCGGGCCAGAAGAACCTTCGACCAGCCCTGCTTCGAGGCCAGCATCTACAACGTGGAACAGCCTCCTCAATGGCTTGGCGCATTCGACATCGTGCTGGCGACCAACGTGATCCACGCCACCCGCGACATCCGCGAGTCACTGCGCAATATTCGTCGCGCATTGCGTCCAGGCGGCGTAATCGTGCTCAACGAGGTGACGGCACTGCAGCACTACGCAACCTTGACGTTCGGCCTGACCAAGGGCTGGTGGCTCAACACCGGCCCCGAGCGAATAGAAGGAAGCCCATTGCTCGACGCGGCCACCTGGCAGCGGCTGTTGCGCGAAACCGGCTTCGAAAACACCGAGCACCACGGCAATCAAACCCAAGGACTGATCGTCGCCCGCGTTCCTGTATCGGCCACGGCAGGCGCGCCAGCCGAAAGGGCCCCTGCCGCCAGCGCCAGCCAAACCTCGGGCGCAGCAGCCGCGAACATCGACGAGGTGCGCTTGAGCTCGGCGATGGCGTTCGCTCGGGACGCGATCGCCTCGGTCATGCACCTGACCCCTTCTGACCTCGACCCCACGCGAGCACTGAAGGACTATGGGATCGACTCCCTGATTGCGCTGGAGTTAGTGAAGCCGTTCAAAGACAAGGTCGGATACGTGCCAGCCACGCTGTTCTTCGAATACCCCACCCTCGCCGACCTGGCGGGCTATCTGGAGCAGTGCCACCCAGAAGCCTTCAAGGTTGCGGACAGCAGCGCCCCTGCAACCGCCGCGCAGCCTGGTGGGGAGTCCGACACCCTGCACTTCGTGCGTGAAAGCATCGCCAAGGTCATGCACATGTCCCTCGACGAACTCGACGATGACGCTGCATTCGCCAGCTACGGCATCGACTCACTGATCAGCCTGGAGTTGATCAAGCCGTTGCAGGCTCGTTACGGCTATCTGCCCGCGACCTTGCTGTTCGAATACCCAAGCATCGCGCAACTGGCCGGTCATCTGGGCCAGCACGCCACGAGCGCGCAAGCCAAGGTAACAGCTGCGGGTCATGCACACGCCACGACCGGGCAAGGACCACAGCCTGCTGACCTGCGCACCGATCAACCAGCGCAGGCGCAAGCGATCGCCATCATCGGCTACCGCGGACGTTTCCCGGGTGCGGAGGACACCGCACAGCTCTGGGAGCGACTGCTGCAGGACGTGCCTCTGAGCAGTCCGGTACCTCCCGCACGCTGGCCCCGGGAGCACATGCAAACGTCGACCTATGCCGGTGTTGGTGCATTTCTCAGTGACGTCGACAGGTTCGATCACGGGTTCTTCAACATCACACCAATGGACGCAACCCTGATGGATCCCCAGGAACGGTTGTTCCTGGAGACCGCGTACCAGACATTTCTGCATGGTGCTCATCCGGCATCGCGACTCAAGGGCAGCCGAACCGGGGTGTACGTCGGCGTGATGAATACCGGCTATGCCAACCTGACACCGATAGACAGCGACGGCCCTAGGCCGACATCACTGCATTGGTCGATCGCCAATCGGGTGTCATACCACTTTGATCTGCACGGTCCGAGCATGGCGGTCGATACCGCATGCTCTGCCTCCTTGACCGCTCTGCACACTGCGGTGAATGCGTTGCGCTTGGGCGACTGCGACATGGCCCTGGTCGGAGGCGTGAACGTGATCGCACACCCTCGACAGTACGACGACTTGTGCCGCTTGCACATGCTCTCGCTAGAGGGCGTATGCCGACCGTTCGGCGAGGGCGCCGATGGTTTCGTCGACGGCGAAGGGGTGTGCGCCATGCTGCTCAAACCGCTCGACCGGGCTCTGGCGGATGAGGATCCGTTGTACGGGGTGATAGAAGCCTCGGCACTAAATGCCGGAGGCAAATCCAACGGCTACAGCGCACCCAACCCGCAGGCGCAGTCCCGCCTGATTCGCGAGGCCTTGAACAAGGCCAAGTGGGCTCCGACGCAACTGGACTACGTCGAGGCTCACGGCACCGGCACCGCGCTCGGCGATCCGATCGAGTTCAAGAGCCTAGCGGCGGTGCTTGGCGAAGGACGCACAGAGACCTCGCGTCTGCCGATCGGCTCGATAAAGGGCCACATCGGCCACCTGGAGTCGGCAGCCGGACTGGCGGGTGCAGTGAAGATCCTGCTGCAGATGCGTCATCGCACACTGCTCCCGTCGCTGCATGCACACCCGGCCAATCCATTACTGGAGCCTCAGGCGACCGGGCTGATGGTCAATCGCCATGCCAGGCCATGGCCTGCACGCGATAACCAACCCTATCGCGCGGCGTTGTCGTCCTTTGGCGCAGGAGGTGCCAACGCACACGTGCTGCTGAGCTCTGCGATCCAGACCTCGAGGCCGGCGAGACATCCGACATCGGCGAGACAGCTGATCATGCTGTCGGCCCATAGTGTTCAGGCACTGGATGCCTCTCGTATCGCGCTATTGCAATGGTTGGAGCAAAACGATGTGCCTCTGCCACGCCTGGCCGCCAGCCTTGCCCACCAGCGTGATCACCTACGCCACCGCCTAGCCGTGTGCAGCGACTCGACGCAGGATCTGCGCCGCCAGTTGGCGCTATCGTTGGTAGACCTGCGTGGTAACGGTGAAAGCACTGCAGTGGCGGGTTGTGATGCAAACGCGATGAACTCGATGCGCATGCCGGACCAGCAGCAAGACATGGACCTGGACAGCGTTCGCCAGGCTTATCTGGGTGGTGCACTGCCAGATTGGCACGCCCTGTTCGCAGCCGATGAACCGCTCGAGCTGCCGGAATATTGCTTCGACGGCACGCCACTCTGGGTGCAGGCTCGGGAGTCGGGTTTCGAAAGCCTTGACACGCTGCTGGCCGACCACAACATCGACGGACAGGCGATAGTACCGGCAGGCTACTACTTGGCACGCCTGCTGGCTGACACTTCAACCGCTGGACTGATGGATGTGCGATTCGAGGCCCGCGCCCAGTCGTTTGATTGCGTCGGCACGGAGCAGACAGCGGATAGGTTTGCAGTGACCATCGCCAACACTACTGTCGCCAGCGCCTCCACCCTGGAGCAGCACAGCCACGACCAGCAGCAGCCTTGGACACTGGACTCGGGCCATTACCTGCCGCGCACAGCGATCTACCAGAAGTTCGCACGCATGGGCTATTGCTACGGTGACTCACTGCGCCTGCTGCGCTGGGCCTGTGTTGGAGACGACAAGGTGCAGGCGAGTGTGCTGCCCGCGCGCAGCTTCGCTTTGCCACTGTCGCCCGCGATCATCGACGCCGGTCTGCAGACCGCGCTACTGCTCGACGACGGGGAGGCAGGTCCGGCCTGGGTACCCTGGATGGCCGAGAAGGTCGAGCGGCTGTCCACTCATGCGGCGATTGCCTACGTGTGCTGCCAGCGACGCGAAAAAACCGCCCGGAGCGTGACCCACGATTTCGAGTTTCTTGCTCAGGACATGAGTCCGGTCCTGCGTATCCAAGGCTTGGTTTCACTGAACCCAACCCATGATGTGGCGCGCGGGCAAAAGCCTGCGGCACGCCCGAAGGTGGTGCTGCATGAACTTTGAACGACCTGGCGCGCTGGCAATCGTCTTTCCTGGCCAAGGCTCGCAATTTCCTGGAATGGGGCTGGAGCTTCTGCCCAGGTTCCGCGAGATGACCGAAATCGCTGAAACACTGCTGGGCCTGCGGCTAGCCGAGTTGCTCGAAGATGCCGGCAGACTTGCCGACACCGCTTTCACGCAGCCTGCCGTATTCGTCGTCAGCGCGATGAGCTTCGAGGCAATGCGCCAGGACCGCGATATAGATCGAGCCGACCTGATGCTTGGCCACAGCCTGGGGCTGTTCGGCGCCATCCACGCCAGCGGCCGGCTCGGTTTCGCAGACACCTTGAAACTGGTGATCGAGCGTGGACAGCTGATGAAGGCTGCCGGGGACGGGGCGATGCTCGCGGTGATGGGCATCGACGCCCAGGGCCTGGAGGCCTACCTGCTCGAACAGGGGCTGGACAGTCTCGACATTGCCAACGTGAACGGGCCGGAGCAAACCGTGCTCAGCGGTCCGAGCCAGGCCATCGAGCGCGCGGCACACGACCTTCAACAACGCGGCCTGCGCGCGGTGCATCTGAATGTCAGCGGGGCGTTTCATTCCCGGTACATGGAAACCGCACGCGTAGCCCTGAGTCGCTATGTGGAGCGGGTCACTTTCAGCCCCGGGACCTGTCCATTGATTTCCACCACCCATGGCGGACCGGTACCTGACACCCATCTGCTCGAAGAAATCGTTTTCCAGCTGACCAGCCCGGTGCGCTGGCTGCAGACAATCCAAGTGCTGAGGCAACGTTATTCACTGCTCGACTTCATCGAGCCGGGCCCGGGCCAGGTACTTACGCGCCTTATCGCTGCCATAGACGCCCATCACCAATCGAAAGAGGCATCGCGATGAAACCACAACGAATCGCTATCGTTGGTGGCGGGACCGCAGGCGCGACGCTTGCCTGGCATCTCGCCGCGCTGCACCAGGTCACCCTGTTCGAGGCGGGCGAGCAGTTGGGTGGCCACGCTTTCACCCACACCCTGATACATGAGGGCAAGCTAATCCATGCCGACATGGGTGTCGAATATTTCACGGAGCGGCTCGCACCCAATTTGATGGCGCATCTCAAGGCGCTCGATGTGGGAACCTTCGTCGCGCCGTTGTCATTCAGTTGCCTGGACCCCGACGCCTCCGAGCTATGGAGCAACCAGCACACCGGCAAAGCATTGAGTCCGGCGCTGCGACAGGCATTCGATCGGTTTCATCAGGACATGGTTGAGGTCAGCCTCCACCAGGAACGCTACAAGAGCTGGTCGGTGGGAGATTTCGTCAGGGAGCGGGGCTACGACTCCAGCTTTGTCCACCAAGCCTTGCTCCCGCTGTTGACCGTGTACTCCGGATGCAATGGTCCCTCACTGGACTACAGCCTGGTGTACTGCGCGGTCTCCTTCAACATGAACCTGCTGTCGTTCTTCTCACCCGCCTACTGGCGCAAGGCCACAGGCGGGATTGATGGATACCTGAAGATCATGCATCGCGTGCTCGGCCCGCGGGTGCGCCTGAATACCCCAGTGACGGCTGTCCGTCCGCACGAGCGGGGCGTGGAGGTCAGCACGTTTGCAGGATCACAGGATTTCGACCAGGTTGTACTGGCGAACCACGCCGATCAAGCGCTGCGCCTGCTCGAGACGCCCACTCCCGAACAGACAACCCTGCTCGGGGCGTACGAATATGTTCCGGTCGAAGCCATCCTGCACAGTGACAGCGCAGCGGTCGCCCACGGCTCGCCCGAAAGTTACTGCGTCTTCGTCAAAGCCGCAGACGCACCGGCCGAGGCGAACAATGCCTGGGGGACCCTGACCCGAGTAGTCACCCACTTCGAGCCCTCATCCACGCCGCTTTACGTGACGTTCGACCCGAAAATGGTGCTGGACCCATCCAAGGTCATCCTGCGCAAGCAGTGGAAGCTGCCCAAGCTGCGACCACTCGACCTGCATCGGCGCTCCCTGATAAGGGCGATCCAAGGCCGTGAACGAATCTGGTACTGCGGAACCGACTTCTCCTATGGCGGCCATGAAGGCGCCCTGACCTCAGGTCTGGTGCTGGCCCAGCGTTTCGGCGCGTCAGTGGACCAAGGCAGCAATGCCAGTGCACGCATCCAGTTCGAGCTGGTCAAGGACCTGATGGGCGTTGAATCGGCGTCCGGGAAACTGATACGCCAACTGGACCAGCGCCTGCTGCGCATCGCCGAAAAAATGGGCGCCGTCGAGCGTCTCGCACCGCGCGTGATGCGCCATTACTTGCAATGAGGCTTGCATGACATCTTCGATCCCTTCCCGTGCCCATGGCAAAAAAACCCTGATCATCAACAACATGCAAGTCGATCTGCTGCCCATGATCCAGGACGCTAGCCGCGTGCTGGAGCATTGCTGCTGGCTGGCGGAGCTTGCCCAGGAAATCGAGCTGCCCGTTGCTCTAGTTTGCCATGAAAAGCTGGGCGCGCTGCCAGCACGACTACGCAAGGCAGCAGGTGTTTGCACAACATTCTCCAAATGCCACTTCAATGTGCTCGATGAACGGGGGATCGACATCTTCCGTACCGCTACGCCCGGCAATCACTGGATTTTCGCGGGTGTGGAAACCCACGTGTGTATCCTGCAATCGGCACTGGCGCTACGCGCACGCGGTGACCAGGTTTCGGTTGTGGTAGACGCAGTGGCGTCCCGCAGCGTCCTGGATCACGAGGTCGCGCTCTCCCGCATGTCACGCCACGGTGTGGAACTGATCACCCGCGAGATGTTGTTCTTCGAAACCATGGCGCAGTCGGAGCGATGCGATTACCTGGCGCTGAGCCAACGCTTTCTCGATGGCCGCTACCTGAGGACCTACGGCGAATGACTCGGATTGCCGCACCTGACACCATGCCCACTCGCACCTTTTTCGCAAGGAGCCAGCCATGACCGCCGTTCTCTCGCAGACACCCGCCACTGCCAAGGCCGCGCCCTTGATCCTGCTGATGATCATTTTCATCGACGGCCTGGGCACGGCATTGCTGCTGCCGATGCTACCGATGCTGCTCGACCCGGGCGACCCTGCGGGGGTGGTTTTCGGCAGCGCACCTACTGCCGCTCGGACCGCCTGGCTCTACGGCGTGCTGTTGGCAGGCTACGCCTTTGCGATGATGGTGGGCGCGCCTCTGCTGGGTGCGCTTTCAGACCGCATCGGGCGGCGCCCAACGCTTCTGCTTGCGGTGACAGGGTCGGTCGCCGGTTATGCCCTGAGCACTTGGGCCGTGAGCGTGGGCAGCGTGGGCTTGCTGATCGCCGGGCGCTTGCTGGGAGGCACCTTCGCCGGTAGCGTCCCGGTAGCACAGGCCATGCTGGTCCAGACCCCCGACAGCGCAATGAAACGCATTGGCTGGGTAATGTTTGCCATGACTGCGGGGTTTTTCACCGGTCCCGCGCTCACGGGCATCCTGCTAGCAGCTCATACACCGGGAGCTAGCCTGCTCCTGCCCTTGCAGGTCGCGCTGACCCTCAGCGTGCTGTGCCTGTTGATGGCCTTCTTGCTGACCTCTACCCCAGCTCCGGCTGCAACAACGGGCCCATCGCTGATCAGACAGGTCTTGAACGGCTTCACCTCGCCAGCCACGCGCAGACCATTGTTTGCACTACTCTGGCTGCAAATCGGCTGGAATCTCTTCTACCAGTACTTGCCCTGGATGCTCGCACGCCAGAGCCAGACCGTAGGCAGCATCAGCCTACTGCTAACAGTGGTCGGGATCGGCATGTGCATCGCCTTCATCTGGGTGGCCGGAGCATTGCAAACCCGGTATCCAGCGCCACAGATCGCGCGCGCTGCCATCCCCATGCTGGTGGTAAGCTGCGCATTGCTAGCGGCCACGCTCGACAACTCGCTTGCCCTGGTTTTCGGTGCGCTTGCCGCGATCGCCTATGGGGTGGCCTACACTGCTTTGATCGGGCATGCCTTGGCATGCGAGCAGTCAAGCCTGCGTGGCACGGTGCTGGGCATCGCCGCTTCACTGGCTGCCGGCGCCGCAGCCGTCACGGCGTTGCTCGGCGGGATAATCGGCGTCTGGGGCAATCTGCTGCTGGCCTCGTTGAGCGTGGCTGCGCTGGCCCTGAGCTGGGTCATCCTGGTTTTGGGAAGAGATCGAGATGAGTAGCGACAACGCCACCTTGATCATCAAAGACCTGACCTTGCGCCTGCCAGACGGCAGGCCGCTGTTCTCGGGGCTCAACGCAACGTTCTCCAGGCAGTTCACCGGCATCGTCGGGCCCAACGGCAGCGGCAAATCGATGTTGGCGCAGATCATGGCGGGTCGCCTGACCGCGAGCGAAGGCAGCGTCCAGTGTGCTGGCAGTGTCGGTTATTTGCCGCAATGGCTAGGGCCTATCGACGGGACCGTTGCCGACCTGCTGGGGGTACATAACGCTTTGCAGGCCTTGGCAGAGGTCGAGGCGGGCGCCTGCGACCCAGCGCTGTTCGACCTGATCGACGACCGCTGGAACCTGCCGGGCGATATCCACGCCTGTCTGACGCGCTTGGGCCTAGCACATCTGCCGCTTGATCGCGCAAGCGAGGCCTTGAGCGGAGGCGAGACTGTACGCCTGATGCTCGCCGGTCTGCGCCTCGGCGGCGCGCGGGTATTGATACTCGACGAGCCCACCAACCATCTGGATCGCCAGGCCCGCGAGCAGTTGAGCAAAGAGCTGCGCCAAGGCAAGGAAACCCGCATTGTCATCTCCCACGACCGGGCGCTGCTGGAACATGCCGATCGTATCCTCGAGCTTCGCAGCGACGCGCTGGTTCAATACAGCGGCGGCTACAACAACTATCGCGAGCAGCGCCAGGCCGAGCAGGACAACGCACAGGCTGCATTGGTCAGGGCACGCGCGGCACGCGACAGCGTCGAGCAGCAGATCACCATGGCCCGCCAGCGCGAAGTGCAAAGTGCCAGTCATGGTCGTAAGGTGGCGCGTGCCACAGGCACCCCGGCCATCGTCGCCAATGCGCAGGCAGAGCGCGCCGAGCAACACAGCGGCCATCAGCGCATCCAGCAGGCGCGTCTGAGCCAAATGGCGCGAGAGCGGGTCGACCAGGCCAATGCGAACGTCGAGCCGGTACGCCCAAGCCAACTGCTTGCCCCGACCGGCCTGGTCGCCAACGCGACCCAAGTGGTCACGCTCGAACACTGCGAGCTCCCCTACGGCCCCCCCGACAGCCGCTTCATCGATCTCACCCTGCACGGCCCGATGCGAGTCGCGGTGATCGGGCCGAACGGCTGCGGAAAATCAACCCTGCTGAAGGTGATAGCCGGGCAACTGGCGCCCGCCAGCGGCATCGCCCGGCATATCTTACGCACTCACCTGATCGACCAGCACGCTCAAACCTTCGACCCCGAGCACAGTATCGAGCAGGTGCTACGCAATGAGCTGGGCACTGTCGAGGAGGGCCGCTTTCGCCAGGTCTTCGCCAACGCCGGGCTCGACGCTCGGCAGATGGCTACGCCATTCGGTCGGCTCAGTGGTGGCGAGCGCCTGCGCGCAACGCTCGCCTGGCTGGCAGGCGGCCCCGAACAGACGCAACTGTTGCTGCTCGACGAAGTGAACAACCATCTCGACATCGCGGCCTTGGAAGCAGTCGAGCAGTTGCTCGGACAATTCAAAGGCGCGCTCATAGTGAGTGCTCACGATCCTGATTTTCTGCAGGCCTTGGAATTGACGCACCAGTTCATCTGGCAACCAACAGGTTGGCGCTACGAGCCGTGGGATGATGGCGGGCAATGAATAGCGAAGGCTGAATTACGATTCCGGGCATCGACAGATAAGAAATTCCCGAATCTGAAGCCCGGTGTTATCGCTGATGCAGAATTGACCCATCTGCCGACCTGACGTTGCCCCATAAGGAGTTAACCCAAAGTCAGACCTGCTACCGCTTTACGAAGTAGAAGCTTTGGTCAGCGAAATCTCGGCAGCAGGGTCAAGTCTGCATAAGCGGCAATGCGGTGCGCTTGGGCTTCTGCTTTTTCTCGGCCGGAGTTATGGGCATCAAACAGCATCCCGTGGCCTTGGCTGGGGTACGCAACCAACCAGAATGCGCGGCTGGCGCACAGCTTCATGTGGGAGACCTGGATACGTCGAAAAAGACCACCGATCAACAGACCTTCTTCGCTCCAGTCAAATTGAAAGGCCTCACCGAGCGCAAACGTCAGCGGTACAAAAGCGCGTAAAAACTTGCCTTGCTCGCCTCGCCAAGAGCGCACAAACGCCGTGAGCTGGCTGTAACCGCCGTCATAACCCTCGGCCTTGATTTGCTCAAAAAGTGCTTTGGCGCTCCTGCGGTTGTGTTTTGGCCGGAACGAATCGGCCTGGAGCGCCTGCTCCAAGGTCTCGTGAAAAAGACTGAGCTTATTGAAGGTTGCGCACCGTTGGTACGCTGGCTGAGTGGCTTCGGGCGCTCTGACCCATTTTCGGATGGTGTTTCTCGACAGCAGGGTACGCTTGGCTATCTGATGCAGCGAGAGCTTGTCGCGGAAGTACATCCGCCGGATTTTTAGCAACATTTCCATGCTGATCACCCTGTGTTCTCCTGCTCGAAAAGTGAGCAGAAGCAGTTGAACACCCGGGTCAGTTTTCAGTCGGCAGAAGAGCCTCTACTGGGTCAGTTTTCGGTCAGCGGCAACAAAGCAACGCAAAACTGTCGCAAAGGCCAAAATCGGCGCCTCGAGATCAAGCTCTAGGGAATTAAATCTGTCGCAGCCAGCAGTGATGGGTGTTTGAGGTCATCAAGCTAGAGGACGGGTGGGTTGGCGAGAAGCCAAATCTCCCCCCGCCCACTCCATCACTGAGTTCCCCTGGCATTCGGTAGCCCGCTTCACGACCTGATAGCCGGCCAATCACACGTTTCCCTGCCACGTCGGGTGCAGTCGAGCCCCGTTTCCAGACTGTCTCTGGCTCCCCTAAGAGCTTTGTTCTCTCAAGTAATCCTCACGGTTTTGAATGCTTCAGTGACCTGCACTGCCGCTGCGCGGCGATTTCCCATGTCCACTAGAGCATCAAGTCCTCGCAGCAGGACCTGTGCCGTCTCATTAGGAAGCGGGGACACCTTCTCGGAAAACCTTTGAATGAGATTGGCGATTCTTGCGGGTAGAGTCCTATCCCGCCACCCCGCCGGCACGCCGTCGGCTTGAGTGAGAACGATATCTAGCTGTGCAGCAAAACGATCTAGGGGGTAATGTTCAAACGCACGCTCGCACTGGGTTACAAATGCATCAGCTACCACCGCCACACTCCCATGGGCATTCAGTAAAGGTGCCGTGACGTCAAAAACCGCAGGGAGCTCACGCCAGTCTCCGTTGGCAAATCGCGCCGCGCCACCTGCATTCTCGATCTCGACAAAGAATACTTCTCTAACCATGGTAGATAAGTCGGAATCTGAAAGAGAACCGTACCTGCCAGAGTACCGGAAGCTTTCGCAGGCAATCATCCTCGACACTATCAGCCTGAGCAGCGTCAACGGAACATCTGAGAGCTCGGCCTCATCAAGCAAGCTACAAATCAAACTCTCTTGGTAACTGACCATCAGGGAGGTAAAGATTTTATCGCTTGTGGCAGCAGCTGGCTCAATAAACCGTGTAGAGCTTTCCGCGGTACTGATGAAAAGAGACAGTTTCCCGAGAAACCCGAAGAGGCAACGCCTCCATACAAATAGATCCGACGCCTTTTCCTCACGGTTTGGCCTCCCTTCTTTTATTGCCCACGAAGGGTAAACACGCTCAATCGTCCACAGAACCAAATCGTCGCACCATGCCAACAAGAGCGGCTTGCGCTGTAGGTCTGACAGTGCTGCCTCGAGTGGGATGTAACTAAGGATTTTTCCTAACCAATCAATGTTGGGCTCAACTGATGGATAATCCCACTCTGCGGTGATTACTCGCCCACGAACCATTCTTTTCAATGGAGCCTCGTCTGCGACAGGTACCCAAGCCGGAGGCATTTGAGGAAGCTCTTTAGGTTCTCGCTCGGAGGAGTTGACCCAGTGCAACGCTTTCGATATCAAAAGCGAAATGCGAGCTCGGCTAAGCCTTTCTTTCTCTTCCTCAGGTATCGTGAACGGATGATGCTCAGTCATTGCTAATGATACCGCCAGGTCAAGTGCTGACCACGCTACCTCTGGCAGCCGGTTCCAAGACCTCAACATCCCTCCAATTGCCTCTACACAAATCTGCTCGTATGGATGCGCAGAAAGCCTGACTAGCAGGGAATGCGCGTCTTTCCCGAGGGGAGATTCGTCAAGCAATGCCACCAGACCACGGGTAATGTAGAGCACCGGGTGATGCAAAAGATGGGAACTGCGCACGAAGAACTCTGCACATTCTGGCGTCATCACTCCCCTGTCACAAACGTCAATGGCCCAGTTAGCATCTTCATTGGCGGACCTATGCGTGAGAACAATCGCTGCTACACCTGCAACTATCCCTTGCCGCCGGAACTCCGGGCTTGTATTTCCGAAAAATTTCGACCTTTGCAGCCTTCCTACATAGACCTAAATCCCTTACCAGCGCCATGCTCAGAAAGTGTTACACCGCAAAATGGACAATCAACTACAAGTGTTAACTTATGAGTAGCGCAGACATTTATAAAATTTGGTATGCGGCGCCAGTAGGAAAACCCATGCTTTTTCATGTCGTCTTTAACACCACTCGGACAAAACGCAGGCTTCCTTTCTTCATTCTCTATAAAGTTATTATAGAGTTCAAATTTTGTACCCGGATAAGAAAAGTCCGCAATATCGCTTTTGAATAAAGATTTCAACGGATAACTAGTGTGATTATGGATTAACCAATTGAACCCATAGCACCCATCCCACCCGAGATACTCTGCAATTGCTCGAACATTTCCATTTTTCATCACAAACTTTGACGCATCGCTGATTACTTTATCAGGGTGGCCAAAACTCAAAAATATGCTGCGTTCGACATAAGAACGAAGTGACTCATTGGGTTGTATTTTTG
The DNA here is from genome assembly GCF_000507185.2 of Pseudomonas syringae KCTC 12500. NCBI lineage: Bacteria > Pseudomonadati > Pseudomonadota > Gammaproteobacteria > Pseudomonadales > Pseudomonadaceae > Pseudomonas > Pseudomonas syringae. The sequence continues at coordinate 2,299,666 of NZ_AYTM02000002.1, forward strand.
GCCGCATAAGATTTTTAACTCAGGTACAGCTAGTCGGCATCTAACAGAGCGAATAGGGTCCGTCACGTCGTCAGCGACGCGAACGGACCCCGAGAGGCAAAGAGGGCTGTCTAAGTGATGGGGCGAGAAACTATTTTGGAGAAACCTGCGACAGATTTAATTCACATGCGACAGTTTTAATTATCAAAAATCAAAATCATAACCCCTGTGGATAACTCACTCCACCGTCACCGACTTCGCCAGATTCCGCGGTTGATCCACATCCGTCCCTTTCAGCACAGCCACATAATACGAAAGCAACTGCAGCGGGATGGTGTACAGAATCGGTGCCAAAGCATCGATGATGTGTGGCATGGCGATGACGTGGGTGCCTTCGCCGTTCTTCATGCCGGCTTGCTCATCGGCGAATACGATCAACTCGCCGCCGCGTGCGCGCACTTCCTGCAGGTTGGATTTGAGTTTCTCCAACAGTTCGTTGTTTGGTGCGACGGTGACGACTGGCATGTCGGCGTCGACCAGCGCCAGCGGGCCGTGCTTGAGTTCGCCGGCCGGGTAGGCTTCGGCGTGGATGTAGGAAATCTCTTTGAGCTTGAGTGCGCCTTCCATTGCCACCGGGAACTGTGCGCCGCGCCCAAGGAACAGGGTGTGGTGCTTCTCGGCGAACAGTTCGGCGACTTTCTCGACCGTGCCGTCCATTGCCAGCGCTTCGCCGAGGCGGGTTGGCAGGCGACGCAGTTCTTCGACCAGCTGCGCTTCGACGCCCTCCTCCAGCGATCCCTTGACCTGACCCAGGGACAGGGTTAGCAGCAACAAGGCGACCAGCTGGGTGGTGAAAGCTTTGGTCGATGCCACGCCAATTTCCGGACCGGCCTGGGTCAGCAGGGTCAGGTCGGATTCCCGCACCAGTGAGCTGATGCCCACGTTACAGATCGCCAGGCTGGCCAGAAAGCCCAGTTCCTTGGCGTTGCGCAGCGCTGCCAGGGTGTCGGCGGTTTCACCGGACTGCGAGATCGAGACGAACAGGGTGTCCGGCTGAACCACTACCTTGCGATAGCGGAACTCGCTGGCCACTTCGACCTGGCAAGGGATGCCGGCCAGGCCTTCAAGCCAGTAACGCGCGACCATGCCGGCGTGGTAGCTGGTTCCACAGGCCACGATCTGAACGTTGCGTACTTTGGCGAACAGCTCGGCAGCCTGTGGGCCGAATGCGTGGACCAGCACTTGCTGCTGCCCCAGACGACCTTCGAGGGTGCGCTGTACGACCTTGGGCTGCTCGTGAATTTCCTTGAGCATGAAGTGGCGGTACTCGCCCTTGTCGGCGGCTTCGGCGCCTTCATGGTATTGCACCACTTCGCGCTCGACCGACACACCGTCGACGTTCCAGATCTGCACGCTGTCGCGACGGATCTCGGCGATGTCGCCCTCTTCCAGGTACATGAAACGGTCGGTGACCTGACGCAGCGCCAGTTGGTCGGAGGCCAGGAAGTGTTCACCCAAGCCTATGCCGACAACCAGCGGGCTGCCACTGCGGGCTGCCAGCAGGCGATCCGGCTGCGCGGCATTGATGACCGCAAGACCATAGGCGCCATGAAGCTCTTTCACCGCAGCTTTCAGGGCAACCGCCAGATCGGCGGTGTCCTTGAGCTTGTGGTGCAGCAGATGGACGATGACTTCGGTGTCGGTATCGGATGCGAAGACGTAACCCAGGCCTTTCAGCTGTTCACGCAGCGCTTCGTGATTCTCGATGATGCCGTTGTGGACAACTGCCAGCGTGTTGGCCGAGAAATGTGGGTGGGCGTTACGCTCACACGGGGCGCCGTGGGTTGCCCAACGCGTGTGGGCGATGCCCAGACGGCCGATCAGCGGCTCGCCGGCAAGTGCCTGTTCCAGTTCACAGACCTTGCCCGAGCGACGACGGCGCTCAAGGATGCCTTCGTTGCTGAAGACTGCCACGCCCGCGCTGTCATAGCCGCGGTATTCAAGGCGCTTGAGGCCTTCGAGCAAAATGGCCGTGATATTACGTTCAGCAACGGCGCCGACGATTCCACACATGGTTATCTCCTAGCTGACAGCAGCACAAATCAGATTGATGCCGCGGGCCTGTATCTGATCGCGTGCCTCACTGGGCAGGCGATCATCAGTAATAAGGGTGTGGATACTGCTCCAGGGCAGCTCCAGATTGGGGATCTTGCGACCGACCTTGTCGGCTTCGACCATGACCACCACTTCCCGGGCGACTTCCGCCATGACCCGGCTCAAGCCCAGCAGCTCGTTGAAGGTGGTGGTGCCACGCACCAGATCGATGCCGTCGGCACCGATGAACAGCTGATCAAAGTCGTAGGAGCGCAGTACCTGCTCTGCGACCTGCCCCTGAAAAGACTCCGAGTGCGGGTCCCACGTTCCGCCCGTCATCAACAGGACCGGTTCGTGTTCCAGCTCGGTCAGGGCGCGCGCAACATGCAGGGAATTGGTCATGACCACCAGGCCGGGTTGCTGGCCCAGCTCAGGAATCAATGCAGCCGTGGTGCTGCCGCTGTCGACGATGATTCTGGCGTGCTCGCGAATTCTGCAAACCGCAGCACGGGCGATGGCCTGTTTGTAACGGGAAACCGGCTGACTGCCATCGCTTATAAGCTCATGGGGAAGCGACACGGCGCCCCCGTAGCGGCGCAACAGCAGGCCGTTGGTTTCAAGCGCAGCCAGGTCCTTTCGAATCGTAACTTCGGAAGTTTCAAAGCGTCTTGCCAAGTCGTCCACACTGACTTCACCTTGCTCATTGAGCAGGGCGAGAATGTTGTGGCGACGTTGTGGTGTATTACGCTTCGACATGACTGCCTTAAGTTTCGTTTCGAAAGATAACGAAGGCAATCAAAACCTATTTTTGGGGTTTGGTCAAGGTTTCGGGATGGGGCGGCGCAATTTCTATCAAATACTCGTGACACCGGCTTTTGAGCCTGGGGTTTGACGCGAAGCGTCAGGAACGGCATTCCCACGCGTGCCAATGCCGAGCATTGGCACGCGGGTCATCAGACGCTGTGGATAACTCAGTCTTTCCTGATTTTCACCGGCCGCTTCCAGCCTTCGATATTGCGTTGGCGGGCGCGGGCTACGCCGAGTTGTTCAGCAGGAACGTTCTGGGTGATGGTCGAACCGGCTGCAGTCGTCGCACCGTCCAGGATATCCACAGGCGCAACCAGAGAGTTGTTGGAACCAATGAAGACGTCTGCACCCAACGTGGTCTTGTGCTTGTTGGCACCATCATAGTTACAGGTAATGGTGCCGGCACCGATATTGGTGCGTGCGCCAACTTCGGCGTCGCCCAGGTACGTCAGGTGGCCGACCTTGGCACCCTCGCCGAGGTTCGCATTCTTGAGCTCGACAAAGTTACCCACATGCGCCTTGGCACCCAGCACGCTGCCTGGTCGCAGGCGCGCAAACGGACCTGCATCACTGCCCTCACCCAGGATTGCGCCTTCGATGTGGCTGTTGGCTTTAACGACGACACCCTTGCGCAGGGTGCTGTCCTTGATGACGCAGTTCGGACCGATGACCACGTCATCCTCGATCACGACCTTGCCTTCAAGAATCACATTGATATCGATCAGCACGTCGCGCCCGACGCTGACTTCACCGCGCACATCGAAGCGCGCAGGGTCGCGCAGGGTCACGCCAGCCGCCATCAGACGACGGGCTTCGCGCATCTGGTAATGACGTTCCAGCTCGGAAAGCTGCTTGCGATCATTGGCGCCCTGCACTTCCATCGCGTCGTGGGGCTGCTCTGTGGCAACCACCAGGCCGTCGTTAGCCGCCATGGCGATCACGTCGGTGAGGTAATACTCACCCTGGGCATTGTTGTTGGACAGCCGCCCCAGCCAATCAGCGAGATGAGCGGCAGGCACCGCGAGAATTCCGGTATTGCCTTCGGTGATAGCCTTCTGCGCGTCACTCGCGTCTTTATGCTCGACGATGGCACAGACACGATTCTGATCGTCGCGAACGATACGGCCGTAACCGGTCGGGTCATCCAGCGTAACGGTCAGCAGACCCAGTTGCTGCGGGTTAACCAGTTCGAGCAGGCGCGAAAGTGTTTCCACTTCGATCAACGGTACATCGCCATAAAGAATCAATACGGTGTCAGCCGTGAGCGCGGGCAGCGCCTGAGCAACCGCATGGCCGGTACCGAGTTGCTTGTCCTGCATCACGAAATTCAAGTCATCGGCTGCCAGCTGTTCACGCACGGCATCGGCGCCGTGCCCGATCACGACGTGTATTCCACTTGGGGATAACTGACGTGCGCTGTGGATAACATGACCCAGCATGGAATTGCCGGCCACGGGGTGCAGAACCTTCGGCAGCGCGGAACGCATCCGGGTACCTTGGCCAGCAGCGAGAATAACGATATCGAGAGACATGATAGGACTACCAACTGAGCGGCAACCGGACCGAAGACGGGCTGACTTGAAAGAGGAAATCTGAAAAAAGAAAAAGGGTAGCCGAGGCTACCCTTTTTCTCAATCGCGCATCGAGTGCAGCAGGGTTAGCCGCCGAACTTCTTGCGAATTTGCTGAACGGTGCGCAGCTGAGCTGCAGCCTCGGCCAGACGAGCAGTTGCAGATCCGTAATCGAAATCTGCGCCCTTCTCGTTCAGGGCCTTCTCTGCAGCCAGTACGGCCGCCTGAGCAGAAGCTTCATCCAGGTCGGCAGCACGTTGCACAGTATCGGCAAGCACCTTGACCATGTTCGGCTGAACTTCAAGGAAACCACCAGAGATGTAGAACACCTCGGCTTCCCCACCCTGCTTGATCAAGCGGATCGGGCCCGGCTTCAGATCAGTGATCAGCGGCGCGTGGCCTGGAGCGATACCGATATCACCCAGGTTGCCGTGCGCAATCACCATCTCGACCAGACCGGAGAAGATTTCCCCTTCCGCGCTGACGATGTCGCAATGGACTGTCATAGCCATTTGCTTGCCTCAACCTAATAGCGCCCGTTGCCGGGCGCCGGGATTACAGTTTCTTGGCTTTCTCGATCGCTTCTTCGATGCCGCCGACCATGTAGAACGCTTGTTCTGGCAGGTGGTCGTAGTCACCGTTGAGGATGCCTTTGAAGCCAGCAATGGTGTCTTTCAGGGAAACGTATTTACCCGAAGCACCGGTGAAGACTTCTGCCACGAAGAAAGGCTGGGACAGGAAGCGCTGGATCTTACGAGCACGGTTAACCAACTGCTTGTCGGTCTCCGACAGCTCGTCCATCCCCAGGATCGCGATGATGTCTTTCAGCTCTTTGTAGCGCTGCAACACGTACTGAACGCCGCGAGCGGTGTCGTAGTGTTCCTGGCCAATGACGTTCGGGTCCAGCTGGCGCGAAGTCGAGTCCAGTGGATCTACCGCCGGGTAGATACCCAGGGAGGCGATGTCACGGGACAGTACGACGGTGGCGTCCAAGTGGGCAAACGTGGTCGCTGGCGACGGGTCAGTCAAGTCATCCGCTGGTACGTATACGGCCTGGATCGAGGTGATCGAACCATTCTTGGTGGAAGTGATGCGCTCTTGCAGAGTGCCCATCTCTTCAGCCAGGGTCGGCTGGTAACCTACTGCGGAAGGCATACGGCCCAGCAGTGCGGATACTTCGGTACCGGCCAGGGTGTAACGATAGATGTTGTCGACGAACAGCAGAACGTCGTTACCTTCGTCACGGAACTTCTCGGCCATGGTCAGGCCGGTCAGTGCTACGCGCAGACGGTTACCCGGCGGCTCGTTCATCTGACCGTAGACCAGTGCCACTTTGTCCAGAACGTTGGAGTCCTTCATCTCGTGGTAGAAGTCGTTACCCTCACGAGTACGCTCACCCACACCGGCGAACACGGAATAACCGCTGTGCTCGATGGCGATGTTACGGATCAGCTCCATCATGTTTACGGTCTTGCCGACACCGGCACCACCGAACAGACCGACTTTACCGCCTTTGGCGAACGGGCAGACCAGGTCGATAACCTTGATGCCGGTTTCCAGAAGGTCGTTGCCGCCTGCCTGCTCAGCGAAGGACGGTGCAGGACGGTGAATGCCCCAGCGCTCTTCGGTGGCGATCGGGCCAGCTTCGTCGATCGGGTTGCCCAGTACGTCCATGATCCGGCCCAGCGTCGCTTTACCGACCGGTACGGAGATGGCTGCGCCAGAGTCTGTTACTTCCAGACCACGCTTCAAGCCCTCGGTGGAGCCCATCGCAATGGTACGAACCACGCCGTCACCCAGCTGCTGCTGAACTTCCAGGGTGGTTCCTGCCGCGCTCTGAACTTCCAGCGCGTTGTAGATACTCGGTACGCTATCGCGTGGGAATTCCACGTCGATCACGGCGCCGATGATTTGAACGATACGTCCGCTACTCATTAGCTGGTTCCTCTAATATTTGAACCGTTAAACCGCGGCAGCGCCGCCGACGATTTCCGAGATCTCTTGGGTGATCGCTGCCTGACGCGCCTTGTTGTAGATCAGTTGCAAATCGCTGATCAAATCACCGGCGTTGTCTGTGGCGTTCTTCATCGCGATCATCCGCGCTGCTTGTTCAGCTGCGTTGTTCTCGACCACCGCCTGGTACACCTGCGATTCCACGTAGCGAACCATAAGGCCGTCTAGCAGCTCTTTGGCATCGGGTTCGTAGAGATAGTCCCAGTGGTGCTTGAGCCCTTGATCCGGGGTTGCCACCAGCGGAATCAATTGCTCCACTGTTGGTTGCTGGGTCATGGTGTTGATGAACTTGTTGGATACCACGGACAGGCGATCAATACGGCCATCCAGGTAGGCATCCAGCATCACCTTGACGCTGCCGATCAAGTCGTTGATCGACGGCTCTTCGCCCAGGTGGCTGATCGCAGCGACGACGTTACCGCCGAAGTTGCGGAAAAATGCCGCACCTTTGCTGCCGACCACGCACAGATCGATCTCTACACCGTTTTCACGGTTCACCGCCATGTCCTTGACCAGAGTCTTGAACAGGTTGGTATTCAAGCCACCACACAGACCACGGTCACTGCTCACTACGACATAACCGACGCGCTTAACAGGGCGCTCGATCATGAACGGGTGGCGGTACTCCGGGTTGGCGTTTGCCAGATGACCAATCACCTGACGAATGCGCTCCGCGTAAGGACGGCTAGCAGCCATGCGCATTTGAGCCTTGCGCATTTTGCTAACCGCCACTTTTTCCATGGCGCTGGTGATCTTTTGCGTGCTTTTGATGCTCGCAATCTTGCTGCGAATCTCTTTTGCGCCTGCCATGTAACACCTATCAGGTTAGCAAGCGGGAGCCTTGCGGCCCCCGCTGCGGCTTACCAGGTTTGGGTGGCCTTGAACTTCTCGATGCCGGCTTTCATGCCAGAATCGATTTCGTCATTGAAGTCACCCTTCACGTTGATCTTCGCCATCAAATCGGCGTGATCGCGGTTGAAGTAAGCAATCAGCGCTTGTTCAAAGCTGCCGATCTTGGTGATTTCGACGTCAGTCAGGAACCCACGCTCAGCGGCATACAGCGACAGCGCCATGTCAGCGATCGACATTGGTGCGTATTGCTTCTGCTTCATCAGCTCGGTAACGCGCTGACCATGCTCAAGTTGCTTGCGGGTCGCCTCGTCCAGGTCAGAAGCGAACTGGGCGAATGCCGCCAGTTCACGGTACTGAGCCAGAGCGGTACGGATACCACCGGAAAGCTTCTTGATGATCTTGGTCTGAGCGGCACCACCCACACGGGATACCGAAACACCGGCGTTCACAGCCGGACGGATGCCGGAGTTGAACATGGCCGATTCCAGGAAGATCTGACCGTCGGTGATGGAAATCACGTTGGTCGGAACGAACGCGGAAACGTCGCCAGCCTGGGTTTCGATGATCGGCAGTGCGGTCAGGGAACCGGTTTTGCCGGTCACTGCGCCGTTGGTGAACTTCTCTACGTACTCTTCGGAAACACGCGATGCGCGCTCCAGCAGACGGGAGTGGAGATAGAACACGTCGCCTGGGTAAGCTTCACGGCCTGGTGGACGGCGCAGCAGCAGGGAAATCTGGCGGTAAGCCACTGCTTGCTTGGACAGATCGTCATAAACGATCAACGCGTCTTCACCGCGGTCGCGGAAGAACTCGCCCATGGTGCAACCCGAGTACGGTGCAAGGAACTGCAGCGCAGCGGATTCGGAAGCACTTGCAGCCACGACGATGGTGTTAGCCAGTGCGCCGTTTTCTTCGAGCTTGCGAACAACGTTGGCGATGGTCGATTGCTTCTGACCGATCGCTACGTAGACGCAGAAGATGCCGCTGTTCTTCTGGTTGATGATTGCGTCGATGGCCAGAGCGGTTTTACCGATCTGACGGTCACCGATGATCAGCTCACGCTGGCCACGGCCGACAGGAATCATGGCATCGACAGCCTTGTAGCCAGTCTGTACAGGCTGGTCTACCGACTTACGCCAGATCACGCCTGGAGCAACTTTCTCGACCGCATCGGTCTCGGTGTTGTTCAGCGGACCTTTGCCGTCAACTGGGTTACCCAGTGCATCGACAACGCGACCCAGCAGTTCCTTACCCACCGGAACCTCGAGGATGCGGCCAGTGCACTTGGCGCTCATGCCTTCAGCCAGAGTCGTGTAAGCGCCCAGTACAACGGCACCCACGGAGTCTTGCTCAAGGTTCAGCGCCATACCGTAGACGCCGCCCGGAAACTCGATCATTTCGCCGTACATTACGTCGGCCAGACCATGAATCCGCACGATACCGTCAGACACGCTGACGACTGTGCCTTCGTTACGGGCTTGGGAGGTTACATCGAGCTTGTCGATGCGACCCTTGATGATTTCACTTATTTCGGAAGGATTGAGTTGCTGCATTGCTCTGCTGCCCCTTCAAACTCAAGATTTCAATGCTTCGGCTAGTTTCGCGATCTTGCCACGAACTGAGCCATCGATAACCAGGTCGCCGGCGCGGATGACGACACCCCCTATAAGAGAGGCATCCTCCGCAGCATGCAGGCGCACTTCCCGGCCGAGCCGTGCACTGAGAACCTTGGCGAGTTTGTCTTGCTGTTCTTGGTTCAATGCGAAAGCACTGGTGACATCCACATCGACCGATTTTTCCTGCTCGGCCTTGTACAGGTCGAACAGTTCGGCGATCTCCGGCAAGAGCGGGAGGCGGTCGTTTTCAGCAACGACGTGAATGAAATTCTGTGCCTTGGCATCGAACTTTTCGCCACACACTTCAATAAAAGTGGTGGCCTTTTGTGCGCTCGTCAGTCGCGGGGCCTTGAGCATGCGCTGCATGGTGTCATCTTGTGACACCGCAGCAGCCAGGCCGAGCATGGCTGACCAATTGGCCAGCTGCTGGTGGGCCTGCGCATGCTCGAAGGCCGCCTTCGCGTAAGGTCGGGCCAACGTGGTCAGTTCTGCCATGATCGCCCTCGCTTAAATTTCAGCAGCCAGTTTGTTAACCAGCTCCGCGTGCGCGTTTTGATCGATTGTGGCACCCAGGATCTTCTCTGCGCCATTGACTGCCAGGCTACCCAACTGGGCGCGCAAGGCGTCTTTGACACCGTTCAGTTCCTGCTCGATCTCGGCATGAGCCTGAGCCTTCACACGGTCAGCTTCAACGCGTGCCGTTTCACGGGCTTCGTCGACAATCTGAGTACCGCGTTTCTTGGCTTGCTCAATGATCTCGGCTGCTTGAGCTTTAGCTTCGCGCAGTTGTTGACCCGCTTTTTCTTGGGCCAGCTCCAGGTCGCGAGCTGCTCGGGAAGCAGCGTCCAGTCCATCCGCGATCTTCTTCTGACGTTCGTGCAAAGCCGCGATGACCGGAGGCCACACGAACTTCATGCAGAAAATCACAAAAATGAAGAACGCAACGGACTGGCCAATCAGGGTTGCATTAATGTTCACGCCAACACCTCGCTCGTTCGTTGTCCATCACACCAATCAACTCGAAAATTCGAGTGATCAGCCAGCGAGTTGACCAACGAAGGGGTTCGCAAAGGTGAAGAACAGAGCGATACCAACACCGATCATGGTCACGGCGTCGAGCAAGCCCGCAACGATGAACATTTTAACTTGCAGCATTGGAACCATTTCCGGCTGACGCGCTGCGCCTTCCAGGAACTTGCCGCCCAACAGGCCGAAACCGATTGCAGTACCCAGTGCGCCCAGGCCGATCAACAGTGCAACAGCGATAGCGGTTAGACCAACTACAGTTTCCATCTTTCCTCCCGACTTTTACGTCGTATTGGTTAGGTTTTTTTAATTGAAGCGGTAAAACAAAATCGTTTCTACATCAGCCCTCGCGGGCACCGCCTCGCCACAGGCGAGACGGTCATCAGACGCGTCCTGAGACGAATCTCAATGGTTATCTTCGTGAGCCATCGACAGGTAGACGATGGTCAGCATCATGAAGATGAACGCTTGCAGGGTGATGATCAGGATGTGGAACACAGCCCACGCCCACTGCAGCACTACACCCAGACCGCTGAGCCACAACAGACCGCTGCCGAACATCACGGCGATCAGAATGAAGACCAGCTCGCCAGCATACATGTTGCCGAACAGACGCAGAGCCAGGGAAATCGGCTTGGCGATGAGCGTCACGAATTCCAGCAGGAAGTTGACCGGGATCAACAGCGCCTGAACGAACAGGTTCTTGCTGCCAAACGGGTGAAGGGTCAGCTCGCCGATGAAACCGCCGATGCCCTTGACCTTGATGCTGTAGAAAATGATCAGTGCGAACACGGACAGGGCCATGCCCAGCGTGGCGTTCGGGTCAGTGGTCGAAACGGCACGGAACGGAATGTGCGAGTCACCCGAAATCATCATTGCCAGCTGTGGAATCCAGTCCACCGGTACCAGGTCGACCGCGTTCATCAGGAATACCCAGACGAAAATGGTCAACGCCAGTGGCGCGATGACCGCGCTGCGGCCGTGGAAGCTGTCTTTCACGCTGCCGTCGACGAACTCGACCAGAACTTCGACGAAGTTCTGCAGTGCGCCAGGCTGACCGGAAGTTGCCTTCTTGGCCGCCATGCGGAAGATCAGAACGAAAATCAGACCCAACGCAACCGACCAGCCGAGGGTATCGACGTGGAAGGCCCAGAAACCCATTTCCTTGGCTTCCGCTGCGGTGTGGGCAAAGCCCCATTCGCCATTAGGCAGGTGCCCGAATGTAAGGTTCTGCAAGTGGTGCTGGATATAGCCCGAAGCTGTTTGCTCTGCCATGGTTGCCTCAAACGCCCTAAGGTCTCGAAAGTCTTGTTCTCGTAAGCAGGGGAGCGAACCAGTTGACCACCTGGATCAACATGAACACGCCGAATACAGCCAGCGGCGCCAAAGGCTTCACACCTGCGAACGTCAATGCAAAAAGCACTGCCGTGAAAATCAGTTTGCCTGCCTCGCCGGCGTAGAACGACCGAACGATGGCTTGCGCTGCTCTGGCCCCGGAAAACCGGAATGCCTTGTGAGCAAAGTATAAATTGGGTAGCCAGGCTATCAGGCCTCCGCAGAGTCCCGAATATCCTGCAACGACTCCTTGCCACTGCCACAGCACCAATGCGGCCATGAGCAGCACGATCAATTGAGCCAGCAAAAGCGGGAAAACCGCTAGGCGATAGAACGGCAAGCGGTCTGGCATGCGGGATTCCATCGCAACTGCTCCTTTGATGTCGGTCGCCATGATCAATAACTTGGCATAATTTGTGCCGACAAAATGCGCGCAGAGTATAGGGGCGGTTAAGCCCCTATTCAACAGTCGGGTAGTGATTTCCGACTATACGCTACAGAGCAATTGTTTCAGCGGATGTGAGCGAGCACTCCCTGAAGCTCGTCCAGCGAGTTGTAACGGATAACCAATTGCCCTTTGCCCTTCTGACCGTGACGAATCTGCACCGCAGAGCCCAGACGCTCGGCCAGGCGCTGTTCGAGGCGGCTGATGTCCGGGTCGGTCTTCACCGGCTCGGCGGCCTCTGCCTTGCCACTCAGCCACTGCCTGACCAGTGCTTCGGTCTGGCGTACGGTAAGCCCGCGTGCGACAACATGTCGCGCACCTTCGACCTGCCGATCTTCACCCAGTCCGAGCAATGCACGCGCATGGCCCATTTCCAGATCGCCATGAGACAGCATCGTCTTGATGGCCTCCGGCAAGGCGATCAGGCGTAACAGGTTGGCGACACTGACTCGCGACTTGCCGACGGCATCAGCCACCTGCTGCTGGGTCAGTTGAAACTCCTGCTGCAAGCGCTGCAGCGCCATGGCCTCTTCGATCGGGTTGAGGTCCTCACGCTGGATGTTCTCGATCAGCGCCATCGCAATCGCGGTTTCGTCCGGTACATCGCGAACCATCGCCGGGATCGTCTCGACACCTGCCTGCTGGCTGGCACGCCAGCGACGCTCACCCGCGATGATCTCGAAGCGGTTGTCACCGATAGGACGCACCACGATCGGCTGCATCACGCCCTGCGACTTGATCGACTGCGCAAGTTCTTCAAGTGCCTGCGGGTCCATGTCACGACGCGGCTGGTACTTGCCGCGCTGGATCAGGTCCAGCGGCACATGCTGCAACTCACTTGGCGGGGCCTTGACGGCCTGTTCTTCCAGCGAACTGACGGTTGGACTGCTCAGAAGTGCGTCCAACCCACGTCCGAGACCTCGTTTCTTGACGGCCATGGGAATTCCTTAGGTTGGCTGAGCGGTTTTTGCGCCGCGACGTTGACGACGAACCAGTTCACTTGCCAGGGCCAGATAGGCCAGCGCACCACGAGACGACTTGTCATACGCCAGTACCGGCATGCCGAAACTCGGTGCCTCGGCCAGGCGGATGTTCCTCGGTATCACGGTGTCGTACAGCTGCTCACCGAAGTGTTCCTTGAGCTGCGCCGAAACGTCGTTGATCAGGCTCAGCCGCGGATCATACATGGTGCGCAGCAGGCCTTCGATTTTCAGCTGCGGGTTGAGCAGTTCAGCGATGCGCTTGATGTTATCCACAAGGTCACTGAGACCTTCAAGTGCAAAGTACTCGCACTGCATGGGGATAATTACGCCGTCTGCCGCGACCAGCGCGTTCAGGGTCAGCATCGACAGCGAAGGTGGGCAATCGATGAGAATGTAATCGTAATTCTCGCGGATAGGCGCCAGCGCATTGCGCAGACGACTCTCTTTCATCTGCATTTCCAGCAGAACCACTTCGCCCGCCGTCAGATCACGGTTGGCCGGAAGCAGTTGATAACCACCGTGCTCGGAAAACTGCATGGCCTCGCCCAGATCGCATTCGCCGATCAACAGGTCGTAGACGGAGTTTTCCAGGTTGTGTTTATCCACACCGCTGCCCATGGTCGCATTGCCCTGGGGATCGAGATCGATCAACAGCACACGGCGCTTGGTCGCGACCAGTGACGCGGCGAGGTTGATGCATGTGGTGGTCTTGCCGACCCCACCTTTCTGGTTCGCTATCGCGAATACCTTAGCCATTCTTGCTTGTGTTCCCAGTCATGCCGTGCGGCGCAGTATCAGCAGATGGCGTTGGCCTTGGCAACCCGGAACGGTCAAGGCGTGTGCGCTATCGAGGTGAAAATCCGAGGGCAATGCTACCAGCTCATCGTCAGGATGCAGCCCTTTCATTGCCAGCCAGCGTGTATTGACGTCGCCCATGTGACGCGTCCAGCCGGTGAAGTCTTCCAGGCTGCTGAACGCACGGGAGATGATCCCGTCGAAAGGCACTTCAGGCTGATAACTTTCTGCACGGCTGTGGATAACTTCAAGATTATCCAGTTTCAGCTCAAGTTTGACCTGGGTCTGAAACCGGGTTTTCTTGCCATTGCTGTCCAGCAGCGCCACTTTGCGCTCCGGAAACAGGATGGCCATGGGAATGCCGGGCATCCCACCGCCGCTGCCGACGTCGATCCAGCGTGTACCTTCGATGAAGGGCACCACACTGAGACTGTCGAGCAGATGCCTCGATACCATTTCGTCCGGGTTGCGTACCGCAGTCAGGTTGTAGGCCTTGTTCCACTTGATCAACAACGCCAGATACGCCAGCAGTTGCTCGTGCTGGGCCGGGCTGAGGTCAATCCCCAATTCCCGGGCACCGGTGGATAACTCTTGGGCGTGTTGCGGGGTGACCATAGAACTCAAGCGCTTTGCTCCAACTGACGGCCCGCGCCGCGTTTTTTCAAATGGATCATCAACAGCGATATCGCCGCAGGCGTGACGCCGGGGATGCGCGAGGCCTGTCCGAGTGTTTGCGGACGAGTTATCCCCAGCTTGCTTTGGATTTCTTTCGACAGGCCGGAGATCGCGGCGTAGTCGATGTCTTCCGGCAGACCAGTGTCTTCACTGGCGCGCAGACGGGCAATTTCGTCCTGTTGGCGGTCAATGTAACCGGCATATTTTGTCTTGATCTCGACCTGCTCGGCGACCTGGGGATCGATGCAGCCCTGGCCAGTGATTGAAATCAGGCTGGCGTAGTCGATTTCCGGACGAGTCAGCAGGTTGAGCAAATTGTATTCGTGGGTCAGCGGCGTGCCAAAGTGTGCAGCAATCGCATCGCCCTGCTCGGTACCGGGACGCACCCAGGTACTTTTCAAACGCTGTTCTTCCAGCTCGATGCTTTCACGCTTGGTGCAGAACGCAGCCCAGCGGGCGTCGTCGACCAGGCCCAGTTCGCGGCCCTTTTCGGTAAGTCGCAGGTCAGCGTTGTCTTCGCGCAGGATCAAACGGTATTCGGCCCTGGAAGTGAACATCCGGTAAGGCTCTTGCGTACCAAGGGTGATCAGGTCGTCGACCAGAACGCCGATGTACGCTTCATCGCGACGCGGGCACCAGCTGTCTCGACCCTGTGCGCGCAGCGCGGCATTGGTCCCGGCCAGCAAGCCCTGAGCGCCTGCCTCTTCGTAACCGGTCGTGCCGTTGATCTGGCCAGCGAAGAACAGACCGCCGATAACCTTGGTTTCCAGGCTGTATTTCAGATCACGCGGGTCGAAATAGTCGTATTCGATGGCGTAACCAGGGCGAACGATGTGTGCGTTCTCCATGCCGCGAATCGACTGGACGATCTGCAATTGCACGTCGAATGGCAACGACGTGGAAATGCCGTTAGGGTACAGCTCGTGCGTGGTCAACCCTTCCGGCTCGATGAAGACCTGGTGGCTTTCCTTGTCGGCAAAGCGGTGGATCTTGTCTTCGATCGACGGGCAGTAACGTGGACCAATACCTTCGATCACGCCCGAATACATCGGCGAGCGATCGAGGTTGGACGCAATGATTTCGTGAGTCCGCGCGTTGGTGTGCGTAATCCAGCAACTGACCTGCGGCGGATGCTGTTCCTTGTTGCCCAGGAACGACATGACCGGGATCGGTGTGTCACCTGGCTGCTCGGTCATCACCGAGAAATCCACAGAACGCCCGTCAATGCGTGGCGGGGTCCCGGTTTTCAGGCGGCCGACGCGCAGCGGTAGTTCACGCAGTCGTTGCGCCAGTGCGATCGAGGGAGGATCACCTGCCCGACCGCCCGAGTAATTTTGCATACCGATGTGGATAAGTCCGCCAAGGAACGTACCTGTGGTCAACACCACGGACTCGGCAAATATACGCATACCCATCTGGGTCACGACGCCGCGCACTTGATCCTGTTCGACGATCAGGTCATCGCAGGCTTGCTGAAATATCCACAGATTCGGCTGGTTTTCCAGGGTTTCGCGGATGGCTGCCTTGTACAGCACGCGATCAGCCTGTGCACGGGTGGCTCGTACTGCCGGCCCCTTGCGGCTGTTCAGCACGCGGAACTGGATACCGCCCTTGTCAGTAGCCATGGCCATGGCACCGCCCAAGGCGTCGATTTCCTTGACCAGATGGCTTTTACCGATACCACCGATGGCCGGGTTGCAACTCATCTGGCCGAGTGTTTCCACGTTGTGGGTCAGCAACAGGGTTTTGACACCCATGCGTGCCGACGCCAGTGCGGCCTCGGTACCGGCATGACCGCCACCGATGACGATCACTTCAAAACGGGAAGGGAAATCCACCACGCACCTCGTGCCTGTTGTCGATGAGAAATTGGGATAGCTGACAAGTATAGGGACTTACCCCACCTGAATGAAACCCGTTGGACAAAATTTAACCAGCTGTGGAAAACTCGCGGATAAAGAAAATAAAAAGGAAAGAAAGTTTATAAAGCCTTGTTTTTATGTTTATTCTTACTGAGCCACCTTTCTGTGGATAGATCTCTACAGTCCTTTATTTTCAATGTGTACAGAGATTCAAAAGTCTGTGTTCATGTGGGTATGAGGGGTTTGGATAACCGTCCTGAGCCTGTTGATAAGATAGCCACTTGTCCACAAGGGCATTTATCTTCAGGTTTGCACCCTGCTTACCCACCGAGCTGAAGGGCAGTTATTCACAGGGCTTAATCCACAAAAAAACGGCTCTTCAGCAAAAATCAGGCACAGAAAATCCCTCCCTCGGGCATGTCTGCTCGTCAGATTCAGGTGTCGAGGCAGAATTAAAGGAGGAAATAGCCGAGTATGTGGATAACGCTGCCGCTGAAAGAGGCGTCTTGTGGTGCTTGAAGGCATGACCCAGGGCGGGCCATGCCAGGAGGTTTACTTACCGATGCAGAAGCTGGAGAAGATTCTGCCAAGCAGGTCGTCGGAACTGAATGCGCCGGTAATCTCGCCAAGCGCTTGTTGTGCCTGACGCAGGTCTTCGGCCAGTAGCTCTCCAGCGCCCGCCAGGGTGAGTTGAGCCCTGCCGTGTTCCAGCGAGTCACTGGCATGGCTCAACGCCTCAAGATGGCGTCGACGCGCGCTGAAGCTGCTTTCCGAGGTTTGTTCATAGCCCATGCAGGCCTTGAGATGCTCGCGCAGCAGTTCAAGCCCTTCGCCACCAGACCTGGCGCTCAGGCTGATGGTGACGTGGCCATCAACGCTGGTCTGCAGATCGACGGGGTCTCCACTCAGATCTGCCTTGTTGCGTATCAGCGTGACTTTCGACGGGTCCGGACGCTGCTCAAGGAATTCGGGCCACAGTGCGAACGGGTCTGCTGCCTCCGGCGCGGTCGCATCCACCACCAGCAGAATCCGGTCAGCTTCGCCGATGGCCTTGAGTGCGCGCTGCACGCCGATCATTTCCACCTGATCTTGAGTATCCCGCAGCCCTGCGGTGTCGACGACGTGCAAGGGCATTCCATCTATGTGGATATGTTCACGCAGTACATCTCGAGTTGTGCCGGCGATCTCGGTGACAATCGCCGCCTCCCTGCCCGCCAGAGCGTTCAACAGACTGGATTTGCCCGCATTGGGGCGTCCGGCAATCACCACGGTCATGCCGTCGCGTAACAGGGCACCCTGCCCGGCTTCACGCAGCACTGTGGATAACTCGGCACGCACGTCATCGAGCATGTTCAGAACGTGGCCATCGGCAAGGAAGTCGATTTCCTCTTCGGGGAAGTCGATTGCAGCCTCTACGTAGATGCGCAGGCTGATCAATTTCTCGGTCAAGTTATCCACACGCCGTGAGAAAGCACCTTGCAGTGACCGCAGTGCATTACGCGCTGCCTGTGCAGAACTTGCCTCAATCAGGTCGGCAATCGCTTCTGCCTGAGCAAGATCGAGCTTGTCATTGAGAAAGGCGCGCTCACTGAACTCGCCCGGACGAGCCAGTCGGCTGCCCAGTTGCAGGCAGCGTTGCAGCAGCATGTCCAGAACGATGGGGCCGCCGTGGCCCTGAAGTTCAAGCACGTCCTCACCGGTGAATGAGTTGGGTCCCGGAAAATACAGCGCTATGCCTTCGTCGAGTACCTGTCCGGCGTCATCGACAAAGGGGCCGTAGTGGGCAAATCGAGGCTTGAGGGTCCGGCCGATAATGGCTTCGGCGGCCTTGCCCGCCAGAGGACCTGACACCCGGACGATACCGACACCGCCGCGCCCTTGGGCTGTGGCGATGGCGGCAATGGTTTCACGAGGAACGTTCATGCTCCGGCTCCCGGGCAAATGACGGATAGCAAAACGCCCCACGAGGGGGCGTCTTGTAGAACTTATTCACAGGTTAGATCAGGCAGCTGCTTTCTTGGTAGCCGCTTCGATCTTGCGAGTGATGTAAGCCTGCTGAGCGATCGACAGGGTGTTGTTCACAACCCAGTACAGAACCAGACCGGCAGGGAACCACAGGAAGAAGAACGTGAAAATGATCGGCATCATTTTCATGACCTTGGCCTGCATCGGATCCGGCGGAGTCGGGTTCAGACGCTGCTGAATGAACATGGTCGCGCCCATGATGATCGGCAGGATAAAGAACGGGTCCTTGATCGACAGGTCGGTTATCCACAGGATCCATGGTGCCTGACGCATTTCCACGCTTTCCAGGAGTACCCAGTACAGCGAAAGGAAAACCGGCATTTGCACAAGAATCGGCAAGCATCCACCCAGCGGGTTGATCTTCTCTTTCTTGTACAGCTCCATCATTGCCTGGGACATCTTCTGACGATCATCGCCATGCTGCTCTTTCAGCAATGCAAGCTTCGGAGCCACAGCGCGCATACGTGCCATCGACTTGTAGCTGGCTGCGGAGAGCGGGAAGAACAGGCCTTTGATCAGCATGGTCAGAACAATGATCGACCAGCCCCAGTTACCGAGGATGGCGTGGATATGTTGCAGCAGCCAGAAGATAGGCTGGGCAATGAACCACAGGAAACCATAATCGACAGTCAGCTCCAGGCCTGGGGATAACTCTTTGAGTACCGCCTGGCTTTTCGGACCTGCGTACAGGGTGGCACTGGTTTCACCTTGTGCACCAGGTGCAACCGACAGAGTTGGGCTGGTGAAGCCGATGATGTAGTTGCCCTGGCTGTCTTTGCGGGTCTGAACGGCGTTGGTTGCGTTGTGATCCGGAATCCACGCAGTCACGAAGTAGTGCTGCAACCATGCAACCCAACCGCCCTGGACAGTTTCCTTGACCTGGCCCTTGTCGATATCTTTCATCGACACTTTCTTGTACGGCTCGGCCGCAGTCCACAAGGCAGCGCCCAGATAGGTAGCGGTGCCGGTAGCAGTCGTCGAAGAAGGATCGGAGCTGGCATCGCGCTTCAATTGCGCGAACAGATTACCCGACCAGGGTTGTGCGCTCTGGTTATCCACAACGTAAGTCATGACCAAATCGTACAGACCGCGCTTGAAGGTGAAGCGCTTGATGTAATTGACGCCGTTTTCCGAGAATTTCAGATCCACGACCATAGTGTCCTGGCCATCAGCCAGTTGATAAGTCTTTTGTGTGGAGGTGTAAACCGGACGACCGGCAGCGCGTGCATCAGGACCGTTGGTCCCGGTCAGGCCGCTTTGTGCCAGAAAAGTACGCTCGCCGCCGTTGTCGAACAACTGAAACGGAACGTCAGGACGATCCTGACGACGTGGGTACAGAGGCAAACGAAGCTGAACGACGTCGCCACCCACCGGATCGATCGCCAGATCGAGCACATCGGTCTTGACGTGGATAAGGTCTTTGCTGGCTACGGCCGGAGTTTCAAGAGGTGCTGCAGCCGTATTGGCCGTAGCGTTTGCGCTTGGAACATCGGCACTTGCAGAACCATTAGTACCAGCGGCCGTATCCGGAATACCCGGTGCGGTGGTGCTGGCTGCAACATTCTGGGTCGGCATGGCAGCCTGGCCATAGTCTTGGTTCCATTTCAGAACCCCGACGTAGGTCACGATTGCCAGGGCGACGATCAGGATCGTGCGTTTAATATCCATGATTACTCGGCCATCGAAGAAGAACGGGAGGTGGGGACAGCTGGAACCGGGTCATAACCACCGGGATTCCATGGGTGACAGCGACCAAGACGACGAATTGACAGCCAGCCACCGCGCAAAAGGCCATGATTTTCGATGGCTTCATACGCGTAGCAGGAGCAACTGGGGTAGAAACGACAGTGACTGGCCATCAGCGGGCTAATGGCATAGCGATAGAACTGGATCGGAACGAGTGCCAGTTTACGCATCTGGACTGTCTACCCCTGCAGGTTCGGATTTTTCTTCCGGAATGGGTCGGCTACGCGCCAGACGTTTCCAGAGCTTGCCGAAATGCTGAATCAGTTCAGGGTTTTCTACGTCACCCAAGCCTTTACGCGCGACGATAACGATATCCCAACCGACCAAACTGTCTTGGTGTTGGCGAAATGATTCGCGCATCAGGCGTTTCAAACGATTGCGCTCGACGGAGAGCTTCACGCTCTTTTTACCTATCACAAGCCCCAGGCGGGGATGATCGAGGTCGTTGTTGCGCGCAAGGAGCAGGAGATTTTTCCCCGGAACCTTGCCGGTAGGGGAGTCAAAGACTGCCTTGAAATGCCGGGGAGTGAGCAAACGCTTTTCCCGACTGAAGTCTCGACTCACCTCCTGTGCCGATTTATCAAACTGCCAGACGCTTACGGCCTTTGGCACGACGACGCGAAAGAACTGCGCGGCCGTTTTTGGTGGCCATACGTGCACGGAAACCGTGGGTGCGGGCGCGCTTGATAGTGCTGGGTTGGAAAGTACGTTTCATGGCGTGTTACCTGGTTCGTCCACTACGGGCCGGAATGGCCCCCGTTTTAAGAGACCGGGGATTCTAGAGAAAGCAGGCCCGCAGGTCAATTTCCAACCAGCTTTTCTTCATAGGCGTCTTTTTATAGCTGAACGTCCTCTTCTTCTCATTCACCGCTACGCTAACCCGCTCCTGTTATAGAAATAAAAAGAAGAGAGTATTTAAAGCTTCTTTATAAAGCTTATAACTCTTACGCAGAGCTTTTCTGTGGATAACATTACACAGCCCTTGTTATTCAATGTGTACAGAGGTCAGAAAGGTTGTCGAGAAACGGTGCTTTGCCTGTGCCGGACCCTCGGAAAAGCTGTGCATGGAACGCCTCTTTATCCACAGGTAAGTTATCCACAGAGTTCAAGCCCGACTTATGCAACGGGCTGAAGACGGGTTATCCACAGCGCTTACGCGTTGACCGTTTGTCGTGTGGGCCATGCATAAATCGTTGATTTATAGCCGTCTGTGAGCAACCTACATGTGGATAAGTCGCCTCTGGGTCGTTACAATGGCGGCTGTTTTTGCCTCACCGGCTTTCAACTCAGGGGATATCCGTGTCAGTGGAACTTTGGCAGCAGTGCGTGGAGCTTTTGCGCGATGAGCTGCCTGCCCAGCAATTCAACACTTGGATCCGTCCGCTACAGGTCGAAGCCGAAGGCGACGAGTTGCGTGTGTATGCACCCAATCGTTTTGTTCTCGACTGGGTCAACGAAAAGTACCTTGGTCGTTTGCTCGAGCTTCTTGGCGAACACGGTCAAGGCATTGCCCCTGCTCTTTCCTTATTAATAGGAAGCAAGCGCAGCTCCGCACCCCGTGCCGCTCCGAATGCGCCATTGGCCGCTGCAGCCTCCCAGGCGCTGTCTGCCAATTCGGTGAGCAGCGTCTCGGCACCGGCTCCTGCCACGGCTGCGCCAGCTGCTGCAGTAGCGACGCCGGCACCGGTCCAGAACGTTGCAGCACACAACGAGCCGTCGCGTGACAGCTTTGATCCGATGGCGGGTGCCAGCTCGCAACAAGCGCCCGCTCGCGCAGAACAGCGCACCGTTCAGGTAGAAGGTGCGCTCAAGCACACCAGTTACCTGAACCGTACGTTCACCTTCGAGAATTTCGTCGAGGGTAAGTCCAACCAGCTGGCACGCGCTGCGGCCTGGCAGGTTGCCGACAACCCCAAGCATGGCTACAACCCGCTGTTCCTTTATGGCGGTGTGGGTCTCGGTAAAACTCACTTGATGCATGCTGTGGGTAACCACCTGCTGAAGAAGAATCCGAACGCCAAGGTCGTGTACCTGCACTCGGAGCGCTTCGTCGCAGATATGGTCAAGGCCTTGCAGCTCAATGCAATCAACGAGTTCAAGCGCTTCTACCGCTCAGTCGATGCGCTGCTGATCGATGACATCCAGTTTTTTGCGCGCAAGGAACGCTCGCAGGAAGAGTTTTTCCACACGTTCAACGCGCTGCTGGAAGGCGGACAACAGGTCATTCTGACCAGCGACCGCTATCCCAAGGAAATCGAAGGCCTTGAAGAGCGACTCAAGTCGCGTTTTGGCTGGGGCCTGACGGTTGCCGTCGAGCCTCCGGAGCTGGAAACCCGCGTGGCGATCCTCATGAAGAAAGCAGATCAGGCCAAGGTCGATCTGCCTCATGACGCAGCGTTCTTCATTGCCCAGCGAATTCGCTCCAACGTGCGCGAGCTTGAAGGTGCGCTCAAGCGCGTCATCGCTCACTCGCACTTCATGGGCCGCGACATCACCATCGAGTTGATTCGCGAGTCGCTAAAGGACTTGCTGGCGTTGCAGGACAAGCTGGTCAGTGTGGATAACATTCAGCGCACCGTCGCCGAGTACTACAAGATCAAGATCTCCGATCTGTTGTCCAAGCGTCGTTCCCGCTCTGTCGCCCGGCCTCGCCAGGTCGCGATGGCGCTCTCCAAGGAACTCACCAACCACAGTCTTCCGGAAATCGGTGATGTGTTTGGTGGCCGTGACCACACGACCGTCTTGCACGCATGCCGAAAGATCAACGAGCTCAAGGAATCCGATGCGGATATCCGCGAGGACTACAAGAACCTGCTGCGCACTCTGACTACGTGATAACGCCAGTGCAGCTCATCAAGGCAAGGGACTAGACCATGCATTTCACCATTCAACGCGAAGCCCTGTTGAAACCCCTGCAATTGGTCGCCGGCGTCGTCGAACGCCGCCAGACCTTGCCGGTTCTTTCCAATGTTCTCCTGGTCGTCGAAGGTCAGCAACTGTCGCTGACGGGTACGGATCTGGAAGTCGAACTGGTTGGCCGCGTCCAGCTGGAAGAGCCTGCCGAGCCTGGAGAGATCACGGTTCCTGCGCGCAAGCTCATGGACATTTGCAAGAGCCTGTCTAATGACGCGCTGATCGACATCAAGCTCGACGACTCGAAACTGATCGTCAAGGCCGGTCGTAGCCGTTTCACTCTGTCGACACTGCCTGCCAATGACTTCCCTACCGTCGAAGAAGGTCCGGGCTCGCTGACGTTCACTCTGGTGCAGAGCAAACTGCGTCGCTTGATCGAGCGCACCAGCTTTGCGATGGCCCAGCAGGACGTTCGTTACTACCTCAATGGCATGTTGCTGGAAGTAAGCGCCGGTATCTTGCGCGCAGTGGCTACTGACGGTCACCGCCTGGCCATGTGCTCGATGTCTGCCGATATCGAACATGCCGATCGCCATCAGGTGATCGTTCCACGTAAAGGTATTCTCGAAATGGCGCGCCTGCTGACCGAGCAGGACGGCACGGTCAGTATCGTTCTGGGTCAGCATCACATTCGTGCGACCACTGGCGAATTCACCTTCACCTCCAAACTGGTGGATGGCAAGTTCCCCGACTACGAGCGCGTGCTGCCTAAAGGTGGTGACAAGCTGGTGCTCGGTGATCGTCAGGCACTGCGTGAGGCGTTCAGCCGTACGGCGATTCTGTCCAACGAGAAGTACCGCGGCATCCGTCTGCAACTGGCCAGCGGTCAATTGAAGATTCAGGCCAACAACCCTGAGCAGGAAGAAGCAGAAGAAGAAATCAGCGTTGAATACAACGGTGATTCGCTGGAGATTGGTTTCAACGTGAGCTACCTGCTCGACGTGCTGGGCGTTATGACGACTGAGCAGGTTCGCCTGATTCTGTCTGACTCCAACAGCAGCGCACTGGTGCAAGAGTCTGATAATGACGACTCCGCCTACGTTGTCATGCCGATGCGTCTGTAAATTCATGTCAAGCGCAACCTAGATGTCTCTTAGTCGCGTCTCGGTCACCGGGGTGCGCAATCTGCACCCGGTGACCCTCTCCCCCTCCCCGCGTATCAATATCCTCTACGGCGCAAACGGCAGTGGCAAAACCAGCGTGCTGGAAGCTATCCATCTGCTGGGCATCGCCCGCTCGTTTCGCAGCAGTCGCCTGTTGCCTGTCATTCAGTACGAGCAGCCGTCATGTACGGTTTTCGGGCAGGTCGATCTTGCGCAAGGTGGACACAGCAATCTGGGTGTTTCACGCGACCGCCAAGGCGAGTTCCAGATTCGTATCGACGGGCAAAACGCCAGAAGCGCAGCGCAGCTAGCAGAAATTCTGCCGCTGCAGCTCATCAACCCCGACAGCTTCCGATTGCTCGAAGGCGCGCCGAAGATACGCAGGCAGTTTCTGGATTGGGGAGTGTTCCACGTGGAACCTCGCTTTATGGCTACGTGGCAGCGCCTGCAGAAGGCCCTCAAGCAGCGGAACTCGTGGCTTCGGCATGGTACACTTGACGCCGCTTCACAGGCGGCATGGGACCGTGAGCTGTGCTCGGCAAGTGATGAGATCGACGAGTTCCGTCGGGCTTATATCAAGGCACTGAAGCCGGTCTTTGAACAGACTTTGAGCGAACTTGTTGAGCTTGAAGGTTTGACCCTGAGCTACTACCGAGGATGGGACAAGGAAAAAGAGCTAAGTACAGTGCTCGCCTCTTCCCTCCACCGCGATCAGCAAATGGGCCACACCCAGGCCGGACCACAACGAGCTGACCTGCGCCTTAGATTAGGCGCGCACAATGCGGCAGATATTCTGTCTCGCGGTCAGCAAAAGCTGGTGGTCTGCGCACTGCGTATTGCTCAGGGACATCTGGTCAGCCAGGTCCGTCGAGGCCAGTGTATTTACCTGGTAGATGATTTGCCCTCCGAACTGGATGACAACCATCGACGCGCGCTTTGCCGCTTGCTGGAAGAATTACGCTGCCAGGTTTTTATCACCTGTGTAGATCAAGAATTTTTGAGGGAAGGCTGGCAGACGGAAACGCCAGTCGCTTTGTTCCACGTGGAACAAGGCCGTATCACCCAGACCCACGACCATCGGGAGTGATTGCATGAGCGAAAACCAAACGTACGACTCGTCCAGCATTAAGGTGCTGAAAGGACTTGATGCCGTACGCAAGCGTCCCGGAATGTACATCGGTGATACAGACGATGGCAGCGGTCTGCACCACATGGTGTTCGAGGTGGTTGATAACTCGATCGACGAAGCATTGGCAGGCCATTGCGACGACATCAGCATCATCATCCACCCAGACGAATCTATCACCGTGCGCGACAACGGCCGCGGTATTCCGGTAGACGTGCATAAAGAAGAAGGCGTATCGGCAGCCGAGGTCATCATGACCGTGCTCCACGCTGGCGGTAAGTTTGATGACAACTCCTACAAAGTATCCGGTGGTTTGCACGGTGTAGGTGTCTCTGTGGTTAACGCCCTTTCAGAGCTTCT
Organism: Pseudomonas syringae KCTC 12500; assembly: GCF_000507185.2. Classification (NCBI taxonomy): domain Bacteria; kingdom Pseudomonadati; phylum Pseudomonadota; class Gammaproteobacteria; order Pseudomonadales; family Pseudomonadaceae; genus Pseudomonas; species Pseudomonas syringae. The sequence continues at coordinate 2,324,992 of NZ_AYTM02000002.1, forward strand.
GTTACTGACGGTTCGTCGTAGCGGCAAGATTTGGGAACAGACCTATGTTCATGGTGTTCCACAGGAACCGATGAAGATCGTCGGTGAAAGTGACAGCACAGGCACTCAGATCCACTTCAAGCCTTCCGCTGAAACGTTCAAGAACATCCACTTCAGCTGGGACATTCTGGCCAAGCGGATTCGTGAACTGTCCTTCCTGAACTCCGGTGTCGGCATTGTCCTCAAGGATGAGCGCAGCGGTAAGGAAGAATTGTTCAAATACGAAGGCGGTCTGCGCGCATTCGTTGAGTACCTGAACACCAATAAAACGCCGGTCAACGAAGTGTTCCACTTCAACATTCAGCGTGATGACGGTATCGGTGTCGAAATTGCTCTGCAGTGGAACGACAGCTTCAACGAGAACCTGCTGTGCTTCACCAACAACATCCCGCAGCGTGATGGCGGTACTCACCTGGTGGGTTTCCGTTCTGCGTTGACGCGCAACCTGAACAACTACATCGAGCAGGAAGGTCTGGCCAAGAAGCACAAGGTCGCGACCACCGGCGATGACGCGCGTGAAGGTCTGACGGCGATCATTTCGGTCAAGGTGCCTGATCCAAAGTTCAGCTCGCAGACCAAGGACAAGCTGGTTTCGTCCGAAGTCAAAACGGCTGTCGAACAGGAAATGGGCAAGTACTTCTCCGACTTCCTGTTGGAAAACCCGAACGAAGCCAAAGCGGTTGTCGGCAAGATGATCGACGCAGCCCGCGCCCGTGAAGCTGCGCGCAAGGCGCGTGAGATGACCCGTCGTAAAGGCGCGCTGGATATCGCTGGCTTGCCGGGCAAACTGGCGGACTGCCAGGAAAAAGACCCTGCCCTCTCCGAACTGTACCTGGTGGAAGGGGACTCTGCTGGCGGATCAGCCAAGCAGGGGCGTAACCGTAGAACCCAGGCCATCCTGCCGCTCAAGGGCAAGATCCTGAACGTTGAAAAAGCGCGTTTCGACAAGATGATCTCTTCGCAGGAAGTGGGCACCTTGATCACTGCGCTGGGCTGCGGTATCGGCCGTGAAGAGTACAACATCGACAAGTTGCGTTATCACAACATCATCATCATGACCGATGCTGACGTCGACGGCTCGCACATCCGTACCCTGCTGCTGACCTTCTTCTTCCGTCAGTTGCCCGAGCTGATCGAGCGTGGCTACATCTACATCGCTCAGCCGCCGCTGTACAAGGTCAAGAAAGGCAAGCAGGAGCAGTACATCAAGGACGACGAGGCCATGGAAGAATACATGACCCAGTCGGCCCTTGAAGACGCCAGCCTGCACCTCAGCGAATCGGCACCGGGTATCTCCGGTACCGCGCTGGAGAAGCTGGTCAACGACTTCCGCATGGTCATGAAGACGCTCAAGCGCCTGTCGCGTCTGTACCCACAGGAACTGACCGAGCACTTCGTCTACCTGCCGCCGATCACGCTCGAACAGCTGTCGGATCACGAGGGCATGCAAGCCTGGCTGGCACTGTTCGACGCGCGTCTGCGCACCGGCGAGAAGTCGGGTCTGGTCTACAAGGCCAGCCTGCGTGAAGACCGTGAACGCAACGTCTGGCTGCCAGAGGTCGAACTGATCTCCCACGGCCTGTCGAACTACGTCACCTTCAACCGCGACTTCTTCGGCAGCAACGACTACAAGACCGTTACCGCTCTGGGGGCGCAGATCAGCACGCTTCTGGAAGAAGGTGCCTACGTGCAACGTGGCGAGCGCAAGAAGCCCGTCAACGAGTTCAAGGAAGCCCTCGCCTGGCTGATGGCCGAAAGCACCAAGCGCCACACCATCCAGCGCTATAAAGGTCTGGGTGAAATGAACCCGGACCAGCTGTGGGAAACCACCATGGACCCGAGTGTGCGCCGCATGCTGAAAGTCACCATCGAAGACGCCATCGGCGCTGACCAGATCTTCAACACCCTCATGGGTGATGCGGTCGAGCCACGCCGTGACTTCATCGAGAGCAATGCGCTGGCAGTGTCCAACCTGGACTTCTGATCAGTTGTCGACGGGCAAGTTAATTGTCATGACAAAAAGTGTCCCTACCCCGGCCTAGCGCCGGGGTTTTTTCTTTTGGTTGAAGGCTTTTCACATAGCACTGGACTGCTTGAAGGCGCGCCAAGCCTTGCACACCGACGAAGCCAGCAGCATCTTCAACGACGCTAATGACTGGGTCACCGAAACGATGGGCAACTCCAAGTACCCTCTGGAGCTGTTCCAGCGCGTTGTCTCAGTGAGCTTGGAAAACCCCAAAATCGTTAACTCACTCCCGGCACTGGATATTGCTTAAAAGTCACTGCCGCTCGATTTAAAGCACTGATAAGGATTTCAAGATGCAACCGAGCAAAACAACAGTTACAGGCCTGTTCAACAGCCCTCATCAATATCAAATTCCCATTTTCCAACGGGGATATAACTTCGATCAGCAAAGGCCCCCTTGCCCACACTCTGGGTGTAGAGGGTGAACACGTTCTGGGCAAACGATCTCGACCAGGTCAAAGATGTCCTGATCTGATCCTTTGATCGTTCGTTAAAGAGAGACGTTGTATTAGCTGGCTAAGGAGAGACGTACTGTCATCAGCGATATCGGATTGTTCCACGTGGAACTGATTACCGTAGAGAGGGTTTGAGCTTTTCTCAGCGGCGAGCGGAATTGGAATAGGCCCGATCCAGAAGACTTCGACTCACGAGCGTTGCAAGGGACGCTTGCCTCCATTTGTTGAGCCTGTACAAGCCAATTCGAGTCCTGCATGCCAACCCCCCGCGCATAAAAAAACCGACCTCTTACAGGTCGGTTTCTGATACATCATTAAAACTTATGCACGTTTTTCCGGTTTTTATAGCCTGAAAAAATATGTATACGAATTAACAGGTTAAGCAGTCTTTTTCAGCGATCTCGGAAAAACCGTACACAGGTTATCCACAAAATCACGCCGGGACTTTTTCGGGAGTTGCTGCAGGCTCGACAGGCGAACCCATTGCGCGCTGTGTGTCTTCATTCCAAGTCTGCACACGGTCATTCAATGCAGCAATGGCGCGTGGGCCTGTGCCTTCTGCATACATTGGCTCGCCGATTACCACTTGAATGGTGCCTGGTTTTTTCGCCCAGCCGTCGCGAGGCCAGTACTTGCCTGCGTTGTGCGCAACAGGCAGCACAGGCAGATCAGCGTTCACTGCCAGTGCAGTACCGCCGCGAGAGAATTTGCCGACCTGGCCATAAGGCACGCGTGTGCCCTCCGGGAAGATCAATACCCAGACGCCATCTTTGAGCAGCTCGTCGCCCTTCTTGGCAATCTCCCTGAGTGCGGCTTTCGGGTTTTCGCGGTCGATGGCGATCGGGCGCAGCATTGCCATCGCCCAGCCAAAGAACGGCACATACAGCAGTTCACGCTTGAGGACCTGACTCATCGGCTCGAAATACGCCGACAGAAAGAAGGTCTCCCATGTGCTCTGATGGTTGGAGATGATCACGCAGGGGGTTTTCGGGACGTTTTCAGCGCCAGTCACTTCGACCTTGATGTTCAGGAACACCTTGGTCAGCCAGATGGCGCAGCGGCACCAGTAGACGTTAATGAAGCGATAGCGGGCTTTGAACGGCAGAAAAGGCGCGATGAAAAAACTCAACGTGCACCACAGCAGCGAGCTGGTGCCCAGCAACAGGTAAAAGAAGAAGGTCCTGATTGCCTGCATGATCGACATAGTTACGTTTACCGTACGGGCAGGTGCCCGCTCCTTGAGCGTCCTGAACCTGAAGAGCTGACTGTTCAGTGAGCGCTATTGTGGATAAGTTCTGCGGCAACTGCCGCTAGATCGTCAAAAATCAATGTGCCTGCCGGCACTCCGCCTTCCAGTGTCTTGCGTCCTTTGCCGGTCATCACCAGCACAGGCTGCGAATCGACGGCCAATGCGGCCTGCAGGTCACCCTTGCTGTCGCCCACGAACCAAAGACCTTTGAGGTCCGCTGTGTAATGACGGGCGATGGCCTGCAGCATGCCGGGTTTTGGCTTGCGGCAGGTACAGCCATCGTCTGGCCCATGCGGGCAATAGACGATCAAACCGAGCTCGCCGCCCTGCTCCGCCACCAGCTTGCGCAAGCGCACGTGCATGGCATCCAGAGTGGCCAGATCGTAATAACCTCGGGCAATGCCCGACTGGTTGGTGGCGACGGCCACCGTCCAGCCGGCCTTGCTCAGCGCTGCGATAGCTTCGATCGAGCCAGGAATGGGCAGCCACTCCGCCACCGACTTTATGTAAGTGTCGGAGTCATGATTGATCACGCCATCCCGATCGAGTATCAGCAGTTTCACAGCGACTCCTTGTCAGCCCAGCAGCGAGATGTCGGCGACGCCGAGGAACAGACCGCGCAAACGCGACAACAGGGCATAACGGTTGGCACGTACGTTGGCGTCTTCCGCGTTAACCATGACGGCTTCGAAGAATGCATCGACCGGCTCACGCAACATCGCCAGACGCGCCAGCGATTCGCTGTACTGACGCTCGACAGCCATCGGCTGGATCGCGTGATCGGCCTGTTGGATGGCCGAGTACAGCGAGAACTCGTTGGCGTTGTCGAAATACTTGGGCTCGACGGTCTGGGCAATGCTGCCCTCGGCCTTGCTCAAGAGATTCGATACACGCTTGTTCACTGCGGCCAGTGCAGCGGCCTGTGGCAGTTTGCGGAAGGCCTGGACCGCCTGGACGCGCTGATCGAAATCCAGCGCCGAAGCGGGTTGCAGGGCGCGTACCGAGAGGTACACCGCCACGTCGACGCCTTCGTCTTCGTAACGCGCGCGCAGACGATCGAAGATGAACTCAAGGACCTGTTCCGCCAGACCGGCTGGCTTGATCTTCGCGCCGAACTGCGTAACGGCGAATTTCACCGTTTCGATCAGGTTCAGGTCGAGCTTCTTCTCGATCAGGATACGCAGGATGCCCAGCGCAGCACGACGCAGTGCATAGGGGTCTTTGCTGCCGGTAGGCAGCATGCCGATCCCGAAGATGCCGACCAGTGTGTCGAGCTTGTCGGCAATGGCCACCGCAGCGCCAGTCAGCGTGGTCGGCAGTTCGGCACCCGCGCCACGTGGCATGTACTGCTCGTTGAGCGCCAGTGCGACATCTTCAGGCTCGCCGTCGGCCTTGGCGTAGTAGTAACCGGCAATGCCCTGCATTTCCGGAAACTCGCCGACCATCTCGCTCGACAGATCGCACTTGGACAGCAGACCGGCCCGCGCTGCACGCTGGGCGTCGCCGCCAATGCGGGGGGCGATGTAGGCGGCCAGTTTCGACACGCGTTCGGCCTTGTCGAACACACTGCCCAATTGCGCCTGGAACACGACGTTCTTCAGGCGATCGTTGAAGGTTTCCAGCTTCTGCTTCTTGTCCTGCTTGAAGAAGAACTCGGCGTCGGTCAGGCGTGGACGAACCACCTTCTCGTTACCGGCGATGATCTGTGCCGGGTCCTTGCTCTCGATGTTGGCCACGGTGATGAAGCGCGGCAGCAGTTTGCCGGCGCCATCCAGCAGGCAGAAATACTTCTGGTTGTCCTGCATGGTGGTAATCAAGGCTTCCTGAGGGACTTCCAGGAAGCGCTCTTCGAACGAGCACACCAGCGGAACCGGCCACTCGACCAGACCGGCGACTTCGTCCAGCAGGCTTGGCGGCACGATGGCGGTACCTTCCTGCTGGGCGGCCAGTTCGTCGACGCGTTTACTGATGATCTGGCGACGTTCGTTGAAGTCGGCCAGTACATGAGCGGCGCGCAGGTCACTGAGGTAACCGGCAGGCGAAGAAATGCGCACGTCTTGCGGATGATGGAAGCGATGACCGCGCGAATGACGACCCGCGCTCTGGGCGAGGATCGTGCAATCGACTACCTGATCACCAAACAGCATCACCAGCCACTGGGTCGGCCGCACGAACTCTTCCTTGCGAGCCCCCCAGCGCATGCGCTTGGCGATCGGCAGGTCGTTCAGCGAGTCTTCGACGATGGTCGGCAACAGGGACGTCGTCGGCTTGCCGAGGATGGTCTGGCTGTAACGCAGTTTCGGGCCGCTCTGATCGATTTCGCTCAGGTCGACGCCGCACTTCTTGGCGAAGCCCAGGGCGGCCTGAGTCGGATTACCGTCGGCATCGAACGCTGCCTGACGCGGCGGGCCGTCGAGGTTGACGCTGCGATCCGGTTGTTGCGTGGCCAGTGCGGTAATCAGCACGGCCAGACGACGCGGTGCGGCGTAGACCTGTTTGGCGCTGTAGGTCAGACCTGCGCCAGCGAGGCCTTTTTCAATGCCGGCGAGAAATGCATCGGCCAGTGAGACGAGGGTCTTGGGTGGCAGTTCTTCGGTGCCCAGTTCGACCAGAAAATCTTGAGCACTCATTGCGCTGCCTCCAGCTTGGCCAACACTTCATCGCGTAGATCGGGCGGCGCCATCGGGAAGCCGAGACGGGCCCGGGCCTGCAGGTAGGCCTGAGCCACCGAGCGGGCCAGCGTGCGTACGCGCAGGATGTATTGCTGACGTGCCGTCACGGAAATCGCGCGACGGGCATCCAGCAGGTTGAAGGTGTGTGAGGCCTTGAGGACCATTTCGTAGCCAGGCAATGGCAGCTCCAGCTCGATCAGGCGTGCGGCTTCGCTTTCGTAGAAGTCGAACAGCTCGAACAGCTTGTCGACGTTGGCGTGTTCGAAGTTGTAGGTCGACTGCTCCACCTCGTTCTGGTGGAACACGTCGCCGTAGGTCACTTTGCCGAACGGGCCGTCAGCCCAGACCAGATCGTAGACCGAGTCCACGCCCTGCTGGTACATCGCCAGACGCTCAAGGCCGTAGGTGATTTCGCCGGTGACCGGGTAGCACTCCAGACCACCGACCTGCTGGAAGTAGGTGAACTGCGAGACTTCCATGCCGTTGAGCCAGATCTCCCAGCCCAGACCCCAGGCGCCCAGCGTCGGCGATTCCCAGTTGTCTTCGACGAAGCGCACGTCGTGCACCAGCGGATCGAGGCCGATGTGCTTGAGCGAGCCCAGGTACAGTTCCTGGAAGTTGTCCGGATTCGGCTTGAGAATCACCTGAAACTGGTAATAGTGCTGCAGGCGGTTCGGGTTTTCGCCGTAGCGGCCGTCAGTCGGGCGACGGCTTGGCTGTACGTAAGCGGCGTTCCAGGTTTCCGGGCCTACGGCGCGCAGAAACGTGGCAGTGTGGAACGTGCCGGCGCCTACTTCCATATCGTAGGGCTGAAGTACCACGCAACCTTGTTCTGCCCAGTATTGCTGGAGGGCGAGGATCAAGTCTTGGAAGGTACGCACGGCTGGCGTAGGCTGGCTCACAAATTTCACCTGTGCTGGGCTGCGATTCAAAGAGCGGGAGTATACCCGATTCGGCCGCACGTCCACTCGTTGGGAGCCCTATGACACGCTGCTTTTGGTGCAACGAAGACCCCCTGTACATCGCATATCACGATCAGGAGTGGGGAGTGCCGCTGCGCGATGCGCAGAAGCTCTTCGAGTTGCTTTTGCTCGAAGGGTTCCAGGCCGGGCTGTCGTGGATCACGATTCTCAAGCGGCGGGCGCGTTATCGCGAAGTGCTGCACGGTTTTGACGTTGAGCGCCTGGCGCAGCTGAGCGATGCCGAAATAGAGGCGCTGATGCTCGATCCGAGCATTATCCGCAACCGCCTCAAGCTCAAGGCCGTGCGCACCAATGCGCGGGCCTGGCTGGCGCTGGAAGACCCGGTCGCTCTGCTCTGGTCGTTTGTTGGCGGTACCCCGAAGATCAATCACTTCAAGGATCGCAGCGAAGTCCCGGCGATTACCGCCGAGGCCGAAGCGATGAGCAAGGCACTGAAAAAAGCCGGTTTCACCTTTGTCGGCCCGACCATCTGTTACGCCTACATGCAGGCCAGCGGCATGGTCATGGACCACACCGTCGATTGCGATCGGTATACGATCCTGAGCCGCTGACGGTTACACTACCCGCCTCGAGAATCTGGGAGTCATCTGTGGATAAGTTCAAAGGCGCCGTAATGGTCGGGGCGTTGCGATTGTTTGCGCTGTTGCCATGGCGCGCTGTGCAGTGGACAGGCACCGCGATTGGCTGGCTGATGTGGAAGCTGCCCAACCGTTCGCGGGAAGTGGCGCGGATCAATCTGTCCAAGTGCTTCCCCGAGTTGAGCGAGCCAGAGCTGGAAAAGCTCGTCGGCCGCAGTCTCATGGACATCGGCAAGACCTTGACCGAAAGCGCCTGTGCGTGGATCTGGCCGGCACAGAAATCGATCGACCTGGTGCGTGAAGTCGAAGGGCTCGATGTGCTCAAGGACGCGCTGGCCTCCGGCAAGGGCGTGGTCGGCATCACCAGTCACCTGGGCAACTGGGAAGTGCTCAATCACTTCTATTGCAGCCAGTGCAAGCCGATCATTTTCTATCGCCCACCCAAGCTGAAAGCCGTGGACGATCTGTTGCGCAAGCAGCGTGTGCAGTTGGGCAACCGGGTGGCGGCGTCGACCAAGGAAGGCATTCTCAGTGTCATCAAGGAAGTGCGCAAAGGCGGCTCGGTGGGCATTCCGGCCGATCCGGAGCCGGCCGAATCAGCCGGCATCTTCGTGCCCTTCTGCGGTACCCAGGCGCTGACCAGCAAGTTCGTGCCGAACATGCTGGCCGGTGGCAAGGCAGTCGGCGTATTCCTGCACGCTATGCGCCTGCCGGACGGATCGGGTTACAAAGTGGTACTCGAAGCGGCTCCGGAAGCCATGTACAGCACCGACACCGAAACCTCGGCAGCGGCGATGAGCAAAGTGGTCGAGAAATACGTGCGGGCGTACCCGAGCCAGTACATGTGGACCATGAAGCGCTTCAAGAAACGCCCGCCAGGCGAGGCGCGCTGGTACTAGGAAAGAACGGACGCGGAGCGTCCGGAACGGCGTGCCCACGCTGGAGCATGGGCACGATAGTGTTTCCCTCAACTGGCCGCCGCAATCAACCCGCGTCGTCCCAGCGCCACCTGAGTCCCTTCCGGACTCATTCGTATCAGGTTCACCGGGATGGATTTGGCTGCAGGGGTGTTGCCGTGTTTATCCCGGTTGGCCAGTGGCAGCAGGCCGTTGGTTTCCGGGTAGTACGCGGCGCAGCAACCCTGCGGCACGTCGTAGGGAATGACTTTGAAACCCGCTGCACGCCGCGCCGTGGTCGGGTCGAGCGCCGTCTGAAACTCGATGTAGTCCCCGGCCTTTAGCCCCAGGCGTTCAATGTCCTGCGGGTTGAGCATCACCACCATGCGATCGCCAAAGATGTCCCGATAACGGTCATCGTTGGAATACACCGTGGTGTTGAACTGGTCATGGCTGCGGATCGTCATCAACTGCAAATGCTCGGCGCCCGGCGGCGTGTCGTCTTCGTCGTAGATGCCTTCGGGAAAGAGGAAGTTGGCCTTGCCCGACTCGGTGTCCCACTTGCGTTCACTGGCAGCATTGGGCAGACGGAACCCTCCAGGTTCGAGGATGCGCTGATTGAAGTCATAGAACTGTTCGGGCAGCACTTCTTCGATCTTGTCGCGAATCCTGGCGTAGTCGTCCACATAGCTGTCCCAGTCCACCTTGGGATTGGGCGCAAGCGTCGCTTTGGCGATACCGGCAATGATGGCGATTTCGGAAATCAGATGTTTCGACGCAGGCTCCAGCATGCCGGTCGAACCGTGCACCATCGACATCGAGTCCTCCACCGTGATGGTTTGCGCCACGCCGTTCTGCAGGTCGCGTTCCGAACGCGCCACGCATGGCAGCAGAAAGGCCTTCTGTCCATGTACCGTCGCACTGCGGTTGAGCTTGGTGTTGACCAGCACCGTCATTTTCAGACGGCTGACGGTCGGGCAGATCACATCGGTGTCCGGAATGGCACGGAAGAAATTGCCGCCCATGGAGATGAGCGCTTCCACCTCGCCACGCAACAGGGCTTCGCAGGTCTCGGCCACGGCATGGCCTTTTTCTCTGGACGCTTCAAAACCGAACACCTTGCTCATGCTGGCCAGAAACGGTTCGCCGGCCTTTTCATAGATGCCCATCGTTCTGTCGCCCTGTACGTTGGAGTGTCCACGTACCGGGCAAGCGCCCGCACCGAGCTTGCCGATGTTGCCGCGCAACAGCAGCAGGTTGATGATCTGCTGCATGGCATCACCGCCACGCTTGTGCTGAGTGACGCCCATCCCCCAGCAGCAGATGACCCCCTTCGAGCGCTTATAGACCGTCGCCACCTCTTCGATGGCCTGACGCGTCAAACCCGAATGGCGCTCGATGATGTCCCAGGGCAACTGTCGGCAATAATCGGCGTACTGCTCGAAGCCATGGGTGTGTTCTTCAATGAACGCCACATCGAGGACACGCGGCAGGTTTTCACGCTGCGCCACGTCATCGGCTTCGATCACGGCCTTGCAAACGCCTTGCAGGGCGATCATGTCGCCGCCGATCCTGACCTGATGGTACTGCGAGCTGATTTCCACCCCATGCAGACTGAGCATGTCGCGCGGGTCCTGCGGCGCCGCAAAACGTACCAGCGCCCTCTCCCGCAGCGGGTTGAACGAGATGATGCTCGCGCCCCGGCGCGCGGCGGCGTGCAGCTCGGACATCATGCGCGGGCTGTTGGTCCCGGGGTTCTGGCCGATGATGAAAATCGCGTCGGCGTTCTCGAAATCTTCCAGCGTCGTGGTGCCTTTGCCGACCCCGATCGACTCGGGCAGCGCCGCGGTGGTGGTTTCATGGCACATGTTCGAGCAGTCAGGGAAGTTGGCCATGCCGTACAGGCGACCGAACAGCTGATAGAGAAAGGCGGCTTCGTTCGACGTGCGCCCGGAGGTGTACAGCTCCAGCTTCCACGGATCGCTCAGGCCGCGCAGTTCTTCGCCGATCTCGGCGAACGCTTCGTCCCAAGTGACCGGCAGGTATTTGTCAGTGGCGGCGTCGTAGCGCATCGGCTCGGTAATACGGCCTTCTGCTTCCAGGTCATGATCGCTCCAGGTCGCCAGTTCGCTGACCGTGTGCCGGGCGAAGAACTCGGGCGTCACACGTTTCTTGGTCGATTCCCAGGCCAGTGCCTTGGCACCGTTCTCGCAGTATTCAAAGGTATGCGGCTTCTTTGGGTCCGGCCAGGAGCAACTGGGGCAGTCGAAGCCGCCAGGCTTGTTCATGGACATCAGCGTGCGGTTGCCCTTGATCAGCACATGCTGGTGCAGCAGGTGCTTGTTGACCGCACTGAGCGCGGGCCAGCCACCCGCCGGTGTGCCGTCGGTCTGTGATCCCTGAAGCGGGGCCTGGGAATTTTCCGATTCGGACATGGGGTGTGTTCTCTCTCATAAAGCCCGTGAAGGCATGATGCTCGTGTGTCTGAGATACACGGGCTCAGAGAGAATTCGCCCGAGTCGACGAGCGTTGCCGACAGGGCGCGTCGGCAAGAGGTTCAGTCAGGGTCATCCCCTGTTCAGGAGCGGTTCAGAAAAAGCTCAGGCCGACCTGAAACAGCCGCTCGACCTCGCGGATGCACTTCTTGTCCACAAGGAACATGATCACATGGTCACCGGATTCGATCACGGTGATGTCATGAGCGATAAGCACTTGTTCGTCGCGGATGACTGCACCGATTGCCGTACCGGTCGGCAGGTTGATGTCTTTGATGGCGCGGCCGACGACCTTGCTGCATTTCGAGTCGCCGTGAGCGACGATCTCGATGGCTTCGGCTGCACCGCGTCGCAGCGAATGCACGCTGACGATATCACCGCGGCGCACGTGGGCCAGCAGCGTGCCGATGGTTGCCAGTTGCGGGCTGACCGCAACGTCGATTTCGCCGCCTTGCACCAGGTCGACGTAAGCCGGGTTATTGATCAGCGTCATTACCTTGCGTGCGCCCAGACGCTTGGCCAGCAGCGACGACATGATGTTGGCTTCATCGTCGTTGGTCAGCGCCAGGAACAGGTCGGTGTTGCTGATGTTTTCTTCCAGCAGAAGATCGCGGTCCGATGAGCTGCCCTGCAGAACCACTGTACTGTCCAGGTGCTCCGACAGATAGCGGCAGCGCGCCGGGCTCACTTCGATGATCTTCACCTGATAGCGGCTTTCGATGGCTTCAGCCAGACGCTCGCCGATGTTGCCGCCACCGGCGATGACAATACGTTTGTAGTTCTCGTCCAGGCGCCGCAGTTCGCCCATCACGGCGCGAATGTCAGCCTTGGCGGCGATGAAGAACACCTCGTCGTCGGCCTCGATGACCGTGTCGCCATGCGGCAGTATCGCCCGGTCGCGGCGATAGATCGCCGCGATGCGTGTGTCGACATTCGGCATGTGCGCTCGTAGCTGGCGCAGCGGCTGTCCGACCAACGCGCCGCCGTAGTAGGCTTTGAGCGCGACCAGCTGCGCTTTGCCTTCGGCGAAGTCGATCACTTGCAGCGCACCGGGGTATTCGATCAGACGCTTGATGTAGTTGGTGACGACCTGCTCCGGACTGATCAGCACGTCGACCGGGATCGCGTTTTTATCGAACAGGCCTGCGCGTGTCAGGTACGCCGCCTCACGGATGCGCGCGATCTTGGTCGGCGTGTGGAACAGCGTATGGGCCACCTGACAGGCGATCATGTTGGCTTCGTCGCTGCTGGTCACCGCTACCAGCATGTCGGCGTCGTCTGCGCCGGCCTGACGCAATACCGCCGGGTAGGAGCCCTTGCCCTGCACGGTGCGGATGTCCAGGCGGTCGCCCAGATCGCGCAACCGGTCGCCGTCAGTGTCGACCACGGTGATGTCGTTGGCTTCGCCCGCCAGATGCTCGGCCAGCGTACCGCCTACCTGACCTGCACCCAGAATGATGATTTTCACGCGCTTACTCCCGCGCCGCCGCGATCTTGATCAGTTTGGCGTAGTAGAAACCGTCGTGGCCGCCTTGCTGGGCCAGCAGCTGGCGACCATGGGCTTGCTTGATACCCGCGGGCGGCTGTCCGGCCTGCCCGGCGATGTCCAGCTCTCGGGCCCCGGAGGTGCGCGCCAGAAACGCCTCGATGACGTCGGTGTTTTCGGTCGGCAGTGTCGAGCAGGTCGCGTACACCAACATGCCGCCTACCTGCAGCGTAGGCCACAACGCGTCGAGCAGCTCGCCCTGCAACGTCGCCAGCGCGGCGATGTCGTCTGCCTGGCGAGTCAGTTTGATGTCCGGATGCCGACGAATCACGCCGGTCGCCGAGCACGGTGCGTCGAGCAGGATGCGCTGGAACGGTTTGCCGTCCCACCACTGCGCTGTCTCGCGTGCATCGGCTGCAATCAGCTCGGCATCCAGACCCAGGCGATCGAGGTTTTCACGCACGCGCACCAGACGCTTGGCTTCCAGATCCACCGCCACCACGCCGCTCAGTTGCGGCTGCACTTCCAGCAAATGGCAGGTCTTGCCGCCCGGTGCGCAGCAGGCATCGAGTACTCGTTGCCCGGGGGCCAGCTCCAGCAGGTCTGCGGCCAGTTGCGCGGCTTCGTCCTGCACGCTGATCCAGCCTTCGGCAAAACCGGGCAGCGAGCGCACATCGCACGGCTCGGCGAGGACGATGCCGTCCTGACTGAACGTGCATGCGCTGGCTTGCAGGCCGGCAGTGTTGAGCAGTTCGAGGTATTGATCGCGACGGTTGTGGCGTCGGTTGACGCGCAAGATCATCGGCGGGTGCGCATTGTTGGCCGCGCAGATGGCTTCCCACTGTTCCGGCCAGGCGGCTTTCAGGGCTTTCTGCAGCCAGCGCGGGTGGGCCGTACGCACCACCGGGTCGTGTTCCAGCTCGATCAGTAGCGCCTCGCCATCACGTTGCGCATTGCGCAGCACGGCGTTGAGCAAGCCTTTGGCCCAGGGCTTTTTCAACCTGTCGGCGCAACCCACGGTTTCACCGATGGCGGCGTGGGCCGGAATGCGGCTGTAGAACAGCTGATAGAGGCCGACCAGCAACAAGGCTTCAACGTCGGCGTCGGCGGCTTTGAAGGGCTTCTGCAGCAGCTTGGCCGCCAGTGCCGACAGGCGTGGCTGCCAGCGCGCGGTGCCGAATGCGAGGTCCTGAGTCAGGCCACGATCACGCACCTCGACCTTGTCCAGTTGAGTCGGCAACGAGCTGTTCAGCGAGGCCTTGCCGCTGAGCACGGCAGCCAGTGCCTTGGCGGCGGCCAGACGCGGGTTCATTGGCCCAGCACCGTGCCGATGGCAAACTTCTCGCGGCGGCTGTTGAACAGATCCGTGAAGTTCAGCGGTTTGCCGCCCGGCAATTGCAGACGGGTCAGGCGCAGCGCGTTCTGCCCGCAGGCGACGATAAGTCCATCCTTGCTGGCGCCAAGAATCGTCCCCGGCGCGCCCTGCCCTTCGGCCAGATCGGCGGCCAGGACTTTCAAGGTTTCTTCGTTCAGCGTGCTATGGCAGATCGGCCAGGGGTTGAAGGCGCGGACCAGACGCTCGAGCTCATCAGCCGGACGTGTCCAGTCCAGACGCGCTTCGTCCTTGTTCAGTTTGTGGGCGTAGTTGGCCAGGCTGTCATCCTGAACCTCGCCGACCAGCGAACCGTCCGTCAGACCGGCAATGGCCTGCAACACAGCAGGCGGACCGAGTTCGGCCAGGCGATCATGCAGCGTGCCGCCCGTGTCCTGCGCGGTAATCGGGGTGACGGCCTTGAGCAGCATCGGCCCGGTGTCCAGGCCCGCTTCCATGCGCATCACGGTCACGCCGCTCTCTGCATCACCGGCCTGCACCGCACGCTGAATCGGCGCCGCACCGCGCCAGCGCGGCAGCAGCGACGCATGGCTGTTGATGCAACCCAGGCGCGGAATATCCAGCACCACTTGCGGCAGGATCAGGCCGTAGGCGACTACCACCATCAAATCCGGTTGCAGCGCTGCCAGTTCAGCCTGCGCAGCAGGATCGCGCAGTGTGGGCGGCTGCATGACCGGTACGTCGTGTTGCAGCGCCAGTTGCTTGACCGGGCTGGGCATCAGCTTTTGTCCACGACCGGCCGGGCGATCGGGCTGGGTGTACACGGCGACGATCTGGTGAGGGCTGTCGAGCAGGGCCTTGAGGTGTTCGGCGGCGAATTCCGGGGTGCCGGCGAAGACGATGCGCAGTGGCTCAGTCATGGAGTTCTCATTATAAAAAAAGGCCTGTTCAGGCCTTTTGGGGTAACGACGGATCAGGCGTTGAGCTTGTGCTGCTTTTCGAGCTTCTTCTTGATCCGGTCACGCTTGAGGTTGGAAAGGTAATCGACGAACAGCTTGCCGTTCAGGTGATCGCATTCATGCTGGATACAGATGGCGAGCAGGCCCTCGGCGACCAGTTCGTAAGGCTTGCCGTCACGGTCCAGTGCCTTGACGCGGACCTTTTGCGGACGGTCGACGTTCTCGTAGAAACCGGGAACCGACAGGCAGCCTTCCTGATACTGATCCATTTCATCGGTCAGTTTTTCGATTTCAGGATTGATGAGGACCATCGGTTCGCTGCGGTCTTCGCTCAGGTCCATGACGACCACGCGCTTGTGGACGTTGACCTGAGTCGCTGCCAGGCCGATACCTGGCGCTTCGTACATGGTTTCAAACATGTCGTCGACCAACTGGCGAATGCCTTCGTCTACCATCGCCACAGGTTTGGCGATGGTGCGCAGGCGCGAATCGGGAAATTCGAGGATGTTTAGAATGGCCATATACGTAAGAGCTGCACTGTTAAGGTAAAGTCAATGTTGGGTGCCGGGCCCGGGAGTTCAAGGCAGGCAGCCCAGGACAGGACTCTAGGGTTCGCGTGAGGCAACATGATAAAGGGATTCACCGCATGAGGAAATCACTACTCGCCCTGCTGCTCACCGCCAGCGGTCTTGCGCAGGCGCAAGTGCAACTCAGGGAAGGCTATCCGCAGAGCTACACCGTTGTCGCCGGGGACACACTCTGGGACATTTCCGGAAAGTTCTTGCGTGAACCGTGGAAATGGCGCGAGATCTGGCGGGCCAATCCGCAAGTCCACGACCCCGACCTGATCTACCCCGGTGACACGCTCGCGCTGACCTGGGTCGATGGTCAGCCGCGTGTGACGCTCAATCGCGGCGAGTCGCGTGGCACCATCAAGTTGTCACCGCGTGTGCGCAGTACGCCGATGGTCGAGGCCATTCCGAGCATTCCGTTGGGGGCGATCAACGCATTCCTGATCAGCAATCGGATTGTCGACAGCGCCGAGCAGTTCGAAAAAGCCCCCTACATCGTCGCCGGCAATGCCGAGCGCGTGCTCAGTGGCAACGGTGATCGCGCCTACGCACGGGGCGCGCTTGACCCGTCGCACAGCGTCTATGGCATCTTCCGTCAGGGCAAGACCTACATCGATCCCAAGACCCAGGAAGTGCTGGGCATCAACGCCGATGACGTCGGCAGCGCCGAGGTGGTCGCCACCGAGGGTGACGTCTCGACCCTGATTCTGCAGCGCTCCACGCAGGAAGTGCGTCTGGGCGACCGCTTGTTAAGCAGCGAAGAGCGCGCCATCAGCTCGACGTTCCTGCCCAGCGCTCCGCAGGCGCCGATAGACGGTTTGATTCTGGATGTACCACGCGGCGTCACCCAGGTCAGCGTGCTGGATGTGGTCACCCTCGACAAGGGCAAACGCGACGGCCTGACCGAGGGCAACGTGCTGGCGATCTACAAGACCAGCGAGACTGTGCGCGACCGAATCACCGGAGAGCTGGTAAAAATCCCCGACGAACGGGCCGGCCTGCTGATGGTTTTCCGTACCTACGACAAGCTTAGTTACGCCTTGGTCCTGCAAGCCAACCGATCTTTGGCCATCATGGACAAGGTTCGCAACCCGTAGACGCATGTTTCAGATCTGACACGGATTTGTGTGACGAACCAGACACTTATCAAATTGTTGTCAACAGAGTTATCCACAGGTTTGTGCATCATTCGGGATGCACGATGGATCAGGGACGATCTCATGCCATTGTTCGAAAATGCCCCCTCTTCGCCCGCAGAGCTGGAAGCGCGTTTGCGCATCCACCGCCTGCCTGAGATAGGGCCGAAACGCTTTTCCAGACTGATCGAAGCCTTCGGATCGGCCTCGTCGGCGCTCAGTGCGCCGGCCAGCGCATGGCGTGCGCTGGGCATTCCTGGTGCCTGTGCCGAGGCGCGTCGTGATCCATTAGTACGTGATGGCGCCAGTGCCGCACTGGCCTGGCTGGAGCGTCCGGCCCAGCATTTGCTGATGTGGGACGACCCTGGCTACCCCGCATTGCTGGCGCAGATCGCTGATCCACCGCCGCTGATCTTCATTGCCGGCGACCCTTCGATCCTCGAGCGTCCGCAGTTGGGAATGGTCGGCAGTCGTCGCGCCTCCCGACCCGGGCTGGACACCGCCAGCGCTTTTGCGCGCAGCCTGGCGGCTGCCGGTTTTGTGATCACCAGCGGTCTGGCGCGAGGTATTGACGGCGCCGCGCATCAGGGCGCATTGGATGTCGGTGGGCTTACAATCGGCGTGCTTGGCACCGGGCTCGAAAAACTTTATCCACAGCAGCATCGCGCCCTCGCCGCGCAGATGGCCGCCCAGGGCGGCGCAGTGATTTCCGAGTTCCCGCTGGACGCCGAACCGCAGGCCAGCAACTTCCCGCGACGTAACCGAATCATCAGCGGCCTGTCGCTGGGCATACTGGTGGTCGAGGCCAGTGTCGCCAGCGGCTCGTTGATTACCGCGCGACTGGCCGCCGAGCATGGACGGGAGGTGTATGCGATACCCGGCTCGATTCATCACCCTGGCGCCAAGGGCTGTCATCAGTTGATACGTGACGGCGCGACACTGGTCGAGACCGTCGAGCACATTCTTGAAGGCTTGCAGCACTGGAAACGTGTTGCGCCCAGCGTCGATCCCGTCACGCCGGCGAAGCCTGGCCCTTGCGATCATCCGCTGTTGGCGCTGCTGCACGCCGCACCGCACACCAGCGAGGGGCTGTCGGTGTCATGCGGCTGGCCGTTGCCCAAGGTATTGGCAGGCCTGACCGAGCTGGAACTGGATGGACGCATAAGCTGTGAAGCAGGACGATGGTTCGCCAGAGCGCCCTGAGGTTAAACTGCCCCCAGGATTCAGTGGAGAGACAAACAATGGTCAGCAGTTGGCGAGTGCAACAAGCCGCTCAGGATATTCGAGCCGGTGCGGTGATTGCCTACCCGACCGAGGCAGTCTGGGGGCTGGGGTGCGATCCGTGGGATGAAGAAGCGGTCTATCGTCTGCTGGCGATCAAGTCACGGCCGGTGGAAAAAGGCCTGATCCTGATTGCCGACAACATTCGCCAGTTCGACTTCCTGTTCGAAGACTTCCCCGAACTGTGGCTCGACCGCATGGCCAGCACCTGGCCTGGGCCCAACACCTGGCTGGTACCGCATCAGAACCTGCTGCCCGAGTGGATCACCGGCATTCACGAAACCGTGGCGCTGCGTGTTACCGATCACCCGACTGTGCGTGAACTGTGCGCGCTGGTCGGTCCGTTGATCTCCACCTCCGCCAACCCGGCGGGTCGCCCTGCCGCGCGTTCGAGATTGCGCGTCGAGCAGTATTTCCGCGGGCAGATCGACGGGGTTCTTGGCGGCAGCCTGGGCGGCCGTCGGAACCCCAGCGTGATACGCGATATCGCAACCGCGCAGATCGTGCGCGCCGGCTGACGCTGGCGCACACAGCGCGGGTTCAGTGGTAGACGATCAAGGGATCAGAATGGTCGAGCCAGTGGTGCGCCGGGCCGACAGCTCGGTCTGCGCCTTGGCGGCGTCTTTCAGGGCGTACTGCTGAATGCCATCGACCTTTAGCTTGCCGCTGGCGAGCATGTCGAACAGCTCGTCAGCCATGGCCTGCAGGTTCTGCGCATTGTTGGCGTAAGAGCCCAGCGTCGGGCGGGTGACATACACCGAACCCTTTTGCGCCAGAATCCCGAGATTCACGCCCGAGACCGGCCCGGACGCATTGCCGAAGCTCACTACCAGCCCGCGTGGCGCCACGCAGTCGAGTGACGTCAGCCAGGTGTCTTGGCCCACCCCGTCGTAGACCACCGGGCATTTCTTGCCGTCGGTCAGTTCCAGCACGCGCTTGGCGACATCTTCGTGGCTGTAATCGATGGTTTCCCAGGCACCCAGCGCCTTAGCGTGTGCGGCCTTCTCCGGCGAACTGACCGTACCGATCATTTTGGCGCCCAGCGCCTTGACCCATTGGCATGCCAGCGAGCCCACACCACCCGCAGCGGCATGAAACAGAATGATCTCGCCCGGCTTCACTTGATACGTCTGACGCAGCAGATACTGCACCGTCAGGCCCTTGAGCATCAGGGCTGCGGCCTGCTCGAAACTGATCGAGTCAGCCAGCTTCACCAGATTCGCTTCAGGCAGCACGTGCACTTCGCTGTACGCCCCCAGCGGCCCGGTGCCGTAGGCGACACGATCACCGACCTTGAAGCGCGTCACCTCGGCCCCCACCGCCTCGACCACCCCCGCCCCTTCGGCACCGAGGCCGGAAGGCAGCGGCGTCGGATACAGCCCGCTGCGGTAATAGGTATCGATGAAATTCAGGCCGATGGCCTTGTTACGCACAACCACCGCCTGCGGCCCCGGAGCCTCCGGTTCGAAATCGACATATTCAAGAACCTCGGGTCCTCCGACAGCGCTGAACTGGATACGCTTTGCCATGTGCTCTCTCCTTGATGGTTAAAACAAGCTGCGAAAGCCCCCATCGGACTCCTTCCCCGGACCTTCGTCAACTGCCAGCCCGCGTCGCCGATGGTATGCTACGCGCCAATTTGCCTGCGCCTCTTTTGCTGCGGGGGCTCAGCCGTTTGACGTCAGCCGTAAGGGATCCTCATGAGTACCCGTACCGAGGCCGTAAAAGCCTACCTGCTCGACCTGCAAGACCGTATCTGCACTGCGCTTGAACAGGAAGATGGCAGCGCACACTTCATGGAAGATGCCTGGACGCGTCCGGCGGGCGGCGGTGGTCGCACGCGGGTGATCGAGAATGGCACGGTCATCGAGAAAGGCGGTGTCAATTTTTCCCATGTTTTCGGCAGTAATCTGCCGCCGTCTGCCAGCGCTCATCGGCCTGAACTGGCCGGGCGTGGTTTCGAGGCGCTGGGCGTTTCGCTGGTGATCCATCCGCATAACCCGCACGTGCCGACGTCCCACGCCAACGTGCGCTTCTTCATTGCCGAGAAAGAAGGTGAAGAGGCCGTCTGGTGGTTCGGTGGCGGTTTCGACCTGACCCCTTATTACGGCGTTGAGGAGGACTGCGTGCACTGGCACCGAGTTGCCGAGCGCGCCTGTGCGCCCTTCGGTGACGATGTCTACCCGCGCTACAAGGCCTGGTGCGACAGTTACTTCCACCTTAAGCATCGCGATGAACCGCGCGGCATCGGTGGTCTGTTTTTCGATGACGTGAACCAGTGGGATTTCGACACCAGCTTCGCCTTCATCCGCGCCATCGGTGATGCGTTCATCAATGCCTACCTGCCAATCGTGCGCCGCCGCAAGGCTGCGGCCTATACGGTGCAGCAGCGTGAGTTTCAGGAATTCCGTCGCGGTCGCTACGTCGAGTTCAACTTGGTGTATGACCGCGGCACGTTGTTCGGTCTGCAATCGGGTGGGCGTACCGAATCGATCCTCATGTCGCTGCCGCCGCAAGTGCGCTGGGGTTACGACTGGAAGGCCGCGCCGGGCAGCGAAGAGGCGCGTCTGACTGATTACTTCCTGACCGATCGCGACTGGCTGGCGGATAACTGATGGACCAGTATGTCGTCTTCGGTAACCCCATTGGTCACAGCAAGTCGCCGCTGATTCATCGCCTGTTCGCCGAGCAAACCGGTCAGGCACTGAATTACCAGACCGCGCTGGCACCGCTGGACGATTTCACGGCGTTTGCCCAGGCGTTTTTCCAGACCGGGCGTGGTGCCAACGTGACGGTGCCTTTCAAGGAGGAGGCGTTTCGCCTGGCCGACAGCCTGACCGAGCGCGGGCAGCGTGCGGGGGCCGTCAACACCCTGAGCAAGCTCGACGACGGAACTCTGCTGGGCGATAACACTGACGGTGCGGGGCTGGTACGTGATCTGACGGTCAACTGCGCGCGCAGCCTGCGTGGTCAGCGCATTCTGTTGCTGGGCGCAGGCGGTGCGGTGCGTGGCGCGCTGGAGCCGTTGCTTGCGCAACAGCCCGCTGCGTTGGTGATCGCCAATCGTACGGTCGAGAAAGCCGAGCGACTGGCGCAGGAGTTCGCCGACCTCGGGCCGGTATTTGCCAGCAGCTTCGACTGGCTTGAAGAGTCGGTGGACGTGATCATCAACGCCACCTCGGCCAGCCTGGCCGGAGAGCTGCCACCCATTGCGCCCAGCCTCATCCAGCCGGGAGTGACCTTCTGCTACGACATGATGTACAGCAACGAGCCCACTGCTTTTTGCCGGTGGGCCACAGAACAGGGTGCGGCGCAGTCGGTTGATGGCCTGGGGATGCTGGTCGAACAGGCTGCAGAAGCCTTCCTGTTGTGGCGCGGCGTGCGCCCGGATTCAGCGCCTGTATTGGCGGAGTTGCGCAGATTGCTGGCTGCGGGTTGATCGGCTATCTGCGGACTACCGTGCCAATGCTCCGAGTTATACACAAGTCCGCTTTTGATTCTGGCCGAAGGCCGTGGAAGCGAACCGGGCGACGCTTCGCTTGTTCGCGAAGGCGGTATTTCAGATGATGTATTTTCGGCGATTATACCTGCCCTTTCGCGAACAAGTTCGCTCCCACGCCCTCCGGGCAGAAGCCAAATCTACGGGCTTATCGGGACCTTTGTAGAACGCAGAGCATCGCGACGATGATTCACAGCTCAATCCTCAAACAGAATCGGGCACTTCTCCGCCCCTTCCAGCTTGTGCAGTTCTTCGATCACTTGCGGCCTGGCATTGCGCAGGACCAGCACTCTGCCCTGCCGGCCCAGTCGTCTGGCTTCCTGATGAAGCATCTCCACGCCTGAGTAATCGATGAAGTTGATCTGCTGCGCATCGATCACCACTCGCACACCTTCGGTACGTTGCAGGCGGGTCTGCAGGTAGTGGCTGGCGCCGAAGAAGATCGATCCGCCGACCCGCAGGACCTCCTCGTCGCCCTCGCGCCACTGCTGGACGCGCGGTTGCGAGGTGCGCTTGAGGTAGAAGAGCAGCGAGGCCAGTACACCGGCGTAGATCGCGGTTTGCAGCTCCAGCAACAAGGTGGCCAGACAGGTCAGCGCCATCACGAAAAACTCGGCGCGGCTGACGCGGAACAGCGCACGAATGCCTCGACGATCCACCAGCCCCCAACAGATCAGCAGAATTGAGGCGGCCATGGCCGGGATCGGAATGTGCGATATCAACGAGGCACCGGCGACCGCGAACAACGCCACCCACAACGCAGAAAACACTCCCGCCAACGGCGAGCGCGCACCTGCCTCGTAACTCAATGCCGCTCGGGTAAAAGACCCGGCTGACAGGTAGCCGGAGAACAGCGAGCCGACCATGTTCGACAGCCCCTGGGCACGCACCTCCTGATTGGCATTGAGCATCTGCTGCGAACGAGCCGACAGCGAGCGGGCAATCGACAGGCTGTTGACCAGCCCGAGCATGCCCACCGCCACGGCGGTCGGCAGCAGTTTGAGGATCAGTTCGACGTCCAGCGGCAACGGGCTGAAGGGCGGCAGATGGCCGACGAAGGCGCTGACCACACGGACATGGCCGAACATCGCTGGCCACAGCCACACCAGCAGGCTACTCGATACCAGTGCGATCAATAGCGTCGGCCAGCGAGGCACCAGAAGCTTGAGTCCGATGCCCAGTGCCAGGGTCAACAGACCGAGCATCAGCGAAGACAGATCGACTTCACGCCAATGCTCGAGCACGGCGGTCAGGCTTTTGAGGGCGGTGGTCTGACTCGGCAGATCGATGCCCAACAGATTGGGCATCTGCCCGAGCGCAATCACCACCGCAGCGCCCAGCGTGAAACCCAGCACCACCGAATGCGAAACGAAATTCACCAGCGCACCGAAGCGCATCATCCCCAGCAACAGCTGAAACACACCGGCGATGAAGGTCAGCAGCAGGATCAACATGATGTAGTCCTGACTGGCCGGGACGGCGAGCGGGCTGACACTGGCATACAGCACGATGGATATAGCCGCAGTCGGCCCGCAGATCAGGTGCCAGGACGATCCCCACAGACAGGCCACGAGGACTGGAACAATCGCAGCGTAGAGACCGTACTCAGGCGGCAGCCCGGCGATCAGTGCGTAAGCGATGGATTGCGGCAGCGCCAGAATGGCGCCACTCAGGCCCACCAGCGCATCACGCCCGACGCTGGCGCGATTCTGCTGCGGCAGCCAGGCGAGAAAGGGTAGAAATTTATGGCGATTGAGCCAGCGCATCGGTCCCTCATGTTGGATGGGTCACTGCATCACTACGTCAGACCGTTTCTGCCCGGAGCCGTGAGCGAACGCTAGTTCATGGCGTAGCATTTCGAGGTGGCGACGTTTGTGTCTGACCCGGTTCCAGCGCCTCTGAGCATGCAGATAACATAGTGTTTCTTGTTCTTGAGGGTCACTACCGGACCAATGTCTGCCACGTACGAAGAAACGACCGTTGCTCCTGCATTGAGCATCTCTTCCATAGAGACATTGACGGCCTCCAGCTTGGTCGGATATTCCAGAGCGTTTCCAGGCACTTTGGCGCTGGTTTCTGGTGGCCAGCTACCCGCAGAGGCAAAGGATGCGCTCAGAATCAGGGCCAGCGAGAGGGGTATAAGTGACATTTTCATACTGTTCTCCAGAGTTAGCGGATAGGCCGCACGGCAGTCTAGTGGTTTATCCCCTTTCGTTGGTTCCCAGCTGGTGTCTTCCAGAATGACGCTTTGAAGTGCCAATATTGCTGAAAACCGGCGCGGTGGAAACCCCTGACGCCGGGTCACTACTTAATGTCGAGGCCTACAACTTCGCCTTCACTGCCGCCAGCCCGTCTTTGCCATCAACCGTCTTCACGCCCTCCAGCCACGTGTCCAGTAACGCAGGGTTGGCCTTGATCCAGGCTTTGGCGGCTGCGCTATTGCTGACCTTCTTGTTGACCACCTCGGCCATGATGCTGTTTTCCATGTCCAGGGTGAAGCTCAGATTGGTCAGCAGCTTGCCGACGTTCGGGCAGGCTTGAGCATAACCCTTGCGGGTCAGGGTGAAGACCGAGCCGGTGTCGCCGAAATATTTCTCGCCGCCCTTGAGGTAGTGCATGCCCTTGATCTGCACGTTCATCGGGTGCGGCGTCCAGCCGAGGAACACCACAAAGGCCTTTTTCTTCACGTTGCGATTGACCTCGGCCAGCATCGCGGTCTCGCTGGATTCCACCAGCTTCCATTTGCCCAGATCGAATTCGTTCTTCTTGATGATCTCCTGCAACGACAGGTTGGCAGGTGCGCCGGAACCGATGCCGTAGATCTTCTTGTCGAACTTGTCAGCGAACTTGTTCAGGTCGGCAAAGTTATGCACACCGGCATCCCAGACGTAATCCGGCACGGCCAGGGTGAACTCGGTGCCCTCAAGGTTTTTCGCCAGTTGCGTCACATCACCGGTGGCCACGAATTTGTCGTAAAAGCCCTGCTGCGCCGGCATCCAGTTACCCAGAAACACATCGAGCTTGCCGTCTTTCAAACCGCCATAGGCAATCGGCACGGCCAGGGTATCGACCTTGGGCGTGTAGCCCAGGCCCTCGAGTACCACGCTGGTAATCGCGTTGGTGGCCGCAATGTCACTCCAGCCGGGATCGGCCATCTTCACGGTACTGCAACTGGCGTCCTCTGCCTGCGCTGCAAGGCTGCCGAGGGTCATGACCGCGACCGCAACGGCTGTGGATAACTTCTTCATTGATGTACCCCTTTGGTTTTTTTGGTGTGGGCAGGGTCAAGGTTGCGGAAAACGTGCCTTGCGCTCCAGATCGTCCAGATCAATGTGGTTGCGCATGTACTGCTGACTGGCGTCGACCAGTGGCTGGTGATCCCAACTCTTCAGCTTGCCGGTTGCCAGCGATTTGGCGACGAAGCGCCTTCTGCGCTGGCTGGCGAGCACCTGTTGGTGTATCGCCGGTATGTCCCACTTGGCCCGAGCTTCCGCCAGGAAGTCAGTGAACAGCTTTTCATGGGCGGGTGACTGGCTCAGGTCCTTCTGCTCTTTCGGGTCCTTCTTCACATCGAACAGCAGGCACGGGTCCTGCTCCGAATAGATAAATTTGTACGCGCCACGACGGATCATCATCAGCGGGCTGGTTGTGCCTTCGGCCATGTACTCGCCGAAGACCTCATCGTGTCCGCCCTTGCGTTTCAAATGCGGCATCAGCGAGCGTCCGTCCAATGGCAAACCGGCGTCCAGTTTGCCTTTGGCCATTTCCACGAAGGTCGGCAGCAAGTCGGCAGTCGACACCGACGCACTGACCCTTCCCGGTTTGAACTGGCCCGGCGCGTACACCACCAGCGGTACGCGCGCGGCCATTTCGAACCAGTGCATTTTGTACCAGAGACCCTTTTCGCCCAGCATGTCGCCGTGATCGCCGGAGAACACCACGATGGTGTCTTCCGCCAACCCGACTTCATCGAGCGTCTGCATCAGCTTGCCGACGTTGAGGTCAATGTAGCTGCACGCACCGAAGTAGGCGCGACGTGCATCACGAATCTTGTCGGTCGGCATGGGCTTGTCCCACAGGTCATAGACCTTGAGCAGCCGTTGCGAATGCGGGTCCAGCGCGGCCTGATTGGCGTGCGGCGTGGGCATCGGTATTTCGTCGTCGGCGTACAGGTCCCAGAACGGCAGAGGGATGGTGTACGGGTCATGAGGATGAGTCATGGAAACGGTCAGGCAGAACGGCGCATCCCCGTCCTGGCGCACATGGTCATAAAGGTATTGCTGGGACTTGAACAGCACCTCTTCATCGAAGTCCAGCTGGTTGGTGCGAATGCACGGACCGGCCTGCAACACCGAAGACATGTTGTGATACCAGCTTGGCCGCACGTCCGGCTCGTCCCAGTTGACCGACCAGCCGTAATCGGCCGGGTAGATGTCACTGGTCAGGCGTTCTTCGTAGCCGTGCAGTTGATCCGGTCCGCAGAAATGCATCTTGCCTGCCAGGGCGGTCTTGTAACCCAGCGCACGCAGGTAGTGGGCATAAGTCGGAATATCGGCCGGGAAGTCGGCTGCGTTGTCGTACGCACCGATCCTGCTCGGCAACTGGCCGCTGACCAGGGTAAAGCGCGACGGTGCGCATAGCGGGCTGTTGCAATACGCCGAGTCGAACACTACGCCGTTGGCAGCCATGCGGCTCAGGTTCGGCATCAGAATCGGGGACCGGGCGTAAAACGGCAACATTGGCGCGGCCATTTGATCGGCCATGATGAACAGAATATTTTTGCGCTTCATGTAATCGCTGCGTCCCATTGTGAAAAGTTATGCGAAAGTGCCGGGTATGAGAATGGAGTCCATAACTTTCAGGGTAAAGCCCATACACAGCAATGCCTAGGATAAGCCCAGCTAATGTTTGAATCTTTCGGCGATGTGTCACTCGACCTGCTGCGTGCCTTTGAGGTCGCGGCGCGCTTGCGCAGCTTCACAGCGGCAGCCCTCGAACTGGGCACGACACAGCCCGCTGTCAGCCAGCAGATCAAGCGCCTCGAAGAGCAAATCGCTACCCGTCTGTTTGACCGCATCTACCGTGGTATCGAATTGACCGACGCCGGTGAAGTGTTGTTCAGCCATGTGCAGGCCGGACTGCAATCCATCGACAGCGGATTGATAGCGATCACCGAACACCATCAGCACGAAGTGCTTCAAGTGGCGACCGACTTCGCTTTTGCCGCCTACTGGCTGATGCCGCGTCTGCACCGTTTCCACAAGGTCAACCCGGACGTGGACGTCAGCCTGGTCACCAGCGAGCGTACCCACAGCATGTTACGCGCCGACATCGACGTTGCCGTGCTGTTCGGTGACGGGCGCTTCAAACAGGGCGAAAGCCACTGGCTGTTCAGCGAAGAGGTCTTCCCGGTGTGCAGCCCGCAATTGCTCGCCGGGCGCCAGACGCCGCTGCCCAACGATGCGCTGTGCGACTTTCCACTCCTCCACCTGCGTGGCGAAAACATCAACAACTGGTTCGACTGGGCGGGCGTATTTCGCGCGCTCGACATCCCCCAAGCCCCCGCGCCCGGTCAGCTACGCTTCGACAACTACACCCTGCTGATCCAGGCGGCCATCGGCGGACAAGGCATCGCCATCGGTTGGAAGCATCTGGTCGACGACCTGCTCGATCAGGGCCTGCTCTGCCGCCCCATCGCCGGCGCGGCGATTTCCGGTCAGGGCTATTACGTGGTCCTGCCCCAGCGCAAACGCCGCGTGCAGATCGTTCAGCAGTTCGTGGACTGGCTGGCCAGCGAGCAGGCGTTGAGCGGGGTTTCGCTGACGGGTAGGCCATTGCCGTCGATTGCGGTTTAGGGAAGCGGTGTTCAAGGTTGAATTAAATATAAGTTCGAAGCAATTATTGGTTAGATAGGAAATTTCTTACAAGTTTTACGGACGTAAGCGGGTTTACTTTTGTTCTCATATAGCATTGCTTAGGTTGTGTATTAGATGGCGGCTGCATCTGGAATGACTTTAAGTTATGGCTTTCTCAAATAGACGTGTGTGACGCGATTTGATAATTTCAATCATCATGGATCTTGCTTAAAAGCGCATAAAGCGAGTATTTGAGATTTAACTTATAGATCAGTTTAAGTGCTCCTAAATAGAGCGCTTTGCCCATGCCGTATCAATACTGACCAGTTTATGGCATGCAGCGAGTGATCATAGGCCCAAAAATCTATATCACATCAATAAGGCTGTGGAAGGCTGCTATGAGCTTTGCTTTTTACTATTTAAGATAATGGATGGATTTAACGTGCTTGGAAAAAAGAAAAACAATATTATGAAAGTTTTGCTGTTTGGCGCGCTATTGGGAAGTCAGCTTGGACATTCTGAAGAGTTAGAGTCTACGCCGTATGATTTAGCACCGAAGAAAAATCGTGGGCTGGTTTCTAATGCGGTTGACAGCGTTGACCCTTGGTCCGGGAATCTCAAAGTCAGTCATATTGATTTAAGTATTCCTGGGACGGCAGGCATGGATATCAATATTCATCGAAGCTACGACCTACAGCGTTTAACCGCCGGGTTTGCTGCGCCATATAGGCAAAGTACGGAATGGACCGCTTTAGGACCCGGTTGGACAATCGCGGCAGCGCCGAAGATTTATCATGCCACCAATTATCATCTTCGTGATCGTAGCGGGACACCTAACTATTACATGAACTCAACTTTTCAGTTGTGTAACAATCAAGGTGAACGTCCCAGCGCCCGATTTAATTTAAGACTTCCGGATGGTAGTAGCGAAAAATTTTATCGTGTTGCACCTTATGAAGACAGAACCAAATCAAATTGGCGTTTACGTTGCGATTCAATGGTGCTTACGCTAACGTCGCCATCTGGAATTAGGTATGACATGGGGCGTGCCGATGTAGATATGAAATTTAGTGCTTCAGTTACATCGTTTCCTATGGAAGATCCAGATTTTACAGAATCTATTTTTCTGACAAAAAAGGCAACTGACCTTAATGGTAACTGGATCGCTTACGACTATACTCAATTTGGCCCCCCTTTAAGCGTTCCAATTTCAGGGAGTGTTTATATTGACCACTGTCTTCAAACCAACCTTGAAGACGCCGCCAACTGCGAAAAGTCCGATATGCTTTTATCTAGGATAACGTCCAGTGACGGCAGAGCTGTTGATTTTAATTACGACCCTGCGACAGGCCGCCTTCTTTCGCTGGCCGATAATAATCAGCGCATGGTTCAGTATGGATACACCGCGAAAGACTATCTGAACTCTCAGGCCCTGGCGCAGGTAACTGGGCCTACTGGAGAAGTCTGGAAGTATGCCTATCACCCTGGAGAATGGTTTCAGATAGTAGTTTCCAATGAAAGTTATGCGAATGATCAAAGAGCTGCCGCTCGCAAACTTATATCGATTGAGCAGCCCAGCGGTGGAAAAACGACATATGAATACTCATATGTGGATCTAGAAGGCCGTCTTGGTGGACGCTTTGTCTGGTCGCGTTTCGAGCGTATAAGCCGCAAAATTGATGCAGCCGGAAATCACTGGGCTTATGCCTATAATCGTGGAAATATTGGACAATACGATAGTACAGTTATCACCGGGCCGGATGGCACAACCATCCATGAGTTTATTGGCCCTGGATACAGTATTGCTACAGATGGAAACACTATAAATAATACCGTGTGGAGTATAGGGAGTCCGGTTAAAATTACCCGACCGGACGGGAGTTATGAAACATACAAGTGGCAGCAACGGTTTATTTCGCATGGAAGAGAATATGTGTTTGAACTCGGTGTAGTCACGGACGATACAATCTGGGCAGCTGACCTTCAAGAGCGAACTTTTGTCCGTGATGGCGCAACCTACAGTAGTCACTACTCTAACTACGATGCTTATGGCAATCCTGGAATATTGACTGAAACAGGTCCTAATAGTGATGGTCGAACTACCACGCTGACTTGGTATAATAATACTGATAAATGGATAATAGGTCGTCCTATAGATCAGATGTCACCTGATAGTTCTGTACATCGTATCTACGATGAGAACGGTAAGCTAATCAGTTACAATCGCGATGGTGTTGCGACTGCGTATACCTACGATGCTCAAGGTAATCAAGCGACGCAAATTCGCCCGGGTGATCGTCATTACAGCTACATGAATTATAAACTCGGTACTCCGCAAACTGAGGTTCAGCCAGAGGGTATTACTATTTCGCGTGCAGTCGACGACGCTGGCAATGTTACCTCTGAGACCAACGGTGAAGGCCACACAACGCACTACGAATACGACAGGTTGAATCGCGTAACCTCTATCACTCCGCCGCAAGGCGCTGGTCAAAAAATAATATACACACCCACCAGCAAGACAAATCTGCGCGGCAATCTGTCCGAGATAACTCAATATGATCTGTCTGGTCGTGTCTCCAGTATTGTTAGAGGTGATATAACAACCACCTATGCGTACGATGCCTATGGCCGCGTAACGTTTACTTCAGACCCTAACTCAAGTATGGGAACCCGTTATCAGTATGATGCGCTGGGTCGCGTCATTCGGATCACTCATGCGGACGGTACCTACCAGAGCACTGCCTACGGTTTTGCCCACAAAGTCATAACTGACGAACGAGGCAATTCCACTACTTATAACTATCGTGGCTATGGCGACCCCGAAAAATTGTCTCTGATGTCATTTCAGCCGTCGGATCCGGCAGCCAGTATAACCTTGACTCGAAATGGTCGCGAACAAGTGACGTCGGTTACACAAGGCAATTTCACACGCCATTACGGCTATAACGCAAATGGTTATTTGATCTCGGTCAGCAATCCCGAAACTGGAGACACCGTCTACGGTCGAGACATTGCAGGCAATATGACTTCAAAGCAGGTGGGGCAGTCAGATGTTACAACGTACACATACGACGGGCAGAATCGACAAACTGCAATCAATTATGCGCAAGGCACTCCCGCTATCAAAAATACTTATGATAAACAAAATAATCTGCTAATAGCGGACAGCAGTACGGGTATTCGAAGCTTTACATACAATCCTGCAGGGTTCGTCATAACGGAAAGCCTTTCTATTGAAGGTAAGCTGTTTGAGCTTTCTTATGGCTACGATGAAAATGATCGGCTGAAAAGCCTCACTTATAATCCGTCTGGTCGCATAGTTGAATATGCGCCAGACGTATTAGGCAGGCCCACAATGGTATCGGGCTACGTTAGCAATATTGCTTATTGGCCGAACGGTATGATTAAACAGGTCATCTATGCCAACGGTGCGGCGGTCAGTTACGAACAAAATAGTCGTCTCTGGCCAGCTTCTTTCAACATTACCTCACCCGCTGGAGTCGATTACCTGAAAAGCATGTACGACTATGATGGTGCGGGTAACTTGTTGACCATCAGGGACGGCGTGGACAACAGCATGGACCGTACCCTTGCTTACGACAGCCTTGATCGTTTGGTGAGTGCCGATGGTTTCTGGGGGGTAGGAACCCTCGCCTACGACGGTGTAGGAAACTTGACCCAAAAAACGTTTGGCGATTCAAGCCTGAACTATAACTACGATATACAAAACCGCCTGACTTCTGTCGATGGACCGCGCATTGATAGTATAAACTACGATGCTTATGGCAACGTCAGCAGTAGTGCTGACAACGCTTACCTTTACAATAATGTTCCCAATCTTGTATGCGTTAACTGCGCGAGTCCCGACAAAAAAGTTGAATATCAGTACGATGGTTTGAATCAACGCAGTTCCGTCAGTTCTGCGGGCAACAAAATATACGAGATGCAAGATGCCGATGGAAGGTTACGGATGGAACTCGAGGGAGACAAGCTAACCGAGTATTTCTATTTGGGTGACCAGCGCATTGCACAGCAGGTAAGCCCATGATCGGGTGTCAAGGAAACCGAACCATGCAAATTATAAAAAAGCTATTTCGCAAAGTCAGTGTCGCGATGCTGGCACTCGTGGTGACTCATGCCGCTTTGGCAAATACCGTTACCTATTTTCATAATGATATATCCGGCAGCCCTATGGTTGCGACCGATGAAACTGGCAATCTGCTCTGGAAGGAAAGTTATAAACCGTATGGAGAAAAACTAAACCAAACGAGTCCAGTCAGTAGCAACAAGGTCGGTTTTCATGGAAAAGTATTTGACGATAATATCGGCCTTTCTTACATGGGCGCACGGTATTACGATCCACTGCTCGGTCGCTTCATGGGTGCTGATCCGGTCGACTTTCAGGAAAGTAATCTGCATAGCTTTAATCGATATGCTTATGCAAATAATAATCCATATAAGTTTTCTGATCCTAGCGGTTTGTACGCTGACCTCATTATCGAGACGATGAGCTTAGCGGTGGGGATGGCCAGTTTTCATCAGAATGTAAAAGAGGGGAATTATGGTGCTGCTGCCTTAGATGGTGTCGGTATCGCTGCAGATGGGGTACTCGCTGCGATTCCCATGGTACCTGGAGCAGCAGGTTTGGCCATTCAGGGAGCACGAGGGCTGGAAAGGGCATCCGATATACGTCCGCATGTCGACACCGCTACATCATCCGCAGCTCCTGACTTCTTGATATCACCGAATGGGACTGTTTTTCCTGTACCTAAGGGGGCGACGGGCCCATCGCCTAATATGAATCGTGCAGGAAATATCACAGGTTCTGCTTTTATTAATGGTAAAGGTGGTGATAATGGTCAAGTTAGTTCCCTGCGCCTCATGAATCCAACACGTCCACTAGGTAAGAACCCAGGTTACAAAAATGGTTATATTAAATACGAAAACAGGTTAGATCAGGGTGTCGACCCTTACACAGGACGGACTTTGTCACACTCTAAAAGTCATTTCCCGATAGAATAGTGAAGATAAGTAGTTCCATAAATCAATATAGGGTGATACTAAAAAGCGATGGATTTCTACAGAATAGTTTAGATCGGGGAGTGGTCCTTCACATAGGACGTACTTTTCCAACTTTTAAAAATTCATTTTCCAATTGATTAATGGGGTGTTGTGCGATGACTGTTCTTACCAATCTTGTTGGAAGTGATGTTGTAACGGCGCTTGTTATTCACGACTATTTTCAACTATTTTTTTCCGAGGATATTATAGTGAGCGTCTATAATTCATACAGCATTATTGGCTCGACAGTTAAGGGTCTACAAGGGAAAAAGCTTTTAAGCGTCTCAGAAAGCGAACTGGAAATTGAGCTTGTTTTCGAAGGTTTAGCAAAAGTTAGAATTGATATGAGCCCGGATGGGTTTAATGGGCCGGAAGCTATGCAGCTTTCGAAGCCAGGATTTCCTCGGGTCATATGGAATTAGCTTCACTTGGTTTAACGAGCATGGGCTTGTATGTATGTATGCATACACGTCCTGCTTTGCTAGCTGTACATGGTATAAAAAATTACGCTGCGTCTAGAGGGATAATCGGTGAAGATAAATGTATCCCTAAATAAATCTGGATTGATGCTAAAAACCGATAGGCTTCTACAAAAGTACGGTTACGAGATAAATGTTCAGACTCATGATGAAGATTTAGAAGAATACGCAATTGAGTTTGTTGAGACGGTCTTTCATTATCTCGAAACGGGTCATAAAATTTCACCAAATGAAACTTTGGGCTATGGCTCATGGATAACAAAAATGCAGCTCAATGATTGTCAGGAGCTAATGTTCTTTGAGCAAGTTCCTTTAACAGGCGATTATGTGCTTGGAATTACGACTACACTAAAAATGTGCGCCGAGCAGCACGCGCTGTGTGCGAAAGTCGGCGTCGAGCATTCCGTCCCACTTCACGATCCGCTGATAGTCATTTCTGATGGTGTGTTCGAGGGCGACGCCGTTGAGGGCGTTCGCTATCCGTCGCCCGAGCATATGTCTGGCTGGTGGATAACCACAGACCGGTATAACGGCGATACACAAACGCTAAAGACGGTTCACGCACACCATGTGGCAGAGCATCGTCCTGACCTTGTGAAGTTTTTAGCCTTGCCCTTTGGTTACCGGTTCCATGAGGCAAGCGGTGATGTATGGAAAGATAAAAATCAGACGGATATATGGCTACTTCGATAATTTTTCAATATGAGCGATGGGTGGGGGATGTCAATTTTCTTAGCAGCCCCCGCTTTGAGCGAAAGGAGATGTTATGAGTCTATGGGATATTTTAGTAGAGGCTACGATTGATTCGATTCATGTATTTTCGACCGAAAAACAAATTCGCATACACGTGACAAGTCCGTGGCAAGGCAAAAAGCGTTATCAAAATAATTGCTAAGGGTGTCGAAGATTTTAGCCTGAATGGTATGAGGGTTTTGAATATTGTCGACCGCGTAAATTTTCTCGATGTCAGTAACGATCAAGAAATCGAAGCTGCACATTGTTTGTTTTTCCTGAGGAAAGGACGCGGTCCTCAATCAGACGACTTAAACAGCGCTGGCTTTTTACAGAACTGGACCTCGTTCGCACCGGCAAGCTTGTATTGTTTGAGCTCGAGGCTGTCTGCGGTGCAGCGTGTATTTTATTGGCAAAGAGCGTCGTTTTGGAGCCGCTCGATGCTGTGGGACTTCACATCTAAGACGGTCATGAGACTTTCTCAACCCTCATGCAGGACCTACTATCGGTCTACACACGAGAAAAATGATCAAGGCTGACGACACTCCTGCATCAGTCAGGCCTTCAGCCGAGAAAGGAGCCTCTACCTCAATGCATGACATCCACGGCTACCACGCCCACATCTATTTCAACGCCCAAACCCTGGACCAGGCCCGAGCCCTGTGCGAGGCCGCGACCGAGAAATTTGCAGTGCAGATGGGGCGCGTCCATCAGAAGCTGGTCGGGCCGCATCCGGACTGGAGTTGCCAGTTGGCGTTCGGGCATGAGCAGTTGGCTGACGTTACGCTGTGGCTTGCGTTGAATCGCGATGGGCTGGTGGTGTTTCTGCATCCGTTGACGGGCGATGAGCTGCGCGACCATACCGATCATGCCATCTGGATGGGCGCGGTCAGGCCTTTGAACTTGAGCTCGCTGGCTGGCTGATAGCCAGCTTCCTGGCCATTTTCCTTCTGCGGTTATTAGCGCATCCATCGTTGAAAAGATCGATGTAAGATAGCTCCGCTGAAAAATGACCGCTAGGTCCGTTGCAGCGCAAACACCCACAAGATGGTCATGCATACGCTTCAACATGGTAATTCGCCTGCTACGGGCGGCTTGAGCTGAATGCTGAAAGACCAGAACAGAGGATCATCAGAAATGCCGGATCTACTCATCGACGGTAAGACACTTCACTATTCCGACCAGGGCACGGGCCCGGTGGTATTGCTCGGTCACAGCTATCTCTGGGACAAGGCGATGTGGAGTGCGCAGATTGATACCCTGGCCAGCCAGTATCGGGTGATTGTGCCGGATCTGTGGGGGCATGGGGATTCCAGCGGTTTCCCGGAGGGCACTCGCAATCTCGATGACCTGGCGCGGCATGCGCTGGCGCTGCTGGATCATTTGAATATCGAGCGTTGCAGCATCGTCGGGCTGTCGGTCGGCGGTATGTGGGGCGCAATCGCTGCACTGCTCGCGCCAGAGCGCATCACCGGGCTGGTGCTGATGGACACCTATCTGGGCAAAGAGACCGAGGCCAAGAAAGCCTACTATTTCTCGTTGCTCGACAAGCTGGAAGAAGTCGGGAGCTTTCCTGAGCCGCTGCTGGATATCGTTGTACCGATCTTCTTCCGTCCTGGGATTGATCCGCAGTCGCCTGTGTACACGTCGTTTCGTGCAGCGCTTGCTGGCATGAATGCCGAGCAGTTGCGTCAGTCCGTGGTACCGCTGGGAAGAATGATTTTCGGTCGTGATGACCGGCTCGGGTTGATCGAACAGCTGAATGCCGACACCACGCTGGTGATGTGTGGTGATGCAGATATTCCGCGCCCGCCTGAGGAAACGCATGAGATGGCGAACCTGATCGGCTGCCCTTACGTGCTGGTGCCTGAGGCGGGGCATATCACCAATCTGGAAAATCCCGCGTTCGTATCGGGTGCGCTGATGACGTTCCTGGCGCGGGTTAACCAGAAGCAGGGTTGAGCTGAGCCGCGCCTTCAAGGACGTCAGCACCCCATCAATTCAGCACACCATCCAGAATCGCGTACACAATCCCCGAACCCACGGCGATCAGCACGACGTCGGTGCCCAAGCGGCGCCATTCGTAGCCGTCATACTGTGGCAGGTATTGCAGCGAGCGGCTGTCCAGGCGCTTGCCGTAACCAGGTGGCAATGGACGGCCCTTGGCGATGTGTACGCCCGGCGGCAGTGGCTGGCCCCGGCCGATGACGTCGCGGTGTTGCTGGAAAGTCTCGCGTACCGGGCCGAAATCCTGCGGTGGGCGGTTGCCGCCGCGGTTGTCCTGATGCGCCTGTCTGCCTGGCGGGTTGCCCGGGCCTTTGTCGGGACCCCTGCCATTGTCATTGCCCGGTCCACGGTCATTGCCGCGCTGGTTAGGCCCGCCGTCGTTCGGCGGTCCTGGCTGTTGGGCACCACGGTTGTCGTCCGGGCCATCACCGCGCTGATCAGGTGGTGCAGCGTGCAGCAGCGGACTGGCGCTGATCATCAAGATACCCAGTCCGGTGATAAAACGGTTTGGCAGTTTCATGGTGCTTCCTAGACTTCACGCGATGCAGCAAAAAGGGGTTCATGACGTTGGTCATGAACCCCTTATGTCTTGCTACATAGAGCCGCCGCTCAGGCTTTGATTCCTCTGTATCAGAAACTTTACCCTCAGCGACGAGCGCTACGTACGCCCTCGGCCAGTGCCGCGCACAGCGTCAGTACGCCGTCGATGGCGTGCTCCGGCGACTCGGCGCTGGCGATCTTGTCGACGAAGGCCGAGCCCACGACCACGCCGTCAGCCAGACGCGCAATCGCCGCGGCCTGCTCGGGTGTGCGGATACCGAAACCGACGCTGATCGGCAGATCTGTGTGGCGGCGCAAGCGAGCGATGGCCTCAGTGACGTGCTCGGTGGTGGCCGAGCCAGCACCGGTCACACCGGCAACCGACACGTAGTAGACGAACCCGGAGCTCCGTTCCAGCACACGCGGCAGACGCGCATCGTCAGTGGTCGGCGTGGTCAGACGGATGAAGTCGATGCCGGACGCCTGTGCAGGTGTCGCCAGCTCGGCGTCGTGCTCGGGTGGCAGGTCAACGATGATGAGACCGTCAACGCCTGCTTCTTTTGCCTGCGTCACGAAGGCTTCGACGCCAAAGCGGTGGATAGGGTTGTAGTAACCCATCAGCACAATCGGCGTAGTCTGATCGTCGACACGGAACTCGCTGACCATCTGCAGGGTTTTCTGCAGGGTCTGGCCAGCGTCCAGAGCACGCAGGGTCGCCAGCTGAATCGCCACGCCGTCGGCCATCGGATCGGTGAACGGCATACCCAGCTCGATCACGTCAGCACCCGCCGCAGGCAGGCCCTTCAGGACTTTCAGCGAAGTGTCGTAGCCAGGGTCACCGGCGGTGATGAAGGTGACCAGCGCCGCACGACCTTCGGTTTTAAGCTGGGCGAAACGATGTTCTAGACGGCTCATACCAGCTGCTCCTGAGTGTGTTCGGCGGCGGCCATGTGGTTCATGACGGTTTGCATGTCTTTGTCACCGCGCCCGGACAGGCACACGACCATCAGGTGGTCGTCGCGCAGGTTGGTCGCGCGTTTCATGGCTTCGGCCAGGGCGTGAGCGGTTTCCAGCGCCGGGATGATGCCTTCGAGCAGGCAGCACTGATGGAAAGCGTCCAGCGCTTCATCATCGGTGATGCTGACGTACTCGACGCGCTTCACTTCGTGCAGGAATGCGTGTTCCGGGCCGATGCCTGGATAGTCCAGACCGGCAGAGATCGAGTGCGCATCGGTGATCTGACCGTCGCCATCCTGCAGCAGGTAGGTACGATTGCCGTGCAGCACGCCCGGTACGCCGCCGTTCAGGCTGGCCGCGTGCTTGTCGGTGCTGACGCCATGACCGCCCGCTTCAACACCGATGATTTCCACGCTGGCGTCATCCAGGAACGGATGGAACAGGCCCATGGCGTTGGAACCGCCACCGACACAGGCGACCAGGCTGTCCGGCAGACGACCTTCCTTCTCCAGCATCTGCTCTTTGGTTTCCTTGCCGATGATGGCCTGGAAATCACGGACCATCGCCGGGTAAGGGTGCGGTCCTGCAACGGTGCCGATCAGGTAGAAGGTGTCTTCAACGTTGGTCACCCAGTCACGCAGCGCTTCGTTCATCGCATCTTTCAGGGTGCCGGTGCCGGAAGTGACCGGAACGATTTCAGCGCCCAGCAGCCTCATGCGGAACACGTTGGCCTGCTGACGCTCGATGTCGGTAGCACCCATGTAGATCACACAAGGCAGGCCGAAACGTGCAGCGACCGTTGCCGTGGCAACGCCGTGCATGCCGGCGCCGGTTTCCGCGATCAGGCGTTTTTTGCCCATGCGCTTGGCCAGCAGCACCTGGCCGATGCAGTTGTTGATCTTGTGCGCGCCGGTGTGATTGAGCTCTTCGCGCTTGAAGTAGATCTTCGCGCCGCCGCAGAACTCAGTCAGGCGTTCAGCGAAGTACAGCGGGTTCGGACGGCCCACGTAATCGCGCTGGAAGTAGGCCATTTCTTTGATGAATTCCGGATCTACCTTGGCCGCTTCGTACTCGCGGTTGAGGTCGAGCACCAGCGGCATCAGGGTTTCAGCCACGTAGCGGCCGCCGAATGAGCCGAACAGGCCGTTGGCGTCGGGGCCGCTGCGGAAATTGGTCTGGGTCATGAAGTGCTCCAGTTGCGGTATTGGGCGAATAGGTTGAGCCGTATTGGCAATGGGTCCACTTTAACCAGCGCAAGGCCGGATGAAAACCGATAAGATCGCTGCAACCTGTCAGGAAAACTCACAGATCATGAGCCGCGACCTCCCTCCCCTCAATGCATTGCGCGCCTTTGAAAGCACTGCCCGGCTTGGCAGTGTCAGTCAGGCCGCTGAACAGCTGAACGTCACACATGGCGCTGTCAGTCGCCAGTTGAAAGTGCTTGAAGAGCACCTAGGTGTAAGCCTGTTCAGCAAGGACGGACGAGGCTTGAAACTCACAGATGCAGGTATTCGTCTACGCGATGTCAGCGGCGACGCGTTCGACCGGTTGCGCGGTGTATGTGCAGAGCTGAGCAAGGGCAGCGCAGATGCGCCGTTCGTGCTGGGGTGCTCGGGCAGCCTGCTGGCGCGCTGGTTTATCCCACGCTTGAGCCGCCTGAATGCCGAGCTGCCGGACCTGCGTCTGCACTTGTCGGCAGGCGAAGGTGACCTTGACCCGCGTCGGCCAGGGCTTGATGCCCTGCTGATCTTTGCCGAGCCGCCGTGGCCTGCAGACATGCAGGTATTCGAACTGGCAAGCGAGCGGATCGGACCGGTGTTGAGCCCACGCTTCGCGCGATTCCAGCGTCTGTGCGATGCACCTGTCGAGGCGTTGCTGGAAGAATCATTGCTGCAAACCACATCGCGTCCGCAGGCGTGGCCAAGCTGGGCGCAGCAGAACGGTATCGACCCGCAGTCATTGCGTTACGGGCAGGGTTTCGAGCATTTGTATTATTTGCTGGAGGCGGCCGTGGCGGGCCTTGGCATCGCGATTGCGCCGGAACCTCTGGTCATCGATGACCTGAAGGCCGGTCGCCTGGCTGCGCCTTGGGGGTTCAGTGAAACCCCGGCGCAGCTGGCGCTTTGGGTACCCAGACGTGCGGCCGATGGACGGGCGCAACAGCTTGCTCAATGGTTGAAAAATGAGCTGAAGCGGTCCGGGGAACCGATCAGAAACTGATCAGTTACCGCGCTTGAACAGCATGTAGGCAGCGATCAGGCCGATGGCACCTACCGCAACGCCGGCGGTGGTCCAAGGATGTTCCTGAGCGTAGTCACGAGTTGCCAGTGCGTTTTCGCGGGTTTTCTCTTTGACGTCTTCGTAGACATCGCTGAGCAGGCTGCGCGAATGGCTCAGCGCGCTTTCAGCGTTGGCTTTCAGATTCTTCAGAGTCTTGCGCGACTCGTCGGTAGCATCGGCTTTCAGGCCCTCGAGGGACTTCAGGAGGCTCTCGATTTCAGCTTCCATACTCTGCAACGAGGCTTTGCGAAGTGACGTAGTAGCCATGGTGTTTCTCCTGCAATGATGAGTGAGCGTGTTGTTTCGGACTCCGGGCTTTTTGGAAAGTGCGATGGGATTTTTGCAAAGGTCTGAACTTTTGCGCGCCTTCTCCTGACAGAAGCAGGGAGCGCGCTCTATATCGCGTCTTTTTCAGACCTCAGGAGAACTGCCATGTCGGATCATCACACGTACAAGAAAGTTGAAATCGTAGGCTCTTCCACGACCACCATCGAAGACGCCATCAACAATGCCCTGGCCGAAGCCAGCAAAAGCCTCGACCTGATGGAATGGTTCGAAGTGACTGAAACCCGCGGCCATATCGAAAACGGCAAAGTCGCGCACTTCCAGGTGACATTGAAAGTGGGCTTCCGCATCACCAACAGCTGAGGGTGATCTGAACCTTTCGGCTGGCCGATTGCCATAACTTGCGCTACACGCAGATGTGGCCACGCGTTCGCTGTGTGAGCGTGGGGATTTCAATGGGCGCCTGTTCCGATGGCGTCTTCATTTGGCCGGACGAGAGGGATTACCCATGAAGAAGTTTTTGTTGGCCGTAGGCTTGCTGAGCATTGCAGGCACTGCCCTCGCGGCAGGCAAGCCATGTGAAGAGTTGAAAAGTGAACTCGATGCCAGACTCCAGGCGAAGGGCGTAACGTCCTACACGCTGGAAGTGGTCGAGAAAGGCAGCGCGGCCGACAAGCAAGTCGTCGGCACCTGCGAAGGTGGTACCAAGGAAATCGTTTACCAGCGCGGTTGATTGCCAACCGGGCCCGGCTCAGGCCGGGTTGCCCGGTTAATCCCGTTTGCAGGTTTCACGAACAGAATCGCCCCGGGCTGTCATCCAGTCCGGGGCGATTCTGTTTGTGGCTGCTTTTCCCGATTCGGAAAAGCGCTTAGCCATGTGCGACCTGCGCGAGGATCTCGTAGGACCGCAGTCGATCCTCATGCTCGTACATGTCGCAGGTGAAGATCAACTCATCGGCATCGGTCTGCTCGAGCAGTACGTCCAGCTTGGCGCGAATCTTGTCCGGGCCACCCACCATCGCCAGCCCGAGGAAGCTTGCTACGGCCTCACGCTCGTGTGGCAGCCACAGACCGTCCATCGATTCGACAGGCGGACGCTGCATCAGGCTGTGTCCACGCATCAGCGCCAGAATGCGCTGATAGACCGAGGTCGCCAGGTATTCGGCATGCTCGTCCGTGTCGGCTGCCGACAGGGGCACGCCGAGCATTACGTAAGGATTGTCGAGCACTTCCGATGGCTGGAAGTGATTGCGATACACGCGAATCGCCTCGTGCATGTAACGCGGCGCAAAGTGCGAGGCGAAGGCATACGGCAAGCCGCGCATGCCTGCCAGCTGGGCGCTGAACAGGCTCGAGCCGAGCAGCCAGATCGGCACGTTGGTGTTTGAACCGGGTACGGCGATCACTTTTTGATCAGGCGTGCGCGGGCCCAAATATTCCATCAGCTCGGTGACATCATCCGGAAAGTCATCGGCACTGCCGGAGCGCTCGCGGCGCAAGGCACGCGCAGTCATCTGGTCAGAGCCCGGTGCGCGGCCCAGCCCCAGGTCGATGCGGCCGGGATACAGGCTGGCCAGGGTGCCGAACTGCTCGGCAATCACCAGCGGCGCGTGGTTGGGCAGCATGATCCCGCCCGACCCGACACGAATGGTCGACGTGCCGCCTGCAAGGTAGGCGAGCAGCACCGCAGTCGCTGAACTAGCGATGCCGTCCATGTTGTGGTGTTCGGCCACCCAGAAGCGGTTGTAACCGAGCTTTTCGACATGCTGGGCGAGGTTCAGCGAGTTGCGCAGCGATTCGGCGGGCCCTTTGTCGTGGCGCACCGGCACCAGATCAAGGGTGGAAATTTTTACATCTGCCAGACGTTTCATAGGCCGGGGTAGCTCCTCGAATTGTGATGGGCCGGCTGCTGGAGCTGCCCACGATGAAACAGCAGTGCGGGCGCAAGTCCGGCTTTTCAATGGGGCAGTGTAGAAAAACCTACTGAAATGGTAGGTCTTTCCGACGGTTGAACTTTCCAGAGCCGTCTATCCTCAGAATGCTGTAACAGCAACGATCCAAATTCATTCCAAAAGGAGCCACTATGAGCATCGTCAAGAAAGCATCCGCCCACTGGGAAGGTGATCTGAAAAGCGGTATCGGCAGCATCTCCACGGAAACCGGCGTGTTGCGCGAAGCACCTTACGGCTTCAAGGCACGTTTTGAAGGCGGCAAAGGCACCAACCCGGAAGAACTGATCGGTGCAGCCCACGCAGGCTGTTTCTCGATGGCACTGTCCATGATTCTGGGCGGTGCAGGCCTGACTGCTGAAAGCATCGATACTCAGGCTGAGGTGTCGCTGGATCAGGTAGAAGGCGGTTTCGCGATCAGCGCTGTGCATTTGACCCTCAAGGCCAAAGTGCCAGGCGCGACCCAAGAGAAGTTCGACGAGTTGACCAAGCAGGCCAAAGAAGGCTGCCCGGTTTCCAAGGTACTGAACGCCAAGATCACCCTGGATGCGACATTGCTGAGCTGATTCACAGCCAGCCTTGCAGGGGCGCCTTGTGCGCTCCTGTATCTGCTGTATAAAGCTGGCTTGCTTCATCGGTCATGCGTTGGTTGACGCATGGTTTGATTATGATCAGGAGTCGAGCATGAAACGTTTTATTCTGGCAGCGACCTGCACCCTGCTGGCAACCAGTGCCCTGGCGGCACCGAAATCCTGCGAAGAACTCAAGGCTGAAATCGAAGCCAAGATCCAGGCCAACAACGTCACGTCCTATACGCTGGAAATCGTGAGCAACGAAGAAGCCACCGATCCAAGCATGATCGTCGGCAGCTGCGACAACGGTACGAAAAAGATCATCTATCAGCTCAACGGACGCTGATCAGATGCAGTGCACCCCGCCCTCTTCTTCCTCCTCGGCCACCACCTTGCGCTCTGCATCGTAAAGCCAGGCATCGACACTGTTCGCCAGTGAGCGTACCTCCAGCACATAGCGCTGCCCGGCAGCGAAGTGGTCGTAACGAACACTGACGTAACAGGTGATCTCGGTGTACTCGTCGCCGATCATCCCCATGCCGCCCGAGCGGTACTCATAGTCATAACGCACCTGCAACTCATGGCTGCCCGGCGTGACTTGAAAGTAGCGCCCGTCATACGTGTTCTTGCCATCGAGCTTGTCGCCCATGATCAACTGGCCGGTGATGGTGCGCATGTCGACCCACGCCATGTCCGGATTGACGGCGGGCAAGGGACCGGCGCATCCGGCGAGGGTGGCGAGTACAAGTGCGATCGGCAGTGTCGTGAAGCGCATGTGGGCGGTTCCGGATTGTGTGAATTGAGCATAGCCTGCCACACCCGTCCGGCATAACATCACCTTCTCCACATCACCAAAGCCCTTCCCTTCATGGCCACATTCTCCCTACCACGCCTTCGCCACCTGCTAGCGCTGACGGCCGTCACGCTGCTTGCCGGCTGCTCCAGCGTTTCCTATTACGGCCAGTTGGCTCAAGGACAGTGGCAGTTGCTGCAGGCGCGCGAGCCGGTAGAGAAGATCGTGGCTGACCCGACTCGGGATGCGGGTTTGCGCGAGCATCTGGTCCGGTCGCAGTTGGCGCGCACGTTTGCCAGTGAGCATTTGCATCTGCCGGACAACAAGAGTTACCGCCTGTATGCGGACCTGGGCCGCCCTTATGTGGTGTGGAATGTGTTCGCGACGGACGAGTTCTCGCTGGAGCCGGTCACGCATTGTTTTCCGATTGCAGGGTGTGTCGCGTATCGCGGTTATTACAGCCCTGGCGGGGCGCGTGGCGAGGCTGCGTTGCAGCGCCAGGCGGGCAAGGATGTGTATTTGAGTGGCGTGGAAGCCTATTCGACGCTGGGTTGGTTCAATGATCCGATTCTCAGTTCGATGATGGGCTGGGGTGACGAGCGTCTGGCCACGCTGATTTTTCATGAGTTGGCGCATCAGCGTTTTTATGTGAAGGACGACACCGAGTTCAACGAGTCCTACGCCAGTTTCGTCGAGCAGGAAGGTACGCGGCAATGGCGTGCGGCGCGGGGATTACCGCCGGAGAGTGTTTCGCAGTCGGCGCGGCGTGATCAGTTTACCCGGTTGGTACTCGACACCCGGGAGCGACTCAAGGGGCTTTATCGTCAACCCCTGTCGGCTGAGGTGATGCGCGCGCGCAAGGCTGAAGCATTCGAGCGGATGCGTCGTGACTATCGGGCGTTGCGGGATGAGCAGTGGGCTGGCGACAAGCGTTTCGATGCCTGGATCAACAGCCCGATGAACAACGCCAAACTGCTGCCTTTTGGTCTTTACGATCAATGGGTGCCAGCGTTCGAGACGTTGTTCAGGCAGGTGAATGGCGACTGGCAGGCGTTTTATAACGCTGTGGAAAAGTTGGGCGCGATGCCGGTCGAGGCGCGCAAGGCGGCGCTGCGGGCGTTGATGCCTTGAAGCTCCTGTGGGAGCGAGCTTGCTCGCGAAGAGGTCGGCACAGCGCCCACACAAAGGGCGTTTGAACCGCGGTCTTCGCGAACAAGCGAAGCGTCGCCCCGGCTCGCGCCTACGGCCTTCGGCCAGAATTGAAGGCCGACTGAGTGCAGAGCGCATTATTAATAGCGGGCCTCAACCCTTATCAAACCCCTCAGCCAGGTGCTGATCCTTGAGCTTCACGTAATTAGTCGCGCTGTACGGGAAAAAGGCGATTTCCTTTTCGGTGAGTGCGCGCACCTGTTTGACCGGGCGACCGACGTACAAAAAGCCGC
The DNA here is from genome assembly GCF_000507185.2 of Pseudomonas syringae KCTC 12500. NCBI lineage: Bacteria > Pseudomonadati > Pseudomonadota > Gammaproteobacteria > Pseudomonadales > Pseudomonadaceae > Pseudomonas > Pseudomonas syringae. The sequence goes on from NZ_AYTM02000002.1 coordinate 2,369,606, forward strand.
TTTCCAGCACTTTGCCCGGCGGCACCAGGCTGCCTGCGCCGATGATCACCTCGTCTTCGACAACCGCGCCATCCATGATGGTGGTGCCCATGCCGACCAGGATGCGGTTGCCGATTGTGCAGCCGTGCAGCATGGACTTGTGACCGATGGTCACTTCATCGCCGATCAGCAGTGGAAAACCGTCCGGGTTGAAGGGGCCGGCGTGGGTGATGTGCAGCACGCTGCCGTCCTGCACGCTGGTGCGGGCGCCGATGCGGATGCGGTGCATGTCGCCGCGTACTACGGTCAGCGGCCAGACGGAGCTGTCGGCGCCGATTTCGACGTCACCGATAACCACCGCTGAATGATCGACAAAGGCCCGTTCGCCGAGGGCTGGGGTGTGCTCCTGAAACTTGCGAATGGCCACGATAGGCTCCTTCTTTGGCAGTGATAGGCGTGTAGAGCGGGTTTGGTTGCTGCGGTCGGCGTCGATTGTAATTAAGATGGCTGAGTGTTTCTTCAAGGCAAGGTGCAAAACCGTGAGCGCGAACAACCCTCTTCTGCAATCGTACGACCTGCCACCCTTTTCGGCGATTCGTGCCGAGCATGTCAAACCTGCTATCGAACAGATCCTGGCGGATAACCGTGCCGCGATTGCCGACATCCTCGCCAAACAGGGTTCGACACCGACCTGGGCCGGGCTGGTGCTGACCATGGACGAGCTGAACGACCGCCTGGGCGCTGCCTGGAGCCCCGTCAGCCACCTCAATGCCGTGTGCAACAGCGCCGAGCTGCGCGAAGCGTATGAATCGTGCCTGCCGGCCTTGAGCGCCTACTCCACCGAGATGGGCCAGAACCGCGCACTGTTCCAGGCCTATGAAGCTCTGGCCAATGGCCCGGAAGCCGCCGGTTTCGACGTTGGCCAGAAGACCATTCTGGAGCAGTCACTGCGTGACTTCCGCCTGTCCGGTATCGATCTGCCGCCAGAGCAGCAGAAGCGTTACGCCGAAGTGCAGAGCAAACTGTCAGAGCTGGGCAGCCAGTTTTCCAACCAACTGCTCGATGCCACTCAGGCCTGGACCAAGCTGGTCGCCGATGAGTCCGCCCTCGCCGGCCTGACCGATTCTGCCAAACAGCAGATGGCCGCCGCCGCCAAGGCCAAGGATCTGGAAGGCTATCTGATCACGCTGGAATTCCCGAGCTACTACGCGGTGATGACCTACGCCGAAGACCGAGCACTGCGCGAAGAAGTCTATGCGGCGTACGCCACCCGCGCGTCGGATCAAGGCCCGAACGCGGGCAAGAACGACAACACGCCGGTCATGGAGCAGATCCTCGACCTGCGTCAGGAACTCGCGCAATTGCTCGGCTATGCCAACTACGCTGAACTGAGCCTGGCGACCAAGATGGCCGAGTCCAGCGATCAGGTGCTGAGCTTCCTGCGTGACCTGGCCAAGCGCAGCAAGCCGTTTGCTGCCCAGGATCTGGAGCAGCTCAAGGCTTATGCCGCCGAACAGGGCTGCCCGGATCTGCAAAGCTGGGACAGCGGTTTCTACGGGGAGAAGCTGCGCGAGCAGCGCTACAGCGTTTCCCAGGAAATCCTGCGTGCCTACTTCCCTGTCGATAAGGTGCTCGGCGGCCTGTTCACCATCGTTCAGCGCCTGTACGGCATTGAGATTGCCGAGCAGAAAGGCTTCGACACCTGGCATCCGGATGTTCGTCTGTTCGAGATCAAGGAAAACGGCCAGCACGTCGGGCGCTTCTTCTTCGATCTGTACGCCCGCGCCAACAAGCGTGGTGGTGCCTGGATGGACGGCGCGCGTGACCGTCGCCGTACGGCGCAAGGCACGTTGCAAAGCCCGGTGGCCAATCTGGTGTGCAACTTCACACCCGCTGTTGCCGGCAAGCCTGCGCTGCTGACGCACGACGAAGTGACCACGCTGTTCCACGAATTCGGTCACGGCCTGCATCACCTTCTGACCCGCGTCGAGCATGCCGGGGTATCCGGTATCAATGGCGTGGTCTGGGACGCCGTCGAGCTGCCGAGCCAGTTCATGGAAAACTGGTGCTGGGAGCCCGAAGGCCTGGCGCTGATCTCCGGTCATTACGAAACCGGCGAGCCACTGCCGCAGGATCTGCTGGAGAAGATGCTCGCTGCCAAGAACTTTCAGTCCGGCCTGATGATGGTGCGTCAGCTGGAGTTCTCGATGTTCGATTTCGAGCTGCACGCCACTCACGGTGATGGCCGCAGCGTGCTTGAAGTTCTGGAAGGCGTTCGTGATGAAGTCTCGGTGATGCGTCCGCCTGCCTACAACCGCTTCCCGAACAGCTTCGCGCACATCTTCGCAGGCGGTTACGCAGCCGGTTATTACAGCTACAAGTGGGCTGAAGTGCTGTCCGCCGATGCGTTCTCGAAGTTCGAGGAAGATGGCGTGCTCAACGCTGAAACCGGACGCGCCTTCCGCGAAGCCATTCTGGCGCGTGGCGGTTCGCAGGCACCGATGGTGCTGTTCGTCGACTTCCGCGGACGCGAGCCGTCGATTGACGCATTGTTGCGTCACAGTGGCTTGAGTGAGGACGCGGCAGCATGACCGATACACCGGTAGTCATTACCAAGAAACGCTTTATCGCCGGGGCGGTGTGCCCGGCGTGCAGCGAGCCTGACAAACTGATGATGTGGAACGAAAACGACGTGCCGCATCGCGAGTGCGTGAGTTGCGGCTACAGCGATACGCTCAACGAGCAGGGTATTTCGATACCGAAGGAGTTGGGTACGCGGGTCAACAAGGCGGTGGTCAAACCGGCGGATCCGAAGGTGCAGGGTGTGCAGTTCTTCCCGAATCCGAAGTTGAAGAAGCCGGTTGATCTGGAGTGATCAACGTCTGACTCAGCATGTCGAGGGGCATCGAAAGTGCCCCTCACTCCTGACGGTCGTGTCGCTGTTTACTTGATGGAAAGATTCATTTTGGTGAATGCTTTGGCCAGTTCGATCAAAATGGCGTCATCCTTGCCATCGATTCCCTCTACCCCATCAACGTCGGCTTTGCTCTTGACCGTATCGTAACCGTCGCCGTTACCGGAAGCCGTTACAAACGCCGTAAACGCCACGTCTCCCTTGCGGCCTGTTCTTTCATTGACAGCTTCACTGTCCCAGAACTCTACGAGTACTTCAGGCGTCGCGTCGCCTTCAAGTTCGGCGCTTGAAAGTCTTACTTCATAATTAGCCATGTTCTCAATCCTCTTTTATTGATTGAGATGCCAGTACTGCATACCTTTCCGGCACCTGCGTAAATCAGGTTTTATTACCAGGCGTCACCAATCGGCCAACTCAGCCACCTTCTTCCTGAAGGCCAGCGCCAGAACCGTCAGCACCTCCTCATCCCTGCCCAGTTCGCCGCGAATCTTGTGTTTTCCCTGCGGGTGCAGCCTGACCCAGGCGTGTTCTTGCAGGTCATCGTTTTCATAAAATTCAATGGCTATTTCAGGATGGTCATGTTCCTCAATGTCTTCAGCCCACAACCGAATTTCATACTTGGCCATCACCCACCCCGTTGTCAGGTAAATGCGCCAGTACCCGATAGCCGAGTTGGCGTTTCGCTACACTAGGCCTGAAGAAAAAGGGCGTCTACTGGCAGAAGTAACAGGTGGTTTTTTGTACAGGGCGGGAAGTCAAGACGCAGAATCGCAACAACGCTGCGGGGGAAGCAGGGACAAGCGGTGAGCACCACTTGTCCCTGGCAGGCAAACGTCAGTCTGCCGTCTGCAGCCTGCGCTTCTCGGCCAGACGACTTCTGCCGTACAGCACTGCAATGGCAATCAGGGCGATCGCCTGTGCGCCGAGCGAGTACAGGTCGGCGTGAATGCCCAGCCAGTCGAACTCGAAGAACGGCACCGGCCGTGTGCCGAATATGCCCGCCTCCTGCAGCGCCTTGACGCCGTGACCGGCAAACACCACGGACAGTGCGCAGAGCAGCGCAGCATTGATGCCGAAGAACAGCGACAGCGGCAGCTTCGCCGAACCGCGCAGGATGACCCACGCCAGGCCCACGAGCAGCACCAGCGCCGTGGCACCGCCCGCCAGCACGGCATCGTGCCCGGCAGGGCCTGCCTGCAGCCACAGGGTTTCGTAGAACAGGATGACTTCGAACAGTTCGCGGTAGACCGAGAAGAACGCCAGCAGCGCGAAGCCGAAACGACCGCCGCCGCCGACCAGGCTGCTTTTGACGTAGTCCTGCCACGCAGCAGCGTGACGACGGTCGTGCATCCACACCCCGAGCCAGAGCACCATCACACTGGCGAACAACGCGGTGGCACCTTCCAGCAATTCACGTTGCGCGCCGCTGACGTCGATGACATACGCCGCGAGCGCCCAGGTGGCCAGCCCGGCCAGTAGCGCCAGGCCCCAGCCGATGTTGACGCTGCGTACGGCAGACTGCTGGCCGGTGTTGCGCAGAAACGCCAGAATCGCCGCCAGTACCAGAATCGCTTCCAGTCCTTCACGCAGCAGGATCAGCAGGCCCGAAATATAGCTCAGCGACAGGCTCAGGCCGTCGCTACCCAACAGGTCCGCCGACTCCTTGAGCTTGCCTTTGGCTGCTTCCAGCTTCTGCGCAACCTGAGGTAGCGGCATGCTGTCCTGCAAGGACTGCCGGTAAGCCATCAGGCTCTTTTCAGTGTCCTTGCGCACATTGGCGTCGACGTTATCCAGCGAGCTTTCGACCAGCTCGAAACCCTCCAGATATGCCGCGACCGACAAATCATAGGCCTGCTCGCGATCACCAGCCTTGTAGGCTGCCAGGCTCTTGTCCAGCGTTACACTGGTGTAATCCAGCAGTTGCGCCGGGCCGCGCTGCACCTGAGGTGGCTGAGCGCGTTGGGCCCGGAAGGTGGCGGTAGCGTCCGGACCTTCGGCAGCCTGGACTTCGGCCGGCGTCTGGCGAGCCAGATCGGCGAGGTTGAAGGTCTTGGCTGGCTGGGCGACAGGTTGTGCGCTGAAGCTGGCGATATAGGTCGCGATGTCCCAGCGCTGGCGATCGTCCAGCTGGTCGGCGAACGCGGGCATATCGGTGCCGGCAATCCCCAGCCCGGTCGCGTTGTACAGATCGTAAAGACTCAGGCGATCCAGCCGCGCGGTATCCCGCAGGTTCGAGGGGGGCGGTTCCAGGCCGATGCCTGCCGGTCCATCCCCTGCACCGCTGTCGCCATGGCACACCGAACAATACTGAGCGTACAGGGGCGCGCCACGGGCGGGGTCCGGCGTAATGGCCGGGGCCTGACTGACCTCATAGGCAAGCGCGAGCTTCGCACTTAACTGCCGTGCCTGACGACTGACCTGCACAGCGTCCTGCCGACCCGTCACAGCGCTTTTCAACTGGGTTACCGCCTGCTCCAGAGCCTCACGCTCGGCGCGCTGTGGCAAGGCAATGACCATGCCCTGCAACGCAGCCAGGTTATCGACCTGCTGCTGATATTTGACGGTGTCCACAACCTTGCCGTCCGCCACGGTCGCCGGATAATCGGCCCCCAGGTAATCGAGCAGATGCAGCGCCTGGGCCGCACCCTCGACCGGGTCGGCCAGCGCAATGCAACTGCCCAACGCCAAGAGCGGCAACAGTAACCAGGCAAGAAAACGAGAATGGACGGGCATTGCAGAATCTCGACGGGAATGCGAAGCGTTGCATTGTTAACGCCGCAACGGCACTACTCAATAGTCGAGGTCCATTTTTGTTACAGAATCTTACATTCAGCCTTCAGTTGCCCTGAGCAAAGCGGGTGTCTGCTCAGGGCTCAAGACCGACACGTTTCAGGCCGTACCGCGATGTAACGTCGCGAGGAAACCTGCCGCGCCCACGAACAGGCTGGCGAAGGTGCGATTCATTCGACGTTGCTGGCGAGGCGTCTTGAGCAGGCGCAGCACTTTGGAGGCCAGCCCGGTGTAGCCCGCCATCACGATCAGATCGACCACCACCATGGTCGCCGCGATGATCGCGTACTGGATGAGCAGCGGAGCGGCCGTGTCGATGAACTGTGGCAGGATCGCCAGAATGAAAATCAGCGCCTTGGGGTTGCTGATATTCACCAGAAAACCACGCAATACCAGCGTCATCGGTTTGCCCACCGGGCGCACAGCGGATTCATCGGCCAGGTCGGCTGGCAGGGCGCGCCATTGCTTGATGCCGAGATAGACCAGATACGCGACGCCGAACCATTTGATCAGCGTGAACGCCATATCGGAGGCCGCCAGCACTGCACCCAGACCTGCCGCGACAATGGCGATCTGTGCCACCAACGCAATCTGCAAGCCCAGGGCATTCCAGTAGCCACGCCAGAAGCCGTATTGCAGGCCGCAGGACATCGAAGCGATGGCGCCCGCGCCGGGAGACAGACTGATAATCCAGCAGGCCGCAAAAAAGCCCAGCCACGTTTCAAGCGCCATCGTGCACCTCATACAAAGTCGAATGCTCAGTAAATTAATGCGGGTTGCTTTGGAACGCTAACGATTTCTAGGGTCTTTACGAAAAGTCGGCGAGCGAAGGTCAGGCAAGGCAAAAACAGGCGAGGAACGGCCGGGGTCGCGTTCGACTCTACGTGTTGTAAATGAGTATTCCGATCGGACTCGCGCTCGAGCCTGTTTTTAACGCAGCATCACCGAGCGCAGCCACTTTTCGTAAAGACCCTAATCCTGCTCATCCGGCTGCTTTGCAACCACCATCTGCGGAAACAGATCGCTGCCGCGCCAGCGGCGCACCGACTTCTGGAAAAACTGGCTGTTGGGCACCTGAACCAATGCGCCACCGGCTTCCGGGGTTTCGATCAGCGTGGTGAACATCAGGTTGATGGCAACCACCCTGCCCTTCACGCCCGGCTTGTCCAGCGTATCGACCAACTCGACCATGTCACCGATACGGAACGGGCCGATGGTGAAGATCAGAATGGCGCAGAGCAGGTTCGACAGCACGCTCCACATGGCGAAGAACGCCACTGCCGCAACGGCGACGAAGCCCGACAGTGCCGTCCACAGCACCGTGGCCGACACCCCGAGTCGGCCCAGGACGAGGACAAAGGCGCTGCCCATGATGAACCAGCGCAAACCGCCGCGAACCGGCACCAGCAATTCTGGCGGCAACGGATAACGCTCGCCCAGACCGGTCAGAAAACCACCGACGATGCGTTGCAGTACGTAACCGGCTAACAGGATCAGCATAATCTGCGCACCCACCAGCAGCGGTTCAAGCCAGTAAGCGGATACTGGCAGGCCCAACATGTCCATCACTTGCCTGCCTCGCTCACGACAATGCTTCCAGTTCGGCCTGCATTGACTCCAGCAGTTCCAAAGCGTGCATCCAGGCGTCTTCCAGCTCGGATTCACGCACTTTCAGCTTGGCCTGTTCGGCCAGCAAATCGCGCAGCTTGTCCTTGTTGGCCGCCTCGTAGTTGGTGCTGTCGGCCAGTGCTTCTTCGACCTTGGCGAGCTTTTCATTCACCAGTCCGAGATCACGCTCCAGCTTGTCGGCTTCGCGCTTGTGCGGCGCCAGTTGCTGACGCAAGGCCGCTGCCTGCTGGCGCTGGGCTTTCTTGTCGGTCTTGTCGGCGTTGACGGGCGTGTTGCTGACCGGCGCGTTGCGCAGCCGGTAATCGGCCAGCCAGCGCGTGTAGTCATCCAGATCGCCGTCGAACTCCTGCACGCGACCGTCGGCCACCAGCAGGAAGTCATCGGTCGTGCTCTTGAGCAAGTGCCGATCGTGAGACACCACCAGTACCGCGCCACCGAACTCCTGCAAGGCCATGGTCAGCGCCAGGCGCATTTCCAGGTCGAGGTGGTTGGTCGGTTCGTCGAGCAGCAACAGGTTGGGCTTTTCCCAGGCGATCAGCGCCAGCGCCAGACGGGCTTTCTCGCCACCGGAGAAATTCAGCACCGGCTCATCCAGACGCGCGCCACGGAAGTCGAAACCGCCAAGAAAATCGCGCAGCGTCTGTTCACGCTCAGTTGGTGCCAGGCGCTGCAAGTGCAGCAACGGCGTCGCCTTGGCGTCCAGTGAGTCGAGCTGATGCTGGGCAAAGTAGCCCACGGTGAGGTTTTCGCCACGCACCAGCCGACCGCTTTGCGGCTCAAGCTCGCCGGCGAGGTTTTTGATCAGCGTCGACTTGCCTGCGCCGTTCGGACCCAGCAGACCGATGCGTGCGCCCGGCGTGAGTTGCAGCTTGACCTTCTCGAGGATGGTCTTGTCGCCATAACCCAGACGCGCGTCGGACAGGTCCAGCAGAGGGCTGGATATCTTGTCGGACTCACGGAAGACGAAGTTGAACGGTGAGTCGACATGCGCTGCGGACAGCTCTTCCATGCGCTCCAGCGCCTTGATCCGGCTTTGTGCCTGACGGGCCTTGGTGGCCTGAGCCTTGAAGCGCGCAATGTATTTTTCCATGTGCGCACGTTGCACCTGCTGCTTCTCGTAGGCCTGTTGCTGCTGGGCCAGACGTTCGGCACGAGCCCGCTCGAAGGCGCTGTAGCCGCCGCGATACAAGGTGATCTTGCGTTGCTCGACATGGGCGATGTGATCGACCACGGCATCCAGAAAATCCCGGTCGTGGGAAATCAGCAGCAAGGTGCCGGGGTAACTCTTGAGCCAGTCTTCAAGCCACAGAATGGCGTCGAGGTCCAAGTGGTTGGTCGGTTCGTCGAGCAGCAGCAGGTCCGAGGGGCACATCAATGCCTGCGCCAGGTTCAGGCGCATACGCCAGCCACCGGAGAAACTGCCGACCTGACGCTCCATCTGCTCGTTGGTGAAGCCCAACCCGGCCAGCAGCTTGCGAGCGCGTGCGTCGGCGGTGTAACCGTCGGCGCTGTCGAGCTCCGAATGCAGACGTGCCTGAGCGGCGCCGTCCTGCGCGGCTTCGGCCTCGGCCAGCGAGCTCTGTACTTCTCGCAGGCGCTCGTCGCCATCGAGCACGTAATCCACGGCCAGGCGTTCGAGTGTGTCGACCTCCTGGCGCATGTGCGCGATACGCCAGTCGGCGGGCAGCAGGCAGTCGCCGGCATCCGGCGTCAGCTCTCCACGCAACAGGGCAAACAGGCTGGATTTACCGGCGCCATTGGCACCGATCAGACCGGCTTTATGGCCGGCGTGCAGAGTCAGCTCGGCGTCTTCTAGCAGACGTTGCGGACCACGCTGTAAGGTAAGGCTTTGAAGTCGAATCATAATGGCGGCGGAGTCTACCAGCTTCGTCCTGAACAGGTGGATCACTATGCCTTCAGCGCTCTGGAGTTTCACCCTCGATTTCTACGCCCGGCCGGGTGTGGAACAGGCTTGTCTGACGCTGCAAGCCAACGGGGCCAACGTGTGCATGGTGCTTTGCGGGGTGTGGCTGGGCACGCGCGACGTGGCGTGTGACGCTCAGCGAGTGGGGCAAATAAAGCAATTGGCGACACCCTGGCATGACGATGTGGTGCGTCCGCTGCGGGATTTGCGTAACCAATGGCGTAATGCGGCGCTTGAAGATGCGTTGCTCACCCCATTACGAATGAAGGTCAAGGCGCTGGAACTGGAGGCCGAACAGGGTCTGATGATGAAGCTTGAGGCGCTGACCGGGGACTGGCCGGCGGGTGAGGCAAGGAATGCAGAGGAGTGGCTGCTCGAGCTTGCCGAAGGGGACGCAGAAAAAAACCGCGATGCGCTGCATGTGCTGCGCATCGCGGTTGGACTTGCCGTCGACCAGACTTAGGAAGCGCTGGTTGGCGTTGCGCCATTGGCAGGTGTTGCCGGTGCGGCGGCTGGCGCAGCAGGTGCAGGCGTTGTCGGCTTGGCTGCAGCAGCAGGTGCTGGCGTGGCCGGTTTGGCGGCGGCTGGCTTCGCGGCAGGCTTGACCGCAGGTTTGGCGACAGGCTTGGCCGCTGCTTTCACAGGTGCCTTGGCAGGTGCTTTGGCCGGTGCCTTGACGGGCGCTTTCACAGGCGCTTTCGCCGCAGGTTTGGCGGCCGCCGCTTTTGCTGCTGCTGGTTTGGCAGCGCTGCTGGCGGTGGTCTTGGCAGCCGGCGCCTTGGTGGCAGCAGGCTTGGCCGCAGCCGGTTTGGCGGCAGCTGTCCTGGCTGCGACAGGCTTGGCTGCTGCAGTCGTGCGGGCGGCCGGTTTGGCAGCGGCTTTTACCGGGGCCTTGGCAGCAGCGGTTTTGACAGCTGGCTTGGCAACTGCGGAAGGCTTGGCTGCGGCTTTGGCGACTGGCTTGGCGGCGGCCGCTTTAACCGGCGCTTTGGCTGCGGTTTTTGCGGGAGCTTTGGCAGTGGGTGTCTTGGCAACAGGTGCCTTGGCGGCGGCTTTAGGCGCGACAGGCTTGGCGTCGCGAGTGGTCAGGATCTTGCCGACCGCTTCTTTCACGCGGCCAATACCCTGGGCCAGTTTCAGGCTTTCCTGGGCATCACGCTTGAGGTGCAGGATGTAAGTGCGGGTTTCGGTCTGACGATCCTTGAGAGCGTCCAGCAACTCTTCCAGCTCGGACACGGCACCTTTGGCCTTGGCCTGCGCCTTGGATTTTCCGGCAGTGGCAGCGTCCTGCAGCTTGATGCGGGAGTTGTGCAGTTTTTCCTGCGCCTTGCCGCGTTGTTTCTCAAGCTTGGCGAGCAGTTTCTCGGCATCAGCCAAGGCTTGGGAACAGGCGTCTTCCAGATGTTCAAGCAAGCTGCCCGATAATTGTTGGAGCAAATGCAACGGAGTATTTACTGGCTTCTTTTTGGCCGACATGACTTACCTCCTGGGTGACGAAATTGCGGCTCATACTAGGCTTCTGCGCGCATCGCCGCTAGGGCATCTTGACAGCATCCATGGGTCCCTGTTGCATACTGAGAGAAATGATTGCTCGACACGATGCAAAGGCATTGTGAAATTCACGTCACAAGACTCGTCACTACTCGCGCTGGCGCAGGCATAATCGCTGCCTTCCCAGGCCGGAGAGCATTAATGTCGCGCTACCTGTTAACGTCGTTGTTCCTCTTGCTTCCCCTGGCTCAGGCCGCTGAGGCGCCACCGGCGTCCAGTGACGGCCACGATCTCGCCTACAGCCTGGGTGCAAGCCTTGGCGAGCGGTTGCATCAGGAAGTCCCTGATCTGGACCTCAAGGCGTTGGTAGAAGGCTTGCAGCAGGCTTACCAGGGCAAGCCGCTGGCGCTCAAGCAGGACCGCATCGACCAGATTCTGCGCGAGCATGACGCCGCTATCGCCCAGGCCGAGACTGCCGGTACGGATGCGCCGACCGAGGCGGCCCTCAAGGCCGAGCGCACGTTCATGGACAGCGAGAAGGCCAAACCGGGTGTGAAGGTGATGGCTGACGGCATTCTCATGACCGAGCTGACCCCGGGTACCGGCCCCAAGCCCAGTGCCGATGGCCGGGTTGAAGTGCGTTATGTCGGTCGTTTGCCGGACGGCACGATCTTCGATCAGAGCACCCAGCCCCAGTGGTTCCGGCTCGACAGCGTGATCAGCGGCTGGACCAGCGCCTTGCAGAACATGCCGACTGGCGCGAAGTGGCGGCTGGTGATCCCTTCGGATCAAGCCTATGGCGCCGAGGGCGCTGGTGATCTGATTGATCCGTTTACACCGCTGGTATTTGAAATCGAGCTGGTTGCAGTTTCACAGTAAGCGGGCGTAAAACCGGCGTTCAGACATGCGAAAGGGTGCGATAAGCACCCTTGGCGTGTAGCGCTGTCACCGACACGGTCACGCCTGAGCGGCGATCTCTTCCTTGTGCGAGTTGTGCAGCACTTCAATCAGGCAGTCTTCCAGCTCGAAACGCTCGTGCAGCAGTTGCCCCAGCTGATTGAATTCCCGGGCTACCACCGCCGCATCCGAGCAGTCGCCCTTTTCGCAGCGATCATTGAACGTCAGGGCAAACTTGGTGATGACGTCCAGACGTGGATAGATCGTGTCTGCCAGTTCGAGCCCACGCTCGTCATTGAACGCCCGGGCTTCATCACCCAGTTGTTCGTAGACTTCAAAGTGCCCGGCAGAGACGTAATCCACAAGAATCCCGCAGAAGTTCTGCAGGCCCTCGAGGTCGGCTGCCAGCGCTTCGGGCGTGTCGCCCAGCGCGTCATAGGCTTCGACCAGTTCGAGACGGCTTTGAAGCCAGCGATCGATCAGCTTGTTCACTCCGCCCCAGCGTTCCTGAGCATTCTGACAACTTTCCAGCATGGTCTTCTCTCTTCCCTTCAGGGGCATGCAGTCCTGTGCCGGTCCGGGTGATTAGCCGGGACCAAGCCTGATAAATGCGTCAGGACAGCATATTTCCAGTGACGCGTGCGGCCCAGATTATGCCCGCTCGACAAGGCCATCAAGGTACGCAGGAGATAAAGTTCATACAAGCGTTTAATGGCTGCCCCGATCTCTGGTCGCCAGCCAGTGGCTGAATTCGCTGAAAAGGGGATACAGCGGCAACAGCGCCAGACCCGTAAAACCCAGCAGACTCCACTCCGGCAGGCTGATACCGAACAGTGTCCAGGTGATTTCGGCGCAAAATAGCGCGTCGCTTCGCAGCCGGTCGATGCACATGTCCAGGGAGAGCAGGCTCAATACGTGCTCCAGTCTGGTAATAACAGGTATCAATTGATCGGCCGAGGCGGTCTGCAACCACACCTGTGTGCCTGCTGTGGCAAGCCCGGCCAGAGCGACCAGCAGAAGCGCCAGGCTGTAGCGCCGCGTGCCTGTCGGGCCAGGGGCGTGGCAGGCAGCGCAGAGCGCAAGTACGCCACAGATGATGAATGCAGCCCGTTGCACCATGCACAGCGCGCAAGGGTCGAGACCGACAGCTTGCTGCAGGTAAAAGGCGACGCCAATGATTGATGCACAGGCCAGCGATGCCAGGAAAAACAGAAAGCGTGTGCGAGCCAGATACATGGCAAATCCGTAACAAAGGACGAGACGATTACGGTAGAGGAAAGGGGGCGGCGCATTCAAGGTGGCGGCGTACGGATGCGTCGCTGTTTACCGAGGAAAAAGAACACACCGCCGCGTGGTTCTTTTACACATGTATGTAGGACGATTCTCACGCGTTGAATTTGACGGGGTGGCGAGGCAGCACGGAGAGCCCTCACCGAGGACTCTCCGGTGGATTCACGCCTTGGTCAGCACCGGCAAGGGGCGCGACAGGAGGCGCTCGTCGAGTAGGCCCAGGCCTTCCTGAAACAGCTGATTGCTGCGATCCGTCTCGCCCAGCTGGCCCAGTAGACGAGCCAGCTCGGCACAGGTTTCGGGATTGCGTTCCATACGCAGACTGCTCTCCAGATAATCCCGCGCCTTGCCCCACAAGCGGCCTTGCAGACAGATACGTCCCAGGCTCAGCAACAGGCTTGGATCAGCAGGATGGTGCTTGAGCCAGCCTTCCGCCGCTTGCAGCTGCTTCAACGGATCGGTGCCGCGAACCAGCCCGTACAGACGCGCCAGATGGCTGTTGTACTCGCGCTTGAGGGCGCTACGAAGCACCTCTTCAGCCTGGGCTTCGGCACCTAGACGGCGCAATTGATCGGCATACGCCAGCACCAGTTGCGGCTCCTGACGTTGCGCAGAACCCAGCCCTTGCCAGGCGCTTTCCAGTGAAGGCAGACCGGTCGGTGCGCCTTCGATGCCTTCACTGTACGCCGCCAGGCTCAGGTTCTCGCCCCAGGCGCGGCGTTCCAGCTCGGCCAGTTCCTTGGGGGGCAGGACCTTGTCCTTGCGCAGTTCCGGCATCAGACGGACAACATCGGACCAGTCACCACGTTGCTGATGCAGGCGTTGCAGCTGACGAAGCACCTGTGGGTTATGCGGATGACGCTCTTTCATGGCCAGCAGTGTGGTCAGCGCACCGTCGGTGTCACCGCGGTCCTGCTGCAGTTGAGCGTGATTCAGGGCGATCGCCAACTCGGCTTGTGGCTGACGCTCGAGCGCGCGTTCCAGCAAGGCGTCGCAGTCTTCGTAGCGGCCCTGCTCGTTGGCAGCACGTGCAGCACCGATGTAGTAGAGCAGCGGATGAGTATCGGCTTCGGCCGCGCGTTGCAGATGACGTTGGGCGCTGGACCAGCGGCCCTCGGCAAGGTCCATCTGGCCTTGCTCGATGGCTATTTGCACGCGACGACGGCGGTTGCGACGCGACCATGGGTTGACCACGCGGCCTGAGGTCGTCAGCAGGCTGATCAGCAGCCTCAGCAGCGCGATCACCAGCAGCGCAACGACCAGCAGCGCCAGGGTCGCCCACAGGCTCGATTCATAGCGGAAGTTCTGATAGGCGATCAGGACATAGCCGGAATGCTCGGCGACGGCGACCCCGATCAGCGCCGCAGCGGCGATCGCGATGAATAACAGCACATAGAAGCGCTTCATCGGCTGGTCCCCTGTTGCGCCTCGGCTGGCTGGCCGGCAGCGTGACGGCGTTCAAGGTAGGCCTGCACGGCGCTCAGGGTCGGTGCCAGATCTGGTGTCTTCACCGATACCGGCTGGCTGGCAACAGCATCAAGCCCCTGGCCGAGTGCCTTGCCCTGTGGGTCGTCCTGATCGAAGTTGGCTTTCAGAACGCTTTGCGCTTCGGTGATGGCCTTGGAATAAACCTCGGGCTCGCCGTTAAGCGCTGCCCACTGCGCCTGCTCCAACGCCAGGCTCAGGGCCAGGCGTACCTGCGAAAGGCTCTGGCCGGCGAGTACCGGGCGGATGTCCTTGTCGGCGTTGAAGTCGATGCGGAAGTAATGGGAGATCTCGTCCCACCACTGCGACCACCGGCTGGTTTCGGTCTTGTCGGCGGTCAGCCCCATAAGCGACTCGCCTTTGTCTTCGTATTCGGGAGCCAGCTTGTTGAGCTGCACAGCCTGCTCACGCAATGCCGCCAGTTGTAGAAACAGCCCCGTGCGGTCCGGCTGCTCGACGCTGCGCAGGGCGGCAAGGCTCTTGGCCAGTTGCCCGCGGGCAGCGAATGAGCCTGGATCGTCCTGCTCACGCAGAATTTCGTCGGCTCCCTGAACCAGCGCTTGCGCACTGTTGATGTCCTGCAGCGCTGAAAGGCGCAGGCTGGCCAGACGCAGCAGATGCTCGGCCTCGGCCAGACGCCAGTCCTTGCGGCTCGCCCCCAGCACGGTTTCGAGTCGCTGGCTGAGGCGCTGCTGATCGCCTTGCAGTTGCGCGACCAGACGTCGGCTGTCTTCCAGCTGATTGGCTGGCGGGAATTGTGCGATGCGTGCGCTCAGTTGCTGGTCATTCTGCGCCAGCACCAGGGTCTGTTCCGCGATGTCCTCGACCTGCCCGCGCTGTTGCTGATGCCCGGCCTGCAACATGCGTAGTTGCCAGACTCCCCAGCCGGCGACGGCGATACCGGCAATTGCCAGCAGCAAGGCCAGGAACACCAGGCCACTGTTGCGGCTGCCGGTGCGCTCGGTGCGGACTGGCTCAGGCTTGGATGCAGGCGTTTTCAACACCGATTCTTCGTCTTTAGGCAAGGCTGTTTCGCTCACGTATCCCATCCTTTGCATTTTGGCGTAATAGCGTAAACGACAGGTGTCGATCATTACGCCTTGACGGCAGGCTGAGGTTGTTCCCGCAACGCTGCCAGCAATGCCGCGGCGCTGGCGCCACGACAATCAATAACGGTCCTTGCTCCGGCTGCCCGCGCAATGCTGGCAACCCGGGGGCTCGGTACAAACAGCGGTAGATCGGCCAGGTCCGGCCATGAATCCCCCGCCAACTGAAGCAAATGTTCAAAACCCTGCCCACTGCTGACCACCAGCCCGTTCAAGCGTTCCACCGCGACACGTTGCGCCAGGGCGCCGGGCGCATGCTGCGGCAGGTAGCGACGATACAGCGGCAGGTAATCAACGCCCACCCCCAGCCCGCGCAGTTGCTCGGCCAACAGTTCGCGCCCCTCGTCACCGCGCATGATCAACACACGGCTTCCCGGTACGGCAATCGCCTGTTTGAGGCGCGGCAGTTCAAGCAAGGCTTCGCTGTCGTCGCCCTGCTCCGGCCAGCTCGCATCGAGCCCGTAATCAAGCAGTATCTGCCCGGTTGCTGAACCCACACTGAACCAGGGTTGCAAGGGCGGCTGCGGCCATACTTCGTCGATCAGCTCGATGGCCAGTCGCGCGGCAGGTTTGCTGACCACGATCACTGCACAATAATTGAGCAGCTCGAAAATGATCGAACGCTGTGCAGGCGTCAAGGGCAACGGCTCGGTTTCAAGCAGGGGCAGGCTGCTGCTGAAGATACCGTCCTCGGCCAGCACCCTGGCCAGCCCTGCCGACTCTTCGGCCGGGCGGGTCAGCAGCAGACGCCAGCCACTCATTCGTTATTGGCCTCGCCGTAGACCGCTTTCAGGATGTCGGCGGCGCCCTGCTCCAGCAGCGCTTCGGCCACCTGCACACCCAACGCCTGGGCGGATGTCTGAGGTGCCCGGGCATCCGCGTGCAGCAACACGCTGCCGGATGGATCGCCTACCAGGCCGCGCAACCAGACGTCATCGCCTTCCAGCACGGCGTAGCAAGCGATCGGCACCTGACAGCCACCGTTGAGGTGCTTGTTCAGCGAACGCTCGGCAATTACGCGCACGGCGGTGTCTTCGTGATGCAGAGGGGCAAGCAGCGCATGAATTTCGGCGTCGACGCTGCGGCATTCGATACCCACCGCGCCCTGGCCGCCGGCTGGCAGGCTGTCATCGACGCTGATCGCCGAGGTGATACGGTCTTCGAAACCCAGGCGGATCAGGCCAGCGGCAGCGAGGATGATGGCGTCGTACTCACCGGCATCCAGTTTGGCCAGACGGGTATTGACGTTGCCGCGCAGGAAACGGATCTGCAGATCGGGTCGGCGCGCCAGCAATTGGGCCTGACGGCGCAGGCTGGAGGTGCCGACAATGCTGCCCGCCGGCAACTGATCCAGGCTGGCAAAGGTGTTGGAGACGAATGCATCGCGCGGATCTTCACGCTCGCAGATGCAGAACAGGCCCAGGCCTTGTGGAAAGTCCATTGGCACGTCTTTCATCGAGTGCACGGCGATGTCGGCGTTGTGCTCTAGAAGCGCGGTTTCCAGTTCCTTGACGAACAGGCCTTTGCCACCGATTTTCGACAGCGGGGAGTCGAGCAGTTTGTCGCCACGGCTGACCATGGGCACCAGCGTCACGAGCAGGCCGGGGTGGGCCTGTTCCAGGCGAGCCTTGACGTATTCGGCCTGCCAGAGTGCCAGCGCGCTTTTGCGAGTGGCGATGCGGATTTCGCGAGAGGACATTGAACAATCCGTACTGAGTGAATGCGACGGATAATAACAGCTCAATCTCGGTCGGGGCGGCTTCGGCGCCGATTGGAACTTGCTTCAGACACCAAGCCGATCAATCAAACGGCAGTGCCTGAGGGGCGCATGGGGAAGGCGGCCCGCAGGCCAGCCGAAAAACACATGGATCCGGGATTCTCCCCGTTCCATGTATCGGCCTGGGCGCAGAGGCTCCAGAGCGGCCAAGCGCTAGAGCTGCTGCATCATTTTGCGGACTCCGGCGACGTGGCGGCGGCTGACGATCAGTGCATCGCCATTGAGCCCTCTGAGGAACAGCTGGAAATGCCCCAGCGGGGTGCGCTGCAACCGTTCTATTCGCTCGCGGGCCACCAGCGCATTGCGGTGAATGCGCACGAAACGGTCGCCGAACTCGTCTTCCAGCGCTTTGAGCGGTTCGTCCAGCAGCACTTCGCCGCCCTCGTGACGCAAGGTCACGTACTTGTGATCGGCGATAAAGTAGATCACCTGATCCAGGGGAATCAGCTCGATGCCTTTGCGGGTACGCGCGCTGATGTGGCTGCGTGGGCCCGATCCGCTTTCGGCAGCCGGGCGGGTCAACGCCGCCAGTTGCACGCGGTTTGGCCGCTCGGCCTTTTTCAACGCATCGATAAGGTGCTCGGGACGCACTGGCTTGACCAGATAGCCGACCGCACTGACCTGGAAAGCTTCCAGGGCGAACTCATCATGGGCGGTGCAAAAGACCACTGCAGGCGGTGCTTCGCGCTCGCACAGTCGCGCTGCGACCTGCAGGCCATCGAGACCCGGCATGCGGATATCGAGCAGCACTACGTCCGGTTTGTGGGTTTCGATCAGCGCCAAGGCTTCTTCGCCATTGGAAGCGCTGGGTTCCAGTACTCGATAACCCTCGATTTCATTGACCATGCGGCTCAATCGCTCGCGGGCCAGGGGTTCGTCATCAACGATCAGGACATTCATATAGCTCTGGCTTCCTGCGTGAGTCTCGCACAAGGATAGCGTAGACAGGTGTAGTGACGACCGTCACGGCGCTCCACGCTCAGACTGGCATGCGGGCCAAAAAGTGCCGCAATTCGTGCGCCTATATTCGTCAGAGCTTGCTGAGTACCGTTGGAAGTCTGCCGATTGGCAACTTCTTCATAGGGATTGCTGACGCTCAATATGAACTCTCCCCCTTCATAGTTCGCTTCGACTGTTACAACGCCCCCTTCAACCCGCGGAGCAATGCCATAAATCAAAGCGTTTTCAAGTAATGGCTGCAAGGTTAGCTGGGGGATTGGCAAGTCATCGGGAATTGCACTCACCCTCCAGTCCAACTGTAGACGCTCGCCAAGACGATATTGCTCAATCGATAAATATCGTTTTGCCAATGCCAGCTCTTCACCCCATGTCACCAGGCTGCCCGGCTTGGCCAGACTGGCGCGAAACAGGTCCGAAAGATCCAGCACCGCCTGCTCGGCCTTGACCGGGTTGCTGGCCACCAGACTGGCGATACTGTTGAGTGTGTTGAAGAGGAAATGCGGGCGGATGCGCGCCTGCAGCGATTCGATCCTGGCGCGCAGTTCGCCCTGTTGCTGCTTGCGCCACTGACTCTGCAGATAAAAGTAGCGCAGCATCAGAGCGGACATGATCAGGGCAATCGTCGAGTAGCGCAGATAACGCTCGACCATGCCGCTGACCGAAATTCGCCCGGTAAGCTGACAGACATCGGTGACGGCTGTGCACAGCAGCGTCAAGCCGACCACCAAAAGGCAGCTGAGCATGCCCGCCAGGCCCGGCGTCAATCGCGCCAGCCAAGGCCGCAACCCGCACAGCAGCGCTGCGGACAGTAGCACGATCCATTGCACAAACAGCGACATCAACGCCAGGCGTACCCAGTCGAAGCCGCTGCGCATCGGTTCTACCAGCACCAGAACCAGAACCAGCAGCTCCGCCAGCACGACGAGCACCAGCAATGCCTGCGGCAGGCACAGTTCAGGGAGGAAAAAGTCTTTGCCGGGCGCGGGCCGGGCATCGTGTTTCACAGGTTCGATTCGCATGGCTCCAGTCTCTGCCCTGGCCTCGTCAGCGGCAAGCTGTCCGGGGATAAAAATGCATCAACCCTGTTATCATCGCGTTCGTTCTTGTGCCAGGTATCGGGCACGTCACTTTCAGTCAGCAACGAGCGAATCCATGAGCACCGACAAGACCAACCAGTCCTGGGGCGGCCGCTTCAGTGAACCCGTCGACGCGTTTGTCGCGCGTTTCACCGCCTCCGTCACCTTCGATCAACGCCTGTATCGCCACGACATCATGGGCTCCATCGCCCACGCCACAATGCTGGCCAAGGTGGGCGTACTGACCGACGCCGAGCGCGATACCATCGTTGACGGCCTGAACACCATTCAGGCCGAGATCGAGGCTGGCCAGTTCGACTGGCGCGTCGATCTGGAAGACGTGCACATGAACATTGAAGCACGCCTGACCGACCGCATCGGTATCACCGGCAAGAAGCTGCACACCGGTCGCAGCCGCAATGATCAGGTCGCCACCGATATCCGTCTGTGGCTGCGCGACGAAATCGACCTGATCCTCAGCGAAATCACACGTTTGCAGCAAGGCCTGCTGGGCCAGGCCGAGCGTGAAGCTGAAACCATCATGCCCGGTTTTACCCACTTGCAGACGGCCCAGCCGGTAACATTCGGTCACCATATGCTGGCTTGGTTCGAAATGCTCAGCCGCGACTACGAGCGTCTGGTCGACTGCCGCAAGCGTCTCAACCGCATGCCGCTGGGCAGCGCGGCGCTGGCGGGCACCACCTACCCGATCGACCGCGAGCTGACCTGCACACTGCTGGGCTTCGACGTGGTGGGCGGCAACTCGCTGGACGGCGTATCGGATCGCGACTTCGCCATCGAATTCTGCTCGGCTGCGTCCATCGCCATGATGCACCTGTCGCGCTTTTCGGAAGAGCTGGTGCTCTGGACCAGTGCGCAGTTCCAGTTCATCGACCTGCCGGACCGCTTCTGCACCGGCAGCTCGATCATGCCGCAAAAGAAAAACCCCGATGTCCCTGAGCTGGTTCGCGGCAAGAGCGGCCGTGTGTTCGGTGCCCTGATGGGCCTGCTGACCCTGATGAAAGGCCAGCCGCTGGCGTACAACAAGGACAACCAGGAAGACAAGGAACCGCTGTTTGACGCCGCCGACACCCTGCGTGATTCGTTGCGTGCGTTCGCCGACATGATTCCTGCGATCAAGCCCAGGCACGCGATGATGCGTGAGGCGGCGCTGCGCGGGTTCTCGACCGCCACCGATCTGGCCGACTACCTGGTCCGTCGTGGTCTGCCGTTCCGTGACTGCCACGAAATCGTCGGTCACGCAGTGAAGTACGGTGTGGAAACCGGCAAGGACCTGGCAGAGATGAGCCTGGAAGAGCTGCGTCAGTTCAGCAACCAGATCGAACAGGACGTCTTCGCCGTGCTGACCCTGGAAGGCTCGGTGAATGCCCGTAACCACATAGGCGGCACCGCCCCCGAACAGGTCCGCGCTGCCGTGGTTCGCGGCCAGGAACTGCTGGCCGGTCGCTGAACATACCCCGCGTAGCCCCTGATGACGCGGAGCATCGGCACGATAGAAATCTCAAGGTTTCATCGTTCCCATGTTCCGCATGCGAATGCTGTTCTGGACGCTCTGCGTCCTATCCTGAATGTGCGCCGCAGAGCGTCACAAAACGACCGTGTTCTCGTGCACCTAGCATTCCTACAACTCTTTCAGCACCTGCCGATTTCCCTCCAGCGCACCCCGCCGCTATCATCCCCGCTTCTTGTGGGGGACTTATCCGATGCTCAATGGCCTGTGGCTTGGTTTTTTTGTCGTGGCGACGATTTCCGCGCTGGTGCAGTGGCTGGTAGGCGGCAACGCCGGCATTTTTGCCGCTATGGTCGAAAGTATCTTTGCCATGGCCAAGCTGTCGGTCGAGGTCATGGTGCTGCTGTTCGGCACGCTGACTCTATGGCTGGGCTTTTTGCGCATCGCCGAGAAGGCCGGCATCGTCGACTGGCTGGCCAAGGTCCTCGGGCCGCTGTTTCTGCGCTTGATGCCGGAAGTGCCGCCCGGCCACCCTGCGCTGGGACTGATCACCCTCAACTTCGCCGCCAATGCGCTGGGCCTCGACAACGCCGCCACGCCGATCGGCCTAAAGGCCATGCGCTCGCTGCAGGAACTCAACCCCAGCAAGACCGCCGCCAGTAACGCGCAGATCCTGTTTCTGGTGCTCAACGCCTCATCCCTGACCCTGCTGCCGGTGACGATCTTCATGTACCGCGCCCAGCAAGGTGCGCCTGACCCGACCCTGGTATTCCTGCCGATCCTGCTGGCCACCAGTGTCTCGACCATCGTCGGCCTTCTGTCGGTCGCATTCATGCAGCGTCTGCGTCTGTGGGACCCGGTGGTGCTCGCCTACCTCATCCCCGGCGCCCTGCTGCTGGGCACATTCATGGCCTTTCTCGGCACGCTGTCGGTGGCTGCGCTGGCGGGTCTGTCGTCGATTCTGGGCAACCTCACGCTGTTCGGCCTGATCATGATGTTTCTGATCATTGGCACGCTACGCAAGGTGCTGGTCTACGAGGCCTTTGTCGAAGGTGCGAAGGAAGGTTTCGACGTCGCCAAGAGCCTGTTGCCTTATCTGGTCGCCATGCTCTGTGCGGTGGGCGTGCTGCGCGCATCCGGCGCGCTGGACTTCGGTCTGGAAGGCATTCGGCATCTGGTGCAGTGGCTGGGCCTGGACACGCGCTTCGTCGATGCGCTGCCGACCGCGATGGTCAAACCCTTCTCGGGCAGCGCCGCCCGTGCCTTGTTGATCGAAACCATGCAGACCCAAGGCGTGGATAGCTTCGCTGCATTGGCCGCTGCCACGATTCAGGGCAGCACCGAGACCACGTTCTACGTACTTGCCGTGTACTTCGGCGCCGTGGGCATTCAGCGCGCTCGCCATGCTGTGGGCTGCGCGCTGCTGGCCGAGTTTTCCGGTGTCGTGGCCGCGATCTTCGTCTGCTACTGGTTCTTCGGCGCGACCGCCACCTGAAGCATTACTGCGCCGGAGCCTGAGGCGCAGATTCAGCGGGGGCAGACTGCTCAGGTGCCGGCTCGACAGGCGCAGCCTCCTGCTTCTCCTGCTTCGGCTTATCAGCCGGCGCGGACTCAGGTGTGGTCTCTTCAGCCGAGTCGCCGCCCGGCTTGAGCTTGATTATCCGCCCGGTAGGTCGCTTGACTGCCGGTTGATCATTGTCTGTGACGACAAAACGCAGTACGCCGATCATCTGGCCGTCCTCGGTCAGCACCCTCACCTGCCAGCGTCCCGTCACGTCCTCCGGGAAGTTCTGCTTGCGCGTCCAGGCGCGATAGCCTTCCTTGCGGCCGCCGTGGATATCCAGCGCGATGCGGTCCATCTCTTCGCCTTCATGCCACCACACATGGTAGATACGCTCATCCAGGCCACGCGGCGCGTTGATGGCGGTGTACGCATACAGGCCGCCGTTGCGCAGCTGCTTGGCGCTGATCAGCGAAATACTGTCGCCCGGCGTACGGTTCTTGTTATCGAAGTCCGGGCTCACCGCCACTTCGGTCAACCACAGCGTCGCAGGTGGCACCCAGGAGCGCAGCAACCAGCCCGCAGCGCCGATGGCCAGGATGATGCTGATCACGGCCAGTGCGCTGCGCCAGGTGTTGAGCGGGAAATTCGACATCAGGCTGGGCGCCGACAGCAGCATCGCCACGCCCAGGGCCAGTTTGTAACTCTCGGCGGTGGTCAGGTGCAGGATGATCGGCAGCGCGGTCAGCAGTGCGGCGAACAGCGTCAGGGTGTGCAGCGTCATGAACAGCCAGCGCCTGGGCGCCAGCCATTTGTAGTAGAGAGGGTCGATGATCGAAATCAGCCCGGCAGCCCCGAGCACCGCAGTGAACACCGCCTGACCACTGTTCCAGGTGGTGGTGATGAAAAAGAACGGCAGCACGAAGAACAGGCTTTCCTGATGGATCATCTGCGTGCCGTAGCGCAGCAAACCCTGCGGGATCTCGCGGCCCAGCGCCCTGTTGAGCAACCCGACCATGGTGTTTTCGACCATCAGCCACAGCCAGCTGATCAGCATCACCACCGCGATCCAGGTGGCCAGCCCTGCCTGGCGATCAACCAGAATGAAACTGGCGATACCGGAAACGAAACCAAACGCCGCAATGAGCCCCGGATAGCGCTGCATCAAGTTGAGCACGGGTGTCACATAGCGATTCACGTCAAGCATCGGAGGGGTCACTCGGTTCTGTTCATACAAAAAAACGCGCAGCGTAACAACGCGGCGCGGTGCCTTCACCCTGGGTGCAGTTCGGCGTCAGGATTCTATTTGCTGCGTGCACGCCAGCGCCACAGGGCCAGCAGTGCGATGAAACCCAGTACCCCGCCAATCAGCCAATACAGACCGTCATAACTGAACAGCGGCTTTTCAATGCGCATGTAACCCGGCTGGGCAAGCAACTGGCGCATCGCCTGATTGGCGGTTTCCAGCTTCACCGCCTTGATCCGTTTGGCCGGATCCTCGAAGCGCCCGTTTTCATAATCGTTGAGCGCGCTCCAATAGTAGTCGGCCAGCGCACTATTGCCTTGAGTGGCCCAAGATTGCCGGTCTATGGCGAGCTGCTGCAGCCGCGCAAATGTGGCGGGCTGCATGCCTTCTTTTTGCAGGCGCTCGACCAGAGCGCGAATGTCGCGCTCGGCTTCATCGGCATCGTCACGCTCGACATCGGCATTCAGGCTCAGAAACCCGACATCGCCGAACACTTCGCGCTCTGCAGAGGGGCCGTAGGACAAACTGTGTTTCAGGCGCAGCTCAGTGTAGAGCGTCCAGTCCAGATAGGCTTTGACCAGCTCCCAGGTTTCGTCGTGCTGATCGTCGAGCTGCGGCTCGGGGTAGATCAGGTGCAGCTTGGCGCTCTCGCCCAGCCCGCCGCGCTCAAGCTCGCGGCGTGGTTCGGCAGAGCCGCTGCCCTGCGCCAGCGGCGGGTGGTCGATCGGGTCGGTGGGGGCGAGCTTGCCGTAGGTGCGCTCCAGATAGGCTGGCAGCAGCTTGTCGAGATCACCCACCGCAATCAGCGTCATGTTGTTGGGGGCATACCAGTTGGCGAAGATGTCTTCGATGTGCTCCAGCTTGATGCCGTCCACCTCGGGACGGTCGGCACATTTTAGCCCCAGTTCCACGGCGAGCTGGCTGCTGGCGCTGCGCCCGGAATCACGCCGGTCAAGCAGGCGCTGCAAGTGCGAGAAGTGCCCGCCATCTTCACGCTCGACCACGCGTTTGACGCCGTCCAGCCGCGCCTGACTCAGCTCGGTTTTGGTCATGATTTCCAGCAACAGGTCGAGCACCTTGCGCTGGTTTCGCGCAGGCGCTTCGATCACGAAGGTGGTGTCGGCGTTGCTGGTGAAGGCGTTCCACTCGCCGCCCAGTGCCTGCATACGCTCTTCCAGCCCGCCTTCACCGCTGTCATCCACGCCGCTGAACAGCAGGTGTTCCAGCAGATGCGGCAGTTCCTTGTCCTGGCACGGGAAGTCATCGAAGCCGATACCCACCACCAGGCGAATGGCGACGTGACCCTTGTCGTAACCGGGTTTGAGAATGACTTGCAAACCATTGGGCAGCAGGTAGCCCTCGACCTGAAGACGGTCAAGGGCGAATGAGGGGAGTGAACCGAGGAGCAGACAAGCGAACAGCAGGCAACGCATAAAACAGCTTTCCTGGCGGGCCGGTATGTTTAACAGACTTCACCTCCGCCCTTACGTTCATAGTGATCTGTCTGCCTCGCCCTCGCTTGACAAGGCTCCTGTATCAGCGGTTTCCAGCACCACGTAGGCGCTGCTGCAAAACAGCGAGTTCAGACGCTTCATGTCGGCAATCAGTTCCAGGTGCAGCGAACTGGTTTCGATGCTCTGGACCACCTTGTTGCGCAAACGGCTGACGTGGGCGTGCGCCAGGCGTCGCTCCTCGGCCCTGAACTGGCGCTTCTCGCGCAATAACTGACGTGCGCTTTCGTGGTCGCCGCTGAGGAACACCGAAAGGCCCAGGCGCAGGTTCGACTGTAATTGGATCTGCAGATCGGCAAGTTCTTCAAGACCGACTTCAGAGAACGACCGGCGATGCGCTGTCTTCTGCTGCTGGATCTTGCGCAGCATGCGTTCGATCAGGCCGCTGGCCAGTTCCAGGTTGATGGTCAGCTCGATGATCTCGGCCCAGCGCCGGTTATCGTGCTCGCCGAGGTCCTCACGCGGCATTTGCGCCAGGTACAGCTTGATCGCGCTGTACAGCGCTTCGACGTCGTCGTTGAGGCGGCGCACTTCCTGAGTCACCGCCGTTTGCGTGCCACGCAGCACCGCCAGCATCGAGGCGAGCATGCTCTCGATCAGATCGCCCATCCGCAGGGTTTCACGCACCGCGTTGGCCAGCGCGAGGCTGGGTGTCGACAGTGCGGTCAGGTCCAGGTGACGCGGCTTGGCCAGGCCGCCGACTTCGTTCTGCTGCGGCAGCAGATACAAGCACAACCGCGCCATCGGGGCTACGGTTGGCAGCATGATCAGGCAGCGCACCGTGTTGTAGAGCAGGTGAAAGCCGATAACCAGTTCCTGCGGACTAAAGCCGAGGGTGTCGATCCAGGCAACCAGCGGGTCGAGCACCGGAAAGATCAGCAGCAGGCCGAGCAGCTTGTACAGCAGACTGCCCAGCGCCACCTGCCGACCGGCAACGTTCTGCATGCTGGTACTGAGGAAGGCCAGCAGACCGCTGCCGATATTGGCCCCGATCACCAGGCCGATCGCCACCGGCAAGCCAATGACTTCGGTGCCTGCCAATGTCGCCGTCAGCAGCACTGCCGCCAGGCTGGAATAGGAGATCAGCGCGAACATGGCGCCCACCAGCGCATCCAGCAGCAGGTCGCCGGTCAGCGAGGCGAACAGCACCTTGACCCCCGCGGCCTGGGTGATCGGTGCGGCGGCCTCGACGATCAGCTGCAAGGCCAGCACGATCAGGCCCAGGCCGATACCGACCCGCCCCAGTTGACCGGCACGGGTCTGCTTGCGCGACAGGAAGAACACCACGCCAAGGAAGATCAGCAAAGGCGACAGCCATGACAGATCGAAAGTCAGCACGCGAGACATCAAGGCGGTGCCGACATCGGCGCCAAGCATGATCACCAGCGCAGGCGTCAGCGTCATCAGCCCCTGGCCGACAAACGATGTCACCAGCATGGCGGTGGCGTTACTGCTCTGTACCAGCGCTGTCACCAGAATGCCGGCGATGAACGCGAGCGGTCGTTTGGACATGTTCTGGCTGAGCACACGACGAAGTTGTGTACCGTAAACACGAAGGATGCCAGTGCGCACGATATGCGTGCCCCAGATCAGCAGGGCGACGGCAGATAGCAAATCGAGCAGGGTCAGCATGCGAAAAGCCCCCTGAGGTTTGCCCATACAGGCGATGAATTGAAAGATGCAGCGTGTAGAGAGCGGGGATGGGTGTAGCGCTCTACTAGGCTCTGTACGAAAAGTGGCTGCGCTCGGTGATGCTTCGTTAAAAACAGGCTCGGATGCGAGTCCAATCGGAATGCTCATTACAACACGTAGAGTCGAACGCGACCCCGGCCGTTCCTCGCCTGTTTTTGCCTCGCCTGACCTTCGCTCGCCGACTTTTCGTACAGAGCCTAAGCTTTTAGTCGGCCACGGGCCTTGGCGCCAGCATCGCACAGCGCGGATTCCATTGAAATAAAAGTGTCATAAATCAGTATTTTGATATCGCTTGGGCATTCGCCATGGACCCGTCGCACGTGTCTCATGGCTGTTCACCCGCCCTGCCGCCCGAAGGCGGCGGAAACGTTACCGAGTCAATCCATAGTGAACGCAACGTTGGGCTCGAGTTTCATGCCGACGGCTTTTGCGACGTGCATGCCTTTTTCATACGAAAACGATTTATCTGCAGTGGGCTGGAAGAACTCCACGAAATCCAGGCTGCGGCGACTGAACACGAACCCGCCGATGAGCGGCTGATTGACTGCATACAGGTGCGGACACAGCGCCATCATCGACGAAGCAGGCACGCCGATCAGGTGTTCCTCAAGATCGCCGGTCTGTTGAGTTTCTTGTGGGTAGAACCACAGTGGCGTGCTGATGAACAGATAGGCATCCGGCCCCAGGCTGGAAAGCAACGTGCGCACCAGCCATCTCGCCGTATCGGCCGTCAAGTGCTCGACCACATCCAGCAGACAGATTATCCGGTACTGGGCCAGCCGCTCGGATGACAGCTCTTGAGCCAGGCCGTGCCAGATGTTGCGGTAGGTAGCGTTCTCATGCAGCTGCGAATTCTGGCAGTTGGCTTCCCAGCCATCGATGCCGTCCACGGACCAGTGCGCCGTGTCCGGGTTTGCCTTGATCAACGCGCCCAGTGTTCCAGAGCCGAACCCGATATCCAGTACTTCAACATCGGCGCTGAGATCTTTCAGGATATGGAAAATCATCGCCTTGGGAGAGACCGAGTCGCCTTCCACATGGCCGGTTGCAGGCGCGAAGCCTTCGGTAGGCTGATAGTTTTCAACATATTGCTTCATGGTCTGGATCCTTGACGATGGTTAGCGAGGTGGGGTTTACCGTAGATCCTGTTGAAGCATCCGCGTTGGGGTGTGGGAACAGTGTAGGGGGTTTCGAGTGCCTGGCCGTTAATCCTGCAAAGCTGGCCAGAAACGCTTGGTGACACGAGTGGCGCCTGTAGCGGCATAGCAGGCTTTGGCGGGTATTCAGAACCTGACGCAAGCGTCTGGAACAGTGTGCCAACGCCGAGCATTGGCAAACTGTTCGGTCAGTTCTTATCGGAACCGGTCAACCTCGTGACGCAGTTCTGTCGCCAGGCCATTCAGCTCCTGGGCAGTGATGGCGAGGTTGGACATGACCTGGCGCTGTTCGCTGTTGGCCATGGCGATGCTTTGCAGGTTGCTGCTGAGCATGGTCGCGGTGCTGCTTTGTTCCTGGGTGGCAGTGGTGATCGCGGCGAACTGGTGACCGGCCGAGCGGCTTTGCTCGTCGATCTGGGCCAGCGCGGAGGCCACTTTGGCGTTCAGCGACAAGCCTTCCTGCATAAGCGTGTTGCCCTGCTGCATGGTGCTGATGGCGTTGCCGGTTTCCTGCTGGATGCTGGCGATCATGCCGGAAATCTCATCCGTGGCTTCACGGGTGCGCGAGGCCAGGCTGCGGACTTCGTCAGCCACCACGGCAAAGCCGCGACCCTGCTCACCGGCGCGTGCGGCCTCGATGGCAGCGTTGAGCGCGAGCAGGTTGGTCTGGTCGGCAATCGAGGTAATCACCCCGACAATGCTGCCGATTTCCTGCGAGCGTTGGCCCAGCGTGTCGATGACTTTCGCGGTGCTGCTCAGCGAAGTGGCGATCTGTTGCAGCGACGAAGAGGCCTCTTCCATCGAAGTACGACCAATGCGTGTCTGCTGGGCATTATCCTGGGCCAGTCGTTCGGTATTGCCCATGTTGTCGGCGATGTTCATCGACGTGGCGCTGAACTCTTCGACCGCACCGGCCATGCTGGTGATCTCGCCGGATTGCTGCTCCATGCCCTCGAACGCGCCGCCCGACAGGCCGGACAGCGCGTTGGCGCGGGTGCTGACTTCCTGCGCCGCGGTACGGATATGCGCCACCATCGATGACAGTGCTTCGCTCATCTTGTTGAAGCTGCCCGACAACTGCCCTATCTCGTCATTGCTGGTCACATTCAGGCGTACGCTCAGGTCGCCTGCACCCAGTGCGTCGGCCTGGCGTACCAATTCGGACAGTGGGCGAAGCTTGCTGCGCAGCAGCCAGATGGCACTGATCACCGCGATGATCATGGCCAGCAGACTGCCGATCGCCAGTTGCGTGCCGACGTGCCAGGTCACTTCGCTGATTTCCTTGCGCGGCATGCTGGCGATGACGGTCCAGGGGCCACCAGCGAACGGCTGGCCGACGCTGTAATAGTTGTCATCCCCGTCATCCCAGAACTGCGCCTTGCCCGGTTTGCTGGCGAGCTCTGCAACTGACTTGGCGGCGCCGTCGAGGGATTTGACGCCTGCCGGTGGAACCAGCCAGGTGCCCTTGTCGTCTAGCAGTGCCAGCGAACCGGTTGAGCCGATACGGAAGTTCTTGAGGTTATCGAACTGGGTTTTCTGCGCATCGGTGTAATCGAACCCTACGAACAGCGCCGCAATGATCTTGCCGCTGCTGTCGCGGACCGGGCTGTACTGGGTCATGTAATAACGATCGAACAATACCGCTTTGCCGACATAGCTCTGACCGGCGATCAGGCGCTCGTAGGCTGCGCCCTTGCGGTCCAGCACGGTGCCGATGGCGCGCGTGCCATCCTGCTTGCTCAGGGAGGTGCTGATCCGGATGAAGTCGTCGCCGCTGCGCACGAAAATGGTCGCGACGCCGGCGGTCATCGAGCGGAATTCATCGACTTCGGTGAAGTCGTTATTCAGCGCGGCATCACGCAGGAACAGGCCTGGCGTGGACGTGCCCGCCACCGTGACCGGCTTGTCGGCTTGCAGGCTCAGGCCAGCGGCGAAGCGTTTTTCGAACAGGCCACTCAAGCGCTGAGTGCTGTCGCGCAGCGTGCTGTGGAAAGTGTTGAGCTGGTCAGCGAGGAGCCTGGCTTCACTCGACATGTGCTCTTCACGAATGACCAGGTTGGACGCGTCCAGGGACCTCAACGCGAAGAGGGTGCTACCACTGATAACCACCGCCAGGATCACGGCCAGAGCAATACCAAGTTGCGAAGCAATTCGGGTACGAGGCTTGGACATAGAGACTCCGTGCCGAATGATTGGAGTCGCCGGGTCCGTGGCTTGCCATTCAGCTGATAAATTTAGTGGGTGTTTTTACGCTATTTGAACGAGCAATCTTCAAGCAATGCTTCGGCCATCAAGGTCGTTACTTGAGAGCGGAGCGAGACATTTACAGATGATGGCAGTTCAATATTAAACTAAATTTTAATAGAGTACTTCAACTAACGGCAACTGCATGGCGCCCACCTCCGCCTGAAGAAAATCGCTGAGGCGTCGCAACCGCTCTGCGCCGGGCCTCGTACGCGGCCAGACCAGATAATAGTTTTCGCCACTGAACACCGCCGTGCGCCACGGCAGGCTCAGACGGGCCTGCGCCACGTCCTCGGCGACCATCAGTAGATCACCCATCGACACACCGTAGCCACGTGCTGCGGCAATCATGCCTAGCTCCAGGGTGTCGAAGACCTGCCCGCCTTTGAGCGACACCTGATCGGCCAGACCCATGCGGTTCAGCCAGGTGCGCCAGTCACGGCGATCAGGGGTGGGATGCAGCAATTCAGCCTTTGCCAGGCGTTCGACGTCCCATGGCGGGTCCTGCAACAAGGTGGGCGCACCCACTGGAATAAGTAATTCGGGAAACAGCAGTGTGGCTTCCCAGTCCGACGGGAAATGCCCCTGGCTGAGCAGAATCGCGCAGTCAAAAGGCTCTTGGGTAAAGTCCACCGCATCGATTTCCATCCACGCGCTGGTCAGTTGCACCTCGTTGCCCACCTGCAGATGACGAAAACGGCTGAGCCGCGCGAGCAGCCAGCGCATGGTCAGAGTGGACGGGGCTTTCATGCGCAGAATGCCCTCGTCGGTCTGCAAGGTGCTGCAAGCGCGTTCCAGTGCCAGGAACCCATCGCGTACGCCGGGCAATAGCGCGCGTGCCGATTCAGTGAGCTGCAAGTTACGCCCGTTGCGCTGAAACAAGCGGCAGGCAAAGTGCTCTTCCAGCGTACGAATATGCCGGCTTACTGCACTTTGGGTGATCGAAAGTTCCTCGGCCGCGCGGGTAAACGAGGTATGCCGCGCAGCCGCTTCAAAAGCCCTTAGTGCATAAAGAGGAGGGAGGCTACGGGGCATGGAGCGCTTCCTGCGAACGATGAACGGCTACTTTACTGCAAATGCTGAAAATAGCTTCAGATGAGTTTTAGTCATGCTGAGCATCGGATTTATCGTTTTGTGTTTAGTCGAGCAACTGCCCAGAATACGTCGCTCATTCGTCCCTTTGCCGTAGAGCTCCGTCACCATGCAGCCGTCCGCCCTCAAAGAACTCTGGATCATCCTGCGCCTGGCGGGGCCGCTGATTGCGTCACAGATGGCGCACATGCTGATGGTCTTCACCGACACCGTGATGATGGGCAAGATCGGCCCGGAGGCCTTGGCCGGCGGGGGGCTGGGCGCTGCCACGTACAGCTTCGTGTCGTTCTTTTGCGTCGGCGTGATGGCCGCGGTCGGCACGCTGGTTTCGATCCGTCACGGTGCCGGCGACACCGAAGGCGCGACCCGTCTGACCCAGGCCGGTCTGTGGCTGGCCTGGGGCATGGCGCTGGTTGCCGCGCTGTTGCTGTGGAACCTCGAACCCATCCTGTTGCAGTTCGGTCAGGCCGAAGCCAACGTGCATATGGCGGCTCAATTTCTGATCACCCTGCCCTTCGCCCTGCCCGGCCTGCTCAGCTTCATGGCATTGCGCGGCTTCACCAGCGCACTGGGTCGTGCGGGGCCGGTGATGACCATCAGCCTGGCCGGTGCGGCAGCCAATTTCGTGCTCAATTACGCATTGATCCATCAATGGCTGGGGCTGCCCAACCTGGGGCTGATGGGCATCGGGCTGGTCACCGCGATCGTCACCAACTGCATGGCCCTCGCGCTGGCGCTGCATATCAGGCGGCATCCGGCCTACGCGGCGTACCCGATCAGAAAAGGGCTTTCGAAACTGTCACGCAGCCATCTGGGCGAGCTATGGCGTCTCGGTTTGCCGATTGGCGGCACTTATGCCGTGGAAGTCGGGCTGTTCACTTTTGCGGCGTTCTGCATGGGCGCGATGGGCAGCACGCAGATGGCGGCGCACCAGATCGCCCTGCAGACCGTGTCCATGGCGTTCATGGTTCCGGTGGGGATGTCCTACGCGGTCACCATGCGTATCGGCCAGCATTATGGAGCAGGCAACCTGTTGATGGTGCGCATGGCCGGGCGTTTGGGCATCGGTTTTGGCGGCTGTGTGATGCTCATGTTCGGGCTGCTGTTCTGGCTGGCGCCGCACCTGGTCATCGGGCTGTTTCTGGACATCAATGACCCGGCGTTTGCCGAGATCGTGGTATTGGCCACAAAACTGCTGGCCATTGCCGCCTTGTTCGAGTTTTTCGACGGCACCCAGACCATTGCCATGGGCGCCATTCGTGGGCTCAAGGATGCACGCACCACCTTCCTGATCGGCCTGGGCTGCTACTGGCTGATCGCCGCGCCTGCCGCGTGGTTGCTCGGTTTCTCTACCGATGCCGGTGCTTCAGGTGTGTGGTGGGGGCTGGCGCTGGGCCTGTTCTGCTCGGCTGTGGCGCTGACTTATGCGTTTGAATGGAAGACGGCTCGGCTGTTGCGTAGGGATGCAGCCGGGGTGGCGGTGCCGGGCTGATCCGGCGCACCGTCACCCGGACCTGGATGTACCTGCGTGCGCGGCTTGCGAACGCAGATAGGTCACCAGTTCTTCCACCGGCAGCGGCCGACTGATCAGATAGCCTTGCACCTGATTGCAGCCAAAACTGCGCAGCAACTCCAGTTGCCCGGCGGTTTCCACACCCTCGGCGACCACCTCCAGGTTCAGGTTGTGCGCCAGATTGATCATGGCGTTGACCAGCTTGCGGTTCTCTTCGCGTAACTCCATCTGCCCGACAAAGCCCATGTCGATCTTGAGTAGCGCGATGGGCAGGCTGTTGAGGTGCATGAACGACGAATAGCCGGTGCCGAAATCATCCAGCGAAAAGCGCACGCCCAGTTGCCGCAATGCATCCATGGTCTGCCTGACCTGATCGCTGCGCCGCATGACGGCGGTTTCGGTGAGTTCGAACTCCAGCCAGCGTGGGTCGACATTGTGTTCCGCGATCAGGCGATTCAAGGTCGGCAGCAACTGGCTGTCCTGAAACTGCCGGAACGACAGGTTGATCGCCATGTGCAGCGGGGCAAAGCCTTGTTCGCGCAGGGCCTGCATGTCACGCAATGCGCGGAAGATGACCCAGTAGCCGAGCGGCACGATCAGGCCGCTTTGCTCGGCCAGTGGCACGAACTCGCTGGGTGGCAGCAGCCCGCGCTCCTGATGGCGCCAGCGCACCAGCGCTTCCAGGCCGACGATACGCCCGCTGTCCAGGCACAGACGCGGCTGGTAATGCAGTTCCAGCTCATCGCGGCGCAAGGCGCGTCGCAGTTCACCTTCCAGGTCGGTGAGGCTGCGGGCGTTGCGGTTGATGCGCTCGTCGAACAGGTGATAGGTGCAGCCCTGCATGCTCTTGGCCTGACGCATGGCGATATGCGCATGCCACATCAGCGGGTCGGCTTCGGGCTGGGCCTGGGAGTGAGCGATGCCCAGGCTGCAACCCAGCAGCAGGCTTTCGCCATCGACCCAATAGGGTTCGGCCAGCACGTCGGTGATACGTTCGGCCATTTGCAGGGCACGTTCGGGGGCTGTTCGGGTGTCGATCAACAGGGCGAATTCGTCGCCCCCCAGGCGGGCGATCTGATCGCCGGCATCGAGCTGGTTTTTCAAGCGCGCCACGACTTGCAGGATCAATCGGTCGCCGGCCTGATGACCCAGTGAATCGTTGGCGCGGCGAAAGTTGTCCAGGTCCAGATGCCCCAGCGCCACGCCGCCGCCTTCGCTCAGGCGAGCCGAGAGCAGCGCCTGAAAACCCTGGCGGTTGGCGATGCCGGTCAACGGGTCCTGGCCGACCAGGCGTCGCAGGCTGTCTTCCAGGCGACTGCGCTCGTGGACATAGCGCAGGCAGCGCCGAAGCGTGTCACCGGTCAAGGCATCGCGCACCAGCCAGTCACTGACGCCGGTCGGTCCGACCAGTGGTTCGGTCTCGAGCAGCACTACGGTAGGCAACAGGCAGGCCCCGGTCCTGGGCTGCAGATCAGGCGTGGTCAGCAGCACGGTATTGCGCTCGTTAGCGTAACGGGCACTGAAAACGTCCCAGTTCGCGCCATGCAGAAGTATCACGTTGCCTCCCGGCGCAGTGAGGCAGCCGCTAAGCAGCGACTGCCAGAAAGGCTCGTGCGCCAATAACAGCAATCGCAAGGGTTCGACAGGTGTAGGCAATCTAACTTCCTAAGTGCAAAGGAAAAACCGGTGGCCGCTCTCTCGCAGGAGCGCGACAAATACACGTATCGCGCGTCGCGGCGCAAATGTAACAAAAACAGAAGAATTAGATAGCAGTCACTGTCTGACGACGATGAGCACTGCACAAAACCGTGGGCCTGTTAAAATGCCCGACCTTTTTTGCAGACGACTCTTCATACCGCCATGTCCCGACTCAATCCCCGGCAGCAGGAAGCCGTGAACTACGTCGGCGGCCCTCTTTTGGTGCTCGCCGGTGCCGGTTCCGGCAAGACCAGCGTGATCACCCGCAAAATCGCGCACCTGATCCAGAACTGCGGCATTCGCGCCCAGTACATCGTCGCCATGACCTTCACCAACAAGGCCGCGCGCGAGATGAAAGAGCGGGTCGGCACGCTGCTCAGGGGCAGCGAAGGACGCGGCCTGACGGTCTCGACCTTCCACAACCTGGGCCTGAACATCATCCGCAAAGAGCACACGCGGCTGGGCTACAAACCGGGCTTCTCGATCTTTGACGAAACCGACGTCAAGGCGCTGATGACCGACATCATGCAGAAAGAGTATTCCGGCGACGACGGTGTCGACGAAATCAAGAACATGATCGGCTCGTGGAAAAACGACCTGATCCTGCCCGCCGAGGCGCTGGAAAACGCCCGCAATCCCAAGGAACAGACCGCCGCCATCGTTTACACCCACTATCAGCGCACGCTCAAGGCGTACAACGCGGTGGACTTCGACGATCTGATTCTGCTGCCGGTCAAGCTGTTCCAGGAACACGCCGACATCCTGGAAAAGTGGCAGAACAAGGTGCGTTACCTGCTGGTCGACGAATATCAGGACACCAACGCCAGCCAGTACCTGCTGGTGAAGCTGCTGATCGGTACGCGCCATCAGTTCACCGTGGTGGGCGACGACGACCAGTCGATCTACGCCTGGCGTGGCGCGCGGCCGGAAAACCTGATGCTGCTCAAGGACGACTACCCGTCGTTGAAAGTGGTGATGCTGGAGCAGAACTACCGTTCGACGAGCCGCATTCTGCGTTGCGCCAACGTGCTGATCTCCAACAACCCGCACGCCTTCGAAAAACAACTGTGGTCCGAGATGGGCCACGGCGACGAGATCCGCGTGATCCGCTGCCGCAACGAAGACGCCGAGGCCGAGCGGGTGGCCATGGAAATCCTCACCCTGCACCTGCGCACCGACCGCCCGTACAGCGATTTCGCCATTCTGTATCGCGGCAACTATCAGGCCAAACTGATCGAGCTGAAATTGCAGCACCATCAGGTGCCGTATCGACTGTCGGGCGGCAACAGTTTCTTCGGCCGCCAGGAAGTGAAGGACCTGATGGCTTATTTCCGTCTGCTGGTGAACCCGGACGACGACAACGCCTTCCTGCGGGTGATCAACGTTCCGCGTCGCGAGATCGGCTCGACCACGCTGGAAAAGCTCGGTAATTACGCCACCGAGCGCAAGGTGTCGATGTACGCCGCCACCGACGAGATCGGCCTGGGCGAGCATCTGGACAGCCGATTCACCGACCGTTTGCAGCGCTTCAAGCGCTGGATGGACGGCGTGCGTCAGCAGTGCGCGCAGAACGATCCCATCGCCGCGCTGCGCAGCATGGTCATGGACATCGACTACGAGAACTGGCTGCGGCAGAACAGCTCCAGCGAAAAGGCTGCC
The DNA here is from genome assembly GCF_000507185.2 of Pseudomonas syringae KCTC 12500. Classification (NCBI taxonomy): domain Bacteria; kingdom Pseudomonadati; phylum Pseudomonadota; class Gammaproteobacteria; order Pseudomonadales; family Pseudomonadaceae; genus Pseudomonas; species Pseudomonas syringae. Next base: position 2,405,708 of record NZ_AYTM02000002.1, read on the forward strand.
GATTACCGGATGAGCAACGTCTGGTTCCTGATCGAGGCGTTGAAAAACACGCTGGAAAAGGACGAAGAAGGTGGTATGACCATCGAGGAAGCCATCGGCAAGCTGGTCCTGCGCGACATGCTCGAACGTCAGCAGGAAGAGGAAGACGGTGCCGAAGGCGTGCAGATGATGACCTTGCACGCCTCCAAGGGCCTGGAATTTCCGTACGTGTTCATCATGGGCATGGAAGAAGAAATCCTGCCGCACCGTTCCAGCATCGAAGCCGACACCATCGAAGAAGAGCGCCGCCTGGCCTACGTGGGCATCACCCGCGCGCGGCAGACCCTGGCCTTCACCTTCGCCGCCAAGCGCAAGCAGTACGGTGAAATCATCGACTGCGCGCCAAGCCGCTTTCTGGATGAGCTGCCCCCGGACGACCTGGCCTGGGAAGGCAATGACGACACCCCGACGGAAGTCAAAGCGGTGCGCGGCAACACCGCGCTTGCCGACATTCGCGCCATGCTGAAACGCTAGCCGACACCCTATTGATCATTTATTGCGCAATGGCGCAGCCAAGGAATTGAAGTGGAAGCACTGCACAAGAAAATTCGCGAAGAAGGCATCGTGTTGTCCGATCAGGTGCTGAAGGTCGATGCGTTTCTCAACCATCAGATCGATCCGGCCCTGATGAAGGAAATCGGCGACGAATTCGCCCGACTGTTCGCCGACGCTGGCGTGACCAAGATCGTGACCATCGAAGCGTCCGGCATCGCGCCGGCAGTCATGGCGGGTTTGAACATGGGCGTGCCGGTGATCTTCGCTCGCAAGCACCAGTCCCTGACCCTGACCGAAAACCTGCTGTCGGCGACCGTGTACTCGTTCACCAAGCAGGTGGAAAGCACCGTGGCCATCTCGCCGCGCCATCTGAGCAGCGACGACAAGGTGCTGATCATCGACGACTTCCTGGCCAACGGCAAAGCCTCGCAGGCGCTGATCTCGATCATCAAACAGGCTGGCGCCACGGTAGCCGGGCTGGGCATCGTGATCGAGAAATCCTTCCAGGGCGGCCGCGCTGAACTGGACGCCCAGGGCTATCGCGTCGAATCCCTGGCGCGGGTCGAATCCCTGGCCGGTGGGGTTGTGACGTTCAAGTAAGGCTCCCGAGGGCGGACGCGGAGCGTCCGGAAAGGCATACGACGCGGAGCGCCGCACGATAGTTGCGGTTATCGTTCCGCACGCTCCCGCGTGGGAATGCCGTTCGTGACGCTCTGCGTCATAGCGTGCGTGCTTCAGCGCCGAATGCCTAGGGCACGCAAACGTCGATACAAAGTGCGTTCGCTCAGTCCCAGTTCTCTGGCCAGTTCGCTGCGCGAGCCGTTGAACACTCGCAGCGCATGGGCGAGTTTTTCCAGGCTGTCGTCCTGCTGGCGGTACGTCACGCCACCCGCCTCGCCCTGCCCACGTACTTCGGCGGGCAGATCCTGCGCGCGAATGATGCCGTCATCGGTAAATAAACGGGCGCGTTCGAGTATGTTGCGCAGCTCGCGAATGTTGCCGGGGTAGCTGTACAAACTCAGCAGCTTCATGGCCTCGGCGTCGACACGCGGCGCGGCGCCAGGCGCGATGCGTTGCAGCAGGCTATCGATCAGCAGCGGCAGGTCTTCACTGCGTTCACGCAGGGCCGGCAGGCGAATCGGAAAGGCGCTGATGCGGTAAAACAAATCCTGGCGAAAGCTGCCGTCGGCGACCATCTCCCTGAGCGGTTTATGCGTGGCGACCACCAGCCGAAAATCCGAGTGCACCGTGCGCAGACTGCCCACCGGACGAAAACTGCCCGATTCAATCAGCCGCAACAGCTTGACCTGCATGGCCAGCGGCACTTCGCCGATCTCATCAAGGAATAACGTCCCGCCATGAGCGGCTTCGGCCAGACCGGTCTTGCGCTGCAATGCGCCAGTGAATGCGCCCTTCTCATAGCCGAACAGCTCGCTTTCCAGCAGGGTTTCGGTAAGCCCGGTGCAATCGACCACCACCAGCGGCCCGGCGGACCTGGCGCTGCTGGCGTGCAGTGCGCGCGCGAACAATTCCTTGCCGGTACCCGACTCGCCCTGCAGCAACACCGGAATCTGCGCGGGCGCAGCGCGTTGCAGAGCGCTCAGCACTTCTTTGAACGCCGCCGAGCGCCCTACCAGCCCATGTTGCTGCGGCTGGACGGAGGCTACCGCCACCGAGCTCAGTCGCTCGACATAAGCGATCACCTCACCCTGATCGTCGAGAATCGGCCGCAGCTCGACATCCACATGCTCGGGGCCGCGCGGCGTGTGATGAATGTGCAGCAGACGCTCCGGGAGCCGCGTTTCATGGGCCTTGCGCATCGGGCAATGCTCACCGGCCTGGTCACACGGCACCGCAAACTGATGCGACACCCGATAACACTTCTCGCCCACATGCGGCGTGCCTTCGACGCCGAACTGACGCTGGTAGGCAGTGTTGGCGGCAATGATGTTGTAGTCGGTGTCGAGCACGATGGTCGGTCGCAGATCATGTTCGAGGTATGACACCAGCGACTGCATGCGACTGCCGGGAAAATCGGTGGCGATGAGGTTCATGGGTGCTCCTGAAGATTGGACGCAGCTTAACCCATCCGCCTGCCAGCTTGTGCCACGGACTGCCAAATGACTGCCAGAATGTGGCAGTCAGCGACCTGCGGCAGGCCATCGAGGTGTTTTGCAAAACCGCAAAACGCCTTGTATTTATTAGCCTGAAGGGGCTTTGCAGTGATTGGCATGGTTATTGAGACATCATGGCAACGACTGCCAACCGTCCGGCCTGGCCAAACGGGCCTTGAGGCGATTTACAGCCATGGGAATTGCACATGATCATCGGTGAAAAACTTCATGTCGAAGCGCTCTTCGACACGCATACCTGGACCATCAGCTATCTGGTGATGGACCTGCACAGCAAGCAATGTGCGCTGATCGACAGCGTGCTCGATTACGACCCTAAGTCCGGCCGCACCAGGACCGAGTCCGCCGACCGGATGATCGAACGGGCGCAGTCGCTGGGCGCCTCGGTGCAGTGGATTTTCGAAACCCACGTGCACGCCGATCACCTCTCGGCAGCGCCGTATCTGAAACAGAGATTGGGTGGGCAAATTGTCATCGGCAGCCATATCACTGCCGTGCAGGAAACCTTCGGCACGCTGTTCAACGCGCCGTCTGACTTTGCCCGCAATGGCAGCCAGTTCGATGTGCTGCTGGAGGACAACGCGTCGTTCGCCCTCGGCACGCTTGAGGTCAAGGCCATGCACACGCCCGGACACACGCCGGCGTGCATGAGTTACCTGGTGCAAGTCGGTGACGCCACGGTCGCGTTTGTCGGCGATACGCTGTTCATGCCCGATTACGGCACCGCTCGTTGCGACTTCCCGGGTGCCGATGCGCGCACGCTGTATCGCTCGATCAAGAAGCTGCTGGCGCTGCCGCCGGAGACCCTGCTGTTCATGTGCCACGACTACCTGCCCAATGGCCGGGAGCTGAAGTACATGACCACGGTTGCCGAACAGCGCGCCAGCAACATCCATGTGCACGACGGGGTGGATGAGGACGCGTTCGTCGGCATGCGCGAAGCCCGTGACGCAACGCTGGACATGCCGGTGCTGATGCTGCCTGCGGTGCAGGTCAACATGCGCTGCGGACACTTTCCCGAGCCGGAAGACAACGGCGTCGTCTACCTGAAGATCCCGCTCAATGCCCTTTGACCGCTGCCCGCTCTGGAAAACCCTGTGATGAATGCTTCGACAACAACCTGTCAGATCCTGATCGTCGGTGGCGGTGCTGCCGGTATCTCTACCGCCGCAAGCCTGCTGGCCCGCGACGCTACCCTGCAGATCACCCTGGTCGACCCCGCCGATACCCATTATTACCAGCCCGGCTGGACCATGGTCGGTGCGGGGATCTTCACGCCGCAGTCGACGGCACGCAGCATGGCCTCGCTGATACCCACAGGCGTGCAGTGGATCAAGGCTGCGGTCGCGACCTTCGAGCCGCAGCACAATACGCTGACGCTGGCCGACGGCCGCGTGCTCGGTTATCAGCAACTGGTGGTCTGCCCCGGCCTGAAGCTGGACTGGTCGGCTATCGACGGGCTGGTGGAAACGCTCGGGGCCAATGGCGTGACTTCCAACTATCGCTATGACCTGGCGCCCTACACCTGGAAGCTGGTACAGAACCTGAAACAGGGCCGCGCGCTGTTTACCCAGCCGCCCATGCCGATCAAATGCGCCGGTGCGCCGCAGAAGGCCATGTACCTGTCCTGCGATCACTGGTTGAAAAGCGGCCGTCTCGCGCAGATCAATACGCAGTTCTACAACGCCGGTGGCGTGCTGTTCGGTGTCGCCGACTATGTCCCGGCGCTGATGAAGTACGTCGAGCGCTACGCCATCGACCTCAAGTTCAGCCATCGGCTGGTCGCCGTCGACGGGCCTGGCAAGCGCGCGACCTTCATTCGCACGCAGGCCGATGGCAGCAGCGAGACCGTCGAGCAAAGCTTCGAAATGTTGCACGTAGTGCCGCCGCAGATTGCCCCTGACTTCATCCGCAGCAGCCCGCTGGCCGATGCCGCAGGCTGGGTGGATGTCGACCCGGCCACGCTGAAGCACCGGCAGTTCGCCAATGTTCATGGTCTGGGCGACGTCACCAACACCAGCAATGCCAAGACCGCCGCAGCGGCACGCAAGCAGGCGCCGGTGGTGGCCAACAACGTATTGGTCGCGCTGGGTCGTCGGGATGGGTCAGCGGTGTATGACGGTTACGGCTCGTGCCCGTTGACGGTCGAGAAAGGCCGCATCGTGCTGGCCGAATTTACCTATGGCGGCAAGGTTGCGCCGAGCTTTCCGCGCTGGCTGCTGGAGGGTCGCCAGCCGACCCGACTGGCCTGGTGGTTGAAAGCGCGAGTGCTGCCCGCGCTTTATTGGCATGGCATGCTCAAGGGCCGTGAATGGCTGGCCAAACCGCAAAAGGCTGACACCCGGCATGGATGAGCATCAGTTGCTGGGCGTTGGTCTGGGGACCGTCATCGGTATGGTACTTGCGCTGACCGGCGCGGGCGGCGGCATCCTCGCCGTGCCGCTGCTGGTCTTCGGTCTCGGCCTGTCGATTGTCGAAGCCGCACCTGTCGGTCTGTTGGCCGTAGGGCTGGCGGCGGGGATCGGTGCGGTACTGGGGCTGCGTCAGGGCATCGTCCGCTATCGCGCGGCCGGGTACATCGCCTCCATTGGTGTGCTGATGGCGCCTCTGGGCCTATGGCTCGCTCATCGACTGCCCAATACGCCGCTGGCTTTGGTCTTTTCGGTCGTGCTGCTGTACGCCTGTGGACGCATGTTCATCAGGGCCACCCGCGAATTGCGCCACGGCAAGCCGGCGCCGCGTGCGGAAATACTGCCCTGCGTGCTCAACCCGCTGCAGGGCCGCCTGCGCTGGACCATGCCCTGTCTGCGCGCACTGACGCTGACCGGCGTGGGCTCCGGGTTGCTGTCCGGGTTGTTGGGGGTGGGCGGCGGGTTCGTGATCATTCCGGCGCTGACCCGCTACAGCGACCTGGACATGAAGAGTGTCGTGGCGACGTCACTGGCCGTGATCGCCCTGGTTTCGATGGGCAGCGTCATTACCGCGTCACTGAGCGGGGTGATGCACTGGGCGGTCGGTGCGCCGTTCGCGCTGGGTGCAGTCATCGGCCTGGTCATCGGCAGGCAAGTCGCCCGCTACCTCGCCGGCCCACGCCTGCAACAACTGTTCGCCGTATGCGGCATCGTCGCGGCGTTCATGCTGGCGTTGTCCGTGCGATAACAGCCCGAGGACGCAGAGCACGCGGAGCATGGGAACGATAAGGCTTCTGCCCGGAGGGCGTAGGAGCGAACTTGTTCGCGAAGGGGTCGGTAGCATCGCCGAAAATGCATCGACTGAAACACCGTCTTCGCGAGCAATGCGGATCGCCGCCCCGGTCGCTCCCACAAGAGTTGTGTATAACGATAAGCACCTGCGCAGGCTTTAAAGCTTCTGCCAGACCTTCGGTTTGAAGAACAGCGTCTCGCCCTTGGCCAGGCCCACCAGGCTGTCGTGGTCTTTCACCACTTCGGCCTCGATCAGCTCGTCCTGCCCTTCCACTTTCAAGGTGACCCGCGTCGTCGCGCCCAGTGGGCGGATGTCGCGGACTTCGGCGGCGTGGTGGTCTTCGATTTCCTGGCGGGACAGCGACACCTCATGCGGACGGAACAGCAGGTGACCTTCCTCGCCCAGGCTCAGGCGATTGGAGTCGCCGAGGAAGTGGTAGACGAAGTCGTTGGACGGGTTCTCGTAGACCTCGCCCGGCGAGCCGATCTGTTCGATCACGCCCTTGTTCATCACCACGATGCGATCGGCCACTTCCATGGCCTCTTCCTGATCGTGAGTCACGAACACCGAGGTCAGGTTGATGTCTTCGTGCAGGCGCGCCAGCCAGCGACGCAGCTCTTTGCGGACCTTGGCGTCCAGCGCGCCGAACGGCTCGTCCAGCAGCAGCACTTTTGGCTCGACCGCCAGGGCGCGGGCCAGGGCAATGCGCTGGCGCTGTCCACCCGACAGCTGCTCCGGATAACGGTCGGCCAGCCAGTCCAGCTGCACCATGTTCAGCAGCTCATGGACCTTCTCGGCGATGCGCGTTTCGTTCGGGCGCTCGCGCTTGGGCTTCATGCGCAGGCCGAACGCGACGTTGTCGAACACCGTCATGTGGCGGAACAGCGCGTAATGCTGGAACACGAACCCGACATTGCGATCACGCACGTCGTGGCCGGACACATCTTCGCCATGAAACACGATGCTGCCGTCATCCGGGGTTTCCAGACCTGCAATGATGCGCAGCAGGGTGGTCTTGCCGCAGCCTGACGGGCCGAGCAAAGCCACCAGCTCGCCACTCTGGATGTCCAGACTGATGTTGTTCAGAGCCTTGAAGGCGTTGAAGTTCTTGCTGACGTTACGGACTTCGATCGACATGATTATTCCTCCGCCGCGTTATGGCGCAGACGGTTAATGCGGGATTCGCTCCACTGCTTGAGCAGCAGGATGAACAGCGCCAGGATCAGCAACAGGCTCGCCACGGCAAAGGCGGCAACGTGGTTGTACTCGTTGTAGAGAATTTCGACGTGCAGCGGCAGGGTGTTGGTGACGCCGCGAATGTGCCCGGAAACCACCGACACCGCGCCAAACTCACCCATCGCTCGCGCCGTACACAGCACCACGCCGTAGATCAGGCCCCATTTGATGTTCGGCACCGTGACGTGCCAGAACATCTGCCAGCCGTTGGCGCCCAGCAGCCGTGCGGCCTCTTCTTCCTGAGTGCCCTGCTCCTGCATCAGCGGGATCAGCTCCCGCGCAACGAACGGCACAGTGACGAAGATGGTCGCCAGCACGATGCCCGGCAGGGCAAAGACGATCTGGATGTCGTGATCCTGCAACCACGGCCCGAACAGCCCCTGCGCACCGAACATCAGCACGTAGACCAGACCGGCGATGACCGGCGATACCGAGAACGGCAGGTCGATCAGCGTGACCAGAATGCTCTTGCCGCGGAACGAGTATTTGCTCACGCACCATGCGGCGCTGACGCCGAACACCAGATTGAGCGGTACCGAGATCAGCACCGCTATGACCGTCAGCTTCAGCGCCGACAGCGCGTCCGGCTCGAGGATCGCGGTAAAGAACGCGCCCAGACCGTTTTTCAGGCCTTGGGATACCACGATGAACAGCGGCAGGCCCAGAAACAGGACGAACACCAGCCAGCACAGGCCGATCAGGATACGTCGCGACACCGCGCTGCCACGACGGGCAGCGTTGGCAGAGGCGGCGGCTGAAACAGATGAATAAGACATGTTCTGCGCCTCCTCAGGATGGGGTTTCAATGCGCCGCTGCAGCAGGTTGATCAGCAGCAGCAGAATGAAGGACACCACCAGCATCATCACGCCGATAGCGGTTGCGCCGGTGTAGTCGTACTGGTCGAGCTTGACCATGATCAGCAGCGGCAGGATCTCGGTTTTCATCGGCATGTTGCCGGCGATGAAAATCACCGAACCGTACTCGCCCACGCCACGGGCAAACGCCAGGGCGAAGCCGGTCAGCCAGGCAGGCAGCAACGCCGGCACGAGGATATGGCGAAACACCTGCAGGGGACGTGCGCCCAGGCAGGCAGCGGCCTCTTCGACTTCGCGGGGGATGTCGGCCAGCACAGGCTGCACGGTGCGCACCACGAACGGCAGGGTGACGAAGGTCAGCGCCAGGGTGATGCCCAGCGGGGTATAGGCGATCTTGAAGCCCAGATCAGCTGCGAACTGGCCGACCCAGCCGTTGGGCGCGTACAGCGCGGTCAGGGCGATACCGGCCACGGCGGTCGGCAGGGCGAACGGCAGATCTATCATCGCATCGATGACCTTGCGGCCGGGGAAGGTGTAGCGCACCAGCACCCAGGCCAGCAGTGTGCCGATCACCCCGTTGATGAGGGCTGCGTAAAAGGCGGTGCCGAAACTCAGCTTGAGTGCCGCGATCACGCGTGGTGCCGTGATGATGGTCCAGAACTGATCCCAGGTGAGCTGCGCAGCATGTACGAACATGGCGGCCAGCGGTATTAGCACAATCAGACTGAGGTACACCAAGGTGTAGCCCAGCGTCAGCCCGAAGCCGGGTATGACGGGGGAGATACGACGCGACATAAAAGTCCCTGGTTTCACTTGCACGAAGCCCGGAGGTTAATCCGGGCTGTTTGGCCAAACTTGCGATGCCGCTCGTGCGGCATCCTCATTCGGCTTATTGCGCCTGATAAATCTGGTCGAACACGCCGCCGTCATTGAAAAACTTCGGCTGCGCAGTTTTCCAGCCACCAAAGTCTTTGTCGATAGTCACCAGATCCAGTTTCGGGAATTGCTTCTCGTACTTGGCGGCCACTTCGGCATCACGTGGACGATAGAAGTTTTTCGCGGCAATTTCCTGACCTTCCTTGCTGTACAGGTGCTTGAGGTATTCAGTCGCGATTTCGGTATTACCTTTCCGCTCGGCGTTCTTGTCGACCACGGCAACCGGAGGCTCGGCAAGGATCGACAGCGACGGTACGACGATGTCGAACTTGTCCTTGCCGCCGTCTTCTTTCAACGCCAGGAACGCTTCGTTTTCCCATGCCAGCAGCACATCACCCTGACCGTTGTTGACGAAGGTGATGGTCGAACCGCGTGCGCCGGTATCCAGAATCGGCACGTGCTTGAACAGCGTCTGCACGTATTCCTTGGCCTTGGCTTCGTCACCGCCGCCCGCCTTCAGGCCGTAGGCCCAGGCGGCCAGGAAGTTCCAGCGCGCACCGCCGGAGGTTTTCGGGTTGGGCGTGATCACCGAGACGCCTTCCTTGGTCAGGTCGCCCCAGTCCTTGATGCCTTTAGGGTTGCCCTTGCGCACCAGGAACACGATGGTCGAGGTGTACGGCGTGCTCGCGTCCGGCAGGCGGGTCTGCCAGTTTTCGGGCAGGGTCTTGCCGAGCTTGGCGATTTCGTCGATGTCACCGGCCAGTGCCAGGGTCACCACGTCGGCGCGCAGGCCGTCGATCACGCCACGCGCCTGCTTGCCCGAGCCGCCGTGGGATTGCTTGATCTTGACCTTGTCGTCCGGATGGGATTTTTTCCAGAAATTGACGAATTCTGCGTTGTAGTCCTGATACAGCTCGCGGGTCGGATCGTAGGACACGTTGAGCAGTTCGTAATCCTTGGCGACAGCCGAACCTGCGAAAACAGCACTGGCGAGAGCAGCCAGCGCAAAACGGCGAATGGACATAGATTGAAGCTCCTGGAAATACGGTGTGTCGGCTTTTTTGATTTCTTCTTGGCGCGTCAGAGCGGCATTCGCACGGGCGCGCTGCTTTTTTTCAGGGGGGTATCAGGAGTCAGGATGAAACCCTCCGGTTGACCAGTCGGGTGCTTGCCGCTTCAGCTCTGCTTGGCAGGGTTCTGCAAACGAAACTTTTCCTTGCGCTCGATCTGCACCACCTGTGCGTTGTGCACGGTGATTTCGACGGCACCAAAACGCAGGTCACGCAACGCACTCTGAATTTCACGCAGAATGGCTGCTTCGTCCTGACCGTCAACACTACGTAGAGATGCGCTCATTGTCTTATTCCTTGAGAAGTGAGAGGCCTGCCTTCGCGACTGGGGGCGATGGCGTATGGCGGTGAGGCAATAATAGTGAGGTGCGGATATTCTTAAAAAGACTATTTAAGAATGCAGATATAACCAAAAGAACTTTAGAGAGGTGTGACTCTGCCAGGGTGCATTGCACACCCTGGCAGGCGTTATCAGTGAGAGGCTGAACTAGTTGAACGCGGGGGCGTGCGTCCAATCGATAGACTGCGCCGCCATGGGCCGGGCAAACCAGTAGCCCTGGCCCAACTCGCAACCGTTGCTTAACAAAAATGAAGCCTGATTGGCGTGTTCGATCCCCTCGGCCAGTACACGCATGCCCAGGCTCGACGCCAGCGCGATGACCGCCCGTACAATCGCGATGTCATCTACATCGCCCGGCAGCCCGGCCACGAAACCCTGGTCGATCTTGAGCTTCTGCACCGGCATGCTCTTGAGCCGCAGCAGCGATGAGTAGCCTGTGCCGAAATCATCGATGGCCAGGCTCAGGCCCAGTTCACGCAGGCGATGCAATTGCTCGATGGCCTGTTCAGGGTCTTCCATGACGGCACTTTCAGTGACTTCCAGCTCAAGAAATGCCGGATCGAGGCCGGTCTCGTTCAAGACCTCAGCCACTCGCCGATCGACATCACCGCGACTGAACAGACGGCTGGAGACATTGACCGCGACGGACGCAATCGAGACGCCTTCTGCCAGCCAGGCCTGCATTTGCCGACAGGCAGTATTCAATACCCAGGCATCGATATCGGCGATAAGTCCGTTCTGCTCGGCAATAGGGATGAAGTCGCCAGGCGACACCATGCCACGGGTCGGGTGTTGCCAGCGCACCAGCGCTTCGACCGCGCAAATACGCCCGGTCACCAGGTCGTAAACCGGTTGGTAGAACACCCGCAATTGGTCCTGCTCAATCGCCTGACGCAACTCGCTGGCCAGTTGCACCCGTTGCTGGGCTTGGGCGGTCAGCTCTTCGGTGTACAGCGCAAACCCTTCGCGGCCATCGGTCTTGGCTTTGAACAGCGCCGAATCAGCGTTGCGCAACAGTTGTTCGGCAGTTAGCGCATCACCGGGAAAAAGGCTGATACCGATACTGGCACTGACGAACAACTGATGCCCGGCAATCGGGTATGGCGCTTTGAAGGCATTGATCACCTGTTGCGCGAGCGCCGCGGCATGCACCATGTGCGTACAGTTTTTGACCAGCAGCGCGAACTCGTCACCGCCCAGGCGTGCGACCGTCATACCGCTGTCAGCCAGCGCTTGAGGCGTTCGGCAGCCGCCTTGAGCACTTCGTCGCCGATGTTATGGCCAAGGCTGTCGTTGATGTTTCTGAAGTTGTCCAGGTCCACCACCAGCAGCGCACAGCCGCGCTTGCTGGAGCGCGCCGAGGTCAGCGCCTGGCTGATACGATCGGTCAGCAGCAGACGATTGGGCAACTCGGTCAGCGCATCGTAATGAGCCAGTTGCGCCAGTTCCTGCTCGGAGCGCTTGATGGCCGTGATATCGGAAAACACCGCGACAAAATGCCTGGCCTGCCCGTCTTCACCCTTGATGCTACGGATGGTTTGCCACTGCGGATAGATTTCGCCGCTTTTGCGTCGGTTCCAGATCTCGCCACTCCACTGCCCGGCACTCTGCAGTGAGTGATACATCTGCCGATAAAACTCGGGGCCATGACGACCGGACTTGAACTTGCTGGGGTTGAAACCCAGCACCTCGTCGGCCTGATAGCCGGTGATGTCCACAAACGCACGATTTACATGGACAATGCGCCCTTCGGCATCACTGACCAGTACGCCCTCACGCGTGCTGTCGAACACCACTGCCGCCAGCAGTAGTCGGTCATAGTCCTGTTGTTGGCGCTCAAACAGCGCTTCACCGCCGACGATGGCCTTCAATCTGTCACGTGCAATGAAGATCATGACGGTGCTGAGCAGCGCCCAGCCATAACCGATCATCTGTTGTCCGACGGCCAGTCGAGCCGGATCCTTGACGAAAAAAGACAGCAGGGCGCTGCCTGTCGCGAACCACAGAATCGACAGCAGCCCATACAGAACGGCGGTTCGCAGCGCGTTACGGGAATAATCGGACATAAAAAACCGAGCCTTACTAAAGGTCTGGATTATAAAGCAAGAAACATCCTGCGACGCTTATCTGCAAGGGTGGCTGGTTTTCTGAGCAATGTCAGTGATAATGCTGTTGCGACTTTTTTCTTCACAGGTATTTCTACGAGGGCCAAACAGCCTATGTGGTACAACGGTTTGCTCGACCTTTCCGTCTGGCAGGTAATAGCGGTCACGCTGGCGATGACCCATATAACTATTGTCGGCGTCACGGTCTATCTGCACCGCTATTCAGCCCACCGCTCACTTGAGCTCAATGCGGGTCTGAAACACTTCTTCCGCTTCTGGCTGTGGCTGACCACTGCCCAGAATACCCGCGAGTGGACAGCCATCCACCGCAAACACCACGCAAAATGCGAAACCGTCGATGACCCGCACAGCCCGGTCGTCAAGGGTCTGTCCACTGTGCTGCGCAAGGGTGCCGAACTGTACCGCGAGGAAGCGCAGAACCAGGACACCCTGCGTATCTACGGCAAGAACTGCCCGGAAGACTGGATCGAGCGCAATCTGTATTCGCGCTACAAGCTGCTGGGTATCGCTCTGATGGCGGTCATCGACGTGGCGCTGTTCGGCGCCCTCGGTATCACGGTCTGGGCCGTGCAGATGATGTGGATTCCCTTCTGGGCTGCCGGCGTGGTCAATGGTCTGGGTCATGCCGTTGGCTATCGCAACTTCGAATGCCGCGACGCAGCCACCAATCTGGTGCCGTGGGGCATCGTGATCGGCGGCGAAGAACTGCACAACAACCACCACACCTATCCCAACTCGGCCAAGCTGTCGGTCAAGCCATGGGAGTTCGACATGGGCTGGGCGTGGATCAAACTGTTCAGCTTCCTCGGTCTGGCCAAGGTCCAGCGGGTCGCGCCTATCGCCCATCGCGTCGAAGGCAAGGGCCATATGGACATGGACACCGCAATGGCGATCCTCAACAACCGTTTCCAGATCATGGCGCAGTACCGCAAGCTGGTCATCGCGCCGCTGGTTGCCCAGGAACTTGCCAAGGCCGACGAGTCGGTGCGTCATCAGTTCCGTCGCGCCAAGCGCCTGCTGTCGCGTGAAACCAGCCTGCTCGATGACAGGCATCACCTGCGTATTCAGACCATGCTGGAACACAGCCATGCGCTGAAGGTGATCTATGAAAAACGCCTGGCCCTGCAGCAGATCTGGGTCAAGACCAGCAGCAACGGTCACGACATGCTGTCGGCCATGAAAGAGTGGATTCACGAGGCCGAAGCCAGTGGTATTCACTCGTTGCGCGAGTTCGCCGACCAGCTGAAAACCTACTCGCTGCGCCCCGCCCACGCTTGAACCGTTGATCGGCGCGCTACCCCTTGGCGCGCCGGTCCCGGAACTTATCCCCTCCTCGTCTATCTCATCCACTTTCCCGCCAATCGGGACAGGGCGCCTCACTGGCCGTAAACGCTTGAGATGGTTCTTATGGAAAAGCAGCCCCCCACCTCCCTATCCGGCACTCCGATCACCGATATGCCCGCAGCCGCAGAAACCCTGTTAGCCCTGATGCACGCTCAGGCAGAAGTCGCACGCCTGAGCGAGCGTGAACAATTGTTCAGCTCGTTGCTGGTGAGCGTGAACGCTGTTCTGTGGGCGTTCGACTGGCAAACTCAGCAGATGATCTATGTCAGTCCGGCCTACGAGCGCATCTTCGGTCGTTCGGCGGGCCTGCTGCTGGCTGACTACAGCGAGTGGCGCGATAGCATCTACCCCGATGACCTGAATTACGCCGAGCGCAGCCTCAACGAGGTCATCGAGAAAGGCTCGATCGAAGACCGCGAGTACCGGATCATTCGTGCGGATGGCGAAGTGCGCTGGCTCAGCGACAAATGCTTCGTCAGCCAGCGCGCCGATGTCAGCCAGCGTCTGATCGTGGTGGGCATCGCCGAAGACATCACCGAGAAGAAGCACCTCGAGGATGAGCTGCAACGCCTGGCAACCACCGATGTGCTGACCCAGAGCAGCAACCGCCGGCACTTTTTCGAATGCGCCCAGCGCGAGTTCGAACTGGCTCGTCTCAACGGCACGCCGCTGGCGTTCCTGCTGCTGGACATCGATGACTTCAAGCTGGTGAACGACACCTACGGTCATCAGGAAGGCGATACCGTGCTGCAGCGCATCGCCGAAAGCGGTCGTTCGGCATTGAGGCGGGGTGACCTGTTCGGGCGTATCGGTGGCGAAGAGTTCGCCGCAGTATTCCCCGGCTGCGCGCCGGACATGGCCATGCAGATCGCCGAACGCCTGCAACGCGAGATCCAGCGCCAGAACTTCCAGTCAGGCGGCACCACCTTCAGCATCACTGCCAGCCAGGGCCTGACCAACCTGGGCGCTGACGACCCAAGCCTCGAAACTCTCTACGGCCGCGCCGACGCAGCGATGTATCAGGCCAAACGCCAGGGCAAGAACCAGATCGTACTGGTCTGAAATGCTTTCTCGAAGGTAGAAAGCACGACCGGCCCCATCGCGAACAAGGCGGATCGCCACCCCGGTCGCTCCTACAGGAGCACGCGGTATCTTGTGGGAGCGAGCTTGCTCGCGAAGAGGCCGGTACAGTCGATGGCTTTTCTGCGTCAGGAATATAGCCTTCGCGAACAAGGCGGATCGCCACCCCGGTCGCTCCTACAGGAGCACGCGGTACGTTGTGGGAGCGAGCTTGCTCGCGAAGAGGCCGGTGCAGTCGATGGACTTCCTGCGTCAGGAATATAGCCTTCGCGAACAAGGCGGATCGCCACCCCGGTCGCTCCTACGGGAGTACGCGGTGCCCTGTAGGAGCGGACTTGTCCGCGAAGAGGGCGGTACATTCAATGCATTGGCTGCGTTTGGAATATAGCCTTCGCGAACAAGTTCGCTCCTACAGGAGCACGCGGTGCCTTGTGGGAGCGAGCTTGCTCACGAAGAGGCCGGTACAGTCGATGGATTTCTGCGTCAGGAATACCGCCTTCGCGAACAAGGCGGATCGCCGCCCCGGTCGCTCCTACGGGAGTACGCGGTGCCCTGTAGGAGCGGACTTGTCCGCGAAGAGGGCGGTACATTCAATGCATTGGCTGCGTTTGGAATATAGCCTTCGCGAACAAGTTCGCTCCTACAGGAGCACGCGGTGCCTTGTGGGAGCGAGCTTGCTCACGAAGAGGCCGGTACAGTCGATGGATTTCCTGCGTCAGGAATACCGCCTTCGCGAACAAGTTCGCTCCTACAGGAGCACGCGGTACCTTGTGGGAGCGAGCTTGCTCGCGAAGAGGCCGGTGCAGTCGATGGACTTTCTGCGTCAGGAATACCGCCTTCGCGAACAAGTTCGCTCCTACGGGAGCACGCAGTACCTTGTGGGAGCTTGCTCGCGAAGAGTCCGGTGCAGTCGATGGATTTTCTGCGTCAGGAATACCGCCTTCGCGAACAAGTTCGCTCCTACGGGAGTACGCGGTACCTTGTGGGAGCGGACTTGTCCGCGAAGAGGCCGGTGCAGTCGATGGACTTCCTGCGTCAGGAATACCGCCTTCGCGAACAAGGCGGATCGCCGCCCCGGTCGCTCCTACGGGAGTACGCGGTGCCCTGTAGGAGCGGACTTGTCCGCGAAGAGGGCGGTACATTCAATGCATTGGCTGCGTTTGGAATATAGCCTTCGCGAACAAGTTCGCTCCTACAGGAGCACGCGGTGCCTTGTGGGAGCGAGCTTGCTCACGAAGAGGCCGGTACAGTCGATGGATTTCCTGCGTCAGGAATACCGCCTTCGCGAACAAGTTCGCTCCTACAGGAGCACGCGGTGCCTTGTGGGAGCGGACTTGTCCGCGAAGAGGGCGGTACATTCAATGCATTGGCTGCGTTTGGAATATAGCCTTCGCGAACAAGTTCGCTCCTACAGGAGCACGCAGTACCTTGTGGGAGCGAGCTTGCTCGCGAAGAGGCCGGTGCAGTCGATGGATTTTCTGCGTCAGGAATACCGCCTTCGCGAACAAGGCGGATCGCCACCCCGGTCGCTCCTACAGGAGCACGCGGTATCTTGTGGGAGCGAGCTTGCTCGCGAAGAGGCCGGTGCAGTCGATGGATTTTCTGCGTCAGGAATATAGCCTTCGCGAACAAGTTCGCTCCTACAGGAGCACGCGGTACCTTGTAGGAGCGGACTTGTCCGCGAAGAGGGCGGTGCAGTCGATGGATTTCCTGCGTCAGGAATACCGCCTTCGCGAACAAGTTCGCTCCTACGGGAGTACGCGGTACCTTGTG
The DNA here is from genome assembly GCF_000507185.2 of Pseudomonas syringae KCTC 12500. Taxonomy (NCBI): domain Bacteria; kingdom Pseudomonadati; phylum Pseudomonadota; class Gammaproteobacteria; order Pseudomonadales; family Pseudomonadaceae; genus Pseudomonas; species Pseudomonas syringae. The sequence continues at coordinate 2,422,239 of NZ_AYTM02000002.1, forward strand.
GGAGCGAGCTTGCTCGCGAAGAGTCCGGTGCAGTCGATGGTTTTCCTGCGTCAGGAATATAGCCTTCGCGAACAAGGCGGATCGCCACCCCGGTCGCTCCTACAGGAGCACGCGGTATCTTGTGGGAGCGAGCTTGCTCGCGAAGAGTCCGGTGCAGTCGATGGATTTCCTGCGTCAGGAATACCGCCTTCGCGAACAAGGCGGATCGCCACCCCGGTCGCTCCTACGGGAGCACGCGGTACCTTGTGGGAGCGAGCTTGCTCGCGAAGAGGCCGGTGCAGTCGATGGACTTTCTGCGTCAGGAATACCGCCTTCGCGAACAAGTTCGCTCCTACAGGAGTACTCGGTACCTTGTGGGAGCGAGCTTGCTCGCGAAGGCGTCAGTCAGGTTTTTACTTTTCGGGCGGACCCTGAACAGCGCCAGCCGGATCCTCAAGTGCAGCAGGCTCTTCAGCAGGTGCCTCAGGCGCCAGGTCGAGCAGATCAGGCTCGTCGTCGACCGCCTCGACAGTCACCTCAGTTTCGCTAGTCAGCGGCCTCAGCAAACTCGGATCCGTCACACCCGTCAGCTTCTTGCGCAGGCGCTGCAAGTCTCCGACGCTGAGCTTCAACAGTTTGGCCGACTTGGTCTTTACCAGCGTGGTGACACTTTCTTCCTCGCCCAGGCGCGCCATCTGCCCCGCCAGGTTCATTGTCAGCACTTCGCGTGTGTAGATGCCGGTATTGTACTGATACACCGCAGCGATCAGCTCACGCAGTTCCAGCGGCAAACGCCAGCGGGTGCGCAGAGCAGAACCGAAGGCAGCGGAGTACTGCTCCAGAGACTGCCCGATCACCTGCTCATCCAGATGGCCGCCAGCCAGCAGCCACTCCTGCAGACAACCCAACACCGCCAGATCGCCCAGCGACTGCAACAGTCCGGCACAGAAACAGCGCTCCGCATCCAGCTCCAGCATGCCGCCCAGAATGCGTGCGTAATCAGCCGTGCGCTGCGACAGGGTCCACAGCTCATGGGCCTTGGCCAGCAACGCGTCGTCGGTCAGCACCGCCATACGCTTTTTGCCCAGACCGGACGCGATATTGGCGACCTGCACTGGCCCGAGAATGGCCAGCGCCCCGCCCATGGTCTGAATCGGCTTGCCCAGGTGCTGCGCCGCCGTGTTGGCGGCGGCGATCAGTACGGCAGTAATGTGCGGATCATTGCGCAGTTCCTGCTCCAGCAGGGCGGCGTCGATGCCACTGGCGGTCTGGCTGAGCGTCACCGCGGTGGCGACATCGACAAACAGCGGCGCTCCATCGGCGATGTCACGGCGTTTGTCGAGAAACTTGGTCAGGGTCAGACCCGGCGTCAGCGCGGGCACCGCACCTGCAACCGGGGCACTGCGTTCCAGCAACAGGCCTTCAAGACGCTGGCGCAGGCCTTCGGTGTTCAGTGGTTTGGTCAGGTAGGCAGTCGGCGCCAGCGGCACGACCTCGCGCACGCTGGCGCTGTCATTGCGATTGCTGATCAGAATGAACGGGATGGCGGGCTGACGACGCAGATTGCGCACGCCCCGCAGCAGGCTCAGGCCGTCGATACCCGGCAGCTCGCGGGCGGCGATGATCAGGTCCGGCAGGTGTTTTTTCATCCACTCGACGGCCTGTTTGCCATCGGTGCACATCTCCAGCTCGATATCCGCACGCACGCCCAGCACCAGGTCGCTAAGCGTCTCGCGAACCCACGGATCAGACTCGGCTATCAGTACGCGAGGAACGGCGGGCAAAACTACAGCGGTCATCATGACTCTCCGATGTCAATGCGACCACCTTAGCCAATGCAAACGTCCGGATATACCCAAAACAGCGAAATACCCTGCTCTAAAGCAAAAAAAACCCGTCGAAACGGGCTTTTTTTGTCTGTTTGGTCATAAATTAATCAATTCATGACTTCACACTTTTTACGCGATTTCAGCGAAGCATTCGTCAAGAATGGCCAGGCCGCGGTTCAGCAATTCGTCTTCGGCGGTCAACGGCACCAGCACGCGCAACACGTTGCCGTAAGTACCGCAGGACAGCAGAATCAGACCCTTGTCACGCGCCTTGGCAACCACCTGAGCCACAGCAGCGGCGTTAGGCTTGTGCGAGTCACCGCCTTCGAACAGCTCGACAGCGATCATCGCACCCAGCGCACGCACTTCACCGATAACCGGGTACTTGGTCTGCATCGCCTTGAGCGAGGTCACCAACTGCTCGCCAACCGCCTTGCAGCGCTCCAGCAGGTGCTCTTCTTCGAAGATGTCCAGCACCGCCAGTGCCGCAGCGCAGGCCACCGGGCTACCGGCATACGTGCCGCCCAGACCGCCGGGTGCGATGGCGTCCATGTATTCAGCCTTGCCGCACACGCCCGCCAGCGGGAAGCCGCCTGCGATGGATTTGGCGAAAGTAGTCAGGTCAGCCGCAACGCCCATCTGCTCCATCGCGAAGAACGTGCCGGTACGGCCAGCGCCGGTCTGCACTTCGTCAGCGATCAGCAGAATGCCGTGCTTGTCGCACAGCTCGCGCAGACGCAGCATGAAGGCCTTCGGCGCCACATAGAAACCACCCTCGCCCTGTACGGGTTCGATGATGATTGCAGCGATGTCCTTGGGCTCGGCGTCATTCTTGAAAATGCGCTCGATGCTGGCGATGGAATCATCCACGCTCACGCCATGCAGTTCGCACGGGTATAGCGCGCGGAAGATACCGCCTGGCATCAGGCCCATGCCCGCCGAGTACGGCACGACCTTGCCGGTCAGGCCCAGGGTCATCATGGTGCGGCCGTGGTAAGCGCCGGTGAAGGCGATAACGCCCGCGCGACCCGTCGCAGCACGGGCGATCTTCACGGCGTTTTCCACCGCTTCGGAACCGGTGGTCACCAGCAGGGTTTTCTTGTCGAAATCGCCTGGCACCTTGGCGTTGATTTTTTCGCACAGCTCGACGTAAGGCTCGTAGGCCAGTACCTGGAAGCAGGTGTGGCTCAGCTTGGTCAGCTGCTCTTGCACCGCGGCGATGATCTTCGGGTGCAGGTGACCGGTGTTGAGAACGGCAATACCGCCCGCGAAGTCGATGAACTCACGACCTTCCACGTCGGTAACGGTCGCGTTCTTCGCCGAAGCAGCGAAGATCGGGTGGATCTGACCAACGCCACGCGGGACGGCTGCATGGCGGCGTTGCATCAGGGATTCGTTAGTCTTGCTCATGTATTCCTCATTCGCCGCTCATCGGTCGGCGTGGGTCAAGGATCAAGCGGACCGGATCAACTGCGGCAGCATACGATGATCGACTGCTGCAGCCTCCAGGCCACCAGGAAACTGCGGTGCAACAAAAGCCGATGACACGTCGCTCTCGCGCGCCATCGGCTGCAATACCCAAGTGTCGGTCAGACTGACAGGCAGAGGTATTTGATTTCCAGATAATCTTCGATGCCGTACTTGGAGCCTTCACGGCCCAGGCCGGACGACTTGATACCGCCGAACGGTGCCAATTCGTTGGAGATCAGGCCGGTGTTGATACCCACCATGCCATATTCCAGCGCCTCGGCGACACGGAACACGCGGCTCATGTTCTGCGCGTAGAAGTACGACGCCAGACCGAACTCGGTGTCGTTGGCCATCGCGATCACTTCAGCCTCGTCCTTGAAGCGGAACAGCGGGGCCAGCGGGCCAAAGGTCTCTTCCCGGGCTACGGCGGCATCTTTCGATACGTTGACCAGAATGGTCGGCTCGAAGAACGAGCCTTCCAGGCTGTTGCCTCCGGTCAGTACGGTTGCACCCTTGCTGACGGCGTCGGCGATGTGTTCCTTGACCTTGGCCACCGCCTTGTCGTCGATCAACGGGCCGGTGGTGACGCCTTCTTCCAGGCCGTTACCGATCTTCAGCTTGCCGACCGCCGCCTTGAGCTTCTCGGCGAACGCGTCATACACCGCGTCTTGCACGTAGATGCGGTTGGCGCACACGCAGGTCTGGCCGTTGTTGCGGTACTTGGAGATCATCGCGCCTTCGACCGCCTTGTCGAGGTCGGCATCGTCGAACACGATGAAAGGCGCGTTACCGCCCAGCTCCAGGGACACCTTCTTGATGTCCTTGGCGCACTCGGCCATCAACTGGCGACCAATGTCGGTCGAGCCGGTGAAGGACAGTTTGCGCACGATCGGGTTACCGGTCAGCTCGGCACCGATATCGCCTGCGCTGCCGGTCACCACGCTGAACACGCCCGCCGGGATACCCGCACGCTCGGCCAGTTCAGCCAGTGCCAATGCCGAGAACGGCGTTTGCGAAGCCGGCTTGAGCACCATGGTGCAGCCCGCCGCCAGTGCAGGGCCGGCCTTGCGGGTGATCATCGCCGCCGGGAAGTTCCACGGGGTGATCGCCGCCGTCACACCAATCGGCTGCTTGAGCACGATCAGGCGCTTATCCGGCTGGTGACCAGGAATCACATCGCCATACACGCGTTTGGCTTCTTCGGCGAACCACTCGATGAACGACGCGGTGTAGGTGATCTCGCCCTTGGCTTCGGCCAGCGGCTTGCCCTGCTCCAGTGTCATCAGCAGACCCAGGTCGTCCTGGTTCTCGATCATCAGCTCGAACCAGCGGCGCAGCTTATTGCCACGCTCTTTGGCGGTCAGCGCACGCCAGGCCGGCAGCGCCTTGTCAGCCGCCTCAATCGCCCGACGCGTCTCGGCTGCGCCCATTTTTGGCACAGTGCCGAGGATCTCGTTGTTGGCAGGGTTGTTGACCTTGATCGACTGACCACCGTCCGCGTCCAGCCACTGGCCGTTGATGTAGGCTTGCTGGCGGAACAGTGTGGAATCTTTGAGCTGCATGTCGGCCTCCTAAACAGCATCGCCCGACAGGCGACGCGAACAATTGATATCGATGCACCCCATTTGGAAGCCATCGTCAGGAAAACATTCCATCGGGTTCCAGCGCTGCGCAACGCATGAAGGCAGGAAGACCGAACAAGAGCGTTTGAAATCTCAAACGAATCCTAGGCATTGCGGGGGGAAAGGACAATAGCCCGTTCGAAAAAAAGAACGGGCGCAGGGAGGTGTGTGGTTTTCCGAGCAGCGTCGAGCGCAGGTGCAGAGGCATCTTCCCACTGCGGTGGAGTCAGGCGGCCCTGCCCTTCAAGGTAAACAGGCTTAGCCCCAGACCAATGAACGACGCGCCAAACACCCGATTGACGTTCTGGCGCCTGCGCGCCGAATTGAGGTGGCGCTTGAGCGTCTGTGCCAGCAGCACATAAAAGACGTGAGCAACCACAGAGCAGCCGGCGAAGGTCACGATCAACACGCCCGTCTGCTCCACCTGAAAGGTGCCTGGCTGAATGAACTGCGGCAGAAACGCGATGAAAAACAGAATCGCCTTGGGGTTGGTCAGCGCCACCGAGATGCCTTTAATAAACAGGCTGCCTGTGGACACCGCTTTGGGCACGTTGGCCAGTGCATCGAATGCACTGCGCGCGCTACGCCACTGCTTGATCCCCAGATAAACCAGATACCCCGCGCCTGCGATTTTCAGCACCAGAAAGGCACTGGCGGACGCTACCAGGACCGCGCCCAGCCCGGCCGTTACCGCCGTGGCAACCACGATCAACCCCAAGGCGTTGCCGAGCGAACCGACCATCGCCCGCGCCGGGCCGTGGGTGATTGAATTCGACAGCGCCATGATCACCGCCGGGCCCGGCGTGAGCGTAACGAACAAGGCGATCATCGCGAAGCTGAGCCACTGTTGTAGCGATTCCATTTTTCATTCTCCCTGTGGCGCAGACATTAACCCACGCCTGTAGCGCTATCGATAATCCGGAAGCGTGAACGACTGCACCGCCGGGGTCAGCGCCCTGGCAGCACGCTTGCTGATAAAAGGCGTTGCCACCAGCCGCTGCACGGCGCGCAGGATCTTCACCCCGGTCTGAGTGCGAGGATGGACTAGACGCGGGACAAGTTTCGGCACGCTCTGCGACTTTTTCACCACAGGGCGCAGGACATATTCGTACGAGGCAAGCGCCTCGGCAATCGTATCGGTCTTGGTGAGTTCGCCCGCCAGTACATACGCGCCAATAAGCGATAACGAAGCGCCGACCCCACCCAGCGGCGTGACACACCACGCCGCATCGCCCAGCAGCACCACCGGGCCATTCGACCAGCGATCGATCTTCACCTGACGCAAGTCATCGAACCAGAAATCCTCCGCAGCCTCCATCCCTTCCAGCAGGCGAGGCACCTCCCAGCCCGCGCCTGCAAAGGACGCGCGAAGAAACGCCTTCTGCTCGGCAACACTGTTACCGACCGTCAGGTGGCTTCGGCCCTGCACATTAAAGAACGCACGCGTCGTACCGCGATTGTCCGGACGAACACCCGCACTGCGACCGCCCACCGCGTTATACCAACGCGCGGTCTGGCTATCGGTCGGCGCACGAGGCACGGTAAAGAACGCGCTGGCCAGGTCCATCCGGCGCGGCTGATTCTCGCCGGGGAACACCAGCTCCCGCGTGCGCGAGCCGACGCCTTCGGCAATGATCAACAGATCAAAACGCTCCTCGCCACCGCCCTCGAACGTAACCGACACGCCCTCCGCATCGTGCTCGACCGAGACGATGCGGTCACCAAAGCGATAGAACGCATCAGCAGACGACGCCTCATACAGCAGACGCGCAAGATCACCGCGCAACACCTCAAGCTCAGCCGTCGGGCCGTCTCCGTCCAGACCGGCCAGATCGATGCGCGCCGCCGTGCGGTTATCCTCATCCACCCACGCAAGCCCCGTCTCGCCGGTGTTGAGACCCTTCACCGCCTGCTCAAGCCCCATCAGACGCAAGACCTCCCGAGCCGCGCCCCGCACATCCACATTCTGCCCGCCATCGCGAAAGGCAGGCGCCTGCTCGACAACCGTGACATCGCAATCGCGCCGCGTCAGCCACCAGGCCGCGGCACAACCCGCGATACTGGCCCCGGTAATAAGAACGCGGCACGGGCTGCGCTCGATGCTTTTGAACTGATTGATAAGAGGCCCTCGGTGAGAACGAACTGACGGAGTGGTATGGGGAGCATCATGCACCAGCTGGCGGTTGTGCCGGTAGCGTAGGTCTGTTCCTTTATGGGTGGCAGTGGGTGTGGGGTGATGGAAGGCTGTCGCCGGGTGATTTGTGTCGCACACCGCCCGCAACTGGACGCCCCGTACCCATGTGAGTATCATGGCGCCCGCGTCGCACCAGTAGCTCAGCTGGATAGAGTACTGCCCTCCGAAGGCAGGGGTCGTGGGTTCGAATCCCGCCTGGTGCACCATATTGAAATCTAGATGTGCCTTGGATAGTGGACAGTCTACGAAGAACTCCGAAAGCCCGCCTTGTGCGGGCTTTGTTGTTTCTGGCTTTTAGTGCTGGATGAGGTCGTTATGTGCGTTCCGCACGTCATCGGCGAGAAGATGTTGGCCCAGCAAATGGCCCAAGCGAACAAGGAATTGAAAGCGGGCATCGAGGTATGCATGCTCGCCCTACCCCAACCGATGCCAGCAAAGGCTTCGGTATGTTCGACGCCCTGAACGGTTCCCAAGATGCTGCAGCACTGGCACACCGCTCACCGCCTTTCTCACAGCGCTGCGTGAGCCCGACAAACGCCATGCTTGGTCCGCCATTCTGCGCCGCACGCTGGATTTATCGCCCAATCATTACCCGCGTCGGCCAGCGGACAAGCTCACCGCGCTGCCGCTTGCTTTGGCCTCGCCGCCGCAGCGGGTGAGCTGGCCACCGCGATGGGGATAACAGGCTGGCCCGATGGCACCGCCACCACCGCTGCTCGGGTGTGCCTCAACGCATGGATGAACGAGCGTGGCGGCGTCGGTAACTTCGAGGGTGACGCAATCGTGTCGCGACTGCGCCAGGTCATTGAGCGCTTCGGCGAGAGCCGATTTACCCGCTGGGAATCGGCAGCGGCAAAGATCGACGAACACGGTCCGCGCACCATCGACCGGCTGGGCTTTCGCAAGACGATGGAACACGGTCTAGGCGACTCCCTGCACACCACCAACACCTACTACGTGCTGCCCGAGTCATGGCGCTCGGAGATCTTCCGGGGCATGAACATCAACGCGGTGAACAAGGAGCTGCTGCAGCACGGGGTCATCGAGCCGGGGAACGACGGAAAGGCATCGAGCTTGGTCCGCCTGCCCGGCCTGGGCACGCAACGCTGCTACATCGTGAAGACGATTCCGGGATTGGTTGAAAGCGAGGCTCGGGCCGCCTGAGTGCGTGCCTACTTATCGAGGTAGCGCCGGCTGATTCCCGGCCTCGCCAGCCACACAACCAACTCCCAATCGAATTGAACAGAGACCAGACCCATGAACGAGATCCAAGAACTGAAAGACCGCCGCGATCAACTGCTGAAAGAGGCTGATCAGCTGCATACCCAGCTGCTGCCGTTTGAAGCCGCGCTGGAAAATGAGCAGTCCATTGGGCCTGCCCAGGAACGCGAACTGCGCGATAAGTACAACGAGCTGAAAACGCGTTTCGATGCGCGCAAGCATGAAGCTGACCTGTTGGATCGGAAGATCAATCGCCGCGAGACCCTCATCAACAGCCAGTCCCTGATGGCGGGTTACATCGATGCCATGAACACCTGGAAAGCCGATGAGCAGGAGCTGAATGAAAAATGTCAGAGCCTCAGCATCCGTCTGGAACAGATCCAACAACAGGCGGTAGAGGACATGGCCAAAGCCCGGCAGGCGGAAACGGACGCTGCTACTGCGTACGCACAGGCTGTCGCATGGGGCGACACCGAAGCCGAAAAGACCGCCAACGCCGATGCGCAAAAAGCAGCAAAAAACCTGGCAACCGCTGCCGAACATGATCGTCGGCAAGGCCTGATCATATCCGCGCTCAAGCAGGAGCTGGCGACCGTAGATCAATACATCGTCGAAGCACAGGAAAAGCACAAGGGCATCGAACGCGACGCCCTGTGGCTCTCTCAGACGGTGCTTGAAGAGAAATGGAACGAGGCCTCTAGGGCATTGTTTGAAGTGGGGGGAAGGCTCTGGGCGAATTACAACCTGCTCGGACTTGATCAGGTGAGCCTGTTGAAACTGGCGGTTCCGCAGGAAGGCGAAACCGTCGGGAACTGGACGTGGCATGAATTATCCGACCGAGCGCGCAACTACGGCGCGCAGGACCTGCTTCAACTCGACGACACCCCAGCACGTCAACAGGCTGAACAGACGAGCCACCTGGCCTAACGACAGAGTAATGACAATGACCAAGCGACCTCAGAACGCCGCGAGTTGGTCTGACACGATCAAAGCCCGGAAAGCTCATTTGGAGACCCTGTTGAAAACAATCAACGCGGCCCCGGCCAGAACTATTCAGATCCAGGCGCTGACCATCAAGGCAATCAAATCGGAACTGGCGCACATTGAAAGCCAGCTGACACGCCGGAAATAGGCTGAACTTGCGAACGACGCATTCAACCTGAATAACTACACGCAATCAAAAAAAGGGAAAAATAATGTCCAAACTTGCAGAGTACCGCCAGTTGGAAAAACACCTCGCCGAGCAGCTCCAGGCGCTGGAAACCATGAAGGGCGATGAGGGGTTCAAGAAAGAAATCGAGTTTGAAACGAAGCTGCGCAAGCTGCTTGAACAGTACGGCTTCAGCCTGCAGCACATCATCAAACTGCTGGACCCACCGACTCCGGTACGCCGCTCGGGCTCCGAAAAACCGACAGGCACACGCAAACCACGCGACCTGAAAGTTTACAAAAACCCGAATACAGGTGAGGTGATCGAGACCAAAGGCGGGAATCATAAGGCTTTGAAAGCGTGGAAAGCAGAACACGGCGCAGACGTTGTCGAAGGTTGGCTGAAGACGTAAAACTAGCTTCACCTGAAAAAGGGCCCAGTAGGGCCCTTTTTACTGCGGGCCTAAAGCCCACCAACTCACCAGAAAGCCTCAAGTCGCAGTTACAAACGACCTGCACAGTCGTTAATTTTTATAGCAAAACTGGAAGGCCGCTTTCGGCCAAAAGCGGACGTTCATCACCAGTCCCGCTATGCCATCACTGTGCTTTCGGGTAAAAATGCAATACTGCCAGGAGGGCACCATGACCATAGACACAGGCTTTCATCTAAAAAATTATAAAAGTTTCGGCCCAACCGGCGCTAGGCTCGCAAACATAAAACCAATCAACGTTATCGTTGGCCGAAACAACATTGGAAAATCTGCATTGCTGCACTCCTTGGATTTCTTGTGCAGCGATCGCATCAATCACACCAACATTGCTTCATCAATAGAAATTACTCAGTCGTTAGATGACAAGTCACTAATGCAGGTTTTTCCACCAAACACTAGCAGAGGTGAACTGGGTGGCAACCACTGGGATGATCATGGAGTAAAATTTATTGGTGCTTCCTTCACATGGAAAGAAATATACGAAAATTTAATTGAATTCATTGGAACCGACGCAAGTGCTTCGCAAATTGAAAAAGAATATATTTCCCGGATACATCCGACCTCTGCGCTACGCTCCTTTATACATGTAAAGCTCGACGCAGACAGAGATGTAACCCCTGAAAGCATAGACGAGAGCATGTTACTATCCAGTGGGGGTATAGGTGCAACACGGATAATTCACAAATACCTACAGCACGTGGGGTTTGATAGATCTGTAATTCAGACAACTTTGCTCGCAGCTCTTAATCAAATCTTCTCTCCCGATATTGAATTCAATGAAATAGCTACTCGCTTCCATTCGGAGTCAAATCAGTGGGAGATATTTTTAGGTGAGGCGAGCAAAGGACCTATCGCTTTATCAGCATCAGGAAGCGGCCTAAAAACGGTAATACTTACTTTACTCAATCTATTGGTACGTCCAGATTTTGAACAAAAGCCAGTCAATAGTTATATATTCTCGCTAGAAGAACTTGAAAATAACTTACATCCCGCACTACAGAGAAATTTATTCGCTTATTTGGAATCGTTCGCACTTACAAACAAGTGCCATATTTTTATTACAACACATTCCAATGTGGCTATCGACATTTTTGGACATTCTGAGCATTCGCAGATTCTACATATTATGCGGGGCGAAGACGGAATTACAGGTAACACTTATACCGGAGACGCCGTAGGTCACGGAGTCTTGGATGATCTCGGGGTGCGAGCAAGCGATCTATTACAAGCAAATGGATTAATTTGGGTGGAGGGTCCCTCTGATCGTGTATTTCTAAAAAAATGGATTGATTTATGGAGTAACGATGAGCTTAGCGAAGGGCGGCACTATCAGTTTGTATTTTATGGAGGCAGCGTACTTGCGAACATAGATGCACGCTTGCCAGGTAATGACACTAGAGAAGCGATTACTGCATTTAAAATCAACCGAAACTTTGCTTTTGTTTGTGATAGTGATCGTAGAAATTCAAGCGGGTCTTTAAAGCCTCGTGTTGCCCAGCTTATTAAAGAGGTGGCCGAAACGAGCGCAATGGTGTGGGTTACTCGATGCAAGGAAATTGAAAACTATATACCTAAGGAGGCCTTCGAGTCCGCCCATGGTAAAACCAAGCTTGCACAAATTGGTGAATATGAAGCGATCCTTGACTATCTTCAAAAAAACAAAATATCGAGCGCGAAAGAATACACCAACAAGCATAGCAAGGCCTTTGCCTATGCAGCGCACCTGACCAAAGACAACCTGTCGTTTCGCCCGGAGCTGGAAGAGCAAGTCACTGCACTTGTAAAAAAAATACGTACATGGAATAGCTGACGGAGCATGGTCAATGAATAGTTTCCCAAACTGATAACGAGGGTTTAAACGATGTCGTCTCCCGCCGAAATGGAAGCTGCCGAGATCAAGATACTTCTATCTGGAGTAGCGAGGTATGGCAGCGTTTCTATCAATGCTCAGCACTAAGCGCTATCTACTCTGATGTCGACAGGCAGCTTTTGGCCGAAAGCTGCCGTGCGTGACTTTTACCGACCAGTAGCAGGCGCTTGCTTATTCGCCCATAAAGTTAATTGACATATAGTGAGGCTCAATTTCGTTTTCGGCACACCACAAATCAAAACGCTCAATCTCCGATCCGACGTACCCTGTCTCATCGTCATTGGTGATCACGTACGTTTGTGGATGTATTGGCCTGATGTATCCATCATCACGCATAAACTGTCGAGTAATTACTAAAGCCTCAGCCACTTGTTCAATGGTCACTCCATGATTTCGGTTTAGATATTCACTCATGCCGTCATCCAAGGGAAGATATCCTCCTTGCATCGCCATTATATTTATTGCAGATATTTCAGCCTTACCTATCTTCGAAGGCGACCAAAAATTATTATCGCCTCGCACCATATGTTTCTCCTTGAATTCTTCTGTTCTATAAGCCCAACCTGCTGCGTCACCGATTTCCTTTGCCTCTGCAATTAATAGAGGCTGAACACTATCCATATGCAGTCCATCATCCCAAGGCATTTTGGCGTTAAAGTACTCGCCAATTTTTGACCAGATCAATTCTAAAATCAATTTTGCCGAGTTGTGTCTGGTAGAAAATACCGAGACCCATTCATTTTTATTCTGTATGACTAAAAAAGGATTGCCGCAACCTTTTACGAGACAAAAATTATTCGATGTGACAAGTGTGGGGATGCTTGGTATACCCCAGCCGCCTCCGCTTTTCCAAGCTTCTTCAAGAATATCTGAAAATGCAGTTCGAAGACCGTTCTCGGTTTTATATCCTTCGTAACCATGAATTATCGAAATAGGCGACAATGACTCTTGAACAAGTGCATAAAACAATATGCCATCGGCTTTTGATAAGTGGTGCATATCAAGATATTCATCAGGCCCCACTTTGCCAGTCAATTGAGAGAAACGTCGACGCGCATTGGTAATATCTGGCTTGTATCCTTCGTTAATCAATCGATCCTCGAAGTTATCGGCAAATTTTCTTCTGATTTTGGCCAAATGCTGCATAGCGTCAACGTAATCAGCCTTCCGCAGATTTTTCTTGACTTCAAAGATACAAAGAACACTATTTATGTCATATTTTTGCTGCTGCGTAAGTCCATATCTTTCCCCCTCACCATGAACCAACATACAATCGATTTGCTCAGCCAGCATTTCACCTCCAATTGAGATAAAACCTGATACAACACGCAAATCTAAGTGCTTGGGAATGGCGAAATCTTGATATAAACCTTGCTTCGTGATCTCTTCATAGGCAGTACCGAGAGTTGGCATGTGAGGCATATCAAATCCATCGAGCTTTCTTTTCTCGACTTCAATGAATTCTTCAAGAAGCTCCGATGCTTTGCGAATCATATAACCTCCATTGGCAACCCTTTATTCTATAGGCCGTGAAACAGTTTTATCATCGTCGTTCACACATATCGCTCGTGACCAATTAAAGCCCGATATGACCGGCATTGAGCGGCCAAGCAGGGTACCAAAGAATTCCCCCTCCGCTTGGTAGTATCAGATCACCTCCGCTCTCGCAGTTTATCTGTGCAAGGAATTGCATATTATTATTTTTTTATAGCGAACGCATCACTTCTCGCACTAGCTTTTCAAACTCCTCCACTGAGGAGGCCTTGGCATTCAGGGGCCGAATACGAATGAGCTTAGTGTTTGCTGCGCGGAAGATGTAGTCTTTTAGTTGATCATTGGCCTGGGCCTGAGCCCCATCATGGAAAATACTATCAAGCTCTATGAAGTATTTCGGTTCATATCCACTGCCAACATCAAACACCACGCTATCGATAATAGCTTGGAAAAAGTATGCCCTAGCCTTTTCGGACAGTTGACTTTTTATGGACTGATAATCCAATACACAGCTTAATGCAACATTAGGATATGGATGATAGGTAGGAAAAACCCGACGCACTGCCTCATAGAAGTTTTCTTCCTGCTTAGACTTAAATAGACGAATAGTTTTGGACTTGCCGGCCACCACTTCTGTTGAGCGGATTGTCAGGTTCTCACGCAGGCTGGCGGCAACCGTTTCTGGCTTTGTCTGCAAAAAAGACTGAATGATCTGCTTGGCTAAGGGACGGTGTTGATGCGTCTGAGCATAGTTGAGTAGCGCAGAGTGCTTAGTTTCCTGCATTAGCTTCAAACGCTCATCCACAAAACGATCCACAAAGGTCTGGCTGAAGCCGTGCTGACCTAGTTCGATAATCAAGTTAGTGAACTCAAATTGTTTTGCGCGCGCAGCAGGTGGTAAAGGCTCTGCAAAGGTGAAAAACTCAGCCTCAAAGAACGTAGTAACCTGAGATAAAAAAGGGTCCTGCGTCCTCGCCTTCTTGTTCTTGTAGAGGATTTTACCTATCGCTTCCCAGTCTTTTTGGGCCAGCAATTTGTACAGTTGTTCTCTATCATCCATGTGCGCGCTCCAGACTCAATCCTAATCGTGTGCCTAAGATAGGCCCGTAGTGGGCCGGTTACAAACGCCCCATCGAGTAGAGTTGTGGCAAGTCTCTTGCGCGACGAATGGGTTTAGCACTGACTTTCCTCGTTCAGACAGCCGCTTCTGGCCGAAAGCCCCCTTTTGCGAATGGCAGCTTTTGGCCGTTTGCTGTCCTTCGCACCAACCCAATAGGCCCTAGGAAAGGACCACCTTTTCGGGTACTACTAAGTGATAGAGATCCGTTCGATATCAGAAATCAAACTCGAGAGCAACCTTGTTACGTGGTGTGTTCATAGGTGCCACGATCTGCGGTATGCTTGAAGCCTTTATTACGTGGCGCAACCGCTACTGCCACCAACTATGCCACCAACTATGCCATCAATTGAGGCCCCCGAGAATTTCTCACACTGCTGATGAAATTGAGGCTGCAAGGTTGACGATCTCAAAGGTCGAATTGTCGCGAATCACGGTGGTCACCGCTCCCTTCTTCTTTCCCCGGATCAATGCATGTGAAGGGTTCGGAGTGAATGCATTCCCTGGCTGAGCGGGAAGAGGGTCATGTAAAATATCTTGCTTCCAATCAGGAACTATCTGTGCCGTTCTCTTGGGGTTTGTTGGATTTCGAATACCATCACATATGGATATCGATACAATCATGTTTCGACCGTTGGTGACATGCGGCGATAATTCTGGATTAGGCTGAATTTTCTGCCAGTCGCAGGACATGTTAATATCGTTGAAAATTGAGATAGGCAGTTCAGTTTGTCCAATTGGAAAAACCTTTGGGTCCGCGTATCGGTATAAGACCTCGCCGTCTAATATATTACTCATGCCAGAATCTTCCCATAAACTTCTGCAAAGTTTTCTTCAAATACTCCCAAGGCTACTTCAACTTCCTCGAAGTTGCCGTCATTCTCGAATTCAATATCAACAACTTCTGAGTTGTGCAAGTTTATATATGTTGATTTATAAGATTTAAATTCAAGGCTGATGCCTCCACTAGGAATAGGACCCATGATTAATTTCGGATAGATGGGCTTAGCGTGATTGCTGAACAGCCTTCTTTCCAGACCTGCTAAAAATCCTACTGCGACTTCGCTAGTCCGCTCTGTCGGAGCTGCAGCCTCTCCCGAGATCCATGCATTCCCAATTAGTGGCAATTTTTTCAGATACTCTAGGCGAGAATCGATAAGGCTATGGAACTGTAGCTTCCCTTCGGCTACAGCCTTATATTCTTCAAACGAAGTGAAGTTTTCAAAGTATGTCTTTAAATTTTCCTTAGGCAAACAAATGTTTTGGTTCGGTATATATTTTTCAGACCATGGCGTGTCTGCGTGAGAGTACTCAATAAGCTTTCTGGGACCCACGGTGCAAAATGAAATCGTCAAGCCTAATATAAAGGCCGTCATTTTTTCGCTGATGGGCTTGAGCGTTTCCTTGTTGGGCCTATCAATGTCGTGATAGCCAAAGTGTTTGTATTTATGGAATATACTGTAGTTGACTGGTCCATACTTCCACGCTTGAAAATCTTCTTGAAATAAGGCCTCTCCCGACTGCGCTAGGTAAAAGCCCTGAGCGAGGTAGAGTAATTTTTGCAGTTCACGGTTCGTCAAACCGTAAGGGGAAGGGGTATTAGCCAGGATGTGGTCGGCGATTTCAAAAATGGTGGGCATATTATCCTGTTGGCGCGCATTTCGGTCCATGGTTGGTCATAGCATCCTGTGTAAGCCTTGGCTACCTGTCAAGTACAGTATTTCGACTCAATTGAAAATCTCGAGCTCTACACTTCCTCTGTTCCCATAACGGGACATTCGTTAAATGCCTCCCCACAGAAAAGCCCGCCTTGGCGGGCTTTTCTGCGCCTGCTGGACGCCAGAGGGTGGGGGGCTGGCATGCCACGGATAAGGCCGGTGGTGTGGTCATGCGCGCGCCTGCTCAACCTATGGAGGTGTGGCATGAGGGCGAATATGTGTTTTGACGCCCACTAATAAGCACCGACTGGCTGCATTCGACCCTAAGCTGACTGTGGCGACAGGTGGAAGTCGGCCCCGAACAGACATTCAAGAGGGGACATCATTGGGATAGCTACGAAGCACCTCATAGGTCAATCCAGCCTCAAAATATGATGCTCTCCATTCGAGCGATCCTGCATGTGACTCGCACAGCAAGCGAGCGATACATCCTGCTTCACCCATTGAAATCTCTTCCACTTCCGCGATATCTCCAGGAGCCGCCTCCCGGGAGTTCAACCAATCAGAGAGCACTACCTTTGCTTGGTCAACATCGATCAGCTTTATGATGTCGCCTTTGGAAAGTGTCATGACGTCTCGCCTAAAATTGTGCCGGTATCTGGTTTGTAAACGCGCTTGGATATTTGCGAAAGGGCTGCTTTTGGCCGCTAGCAGCCATCGTACACGGTTGCCCGTAGGGCACAGAGGCAACGGCAACGTTACACAGTTCCGTATTGTTACATCACATACACAGAAACTCCCGATGAAGTGTTACAGATATTTTATCCTTATTTTTCATATAGTTAATAATGATCGCTACACCTGAAACACCAGTTACACCGCATTTGAAGGGTCTGGCCCCCGTCCCCCTATGAAGTGAGCCCCATCAGCGAATGGAATCCGGCATAAGCCGGGGGACCCTGAGGACTTCCGCTGCATACGGGGCAGGGAACCCGCGCATCTTGAGTAGCTAACGTTTCGTCAGCTTAGTGAACAGGTGAACCTGGTGAACGACGGTTCACCCCTGGCTTTTCCCATCGTCCGGTAGGTTGGCGGGGACCCTGGGTGTTTCGGAAGGATACGGGACGAAGAACCCGCGCGTTCGTGTTAGCGGCTGGATTTTTAAAGTTGGTTGACAGGTTGACGGAGTTGACCCGGTTGACAAGCGCCATGCGTGCGTTATCAGCAACACAGAAGGGCATCTTTACCAGCACGGTAACGATGACCTTTTTTCTTCAAGATCTTTCAATTTCAACGTTGAAATTTCAGTAAGCTGGGAAGCCTGTCGCTACCACGATGTCGCAGGTTTCATGCCCCGTGTCCCTCGAATGCCGCCAGGGTCCCCGGCGTTAATCCTCTGGGAATGGCGAGGTTGACTAGCTGACTTCAAGTGACTCGAAAGCTCCTCCTGTAGCCTCTCCGGAGGAAATACAAACTTTGAACGGGTACCAAGAGTCCTCCAAGTACCATCCCTCCCCCGTAATGAACCCATCCGCGAGCGAAACTTGGATATACCTAATTCCATCTAAAGACAAACGCTCAGTGCATCAGACCTCAGCCTCTCCTTTGAAAAGCCTAAGCCACAGCCCATTTGAAACGAGGGTGCTACCCAGCTCTGGGATGCTGATCAAATTCTCAATATCGCCACCGAAGTGCTTTACGAGCAGTCCGTTACGAACGTCTACGATGTAACCCTGACCACCGGCAACTACGATCACATGAAAAGTTGATTCCACTTCCAACACGCAGTTGAAGCGGCAAAACCCGGGTTGGAAGTTTCCCACCCAAGAAGGCATCCCTTCCGGCAAGAACCTGATAACGATCCCCTCACTATGCTGCCCTTGGCCGGTTGCACTGAACTGGAGAGGAAGAGGGCCATCACCCGGCAGCCCAGGAAGAAGCTGATGATGCGGAGTATCGGTCATAAATTTACCCGGCTGCGGAGTTTATTTCAGTCGAATCATGACACTACCTGCCCCTCCGTTACAGAGGCGTGACCTTCCAAAGGTGCGGGGCCGCTTCGTTTACCAGCAACATATAGCGACGGAATATCTTGCCGTAGATGTCCTCCAGGTATCGCCGCAGGTAGCACTGGATACCCTGGATGGAATGCAGGATTCATCACCCTTGCTCTCGCCTCACTGGCGGCAGAAGGTAGCGCCGTGTATGCCCACGTGTATGCCTAACCGAAGCACCACCAAAAAACCCAATAAATACGGGGCTCTTACTGCCCAGTTCAAACGACGCCTGGTTTTGCACTCTGGATATGTCTTGAGTTATGGACAGTCTATGAAATACCCGAAGCCCGCCTTATGCGCGCTTTGTTGTTTCTGACTTTTGGTGCCGGATGAGGTCGTCATGTGCGTTCCGCACGTCATCGGCGAGAAGATGTTGGTCCAGCAAATGGCCCAAGCGAACAAGGAACTGAAAGCGGGCATCGAGGTACGCATGCTCGCCCCCCCCAACCGATGTCAGCAAAAGCCTCGGTATGTTTGACGCCCTGAAAGGTTTCGAAGATGCAGCAGCACTGGCACACCGCTCACCGCTTTTCTCACAGCCCCAGGAAAAAGATGTATTTATTTTCATACACAATTCGAAACACCTCATCCCTATAAATCCGAACCTCTCAGACAATACAACCGGACATATTGTCGCACCCAAAAAAATGGCTTGCGGTTGTGATGAATCGTTTCATCTGGCATAAAAGGTCGGCTTCGGGCTCGAAAATCTAGAAAAACATAGATTAATGGGTCGACGATAGCTGCTCCAATGTCTGACCCCGCGCGTCAAATAATCAAGCCAGTTTTGCTCGCTGCCCGAAGCGGATGCCTGTGCTATCCAATCTGTCTTTCAACCTCATCGAGGCCATTCCTACGGCGCGCCCAAACGTCGTGCAACAAAAAGGACCGGAAAATTGAGCGATCAATCCACTCCGAACACTCCACTCGTTAGATTCTGCGACAAAGTTGGTATTCCCTATCCCATGTTCTGGGGTTTTGTCGGCCTGTTGATCTTCATGATCGGCGATGGCGTAGAACTCGGATACCTCTCGCCCTTCCTCAGTGAACGCGGCATGCCCGGCGATGAAGTCGCCATGATCTTCACCATCTATGGCGTCACGGTCGGTATTTCATCGTGGCTCGCCGGCGCGCTCTCCAATATCTGGGGCCCGAAACGGGTGATGTTCCTGGGATTGATTATCTGGAGCGTGTTCGAAGTGCTCTTCCTGGTCTACGGGCTGCAGGAATTGAGCTATTCCATGATTCTGCTGACCTATGGTTTGCGCGGTTTCGGTTATCCGCTCTTCGCCTACGGTTTCCTGGTCTGGATCGCGGCTTCCACGCCGTCCCGCAAGATGGGCATGGCCGTAGGCTGGTTCTGGGTGGCTTACGCCGCGGGCCTGCCAATGCTGGGCTCTCTGGTGGCGAGCATCGCTATTCCGCTGATTGGCGCATTGCTGACCTTCTGGCTGTCCTTCGCGCTTGTGGTCATCGGTGGTGTGATTGGTCTGGTCGGGATGCGCGAAGCTCATGGCATGCGCCGACTGGCACCGGAAGGCGAGCGTCCGCTGGTGTCGATGGCCAAGAACATCACCATCATGTGGACCCGTCCCAAAGTGTCATTGGCCGGTATCGTCCGCGTCATCAACACCTCGTCGATGTTTGGCTTTCTGGTGGTCATGCCAGGGTTCTTCATGCAAACCGTTGGCTTCACCCTGGAAGAATGGCTGCGCCTGCTGACCATCGTGTTTGTGTTCAACATCATCGGCAATCTGGGCTCCAGCGTCATCAGCACCAAGATCGGTTATCGCAACACGATCCTGTGGTTTGGCGCAGTGGGCAGCACGATCAGCACGCCGCTGTTCTTCTTCATGCCACAGGCGTTTCCGAACGACTTCCTGATCGCCTCGATCTTCGGCGCCTTCTACGGCCTGACCCTGGCGTGCTTCGTGCCGCTGTCGGCGCTTGCACCTGCTTTGGCACCGAACAACAAAGCGGCTGCCTTGTCGGTGTTGAGTCTGGGTGCAGGCGCGTCGACGTGGGTTGGCCCGGCTGTTGTTGCGATCTTCAATGAAAGTTACGGCATTGAAGGCGTGGTCTGGGCGTTCTCCGGGTTGTACGCACTGAGTGCTGTGCTGACCGTATTCCTGAAAGATCCGGAGCCGGTGCATGACCCGATTCTGATCAAGATCAAGCGTCGGATCAAAGTGTTCGCGCCGCGTCTGGATTATCGTTGGGCTCACGCTGAGGACCCGAAGCAAAGCCAAAGCTGATTTAGAGCCCCAGGCTTTGCAGGAAAGAGCCGCCGCAGACTGCACACGCACTCTGCGGCGGCTTGGTTTTATTTGTGTGATTCACGCCAGGGCACTCTGTTGAAATCTAGATGTGTTTTGGACAGTGGACTGAAATGCCCGAAGCCCGCCTTGTGCGGTTTTTTTGTTTTTAATGCGCTGGAAAAACGGGGCTGAACATGCAACGGACGCGATCTATTTCAGTGACACGCGCACCCATTTGCAAGGGAAACACCGCACCCGACTCCGCAGAATGCCGTCAGCGTGAAAGCATCTTGTCGAGGAACTCCAGGCGCTGCTACCTGAACGCATTGGAGTCGAGATCTAGGACTCATCGGCTATAAAACCGTTGTCGCATACAATGCCATCGTATGCGCTGAGGATCAGGTGTTCTGAATGAATAAAGATAGCGTGGACTATGAACTGCTGAACGACATCGTCAAGTGTATTCAAGAAGTGTTTGAATTCAGCAAGGATGCATTTGAAACTCTCAGCCTGGCCACTGATATTAATCGTGAGCTGGGCATCGAAGGGGATGATGCCAATGAGCTGATGCCCGAGTTCTTTGAGCGTTTTTCCATAAATATAGATAACTATGATCCCTACAGGTATTTTGTACCTGAGGGATATGATTTTTTTTCCTTCAGGCGAAGCAAGGACAGGCGCGGCAAGATTCCTATAACGTTGGGCATGCTTTATTTGGCTGCTAAAGCAAAAGTCTGGAACACACAGGAATTAGAAAGCGTAGACTTTAGCCCTGCTCCGCTTTATAACTGCACGTCTGAGATTCCTTTGGAAGGTTATAGGATCAGAAAAAAATAGAGCTTCTTACCCGCTAATTATCGAGCATTTTTAGTTGCAAAAATCAATGTAGTGGGTGCGAGCTTCGGCTGCTCGATAAGATTCGCGCAATGGTGTGAAGTGAGTGCAGTCTAAACCAGCCCACCTTGTGTGATTAAACGGGCCCCCAGGGTAATCAGGGAGACAGAGCCTAGTGTCGCGAAGCCATCTGATGAACTAAAAAAGTAGCCCGCGATGACAGCTTGGGCCTGGGACTTGTATGTCCCAACAAGGTTTCACCGTTCAGGCCCATTGCCTCACAAGCGGTTAAACCCCAACCCCCTCACCGCAACAACCCAGCAACCCCAACCATCTTCACCCCCCACTCCACCCGCTCCGGAATACCCTGAATCAACACCCCCCGATCCTCCCCCAACAGCGCTCTAAGCTGATGGGGAGCGAACACCAGATCAATGAATTGGCGGGCCAGTGCGTCAGGGTCAGTGGGCTGGTCCGGGCCCGCCAAGATCGCCGAACGTACTCTGATGAAACCGCCTTCCCATCCGATGCGGTTGACCTCAGCCGCCAGCAGCGGGGTGCGGTTAGAGGTGGCGATCACCAGGCGCATCATGGCCAGGGTATCGGCTTGCAGCGCGTGTTCGAGGATGCCGTGGCCCACGTGCCGCAGGCGGCCTTCGAGTGGGAGCGCGGGGATTGTTTCGGCGGGCACCAGCAAGGTGGCTACGTGGTGTCGCACCACGGCTTCGAACAGCGCTTCCTTGTTGGCGTAACGGGCATAGAGGGTGGCTTTGCTGGCACCTGCGGCGCGGGCGATGTCTTCGCATGAGGTGCCTTCGAAACCACAGGCCAGAAAGCGCTGCAGCGCGGCATCCAGCAATCGACGCTCGGCCTCGCCCGCCTGGTCTTGCCTGGGCCTGCCGCCTTTGGATTTGGTCTTGATCGCTATCATGGCCGGCAACTTACAGCCCGCTTGTTTGTTCGTCAACTAAACGGTAACGTTCAGTTAAATGGAAGCAGGTAAACGCCGTTTCTACCTATTCATAACGACCAAGGAAGCGCTTTGTGAATCACGCGACTGCTTTACCCATTGTGGTTGCTGGCGCTACGGGAGATTTGGGCCACCGCGTCGTTCGGGCCTTGGCAGAGCGCGGTGCCAATGTCATAGCGCTGGTTCGACCGGGCACTGAACCAGCCAGGCTGAATGGCCTGCGCAACAGCACCACGACGATCACGCCTGTTTCACTGGATGACGCTCAGGGCCTGCGCCGTGCCATTGCCGGCTCGGGTTGTGTGGTGTCTACGCTCAACGGCCTCGAAGAGGTGATCATCGGGCAGCAGGGCAGGCTGTTGGAGGCTGCGGTAGCCGCTGGCGTGCCCAGGTTCATTCCCTCGGATTATTCGCTCGACTACACCCGTACCCGGCCTGGCGATAACCGCAACCTGGACCTTCGCCGACGCTTTCTCACCCAGCTTGATGCGGCCGACATCAACGTGACCTCGATCCTCAACGGCGGCTTTCTGGAGCTGCTCGAAGGCGATGCACCGATCGTGCTGCCCGGACGGCGGGTGCTGCATTTTGGTGATGCACAACAGTTGCTGGACTTCACCGCCAAAGACGACGTAGCCGCCTTCACCGCCGATGCCGCGCTGGATCCCCACACGCCGCGTTTTCTGCGCATTGCCGGTAACAGTCTGTCGCCTGCGCAGATCGCCAGCCTCCTCACCGAGCTGACCGGGCAGCGCTACCGCACCCTGCGCCCCGGCAATATCGGCACGCTGTCCACCCTCGTCGGCGTGGTGCGTGCGCTCACGCCTGCCAGTGACAAGCCGTTCCCGGCCTGGCAGGGCATGCAATACCTGCGCGACATGATGAGCGGGCGCGGCAAGCTGCTCAATCTGGATAACGACCGCTATGGCCAACGTGAATGGGCGTCCGTGCGTGACACGCTGGCCCGTACCCATGTGCAAGGGAGCAAACAATGACCTACCTTATCGAGCCCTTTCCTATTCAAATCCCCCAGGTGCAACTCGACGATCTGGCTCAGCGCCTGGCGCAAACCCGCTGGCCTGATCCGGAGACCGTGTCCGACAACAGTCAGGGACCACGGCTCGAGCGACTGCGCGCGCTGGTCGAGCGCTGGCGCAGTGGCTATGACTGGCGGGCCACCGAAGCCCAGCTCAACCAGTGGAATAGCAGCCGGGTCGAGATCGACGGCCTTGGTATTCACTTTCTGCACATCCGTTCGCCTCACCCTGACGCCTTGCCCTTGCTGATGACCCACGGTTGGCCGGGCTCGATTCTTGAGTTCAGGAAGATGATCGGGCCACTCACCGACCCTGTCGCCCATGGTGGGCAGGCCAGTGATGCGTTCCATTTGGTGATCCCGGCGCTACCGGGTTTTGGTTTCAGTGATAAGCCGCGTTCTACAGGCCGGGGCGTGGGCAAAACGGCGGCGGCCTGGGCGCAGTTGATGGAGCGTTTGGGCTATGGCCAGCGCTGGGCCGCTCAGGGTGGGGATTGGGGCGCGGCCGTGACCACCGCCCTTGGGCACATGCGCCCGCCTGGCCTGATCGGCATTCACCTGAACATGGTGATGTACCAAGCCACCGAGGCGGAAATCGCCCAGGCCACGCCTGAAGAACAGCGCATGTTGGCCGATGCGCAGCGCTACGACCGAGAGCTTTCCGGTTACATGAAAGTGCACAGCACCCGGCCGCAGTCAGTAGGCTTCGCCCTGTCGGATTCGCCCGTTGGCCTGGCGGCGTGGGTGTATGCGCTGTTTCAGGATGCCTCCGACAGCGGCGGCGAGCCTGAGCGGGTCATCGAGCTCGATGCGCTGATCGACGACATCATGCTGTACTGGCTGCCCAATGCCGGCCCCAGCTCGATCCGTTTCTATTGGGAAGGGATGCGCGAAATGCAACAGCAAGGCCCTGCCCCTGCGATGCCTATACCTGCGGGCGTGAGCATGTTTCCGGGCGAGCTGCTGCGCCTGTCACGGCGCTGGGCGCAGGCGCGTTTCGACGATCTGCGGTTCTTCGCGGAAGCCGAGCACGGCGGCCACTTCGCGGCCATGGAAAACCCGAAAACGCTCACCGAGCATGTGCGTGAAACCTTCCGCCTGCTGCGTTAATACTTTTGCAGGCGTGCTGAATATCTCGGAGGTGGAGCGCCCCGCTACAACTGGAAAACAGCCACTCTCGGAGTTGGCGGATGCTCGGTCGTGAGCGCGCTGTGAGGCAATTTCAAAAAATTACCTCAAGCATGAACCCGACGAGTAAAGTACCGCCGCCCGAGATTTGGATCCGGGCGTTTTCCATGGAGTTTTATCGTGAAGTCAGTTAGTAAAGTTGTCGCCGCAGCAGTATGTGGTCTGGTTCTGGCAGGTTGCACCGGCACCCCTATGAAAACCCCGCAATACGACAGCAGCCAATACACCGTCGTAGGTCACAGTGAAGCAAGCGCCACCGGCCTGATGCTGTTCGGCCTGATCCCGATTCGTCAGAACGACCGTTTTGTTCGTGCGCAGAACAGCGCCATTCAGGCCAAGGGTGGTGATGCGCTGATCAATACCCAAGTGCAGGAGAAGTGGTTCTGGGCCTGGGTCCTGAACGGCTACACCACCACCGTTTCTGGTGATGTGATCAAGCTGAAGACCGCTAAATAAGCACTGCCCGTTTTCAGAAAGCCCGGTTCGCCGGGCTTTTCTGTTTCTGGCTATCGAGCGATGGAGTAAGCGCTGACATACATCGTTACCCACCGTCAAAAGGTTTAGCATTCAGCCCACCTTCGGATGTGAAGTTTTCTGCATGACGGCCTTCTACCTCAAGTTACTCATCACCCCCGCGCTCATGCTGGCCATCTCATTGGCGGCCAGGCGCTGGGGCACCGGCGTGGCAGGGCTGCTTTCCGGCCTGCCGATGACCTCGGCGCTGGTCATGTTGTTTCTCAGCCTCGAGCAAGGCACCCAATTCGCCTCGATGGCGGTGCCCGGCGCACTGGCCGGACTGGCGGCGATTCAGGCGACTTATCTGTTTTATTTCCTGGTCACTCGACGCGTTTCAGCGTTGACGGGATGCATCCTGGCCCTGGCGGTGTATGGCGCAACGGCCTTTTTGATGAACCTGTTGGGCTTACTGGCGCTGTCGATCATGTTCACGCTGCTGATGGTTGCGTTGATCATCGTTGCCACCTCGAAACAGGCACCGCCGGGCGTAGCGTCATACGTGGCACTGCCGCGCTGGGTCATTCCGATGCGAATGCTGACCGCCACCCTTCTGCTGCTGGCGATTACCGCAAGCGCAACCTGGCTCGGGCCTGTGGTCAGTGGGCTGCTCGCGCCGATCCCGGTGATCGCCTGGCCGCTTGCAGTGTTCGTCCACGTGCAAGGCGGGCGTTATGAACTGGCGGCGATAATCCGCGGCAATGCCATTGGCGCGGTCGGGGTGGTGAGTTTCTACCTGACCCTCAGGTACTCCATATTGCAATGGGGCGCGCTTCTGTCTATCGCGGCTGCCGTTTTACTGGCTGTCGTGGTGACGGCTGGGTTGGCGCGGTTGTTGGCGAGGCGGTAGGGCTATAGTTGCCTCATAGAAGTCAAAAACACTTCAACCATGCTCCTCAAGGTGCCTTATGAGTTTGATACCCGAACTGAACAGCGAGGCTAACGTGCTGATATGCGGAGCCAGCCGAGGTATCGGCTTGGCACTGTGCGCGGCGTTGCTTGCTCGCGATGATGTGGCTCAGGTATGGGCGGTCGCGCGACAAGCCAGCACTTCCACAGAGCTGGCAACGCTTGCAGAGCAATATGGCCAACGCATCAAACGCGTCGACTGCGACGCGCGCAATGAACAATCCCTCGAGGCACTCGTGAGCGAGACGCTGGATGGATGCGATCATCTGCACCTTGTCATCAGTACGCTTGGCATCCTTCATCAGGACGGTGCGAAAGCAGAAAAGGGTCTGGCACAACTGACACTTGCGAGCCTGCAGGCGAGTTTCGCGACCAACACCTTTGCACCGATCCTGCTGCTCAAACACCTGCTCCCGCTATTGCGCAAACAACCTTCTACCTTCGCGGCGCTCTCCGCGAGGGTTGGCTCTATTGGCGATAACCGCCTGGGGGGCTGGTACAGCTACAGAGCCAGCAAAGCAGCGCTCAACCAGTTGCTGCACACGGCCAGTATCGAATTGAAACGCCTGAATCCGGCCTCTACTGTCCTGGCAATACACCCTGGCACGACTGACACGGAGCTGTCTCAGCCATTCCAGGCGAACGTGCCCGAAGGCCAACTGTTCGAACCGGCTTTCTCGGCGGATCGCATCATTGAGGTGGTGGGCGCGCATGGACCGGCCGACAGCGGGACCTTTTGGGACTGGGACGATAAGCCGATTGTCTGGTGACTTATTCATTTGCGAAAGTGAGAGGGCTGTAAGCCTGGTCAGGCCCGTCTGACGGGCTGTTATCGCCCAAAGCATGCATTTTGGTCACAACCCCGTGAAACACGAAAACCAAGGTAAAGCAGCGTCACTGCTATGCCCTTTGTACTCTGTTTGTCCTCGAAATCATGCATACAAAAAGACGAGCGGATTGTGGCTGGAATAGACAGAACGTTGAGCATCCAGAGAAAGACATTGCCGGATTCAAACCGCAATAAGGCGGCGAAGGCAGTCGCTCGATTTCCCTGCCTCTGATCCGGAACCGCCACCGAAACGCCTTGCAGGCGTTTTGATAGCGCGCGCTCACATCAAAAAATAAAGATTGAATCCTCACAGAAAATGTTATTTAAATAACATAAATAAAGCCGTCGAGGCTTCCATCGGCGCTGGTGAGGTCAAAATAACAATGAGCAAGATTGCAGTCATCGGCAGCAACATGGTCGACCTGATCACTTACATCGAACGCATGCCTGCCCAGGGCGAAACGCTCGAAGCACCGCGTTTTGCCATGGGGTGCGGTGGCAAGGGTGCCAATCAGGCCGCCGCCGCTGCGCTGCTGGGTGCCGACGTGCTGATGCTCAGCAAGGTCGGCGACGATGCTTTTGCCGATACCACCCTGGCCAACTTTCAGCGACTGGGCATTGATACGCGCTTCGTTGAACGGGTGCCGGGCGTGTCGAGCGGCGTCGCGCCGATCTTCGTCCAGGAGAACTCCCATAACAGCATCCTCATCGTCAAAGGCGCCAATGCCCACCTGAGCCCGGCCGATATCGACCGCGCCGAGGCGCAGCTGCGCGATTGCGCATTGATCGTGCTGCAACTGGAAGTCGAGCTGGCGACCGTTTACCACGCCATCGCCTTCGCTCATCGGCATGCCATCCCGGTGCTGCTCAATCCGGCGCCGGCCTTGGCCGGCCTGAGCCGCGAGCACCTGGCGCAGCTGGATTTCCTGATCCCCAATGAGAGCGAGCTGGCTCTGATCAGCGGCCAGCCGGTGACGTGCGCCGAGGAAGCGGCTCAGGCTGCACGCCAATTGGTTGCGCTGGGCGTACGCCACGTCATCGTCACCCTGGGCGAACAAGGGGCGCTGTACGTCGGCGCCGAAGGCGAGTGGCAGATGCCAGGGGTCAAGGTTCAGGCGCGTGACACCACCGGTGCCGGTGACGCCTTCATTGGCTGCTTCGCCCGGCACTGGAGTCAGGACGGCAATATTCGCCAGGCCATGCACCAGGCGGTGGCCTACTCGGCCTGCTCGGTCACCGGCCTCGGCACGCAATCTTCTTACCCCGATGCGCCGACGTTTGCGCGCTTCCTCGATGCATCGGCCAACTGACACTCACCAGCATCTCGCGGAGAACAATAATGAATAAGCCTGCGCTGCAACAAACCCCGGACGGGTTCTACCTGAACCGCACGCCATGGTTCGCCTTCATCCTGCTCTGCAGCATCTTCGCCCTGTGGGCGGCGGCCGCGAGCATGAACGATGTACTCATCGCGCACTTCAAGAAGGCCTTCCTGCTCAGCGACTTCCAGACCGCTTTCGTCCAGTCGGCGTTCTATCTGGGCTACTTTTTCGTCGCCATTCCGGCCGCACTGGTGGTGCGCCGCTTCAGCTACAAGACCACCATTCTCATCGGCCTGATGCTGTACCTGTTCGGCTGCGCCCTGTTCTTTCCAGCGGCGTCGACCGCCAAGTACGGCATGTTCCTGATGGCACTGTTCGTCATCGCCGCCGGCCTGTCGTTTCTCGAGACCGCGTGCAACACCTATTCGACACTGATGGGGCCACGGGAAACCGGCACACGGCGCCTGAACATCTCGCAGACCTTCCACCCGTTCGGCGCCATGACCGGGGTTTACGTCGGCAGCTTCGTGATGTTCAAGGACACCGACGCCACGCGCGAACAGTTGGCCCAGATGAGCGCCAGTGAGGCTGCGGCGCAGCAATTGCAAATGATCCAGTCGACCCTGCTGCCGTACAAATGGATGATCGCGGTACTCATATTGATGTTCATCCTGATCGCCATCACCCGCTTCCCCGCGTGCAAGGGCAACGGCACCGTCAGCGAACCGCGGGCGAGCATCGGCCAGAGCCTCGGCCGCCTGCGGCGCAATCCGCGCTTCTGCTTCGGTGTGCTGGCGCAGTTCCTCTACGTTGGCGCGCAGGTCGGGGTGTGGAGCTTCACCATTCGCCTGGCCATGCAAATGGGCGGGATGAACGAGCGCAGTGCCTCGTGGTTCCTGCTGACCACCTTTGCTGCCTATTTTATCGGCAAGATGATCGCCAACCTGCTGATGCGCAAAATGCACCCGGCCAAGGTTCTCGCGGTGTATGGCGTGCTGTGCATCGTGCTGCTGGCTTACACCATCCTGGTGCCGAACATCACTGCGGTGTATGCCGCCGTGGGTGTCAGTGTGTTTCTCGGGCCTTGCTGGCCGACCATCTATGGTCTGACCATTGACGGGCTCGGCGAGGACACCGGTGTCGGCGGCTCGTTGCTGGTGATGAGCATCATTGGCGGTGGCGTGATGCCGATCTTCCAGGGTCTGCTCAGCGATGCCAATGGCGGCAACATGCAGATTGCCTATAGCGTGCCGCTGCTGTGCTTCGTGGCCATCGTGATGTACGCAGTGTATTGCATGCGTCAGCCGCAACCGGTGCTGGGTGGCTCGGCCACGGCGGTGGCGCAATGAGTAGCGAAGCGTTGCGCCTGCCGCTCTATCCACAGCTCTGGGACCAGACCAGCCGGCTGCTGCTCGAATCCGCGAATTTCAGCGTGCGTGCCTGGACCTACCCCAGCGGGGTCAAGGCGCTGTCACTGGAAAACAGTCGCGGCAAGCTGGTGATCCTGCCCTGGCAGGGGCAAATGATCTGGTCGGCCGAATTCGACGGCGTTGATTTGACCATGCTCAATATGTTCACCCAGCCGCGGCCCAGTGCCAGCGTGATCGGCACCTACGGCTGTTTCATGTTTCACAGCGGCCTGCTGCGCAACGGTTGCCCGGGGCCCGAGGATGATCATACGCTGCACGGCGAAATGCCCTGCGCGCCGATGGACGATGCCTGGCTGCAGGCAGGCGAAGACGAGCACGGCGCTTATCTGCGCCTCGGCGGCACTTACGAATACGTGCAGGGTTTCGGCGACCATTACCGGGCCAGCCCGAGCGTGACCCTGCGACCGGCCAGCGGGCTGTTCGAGATCGGCATGCAGGTGGTCAATCTGGCCGGCAAGGCCATGGACCTGATGTACATGGCGCACATGAACTACGCCTACGTCGACGGCGCGCGCCTCACCCAGCCCCTGGGCTGCGAGCGCACACGGGTACGCGCCAGCGTGCCGGCCCATGTGCGGCCGACCCCAGCCTGGAACGCCTATATCGCCGAGCTCAGTCAGGACCCGACCCGCCTCGAGGTGCTCGACTCGCCCGCGCTGTATGACCCGGAGATCGTCTGCTTCTTCGATGACGTGCGCAGCGACGCTCAGGGACAGGCGCATTTCTTCCTTGATCATCCCGACGGCGCGGCGTTCTACACCCGCTACAGCCCGCGGCAATTTGAACATGCCGCGCGCTGGATCCTGCATAACACCGATCTGCAGGTGGCGGCCTTCATCTTGCCGGCCACCTGCGAACCGGAGGGCTACCGCGCCGAACTCGCCAAAGGCAACGTGCGCAGCCTCGCGCCCGGTGCCAGCGCCGAGTTCAGCGTGACCACCGGTTACCTGAACGCCCCCGAACGCCGGGCGCTGCAACCGTGATGCATCTAGAGCACCAGCTGCGCGCCGCCGGCCTCAATGGCCTCGCGGTAGCTACGCGGGATTTTCTTGTCGCTGACCACGCAATGGAAATCGCTCAAGGCACCGAAGTGCGCAGTGCGTACGGCGTCGAATTTGGAGTGATCGGCCAGCAGCAGGCTTTGCCGGGCCTGGCGCATGACCTTCTGCTTGACCTCCACCTCGTGGAAATTGAAGCAGGTGACACCGCAGTCCAGGCTGACCCCGGCCGCCGAGACAAACGCCCAGGTCAGGCGCACGCCATCAAGGATGCTGGTTTCGGCATGGCTCTCGAACACCTGGTTCTTGCGGTGGAAGATGCCGCCGCACAGGACGATGCTGCAGTTGGGTTTCTGCTGCAGCTTGAGCAGCACGTTGAGCGAGTTGCACACCGCGGTGAACTCCAGCTCGTCGGGGATGAAGTCGACCACGAAGGGGATCGTTGTACCGCAGTCGAAAAACACGGTGTCGCCGGGCCGGATGAACGTGGCGGCCAGCTTGCCGATGCGGCGCTTCTCCTCGACATGGCGGGTGCCCTGCTCGCTGACCCGGTAATCCCCCGGCTCAGGATCATCGTGGGCGCGAGTGATGTAGCCACCCAGCAGCCGTAATTGCTCGGGGTGCCGGCTGAGGTCGCGGCGCAAGGTCATTTCGGACACCTCAAGCAGCGCCGCCATCTCCCGCAGATGGATGGCTTTCTGATCTTGCAGGGCCTGTTGAATCTGTTTGATGCGGTCGGTTTTCTTGACGTCCATGGGCATCTCGGCAATCCGTTAGTGGTGTCGCTAGAGTAACACCAAGTGTTAATTTTTTAACTTATGGGTATCCACCCAAGTGTTTTTACTGATGACAGGAATCCGTTGATGAATTCGCTAGAACCCGCTGCACTGGCCCAGGCCATCGATCACACCTTGTTGGCGGCAGATGCCAGCCGAGAGCAGATTGCCACGCTTTGCCTCGAAGCCCGGGAACACGGCTTCTACTCGGTGTGCGTGAACTCCAGCCAGGTGCCTTTTGCCGCTCGACAACTGGCCGGGTCTGCCGTGAAGGTCTGTGCGGTGGTGGGCTTTCCACTAGGCGCCGGGCTGAGTGCCAGCAAGGCGTCGGAAGCAGCCCTGACGATCGCCGCCGGCGCTCAGGAAATCGACATGGTGCTGAACATCGGCTGGCTCAAGGACGGCCTGTTCGATGAGGTCCGCGACGATATCGCTGCGGTGCTGCAGGCCTGTGGCAGCGTGCCGCTCAAGGTGATCCTGGAGACCTGCCTGCTCGATGAGGCGCAGAAGGTGCGCGCCTGCGAGATCTGCCGCGACTTGGGCGTGGCATTCGTCAAGACCTCCACCGGCTTCAGCCGTAGTGGCGCGACGCTTGAGGATGTGGCGCTGATGCGCCGTGTGGTAGGCCCTGACATCGGCGTCAAGGCGTCTGGCGGGGTGCGTGACGTGGCGACGGCCAGAGCCATGATCGAAGCTGGCGCAACACGCCTGGGCACCAGTTCCGGGATTGCGATCGTGACAGGCGCGGGTACGGGGGCGGGCTATTGAGTCTGCGGGCTTTGACCTCAAAGCCCGCTGCACTTAGCTCAGATCGATCACACCGGTCATGGCCGTGAAATGGCTTTGCTTGTGCTGAACCTTGTCGAGAACCTGCGCAGGGGTCGACTCGCGGAAGACCACCATGTGCCCGACATCCTTGCCGCCCTCGGTCACGCGTTCGATATCGTTGATCATCCAGGTGGTCAGTTCTTCGGCAGTAATGCCCAGTTCGGCCGCTACGCGCTGGTGAAGGCGCTCGGCATCGTATTGATTGAGTTGATCGCTGTTCATGGGGCTGGCTCCTTAAAGGGGTATTAAGTTCAGTCCCCGCGAGGGCTCCACAGTTCAGTCGGGTTTGAGCGGGCTGCGAACGTCCAGTCGCCCGACAGGATCAGCTCAGGTCACCCCTCTCGGCCCGGGCAACAAGCTCATCCACGACACGTCTTACCTTCGGCTGCAGGTGCCGCGTCTGAGGCCAGACTGCGTGGATGGCCACGTCATCCGGGTGGTATTTCTCCAGGACGGGAACCAGCCTGCCATCCTTTAGATGATCGCGGATCAAAGAGCCGGGCATCTGACAGATCCCCTGACCGGCCGCAGCCATGGAAATGATCGCATCCCCGTCGCCGACCTCATGGGTACCCGGTGGAGTGATCCGCGCGAGCTCGCCGCTTTCATCCAGGACCGTCCAGCTTACCCGCTGGCCTCTACGATAGTTGACGATACAGCGGTGCTGCTGAAGGTCTTCGGGAGACTCCGGGTAGCCGTGTTTTTGAATGTAACGAGGCGCAGCGCAGATGATCTGCTTCTGTACAGCCAGGCGCCTCGCGACCAGGCCGCTTGTGTCTTTGAGCGCCCCGAATCGAATACTGAGATCGACACCCTCTTCGATCAGATCGATCACGCTATCGTTAAACGTCACCGTCAACTTGAGGCCGGGATTGGCTTCAAGGATATCCAGTAACACCGGAAGAACGACGCTACGTCCATAGGCGGCGGGCAGATCGATTCGCAGGCGCCCGCCAGGCGTCTTCTGGTTGCTCGTCAGAAATGCTTCAGCAGCGAGAACTTCATCCACGGCTAATGAGCAGCTTGCGAAATAAGCCTCTCCGTCAACGGTGAGCCCCAAGCTGCGAGTGGATCGATGAAAAAGCTTACAACCCAGCCTTTCTTCCAGCTTGGCGATGCTCTTGCCCACTGCTGATTTGGTTATGCCCAGCCGGTCGGCGGCTGAAGTAAAGCTTCCGGCTCTTGCCGCTGTAACGAAAATAACAACTCCGCTCAAAGCCTGTTCAACCTGAGGCATTGTCAACTCCAGCTCTACTCTGTGAGGACTGATTACGGGTTTATCGTAGCAAAGCTCTACCTTAGTCTGGTTACCAAGTTATTCAGAACAGATTGAGAGGCAGAAAAAGCAATGACCCATCAACACGTAGAACTTCTCGCAGCCTACTGGACTATTGCCGGTGACGTTTACCCGATGGGCCCTACAGAAGTGAGCCCTTTTTCCTTCAGAGATCGTATGGAGGCGGCGGGCCAGGCTGGCTTCAAGGGTATCGGGTTGGTGCACAACGGCATGATGGCGACGATGGATGAGATCGGTTACCCGGCGATGAAAACCATCCTGAAGCAGAACGGTATCGAGCATATTGAACTGGAATTCCTGGTGGACTGGTACCACTCAGGCGAGCGTCGACGCCAGTCAGACAAAGTTCGCCATGAACTGCTCGAAGCAGCTGAAGCCTTGGGCGTTCGCTCAATCAAAATCGGCCCTGGGATAGGAGAAGACCTGACGGACATTGATCTCATGGTCAAGGAGTTCACTTTGCTCTGCCAGGAAGCTGCCGCGGTCGGTTCCAATATAGTCCTGGAAATCATGCCGTTCAGTAACGTGCGCACCATCGACACTGCCTTGGCGATTGTGGAAGGCGCTGATCAGCCCAATGGAGGTCTGCTACTCGATATCTGGCACCTGCAGCGTGGCGGTATCGACTTCAGTGAAATCGCCCGAATCCCGGCCCGGTTCATCAAGTCGGTCGAGCTGAACGATGCGCACAAGTACCCCATCGAGCCGCTGTGGATGGACACCATTCATAAACGTGTCCTGCCGGGCGATGGGACCTTCGACATCCCGGCTTTTATCAACGCGGTTCAAGCTGCAGGTTATGAGGGCCCGTGGGGGTTGGAAGTGCTGTCAGACACCCACCGCAAGCTTCCCCTTGAGGCCATGGCCAATCGAGCGTTTGAAAGCACTATGTGCCTGTTCAGTCAGTGATAGGCGCGACGTCCAGTCTTCGTCGCCTCACTTCGATAATCAACCATGGAGCACATCATGAGCCATCTCCAGATAATTTGCCTTGCCGCTTTCCTGTCGGCAGGTCTCTCAGGGTGTTTTGACACATCGAATAAAGATCAGGGCACTACACAAAATCCCGACAACGGTTCTTCTATCCAGATGAAGAAGCACTGATTGCGCGAATCCAGGAATCTTTGGCCACTCACGCAGCCTTTGCCATGGGCAAGTAGCTCGATTACGGTTGGAGTGATGCCTGATCCCAGCCGTATTCTTCCTCAGCACTAACGGCTGCCGCGTAACGACGTACTTCAAACCCGCCGCTTATTGCACCTTCGGATAAGGCCCACTGCTATCACGAGGCCGCATTACTGGCGTCGCACCACAGCTGGTGGGCACCGACGGCAGCGAAACGCTCAGAGCCGGCGCTGGCCGCGGCACAGTCGAAGCGGGTGCGGGCAATGATCGGTTATTCGGCGGCGCAGGCGGGGACACCCTGAGCGGCGGCGCGGGTGCCGACACCTTCGTGTATACCCAGCTCAGCGACAGCTACCGCAACGATGCCAGTGGCAGCTACAGCCCACCGACTTCAATGGCAACGGCCATGACATGATCGGCGTGTCCGCACTGGGCTTCACCGGGCTGGGTAACGGCTACGACGGTACGCTGAAGGTGGTTCTCAACCTCGCCGGCGATGCCACCGCACTTAAATCATTAGAAGCCGATGCCAACGGTAACCGCTTTGAAATTCTGCTCAGTGGCAACCATGCCAATGAGCTCAACGCCAGCACTGAGGGCAACGCCGTTGACCTCGTGAACTGACAGCGCCTGAACCGCTCGCCTCACCTTTAGTTGCCTGCTTTCGTGCCAGACACGAAAGCCCACTGAAACCTGGAACAGGCGCTCCCATTTCGGCTGATGCAACACGCCAACGTAAATAACTGACTGCAAAACACCTCAAAACGTTGCGCAGTCGCCAAAATTATAAATAAAACTAACTAATTCTTGGCAATACAAACCTTTTAACCCAGAATTTGCGGGCATTCAAACGCTTGTTGGTGGTCTGAAAGCTACTCGATATAAGGAAATAAAATGGCGATGGTCTTCTGTCGTGGCTGCGCAAAGGAAATACATGAAACGGCACTCAACTGCCCGCAATGTGGCGCCAGTCAGGTCTCCGCAACTCCCGCGAAACAGCTACAACAGACCGGTTCCCCGTGGATGGCTATCGTCTCTCTGGTGCTGGGCATCCTCTGCTCGCTGGCGCTGTTCGACGATGGTGAATGGGATCTGGACACCGTCGTCGGGCTCGGCATGTGCTCGATAGCCGGACTGGTTCTGGGCGTCATCAGCATCAACAAAAAGTTGCCTGGAAACGGAATAGCGATAGCAGGCACTGTCTTGTCAGCAGTATCGCTGCTGATATTTTTTGGATTAATAGCTAACTGATTTAGGGAAGAATGAGATGGTATTTTGTCGTGGTTGTGCAAAGGAAATCAGTGATGACGCTGGTACGTGTCCGCACTGCGGGGCTCCGCAGTTGGTTATTTCGCCAGCCAGTGCGAGCACCGATAACCCGCCTGCGTGGAGCTGGTATACAGAAGTTCTGAAAAAATACGCGGTGTTCACGGGCAGGGCACGCAGAAAAGAATACTGGATGTTCTTTCTGTTCAACATCTTGATCTCGATTGTCCTCGGCTTTATCGGCGGGTTGATCGGGGATGGCGGCATTATCGCTAACCTTTACTCCCTGGCCGTGTTGGTCCCAGGTATCGCGGTGGGTGTTCGCAGGTTGCACGACACGGATCGCAGCGGCTGGTGGCTGCTGGTACCGATTGCCAACCTTGTGTTCCTGATTCAGGAAGGTCATCCAGGACCTAACCGTTTTGGGCCAAGTCCTAAATAAAGCCAGTGTGAAGATGTGGTCGTTCGGCCACGTCTTCACAGGCTTTTCGCTGCCGCGCAGCGAATAGACGGAACCACTGTTTACTGCGTCAGCAAATAGGCCAATCAAAACCTCCCTCGAGCTTGCAACACGGATAGACCAAAATCGCTGTTGATTCTGCGCTCGTGAAATCGCATTTTCTGAAAATAACCGGAAGCCCGGGCAATCAGGCTTATCGTGTCACTACAGCGTATTGGAAGCCACCGCGCCTCTGAGGAAAATAGGCTGAACTTGTAACGGGTATGATCTCTCTCAATAACTACGCACACCTGATTATAAGGAAAACACCATGTCCAAACTCGCAGAATTCCGCCAGCTGGAAAAACATCTCGCCGAGCAACTCCAGGCATTGGAAGCAATGAAAGGCGACCAAGGGCTCAAGAAGGAGATCGAGTTCGAAACCAAGCTGCGCAAGCTGCTTGAGCAATATGGTTTCAGCCTGAAGCACATCATCAATCTGCTGGACCCACAGAGCTCTTCCCGTGGCCAGACCGTTGAAAAACCTGCGGGCAAACGCAAACCGCGTGAACTCAAGGTTTATAAGAACCCGAAAACCGGTGAAGTGATCGAGACCAAGGGTGGGAATCACAAGATTCTGAAAGAATGGAAGGCCGAACATGGTTCCGATGTTGTTGAGGGTTGGCTGAAGAAGTAAAGCCTTGCCTGTCGATTGATTCAGGGCGTCGACTCTTCACCGTTGGCGCTGTTGAACAGCCGACGCCGGGAACGATCCGCGGCGGCTGTTCGTCTGACCTGTATCGACTCACTGAAAAGGTACAGCGCAATGGACAAGACGATCACTGTGGACCAACTGGCTTCCACTGACCTCAGATCAGTCAACGAAATATGGCTCGGCGGTACTCATACCGAGTTATGTCTGTGGCGTGGCAAACAAGTCCCTACCCACGACATGCTCAGCGAGGGAACCCACGATCAGAACGCCCGGCGCCTGTGCCTGCAACTGGTCGACCCCGACGATAAGGCTGCAGTAGCCAACGTCGAGGCGCTCGTTCGCGATAGATTGGAAAGAATGGGGAGCCAGGGCGAGTTTTATCCGGCTGAGAATGCGGACACTCACCAGTAATCACTTTGATTACACGCGATTCCTTAGGCCCTTAGGCCCTTAGGCTGCCTTGCCAGACTGTAGCTTTGTGACGCAGAGCGTCACGAGCTGCATGCCAACGCGGAGCATTGGCACGATGGTCATCTCAGCACCTCATTCAGGCCCCGACCGCCGAGCCTGTCAAAAAACGCGTCCGCACCTTTGCCCATACCTCGCTAACGGGCATAAAGAACAAAGAGCTCATCTTCAGCAATCCACGCGTTGCCTTGGGAACAGGCGTTACAGGCTCACTCGCACCATGTACTGCAAGCAAATACCGATAAACTCGACGGCTGCTTATGGGCAACAGTCCAAGCTGTTCAAGCAATGAAGGGCCTATCTCGCTGATCATGCCGGTGACCATGATCCAAAGCCACACGATTTCGGCGCACAAGAGCGTGCCGAGTAGGATATTGAAGCCTATTGTTCGCCAGTCTTGTACGGCGGCGAAAATGGCGTCGATGTTGCTGCCCAAGGTGATCATTGTTGTAAAGATCGCGGCGATGGCAAACAGCGTTCCGATGAATCGGGCAGGGTCAGGGAGACGAAAGAAAGCAGCGATGCGTGGCCCCATCGTATCGTTGCTGGCCAGCCGCTTGAGTTCTTGACGTTCCTCCCACAAGTGTCTCATCACCCTTGCCTTATCGACGAGCTCGGCAGAACTACAGCTATAACGGGTGCAAAACCATTGCTGCCGCAATTGCGAACGCTCCAAAGGTGTCGTGAGCGGTCCAGCGCCCATTTGATCTGCGCGAACCAACTCATAGATCTCAGCCAATCGAAATGCGCAGATCATGGATATCAGAAGCGCAGGAATCAACGCAGGCATGCAGTCAGCTAGCTTGGTCCAAGGCAAAAATATCAGTGTCGCGGAGAGTGCCAATATCCATGCGATCATCCAGATCAAACAGATACGAGCATCACGCCGACGCCAGGCCTCTTTGAAAGGCGCACGCTCAAATCGCTGAAAGTGCTCTTCTACATCCTTACGCAACTGGTGGATGCTCATCGTTTGCTTCCCTTGCATGGCAAACGCACGATTTTAGGTCGCCTGTTCGGTAACGTAATTAAACAAATTGTAAAAAAGCAGTGTGACTATGCGCACTCTTTCGCAAATACCCAGGCAGTCAGGCCAGACCCCAACCTGACCCCGCGTACCACGCTCAATCTTTAATTGGTGAAACTCGCTTTAAGGCGCTGACCAGTATGCTGCTGGGCTTCCTGGGCTTTCTCCACCACGGCAGCGGTGCCGAAAACTGTGGGTCACGTCGGTAGGCCTTGTGCTCTCCGATGGTTTCGGCAATCAGGCGCAAAGAAATGCTTGATTCGGCAGGAGCTTGATAAAGAGCCACCCGGCTGAAGTTTCTCCAAAACCATCAGTCTTTTCTTCTACCAGGCCACCCACCGCCCGAAAGATCGAACCGCCATTCCATCACGTACTCGAAAGTGTGTGACCTCAAAAAACCAACCCTTTCCCGCCATCTGGCAACGCCGTATTTGAAGCGCCGGTACAGCCTCGCTTCATTGATGAGGCAGCAATCCCGGTACCGCCGAACAGGTATCGACTCACAACGCTCCGGACCTCGCCAGATGGTCAATCCGCATTCAAAAAGAGTAACCCTATGAGACCCCAGACTTCCTTCATCTTCGACCTGGACGGCACGCTGACCGACAGCGTTTATCAAAACGTCGCCGCCTGGAAAGAAGCGCTGGATGCAGAAAAGATCCCGCTTGCGATGTGGCGTATTCACCGCAAGATCGGCATGAGCGGCGGGCTGATGTTGAAATCACTGTCGCGTGAAACCGGCTTGAACATCAGCGAAGAACAAGCCGAACGGCTCAGCGAGAAACATGCTCAGGCTTACGAGCGGCTGCAAGGACAGATCATCGCATTGCCCGGCGCTGTCGAGTTGCTGGAGGCGCTCGACAAGGAAAACCTCAAGTGGTGCATCGCCACCAGCGGCGGGATCGATACGGCGACGATCAACCTCAAAGCGCTGAAACTGGACATCAACAAGATCAACATCGTAACGCGCGATGACGTGAGCTACGGCAAGCCTGACCCCGACCTGTTCCTGGCGGCTGCAAATAAGATAAACGCTCCGATCGACGAGTGCCTGGTGATCGGCGATGCGATCTGGGACATGCTGGCGGCCCGTCGCTGCAAGGCAACCGGCGTCGGCCTGCTGTCGGGCGGTTACGACATCGGCGAGCTTGAGCGCGCTGGCGCGTTGAGGGTGTATGAAGACCCGCTGGATCTGCTGAATCATCTGGACGAGATTGCTTCTCGGCCTTGAATGATGCCGGGTAGGTAAATGAAGTAATTATTTACCTACACGCTCCCGATTATCAGGTTCATCATGGCTGCCTTAACGCGATGCCGCCGTCATTGACCGTGGCGTTGTCAGCCCATAATGTACGGACATGCGCCGCAGCCTGCATATGGATCAGCTCGCTACAGCCCTTTTTGATATTCCTAATCCGCCATGAGCCAAGCCGCGTTTGTTAATCCCAGCATCCTCACGTGGTCCCGCGAGCGTGCAGGCTTGTCTGCCGCACAGGTCGCCAGAAAGCTTCCGGTGAAACCTGAGCGGGTCGTGGAATGGGAAGCGGGTGAGGCGAAACCGACTTTTCTTCAGGCGCAAAAGTGGGCGAGCGTCGCGCACGTTCCATTTGGCTTCCTTTTCCTTCTGCAACCGCCTGTTGAGCTGCTCCCGCTGCCAGACCTTCGCACGGTCGGCAACTTGGCCCCCCTGCGGCCAAGTCTGGAGCTTCTGGATACTGTGAAAGATGCCATTCGAAAGCAGGACTGGTATCTGGAGTATCTCCACAACCATGAGCAAAAGCCGCTTTCGTTCGTAGGCCGCTTTGACAGCCGATCGACTGTAAAGGCGGTTGTGGACGATATTCGCCGGACCCTCGACGTCGATCCAGAAAAATCCCGTCTCGATCATGACAGGTACAGCCGTGCTTTGATCGATGCCGCAGAAGCGGCCGGTGTGCTTGTGATGCGCAGCGGTATTGCGCTGGGCAATACCCATCGCAAACTGGAAGTCAGCGAGTTTCGGGGCTTCGCCATCAGCAATCCGCTGGCACCTTTGGTATTTATCAACAGCTCTGATGCTCCAACGGCTCGCTTGTTTACATTGATGCATGAGCTTGCACATATCTGGATTGGCAGCAGTGGTGTCTCTGACGCAGGCACTGCAAACGGCCGAGAGGACGAGCGTTTCTGCAATGCTGTAGCCGGAGAGTTTCTCGTTCCCGAAGCACTCTTTCGTACCCTGTGGGATACCACTGTGGAATGGGAAAGCAATCTAGCCCAGCTTGCTACGCGATTCCACGTCAGCAAACTCGTTATAGGTCGCCGAGCCCTCGACCTGGGCTTTGTAACGCAAGAGCAGTACGGTACGTATTACCAAAGGGTACTGAAAGCATTTCAGGAGGAGAAAGGCGGTGCCGGTAATTACTACCGGAATGCAACTGCCAAAAACAGCGCCCGTCTGAGCAGAGCCGTCCTGATCGAGGCCATGACTGGACGAATGCTGTTGCGTGAAGCAGGCAACTTGCTCGGCATACAGCCTGTCAAGTTGAGAACGCTGGCGCAGACAGTAACACTGTGAAGTATTTTCTTGACTCCAACACACTGATTGAAGCTAAGAACCGTTACTACGGCATGAGGATATGCCCGGCATACTGGCAATGGTTGTTGCTTCAAAATCAGGCTTTTTCTTTAGCGAGCATAGAGCCTGTCAAAGATGAACTCACCAAAGGCCATGATGAACTGGCGGCGTGGGCGATTGATAATTCGAGCTTCTTTTGGGGCGTTTCGGATGAAGATACCCAAACCGCTT
Organism: Pseudomonas syringae KCTC 12500; assembly: GCF_000507185.2. Taxonomy (NCBI): domain Bacteria; kingdom Pseudomonadati; phylum Pseudomonadota; class Gammaproteobacteria; order Pseudomonadales; family Pseudomonadaceae; genus Pseudomonas; species Pseudomonas syringae. Next base: position 2,463,406 of record NZ_AYTM02000002.1, read on the forward strand.
TTGTGAAGGTTGTAACGTTAGTCGCTCAAGCCCAGGGTATGAAGACAGGGGCAATGGAAGGGTTTTTAAGGGGCGCTGATCCATGGCTGATCGCCAAAGCTCTGACCTCTGGAGCTACTGTCGTTACCCATGAAGTGCGCAATATGGATGCAAGGCGGAAATTCATCATCCCCAACCTCTGTGAACAGCTCAACGTCCCTTACATGAACACGTTTGAGCTGTTACACCACCTCAGCGCCATATTTGTGCTCCCTCAGCCCGGCAGAGTGCCGCCGCCCTCATCCGAGACGCTGTCGGCGTCGTCCACTTCCAGCTCACCTTCATCGTAAGTCTCGTCGTGTTCCGTACGCTTCTTCACCTCGTCGCCTTTTTTCGGGCCGACACCGGGTCTGTTCGCGTTCATGGCGAGGACCGGGTCTGCTTCGCGGTCGTACTGGCCGAGTTGCGGGCTGGCGGGGTCTTCTTTGGGTACGCTGTCTGTGAGTATGTGATCGGTTGTCATGTCAGCCACCTTTTTCGTTTGCCAAAGAAAGTGGACGTGGCATCGGGCTGAGGGTTCGATTCAATCGATGAGCGTGGCTGCGCTCAGCCGCCAAACGATGCGTAGTGCAAGGGCAGGCCGGTGGTGAATTTGATCTGTTCCATGGCGAAGCTGGAGCTCACGTCGCTGATGCCGGGGATGCTGATCAGTTGCTTGTACACCTCGTCGTACCCTGCGATGTCGGCCACCACGATGCGCAGCATGTAGTCGGTGTCGCCCGCCATGCGATAGCACTCGACCACTTCAGGCAGCTCGCCGACGGCGGCGTGAAACTGTTCGAGCCAGGCGGCGTTGTGCTGGTTGGTGCGGATGGCGGCGAAGACGCTGACTGATACGTTCAGCCGTTGCGGATTGAGCAGCGCGACCCGGCGGTCGATGATGCCGGCCTCTTCCAGCTTTTGGATGCGTCGCCAGCACGCGGTACTGCCCAGGCCGATACGCTCGGCGATGTCCGCCACCGAACGGGTGCAGTCGGTTTGCAGGATGTCGAGGATTGCCCGGTCGAATTTGTCCATTAGCGGTTTCCTGCGTTAGTCGCTCTACACTGATCGTGAGGAACGATGGGTGTATGACTGCGATTCTGCGTCTGAAGCAGCATCCTAGAATTTTTAATCGTAAAAAATCAAGTGAAAGCGAATAATTTTTCGAATTGGTTGTCCATGCCCGTGCAAATATCAATAATTTTTCGCGTGCGGATCAGTAATCTTTCAAGCAATCGGTCTGGTTATGCCAGCCCTTGATTTTGACTCGATTACAAAGTGAATTGCCCATGACCACTTCTGCGCTCTATCTGGATTACGCCGCCACCACACCTGTCGATGAGCAGGTCATCGAAGCCATGGTTGCCTGCATGGGGCGCGAAGGTCATTTCGGTAATCCGGCTTCCAGCGGGCACGGTTATGGGCAGGTGGCGCGGCAGGCTGTTGAACAGGCACGCGCGCAGGTGGCCGATGCGGTGGGTGCGCCTGTCGATACCATTGTCTGGACCTCCGGCGCTACCGAGTCCAACAACCTGGCGATCAAGGGCATCGCCCAGGATGCCAGCGCGCAACGCCGCCACATCATCACCAGCGTCCTGGAACACAAGGCCGTGCTCGACACCGTCAGCACGCTGGAGCGTCAGGGTTTTCCCGTCACCTGGCTGAAACCGGACGCCCAGGGCCTGATCCAGCCTCAAGCCGTACAGGCTGCCTTGCGCGAAGACACGCTGCTGGTGTCGCTGATGCTGGTGAACAATGAGCTGGGTACACTGACCGATATCGCCAGCATCGGCGCCTTGGTGCGCGAGCACGGTGCGCTGTTTCATGTGGACGCTGCGCAGGGCGTCGGCAAGGTAAAGGTCGATCTGGCGAGTCTGGCCGTCGACCTGATGTCGTTCTCGGCGCACAAGGCCTACGGCCCCAAGGGCATTGGCGCGCTGTACGTGGGCCCGCGTGCGCATTCACTGTTGAAAGCGCAGATCCACGGCGGCGGACATGAAGGCGGCTTTCGTTCGGGCACATTGGCCACCCATCAGATCGTCGGCATGGGGACGGCCTTTGCCTTGGCGATCAGCCAGGCCGACGCTGAAAACCGTCGTATCGAAGCGCTGAGTCGTCACCTGCGCGAAGGCCTGTTGAGCCTGCCGGATGTACAACTCAATGGCTGTCCGCAACAACGCATCCCGCACACCCTGAACCTGTGCATCACCCGCAGCGGCTTCACCAGCTCGCAGTTGTCCCACAGCCTGGCGTTGTCCTCGACGTCCGCGTGCAACTCGGCCAGCAATGCACCCTCGCATGTGCTGCTTGCTCTGGGCATGGACTCCGCCAAGGCCCTGGCCAGCGTGCGCGTCAGCCTTGGCCGCTACACCACGCAGGCAGATGTCGAACGCGCCATTGAGGTGTTCAGCAAGGCGCTCAGCGCACCTGCTGCGTTCTGGTAACTCACGACACCTACAGGCCGCCCGAATCACGGGCGGCCCTCTCCCGGCGCACCCGCGCCAATCTGCCGAGTTGATACCCGCCGGGGTCAGTGACTGCGCCCTGCAGCCGCAAATACTCGTCTCCAGATGAAAATGTACCCCTCCAGATACAAAAAGACACAAATTGGCACAGTTCTTTCTAGTGGAACGGTCGTGCCATAAACCAATGGTGCGCGCTGCATTCATGGGGTGCCTACACGCACCAAAGTGCAGTTAACGGACGTCAGAGCGTCCATAAACAGTGCAGGGGGGCAGACCACAAGTCTCGCTGCCCGCCAGGAAAGGAATCTAGCTGTGCCCTATCAGTCTTGCGTCAGACCACCGTTACGTTGGCAATCCACAGCTTGGGCATCACCTGCCTCAAGCGATGCCTGCACGGTCGCTTCACCCTTGTCCCGATCTGCGCGTTGTTATTCGACGGCCCTGCACGTCTGGACTTAAGACATTTCGCGTGTGCCTTGAGTGTTCTGATGATGAATCAGGACGTGGCGTGGCCGTGCGCGTAATTAAGTAAATAGCGGGCTGTTTTTAATTAAAAGACGGTCGACCTATAAAGAGTGTCCGACACTTTGTTTTAAGTGGTTTCATTTTGCCATCACCCATGGAATGGCTTTTATTTCAACAACGCTAACTGTCCACACAACCGCGTACCTGTACGGAGCATTGTTTTATGAGGCGCTGATAAACTAACGCACCAACGTGATCCTAGTGACACAGTATTGGTGCATCAAACAAAGTGACTTGCAGGTCATGATTTTCGAACGCGTCTGCTCAAGCAGAGGGTCATTGTTTGCCTGTTTTTTTGTTCGAGGTTTTATTCATCTGTGCGGTTTTGAAGTCAATGAAGTCGGGAATCGATAAATAGTTATACGAATGCGACACCCGCTCTGCATCAATGGTTACAGCTAGGGCGTTCTGGCACAGCGGTTGCAATGTAAGCCTTCAGGAACATCGCTGTACGTCCCCGTACATGACGATAAGAAAGCAAGGATTTGCAATGTCAGTGCCCTGATTCAAGACGTCCTTTAACCGTTTGAGTTCGCCGTGTGCGCACCCACCGCGTTGCCCTGCCTATCCACAATATGCAGGTCTTCATCAATCGAACAGTTACCCATTGTTCGAGCGGATTTTTATTGCCCTTTAACTACCCGAGGGAGCGTTAATGAATGATGCGGTAATAATGAAAGCGGTTCCCTCTCCCTCGCCCGATGACACTTCGACGGCGTGGCAGGGTATTCCTTTCAGCGCCAATACGTCACGCCCGGGCGGCCTTAACAAACCGCAAGTAATGGTGTTGATTGCTGCGTCGGTACTTATTCATGGTGTGATCTGGTGGTACATGCAAACGGCCCAGCCAGACGTGCCGGAAGTTGCGCCACAAGTTCCGGAAATGACCATTGAACTGACCAGCCCGACACCACCCGCCCCGGAACCGCCGCCGCCCGAGCCACCACCTCCGCCGCCGCCTCCACCGCCTCCCCCCGAACCGGAACAACCGGTCGAGGACCCGGACGCGGTCGAACCGCCGCCCAAGCCGGTGGAAAAGCCCAAGGTCGAGAAGCCCAAGCCGGTCAAGAAAGTCGAGCCGGTGAAAAAGCCGACGCCGCCTGCGCCCAAGCCTGCTGCTGCGCCCAGCCCGCCCGCGCCGCCAACACCTGCGCCCGCGCCGCCGGCACCTGCTGCGCCACCGGCTCCGGTCAAGGAAAGCGCTGCGGTATCCGGGCTCGCCAGCCTGGGCAATCCGCCGCCGGAATACCCGGGGCTGGCGTTGCGACGCAGTTGGGAAGGTCGCGTGATTCTGCGCATCAAGGTGCTGCCCAACGGCCGCGCCGGGGCTGTCGAGGTGACCAAATCCAGCGGCAAACCGGTACTGGACGAAGCGGCCGTGGAGGCTGTGCGCAACTGGAAGTTCATACCGGCCAAACGCGGTGACACGCCGATAGAAGGCTTCGCGACGCAGACCATCGACTTCAAGTTGCCGGAATGATCCGGCGCATGACAACCGACTATTCAATTATCAAAGCTGGTGAGGTTTAAACCATGAACGCATCGCTCTCTTCCATGATCGTCCCGGCCGTGCTCTGGGCACTGATTCTGTTTTCCGTATTGAGTTGGGCACTGTTGCTGATCAAGTCGGCGCAGTATGTCCGCCAGAAGTCCCAGAACAAACAATTCACCAAAGTGTTCTGGAGCGCACCGGACCTGCTCACCGCTGCCGAGCATTCTGCGCAATACCCTGGCGCGCTGGCGCGTATCGCCAACAGTGGCTTTGAAGCCATGGCGGTCGATGAGTCGCCGCGCACCACGCAACAATTGGCGCACACCATCAACCGCTCGGACCGCCTGGAGCGCAACCTGCGCCAGCAGATACAAAAAGAGCGGCGCGCGCTGGAAAGTGGCCAGGCGATTCTCGCCAGTATCGGCAGCACCGCGCCCTTCATCGGCCTGTTCGGTACGGTCTGGGGGATCATGGAAGCGCTGCAAAGCATCGGCGTGACCGGCTCGGCCAGCCTTGAAGCGGTCGCCGGGCCTATCGGTCACGCGCTGGTCGCCACCGGCGTGGGTATCGCCGTCGCCGTACCAGCAGTGCTGATCTACAACTTCTTCCTGCGCCGCCTCAAGCTCGCCGTGGCCGACATGGATGACTTCGCCCACGACTTCGACGCCCTCGCCCAGCGCAGCGCCTTTGCCGTCACGCGCCAGCCCATCGCCAGCAAGAATGGCCATGCCGTTCGGGAGGCCAGCTAATGTCTTTCTCCACTCAGGACAGCGATGAAGTACTCAGCGAAATGAACGTCACGCCGCTGGTCGACGTGATGCTCGTGCTGCTGGTGGTGTTCATCGTCACCACGCCGCTGATGACCAACGCGATCAAGGTCAACTTGCCCAAGACCGACGCAGTCGCCCCCGCCGAGAAGAAAAACCCGGTGGTGGTCAGCGTCGATCAGGACGGCAAGTTCTATCTCGCCAAATCGGAAATCGCCCCGGAGCTGCTGGAAAAAAGCCTGCAGGACGAAAAGGCCAAGGACCCGGAAATCCGCGTCCAGTTGCAGGCCGATACCGCCGTGAATTATGGCCAGGTGGCCAAGGCCATGGCCTCCATCGAACGCTCCGGCATTACGAAGATATCCGTCATGACAGCGAAATGACGCTCGACTGACCGGGTGGCTTCGCCTCGCGAAGCCGTCTGACCCGACCCCCGTGAATGCGGTTGTCCGTGGGCTGAAAAGCCCCTGGAGGGGAGCGGCTTGCTGGAAAAAGAAGAAGTGGAACTCCCGCTCGGCACAACCGCGTCGGGAACAGAGGGCTCACAAGGCCATTTCAATAATGTCTGGATCAAGTCGGAACTAACCATGCTGATGAATCTTCCCGGTTGCACCCTCAAACCACTGGCCCTCGCGGTCCGGCGTCATCCACGTACCCTGCTCTGCGCATTGGCCATGGGCATGAGCGGTGCCCAGGCGGCAGACGCCGTCGATGCAGACACCAGCGGCTCGGCCGTGTCCACCAGCGCAGCGGTTGTGCCTGCCACGACCCAGCTGCAACGTGTAGAAGTGACCGGTTCGGCGATCCGCCGGGTCGATGCCGAAACCGCCGTGCCGATTACCATCCTGCGCGCCGACGACCTGAAGAAACAGGGCGTGACCACCACCCAGGAAATGGTCCAGCGCATCACCGGCAGCCAGTCGATCAACAACAGCGCAGGCTCGGTCGGAGCCGGAACAGGAGGCGCCTCCTTCGCCGACATGCGCGGCATCGGTGCGAACAAGACGCTGGTGCTGCTCAACGGCCGACGTCTGGCCAACAATGCGTTGTCCGGTGTGGGTACGCCCAACGGCAGCGCCATTGACCTGAACATGATCCCGTTCGCTGCGATCGACCGCGTGGAAGTGCTGCGTGACGGTGCCTCGGCGCTGTACGGCACCGACGCCATCGGTGGTGTGATCAACTTCATCACCAAAAAATCCCTGACCGATGGCAGCCTGACCCTCGGTGGCGAGACGCCGACCGCCAGTGGCGGCGGTGCGACCAAGGACATGAGTGCCAGCTGGGGCTTCGGTGATCTGGAAGAAGACCGCTTTAACGTGATGGGCGTCTTCAACTACAACAAGCAGCAGAATCTGGACGCCAATGATCGTTCGTTTGCCAAGGATTACGTACCGGGACGCGGTCTCAACCAGACCTCCGGGACGGCATATCCCGGCAATTATTTTCAGGGCGACAACTCCGCCAACCCGCTGGGCAGAAACTGCAGCGGCCCCAGCCTGATAGCCAGCAACGGCATCTGCCGATTCAGTACTCGCGAGTACATCGACCTGATCCCGCAAACCGAAAAGACCTCTTTTTTCGGCAGGGCTACCGGCAAGCTGGCCGACGATCACAACGTCAGCCTCGAATACTTCTGGGCCCGCAACAACAACCATACCGATATCGGGCCAGCGCCTCTCACCGGGCTGTCACTGGACTCGTCGTCACCCTTCTATCCCGGTAACGGCATCACTCCGGCCCCCACCGATTTCACCCTCGACCCGACGCAACCGGTCAGCACCGCATGGCGAGAAACGGCAGCAGGCCCACGCGGATCGAGCGATCAAAATACCAGTCAACGATTTCTGCTGAATTTCGACGGTCTGGTGGGTGGCTGGGACTACAACGTTGGCGCGTCCTACAACCAGAACAAAGTGTTGTCATCGCTCACCGATGGTTACATCAGCGATGCTGCAATGCTCAATGGCCTCGCCAATGGCACCCTCAATCCGTTTGGTCCGCAGACCGCTGCCGGTCAGGCGCTGATTGACGCCAATCAATACCATGGCCAGTACTCAAGCGCCGTGGGCCGGGTGGCCGGGCTGGATGCGCGTATTAGCCGGGAAATCGGTGACTGGTTCGGTGCAGGCCCTGCCGGCATTGCGCTAGGTGGCGAATACCGAAAAGAGAAAATGCATCAAGAGTACGAAGCTTTCGTCAACGACGTCAGCAGTCTGGGCGCAGATGCCGCAGGCAGCGTCGAAGGTGACAGGAGCGTCAAGGCAGAATACGCCGAACTGAATGTCCCCGTGCTGGACAGCCTTGAACTGACCGCCGCCGTTCGTCACGACAAATACAGCGACTTCGGCAGCACCACCAACCCGAAATACTCGTTCCGCTATCAGCCGTTCAAGCAACTGGTGGTCCGTGGTGCCTACAGCGAAGGCTTTCGCGCACCTTCGCTGTACGAACTGTATGCCCCGCGTAGCACGACCTTTACCCAAGGCTATTACAACGACCCGGTGCTGTGTGCCGGTGGTGTCGTCCAGCCTGGTGGTAACGCTGGTCGTGATTGCCAGCAGCAGTTCCTCAACAATGGCGGAGGCAACACCGAGCTGGCCCCGGAAAAAGCCCGCAACATGACCCTGGGCTTCGTCTATCAGCCGGTCAACAACCTGTCGATGGGCCTGGATTTCTGGTGGATTCATATCTCCAACCAGATCCAGGCGTTCCCCGAGTCGACCGTGTTCGATGACCCGAACACCTACGCCGACCGCTACGTGCGCGCTGCCGACGGTTCGATCGCCAACATCGTCACCGGCAACGCCAACCTGGGCATCGTCAAAACCAGCGGTGTCGACGTAACCCTCGACTATCGCTTCCCGAACACGCCTTACGGCCAGTTCGGTCTGGGCATGACCGGCACCTACGTCACCCGGTATGACTTCCAGAACATCATCGACGGCCCGTACACCGACAAGGTCGGCGACTTCCAGGGCGACGGCGTGATTTCGCGCTGGAAACACGTCCTGACCGGTACCTGGGCACTGGGCGATACCCGCGCCTCCATCACCAACCGCTTCACCAGCGGCTATAACGATTACGACCGCACCACCAATGCGCGGGTCGCGTCGTACGCGCTGTGGGACATGTCGGTGGGTCATACCTTCGACAAGGTGCTGGATATCGACGCTGGTGTGCGCAATATGTTCGACCGCAACCCGCCGTTCTCCAACCAGGCCTACAACTTCCAGTCCGGCTACGACCCTCGTTACGCAGACCCGCTGGGCCGTACTCTGTTCGCCCGCGCGACTTACCACTTCTGAGTGTGACGACGTGGCCCATACACGCTCCGTGGGCCAGGTCAGATTGCGAGCTCGCCCCCTCCGGCCCAGGTTCATCCGCCTTCCTCGGCCGGGGGCTTTTTCGCAGTGTTCCGTCATTCAGTGCGTACGAGGAAAGCCCCACCATGTCGCGTCTTAACCGTTTTCTGCGGCGCCTGCTTCTGGGTGTCGTGCTGTGCAGTGGCTGGCAGACCGTGCTGGCGACGCCGACCCACGCCTTGACCGTCTATGGCGAGGCGGCGAAATACCCGGCTGGCTTTAAGCACTTCGATTACGTCAACCCGAACGCCCCTAAAGGCGGCTCGCTGACGCGCTCGGCGGAAGAAATCGGCCAGTTCAATTACCTCAATCCCTACGTCGATCAGGGCATCAATGTGCGCGAGGTCGACAGCTGGGTGTACTCGCCACTGGCCTATCGCTCGCTGGATGAGCCGTACACGGTGTATGGCCTGATCGCGGAAAAGATGGAGATGGACCCGGACGGTCTGTGGATTCGTTTTTTCCTCAACCCCAAGGCGCGTTTCGAGGACGGCAAGCCCGTCACCGCCGAAGACGTGCGCTACACCTTCGAGCTGATGACCACCAAGGGCAGCTTCAGCTATCGACCGATGTTCGCCGACGTCAAAGAGGTGACCATCGAAGGCCCGCTGCAGATTCGCTTCGACTTCAAGAACAACCTCAACCGCATGCTGGCGCTGGACATTGCCAGCCTGCACATCCTCCCCGAACACTGGTGGAAGACCCGCGACTTCGCCAACGGCGGCGGTTTCGAACCGCCGCTGGGCAACGGGCCGTACCGGGTCGCCAAGGTCGACGCCGGACGCAGCGTCACCTTCGAACGGGTCAAGGATTGGTGGGGCAAGGACCTGCCGGTCAGCCGTGGTCTGTACAACTTCGACACGCTCACCGTGAACTACTACGGCGACACCGAAATCGCTCGCCAGCTGCTGCAGGCCGGGACGTTCGACTACAACCGCGAGTTCTCCTCTTCAGGCTTCGTGGTCGGCTACAGCGGCCCGGCGATTGACGACGGGCGCCTGCAAAAGCGCATCCTCGCACCGCAACGTCCGGTCGCCGCGCAGGGCTTTGTGTTCAATCTGGACAAACCCATGTTCAAGGACCGCCGCGTGCGCGAGGCGCTGTCATTGCTGTGGGATTTCGACTGGATCAATCGCCGGGTCATGCGCAATTTCTACGTGCGCGAACAAAGCTACTTTCCGAAGAGCGACATGGCCGCCACCGAGCTGCCGACTCCGGCCGAGCTGAAGCTCCTCGAGCCCTTGCGCGGCCAGTTGCCGGACGAGGTGTTCAGCAAGGTCTACCAGCCACCGAAAACCGACGGCAGCGGTTACATCCGTGACAAGCAGTTGCAGGCCCTCAAGCTGCTGGCCGAAGCCGGCTGGCACCCGAAAGACAACAAGCTGGTCAACGCGGCGGGCGAGCCGATGGTGTTCAGTTTTCTCGATGGTCAGGGCGGCTTCGACCGGCTGATCCTGCCCTTCAAGCGTACGCTGGCGCAGATCGGCATCACGCTGGATTTTCTGCGCATCGATTCGGCGCAGTACATCAACCGGCTTAATGCGCGGGACTACGACATGATCGTGGTCAGCCTGCCGAAAAACGGCAATCCGATCATCTCTCCGGGCCGTGAGCTGTACAACCTGTATGGCTCGCAAAGCGCCACCGAAGTGGGCAGCTCCAACGCCATGGTGCTGCGCAACCCTGCGGTAGACACGCTGATCGACGGGCTGGTCAGCGCCAATACGCGCAACGACATGGTGCTCTACGCGCGGGCGCTGGATCGGGTCCTGCAGTGGGGTTACTACATGATCCCCAACTACTACTCCAAGGGCACGCCGCTGGTGTTCGCCAACCGTTTCGGCATGCCGGATGTGGCACCGATCTATGACGTGGGCCTGGAAACCTGGTGGCAGATCAGTCCGACGCCGCTGACCAATGCTCAGGCCACTGCGCTGACCGGCAAACCTGCCGCCGCCAAGGAGTATTGAGATGCTGGCTTATGTGATTCGACGCCTGCTGCTGATCATTCCCACGCTGCTGGCCATTCTGATCGTCAACTTCCTGATCGTGCAGGCCGCCCCCGGCGGACCGGTCGAGCAGGCCATCGCGCGCATTCAGGGCTTCAGCCCCAACGGTGTGGGCGGCGGCGGGGGCGAAGTGGCTGCCTCCGGTACCGCCAGCCGCAGCACACGCGGGCTGGACCCGGCGCTGATCGAGCAGATCAAGCAACACTACGGTTTCGACAAACCGATGCACGAACGGCTGTGGCTAATGCTCAAGAACTACGCACAACTGGATTTCGGCACCAGCTTCTTCCGCGGTGCACCGGTCACCGAACTGATTGCACAAAAGCTCCCGGTGTCGCTGTCCCTCGGGCTTTGGGCGACGCTGATCACGTACCTGATTTCCATCCCGCTGGGCATTCGCAAGGCAGTGCGGCATGGCAGCGCGTTCGATGTCTGGAGCAGCACGCTGGTGATCATCGGTTACGCCACGCCCGCGTTTCTGTTCGCCATTCTGTTGATCGTGGTGTTCGCCGGGGGCAGTTACCTGAGCTGGTTTCCGGCGCAAGGGCTGTTCTCGGACAACTTCGATAGCCTGAGCACCTGGGGCAAGGTGAAGGACTATCTGTGGCACCTGGTGCTGCCGGTCAGTTCGCTGGTGATCGGCGGGTTCGCCACGCTGACCATCCTCACCAAGAACAGCTTTCTCAACGAGATCAGCCGCCAGTACGTGGTCACGGCGCGCGCCAAGGGCCTGACCGAGCACCGCGTGCTGTACGGCCATGTGTTTCGCAACGCCATGTTGCTGGTGATCGCCGGTATTCCACAGGCCTTGATCGAAGTGTTCTTCGCCGGCTCGCTGCTGATCGAAACCATCTTCGGCCTCGATGGTTTGGGGCGCATGAGTTACGAAGCAGCCGTCTCGCGCGACTACCCCATCGTGTTCGGCACGCTGTTTCTGTTCACGCTGTTCGGCCTGCTGATCAAACTGATCGGTGACCTGTGTTACACGCTGGTCGACCCACGCATCGACTTTTCCGCGAGGAGCGCCTGATGTTCGAGTTCTCTCCCCAAACCCGGCGCCGCTTCGACCTGTTCAAGGCCAACCGTCGCGGTTGGTGGTCGCTGTGGATCTTCATCGGCCTGCTGCTGGTGTGCCTGTGCGGCGAACTGATCGCCAACGACAAGCCGCTGCTGATCCGCTACGACGGGCAGCTGTATTACCCGGTGCTGCACACCTACATGGAAACCGATTTCGGCGGCGAGCTGCCGTTCGAACCGGACTATGCCAGCGACTATGTGCGCAAGCTGATCGCGGCGAAAAACGGCTGGATGCTGTTCGCGCCGATCCCGTTCAGCTACGACACCATCAATTATGATCTGGACGCGCCGTCCCCCAGCCCGCCTGATGCGATCAACTGGCTGGGCACGGACGAACAGGCTCGCGATGTGTTGGCACGTGTGCTGTTCGGCGCGCGGATATCCATTCTGTTCGCGCTGCTGCTGACCGCGATCAGCACGGTGATCGGCGTGTGTGCCGGGGCGATTCAGGGGTACTACGGCGGCATGACCGACCTCATCGGCCAGCGCATTCAGGAGATCTGGTCGGGGCTGCCGGTGCTGTACCTGCTGATCATTCTGTCCGGCTTTGTGTCGCCCAGTTTCTGGTGGCTGCTGGGGATCATGGCGCTGTTCTCCTGGCTGTCGCTGGTGGACGTGGTGCGTGCCGAGTTCCTGCGTGGGCGCAATCTGGAGTACGTCAAAGCTGCCCGCGCATTGGGTCTGACCGACGCTGCGCTGATGTGGCGACACATCCTGCCCAACGCGATGACCAGTACCCTGACCTACCTGCCGTTCATCATCACCGGCGCCATCGCCACCCTCACTGCACTGGATTTTCTCGGCTTCGGCATGCCGGCGGGCAGTGCGTCGCTGGGCGAGCTGATCGGCGAGGCCAAGCGCAACCTGCAAGCACCCTGGCTGGGGCTGACGGCGTTCGTGGTGCTGGCCCTGATCCTTTCTCTGCTGGTGTTCATCGGCGAAGCCTGCCGCGACGCGTTCGATCCTCGGAGCTGACATGCACGACAACCTGATTGAAATTCGCGACCTTCGGGTCGCCTTCAACGGCCGCGAAGTGGTGCATGGCGTCAGCCTCGACATCCGCCGTGGCGAGTGCCTGGCGCTGGTGGGCGAATCCGGCTCGGGCAAATCGGTCACGGCGCATTCGATTCTGCGCCTGTTGCCGGCGAAAACCGTCAGCACGCAAGGCTCGATTCGTTACGACGGGCTGGATCTGGTCAGCGCCAGCGACAAGCAGTTGCGCAGCCTGCGCGGCAACCGCGTGGCGATGATTTTTCAGGAGCCCATGAGTTCGCTGAACCCGCTGCACACGGTCGAAAAACAGATCGGCGAAATCCTCGTCACCCATAAGGGCCTCAAGGGCAAGGCTGCGCTGAGCCGCACCCTGGAGCTGCTGGAACTGGTCGGCATTCGTGATCCGCTGTCCCGTCTCAAGGCGTATCCGCATCAACTGTCGGGCGGGCAGCGGCAGCGCATCATGATTGCCATGGCGCTGGCCAACGAACCGGATCTGCTGATCGCCGACGAGCCGACCACCGCGCTGGACGTGACCGTGCAGGTGAAGATTCTGGAGTTGCTCAAGTCCCTGCAACAGCGGCTGAACATGTCGCTGCTGCTGATCAGCCACGACCTCAATCTGGTGCGGCGCATCGCCCAGCGGGTCTGCGTGATGCGTGAGGGCGAGATCGTCGAGCAGGCCGATTGCCAGACCCTGTTCGACAGCCCGCATCACCCTTACAGCCGTCTGCTGATCAATGCCGAGCCGGATGGCGAACCGGTACCGTCCACGCACAGCAACACGCTGTTGTCGGTACAGGACCTGAAGGTCTGGTTCCCGCTGGGCAAGGCCTGGTTCAAGCGTGAGCCGCAGTATGTGAAGGCGGTGGACGGGGTGAGTTTCGAGCTGCTCAAGGGCAAGACGCTGGGCATTGTCGGCGAGTCGGGTTCGGGCAAATCGACCCTGGGCCAGGCGACTTTGCGCCTGGTCGATTCAGAGGGCAGCATCCGCTTCGGTACCAAGGAACTGAGTCTGCACAGCCAGCACCTGATGCGCCCGTTGCGCCGTCAACTGCAGGTGGTGTTTCAGGACCCGTTCGGCAGCCTCAGCCCGCGCATGACTGTGGAACAGATCATTGCCGAGGGCCTGGTGACGCACAACATCGGTACGCCGAAAGAGCGTGAACAGACCGTGATCCGCGTGTTGCAGGAAGTCGGCCTGGACCCGGCCACCCGGCATCGTTACCCGCACGAGTTTTCCGGCGGTCAGCGCCAGCGTATTTCCATCGCACGGGCGCTGGTGCTTGAACCGGATCTGATCCTGCTCGACGAGCCGACCTCGGCGCTCGACCGGACCGTGCAAAAGCAGATCGTCGCCCTGCTGCGCGATCTGCAAATCCGTCATGGCCTGACGTATCTGTTTATCAGCCATGACCTGGCGGTGGTTCACGCCCTGGCCCATGACCTGATCGTCATCAAGGACGGCAAGGTCGTCGAACAGGGCCCGTCCCGCGAGATCTTCGCCGCACCGCAGCAGGCCTACACTCAGGAACTGCTGCGTTCGTCGGGGCTGGTGTTTGCCTGAGCGCGAAAACTACGCGTGAAAGCTCTGGCCCAGCGCTTCCAGGCGGATGGCCAGTGGTGACAGGCTCTGGCTGCTGGTCGCCAGCACACCGATATTGGCGGCGGTGTGTTCGGCGATGGTCTGCACCGAACGCAACTGATCGGCCATTTCCCGGCTGACGGCGGACTGCTGTTCGGTCGTCGTGGCAATCAGGCCGTTGAGCCGGGTGATATGGCCGATGCCTTCGCCGACGGCGCGCAGGGATTCCGAAGCACGCTGGCTGTCCTCGACACAACGCCCGACACCTTGCAGGCTGTCGTTCATGGCCGTAGCGGCCTGACGACTGCCTTTTTGCAGGTCTTCGATGATGGTCTGGATTTCCTTAGTCGAGGCTGCTGTGCGCTGCGCCAGGTTGCGTACCTCATCGGCCACCACCGCAAAGCCTCGGCCCTGCTCACCGGCGCGGGCGGCTTCGATTGCGGCATTGAGGGCCAGCAGGTTGGTCTGCTCGGCAATGCTGCCGATCACGTCCAGCACCTTGCCGATCTGTTCTGACTGGTTGGCCAGGGCTTGTACGGTCTCATCGGTGGTCGTGATGCGTGCGGCAAGCTGGGTGATTTCGCTCTGCGCACGGTCGACACTGTCGCGCCCATGGGCGACCTGATCGCTGGCGTCACCGGCCCGCTGCACGGCTTGCGCGACGTGGCTGGATATATCGTTCATGGCATCGCCCATGCGCTGCATCGCGCCGGTCATGCGCGCGATTTCACTGAGCTGATGCTGTGCACCGGTTTCCAGCGTACTGCTGGCCTTGGCGAGGTCATGACCCAGTTCGCCAAGCCCGCGAGTGTCACGCACCACGCCGTCGACCAGGCCGGTGATCTGCGCCAGAAACTGCTCGAACCGCTGCGCCAGCGAGACATGTTTGCCCGACTGCTGGCTGGACTGGCTATCGGTGGAGAACTGGTTGGTGGTGGCCAGCATCCGGTCCAGCATGTCCTGATTCTCGACCGCCTCGGCCTGATTCTGCACGGCCAGGTACACCAGAATCGCGCTTTCGACCACCACATACACCGCATGCACAAGCACCATGCTCCAGCCGAAGCCGTGGTGCATGACGTACACCGGGAAGCCGGAATGCTGCAGGGCATGGAAACCGATGTGGTGGAGAGCGATGGTGACGGCAGCGACCAGAATCGGCAGCCAGTCGCGGTAGAAGGTAAGCACTGCCAGCAGGACGAAGATGCCGAAATGTATCTCGACCTGCCCGTGGGTCTGATTGATGTGCAGCGCGGTCATGACCATCAGGCCTACCCCGAAACAGCAACGCATCAATCGGGTGCCGCCGATGGCCCGATACAGCCCGGTCAGCACCACCGCGGTGCCGCCACCGACGACGACTGCCTGGGTGAAGGTGTCGAACCAGAACGCCAACCCCAGCGCGTAGATGAACAACAGCCAGATCAGACCCAGCATGATCCGGTCGGCCTTGCGGTAATGGTCAAGGAAACTATGGGCTACGGGCATCGAACACATCCTTTTGAAATCCATGGCGACAGGGGCTCCTGCCGGTTTTCAAATCTGCACGAGCAAAAGCCCGGCCAAAGTGCCGTCCGGATAGTAGCCCTATGCCAGAATTTCAGACATACATATTCTTTGCCCGGTATTCAGGGCTGCGTATGCATGCAGCGTAGATCTGTGACGCGGAGCGTCACGCAAGGCATCCCACTGGAGCGTGAGGAACGATAGTCAGCAGGTAGGTCGCGGAACGG
Source organism: Pseudomonas syringae KCTC 12500 (assembly GCF_000507185.2). Classification (NCBI taxonomy): domain Bacteria; kingdom Pseudomonadati; phylum Pseudomonadota; class Gammaproteobacteria; order Pseudomonadales; family Pseudomonadaceae; genus Pseudomonas; species Pseudomonas syringae. Next base: position 2,479,438 of record NZ_AYTM02000002.1, read on the forward strand.
GTGTAGCACGAGGTGTTCGGGCGAACGCTATCGTGCCCGTGCTCCGCGTGGGTATGCCGTTCTGGACGCTCCGCGTCCTCTTTTGGCTAGTGTTTCAATGGCGCAGCAATTTGCGCAGCGGCACGCCGTCTTTCATGACCGGGGATTTGATGACGATGTAGCTGAAGTACTTGGAGATGCCGATGTTTTTGTCCAGCAGTTCTTCGATCACTTCCTGGTAATGCTGAATGCTGCGGGTCATGAAGCGCACCAGGTAATCGTAGCCGCCGCTGATCAGGTGGCATTCCAGCACTTCGTCGACGTGGCGGATGTTGGCTTCGAATTTGGCGAAGTCTTCGCGCTTGTGGTCGCTGAGCGAGATTTCCGTGAACACCGTGACCGATTCGGTGATTTTCGCGAGATTGAGATGCGCCTTGTAACTGGAGATGTAACCCGCCGACTCAAGTCGTTTGACGCGTTGCAGGCAAGGGCTCGCGGAAAGCCCGACTGCATCGGCCAGGCTGACGTTGGTCATGCGCCCGTCTTTCTGGAGTTCTACCAGGATATTGATATCAATCCGATCCAGTTTGACCAAGCCTTCCATTACCTACCTCATGTATTGCCATTCACCGTGCCTACCTTCTAGCAAAATCAGCGCCGTAAAGACAGCTGATGCTGAGCAACCAGATCCGCCATGCTGTTGATGCAGATATCTGCGGCGCAGGGCTGGCTGTGCTGTTCGCGGCTGCGGCGGATCAGGCACAGCCCGCCGAGGCCCGGAGCAGAGGCTGGTGGGCGGGATACCAGCAAGGTGTCTCGGGTGTCCAGATCCATCTTGGCAAGCCAGCGCGTGTCGTCCAGCGGGTGCGTGGTCAACGACAGCAAACTGTCAGCCTCAAGCCCCAATCGCTCGCACAGCAGGCCGCGATCCTGCAGATCGCGGTCGGCGTACACCAGCAATCGATAGAACTTGCGCAGGTAGAGCATCGCGCCGGGCGCATCCTCGAACAGCGTCCAGTTCGGCACCGAGCGGGCGAAGCTCATGCCTTCCTCCCAACTCGCCTTGATCCCCAGTCGTTCGGCCAGCTGGCGATGCGCAAAGCACAACAGTCCGCTGAAACCCAATTCGTCAAAGCGCGGGTACAACGTGCGGATGACATCATGGAATTCAGCGAGTACCTGGTCTTTGCCGGGTGTGTTCAGACCGTTGTCCAGCAACGGCTGCAACGCCGTCCAGACACCGGAATCACGGTCCACCAGCACTTCATCACAATCGATCAACAGTGCGCGGTAATCAATAAGCCCCATGGCAGGCAACGTCTCCATTCAACAATGATCCCCAGCGCGGGTGATCGCAGCGTCTCACGACAGCCGCGACCACGCTTGCGCTCAGCTGGACTTCAATACTCGTGCCAAGGCCGCGTCGAGAATGCCCAGCGCTTCATCGATCTGCTGCTCGGTGGTCACCAGCGGGGCGAGGAATCGCAGGACGTTGCGGTACACGCCGCACTTGATCACCAGCAGGCCACCGAGGCGTGCCTGGTCGATGATCTTCTGGTTGAGGTCGGCGTCCGGGCTGCGTGCCGCGTCATTCTTGACCATCTCCATGGCGAGCATGAAACCCGTACCGCGCACGTCACCAATGCAGGCGTAACGCTCTTTGAGCGCGAGCAGACCCGCACGCAGGTGTTTGCCCAGCTGTTCGCCACGCGCCAGCAGGTTTTCTTGCTCATAGGTGTCGATCACTGCCAGTGCCGCGGCGCAGGACAGGGCATTACCGCCGTAGGTGCCGCCCAGGCCGCCCGGAAGCGGTGCATCCATGATCTCGGCACGCCCGACCACGCCCGACAGCGGCATGCCGCCCGCAAGGCTCTTGGCCACGGTCACCAGATCAGGCTGGATGCCCGAATGCTCGAAGCCGAACCATTTGCCGGTACGCCCGAAACCGGACTGGATTTCATCGGCAATCAGCACGATGCCGTGTTGTTCGGTCAGGGCACGCAAGGCCTTCATGAACTCCACTGGCGCAGTCAGGAAGCCGCCGTCACCCTGCATCGGCTCGATCAGAATCGCCGCCACGCGCTCCGGTGCGACCTGAGTGGCCAACAGCTCGTGCAACGCCGCCAGCGCCACGTCGGTGGTCACGCCGCGGTATTCGTTCGGGTACGGCGTGTGGAACACTTCGGGGGCCATCGGGCCGAAATTCTGTTTGTACGGCTGGCTCATGCCGGTCAGCGTGGTGCCGAGCAGCGTACGGCCATGAAAGCCGCCCCGGAACGAGATGATCGCCGGGCGATTGGTGTGGGCGCGGGCGATTTTCACCGCGTTTTCCACGGCTTCGGCGCCGGAGGTGAAAAGCACGGCCTTGTGATCGATACCGCTCTGGCCTGCGATCAACAGGCTCAAGCGTTTGGCCAGGTCGATATAGGGCTGGTAGGAGGCCACCTGAAAGCAGGCGTGGGTGACTTTGGTCAGCTGCGCCTGAATCGCCGCGACCACGTTGGGGTGGTTGTGGCCGATGTTCAACACGCCGATACCGCCGACGAAATCCAGATAGCGCTTGCCATCGACGTCCCACAATTCAGAACCCTGGGCGCGGTCGATGACCAGCGGGTGGGCCGTGACAATGCCACGCGGCACAAACTGGTCGCGCTGGCGGATCAGATGAGGGGTGTCGTCGACTTTGCTGTTCATGGTTTTACCTATCATGGGCCAGGCAGCCGGCGGGGGTGGCTGCGATGCTGTTCAGGTTAAGCGTTCAGCGAAATGATCTACGCCGAACTTCGCCCCTCAAAAGTCCATATCGACTGTTTTTCGCATTGCAAACGGCAGATTCCTTCATGCCCGCACATCACCATGCAATCTGCCGGGCAGCGGCGCTTTTCGGACTTTAGAGGGGCCTGGAAGCAGTCCTTTTCGACAGATCATGCTTTGCTTTTACGGCATGATGGGGCTCATCTTTCATGCTCAGGAAACGCCCATGCCCGCCCTGCTCTACAAAGCCGATCCCGCACGTGCCGAACGCTGGCGCGTCCTGTTTGCCGAGCACGCGCCAGACATTGAATGGCGGGTATGGCCAGACATCGGCGACCCGGCCGACATCCACTATCTGGGCGCCTGGCTGGCGCCCGATGATCTTCAGGAACTGCTGCCCAACCTGAAAGTGCTGTTCGCCCTGTCGGCGGGTGTGGACCAGCTGGACCTGAGCCGTATTCCGAAAGCACTGCCGGTGGTGCGTCTGCTGGACCCTGGCATCAGTCACGCGATGTGTGAGTACGCAACCTTTGCCGTGCTGAGCCTGCACCGGGAAATGCTGCGTTATCGGCAGCAGCAGGTTGAAGGCGTCTGGAAAGCCCACCCGCTGATACCGGCGAACCAACGGCGAGTCGGCGTGATGGGGCTGGGCTTGCAGGCGCAGCATATTCTGTCGAGCCTCAAACCGTTCGGTTTCCAACTGTCGGGCTGGGCGCGCAGCGCGCATCGAATCGACGCTGTGCAGTGCTATGCCGGGGAAGAGCAACTGGACGCATTTCTGGGGCAGTGCGACATTTTGCTGTGTGTCCTGCCGCTGACCGGCCAGACCGAGGGCATCCTCAATGGCCGGCTTTTCGAGCAGCTGCCCGAAGGTGCTGCACTGATCAATATGGGCCGTGGTGGGCATCTGGTGGAAGCGGATCTGATTGAAGCGCTGGACAGCGGCCAACTCAGCGCTGCAGTGCTGGATGTGCTGCAGCAGGAACCGGCAGCAGCCGACCATCCGTTCTGGGCACACCCGAAGATCCTGCTGACCCCGCATGTGGCGGCCATGACCCAGCCGGAAAGCGCCTTTCCTGGCCTGCTCGATAACATCCGCCGCTTTGAACGCGGTGAAGCGATGCAAGGACAGGTGGATCGCGGCCAGGGTTACTGACGGATGATCGTTCCCACGCTCCGTACCCAGCGTCATACACAAGTCTGCTTTTGATTCTGGCCGCAGGCCGTAGGAGCGAGCCGGGCGACGCTTCGCTTGTTCGCGAAGGGGACTCGCTGTTTTCTCCGCCTCTACAACCCGCCCACATGAAACGCCTTCACTTCTAGGTATTCATCCAGTCCGTAGCTGGAGCCTTCGCGGCCCAGGCCGGATTGTTTGATGCCGCCGAACGGGGCGACTTCCATGGAGATGATGCCGGTGTTGAGGCCGACCATGCCGAACTCCAGCGCCTCGCCGAAACGCCATGAGCGGCGCAGGTCCTGGGTGAAGTAATACGCACCAAGGCCATAAGGCGTGGCGTTGGCCAGTGCCAGGGCTTCGGCTTCATCTGTGAAGCGCATCAGCGGTGCGACCGGCCCGAAGGTTTCTTCGTTGGCCAGCAGCATACCCGCGTGGGTATCGCCCAATACCGTGGGCTGGACGAACTGGCTGGTGCCGTCGGGAGAACCGCCGTGCAGCAGTTTCGCCCCCTGGCTCAGTGCATCGTCGATATGCCGGGCGACTTTGCTGACCGCCGCCGGATTGATCAGCGGGCCGATGGTCACGCCCTCTTCCAGACCGTTGCCGACCTTGAGCTTGCTCACTTCTTCCACCAGCCGTGCAGCAAAACGGTCGTAGATGCCGTTTTGCACCAGAATGCGGTTGGCGCACACGCAGGTCTGCCCGGCGTTGCGGAATTTGCTGAGCATGATGCCCGTCACTGCCTGTTCCAGGTCCGCGTCATCAAAGACGATGAAGGGTGCGTTGCCGCCCAGCTCCAGGCTCAGACGCTTGATGTGTTCGGCGCTCTGGCGCATCAGCAGACGGCCGACCGGCGTCGAACCGGTGAAGGAAATCTTGCGCACTACCGGGTTGCTGGTCAGCTCTTCGCCAATCCCGGTGGGCATGCCAGTGATGACGTTGAACACCCCGGCAGGAATGCCCACGCGTTCGGCCAGCACCGCCAGCGCCAGGGCTGACAAGGGCGTGAGGTCCGATGGCTTGACGATGATCGGGCACCCGGCAGCCAGGGCCGGCGCGCACTTGCGGGTGATCATGGCGTTGGGGAAGTTCCACGGCGTGATCGCGGCACAGACACCCACTGGTTGCTTGAGGGTCATCAAGCGACGGTCTGCACTGGGCGCGGGAATGGTTTCACCATACGAGCGGCGCGCCTCCTCGGCGAACCATTTGACGAAGCTGGCACCGTAGCGGATCTCGCCGCGCGACTCGTTCAGTGGCTTGCCCTGCTCAAAGGTCATGATCTGCGCCAGGTCTTCGACGTTGTCGAGCATCGCCTGATGCCAGCGCTCCAGCAGCGCCGCGCGTTCGGCTGCGGGACGTGCGCGCCAGGCCGGCCAGGCGCGATCAGCCGCTTCGATGGCGCGCAGGGTTTCGACGCCCTGCAGGGCCGGCACCTGCGCCAGCGCCTCGCCGGTGGCCGGGTTGTTGATGGTCAGGGTGGCACCATCGTCAGCGCTGATCCATTGCCCATCGACGTAGGCGCGGTCTACCAGCAGGCTGGGGTCTTTCAACTGATTCTTGAGCATGATCAAGTCCTGTTCCGGGGTGACTGCCAGTCTAGGCAGACGCCACAGTCCAGGATGCTGAAAGCGCGATAACGGCAGCGTCCGATGCTGAAATTTGCCTGCGGACGGCAGCCTCTACTGCTTCAACGACCCCAGCAGACTCTGCAAAAAGCGCTCGCCTGCGTCCATCTGACTCTCGTCGATAAACTCGTCCGGCTTGTGCGCCTGCTCGATGGAGCCTGGCCCGCAGACCACCACCGGCACGTTCAGGCGCCCGGCGAACAGACCGCCCTCGGTGCCATACGAGACCTTGATGTGCTGTGTGCCCGGTTCGGCAAACGCATGCAGCAGGCGCACTGCCTCAACGCTTGGATGGGTCTCCAGCGCCGGGTATTCGTTCATGACCTCGATCTCGATGTCTGCCACCCCCGACAGCTGTCGCGCTTCACGTACCAGCACCTCGGCACGCTCGCGCAATTGCTCCAGCAACGCATCAGGGTTGTCGCCCGGCAGGTTGCGGTACTCGAATTCCAGGGTGCACAGGTTGGGCACGATGTTCAGCGCCTTGCCGCCATCGATACGGCCGATGTGCACGGTGCTGTAAGGGATGTCGTAACCCTCGTCACGCGCGCCTTGCTGTTCGATCTGCTTCTGGCTCTTGCGCAGTTCGGCGATGAAATCGCTGGCCAGGTGAATCGCGTTGACCGCGCGCGGTGCCAGCGAGGAATGCGCCTCCTGACCTCGACAGAAGGTGCGATAGGACGCCTTGCCCTTGTGGCCGACGGCGAACTGCATCAGGGTCGGTTCGCCAACCACGCACAGAAACGGACGTACCGGTGCCAGATGCAGGACATCGAGCAGACGCCGCACACCGACACAGCCGATCTCTTCGTCGTGGGACAGCGCCAATTGCAGCGGGCGCATCAGGGTCATGTCTGCGGCATCGAGCATTGCGTCGATAGCCAGGGCGATAAAGCCCTTCATGTCGCAGGTGCCACGGCCGTAGATGCGCCCGTCACGCAGGGTTGCCTGAAATGGTGGCATGGTCCACGCCTGACCGGCAGCCGGCACCACGTCGGTGTGGCCGGACAGCAGCACGCCGGGGACATCTTTCGGTCCGGTGCTGGCGAACAGGTTGGCTTTCTTGCCGGTCTCGTCCTTGACGATCAGCGACTCGATGCCTTTGCTGGCCAGCAGTTCGCGGATGTATTCGATCAGCGCCATGTTCGGCTCCGACGACACGGTGTCGAAGGCGATCAGACGCTTGAGGATTTCCAGTGCGCGGGGGCTCATGAGGCTTTACTCGTCTGTTCGGTGAGGTTGTCCACAAGGCTGACGTCAAACCGGCGGATGTCGAACGGGCTGATCGAGGTGCTGGTCGTGCCGGTGCTGATCAGTTCGGCCATCACGTCGCCCACGCCCGGACCGAGCTGGAAGCCGTGGCCGCAGAAGCCGAACGCATAGAACAGGCCGTCGATCTTGCCGCTGCGGCCCATCACCGGCAGCGAGTCCGGCGTGTAGCCTTCGATGCCGCTCCACACGCGGATGATGTTCAGGTTGCCGACACCGGGCAACAGGCGACGCATCTGCTGTACCTGATTGACGATGCTGCGCGGCTCGACATAGGCGCGGCGGTTGATCATGTCCGGCTTGCTGCGAAAACCCCCGCCGATGATGATGTTGCCGCGGGCGATCTGCCGGAAGTAGATCACTTCGTGAGGGATTTTGGTGAACACGCCGATCACTGTCGGCAGTGCATACGGGACCGGCTCGGTGACGGCCATCTGCGGACCATGGGTGTCCAGCGGTACGGACTCGCCAAACTGCGTGGAGAGTTTCTGTCCCCAGGCGCCAGCGGTGATCAGCAACTGATCGGCGCTGAAAATGCGCCCGTCAGTGGTGGTGACTTCGAATTCGTTACCGACCTTTTCCACATGGGCCACTTCGGTACGCTCTTCGATCCGCGCCCCGACCCGAATCGCTGCGCGGGCGAAAGCCGGTGCCGCCAGACGCGGGTTGGCGTGGCCGTCGTGCGGCGCATAAGACCCGCCCTTCACGTCGGGGCCAAGAAACGGAAAGCGCTCGTGCAGCGCTTTCCCGCTGTAGATTTTCAGGTCCAGCTCACGGGCTTCCGGGGCCGCTGCGTAGGCTTCCAGCTCGGCGATTTCGTCCTCGCGATAGCAGACGCGCATGTGGCCGCTGGGCAGAAATTCCAGGTCTTCACCGATCAGCTCCGGCAGCCGCTGCCAAAGGGCTCTGGAGCGGTTGGCGAGTTCCAGCTGACCGAGATGCCGGCCCTGACGTCGCACGTTGCCGAAGTTCACGCCGCTGGCGTACTGACCGATCACGTCGCGCTCCAGCAGCGTCACTGACTTGCCGCGCTGGCGCAGAAAGAACGCTGATGCCGAGCCCATGAAGCCGCCGCCAACAATCAGTACGTCCACCTTTGCTTGCTTCATGACATCACCTCGTCGATCAGCATCGACAACGGTTTGACCGGTGCCTGACCGCGCTGACGACCGACCTGTTCGACCGGCACGCCGGCTTCGGCTGCGATCACCTCGGCCCCGGCCTGCGAGCAGTAACGGCCCTGGCAGCGGCCCATGCCGACGCGACTGAAAGCCTTGGCGCGGTTGACTTCGCAGGCGCCCTTTTCTCGTACGACGCCGCGCAATTCGCCTGCGCTGATCATCTCGCAGCGGCAGACAATGGCGTCATCGGGCAAGGCAGCCGCCTGGGCCGCAGGCCACGGAAACGCTTCGGCCAGCCCGACCCGAAAGCGATCCATCGCCACCAGACTCTTGCGCACTTCTGCCTGACGCGAGTTATCCACAGGTCGACCGAGGTCTTCCAGCAGCGCCATCGCCACCAGTCGACCGGCCTGTTCCGCCGCATCGGCGCCACGAATCTTCGCGCCGTCACCTGCGGCGTAAAAACCTTTGACCGAGGTACGTCCCTCTTCATCGACTGCCAGCACCCATTGCCCGGACGCTTCGTCGAAACGTAACTGGCAGCCGGCCAGATCAGCCAGCTGGGTTTCCGGACGCAGGTGATAACCCAGCGCCAGGGCATCGCAATCGACGTTCAGCGCGGTGCCATTGGCCAGCTTCACACGCACGCCGGTCACGCCGTCCTGTTCGCTGCCGATGATTTCCTCGGGCTGCACGCCCAGATGCACCGGCACCCCGGCGCTGTACAGTTGGCCCAGCAGTTTCATGCCGTTGAACAGCAGACCGGGACGCGCCAGCAATTTGGGCATTGCGCTGACGCGTTTGCCGAACGGTGAGGTGTCCAGCACTGCGGCGACATCGGCACCGGCTTTGACGTATTGGCTGGCGACCAGGTACAGCAGCGGGCCGCTGCCCATGAACACCACGCGACTGCCAATCGAGACCGATTGCGACTTGAGCGCAATTTGCGAGCCGCCGAGGCTGTAGGTGCCTGCCAGTTGCCAGCCCTTGATCGGCATCAGACGGTCGGTGGCCCCGGCACACAGGATCAGCGCGTCGTATTCGACCACGGTGTGTACGCCCTGACTGGCACAGCACAGCTCGCCGTGGGTCAGGTTCCAGGCCAGGGTGTCGGGGCGGTAATCGATCTGCGGGCGCAAGCGATCGAAGCTTTCATGCAGGTCACGCGCTTTGGCCGCTTCGGTGCCATACAGCGCCGAATAATCGCGCTTGAAGCCTTCTGGCTGACGGCGATAGATCTGCCCGCCGTCACGCCGGTTTTCGTCGATCAGGATCGGTTTGATGCCCGCAGCCAGCAAGGTTTCGGCGCAGCGGGTGCCTGCCGGGCCGGCGCCGATGATGACCACTCTCGGGCTGCCAGGGTTGCGAACGTCTAACCGTGAAGAAGTGGCCATTTCGCCTCCGGTTGGGTGGTGACGATGTCGAGTCCGTCGCGGACTTCGTTGGAGCAGGCGCGCAGCCGCTCACCGCTGCGGGTCCAGACCCAGCAATCCTGGCAGGCACCCATCAGACAGAAACCTGCACGGCGTCCCGGGTCGAACTCGGACTGGCGTAACGTGGCCTTGCGGGTCAGCAACGCCACCATCAGCGTATCGCCCTGTAATGCCTCGATAGGCGCGCCATCGACCATCAGGCTCACGACCGGGCGATCACGCTCGCCCAGCCTCACAAAACGGCCATTCATGCGTAAGCTCCGACGATTTCAGGATTCAGATTTTCTTGCACGGCCTGCAGCTCGTCGCTGTCGCGGTGGCAAAGGATTTCGCTGCCACCTGCGATCACGCGGCGGCCCGGCGCGGTCTTGTTGCACAGGCCTTCGATTCGGGCCGGGCAGCGATTGAGGAAGGTGCACAGCTCCGGATTGTTGGCCGGTGCGCTGATGGGCGGCAGGTTGCCGCTGGTTACACCGCAGGTTTCCAGCCAGCCCTGACGCAGTTCCGGCACCGAATGCACCAGTAGATCGGTGTAGGGGTGGAACGGCATTCGGCCGAAGGCTTCGCGGCTGCCCTCTTCGACCTTGTGGCCGCTGTACATCACCACGATGTCGTCGCACAGCGCGCGAACGGTGGAGATGTCGTGGCTGATGAACAGGTAGGAAACCCCCAGCTTGCGGCGCAGTTCGCCGAGCAGTTCAAGGATGCAGGCACCCACCACCGTATCCAGTGCCGAGGTCACTTCATCACAGAGAATCAGGTCCGGCTTGGCCGCCAGCGCGCGAGCCAGGTTGACGCGTTGTTTCTGCCCGCCCGAGAGTTCGTTGGGACGCCGCTCGGCCAGCTCGCGGGGCAGGCGCACCAGGTCCATCAGTTCATCGATGCGCTCGCGCAGGGCCCTGCCCTTCAGGCCGAAATACATCTTCAGCGGGCGCGCCAGAATTGCGCTGATACTGTGCATCGGGTTGAGTGCGGTGTCGGCGTTCTGGAACACCATCTGGATGCGCCGGAACTGTTCTTCGGTACGACCCGCCAGGGTGCCGGACAACTCGGCACCGTCGAACGTCAGGCTGCCATGCGCCGGGTCCAGAAGACCGGCGACCACACGGGCCAGCGTCGATTTGCCCGAGCCTGACTCGCCGATCACGCCGATGGCCTGACCACGGCGGATGGTCAGGTCGATGTCTTCCAGCACGCGAATCATCGGCATGCCCTGCAGGTTCTTTTTGCCGTAGCCCGCCGTCAGGCCCGTGATGGTCAACAGCGTGCTGTCCTTGACCACTTCGCTGGCCGGGCTCAGCACTTTATCCGGACGCGCCGCCGCCAGCAGGCTGCGGCTGTAGGCGTCCACGGGTCCCTTGAGCAGCGCGGCGGTGCTGCTGGTTTCGATGATCTGCCCACCGTTGAGCACCACGATCTGATCGGCCATCTGCGCCACCACCGCAAGGTCGTGGGAGACATAAACCGCAGTGGCACCCCGGTCACGGACTACCCGCTTGAACGCGCGCAGCACGTCGATCTGCGTGGTGACGTCCAGTGCGGTGGTCGGCTCGTCGAGGATCACCAGCAACGGATCACTGATCAGCGCCATGGCCGCCATGACGCGCTGCAACTGACCGCCCGAGACCTGATGCGGATAACGTCGACCGATGCTTTCCGGATTGGGCAGGGCCAGATCGCGGAACAGCTCGACCGCCTTGGCTTCCAGTTCCGCGCGGCTGCCCAGGCCGTGAATCAACGCACCTTCGATCACCTGATCGATCAGCTTTTTCGCCGGGTTGAAGGCCGCTGCGGCGCTTTGCGCAATGTAGGAAACGCGATTGCCACGCAGGCCCTGCAATTGGCTTTCGGGCAGGCTGAGCATGTCGTGCTCGCCCACTTGAACCACCCCGCCGGCCAGCTTGCAACCGCGTCGGGCGTAACCCAGCAGGGCTAGCGCGATCGTGGTCTTGCCGGAGCCCGACTCGCCGATCAGTGCCAGCACTTCACCTTTTTCCAGCGCAAAGCTGACGCCTTTGACAATCTCCAGCTCGCCATGGTCGCCATGGTCGCCATCGGCAACTACGCGCAGGTCTTGCACACGAATCAACTGGCTCATCTCAATGCCCTCCCGAACGACGACCACGCCGCGAGGCCAGCCGGTCGATGAGCAGGTTCACGCCGATGGTCAGAGTGCCGATGGCCAGTGCCGGGATCACGATGGCCGGCGCGCCCTGGCTGAGGCCACCGATGTTCTCGCGGACCAGCGAGCCAAGGTCGGCGTCAGGCGGCTGTACACCGAGCCCCAGAAAGCTCATGCCGCTGAGCAGCAAGACGATGAAGCCGAAGCGCAGGCCCAGGTCGGTCATGACCGGGTTGAGCATGTTCGGCAGGATTTCCCGGCAGGCAATGTAGATACGGCCCTCGCCGCGTGTGCGTGCCACTTGCACGTATTCCAGCGCCTCGATATTCACCGCCATGCTGCGCGCGATCCGAAACGCGCCTGGTGTGTAGCTCAGCACCGCCGTGCAGATCAGCAGCACCTCGGACGAGCCGAATGCCGACACCATGATCAGCGCCAGCATTTTGCTGGGGATCGAGATGAACGCGTCCATCAGGCGGCTGATGATTTCGTCCAGCCATTTTGGCGCGACCACCGACAGCAGCGCGCACAGCGTCCCGATGCCGCTGGCCAGTACGGCAGAAATCAATGCCAGGCCGACGGTGAAGCGCGCGCCGACCAATACGCGGCTGAGCATGTCGCGACCCAGGTAGTCAGTACCGAATGGATAGGCTGCGCTCATGTTTTCGAACATGTTGTCGGAGACCACTTCGCCCACCGGATGCGGTGCGAGCCAGGGGCCGAACAGGGCGACCATCAACCAGATGAAGCACACCGTTGCGCCCAGCAGGCCAAGCCATGAGGTCGGACGGGACACCTTTTTGCGAAGCACCGGTTGCGGCGCCGCAGGCGTCGATTTCGCAATGAATTGAGTCATTGGTTTCTCAGCCTCGGATTGGAAAGAATTGCACACAGGTCGGCCATCAGCACCAACCCAAGGTAAGCGGAGCAGAACAGCATCGTGCAGCCCTGCACCAGGGCCATGTCACGGTTGGTCACGGCATCGACCATCAGGCTGGCGATGCCGGGATAGTTGAAGATGGTCTCGACGATGACGACGCCGCCGAGCAGGTACGACAGGCTCAGTGCGACGGCGTTGACGATCGGTCCGATGGCGTTCGGCAAGGCATGGCGCAATACGATACGCACCGGGCTGACGCCCTTGAGGCGCGCCATTTCCACATACGCGCTGTCCAGCTGGTCAATGACCGCAGCGCGAGTCATGCGCGCCATCTGCGCCACGATCACGCAGCACAGGGTCATCACCGGCAACGCGTAGGTGCGCATGAACTGCCAAGGCGAGCTGACATCGGCGCCGTAGGACAGCGCGGACAGCCAACCCAGATTGACGGCGAAAATCAGCACCGCCAGCGTTGCCACCAGAAACTCGGGCACGGCGACCAGTGACAGGGTGATGAAATTCAGCGCGCTATCCAGGCGACTGCCGCGGTACATCGCTGCGCCAATCCCCAGCGCCAGCGCTACCGGCACCGATACCAGCGCGGTGGTGGCCGACAGCATCAGCGTTTTCGGGAAGCGTCCGGCAATCAGCTCGGAGACCGGCATCGCGTTGGAGACCGATTCGCCGAGGTTGCCGCTGAGCAGGTTGGTCAACCAATGCAGATAACGCACTACACCGGGTTGATCCAGGCCCAGCTTGATACGCAACGCCGCGACCTGTTCAGGCGTCGCGAATTGCCCAAGGGCCTGCTGCGCTGCGTCTCCAGGCAACACCGCGGTAATGGCGAAGACCACGATGGAAACGATCAACAACGTCACGATCGCCGCGCCGAAGCGCTGCACGATCAACCAGAGTGTGTTGCTATTCATCTGCGTCCTCCTGCTCGGTTCAGCGTTTCATTTACGCGTCCAGCCACACCTGCTCGCTGAACATGTAACCCATGAAGCCGCCCAGCGGGTTGCTGGAATAGCCCTGGATACGCTTGTCCACACCGTCGATGTTGCTGATGAACACGGGGATGCCGATGCCGCAGTTCTGGCTGACCAGCGTCTGCATGTCGCCATACAGTTTGCCGCGCTTGGCGTCGTCGGTTTCGCCACGGGCCAGCACCAGCAACTGATCGAACTGGTCGTTTTTCCAGCCGGATTCGTTCCACGGCGCTGTGGACTGGAAGAATTGCGAGAAGATCACGTCGGCGTTCGGGCGCGGGTTGATGTTGCCGAAGCTCAGCGGATGCTTCATCCAGTGGTTGGACCAGTAGCCGTCGCTTGGCAGACGGTTGACGTTGAGGGTCAGACCGGCCTGCTTGGCGGACTGTTGCAGCAGCACGGCAATGTCCACCGAACCGGTCGCAGCAGGCGACGCCGCCACGGCCATGGTGATACTTTCCATGCCGGCTTTCTTGAGCAGGAATTTGGCTTTTTCCGGGTCGTAGGCGCGCTGTGGCAGGTCGGCGTTGAAGTAGCGCGAGCCTGGCGAGATCGGGTGGTCGTTACCGACGCGGGCATAGCCACGGAACACCGCTGATTTGACCTGCTCACGGTCCAGCAGGTACTTCATGGCCTCGGTGAATTCCGGACTCTTGCCGGGCATCTGGTCCTGACGAATGATCAGGTCGGTATAGTTGCCGGACGGGGCATCGACCACCCGGTGTTTGGCGCTGGCGGCAATGCGTGTGGTCGAGCGCGGATTGACCTCGTTGATCATGTGTACGTCGCCGGAGAGCAGCGCGTTGACCCGCGATGGCTCGTCGGCGATGGCGATGAATTCGATCTCGTCCAGGTACGGCAGGCCCGGCTTCCAGTAGTTGGGGTTGCGCGCACTGACCGAGCGCACGCCAGGGTTGAATTCCTTGACGGTGAACGGCCCGGTGCCGATGCCTTTGCTGAAGTCGGTGGTGCCTTCAGGCACGATCAGCAGGTGCGAGACCGCGAGGATCGACGGCAGCTCGGCGTTTGGCGAGCTGAGGGTGATCTGCACTTCCAGCGGGCCGGTGGCCTTGATCTCGGAAAACTGCGCCATCAGTGGCATGACTTTCGAACCGGTGGCCGGATCCTTGTGGCGCGACAGGGAGAACACCACGTCACCAGCGGTCAGCGCCTTGCCATTGTGGAAGGTCACGCCCTGGCGCAGGGTCACGGTCCAGACCGTCGCGTTGTCGCTTTCGATCTTCTCGGCCAGCTCCATGTGCGGCACCAGATGGCTGTCGAAACGCGTCAGGCCGTTGTAGAACATGAAATGACGCACGTAGTCGGTGGACAGCGCGCCTTTGGCCGGGTCCAGCGTATCGGCGGTAGAACTGGACATGCCGGCAACCCGAATGCGGCCGCCCGGTTTGCCTTTGACAGGGGCATCCGCGTCGTCGGCAAAGACCTTGCCGGCCGCGCCGAACAGGCTGGTGGAGCCCGCCGCAACTACGCCTGCAACACCCAGCATGCGCAACGCATCGCGCCGTGACAGGCCACGATTGAGACCTTCGAAAACCCGCAGGCTGTCTTGGCCTGTGATCAACGCGGAGTCGGTTTTTTTATCAGCCATATCAGTTCTACCTGTCGAAAAGGGGAAATTCCGAATTGCTCACGGTTGGCCGGAGCGTCCTTCAAGCACACACGATGACGGTCAGACGAACACTCAGTGGCGGCTGTCCTGATAGCGGTAATATGCGCCTACCAGCGGCAGAAACCATGGTTTGCCGAAGTGGCCGGGAATGGCTGGCCAGCTCAGGTCTTTCCAGGGATTGGCCTGTGCCTTGCCTTCCATGACTTCGGCCATCATCCGCCCCATGTGCACCGACATTTGCACACCGTGACCGCTGTAACCCATCGAATAGAAGACCCCGCTGTGTTCGCCTGCACGCGGCAAACGGTCGGAGGTCATGTCCACCAGCCCGCCCCAGCAGTAGTCGACCTTGACGTGTGCCAGTTGCGGAAACATCTGCATCATGGCCGCCTGCAACACCTTGCCGCTTTTGGCGTCTGAGCTGCTGTTGGACATGGCGAAGCGTGCGCGTCCGCCGAACAGCAGGCGGTTGTCCGGCGTGAGGCGGAAATAGTTGCCGATCAAACGGCTGGTCACGTAAGCGCGCTGGTGAGGGAACAGTTGGTCGATCAGCGCTTGCGGCAATACTTCAGTGACGATGACGAAGCTGCCGACCGGCACGATGCGCCGGCGATACCAGCCCAGTCCGCCATGCTGGCAGGCACCGGTCGCCAACATCAGCTGGCCGGCCTGGATCGAGCCTTTCGAGGTGTTGACCACAAAGCCGCCACGGTTGGCTTTCCAGTCTTTTACCGTCGCGTTCTGATACACCCTTGCGCCATGGCGCACGGCCGCATCGGCGAGACCCAGACCGAAACGTCCGACATGCATCTGTATGCCGTTGCGCTGCAGCAGGCCACCGTGAAACTCGTTCGAATCGATTTCGGCGCGCACGTCCTGAGCCGATAGCAGCTCGACGTCAGCATCGACTTCGCGGCGGATCAGCTCGCAGGTGCGCGCCAGTCCTTCGTAATGCCCTGGCTTGGCCGCCAGCTTGAGCTTGCCGTTACGCTTGACGTCGCAGGCGATGTTTTCCTCCTCGATTACGGTCACGACGCTCTGCACCGCGCTTTCATAAGCCTTGTAATACTCGCGTGCCTGATCGGCACCCAGGGTTGCGCTCAACGACGCGTAGTCCTGGGCCACGCCGGTATTGCACTGTCCGCCATTGCGGCCCGACGCTTCGCCGATTACCCGGCCTGCTTCCAGAACCACCACGCTGGCACCTTTCAAGGCCAATGCACGCGCCGCAGCAAGGCCGGTGAAACCGCCACCGACCACCACCACGTCAGCCTGCCCCTCCACTGCGCCGTCCTGCGCGCCGGTAAAGTCTGGAGCCGTATCGAGCCAGTAAGACTCACTGCGCATATCGTTCCCCTTGTCACTCATCGAAGAGCACCTTGAAAAATGCCGGTTTTGCGCGGGTTGCCCAGCCTAGAGGCCGACCAGCCCGGCCAGTCCGCCGATATCCGGGATCTGGTGGTATTCGTAGAAGCTGTTGGCGGGCTGTTCATGACCGCGAGCCACAAAGGCCTTGTTTTTGATTTTCATGTCGTGGGCCGAGAACAGGTCATAACGGAAGCTCGAGGACACATGCAAGATGTCTTCCGGACCGCAACCCAGGTTGTCGAGCATGAACTCGAAGGCTGCCAGACGCGGCTTGTAGACCTTGGCCTGGTCAGCGGTGAACACCTTGTGGAACGGTGCACCGAGCTTTTCGACGTTGGACATGATCTGGCTGTCGCTGGCGTTGGAGTAAATCACCAGCGGGATCTTGTCGGCGATTTTCGACAGGCCGGCGGGCACATCGGCGTGTGGGCCCCAGGTTGGTACGGCGTCGTAATACAGCTGGCCTTCTTCGCGGTATTCAACGTTCCAGCGCTTGCAGGTGCGCGCCAGTGCGACTTTCAGGATTTCGTCGTATGGCATCCAGTCACCCATGACCTGATCCAGACGATACGCCGAAAAATCCCTGACGAACTGATCCATCTGTTCAGCCGGAACGCGGTCGGCAAACAGCTCGCGCGTCATGGTGCCCATATGGAAATTGGTCAACGTGCCGTAGCAGTCGAACGTAATGAATTTTGGTCGAAGAAAGCTCATTGTGTGCGGTCCTGAAAGTTCGTTGAGGTCATGGCATGACGAGCAATCCGGCCTGATATCCAGGGGCGGTGATGCACGCTGCAGCACAACCTCATTACAACACCGTGAAATCAGCATATGGCGTTAAAAGTGATGGCTGCTTGATAGAAACCACCGTTTTGAGGTGCGCGCTCAGCAGACTTTGCGGGGCGCTCCAGCCTTGGGCAGAGCCCGGTTTTCGGCGCTTTTGTGACCCTTTTCAGGGCGCTCGGGCTCAAACGCGCGGGTTTGCGCCGCAGAAACTGCGCCGTGTCGGTGGTTGGCGAGTGACAAATGCCGGAAGCTATATAAAGAGCCTGAACGCGGGGTAAAAAACCTAAGCATTTGCTGCCGGAGGCCCGGTCGATTTAAGCAGTAACTGTGGTCTGGCGAACGGCACTTCGTGGAATCTGCCGAATGCGCGCAGCCCTCTTGTCACCGCCTGCAGCAGATGGGATACAGCAAGCCTGGCGCATCCTTTTATTGCCTGTGCATCCTTCTGGACGGAGACACGTCATGCTCGCTCAGCAACGCCTCGACTTTGAATTTCGCCCCATGACCGCAGCCGATGTCGGCAACGCTCATGAGTTATCCATCGCCCTGAAGTGGCCGCATCGACTTGAGGACTGGGCCATGCTGCAACGTGTCGCCCAAGGCTTTGTCGCGCTACACAACGGGCGTTTGATCGGCAGTGCCTTTGCCTGTCATCAGGGCGAGTTTTCCACCATCGGCCTGGTGATCGTCAGTGACGATTACCAGGGCAAGGGCATTGGTCGCAAGCTGATGGAGTTGGCCGTCGGCAGCGTCGCGCCCCGCACGGCGGTCCTCAACGCCACGCTGGCAGGTGCGCCGCTCTACGCGAAGATGGGGTTCGTCAGCTTTGGCGAGATCCAGCAGCGTCAGGGGCAGGCGCAACCGCCCGGCACCACCGAACTGAAGGCACAGGAACGTTGCCGCGGGCTGAGCGAGGCTGACCACCCTCGTGTGCTGGAACTGGCCAACGCCGGTTCGGGTATGGACCGCTCGGTGACGCTGGGCGATGTGCTGAACAACCTTGAACACGCTGTCGGCATTGAGCGCGACGGTCAGTTGCAGGCCTTTGCCCTGCTGCGCCCGTTCGGTCGTGGCTTGTGCATCGGCCCTGTTGTTGCCCAGAGCGTTGACCAGGCCAGGCACATGATTGGAGAGCTGCTAGCCCGCGTGCCTTATGCCTTCGTACGTATCGACATCCCGACCGATAGCGGCCTGGCCGACTGGCTGGAGGAAGCCGGCCTCAAGCGCGTCGACAGCGTGACCTGCATGAGCATGGGCGCAGTCCCGCGAGCCACTCAGGGCGTGCGCCAGTTTGCGCTGATTACCCAGGCGATCGGCTGATCGCCCGTAAGCACCTCATCGTGCCAATGCTCTCGCAGAGCGTCACGAAATGCGTTACCACGCAGAGCGCTCATCGTTATACATAAGTCCTGGAGAGCCCCGAATACACGCTTTTCAGGCTTCTGCCCGCAGGGCGTAGGAGCGAACTTGTTCGCGAAGACAGGCGATCGTACCGGCCCTTTCGCGAACAAGTTCGCTCCTACGGCCTCCGGCCAGAAGCAAAAGCGGATTTGTGTATAACGCTGAGTCCGGAGCGTGGGAACGATCATCAACGCTTCAACTTCAGGAGCCCTACCCGATGCCCCAACCCACTGTTTTGCTATTGGCCCGCGCTGACCTCAGCCCGGTCGACACCGAATTCACCACCGGCCCCATCGATGCGCATGACTCGTTCGATAATGAGCGTCGCACAGCGTTCATCGATGATCAGGGCATTGCGGCCGGCCTCGTGCATTTCGGCACGTCGCTGTCAGTGGCAGCCTACCCCTACACCGAAATGCTGGTGATGCATCGCGGGTCCGTCACCCTGACCTCCGGCACCGAGAGCCTCACCATCAAGACCGGTGAAAGTGCCGTGATCGGTCGCGGGACTCAAGTACGTATCGACGCGCAACCGGATAGCCTCTGGGCGTTCTGCGCGTCCACCCAGGCCAGCGGGCCAGACAAACCCGGCATCACCGCGCTCGACCGCCTGGCCATGCTCACGCCGTCTTCACCGCCAGACCCGGCGATCATGATCAGCGCGCTGCCACAATGCCGCAGCAACAACCTCTTCGAAGACACCGCCAGCACCCTGCGTATCGGCGTGTGGGACTCGACGCCCTACGAACGCATCTCGCGGCCGCACAAGATCCATGAACTGATGAACCTGATCGAAGGCAGCGTCGAGCTGAGCCTGGAAAACGGCCCGAGCCTGACCGTGAACACCGGCGATACCGTATTCGTCGCCCAAGGCGCGCCCTGCAAGTGGACCAGCACTGCGTATGTGCGCAAGTTTTATGCGGTGACGTGAAGTAGAACGACGTGCTGCTTCGCCCGACGACTGCTATTCAGCAGGGAGCCTGGAATGGAGCGATGGGAAAACGCTATGTGGATGAATACAATGAAACCGGCAGAAGCACCCAAACACTGGTGATGCTTCTCGCCCGCTACATTATTCTTTCAGGCCCAGCACGTAGAACTTGCTGTCCACCGCGATCAACGGAAAGCTTGCTGGCAGGTCCTCCTTCGTTATCTCTCTGAAACCGTGCTTTTCATAGAAGCGATGCGCAGCGTGAAACTTGTCGGTCGTGCCCAGGAATACTTCGCTGACGCCCTTGCGGGTTGATTCCGCGATCAGGCGCTCGAGCAGTCTGGCTGCAACGGAGAATTCCCGGCCGCGAAACGGGGCGGCGACAAACATCTTGCGCAGTGCTGCCTGCCCTGCGCCGATGTCTCTGAGACCGATGCTGCCGATGACCTGATCGTCTTGTACCGCAACCCAGAAACCCCCTGTGCCGGTCTGGTAAAAGTCCGGAATCGCTTTCAGGTCAGGCTGGTCTTCGGCGGTGATGGGAATACCGAACTCTTCGCGCTGGATTGGCAGAATCATCGCCGATACACCTTGCTCGTCGCTCGGCACGAAACGCCGTATCTGAATCCCGTTTACGCCCACAACACACCTCCTGGTCATCGTCCTCAGTGGAAATCAGTATTCCAGACAAGCAAACGCCCCGACAAGTCGAGGCGTTTGCTTGAGCATTTTCGAGGACCGCGTGCAGGTGCGAATGCAAAGATGTTTAATTACAACACCGCTCCGACGACCTGACGGTTACGGCATTTGCCTGTGAGCTTGCCCTTCCAACCCAGGCAGTGAGCAGCTTCCGATACCCGCGATCGATGGCTCGAGCAATGTCTGCGCCATATCAAGTAAATAGACGACAGTTAGCGTGAGGTCTCGGCCCTGCCCATTGAGCTGATCACTGGCCTCATGTGCCGTGGCCGAAGCGCAACGCATTAAGTCGGATACACGTATCAGCGTTTCTTCAAGACTGGAGGGCGGATCTGGAGTGAGTTTGACCATGGCTTTGCTCCTACTGTACTGAAAGCCGTCTTTCGCTGTTCTCACACAACAAAAGGTGGCAGCTATGTGCAGGGTGAGAAACCGAACAGTAGGCATTCGGCCAGACCGGGGTCTGCCTGCACACAGCCGCCATGAAGCATGCGCCAATAAAAATCGACGATGGCTGGCAGAGTGATGCGCCTACTCAAGAACGGGTTCTCACGCCCGGTCACTGAATGTGCAGTGACGAGACGCAGGCTAGATCCAGGAGACACTAAGCGCAAGCAGGCTGGATGATCTAGGAAATTTCGCACAGTGGGTAGGGATATGTCTTTCGGATTTGTGACATTTTCAGAGGCCTGTCATTGCCAATGAAAAGAGCCCGTCTTTGACGAAAACAGTGACATCAATGCGTAGTGGCGATTAGCTGCCTTTTAGGATTACTATTGGATCCAACTCTCGCTTGTGAAGCGTAATGAATCGCTTCAAACGAGGCGCTGTTCAAAAATATCCACGAAGGTTGAACAATGAGCACTACCGAAGAAATTAATATCAGTCAGCTCTCGACTGTGGAACGAGTGATTTTCCACATAATTGGGCCTGATTTAAAAGCTCCCAAAATCCTTACAGAAGTTGAAGACCCTAGCGTACACTCTGAGTTTTTCATTTCTAGACTAATCGAGACATCGCAAGGCACGAGCTATAATTTCAATCCCGCATCTGGTGTGCAAGCTCAAATTCAGCAGGCGCTTGATAGTCCTCATGCGTTCGTAGATTGCTCGCAGATTCTTGCAGAACGCTTTCAAAAACTTTACGAGAGTGATAAGCGTCTTATACCTGGGGTTTTAATGTTGCTGCAGATAAAAAGCGGTACAGAGCGGTATGCAGCAATTATAAAATATGATGACATCAAAGTTATTTCGTATAAGACTCTTCAAACTGAAGACGGAAAAACAAAGCCAATCTTGGATTTAATTCTTAACACTTTTGTTCAGGACAAAAAAGCATTACAAAAATCTGCACTTATAAAAATAGAAGGGGCTGGCGGTAAGCTGATATGTATTGATCGAAGTGAGAAGAATGGTGATATTACAGAAAAGTTTAAGGCGTTTCTTGATGTGTCAAGAGAATTTACGCACGAGACATTGACGGATCGACTGTTGACTGCGCTTTCAGATACTGCTAAGTCTAACAAGAGCATAGTTCCATTGGCAATACTTAGTAGTTTAAAGATAACAGCTAAAGAAGCCATATCCTCGATAAAGGTATTCAACCCCGAGCATCCAGAGAACCTATTATCTGCCATGTTTGGAGAACTTCATTCAGACGAAAAAATATTAGCCAGCTTCGCAAAAGAGCTTAAAAAGCAAAAAATTAGTTCTTCGATAATAAAGATACCGGAGAATCATTATCCTAAGTCCACGAAAAAGATAAAAGAAACATATGAAGGTGTGAAGGTTATATACACACAAGAACATATCGATAGCGGTGACATAGAATTTGATGATTCAGACAGTACAAAGAAAATCATTGTTTCAACCCTGCAGTATATTGTAGATGACGAATTCAATGGAAAGCTTTAACTTAGTAACAGGGCGTTCGTTCTCGTCCACTGAAAGCCACGAGCAAGTTATATTTAACCTTCCAGCACTATCTGCAAGTGATATCTGTACATTAAACGATTTTGCCGACGCGTATAGAAAGTTTTTTACGCTTGAATGCAGAACCGAGGAAGGTGAAAAATTCCCTCTGCCCGACACTAGCGGACAGCTGGTTGGCTCTACTGCCAACCTCAAGGTATCAAAGCTGCCGAGGGGTACTTCTACAGTCTTTTTTACAATTAGTGGTCTTCGAGGATCGCTAAAAAATGACACTGTTCAAAGAAGCAATATTATTTATTTGTTTTTTGGATTTTCAGAGTTTTCCTCGCAAAGCTGCAACTTTAAAATATGGAGTAAAGATGAAAGTGCCGATGACATAAGTCGTACGCTTCTCGATCCTAGAAATTTTATCCGCGACTCCACAGGAGGTGCTTTAGTTGAGCATCTAAAGTTCTGGGCTCTTCGTACTAAGCCTAATGTGTTAAGTGAAGCTTTTCGCGTTTGGGAGGAAATAGCTATTCCATGCTCAAGTTTGATTTTTTGCACTGAGGTTTGGAAAAAAAATCTAGCTTTGAACTTGATTTTTTCTGGTCCTCAAAAACTAGAAATAGAATACGACCAAAAAATCGACAAGATTTTGTTTGACACTTTAAAAGTGGTGGAAAGTACAAGTTGGATACTAGATGTTGATCGAGAAGTAGAGATACGCCACAATTTTTTTTCTTCCAGGATTGCCAGTGAGAGGCGTAGAACTTTTGAAACTTGGCCTGAGTTTTTTAATCGAGTGGCATCTAGGGTGCTGGAAAATTCAAAAAATGATTATAAGGCTCATTTGCATAGCAAATCATCCGAGACACTAAAAGCTATTGCGGATTTAAGAAAAATTATTGCTGAAGAGTCTTCGAAGATAATTGATAGAACACATGCTCTCACGTCGACGTTATTCAGGGACATAGCTATTGCCATTGGAGCTGTGAGTATAAAAATACTTGCTGTAAAGGAAGCGTCAATCGAATCTAGCTTTCTATTATTGTTTAGTGCTTTGTGGCTGGCGGCGAGTCTATCAATCACGATAAGTACAAATCGCGCCTACATAATATCCCTGACAAGGTCTAGATTTTTATGGAATAAGAAGGTTGATTCTTTAATTCCACTTTCAGAGTTTAAGGATTTATCAACGCGTCCATTTAAGGACGCGGTTAAGGCATATAATCGCTCGAGGTCCTATGCAATTACCATTTATGCGTCAACGATGGCTATTATGATTTTAATGGCTATTTCCCAATCAAGGGTCGTCCACGTTGCAAAAGAGTTTTTAACTAATTTTTTCAGATAAAATAAAACCGCCTCATTGGGCGGTTTTATTTACGGTGTTTTCTATTACAACTTCGGACCCGCAGCCTTGATGGCGTCGCTCACGTCGAACTTCTTGAAGTTCTCCACGAACAGGCCAGCCAGTGCTTTTGCCGCTTCGTCGTAGGCAGCTTTGTCAGCCCAGGTGTTGCGTGGGTTGAGCAGGCCGGTATCGACGCCGGGTACCGACTTCGGTACGTCGAGGTTGATGGTGTCGAGGTGTTCGGTTTCGGCACCGATCAGTGCGCCGCTCTGGATCGCTGCGATCACGCCACGGGTGGTCGGGATGTTGAAGCGCTTGCCGACGCCGTAGCCACCGCCGGTCCAGCCGGTGTTGACCAGGTAGACCTTGGATTTGAAGCCGCGGATGCGCTTGATCAGCAGTTCTGCGTATTCGCCAGCCGGACGCGGGAAGAACGGTGCGCCGAAGCAGGTGGAGAAGGTGGACTTGATGCCCGAACCCGAACCCATTTCAGTCGAGCCGACCAGTGCGGTGTAACCCGACAGGAAGTGGTAGGCGGCCTGTTCTTCGCTGAGGATCGACACAGGCGGCAGTACGCCGGTCAGGTCGCAGGTCAGGAAGATAACGGCGTTCGGCTCGCCACCGAGGTTCTTCGGTGCGCGTTTTTCGATCAGTTCGCGCGGGTAGGCGGCGCGGCTGTTCTGGGTCAGGCTGCTGTCGGCGTAGTCGGCTTTTTTGGTAACCGGGTCGAGTACGACGTTTTCCAGTACGGCGCCGTGCTGGATGGCTTTCCAGATGACCGGCTCGTTCTTCTCGGACAGGTCGATGCACTTGGCATAGCAACCGCCTTCGATGTTGAACACCACGCCCTCGCCCCAGCCGTGTTCGTTGTCACCGATCAGGTAACGGCTTTCATCAGCGGACAGGGTGGTCTTGCCGGTGCCGGACAGGCCGAAGAACAGGGTGACATCGCCCTCTTCGCCCATGTTGGCCGCGCAGTGCATTGGCAGAACGTCGGACGCCGGGAGCAGGAAGTTCTGCACCGAGAACATGGCTTTCTTCATTTCGCCGGCATAACGCATGCCTGCGATCAGCACCTTGCGGGCTTTGAAGTTGATGATGACGGTGCCGTCGGAGTTGGTGCCGTCACGCTCAGGGTCGCAGACGAACCATGGCGCGTTCTGGATTTCCCACTCGTCCTTGCCTGCCGGGTTGTACTGTTCAGGGTTGATGAACAGGCAACGGCCGAACAGATTGTGCCACGCAGTCTCGGTGGTCATCTTGACCGGCAGGTAGTGCGCAGGGTCGGAGCCTACATGAACATGGGAAACGAAGCGCTCGCGCTCGGCGAGGTACGCGCCGACACGGTTCCACAGGGCGTTGAATTTATCCTCCGGGAACTTGCGGTTGATCGGGCCCCAGGCGATGGCGTCCTGAGTGCTCGGCTCTTCAACGATGAAACGATCGACCGGCGAACGGCCAGTGCGATGGCCTGTCTCCACAACCAGTGCGCCAGTATCGGACAGTACGCCTTCTTTGCGGGCAAGGGCTTCCTTGACCAGTTCGTCGGTGCTCAGATCGGTGTACACAGCGTTGTTGGTTTGCGTCATGAGGTTCCCCGTCGGCCTGTGGCCGAGTGCTCCAAACGGTTTTGTAGTAAAAAAACAACCACTACTACAGCGTAAAAGTGGGCCGGATTATGCCAGAAATGCCTGGAAATGGTAGGACCCTCCTGTCAGAACAGCATTACAGGGGCCCACACCGTATTCTGAGGCCCTTTACGCGATGATTAATGGCGCGTGTCAGATGGCGAATCGACACCGCCGCCAGCAAACAGCTGCGCGACGTCAGTGGCATCGAACAGATAGCGTTCGTTGCAGAACTGGCAATCGATCTCGATCGTGCCGTTGTGCTCGATAACCAATTGCTGCGCGTCCTCCAGCCCAAGGCTGGCCAGCGCATTGGCCGAGCGCTCACGCGAGCAACTGCAGCGAAAGCAGATGGGCTGTTCGTCGAACAGGCGAACCGGGTCTTCGTGATACAGGCGATGCAGGATGGTCTGGTTGTCCAGCCCGAGCATTTCCTCGGCCGTAAGGGTGTTGGCCAGGGTGATGACGTGCTCCCAGCTGGCGTCGCGTTCTTCCGGATCGGTGATCTGTGCGATGGGCAGCTGTTGCAGCAACAGACCACGGGCGCGGTGACCGTCGGCCTTGAGCCAGAAACGCGTGCCCAGCTGTTCGGACATCACGAAGTAGTTGGAGAGGCTTTCCGACAGGTCGACGCCGTCGAGGGCAACGATGCCCTGATAGCGCTTGCCCTTGTTCGGGTCGATGGTCAATGCCAGCGAGCCATCGGGCATCAGGTCCTGCAGACCTGCGCCTGCTGTGACCAGTGCCTCGTCATAACGGGCGATGCCACGCAGCTCGCGCTCGCTGGAGCACTCGACCATCAGCAACGGCACGGCGCCGCTGGAGCGTGCCTGGAGGATCAACAGGCCGTCGAATTTGAGGGTGCCGACGAGCAGCGCGGCAGCCGCCATCAGTTCGCCAAGCAACTGCGCGACCGGCTCCGGGTAGGGATGCTTGGCGAGCACTTCGGCGTAGCTGCGCTCCAGGGCGACCAGTTCTCCGCGAACGTCGCTTTCGTCGAAGATGAAGCGCTGGGTGAAATCGATGTTCGGGAAATCATGCATAGGTAGGAAAGGTATCTGAAGTAATGACAATGGATGGCACGCGGCTGAGGAAGCACCTTCCGGCACTCGAAAGCGCCGTGGGCCATGCGGATTGACCGCATTTTAGGAGCTATGCGGTGCGCTTCCAAGCTGGATGGCACGTCGGACTGATAGCCGGAGCTGCCCGGTGCCGTGTTTCAGTCGTTGTTCTGGCTGGCGCGGAAGCCGAAAAGCTCCCGGCGTTGCTTCTTGGTCGGCTTTCCGTCGGTGGTCACACCCAGGTTGCCGGCCTTGCGCTGAGCGGCAGCATGCTCGCGTCTGGCGATGCTCTCGGGTGTCTCGTGATACAGCGTCTGTGCCTCCGGCGCGCCACGGCGAACGATGGACAGAGCCTCGACGACTACCGTGCGGTCGTCGAAACCCATGCGAATCTGAAACTCGTCACCGATACGAGGCTCCTTGCCGGGCTTGCAACGTTCGCCACGACAGTGCACCTTTCCGCTTTCGATAGCCGCTTTGGCCAGCGCGCGAGTTTTGAAAAAGCGCGCGGCCCACAGCCATTTATCCAGGCGGACCTTATCGTCTTCTTCCATCTTTTGTGCCATTTGAATTCCTCATGCGTGTGGCAGTCTGAACGTTATCCGGCTAATCGGGAAACCTGGCGGTCTGCAGTTGCTGATCTATAGCTGTCAAGAACATGAAGTAACCGATCCTTGCTTGTCAAAATCCGCTATTCATCATTTTATTATGGCCCTGACCTCACATGGAGTGCGATGTGACAGATTTTCCAACTTCGTTGACCTCCCCCAAAAAGGGGTGTGAGGGCTGCACCGGCAGTCCGGAACTGGGCTTTTCGTTTGATTATGCCTATCAACCCATCGTCAACCTGCATGACCAGTCGATCTTTGCCCATGAGGCGCTGGTCCGGGGCCCGAATGGTGAAGGCGCGATGTCGGTACTGAACCAGGTCACCGATCAGAACCGCTATCGCTTCGATCAGACCTGCCGGACCACAGCCATCGCCGGCGCTGCGAGACTGGGCATGACCGAACGTTTATCGATCAATTTTTTGCCAAATGCCGTGTATCGTCCCGAGCTGTGTATCCGCAGCACGCTGGAAGCGGCCAAGCTTCATGACTTCCCCATCGAGCGGTTGATTTTCGAAACCATTGAAAGCGAACATGTCTGCAACAACGGCCATTTGAGCAACATCCTGCGCGAATACCGAGAGTTCGGTTTCATGACCGCCATCGACGATTTCGGTGCCGGCTACTCCGGCCTGACGCTGCTGGCTGATTTTCAGCCCGATCTGATAAAACTCGACATGCACCTGGTTCGCGACATTCATCGTGATCGCGCACGTCAGGCCATTGTTCGTGGCGTTGTCACAATGTGTACGGACTTGGGGATTAAACTCATCGCCGAAGGTATCGAACACATTGAAGAGCGGGATTTTCTGGCTGATTGCGGCATATCCCTGATGCAAGGCTATTTGTTCGCCAAACCTGCATTCAAAGCCCTGGCTCAGGTCGCACCCGAGGCCTGGCAGAAGTCTTGAACAGTACGGAATCGCATTGAAGACATTCGATCATCTGACAGTTATCGGCCTGCGCGAGTGGGTGGCGCTTCCCGATCTGGGGGTGGCAGGCCTGCGGGCAAAAATCGATACCGGTGCAAGCACGTCGAGCCTGCATGCCACGGAAATCGAGCCTTTTGAACGCAATGGCCAGAAATGGGTGCGCTTCAACGCGCATCTGGGCACTGTGGTTCAGTTGCGGCATCGTCGCTGCGAAGCGCAACTGGTTGCCATGAAAACCATTAAAAGCTCCAACGGTCAGGCGCAGGTGCGTTATGTCATTCGCACCACACTGGCCTTGGGTGATCGTATCTGGCCGGTGGAATTCACACTGGCCTGCCGCAAGTCGATGCGTTATCGACTGCTGCTCGGTTCCAAGGCTCTGATCGATGGCCATCTGGTGGTCAATCCGGGCATAACTTACGTACAAGACAAGCCGGTGTTCCCGGCCTCTACTTCCTCAGGTGTTGCATGAAGATCGCTGTGCTTTCGCGTAATCCGCGTCTGTATTCCACCCGTCGTCTGGTCGAAGCTGGCATTGAGCGTGGCCATGAGATGGTGGTGATCGACACCCTGCGCGCCTATATGAACATCGCCAGCCATAAGCCGCAGATTCACTACCGCGGCAAACCTCTGGAGGGCTTCGATGCGGTGATCCCGCGCATCGGTGCTTCGGTGACTTTCTATGGCTGTGCGGTGTTGCGTCAGTTTGAAATGATGGGCGTGTTTCCGCTCAATGAATCGGTCGCCATTGCCCGTTCGCGGGACAAGCTGCGCTCGTTGCAACTCCTGTCACGCCGGGGGATCGGCTTGCCGGTTACCGGTTTCGCTCACTCGCCCGACGATATTCCCGACCTGATCCAGATGGTCAACGGCGCGCCGCTGGTCATCAAGGTGCTCGAAGGCACTCAGGGGATCGGCGTGGTGCTGTGCGAAACGGCCACGGCGGCCGAATCGGTGATCGAAGCCTTCATGGGCCTCAAGCAGGACATCATGGTCCAGGAATACATCAAGGAAGCGGGCGGCGCCGACATCCGTTGCTTCGTGGTCGGCGACAAGGTCATTGCCTCGATGAAGCGCCAGGCCAAGCCAGGCGAGTTCCGCTCCAACCTGCACCGCGGCGGCAGCGCCAGCCTGATCAAGATCACCCCTGAAGAGCGCATGACTGCGCTGCGTGCAGCCAAGGTCATGGGGCTGAGCGTGGCTGGTGTGGACATCCTGCGTTCCAACCACGGCCCTCTGGTGATGGAGGTCAACTCCTCGCCTGGCCTGGAAGGCATTGAAGTGACTACCAGCAAGGACGTGGCCGGGATGATCATCGAGTACCTCGAGAAAAACAGCGGCCCGCATATGACCCGTACCAAAGGTAAAGGCTGACTGCCCGCCCCCGTTTCGATTGCCCAGGCCGGCGTCCTGTCTGCGGACGCCGGCCTGTGCATTCAGCTACCGTACATCAGGTAAACAGGCTTGCTAGCCGAGTCCTCGTCGACGTATCCCGTCTTTAATCCCGCATCCCTCTGTTCAGCTTAAGGCGACGTAATAGCCAGCTTCGCGCCGAATAGCCATCCTCCTGCGCGGCATAAATCAACACATTTCTCCCGTATTTGTATGCCGATCATGCATGAGGTAGTCGTTTACGGCATTAGACGTATGCGCGCGCCATGGGAATAGTTGCGACTTTTTTCGCCTGCTACAGAGCTGGGACGCTCGTCTGCGGTGACCTTCTCGGGACATTTCCAAAGGGAGCTCCTGCCTCGAAACTGCTGTGAAAAAGCACGCTCGGCGCACGGGTTTTGGATTTGCCCAAGCCACTTTGAACAAGGGTAATAATATGAAGAAGGCAAAGCTGAGTCTGGCCTGGCAGATTCTGATCGGACTGGTACTGGGTATCGCTGTGGGGGCGCTGCTCAATCATTTCAGTGCAGAAAAGGCCTGGTGGATCACTAACATCCTGCAGCCCGCAGGCGATATCTTCATTCGTCTGATCAAGATGATCGTTATCCCTATCGTTGTCGCCTCGCTGATCGTCGGTATCGCCGGCGTGGGTGATGCCAAGAAACTGGGGCGTATCGGTCTCAAGACCATTCTCTATTTCGAAGTCGTGACCACTATCGCGATTCTGGTGGGCCTGGTGCTGGCCAACGTGTTCCATCCGGGCACCGGCATCGACATGAGTACACTGGGCACTGTCGATATTTCCAAGTATCAGCAGACGACTGCTGAAGTTCAGCACGATCATGCGTTTATCGCGACCATTCTCAACCTGATCCCGTCCAATATCTTCGCTGCCATGGCGCGTGGCGAGATGCTGCCGATCATCTTCTTTTCAGTGTTGTTCGGTCTTGGGCTTTCCAGCCTGCAGGCCGAGGTCCGTGAGCCGCTGGTGAAACTGTTTCAGGGCGTCTCGGAGACCATGTTCAAGGTCACTCACATGATCATGAACTACGCGCCGATCGGCGTGTTTGCGCTGATTGCCGTGACTGTCGCAAATTTCGGCTTCGCCTCCCTGTTGCCGCTCGCCAAGCTGGTGATTCTGGTGTACGTGGCCATCGCCTTCTTCGCCTTTGTGGTGCTGGGGCTGATCGCTCGTGCATTCGGCTTTTCGGTCATCAGGCTGATGCGCATCTTCAAGGACGAGCTGATTCTGTCCTACTCCACGGCCAGCTCCGAAACCGTGCTGCCACGCGTGATCCAGAAGATGGAAGCCTATGGCGCACCGAAGGCGATCTGTAGCTTCGTGGTCCCTACGGGCTACTCGTTCAACCTTGACGGTTCGACGCTCTATCAGAGCATCGCAGCGATCTTCATCGCTCAGTTGTACGGCATCGACCTGTCGATTGGCGCGCAATTGATGCTGGTACTGACCCTGATGGTCACCTCCAAAGGCATCGCGGGCGTACCGGGCGTTTCCTTCGTCGTGCTGCTGGCGACACTGGGCAGCGCCGGTATTCCTCTGGAAGGCCTGGCATTCATCGCCGGTGTCGACCGCATCATGGACATGGCGCGTACCGCTCTGAACGTGATCGGCAATGCGCTGGCAGTGCTGGTCATCTCGCGCTGGGAAGGCATGTACGACGATGCCAAGGGCGAGCGCTACTGGGAATCCCTGCCGCACTGGCGCAGCAAAGAGCCCGTGCCACTGCGCCAGCCTACCGCAGAGTAACGCCCATCGTTCCTCATGCGTGGGCGTGAGGAACGAGCTGCCTCAGCGGTCTGCCCGCTGCACGCGAGCCATGAATGCCGGCCAGTCGGCCTCTCTGTCAGCCGCTACTTGCTGAACGTTCGGGCTCAAGGCCAATTGCTCCTGCAGGGCTCGGGCAGCGGGCATGTCCTCCAGCATGTCCAGCCCGAACAATCGCTCGCCGACCTGTTGCGCCAGATCGACGCTGTACAGAAAGTAGATATCGGCAACGGTGAAATGCTCGCCAGCGACGTAGGGTGCAAACAGGCCGCGCTGGGCCAGGGCGGCGACCCCTTTGATCAGATCGCGACGCGCCTTGGCCTTGAGGTCGGGCGGCGTGGGTCTGCCACCGAAGATCACCTCCGCATAACACATGCGCGCCGGCAGCTCGATGTACAGCTCGATTTCCTTGGCGATGGTCCATACCTGAGCGCGTGCGAAAGCGCTGGCGGGCAGCAGTGGCCGGTCCGGTGAGGTGTCCTCTATATAGCGCAGAATCACGTCGGTCTCACTGATGAAGCCTTCCGCCGTTCCGAGTACCGGCACCTTCCCGCGGGCGCTGACGGCCAGCACCTCGGGGCTCTGACAGCCAAACAGCGGCACCACCTGAAAGGGCAGTTGCTTCTCCAGCAGCGCCAGCTTGACCATGTTGAAGTAGTTGCTTGCGGCGAATCCATAAAGCGTCAGCATCGTCGGCCTCCTCAGCCTCCATCCTGGTAATTGACGGGCTGCACGCTACCGGGCTGACTCTATCTTTCAGTGACTTGGGTCATTTCCCGGCAGTTTTAGGAAGCGTCCTACACATGACCATTCGGGCGCGCAGGACTGCCCGATTGCAGGATTCCGGGTAGACTGCCCGCCTTACCTGAGGAGTGACCATGACCGACGACATCGATAATGACGAAGAAGACTTTGCTGCCTCGACCCTGATCGAAGCCATCGAGAACCAGATCGAAGCCGGTAATCCGCCCGCAGCCAGAGCGGTCTTCAACATGCTGACCCTGGTGAACTATGAACGTGAAGATATCCTTGAAATGATGGCCCATGTGCTGGCCATCGAGATCGATGCCCTGCTGGAGCAGGACCGTCCGTTCGACACACAATGGTATGAAGCGGCGCTGCGCGCCCTGCCTGACCTGCCGCCGGAAAAGTAATCCTGCGGTCAGAGCGTGACAGCAAGATATATGCTGCAAACACTTCAGACGCTGACTACACTGCAAATGCCCCGCTGCCGCTTGATCCTCCGGGGCCACACGCCAAACCGGCTTTAACGGTCATCCAGAACCGACGAGCGCAGATCGGACACGTCGATTCCAGAGCACACCCGCCAGCCGGCGAGGTCGTATTACTACAAAAAGTCTGGAGTACCTATGTCGTATACCCCTGAGTTGGTTGCCGAACTGGAAATCCTTGCACTGTTCAATCTGGGAAACACCCAGGAAGGCCTCAAAGTCCACCATGTAGCGGCGCCCACGGCCGTTGCAGCCGCACAAAGACTCTTCGATAAAGGACTGACGACCCAGGTCGATGGCGGTTACCTGACGAGCCTCGGGCTCGAGGCCGCCCAGCATGCCCAATCATTGCTGACCATCCTCAACGTCTCCAGGCAAGCCGCCTGAATGTAGCAGGGCCTGCGCACAAAAAAGCGTGGCAGGCCCTTCACTTATCCGAGCGCCAGTCGATACAGGACGTTGGCGCCAGAATAACCATCCGACCGAATCCGCTTCTCTCGGCTGCAAACCTTCTCCGCCATCTTGCTCGGTAATTCCACGCCTGCACAGGCCAGATGCCTTGAGTTGCGATGACGCGTAATCCTGAAATTCGCCCCGACCTGGATGAGGGCATCGACCGCAAGGTTCTCAGCCAGCTGCGTAACCGTTTCCTGTCGCTCAATGACGGGCGGTACGCGCGTGCGCTGGAAGGTATGTCGACCCGCCAGCAGAGCGTTTTGACCCTGCTGCCGCTGTTCTTTCACGTCAACCATCCGCTGTTGCCCGGTTATGTTTCCGGCAGCACGCCTGCCGGCGTTTCGCATTACGAACCGGACACGTTGGCCCTGGCCGAGGCGCAGCGGCTGACGCGCTCCTTTTCCTACAAGGCCCGGCATGGCAACCCGCCCCAGCCGATTCATGGCCTGTTTCTGATGGGCAGCCTCGGCACGCTGGCTCAGGCTGAACAAAGCGACATGGATGTCTGGGTCTGCCACGACAGCGAGCTGGAACCGGAGGCCATCGCCGAACTGCGCAAGAAGTGCCAGGCACTTGAAGCCTGGGCTGCGACGATGGGCGCAGAGGCGCATTTCTTTCTGATCGACCCACAGCGTTTCAAGAGCGGCGAGCGCGATTCGCAGCTCAGCTCGGACGATTGCGGGACTACCCAGCATTACCTGTTGCTCGACGAGTTTTATCGCACCGCGATCTGGCTCGCCGGGCGCACCCCGATGTGGTGGCTGGTGCCGGTCTATGAAGAGCAGAATTACGATGATTACACCCACACCCTGCTGAGCAAGCGCTTCATCCGCGCCAGCGAGGTGCTCGACCTCGGCCCGATGTCGCACATTCCTCCGTCCGAGTTCATCGGTGCCGGATTGTGGCAGTTGTTCAAAGGCATCGAGTCGCCCTACAAGTCTGTGCTCAAGCTGCTGTTGATCGAGGTCTATTCCAGCGAGCATCCTCGCGTGCAGTGCCTGAGCCTGCGCTTCAAACAAGCGGTGTTCGCCAATCAGCTGGACCCGGATGAACTGGACCCTTACGTGGTCGTGTACCGGCGTATCGAGGAGCATCTGCAGGCGCGCAACGAGCCGGAGCGCCTGGAGCTGGTGCGGCGTAGCCTGTACCTGAAGGTCAACAAGAAGCTCACCGGATCGACCCGCCTGCGCAACGCCGGCTGGCAGCGCCAGCTGCTGGAGCGCCTGACCACGGAGTGGGGTTGGGACGAGCGACAATTGGCGTTGCTCGACAGTCGCAGTCAGTGGAAAGTCCGCCAGGTGGCCGGCGAGCGCCGCTCACTGGTCAACGAGCTGAATTACAGCTATCGCTTTCAGAGCCGATTCGCCAAAACGCAAAGCACTGCCGATGCCCTCAATGCCCGCGACCTGACCATTCTGGGTCGGCGCCTGTATGCGGCTTTTGAACGCAAGGCGGGCAAGGTCGAGTTCATCAACCCTGGCATCGCCCCTGACCTTGCCGAAGATACGCTGACGCTGGTGCACTCTCCCGACAAGCGCGAGCCCGGCAAGCACCAGTGGGCCTTGTATAACGGCAATCTGGGCATTCACGAGTTGCCGAACTTCTCACCACTCAAACGCAGCCGTGAATTGCTTGAGCTGTTGACCTGGTGCCACCGCAATACCGTGATCGATAGCACTACCCGCGTGGCATTGCACCCCGGCGCCAGTGACCTGAGCGAGTTCGAACTGTTCAATCTGATGGGCGCCTTGCAGCAGAGCATTCAGCTGCCACTGCCCGAGGTCAGTGATGAGGCGTTACTGATGCCCAGCACGCCCAGCGAGATACTGCTGTTGATCAATGTCGGCGTCGATCCGCTCAGCCATCATCGCGACCTCAATATTCTGATGACCACCGAGCGCACCGACTCGCTCAGTTACGCGGGTGTCCGGGAAAATCTGGTGCTGACGCTGGACCAGATCACCCTCAATACCTGGAACGAAACACTGGTCAGCCGCTACGACGGCCCGCACGCCCTGCTCGATTGCATGAGCGAACTGCTCGGCAGCCTGCCGCAGAGCGGTAAACAGACGCAGATTCACGTGCGCTGCTTCTGCCATAACCGTGCGCCCGCCATTGCTCAGCGTGTTGAAGAACTGATCGGCACGGCACGTTTGTTACTTGAAAGGCGGCTCAATCACCGTTACCTGATTCAGGTGCAGCAGCAGTATCACGTGTTAGAGATGAAGCCGGGGCAGATCGGTCATGTGGTGATCAACAGCCTGCCCGGCCTGTTCAAGTACCTGGGTGAACAGCTGTCGTCGTACAGCCCGCTACACCTGGACCCGCAGGCACTCGATGACCACGATCTGGCCCTGATCCTGCCGCTTGGTCAGCCGGAATGCATTCAGGTGTTCTACCGGGTCAACGAGCCGGATGCTGACCTGTACGTGCTCGACGAGCACAATTCGCTCTGGCACCAGCGTCTGCCTTATCACGATGAGCAAAGCCTGCTGGTGCCGCTGCAGCGCTTTCTTCACGCGCTGGTTTATCGCCGGGGCGCTTCATTGCCGCTGGATGATCCGTCCGCGCCGGTGACGCTGGAAGCCCTCTACTATCAGATGCTGCCCTCCGGCGCAGGGCCTGCCCGACGTGTTGAACATCGACCAGCGCCGACTGCCGCGGACAAGGCGTTTTACGATGTGCAGGCAATCATTGAAGAAACCTCGCCAGGGCAACTGAACGCCACCCTGTACTGCGACAACAGCGAGTTTTCCGAGCTGGAATACGGCGATCGACTGTACGCCGCCGTCGCGCAACAAATCCTCGGCAAACGCCTGGAGCTTCAGCGCTACCGCTGTTACATCACCGACCTGGACCTCTCCGGGCTGCTGGACGGCAAGCACGGACAAAGCATCCTCTTCCTGCGCCACAAGGCCGAACTGGAGAAGCTGCTGAACGAGGCGATGGATCAGGCCTGACGTTCAGCATTGGCACGATAGGTGTTCTGCGCGACGCCTGTCGTTCCTCACGCTCCGTGGGAATGCAGTTCCGGACGCTCTGCGTCCGCTCTTGAATGCGGAGGTAGCGTCTTCTATTACTCGTACTCGCCCGCCGCTTCCGGCTGATATTCCACCGCCAGCAAGGTCAGTTTCAGGGGCTTGCCGCCCGGTGCAGGCCAGTCGATGTGTTGGCCGATTTGCAGACCCAGCAGCGCCGAGCCCATCGGCGCCAGAACCGAGACGGTGCCGTCTGCGCCCGCATCCTGTGGATAAACCAGCTTGAGGTGGTAGTCCTTGCCGCTGACTTCTTCGCGGCAATGCACGCGCGAATTCATGGTCACAACGCCCGCAGGCACTTCGTCGTGGCCAACCACCTGGTCGGCGCGGTCCAGTTCGGCCTGCAACGCCTGGATACCCGGCGCGTCTTCGTCCTGGCTGGCGATAAAACTCTCAAGACGCTGTACGTCGAGTCGGGTAAGGATGATCGAAGGTGCTGTGGTCATGGTCTGGGCAGACTCCTTTATTCTCCATGAATAAAACAAAGCCCCACCAATTGGCGGGGTTTGACGAGCCTCTTGTCTGCAGAGGCAAGGTCTGACACTAACACAG
Source organism: Pseudomonas syringae KCTC 12500 (assembly GCF_000507185.2). Lineage (NCBI taxonomy): Bacteria > Pseudomonadati > Pseudomonadota > Gammaproteobacteria > Pseudomonadales > Pseudomonadaceae > Pseudomonas > Pseudomonas syringae. Next base: position 2,515,557 of record NZ_AYTM02000002.1, read on the forward strand.
CGCAGTAAATACACAACCCGACGCGGTTTCAGCCTGCGGCCTGGTCAACCTCGGCGCGGGCTCGACGCTGATCGGCCTCGTGGCGAATCTGGCGGCGGCGGTCGTCATCGGCCGATCGCCATTCGCGGATGTCTTCGACATGACGGAAGCACCCCAGGCAAACCTTCTGCTCATCGAGCCGACACAGGCTGATACACGGCGAGGCTACTGCCGGGCTGACATTGCTGAAAAGCGGCTTGGGCGGTCGAACGGGTGACTGGCTCACGATCAGATCTCGGAGAAGTCCAGTTCGACGCTGGCCTGCTCGACGGTAAAGCGCTCCAGCATCTCGCTCAGCAGCTCGTCACTGGAGTCGCAGGCCCAGCACTGATTCTCTTCGTCGTAGTCGAAGTGAAAACCACCCGATCTGGCGGCCAGCCAGAGCTGACGCAGGGGCTCCTGACGACTGAAGATAAGCTGCGTGCCGCCTTCAAACTTGACCGTCAGTACACCGGCCGAGTTTTCCAGGTCCACATCCAGACCACTCTCGTCGAATACGTCTTCGATATTCTGCTGCGTCGCATCGACGAGGTCGTGAAAACGGGCTTCGGTCAAACTCATTGCGGGAACCTCGGTAAGTGTCTGCAAATAGCGCAGAGGGGCAAGATACGGACGCAGCCAGGCAAATGCAAAGCTTACTCATCATTGACGATGCACGAGCACTTTAATCCCGATCAACCATAGCTCTGCTGCGGCTTTCGCGCCAAAGGCCCGCCAGACGGGACGCTGCTCGCATAGGCAAGGTGCCGGGTGGTCGGTATACTCGGGCGCAATTAATGCTTTTACAAAGGATTTCGCCATGAAGCGCCTGATCTCTTCGCTTGCTGCGCTTGTCGCGGTCGCTTGTCTTGTCACAGCTTGTGGCCAGAAAGGCCCGCTGTATCTGCCGGATGACACCAAAACCCCGGACGAACAAGCCAAATCGCAATCGCACAAGCACCTTTAAGGGACTCCAATGGACGCCTTCAACTACCGCGACGGTGAGCTGTTCGCGGAAGGGGTAGCATTGTCTGCCATTGCCGAGCGCTTCGGCACGCCGACCTATGTCTACTCGCGCGCTCATATCGAAGCGCAATACCGTGCCTACGCCGATGCGCTGAGCGGCATGCCGCACATGGTCTGCTTCGCCGTGAAAGCCAACTCCAACCTGGGCGTGCTCAATGTCCTGGCGCGCCTTGGCGCCGGTTTCGACATCGTCTCGCGTGGCGAACTGGAGCGTGTGCTGGCGGCGGGCGGCAAGGCCGAAAAGATCGTGTTTTCCGGTGTCGGCAAGACCCGCGAAGACATGCGTCGCGCCCTTGAAGTTGGCGTGCACTGCTTCAACGTCGAATCCACCGACGAGCTCGAGCGCCTGCAGGAAGTGGCTGCCGAACTCAACGTTCGGGCGCCGATATCGCTGCGGGTCAATCCGGATGTGGATGCAGGCACTCACCCCTACATCTCCACGGGCCTCAAGGAAAACAAGTTCGGCATCGCCATTGCAGCCGCCGAAGACGTGTACATTCGCGCCTCGCAACTGCCGAACCTGGAAGTGATCGGGGTCGACTGCCATATCGGCTCGCAGCTGACCACGCTCGAACCGTTCATCGATGCGCTGGATCGCCTGCTGGATCTGGTCGATCGTCTGGGCGATTGCGGCATTCATCTGCATCACATCGATCTGGGTGGCGGCCTTGGCGTGCGTTATCGCGATGAAGAGCCTCCGCTGGCGGCGGATTACATCAAGGCCGTGCGTGAGCGTCTGGCCGGTCGCGACCTGGGGCTGTTGTTCGAGCCGGGACGCTTCATCGTTGCCAACGCGGGCGCGCTGCTGACCCGTGTCGAATACCTCAAGCACACCGAGCACAAGGACTTTGCCATCGTCGATGCGGCGATGAACGACCTGATCCGGCCTGCCCTGTATCAGGCCTGGATGGATGTCACGGCGGTGCGTCCGCGTGACAGCGAACCTCGTGCGTACGATATCGTCGGGCCGATCTGCGAGACCGGCGATTTCCTCGCCAAGGGTCGCGAGCTGGCACTGGCCGAGGGCGATCTGCTAGCCGTTCATTCAGCCGGCGCCTATGGCTTCGTCATGAGCTCGAACTACAACACCCGTGGCCGTGCCGCCGAGGTACTGGTCGACGGTTCCCAGGCTTTTGAAGTGCGTCGTCGCGAAACCGTGGCCGAGCTGTTCGCTGGCGAAAGCCTGCTGCCGGAGTAATCCCCATGCTGCTGCGTTTTACCAAGATGCACGGGCTGGGTAACGACTTCATGGTCCTGGACCTTGTGAGTCAGCACGCGCATATCTTGCCCAAGCACGCCAAACAATGGGGCGACCGCCACACCGGTATCGGTTTCGATCAGCTTTTGCTGGTCGAGGCGCCGAACAACCCGGATGTGGACTTTCGCTATCGAATCTTCAATTCCGACGGCTCCGAAGTCGAGCAGTGCGGCAACGGTGCACGCTGCTTTGCCCGTTTCGTGCTCGACAAGCGCCTGACGGCCAAGAAGCAGATCCGCGTCGAGACCAAGAGCGGCATCATCGAACTGGATATCCGCAGCGACGGGCAGATCAGCGTCGATATGGGGCCGCCAAGGTTTGTCCCCGAAGAGATACCCTTCGAAGCAGCGGAACAGGCCATCAGTTACACCGTTGACGTCGACGGGCAGAATATCGAAATGGCGGCCGTGTCCATGGGCAATCCGCACGCGGTGCTGCGGGTCGATGACATCAATAACGCACCAGTGCATCAGCTGGGGCCGAAGATCGAGCATCACCCGCGCTTTCCGGCCCGGGTCAACGTCGGCTTTCTTCACGTTGTGGACCGTCAGCGTGCGCAGTTGCGTGTCTGGGAACGCGGTGCCGGGGAAACCCAGGCGTGCGGCACCGGTGCCTGTGCGGCGGCTGTCGCGGCCATCAGTCAGGGCTGGATGGACTCGCCGTTGCTGATCGACCTGTCCGGAGGGCGCCTGTCCATCGAATGGGCTGGGCCGGGACATTCTGTCATGATGACCGGCCCTGCAGTCAGGGTCTATGAAGGCCAAGTCCGTCTTTGAGTGAGTAAGTACCATGACCGATCAACCTCCCGCTTCAACAGGCACACCCTGCGAATCGCCTGTCGATAGCGCAGCGCCAGACCTTGAAGCAGAGGCGGTCATCGCCTTCCTGCTCGAGCACCCGGACTTCTTCGCCGAGCACGACGAGCTGCTGGTGTCGATGCGCATCCCGCACCAGCGTGGCGACACCGTTTCGCTGGTCGAGCGTCAGCTCAAGCTGCTGCGCGAGCGCAATATCGAAATGCGCCATCGCCTGTCGCAATTGATGGACGTCGCACGGGACAACGACCGTCTGTTCGAAAAGACCCGCCGCCTGAACCTCGCATTGATGGATGCGACCAGTCTGGAAGAGTTGGTCATCGCCGTCGAAGACAGCCTGCGTCAGGACTTCCAGGTGCCCTTTGTCAGCCTCATCCTGTTCAGCGACAGCCCGATGCCCGTGGGTCGCTGGGTCAGTAGCGCCGAAGCACAGAAAGCCATCGGCGGCCTGATTGGCGAGAAAATCATCTGTGGCGCTCTGCGTGAGCATGAACTGGCGTTTCTGTTCGGTGCAGAACAGGGCAAGGAAGTCGGTTCGACCGCCATCGCCAGCCTCAATCATCTGGGACTGCATGGCGTGCTGGCCATCGGCAGCCGTGATCCGCAGCATTACAAAAGCTCGGTCGGCACCTTGTTCCTCAGTTATATCGCCGATGTGCTGAGTCGCCTGCTGCCGCGCTTCGCCCACTCATTACGCTCGGTTCGCTAGCCATGGATCAGCATCTGGACGCCTACTGCATGCACCTGCGCAGTGAGCGCCAGGTGTCGCCTCACACGCTCGAAGCCTACCGACGCGACTTGGGCAAGGTTCTGGCGTATTGCCAAAAGGCACAGTTGTCGAGCTGGAGTGATCTGGATATCCAGCACCTGCGCAGCTTCACTGCCCGCCAGCACCAGCAGGGCCAGTCTTCACGCAGCCTGGCGCGGATGCTGTCGGCGGTGCGCGGCTTCTACAAGTACCTCAATCGTGAAGGCATCTGCCAGCACGACCCGGCAAACGGCCTGTCACCGCCCAAGGGCGAGCGGCGTCTGCCCAAGACCCTGGACACCGACCGCACCGCGCAATTGCTGGACGGCGGCGTTGAAGATGATTTCCTGGCGCACCGCGACCAAGCCATCCTGGAGCTGCTGTACTCGTCAGGGTTGCGCCTGTCCGAGCTGACCGGCCTGAACCTCGACCAACTGGACCTGCGCGACGGACTGGTGCAGGTGCTGGGTAAGGGCAGCAAGACCCGCGTACTGCCGGTGGGTAGCAAGGCGCGTCAGGCACTGGAAGTCTGGCTGCCGCTGCGCGCCCTGACCCATCCGCAGGACGACGCGGTATTCGTCAGCCAGCAAGGCAAGCGCCTCGGCCCGCGTGCGATTCAGGTGCGACTCAAGGCAGCCGGTGAGCGAGAGCTGGGGCAGAATCTGCACCCGCACATGCTGCGGCACTCCTTCGCCAGCCATCTGCTCGAATCGTCACAGGACTTGCGCGCCGTGCAGGAGCTGCTGGGTCATGCGGACATCAAGACCACGCAGATATACACACACCTGGACTTCCAGCATTTGGCTACTGTTTATGACAGCGCCCATCCTCGAGCCAAACGTAAAGGAGCTGCAGATGATTAAGCTGGTGACGTTTGATCTTGACGACACGCTCTGGGACACCGCCCCTGCCATTGCCGGAGCCGAAGTCACACTGCGTGACTGGCTGGGCGAAAACGCGCCCAGGCTGGGTGCGGTTCCTGTCGAGCACCTGTGGGAAATCCGCTCGCGTCTGGTGGCCGAAGACCCGTCCTTCAAGCACCGCATCAGCGCCTTGCGCCGCCGCGTACTGTTTCATGCACTCGAAGATGCCGGTTACGACCCGGAAGAGGCGCAGGACCTGGCCGACCGGGGCTTTGAAGTGTTTCTGCAGGGCCGTCATCAGGTGCAGATTTTCCCTGAGGTGCAACCGATGCTGGAGATTCTCGCCAAGACCTTCACGCTGGGCGTGATTACCAATGGCAATGCCGATGTGCGTCGTCTGGGGCTGGCGGACTACTTTGCCTTCGCGCTGTGCGCCGAGGACCTGGGCATCGGCAAGCCTGACCCGGCACCGTTCGTGGAGGCGCTGCGCCGCGCAGGGGTCGATGCCGGTTCGGCGGTGCATGTCGGTGACCACCCCAGGGACGACATTGCAGGTGCCCAGCAGGCTGGCATGCGCGCCATCTGGTACAACCCGCAAGGCAAGGCCTGGGATGCGGATCGACTTCCGGATGCCGAGATCCATAACCTGTCGCAACTGCCCGAGGTGCTGGCGCGCTGGGCCTGAAAGCACACTGACAAGCGCGCATAGAAAAGCCCGCAGCGACGGCGGGCTTTCCTCATACAGTCACGCAGCCTCAGATAGGGCGGCTACCGTATTTGTTGTCAGGCTTCTTGGGCGGATCGGCGACCACGTTGGCCTCCACTTCCTGCACCTTGCCACCACGCGCCAGGAATTCTTCCATGGCACGTGCCAGAGCATCACGCTCCTTGTTCTTGGCTTCCACGCTAGGCAGCTCATCGACCGAGACTGCAGCCTTGGCTTTGCCTTTTGCGGCAGGTGCCGGAACGTCATCGTCTGCTTCGACCGGGTCGTCTCCGGAAGCAGCTGCAAGCTCCTCACCGTCCTCTTCGCCTTCCAGGTCGTCTTCCAGATCGTCCTTAATATCGTCGTCGTCGCTCATGTTCTACCTCATGACTTGCGAAAGCTGATTAGTTATAGCCCAACCGCCCAAAATTGCTAAGGCAACCGGAAAAATTCAACAACCGCTGATTTCAGCGGTTATGTCCACTCACCCTGAAGGGTGGCAAGGACGTTACGAGACCCACCAGCGTCTCGGTGTTCGCCCAGGTAAATACCTTGCCAGGTGCCCAGCGCCAGTCGCCCTGCCGTAACCGGCAATAACAACTGGCAGCCCAGCAGACTGGCCTTGAAATGCGCTGGCAAGTCATCAGGGCCTTCGTCGTCATGTTCGTAGCCGTCCACGCCCTGGGGCACCAGACGGTTGAAAAAACGCTCAAAGTCGCGACGTACCGCCGGATCGGCATTTTCGTTGACGGTCAACGAAGCCGAGGTATGTTGCAGCCATACATGCAGAAGCCCGACACGACAACCGCGCAACGGGGGCAACCCCGCGACTATCTCGTCAGTCACCAGATGGAACCCGCGGGGCCTGGCCCGCAAGGCAATCCTGGATTGATGCCACATACCGTTCTCCGCACCTTCGGCGCGCATTCTAACTCGACTGAGAAAAAAGCAAAGCGCGCAATAAACCGGCTTCCCTGCAAGTTGACGAAGACTGCCGCAACCTCGTTACCTGCGCTGCGTCACGGTGCCGAAATCATTGACACGGGCAAGATCAATGACAGCAAAAAGCGGCGGTATATCCACAAACGTCAGACAAAAAAATGCCCGGAGACCGGGCATTCTTTTTTGCGTAGGCCAAAGCTTACAAGTTGTAGCCACGCTCGTTGTGTTGAGCGAGGTCCAGACCGACAGACTCTTCCTCGTCGGTGACGCGCAGACCCATGACCGCATCCAGCACCTTGAGGATGATGAAGGTCACGATTGCGGTGTAGACAACGGTGAACGCGACGCCCTTGAACTGAATCCAGACCTGAGCACCGATGTCAGTCACGGTGCCGAAGCCGCCCAGTGCAGGTGCTGCGAACACACCGGTCAGGATCGCGCCGACGATACCGCCGATGCCGTGAACGCCGAACGCATCCAGGGAGTCATCGTAGCCCAGCTTGCGCTTGAGGCTGGTCGCGCAGAAGAAGCAGATCACGCCCGCTGCCAGACCGATGATCAGCGCGCCCATCGGGCCGACGGTACCGGCCGCAGGGGTAACGGCAACCAGGCCGGCAACCACACCAGAGGCAATACCCAGAGCACTTGGCTTACCATGAGTCAGCCACTCGGCGAACATCCAGCCCAGTGCGGCGGCCGCGGTAGCGATTTGAGTGACCAGCATGGCCATACCGGCAGTGCCGTTGGCCGCAGCTGCGGAACCGGCGTTGAAGCCGAACCAGCCGACCCAGAGCATCGCGGCGCCGATCAGGGTGTAACCCAGGTTGTGCGGCGCCATCGGCGTGGTCGGGAAACCTTTGCGCTTGCCCAGTACAAGACACGCTACCAGACCGGCTACACCGGCGTTGATGTGTACGACGGTACCGCCAGCGAAGTCCAGAACGCCCCAGTCCCACAGCAAGCCACCGACGCCGCCCCAGACCATGTGGGCGATTGGCGCGTAGACCAGAGTGAACCAGATGCCCATGAACACCAGCATCGCGGAAAACTTCATGCGTTCTGCGAAAGCGCCGACAATCAGGGCAGGGGTGATGATCGCGAAGGTCATCTGGAAGGTGACGAACACCGCCTCAGGGAACAACGCAGCAGGACCGGTAATGCTTGCCGGCGTGATGCCTGCCAGGAACGCTTTACCCATACCGCCAAAGAAGGAATTGAAGTTGACGACGCCCGCTTCCATACCGGTTGTGTCAAACGCAATGCTGTAGCCGTAGACGACCCACAGGATGCTGATCAGACCGGTGATTGCGAAGCACTGCATCATCACCGACAGAATGTTCTTGGAGCGAACCATGCCGCCGTAGAACAGCGCGAGACCGGGGATGGTCATGAACAGGACCAGAGCGGTCGAGGTCAGCATCCATGCGGTGTCGCCAGAGTTCAGCACCGGCTCGGCCACTGGATCAGCCGCCAGGGCAAGACCAGGTAATGCGAGGGACAACAGGGCACCGAGCCCTGCGAATTGACGCAGAGTCATATTGTTTTCTCCTGGGGCGTTGGGTTTGGCGGCTTAAATAGCGTCTGTATCGGTCTCGCCGGTACGGATGCGAATGGCCTGTTCCAGATTGACCACGAAAATCTTGCCGTCACCGATCTTGCCAGTGTTGGCGGCCTTGGTTATGGCTTCGATGACACGATCCAGATCCTTGTCATCGATGGCGACATCGATCTTCACTTTGGGAAGGAAGTCGACGACGTATTCAGCACCGCGATAAAGCTCAGTGTGACCCTTCTGACGCCCGAAGCCTTTGACTTCAGTGACGGTGATGCCCTGCACGCCGATTTCAGATAACGACTCGCGAACGTCATCCAGTTTGAACGGCTTGATGATGGCAGTGACTAGCTTCATGAAAACTTTCTCCCGAATTTGGTGGACTTGCCCCAGGAAAACAAACCCGACTCAAGTCTAAGCGCAGTGTCTGGCTTTGTAACGTGCTGGCCGCCTGATCAGGCCAGACCAACTCCAGAAAACCGCTTCTGACGAAACACTTCCCCGCTCCGCCTGCCGCACTGCATTCGTCACAGCGACTGCATCAGTGCATGGGTCATAAGCCACTAAGCAGAAAGCTTGCCACCTCGCGAATATTCATTGAATACAGGCCCTTGGGCTGGTTTTGCATAACCTTGCAGGGTCCATCATGGCGCTAATGCACAGCAATGGTGCTCATGTGCCCGTCACTGCGCTCCATAAGCGTGCATTGCGCACCCAGGATTGACTATAGACACTGCGTGTTACACTGCCGGCCTCTGATTCAGGAAAATAACCATGCTCGCGCCCAAAGCCTTTCTTGACGCTCTCAGCGGCCACGCCTCTCGCCTGTTTAATGGCGAAACGCCTGTACCGCGCAGCGAATTCGAAACCCAGTTCAAGGCCCTGCTGCAAAGCGGCTTCAGCAAACTGGATCTGGTCAGCCGTGAAGAGTTCGACAGCCAGATGGCCGTCCTCGCCCGCACCCGCGCCCGCCTCGAAGCGCTGGAGGCCAAGATGGCCGAGCTGGAAGAGAAGACTGGCGGGGCCGCAGGGACTGAAAAAGCCGAATAAGGGCTTTCCTTGTTTTGCTTTCAGTGCGCTGCAGCGCTGAACGTTGTCATGCACAACGGGGCAGGCACCTGACCTGCTCGCGAAGCGAGAGGCTCAAACGTGTACTGGCCTTCGCGTCGCAGCCATGAATCGCCCCGGATTTCAGTGATACAGTTGCGCGCCGAAATACGCTAACGTCTCGGCGCGCCAGTCATGCACTGGCCACTCCTCCCGGCTATTCGAACGTTCTATGGATGGAAGCATGACTGACAAACGTCCCCTTACTCGCAGCTCCCTGGCCGCAACCCTGTGGTTGTGTATCGGCACGTCTGTTTTCGCTCAGGAGACGGCATTGCATTCCGGCAAGTACGAGCAGTTGATGCTGGCCGTGACGCCCGAGCATCAGGTCGAGGGTTATTACTCGGAGACGCGCGGCGAGGCATTCAGCTGTGCGTTCTATCTGCAAGGCAAGGTCGAGGCCGGGAAGGGCGCAGCGGTGTCGTCCTGGCTGGATGACGTCTACCCAGGAACACTAAAGGCCTCGGCTGATGGCGTGGTGCTGACGATCGAGCAAGGCCGGCAGCACCCCGGCTGCATGAACGTGATGGCGCCGGACATCGCCACCGGCATGGATCTGACCCGGACCGCCAGCAAGCAGTGGGTCGGTCTGCTGACTGTCACCGCGGACAAGGCCTGGCTGCAAAAAACACCGAATGCCAAAGCCACCCGAGGCGCCTATATCGTCAAGGATGATGTCGTCGGGGTTCTGGCATTCAAGGATGGCGCGGCTCAGGTCGAGTTCATCAATGCCGATGATCGCTCGTTTACCGGGTGGATCAGTCAGGACCAATATGCGCGGTTGGCCGCGCCCGGACGCTGATATCAGACGGGGAGGTCAGCCAATCTGCCGCACTCGGCTGAGATCTGTCGAGGGTGGGCAGCCAAACTGGCGGCTGTACTCCCTGCTGAACTGCGAAGGGCTTTCATAGCCGACGCGATAGCAGGCGCTGGAGGCGTCCAGGCCTTCATTGATGATCAGCCGTCGAGCTTCTTGCAGGCGCAGCTTTTTCTGATACTGCAACGGACTCATGGCGGTCAGCGCCTTGAATCGGTGGTGCAGCGTCGAATTGCCGAGGTTGGCCAGACGCGCCAGTTCGTCGATGCGCAGCGGCTCGGTGTAATGACTGTTCAGCCAGTCGACCGCCCGCGTAACGCGATGCGTCTGCGAATCCCCAACCGCGATTTCGTAGAGTCGCCGCCCATTGTTGCCGCGCAGCAGCCGATAGTAGAGCTCCCGAAGTGCAAGGGGCGCGAGCATGCCGATGTCGCGAGGCGTGTCGAGCAGGCGCACCAGCCTCAACACCGTCTCCAGCAATGGCTGATCCATTGGCTCAAGAAACAGGCCCCGCTGCGGCTCGTCCGGAACGCCGTTCAATGGCGCTTCCGCAATGAGCTGGGCAATGTGCGCAGGCTCGAAATCCAGACGAATACATAGATAGGGCGCCTCGCCACTCGCTTCAAGCACGCGCCCGGCGACCGGCACAGTCACCGCGACGACCAGATAGCTGAGCGGGTCGTACACATATTGCTCATCGCCCAGCGCAACCTCCTTGCGACCTTGAACGATCACGCAAAGGGCTGGCCGATGCAGCGCATGAATCAGCTCGGACGGCGCATCGCAGCGGATAACGTGCAGCGGCGCAATAGCGGTTTCATAAACACCGGGTGCCGCAAAGCGCTGCGTCAGCAACTGGATGATTTCAGCCCGGCAAACATCGGTGCCCGGAGCGCTCGCAGCATTGTGTGTATCCATGAATAACCCCGTCCCAAGTCAGTGTTGCTGCACGCCTTTCCTTTGCATCGAACGCCATCATAGCGGCCATTGTGCAGCGATTCAGCGTAAGGCAGACCCACAGACAGGAATAGGCAAGTGTCGCGCAGGTATCGGCATGCGCACAGTGATGAGCGACTCGTAGCATGGCCATCGCAATCAGTTTGAGCCGCGTGCTGAAACTGAGCCACCGATGACTTCACGAGGAAAGCCAGTCATGTCGAATATTCAAGGCAAGGTTGTACTGATCACAGGCGCCAGCAGCGGCATTGGCGAAGCTGCCGCCCGACTCATCGCCGCCAAGGGCGCATACGTGGTGCTGGGCGCTCGGCGCATCGAGCGTCTGGAGATGCTGGCGGCAGACATCGAAGCGCAGGGCGGCTCGGCACGCTTCCGCGCGCTGGACGTGACCGATGCGCTCGACATGCAAGCCTTTGCCGACTTCGCCAAACACGCGTTCGGCAAGATCGACGTGATTATCAACAACGCCGGCGTCATGCCCCTGTCGCCGCTCGCCGCGGTGAACATCGCAGAGTGGAACCAGATGCTCGACGTCAACGTGCGCGGCGTACTGCACGGCATCGCCGCCGTGCTGCCGAGCATGCAAGCGCAAGGGCACGGCCAGATCATCAACATCTCCTCCATCGGCGGCCTAGCCGTTTCCCCGACCGCCGCAGTGTACTGCGCCACCAAATTCGCTGTTCGCGCCATCTCCGATGGCCTTCGGCAGGAAACCGACAAGATCCGCGTCACCGTCGTCTGCCCCGGCGTGGTCGAATCAGAGCTGGCCGACTCGATTTCCGACGAGACCGCGCGCGAGGCGATGAACGCGTTTCGAAAGGTTGCGTTGGAGCCGGATGCGATCGCACGCGCGCTTGTTTACGCGATCGAGCAGCCGGATGGGGTGGATGTGAGCGAGATTGTGGTGCGGCCTACGGGGAGTGCTTATTGAGACTGGTAATGAGGACTACCACTTCCAGGCCCTTTCGGTGAACTCGGCCGTTGGGGGGAGCGCGCCACGGAGGAACGCGAGGTATTTGTTGAACAGGACCTCGTGCTGGAAGCGGGCCTCGAAGCCAAGTGTGACGTCGGTGCGGTGGGTGATGATCATGAGGCGCTTTCGGTCGACGGTGACGAAGTTGTACTCGGCCCATGGCAGGCTTTGTTCGCGGTGGATGGGGTTTTCCCAGTTGAGTAGCTTGATGGCTGCGATAAAGGCCATGGCCACCGGGCCGATCAGGAACAGCAGTGATCCGGTGAGTATGGCTACGAATACGAACAGCATGATCACGGCGATGGCGATGCCTTTGAAAAAGGAAGAGGCGAAATCGGGGTAGTGGAGGTAGTACTCTACGAGGGCATGGTGGGTGGTGATGGTGTAGTTGTAGATGGTTTTTTGGCGGATGAGCAGTGTGACGAAGTACAAATAATTTCCGATAAAAAGCAGGGTTAATATGAATAACCAATGCGGCTCCTGAGTGAACGCCTCCCACCACACCCAAACGTTGAATATGAACATGGCTATATGTCCTAGGCCTAAAAGAAGCTGCATTCGCATAACTTCTTTTTTGTGAGGTGCGATAGTTTTTATTGTCCAGTTAAGGATGTCTACTTCTGCATAAAAAGCGTTGGTTATAATAGGAGCTATCAATCTAGAGTTGTTCTCATTAGGTAAGGTCTCTTGCTGGGGAACGGCTTCTTTTCTAAGCATGCTATTACTCTGCGATTTCCAGTGTCATGAAGCCGAGTCGGTTTAAACTTTTAACTTCAAGATCGGCTGCTGACGAGCCTTCGAAAGATGTATGTCCTTGAGTGTCCAGTTCTATTTGGAACAGATAGCCCGTATCCTCTACGCCGGTACATATTAAATTCTCGGGATACCAAATTTGCAGCTCCAAGTAACGTGCATCCTGTTCTAGCGGCACCCAAGTCTCCCAAATAACATCTTCACCCTCAGGTGGCATCAATGGAAATGTGCAGTCTTTATGAACATGTTCTATACGTTTTTCGGTCAGCACTCCGAACTGGCTGGTGGCCCTGAACTGTCCTCTATCCAAGAAGTCCTGATATATCGGTTGGTCTATTTTATTCACTGGCATTATGCCCCAAGGACGCTTGCTGCTGATAACGTTGAAGTTTACTGAGCGTCCGCGCAATATATTTGGTAAGCGAAGCTGTATGCCTGCACCGTTTTGAATCGTCGCGCTAAAATAGTCACCTTTACCCAAATATCGATCTTCATAATGCGTGGTGCTTTTAACATAAAGTTGTGGGCCTAGCTGTATCTCAAGCAAGTTACGAATCTCGTCGTAATGACCCTGAGGGGTTTCTGGGTGGCGATATTGAAGCGTTCTGGACCAGCAGCATTTTCGTAGCCACCAGCCGACAAGATCTTGCTTGAAATAATTTAACGCCATCGTTGCTAAAAGATAGATTGTACCTGTAACGAGTAGAGCGAAACTGAACCAAGGACTCATGACTAATATAGTTAGCTTGCTTGCAGGAGAAATGCCCACTAGCAATTGAGCCAGCGAGCCCAACCCCATCGCAGAGGCAGCAAAGCCTTTTATGATAGTCGCGTTTTTTTCTGCCGAAGTTTCCAGTTTGTTCCAGTCATCGCGAATATCTATTACCTCTAACATTACCGCCGCTACCCCAAACGCTCCCATCGCCACCATTGAAACCCTGAACCCACGTATCGCATCACTCCACGCCGCATTTCCCTTCGCCCTCCAATAACTCGCAGAGCGATCCAGAATCCCGACATTCTTGCCATCGATCAGCACCGGCGTCGCATCCCTGATAACCGCCCACGGTGCTTCAACAAACACCGCCATCAGCAAGTTAAAGCTATACCCCAACCCATACGTCACCTTGCCGACGTCCTTGGCACTGAAGTCTCCATCCCGAGTAAGGTCGCGATAAGTGAAGGCGGTGTTGATGAAGTTGAGCATGATCACGCCCCAGGTGATCGAGCCGGCAATCCCACCCAGGCCATCGATCCAGCGCCTGGCGGTGCTCAGCCAGTCTTTGGCGATGGCTTTGCCGGACTGGAAGTGCTGGCGAATCTCGCCCTGCAGTTGCTTCGCATATTCGTTGTTCTGATAGTCGAGCAGGGCGGGCATGCTCAGTTCGTGCAGACGAAGCTTTTGCTCAAGCGCGCGCAGGTGGCGGGCGATGCTTTTGCGGGGTTTGTAAGCGGTTGGGTAGAGCCAGCTGCGGCGGGTGTCGCTGATCTGTTTGTTAAGCACCTGCCACTCACTGATCCAGTTTTTCAGTTTCGCGAGCATGGTGTGATCGATCGCAATACGCGCCTTCGAGTCGAGCAGGATCTGGCCGATCAGCAGCGTGCGTATCAGTGCAACGATGTTTTGCTGCTTGCCCACCGCCAGACGGCTGTCGATGGGCACCCAGGCCAGCAGGATACTTTCGAACGTTCCCTTGCCAGCACCGCTGGCCAGTTGGCCGAGGGCTTTGAAGGTGTCCTGAACGGGTTGTTTCAGCGCCTTCATCCACGGCTTGTCGGCAAAGCCCTGATGATTGAGCGTGCCGTTGAGTTCGCCGATGCGGGTAGCCAGGTTGGTGACGTCGCCAAGGCCGTTCAGCAGCGCGTTGGCCTCCTGGTGCAGCGCGTGTTTGAGCGCCGGTGAGAAGCCGTAGCGCAAGGTGCCAAACGGGCTGCTGTCGTTGGCTTCCTGCTCGGCGAGCCAGGCGCTGGCGGCGTTGTCCTGAGCGTAAATGATCTGCAGGTTGAGCATGAGCGTTTGCAGATAAAGCAGGCTTTCAGGGTGTGTGGGGTCGACAAACAGCTTGAGCGGTTCCGTGCCCAGATGGGTCGACCATTGCCGAAAGTCGCTTTGCGTGTCACGCACCTGTTGCAGCAGTGTGTCGCCGGTTGGCAGGTGCTGCTGAAGGTACTGACGCGCACCGCTCAGATCGACCTCGCGCCGCCATTTGTGGCGATCTTTCCAGGCTTGCAGGGCGTCGTCGGAGGGCGCGCTGCCGTAACGCGTTTCAATCGATCTACGCATCTCCGGGCTCTTGAACATGTCCGGCATCAGCAGAAAATCGCCGGGCACGTTACTGCTGCTGATCTGCGCTTCCTCAAGGATGCACTGCTCGAAGTAAGCTTCGAGCTCGCCCAGATACTGGTGAGTGAGCGCGGCATTATCGCGCACCGATGCTGGCAGTTTCTCCGGTTCGCTTTCAGCGCCACATAGCGTGGTGACGGTCTGGGCTATCTGGAGCTTGTGTTCGTGCTCGGCCTGCCAGTTGCGGTAAGCGGCCTGATCGGCAGCCAGTTGCATGCCCAGATCGTTGAAAATGGCCAGCGGATCATCAAGGGCGATGAGCAGGGAGCTGTCCTGATCTTCAACGCTGCCCTGCCAGAAAACGTCAGCGCCGATTGGCGAAAACAGCGGCTGGGTTTCTTCGCTGGAGGCCTTGGATGTAGGAATCGCCGAGTCTGCAAAGCGGTCATCTTCAACCACATGCTCTTTGTCGATGTCCGCCACCGCCTCGGCGATACGGTTCAACGGCAGGGTATGCGGCTCGGCCATGGTCATGCAGTAGCGTTTCAGATCCAGCGCTTTCATCCATGACGTGCGGCTTGCCGGATTGGAGCGCAGGTGTTCGCAGATTCGCCAGGTCCACTGCTGCGCTGAAAAGGCGATGCGCAGCAGGTTGTTTCGCGGATAGAGCAGAAAAGGCTTGGCATCGCTGCCGCCACTGCGCTGGTTGCTGCCGATCTGCGCATCGGTCCAGACAATACGGCTCAGGTTGCCGGTGGCGGCTGACACCGCGTACTCGTGCAACGTCTCTGCCGTTTCGTCATAGACATACACATAGCCGTCATACAGTTGGCGAAGGGTATAACTGCGTGTTTTCAGCTTCGGCATCACCGCCCAGCGGCTGCCCTTGAGTAGCGGTTTCAGCTTCTCGGGCGCGGTATCGTAGCGGGAGCGGTCCAGCGCATAGCGCACTGGCACGATGGCGACTTCAGGTTTTCGGAAGGGGCACAGACTGGTGGCCGTGGCGGGAGTTTTGGCGAACGTTGCAGCACGTCGTTGTGTATGGGTGCCGGATTTGTCGGTCATGCATGGAATCTCTGCGCAGAAACGGGCGATATCGCCCGCTGTATGCAGAAGTGCATTCCAAGATATGTGCCGACTGTCTATTTGCCTATAAAAAACAAATAGATAGAGATTTAAAGCAAAGACATCGAGCAAAAAAAGCATGAAATAGTGCGCAAACGTCTGCGCACATGCGCTGACTCGTTAATGTGTGCCGCATCGCTTTGAATATAGGGCTTTGCTGGTTAAGCCCCGGCCATCGGATGCGCAAAAATTTGCGCATCTATGTTTTGCATGCAGCCTTTAGCCGACTAAGTGTCGTGCCTGTCGAACCCCACTCACACCCTGTTACTGTTGAAGCGCATCTGGCCAACTGTCTGCCGGCCCTGACGCGGGTGGGGTTGCCGGAGGGGGTGATCAAGGAGCGCAAGGAACGGGTGCGCAGTGCCATTCTCAATTCCGGGCTGGATTTTCCGGCGCGGCGGATCACGCTCAACCTTGCCCCGGCTGATTTGCCGCAAGGATGGCGGGCGGTTCGATCTGGCGATTGCGCTAGGGTTGCTGGCCGCCAGCGATTAAAGCATTTCGAAAGGTTGCGTTGGAGCCGGACGCCATTGCACGGGCGCTTGTTTACGCGATCGAGCAGCCGGATGGGGTGGATGTGAGCGAGATTGTGGTGCGGCCTACGGGGTGTGCTTATTGAGCTGCAGGCTTGACTAAGGTGAGCAGGGCACCGTTGAGGGCGGTGTCGTGATGAGCTGTTCAAGTTTGATCTCGACCAACCTGGCATTGTCTCGTTCGATCGTCTTGGTTTCGATCGGCTCTTTTGCGAACCCTCGTTGATGGTAGAAATCGATGGCAGGGGCATTGCTCTCCAGCACCCAGACGACAACTCTGGTGTGGCCAGCGGATTGAAAGAGAGGCATCACATGGTCGAACAGCTCTCGCCCAATGCCTTGGCGTGTGTGCGTTGGGCTGATATAGATGGCCTGTACTTCCGCGACGCCGCGGTCTTCGGGATGTTCCCTGTCAGCCCCGGTTGCCATCCAGCCCAAGACCCGATCTAACCTGTCGACTTTGACGTACAGGTCCGATTCGCCCGAAGCGATCTCCTTGGTCCAATGGGACAGCCTCGCCTCAAGCGTTATCCGATTGATATAGGCAGAGGGAATGATGCCCTCATAGGCACTTCTCCATGACTCCAGATGAATCGTCGCTATTTGCAGCGAGTCCTCGGGAAGGGCAAGGCGGATGCTCATATCAATGCTCCTGCTTGGTTTGTTTCAGCATTTAAAGCAATGTTTATGGCATTTCTACGCAACCCAAATATATATACGTCGTTCTCGCCTCACTCACACCCTGTATCCATTCCCCACTCACCCCCATCCCGTAAATAAAGCACGATACCCGCCCATCGCTTATATCAAGGAATGATCCATGTCGCTGGCTATCGTCCATAGTCGTGCCCAGGTCGGGGTGGAAGCCCCGGCGGTTACTGTTGAAGCGCATCTGGCCAACGGCCTGCCGGCCCTGACGCTGGTGGGGTTGCCGGAGGGGGCGGTCAAGGAGAGCAAGGACCGGGTGCGCAGTGCCATTCTCAATTCCGGGCTGGATTTTCCGGCGCGGCGGATCACGCTCAACCTGGCCCCGGCTGATTTGCCCAAGGATGGCGGGCGGTTCGATCTGGCGATTGCGCTGGGTTTGCTGGCCGCCAGCGGGCAGGTGCCGCTGGTGGCGTTGCAGGACGTTGAATGCTTGGGCGAGTTGGCGTTGTCGGGGGCGATTCGGCCGATTCAGGGTGTGCTGCCCGCTGCACTC
This sequence comes from Pseudomonas syringae KCTC 12500, assembly GCF_000507185.2. NCBI lineage: Bacteria > Pseudomonadati > Pseudomonadota > Gammaproteobacteria > Pseudomonadales > Pseudomonadaceae > Pseudomonas > Pseudomonas syringae. The sequence goes on from NZ_AYTM02000002.1 coordinate 2,533,235, forward strand.
GCGGCGCGTGCGGCGGAGCGGACGCTGATCATCCCGGCGGTGAACGCCGAGGAAGCGTGCCTGGCGTCGGGGCTGCGGGTGATTGCGGTGAGCCACTTGCTGGAGCTGGTCGCGCATTTCAACGGGCGCACGGTGATTGCGCCGTATCAGTCCAGTGGTCTGCTGCATCAGCCCAAGCCGTATCCCGACCTTAGCGAAGTGCAGGGCCAGACCGCCGCGAAGCGTGCCTTGGTGATTGCCGCTGCGGGGGCGCATAACCTGCTGTTCAGCGGGCCGCCCGGCACTGGCAAGACGCTGCTCGCCAGTCGCCTGCCGGGTTTGTTGCCTCCGCTGGACGAGCATGAAGCGCTGGAGGTAGCGGCGATTCAGTCGGTCGCCAGCCAGGTGCCGCTGACCAGTTGGCCGCAGCGGCCGTTTCGGCAGCCGCATCACTCGGCGTCCGGGCCGGCGTTGGTGGGCGGTGGCAGTCGTCCGCAACCTGGCGAGATCACGTTGGCGCATCACGGTGTTCTATTCCTTGATGAGCTGCCGGAGTTTGATCGCCGCGTGCTGGAGGTTTTGCGCGAGCCGCTGGAGTCCGGGCATATCGTGATTTCCCGGGCGCGGGATCGCGTGCGCTTTCCGGCGCGTTTCCAGTTGGTGGCGGCGATGAATCCGTGTCCCTGTGGCTATCTCGGTGAGCCGACCGGGCGCTGCCGCTGTTCCACCGAGCAGGTGCAGCGCTATCGCAACAAGTTGTCCGGCCCGCTGCTGGACCGGATCGACCTGCACCTGACCGTCGCTCGCGAAGCCACCGCCCTCAACCCTGACCCCACCACCAGTGAAAACACTGCCAGTGCCGCAGCCGTGGTCGCTGAGGCGAGAGACCGTCAGCAACGCCGTCAGGGCTGTGCCAATGCGTTTCTCGATCTGCCAGGGCTGCGCGAGTATTGCGCACTGTCCAGTGTCGACGAAAGCTGGCTGGAGACGGCGTGTGAGCGTCTGACCCTGTCGTTGCGCTCGGCGCATCGATTGCTGAAGGTGGCGCGGACGTTGGCGGATCTGGAGCAGGTGGACGCGATCAACCGCAGCCATCTGGCCGAGGCCTTGCAGTATCGGCCTTCAACCAATTGATGGCCGCAAACGCAAAAACTCGCCGTCAACGATCAAGTCGACGGCGAGTTTTGGGACAGCTAAAGACGCTTACATGCTGCTATAGAACGGGAAGATGCCCATCAGCAGCGCGGCAACCAGGATGCACATGCACACCAGAATCGCCCATTTCAGGGTGAAGCGCTGGTGGTCGCCGAACTCGATACCGGCCAGTGCCACCAGCAGGTAGGTCGAAGGCACCAACGGGCTGAGCAGGTGGACCGGCTGACCGACGATCGAAGCGCGGGCCATTTCCACCGGGCTGATGCCGTAGTGGGCAGCGGCTTCGGACAGCACTGGCAGTACGCCGTAGTAGAACGCGTCGTTGGACATGAAGAAGGTGAACGGCATGCTCACCAGCGCGGTGATCACGGCGAGGTACGGGCCCAGCGCATCCGGGATCACGGCCAGCAGGCTTTTCGACATCGCGTCGACCATGCCTGTGCCGGACAGGATGCCGGTGAAGATACCCGCGGCGAAGATCAGGCCGACCACCGCCAGTACGCTACCGGCGTGGGCCGATACGCGGTCCTTCTGGTCCTGCAGGTTCGGGTAGTTGATGATCATCGCGATACTGAACGCGATCATGAACAGAACCGGCAGCGGCAGGAGGCCCATGATCAGGGCGACCATCAGTGTCAGGGTCAGGGCAGCGTTGAACCAGATCAGCTTTGGACGGCGCGCGTCGGGGAATTGCGAGACGCTGATTTCGCTGTGGTCGACTTCATCACCCTGCAGGTGCAGTTCACCCAGACGGGCACGTTCGCGTTTGCCGTAGAAGTAGGCAATCGCCAGGATCGCGATCACACCTGCCAGCATGGCCGGGATCATCGGTACGAAGATGTCGGAGGCATCGACGTGCAGGGCACTGGCCGCACGAGCGGTCGGGCCGCCCCAGGGCGTCATGTTCATCACGCCGCCGGCCAGAATGATCAGGCCGGCCATGATGCGCGGGCTCATGCCGATGCGGCTGTACAGCGGCAGCATGGCGGCAACGCAGATCATATAGGTGGTCGCGCCGTCACCGTCGAGGGACACCACCAGCGCCAGTACGGCGGTGCCGACCGAAATGCGCATCGGGTCGCCCTTGACCATTTTCAGGATCTTGCGCACGGCCGGGTCGAACAGGCCGGAGTCGATCATCAGCGCAAAGTACAGAATGGCGAACATCAGCATCACGCCGGTCGGCGCCAGCTTGGTGATACCTGCCAGCATCATCGGGCCGATCTGCGACGCGAAGCCACCGAACAGGGCGAAGATGATCGGCACCAGGATCAAGGCGATCAGCGCAGTCAGGCGCTTGCTCATGATCAGGTACATGAACGCAATAACCATGGCAAAGCCAAGGAAAGTCAGCATGGGAATACTCCAGACGTAATACGGCTACAGAACGTGAAATGAACGAGTCAGCTCAGCAGATCGGTACGTGGAGTGGGGGCGCAAGGAGAGTGTGGAGCGAGAAGTCAGGAAGCATCGGAATCACCATTATTGTTGTTAATTGGGCCTGAAACACCTCGGAGTCCGTTCCTGGCTAACCGGTCTTTTTGCCGGAAGTGGGCTGATGCTAATTGGCCAAGCTTTCACCGACCTTTCATTCGGCAGTTGCGGGAATTTTATTGTCCGAAGGGATATGGGCATGAACGGGGGAGAAGCACGGATGAGCGAGATACACTCGGGTGGCTGCCATTGCGGCGGGCTGTGGTAGCAACGGGTTTCCCTGGCTACGCCTTGATGAGCACCTGCCGGAGTGTGAGAGCGAGCCTTTTTGAGGTTCGGGGGAGTAGTGCCTGAGCCAGAGCCGTCGGCACTATTCGCATACTAAATCCGCAGATTACTTGCTGAACTGCGACGCCAGTTCACGCAGCAGCACTTCGGCCTCGAGCACTTTTTTCACTGATTCGTTGGCTTTGTCGCGCGTCAGTCCCAGGCGGTCGAACAGTTCGTCCGGGATGTCCTGCTCGGGACCGGAGCCGATACCGTTGGCTCGCAGCAGGCGCACTGCCAGATAGACCAGGTTGGCATAGACGTGATGCTCACCCTTGTAGTGCGGGTCGTGCTGGAAACGCAATGCGATGGACAGCTCATCCGGCATGTCCCAATAGCGCATCAGCCACGCACCGATCTGCTCGCGGCTGATACCCAGCAGATGCTGCTCGATAAAGCTGTGGTGCAAATGCGGGTTAACTTCCAGTTGCCGGCAAATCAGGGTGAAGTGCGGTGGAAACACGTGCGCCAGCAGCAGGTAACCGAAGTTATGCAGCAAGCCGGCGAGGTAGCTCAGACCACCCTCCGGCCGGCTGGCGCGCGGAATGGCGCGGGTCAGGCCTTCGATGACGGCAGCGGTATAGATGGATTGCTGCCAGTACGGCGTGGTCTGTTGTGGCTGATCCTTGGGCAGGCTCAGGGTTTTGCCCAGTGCGAGGCCCAGTGCCAGATTGATCACCAGATCGAAGCCCAGTACGCGGACGATTGCGTCTTCGACCGAACGAATCTTGCCGGTCGACGCGTAATACGGCGAAGCGGCCCAGCTGACGACCTGAGCGGCCAGCGCAGGATCGGTTTCGACGACGCCGGTGATGTCATCGATGGTCGCATCGGGGTCGACCCGCAGTTTGATGATTTTTTGCGCAGTGCCAGCCAGCGGCGGAATCTCCAGGGTCGCCTCCAGACGCTGCTGGATGCGGCGCGCTGTGAAGGCATGCATGGCCTGGGTGATTTCTGCAGGATCGTCGTCAGGACGATCGAGGTTCGGCCGGATCGTCGCCACCGGTTGACCAAAGTGCGCAGCGCTGGCCTTGCTCAGCATGCCCTTGAAGTCGTCGCTGCTGATTTCCAGCAGGACCCCAGGCTCGCCCGAACCCACCAACAGGGTTGGCTCCTGAAGCAAGCGCTCGTCGTAAAGGCAGGGTGAGCTGGTCAGCGCCGGGAGACCTGGCAGTACGCGCAGGTTGTGCTTAGTGAGCATGCGCGCCAGCCGCTCGTGCGGTACGGCGGTCAGTTTGCGGCCGGTCAGCTCGGTGATGCGGGAGAGGTCGAGCAACTGGCTTTGCGGGAACAGGATAAGCAATGCACCGACAGCGTCCTCGACCAGCACAGCCTGCACCTTGCGCGCTGGAGGGAGGTTTTTTTCGTCCACGACTTCGTTGTAGCTGATAGCCAATTTTTCAAGCAACTGCCGGATTACCGACGGCGCATGGTGCGGATCATTGACGTGGGCGACTTCTGTCATGAGCTATGTCCAAATTCCTACATTTTCTGAAGTATAACCACGTTATTCGATTTGGGTCGCACGCGGTTTGCAAAGCATAGTCTGCATCACACCTGGCCATACTGCTGGCCATGACGCAGCCACCTGTCGAGCAGCGGGCTGACGTGTTGCGGCCAGCGCTCCAACAGCGCCTGAGCCGCGTCGCGTACGGCCGGTAGCAGGTCTGCGTCGCGCATCAGGTCGGCGACCTTGAACTGCAGAAGGCCCGTTTGTCGGGTACCTAGCATTTCGCCAGGGCCGCGCAGTTCGAGGTCTTTTTCGGCGATGACGAAACCGTCGTTGGTTTCGCGCATGATGCCCAGCCGCTGCCGTCCGATTTGTGAAAGCGGCGGATGGTAGAGCAGCACACAATGACTCACCGCGCTGCCGCGCCCGACGCGGCCGCGCAACTGGTGCAATTGCGCCAGGCCGAGGCGCTCGGGGTTCTCGATGATCATCAGGCTGGAGTTCGGCACGTCGACACCGACTTCGATGACCGTCGTTGCCACCAGCAATTGCAGCGCACCTTGCTTGAACTCGGCCATGATCGCGGCTTTTTCTGCGGGTTTCATACGCCCGTGAATCAGCCCGACGCGCACGTCACCCAACGCGCTGCTCAATTCTTCGTAGGTGGTTTCAGCGGCCTTGCAGGTCAGCTCTTCGGATTCTTCGATCAGCGTGCACACCCAATAGGCCTGGCGACCTTCTGCGCAGGCGGCGCGCACACGCTCCACGACTTCAAGGCGGCGACTGTCGGCAACCAGCACGGTATTGACCGGCGTCCGGCCCGGCGGCAGTTCGTCGAGGATCGAAGTATCCAGATCGGCGTAGGCACTCATGGCCAGCGTGCGCGGGATCGGTGTGGCGGTCATGATCAATTGATGCGGGCACATCAGGCCACCAACGCCCTTTTTGCGCAGCGCCAGGCGTTGCTGCACGCCGAACCGGTGCTGCTCGTCGATGATCACCAGCGCCAGGTTCTTGAACTGCACTTCGTCCTGAAACAGCGCATGGGTGCCGACCACCATGGGTGTGCCGCCGGCGATCTGCTCCAGAGACGCGACGCGCGCCTTGCCTTTGAGCTTGCCCGCCAGCCATGCCACACCCACGCCCAAGGGCTCAAGCCAGCGCTGGAAGTTGATGTAGTGCTGCTCGGCGAGAATCTCGGTGGGCGCCATCAGCGCCACTTGATAACCCGCTTCCAGTGCCTGCAAGGCAGCCAGTGCGGCCACCACGGTCTTGCCCGACCCCACATCGCCCTGAATCAGCCGCAGCATCGGCTCAGGCTGACTCAGGTCATAGGCGACTTCCTTGCCGACACGCTGCTGCGCGCCGGTGGGGGCAAAGCCGAGGTTGGCGAGAAACTGTTTCGGCAGTTTTTTCGCAACGGGCAATGCCGGTGCGCGCTGTGACCGCAGGCTTTCACGCAGGCGTTGCTGGGAAAGCTGGTGAGTCAGCAGTTCTTCGAAAGCCAGTCGGTGCTGCGCCCAGTGATGCCCGAGGGCCAGCTCCTCCACGTCGGCATCGGCCGGCGGGTGATGCAGGTAACGGATCGCATCATCCAGCGGGGCCAACTGATAATCTCGGGCCAGCTCTTCAGGCAGCCAGTCCGGCAGACTTTTGGGGCCGAGCATGGCCAGGCTTTGCTGGCACAGCTGGCGCAGACGCTGTTGGGTCAGGCCTTCGGTCGTCGGGTAGATCGGCGTGAGGGTCTGTTCGACGGGCGCGGGCTCATCACCGGTAATCGCCCGATATTCCGGGTGATAGATTTCCAGTCCTGAAGCTCCGGGACGCGCTTCGCCGAAGCAACGCAGGTGCGTGCCACGCTTCATGCTTTCTTTCTGGGCGTTGCTGAAATGGTAGAAGCGCAGACTGACGACGCCGGTGCCATCGCCCAGCCGGACCAGCAGGCTGCGGCGCTTGCCCATCACCACATCGGCACCGCTGACCACGCCTTCGATGACGGCATCCTGACCAGGACGCAACGCACCGATCGGTACGATGCGCGTGCGGTCCTGATAACGCAGCGGCAGATGGAACAGCACGTCCTGCAGGGTTTCCAGGCCGACCTTGGCCAGCTTTTCTGCCATCGCTTCGCCGACACCCTTGAGCGCCGTGACCGAGACCCTGGAAAGCTCGCTCATTTCTGTTATGCCTAGCTAGCGACTGTTTTCGGACGTGCCACCGAGCACAGACGTGCAGAGTCAGCGAGGATTTCGATGGCTTTGGGTCTCGGGAAGCTTGCACGCCAGGCGATGGCGACCGTGCGGAAAGGCACGGGCGGCGTCAGCGGGCGGACTTCGATCACGCCGGGCGCGTAGTGGTGGCTGTCGACTGCCGACAGCGGCAGGATCGAAATGCCCAACCCGGAGGCGACCATGTGCCGAATGGTTTCCAGCGAGCTGGACTCTACTGTCGTGTGCTTGGCGCCTTCGTTGCCTTTGCCCAGCGTCGGGCAGGCTTCCAGGACCTGATCACGGAAGCAGTGACCTTCGCCCAGCAATAACAGGCTCTTGTCGTTGAGCGCCGAGGCATCAATGGTCTCTTTCTGAGTCCAGGGATGGTCGGCCGGCATCAGGACAGAGAACGGTTCGTCGTAAAGCGGCAGGGTCAGCACGTCGGCTTCGTTGAACGGCAAGGCAATGATGACGGCATCCAGCTCACCGTTACGCAGCTTGTCGCGCAGCACATGCGTGAAGTTTTCTTCGATGTACAACGGCATCTGCGGGGCGACCCGGTGCAGTTGCGGGATCAGGTGAGGAAACAGGTAAGGACCGACGGTGTAGATCGCGCCGACTTTCAGCGGGGCGGTCAGTTGGTTCTTGCCGGCCTGGGCCAGTTCGCGAATACCCTGGGCCTGCTCAAGCACTTTCTGCGCCTGTGCAACGATGCCTTCACCGACCGGTGTCAGGCGCACAGCGCTCTTGCTGCGCTCGAAAATGAGCACGCCGAGTTCGTCTTCGAGTTTTTTGACACCCACCGACAGCGTTGGCTGGCTGACATGGCAGCGTTCCGCCGCATGGCCAAAGTGCTGCTCCTGGGCGAGCGTAACGATGTAGCGCAATTCTGTAAGAGTCATAACGTGCGTCCATGAAGTTGCGACCCCAGCATAGCGGGTGCAATCGATAGACGCACGTTATCAGAAGTACTTATGAGTAACAAAAGTACAATTCAGCGTTTATCCAGCGAATAAACGAACGGTGCGAGGATTTCAATGGTGCCGTTATTGAGGATTTCCTTAGGCGGCTTGGGCAATGGCTGAGCGCGACGGATCATTTCCATGGTCGCTCGATCCAGCGCCGAGCTGCCTGAACTGTTGGCAATCGAGTAGGACAGCACGTTGCCGTCAGCGTCCACCACGAAGCGCAAACGAGCAACACCCTGCATGCCACGACGGCGTGCATCCTCAGGGTACTTCTTGTACTTGCTCAGATGACCGAGCAAATCACCCTGCCAGTTCGGCAATGCGTTGCTGGGTGGCGAAGGTGCAGGAGCAGGCTTGGGAGCCACCGGCTTTGCCGGTTGCGCTGTGGTCGGCGGTGTATCGACCGGCTTTTCGTCGGCAGGCTTTTCCTTGGGCGGCTCAGGCTTCTTCTGCGGCTTTGGCGGCTGTGGTTTGGGCTTGGGCTTCTCGACCTTCTTGGGCACCACGATTTCCGGCTTCGGCGCCTGTACGACTTCCGGCACCGGTGTCGGCTCCTCCGGGGCTGGCGGCGGTGGCGGCTGAACGACCTTGGGCGGTGGTGGCGGAGCGGGTTCGGGCACTGGCGCGAGTTCGACCATCATGGCGGCCGGTGGCAATTCGACAGGCTGCGGGGCAGGCCAGCGAACGGCAACAATGATTGCGATGGCGTGCACGGCCAGCACCAACAACAGACTACCGCTATAGCGCGTCAGTTTTTGGCGCGTACTGATCATTTCTTACCAGCCGTCTCAAGACCCACCAGACCGACCTTCAGGTAACCCGCACCCCGAAGCGTGTTCATGACCTCCATCAGATCACCGTAATCCACGCCCTTGTCGGCCTGGAAGAAGATCGTGGTGTCTTTCTTGCCCTTGGTGCGGGCGTCCAGCACCTGGCCGATCTGCTCGCGGGCAACCTTCTCTTCGCCCAGGTACAGGCTCTTGTCGGTTTTCACGCTGAGAAAAATCGGCTTCTCGGGTCTGGGCTGCGGTGTGGCGGTAGACGCTGGCAGATCGACTTTGATGTCTACGGTCGCCAGCGGCGCAGCCACCATGAAGATGATCAGCAGCACCAGCATGACGTCGATGAACGGCGTCACGTTGATTTCATGGTTCTCGGCGAGATCGTCGCCGCCTTCGTTAAGATGCAGGCCCACGTGTTAGCCCACCTTGACCATGTGCGGTTGTTGTTGATTGCGCTCGGACGGCTCTGGCAGATGATCCAGATCGCGGCTGACCAGCAGCAGGACGTGTGCCGAGGCATCCGACACCTGAGCCTTGTAACCGGCGATGGAGCGGGCGAAGACGTTGTAGATCACCACCGCAGGGATCGCCGCGACCAGGCCCAGCGCCGTGGCCAGAAGGGCTTCGGCGATGCCGGGGGCGACCACGGCGAGGTTGGTGGTCTGGGTCTTGGCGATGCCGATGAAGCTGTTCATGATGCCCCATACCGTACCGAACAGACCCACGAACGGCGCAGTCGAACCGATGGTCGCCAGCACGCCGGTGCCCATGCTCATGTTGCGGCCACAGGCGGCGACCAGACGCTCGAGGCGGAAGCTGACACGCTCCTTGATCCCTTCGCGCTCGCGGCTGTTGGCCGACAAGCGCATCTCTTCGAGGGCGTCGTGCACCAACAAGTGGGCGAGGGTGCCTTCCGTGCTGGCGGTGGCGCTCGCTTCAGACAGGGAGCGGGCTTTTTTCAGGTTGGCAATTTCGCCGCGCAACCGGCGCTTGGCGCCCAGCAGCTCGAAACCCTTGGAGATCCAGATGGTCCACGTAATGATCGAGGCGATGGCCAGACCGATCATGACCGCTTTGACCACCACGTCGGCGTTCTGATACATGCCCCACGGCGACAGGTCATGCGCCATGCCCAGGCTGTTGTCTTCGGCGGCGGGTTCCATGGCCTGCACCGGGGCTGCTGCGTCAGGTGCGGCAGGTGCCGTTGCCGCAGGTGCGGTGGAGGTCGCAGGGGCCGCGGTCGGAGCCGATTGATCCGCGAGTGCCATGGGGACGAACATCAGGCTCAAGACAAGGGCTGCGATACTGCGCCATGCACGAGGCAGGCGAGGCATCTGGGTAGGCGAAGCGATTGATTGAATGCGTTTCATGCTGGCCGGACCTGAGAGGAAAAAAGGGGATGGTTCCAGTGCGTCGCGTGGTGCTGTCGACGCTCACGGGGAACGAATGGGCCGCCATTATTGCAAATCGTTCTTGTTAACAAAAGTAATACAGTATCTTTTTTACATATTCGCCCGAACGCTTGCCTGTCGATGAGCGTTTTTAACGATACTGACACCGCCTTTTCTGGAGATACCGAATGACTGCTCCTTCGCTTCTGATCGCCGGCTGTGGCGACATTGGTTCGCGACTCGCTACTCGCCTGCTGCCTCACGGCTGGACCGTGCATGGGCTGCGGCGCACTGTTTCCGAGCTTCCTGCCGGTGTTCACGGTGTGGCGGGCGATCTGTTCAAGACGCCCAAACCTGCCCAGTGGCCTGATGCGGCACTGGACTATGTGGTGTATTGCGCGACCCCCTCGCAGCGTGACGAAGCGGGTTACCGGATGGCTTACGTCGAGGGCCTGCGTAATGTGTTGAGCTGGCTCGAGCAGACCGGGCAGCGGCCAAAGCGCTTGATCTTCGTTTCAAGCAGCGGTGTTTACGGTCAGCAGAACGGGGAGTGGGTGGACGAAACCTCCGCCACCGAGCCCGGCAACTACACCGGCACGGTGATGCTGGAAGCCGAGCAGGTCGCGCTGAACAGCGGGTTTCCGGCCACGGCGGTAAGACTGACCGGTATTTACGGCCCAGGTCGCAGTGACTTGTCGAACCGTGTCCGTCAGGGGCACAGCGTGAGGATCGATCCGCCGGTCTACGCCAATCGCATTCATGCCGACGATGCGGCCGGTCTGCTGGAGCACGTGCTGCTGGCGGATCAACGCGGCGTTGCGCTGGAGAGTTGCTACCTGGGCGTCGACGACGATCCGGCCGCGCTGGCCGATGTGGTGGCGTGGATCCGTGAGTATCTGGGGGTGACCGAATGGTCGGAGGAGGTCAGCGTGCAGCGCGTGGGCAGCAAGCGTTGCAGTAATGCCAGGGCGCGGGCATTAGGATGGTCGCCGATTTACCCTGACTATAAAGCAGGTTATGCGGCTTTGCTGGGCTAAAACAGTGGTCGATCAGGAGCGCCGTGAAGGGCGCTCCTGATGCCTGAATCGCTTACTGCTGTTCGAGCAACCAGCGACGTGGGCCGGGACGCAGCTCGGGCATCTGGTCCGCGCCGGCGTTGTTCACAGCCTGGAATATCTCCAGCTGCTTGCCTTTGCGGGCGAAAATCCACGGGTTGCCTTTCTCGGCTTTCTCCAGCCACATGCTGTCGTATTCGCCGCTCATGGCTGCACAATCACCTGCCAGGCAGAGCGCGTAACGATCGTTTTCCGGAAGCCCCTGCACACTGCCATCAGGCATGAATTGCACAGTGCTGCCCTGACCGTCACCCTCGACGACCGTCCACTTGCCGCCCATGTAGGCGCCATATAGAGCTTTCTCGAAGCTGCTGCCTGGCTGAGCACCGTCCGGGGCCGGATTTTCGGGCTTCTGGAAGTGCTGTTCAGGGCCTGACTCGCTGGCCGCCTGGACCAGTTCGTCACCCTTGACGCTCAGGTCTTCGAAGAAGTTGCCATAGAAGTCGACGTGCAGCTTGCCTTCGGCAGCGCTGACAATCTTGCCTTCGCCCAGCTCGAAGCCATTGGAGTAAATGGCCTGGTTGGCCTTGGAGTTGATTTTCCACTCCAGGTTGGGACCATTGGCGAGCAGGGCCTGACGCAAGTTGCCTTGCTTGACGGCGGCGTCGATGGCGGTCTGGTTGATCCACGTGCCGTCCGGATTGCGGTCGGCGTGGCTGGCGCAGCCGCCTAGAATGACGGCGAGCAGCGAGATGGCGAGCGCGGAGCGCATAACGGATTCCTTCCTTCAGGGAGAACGGAGCGCAAGGCACGCTCCGTCGGGGATTTATTCGATGACGAGAATCGCGTCCATTTCAACCTGGGCGCCACGCGGCAAGGCCGCAACGCCGATAGCTGCGCGGGCCGGATAAGGCTGAGTGAAGTAGGCGCTCATCAGCTCGTTGACCTTGGCGAAGTGGCCCAGATCGGTCAGAAAGATGTTCAGTTTGACGATGTCCTTGAAAGATCCGCCCGCTGCTTCGGCAACCGACTTGAGGTTTTCGAAAACCTGAGTGATCTGGGCTTCGATGCCCTCGACCAGTTCCATGGTGCTCGGGTCCAACGGGATCTGTCCGGACATGTAGACGGTATTGCCAGCTTTGATGGCCTGTGAGTAAGGGCCGATGGCCGCAGGGGCTTTATCGCTGGTGATGACAGTCTTGGTCATGAGAACTCCTGATAATGGGATGGCCTACGCGCGCATCCGGGTGATGCGTGTGACACCGGTCAGGGCGCGCAGTTTCTTGATCACACGAGCCAGGTGCACGCGATCGTGCACGCTGACCACCAGTTGGACCACGCTGATGCGACCATCGCGTTCGTCCATGCTGATTTTTTCGATATTGCCGTCCGCCGCGTTGACGCTGCTGGCCAACAGCGCGATCAGGCCGCGCTGATGCTCGAGTTCGACACGCAGCTCGACGTTGAATTCGCCGGTCACGTCCTTCGCCCAGGACAGCTGGATGCATTTTTCCGGGTTGTGGCGGATTTCGCTGATGTTGCGGCAGTTGTCCAGGTGTACAACCATGCCCTTGCCTGCAGACAGGTGGCCGACAATCGGGTCGCCCGGGATTGGTGTACAGCATTTGGCGTAGCTGAGCACCAGACCTTCGGTGCCACGAATCGCCAGCGGGCCTTCAGGGCTTGGCAGCTGATCGCCTTCGCCCAGCAGGCGGCGGGCAACGACATAAGCCATGCGATTACCCAAGCCGATGTCTTCGAGCAGGTCTTCCAGCACTTCGACCCGATATTCGTTGAGCACCAGTTGAATGCGCTCCTGACCGATCTTGTCGAGGTTGCATTCAAAGCCGTTGAGCACCTTGTTCAGCAGGCGCTCGCCCAGATTGATCGACTCGGAGCGGCGTTGCAGCTTGAGCGCGTGACGAATGTGGGTGCGCGCCTTGCCAGTGACGACGAAGTTCAGCCAGGCCGGATTCGGACGTGCGCCGGGTGCGCTGACAATCTCGACGGTCGAGCCACTTTGCAGCGGTTCGGAAAGCGGCGCCAGTCGGCGGTTGATCCGGCAGGCAATGCAGCTGTTGCCGACATCGGTGTGTACCGCGTAGGCGAAATCCACCGCTGTGGAGCCTTTGGGCAGCTCCATGATTCGGCCTTTGGGCGTGAAAACGTAGACCTCGTCCGGGAACAGGTCGATCTTGACGCTTTCGATGAATTCCAGGGAGTTGCCAGCACGCTGCTGCATTTCCAGCACGCCCTTGACCCACTGTCGGGCTCGAGCATGAGTGCCCTTGGGCTGCTCGTCGTCGCTGGATTTGTATAGCCAGTGCGCTGCGATGCCGTTGTTGGCCATTTCTTCCATTTCGCGGGTGCGAATCTGGATCTCGATAGGCACGCCATGCATACCGAACAAGGTGGTATGCAGGGACTGATAGCCGTTGGCCTTGGGGATCGCGATGTAATCCTTGAAGCGACCGGGCAGTGGCTTGTACAAATTATGTACAGCGCCGAGCACGCGATAGCAGGTGTCGACCTTGTCGACGATGATGCGGAACGCGTAGACATCCATGATCTCGTTGAAGGCGCGACGCTTGCCGCGCATCTTCTTGTAGATGCCATACAGATGTTTCTGCCGACCACTGACGTCGCCTTCGATGCCATCGACGGCCAGGCAATGACTCAGGGATTCTTCGATCTTGTTGACCAGTTCCTTGCGATTGCCCCTGGCGCGCTTGACCGCCTGGTTGATTCGCGAGGAGCGCATCGGGTACATCGCCTTGAAGCCCAGGTCCTCGAATTCGATGCGCACACTGTGCATGCCCAACCGATTGGCGATGGGCGCATAGATTTCGAGGGTTTCCTTGGCGATGCGCCGGCGCTTTTCGCCGGACAGGACTTCCAGCGTGCGCATGTTGTGCAGGCGATCGGCGAGCTTGACCAGGATGACGCGAATATCGCGCGCCATGGCCATGGCCATTTTCTGGAAGTTTTCCGCCTGGGCTTCGGCCTTGGTCTCGAAATTCATCTGGGTCAGTTTGCTGACCCCGTCGACCAGTTCCGCGACAGTCTCGCCAAATTGGGCGCTGAGCGCTTCCTTGGCAATCCCGGTGTCTTCGATGACGTCATGCAGCATCGCAGCCATCAGGCTCTGATGGTCCATGTGCATGTCGGCAAGAATGTTCGCCACCGCAAGAGGATGGGTGACGTAGGCTTCACCGCTGCGACGGCGTTGGCCATCGTGGGCTTGTTCGGCGTAGAAATACGCTCGGCGGACCAGATTGACCTGGTCCTTGCCGAGGTAGGCCGACAGTCTGTCGGCGAGGGCGTCTATGCTCGGCAAGGCGCTACCCCTTGCCAATGGCTTTTACCCTGCGCCGTACTACGTCGACCTGGCATAGGCTTAGACGGCCTCGTTGGACTCGTCCTCGAACGCTGCGAACAATGGCTCATCTTCAACGATTTCAGCTTCTGCGATTACAGAGTAATCCATTACGCCAGCCGCGATTTCACGCAGGGCCATAACGGTAGGCTTGTCGTTTTCCCAGGCCAGCTTTGGTTCTTTGCCGCCGGTTGCCAGTTGACGGGCACGCTTGGTAGAGAGCATGACCAGCTCAAAGCGGTTATCCACGTGTTCTAGGCAGTCTTCAACGGTTACGCGGGCCATGGGTATTCCTCGTAGCAAATGCGGATGCGCGATGCCCGGATGGGCGAGCGGACTCGGTAGTTTACAAGCGGACAGCACCAGTCATCAAGCGGCATGCCACCAACGGCATGTTTTTAACCTGTTGCCTGATGTCTGGAAACGTTTCGATCAAGCCAGCAACTCCTGAAAAAGCTCGCTGTATTGCTCTTGCTGGTGCTGTTGAGTCAGGCGGTTGGCGCGGAAAATCGCCTTGAGGTCTTCCAGCGCGCCGGCAAAGTCGTCATTGACCACGACGTACTCATACTCGTTGTAGTGGCTCATTTCGCTGACCGCTTCACGCATCCGCGCTTCGATGATCTCGTCGCTGTCCTGACCGCGATTGGTCAGGCGCTGGCGCAAGGCCTGCTGGGTCGGCGGCAAAATGAAGATGGAGCGGGCCTGCGGCATCTGCGCACGAACCTGACGCGCACCCTGCCAGTCGATTTCCAGAATCAGGTCGTGGCCTTCGTCCAGCGTCTGCTGCAGGTGGCTCTGCGACGTGCCGTACAGGTTGCCGAAGACCTCGGCCTGCTCGAGAAAGTCGCCGTGCTCGATCATGCTCAGGAACGTGGCACGATCGACGAAGTTGTAGTTCACACCGTCCACTTCGCCGGGGCGCATGGCGCGCGTGGTGTGCGAGACAGAGACACGAATCTTTGCCTGCGCGCCGTGCTGAGGCTCTTGCTGAGCGTCCATCAGCGCCTTGACCAGACTGGTCTTGCCCGCGCCGGACGGAGCGGAAATGATGTACAGGGTGCCAGTGATATGGGTCATGTCAGGTTTAGCCTTACTCAATATTCTGCACTTGCTCACGCATCTGCTCGATCAACACTTTGAGGTTGACGGCAGCCTGCGTGCTGCGTGGGTCAAAGGCCTTGGAGCCCAGTGTATTCGCTTCGCGGTTAAGCTCTTGCATCAGGAAATCAAGACGGCGTCCTGCCTGGCCGCCAGCCTTGAGTACGCGACGCACTTCAGTGACGTGGGTGCTGAGGCGGTCCAGTTCTTCGGCGACATCGCTTTTCTGTGCCAGCAGGACCATTTCCTGCTCCAGGCGCTGAGGGTCGAGTTCGGCTTTCATGTCGGCAAAGCGATCGAGCACCTTCTGCCGCTGGGTTGCGAGCATCTGTGGCACCAGCGTGCGCAAGGTGGCGACTTCTTCGACGATGGAGGACAGACGCTCGTCGAGCAGCCGCGCCAGGTCTGCGCCTTCGCGCCCGCGCCCGCTTTTCAATTCGGTCAGCGCATCATTGAACAGTTTCAGGGCCTCGGTGTTCAACACCTGCGGATCGTTGGCATCGGCGACCAGCACGCCCGGCCATGCCAGCACCTCGAGCGGGTTCAATGCAGCAGGCTGTTTGATCAAGCCGGCAACCGACTCGGCTGCGGCGATCAATTGGCCTGCGCGTTCAAGGTCCACCTGCAGCGGCTTGCCGGCGGTTTCCTCGACAAAGCGCAATGTGCACTCGACCTTGCCGCGCGACAGGCCCTGACGCAGCGCTTCGCGAATCGCGCCTTCCAGATCGCGGAACGACTCCGGCAGGCGCAGGTGTGGCTCAAGATAGCGGTGGTTGACCGAGCGCAGTTCCCAGCTCAGTGTGCCCTGGGCACCGGCCCGCTCTACTCGGGCAAAGGCAGTCATGCTGTGCACCATGGGAAATACCTCTTGGTTCGCTTTCAAAGCGTGGTTCGGTTCATGAACGCGCAGAAGTGGCGGTCATGGGCGTCGTGAAAGCCGGCTGGCTGTAGAGGCGCAGGATTGTAGCGCAGTGCAGCGCAGGCTCCCAATCCGACAGTGTGACAAGTGACGCAAGGCGTTTTTTTGACCGACATCTGCGCGTCGAAAGCCTTGATTCAGGGCCTTCTGTTTGCGCTGGATCGGCATTGGCGGCTTTTAGAGATGCCCAGCGGCAGCTGTGGCCTCTATAATGCCCAGCAGTTTTCCGTCTCAGTACAGGTATCCCAGATGAAACGTCCAAGTGGTCGCGCCGCCGATCAGCTCCGCTCGATCCGCATCACCCGCAACTACACCAAACACGCCGAGGGTTCTGTACTGGTCGAGTTTGGTGATACCAAGGTGATTTGCACCGTCAGCGTCGAAAACGGCGTACCACGCTTTCTCAAAGGGCAGGGCCAGGGTTGGCTGACCGCCGAATACGGCATGCTGCCACGCGCTACCGGCGAGCGTAATCAGCGCGAAGCCAGCCGCGGCAAGCAGGGTGGTCGTACACTCGAAATCCAGCGCCTGATCGGTCGTTCGCTGCGCGCTGCGCTGGACATGTCCAAGCTGGGCGACGTCACCTTGTACGTCGATTGCGATGTTATTCAGGCTGACGGTGGCACTCGTACGGCTTCTATTACCGGTGCGATGGTTGCTCTGGCAGATGCGCTGAAGGTGATCAAGAAGCGCGGCGGCCTGAAAGGCGGCGACCCGCTCAAGCAGATGATCGCGGCCGTTTCGGTCGGCATGTATCAGGGTGAGCCGGTGCTCGACCTGGACTACCTCGAAGACTCGGCTGCCGAAACCGACCTGAACGTGGTCATGACCAGTGCAGGCGGTTTCATTGAAGTTCAGGGCACTGCCGAAGGCGCGCCATTCCAGCCTGAAGAGCTAAACGCGATGCTCGCGCTGGCGCAGAAGGGTATGACCGAGTTGTTTGAATTGCAGCGCGCCGCGTTGGCCGACTGATACCCAGAAGGGGTCCGATAATGAGTGACAGCTTGCAACCGTTCAGCAAACCGCCGCAAAGCGCTCGCCAGTGGGCGATGTTCTGTCACTTGTCGGCGTTTGCCGGGCTGATGTTTCCGTTCGGCAATCTGCTGGGCCCGCTGATTATCTGGCAGTTGAAGAAAGATTCCGATCCGTTTATCGACGCGCAAGGCAAGGAAGCGCTGAACTTTCAGATCACGGTCGCCATTGCGGCCACCGTCAGCATGCTGCTAGTGCTGCTCATCATCGGCTTTGCGTTACTGACGCTGGTGGGGATCGGTGCCGCAGTGCTGGCGATCATTGCCGGGATAAAAGCCAATGACGGCGTCGATTATCGCTATCCGTTCACCTTGCGCCTGATCAAGTAGCATCACTTCAGGCAACGCAAAAAGCCGACTTCAAGTCGGCTTTTTCGTGTTCGCTGCCTTGCCTGGCTATCAGATAGTCAGGGTCCAGTCGTAATCCACGATCAACGGCGCGTGCTGCGAGAAGCGCGGCTGGCGTGGCAGACGGGCGCTGCGCACGAAGCGGCGCAGGCCTGGGGTCAGGATCTGATAATCGAAGCGCCAACCCAGATTCAGCATCTCGGCCTGCTCGTTGTCCGGCCACCAGCTGTACTGGTCACCTTCACGGCTGACTTCGCGCAGGGCATCGACATAGCCCATGGTGCCGACGATCTCGTCCATCCAGGCGCGCTCGGGCGCGAGGAAGCCGGGTGACTGCTGGCTGTCGCGCCAGTTTTTGATATCGAGCTTCTGCTGCGCCACATAGAGCGATCCGCAGTAGATGTATTCGCGACGCTTGCGGCGCTGCTTGTCCATGTACTTGCCGAAATCGTCCATGAGCTTGAATTTCTGATTCAGGTCTTCATCGCCATTCATCCCCGACGGAAAGAGCAGGGTAGCGATACTGACCTTGTCGAAATCTGCTTGCAGGTAGCGCCCGTAGCGGTCGGCTGTCTCGAAGCCGAGGCCGCTGATTACCGCCTTCGGCTGCAACCGCGAATACAGCGCCACACCACCCTGAGCGGGAACCTCGGCTTCGCAGGCATAGAGGAAGTAACCATCCAGCTGAAAGGCTGGATCGTCCAGTTCAAAGGTGGAGGCGCGGGTGTCCTGTAAGCAGATGACGTCGGCATTCTGAGCTTGCAGCCAGCTGAGCAAACCACGCTCGACCGCAGCCTGAATGCCATTTACGTTCACACTGATGATCCGCATAAATGGCCCCAAAAATCACGTGCGTGTATGATACCCGAGCTCTACCTAATTAGCTAAATCCGTGGTATTCGGAGCTTTTTTCATGCAAGCGTATCAACGCGATTTCATTCGTTTTGCCATCGATCGCGGTGTTCTGCGCTTCGGTGAGTTCACTCTAAAGTCCGGGCGCACCAGCCCGTACTTCTTCAATGCCGGGCTGTTCAACACCGGTTCCGCACTGGCACAACTGGGGCGTTTCTACGCAGCAGCCGTGGTTGAAAGCGGTATTGCCTTCGACGTTCTGTTCGGTCCGGCCTACAAGGGCATTCCGCTCGCATCGGCCACTGCTGTGGCGTTGGCCGAGCATCATGACTGTGATCTGCCGTGGTGTTTCAACCGCAAGGAAGCCAAGGCGCACGGCGAGGGCGGCAGTCTGGTGGGCTCCCCGCTGGCGGGTAATGTGCTGATCATCGACGACGTGATCACTGCGGGCACTGCGATCCGTGAGGTCATGCAGATCATCAAGGACCAGAACGCGACAGCTGCGGGCGTGCTGATCGCGCTCAATCGTCAGGAGCGGGGCAATGGCGAGCTGTCGGCGATTCAGGAAGTCGAGCGTGACTTCGGGATTCCGGTGGTGAGTATCGTGTCGCTGAATCAGGTACTCGAGTTCCTGGCCGACGATCCGCAGCTCAAGCAGCATCTGCCTGCCGTCGAAGCCTATCGCGCGCAATTCGGAATCTGAGGACGTGCCTATGGCGGTCGGCGGCAGGTCTTGGGGATCGGTTTCAGACGCGCTGAGCGTTTTTCGGGCCTTGCTGGCTGTCGTCATGCTTGCGCCCATGCTCGCCCAAGCGGCCGACGCACCTGAGCCACGGCTTTATCGCTACGTCGACAGCCGCGGGGTGACGGTGATCGATACGCAAGGTGTGCCGCCCGACTACGTTGCCAAAGGCTATGAAGTACTCAACAGCCGTGGCCGGGTGGTTCAGGTCGTACCACCTGCGCCTACGGCTGAGCAGATTCGCCAGTCCGATGCGGACAAACGTCAGGCCGCCGCCGATGCACAGCTGCTGAGCCTGTACAGCAGCGTCGCTGAAGTGGACCGCATGAAGGCCCGCAAACTGGCCGAGCTGGACGCGCTGGTTGGCGTTGCCCAGGGCAACATTCAGGGGCTGGCGGCGCAGCAGCGCAGTCTGCAAGGCCAGGCCGCCGACCTTGAGCGCGCAGGGCGTCCGGTTCAACAAGCACTTGTCGATCAATTGAACGACCTGCGCGATCAGCAGCAGAAACTGCAAGCCGATATCGCCGGGTATCAGGCCGCACGCGTAAAGGCCGAAGCAGATTTCGCCGTCGATCGCGCCCGCGTCCAGCGGCTGACTCAATGACCGGACACTATCGTCATGCCCGGGTCTGTTTTTGATTCTGGCCGAAGGCCGTAGGAGCGAACTTGTTCGCGAAAGGGGCCGCCGCCAGACACCTATCGTTCCTCACGCTTCAGCTAGGGAATGCCTGTCGTGACGCTTTGCGTCACAAATCTGCGTTGCGCCACATATTCAGGACAGGACGCAGAGCGTCCAGAACGGCATACCCACACGGAGCACTCAACGTTATACATAAGTCTTGAAGAGCCCGTGAAACGTGACTTTCCGGCTTCTGCCCGAAGTGCGTGGGAGTGACCGGGCGGCGATCCGCAATGCTCACGAATACGATGGTCCAGACGCCCCATTTTCAGGGGCTTTACCGGCCTCTTCGCGAGCAAGCTCGCTCCCACAGCCTGCGGCCAGCATCAAGAGCAGACTTGTATATGACGCTGAGCGCGGAGCATGAACACGATAGTGTTCTCGAGCATCAGCCAACAAAAAAGGCCCCGTGAGTGTTAGCTCACGGGGCCTTTGGGTGTTACGTCTGCATCAGTGCCGCTTGCGGTTGGTGATCTGGGTACCTACACCGCTGTCGGTGAAGATCTCCAGCAAGACCGCGTTGGGCACTCGACCGTCGATGATGTGCGAGCTGTTGACCCCGCCCTGAACCGCTTCCAGCGCGCAACGAATCTTCGGCAGCATGCCGCCGTAGATGGTGCCATCGGCGATCAGGCCGTCGACCTGCTCGGTGGTCAGGCCGGTCAGCACTTCGCCCTGCTTGTTCATCAGGCCGGCGATGTTGGTCAGCAGAATCAGCTTCTCGGCCTTGAGGGCTTCGGCAACCTTGCCTGCGACCAGGTCGGCGTTGATGTTGTACGACTCGCCGTCCGGGCCCACACCGATAGGTGCGATGACCGGAATGAAATCCCCTTTGACCAGCATGTTGAGCAGCCCGATGTTGACCCCGACCACTTCACCGACCTGACCGATGTCGATGATTTCGGGCTTGGTCATTTCCGGCGTCTGGCGCGTGACAGTGAGCTTCTTCGCACGAATCAGCTCAGCGTCCTTGCCGGTCAGACCGATCGCGCTGCCGCCATGACGGTTGATCAGGTTGACGATGTCCTTGTTGACCTGGCCGCCCAGTACCATCTCCACGACATCCATGGTTTGCGCATCGGTAACACGCATGCCGTCGATGAAGTGGCTTTCGATGGACAGGCGCTTGAGCAGATCACCGATCTGCGGCCCGCCGCCGTGAACCACCACCGGGTTGATGCCCACTGCTTTCATCAACACGATGTCGCGCGCAAAGCCGGTTTTCAGCTCTTCGCTCTCCATGGCGTTGCCGCCGTACTTGATAACCAGCGTCTTGCCGACAAAGCGGCGAATGTAAGGCAGCGCTTCGGAAAGGACCTTGGCTACATTAGAGGCGGCATCGCGTTCGAGGGTCATTCAGGGCTCCAGTCAAAAGGAAAAACAATCAAAATGGCAGGTCGAGGTCCGGCGCAACTTTCTTCAATTCTGCGTGGAACACGTCCTTGATACGCTGCAATTCGGCCTCGGTCTCGGCTTCGAAGCGTAGCACCAGTACCGGCGTGGTATTGGAAGCGCGAACCAGACCCCAGCCCTTCGGATAATCCACACGGACACCGTCGATGGTGGTCAGTTTGGCGTCGCCCCACTGTGCATCCGTCTCAAGGGCCTCGATGATGCTGAACTTGGTGACATCCGTCACCTTGATGTTGATTTCAGGCGTCGAAATATCGTTCGGGAAGGTTTCGAACAGGTCTTCGGCGTTGGCCGACTCCTGGCTGAGGATCTCCAGCAGGCGTGCTGCGCTGTAGATACCGTCGTCGAAACCGAACCAGCGTTCCTTGAAGAAGATGTGGCCGCTCATTTCGCCTGCCAGCAGCGCACCGCTTTTCTTCATTTCTTTCTTGATCAGCGAGTGACCGGTTTTCCACATCACCGGACGACCGCCATGTTCGCTGATCAGCGGAGTCAGGCGGCGTGTGCATTTGACGTCGAAAATGATATCGGCACCCGGATTGCGCTTGAGCACGTCCAGCGCGAACAGCATCAACAGGCGGTCCGGGTACACCACGTTGCCTGCGTTGGTCACGACACCGACACGGTCGCCGTCACCGTCGAAAGCCAGGCCCAGGTCGGCACCGGTTTCCTTGACCTTGGCGATCAGGTCCTGCAGGTTTTCCAGCTTGCCCGGATCCGGGTGGTGGTTAGGGAAGTTGCCGTCCACTTCCGCGAACAGCGAAATCACTTCGCAGCCCAGCGCTTCGATCAGTTGCGGAGCGATCACGCCTGCCGCGCCGTTGCCGCAGTCGACCACGACCTTCAGCTTGCGCGCCATGACGATGTCATTCTTGATCTGCTGGAAGTAGCGCTCAAGGATGTCGACCTGGGTGATGCTGCCTTTCTGCGACGTCAGGTTGTTGGTCTTGATGCGCTCGTGCAGCGCCTGGATCTGCTCGTTGGCGAGGGTGTCGCCAGCGATGACGATCTTGAAGCCGTTGTAGTCCTTCGGGTTATGGCTGCCGGTCAGCATGACGCCGGTTTTGCCGGCCAGCACGTTGGCTGCGTAATACAGCGCAGGCGTTGGCACCAGGCCCACATCGCTGACGTGGCAGCCGCTGTCGTGCAGGCCTTGAATCAGTTGCTGTACCAGTTCAGGACCGGAAAGGCGACCATCGCGGCCAACGCTGACGTTGGGTTCGTTCTGCGCCAGGCTTTCGGAGCCAATGGCGCGGCCGATCCAGTAAGCCGTTTCAGCGTTGAGGGTGTCCCCGACCACGCCACGAATGTCGTAGGCACGGAAAATAGTCTCGGGAAGGTTGGGTGCCACGGATGCTGGGCTGTTCATAGCGAGGTTATGCTCCGATCTCAGGAAGTCCTGGTTTTCGTCGAGAAGGTCGATATCAAGGATATCGGTATCTTGAAACAGCGGATCGGTCCAGTCGGTGCGTGATGCAGCCACGGTGGACGAAGCACTGCCTTTGGCAATATCTGCATCGCGCTGCTCGCCTGCAGCCAGGGCAGGCGCTGCCTGAGGCTGACTACGAAGCGAGACACGAGCAAGGGCCTGAGCCAGGCCACTAAGGGCCGGGAGGCTCAAACCGAAGGGTTTGACGGCTTTTCCGCGTGAGAGTTCTTGGAGCAGCTGATCCAGTTGCCGTGCGTCGGCGCAAATACGCTTCTGCAGGGCCCGCTCATTACGGTGCAAGCCAAGCAGCACGCCTGCTGCAGCGATAATCAGTGCCAGCAGCAGAAGCACCGCGGACGGAGAGGTTTTCAGGCCGGGACCGGGCGTGAATTCGAGTTTCCAGCCGGGATAACCGGTATCGAAGGCCTGGGCTTTGCCTTCATCGGCCTGACCGCGCTGCAGGAAAACCTGAGCAGGTCCGCTGCCGAACTGCTGGCTGAGCACCACTTGCCCGGCATCGGCAGGCAGCGCCGGTAAGGCATTGAGCAAACGCTGCAGATCAAAGGCCAACAGCAACGTACCCACCACAGGCTGACTGGCCGCGGCACGCACCGGCGCGGCGCTGTAGATCAACCAGCGTTCACCGACCTTGCGCGCCTCCGGGGCAACGGCCTCACCTTGTGCGGCCTTGTTGAGCATGTCCAGGGTGGCGAAGCTGACGGGCAGTGCGCCTTGCGTATCCACATCGGCCAGCCCCTTGGGGTAAAGCCGAGCGCCCGCAAGACCGTCCCAGCGGGTGAATCGATCCTGAGCGGACAGCAGGGCAGCGGCATCATTGCTTTGCAGCGCCTGCACAAGCGCTGCACTGGAGGCGGCCGACTGAGTGTCCGCGTTGATCTGACGCAGCGCTAAACCCGCCGCTGCCGCCTGACTGCCGCCCCAGGCCTGAATAAGCTGGTCCTGTTGCTGGGGGCCGGTGGCCAGAGCCGTCCAGACCAGTGCCGCAGCAATGAGCAGGCCGATGGCGGCAGGAACCAGGCCAGGCGCAAGGCCTTTGAGGCTCGCAGCCGGAGGCGAGTTATCGGCGGGTACGGCGTGCTGTGAAGCGCTGTGCTGACTACCTTTCACCGACCTCTCCCTGAGCCTTGTCCCGAACCCGGATTATGTGCCGAATGGCGATCAATGGCTGCCGGAATGACCGAAGCCGCCAGCGCCACGCTGACTTTCGTCGAACGTTTCAACCAGCTCGAAATGCGCCTGTACGACCGGCACCAGGACCAATTGGGCGATGCGCTCGCCGACGGCGATGTTGAAAGCCGTCTGGCCGCGGTTCCAGCAGGAGACCATCAGTTCGCCTTGATAATCGGAGTCGATCAGGCCCACCAGATTGCCCAGCACGATGCCGTGTTTATGGCCCAGGCCGGAGCGCGGCAGGATCAGCGCGGCAAGGCCCGGATCGCCAATGTAAATCGACAGGCCGGTAGGGATCAGCAGGGTCTGGCCGGGCTCGAGGAGCGTGTCCTCCTTGAGCATGGCGCGCAGGTCCAGGCCAGCCGAGCCGACAGTAGCGTAGGCCGGCAGCGGGAATTCGTTGCCAATGCGAGGGTCGAGGATCTTGGCTTGTAGAGCGTGCATTCGTAGTTAAACCTGATTCATGCGGTCGGCGATAAAAGTGACCAGCTGGCGAGCGATCTTGGCCTTGCTGGTCTGGGCGAAAAGCGTTGCGTGCAACGCTCGGTCAATCACGCTGCAGGCGTTTTCCTCGCTGTTGAAGCCGATGCTCGGGTTAGCGACATCGTTGGCGACAATCAGGTCGAGGTTCTTGTCCTTGAGCTTGCGGGCAGCGTAGTCGAGCAGGTGTTCGGTCTCGGCGGCAAAGCCGACACTGAAGGGGCGATCCGGGCGGGTTGCGATGGTCGCCAGAATATCCGGATTGCGCACCATCTGCAGCAGCAAGCCGTCACCGTTTGAAGGATCTTTCTTCAATTTGTGCGGGGCAACGACTTCCGGGCGGTAGTCGGCCACGGCTGCCGAGGCGATGAACAGGTCGCAGGGGATGGCCGCCTCGCACGCTGCCAGCATGTCGCGGGCGCTGACCACGTCGATGCGTGAGACGCGATCAGGCGTAGGCAGGTTGACCGGCCCGGTGATCAGCGTGACGCGAGCGCCGGCTTCCACCGCCGCTTCGGCCAGGGCAAAGCCCATTTTTCCCGAGCTGTGGTTGGTGATGTAGCGCACCGGGTCGATGTTTTCCTGGGTCGGGCCTGCGGTGATCAGCACATGCTTGCCGGTCAGGGTCAGGCGCTGGAAGCAGTCGGCCGCGCACTGGGCCAGGTCGTCGGCCTCAAGCATGCGCCCGAAGCCGACATCGCCACACGCCTGACTGCCGGACGCCGGCCCGAACACGCGAAAATCGCGGTCTTCGAGCAGACGGGTATTGGCCTGCACCGAGGCGTCACGCCACATCGCCTGGTTCATCGCCGGGGCGATGGCGACAGTCGCGTCGGTGGCCAGCACGATGGTGGTCAGCAGGTCGTTGGCGATGCCTTGCGCCAGGCGCGCGATGAGGTCGGCGGTGGCCGGTGCGATGAGGATCAGGTCGGCCCATTTGGCCAGTTCGATATGGCCCATCGCGGCCTCGGCGGCCGGATCGAGAAGGTCCAGGTGCACAGGGTGCCCGGACAGGGCCTGCATGGTCAGCGGGGTGATGAACTCTGCGCCGCCCCGGGTCATGACCACACGCACTTCAGCGCCCTGATCGCGCAGGCGGCGGACCAGCTCAGCGCTCTTGTAGGCCGCGATGCCGCCGCCGACGCCAAGAACGATGCGTTTTCGATACAGCCGCTGCATAGACCTGCCTTTTTGGTCGAGTGAACACACGACGGCCATGACGCCTCCCCAGGCCAGATCGTCGTGCAAAAAAGATGGGCTAAGATAGCACAGCGACCGCACCGGAACAGCGGTGCCCAATCACATGGAGGTGCTATGAGTATTCGCAGTTGGCCCGCGGCTGAACGCCCCCGGGAACGCTTGTTGGAGTTGGGGGCGGCGAGCCTTTCCGACGCCGAGTTGCTGGCTATCTTTTTACGCACCGGCGTGGCCGGAAAAAGCGCTGTAGACCTTGCGCGTCATCTGCTGAAGCAATTTGACGGGCTCAGACCGTTACTGGATGCGGATCTGTCGGTATTCACCTCGCAACTGGGGCTCGGGCCCGCCAAGTTCGCTCAGTTGCAGGCGGTCATGGAAATGGCGCGTCGGCACATGGCCGAGTCCTTGCGCCGTGAGTCAGCGCTGGAAAACCCCACCCAGGTTCGCGGGTATCTCAAGGCCTTGCTGCGGCATGAGCCGCACGAAGTCTTCGGCTGTCTGTTTCTCGATAACAAACACCGGGTCATGACCTTTGAGATATTGTTTCGCGGGACAATCAATGCGTCCTACGTGCACCCGCGCCAAGTGGTGAAGCGAGCGATGGCGCACAACGCCGCGAGCCTGATCCTATGCCACAACCATCCTTCCGGTATCACCACGCCCAGCCGTTCCGACATCGACCTGACCAAGCGCCTCAAGGAAGCACTGATGCTGGTGGATGTTCATGTGCTTGATCACGTGATCGTGGGAGACGGCGAGCCACTGTCGATGGTGGAGCGCGGGTTGATGTAGCGAGTTGTGCCAAGAGCTGATGCAGAGCGATGGGCACGATAGGGCGGGTGCTCGGATTATCGTTCCCGCGCTCTGCGTCCGGTCTTGAGGAGGGTCGTGCCAATGCAGGCATTGGCACGACAATCACACAAAGAGGAAAGGGTCAGCCTGGCGACTTACTTGACCTGCACCTTGTAAAAATCCTGCCTGCCGAACGGGCTGACCTGATAGCCAGTGACGTCCTTGCGTACCAGAGTTGCAGCCGTCGGGTGGGCGAGGGGGAGCCACAGTGCCTGCTGTTGAATCTGTTGCTGAGCCTGGTGATACAGCTTGCTGCGTTCGGTCTGATCACTGACTGATTTGCCGTCTGCGATCAGCTTGTCCAGTGTCTTGTCGCAATAGCGGGCGAAGTTGGTGCCCGACTGCACGGCCGCACACGAGAACTGCGGGGTCAGGAAGTTATCCGGGTCGCCATTGTCGCCCGCCCAGCCCATGAACAGCAGGTCATGCTCGCCAGCCTTGGCGCGGCGAATCAGCTCGCCCCATTCAATGATCTTGATCTCGGCATCGATGCCGATCTGTTTCAAGTCAGCCTGCAGCAATTGAGCGCCCAGGCTTGGGTTCGGGTTTAGCAGACTCCCGGAAGGTCGCGTCCAGATGGTGGTCTTCAAACCCTCTTTCACGCCGGCCTTGGCCAGCAGCGTCTTGGCCTTGGCAACATCGTGCTGATAGCCGGGCAGGTCCTTGGCGTAACTCCAGGTGTTGGGCGGGTAAGGACCATTGGCCTTTTCAGCGGTGCCTTCGAACACGGCTTTCAGGTAATTGTCCTTGTCGAACGCCAGGTTGATGGCCTGGCGAACTTCCGGCTTGTCGAACGGCGGGTGCTGGCTGTTGATCGCGACAAATGCGGTCATGAACGCTTCAGTCTTCTCGACCTTGAGCGATTTGTCCTCGCTGGCTGCCTGTATATCCAGGGGCTTGGGCGAGAGCGCTATCTGGCACTCATCCTGACGGATTTTCTGCAGGCGCACATTGGCGTCCGGGGTGATGGCATACACCAGTGTGTCGATATCAGACTTGCCGGCGAAGTAGTCGTCGAACGCCTCATAGCGCACCACGGCATCTTTCTGGAAGCGCTTGAACACGAACGGCCCGGTGCCGATCGGCTGGCTGTTGAGTTTCTCCGGCGTGCCCGCTTTCAACAGCTGCGCAGTATATTCGGCTGAATAGATCGAGGCGAAACCCATGCTCAGCGTGGCCAGGAAGGTCGAGTCCGCATGGTTGAGCGTGAAGCGCACGGTGTGTGCATCAGGCGCTTCGATGCTCTTGATCAACGCGGGCAACTGCATGGACTGCGCATGCGGGAAGCCGCTCTGGGCGATCTTGTGCCATGGGTTCTGCGGGTCGAGCATGCGCTGGAAGCTGAACAGCACGTCATCCGCGCTCAGCTCGCGAGTCGGCTTGAAATAGTCGGTGGTGTGGAATTTCACTCCGGAGCGCAGCTTGAAGTCGTAAGTCAGGCCGTCTTTGGATACGGTCCAGCTTTCTGCCAGGCTCGGCACCAGCTTGCCGCTCTTGGCATCAAAGTCCACAAGGCGGTTCATCAGCACGTCGGCCGATGCGTTGGTGGTGGTCAGCGAGTTGTACTGTACAACGTCGAAGCCCTCGGGGCTGGCTTCGGTGCAGACCACAAGGTTCGATGCCTGGGCAGCAACGGGAAGCAAAAGTGGAACGAGTAAAAAAGGGAGTGCAGCTAGGCGCATGGCGTTATTTCCTGTTCAGAAAGGGCCCCATCTGCCGGCGCAGTCTGGTGAGGGACTAACCCTAGACCATGTACTGGCGCAGAACAATCGTCATGGAGCGACGAGCGGTCGATTTGCCTGTGCCCCCGCAGTGCTTGAGCATACCGCTGCGCGAGGCGTGATCATTCGGGTCAAAGTGCTTTGCCTGTTGTTGTGCCCAAGGCTTTCTGGTATAAAGCAGCGCTCTTTTCTAGGGGCCCGGTTCCTTCACTGTAGGTGTAGCCGGTAAGACCCTTAAAGAAACGCGGCGCCTGGCGCCAAATGACTGAGAGATTAAGCGGCCAACCCATGCCGGGTTGGGCATGTGGTTT
Source organism: Pseudomonas syringae KCTC 12500 (assembly GCF_000507185.2). Taxonomy (NCBI): domain Bacteria; kingdom Pseudomonadati; phylum Pseudomonadota; class Gammaproteobacteria; order Pseudomonadales; family Pseudomonadaceae; genus Pseudomonas; species Pseudomonas syringae. The sequence goes on from NZ_AYTM02000002.1 coordinate 2,561,625, forward strand.
TAGAGGGCTGAGGCATGTCGAGAGTATGTCAAGTTACCGGTAAGGGTCCGGTGACTGGGAATAACATTTCCCACGCAAACAACAAAACCCGTCGTCGTTTCCTGCCAAACCTGCAGCATCACCGCTTCTGGGTTGAAGGCGAGAAGCGTTTTGTTCGTCTGCGCGTATCTGCTAAAGGCATGCGTATCATCGACAAGCGTGGCATTGAAGTTGTGCTCGCTGAACTGCGTCGCGACGGCAAAATTTAAGGGAGAAAATCATGCGTGAATTGATCCGTTTGGTGTCGAGCGCTGGTACAGGCCATTTCTACACCACCGACAAGAACAAACGTACTACCCCGGATAAAATCGAAATCAAAAAATTCGATCCGGTTGTACGCAAGCACGTGATCTACAAAGAAGGCAAAATCAAGTAATTGATTCTGTCGGCTACAAAAAAACCCGCTCTGGCGGGTTTTTTTGTGCCTGCGCTCCTGGTGCAGTATCCAGGCAGCCAAACGCCCGACGCGATGCGCCGGGCGTTTCAGGCATGGAAGCTGCTGTCGGGCGACGAAGGTACGGCCGCCTGATCAGCCGAAGCTGAAGCCGGATACTAGACCGGCTTTGTCGACATTGACGTGCAGACGGTTCGGGTTGAGGTCTTTGGTGGTGATGTCGCCAGGGCCGATGACCTTCTGAAGACCGGTGATTTCGCTGATGTAGGCTTTGACAGTAGGCACATAGCGGCTGCCTACAAGGTACTGAAGCGCTTGGGCGATAACTTCGTTAGTCATTTTCAAAATCCTTTTTTGAGTGAATGTCCTCACTGGACGCGCTCAGAATCCTCCAGAAAAACCGATGTGATGCGGTACTTATTTATCTGCAGCCGCTTCGAACACCACATAAATCTTGCGGCATGTTTCCAGCACCTCCCAGGTGCCCTTGAAGCCTGCCGGGATCACGAAACGGTCGCCTGCGCGCAGGGTTTTCGCGTGGCCCTGCTCGTCGCGCAGGACTGAAACACCCTGCACAATCTCGCAATACTCATGCTCTGAATAATTCACCTGCCACTGCCCGGGCTCGCCATTCCAGACACCCGCACTCATCTGTCCGCAGGGGCTGTTGTAGTGGTTGTAGAGGGTTTGTGCCGGGTCGCCCTTGAAGACCTTTTCCGGTGCAGGGCGATAGTGCTCGGCAGCGGTGCTGGCTTCACTGAAGTCGACGATGCTTTCGATGCTCATGATGGGCCCCTTGTCCTGAATACGTTGAAGGTTTGACGTGCGTGCAGTGCGTTAGTGCCTCGGCGCGCGTGCGCAGCTGTTTAATAAAATCAACATAAAAGCACCGTAGCGGCTATTTATGTCAAATATATTGGTTTTGTCGGGCCGCTGGTTTAGGGTAACGGCCTTCCTGAAAAATTTCAGATCGTGTCTTTAATCAACCACGACACACCCACATTCAACAAGAGGAGGACATGCAAATGACCACCCTGACTCGTGCTGACTGGGAGCAACGCGCCCAGAATTTGAAGATCGAAGGCCGTGCCTTCATTCAAGGTGAATACACCGCAGCCTCCTCCGGCGAGACGTTTGACTGCATCAGCCCGGTCGATGGCCGGATGCTTGCCAAGGTTGCCAGTTGCGACACCGCTGACGCGCAGCGCGCGGTCGACAGTGCACGCAGCGCCTTCAACTCCGGTGCCTGGTCGCGACTGGCTCCGGCCAAGCGCAAGGAAACGATGATCCGTTTCGCCGAGCTGCTCAAACACAATGCCGAAGAGCTGGCGCTGCTTGAGACGCTGGACATGGGCAAGCCGATTGGCGACTCGTTCGGTGTCGACATTCCCGGTGCCGCCAGAGCCCTGAGCTGGAGCGGCGAGGCCATCGATAAGCTGTATGACGAAGTCGCGGCAACGCCGCATGACCAACTGGGCCTGGTAACGCGCGAGCCGGTGGGTGTCGTGGCCGCCATCGTACCGTGGAATTTTCCGCTGATGATGGCCTGCTGGAAGCTGGGTCCTGCGCTGTCCACCGGCAACTCGGTCATCCTCAAGCCCTCGGAAAAATCTCCGCTGACGGCCATTCGTATCGCACAACTTGCCATTGAGGCTGGTATTCCTGCGGGCGTGCTCAACGTACTGCCTGGTTATGGCCACACCGTCGGCAAGGCACTTGCCCTGCATATGGATGTGGACACTGTGGTGTTCACCGGCTCGACCAAGATCGCCAAGCAACTGATGATCTATGCGGGCGAATCGAACATGAAGCGTGTCTGGCTGGAAGCCGGCGGCAAGAGCCCGAATATCGTCTTTGCCGACGCGCCTGATTTGCAGGCCGCCGCCAGCGCAGCCGCCAGCGCGATTGCCTTCAACCAGGGCGAAGTGTGTACCGCCGGTTCGCGCCTGCTGGTCGAGCGCTCCATCAAGGATCGCTTCCTGCCGATGGTCATCGAGGCGCTGAGCGCCTGGAAGCCCGGCAATCCGCTGGACCCTGCGACCACCGTGGGCGCGCTGGTTGATACTCAGCAGATGAACACCGTGTTGTCCTATATCGAAGCGGGCCACACCGATGGCGCCAAACTGGTTGCGGGCGGCAAGCGCATCCTGCAGGAAACCGGCGGCACCTATGTCGAGCCGACCATTTTCGATGGTGTGAACAATGCGATGAAAATCGCTCAGGAAGAAATCTTCGGCCCGGTGCTTTCGGTGCTGACGTTCGATACTGCCGAAGAAGCGATCCAGATCGCCAACGACACACAGTATGGCCTGGCGGCTGCCATATGGACCGCCAACATCTCCAAGGCACACCTGACCGCCAAGGCTTTGCGCGCAGGCAGCGTATGGGTCAACCAGTACGACGGCGGCGACATGACTGCACCGTTCGGCGGCTTCAAACAGTCGGGCAATGGTCGTGACAAGTCGCTGCATGCGTTCGACAAATACACCGAGCTGAAGTCGACCTGGATCAAGCTGTAGTCATTAGCCTATCGCTCCGAGGCTCTGCGCTTGGAGCATTGGTACGATGGGGTCTCAAGATTGATCATCGCGCCACACAGGATTTGTACAAGGCGCTAAGCGCGTAGCAGCAGCGCCGGGCAGGAGCGTGGAAATGCGTTGGGGGACTTATTTTGCTGTGCTGGCGTCCGTACTGGGTGTCGGTCTGGCAATGGGCGTCAGCATGCCGCTGGTTTCATTGCGGCTGGCAGGCTGGGGCTATGGCTCGTTTGCCATTGGCATCATGGCGGCGATGCCTGCGGTGGGCGTGCTGCTCGGCGCGGCGCTGGCCAGTCGTCTGGCGGCGCGCTTCGGCACGGCCAATCTCATGCGTCTGTGCCTGTGGGCCGGGGCGGTTTCGGTCGGCGCGCTGGCGCTGCTGCCGTATTACTGGATCTGGCTGGTCTTGCGCCTGACGCTTGGGGTGATTCTGACCATCGTCTTCGTGCTGGGTGAAAGCTGGATCAATCAGTTGGTCATCGAGCGCCTGCGCGGGCGTCTGGTGGCGCTGTATGGCAGCACCTACGCATTGAGCCAGCTGGCAGGTCCGCTGCTGCTGGGCGTGATCGGCACCCAGGGCGACTATGGTTTCTGGATTGGCGTAGCGCTGCTGGTCGGCTCACCGTTTCTGCTGCTGGGGCGTACCGGCGCGCCGTCGACCGAATCCTGCAATGTGACGTTTGCCGATCTGTCCGGCTTCTGTCGCGGCATGCCTGCCATCGCCTGGGCGGTCGCGCTGTTTGCTGCGTTCGAAGCGCTGATCCTCACCCTGTTGCCGCTTTATTGCATACGCCACGGCTTCACCCCGGAAATCGCCCTGATCATGGTCAGCGTTGTGGTGGTGGGTGATGCGCTGCTGCAACTGCCGATAGGCATGCTCGCCGACCGCATTTCACGTCGCGCGATGTTCACCGGCTGCGCCGCCTTGCTGCTGGCGTCCAGTCTGCTGGTGCCATTGCTGATCGACACTGTTCTGATCTGGCCGCTGTGGACCGTCTTCGGTGCCAGTGCCGGCGGGCTGTTTACCCTGTCGCTGATTCTGATCGGCGAACGCTATCGCGATGACTCGCTGGTCCGCGCCAACGCGCATGTTGCTCAACTGTGGGGCATCGGCTGTCTGCTCGGCCCGTTGATAGCCGGCGCGGGCAGCCAGTGGGTCAGCGGTGAGGCCTTGCCGCTGATGATGGCTGCAGGTGCCTTGGGCCTGTTGATACTGATCCGGCGACGCGGGGCGTTCGGGGATGCGCAGGCTGCGCCCGTTTAAAGCATTCTTTCCAGGCCGATGACGCGGCTCATCCATGCGTTGAAACGTCGCCACCAGTCGCCCGGTTCGGTATGCAGGGTGTGGATCTGGCCGTTGTCTTCGGTTACCCACACCACTTTGCCGTCCTCCAGCCGCGCTTCGTAGGTGAGCGACGGGGCCATGCCCTGCAAGGTCAGTTCGCGCAGTTGTTCGGCCAGTTGCGGGCTGTCGACCAATACGCCCACTTCGGTATTCCACAGCACAGAGCGCGGGTCGAAGTTGAATGAGCCGACAAAGACTTTCTGTCGATCGAAGATCATCGCCTTGCTGTGCAGGCTTGATTCGGAACTGACCAGAGAATGGCTTTTCTTGAACAGATGCGGACCGCTGCCGCGCATCGTCTCGGTATCGCCAGGCTGCCGGCGCAGCTCGAACAGCTTCACGCCATGCTCCAGCAGTGCCTTGCGGTACGGCGCATAGCCGCCATGCACGGCAGGCACGTCGGTGGCTTCCAGAGAGTTGGTCAGCAGGCTGACATTGACGCCGGCATCGGCCCGGCCGGTCAGGTACAGCAAGCCTTCCTGGCCGGGTACAAAGTAGGCCGAGATCAGCATCAGTTCCTTGTGAGTGTTCAGCAGTTCAGGCGCCAGTTGCGTGGTCAGCAGCAGGTGCGGATCAGGCTCGCCCTGCGCCAGTACCTTGGTCGGTGCGTCCCACAGCGCCTGGTTGTATGCCCAGACCAGTTCGTTGAGCCAGGTTTTCATGCGCGGCTGGGTCTTGTAGGCCATCAGTCGCTCGTACAGCGCCTTGTGCTGCAGGTGCGCCTGCTCCAGAGAATCATCCAGCTTGCGCCGGGCCTCGGCCAGATCCTCGCCGTCAGGCTGGAAATACATGAATTCACCGATAGGCTTGCTGAGCGTGCTGTTCCAGTACTGGTCGAAGCTGTGGCCGAGCTGCTCGGCCACCGGCCCCACGCTGAGCATGTCGATATCGGTGAAGTTCAGGTTCGGCTCGGCATCGAAGTATTCATCGCCCAGGTTGCGCCCGCCGACGATGGCCACACTGCTGTCGGCCAGCCATAGCTTGTTGTGCATGCGCCGGTGCTGGCGCGACAGGTTCATCAGGCGCCCGAGGCTGCGGGTGATGCCGGTTTCGCGCCCCAGGTTTTGCGGGTTGAACAGGCGAATCTGGATGTTCGGGTGAGCGGCGAGGGTGGCGATGGCCTGATCCAGACCGTCGCTGGTGGTGTCGTCCAGCAGGATGCGCACACGAACGCCACGGTCTGCCGCCTTGAGCAGCTCATCGATCAGGGCGCGTGTGCTCAGGCCGTCGTGGACGATGTAATACTGCAGATCAAGGCTGCTTTTGGCGTTGCGGATCAGTTCGGCGCGAGCCTTGAAAGCATCGCTGCTGTCGGGCAACAGGCGAAAGCCAGAGCGTCCCTCGTGCGGCATGGCCATGGCCTGGATCGAGCGGCCGAACGCGGAGCCTGAAGACGGCATGGCCTGGCTTGGCTCACTGGTGACCTGTTGATGCGCACAACCGCTGACGCACAACGCAACCAGCAAGCAAAAGGGCAAGGCCCATGAGTTATTCAAATTGATCTTCCGCGTCTGGACATGGCTCGACTTGGCGATATGACCCGCAAAACCGGGAAAGATTTGCCCGCATCAGTCAGTTTGCGCATTCAGTAGGGTAATTGTCTCGCCCACGATACGCACAGCATTCTCGATTTCGCGGTTGGGTTTGGCCGCGAAGTTCATGCGCATGCAGTTACGGTACTTGCCCGATGCCGAAAAGATACTCCCCACCGCGATCTGCACACCCTTGCCCAGCAAGGCGCGGTTCAGGCGCAGAGTGTCGAAACCTTCGGCCAGTTCCACCCACAGCATGAAGCCGCCTTGTGGCCGGCTGGCGCGGGTGCCCTCGGGGAAGTAGCGCATCACCCAGTCGATCATCTGGTCTCGGCTGCGCTGGTATTGGCTACGCATGCGTCGCACGTGAGGCTCGTAATGGCCGCCTTCGATGAAATCGGCGATGGCCAATTGTGGCTGCGGGGCGGTCGAGCCGGTGCCGATGTATTTCATGTGCAGCACCTGCTCCAGATAACGGCCCGGCGCTACCCAGCCGATCCGCAGCCCCGGTGCCAATGTCTTGGAGAACGAGCTGCACAGCAGGACGCGACCGTCCTCGTCGAAGGATTTGATGGTGCGCGGGCGAGGGTAGTTATAGGCCAGGTCGCCATACACATCATCCTCGATGATCGCCACGTCGAAGCGCTGCGCCAGGGTCAGCAGTGCCCGCTTGCGCGCTTCAGGCATGACATAGCCCAGCGGGTTGTTGCAGTTGGGCGTCAGTTGAATGACCTTGATCGGCCATTGCTCCAGCGCCAGTTCCAGTGCTTCGAGGCTGATGCCGGTCAACGGGTCGGTAGGGATTTCCATGGCTTTCATGCCCACGCCCTTGAGCGTCTGCATGGCGCCGAAAAAGCTCGGCGAGTCCACCGCCACGATGTCCCCCGGTGAGCAGATGGCCCGGACACTGGCTGACAGCGCTTCATGACAGCCATTGGTGACGATCAGGTCATTGGCGGTCAGGTTGCAGCCCGAGTCGAGCATCAGCCTGGCAATCTGCTCGCGCAGCCTGCGCACGCCATAGATGTTGTCGTAATACAGGCCCGGCATGTCCTGATGGCGACTCAGCTGACTCAGCGCGCGCATCAGCGGTTTCAGGGTCGGGCTGGTGACATCCGGCATGCCGCGCCCCAGTTGCGTGACGGCTTCAAGGGGTGCCACGCGAATCAGGTCCAGCACTTGATCCCATTGAGAGATATCCACAGGCCGCTGCACAGGCCTGCCGACCGCTGGCAGCGCAGGGGCTTTTCGGCTGGCCGAGACGAAATAGCCGGATTTGGGTTTCGGCGCGGCCAGGCCATTATCTTCCAGCACCCGATACGCCTGCTGCACGGTACTCAGGCTGACACCATGTTCGACGCTCAATGCACGTACCGAGGGCAGGCGGTCGCCGGGGCGATAGAAGCCGTTTTCAATGCGCGAGCCGAGCAGTTCGGCGAGGTTGACGTAAAGCGTCATGGCGTACTCTCAGGAAGTAGGCTGCGGTAAAGCAATACAGATTGGCCGGAAATATAGCATTCAGTAGCGTTTTTGAATCATCTGTATGGAAAATATAAAAGACTTTTGAATCTGTATTGGTTTTGCCGTTCGCTTCATCATGGACCCACAGCCACCCAGGATGAGGGAACAGGACATGAACGGGTTCAGCGATGTGCGCCTTACGCTTCACAGCCATGAATTGAATGAGTATCGGCCAGCGGCGGTCAGAACGGTCCGCTCGAACAAGGCCGATCTGTTGGCAGGCATGGGGCGCTGGGCACTGTATCGCCACCGCTGGTTGTCACGCCGTACCTTGCTGACACTGACCGACGATCAGTTGCGCGACATCGGCCTGGATTTCCGCCAGGCGCGGGTCGAGGCCATGAAGCCGTTCTGGAGGCCTTGAGCCTAGCGCAGCTCTTTGAGGCGGTGCCAGAGCATGCCCAATGCCAACAGCGGCGAGCGCAAGTGCTTGCCGCCGGGAAAGGTCATGTGCGGCACTTTGGCGAACAACTCGAAACCATCGCTGTGTTGCCCGGCGATGGCTTCGGCCAGCAGCCGCCCCGCCAGATGCGTGGCATTCAGACCGTGGCCCGAATAGGCCTGGGCATAAAACACGTTGGGGTGTTGCTTGAGCCGGCCTATCTGCGGCAGGCGATTGGCGCCTATGCCGATCATCCCGCCCCACTGGTAATCAATCTTCACGGCGGCCAGTTGCGGGAACACATCGAGCATCTTCGGTCGCATGTACGCGGCAATGTCCTGAGGGTCACGCCCCGAGTAATGGCAGGCACCGCCGAACAGCAAGCGGCGATCGGCAGACAGCCTGTAGTAATCCACCGTCACCCGCTGATCACAGACCGCCATGTCCTGCGGCAACACTTCACGGGCCTGCGCTTCGCTCAACGGCTCGGTGGCGATGATGTAGCTGCCGGCAGGCAATACCTTGCCGCTGATTTCCGGATTCAAGTCATTAAGGTAGGCGTTGCAACCCAGCACCAGGGTCTGCGCCTGCACCGAACCGGCAGCCGTGTGCACCCTGACCTGCGGGCCGTAGTCGATTTTCGTGACCGCTGAATGTTCGAACAGCCGTACGCCGAGCGACTGCGCCACAGCCGCTTCGCCCAAGGCCAGGTTCAACGGATGCAAATGCCCCGAGCCCATGTCGATCAGGCCGCCGACATAGCGCGAGGAGCCCACCACGCTGTGCATCTCTTCGGGCTTCAGCAACTGCAGTGCATGGCGATAGCCCAGGCTGCGCAACGCTTCTGCGTCCTCGGCAAGGCTGTGCAAGTCGCGCGGTTTGTTGGCCAGATCGCAATAACCCCACTTCAGGTCGCAATCGATAGCATGCCGTTCGATGCGCTGCCGCACGATCTCGACGGCCTCGATGCCCAGCAGCTTGAGCTGCCGCACGCCTTCGCTGCCGATGACATTGGCGAACTGTTCGACACCATGACCGACCCCGCGAATCAGCTGGCCGCCATTGCGTCCGCTGGCCCCCCAACCGATCTTGCGCGCTTCGAGCAGCGCAACGCTGAACCCGCGCTCGGCCAGTTCGATGGCGGTATTGAGGCCCGAGAATCCACCGCCTACCACGCACACATCCACCTTCACCTCACCTTGCAGCGCAGGATGATCCGCTTGCGCATGACTGCTGGCGGCGTAATAGGAGGCAACGTGCTGATCGTGACGTGGCGGGTGCTGAACGCGGGCGTTCATGAGCGTGTCCTGTTGGCGGCGGATGGCGTGTCGGGAGGATAAGCCGCTGTCATGAGCCTGCCAACTGGGGCAAACTCTCGGCATTGTGTAGGAATGGTCGATTCAATGAGCTGCAACCGTCAGAAAATAGCGGATCTGCGTCGCCAGATCCCCTCGTTCGAATGTGTGCCTGGCTGCCACGACTGCTGTGGCCCGGTGACCACGTCGCCCGAAGAGATGTCGCGGCTGCCGCGCAAGACGGCCGCCGAACAGGACGCCGCGCTGGATGAACTCAATTGCGTACACCTTGGCCCGCAAGGCTGCACAGTGTATGACGAACGCCCACTGATCTGCCGCCTGTTCGGTACCACCGCAAGCCTGCCCTGCCCGAATGGCCGTCGCCCGGTCGAGTTGATCCATCCACGGGTCGAAAAGCAGATTCATGAGTATATGGCCTCGACCCGGCAAGTCCTGGTATAGCGAGCAATCAGTCGGGAATCGGCAGACTCAGGCTCTCTTTGACTTCCTCCATAACGATGTAGCTCTTGGACTCACGTACGTGCGGCAGTTTGAGCAGGATATCGCCCAGCAGTTTGCGGTAGGACGCCATTTCGGAAATCCGCGCCTTGACCAGATAGTCAAAGTCGCCTGACACCAGATGGCACTCCAGCACATGAGGAAGCTTCAGCACGGCACGGCGAAATTCTTCGAAGGTGTCGCCAGACTTGTAGTCCAGGCTGATCTCCACGAATACCAGCAGGCTGGCCTTGAGGCTTTGCGGGTTCAGTCGGGCGGTGTAGCCCATGATGATCCCCTCGCGTTCAAGCCTGCGCACCCGTTCCGTACAGGGCGTGGTAGACAGGCCGACCCGTTCGCCAAGCTCGGTGAACGAGATGCGCCCGTCGGCCTGCAGGATGCGCAGAATGTTGCGATCTATCTTGTCCAGTTCACGATTTGACTGGTGTTGAGTGCGCACGGGTTATTTCCCCTCTAGCAAAGCGTTTATCGCCGCGAATAAACACTAAATATAGACTTTTATACAGTGAGAAGCACTGCCAGTTGCTCAATATACTGCGCACATCCTTGCTTAAAACTTCGAATTATCAGCGGATATCCGCGATGAGGTCATCGACATGCGCGTTCTGGTCCTGGGTAGTGGCGTCATCGGTACAACCAGTGCTTATTATCTGGCGCGTGCCGGTTTCCAGGTGACCGTCGTTGACCGTCAGCCGGCTGCTGCCATGGAGACCAGTTTTGCCAATGCCGGCCAGGTTTCTCCGGGCTATGCCTCGCCATGGGCTGCGCCGGGTGTTCCCCTCAAAGCGCTCAAATGGCTGCTGCAGCGTCACGCGCCTTTGGCGATCAAGGCAACAGCGGATATCGATCAGTACCTGTGGATGGCTCAAATGCTGCGCAACTGCACGGCCAGCCGCTATGCCATCAATAAAGAGCGCATGGTACGCCTGTCCGAATACAGCCGCGATTGCCTGGATGAACTGCGCCTCGAGACCGGCATTGCCTACGAAGGGCGCAGCCTGGGCACCACACAGTTGTTCCGTACCCAGGCCCAGTTGGATAACGCTGCCAAGGACATCGCCGTGCTCGAGCAGTCCGGTGTGCCCTATGAACTGCTGGACCGCGAAGGCATTGCCCGGGTCGAGCCCGCATTGGCCGGCGTGACCGGCATCCTCAGTGGCGCGTTGCGCCTGCCCAACGACCAGACGGGTGACTGTCAGCTGTTCACCACGCGCCTGGCGGAAATGGCCGTCGCGCTGGGAGTCGAGTTCCGCTACGGGCAAAACATCGAACGCCTCGATCACGCAGGCGACAGCATCAATGGCGTTTGGATCGACGGCAAGCTCGAGACCGCTGATCGTTACGTGCTGGCGCTGGGCAGTTACTCGCCGCAGTTGCTCAAGCCGCTGGGCATCAAGGCGCCGGTCTATCCGCTGAAAGGCTACTCGCTGACCGTGCCGATCACCAACCCGGACATGGCGCCGACTTCGACCATTCTCGATGAAACCTATAAAGTCGCGATCACCCGTTTCGACAACCGGATCCGCGTCGGCGGCATGGCGGAAATCGCCGGTTTTGACCTGTCGCTCAATCCGCGTCGACGCGAAACACTGGAGATGATCGTCGGTGACCTCTATCCTCAGGGCGGCGACCTGACCCAGGCCGATTTCTGGACCGGGTTGCGTCCGACCACGCCCGACGGCACACCGATTGTGGGTGCGACACCGTTCCGTAACCTGTTCCTCAATATCGGCCATGGTACTCTGGGCTGGACGATGGCGTGTGGTTCCGGTCGTTTGCTGGCAGACCTCATCGCCCGCAAGACACCCCGTATCAGTGCTGAAGGCCTTGATATCTCTCGTTACGGCAACACTCAGGAGAATGCACAGCATGTCCATCCAGCGCCAGCTCACCAATGAGCGCATGAGTCAGGTCGTTGTCCACAATGGCACCGTCTATCTGTCGGGTCAGGTCGGCAATGACATGACTGCGGGCGTCGAGCAGCAGACCCGAGAGGTTCTGAACAGCATCGAGCGCCTGCTCGACCTGGCCGGCACCGACAAGACGCGTATCCTGTCGGTCACCATTTACCTGAAAGACATCGACGCCGACTTCGCAGGCATGAACAGCGTCTGGGACAAATGGCTGCCCAAGGGTTTCGCGCCTGCACGCGCAACGGTCGAGGCCAAGCTGTGCGAGCCGGAAATCCTCGTTGAACTGTCGGTGGTTGCCGCGCTGCCTTGAGCCCTTTTTGCCCGGCGCGTCCCCGCGTCGGGTTGATCTTCCCCTTCCATCCTTTCAGGCAAGTAAACGTCATCATGCGTCCAGCCCGCGCCTTTATCGATCTTCAGGCACTGCGTCACAACTACCAATTGGCCCGTGAAAACAGCGGCGGCAAAGCGCTCGCCGTCGTCAAGGCCGATGCCTACGGTCACGGCGCGGTGCGCGTCGCGCAGGCACTGCAAGCGCAGGCCGACGGTTTTGCAGTGGCTTGCATTGAGGAAGCACTAGAGCTGCGTGCGGCAGGTATCCGTGTGCCCGTCCTGCTGCTCGAAGGTTTTTTCGAGGCCGACGAGCTGGCGCTGATTGTCGAGCATGACCTGTGGACCGTTGTACATGCGACCTGGCAACTGGAAGCTATCGAGCAGGCGCGCCTGGGCAAGCCGATAACGGTATGGCTCAAGCTCGACACCGGCATGCACCGGGTCGGCCTGCATCCTCACGAGTACCAGGCGGGTTATCAGCGTCTGCTGGCAACCGGCAAAGTGGCCAGAATCGTGCTGATGAGCCATTTCTCCCGCGCCGATGAGCTGAACAGCGGCTGCAGTGATGAGCAGCTCGCGGTATTCGAGACCTTTCGCAAGGGGCTGGCAGCGGAAACCAGCCTGAAAAACTCCCCGGCGGTGCTGGGCTGGCCACAGATCCCCAGCGACTGGTCGCGCCCGGGCATCATGCTCTACGGTGCCACGCCGTTTGATCAGGCGCACCCGCTGGCGGATCGCCTGCAACCGGTGATGACCCTGGAATCGAAGATCATCAGCGTGCGTGAACTGCCCGTTGGTGAACCCGTGGGCTATGGCGCGACATTTGTCTGTGACCGGCCGTCGCGTATCGGGGTAGTGGCGATGGGCTACGCCGACGGCTATCCGCGTCACGCGCCCACCGGCACGCCCGTGCAGATCGACGGCCAGCCATCCAGGCTGCTCGGACGCGTGTCCATGGACATGCTCTGCGTCGACCTCACCGATGTGCCGCAGGCCGGGCTCGGCAGCCGTGTCGAGCTATGGGGCAAGCAGGTGCTCGCCAGTGAAGTCGCCCAGCGCGCAGAAACCATCCCCTACGAAATCTTCTGCAATCTGCGTCGCGTTCCGCGCATCTATTCCGAAGACTGATTCAGTTCCCTGTGCCCCAGGCCGCAGTGGGTCAGGTGTCTGTCGAAGTGTTGTAAATATCGAACGCTGTTGCCATGATGGCGTTCAGACCGACTAGACCTGACAAAACCTGGGGGAATATCGCATTGGACGTGGGTGAACGACTGCAATCGATTCGCAAGCTCAAAGGCTTGTCCCAGCGTGAACTCGCCAAGCGCGCCGGTGTGACCAACAGCACCATCTCCATGATCGAAAAAAACAGCGTCAGCCCCTCGATCAGTTCGCTGCGCAAGGTGCTCGGCGGCATCCCCATGTCCATGGTCGAATTTTTTTCGGAAGAATCCGTGCCCGAAAACGCCGCTCAAGTGGTGTACAAGGCCAGCGAGCTGATTGATATATCGGACGGTGCCGTGACCATGAAGCTGGTCGGCAAATCGCATCAGGGCCGTGCCATTGCCTTTCTCACCGAGACCTACCCACCGGGTGCCGATACCGGCGAAGAAATGCTCGTTCACGAAGGTGAAGAGACCGGCATCCTCGTCGAGGGGCGGCTGGAGCTGGTGGTCGGGCTGGATACCTACGTGCTCGAAGCAGGTGACAGCTATTATTTCGAAAGCACCCGGCCGCATCGCTTTCGTAACCCGTTCGATGTCCCGGCACGATTGATCAGTGCGGCCACCCCGGCCAATTTCTGACCCGTCCCCTTACGATGAGTGACGCGTGAAACTGACCTGGAAGATTCTGAGCAGCGCAGGCGTTCTGACGTTGTGGGCGTTTAATGTGCAAGCCGCCGATAGCGCCCGAGCCCCTGACGACATCATCGCGGCGCATTGCGTCGCCTGTCACAGCGTCGGCCTGCTCAACGCGCCGAATATCGGTGACACGGCGGCCTGGGAACAGCGCGCCCAGCAAAAAGGCGGTCTTGATGGACTGCTGGCCAGCACTATCAAAGGCCTCGGCATCATGCCCCCGAAAGGCACCTGCGGCGATTGCACAAACGACGAACTGAAGAGCGCCATCCAGAGCATGTCCGGGCTGAAGTGAGGTGCACACTCGTTCCCACGCCTGAGCGCCCGGCGCTGTGCATACATTTTGTGGGAGCGAGCCGGGCGACGCTTCGCTTGCTCGCGAAGATGATGTTTAGATCGATGCATTTTTGGCGATAGTACACGCCCTTTTCGCGAACAAGTTCGCTCCTACGCCCTTTGGGCAGAAGCCTGGAAGCCTTTTGTTCCGGGCGTTCCAGGGATTGTGTATAACGATGATGCTCTGCGTGACGAGCATGCAGCACTTTGACGTTGTCGCCGGTCCAACCTGCACCCAATAACAATTCAGGAGAGCTGGGATGCCGTATTCCTGTTCCATCGAGCATGCCGTCGATCACGTTCTTGCGCAGTTACCCGAGCATATCCACCTCGGCATGCCGCTGGGGCTGGGCAAGCCCAACCGGTTCGTCAACGCGTTGTACCAGCGTATCAGCGAGTTGCCCGAACGACGGCTGACGATCTACACCGCGCTGACGCTCGGGCGGCCGACGCCGGGGGAGGGTTTGCAGGCGCGGTTTCTCGAACCGTTTCTGGAGCGCGTCTTCGCTGACTATCCGGAGCTCGATTTCCTCGCTGCACTGCGCCGCGACAAACTCCCTGCCAATATCCGTGTGCAGCAATTCTTCATGCAGCCGGGCAGTTTGCTCAATAGCCAGTCAGCCCAGCAAGACTACGTCAGCAGCAATTACAGCCACGCCGCCCGCGACATCAACGCCAACGGCCTGAATCTGGTCGCGCAACTGGTGGCCCGTGACGAGCAGCGCCCAGGCACGTTGAGCCTGAGCTGCAACCCTGACGTGACCCTCGACCTGTTGCCCATGATCGCCAAGCGCCGGGCCGCCGGGGAGACCATTCTGATGCTCGGCCAGGTGCACGCCGACCTGCCTTACATGCCGGGCGACTCGGAGCTGGATGTCGACGCCTTCGATGTGCTGATCGACGAAGACGAGCGCAGTACTCTGTTTTCCACCCCCAATATGCCGGTGGGCTATCAGGACCACCTGATCGGCCTGCACGCCAGCACGCTGGTACGTGACGGCGGCACGTTACAGATCGGCATTGGCTCGATGGGCGATGCACTGACCGGCGCATTGCTGGCCCGCCAGGCCGATAACGAAACCTGGCGCGGCCTGCTGGCCGAGTTGAACATGAGTAACTGGCAGACCCTGATAGATCGGGAAGGCGGCGTTCAGCCGTTCGCCAGCGGCCTTTACGGTTGCAGCGAAATGTTCGTCAACGGCCTGCTGGTACTCGCCGATGCCGGCATCGTGCGGCGCAAGGTGTATGCCGATGCAGAGCTGCAACGGCTGGCCAACATGGGCACGCTGGATGAGGATGCCCATCCTGGTGGCGTGGTCGTGCACGGCGGCTTTTTCCTCGGTCCGCAGAGTTTCTACGCGCGGCTGCGCGAGTTGCCCGCCGAGCGGCTGGCGCAGTTCAACATGACCGCCATCAGCTACATCAACGAGCTTTACGGCCAGGAAGAACTCAAGCGCCTGCAACGCCGCGATGCGCGCTTCATCAACAGTGCGTTTACCGTCACCCTGATGGGCGCGGCAGTGGCTGATCAGCTGGAAGACGGCCGGGTGCTCAGTGGCGTGGGCGGTCAGTACAACTTCGTGGCGCAGGCCCATGCACTGGAAGGCGCCCGTTCGATCCTGATGCTGCGCAGCTGGCGTGAGTCGGGCGGCGAGGTTAGCTCCAACATCGTCTGGCAGTACGGCCACACCACCATCCCCCGACACTTGCGCGACATTGTCGTGACCGAATACGGCATCGCCGATCTGCGCGGGCAGACCGACGCGACGGTGATCGAGCGAATTCTGAATATCACTGACTCGCGTTTTCAATCGGGCCTGATCGAGCAGGCGCAAAAGGCTGGCAAGCTGCCCAAGGACTTCCGTCTCGATCCGCGCTTCACCGACAACACGCCCGAGCGCCTCAAGGACACTGCATCACGCTACCCGTCACTGTTTACCGAGTACCCGTTGGGTTGCGACTTTACCGCCGAGGAGCGCGACCTGCTCAGAGCCTTGAACTGGCTGAAGAGCAAGCTCAAGCTCACTGAAATCCTCGAACTGGGCAAAGCGACCCTCGACGCTCCGGACCCCGAAGCCTTCCTCGCGCACTTGCAACGCATGCAGCTCGACGCTCCGCAGGGCTTGCGCGAAGAGTTGTATCAGCGGCTGTTGCTGGCCGGATTGCAGAACAGCACCGGGCTTGCCGGCTAATAGGCGGGCACTGATCGTTGCCGCTGGCGACGATCGGTGCCCGGCGCTTGGCGCCTAGGTCGTCGCCTTGCGGGTCGCACGCCCCACCGGGCCGACGCGCTCTTCGATGGCGTGCTGCAGATCCTTGCGCTGGCCCATCAGGAACGCCAGCTCCGCGACCACAAACAACGGGCCGATGATCAGCCCGGTCAGGTCATCGATGAAGGCCGGTTTGCGCCCCTCGTAGTAATGGCCGACGAACTGGATGATCCAGCCAATCACAAAGAGCCCGACGCCCGCACTCAGCCAGACCATGGTTGCCTGCTGCGCAAGGTTGGCCCCGGCCCAGAGACACAGCGCCAGTAAGACCGCCATGACGATGCCCAAGGCGCGGTCGAGTCGCAGGTAAAAAATCGTCGAACCCAAGGCCAGCAGCGCCGCCGGTGAAAGCCACAATCCGCTTATATGCCAGCCCGGTCGCGAGAGAAGCACCGCCACGGCCAGCACGATCAGTGGAATACCCACGAAGTGCGTCACGATATTGCGTGAATCACGGTGATAAGCCGCGTATTGGCTGAGATGATCGACAAGGTTTTTCATTATTATTCCCGCCTGAGACGATGGCCGGCTTGAGCCTGATTTCTTGTACAACATGCATGGCTGAAAGAGAAGGGAGCAAAAATGACAAATGGAGTGTCGTGGCGGTCACGATTGCTATCCGATTACTGGTTTTCCCATCTGCCTGCCAATCTGCAGGATAGCCTGCTGGACGCTGCCCGCCAGCGACGCAAGACGCCCGGCCAGCGGCTGTTCGACAAGGGCGATCTGCCGTGCGGTGTTTATGTGCTGCTGGAGGGCAGCGTGCGGATCGGCGGCACCCACGAGCAGCGGCTGCTGACGCACGTGGAATCGACGAGCGCGCCGTGCTGGTTTGGCGAAGTCTCGCTGTTTGACGGGCTGCCGCGCCGTTTCGAAGTCTGTTCGCTGGAACAGAGCATTTTCCTGCACATCCCCCAGCCATTCCTGGCCCGGCTGCTCGACAGGCACCCCGAGTACTGGCGCTGGTTTGCCGCGCTGCTCAGCCAGAAGGTCGGCTTGCCACTGCCGAACCCCGAGAAAATGCGTCGCCTGCCGCCGCGGGCGCGAGTTGCCTGGCGCCTGTTGCTGCTCAGCGAGGGGTATGGCCCGTTGAGCCAGGTACGACGCCTGATTGCGCTGGATGATATTCAGGCGGCGGAGCGTCTCGCGCTTGCCTCGCCGGCCTTGCTGGAAGTGCTCCAGGACCTGCATGAGCGCAGGATCGTGCGCCTGGCAGAGGGGCACTTGGAAGTGTTCGATGTGGACAAGCTGCGCAGGGTGGCGAACTTTTCCAGAGCCAGGGCTGTTTGCTGATCACCGGTCATGATCGAGCCTGGACACATCCGGTAACGGCTCCGCTGTCGCTTCGATTGAGATAGCAAATGGGATTCACTACCATTTCGCCTCCTTTGCGAACGCGAGATACCCCGATGCAGGCAAGCAAGCGTCTTCTGGCTGCTCTGACACTGACTTTACTGGGCAGCACCGCTCAGGCTGCCGATGAAGTGGTGGTGTATTCGTCCCGGATCGACGAGTTGATCAAGCCGGTATTCGATGCGTACACGGCCAGTACCGGGGTGAAGATCAAATTCATCACCGACAAGGAAGCGCCGCTGATGCAGCGCATCAAGGCCGAGGGCCAGAATGCCACCGCCGACCTGTTGCTGACGGTCGATGCGGGCAACCTCTGGCAGGCCGAGCAGATGGGTATCCTGCAGCCGTTCACCTCGCCGGTGATCGAAGCCAACATTCCGCCGCAGTATCGCTCGTCGACCCACGGCTGGACCGGTCTGAGCCTTCGCGCGCGCACCATCGCCTACTCCACCGACCGGGTGAAGCCTGCCGAGCTGAGCACCTACGAGGCGCTGGCCGACAAGAACTGGGAAGGCCGCTTGTGCCTGCGTACCGCGAAGAAGGTCTACAACCAGTCGCTGACCGCTACGCTGATCGAAACCCACGGCGCCGAAGCGTCGGAGAAAATCCTCAAGGGCTGGGTCAACAACCTGTCCACCGACGTGTTCTCCGATGACATCGCGGTGCTTGAGGCGATCAATGCCGGGCAATGCGACGTGGGCATCGTCAATTCCTATTACTACGGTCGCCTGCATAAGGAAAAACCCGACCTGGCGGTGAAGCTGTTCTGGCCGAACCAGGCTGATCGCGGTGTGCACGTCAACCTGTCGGGTATCGGTCTGACCAAGTACGCCCCGCACCCCGAAGCGGCCAAGGCGCTGGTGGAGTGGATGACCGGCCCCGAGGCGCAGAAGATTTTCTCCAGCGTCAATCAGGAGTTCCCGGCCAATCCGAAGGTGGCGCCTTCAGAAGAAGTGGCGAGCTGGGGGCAGTTCAAGGCCGACACCCTCCCGGTCGAAGTGGCAGGCAAGCGTCAGGCAGAAGCGATACGCATGATGGATCGCGCGGGCTGGAATTGATTTAATACCCAAGTGCCTTATCGCTTCACGCTTCAGTGCTCAGCGTTAGCTCAGGTACTGAATAGCCTGGGACACGGGGCTTTCAGGCTTCTGCCCGCAGGGCGTAGGAGCGGACTTGTCCGCGAAGCCGTCAGTTCAGATAGTGCATTTTCTGAGAATGTACCGGCTTTTTCGCGGACAAGTCCGCTCCTACGGCTTTCAGCCAGAATCAGAAGCAGGCCTGTGCACCCCTCTTGACCCCCCTCATTTCGAGAACCTCCTTGGCCCATCCTGTGCAACGCCGCTGGTACCCCCTGGTTTTTGCCATCGCTGCGCTGGTCGTGCTGCCGCTGAGCGTTCTGCTGCTGTCGTGGGAGACGGTTGACCAGCAGATATGGTCGCACCTGCTCGAAACCCAGATGGCGCGTCTGCTGGGCAATACGCTGATCCTGGTGCTGGGTGTCGGCGTGGGCGTGACACTGCTGGGGGTGAGCCTGGCGTGGCTCACCAGCCTGTGTGAATTCCCCGGTCGCCGCTGGCTGGACTGGGCGCTGATGCTGCCTTTCGCGATCCCCGCCTATGTGCTGGCGTTCGTGTTCGTCGGGCTGCTGGATTTTTCCGGCCCGGTGCAGACCCTGATGCGCGAATGGTTCGGCTCCGGTCTGCGTCTGCCTCGGGTGCGTTCCACCGGTGGGGTGATCATCGTCCTGGTGTTGGTTTTCTACCCCTACGTCTACCTGTTGGCGCGCACGGCGTTTCTGGCGCAGGGCAAGGGCCTGATGGAGGCTGCGCGAGCGCTGGGCAATACGCCCTTGCAGGCATTCTGGCGCGTGGCGCTACCAATGGCGCGTCCGGCCATCGGCGCGGGGGTGGCGCTGGCGCTGATGGAGACCCTGGCCGACTTTGGCGCGGTGTCGGTGTTCAACTTTGACACGTTCACCACAGCCATCTACAAGACCTGGTACGGCTTCTTCAGCCTGTCCAGCGCCGCGCAACTGGCCAGCCTGCTGCTGTTGGCCGTGCTGGTGCTGCTGTACGGCGAACGCCGCGCTCGGGGTGCAAGCCGACCGGCCAACGAGCGTCCGCGTGGCGCTGCGCTTTACCGGTTACGCGGCATCAAGGCATTGGCCGCAAGCCTCTGGTGTGGGCTGGTGTTTCTCTGTGCTTTCGTGGTGCCGATGCTGCAATTGATCGTCTGGGTCTGGCAGCGTGGCCGCTTCGATCTGGATGAGCGCTACACCGGGCTGATTCTGCACACGCTCTATCTGGGCGGCATGGCGGCGTTGATCACCGTCAGTGTGGCGCTGATTCTGGCGTTTGCCCGACGTATGGCGCCCACGCCTGCGATCCGCTCCGGCGTCAGCCTCGCCAACCTGGGCTACGCATTGCCAGGCTCGGTACTGGCGGTTTCAATCATGCTGGCGTTCAGTTACCTGGACCGCGAACTGGTCATTCCGCTGTCCGGCTGGCTGGGCGGCGCAGGCAAGCCTTTGCTGCTCGGTAGCCTCTCGGCCTTGCTGCTGGCGTATCTGGTGCGCTTCATCGCCGTCGCCTTCGGTCCGCTGGAACACAGCCTGTCGCGTATCCGCCCGTCATTGCCTGAAGCCGCGCGCAGCCTGGGGGTCAGCGGGCCAAAGTTGTTTCTCAACGTGTATCTGCCGTTGCTGGTGCCAGGGGCGCTGAGCGCGGCGCTGCTGGTGTTCGTCGATGTGCTCAAGGAAATGCCGGCAACCCTGCTCATGCGCCCGTTTGGCTGGGATACGCTGGCGGTACGCATCTTCGAAATGACCAGCGAGGGCGAGTGGGCCCGGGCTGCGTTGCCAGCTTTGTCGCTGGTGCTTGTAGGATTATTACCTGTCATTGGGCTGATTCGTCGCTCTGCCCGTCAGATTGGCTAGGTGCGGGGGCCTCACCTTGCGGCTACAATGCGCCGCAATTGGTGCGGTCTGTCAGATAATTCGGTCAGCTGTTACGTGCTGCAAACTCCGGTTTATTGGGGGGCTTGCCGATCTCGTCTGCCCGCACCTTCGCCACGCCCGGAAGGAGAAACCCATGGGACAGCGTACCCCCCTGTTCGACCTGCACCTCGCCCTTGGCGCGAAAATGGTCGATTTTGGTGGCTGGGACATGCCGTTGCATTATGGATCGCAGGTCGAGGAACACCATCAGGTGCGTCGCGACTGTGGGGTCTTCGATGTCTCTCACATGAACGTGATCGATGTGCTCGGCCGTCAGGCCCGGGTCTGGCTGCGTCGTCTGCTGGCCAATGATGTAGACAAGCTCAAAACCCCCGGTCGTGCCTTGTACAGCGCCATGCTGGACGAGAGCGGCGGGGTGATCGATGACATGATCGTCTACCTCACGCCCGAAGGTTATCGGCTGGTCGTCAATGCGGCGACCGGCGTCAAGGATCTTGCCTGGATGCAGTCGCAGCTGGGCGACTTCGACGTGCAATTGGTCGAGCGCAGTGAAATGGCGATGCTCGCCATTCAAGGCCCCAAGGCCAGAACCCGTATTGCCGAGCTGGTTTCAAGCGCTCGCGCCGAACTGATTCACCAGCTCAAGCCGTTCGAAGGGCTTGATGACGGTGACTGGTTTATCGCGCGCACCGGCTATACCGGTGAGGACGGCCTGGAGATCATGCTGCCTGCCGAAGAGGCCCAAAGCTTTTTCAATGAATTGGTCGGCGCGGGTATTTCCCCGATCGGCCTGGGCGCTCGCGACACGCTGCGCCTCGAGGCCGGCATGAACCTGTATGGCCAGGACATCGGTGAACATGTTTCGCCCTTGGCCTCGAATATGGCCTGGAGCATCGCCTGGGAGCCTGCCGACCGTGATTTTATCGGTCGCAAGGCGCTGGAGAGCGAACGTGCTGAAGGAACCGCCTTCAAACTCGTCGGATTGGTGCTCGAAGAGCGCGGCGTTTTACGGGCGCATCAGGTGGTACGTGTCGCAGAAATTGGCGAAGGAGAGATCACCAGTGGTAGTTTCTCTCCTACGTTGAGCAAATCCATTGCACTGGCTCGCGTTCCGATGGCGACCGCTGACCGGGCCGAGGTGGAAATCCGCGGCAAATGGTACCCGGTGCGGGTGGTGCAGCCTGCGTTCGTGCGCCATGGCAAAACCTTGATCTAACCTAATGGCGGGTTTTCCGCTGACCCGATGTTGAGGATGACTAAATGAGCAATATTCCCGCCGAGCTGCGTTTCGCCAAAAGTCATGAATGGGCACGTCTGGAGTCAGACGGCACCGTGACTGTCGGCATCTCGGACCATGCACAGGAAGCACTGGGCGATGTGGTCTTCGTCGAACTGCCGGAAATCGGCACAGCGTTCGCTGCCGGTGACATCGCCGGTGTTGTCGAGTCGGTCAAGGCCGCTTCGGATATCTACTCGCCGGTTGCGGGCGAGGTTATCGAGATCAATGAAAAACTGAGCGGTTCGCCCGAGTTGCTCAACAGCGAGCCGTACAGCGCTTGGATCTTCAAGCTCAAGCCAAGCGACGCCAATGGCGATCTGGCCGAGCTGCTGGATGCCGATGGATACAAGAGCGCCATCGGCGAATAATCAATGCACGAGAATGCTGTTGATGGGGGGTAAGGTGGTTCACTTAAGTAGAACCACCTCACGGCCTTCTGGGATGGATTAACAGAATGTTAAAGCCTGGGAAAGGTTTTCGAGAGCATTCGAAGGCGTCAAAGACTCGGCCATCAAAGTAGATTGATGGCCGAGCAGCTTAGGCTTTACCCACGCCCCAGACATCTGTTCGTGCGTAATCAACGCCCTTTTTAATGGCGTGTAATACAAACTTATCACTCTCGGAACCGGTGGTTATATAGGCCCACCATATTGACGGTTCGCCTGAAAAGGGGATGTTTTTCGAGTAAACGCCGATATTTGTTTGCGTATCAGCTTGTTGTATGCGAAAGGGTGTTGAGGGAGCATATTGGTCAATGGTTATGGTTCTCCAGGTGCCATTTTCGTCGGGTTGATATAACCAAAAAAGGTGGGGGCGATCATAGTTTCTACTGGCGTATATATATCCATTATTTGAGTCGGCAAGAAGCCCTCCTTGACAATTGCCGTCTCTCATCCAGATTCGGTAGGCACCCCGTCCGCTGTCATAGCGAAAATAAAGCTCAACCGAGGTGGCCGCTTTAGCGTTAGCGCACAAATACTCCCCAGGTACAATCTCAGAGCCAGTGGAGATCCTCTCATAATGAAGTGGGGATACGTTACCTGCCTTCTGTGTTGAAGCAAGAGAACAAAAATCAATATTTATTAAAATACTGCTTCCGTCGTTCTTCTTGTCGTTGTAGGCCAACTTCGCGGTGAAGGGTTTTTCGACATCCGTATTCATGTAATTCTCCTTGAAATTATTTGTCAGTCTTTTTATTTTGTCAGGCGGATGAGAGGTTATCTACTGATAGTATTGACATTTTTTATATAGTTTTGGAGCTTTAAGAGTAGTGCGTTATAGTCGAATTCTGAGTTTTAAATACGCTTGAAAGGTTGCTGTTTTATATGAGTTTTGGGCGCGTTCTCAATGAGATTTCAGCCGCCAAGGCCTGAGCACCTTTATGAATAACAGTCTTGTAGAGGATGTCGCTCGTGCGGTGTGTCTCTCCAATGGGGCAACCGTTGGCCGACCTCGTATACCGCTGACGAGCTACATTGGTTCGTGCTATGCATGGCCTTGTTTAGTAATGGATTTGCAAGGCGCCCACACGGCTGAACATCTCTGATGAGGGTTTAGCACGTCGCCATTTTTAGACACGGACCGAGCAGCCAATTTCGTCGACAGGACGATATTTTGCTAAATGCAGAGACGGGAGGGGTGTTAATGAATCACCGTCCAGGCCTTAAAGGCCAAGGACGGTGAATATTTCTATAATAAGCCGCGATGCTGCTTCGCTTGAGCGAGCGGTATCAGGCTCATCAAGCAGCATTTTTTATTTATGACGCTTACTGGTTTTCAGCGACCAGATTCTTATCCAGGATCGCATTGGCCAGTTCCATGTCGGTGGCTTTCAGGCCTGGATTGTCTTTGCGTACCTGCTCGATGGCCGCTTCCAGGAACGGACCGCGGATGCCACCGTCGCTGGCGACGAAGCTGCCTGCGTCGTCCTGGGCGGCAACGATCAGTTTGTGATCCTTGAAGGTCAGGTAAGTCGAGCCGGTGGTTGCACCGGAAGACAGCACATTACGCCAGAAGGTGTCAGCCATCGCTGAACCCATTGGGATGGAAAGCAAGGCTACGGTGGCGACAGCGAACTTGAGACGCATGATGAATTACTCCAGCTGTGGTTGTTCTGAGGGGTTGGATAGCCAAAGCCCCGAACTAGTTCAATCAAGGTGTACCGTATAGTTCACTTTAGCTGGCTCGCCATGCTGCGCGGGCTTCTGGACAACGCTTTCAACCTTGATCAGCGTTGTTCGCTTTGCGGTGTTACCCGCAGCACTTCCTCAAGTGTAGTCAGGCCCGCCGAGACTTTCTGCGCGCCGGACAGACGCAGGCTGCGCGTCCCTTCCTTGAAGGCCTGACGACGCATGGCGGTCAGGTCCAGGTCCGCTGAGATCAATGCCTTGATGTTGTCGGACATGACCATGATCTCGTAGACACCCGCCCGACCCCGGTAGCCGGTATCGCGACACTCCACGCAGCCGACCGCCTGATGCGCGCCGGGTGGCACCGGTGCCTGCCAGGGGCGCGTCAGGGTTTGCCAGTCGGTCTCGTTGAGGTTAATGGGCGCCTTGCAGTGTGGGCAAAGGGTGCGCACCAGACGCTGGGCCATGACGCCGAGGATGGTCGCCTTGAGCAGGTAGTGCGGCACACCCAGTTCGAGCATCCGGCTGATGGCGCTGGGCGCATCGTTGGTGTGCAGCGTCGACAGCACCAGGTGACCGGTAAGCGCCGCCTGAATCGCCATTTCGGCCGTCTCCAGGTCGCGAATCTCGCCGATCATGATGATATCCGGGTCCTGTCGCATCAGTGCGCGCACGCCGGCGGCAAAGCTCAGGTCGATGTTGTGTTGAACCTGCATCTGGTTGAAGGCCGGTTCGACCATCTCGATGGGGTCTTCGATGGTGCACAGGTTGACCTCGGAGGTCGCCAGTTTCTTGAGGGTGGTGTACAGCGTGGTGGTCTTGCCCGAACCGGTCGGGCCGGTGACCAGAATGATGCCGTTGGGCTGGCGGGTCATTTCCTGCCAGCGCCGCAGGTCGTCACTGGAAAAGCCCAACTGGTCGAAGTCCTTGAGCAATACCTCGGGGTCGAAGATCCGCATGACCATTTTTTCGCCAAACGCGGTCGGCAGGGTCGACAGGCGCAACTCCACTTCGCGATTCTCCGGCGTGGTGGTCTTGACCCGCCCGTCCTGTGGTTTGCGTTTTTCGGCGACGTTCATCCGGCCCAGGCTTTTCAGGCGGCTGACAATCGCCATGATCACCTGCGCCGGAAACTGGTAAACGTTGTGCAGCACCCCGTCGATGCGAAAGCGCACGGTGCCCTGTTCGCGGCGCGGCTCGATGTGAATATCACTGGCGCGTTGCTGGAAGGCGTACTGGAACAGCCAGTCGACGATATTGACGATGTGCGCGTCGTTGGCGTCAGGCTCCTGATCGCTGGCACCGAGCTTGAGCAACTGTTCGAAGTTGCCCATGTTGCTCATTTTTTGCTCAGAGGCGCTGGCACCGCTGACCGACTTGGCCAGCCTGAAAAACTCCATCGCCATGCGCTGGATGTCTGCCGGGTTGGCGACCACACGTTTGATCTGCAGCTTGAGCACGTGCGCCAGGTCGGCTTCCCATGAGCGCACATAAGGCTGCGCGCTGGCGATGGTCACCGATTCGCGATCGACCGCCACGGCCAGAATCTTGTGGCGCTGGGCAAAGGCGTAGGACATCAGTGGCGTGACCGCCGCGACGTTGATCTTCAGCGGGTCGATACGCATGTAAGGCTGGCCACAGGTTTTGGCCAGCCAGGCGGTCAGGGTTTCCACGTCCAGCTTCTTGCCCGGTCGCTTGAGGTCGTCAAACTGCAGCGAAGCGAGAAACTCGAGGGGATGCAGCTGGATGTTCACCGCACTGCGACGTTGGGTGAGTGCCGTTTCCGCGTCGTCCTGGCCGAGATAGCCTTCGGCAACCAGATCACGCAGCACATCATTCAGATCAAGCCAGCGATCCTGTGAAGAGGGGGCCAGGGCTGCCATGTGCGCTCCTTGAGGCAATTCGTCATTGGACGATGAACAAGAGTAGACGCCAAGCGTGACAGCGTTATTGGTTCTATGCGACCGGGAATTGCCGAAGCAGGCGAATTGATTCAGCCCGTCGCCAGGGCGACACGGGATTGCGCAGTATTCCGGACGTCGACCTGCTCGACTTCCACTGAGCAGACGTCGATCAGGTTGCGCATTTTTTCGCCAATCACCTGTGCTCGATGCCAGCTCAATCTGCAAACCTGAAGGTCGATGAGCAGCAGGCTCTCTTGTTGCACAGCACTCAATTGGTCGGGAATCAGATACTGCATGGCAAACAGGTTCAACACCTGACAGAGCAAGGCAGGCTCGGCTTCGGCGCAGATACGGTAGCGTGCGCAGCACTGTGCATTGCTGGACGACCAGCTATCTGGACGCTGGGAAGGGGGGGTGACGGCTTCGAGATTGGGCATGCTGATACTCCACAAGGATGCTGGAAATCTTTGCATGCGCGAAAAGAAATTTCTGGTCCATCATTGGGTGGATTAGTCTTTATAAGACTTGTTAATGCGCTGCAGGCTATTTCGGAAAATTAATTATGCAAATCGAGCTGGACAGTTACGATCGCAGGATTCTGGCGCTGCTGCAGGAAGATGCTTCGCTTTCCAGTGCGCAGATTGCCGAGCAGGTCGGTCTGTCGCAATCACCCTGCTGGCGCCGCATTCAGCGGCTCAAGGATGAAGGGGTGATTCGCCGTCAGGTGGCGTTGCTGGACCGCAAGAAAATCGGTCTGAACACGCAGATATTCGCCGAGGTAAAACTCAACGCCCACGGGCGCTCCAACTTCACCGAGTTCACCGACGCGATTCGTGGCTTCCCGGAGGTGCTGGAGTGCTATGTGCTGATGGGGTCGGTGGATTTTCTGCTGCGCATCGTGACGCCGGATATCGAGGCGTACGAGCGGTTCTTCTTCGAAAAACTGTCGCTGGTAGCCGGCATCCAGGAAGTGAACTCGACAGTGGCCCTCTCCGAGATCAAATCCACCACCAGCCTGCCGCTGCTGCGCTGACGGGGCTGGTGCCCGGAGTTGCGCCCGCCTCCGTTGTGCCTCGTGCACCGAGGTGACTGGTTTTGCTGCCGGTTCCCGGCAGTTCGCGGACAAGTCCGCTCCTACAAAAAACGGGAGATCATGTACAAGCGCAGCGTCGCGCGGTCTGCTCACACGCCCTTCGGGCAGAATCAAAAGCGGACTTGCGTATGACGCTGAATGATCTGGCCTGCAGCAGTGCTTCTGCCCGGAGGGCGTAGGAGCGGACTTGTCCGCTCCTACAAAAAACGGGAGATCATGTACAAGCGCAGCGTCGCCCGGTCTGCTCCCACGCCCTTCGGGCAGAATCAAAAGCGGACTTGCGTATGACGCTGAATGATCTGGCCTGCAGCAGTGCTTCTGCCCGGAGGGCGTAGGAGCGGACTTGTCCGCTCCTACAAAAAACGGGAGATCATGTACAAGCGCGGCGTCGCCCGGTCTGCTCCCACGCCCTTCGGGCAGAATCAAAAGCGGACTTGCGTATGATGCCGAATGACCTGGCCTGCAGCAGTGCTTCTGCCCGGAGGGCGTAGGAGCGGACTTGTCCGCTCCTACAAAAAACGGGAGATCATGTACAAGCGCAGCGTCGCCCGGTCTGCTCACACGCCCTTCGGGCAGAATCAGAAGCGGACTTGCGTATGATGCCGAATGACCTGGCCTGCAGCAGTGCTTCTGCCCGGAGGGCGTAGGAGCGGACTTGTCCGCTCCTACAAAAAACGGGAGATCATGTACAAGCGCAGCGTCGCCCGGTCTGCTCACACGCCCTTCGGGCAGAATCAGAAGCGGACTTGCGTATGACGCTGAATGATCTGGCCTGCAGCAGTGCTTCTGCCCGGAGGGCGTAGGAGCGGACTTGTCCGCTCCTACAAAAAACGGGAGATCATGTACAAGCGCAGCGTCGCGCGGTCTGCTCACACGCCCTTCGGGCAGAATCAGAAGCGGACTTGCGTATGACGCTGAATGATCTGGCCTGCAGCAGTGCTTCTGCCCGGAGGGCGTAGGAGCGGACTTGTCCGCGATGGGCTGCGAAGCGGCCCTAAAACGTTTCAGGCAGTTCGCTTCTACGGCCTTCTGATCCAGCCTTACAAGCGCAGCAGGGTTTTCCAGGCGCGGCTCTGGAAGACGGTGATTGCCTGTTGCACGCGGGCATCGAGGACTTCGTCGCTGATGTCCAGATGCGCCAGTTCTTCCAGTTTGCGCAGTTCGCCATACAGGCGATCCAGTTCCGGCAGGTCCAGCGCGCCGCGTGCCCAGTGCAGCCAAGACTGAATGCGCTCGATGCGGGGCAGTTGCTCGGCCAGGTCTTCCGGCTGCTGCTGATAGCGGCTCAATTGCAGGGACGTGGCTTCTTCGCCCAGCAGGCGTGGCAGCCAACTGCTCAACAGCGCGGCGCCCTGACGATTGCCGCGGGTGTTGCGTTCGGCGGTCCAGCTGCGGGCCAGCAACCAGCGTGAGGTATTCAGCGAGAACTCGCCCCAGCGCGTGTCCTGCAATTCTTCGAGGAATTGCTCGTGGGCGGCACCACGGACATCTGCATCTTCCTGCCCGGCCTGAACCAGCGGTCGCCAGTCTTCCAGCAAGGCGTCCAGCGCAGTACGCAGTTGTGCGGTCGAGGTGCGCGGCGCGGCCTGGCCGAGGCTGCTGGTCAGAGCACGCAGTTCGGCGAGCATCTCGACCCAGTCCTGCAGCAGACGCCAGTGGCCGTTGAAACGGTATTGCTCGGCCAGACGCTGGCTGCTGCCCAGCAGATGCCAGGCCAGCGCGGAATAAGCGTCGTCCAGCGGCGTTTCGGCAGTCAGGGCGGGCGCCTGCAGGCTCAGCGAGTAGCTGCTGGCATCGAGCAGACGGTAGCCGCGCTCGGCCTTGCTGATATCACACGGCATCAGCGGCAGCGTTGCAGCCAGCTCGGCAGCCAGTTCCAGCAGCGCGGCAGGTTCGCCTTCACGCAGCTCGAGCTCCAGCTCGCAGATTTCTTCCTTCTGCTTGCCGGCCACCACCTGACCCAGGTCCAGTGCGGCTTCGATCACCACTTTGGCCTTGCCACGGCCCCAGGCAATCTCGGCTTTCTCACGCACGAAATCGGTGGTGAACAGCGGTTTGATGGTTTTCTTGTCCAGATCGGCCAGTTGCTCGGGCCAGCAATCGCCTTCGAGCTTTTTCAGGTCCAGCTTGGCCTTGCTCAGGTCCCAGTTGTACTCATTGCGCTCGGACAGACCGGCCACGCTTTGCCCGCGAGTCTTCATGGTCTGGATGATCTGATCGCCGTCGCGGCGGATACGCAGGGCGACTTTGGCCTGCGCCAGCTCACCTTCGGGGGTATCGAAATACTGGTTCGACAGTTCAAGGCGCTCCCAGCCACTCTTGTTGCGCTTCTTGAGCAACGGGTGTTCACGCAGTGCAGCGAGGGTCTCGCGGCTGACGCGGAGTTTGATTTCAGTTTCTTTTTGCATGGCCGGGGGAATCCAAACGCTGATACGGATAAACGGGAGCGCAGCCCATGATTGAACGGCTGCTGAGGCCGTCAGTGTACAGGACATGGCCCGAAACGGTTTATTCCTGGGTTGCTATGGCCCTATGATGGGCCGTGTTCCGTCTCGATTACAGGAAGCGTCCATGCCGTTGCCGTCCATGAAAGACCAGTTCGCCGCGCTGATCGCCGTACCCTCGGTGAGCTGCACTCAGCCTTCCCTGGACCAGAGCAACCGTCCCGTCATCGATCTGCTGGCCGGTTGGCTGGGCGATCTGGGGTTTGCCTGCGACATCCAGCAAGTGTCGCCCGGCAAGTTCAATCTGCTGGCGACCTACGGAACAGGCCCAGGCGGTCTGGTACTGGCGGGGCACAGCGATACCGTGCCGTTCGATGAGGCACTGTGGAAGACCGACCCCTTGAAGCTGACCGAGGTGGATGGCCGCTGGGTCGGGCTGGGCAGTTGCGACATGAAGGGCTTCTTTGCGCTGGTCATCGAAGCGGTGCGTGGCCTTGTTGATCAGCCGTTCAAGCAGCCGCTGCTGATCCTCGCCACCTGCGACGAGGAAAGCTCGATGGCCGGTGCCCGCGCGCTGGCCGACGCCGGCCGCCCGCTGGGTCGTGCGGCAGTGATTGGCGAGCCGACCGGGCTCAAGCCGATCCGCCTGCACAAGGGCGTGATGATGGAGCGCATCGATATTCTCGGGCGCAGCGGCCATTCCTCCGACCCGAGCCTTGGGCACAGCGCACTCGAAGCCATGCACGACGCCATCAGCGAACTCAAGGGCCTGCGCACGCAGTGGCAGGCGAAGTACCGCAACCCGCAATTCACGGTGCCGCAGCCGACGCTGAACCTGGGCTGTATTCATGGCGGCGACAACCCGAACCGGATTTGTGGCCAGTGCTCGCTGGAATTCGACCTGCGCCCGCTGCCGGGCATGGACCCGGAGATGCTGCGCTCGGCCATTCGGCAGAAGCTGCAGCCGCTGGCCGAGCTGCATCAGGTACAGATCGACTACGCGCCATTGTTCCCCGAATGCGCGCCGTTCGAGCAGGTTGCTGACGCTGAACTCGTGCGTGTCGCTGAACGCCTGACCGGTCATACGGCCGCAGCAGTAGCATTCGGCACCGAAGCGCCTTATCTTCAGCGCCTCGGCTGCGAGACACTGGTGCTTGGCCCGGGCGACATCGCCTGCGCGCATCAGCCGGGGGAATACCTCGAAATGTCACGTCTTGACCCTACAGTGCGTCTGTTACGTCAATTGATCGAACATTACTGCCTGACGCCCCAGTGAGTCAGGCATAACCCGTATTAATCAAAGTATCTTGAGCAAAAGGAGACTGCGCGTGCTGCCAAGCCTGTTCCGACGATAACCACCACACCGTTGTGCGTGCTTCTTTTCTTCGTCCATTTTTTCTACAGGCTCTTGTTGTCATGCCCGAATACGTCAACTGGCTTCGCCATGCGTCTCCGTACATCAATGCTCACCGCGATTGCACCTTCGTCGTCATGCTGCCCGGCGACGGCGTTGCGCACCCCAATTTCGGCAATATCGTCCACGACCTGGTCCTGCTGCACAGCCTGGGCGTGCGTCTGGTGCTGGTTCACGGTTCCCGTCCGCAGATTGAAAGCCGTCTGGCCCAGCGCGGGATTACGCCGCGTTACCACCGTGACCTGCGGATCACCGATACCGAAACGCTGGAGTGCGTGATCGATGCCGTGGGTCAACTGCGCATTTCGATCGAGGCGCGTCTATCGATGGACATGGCCGCCTCGCCCATGCAGGGCTCGCGGTTACGAGTGACCAGCGGCAACGTCGTCACCGCACGGCCTATCGGGGTGCTTGAGGGTGTCGATTATCAGCACACCGGAGAAGTGCGCCGGGTCGACCGCAAGGGTATCAATCGCCTGCTGGACGAGCGCCATATCGTGCTGCTGTCGCCATTGGGTTATTCACCGACGGGCGAGATTTTCAATCTGGCCTGCGAAGACGTCGCTACCCGCGCAGCCATCGATCTGGCCGCCGACAAACTGCTGCTGTTCGGCGCCGAAACCGGCTTGCTGGACGAGCAAGGCCGGCTGGTGCGCGAACTGCGTCCGCAACAGGTGCCCGCGCACTTGCAGCGCCTGGGTGCCAACTATCAAGCGGAACTGCTGGACGCTGCGGCCGAGGCTTGCCGTGGCGGCGTGGCGCGCAGCCATATCGTCAGTTATGCCGAGAACGGCGCGCTGCTGACCGAACTGTTTACCCGTGACGGCGGCGGCACGCTGGTCGCGCAGGAGCAGTTCGAACAGGTGCGCGAAGCGGCCATCGAGGACGTCGGCGGTTTGATGGACCTGATCACGCCCCTGGAAGAGCAGGGCATCCTGGTACGCCGCTCCCGCGAAGTGCTGGAGCGCGAGATTACCCAGTTCAGCGTGGTCGAGCGCGAAGGGCTGATCATCGCCTGTGCTGCGCTGTATCCGATTGCCGATTCGGAGTCGGGCGAGCTAGCGTGTCTGGCCGTCAATCCGGAATACCGGCATGGTGGCCGTGGCGACGAGTTGCTGGAGCGTATTGAACACCGTGCCCGGGCCTTGGGTATCAAGACCCTGTTCGTCCTCACCACCCGCACCGCACACTGGTTCCGCGAGCGCGGTTTCGAACCCAGCAGCGTCGACCGCCTGCCAAGCGCCCGCGCCTCGCTGTACAACTACCAGCGTAATTCGAAGATCTTCGAAAAGGCGATATAAGCCTGCGGGCGGACGCAGAGCGTCCAGAACTGCGTGCCCACGCTGGAGCATGGGTACGATAGGTGTTCTTGTGGACGCCTATCGTTCCTCACGCTCTGGTGTGACCCCCGAAGGTTGGATGCAACCTTTGGAGGCGTCATGGGTAAATATACAGAGCAGGCAAAACTCGCAGCCGTGAAAGAGTATTGTGCTGGCAAGGCAGGTTTGAGGGATGTTGCGCATCGCCACGATGTGGATTTTTCCTGCCTTAGGCAGTGGGTTGCGGCCTATCAGATTCATGGCGTAGCGGGCCTGCAAGAGAAAAAACGCCAGCGCTACAGTGACGAGTTCAAGCTGACTGTTTTGAAGCGCATGCATGATGAGCGTTTATCTCTGCGCCAGACAGCGGCCTTGTTCGATATCCGTCAGTTCGGCATCATCGGTCTATGGCAGCGCCATTATGAAGAAGGGGCCTTTGATGCCTCCTCCAAGCCACCCACAAAAGCCGGACGCCCAAGAAAGATGACGACTGCACTTCCGCCTGTGAACGCCCCCTCAATCGACGATGAATCGCGCTCGCGTGACGAGTTGCTTGCCGAGGTGAAGCAACTGCGGATGGAGGTCGACTATCTAAAAAAGCTCGATGCCTTGGCTCAGAAGAAGCAACGAATAGCGCAACAGAAAAAGCGCAAATCGTAACCGAACTGAGACTGGGGCATTCTCTGGGTGGCCTGCTGAAGCTTGCCGGTCTGGCGCGCAGCACTTTTTACTATCAACAAAAGGTACTGCAAGCGGGCGATAAGTACGCCGGGCTGAAAGACCTGATTCAGACAGTTTTCTACGATCATAAAGGCCGGTATGGCTATCGTCGTATCACGGCGGCGTTGCGGCGCGCAGGCCATCTTGTGAACCACAAGACGGTGCAGAAACTGATGGGGCAGCTTGGCCTGAAGAGCCTGGTGCGAGTGAAGAAATACCGCTCTTACAAGGGCGAAGTAGGCAAGGCTGCGCCCAACATTCTCAAGCGTGATTTCAAGGCCCAGCACCTTAATGAAAAATGGGCCACGGACGTCACCGAGTTCAAAGTGGGAGGCCAGAAGCTCTATCTGTCGCCCATCATGGATCTGTACAACGGCGAAATCATTTCCTATGCAATCGCCAGGCGCCCGCTGTACTCCATGGTGGACGAAATGCTTGAAGGAGCGTTCAAGAAGCTTGAGCCGCATGAAAAGCCTATTTTGCACTCAGACCAGGGCTGGCAATATCGGATGCCTGTTTACCAACGATTACTCAATGAGCATTCGATCACATGCAGCATGTCGCGCAAGGGCAACTGCTACGACAACGCGGCTATGGAAAGTTTTTTTGGCACGCTGAAGTCCGAGTTTTTCTATCTGAACAAATTTAACAATCTGGATGAGCTTCATGCGGGCATCGACGAGTACATTGAGTATTACAATCAGTCACGCATCAAACTGAAACTTAACGGCCTGAGCCCTGTGGAGTTCAGAATGCAGGCCGCTCAGGCAGCGTAGAAATAATCGTCCAACCTTCGGGGGTCATACCATTCCACGTGGGTACGACCTTGCCGTGCTCCCTCTTGCTCGGATAGAACGACGGGCTCACGTAGGCATCGCCGCCAGGAAAAATCACCAGTGCCTCGGCGCCGGAGCTAAGTTGCTGCCACTGTGGATTGGCTTTGGCCAGGTGCCCGTAAAGCGTGCCATACGAACCTTCATCGCGGCGCAACAGCAGTGGCAGGTGGGTGGCTTGCAATCCTTCTGCGCCGTGCGTGACCAGAATCGCCAGGCGCGTCTGCTCGATCTGCTCGTGCAGGCTCGGTGTGTCGTTGTTCTTGAAAGCGGTAGGGATGTACATGGGTCATGTCCTTGGCTGATAACAGGATCGTAGGCAAGGCATTGGTCTGATGTAAGATCCATTTTTGATCATTTTAACAGGGCCAATACATGCCTGATCTCAGTGTTGCGTTTCCGCCCACACTCACCGGTATCGCGCTGGACCCGAATCAGGGCCTGAGCAAGCAGCTTTACGCCTTATTGCGCCAGCAGGTTCTCGACGGGCGTCTGAGCAGTGGCACACGCCTGCCAGCCAGTCGCGATTTGGCGCATTCACTCGGCATCTCCCGTAACAGCGTGATCCGGGCCTACGACCAGCTGTATGCCGAGGGTTTCATCGAGGGACGTGTCGGCGACGGTACGTATGTGGCTCAGCTCTCTGAACCAGGCGCCGCGCCTCGGCGGACCGGTCGCAAAAAACTATCCACCAACTTACCCACAGGTGTATCCACAGGGTTACACACAGGTTTGTCCACAATCGGGTCTGAAATACCGTCAGATTCCTCCTCTGAAGTTATCCACAGCCCGGTGCTCGCGCTGCTGGAAAAACATCATCTGCATGAACCACCGACGGGTCGTCCGCGGGCCTTTCGGGTCGGCGTAGCTGCGTTCGATCTTTTCCCCTTTGCCTTGTGGGGCAAGCTGTATGCCGCTTTTTGGCGCAAGCCGGACCTTGCTCAGCTCGGTTATGGGTCGGCTGCGGGAGACTCGCGGTTACGTGAACTGATTGCGGTCTACCTGCGCTCATCGCGCGGGCTGCATTGCAGCGCTGAGCAAATTGTGATCACCAGTGGTGCACAACACGCGATCAGCCTTTGTGCACAGTTGCTTCTTACCCCGGGCGAGGGCGTTGCCGTGGAGAATCCGGGGTATCGGGCGGCCGGTCATGCGTTTGCCCTGGCAGGTGCTCGATTGCACGGTGTGGCTGTGGATAACGAAGGCATGCGTTGCGCAGACCTTGAGCAGGCAGACTGCAGGCTGGCCTACGTGACGCCTTCACACCAATACCCGACCGGCGTGGTGATGAGCCTGGCGCGGCGTCTGGAATTGCTGGCCTGGGCCGAGAAACACCAGGGCTGGATTGTCGAGGATGATTACGACGGTGAGTATCGCTACAGCGGTTCACCCTTGGCGCCCCTGGCTGCGCTCGACCGCAACGCGCGCGTGCTCTACGTCGGCACGTTCGGCAAAATCGCCTTTCCGGCGCTACGCCTCGGGTATCTGGTTTTGCCAGAGCCACTGGTGCCGGTGTTCAGCCAGCGCAAGGCCGTGGACATGCGTCATACCGAGATAGGGGTTCAGGCGGTCATGGCGCAATTCATTGCGTCGGGTCATTTCCAGCGACACATACTTCGCATGCGGCGCGCGGCGCTCAGTCGTCGCAATGTGCTGCTGGATAACTGGCCGGCCGATATTCCGGGATGCGCGGCAATGCCCAGAGTGGTTGCCGGGCTGCATGTCATGGTCAAGGTCGACAGCGTGGCACGTGAGCAGGCGCTGATTGCCAAGGCCAATGGTATCGGGGTCGAAATGAATGCCCTGAGTGATTACTGGCTGCCTGATTCCACTGAGCCTGTGGATAACCGCGCCGGGCTGGTGCTGGGGTTTGCCGCAGTGCCCGAGGACGAGATGGTCGAGGCATTGAACAGGCTGCGCGAGGTCTGGTCCGAGTAGTCCCGTTGGCAGGCGTATAATCTGCGCTTTCTGTTACCTGTCCTTGAGATACCCATG
This sequence comes from Pseudomonas syringae KCTC 12500, assembly GCF_000507185.2. Classification (NCBI taxonomy): domain Bacteria; kingdom Pseudomonadati; phylum Pseudomonadota; class Gammaproteobacteria; order Pseudomonadales; family Pseudomonadaceae; genus Pseudomonas; species Pseudomonas syringae. Next base: position 2,597,333 of record NZ_AYTM02000002.1, read on the forward strand.
AACAACTCTCTTACTGCAACACCCGGACGCAAGTTCGGCGCGCCGCTGGCCGCGCTGTTCCTGCTGCTGATGGGCGCCCAGTTCCTTCTGCTCAGTGTCGGCACCCGCCAGGTAATGCTGTGGATCGTCGGCGCTGCGTTGGGCGTAACGCTGTATCACGCGGCATTTGGTTTCACCTCGGCGTGGCGGGTGTTCATCCGCGAGCGGCGGGGTGCTGGCCTGCGCGCGCAAATGGTCATGCTGGCGGTCGCTGTGGTGCTGTTTTTCCCGGCACTCGGTGCGGGCACGCTGTTCGGCCAGCCAGTCACTGGCCTGGTTGCCCCGGTCGGGATTTCGGTCGTCGTCGGCGCGTTCATTTTCGGCATCGGCATGCAGCTGGGTGGCGGCTGTGCGTCCGGTACATTGTTCACTGCCGGTGGTGGCAACGCGCGGATGCTGGTGACGCTGCTGTTTTTCATCCTCGGCTCACTGATTGCCACCCATCACGTCGACTGGTGGTTTGCCCTGCCTTCGTTCCCGGCGGTGTCGGTGGTCAAGACCTTCGGCGTGCTGCCTGCGCTGCTGGTCAATCTGGCGCTGTTCGGCTTGATCGCGCTGGTGACCGTCAAGCTCGAAAAGCGCCGTCATGGCCAGCTTGAAGCGCCGCCAGCCACGGATCATCGTGGCCTGAGTCGTGTGCTGCGCGGGCCGTGGGTTCTGGTCTGGGGCGCTGTCGCGCTGGCGCTGCTCAATTACGCAACGCTGGCGTTGGCCGGTCGTCCGTGGGGCATCACCTCGGCGTTCGCGCTGTGGGGCGCGAAAGCGGCCAGCGGGCTGGGCGTGGACGTCGGCAGTTGGGTGTTCTGGCAGAGCGCTGCGAACGCCAAGGCGCTGGCGGCTCCTGTGTGGGAAGACATCACCAGTGTGATGGACATCGGCATCATGCTCGGTGCCTTGCTGGCGGCAGGTCTGGCAGGTCGTTTTGCACCCAGCCTCGATATCCCCACGCGCTCGCTGGTGGCGGCGGTCATCGGCGGCTTGCTGCTGGGCTACGGCTCGCGCCTGGCCTACGGCTGCAACATCGGTGCGTACTTCAGCGGCATTGCCTCCGGCAGCCTGCACGGCTGGCTGTGGCTGGTGGCGGCCTACGCCGGTAACGTCGTTGGTGTCCGCCTGCGGCCGATTTTCTTCACCGGCGAGCGTCCTCAGGTGGCTCTTAATGGCTGCTGAAAACGTCTGAAACCCCGAGATAAGCGGGCCGCTTGCGAACCAACTGCCGGTTTCGTATTCAAAGGCCATGCGGTAACTGTGCGTATGCGGTTCGCTTATTTTTCGATGGGGTGGTTCTTTTGCAGCAAACGATCATTTCGAAAATCCGTTTTCTCGGCAAGACCATCGGTTATGTAGGATGGTCGCTTTTCTGGCTGTTGATCTGGGACGTGATTGTCACGGTTGACTTCATGCTCTATCTGGAGCGCAAGATCACCTTGCCGTCCATGCCGTTGACCCTGCTGGGCTCGGCGCTGGTGGTGCTGACCAGCTTCCGCAATTCAAGTGCTTATAACCGCTGGTGGGAAGCCAGGACGCTATGGGGTGCGCTGGTCAACAGTTCACGCAGCTTCGCTCGGCAAGTGCTGACGCTGGTCGAGGATGACGACGGGATCAACCCGGTCAAGGCCACACTGTTGCGTCGCCATGTCGCGTATGTGAAGTGCCTGTCTGCGCACCTGAAGGGCGCCAAGTGTGGTGATGAAGTTCAGATGCTGATTCCTCGCGAGGAATTCGAACGTCGTCACGATACCAACAACTTTCCCAACGACCTGCTCAATACGTCGGCTGCGCTATTGGCCAAGGAGTATCAGGCCGGGCGGCTGGACAGCATTCGTCTGGCGCGGCTGGAGTCGACCATGGTGGATATCTCTAATTGCCAGGGCGGCATGGAGCGTATTGCCAATACACCGTTGCCTTATCCGTACGTGGCTTTTCCGCGCCTGTTCATCACGCTGTTCTGCCTGATCGTACCGATTGGCCTGGTGGAGACCCTGGGTTGGTTCACGCCTCTGGCGTCGACGGTGGTGGGTTTCATGCTGTTGGCGATCGAGAAGATCGGTACCGACCTGCAGAGCCCGTTCCGTGCCAGTGAACATGAGATTCAGATGACGGCGTTGTGTGAAAACATCGAGCGCAATCTGGATTCGATGCTCAGGGGCGCGCAGGAGGAATGCAAGGCTTCATGAAGGGGTGAGGCGTCGCGCGATTGCGTGACGCCTCGGGTAAAGCAGAGGCAGCCGCTTAACGCAGCTCGCCGCACAGGTCCAGTTCGACCAGGCGCCGTACCTCCTCGGTCGTCAGGTCTGCGCCGAGCAGCGCATGCAGTTTGCCCAGCGCTGCTTCACGGGTCATGCCACCACCGGAGAGTACGCCTGCACTTCTCAGACGGCTGCCCGCTTCGTAGACATCCAGCTCGACACCGCCCTCATGGCACTGGGTAATCGCGACCACACAGATACCCAGCGCTCGCGCGTTCTCCAGACTGGCCAGAAATTGCGGATCGTCACTGGGGCCTGTGCCGCTGCCGAAGCATTCGAGCACCAGACCGCGGATACCACTGTTGATCAGACCGTCCAGCTGGGCAGCACCGACACCGGGAAACAGCGGCAATACCGCCACCTCTGCCAGTGTCTTGGTCTGGCGATAGTTCAGTGCGTCAGGGAGCGAAACCACCGCGTGGCCGCCACGCGAGCGTTGCAGTGGTGCGAACGGCTGACGACCGAAGCTGCGAATTTTCGCGCAGCGTACGGGTGCCATCAGTTGCCCGTGAAAATACAGCTGCACGCCTGACACCAGACCCGAACCCAGCGCCAGCAGGGCGCCGTTGACGTTTTCCCAGGCATCGCTGTCCTGCACGCCGGCAGGCAGCATCGACCCGGTGAACAGTACCGGCGCGCTGAACCCTAACAACTGGAAACACATCGCCGCTGCGCTGTACGCCAGGGTGTCGGTGCCATGCAGGACCAGCACCGCATCGCAGCCATCGACCTCAACCGCCTCGATCACCGCCTCGCGCAGGCGCAGCCAGTAGGAAGGGGTCATGTTGGCGCTGTCGATCAGCGGCGACATCTCGCGGAAGCGCCACTGCGGCACCACCAGTTCCGGGTGCTCGGCCAGTTGCCCGGCCATTCGCGCTTCTAAACCGGAGGCCGGTGCCAGGCCGTTGGCGCTGGCCTGCATGCCGATGGTGCCGCCGGTGTAAAGAACCATCACGCGTTGGGCAGGTTGTTGTGCGTCATGAGGCATGGCTCTTCTCCGGCGTAGTGTCGCGGTGGTTATCGTGCTTCGGGTACAGACTTGGCTGCCGCTTCGGCATCCTGTATCGACTGACGGGTCGGATTGGCCGGCCATGCGGTGCGATCCAGGTCCAGATCAGGGAACTGGCTGGAATCGAACACCGGCGTCTTGACCCCGGCCCGACGTTGCGCATCGTAGTCATTCAAAATGCGTTTGACGACTTTGAACAGCATTGCAAGGGCGATCAGGTTGACGAACGCCAGCATGGTCATGGTGATGTCGGCGAACGCCAGTACGTCTTTCAGGTCGACGACCGCACCCCACATGATCAGTACCAGCACCGCGATGCGGTAGATGATGATGGTCTGGATCTTCTCGCCAAACAGGAAGCGCAGGCTGTTTTCGCCCAGGTAGTAGTTGTAGAGAATCGAGGTGAAGACGAACAGTGCCAGCGCTACGCTGATGAAGACTCTGCCCCAGTCACCGACCACGGCTGCCAGCGAGTTCTGTGCCAGAACGATACCGTTGCCGTCGTAGCCGATGTCGTAGATACCGGACAGAAGAATCAGCAAGGCGGTGCAGGTGCAGATCACGAAGGTATCGAGGAACACGCTGAACGCCTGAACCACGCCCTGTGCCACCGGGTGCTCGACCTGTGCCACGGCAGCCACGTTGGGCGCACCACCCAGGCCGGCTTCGTTGGCGAAGACGCCACGCTTGACGCCCATCACGATCGCGCTGCCGATCAGGCCGCCGAATACCGGATCAAGGCCGAAGGCGCTTCTGACGATGGTCATCAGCATGCCGGGAACGTGGTCGATCTGCAGGGCGATCACGTAGATGGTCACCGCGATATAGATCAGGGTCTTGACCGGAACCAGCAGGTCGGAAATGGCCGCGATACGCTTGATGCCGCCAATGAAGGCCAGGCCCAGCAGTACGACCAGGCAGATGCCGGTGGTGCGGGTGTCGACGTTGAACGCGCTTTTCAGCGAGTCGGTCACAGCGTGCGATTGCAGGCCGTTGAAGGCAAAGCCGAAGGTCACCAGCAGCAATACCGCCATGACCATGCCCAGCCAGCGCTTGCCCAGGCCGTACTGAATATAGAACGCCGGACCGCCACGGAACTGGCCTTCGGAATCCTTGCGTTTGTACAGCTGAGCGAGGGAGCACTCGATGAAGCTGCTGGCCATGCCGACCAGTGCGGTCACCCACATCCAGAATACGGCACCCGGACCACCGAGCGTCACGGCAATGCCGACGCCTGCGATGTTACCGGCACCGACGCGGCCCGCCAGGCTGAGCATCAAGGCCTGAAACGAACTCAACTGGCCGGCGCTGCTGCGCAGACTGTCGCGAAAAACCGAGAACATGTGGAAAAAATGTCGAAACTGAACGAAACGCGAGCGGATCGTGAAGTAACTACCCAGGCCTACGATAAGTACGATCAGTACCTTACCGGAGAGAAAGTCGTTAATCATTTCCAGCATTTTTGTTATTCCTCGCTACTTTTGAGGGGGCGCACTATACCGGTGCAAAGTTTTTACGTCTGTAGTCGCTTTCTTGGACGGCTGATTCTTCATTCGCGACGATGAATGAATACTTCCACGGGTTGCTCCGCAAAAGTGGGGTGCCGAAGGCTCTGGGTCCAGTGTCGGAGCCCTTTGCTGCAGGCAAAAAAAAAGGGTCTGGAGAATCACTCCCAGACCCTCAAAAAATTGAGGGGTGTCTAGGCCCTCAATCTGGTGAGCAGGTTGCGCAGGTCATTCCTGTCAGGCCTTCAAGGGGGCCAGACGCGGAGCGATCATGTTTTCCGGGCGCAGGATGTCGTCGAGCATGGCGTCGTCGAGCAGACCTTCCTCACGCACCAGTTCCAGCACGCCGCGGCCGGTTTCCAGCGCGATGCGGGCGATACGGGTGGAGTTCTCGTAACCGATGTAAGGGTTCAGGGCGGTGACCAGACCGATCGAATGCTCGACCAGCTCGCGGCAGCGCTGTTCGTTGGCTGTGATGCCGACGATGCAGTGCTCGCGCAGCATGTCCATGGCGCGCTGCAGCAGGCGGATCGAGTCGAAGATCTTGTAGGCGATCAGCGGCTCCATCACGTTGAGCTGCAATTGTCCGCCTTCGGCTGCCATGGTCAGCGACAGGTCGTTGCCGATGATTTCGAAGGCAACCTGATTGACCGCTTCCGGGATCACCGGGTTGACCTTGCCGGGCATGATCGAGCTGCCTGGCTGACGTGCCGGCAGGTTGATTTCGTTGATGCCGGTGCGTGGGCCGCTGGACAGCAGGCGCAGGTCGTTGCAGATTTTCGACAGCTTGACCGCAGTACGCTTGAGCATGCCCGAGAACAGCACGAAGGCGCCCATGTCGGAGGTCGCTTCGATCAGGTCGGCTGCTGGCACCAGAGGCTGGCCGCTGATGAGTGCCAGACGATCGACTGCCAGCTTCTGATAGCCAGGGTCGGCGTTGATGCCGGTGCCGATGGCGGTTCCGCCGAGGTTCACTTCGGTCAACAGCTCTGGCGCCAGGCTGCGCAGGCGGTTCAGGTCTTCTGTCAGGGTGGTGGCGAAGGCGCGGAATTCCTGACCCAGGGTCATTGGAACGGCGTCCTGCAACTGGGTGCGGCCCATCTTCAGCACATGGTTGAATTCTTCGCCCTTGGCGGCGAAGGCCTGAATCAGGCTGGAAAGGCTGGCGAGCAGAGCGTCGTGACCCAGCAGCAGACCCAAGCGGATCGCGGTGGGGTAGGCGTCGTTGGTCGATTGCGCCATGTTGACATCGTTGTTGGGGTGCAGGTGTTTGTATGCGCCTTTCTCGAAACCCATGGTTTCCAGAGCGATGTTGGCGATGACTTCGTTGGCATTCATGTTGGTCGACGTGCCAGCGCCGCCCTGGATCATGTCGACCACGAACTGATCGTGGAAGTCGCCGCGGATCAGGCGGGCACAGGCCTCGCTGATCGCCGCATGCTTGGCGTCATTGAGGTGTCCGAGCTGATGGTTTGCATCCGCTGCCGCCTGCTTGACCATGGCCAGCGCGACTACCAGTTTCGGGTAGTGCGAAAGCGGCACGCCGGAGAGGTGAAAGTTGTTCACCGCTCGCAGGGTCTGGATGCCGTAATACGCGTTGGCAGGTACTTCGAGAACACCAAGCAGGTCTTTTTCGATACGCGATGATGCAGGCGAGGACATGATAAAAAAAGTCTCAAAAGGCACGGACAATGCCGGAACGCCACGAATAGTGGGCTTGCCGCCTTCGATTGACCAATGCTGTTAAACGCTGACCTATGCAATAACGGCATAATCAGGGCGTGACCTGGATTCCGTTCAGTGCGTAAAGGGGGCAAAATGTCGCACCGGTGCGTTTCTTCGGTCGCTGCTGCTGCGCCGCCCGGGCATGTATCCGCGCTGCTTCGACGGGCGTCCCACTGTGACGCTGCAAATCGGTGCCACTGGGCATGCGCAATTGCCTGTCGAAGCCGTCATCCATTGTCCGGGAGGACCTGATGAATCTGGAAAGCAAATGGCTGGAGGACTTCAGCGCCCTGGCGGCTACCCGCAGCTTTTCTCAGGCCGCCGAGCGTCGCTTCGTGACCCAGCCGGCATTCAGCCGGCGTATTCGCAGTCTGGAGTCGGCACTGGGGCTGACGCTGGTCAATCGCTCGCGTACACCCATCGAGCTGACCGCTGCCGGACAATTGTTTCTGGTCACGGCCCGGACGGTGGTCGAGCAGTTGGGCGAAGTCGTGCGCCATCTGCATCATCTGGAAGGCGGGCAGGGCGAGGTCATGCAGGTGGCTGCGGCGCACTCTCTGGCGTTGGGCTTCTTTCCGCGCTGGATCGCCCAGTTGCGCAACGAAGGGCTGAACATTGCGACCCGGCTGGTGGCGACCAACGTCGGTGATGCGGTGCATGCGTTGCGTGAAGGTGGCTGTGATCTGATGCTGGCGTTCTACGATCCCGATGCCGCGCTGCAGATGGACGCCGAAATCTTTCCCTCGCTGCATCTGGGGCATACCGAGATGTTGCCGGTCTGTGCCGCTGATGCCGATGGGCGGCCGTTATTCGATATGGAAGGCGAGGGCAGTGTGCCGCTGCTTGCCTACAGCACCGGGGCGTTTCTCGGACGCTCGGTGAACCTGTTGCTGCGTCAACGCAATCTGCGCTTCACCACGGTCTACGAGACGGCCATGGCCGACAGCCTGAAAAGCATGGCGCTGGAAGGATTGGGGATTGCCTGGGTGCCACAACTGAGCGTGCGCGCCGAACTGGCGCGCGGTGAACTGGTGGTGTGTGGCGGACCGCAGTGGCATGTGCCGCTGGAGATCCGCCTGTACCGCTGCGCATTGGTGCGCAAGGCCAACGTGCGCCTGTTGTGGCGCAAGCTTGAAGGTGCGGCGGCGCCAGATTCCCGGTGACAAGGGCCGCTCCTGGCGATGCCGGAGAGCGACCCTGGCCTGCTCAGGGAAATCTGTTCAGATGCTCAGCCATGATTTGCTTGTTCGCGTCGCTGTAGACATAGCAGTTGGAGCGTATTTTTTCGTGGCTTTCGATGATGTTCGTCTGGCACCACCATCCACCCTTATAGAGCACCTCTGCGGCCTCATGAGTGCCGCCGAGCATGTGACCCAGTTCGTGCGCGGGGATCGCGAACGTTTCCAGTGAGGCTATGCCCGTGTAGCTCTTGTCCTCACTTGCCCCCAGAGTCTTCGAGTTGATCTTGTTCTGAGTCAGCAAAAGGTACTTGGTGGTCGCATTGCGTTCCATGTCGTTGTCGATGACATAACGATCCATCGTGTTTTTCCAGGCGTAGTAGGTTTCGTCCACATCATCATTCTGATAAGCGAAATCCGTAAGGCCCGGGACGTCGCGAATGAACGCCAGTTGCACATAACGATCGGTGAAACTTTCCAGATCCTTGATGAGCCAGGCGAAGTAATCCTGGCGTAATTCGAGGGTGTTGTGATGCGAAAGGTCGTCGTGCAGAACCAGGTAGAGGGTCAACGGTTGTCTGGAGGCGTTATCGTTGGCCCACGCCGTATGACTGAGCGCCAACGCGCAGAGCAGCAGCAGACCGCTTGTATATTTCTTGAGCATCGTACTCTTCCTTGAGTAGGTGGATTATGGCCGGGCGTGCTTATCCCGACGCCAGATATCTAATAGCAACTGGCGTTGACAGGAAATCAGGATCGACGTCTATCGCAGTAGCCCTTGTTTGATTGATGTGCAGTACAAGTGCCGATCCTCTGCCGGATTTTTCCGTGCCGCCTCCCGCTATAAAAACCTGGACGGTTGAGCGTATGGGGGCTGTCATCCTGGCGCTTTGCGGTATACTGCGCGGCCTTTGGCCGGTTAAATCGGTCATTATTCGTACAACAAGCCACGCCGGTTCCCCCGCGTGGCTTGTTGTTTTCAGACGCGCCTGCGGGCGCCCGATGAGAGGCACGACGATGAGCGCACTGGTTGGCGTGATCATGGGCTCCAAGTCCGATTGGTCCACCCTTAGCCACACCGCCGATATGCTGGAAAAGCTCGGCATCCCTTTTGAAGTCAAGGTGGTGTCAGCTCACCGCACACCGGACCTGCTGTTCCAGTACGCCGACGAAGCGGAAGGCCGTGGCATTGAAGTGATCATCGCCGGTGCTGGCGGTGCCGCTCACTTGCCGGGCATGTGCGCTGCCAAGACCCACCTGCCTGTGCTGGGCGTTCCGGTGCAGTCTTCGATGCTCTCGGGTGTCGACTCGCTGTTGTCGATCGTGCAGATGCCGGCCGGTATCCCGGTCGCGACCCTGGCCATCGGCAAGGCGGGTGCAATCAACGCAGCGCTGCTTTCAGCAAGCATCCTCGGCGCAAAGCACCCGCAATTCCACGCAGCGCTGAAGAAATTTCGCACTGAACAGACAGACAGCGTCCTGGACAATCCAGACCCACGCCACGCCTGAGGTTTTTCCATGAAGATCGGTGTAATCGGTGGCGGCCAGCTGGGCCGCATGTTGGCATTGGCAGGTACGCCGCTGGGCATGAACTTCGCCTTTCTCGATCCCGCGCCGGATGCCTGTGCTGCTGCACTTGGCGAGCATCTGCGTGCCGATTACGGTGATCTGGATCATCTGCGTCAGTTGGCGGATGAAGTCGATCTGGTGACCTTCGAGTTTGAAAGCGTTCCGGCCGAGACCGTGGCGTTTCTGGCACAGTTCGTACCGGTCTATCCGAGCGCCGAAGCGTTGCGCATCGCGCGTGATCGCTGGTTCGAAAAGAGCATGTTCAAGGACCTGGGTATCCCGACGCCGGCATTCGCCGATATCCAGTCGCAGGCCGACCTGGATGCTGCAGTAGCCAGCATCGGTCTGCCTGCCGTGCTCAAGACCCGAACCCTGGGTTATGACGGCAAGGGCCAGAAAGTCCTGCGTTCGGCGGCCGATGTGGTCGACACATTCGCCGAGCTGGGCAGCGTGCCATGCCTGCTGGAGGGCTTCGTGCCGTTCACCGGTGAAGTGTCGTTGATTGCCGTGCGTGCGCGTGATGGCGAGACCCGGTTCTACCCACTGGTGCACAACACGCATGACAGCGGCATCCTGCGTCTGTCCATCGCCAGCACTGATCATCCTTTGCAGGCGTTGGCCGAAGACTACGCCGGCCGCGTCCTGAAGCAGCTGGATTACGTGGGCGTGCTGGCATTCGAATTCTTTGAGGTCGACGGTGGCCTGAAGGCCAACGAGATCGCGCCGCGCGTCCACAACTCCGGTCACTGGACCACCGAAGGCGCCGAGTGCAGCCAGTTCGAAAACCACCTGCGGGCGGTTGCCGGTCTGCCGTTGGGCTCCACAGCCAAGGTCGGCGAAAGTGCCATGCTCAACTTCATTGGCGAAGTGCCGGCAGTGGACAAGGTCGTCGCCGTCGAAGACTGCCACCTGCATCATTACGGCAAGGCGTTCAAGGCTGGCCGCAAGGTCGGACACGCCACGGTCCGCAGCTCTGACCGTGCCACGCTGGATCGTCAGGTGAAGCGGGTAGAGGCGCTGATCAAGGGCTGATCAGGCCCACGGCTAGCGTGCTGATGCTCCGCGTTGGCACGCAGTTTCAGGACACTCCGCGTCCTTTTGCGACGCGGAGCGTCGAGAACTGCATTCCCACGCAGAGCGTGCGGAACGAGCGCTTCTAACTGTCGTGCCTATGCTTCGCGTTGAAGCACTGTTCGAGACGCCTGGCCTCAGTTCAGGTAGGTTCAGCCCCGTCATTCATGAAGAATTTTCCACCCTGAAGCAAACTGGCCACTTCGCCGGAACCATTCCCTGTCGCTGTTCTCAGATAGCAGTAGGTCGGGGCTGCTATTAGCCCGGGCATATTCACTTAATACAGAGGGAAATGGCATGGGTATCATTGGAACCATCTTTATCGGCCTGATCGTTGGTCTGTTGGCTCGCTTTCTGAAGCCGGGCGACGACAGCATGGGCTGGATCATGACCATCGTGCTGGGTATCGCCGGTTCGCTCGCAGCCACTTATGGTGGTCAGGCGCTGGGTATCTATCAGGCAGGCGAGGGTGCAGGTTTCCTCGGCGCGCTGGTAGGTGCAATCATCCTGCTGGTTATCTACGGCATGATCAAAAAGAAATAACGCTTATGCGTCAGCCCTCTGTTTTACAGTGCGCAGAGGGCTAGAATGCTCGGCAACTGTCCACCCCTTTGCCGAGCTTTATCATGCGTCGCTTCCTGTTGATGACTCTTCTGCTGTTATCCGCGCTCTCCGGTCCCGCACACGCCCAGTTGCCGGAAACCGACTGGCTTGAGCTGATGCCCAAGTCCGATCAAAAAGCCCTCGAAGCCATGCCCGAGATTGACCACAATTCTCCGGAAGCCATGGGCACGTTCGACAGCAAGGGTGGGCTGAAGCAGAGCAAGGGTCTGCCTGCAGTCATGTATTCGACCAAAACCGTCCCGGCAATGAACGGCAAGACGATTCGTCTCGGCGGCTACCCTGTGCCTCTCGAAACCGACGCCAAGGGTCGCAGCACGCTGTTCTTCATCGTGCCTTATCCAGGCGCCTGCATCCACGTGCCGCCACCGCCGCCCAACCAGTTGGTGCTGGTGCGTTACCCCAAGGGTTTGAAACTGGATGATATCTACACACCACTGTGGGTAGAAGGCACCCTGAAAATCGAGAAGGTCAGTAACGACCTGGCCGATGCGGCGTATGCGATGGATGCGTCAAAGGTCCGTGTGGTGGTTGAGTCGGACCTTTGATGGGCTCGATCAATTGCTGATCAGAGCGCCTCGCTCCAGATACTCACACCCAGAACATGCATCTGGTCCGGAGCCAGCGTGACCACGTCGTCCAGCACGTTGGCGGTTTCGACGCAGACCATGCGCTGCCAGCCGTCTGCTGCCATGTCGGTGAACTTGCCGGTCTTTTCGATCCACGGGTTCCACAGAATGGCTGAGTTAGAGCCCGTGCTGCGGATGTGGATGCGTCGCTGCCACTCCGGATCGACGATGCTGAGCACGCCTGGCGTGTCCTTGTAGATGCGGTCGGTTTCGCCTGTGAAGGTCAGGTCGCCGCTCTGCTCGCGTTCTTCCCAGTTTGCCAGGGTTTCGATGTAACGCAGGCCGTCGAGCCCTTCGACGCTGACCTGACGTACATCGCTGACGGCGAAATAGGTGTGCAGCGCCTGGCTGATCACCACAGGTTCAGTGCCGCAGTTGTAGCTGACCAGACTGACATTCAGTGCGTGGTCCAGACGAATGCTCAGTTTCAGGGCGACGTTGTGCGGCCAGCCCGGCAAGTGGCCTTCGGCCTCGGGAAGCACGAATTCCACCAGCAGTGCGTCGCCATCTGCGCCAATACCCAACAACTGCCAGTCCAGCGCTCGCACTTCGCCATGCGCCTTGGCAGGCTCGCTGCTGTCGCGCATCGCCTGCACGCTTTGCGGGTTGCGCTCCAGATTGCCGAACCACGGCCAGCAGATCGGCATGCCTGCACGAATGGGTTTGCCGCGTTTGAAAACGGCCTCTTCGTTCAGCCACACCAGCGGCGGCTGCCCGGCTACTTGATAGCTGAGGATGTGTGCGCCTTGTTGCGCAACCAGCAGCTCAGCTTCGCCGTGGCAAATACGCCAGCAGTTCAGCTCATCGTAAAGGATGGATTCAACGGTGGGTTCAACCGGGGATGTTGGCATGCAAAGTTCTCACTCAATGACCGTGACGAAAATAGACCGCTTCATACAGGGCGAGTTTAACCGGGCAGCCAACCTGTGACCGAGCGACAAATTACCGTCGCGCGGGCACCGAGCGCGTCCGGCCGCTGGCATCTATGGCGACGAACACGAACGCAGCCTCCGTGACCTTGCGCCATTCGCTGGTGAGCGGGTCGTCGCTCCACACTTCGACCATCATCTTGATCGAGGTGCGTCCGACTTCCAGGGTGCGGGTATAGAAGGAAAGCTGTTCGCCGACCGCTACCGGGACCAGAAACGCCATGCGATCGATGGCGACGGTCGCCACACGGCCACCCGCGACTTTGCTGGCCATCGCTGTGCCTGCCAGGTCCATCTGGGACACCAGCCAGCCGCCAAAGATGTCGCCAAAGCCGTTGGTTTCGCGGGGAAGAGCGGTGATTTGCAGTGCAAGGTCGCCTTGCGGGGTTGGATCTTCTTGTTCGAGCTCGATCATGCCTAGGGTGCCTCTGACCCATGACTCTCATTATTGTATGTCGCGGTTAACAGGTGCCATTCAAAACCATGAGCATGAACATTATGTGTTCAGCGCCGGTGTGGCCCAAAGGGAAACTCTGCGAAACCCGCTGATTCAGACGTTTTCGCACAGCTTCCCAAGGCTGTTGACGACTTGCGAGTATATCGGGCGTTGCGTCATAGAACGACCGTGGGTCTTCATTTTGTGTCAGTGGCAGTTCTGCCATGTGTTTTTTGTAGCAATTTGCTATCTTGCTGGACCTCTACAGGTTACAAGACTGCCTGTACACGCAATTTTGGTGCCTATCTGCGCCGTTGCTCCCGACAATCGCTTCTGCACGGCACCCCGCAGCAGCCAGCGTTGCTGTCGCTCGCCCCTTTTCAAAGAACAAGCAAAGAGAAGCCTTGTCATGTCATCTGTTCCTCCAAGTTCCACGCAGCCTGCGCGGCCTCTGACTCGCAGCGATTACAAAACCCTTTCGCTGTCGGCCTTGGGTGGTGCGCTGGAGTTCTACGACTTCATCATTTTCGTGTTTTTCGCGGCGGTGGTCGGCAAACTGTTTTTCCCGGTGGACATGCCTGACTGGTTGCGCATGATGCAGACGTTCGGCATTTTCGCCGCCGGTTATCTGGCGAGGCCTCTGGGCGGCATTATCATGGCGCACTTTGGCGATCTGCTGGGGCGCAAGAAAATGTTCACGCTGAGCATTTTCATGATGGCGGTGCCGACGCTGATCATGGGTCTGCTGCCGACCTACGCGCAGATCGGCATGTGGGCGCCGATTCTGCTGCTGTTGATGCGCGTCATTCAAGGGGCCGCCATTGGCGGTGAAGTACCGGGCGCCTGGGTGTTCGTGTCCGAGCATGTGCCTGCCCGTCGTGTCGGGTATGCCTGCGGTACCCTGACCGCCGGCCTGACAGCGGGTATCCTGCTGGGCTCGCTGGTCGCTACGGCGATCAATAGCATCTATACCCCGATCGAGGTATCGGATTACGCATGGCGTATCCCTTTCCTGCTGGGTGGCGTGTTCGGCCTGATGTCGGTGTATCTGCGCCGCCTGCTGCATGAAACGCCGGTGTTTGCCGAGCTGCAACTGCGCAAGGCACTGGCCGAGGAGGTGCCGCTCAAGGCGGTACTGCGCGATCATCGTGGCGCCGTTGCGCTGTCGATGCTGATGACCTGGTTGCTGTCTGCCGGCATCATCGTCGTGATCCTGATGACGCCGACCATCCTGCAAACCATTTATGGCTTTCCAGCTGCCACGGCGCTGAAAGCCAATAGCCTGGCCATTGTCTTTCTGAGCGTGGGCTGTATCGCTGCGGGCGCACTGGCGGATCGTTTCGGCGCAGGCTGGGTGTTCCTGCTGGGCAGCGCAGGTTTGCTGATCAGTTCGTGGACGTTCTATCACATCCTCGGCAGCCATCCGGATGTGCTGTTCCCGCTGTATGCGGTGACGGGCCTGTTCGTCGGTACGATCGGCGCGGTTCCTTACGTCATGGTCAAGGCATTCCCGCCTGTGGTGCGCTTCTCGGGGCTGTCGTTCTCCTACAACCTGGCGTACGCGATATTCGGTGGCCTGACGCCGATGGTTGTGACCTTCATGCTCAAGAGCAGTCCGATGGGGCCGGCATGGTACGTCGCGATCCTCTGCGGCCTGGGCATGGCCATCGGCGTGTTTCTGCTGAGCCGAAAGCGCTGATCATCATCCGCTGTTGAATCGCTCGGGCACCGCTACAGCCAAAGGCTATCTACCTGCACAGGTCGATAGCCTTTTCATCTTATTGTCATAATCAATTCATAGAGTAGTCACAAGACTGGCCGAAAAAGGCTCGTGGACACCTACACACCCTGCCAGGAGCGCAAGGATGACACTCAAGCGTTTGATGACTGCACTGACCTTGGTTGCCGCCGGAGTGACGGCAGCCAATACGCTGGCTGCGGTCGACCCTGCCATCCAGGCCTATACCAAGACCTCCGGTGTGTCAGGCAATCTCTCCAGTGTCGGCTCCGATACCCTGGCAAATCTGATGACGCTGTGGGCCGAGGCCTACAAGAAAGAATACCCGAGCGTGAACATCCAGATTCAAGCCGCGGGTTCCTCTACAGCGCCACCCGCGCTGACCGAGGGCACGGCCAATCTGGGCCCGATGAGCCGCAAGATGAAAGACGGCGAGCTGTCGGCTTTCGAGCAGAAGCATGGCTACAAGCCGACCGCCATCCCGGTTGCGGTGGATGCCCTGGCGGTTTTCGTGCACAAGGACAACCCGATCAAGGGCCTGACCCTGCAGCAAGTGGACGCGATCTTTTCCGCGACCCGCCTGTGCGGTGCCAAGGCAGATGCGAAAACCTGGGGTGATGTCGGTGTGACCGGCGATCTGGCAGGCAAACCGATCCAGTTGTTTGGTCGTAACTCGGTGTCGGGCACTTACGGTTATTTCAAGGAAGAAGCCCTGTGCAAAGGCGACTTCAAGGCCAACGTCAACGAGCAGCCCGGCTCCGCTTCGGTGGTCAGCGCGATCAGCAACTCGCTTAACGGCATCGGTTACTCGGGCATCGGTTACAAGACATCCAACGTCAGGACGGTCCCGCTGGCGAAGAAGGAAGGGGGCGAGTTTGTCGAAGACAGCGAAGCCAATACCCTGAACGGCAGTTATCCACTGTCGCGCTTCCTTTATGTGTACGTGAACAAGGCGCCGAACCAGCCCCTGGCGCCGCTGGAAGCCGAATTTGTGAAACTGGTGCTGTCGAGACAGGGCCAGGAAGTGGTGATGAAGGATGGGTACATCCCACTCCCTGCCCGTGTCGTGGAGAAGACGCTGGCCGATCTTGGCCTGCAGGGCGCGAGCGGCGTGGTGTTAAAATAGTCACGCACGCGTTGCGAGCGAGGCTCAATGGACTGGCCTGCACACAAATTGAACAGTCCGCCGCCGGTTTCGCAGGCGGCGGGCTTTCTTGCGTCACCTTGCTGTAATGTTTCTGTCATAAAATGCGTCTACGGTGTGTGCGCATGAATGAGCTGTTCAAATCGACGATGGACCAGAGCTCGCCTCCAGCGCGTATTGATTTCAATACGCCCGCGATGGTGCGAAAGCGTCGTGTCCGTGCGTTGAAGGACCGGCTCACTCACTGGTACGTCGCCATTGGTGGCCTTGCCGTGCTGGCGGCCATCACGCTGATCTTCTTCTACCTTGCCTATGTGGTTGCGCCGCTTTTCAAAGGTGCCAGCCTGACCGCCAACCCTGCGCTGAATGCCGCCTGGCTGCCGGACGCCGGTGCGCCAATGATGATCACCATCGAAGAGCAGAACCAGATCGGCATGCGCATCTCCGACAAGGGCGAAGTGGTCTTTTTCAACATCGATGACGGCGCAGAGCTGCAGCGCATTGCCTTGCCGCTCCCCGCTGGCGTTTCCGTCGCGTCCATCGGCAAGGATCAGCCCGGTGCGCCATTGATAGCCCTGGGCTTGTCCAACGGTCAGGTGCTGGTGTTCAGGCACTCGTACTTGACGACCTACCCTAACGATCAAAAAACCATCACTCCGAGCGTGGCCTGGCCCTACGGCGAGGCACCCTTGGTGCTGGATCAGGCCGGGCGTGCGGTCGAGCATGTCACCGTCAGCTCCGATGGCGACAGCCTGAAGCTGGCAGGGGCGACCGGCACTCAGTTGCACGTCATCTCGCTCGAACAGAAAGAAAACATGATGACCGGCGAGATGACCCGCGAGCAGACGCGTGTCGAGTTGCCGCAGATGTCCGCTGCGGTCAAGGCGATCTACATTGACCCGCGCCAGCAATGGTTGTATGTCATCAACGGGCGCGCGCAGGCGGATGTGTTCAGCCTGCGCGATCGTAGCCTCAACGGCCGCTATAAATTGCTGGAAGACGGCAACGCCGAGATCACGGCGAGCGCTCAACTGGTTGGCGGCATCTCGCTGATCATCGGCAACTCCAAGGGCAGTATGTCCCAGTGGTTCATGGCCCGGGACACTGACGGCGAGCAGCGCCTGATGCGCATCCGCGATTTCAGCCTGGGCAGCGCACCTATCGTGCAGATCAAGGCCGAGCAGCGCCGCAAGGGCTTCATCGCTCTGGATGCTTCCGGCAAGTTGGGCGTATTCCACAGCACAGCGCACCGCACCCTGCTGATCGACAAGGTCGCCGAGGGGCCCGGCATTCTGGCGTTATCGCCACGCGCCAACAGGATTCTGATTGAAAGCGCTGGCAAGCTGCTGCCGCTGACGCTGGACAACCCGCACCCGGAAGTCTCCTGGAGTTCGCTGTGGGGCAAGGTCTGGTACGAGAGTTACGACGAGCCCAAGTACATCTGGCAGTCCACGGCGTCCAACTCCGATTTCGAGCCCAAGCTGAGCCTGGCACCGTTGACCTACGGCACACTGAAAGCGGCGTTCTACGCCATGCTGTTGGCCGCGCCGCTGGCCGTGGCTGCCGCGATCTATACCGCCTACTTCATGGCCCCTGGCATGCGCCGCAAGGTCAAGCCGGTGATCGAGTTGATGGAGGCGATGCCGACGGTGATTCTCGGCTTTTTTGCCGGATTGTTCCTGGCCCCGTATCTGGAAGGGCATCTGCCCGGCATCTTCAGCCTGTTGCTGCTCACGCCGATCGGCATTTTGTTGGCGGGCTTTTTCTGGACCCGCCTGCCTGATTCGCTTCGCTTGCGTATTCCCGATGGCTGGGAAGGCGCGATTCTGATTCCGGTCGTGCTGTTGGTGGGCTGGTTCTCGCTGAGCATGAGCCCGCTCCTGGAGAGCTGGTTCTTCGCCGGGGACATGAGCACCTGGATTCGCGACCACCTGGGTATCACCTACGATCAACGCAATGCGCTGGTGGTCGGTATCGCCATGGGGTTCGCGGTAATCCCCAACATTTATTC
The DNA here is from genome assembly GCF_000507185.2 of Pseudomonas syringae KCTC 12500. Lineage (NCBI taxonomy): Bacteria > Pseudomonadati > Pseudomonadota > Gammaproteobacteria > Pseudomonadales > Pseudomonadaceae > Pseudomonas > Pseudomonas syringae. The sequence goes on from NZ_AYTM02000002.1 coordinate 2,615,186, forward strand.
GATTGCCGAAGACGCCGTGTTCAGCGTGCCGCGCAGCCTCACGCTGGGTTCGCTGGCACTGGGCGCGACGCCGTGGCAGACCCTGACGCGGGTGGTGATCCTGACTGCCAGCCCCGGCATCTTTTCTGCCTTGATGATCGGCATGGGCCGGGCCGTGGGGGAAACCATGATTGTGCTGATGGCGACCGGCAATACGCCGATCATGGACATGAACCTGTTTGAAGGCATGCGTACGCTGGCGGCCAATGTCGCGGTGGAGATGCCGGAGTCGGAAGTGGGCGGCAGCCATTATCGGGTGCTGTTTCTGGCGGCGTTGGTGCTGTTGATGTTCACCTTCGTGATGAACACCCTCGCAGAGCTGATTCGTCAGCGTCTGCGCAAGCAATACTCGTCGCTGTAAGGAAGGTAGGCGTTGGTGAAGCGGAACTCCCTCAGGAACTGGTTCAAAAGTGGCGCCCCCGGCGTCTGGATGAGTGCGGGCGCCGTATCCATCGCTGTGATCATGACCATCGGCCTGTTGGCGGTGATCGCCGTGCGTGGCCTTGGGCATTTCTGGCCCGCCGATCTGGTGAGCGCACAGTATGCAGTCCCCAATCAGGAGTCGAGCGTTCTGGTCGGTGAGCGGGTCGAGCAGGAGCAAGTACCTCGTGCGCGCCTGAAAAGCGCGGGCCTGCCGGTGCCTGATCAAGGGCCGGAATTCATGACCCGCGAGCTGTTCAAGGTCGGCAATCGCGATCTCAACCCCAGTGACTTCAACTGGGTGGTAGGCGAATGGCTGACCGGGCAGAGCCGGCCTGCAGACCTGATGACGCTGGAGCGTCGCGAGTGGGGCAATTTCTACGGCTATCTGGTCAACGTCAAGGAAGGCGGGCGTGTCGTGGCCGAAGGCGACGCGGCCTGGCCGGTCCTGCAAGAGCGCATCAAGCGCGTCGAAAAGCTGGCTGACGAACTCTATACCCTGGAAAAGAAAGACATTGGTGCCATCAATCACGCTATTGAGCGCTTGCGCTTACAGGCCCGCAAGCTGGAACTCAATGGCCGGCTGGATGCCGCCGCGCAAGCGGACATGGCTGCCGAGCGGGCCGAGCTGGATGCGCGTTACAAGGTTATCGAGGCGCGTCTTGACGGGCTGCACCAGGCCTTTGATCGCGACAGCCTGACCGCGCGTGATGGCAACGGCAAAGAGATCGAAATCAGCCTGGGCAAAGTGGTGCGTGCCTATCAGCCCAATGCGATGGGCACGGTGACCAAGCTTGGCTTCTACTTCGAGAAGCTGTGGGAGTTTCTCAGCGCCGATCCACGCGAAGCCAACACCGAAGGCGGTATCTTCCCGGCGATCTTCGGCACGGTGATGATGACCCTGATCATGGCCGTGATCGTCACGCCGTTTGGCGTGCTGGCGGCGGTCTACCTGCGTGAGTACGCGCGCCAGGGTCCGGTTACCCGGCTGATTCGCATCGCGGTGAACAACCTCGCCGGTGTGCCTGCGATTGTCTACGGTGTGTTCGGTCTGGGGTTCTTCGTCTATGTGCTTGGCGGCTCGGTGGATCGGCTGTTCTTTCCTGAAGCGCTGCCTGCCCCGACGTTCGGTACGCCGGGCCTGCTATGGGCTTCGCTGACCCTGGCACTGCTCGCCGTGCCGGTGGTGATCGTGGCGACGGAAGAAGGGCTGGCGCGCATTCCGCTGACCTTGCGTGAAGGTTCGCTGGCACTGGGTGCAACCAAGGCCGAGACGCTGTGGAAAATCGTACTGCCAATGGCCAGCCCGGCGATGATGACCGGGCTCATCCTCGCGGTGGCGCGTGCCGCCGGCGAGGTTGCGCCTTTGATGCTGGTGGGCGTCGTCAAGCTGGCGCCGTCGCTGCCGCTGGACGGCAACTATCCTTATCTGCACCTCGATCAGAAGATCATGCACCTTGGCTTCCACATTTACGACGTCGGCTTCCAGAGCCCCAACGTCGAGGCCGCACGCCCGCTGGTGTATGCCACCGCGCTGCTGCTGGTACTGGTCATCGCCTTGCTCAATCTGTCAGCGGTGAGCATCCGTAATCATTTGCGGGAAAAGTATAAGGCGCTCGACAATTGATCCCGAATTCGCCCTTTGGCAAACGCGGCCGTTCGATGACGCGAACCGTTCGCACAGGAGCAATCCATGCAGCATGAAAGCCCGACGAGTGGCATGAACATGTCGGCCCTGAGACGGCACAAGCACAGCCTGGATCTGGCCGACGAAAGCGTGGCCATCGAAGTGCCGGGGCTGAATCTGTTCTATGGCGACAAGCAGGCGCTGTTTGATATCGCCCTGAATATCCCGAAGCAGAAGGTGACCTCGTTCATCGGTCCGTCCGGGTGTGGCAAATCGACGTTGTTGCGCTGCTTCAACCGCATGAACGACCTGGTCGATGGTTGCCGGGTCGAAGGCGCGATCAACCTGTACGGGCACAACATCTACACCAAGGGCGAGGAAGTCGCCGAGTTGCGTCGCCGCGTCGGCATGGTGTTTCAGAAGCCCAATCCGTTCCCCAAGACGATTTATGAAAACGTGGTCTACGGGCTGCGCATTCAGGGGATCAACAAGAAGCGCGTGCTCGATGAAGCTGTCGAGTGGGCGCTGAAAGCCGCTGCGCTCTGGGATGAAGTCAAGGATCGACTGCATGAGTCGGCATTGGGTTTATCCGGGGGGCAGCAGCAGCGTCTGGTCATTGCCCGAACGATCGCCGTGGAGCCGGAAGTCCTGCTGCTCGACGAACCCTGTTCGGCACTCGATCCGATTTCGACCCTCAAAGTCGAAGAACTGATCTACGAACTGAAATCGAAATACACCATTGTGATCGTTACCCACAACATGCAGCAGGCGGCTCGGGTGTCGGATTACACCGCGTTTATGTACATGGGCAAACTTGTCGAGTTCGGTGATACGGATACCTTGTTCACCAACCCGGCAAAAAAACAGACAGAAGACTACATCACCGGTCGTTACGGGTAGTACGTGCTTCGTCAGCCCTGAACCACCGCTGCGTTTTCGCAATTAACCGGACGTTCCAAGGACACCCAGCATGATCCACAAAGACAGCCATACGCATCACATTTCCCAACAGTTCAACGCTGAACTCGAAGACGTTCGCAGCCATTTGCTCGAAATGGGTGGCCTGGTCGAGAAGCAGGTGAACGATTCGGTCACGGCGCTGATCGAGGCCGACTCTGGCCTTGCCCAACGTGTTCGCGAAGTCGACGACCGGATCAATCAGATGGAGCGCAGCATCGACGAAGAATGTCTGCGCATTCTGGCGCGTCGCCAGCCTGCAGCGTCCGACCTGCGCCTGATCATCAGCATTTCCAAGTCGGTGATCGACCTGGAGCGCATTGGTGATGAAGCGACCAAGATCGCGCGCCGTGCCATCAAGCTCTGCGAAGAGGGCGAGGCACCACGCGGTTACGTCGAAGTGCGTCACATCGGCGATCAGGTGCGCAACATGGTGCGCGATGCGCTGGACTCGTTCGCCCGTTTCGACGCCGAGCTGGCCCTGTCGGTTGCGCAGTACGACAAGACCATCGACCGCGAGTACAAGACGGCCCTGCGCGAGCTGGCGACCTACATGATGGAAGATCCACGCTCGATCTCCCGGGTCCTGGACGTCATCTGGGTGCTGCGCTCTCTGGAGCGAATCGGCGACCATGCGCGCAACATTTCCGAGCTGGTGATCTACCTGGTGCGCGGGACCGACGTGCGGCACATGGGTCTCAAGCGCATGAAGGAAGAAGTGCAGGGTATATCGAGCGAAACCGCTAATGTTCCGGGCAACGCTGACGATAAGTAAGATTGCCTGCGAGAAAAACGCCCAGCACGCGCTGGGCGTTTTTCGTTGCGCAGATCAGTATTTCCCGTCGCCTGCGGATTAAATGCCGCGGCGCAGTCAATCAATATGGCAGTTGGCTATCAGTCAACGCTATGCTTGCCGAAACAAAGGGCGTGTTGGCATACCGCAGTTCGCCTCCAGGTGAACACGCCCGCAGGAGCGTCGATGAGTAAGGTCAGTGTATTGGTGGTGGATGACGCGACTTTCATTCGCGACTTGGTCAAGAAAGGGCTGCGCAATTATTTCCCCGGGATTCATACCGAGGACGCGGTCAATGGTCGCAAGGCTCAGACGTTGCTGGGCAAAGAGGCGTTCGACCTGATTCTGTGCGACTGGGAAATGCCCGAAATGTCCGGCCTGGAGCTGTTGACATGGTGCCGTGAGCAAGACAATTACCTGAGAACCGTCCCGTTCATCATGGTGACCAGCCGTGGCGACAAGGAAAACGTCGTGCAGGCCATTCAGGCCGGTGTGACCGATTTTGTCGGCAAGCCGTTCACCAATGAACAGCTGCTGACCAAGGTCAAGAAAGCGCTGGCAAAAGTCGGCAAGCTCGACGCCGTCATGTCCACAGCCCCGGCACGCATGAACTCGCCGCTCAATGACTCACTGAGTGCATTGACCGGTGGCAAGGCCGAAGTGGTTCGTGCCGCGCCTGCTGCAGCCGCGGCCGCAGCCCCCAGGCCCGCCCCTGCACCCGTCAGATCGGCACAGCCGACCGGTCGCGGCCAGGGCCAGTTGCGCCTGCCCAACGGCACTCAGTCATGCGTGATCAAGGCCCTCACCCTGAAAGACGCCACACTGGTGATTCGCGTCAGCGAAAACCTGCCACAGGTACTCGACAGCGCGGTGCTGGACCTTGAGCAGGGCGAGGACAACGAGGTTGCACGCCTGAACGGCTATCTGCACTCCGTCGCCGCCTTTGAGCAGAAGCCGGACAGCGAATGGCTGCAAGTGACCTTCCGCTTTGTCGATCACGACGCGCAGAAGCTCGATTACCTGTCGCGTCTGATTGCTCGTGGCACGGCGCAGAAGCACTTCATCCCGGGCGCCTGACCTCCACCTGCCGCTGATCTGAATGGCATGCCGGCGCTGCGTTGGCGTGCAGCTTACAGTCAGCGACGTTGTTTCCTGCCTGTTCGATACAGATGTGCTTCTTTCGCGGTAGCGCAGGGTTCTATTTAGTTTTTCCAGTCGCATGAAAATGCAAATACCTACTGGAAAAACCCCCAATGACGCTCAACCCGCTGCAATCAACCCCAGGCACTGCAACTGCCCACCCCGCATCTGTCGTGACCAGGCGCTCTGCCTTGCGTCTGTTCTGCGAGGCCCTTGTCGGGCTGACACCGGATGCCGAATACCGCGATAACGCACTGCTCAGTTCGCTCGATGAGCGGCTGGCCAAGCCCGACATACAGGCCTCGGTAGCGCTCAGACTGGCGGCGATACCCGCCAATGAATGGCCCGACAGTGACCTGCAGGTCGATCCTTCGACGGCGATGTCGTTGGCTACCCGTGGCGAGTATCTGCGCCGGCTCGCGGCCCATGTGGTCAATCCCGGTAACGCACGCTGGCTTGACGCCGCTATCCGCGACGCCACCCTGGTACCGGGCATGCGCACGCTTTCTCTGGCGATCAGCCTCAGGTCCGAGCATTCAGGATTATCATTCGAGTCGCTGATAGCGCTTGCTGCCCTGTTGCTGATGCCGGCGTTGCATTCAAGCAGCGAGCCGGACAAGTCGCTGCCCAGCGCTCATAGCCTTGATGTGGATGTCCCGGCGCTTGAGGTCTGGAGCACGGTGCGGCATCTCGATTACCTGTTTCAACAATCAGGTATCGAGCTGCTGTGCGAGCTTGATGCCACGGAAAGCTATCTGCGGTTCAGCCCCCACGACACCTGGTCTGCCTTGAGCCAGACCGCCCAGTTCAAATCGCTCTTCGCACCGCTGCTGGGTTACATGGACTGGTACGGAGGGCGGCCTGGAGAACAGGCGTCGCCGCGCATTACGCAGGCGCTCGCCGGGCGAGTGATCGCTGATCGGGTTGCGGCGACTGTGCAGCTCGATGGCGAGCCGCTGGACGTTGCCCTGCGCCGCGGCTGGGTGTGTGAATACAGCCATGTCCAGCTTTACGACAGGGTTCGTCAGTTGATTCGTGCGCACTATCCGCAGGCGCGTTCCAGCACCCTCGACATGCTGTGTTACCTGTTTTTACGCGAGGTGATGCCTGAGCTTCTGGTGGCGAGTGTCCCCGATCATCTTCAATACGGGCGCTCGTTGCAAAGTGTGGCGCTGATTCACAGCGTTGCGCTGGTCGAGGCGCTGACGCCAGGTCTGTCGCAAATCGCACCTTATGATGAGCTGGTCAGGGTCAGTGCGGGTCTGGCTCAGTCGAGCGATGCCGGGATTCATGCCTTGTGGGCGCGCACGCTGGTGGTCCCGGCCTTGCGCTACGCCACTGCGCAGGGCGTTATTCAAGGGGCGGGCACTGACGATGTACATCAGGCAACCGCCGGGCAGATCAGTCAGGCGCTGGCTTTTCTGAATAATCAGCAGGCGTTGCATGCGGAGGAGTTGAACAGCCTGCTGGGAATAAAGCCTGCGGACCGAAAGAAGCTGGCGCACCAGATGCTGGAGAAAGCAGGCGTCGATCAGCGGCTGTGGGATCAGAGCATCAAGATCGATCACTGGCCAATATTGCAGGCGCACGGGTTTACGGTGGCAGCATCCTACTCCCTGGATCGTGTGATAGCCGCTGGCAAGCCGCAAGCGACGGTTGTCGAGCTGCTGATGATGGGCGAGGTGTATATCGAGGGGCAGCCTACGATTCCCGATGCCTACGCCAGTGCTTTTGATCGGTTTCAGCAATCGCTGGTCAGTGCACAAGCCCGCATCATCAGGCGACTGTTGTCCGAAATGCAGGCGCAGCATCGAAATACCCTGTTGAACTCGACTTGCGAGGTCAGTCGGGTGCGATTCGGCGCACAAGAGGGCACGCAGGGGCTCTTCATTCGATGCCAGCAAGGCGACCACCGCAGCGACTTTCACGGTCACTCGGTGAACGAGCGTTTTTTCGAGCTGATACCGGCAGCCGGTGTAGCCGGTGAGGTGCATCAAGCCTTCACCTATGAGGTCGAGGGTGTCACGTGGTCGGGCACTATTCCGATTACCGAAGCGCTCAGCCGCAAACAGGCTCACCAGCGGCGTATCGAAAAAGCCAGCGTTACGCCCTTATGGCCAATGGACAGCGACGCTTACCTCAACGGCACCGTTTCACGCTCCGCGATCGCTTATCACCGACCGCAGCCAGGAACGCTGGTGCCCTCCGGCGACTTGATCTTCCAGGCCGATGCCGATCAGCAAAGCGCTTTGGAACATCTGGCGAACAAGGCCGCAGCACATTTGCTTGACCGGTTTTTCGAGCAAAGCAAGGCGCTGCATCTGCATGAGACGGAATGGGAAAAAATCTGGGCCAGGGAGCGCGAGTTCGCTGACATGGCTGCGCGGCTGATCATTCCTTTTTATGGCTGCATCAAGGACCTGGCCAGCGGTGATCGGTCTGGCAGCGTGGTCCTCGACTGCGTGACGGATCTGGCTTTCGCGCTGATTCCGCTTGGACAGTTCGCCGGCTCGACGGCTCGAATCATCCTGCGGGCTGGCGAAATGAGTGTCGAGTCAGTCGCCAGACTCACCGGCAAGGCAGTCAGCACATTGATCGGCGGCCTGGCAGAGCAGAGTGCCGTGTTCGCCGTGCGAGACCTGGGGCGGTGTGGATTGAAACTGGGCGTGCGTGGCTGGTCTGCACTGCTGGAGGAGGTGCCGTCGCTGCGCACCGTGTTTTCATCTCAGTCACTGCTCGATACCGTCTTCGGTCTGGACAAAGGCATGTATCGACTCGCCGACAGCGTGGCAACGCCACTGCCGGTGAATGTGGAGTCTGTGGACAGGGTCGTGATGGTCGATGGCAGACGCGATGTGGCTGTACGCGATGTCGGTACCGCGCAACAGCCGGACTTGAGGCTTTGCGATCCGCGATCCGACGCAGTATTCGGGAAAAGACTGACGCCCCTGTCGCAGAACAATCTCACGGAGTTTTCAGTTTTTTCAGCGCAGGAGCGTATAGGCCCCGAGCATTACCCGGCCATCGCGCCGGTTATCCCGGTCGGTGAGGGGGCCTGTGAGATACGAATCGTCGAAGGCTGTAAGGTGCAGACCATCGAGAGGGAGGAGGGGGTATTCGATATCCTCGTGGATGAGCGGATCTACCACCTCGACACCCACGCCCACGATGCGGCGCTGCGCACGTTGGCGGTCGAGAGGCTTTCTCGACGTTCCGCTTCGTTGCAGGAAAACGAAGCGGTCTGTCGGGTTCGACGTAACCTGATACAGGCTCCCTGCAGCCACGGTGTGAAGCTGATAACGCCTGCGCCAGAGCCGATAAGCGAAGGCTCTACGTCCCCCACACGCACTGGCAAATATCCGAGTAATGCGATGGACGCCCGCGAATTCGGCCTGGCCCGACTGTCGCTGGGTGCCGACTCCACGATTCCGGACATTGATGTCTTCGTCAACGAAGGCAAGTTCTGCAAATGGGCTGATACCGCTGAACCCTCCGCCTCCACCTCGACGCAAGCACCTGCGGGAAAAGGGGTCGTAGCGCTTTCCGACGCCGAGCGAGCGCTCTTTGCGTTGCCCGAGACGCCAGTTTACTTGTCAGAGTTTTCTGGTGCGCTGACGGAGAAAGGGCTTTTGGGGCTGCCGGAAAACTTCCCGTTGCAAGACGCCTTCTGGATATATGTGCACATACCTGTCATCGAGCTCGGGCCTATCGCATCGGGCATCGCAGATGCCCGAACCCTGCGTGGTATCCGGCTGGATACGGAGAGCGTGCCCTGGATTTATATCGAGCCGGACACAGGCGTTTTCTACAAGGCTGCCATCACCGGGAGTGGGCTCGAGTTGAAGTTTTCCCGTGTGACCGATGTGGCGCAGATCAACGAGTACATCAGAGTTTCCGAACAGTATCGACTGGTTCGTGAGCTTCCCGATGCCGAGCAGGACCAGGAAAATATTGCACGTCTGCTGTTTGACCTGCTGGACGATTCCACGCGCGACGAATGGCTTGTGTCCTGGGCAGAACCCGTCAAGAACTACAACGACTATGTGCAGTGGTGCATGGCTAATCAGAAGCCGAATGATCTCCTGCGATTTGCCGCGAATATCATGTCTGGCGAGGATATTCAGAAGAAATTCGTTGAACTGGCCAGGAACAGCATTCCGGATTTCAAAAAAATCACCCAGCGAAGCCTGCCGGAACAGCAGCATATTGTCGAAGTGCTCAATCACCTGCTGCCGACACAGGGTTCTCCGATCAAATGGGAGAGGTTGAACCTGGAAAGTATCGTGATGCCCAATGCACCCAAACGAATAATGAAGCAGGTCAGGGGCGCCAATCTGTCTTTTCTGCAGGCTTACACCGAGTCGGGCGAGCGGATCGTCTACTACGCGCTTTCCGGAGGCAAAAAAGCCCGGGACCTGAAGCTGCAGCCAGACGTCGCCGAGCAAACCGAGCGGGTCATCGACGGGGTGATCTACTGTGATGCAAGGGCCCGCATGGCCGGGCGTCAGCCTGATCCGGGTTTTACCAGTTTGCCGGTCATCAGGGACGTCGATCATCTGGTGGTCAGGAAATTCGGGCGTCACCTCGATTCTGAAAGGCTGATTGCGACGATCTTCAAGGAAGATATGGCGTCTACCAGCCTGACCCATATCAAGGTGTTCACCGTGATGGAAACCTGCCGCTCTTGTGGCGGATTCGTTTTGCCCCGCTTGAAACTCGACTTTCCCGAGGCGCACTTTTCCGTGACGTACCTCAAGCCTTATCAGGCCTCCTGACCGAGTCAGCCTTGCGCGGTGTGACACGACACCGCGTACCGGGCCTCTGGCGTGCCTTCCTTGACGCTTCATTGATGTCCGATTGATACCCTTGCATCCTCTTCTGCCTGCAAGGCTGCTAGGCTTGGCACCCAGTGCCCTTGAACCCGACCCATCCCGATGCTTGAACGCCTGCTTATCCTGTTTGCCCTGATGTTGACTGTGCAGTCGGCCGGGGCTGTCACGATTTATAAGTTCACCGATGCCGATGGCGTGGTGTCCTTTTCGGACCGGCCGACGCCCGGCGCATCGGTCATGGTGTTTCGGGACCGCATGGTCGAGCGTATCGACGGCCAGGTGCATTTGAGTGTCAGGCGTGAAAAGGGCGTACACAGCCTGTACGTGCGCAACGATCTGTACGCCCCGGTCGAAGTTGAACTCAAGCTCTCCAGTGTGACCAACGTGCTGGGGGTGTCTGGCTCGTCAGCGACGCTGCGCCGCACGATCCCTGCGCGCAGCAACCAGCGCGTGGTGGTCTTGAGCCCCAAGGTGGGGAGCAAGCCGATGAACTACGCCTCGGTGCTGAGTTCGACCCTGGGTGATCCCAAGGGCTCGGTGCAGGCCTATAAATACCCGCTGCCGTGGATTGGCGGGCCGTTTCGCCTGACTCAGGGACCGAATGGCAGATACAGCCATTACGGCGTCAAGGGGCGCTATGCAATGGACATCGCCATGCCGGAGGGGACGCCGATCATTGCCGCGCGCGGCGGTACGGTGGTGAAGATCGAAAACAGCCAGTCAGGGCGGGGCTCGAATGCGTCAGGCAACTTTGTGCGCATTCTGCACGAGGACGGCACGATGGGCGTCTACCTGCACCTCATGCGCGGCTCAGTGAGTGTCAGGGAAGGTCAACGGGTCAGCGTCGGAACAGCACTGGCGCGGTCGGGCAACACCGGCAACAGCACCGGCCCGCACCTGCACTTCGTCGTGCAGCGCAACTCGGGCAATGAACTGATCTCGATCCCCTACGAATTCGCCACCCCCGTGCAGAGCCTGCCCAACTTCGCCGTCGGCGGGAATTGAGGGGGAGCCATTCGTAGCTCCACGCCCTGCGTCCGATCCTGAACAGGCGGCGCTGATCGGTCAGTCCAGCTTCAGCACCTTGGCCAGGACGATTTTCGGGCCTTTCATCTTTTTGATGATGATGCGCAGGCCTTCCACTTCCAGTTGTTCCTCTTCTTCCGGCACACGCTTGAGCGTGTCGTAGATCAAACCGGCCAGTGTCTCGGCTTCAATGTGATCCAGGTCGATGCCCAGCAGGCGCTCGATCTTGAACAATGGCGTATCACCGCGTACCAGCAGTTTGCCCGGCTGATAGGCAAGAATGCCGCGTTCCACCTTGCGGTGTTCGTCCTGGATGTCGCCCACCAGTACTTCGAGCACGTCTTCCATGGTCAGGTAGCCCACGATCTTGCCGTCGGCTTCTTCCACCACGGCGAAGTGCGCGCCACCCTTGCGGAACTGCTCAAGCAACTGCGACAGCGGCATGTGCCGGGAAACACGTTCCAGCGGGCGGGTCAGCTCGGCGAGGTTGAACGATTCCGGAATATGGTCCAGCGCTGCCAGCTCCAGCAGCAGGTCCTTGATGTGCAGCAGCCCGACGAACTCGCCACGTTCAGCGTCATACAGCGGATAACGGCTGAATTTGTGACGGCGGAACAAGGCGAGGATTTCCTTGAGCGGCGCGTTGAAGTCCAGCGACACCATGTCTTCGCGGGAGTTGGCCCAGTCGACCACTTCCAGCTCGCCCATTTCCACCGCCGACGCCAGCACGCGCATGCCCTGATCGCTGGGGTCCTGGCCACGGCTGGAGTGCAGGATCAGTTTCAGCTCGTCGCGGCTGTAGCTGTGTTCATGGTGCGGGCCGGGCTCACCCTGGCCGGCGATGCGCAGAATGGCGTTGGCGCTGGCATTGAGCAGGTAGATGGCCGGGTACATCAACCAATAGAAGAAGTACAACGGCGCCGCTGTCCACAGCGACAGCAGCTCCGGCTTGCGGATCGCCCAGGATTTGGGGGCCAGCTCGCCGATCACGATGTGCAGATAGGAAATGATGAAGAAGGCGGTAAAGAACGACACGCCCTTGATCAATTCCGGAGTGTCCACGCCCACCGCCGCGAGCAACGGCTCCAGCAGGTGCGCGAAGGCCGGTTCACCGACCCAGCCCAGGCCCAGAGAGGCGAGGGTGATACCCAACTGGCAGGCCGAAAGGTAGGCATCCAGCTGGCCATGGACCTTGCGCAGAATGTGCCCGCGCCAGCCGTTCTTGTCGGCAATGGCTTCAACCTTGGTCGAGCGCAGTTTGACCATGGCGAACTCTGCCGCAACGAAAAAACCGTTGAGCAGGACCAGGAACAAAGCAAACAGAATCATGCCGAAATCGGCGAAGAGTGAAGACAGGTTAAAGCTAGGGGAAGGGTCCATGATGGGGTTTTGCAGGGTCCGTATTAACAGGAAGAGGGTCGTGTCACGCCAGAGAAGACGCTATGAACCCGGCAATGTAGCGGCTCGAAGCAGGATTGCCTAGTAGTCTGAATCGTCGCTTGCGGGTTTGGACAACTGACCGCTGGCAAAGTGACAGGTAAAAACACTGCCCTTGCCAAGAACACTGTTGATCTCGAGATTGCCGCGATGGCGCAGCAGCACGTGTTTGACGATGGCCAGCCCGAGCCCTGTACCGCCGGTATTGGACGCGCGGCTGGTATCGACCCGGTAGAAGCGCTCGGTCAGGCGCGGCAGGTGTTTGGTCTCGATGCCGATCCCCGAATCCTGCACGCTCAGGTGCGCGCCCCGTTCGTCGGCCCACCAGCGAACACGGATCACGCCCTCGGCCGGGGTGTATTTGACGGCATTGAAGATCAGGTTGGAAAACGCGCTGCGCAGTTCGCTTTCGCTGCCCTTGAGGCGCATGTTGCTTTCCAGGCTGAGGTGGATCTGCTGGTTCTTGCTGCCCGACAGCGCGTTGGCATCGGCGGTGATGGTCTTGAGCAGGGAATTGACGATCACCGGGTGGTTGTCCGAGGGGTAATCGGTGGCCTCGAGCTTGGCCAGCAACAGCAGGTCATTGAGCAGCGTCTGCATGCGCCCGCCTTGCTGATGCATCTGTTGCAGCGCACGGACCCAGCGTGGGTTGACCTCGTCCACGTTATCGAGCAGCGTTTCCAGGTAGCCGAAGATCACCGTGAGCGGCGTGCGCAGCTCGTGAGACACGTTGGCGACGAAGTCTTTGCGCATCTGTTCCAGCTGATGAATGCGCGTCACGTCGCGCACCAGCATCAGATGCTCATTGTTGCCATAACGGGTGATCAGCAACTGAATGCGCAGGCGATCGTTGGTCGGCGACGGGATTTCCAGCGGCTCGCTGTAGTCGCCCAGCGCAAAGTATTCCTTGAAGCGTGGATGCCGTACCAGATTGGTCACGGGCTGCCCGCTGTCCTGCGGCGTCTTCAGGCCCAGCAGGGTTTCGGCAGCACGGTTCCACCACTCCAGGTTGCCGTCGCTGTCGAGCATGATCACGGCATCACGCAGCGCGGCGGTGGACTCCTGCACGCGGTCGATAACGGCCTGAAGGCGGCCACGAACGCGCTGGTCCCGGCGCTGCAGGTGGTAGATGCTGTCGAAGACTTCGCCCCACAGACCGTAACCGTCCGGAGGCGGCTCGTCGGCCTTGTGGCTGCTCAGCCAGTCGTGCAGGCGTAACAGCTGCTTGAGGGTCCAGGCCAGGTACAGCCCCAGCCCGGCGGCCAGGCTCCAGGCATACTGCCCACTGATCAGGCCGACCAACAGGCAGGCGGTGACCAGCAACAACATGTGGCGTATCAGAGTGCCATGCCAATTTTGATTCAATTAGGGGTAAATCCTTGTCTGGTCTGCACTGGCCATTGCCCTGCGTCGACGCAGCGGTTTTCAGCTCTTGGTCGAGAAACGATAGCCCGTGCCGCGCACGGTTTGTACCAGATTTTCATAGGCATCCCCCAAAGCCTTGCGCAGGCGGCGGATGTGAACATCGACGGTGCGTTCTTCGACGTAGACGTTGCCGCCCCACACCTGATCCAGCAACTGACCGCGTGTGTAGGCGCGCTCCTGGTGGGTCATGAAGAACTGCAGCAGACGGTATTCGGTCGGGCCCATTTCGGCCGGTTTGCCGTCGATGGTGACCCGGTGGCTGATCGGGTCGAGCAGCAGGCCGCCGACTTCGATGGGCGCTTCGCCGTCAGTCGGGCCAGCGCGACGCAGCACGGCCTTGAGGCGTGCCACCAGCTCGCGCGGCGAGAAAGGCTTGGTGATGTAATCGTCGGCGCCCACTTCCAGGCCCTGAATCTTGTTGTCCTCTTCGCCCTTGGCGGTGAGCATGATGATCGGGATGTCCCCGGTCAGTTCGTCACGCTTGAGGCGCCGGGCCAGTTCGATGCCGGAGGTGCCAGGCAGCATCCAGTCGAGCAGAATCAGGTCAGGCTTGCGATCCACGATGATCGCGTGGGCCTGCTGAGAGTTTTCGGCTTCAATACAGTCGTATCCAGCCATTTCCAACGCAACGGCGATCATTTCGCGAATTGGCGCTTCGTCGTCAACGATCAGGATGCTCCTGCCAGCCATGCTCGAACCTCTTGTCATTTAACTGTCTTGGAGCGCATTAGATAACGGAATTATTGCAGTCGTGTGACAGGTCTGAATGAGGCTAGCACGCTGACAGGTCGCGGGGGCCCGCAAGCCTCGCGATCCGGAATTTATTTCAGTCGTGCGCAGGCTGGCGGTGGCTGTACTCAGCGCACCGCGTAGTCAGCGACGATGCCCAGGAATATCGCCAGTCCGGCCCAGTGATTGTGCAGAAAGGCCTTGAAGCAGGCGTCTCGCTCGCGCTCACGGGTGCTCCAGAATTCCCAGGCGAAGCAGCCCGCCGCTGCCAGCAGGCCGATGTAGAAGCACGCGCCCAGTTCGAAGCGCGCACCGGCCAGCATCAGACAGCCCAGCGCCAGTCCCTGCAGGGTCAGGATGATGACCCGGTCGGCATCGCCGAACAGGACGGCCGTGGATTTCACGCCGATTTTCAGGTCGTCATCGCGATCGACCATGGCGTAGTAGGTGTCGTAGCCCACAGTCCAAAGCAAGTTGGCGATGTACAGCAACCAGGCTGCAGCGGGCAGCTCGCCGGTTTCGGCAGTGAAGGCCATCGGCATGCCCCACGAGAACGCAGCACCCAGCACCACTTGCGGGTAATAGGTGTAGCGCTTCATGAACGGATAGCTGGCTGCCAGGGCGAGACCGCCGACCGACAGCCAGATGGTCGCCGCGTTGGTAAACAGCACCAGCACAAAGCTCAGGCCGACCAGCACCGCAAACAGCACCAGCGCTTCCCGGGAGCTGACTTTGCCGCTGACCAGCGGACGCTGCTCGGTGCGTTTGACGTGGCCGTCCACCTTGCGATCGGCGAAGTCATTAATTACACAGCCTGCCGCCCGCATCAGAAAGACGCCGAGCACAAAAATGAACACGGTCTGCAGCGACGGCGCGCCCTTGCCTGCAATCCAGACCGCCCACAGGGTCGGCCACAGCAACAGGTAGACGCCGATGGGTTTGTCGATGCGTGTCAGCTGGATGAAGTCCCAGGCGCGTGGGCTCAGACGATTGAGGGATTTGAGGAGGTACAGGTACATCAGACGTGGTCCTTGTCGTGGATCGCAGTGCCCAGGGCGGGCAGGAAAACTTCGGCGACCAGCACGCTCAATGCGCCTCGATCGAATCGCGAGCGGCGGGCCCACAGCCCGCGCGCTGCGTCGGCAGCGGGCAGCCAGGCCTCGGGGTAATGACACACTTCAAGCGTGCCGCGCACGAACGCCGGGTCACTGAACAGCAATTCACCCAGCGAACGAGTGCCCAGCTCATCCATATTCAGGCCGCCATCCAGCAGCGCGCTGCGGGCGGCGACACTGCGCGCGAACACCCAGTTGTTGCCGTTACCGCGCAGGTACACCTCGCGCACCCAGCCTTCGCCAGCCTCTGGCAGGCCCAGCGCCAGGCACTCGTCAGGGCGCAAGGGCTGCCAGCCTTCAAACTGCGGAAATACGCTGAAACGACCGTCAGACAAACGGTCCAGCCGACGAGTAAGGGAGTCCTTATTGAACAACCATTCGAGCATTACCGGGTCCGGCGCGTTGATCAATTGCTCGCGCTCGAGCCAGGCAGGGCCAATGAATGCGGGGGATTGCTGGGTCACGGTAAGCCAGTTCCGGCAGCCAACGAGGCCGCGAGCTTAGCATGATTGCCGGCCTCGACCGACGGTCGGCAGAACGTCGGGTCATAGATCAGACTTGCATCCGCGCCTGCCGATCAGTACAACGCCCTTCAGAAGGCGGCAACTGACCGTCGTACGCTATTGAGCCTGATAAACGAGAGAACCTGACATGAAGAAGTGGCAATGCATCGTCTGCGGCCTGATTTATAAAGAAGTTGATGGCTGGCCGGATGACGGAATTGCGCCCGGCACCCTTTGGCAGGATGTGCCGGAAGACTGGATGTGCCCGGATTGCGGCGTGGGCAAGATGGACTTTGAAATGATCGAAATCGCTTGATTGCTTCCTGCAAACAGGGGTTGGCAACAACGGGCACCAGGCACAGTGAAATAGGGAAGAACAATGAGCGCACCTGTCGTCATCATCGGCACCGGCCTTGCGGGGTATAACCTCGCTCGAGAGTTTCGCAAGCTGGACGCTGACACGCCGCTGCTATTGATTACGGCCGACGATGGCCGTTCCTACTCCAAGCCGATGCTCTCTACCGGCTTTGGCAAAAACAAGGAAGCCGACGGCCTGAGCATGGCTGAAGCCGGCGCCATGGCCGATCAGCTAAAGGCCGAGGTGCGCACGCATACGCGGATCAGCGGCATTGATCCTGGCCACAAACGCCTGTGGATCGGCGAAGAAGCGGTGTATTACCGTGATCTGGTGCTGGCCTGGGGCGCCGAAACCATTCGTGTACCGGTGGAAGGCGATGCAGGCGACGCGATTTTCCCGATCAACGATCTTCAGGATTACGCCCGTTTCCGCGCGGCTGCGGCGGGCAAGCGTCGGGTGTTGATTCTCGGCGCAGGGCTCATTGGCTGTGAGTTCGCCAACGACCTCATCCTGGGCGGCTATGAAGTGGATCTGGTGGCGCCGTGCGAACAGGTCATGCCGACCCTGTTGCCCCCTGAGGCCGCGGCTGCGGTGAAGTCCGGTCTGGAAAGCCTGGGCGCACGTTTCCATCTGGGCCCGGTGCTGACCCGCCTGAACCGCGATGGTGAGGGCCTGCAAGCGCACTTGTCAGACGGGCAGGTGATGGACTGCGATCTGGTGGTGTCAGCCATCGGCCTGCGTCCTCGCATTGAGCTGGCCGCTGCTGCCGGCTTGCAGACCGGGCGCGGCATTCTGGTCGACCGCCTGTTGCAAACCTCCCACGCCAACATCCACGCGCTGGGTGATTGCGCTGAAGTCGATGGCCTGAACCTGCTCTACGTGATGCCATTGATGAGCTGCGCTCGTGCGTTGGCCCAGACGCTGGCCGGAAACCCGACTTCCGTCAAATACGGGCCCATGCCGATCACCGTGAAGACGCCCGCCTGCCCGCTGGTGGTTTCGCCGCCGCCGCGTGGCAGCGATGGCCACTGGAGCGTCGAAGGGCAGGGCGCTGATATCACGGCGCTGTGTCATGACGCTGATGGCCATCTGCTGGGCTATGCCCTGACCGGCGCTGCGGTTATGGAAAAACTCGCACTCAACAAGGTGCTACCTGCGTTATTGGCGTGATTTCACGTCATTTTGTCGGATTGACCCTGCATTTCTGCCAATAAACCGCATTCATGCACTGGCGCGGGTCAGTTCGGCATGCCATTCTCGACCTCGTCTGCCGCTACGTAGAGCTGTCGCGGCGCCTTGTTGCCGTTTTTTACAAAAGCGGCGCGGGACATAAAAACAAAAAACCGTAAAAGAGGCTTCATATGCGTAAACCAGAAGTTGCAGCCGCCATCGCTGAAAAGGCGGATCTCACCAAAGAACAATCCAATCGCGTTCTCAATGCCATCCTTGAAGAGATTACTGGCGCACTGAACCGCAAGGACAGTGTCACGCTGGTAGGTTTCGGTACTTTTCTGCAACGCCACCGTGGCGCCCGCACTGGCAAGAACCCACAGACCGGGGAGCCGGTTAAAATCAAGGCAAGCAACACGGTCGCCTTCAAACCGGGGAAAGCCCTGAAAGACAGCGTCAATCCTTGACACCCTGTTGTGCGCCTCGGCGGGAGACGCACAACCTACAGGCGGGCACACCAATCGGATTGGATGCCCGTTTTTCGTTTCTGTCGCATGACGCCGATGCTGCCTCTCGCTTCCTGTGAGAATTGTCCTACTCCATTCCGTGTAATTGCCTTCCAAAGCCCCAGCTTTGCCTGACTTTTTCTTGTTGTTGATTCCCTTAGAGTGCCGTCCCTGCTGCACCCCTTCAATTACTCTCGGGAAATCCAGAATGAAAAAGCCATGGAAGTTTGCTGCTGTTGCGGCTCTGATCGCCACGACCAGCGGTTGCGTGAGCTACAACGTCAGCCAGCCAAGCGCGCCGCTGGAAGGCACGGTCAAAACCGACCTGAAAGCTGACGTCAAGGTTGGCGGTACCATCAGCGGCGAGTCGTCCACCAACGTGCTGTTCAATTTCCTGAGCTTCGGCGGCGATAATCAGTTCGCCGACGGCGTGACCTACGGTGGCGCAAGTGGCGGTGGCGGCCTGGGTCTGGCGTTGCCTGATCCTGTCTCGACGACCAAAGCGGCAGCCGCCTTCAAGGCGGTGAAATCCTCCGGTGCCGATCTGATTGTTGCGCCGCGCTACGAAGTCAGCGTCAAAGACTACTTCATCTTCAAGAAGGTCGATGTAAAGGTCACGGGTAACAAAGGCAGCATCAGCAGCATTCGTTGATGTCAGTGTGATGCTGCTTCCCACGCGGAGCAGCATCCTCATGTTCGGTAACTGTTTTGTGCCGATCTCCCTCGAAATCCTTTCTTGTCCTACAGGTTTTGCGCCGATAACCCGCTACTCTGCCACGCTGATTCCGAGTCGGAAACCGCGTGTTCAGAGGCCGTGTATGAAATTTCGTTTTCTTTTGTGGATGCTGGGCCTGCTGATGGCCCGCGCCAGTCGTAACAACCCGGCGTTCCAGCAGCAATTGGCTGGCAAAGATCTGACCTTTCAGCTGCAGACCGCCGATGGCAAGGTTGCGCGGCACTTCGTGGTCAACGATCAGCGGATCCGCAGTGCAAGTGGCACGGTTGCAGAGCCGGCCTTTGCCATCGTGTTTCGTGATGCAGCCTTTGGTTTTGATACCCTTCAGGCGAAGAACAAGCAGCTGGCGTTCATGAAGGGCATTCAGGACAAGGATATTCAGATCAAGGGCAACCCGGCCCTGGTGATCTGGTTCCAGGGCCTGGTCAAATACCTCAAACCGAGAAAGAAAACGGCCTGATCACGGCAACTGCAGCCCGCCTGCAGCCTTGTGCAACGCCCTGAGGTGCTCCGACACCTGTTTGAGATTGGCTTCGTTGGCGGCAATCTCTTTGGCACGCTCAGGCTCCAGCAGGGCTCGTACTTCCTTGTCGAGATCGCCGGTCAGGCGCTTGAGCTGTTTCTGGCGCTGACTGCTTTCTGCTTCAAGACGCTGCCATTCACCCGCCTGTGGCAAACCGTACCCGTCGCTGCCCAGCAGCTCGGCAGGCCGGCTGAGGAACCCGCTGCTGGCGAGGATTTCCTGCAGCGTTTTGGTGGCGTTGGAGACTTTGCCGTCTTTCAATTCCCGCGCACCCAGGTAGCTCTGTTTCACTTCGTCCTGAGCCAACAACAGTTGCCTGCGCAGGCTGGCCTGCTCCAGCAGCAGAATCGCAGCGCTGGTGCGCAGATCGGCTTTGCCGAACCACTGGCTGCGCTCACTGGCGGGTAGCGCCATCCAGTCTTCCACGGTGTTCTGTTTGATCGGCAGGTGCTTCTTCAGCACTTCGAACATCGCCTGATAGCGGTCGCGGTAGGAGTCGAACCGATAGCCCAGACGCAGCGCTTCCTTGGGATCGTCCAGTACGCTGGTGTCAGCCAGCCCACGGCCTTCGAGGACTTCAAGCAAACCGTTAGGCAAAATGCTGTCCAGGCCGACGAGCTTGGGGTTGTGCGTACCGGCGCGCAGCAGTTTGAGATTTTCAACGGCGCAGTTGTTCGAGAGGAAGTAATAGTTGCCGTCGTAACTCCAGTGCATCTCGGCGGCGTGCTGCACCAGCCCTTCTATTTCCGGACGCGACAGCTTGATTGGTACCGACGCCAGGCTGCGCAGTTCGGTCTTGGTGTATTCATCGATGACCTGCGCTAGTGGCAGAACGAACAGGCGCGACGGGTAGGCACCCATCAGGCCGTCCCAGCTGGACAGCTGCACGTCGCCAACAAACGCCCGGTACGACAGCACCAGGTGCTGATCGAGGTCCAGTCGACAATCCGGACCACGCGGGCGGCCGGGTTTGCAGATCACCAGGCGCAACATGCTGTGGCCCCAGCGGCTTGCCCAGTTCTGGTTCGCCTCGGCCAGCAGATAATCCACCGCATAGGCCCGCTCCGGGTCCAGCTTGCCCAACGGCTCTCGGCCGAAGTCGCTGCCGGCGTTCAGGTAGGGGTAGAACTTCGGGCATTCGTTATGGGCTGCAGGTGCCCAGCCAAAACGCTCCTTGTAATATGCATACAGGGCAGGGCGACGGCAGGCGTAGGCCGGATCAAGGAGGAAGTACTCCATGTTCACCGCCACGAATTCCAGCGGGCTGGTGGTTTCGTAGATGTCCGGGCTGCGGGCAACCTGGCCGTTATGTTCCTCGCGGTCGCCGCGACGTCCGACATATTGCTGCCAGCCCGCCAGGTCCAGCAGGCGAGGATCGTCACTCAGGGTGAAGCGTCGCTCGGTCTGGCCGCGACAGTTGTCAGGCAGGCCGATCTTGCCCAGCGAACTGCTGCGTGAGGTACAGCGAAAAATCGCCGCTCGCTCGCTGGGCGACCACAGGCGGGCGCGGTCGTAGACGTGGGTCAGCTCATGCAGGACAGTGGCAAGCAACTCACGACGCACCGTACCATGTGGCCGGCCCGTCTGGGCCGTGGCTGCCGAGCCGTCCGTCAACGAGGCCAGCAGGTGGCTGTTGAGGTACAGCTGATAAGGACCTGCAGCCTGACCATAGGCGTTCTGCGGCATGTCAGCGGACCAGCTCACCTCGACGGTGCGGTCCAGTGCTTCGACGAAGCTGGGCGGTAGTGCGTGCAGGGCTTCGTCGAGCAGCGCCTGGCTGGCTTGCTGTTGCGGCGCATCGAGGCCGTCGGTGTGCAGTTCCAGCTTCAGGCTGGCAAAGGCATGCGTACCGACCAGCGACAGCGCGCCAGCAAGCAGCCAGGCGCGAAACCGCCTCACAATGCGAGGATTGCTTCAGCCAGGGTCTGATCGCTTGCACCGCGCGCTTCCGGTACGCGGGTACGCAGCGTGTCGAAAGCAGCATCCAGTTGGGCTCCGTGGATATCACCACCGGTGGCAACGTAACTGGCAGCATCGTCCTTGGCCTGGAGAACGACCTTGGAGTCGCGGATCGATGTGGTGGTGTCGGAAGTGAAATCGATGGTACGGCCGAACGCACGAACGATGATGTTGCTCGTAGCCACAACAGTCTGGGCCTGGGCAAAATCGGCCAGCAATAGCAGGCCAAGGGAAGCAGCAATCAGCGGGGTACGCATGTAGTGACGTCTCCAGTTACGCGAAGAGGGGAAAGTGGCTATTGGACGAGGATTGCCTGCGCCAGTTCAAGGTCGCTGGCATGAAGTTTTGCATCTGCCTGACGCAGGGCATGCAGCGCTGACTCAAGCCGGGCGCCACGCATTTCTCCGCCGCTGGCGATGAATGCAGCAGCATCGTCACGGGCAGCCATGATCAGTTTGTTATCGAACGGTCCTGTCGAGACCTGACTGGTGGCATAGCCGGTCTTGACCAGGCCTTGCGTGGTCGTATCGAACGCTTGAACCTGACTGACGTACATCAGGCTGGCAAAGGGAGCGATATACAGAAGGTGCACTAGACGCATGACTTTCACGAACCGGCAAAACAGGCTCCAAGGCTAGCGCAATGCGCGGGCCAGAGCTACCCCGGCACGTAGCCGGGGCGCAGCGGTCAGATGGCCAGAATGGCCTGAGCCAGTTGGCTATCGCTGGCTTGCAGTTCAGGCAAAACCTGACGGATGTGCTGCAACGCGCCTTCAAGGCGAGCGCTGCGGATGTCGCCGGAGCTGGCCACGAAGCTGGCGGCATCGTCACGGGCGGCAAGAACGATCTTGTCGTCTTTCAGAGAAGAAGAAACGTTGGAGGTCGCGCGCGTCGCTGCATTGACGGCATCGACCACTGCGTCGGTGGTGACAATGAAGCTGGAGGCGTTTGCACCGGCTGCGGCGGTCAACAGAAAGACAGCGCCAAGGTTACGTAGCAGAGACATGATCGAATTCCGTTTTGGACAAGTGGGCACAGACTGCCTGCGAAGCCGAAGGGCTGAGGTAGAGCGCTAGACTATCCCACCGATGCTGCAGTTGTCATGAAGGTCGACGGCTTCGGCTTACACAGTTTGCAATATTTGGTAACTGTACCTGCCATAATTTTAGATTACTCAATCTGTACTGCTTTCGCACCCCCCTCTGAATCTGCCCCGTGAAACGACAAGACCCGTCTCAGTTGCCTGAGACGGGTCTTGTATGAAGCAATTCGGGTTGCTGGCAGTAGACCTAACGGTCAAGGACCAGCGGGCGCATGTTTAGCGCCAGAACGGCTTGCTCAGCTCTTCGTAACGCTGGGATTCGCTGATACCGGCGTCAGCCAGCAGACGTGCATCCAGACGGGCCAGCTGGTGGCGGCTGGACAAGCGACGCTGCCAGAGCATCAGATTGGCGAACGCGCGCAGAGGCAGAGAAGTTTTTGCGGTGTTAACGGTGCTTTCGCTGAAAAGATCGGAACTGATTGTACGTTCCATGGTGTGACTTCCTTCCGCTTGTGGCGGGATAAGTGAGTTGCTTGACTGGTGCCCATTTTCCTCGTGCGCGTCCAGCTTCCATAGACACAGTTCACCTGTATTGTGAGGGTTCAGTTAACTGTGATTGGGCACTGTTTTGTTCATAAATGGGGCAACTGTACCGGTCTGCACTGTATGAGTGCGTTTTGTGATCGATTGTGGTGATTTTAGTGTTTTAAGGCACTTTTATGACCGGTACAGCAGTACAGTTTTTCGATAAGCCCTTGGGTGCAAGCAGGAAGTGAATCAGGAAAGCGCTTGCTCACTTGCAACTGTCCTGTTCAAGCCGGCAGCATGCGTCCGGTCTCTTCCAGGTTGATGTGCCAACTCAGTGCTTCGCGCAGGATGTGCGGGGTATGCCCGCCCACGGCGCAAGCGGCATTGAAATAGGCGTTCAGCGCGCCGCGATAATCCGGATGCACGCAGTTATCGATGATCACTCTGGCGCGTTCGCGAGGCGCCAGACCGCGCAGGTCCGCCAGGCCCTGCTCGGTGACCAGGATGTCGACGTCGTGTTCGGTGTGGTCGACGTGGCTGACCATGGGCACAACGCTGGATATCGCGCCACCTTTGGCGATCGATTTGGTGACGAAGATCGCCAGGTGCGCGTTGCGCGAGAAGTCTCCGGAACCGCCAATGCCGTTCATCATGCGTGTACCGCAGATGTGGGTGGAGTTCACATTGCCGTACAGGTCGAACTCCAGCGCAGTATTGATCCCGATGATGCCAAGGCGACGGATCACCTCGGGGTGGTTGGAGATTTCCTGGGGGCGCAATACCAGCCTGGACTTGTAACGATTGAAGTCGGCAAACACCTCGGCGTGCTTGGCCGCCGACAAGGTCATGGAACTGCCCGAGGCAAAAGTCAGTTTGCCTGCGTCGAACAGGTCGAATGTCGAGTCCTGCAGCACCTCGGAGTACATTGTCAGGTCCGTGAAGGGCGACGCGAGCAGGCCGTGCATCACGGCGTTGGCAATGTTGCCGATCCCCGCCTGCAATGGCATCAGCTTGTCGGTCAGCCGGTCTTCGCGCACTTCTTTCTTGAAGAACTCCACTAGATGATTGGCGATGGCCTGCGTGTCCGCGTCAGGTGGTGTGACCGTGGAGGGCGAGTCAGGCTGGTTGCTGATGACAATGCCGACTATTTTTGCCGGGTCGATCTTCACCGCGTGGCTGCCGATGCGCGAATCTGCCTCCAGGACCGGAATCGGCAGGCGTGTCGGTCTGTAGCTGGGTATATAGATGTCGTGCAGGCCTTCCAGCTCCAGTGGCTGGGACAGGTTGATTTCCACGATGACCTGTTTGGCCAGGATGGCGAAGCTGGCCGAGTTGCCCACGGAGGTGCTCAGCACCAGATGGCCCTCTTCGGTGATCGCCACGCATTCGATGACGGCGAGGTCCACAGCCTTGATCTGTCGATTGCGCAGCAACTCGACGGTGTCGGACAAATGCTGATCGATGAACATCACCGTACCGTTGTTGATCGCCTTGCGCAGCGTGCTGTCGACCTGAAAGGGCATGCGCCGGGACAGTACGCCGGACTCGGTCAGTTGCTTGTCCAGGTCATTGCCCAGACTGGCGCCGGTCATCAGGCTGATTTTCAGCGGCGTCACTTTGGCGCGCTCGGCCAGCGCGTGGGGTACGGCCTTGGCTTCGCCTGCACGGGTGAAGCCACTCATGCCGACGGTCATGCCGTCTTCAATCAAGGCGGCAGCGTCGGCTGCGCTCATAACCTTGCTCATCAGGGAGGGCCGGCGAATACGGTCACGGTACATGGGTCTGTCTCGTAGATAGAAGCGAACGACAAGTCTAGAGCCTTGGTCGAACTTCGTCCTGCTACCAAGGTCGCATTTGACCGCTCTAATTAGCGGGTTCCAGCGCAAAACACTGTTACGCGGAATGTAAAAAGCCCCGGTCGCCAAGCGATCCGGGGCTTCAATGGCACGGGGTCAGGCTAGGCGTTTTCGACGGCCTTCACCATGTCCTCGATCACCTTTTTGGCGTCTCCGAAGACCATCATGGTTTTATCCAGATAGAACAATTCGTTATCCAGGCCTGCGTAACCACTGGCCATCGAGCGTTTGTTGACGATGATGGTCTTGGCCTTGAACGCCTCCAGAATGGGCATCCCGGCGATAGGGGATTTCGGATCGTTCTTGGCGGCCGGGTTGACCACGTCGTTGGCACCGAGCACCAGCACCACATCGGCCTGACCGAATTCGGAGTTGATGTCGTCCATCTCGAACACTTGGTCGTAAGGCACTTCGGCTTCGGCCAGCAGCACGTTCATGTGCCCCGGCATGCGTCCGGCCACCGGGTGAATGGCATACTTCACGGTGACGCCGCGGTGGACGAGCTTCTCGGTCAGCTCCTTGAGCGCATGCTGGGCACGAGCCACTGCCAGGCCGTAGCCGGGCACAATGATCACGGTGTCGGCGTTGGTCAGCAAAAAGGTCGCGTCGTCTGCCGAGCCGGATTTCACCGGGCGTGCTTCCTTCGCACCCGCCGGGCCTGCCGAGTCCGTTGCGCCGCCGAAGCCACCGCCGATCACGTTGAAGAACGAGCGGTTCATCGCCTTGCACATGATGTAGGAGAGGATCGCGCCCGAGGAACCCACCAGTGAGCCCGCGATGATCAGCATCGAGTTGTTCAGCGAAAAGCCGATGCCGGCCGCTGCCCAGCCTGAATAGCTGTTGAGCATCGAGACCACTACCGGCATGTCGGCCCCGCCAATCGGGATGATCAGCAACACACCGATGACGAAGGCCAGCGCCAGCATGATTGCAAAGGCAGTGAGGCTGCCGGTGAACATGAAGGTCAGGCCGAAGAACAGTGTGGCCAGGCCAAGGACCAGATTGAGCGTGTGCTGGCCGGCAAACTGTACTGGTGCGCCTTGAAAGAGGCGAAATTTGTACTTGCCCGAGAGTTTGCCGAAAGCGATGACCGAACCCGAGAAGGTGATCGCCCCGATGGCGGCCCCGAGGAACAGCTCCAGACGGTTGCCGGCCGGAATCGCATCGCCCAGATTGCGAACGATGCCCAGTGATTGAGGCTCGACGACCGCCGCGATAGCGATGAACACTGCCGCCAGGCCGATCATGCTGTGCATGAACGCCACCAGCTCCGGCATTTTGGTCATTTCGACGCGCTTGGCCATGATCGAGCCGGCGGTTCCGCCCACCAGCAGGCCGACCACGATGTAGCCGATGCCTGCGCTGGTCCCTTCAGCGGTAGACAGCGCCGCGAGCTTGAACACCAGACCGATTGTGGTGATGACCGCCAGGCCCATGCCGAGCATGCCGAACAAGTTGCCACGGCGCGAGGTGGTCGGGTGCGACAAGCCTTTGAGTGCCTGGATGAAGCAGATCGATGCGATCAGGTACAGCAGGGTAACCAGATTCATGCTCATGACTTGGGCGCCTCATCCTTTGCCTTGGGGGCCTTTTTCCTGAACATTTCCAGCATCCGCCGAGTGACCAGAAACCCGCCAAACACGTTCACGGCCGCCAGTGCGACCGCCAGCGTGCCCATGGTCTTGCCCAGCGGGGTGACCGTGAGCGCAGCGGCGAGCATGGCGCCAACGATGACGATGGCGGAGATGGCATTGGTGACCGCCATGAGCGGCGTGTGCAGCGCAGGCGTGACATTCCAGACCACGTGGTAGCCGACATAAATCGCCAGTACGAAAATGATCAGGTTGTAGACGCCGGGGGAAATCAGCTCTTCCATTGGTGTGTCCTCAGCCGTTCTTGCGGACAACTTGCCCGTCGCGGCACATCAGGCATGCGGCGACGATGTCGTCTTCGAGGTTGATCGAGAATGTGCCGTCCTTGTCGAACAGCAGCTTCATGAAGTCCAGCAGGTTGCGGGCGTAGAGCGCCGATGCATCGGCGGCGACCAGAGCGGGCAGGTTGGTGTGGCCGACGATGGTCACGCCGTGCTCGACAACCACTCGATCGGCAACGGTCAGCGGGCAGTTGCCGCCTTGTGCAGCGGCCAGGTCGATCACCACCGAGCCGGGCTTCATCTGCGCCACGGTTTCTGCGCCGAGGAGCACCGGGGCTTTGCGGCCGGGAATGAGCGCGGTGGTGATGACGATGTCCGACAGTTTCGCGCGCTCATGCACAGCGGCGGCCTGGCGTTGCATCCAGCTGGCCGGCATGGGTCGTGCGTAGCCGCCAACGCCTTCAGCGCATTCGCGCTCTTCGTCGGTCTCGTAGGGCACATCAATGAATTTCGCGCCCAGCGACTCGATCTGCTCCTTGACTGCCGGACGCACATCCGACGCTTCTACCACTGCGCCCAGCCTTTTGGCGGTGGCAATGGCCTGCAGACCGGCAACGCCGGCGCCCAGGATCAGCACCCGGGCGGCTTTGACGGTACCGGCGGCGGTCATCAGCATGGGCATGAAGCGCGGGTAATGATGTGCGGCGAGCAGTACGGCCTTATAGCCCGCAATGTTGGCTTGCGAAGACAGCACATCAAGGCTTTGCGCCCGGGATGTGCGCGGCGCGGCTTCCAGGGCGAACGCGGTAATGCCACGTGCAGCCATTTTGCCGATCAGTTCGTTGTTGAAAGGGTTGAGCATGCCGACGACGACCGAGCCACTTTTGATCAGGCTCAGCGCCTCATCGTCAGGTGCGACGACCTTGAGAATCAGTTCGGCCGCATAGGTCTCGTTGGTGTCACCGATCACTGCGCCAGCAGCCTCGTAAGTGCTGTCCGGAACGCTGGCATGAATGCCCGCGCCGCTTTGCACCGTAACCCTGTGACCCTGGCTGATCAGCTTTTTGATGGTTTCCGGGGTAGCAGCTACCCGGGTTTCGCCCGCTTGTGTTTCGAGAGGAACACCAATGTGCACGACAAATCTCCTGCGCGATTTTTTATCGTTCGTATGTAGGCCAGTGCACTACGGCTGGTGCGTCTGGCTTGGCCAATCAGCACCCCCTTTGCAGCAGGGGCGGAGCATTTTGCAGGCGAAGTTTGCGGGCTTCAATACATTCTGTAACGAAACTATAGATGAACTACAAGTCACACTGTGACCTATTGTCGCACTGATCTGGCGAGGACCTTTATCTGTAAGGCTTGTGGCGCTATTCCTCACAAAAGACAGGTGATAGAAAATTTCTAGCGGAAAACCGGGCAAAGCGGCGAATAGGCCTAAAGACCTTATGAATAAAGGGTTATGCCGGTTTTTTTGTGATTAACGAGAAGTTACTTCATGGCGACATTAGGTTATATCTGTAGGTTATTTCAGATATGTACTACCTGATAGCGGGTTCAGGCGTTTTCCTGGGGTAATTGATAGGCGCAGGCCTGTCCCACCAGCCAGTCACAAAACGCAGTCAGCGATGCCGATTCCACTTTGCGCTCCGGAATCATCAAGTGATAGGCCTTGCTGCCGGGCAGTGAGCGGGGGTTTGCGATCACCAGACGCTTTTCCTGCAGTTCGCGTTGAATGAGGAAGGGGGGAATCAGAGCAACGCCCATGTCGTGCATGGCCGCCTGCGCCAGCATGGAGAACAGTTCGTAGCGCGGGCCGGTCATATCGCGCGCGACATCCAGATCCTGCGCATTGAACCATTGGCGCCAGGCGTAGGGCCGGGTGGTCTGTTGCAGCAGCGGCAGTTCGGCCAGCTCGCGTGCCGTCAGGCTGTCGCGACCTTCAAGGAAAGAGGGGCTGCAGACCGGCATGGAGTTTTCGCCCATCAGCCGATGCGACTGGGTGCCGGACCAGTCGGCATCGCCAAAATAGATGGCGGCGTCGAAGTCGGTGTCGGCAAACAGGAACGGGCGGGTGCGGTTGGTCAGGTGGACCGTGACGTCGGGGTGCTTGTGCTGGAAGTCCTTCAGGCGCGGCAGCAGCCATTGAGTGCCGAAGGTCGGCACCACGGCGAGTTCGATGGCGTTGGCACCTTGCTGGCCCATGACCGACAGTGTGTCGCGCTCGACCGCGTCCAGTTGCTGGGACACACGACGACTATAGGACAGCCCGGCTTCCGTGAGCTTTACGCCCCTGCGCGAACGCCGGAACAGCTCAACGCCGAGAAACTCTTCCAGTCCGCCGATTTGCCGACACACAGCGCCTTGCGTGAGGGAGAGCTCATTTGCGGCCTTGGTGAAGCTCTCGTGACGGGCGGCTGCCTCGAAACTGACCAGTGCAGTAGTGCTGGGTATCTTGCGTCTCATGTACTTTCTTCTCACTGAAATTTTTGTTTTAGAGCGCAGTTATGTGTCACGGAGTGAGAAATTAGCACACGTGCTTGATAAAACCTCGTTTGTCGCTGGCATAGGCCAGGACTAGGATCGCTGCAGGATTTCATCTGAACGCGAGGAACTGGCATGAGCGGTAAGGCAAGCTTTAACTGGATTGATCCCTTGTTGCTGGATCAACAGCTCACTGAAGAAGAGCGCATGGTCCGCGACACGGCCGAGCAGTTCGCCCAGAGCAAGCTCGCCCCGCGCGTGCTGGAAGCGTTCCGTCACGAGAAAACCGACCCGGCCATCTTTCGCGAGATGGGCGAGGTGGGGCTGCTGGGCGCGACCATCCCGGAAGAGTTCGGTGGCAGCGGCCTGAATTACGTGTGTTATGGGCTGATCGCGCGTGAAGTCGAGCGTATTGATTCGGGCTACCGTTCGATGATGAGTGTGCAGTCCTCGCTGGTCATGGTACCGATCAACGAGTTCGGTACGCAGGCCCAGAAAGAGAAGTACCTGCCCAAACTGGCTTCGGGCGAATGGATCGGCTGCTTCGGCCTGACCGAGCCCGATCATGGGTCCGACCCCGGAGCGATGATTGCCCGTGCCCGGAGCGTCGAGGGTGGTTACCGCTTGAGCGGCAGCAAGATGTGGATCACCAACAGCCCGATCGCCGATGTGTTCGTGGTGTGGGCCAAGGACGATGCCGGTGATATTCGCGGTTTCGTTCTTGAAAAAGGCTGGGCAGGC